>NZ_SWBQ01000020.1 GCF_005116445.1 Pedobacter frigoris
TCTTGTAGTATAGTAGAGGCTACTCAATAGCCTCTTTGGCTATAGCATCTGCTCACATGGTACATACATTGTACACACTTTATTCACAAAAAGGTACCTGTTTGTGTATTATTTGTGAATGATGTGTGTATAAAGTGTGAAGAAGTTATTTTGATGTGAAGCAGAAACCCTTTAGTCGTCTCGATGGTACCGGGAGATCTCTTGTTTGCGCTATCCAAGATCTCTTGTCGCTGTGTGCTGGCCGGATGACGAGGAGGCTGGGGATAACTGGAAGAGCAGGTGGGTAGCAATTTCGGGTTGCTTTTAAGCTATACAAGTATGGCTGTGGGTTTGTTTGCTTTTGTTATTTAATTTTTCTGGTTGAAATATAGCGAGTTACAGACGAGGTGTGAATAATAGTTAATAAATATTTGGAGGGAGGGATATTTTTCCTACTTTTGCATCCCGATTCGGAGGAAGAGCGACAGTCGAAAGGCTGGTTTTTGAAAGGTTGTTGAGATAGGAAATGTCTCTTTTGTTTTTGGGTCTGCTTCGGCGGTTGTTGCTTTGAAAAGCATGAAAAACAAAAAGAAAAAAAGTTTTAAAAAAAGCTTGACAATAATAAAAAGATTTCTACCTTTGCAATCCCAAACAGAACGGGAGTTACCAAACGGAGTTTGGTAACGGAATACACAAGATTGAAACAATAAGTTTTTAGAAACTGAATCTGGACGAAACGACCAGGATAAACTGAAGAAGACTGATTGC
>NZ_SWBQ01000003.1 GCF_005116445.1 Pedobacter frigoris
TTAAAGGCAAGTTCAAGGGCTTTAGCAATAACTTTAATGTCCGCATTTCCATTATCAAAAACACCTTGTGAATGTAATGCATAAACCAGTTCTGTTAATGCAGTCTTGCTTCCCGTCCAATTAAGAGCAGAGTTATCAGATGCCTTTTTTTGATTGTTATTATTTAGTTTGTCTTCGATATAAACTTGTATCAGGTCGTTGGCTATAATTTTTGCGACCTTGTAATCGTGGGAAGTGGAAAAGCGATGATCTGCCTCAAAATAAAAGGTGTCTAAGCTTAGCTTAATATCGAACTTGCCCCGTACAAAGAGCTTCTCGTCAATAAAAGAGTTATTGGTTCGGTAGTATTTATAAAATTCAAGATTGTTGTCAAAATATCTTTTGAGTTTTCTCAATTCATTGTTAAGGTACTTCTTAATAGGTTTTGCACCGTAAGGTTTTTTAGTTTCGATTTTATAAATGGCATTATAGTAAATCAGCTTTGAAACGATAACAGGTTTTTGATATTTGAAAAAAAGAATTTCCTCCTCAATATTCTTAAAATCTCTTTTCAAGAGAAACTCCTTTAATTCTGAAAGACTTTGAACGATTAGTCTTATAACTGTTTCTATCCGTTGTATCGGACAGTTAGTTTCAATTTCTAATTCGTGGATTGCAGTTTCCAATCTATTTAGTATTTCATTATAAAATTCATCCATTTATTACATTGTTCTTGATGTCTTTTAGACTGCTATATAGAATATTCATCACTTACAATTTTTGCGTAAACCTGTGTTTGCTGGATGGAAGAATGGTCGAGTAATTATAAATATCAAATAAAACATTTAGAACAATCTTTTGCTCGGAAAATTGAAATCTTTGCCTTAGTTGATGATTATCTTTATTCATTATAATGATTGAAATAGTTGAGAAATTTTATCATTTTCGCCATTTCCAACAATTTTTACATCAAAATATTCTTTAAGTAATCTTTATAAACAAAGACTATTTCTATAGCTATAACATTTTTCCATCATTATACCATATTTTAAAATCTCTTAAATTCGTGTTGCACCCATATCCAAAATTCGTAGTCTTTCGTTTAATATAAGTCTTCCTTTAAATAATTGGTCGAACTTTGACTATCAATTAATGCTTTTCTTTCTTTTTTTAATGACTCATAAATTATAGAAAAACTTTTTTTCTCATTACCCATTTCAACTTGCTTTTGCAGGTAATTGTTTAGTGGTTTATGAAGATTTGTCGGAATATTGTGAAGTAAATTGGAATGTATCAGATGTTCGACTGCTACTTGGTTTATGTCAATGTTCGAGTCGCCATTGTTATAGCTTTTATGTTCAATTTCGTTTGCGAGATGAGGCATAAATTGGACAATACTGGTTAACCACGGAACCAATAATTTTATAAAATCAGTGGGTTTTACGTTTATGATTTCAGCGATTAAAGTTGCGTTGAAAAATCCAGCTAAGGCACCATATGAGGCACTTAATAAAGCTGTATCGTACATTTCGGCATAATCGGGCGATGTACCTAAATAGTGTGTATTGCCTAAAAGTGACAGTTCGGATTTGTTTTCTTTAAAACTTTGACTATTTCCACTAAAAATTAAATTGGCTTCGTCAGTACCCAATGTTTCGGGAATCGCCAACATTGCTCCGTCTAAATAATTTCCATTTTTGTCTGTAATCCATTTTGAAAGTTCATTGGCGGCAGTAGGCGAACCGCTTGTTAAATTCACAATATGAGCCTTGTTAAAATTGTCAATTTCTTTAAATATTTCATAAATATTTTTATAATTACTTAGCGTGATTATAATTAATTCGTTTCCTTTTATTATATTTTCGATGCCCGTTTCTACCGTCGCACCTTTATCACTCAATTTATCGGTTTTAGTGCTGGTTCTGTTCCAAACACTAATTTTATAATTCTTGTCAAGTAAAATTGTGCCAATCAATTGACCCATTTTTCCTAATCCGATTAAGCCGATATTTTTTAAATTATTTTTCATAATTTCCTTTTATAGTTTCAACTGTGCTTGCTATACCGTTATCTCCAAAGCCTATTTTTTGTGCTTTTGACAGCATATTGATGATAAATGAAGGGAAATCGGTGGCAAGATTGCTTTCCTTACTTACTGTTTGTACGTGCTCCATTGCAGATAAATGAATATCAATGTTTCCATCATCATTATTGTATTTTCCGTTTTTAATTTCGATGGAATGTTGTTTAAATAAAGTGGTTATGAATTTTGTATGCTTCGTTGCAAGAACAGCAAATTTTTCCAAATCCTGATTTTCGGTTTGTAGCAATGCCGAAGCGTGGTAAAAGCCTATGAGGCTTCCCCAAGCAAGTGTAAATAACGCAGTATCATAAATCGGGGTCAAACCAAAATCGGCACCCAAATAATTGGCGATACCTAAAACCTCCAAAGATGGTTTTGCTTTTAAAAAATCATTTTTGTCTCCGCTGAATAGAAAAAGGCAATCTTTATGCCCGACAAGTTTTACTCCACTCATTGCCGACGAATCTAAATAAGGTATTTTTTTATTATTCGCCATTTCTCCAAATTTTCTTGCCTGTTTTACTGTACCGGAACTTACATTTACTAATATTTTTGACTTCCAATCAATTTTCTTTGAATCAAGAATCTCTAAAAGATTTTCATAGGTACCCAAAGCAGATATGATGATATCTCCTGCGAGAATTAAATCTTCTACTGTTTTTGCCAGTTTTGCTCCAGAATCAACCAGTAATTTCGTTTTAGACTGCGTTCTGTTCCAAATAGTAGTATGAAAACCCGCTTTTATGTAGGCATTGGCGATGGAACTACCCATTACACCAGTACCGATTATACTTATATTTTTCATTTGTTTATTTTGATTTTAGATTATTAATGTTGTTTTTACTACTTCTGATAATTTCGTATAGGTAAAGTGGTACAGACCATCCCATCCAAAATAGAGAAGGAACTATATCTTCATAACTTCCCAAATTTTGAACGAAAGGAATTTTATAGGTCAATCCTGAAACCACAAAAGCCATTGTCACGATGTAGCTCCTCGTCATCCATTCTTCGTGCAATTTGAATTTCTTTTTTACGGCAAAATAATAGGCGAAAAAAGTAGAACTTATCCAAACACTTACCCAGATTTGCAGAGAAAATGCGTAAGGTAAATTCACTTTATAAGAAGTCGTAAATGCCAAAATTACCGCACAAAAGCTACTTACAAGAACTGCTAACAGATAAAGAAACCCGATTATTCTATGTAGTTTCCAATTATAGCTTCTTAGTTTTTTCCAAAATTGTATAATACCCAAAATCAATGAACCACCACCAGCGGTAATATGTACAATCAAAATCCATTTATAATTGTAGTATTTTCCCATTGCCTCGGGTGTTAGTTTGAGAAAATGGTTTGCACCGTGCATAAAAGTCCACGTCACGAAGAAGACTAAAAGCCAAATAAAAATGGGCTTTATGTCTTTTGTGCTAATTCTAAAAATTTTGCTTCCTTGCATTATTGAAATTAATTTTCAACAAAGGTCTTTCTTGTACAATGCGTACGCAATAACCGAAAAAAGATTCGGTATAGATTTACTTCATTGGCTACTTTTAATTAGTTATTTTTGTTATAAAGAATTACGATTATGTACAATAAAAAAATGGATGAAGAGCTAGATTGTGGAATTCGCGTGGCTTTTAAAATGTTTGGTGGAAAATGGAAACTATGTATTATAGATGCTATCAATAGAGGTATTGCTCGCCCTAATGAAATTCATAAAAGTATTGTAAACTCAACTCTAAGAGTTATAGAAATGCAATTAGCTGAGCTTTTATTTTTTGGAGTCATAGATAAATGCACTGATGAAGATATTTATCCTAAAAAAACGGAATATCGGCTAACATCACTTGGCAAATCTATTTTACCTATTTTAAATGAAATTGATAAATGGGGTACAGTTCATTCGGAATTTGTGATTGAGCGACAAAGTGAGTTGCTAGAATCTGAATAGAACTTAGAGTTTAATTCAAATGAATTTTCATTTAGATTAAATACATACTTATCCACCTATTGCTCAATTCTTCAACTACAATTTCAGGGTAAATCTTGTGTTTGTTGAATAGAAGCTTTTTTAGTTGGTGGAAGCCTGTGTAACCAATGTGTCTGCGTGGTGTCTTTCATTACCAATAAACTGCCGTGTTCTAAAATAAATTCTACTTTTTCGTTGCTCTGTTTATGCTTAAATAAAAACTTGCGTTCCGCTCCAACAGTAAAAGAGCCGATTGCTCCGTTTTTTTTCAAATCAGTTTCTCCATCGCTGTGCCACGCCATTCCTTCGTCTCCGTTATGGTACAAATTGAGCAAACAGGAATTAAACGTTTCGCCTGTTTCTTTTTCAATGATATTTTTGAGTTCCAATAATTCTGTTGTCCAAAGCAACGCATATTTTGTTGTTTTGGAATAAGTGTATTCAAAAGGCTTTTCGCCATACCAAGCTACTTTGCGTTTAGTAATAATCTTCTTACCGAAAATAATCGCCTCGTCATTTTGCCATTCAATATTTTCTAATAGCCTGTTCAGATAAAAATCTGCTTGTTCTTCCGTTAAAAGTTTTCCATAATAATTGACTGTTCCGTCTTGTGGCAACCAATTTTTTGTTTTGTCTATGGCTTGGTTAAATAAATCCATTCTTCCATTTTTTATATTCTACTTTCATACAATGTCCGCAAGGACGAAAACCGTTTACAACAGCTTCTTTTTCTGATGAGAAAAAAACACGGTTTTCCCGTTTCATTTTCTTACCCGATTTACAAGACAAAGTGCCGTAAATTTTCAGTTTTAGGTTTCCTCCAAAACGGATTTTATGGTGTTTGATTTTACTCCATAAATCGTCATCTGACATTTCGCTATGCCTTATCATTGTTAACTTAAAGCATCGTGAAAAATAATGCCCAAAGTGTAACGTTCTCCGCTTTTAACTTCGCTAACACCGTGTTTCATATTTACCCGATAATAACCTTTCGTTCCTCTTTCGGGTTTGAAGTTGGTTGTAAAAATCAGCATATCGCCTTTCTTTGGTTGCAATACAATCGCTTTGGATTGTGCCCTTGGAATTTGCTGTGTCAATACAAATTCTCCGCCTGTAAAATCTTTGTCGGGTTCGTTCAAAAACAAAACGGTTTGAATAGGAAAATAAACATCTCCGTATAAATCCTGATGCAATGTGTTGAAACCGCCTTTGCCATATTTCAAAATCAAAACAGTTGCTTTTTGCTGATTGTTGGCGTGGCATTGTTGCAATAATTCTGCGTGTTCCAAAGGAAATTGTTTGTCAATATTCAACGCTTTAAACCACATATTGGCAATAGGTGCAAGTTTCGGATAGATGTTTGTCCTTATTTGTTGAATAATGTCGGGCAATGGATAATTGAAATATTTGTATTCGCCCAAACCAAAACGGTAGCGTTCCATTACTACCGTTTTTCTGTAAGCCGTTGGGTTGTTATATTCTGCTTTCAATGCTTCACATTGTTGGTCTGACAACAAATTGGGAAGAATGGCAAAACCGTTTTGGTGCATTTCATTTGCAACAATTTCCCAATCTGTTTCTTGTAACTTTTGTTTTATCATCTGATAACTGAAATTCCTGCGTCCACCGTTAATTCCGTTCCGTGTACGTATGATGCTTCCTGCGAAGCAAGAAATAATACCGCATTGGCAATTTCGGAAGGCTCGCCAAATCTTTTGAATGGTATGGTTGGGATAATGCTTTGTACTGCTCCTTCAATTTGTTCAGAATTCAAACCTGTATTGTTAAAAATATTAGTTTTGATATGTCCGGGACTAACACCATTTACACGAATACCTTTTTCGGTAAGCTCCGAAGCAAAAGTTTTAATGAATGATTGAACTGCTGATTTTGCTGACGAATAAACAGAAAAATTTTGCATACCCATTCCTGTAACTACCGATGTATTGAGTATGATTGCACTTCCTGATTTCATCAATGGCAATATTTGCTGAACCGTAAAAAAAGTACCTTTTACCAATGTGTTAAACAACTCATCAAAATGCGTTTCATCAACATATTCAATGGGTGCAAATTTTCCGTAACCTGCATTGGCAAACAGTAAATCAATATTGTCTGTGTATTGTTTTACTTGTTCTTGCAAAAGCAAAATGTCTTTCATATTGCCTGCGTTTGAAACAATTCCGAAAGCATTTGTTCCTAATTTTTCTACGGCTTTATTTACTGTTTCGTCACTTCTTCCTGTGATGATTGCTTTACCGCCTTCGTTAATGAATTGTTGGGCTGTTGCAAAACCCATTCCATTTGTTCCGCCTGTAATGAGTGCGAATTTGTCTTTAAATCTTTGCATTGTTTTTTGTTTTAAATTCTGATACAAAGATTGCAATGTATGCTGTGTCAGAAAACCCGAAACTTGCTACATTTCCAAAATATCGATTTTGGCACTTTCCCAACCGATGATAGCAGTTTTTCTTGTGTTGCCCCACATATAACCGCCAATGTTACCCGATGATTGGATGACACGGTGACAAGGAATAAGAAACGCAACAGGATTGCTTCCGATAGCCGTGCCAACGGCTCTGGAAGCATTTGGCTTTCCTATTTGCTCGGCAATGTTGCCATAAGTGGAAAGGTTTCCAATAGGGATTTTCAAAAGCGTTTCCCAAACTTTCAGTTGAAAATCTGTTCCTTTTAAATGCAATTTAACTTCAGGTAATTTGTTCCAATCATTCTGAAAAATAAATAGTGAATTTTGTTGTATTAAATCAACTTTTCGCTGAAAAGTTGCATTGGGGAATTTCGCTTTCAAATCGTTTAATGCGATGGCTTCATCATCATTAAAAGCCATATAGCAAACCCCTTTGGGTGTAGAAGCTACAATCAGATTTCCAAACGGACTTATTGCAAAACTGTAATTGATGGAAAGATTGTTGCCTCCGTTTTTGTATTCGGCTGGTGTCATTCCTTCAATGTTGATAAAAAGGTCGTGTAGTCGTCCTGTTCCTGAAAGTCCTGTTTCAAAAGCGGTGTCAAAAAGCGTAGCTTGGTTGTCTGTTAATAATTTTTTGGCGTGTTCAATGCTTGTGTATTGTAAAAACTTTTTAGGTGTTGTTCCTGCCCATTCGCTAAACAAACGCTGAAAATGAAACGGACTTAAATGTACCTGCTCGGCAACTTCGTCAAGATTGGGTTGCTCTTTGAAGTTGTTTTTTATGTATTCAATCGCTTCGGCAACTCGGTTGTAATTTATATGTTGTTGTTCGTTCATTGTTTCTAAATTTTACATCGCAAATTTCAGAACTATATTGCAGTCATAAAATCCGAAACTTGCTATATTTTATGATGGATTTATCTTTAATTGATATACTTATCCACTGCTTTATCTAATTCTTTGCTTACAATTTTTGCATAGACCTGCGTTTGTTGGATGGATGAGTAGTCGAGAAATTATAAATATATAACAAAGCATTTTCGGACTGTTGTTTTGGAACAGCCGTGTGTTCTGTGAATTGAACTGTTTTCTTAATTTAATCTTCTGGAATAAAATCCGGATTGTAAACAATTTCCCAAAGATGTCCGTCAGGGTCTTGAAAATAACCGCCATAACCGCCCCAAAAAGTTTCTGCGGCAGGTTTAATAATTTTCGCTCCTGCCTTTTCTGCAAGTTTCATTACTACATTTACTTCTTCTTTACTGGCAACATTATGTCCGATAGTAAATTCTAATGTAGAGGGATTTTGTAAAGGAATACTCGTGTCATTCGCCATACTTTTTCTAGGCCAAAGTGCTAATTTTAATCCACTTTGTAAATTAAAAAATGCGACAGCGCCATATTCAAATTCCTTTCCGATTATTCCTTCCGTTGATAATCCAAGTCCGTCCCGATAAAACTCGACCGACTTTTCCAAGTCTGCCACGCCTAATGTCAATACTGAAATTCTTGGTTTCATAATTTTTTTTTTACAAAGTTATTCAGTTGGTCTCTCTCTCTTTTGTAACAAAACGACATTTTTATAATATTCTATTGGCGTATTGCCAGTTATTCTAAAAAATTCTTTAGTAAAATGTGCATTGTCATAATAATTTAAATTGTAATATATATCTGATAAAACGTTGAAAGTATTTGCTGTTATAAGTTCTTTAGCTTTTTGTGCTTTCATAATAGAATAATAACATTTTAGCGATATTCCAGCATATTTTAAAAAATGTCTTTGCATTGTTCTTTCTGTAACAAAATTTTCATTCGCAATTTTTGATATCTCTAATGGATTGCAAAAATTTAAATTATGAATAATATTTTGGATGTAATGAGACTTGTTTTTTAATTTCTGATGAAAAAAAATAGTTAGATTTTTGATGCAATCAATGGCAATCAATTTTTTGAAATCAGGTACAAATATTTTGGGTTCAAGCTGAATAGTTGCATCTTGAAAATTGCTTAGTTCCTCAAAATTAAAAAAAGCGTGTAATCCAAAAGGTTTGAAACGAATTCCTATCAAATTATGGCATTTTGAATATTCTGAATATTTTATTTTGGTCATAGGACCAGCTAATATCACTTGTTCGTTTTCCACTTTAAAATCTTCTGAAATAATATTGAATTTGTCGCCAAGATTGACAATGATATCAACACATCCATCTGGAATGATTTTCTTTAATTTTATATTTTCAGCAAGATGATTACTAAACCAAAAGCAATCAATATATTGTGAAAGTTTAACATCAGGAGTAAATTCTTTGTAACTCATTGAGAACTGTGTTTGAATAAATGTTCAATCAATTATAAATATCCAACAAAGCATTCTCGGGATGCTTTGTTGGAACAGCCGTTTGTTCTGTGAGTTGAACTGTTTGCTGTATTTATTTCTAGTTTTCGGATAGCATCGTTTTAAGAAGACCTTTTTACCACCAATATTTAGGATATTTTCTAAATCGACTAATATTATTAAATAGCAGAGCGATAATAGTAATGATGACTGAACCAGAAAGCACAGGGTTTATTAAATAGTCCCAATGACAAGCACCTAATATGACGACCAAAGGGTCTGCTCCAGCAGGAGGATGTGTTGTTTTAGTGAGCTGCATTACTGCAATAGCCAATCCAACACCTAAAGCAAGTGTGTACCACTCATTACCAAATAAAAAAAAACAGGAAAGTCCAATGAAAGTAGATATTAAATGCCCGCCGATGATATTCCTAGGTTGCGCCAATGGACTATCCGGTACACCAAATGCCAGCACGCAGGTAGCACCAAATGGCGCCATAATAAAAGGCATCTGTAGATTTTTGGTAAGTAAAGCAACTGCTGTAATGGCAATGAAACCGCCGAGAGCTGAATAGGCCGAAAATTTAATGGTAGCAGACTTAGGACTTGTATCGGCAGTTTTGAATTTTGTAATATAATTTTTCATCTTACTGAAACGTATTTTTAGATAGTAGTTTAATGGTTTTATCGATATAATCCTGGTTTTGATACAACTGACTTTCTGTAAGGCAAGCTTCAAAGAGCATATATATCATAAATGCCTGTTCTTTATTATTTACGAGATGCTGAAAGAATGTTTGCAGTTCCGATTTATGTCGGTGAATAACCTCATAAATCTTTGTATCATTCCGGGGAATTTCTGACAACATATTCAGGAATGCACACCCCCTGTAATTTTCTTTGATGTTCATTTCTTTGATATATTCAAAAACGGCGGTAACCTTCTTTTTAGATGTAGTTTGTTTTTCGACAACTGTGGTTAAACCTTCAAACCAAAATTTATGACGATGTTCGAGATAGACTACACCTAAATCATCTTTGGTTTTGTAGTGGTCGTAGAAACTTGCCTTAGCTACTTTAGCATATTCAATGATGGCATTGATACCTGTTGCATTATATCCGTTTTGATGAAAGAGCTGAGTGGCAGCTTTTAAAACTCTTTCTTTGGGTGATAAATTTTCCATAGAGCAAAGCTACGAAAACAAACAGACAAGTCTGTCTGTTTTAAAATATTATTCTTTATTTGCAAAAAAAAAGCAATGTGCAACCGGACTTAATTTATATACTTGTCCACCGCTTTATCCAATTCGTCGCTTACAATTTTGGCATAGTTTTTTTTACTTGCCTTGTTCCACCCGCTTCAGATCTTCATTATGTTTTTTATTAAAATGAAAGTTCTGAAAATCTGCATCCGTAGGAACTTCTAATTCAAAACTTTTTAATTCTGCAATTTCTATTTTTAGATTTTTTCCTTTAAAGTCAAGAATATGACCGCCTTGGCTTTTATCTTTTGATAGAAAATGAAAATGGAAGCCGCTTGCATTGATACCGTTGAGGTATTCCGGGAGATGAAAGCCCACAAAAGTTCCTGTGGTGCTTTGATGTTCAAAGAATTGCTGTCTGTCCAAAATGGTAGAAAGCACTGGGAAAGGCTTCTCTTTCACAGGTGGAAATGCCCTTGTTTTTACATAATCGAATGTACCCGTAATCCTGATGGCGTACTTCCCATTTTTATTGGTAAGCTTACTTTTTACAATTTTCAATAAAGCTTTTTGGTCTGTATCGCCATCAATGTAAAACAGGGTATCTGCTTTGAAAAAAGTCACAGAAGCAAATGATGTTTTATGGTCGTCTTCTATTACAACTGTTTCACCGGTAGCTTTTGTTTGATATGCTTTTCCGCTAAGCATCGTTAATTCTCCGTCCAGCATATCAGGTGCACCAATACCGAAATCGCCTTTTAATTTCAAATCTTTAATAGGTAATGTTCCTTTGTACACACCGCCGATAAAAGCGTCAATAATGCCATAGTTGTATAAAACGTTCGTTTTGCTGTGTGTCATTGCAAACAGTTGTTGCTTTGAATTAATCACCACTTTGTTCTGAAACATTTGTGGTATCCATATCTTATCCGAAGTATCGTCGTAAAAAAAATCCGCAGCACTCTCTTCCATAAACTGAAAATCTGCTTGCTGCTTTTGTAAGTCATAAGTCCATATTTTACCGAAACCCTTTACTGGAAATGTTACCCAATCTGATATCAATAAATTATTGTCATCGGTAAATTCGATACCATCAAAAAAACCATTGGCGATATTGGGCAATTCTTTAAAATTTTCGTTTTTAGATTTTAAGTAAATACTCCCATCTCCGTAGCTTTTTCCATTGGTGCAAACTACTAACTGTTCTGTATTTGGATTATAGGTAATTCCATTTGCAGTAGGTAAATTTCCGATGATTTCAAAGTTTTTTGTTGTCGTATTTACTTTGTAAATATTACCAGATACGGTTTCTGTAACAGCAATAAAATCTTTTTCCAGACGGCAAATATCGTTCAATACTTTTGCTTCAGGAATATTGATTTCCAAAACAGTTTTCCGGGTGTTCAAATCAAAACCTATAATCCTGTCTAAATCTGCCACGTACAAAACATTTTCAGCAACCGTCATTCCTTTGGGTGCATTGAGTACGCCGTTTTGGGGAAGAAATTTTTGATGAATAATTTTGCCCTCTTTTGATATTTCGCTGATAAAACCATCGCCGTCTTTAGTAAATACGTCCTGTCCCTGATTGGAAACAAAAAATCGTTTACCGTCTGACGTTACGCTTTCGGGCATCGAAAAACCATTGATAGTTTGCTGTGAAAATACCGCACAGCTTATAGACATCATAAGGGATGCGAATATGCTTTTAAGCTTCATTTTATGGTGTTTTAAAATTTGATAATAATTTTCCCGAAAGCCTTACCTGATTTGAGTTTTAGGAAGGCCTCCTGGGTTTGTTCAATTGAATAGACACTGTCTACTACAGGTTTTATATTGTTCTTTTCAATAGCATTGACGAGTTCTTTCAGTTCCTGTGCATTGCCAACAGAATAGCCTTGCAGGCGGATATAATTCATAATCAGCGGAAGCACATTAATGGAAAGATTTGTACCGGACATCATCCCGATAAGACCTATATAGCCGTGCTCTTTTACAGAAAGTATGCTTTGGTTAATGGTTTCATTACCGGCTACATCAAGCGTTACATCTACGCCAACGCCATTGTTCAGTCGTTTTACTTCGCTGCTCCATTCAGGGAAATCTTTATAATTGATAACCTCATCGGCTCCTAGTTCTTTCAATTTTTGTTCTTTTTCTTTACTGCCGGTAGTAGCTATTATTTTCAGTCCAAACGCTTTGGCAATCTGTAAAGCAAATAGCGAAACACCACCGCTTCCCTGTACAAGGATAGTTTGCCCGGCTTTAATGTTGGCTTGTGACACTAAACTTGCCCAGGCGGTAAGTCCGGCAACAGGTAAAGCTGCGGCTTCTTCATCGGTAAGATTTTTTGGAGTGCGGACTAAAGTATTTTCAGGTTGAACCGTATATTCCGCCAGGGTTCCGGAAGTCTGCATTCCGGTTCTCAGTTCGTTATGATAAGGTGTTGTTTGTCCGGCTTCCCATCGGATAATGAAAGGGATGATGACACGGTCGCCCTTTTTCCATTGGGTTACATTTTTACCAACATTTTCAACAATGCCTACGCCTTCGGAAACAGGAATGAAAGGCAAGGGAATATTGAAACCTGCGATATTTTCTGTAAGTAAAAGGTCGAGATATTGTAGAGAAGTGGCAGTTGTTTTTACTAAGACTTCATTATCACTGATAGTTGGTGTAGGAACTTCTTTCAGTTTAAGATATTCGATGCCGTAATTTTCTAATTGTATTGCTTTCATAAATAAAAATTTTATGAAACAAAATTAGAAAGAGATATCTCTGAAAAATTATGCTAATCAAACAAATGATTATGAAATGCAACCGAACAATATCATTTGTAAAATAGGGCATACTTAACCCTCTTCTTTATTGGATCCTACAGTAATCTTGTGAACGGGTCAGTACGAAAGCTTTTCTCCTTTCCAGCCAGTAGTATATAGAAACTGTTCCCAGGTGAGTGTATTGGGATTTATCTGTTTGCTCCACATCAAATCACGGTCTTTTCTAAAATACCCATATTCAACGACATACTCTGCCATCCCTAAAACTTCACGTATTAAAGTTTCATTTGAACCAAATTCGGGGAAATGATTAATCAATTCCTCCTGTGAAAATGCAGAACTGTAAACAGCTTTTTTGCCTGTTACTTCAATAAACTTATTCACCATTTCCTGCGGTGAGATAATGTCCCCGATTACTGGCAAAGACTTGCAAGCATATTTGCTTGGATTTGAAAAAATTTCCAAAACGGCGGGACCTGTGGCAGTAAGAGGGTCAACAAATGGTGCGCGAAAATCCTTTGGCAAATAAATTGGAAACACAAGAGTATCACCTTTCATAACAGGTGTATAAAATTCTATCAAATTGGTATAAAAGAACGACATATAAATAAATGAACTTGTAACAGGAAGCCTCCGAATGTATTCTTCAATTTTGGCCTTGTCTGTAAAATGAGGGGCAAACTTTCTTCCCCCGGTAATTTTATTCACATTTTCCAAGCTGCTGAATACAATATGTTGTACTTCTGCTTCAACGGCTGCATCTGCAAGTTGTTTGCCTAATTCCAGTTCGTGGGTTGCAGGTGGTGCAATATTGGGTGTCATCATAAAAACCCCATCTGAACCACGGAAAGCCTTTACAAAGGCTTCTTTATACCCGAGGTCAAGTGGTAAATCTACAAGTTCAAGCCCTTGCTCTGCCAAATTAATTGCTTCTGGTGAATTAATACGACGCGTAATGCCTCGTACTCGGTAATGTCCACTCTCCAACAAGGTACGTGCGACACTAAGACCTTGTTTACCCAAAACTCCAACAATAGTGATCAGCGGTTTATCCTGTTTCATGCTTTTATTCTCTTTTAAATTTAATACCATTCCTTTTCTACTTAGTAAATTAATAAACTATAATAATTATAGTTGCAAAACTAATTTTAGTAGACTACTTTTGCAATAACTATCAAAATGGATAGGTTCAAAAAACTTGCAATATGAAAACAGAATGTCTTGGTGATTTTGTAAAATTGAATGGAAAAACGTATCCCTGTACGGTAAGCCTAACAATGGATTTGATAGGTGGAAAATGGAAAACTGTAATCCTGTACCATTTAAAGGACGAACGCAAAAGATATAGCGAACTTCGTAAAGAAATGCCGTCTGTTACTGAAATGACTTTGAGTTTACAACTGAAACAATTAGAAAAAGACGGTTTGCTATCAAGAAAAGTATATGGTAAAAAACCACCTGTAAAGGTCATTTATAGTTTAACTGATTTCGGTAAAAGTTTTGTACCTGTTCTGGAAGCTATTACAAAATGGGGTAATGAGGTTGTTAGTGAAAAAGGAGAATTTATTTCTGCAGAACAGAACCTATAATATGGTTTAAACTGTAAAGCTTTTTAAAAATTTATCAAACCCCAAACTGCCTTAAATGATGGTCAAAATGTTTCCATTGCAGGACAGACCATTGTTGAGGTGTAAGTTTTCCGAAAAATGAATGTGGGTGTCTGGAACATTTACTTGCCCCATTTTCATAAAAGATGTTTATAAGTTCGATTGCCCTGCTTTTTTCCTTTTCAAA
Organism: Pedobacter frigoris; assembly: GCF_005116445.1. GTDB lineage: Bacteria > Bacteroidota > Bacteroidia > Sphingobacteriales > Sphingobacteriaceae > Pedobacter > Pedobacter frigoris. The sequence goes on from NZ_SWBQ01000003.1 coordinate 14,575, forward strand.
ATTAGGATTATCTCGTATGATATAGTTTGGGTCTGTAGGAGCATTTTTTGGCAAGGGCTTTTTGGATAAATGCCCTATTTTCACAATACCTCCTATTATTCTTCCTAAAAATGCTCTTTTAGGAAAATTTATTCCCAATGGTGTCTCCAAAGAAATGTTTAAGTGAGCCAGCATTTGACTGACGTTCATTTTTCCCCACTGCCTTTGTGCGTTTGGAGTTAATTTCTCGATACGCTTTAAAATCTCTTTAACGTCTTCTTGGTTATATAAACTATTCATTTCTGCACTATTTTGTTATTTGGCAAAAATGAATGTTCTATTTTGGTTCGTCCTGACACATTTGTGCCAAAATCATTTTACTCGCGATAATTTCTTCCTAATCCTTGTCAATGTCTGACGTTCAACCCCAAGATAACTACAAAGCTGGGAAACATTTATTCTGTTAAATAGTTGAGGGTATTGGTTTACAAAATCAAAATATCGTTGTTCGGCATTTTGAAACAAAAGACTTTCTAATCGTTCTTGTTGAACTTTAAGTTTAGCTTCTACAATCAATCTCCCGTATTTTTCAAACTTAGGTATTTGCAAATAAGCGGTGTGAAGATGTTCCATTGGGAAATTAACTACAATTGAAGGTTCTAAACATTGGAATGTAAGGGGGCTTGGTTTTTTGTCCATAAACGAGGCATAATGAAATGTATATTCGTTTTCGGGAATGAAATAGATATTTTTTTCATTTGCAAAATCATCTGTATGAAAAGCACGAATAAGCCCTTTTACCAAATACCCGCCTTGTTTTTGAATTTGTCCAGAAGTGATGTAAATATCATTTTTAGCAAGATAAGTAACAGTTAGTTTTTCGCTGAATTTTGCAAGTTCTTCTTCTGTTAATTCGGAGCAAACCTGCTTTATGTGCTTTAAGTAGATTTGGATTTCTTCTGTATCTTGGTTTAATTCCTTACTCATTATCTTAAACGGTTTCCTTTGCTATTTGGATATTATTTGCTCCGATTTCTTTCCTGAATTGCAAAGGTGTACTATCCGTCTGCTTCTTGAAGAAAATAATAAAATTTGATGAATGTTCAAAACCTAAACTGTAGGCTATTTCTGCCATATCCCAATTGCTGAATTGTAATAATGCCTTGGCTTCTTTTAAAATTCTATCGGCTATTATTTCGGTAGTTGTTTTGCCTGTACTTTCTTTTAAAGCCCTGTTTAGTGTATTTGTGTGTACATTGATTTGAGCAGCAAATTCATTGGCGTTTTTAAAAGCAATAACCTGGTCAGGTGCATCTATCGGAAACTGTCTTTCTAATAATTCTAAAAATAAACCGGTAATACGCTCCGAAGCATTTACAGGTTTGTAAAAAGCTTCCGCAGGCTGGATTTTCATTGCTTCGTGCATTATAATCTGAATGTAGCTTCTTAGCAATTCATATTTATTTACATAGCCAGATTGCATTTCCTTTATCATATTCCTGAATACACTTGCAAGTAAATCAATACTTTCCTCATCGGGGAAAAAGATATGGTTACCTCCGGCTTTGAACAAAGGTGATTGTGAAAGACTTTCAGTTTTAAGATTTTGATTAATGAACTCTTCGGTAAATAAACAAAAATAGCCGGTTTGCTCTTCTTCACTCGCTTCCCAAGAAAAAGGAACCATCGGGTTCATAAAAAGCAAAGCGTTACCATCAATATTCATTGCTTTGTCTGCCACACCAATAACACCGCTGCCTTTTAATATGAGTGATATTTTGTAAAAATCCCTTCTATTCGGCAACATTGAAGTCGCACTACAAGCAAAGCCGCCTCTTTCAAATACATTAAACTGCCCGGCTTTTGAAAAATCCTGTCCGTGCATAATATAAAAGTCCTGTAATGTTTCCCTTGTTTTCATTTTGTAAAATTATGAAATTCAAACAAACGAACATACTACTATCTGTTAATATACTTGTCCACCGCATTATCTAATTCCTCGCTTACAATTTTTGCACACACCTGTGTTTGCTGAATAGAAGAATGGTCGAGGAATTTGCTCACGTATTCAATCCGCATTCCTTAATAGATAATGCACTATTCCGAAATGTTATTTAAACATACAACATTATCCAATTCTTCACTTTATAGCTATCATTTATAATTATCCCTGTTGCACCAAATGCTGTAAATCCGGGTCATTTTTAATCCGTTCTAATTCTGCCCCAATAATCTGTACAATATCTTGTTTAATTTTTCGGTAATTGGCTTCAATTTCCTGTTTCATTTTATCCTCTCCTTGTTCATTTACAAAAGATAAAATTTGTGGTAGCTTCTGATATACTTTAGTTTCTTCGGCAACCTTTTCATTATCCACCACAATTTCTGCGTGGAATATTTTCTGCTCAATACGTTCATCAAAATTATCCGATACAGAACCGACAAACATACCTTGGGTAAGTGTAGAAATTTTGGATGCAGGTATCAAGCTGTCTAATTGCGTAGAAATGGAAGTTGAAGTATCATTTCTGTTGATGGATATACTTTGGCGTTTCTGCAATACTTTCCCAAAACGTTCCGAAAGGCTTTTTGCCGTTTCGCCAACTACTTGACCACTGAAAATATTACCTACCGTATTTTGAATAACCTTACTTTCCTTGTCGCCGTAATCTCTGGTTAATTGCGAAAAATCCTGAAAGCCCAAACAAACTGCGACTTTATTACTTCTTGCAGTTGCAATTAAATTATCCAGCCCTCTGAAATAAATCGTAGGCAGCTCATCTATAATTACAGAACTCTTTAATTGCCCTTTCTTGTTGATAAGCTTTACAATCCTCGAATTGTACAAACCCAAAGCTGCGGAATAAATATTTTGACGGTCGGGATTGTTACCAACGCACAAAATTTTCGGTTCTTTAGGATTATTGATATTTAAAGAAAAATCATCGCCAGTCATTACCCAATACAACTGCGGAGAAATCATTCTTGACAAAGGGATTTTAGCCGAAGCAATTTGCCCCTGCAATTGGTCTTGCGCTCCACCTTGCCACGCATCCATAAAAGGCGACAAATAGTTTTCCAAATCAGGATAAGAAGTTAAAATCGTGAAAACATCTGAATACTTTTTGTTCAGCAACTCAATAGCGTGTGGAAATGTACAATACTTTCCATCTTCATAGATTTTCAAATACCAAATAATTGCTGCCAACAAAATAATCGGACTTTCCACAAAGAAATCGCCCTGTTTCTGTATCCAACTACGGTTCAGGTTCAGCATTATGGTATAAGCAGCTTCGTAAGCATCAGAAATATCCGTCATAAAATCAGGATTTAATGGATTGCAACGATGGCTCTTGCGTGGGTCGTCGAAATTGATCACATAAAATTTAGGCTGTACTTTGTATTTATCCTGATGCTTCAATAAATGATTATAAGCAATAGTAGAAAGGTCGTCAAACTTAAAATCGTAAATGTACATTGCAAAGCCTTTCTCAATCTGTTGCTTTATATAGTTGTTTACGATTGCATAGCTCTTTCCCGAACCAGGCGTGCCCAGCACAATTGATGCCCTGAAAACATTGACTACGTTAATCCAGCCATTGTTCCATTTTCCTTTGTAATAAAACTTTGTGGGCAGGTTAACGGAATACTCGTTTTCCATCAGCTTGGTTTCCTGCTGAAAACTTTCGTTCTCGTTGTTGAAAACGTCATCCATCAGATTGGTACGAAGCAAACGGCTCATCCAAACTCCGGCTACCATCAAAGCGATATATCCTAAACCTGTGGTAAGAATGTAAAGAAATGTAGCGGTAATTAGTGATAATTTTAATAAAGGCGTATTCAGAAAAAATAAAACAAAGCCAATTGCCAAAACCAAATAAATTTTAGACCAGGTTATTTTTTCATTCTTCACGCCTTTTGTTCCCAAACAACTCAATGCCAATAACACCAAAGCAAAAACTTTGGTGTATAAGGTATGCGAGAACAAACCCGCAGTTCGGTCGAAATTGCCTAAAATCTTATTGATAACTTCCAACGTCCAACCACGTTCCATAAAGAACCCGTAGCAAAACCAATAAAGGTGTATCAGTACTAAAAGGATACTTACAGCCCGCATAAAAGCCACTATTTTGGCAAGCCCTCTTAAATCGTCTTCTCCCTGCATTATTTTTAGTTTTAATGTTCGGGCGTGAATTTAAAGGCTGTGAAGATTGGTGTAAGAATGTGGCAGTCAATGACGTTGAGTGGCGGTGTTTGTCAGCATATGTTGGTACCTTTTTGCTTATTTCATTTCTTCATTTAACCTATAACTGTCTTCCATAAAATGATATTTTATGATTTTGCCGTTTCGAACTTTGAAAATGTTTACAAATTGGGCATTAAATACCTTATCATATTTTAATATTACCGATGATAATTGTCCCACTGCCACAGCATCTTCTCCATTAATAGAAATAAATTCTACATCAAATTTTTCGGATTTTATATTTTGATAAAGGACTTTAAAATAGTCTTCGACCTCTTTCTTTGTATGTCGTTTTCCCACCCACGGAAATTTTTCCTCATTCCCGGCTAAATCAAAATCAACCTTATCAGCAAACAGTTCTGCCAAACCGCCCTCTTTCTTTCCGGATTGTATTTCGTAAAATTCCTCTACAACGGTTCTTGTATCCCGTTCAATCAAATTAACATCTTTTTCTTTATGGTCTTGATTTAACCTTGCCATCCTTACCACATCTTCAGAAGTGACATCGGGGTCAACATAGATATGTACACGTTTGATTAGGTCCCCTTCAAACTCAAAAACATTACAGAATTTACCAAACGTAGTAACATTGTCCGGCCATGGCTTACCGTCAATGGTTATGCCTTTTTCAGTACCCTCAACGACAACAGTATTGTTTGAAACTATGTAGTTGAAATTTTCTATATCATGTGTAAGTCCTTGGAGGAAACCAGACATTGCTACACCAAATTGTTTAATGCCCTCTTTACCTTTGCTAAACCCAAACTTTGGAAAATACAGTTCGACATCTTCCGTGAACAGGTTGTAGTAACCGCCGTCAAATTCGCCAGCATCTACTTTTCTAAAATACAGCTCCGCATTGGCTCTTTGTTTATTTTGAATTTCATTTATCATTACCATTGTCGTTTCTTTATTGTCATTACCAATTTGTTTTTGTTGTGCAAAAGCATTGCCTACCGATAGGAAAGCTAATGATGCAATTAGGATTGTTCGTTTCATATATTTATTTTTAATTATTTTAAACCAATCGTTCCAAAATGAGATAAATTTTTTTTATCTCTTTATTTGTTCCATTAAAAAATCAACCATCTCTAGAACTTCCTTTTTGTTCTTGCTCAAAATATAATGGCTCCAATAGCTACTAAAAGATGAAAGGATATATCGGGCAATAACGGCAGGGTTACTTTTACTCTTAATATCTCCCTCTGTTTGGGCTTGTGCTACAAGATTTCGCAGAATTGACTGTAAAGTACGACCTCTTATCAAAAGTAGATTTTTCACGTCCTCGTCCGCAGGTGCTACTTCAAAAATAGTCTTCACAATTAAACAAGCCTTATTGTCTGTTAATGTCTGATTGACAACATCACGGATAACGTATTCCAACGCATCGATACCTTTATCTTTAACCGTTGAGGCTTTCAAATATTGGTTTTCTTTTAGAGAAGCATAATTTGACAGACACTTTAAAAATAAATCGTGTTTGTTGCCATAAGTGTCGTAAATGCTACTTCTGTTCAATTTCATTGAAGCCACAATATTGTGCATAGAAGTAGCATTATATCCTCTTTCCCAAAAAAGGTTACGAACCACCTCTAACTTTTCGGTATAATCAAATTCTTTATTTCTTGGCATAATGCAAATATACAATTTAAACCAATCGTTCCAAATTAATTTATGTAGTTTCCGTTTAATTATAAGAGTGATTAATTGATTTCTATTTTTGACCTCTCTGGACTTTTCTTTTCTTCTTCATTTTACTGGCAAAATCCTGTTCCTCGTAATCTTCGCCCTGTGCTTCGGGAAGCAAACCGCCCAATGCTTCTATCAAACCATCTTCGTGTTTTTCGGTATTTAAAAAGTCGAATAAATAATGAGGTTTTTCCATAGGTAAATCTTCCGTATCGTTTAACTGTGGCACTTTTGCTTGTGATTGAAGAACTGGCTCTTTAATTTCCGGTTTAATATTGTTGTTCCAATAGTCATTAAAAGTATTGGCAGAAAGTTCTTTGCTTAACCGTGAACCATTCCAAACACTTTTAGAATTATGGTCAATAAAAGTTATTCCGTAAATTCGCCCTGCATCATTTCTACGAACCACCACATTTATGCCTTGTTCAGTTAACTGTTTCTTAAAACTCAATTCATCAGTTGTAGATTGCAACGCAATGGCAACGGCTGATTGCAAAGTTTTTTGGCTTGGATGGTTTTTCAAAGCTGTTTTGCTCTTCTCAAAATGCAATTCCAAAGCCGGAAGTCCTGCGCTTTTCCCAAACAAGGAAGCCTTGAACGGATGTCCTGCTCTTTCTCCTTTTTCATTTAAAGGAATGTACAACAAACCTTGTCGCAGCTGCCCCTGTAATTCGCCTTCTACTTTTTCGGTTGTAATATTGAATAAGGAAAGCAAGGCGTTATATTCTCCCAAAGTTTGATATTGGTAATAGTTCGGTAAATGACGAATAACCGAAGCTATCTGACTTTTCACATCGCCAGCTTTGTAATTTACGGGACTAAAAATCTTGTCATTTTTCCGATGCTCCTTATCTGTTGCAGGTATCAATCCGTGTTTTCTTTCGAGTTCTCGGCACACATTCATAGAACGCATTTTCTCGAATTTATCCGAAATCTTTTTGCCCTCTTCATCCACACAAACCGATACGATATGAATATGGCTACGGTCAATATCGGTATGTTTGAAAACTACAAAAGGCTGTTCGCCGTAACCCATTTCACGCATATATTCTTCTGCCATTTCCCTGAACTTGTCATTGCTTACCTCATCTTTCGGGTCGGGATTGAGCGAAATATGCAAAGTATGTTTCTCGGTATTACGATTAGCAATTAGATAAGGCGCAAAAGATTGGGCTAATTGAGCAACTGAATAATGACCATTAGCCGTTTCAATCATCTTATTAGCGAACAAAATCTGTCCATTTTCATTCTCCACTTTCAGATGATTGTATGCTAATGCGCCGTATAAATTACCGCTTCTTCCGATTTTTGCTATCATTTCTAAAACTATTTTTTTAGATATTTCGCTTCAAATTCTTCACTTATCTGAATGATTTTTTGACACAAAACCGCCATTTCAGCCGTTTGTTTTTCCAATTTATACAAGAATGCTGCGGCTTTTTTCTCAGAAAAATTCTTGTACAACAGCTTCACAATTTGGTTATAATTGACACCCACAGAGCGAAATTGACTGTGAAACGAGGTTAATCGCATATAAAAATCAACTGTCCCTTTATCAATTTTGACCGATTTCATTTCCTTACCAAACAGCAGGGAAATGATAAACTTTGCTTTATTGGGCATTCCCGATACTTCAAAAAGCGATAAAAGTTTGGCATTTTCTTCATCTGTAAGACGGAAAACGTGGCGGTGGATACTTGGGTCGGTTTTTGCCTTTCGTCCGCCCTTATTTTGTTTTCTAATATTATTCTCATTCATCACAAATCCATCTTAATTCACACAAAACCTCGACTTCGGAGTGGTTTTTTCAGCTCCCAGCAGGGCAAGTTGTTTTGAGGCACTAACTCACTTTTGAGTGCCTCAAAACACAACTTGCCGTGTTCTGTTGAACACAAAAATCCGCCCTGCGGGACGGATTAAATGTAACAGGGAAAAACGGCTCGATGCCGTTGCTGTTACCCTCCATTTTGTCAAAAGACTTTTGCATAAATCCGTTAATAAAAATCATTGTACAAAGTAAAGCCCTGTTTACGAAAGCATTGTACAGTGCCGCAGTGCCAAACACTGCCTCTGACCGCCAAACACTGCCACAGGTATACAATCTAATGCAATTGATTGGTTCTTTGTATTTGAAAGATGGAAGGAACTCAGTCAGGGATGATAGATTGACAGCATTCAAGAATGCAAACAATCCTGACGGTAGAATTGCAAGGATGAAAGAATGATAGCGTGACGGCTTGCAATCAATCAAGGTCGCTTTCCTGAATGCAGGATTATAGGAACGCAAGAATGATGGCTATCCTGCCTGATAGCATTTAGGAATGAGTACCATCCTGCTATATCGCAGACAAGCAGGAAATCACGAGTTCAGTCAAGAAAGCCTGTTGGTTATCCTTCAAGGAAGCCTGAACGATAGCAGGAATGCCTGACTGATTGTACGCAGGACTGCAAATAAGTAGAAACTTTAAATTTTTAAAATATGGACACAAAAAAGAAACCTCTGTTTATTGCCTTTTCTTCTCAAAAAGGCGGTGTAGGCAAAAGTACATTTACAGCACTTATTGCCAGTGCGATGCATTATCGATTAGGCTACAACGTAGCCGTATTTGATGCGGATTTTCCGCAGCATAGTTTGATGAAAATGAAGACAAGGGATTTGGCAATGGTAATGGAAAATGAAGCATTGAAAAAGCTGGCGTACAAACAATTTACCACCATCAACAAAAAAGCCTATCCGATTATGCAACACAAAGCGGATAGTGTATTGGAAGTAGCTCACGAATTTGTAAATACTTCTTCCGTTCCTGTGGATGTGGTATTTTTTGACTTGCCAGGAACTGTGAACACGCCCGGTATTCTGAAAGCGTTGGCAGGAATGCACCACATTTTTACGCCAATCACAGCAGACCGTGTGGTAATGGAAAGTACGCTCATCTTCACGCAGCTTTTACAGGATGTGATTATGAAAAAAGGGGAAACTTCCATACAAACCATTAATCTCTTTTGGAACCAAGTAGATGGCAGAGAAAGTACGTCTTTGTATGGCGTGTACAACCAACTTATCGAGCAACTGGGATTAAGTCTGATGCAAAGCCAAGTGAAGAACAGTACTCGTTTTCGCAAAGAAAGCGAAGTGGACAGCAAAACCGTATTTCGTTCTACCGTAATGCCACCTGATGAACGTTTGATGAAAGCTTGTCAGTTAGATTTGTTCATCAGCGAATTTTTAAAAATCATTCAATTATAGCTGTATGGAAAAAGATAATAAAAGAAAAGTCACACCGGAAATCAACGAAGAGTTGATGATGAACCTAATGGTTGACGGCATTAAAAAAGACGGCATACAGCTTCCCGTCGAAGAGCAGGAAAAGGAAATGGTAAAAGTCGAAGTAAAACAGGAAGAATTACAACAAAATAAACCTGTACAACGGGAACGGAACCGCCTAAAGAAAAGCCTTGACGGAAGTTATGGAGACCATTTTTTGAAAACCCATTCGATGACGAAACGTGGAGATAAAAGCATTTATATCCGGCAGGAATACCACGAACGGTTATGCCGAATTGTGCAAGTCATTGGTAAAGATGAGATACCGCTTTATGCCTACCTCGATAATATATTGCAGCATCATTTTGAAATGTTTGAAAAAGCAATCACAGATGATTTCAACGAAAAGTTTAAACCCATTTTTTAAAACATTTGATTATGGAAATAGTAATTGTGATATGCTTGCTGATTGTAATTTTCTTGCTCGTACAGGATAAAATCATCATCAAAAAAAGGTCGGAACAAAAACCGACACAAGGAAAAATTAATCCAAATCTTCCCGATATTATGGGTCAGCCTAAGCCAGTAAGAAGCCATTTAGTGCCAAATACTACCAATGAAAGCAAAATTGAAGAAGACGAAATAAATCCTGATAATTTAGACATAGAATACGACGAAAATGAAATTGTAGGTATTCAAATTCCGCAGGAAGAGCTGAACGAAGTTTTCAGAAATATGCCTGATTTGGATGAAGAGGAAGAAGAATGGAACAGGTACGGAATATCCGGTGGCGATGACAGTCTTGCCAAAGGGGTTACCTATGACGAACTAAGCTCCATAGGGGTTTTGCTCCAAAAAGAAAATTTGGAACAATCTCAAAAGGAAACAGCGGTAGCGATAGTTCAAAGATTGCAGGGTACTGAATTATTCAGCCTACTGGAAAATTCCATCGAGGGTGCTTCAAAAAAGATTGCCGAGCTTTTGGATAGCACTCTCTCATCTGAAACTGAGGATAGTTCTTCCACTTTGCGGAAAAGTGATTTGAGTGATTTTGACATTGGGGAGTTTGTGTGAGCAAGCTCCCTTTTTTAATCTTCTCAATCTTACGACACTAAGCACCTAATTTTATAAATCTCCCCTATATCCTTTGTTAATGTTATTAATAACATTAAATTCGCATAGAATGCGTATTAAATAGCATTATATGAAAATAAATCGATTGAAAATTATATTGGCAGAACAATATAAGACTAGTAAATGGTTAGCCAAAGAACTGGATAAAAGTGAAAGTACGGTATCTCGATGGTGTACAAATGAAATACAACCATCTGTAGAAACATTAGCGCAAATAGCTAAGCTTTTAAAAGTGGATATTAAAGAACTTTTGAATTCAACAAAACAAAATTAACTAAGTACCATTTTGATTGATTATTGCAAAACAATATGCTATCCGATATAAATGAGGTATATGAATTTGTAAAAACAAATCTTTTGGAAAAGATTTAAAATGAAAGAGCAACAAGAAAAATATGATTTACCCGAGGGTTGGGTTTGGGTCACGATTGATGATATTGGTATTGTAGTTAGTGGAGGCACACCACCTACTAAAAATAAAGAGTTTTGGGGAGGAGATATTTCTTGGATTACACCTGCTGATCTTTCGAATTATAATGAAAAATATATTGTAAGAGGAAGTAGGAATATAACTCAGATAGGATTGGATTATTCTTCAGCTAAATTAATATCTAAAGGCTCCATTTTATTTTCTTCACGAGCTCCTATAGGATATGTTGTAATAGCTAAAAATGATTTATCTACCAGTCAGGGATTTAAAAACTTGATCCCGATGAGTCAGATTGATAGTGAATATATATATTATTATTTTTCCACATTAAAATTTCAAGCAGAAAAAGTAGCGAGCGGAACTACATTTTTAGAATTGTCTGCAAAAAATTTTTCAAATTTACCTTTACCTCTATGCACTTTAAACGAACAAAAGTTGATTGTATCTCAAATAGAGTTAATTTTTAGTAAGCTTGATGAAGCGGAGTCTGGATTAAAAAAGACTGAAAAACACTTAAGAATATATAAACAGGCATTGTTGAAAAATGCATTTGCTGGTAAGTTGACGAACAAAGATCTAACAGCAGATAAATTACCAATCGATTGGAGGATCGTCAAAGTTTCAGATCTTTCAAATGTAGTTAGAGGAGGTTCTCCAAGACCAGCAGGAGACAGTAGGTATTATGAAGGTAATATTCCGTTTTTGAAAGTAAAAGACATAACTAAAGATTCAAAAGTACACCTAACTACATTTGAGTATACAATTAAAGAGGCTGGCTTGATTAAAACAAGAAAAATAAAACCAAAAACTCTACTTCTATCAAATAGTGGCGCTACACTAGGCATTCCTAAAATATGTATGATTGATTCAACAATAAATGATGGTATTGCAGCATTTTTAGATCTTGACGAGAGAAGTATTTATTATTTATATTACTTTTTTCTTTTAAACACTCAAAAACTAAGAGATATTAGTATGGGTGCAACTCAACCAAACTTGAATACTACTATTATTAAGAATATCGAGTTGCCGTATTGCTCATTTGATGAACAAAGACAAATAGTTGCAATTATAGAGTCGAGATTTACTTTAGTTGATAATTTACAAAAGACGGTTGAAAATGTTTTAAATGAAATTATTGCTTTAAAACATTCTATCTTAAAAAAGGCATTTGAGGGCCGATTGGTTAACTATACTTCAAATGAATCTGTGGAAAACTTATTAAAAGACATAAAAGAAGAAAAAATATTATATTTTGAAAATCAAAAAGAACTGAGTCGTAGTAAACCAAAACAAAAGAAACAAATGGAAGAAAAGAAATCCATCCTTGAAATTTTAAAGGAATCTAATTCACCAATATCAGCTCAGGAACTTTGGGAAAAATCTACAAGTGAAGGAGATATAGAACAATTCTACAGTGAAATAAAAGAAATCTACTATCAGATAGATGAGTTAAAATCAAAAACAGAATCACTTTTAACTTTAAAAGATGAAAATAAATAACGTCCATATAAAGGGTAGATTTAAGAATCTAGAGGATTTTTATTTTGATTTTGGAGAAAGTTCTATGGAGACAGTATTGCTTGGGCTGAATGCTACAGGCAAGTCTAACTTTATGGAAGCATTAGTTATAATCTTTAGAGATTTAGATTTAGAAAGAGCTCCAATACTATATAAGCAAGGTCAAGCATTTGAATATAACATTACTTATACCTGTCGGGATAAAAGTATAGAAGTAGATTATTCCGTCAAACAAGGATATTCCTTCTCAATTGATGGCGAGAAATTAAAATCAAAAGCACAGTTTTTCAAAAACAAAAATGAGTATTTGCCTAGTCATGTTTTTGTTTACTACTCGGGTTTAAGCGAACGCTTAAGATCTTTGTATGCAGATCATAAACTTCAGCAATTTAAGAAAATGATGGATCCAACATCAAAATATGAAGACTTTAAAGAAATGCCTAGAATTTTTTTAGTAGAGCCAATCCATGCGAGTTTTGCTTTAATTGCTTTTTATTTATTTGATGAAAGAGAGAAAGAAACGATAGATTTTTTGAAAAGAGAACTTAACATAGTAGATTTTGGTTCAGCTCTTTTTATGTTGAAGCAACCCAATTGGTCTAAATCTCGTAAAGATCCAGATCACTTTTGGAATACTGCTGGCTTAGTCCGCAGGTTCATTGAAGACTTGTGGAATTTCTCGATTGTGCCAATGTTCTATAAGGAAACCGTAAGAGGAGCCTTAAACAAAAGAGAAACATTAAGCAGGCTCTTTCTTTTCTTAAAAGACAAAGAAGCAATCAGAGCATTTGTTGAAATGAAATATGAAAACAAAATTACTTTGTTTAATGCCTTATGCAGTCTTCATTATTCGGAATTAGTGGAAGACCAAGATGTCAGGATAAAAGTTCTCAAAGAGCATGTTGAAGGTGAATTAGCTATGGGGGAACTTAGTGAAGGAGAAAAGCAATTAATTACAGTGCTTGGTCTACTTAAATTTACAAAGGATGATGAAGCACTTATTTTACTTGATGAACCAGATACTCATTTGAATCCTTTATGGAAATGGAAATACCTTGAATTTTTGGAAAATGTAGTGAGTAAATCTGCTAAAACTCAAATTGTTTTTTGTACACATGACCCATTAGTTATAGGTGGTATGGAAAAAGAGCAGGTCAGAGTATTTAAAAGAGATGCCAATTATAAAACCGAAGTAACGGAGCCAGATGTAAGCCCAAAAGGTCTTGGTGTAGCAGGGATATTAACTAGTCCTTTGTTCGGTCTTCCTACGATATTGGATAAAAAGACTCAAGAAAAATTGAATAGGAAAAGATATTTACAAGGTCGTTTAATGAGAGAAAAATTAAATGAAATTGAATATGATGAGTATCAAAAATTAAAGGCAGAATTAGAAGATTATGGATTCTATGAAGAGGTTGAAGATAAGTGGTTTAAAGCTTATTTAGGTGAAATGTCAAAACTAGAAGCTTTTGGTAAAACTGAATTAACAGAATCTGAAAAAAAATTATTGTCTGAACAAAGTACTAAAGCCGCAGAACGCGTTTTAAAACTAATTCAAAAAGATGAATTAACATGAGAGTGATAAATTTATCTGATTTAAAAGCTAAATTCGATAGTCTTGAAGGCAAACATCCTGGAAGTTTTGATGATTGGGTTCAACGTGCAGACAAGTGTTTAAAGGATATTCGTCCAATGACCAAAAAGCAAAGAAGTGACTATTGGTCTAGAAATAATATTTGGTCAGAATTGTATCCTGCATTATCTGAATTATCGGGTCATAAATGTTGGTATTCTGAAGCTCCAGAAAGTTCTGGCGAATGGGAGATTGAGCACTTCCGACCTAAAGCAGAATCTAAATCTGAAAATGGTGCTGTAATTCTTGAAGATGGTTATTGGTGGCTTTCATATAGTTGGAGTAACTTTCGTTTTGCAGGCTCCTTAGTCAATAAACTTAGGAAAGATAGATTTGATTCAGGAAATGCGGTTTATGGTAAAGGAAATTTCTTTCCATTAGATGGAGATGGTTTGGCTCAAACAGATGATGAAGAATGTGATTGCGAAAGGCCACTTCTTATTGACCCCATAAAACCAAGAGATGTAACGTTGATATCATTTGATCAAAATGGAGATCCATATCCTACATACAGTCAAGAAGATAATCCTTTATATAATAAAAAAGCTACCCTTTCTATAAGGTTTTATGGTTTAGATCACACACCCCTACGCAGGGGAAGAAGTAAGATTTGGTCCAATTGTGAAATGGTAGTGAAAAAAGCACATAATTACATAAAAAACAACATCAATGATCCAGTACGGAGAGATGAAAAAATAGATGAATGCTATCTTCTTCTTCATAATTACTCAAAATATACAGAACCTTATTCTATGATTGTAAGAAATTTTGTAAAAGAAAAAATTAAGGACGATGAATATGGCTGGCTAAAAGATGTAGAACGAGTATTAGTATAATAAATTTTTAAATAATGGCATCAACAAATATATTAGTAGCAAAAATCTGGTCATTCTGTGATACCCTGCGTGATGATGGTTTAGGCTATGGGGATTACTTAGAACAGCTAACTTATTTACTGTTTCTCAAAATGGCGGACGAAAATAAAAACCAATATCAAATTCCTGAAGGATGTGACTGGCAAGAATTAAAATCGTCAAATCAAATAATTGAAAGTTACGAATCAATATTAAAAAAGCTCTCAAATTCAGGTGGAATGCTGAGCAAAATATTTGCTGGAGCATTAAACAAAATACATGATTCTGTTAAGCTAAAGAGATTAATCAATCTAATAGATGAAGAAGACTGGACATCACATGAAATAGATGTTAAGGGAGAGATTTATGAATCCTTACTGCAAAAGAATGCTGAAAATAGTGGAGCGGGTCAATATTTCACACCGAGATCGGTAATTACTGCTATGGTTGAATGTGTGCAACCTAAACCAAAAGAAAAAGTTGCAGATCCTTCTTGTGGTACAGGTGGCTTCTTTTTAGGTGTGCTTAATCATTTAAGAAAAATTAAGCTTAATAAATCAGAGCAAGAGTTTTTGAAGTTTCATACATTCAAAGGGTGGGAAATTGAAAAAGCCACTGCTCGGCTATGTTTAATGAACCTCTTTTTACACGGAGTTGGAGATTTAAAGGAAACTCCTGAAATAGAAGTTACAGATAGCTTAAAAAGAGCTAATGGAGAGGTGTTGGAATCGGAAAAAGTTGACATAGTACTTGCTAATCCTCCGTTTGGCGTAAGTAGTAGTGATATACCAACAACAGATAGAAAACAAGCAGAAAAAGACGGATATTTTCTAAGGAAAGATTTTTGGATAACGACAAGTAACAAACAACTAGCTTTTTTACAGCACATAGTAACAATGTTAAATGAAAATGGACGTGCTGCCGTCGTTCTTCCAGATAATGTACTCTTTGAAGGAGGGGCTGGTGAAACAATTCGGAAAAAGCTTCTTGAAAACACAAATTTACATACAATTCTTAGACTACCTACAGGGATTTTTTATGCTCAGGGAGTAAAATCAAATGTACTTTTCTTTCAAAAAAAATCTAAATTAAAGTTACCAGCAACTAAAGAGGTTTGGATTTATGATTATCGGACAAATATCAGGCATACTCCAAAAAAGAACCCATTAAAGAATGAGCATCTAGAAGATTTCATAAAGTGCTTTAATGCAAATAATATTTCAAAAAGAAAAGAAACTTGGAGTCAAGATAATGAAACTGGTCGTTGGCGTAAATATTCGTATGAGGAAATAATTGAAAAGGATAAAACAAATTTGGATATATTCTGGCTCAAAGACGACAATCTGATTGACTTAGATAATCTGCCCGATCCTGAAGTACTGATTGATGATATTATTGAAAATATTGAAAGTGCTTTGTCTAATTTTAGAATGATTAAGGATTCGTTGAACTAGAACTATAAAGTGTTTTTCATGAATGATTTTTTAAACGATAATATTTTTGATGTCGATTGTGATTTATTATTGATACCAATTTCAACAGTTGGCACCATTTCTAATTCTTTTAGAAGCGGTTTAGAAGAAATGAATATTGCAACAGATCTTTGGGAGAATAAGGATTATGAACTTGGTGATGTTAGAATATTACCTGAAAAATCAAAGAGAAAATTCATAGCTTTTGTTTGTACGGTCGATGGATATGATGGTGCTTATTATGCAATTAGATTAATAGGAAAAAGGCTGGCAGAAAAAGTAACAGAATTAAAAGATATTAGAGAAATAGCTAGTCCAATATTAGGAACAGGAGCTGGTAAACTTCAACCACATCTGAGTCTGAACATTATGCGTTCTGCATTTTATGAAAACAAAAATGTAGAAGGTATTCGATTAACTTTTTGTACTCCGGATGAAGAGATACTTTATTCTGTAAGAAATCATACATTAGATATTGACACTCCCAGCGGCCAATTAGTTATTGAAGCTGAAATTCCAAATATTCACGTCAATGAATTGGTAGAAAGAATTCAGTATGATAAAGAGTTTTATTATGAATTAGCTGAAAGAAAATTTAATGAGTTTATCGAACATGAATTGCCCAAAAATTTTTATGAGCAATTGGCGAATCAATTTAAGTCTTCTGGAATTACCTTTAAAGAATTCATCAATTCGGATTTATCTAAAGAACAACATGAATTCACGATGCTTTGTGGAGAATTAATCGCTTACATTGATTTTAATGCATATCATAAAAATATATGGAATAGATATCCAGATAAACGTGTATTAGCTAAATCTGCAGTCCGTCAGAATGATTGGTTTTTGAATTTTGTCAAGTTTAAACTGACCAATAAGCATAGCTCTCTGAGTCCAAGTATCAAAAATGCATTTGCTTACTTGAAATCTCCTAGTAATAATCTCACAATGCTTTCTGAAAATCATAGAAAGAAAGTTTTGGAGAATATTTTCCATGATAGAATTTATAATGATAGGTTTGAAGAAACAATACTGATTTTTTTTAAAAGATTAGGATTAAAAACCCAAAACCCTGAAAACTTCGGCGCCCTTTGTAGTCGTATTCTTTATTTACCATTTGTCAAACCTATTTGGAATGAGAGCATGTCAAAGGATCATTATCTAGAAGATAATCTAAGATATACCGACTTATCAACGGCAAGTTTTCTGATTGAGCAATGTTTAAAAACCAATTCAAAAATATTGGATTTAGGGAATTGTGGATTAAGAAATTTGGAGATTATACCTGAACTTTTCGAGTGTACTCATATAGAGGTATTGATTTTAAGTAATGAATGGGCTGAATATAAAAATGGCAAATGGAGAAAACTCACTAGTAAAAACAAAGGGAATAGAAATAACATTGAATCTTTGCCGGAATCAATGAATAAATTCTCCGAGCTAAAAATCTTAGTTTGTGGGGGCGATTGGAACGATTACAATAACCAAAAATGGAACAGGTGGGGTATTACTTCTATTACTTCTATTTCTAAGCTAAAAAAGCTAGAATACCTAAATCTAAGTAATAATGAGCTAACTAACATAATAGGTCTAAAGAGGTTAACTTTACTTAAAATCGTTCATTTAAATAATAATGAAATATCAAAAGTTGAATTTTTAAATGAGTTAAGCAATCTTAAAGAGCTATATCTTAGCAATAACAAGATTAAAACGGTAGATTTTATTAGTGGATTAGTCAATATTGAGACAGTAGATTTACACAACAATATTATCAGAGATCTCAGACCAATCATAAAAATCATTCAAAATATTGGGATTAGTAATGATAAGTGGGAAATAAATACATTAAACATAGCAAATAATCCTTTGGAATTACCACCAATGGAAATAGTAACATTAGGCAAAGAAGAAGTTCTAGGTGTACTTGATGATATAGAAAAAAGAGGTCGTTATGTCAATAAAGATATTAAGGTTATTCTGGTTGGTAATAGCGAGGTTGGTAAATCTACCTTGGTAAAATATCTCGATAAAGAAAATGGTCTAGAAGATGAACATCTTCCTACTCTTTGGATGGAAGAGAAGATTATAAACAGTAAGTATTCGGTTAATACCATCGGAGAAGAGTGTTTGTTACACATATTTGATTTTGGAGGACACGACTATTATCATGATACTCATCATTTGTTTTATAGTACCAATACAATTTATCTCCTATTGTGGGATAAAGAAACTAATAATTTAAATTCAAGAAAAATTCTGCAGAAAAGCAGAAAAAACTTAGAGATAGAAGTTGAAACTCAAGATTACCCTATAAGATATTGGTTAGATTCTGTAAAGTTTTATACCAAAGATGTTGAAGCAGATAATTTTGAATTTGAAATTAAAAGAGATGTCACTTATGACAGCCCACTACTCTTAATTCAGAATAAGGTTGACAATGCTTCCGAAATTGTATTTCAAGATAATAAAACTCTCAAAAATGACTATTCATTTATTTATGATATGATTAATATTTCCCTTAAGCCCAAAAGAAATTTAGATCATTTTGATAGTTTGTTTTTGGAGATGCTTAACAAGATGAATATTATTGGAGCTGTTCTTCCTAAGTTCTATGAGACAATAAAGAACAGCATAAATTCTTATAAAGGAGAGCCTGTGCTAACTTTTTTTGAATTTGTAAGTTATTGCAATGGAATAATTAAAAATCCTATTGATGATTCTCAAGCTAAAAGGTTAGTTAAATATTTAGAACAAGTTGGACTTGTGTTATGTACAAGTAAAGACATGGATGAAAAGATATACATTGATAAGAAATGGGTTATTGAGAATATGCATAAAGTCCTTGAAAAACTTGTGGATAAGAAAGGAGAATTTAAAAGAGATTATGTTGTAAGAATTCTTGGTAATGATGACAGTAAAGTTGATGATTTACTGTTAATGATGGAGGAGTTTAAGATTATTTTCAAAAACCCTTATTCAGATATATATATTGCGCCACTTTATCTACCTAAAATTCCTGATGGAAAAATTAAGTTGTTTCTTAATGAAAGTCAGATTACATATCGAAGATTTGAGTTCAAAGGATTCATTCATAAAAATGTTATTTTAAGTATATTTCAGAAATTTGGAACTCTTTTTTCTTCTGATAAGAATATAGATATTTTTTATTATTGGAAAGACGGATTGATAATAAAGAATCCAAACACAGACGAAATTATAATGATAAGATTTCATCTCGGTAATGAAAATGGGAATGCTTGTATTGATATTTATGATTTATCTCAAAAAGAGAAGCCTATATTCAGAGATGACGTGCTCAAGTTCATTAGAGATGTTAATCAAGGTTATGAATTAGAAGAAATGATTACCTTGGATGGGATTGATTATATATCAAAAGAACTACTTGAAGAGAATGCCAAAATAGGTAAGCATGTCTTTTCAGAAAAGAAATTATCTGAACCTGTGAAATCAGAACAACAAAAGCTTTTTAAACTAAAAGATTATATGGAATTTATAGACAACCCTGTTAAAAAGAAAAAAGTAGTCATATCTTATTCCAAAAAAGATGTAGCACAGATTCATACTTTGAAGAGATATTTACGCCCTTTAGTAGATGCCGAACTAATTGAAGAACCATGGTACTGTACTAGTTTAAATCCTGGTGATGATTGGGATGGAAAAATCAAACATAAATTTCAAGAAGCAGACATTATATTTTTCATGATTAGTGAATATTTTTACAGCACTAAATATATAATTGATCACGAAATTAAAACTGCTATTGATAGATATGACAATGGTGAGAGCATCAAAATTGTTCCAATAATTTTAGAGTTCTACGATTGGGGTAGAAAGAATCCGCATAATCTTCAACGGTTTTCAGCTTTACCATATCAAGCAAAACCAATTAGTGATTTTGGCAACCCAAAATTGGCTTGGAGTACAATTACTTCTTCTGTAAAAATGATGATAGAAAAAGACCTAGATCCAGGAAAAATTGAGATAATAAGTCGCGATCTTGAAGAAATCTACGAAAGACAAGTTAAAGGAAAATTAGATAATAATTCATTATAAATCTTCATACCTATTTTATCGAATTATTTAAGTCATAATAAGTTTTTTAAGTACTATTTTCTAATTTTTAATAATATGTTGATTAAGTAAGGAAAAACAAGCATAATGAAAAGGGGGCTGTTTCTATAGGAAACAGCCCCCTTTTCTTGTTTTAATCCCGCCACCCAAAGCCAAACAATTCCTCTGACTACCACTTTGTTACAACGCCTTGATTTCCGAAACACCTTTGTCCCAGAATTCCGCAAGGTGCGGGATAACTAAACAAAATAATGTGTTTCAATTATGGAAAAACAAAGAAAAAAAGTTTTGCTGGCAGCAGTGGCAATGCTGTCAGGAATTGGTGTGTTCGCACAGGGAAATGGCACGGCAGGTATCAACGAGGCTACCCAAATGGTAACTTCCTATTTCGACCCCGCAACCAAATTAATTTACGCCATCGGTGCGGTCGTCGGGTTAATCGGAGGGGTTAAGGTGTACAACAAATTCAGTTCTGGCGACCCCGATACAAGTAAAACGGCGGCAAGCTGGTTCGGTGCGTGTATCTTCTTGATTGTTGCAGCTACCGTTCTGCGTTCATTCTTCCTTTAATCCTTTACCTTATGAATTACAATATCAACAAAGGCATCGGAAGAACGGTAGAATTTAAAGGGCTGAAAGCACAATATCTGTTCATTTTCACTGGTGGACTGCTCGGTACGCTCACCCTCGTGATGATACTGTATATGACAGGCGTAAACTCTTACATCTGTTTGTTCATCGGAGCAGGCGGTGCTACGCTGATTGTGTGGCAGACCTTTTCACTTAACAAAAAGTATGGAGAACACGGATTAATGAAAATCGGGGCAAGAAAAAGACATCCCCGACATATCATCTGTCGCAAGCCTGTACACCGCTATCTAAAATTCACTCCTAAACAAAATGCCGTATGAGAAATGTAGCCAAGACCTCAACATTGGAAAACAAATTTCCTTTGCTGGCAGTAGAAAATAACTGCATTCTTTCTAAAGATGCAGACATTACCGCCTGTTTTGAAGTGCGTTTACCGGAATTGTTTACAGTAGCTTCTGCGGAATATGAGGCTATTCATTCCGCTTGGCACAAAGCCATCAAGACCTTGCCGGATTTTACGGTCATCCACAAACAAGATTGGTACATCAAGGAAAATTATGCTCCCGATTTGGCAAAAGAAGACCAGAGTTTTTTGGCTAAATCTTATCAACGTCACTTCAACGAGCGACCGTTTCTAAATCATTATTGCTATCTATTTCTTACCAAAACCTCTAAGGAAAGAATGCGTATGCAAAGCAACTTCAGTTCGCTTTGCAAAGGTTCGTTGATACCAAAGGAAATCAGGAACAAGGAAACGATACACCGATTTATGGAAGCCGTTACACAGTTTGAACGTATTGTGAACGATAGCGGATTTATAACCCTGCAACGCCTAACCGAAGATGACATCATCGGAACGGACGAAAAACAGGGATTATTGGAACAGTATCTTACACTTTCGAGGGAAGTAGGAACGCCAATGCAGGACATCGCACTCGGAACAGAAGAAGTCCGTATTGGCAACAAAAGATTGAGCCTGCATACCTTGTCTGATACGGACGATTTGCCCGGAACGGTATCGGCAGATACCCGATTTGAAAAGCTGTCAACCGACCGAAGCGACTGTCGTTTATCGTTTGCTGCACCTGTGGGCTTGTTGTTAAGTTGTAACCATATCTACAACCAATATTTGTTTTTAGATAACAGTGAAGACAACTTGCAAAAATTTGAAAAATCCGCAAGGAATATGCACTCTTTGGCTCGTTACAGTCGTGCCAATCAGATTAACAAAGAATGGATAGAAAAATACCTGAACGAAGCACATAGCTTCGGGTTGTCTTCCATTCGAGCGCACTTCAACATTATGGCGTGGTCGGAAGATCCTGCGGAACTGAAACAATTGAAAAATGATTGCGGTAGTGCATTGGCGTTAATGGAATGTAAGCCACGTCATAACACTACTGATGTAGCCACTTTGTATTGGGCAGGAATGCCGGGCAATGCAGGCGATTTTCCGAGTGAGGAAAGTTTTTATACATTCATAGAACCAGCTTTGTGCTTTTTTACGGAAGAAACCAATTACCACAATTCTCCATCGCCATTCGGGATAAAAATGGCTGACCGATTGACCGGAAAACCTATCCATTTGGATATATCGGATTTGCCGATGAAACGTGGGATTATTACCAACCGGAATAAGTTTATACTCGGTCCATCGGGAAGCGGAAAATCATTCTTCACAAACCATATCGTACGGCAGTATTACGAGCAAGGCGCACACGTTTTGCTTGTGGACACTGGAAATTCTTATCAAGGTTTATGCGAACTCATTAAAGGTAAAACCAAAGGCGAAGATGGTGTTTACTTTACCTACACCGAAGACAATCCGATTGCTTTTAATCCTTTCTACACCGATGATGGTGTGTTCGACATCGAGAAACGTGAAAGTATCAAAACTTTGATATTGACGCTTTGGAAACGTGATGATGAACCACCAACTCGTTCGGAAGAAGTTGCCCTTTCTAATGCCGTAAGCGGATATATTGAACGCATTAAACAGAATGATGTTTATCCATCTTTCAATGGTTTTTATGAGTATGTAAAAGGCGACTACCGCAAGGTATTGGAAGTAAAAGAAGTAAGGGAAAAAGACTTTGATATTGCCAATTTTCTGAACGTTCTCGAACCTTATTACAAAGGTGGCGAATATGATTATTTGCTCAATTCTGATAAACAATTAGACCTGCTTTCCAAACGCTTTATCGTGTTTGAAATTGATGCGATTAAAGACCACAAAATCCTCTTTCCGATTGTAACCATCATCATTATGGAAGTTTTCATCAATAAAATGAGAAGGCTTAAAGGTATCCGAAAACTTATTCTAATTGAAGAAGCGTGGAAAGCTATTGCCAAAGAAGGAATGGCAGAATACATTAAATATTTGTTTAAAACGGTTAGGAAGTTCTTCGGAGAGGCGATTGTTGTGACACAAGAGGTTGATGACATTATCCAATCGCCGATTGTGAAAGAAAGTATCATCAATAATTCCGACTGTAAAATCCTTTTAGACCAACGCAAGTATATGAACAAATTCGATGATATACAGGCGATGTTGGGGCTTACCGACAAGGAAAAAGGACAGGTGCTTTCCATCAATATGAATAATGATGCAAGCCGACTGTACAAAGAGGTTTGGATAGGTTTAGGTGGTACGCATTCGGCAGTTTATGCCACCGAAGTTAGCTTGGAAGAATATCTCGCATACACCACGGAAGAAACCGAAAAATTGGAAGTGATGCAGCTCGCTTCCGAATTGGATGGCAATGTAGAACTCGCCATCAAGCACATCGCTATGCAGCGACGTGATAATGTAAATCAATAGTCAATTAACATTTTAAAATTTCAAGAACAATGAAAAAATTAATGTACTTGGTATGTACGGCACTAATGATAGCCGTAGCACCATCAGCAAATGCACAATTTGTAGTAACCGACCCTACAAATTTGGCTTCGGGCATTCTCAACAGTGCGAATGAAATCGTACAAACTTCTTCAACGGTAAGTAATGTCGTTAAGAACTTCAACGAAGTGAAGAAAGTATATGAGCAAGGCAAAGAATATTACGACAAGCTCAAAGCGGTAAACAATCTCGTAAAGGATGCCCGAAAGGTGCAGCAAACGGTACTCTTGGTAGGCGATGTTTCAGAAATGTATGTACAGAATTTCGGTAAAATGATGAATGACCCGAATTTCTCCGCTCAGGAACTAACGGCTATCGCCAACGGGTACTCGGCATTGCTGAATGAAAGTACCGAACTGCTGAAAGAATTGAAGCAGATTGTAAATACTTCCAGCTTGTCGCTGAACGATAAAGAACGTATGGATATTATTGACCGTGTGTACAAAGAGGTAAAAGAATACCACAACTTGGTACGCTACTACACCAATAAAAATATCTCCGTGAGTTTTTTAAGAGCGAAAAAACAAAACAATACCAAAAGAGTGCTTGACCTCTATGGAACTCCTAACCAAAAATACTGGTAATTATGGAATTTGATAATCTTCACGAAGTCCTACGCTCATTATATGATGAGATGTTACCACTGTCCGCCGATATGGCGGCAGTGGCTAAAGGAGTAGCAGGTTTGGGAGCATTGTTCTATGTCGCTATAAAAGTATGGCAGGCTTTGAGCAGAGCCGAACCTATTGATATGTATCCATTGCTTCGTCCGTTCGCTTTAGGGATTTGCATTATGTTTTTCCCAACTATCGTATTGGGAACAATCAATGCAGTATTAAGTCCGGTGGTACAGGGTACACACGCCATCCTTGAAGACCAGGTGCTTGACCTTAATGATTTGCAGGCTAAAAAAGACCTCTTGGAACGGGAAGCAATGCTACGAAATCCCGAAACGGCTTACCTCATTTCGGATGAAGAGTTCGACAAAAAACTCGAAGAATTGGGCTGGTCGCCTTCCGATTTGGCAACAATGTCCGGGATGTATATGGAACGTGGTATGTACAGTGTGGAGCAGTCTGTAAAGAATTGGTTTCGCAATCTGTTAGAGGTACTGTTTCAGGCATCAGCTTTGGTTATTGATACCATACGGACGTTTTTTCTCATCGTTCTGTCCATACTCGGGCCAATAGCTTTTGCTATTGCCGTATGGGATGGTTTTCAATCTACGCTCACGCAATGGCTTACCCGATATGTAAGCGTTTACTTGTGGCTTCCGATAGCTGATTTGTTCAGCTCTATGCTTGCCAAAATACAATCCCTCATTATCGAAAAAGATATTGAAATGCTTGCCGACCCAACTTACATACCCGATACGGGCAATACGGTCTATATCATTTTTATGATAATCGGCATCGTGGGTTACTTCACAATCCCAACGGTAGCGGGCTGGGTAATACAGGCAGGCGGAGCAGGAAACTTTACCCGAAATGTAAATCAAGCTGCAATGAAAACCGGAAATATTGCCGGAGCTGGGGCTGGTTCAACCATTGGAAACATTGGTGGCAAGCTAATGAATAAATAAACAATTAATCATTTATAAAAATGGAATTTAAAACGCTAAGAAATATAGAAAACAGCTTTCGGCAGATACGATTGTATGCCATTATGTTTGCCGTTCTCTGCATTGGCGTGGTAGGATTTTCCGTATGGCAGTCCTACCGCTTTGCAGAAGAGCAACGCCAAAAAATCTATGTATTGGATAATGGTAAATCTTTGATACTTGCCTTATCACAAGATGCAAGTATCAACCGTCCTGTGGAAGCAAGGGAACACGTTCGACGTTTTCACGAGCTGTTTTTTACACTTGCTCCCGATAAAAACGCTATCGAAAGTAATATGAGCAGGGCATTCAACCTTGCCGATAAAAGTGCCTTTGATTATTACAAAGACCTATCGGAAAAAGGGTATTACAACCGTATCATTTCAGGAAATGTACAGCAACGTATCGAGGTGGATAGTGTTGTGTGCAACTTCAACACCCATCCTTATGCGGTACGAACCTATGCCAAACAATTCATCATCCGTTCGAGCAACGTAACCAGACGTAGCCTGGTTACTTCCTGCTATCTCGTGAACTCTGTTCGTTCAGACAACAATCCGCAGGGCTTTAATATTGAAAAGTTTGCAGTGGTTGAAAACAAGGATATAGAAGTCATCGAACGCTAAAAACACAGATTATGAAAAAATTAAGAGCAACTCTGGACATATACTTTGAAAAATTTGATGAACGTTGGCAGGCATTACCATTGCGGAAACAGCACAAATATACGCTGTACTTCTTTGTGGGTTATCTGCTACTTACCGCAGGTGTTATCTGCAAAGTTTGGTATGATACCTCAAAGTCCGAAAACGATATGGTTATTAAGCATATTGAAAACCCTGTCCTCAAAAAAAGTGAAAGCCCTGCAAGATTGCAGGACACATTATCAACAACTCTAAAAAATAAGATTTATGAAAGAAAATGATAACAAAAAATCGGTTGTTCGGGTAACGGAAGGAAACCCGGCAACAACCGCTGATGTACCACAAGATGGCACACAGAATAAAGCAGAAAAGCTAAAAAAGCCACTCATTATCGGTTTAATGGGAATTGTCTTCTTGGGTTGTATGTACCTCATATTTAAACCTGGCGAAGATAAAAATGCACTGGAGAATATTGGGCTGAACGATGCCGTACCACAGGCTACGGACGCAGGAATGCCAGCCAACAAAGGCAGGGCTTACGAGCAAGATATGCTGGAAAGTAAAGAGCAGGAAAAACGCAATGCACTTACAACACTTTCAGATTATTGGAATACGGACAGTACACAGACCAGTAAAGAAATGCTTCCTGAAGAAGATGAAAATAATAGCAGTGGCAAAAGTTTGGGAAAAAACGGCAATCCTGCATTGATTAGTTATCGCAATGCACAAAGTACATTGGGTTCATTTTATCAGAATGATAATTCGGAAACTATGGAACTCCGCAGGCAACTGGACGATATGAAAGAAAAGCTGGCTGAAAAAGATGTGCCTCGCTCTGTAACCGTAGATGACCAATTGTCTTTGATGGAGAAATCTTATCAGATGGCAGCAAAATATCTTCCGCAAAATGCGAATACTGGAAATACAGCTCCTGCCGATGTTAAAACAGAGGTTTCGGGTGCTAACCAAAAAGAGAGTTTTGTAGCATTTACGCCTGCAAGAAAGAACACCGTATCTGCTTTGTATCGGGAACCTACGGACAGTGCTTTTTTAGCCGATTGGAGCAAAACAAAAAACCGTGGATTTTATACCACTGGTTCTGTTGAGCAGATGGCACAACCAAAAAACAGCATCAAAGCTTGTGTACACGAAGCTCAAACGGTTATTGGCGAAACGGATGTTCGTTTACGATTGTTAGAGCCTGCTCAAACGCCACAACGTACCATTCCGAAAGGAACTATTGTAACGGCTAATGCCAAATTTCAGAATGGCAGGTTACAATTAAAAGTTACTTCCATAGAATTGGAAGGCAACATTATTCCTTTTGAAATAAGCATTTACGATTTGGACGGACAACAAGGATTGTTCGTTCCGTACTCGCCAGAAAGAAATGCGGTTACGGATATTGTGGGCAATATGGGCAGTGCCACAGGTTCGAGCTTTAGTATGAATTCTTCAACGGGACAACAAATTGCTTCCGACCTCAGCAAAAGTGCGGTACAAGGTATTTCGGGTTATTTCGCCAAAAAAGTAAGAACGCCAAAAGTTACCCTAAAGGCAGGTCATCAAGTCTTGCTTGTATCTAAAAAATAATGTTGAATTAAAATTAATAAAACAATGAAAAAATATTTAAAAACCTTTTGGGCATTTGCCCTGATATTCGGCTTTGTCGTACAATCTTATGCGCAAGACAGCATCAGAACACCGCTTGCATTGGGCAAGATAGAACCTTACAAAATGGAAGTTACTTACGATAAGACTTCGCATCTGATTTTCCCAACTGCCATTCGTTACGTGGACTTGGGTAGCGAATACCTGATTGCAGGGAAAGCAGAAGATGCCGAAAACGTACTGCGTATAAAAGCATCGGTAAAGGATTTTGAACCTGAAACTAATTTTTCAGTAATTACCAATGACGGACGTTTTTACAGCTTCAATGTGTATTACAGTTCTTATCCCGAAGTGTTGAGCTATGACCTTTTAACAATGCAAAAAGCAGTAGATAAAGCCAACGGAAACGATGTGCTTTTTGAAGAATTGGGCAATAATTCGCCTTCTTTGGCAGGTATGCTTTTAGAAACCATTTACAAAAATGACAAACGCATTGTAAAACATATTGGTGCTGAAAGTTTCGGCATTCAGTTTATTTTGAAAGGAATTTACATTCATAACGGCAAATACTATTTCCATACAGAATTAAGAAACCGTACCAATGTGCCTTTCCAGATTGATTTTATCAATTTCAAAGTCGTAGATAAGAAAGTGGCAAAACGCACCGTAGTGCAGGAAAGACCTATGATACCGCTTAGAATTTACAAGCCATTGGATGAAATTGGCGGAAAAACAACCGAACAAAATGTGTTTCTATTAGACCAATTTACCATTGATGATGACAAAATTTTGCTGATTGAGATTTTCGAAAAAAACGGTGGCAGACATCAAACGCTTCAAATAGAAAATTCGGATTTAATAAAAGCCCGATTGATAAACGATATGCACCTGAAATTTTAATAACTTTTTAAAGCAATTATATGAAAAAGTATATCTATACCGTGATGCTCCTTCTGATGGCCATCACGGTTACACAGGCACAAAGAATGCTCCCAAAGCAAAAAGGAATTGAACTGAATGCAGGCGTGTTATCCAAAGATAAAATCGGCAATGATTATTACCTCAACATTGGAATGACTGTGAACGGTAAAAACGGGAATTACCAACTTTGGGCATTGGAATATACGCATCAATACCACAATTATAAAGACATCCGCATTCCGCAAGAAACCTTTACTGCCGAAGGTGGTTACAGTTTATTTCTATTAGGCGATGCTCGTAAAAACTTCACGCTAAACTTAGGAATAACAGGCGTAGTCGGTTACGAAAGCATCAACCGTAGCGAACCGATGTTGTATGATGGTGCGAAGATTTTGAGCGAAGACAACTTCATCTACGGAGCTGGCGGACGAATTACTTTTGAAACGTATTTGTCAGACCGATTTGTGTTGGTTCTTGCAGGAAGAACAAAGGTTTTGTGGAGTACAGATATGAAACAATTCCGTCCGTCCGCAGGTGTGGGATTAAGGTTTAACTTTTAAAAAACAGAAAAAATGATAGGAATATTTAACAAATTCAGAATAGGATTATTGCCGATATATGTAATGCTGGCAATCTTCACAGCTTCGGTCTCTTTGGTATCTCGTAGCAAAGATGATGAACTCGAAATACAGAACGATTTTCCTTTTGAGGTCAAAGTAATGCCTGTCCCGAAAGACGTTGCCAATGGACAGACCGTAGAAATGCGCTTTACCATACAACGAAACGGTAATTACAGCAACACGCAGTATTTTATCCGCTATTTCCAATTTGATGGACAAGGCACACTTCGATATTACGATGAAGCCCCTTATGTGCCAAACGATTTGTACCCATTGCCTACGGAGGAGTTCAGGTTGTATTACACGTCGGCATCTGCCGTATCACAATCTTTTGAGGTTTGGATTTCGGACAGCTTTGGGAACGAAAAGCAGTTGAGCTTTGAGTTCAATAGTAGTGATTAAGAGTAACTTAAATTAAGGCAAAAACCGACCTGTAAAGTCGGTTTTTTTGCTTTTCGGTTTTCGGATAAAGGCAATTTTTCTTAAATTTACTTGAAACATAATTTGAATGAGTATGGATGCGATTACTGCTCAATTGGCACTTGGTATTATTCCGCTTGTTATCGGGATAGGGCTTGTTTATTGGATAAGCCGCAGGAAATTTTACAGGCGTAATGCTATGGGTGCAGAAGGTTTTTCGAGCTTTGAAGCATCTGTATTTACACGTTTTATAGAACGTATTGGCAAGTGGGTTGCTTATGCTTTGATTATTATCGGTGTTCTTTTCATCTGGTCGTATTTGCAAATGAAAAAAGAGAAAAAACAATCTGAGGTAAAAACGGAACAGCCTTCCCAACGTTGATACTAAAGTTTAATTGAAAAACTACTGTTGAATTTTGCAATCAGTCCAATGGATGTAAAGCACTTTTAGCGTAGTTATTTTATTCTCCGCTTTGATTTCCATAACCTAATAAGTCAATATGGATTGATGTTGATTTGTATTTTCCATTACGCATACTTTCTACAAAGTCAGTTTTTGAAATTCCAAACGAACTTGAAATATAATGAAAATGTGCTTGTCCATTTTTCCAATTTTCTTTTCCTCCGATACTATTGTATGTCAGAAAGAAACAATGCCAGAAATCATCTTTCTCAAAAAAATGAGAAACAATGACTTTTCTGTGTTCAATTACATTTTTTAACTCGCCATCTGTTAAATCTGTTTCGCCAACCTTTTCAATTGTGCCATCTTCTTTAATGTGAAATAATTTCGGAAGTTTTTTCCCTTCTAAACCAGCTGGTAAGTTTTCAAAAAGGTATTTACTATATAAATATCCAAATTCATTATGAGCTATAAAAATTAAAGACATAAGTTCGTCTGTCTTTAAGGACATCTCTTTAAGTAAGCTTATTTGGTCTTTTTTTCGTGTTGTTTTTAATAATTCAATAAAATTCCCGTGAATTTTTGTTTGTTCAAACTGTCCAAAAAATCCAACCAAAGTTTCTTCTGCCTTTTTGATAAAGAATTTATCGTCCAATAGAGAAGTAAAAAACGGATTTTTAGTATTCAGTAAATCACGAAGTGAAATTGCACGTTTTTCCAGTTCAAACGATTTATAATATTCAACAGGATTTACTTTTTCTACTTTGTCAGTAGAAAAAATCCTAGTAAAACCTTGTCCATTTTCGTCAAATATTTTTTCTGTATTCATAGTCGTTTCTGGTTCGTTATAATTACCACTATTGTTTATTCTATTTCACAAAGAAACAATCGTTTTCATTTACTGAAAAAGGAATTGCCAAATATTTCTGAACAAGTTTTAGGTCGTCAGCTTAAAGAATTGGAAACTCACGCAATAATTGTCAAAAAAGAAATTCCCGAAACTGTTCCTATCGGGATTGAATATATCTTAACTACTAAAGGATTAGATTTAGTTCCGATTTTAGAAAGTCTTTCCGATTGGGGAAAAACTCATGCTGATGGTAAAGAAATTTCAGTTTGTTCGTTGTCGTAATTTTCTTTTGGTAATAGTTTTTCTGTCAGCTTGCAGGTGTAGCGGAGACTTGGAGCAAACATTTTACAACATTTTTTTTAAGTTATATTTCGTTAAAAGTAAGTAATTAATAATATTCAATTTTTTATTCATTTTATAAATTAATGTTTTTAAAACAATAAGAAACCTCTAGCTCGTGTTTTCTTTTAGAGAGAAACTTGGTTTCCTATATAATTAGTGAAATGCGTTTGTCAATTCGGTCTTATTAGAAGAATTATTTTAGTGTTTTAATAAAGTAGGCAATAAAAATAAAATAGTTCCTATTAAAAAAATAAATGTCAAAATATGTATTTTATAATGATTTGCTTTTAAGAAAATGAACTGTTGTATTGTCCGAATTAGCCAAAATATAGATGTTCCTATTAGAAACCAATTTCCTAATTTGGTTGTCAAAAGTTCTGTTGGAAAAATAAAACAAATCGTTGCCGTAAATATAAAATAGTAACTAATTTGAATGTTTAAAATTTGCATTATTCCTCTATTTGCAAAACTTAATTTTTTCAACTCGCTGTTCCACTGAAACATTTTCCAAAACCCAAAGTGGAAAAGTGCAAATGCAATATTATAAAGTCCACAAATAACTATTATTGTTTCCATTTTGTCAATATTTACGGTGTTTTTCATAGCATTACTGCTAAAATTATCAGCAGTAGTTCTTTGTCATTTAGTTTTTTGAATGCAGGCCAAAATTACAAAAAGTAAACTCAATATTGATGATAGTGTTCTTATGTTGTTCCAAAAATTTCATCTGTTTTCAAAGGTGTTTCTCATTTGTGTTATAGTTATTTCTGTTGCATTTGCAAGGTCAAAATTGTCAAGTTTATTGTTTAATGGAACATTAACTAAAATGGTAACCAAAAAAACACCTATCGTATAAATTAAAAATGCACATAGCAAAAAAGAAAAAAATGTATTGCTTTTGTAGTAAAAAGTAGAAAAGCAAAGCATTATCAAACTACCAAAAAAACAAATAAAAAACAGAGGATTTTGTACTTCTCTATTAATGTTTCGCATTGCATTTAGGAATTCTTTGTTTCCCAATTTTCCTAATCCCAAACTCACCGAAACGGAGTAAGAGAAGAAGAAACCAGCCATTAAAGCAGTAAAAATTGCCGTTGAAATAAGTGTAAGGTCTGTGAATTTCATTGTCTATTAATTGGAGATGCTCACTGCTTTTTTTGTAAATTGAGATGTTGCAATTTGTTGTAACATAAAATCAGCAAC
Source organism: Pedobacter frigoris (assembly GCF_005116445.1). Classification (GTDB taxonomy): domain Bacteria; phylum Bacteroidota; class Bacteroidia; order Sphingobacteriales; family Sphingobacteriaceae; genus Pedobacter; species Pedobacter frigoris. Next base: position 46,994 of record NZ_SWBQ01000003.1, read on the forward strand.
ATCTGCCCGAGAGATTTTTAATTTGAGTTTTTTGAAATTCCCATCAAACCCAATTTTATATTGCTTCGTAATATCGCCATCTGTCAATGCACTTGGTCTCACGATGGTATAATCTAAATTACAGTTTAAAATATATCGTTCTTGCAATTGATGGTCTCGGAATGCCTTTTTTAGCAACATTCCAAACATGATGTGTTTCCAAATAAAATTTAAGTTTCCATAGCTTTCGCCCATTCCTAATGTGGTTTGGCAAATCAATCTTTTTGGTCCTGATTTATGCATTGCTTCTATTATATTTTTTGTTCCCAAAGCTCTTATTTTTCCTACATTGCCATCGCCCAATGCACACAAAACCACCTCTTGATTTTTTAAAGCATTTTCCACATCCACAATATTCAATACGTCTCCTTTGCAAATCTTTAAATTGGGGTTATTGGTATTTTGCATTTTTTCTGGATGGCGAACAAAGGCTGTAACGTCATAGCCATTTTCTACTGCGTGTTTTACAAGTTCTTTTCCAACGGTGCCTGTTGCACCAAAAATAATTAGTTTCATTTCGTATCATTTTTTAAATTAATGATACAAAGGTGCGATGGGTAAATTTTAAAAAATAGAACAAAAACGACAATTAGATTATCTGCTGAAATTCTTTGGTGTTTTACCAGTAAAGGCTTTGAATACTTTGATGAAATGAGATTGGTCAGCAAATCCATTCTCATAAACAATGTCTGTCATTTTGGTATAATCCTTTATGGATAATTGTTTTAGCGAAGCTTGAAATTGTATAATTTTTGCAAACTGTTTGGGTGGAAGTCCCGTTTCTTTTAAAAATCTTCGTTCAAAAGTTCGCAAATTGAGATTTTGTTTTTCTGCAATGGCTCTAATATTTTCCTGTCCTTTTGCAGCCATAATTTCTACAATAATTTTTCGTATTTCTAAATCCAGATTTTGTTTTTTATTTTCAAAATAATGTAAAAGCAAATTGGAAATAAGGTCAATCTTTTCATTCAAAGTTTTGCAAGAAATCAATTGCAGATTAAGCTTCGAAATCTCGCCATCTGTGTTGTCTAAATAGTAGCAATTGTCATTAATGCTCTGTGGAAGCACATCAAAAAAAGTTCGTAGCACAAATGGATACAGCTGAAAAATGATGATGAGGTATGTCCCTGAAATTTCTATCACAATTGGATTAATAGTTTGTCCGTAAAGAAATATTTCGGGCATTTTTCTATCGTGTGGTTTCACAATCAATCCATTTTCGGTTTGCTGAAACATCAATCCCGGAAATCCATCTGCAAAAAATGGTAAACTGGTTTTTGCATCTTTCTCTTCACTTTCAAACACCCAAATATTCTTCACAAAAAGCGAAACAGATTTGTCGGGAATGATGCTTTGAAAATTCATTTTGTCGTGATTTCGAGGGTTTGTAGAATGTACAAATGTCTCATAAAAATACGAAGTTGCCATATTACCAAGCCGATTTTAACTACCATTTTTTTATTTTTCAGCAGTTAATTCTTCTATTACTTCGCTCAATATTGTATTAAATTCGTCTGGTTTTTCCAGCATTGGATAATGTCCTGTGCCAGTAATTACGTTATAATTATAGTTTTTAAAATATTTTCGATTGTTGTCTATTTCTGTGGGCTGTGCATCAGAATTAATTGCTCTTATGGGAATGTCTATGTGTTTTGCTATTTTTCTAATATCCATTTCATATAAAGGTTTAAGAGCATTTATTGCTAATTCAGCATCATTTTGAATAAATTCGTTTTGAAGCTGATTTTTTATAATTGCAGGAGTTTCTTCCACAAAAAGATATTGAGGTAGAATATGCTCCACCGCTGATTTGAAATCTTTACGATAATTACTAAACATAAACTGTTCGGCTTGCTCTGGAGTAAAATCTTGGTCTAAATCTTTTAAAGTATCTACTAAAATGATAGCTTTTACTTTAGGAAAATTAAGGGATGCTTCAAGCACATATGCTCCAGACATTGAATGACCAACAAGTATAATTTCGGGCGTGTTAATTTCATTTATAACCGTTTTTATATCGTCTGCGTATTGCTCGCCAGTCCAATTCTGTCTTGTTTTATCCGATTTTCCGTGACCACCTAAATCAATTTTAACAATGTTATACTTTTCCTTTAAGAAAGCCTCTTGACTGTTCCACCAATTTATATTTCCGAGCCAACCGTGCACAAAAACTATGGAAGTATTTCCTTCCCCTGTTTCTGTATAGTGAATATTTACGTTGTCTGTAGATGAAATATATTTTTTCATTGATTGGTCTTTTTTGATTTATTTAATTGCTGGTCTTTAAAATGGTGGCTAACGGTTTTTTGTTTACTAAATTCGTAAAAGCATTAATAAAATAGTCTAACCTTTTGTGTGTTTCAATGTCTGTAATACTTCCTTGTTCATCAAATTTACCTTTCACGCCTTGAATTAGTAAAGTTGTTTCATCTGTAAATTTAGCCATAACAGTTTTCATAATTAACTGCAATTCTTCGTGTCCTTTTTCCAGATTAACCACGCTTTTCCCAGAAACCTTTTTCGTCAAGAATTTTTAAATAGCTGTTATATGGTTCGGTAGGGTGATAAAGTTGATACAGCTCATCGGTTATCGCTGTGATAAGGTTAAAGAAAATTGAAAATTCTTCTTTTGAGTTATAAAGCCCACCCCACTCATTCAATATCCAATTTAACATTTTTCCATCCCGAGCAATGATCGAAAATTCTAGGTAAGGAAAATCAATATCTGTTTTTTTGTAATAGTCGAGCTGTATTCCTCCCAATAACCCTATTTCTCTTACAGGAACCCTAATGGAGTGTATTTCCGAAAACAAAACAGAACCGAAACAGGAACTGGTAATGCCTTCATTACTTAGCGAAACAATTTCTGCCGACCGTCTTTCGGAGGCCATTTTAAACAGCCTGTAAATGGCCATTAACATTAATGGGAAAGAGATCAGTAATAGCCAGGTCGGGAAAAGTTGATGCGGATGCACAAATAAAATAATGGCTGTTAGTGAAATAGTCAGCAACGTGGCAAAAAACCAAAACAGAATAGTTGATGTTTTCTTGCTGTTATTAAAATGGAAGCGATAGGTATCCATATCTACAAAATTAAATAATATTTAATAACTCCTAACTTTTTTGCTTGATCCCTTTTGCAATTGGTGTATTTACCGCTCATATGGCTCATAAATAATATAGTCATTTTTATAATGCATTAGCAATGTGCATATTAACGATTATAATGCTTTGGGCGGATAAAAATTTCAGGATATTGTTATAAGGTTTAATGAATTATTCATCTGAACCAAATTTTTTTTTGAAAGCTCAATTTTAAGGTGAAGATTAAATGCCTGTTGGCATTTCGTTGTTTTATTCAGATATTATTAAGTAATAGTTGTCTAAGTCTCTTAATGTAAATTGGTTTTTAAGCGAATTTTCATTGTAATGAATTTCTCTTTCAATGTTTGCGTTTAGTTTTTTAGCATTTTTAAATATCTGGTCTAGATTATCAACTCGAAAGAATAAAATCAATCCGTTTCCAATCTCTTTTTCTGGGTTTTCCATAGTCGGATGTTCGTGTTCTCCCCATTTATGAAGACACAAAATAACGACGCTTTCATTTGTTAGAATTTCGAAAGTTTCTCCTCCGTGTTCGCTCTTGCAACCTAATAAGTTTTGATAAAATTCAGAACTTTCAGGAATGTTCTTTACTGCTATTATTGTTTCGGTTCTTATCATTATGTTTGTTTTTGAGAGGTCGGCTCTACAATGACCACTAGCGATTGAGTATTGCCGAAGGCGGGGATTTTTAGCACCGAACTTCAATAGAAATCTAAGATCCGCCGAAGGTAAATACCAAATCAAATATATCAAAAAAGTTTGATAGAAGCCGTTCAGCCCCGCTTTTGGCAATACCTTGTTATCGGCTGCCCTTTTCTCTGTCACGCAAAAATATTTTTCAAAAAATTTTGAGGCGTCAAAAAGGGTCTTGTCTTACAACAAAACCCTTTTCGTAAAATAATTTCTATATTTACTACAGCTGTTTTCTAAACCATTTTACAGCATCATTTGTAGCATCTGTCGTAAAAGGTTCTTGGTCGTAAAAGTCAAACTGACTGGCTTTGTCTACCCAAATAATGTTCTTTGGTCCGTTAAGGTTTTTGTAAAATTCTTCTGCACCCATTGGAACTGCTGCCGATTGACTGTGAACTAGCTGAACAGGAATATTTATTTTGCTTGCATATTGTATTGGGTCAAACTGTAACCAACCTTTCCACGCCATTACCGCAAACTGGTTTCCCCATTCTTTTATTGCTCCTCTTTTCGGGTTAAGATAATAGTCGAAGTCTCCAAACATTGCAGCTTCCTTATCAGTTGTGCTACTTGCCGGAACATATTCTATTTTGCCGTTTTGTGCAAACGCTGTTTTGGCATTTTCCGACTTTTTGATTTTTTCATTAACTCCATCAGCTCCTCCATAAATTAGTTTTACAATTTCGGCATTATGAAGCCACGGTGCTACAAAATTTACTGCTTTCAAATCTGCACCATTTGCTAATGCTAATGCCATATAACCTGAACTTGCACAAATGGCTAAACCTCCAACATTTTCTTTGTCAATAAAGGAAAGTGTTTGCAAATAATTAGTTGCATTTAAAATGTCTTGTGCTTTCATTTCAGGAACTTCATAATTACGAGGTTGTCCTTCACTTTCTCCATAGTTGCGAAAATCGAAAGTTAATGCTACAAAACCTTGTTCTGCCAATTTAACGGCATACAAATCTGGCATTTGTTCTTTTACAGTTGTCCAACTTCCTGTTACAATAATTCCTTTATAAGTTTTTGTTTCAGAAAATTCTGCGGGCAGATGAAGATTGCCTTTTAATATAAGTCCTTCACTAATAAACTTAACTTTGCGAATTGATTTGGATTTCATTATTTCAATAGCTTTTGCAGGAAGATTTGTATTACCGCTTTGTTTTGTAAAATTTAATTTATGTTTCGTTATAAACCAATTATTATTTGTATTTGAAAGTTCTGTATCGTATGTTCCTTCAACTGTCCAAACATCATTTCCTATAAAGTGGTCGGCTTTTCCGTTGTAATGAACGGTTGCTGTATTTCCGTTCTGTGTTACCTGAAAATTAGAAAGTTGATGACGTGTCTTATCAAAACCTGGAAGAAATGCTGCCCAATTTTCAGCTATTTGTTTTGCTGTTTTAATTGATGAAGCTTCGCCCGTCATAGAAGAAAAGTCAAGCAAAACACTTTCTTTCATTGCATTTTCAACTTTTGTCCAATTGTGTTCGTCTGCACCATTAAACAGATTTGTAACTGTTTGAATAATTTTTTCTTGTTCCATTTTATTTGAATTTTTAGTTATTGAATTGGTTTGACTAATTGCATTTAATCCACTAAGGAATATAACTGCTGTTGTGATTATCTTTTTCATTGTACTTTGTTTTCTTAATTAACAATACAAAGATGCAACCACGTAAAAAATTAGTAGTAACGCAATTCAAAGCAAGAATGACAAAATTCAAAGAATGGGATTTACCCGATATTGCTGAGGTGTAAATCCTGTTAGTTTTTTAAAAAATGAATTAAAATGAGTGGGTTCTACAAAGTGAAGTTTAAAGGAAATTTCCTTTGCAGAAAGGTCGGTTTGACGAAGCATAGACTTTGCCAAAGCAATCAATTGATTTTGAATAATGCTTGTGGTTGTCTTTCCTGTAATCCTTTTTACAATTGCATTCAAATGATTAGGATGCACATTTAGTTTATCTGCATAAAATGAAGCTTGTCGAATTTCAGGATTAATATCTTCATTTGTCATTAAGGTTTCAATTAAAGATTGAAAACGAGAAAGCAATAGAATATCGGCTGTTCGATTGTCTTGATTTCCTTCACTATTTAACGGTAAGTTGTCAAAGCAACGTTTCGTAATCAAAAGCAAAAGTTGTGTGTAAGACTGAATGAAAAGAAACTTGTCTTTGTTTTCAGAATGGTATTCTTCAAAAATCTGTTGAAAGAGATTATTTACAAAATTTGCATCTTCCGTTTGTAAATTCATAGGCAAAGCTTTGTCGAGCCTGAAAAAAGGAAAGTCAATAATAAAGTTTTTCCAACTTGGATTTAATTCCAAAAATGCTTTGTCAAAAATGATATACCAACCTTTCCAATCAGGTTTTATGTCCCACGTTATGATTTGGTAAGGTGAATTAAAGAACAAATTGCTGTCGAGAAATTTACCGTTTACTTCTTTATTATCGCCCGAATTTCTTAATGCAAGTGCATAAAATTCGTGTCTGAAAGGTGGTTGTTTTGCATTCACCGTTTTCATATTATCCTCAAACTTCCGTATGTCAAAAAACGAATGTTTAGGATTTGGAATATTGATTTCCTTGCAATAGTCTTGTATGGTGGTAATGTTTTTCAAACGATTGCAAATTTATAAAATTGTGTCAAACAGTAGCAAACTTTCGATAGGCTATTTCAGTTAGCAATTGTGTCGTTAGGGTTGTCACTAACGTTTTGGGCTTTGCGTTCGGGCGGGAAATCGAAGCACAAAAGCCGATATTATTACTAAAGTTCAATTGAAGAACTGCTGTTTAAAAAATTTGCAATTACTTTCTGAATTTTGTTTTTCATTTTGATTGGATACAATATGAAGTAATACTTTGGATTTGATTGGTGTCATCAAACTCGTATATATCACAAGCTGAAACAAATGAAATTCGTTTTTTGTCTCTTAAAAATTCGGCAGTTCCACTAATAACTACCTTATTTCCTTCAGCAATAATGTTCAGCGTTTTGAAGTCAGTAATTACTGATTGAAAATAATTTCCGACTTGTTCACAATTATCAATGATTGCTTGCCTACCTATAAAAGTGTCTTCTTCGACAACCGTCCAAACTGCGTTTTCCGAAATGAACTTGTTAGTCTTTTCAAATTCTCCGTTTGAGAAAGCTTTTGCTATTTCTGTCTTTGTCATATTTGTCAATATTATGTTTTATGCTTTTGTCGTTCCTTACAATGACTGCTAAATGTTTTGGGGGTTATGCCGGTCGGGAAATTGAAGCACAAAAGTCTATGTCATTACTAAAAGTCAATTGAAAAACTACTGTTGATTTTGCAGTTAACCCGCCTGGTGCAAAAGCCTTTGTAAGTTTACTTGCTAATCATTAAAATTAGTGTTTTTGGCGAATAAACAGCTATGAAACTCCTTTTTCTTATCTTTAAAACCAGTTTTGCTATGCATTCAGGCTATAATCACAATAAGTTCCACTATTATTACTAATCCGTAACTCATCATATAATTGATCAACTGATCTTATTTTTCATTGCGTTATAGATATGGTAGCCAAAATATTGCTAAAGTAAATGGAAAGCCTAAATGATTAAAATGTATGTGTGTGGCATTAATTACTAAACTAAAATGAACAATTTAAAACTGGAATATCTAGCAAAAGGAAATTTAACTAATTCTCTTGAACTTGCAGATCTATTAGGCAAAGAATGGGAGGAAGAAATGATACGCTACGCTTATGATGTAGTGATTAAATTATTGTTAGAAAAATACAAATCAAAAATTGTAGATAGTATAATAGGAATAGAAGGAAAAACTACATTAACACTAGTAGATAACCAATATTATCTGTTTGAAAATATTGACATTTGGACGCACGAAGTTTACGCTACCGATGAATTGATGTCATTAATTGTAAACGAAATAAATAAAATGCTAAAGCAATCTAATTTTTAGCAATATAAGCTTTAATTTTTTTCTGGATTTCCTTACTAAAATAATAGTAACCCTACTCGCCATTTTGCAAAACCGTTTTAGCTACAGTTTTTTATTCACCCCAAATATGGACTATTTTAAAGTTTTGAGTTCCGTTTTCAACAATTAGAAAACCATTTTTTTTAATTTTGGTTTCATTTCCAGATTGTATTTTGGTTTGTTCAGTTGAGAAAATATATAGCTTTGCATTATTCGTTGGTAAATTAGTAATAATTTTATTGCCTATTATTTTTATCGCAACTTTGTCAAGTTTGTTTAATTCGTCTTTTGGAATTCGTCTGTTATTAATTTCAATACTATCAACTAAAACCCAATCATTTTCATTTGCATAATTGAAAAAGTCATTTTTTTTTAATTTTCCATTTAGATTAATCCAGTCAATTTCACTTCTTCCACTGAATAAGCCTCCAGAAATTGATTTTTTATCAATTAAATCAGCATGAAAATTTTTCCAAAATTCTGATGATGAATTCTTTGAACAGTTGTTTAAAATCAGCATCAATAAAATCACTGAAAACACAATCTTTAAAATATTTATTTTTTTAATTTTCAATTATATACGAATTAAATAAAAAGTTAAAACGATCTAATTTTTAGCGATATATGTTTCAATTTTCTTCTGGATTTCATTGCTGAAATAATAGTAACCGTACTCGCCGTTTGCCTCTACATAATCTTTCAGGTGCAATTTGTCTGCCAACTCAATTCCTTCTTTTTCAATAAGATACACATCATCGCCAAAAAAACCATAGCCAATACCGCTGTATGAAATTACGGGTATTATTTCATCAAATTCTACTTTAGTTATTTCCTGCCCGGTCAAATCTATAACACCCCATTTGTTTTGTTCCTGTACAGCAAAAAATTCTTTACTTAATGCTTTAACGTCCTGATATTTAACAGCACAAATCCAGGTTTCGAAATTTGCTATCAAAAAATAAAGTCCGCATAAATTATCTTTTACTATTTTATAAATGTAATAGCGCCCTGACTCTTCTCCCGCATGTATATTTTTAAAAAACACATTTGGCAATACGTCTAAAATTGTCGTTATCTCTGTAATTTCATCATATTCAAAATCCAAAACCAATCCATTTTTACTATGATACAAGCCTAGTTTTTTATTTTTTCTGATGATTAGAAAATTAGTTTCGTTTACTATAACTTTCTCAAAATTATCTACTAAAACTTCGCCCGTATTTGCCAACAGCAAATTTGTCTTTTGATACTTATGGTGATTTACTAAATAATGAATTGGCAGCGAACTATTGTCTAAAATTGGAGATATAAATTTGGTTGAAAATTTGCCCAAAAACTTAAAACTATCAGAATAAATCCATTTAGCACCTGTTCCATTTTCTTTTACATAGTACATTTCATCCCATCGTTCTCCTTCAAATTCGTTATCAAAATCGAATGGGAGAATTAAAGTGTCGTCAAAATTTATAACGCCAAATTTACCATTTAACTTTGCACTATAAAAGGATCCAGGCGACCCGATCGGTGACAAATTCTCATATTTAGCAGGCAATTTTATTTTACCATCTGCGGTAATTAAACCATATTTTTCATTTTGTTTAATAATAGCATAATCTCCTTCAAAATCGTAAGCATCATCATACACTAAAGGAATAACAATTTCACCTTTTTTGTTGATGTGTCCGTATTTACCAGCTTTGGAAACTACAGCTAAAGTTCCGTACTCAAAACCATAGAATTCATCAAAAAAAGGTTTCATCAAAAGATCGCCATTAGCAGATTTTAACCCCCAAAGTTTATTTTCTTCATAAATTTCAACGTCGTTATATTGGCTGCTATCTTCTTCATCCAAATCGAAAATATGACCTAAACCGAAATTATAGTCGGGATAGTTTAACAGCTCTTTAAAACTGTTAAACCCTAAAGTTGCCCCTCTGTCAAAATATTTAAAATCTAGAAAGGATATATCGTCATTTTCTATGGCCTTATTAATTGCATCATTGTTTTGTTGAATGTTAGCCAATAATTGTTTTGCCTGACTTTCATGCCCCTCGTCATTCATATTAAAAACATCCCAAGCATCTACATGAAAATAGGGGTGTTTAAGTTTTATTAAATAAGCAAATAATTTTTCTTTAGTACTGAGGAAAGCATCTACATTGTCTATCAATTCATCTTGGTGTTGTTCTATAAAATTGTAGAAAAGTTGAATTTGTGACAAACCGGATTTTGCCTCGAAATATATTCCATAATTTTCGGGCTCGGTATGGGTATTGTAAATATTACCTGCAATAAAGGCATCACCAAAAAGTAAAGGCTGTAAAAGCAATGGAACTTCGTAACCCCATTCTACAAACATAATATCTGTTTTTTGGGCTTCAGCTACTTTCTTAGCATTGTATATATAAACTCTATGTGACATTAAATTAATCTATAATTTTGAAATGAAAATATAAAACTTTGCAAATTAATGCATTGTTTTATTGCTGTGAAGGTTTCGGGGTAATCGAAGCACAAATCTTCAATTTTGCACAAAAGTTTAATCGAAGAACTGAACTTGAATTTAGCACTTCAGCCGACATATTGCCAAACCGATGTTACAGTTTGGCTTTTTTGTCGTCTATGTTGATATTGCGTAAATTATTAGCGTCATAATAGTTATTCCCAATGCTTGCGCTGTCCCTGTGATTGCTCCAAATACTAATGGCTTTTTCATTGTCGGAATAGTTGCTGTCGTAAATACAATTGCAGTTGCAAAACCTACACCTGTCAAAAGTCCAAGCGTCAATGCGTTTGAGAAAGAATTTACGTTTGTTAGTTTTAGTAAAATTGCAATTACAACTGTCGTAACGAAACAAGAAATTAAAGGAACTACATAATAAATATTTGTTTCCTTCCAATTTGCAGGTCTATCAAAACCCATTGCTTGTTCCCATTTTTTACCGAAAGCAAATTGTCTGTGCCAAATGCCACAAAATGCACAATATGCAATTGTCCCAATTGCGACTGCTAACCAATTTATGTCTGTAAGCGAAATATTCACAGCGTTTTTATTTACTTGATTTCATTGCTTTAACGATTTTCAATGATTTGTCTTTTGAAAGTTTTTTATACTCGGCACTTTCAGCACCAAAGATTGCCATTTTTCCGTCCTTGTCGTTATGAACTCCCCAACCATAACGCTTTGTCAATGGTGAAGCTCTAAAACAAGGTTGTCCTTTTGAAAAGAATAGCTCTCTGGCTTCTTTATATTCACTTTTTGTCAGGTCGTTACGGTCTGCATATACTTGGAATAAAATGTCGTCCGATGTGAATTTGTATGGGTTCTTTTTTACCATTTCAAACTGAATATTTGCTACCGTTTTTGTGTCCAATTTTACTGGTGGTATTTCTCCGCTTGTCGCTGGACAATCGTCTGCGATTTCTATAAAAGTGTCTATGTAATTTGTTGTATGTATTTTCATTTTGTCAAATGTTTATAGTTTACTGTGTCGTCTTTTAAGCTGACCGCTAACGTTTTGCAGCTTGGCGAAGTGGCGGAAATCGAAGCACAAATGTTCAGTTTTGCACAAAAGTTCAATCGAAGAACTGCCGTTGAATTTAGCACTGAACCCGCCATTTTGCCAAACTGCTGTTAGCGGCTGCCTTATTGGTTCTTATTTTTGTTTTTTCCTAATATTCCTGCAACTATACAAAGAAATCCTATGCTTATTCCAACCCATTTTAAATTATCTTTAAAAAGTACGATACTGAAAAATAATGCTATGCAACCTGCAATTAAAAGAAAAGATGAAATTTGTTTACTCATTGTTTGTTTATTTAGTTAATACTTAATTTTCGTTTCATCATAATGTCCGTTTGTTCGTCTTCTCCAAGTTTGAAAATATGCTTGTCAAACTCTACGAAACCATTTTTTTTGTAGAAATTTATTGCTCTCGGATTTTTTTCCCAAACTCCTAACCAAACATAGTCCGTTTTTTATGATTTGCTATTTCAATTGCTTTGTCATATAAAATTTGTCCAACTTTTTTTCCTTGAAATTCTTTGAGAACATAAATTCTTTCAATTTCAAGAGCTTTTTCTTCTTTTAGTTCGGTTTGTGATTGTCCGAAGTTGAGTTTTAAATATCCAATTATTTTTTCGTCAATTTTCGCAAAATAAAATTCTGCATTTTTGTCACTCAGTTCAGTTTTTATTTTGTCAGCCGAAAAACCATTTTCCAAGTAACTTTTCATATTTTCTTCGGTGTTACTTTCAGAAAATGTTTCGTAAAAAGTTTGTCGACCAATTTGTTGTAATTGGTCAATGTCATTTATTGTTATTTTTTTAATGTCAATATTCTCCATTTTGTCTTTGTTGAGTAGTGTTCTGTCAAGGTTGCCGCTAACTTGTTTATATGCGAAACAAACTTTCGCATATCACCCAAAATCAAATGGATGGGCGAAGGTTTGTTTCGTTTTATTTTCAAATCTACAAAATAAATTCCTTTCAAATTACTGTTTCAAAGCCAAATACCGCCTTTCAAAGCCAACGGCTACAATCTTTCCTAATCCTGCAATAAGCCTTTATAAATTCGACTTCCACATAAAAATGAAGCATGCTATGGAAGTTATCGCAATACAAAAATCCGCATTGGATAGAATGAATAATGAGTTAAAAGCACTTTTGCAACTGACCAAAAATGCTATGGGAAAATATATTCTGATTTTCAAAGCAGAAAAGTGGCTCGATAATCAGGAAATCTGTTTAATGATGAATATTACCAAACGGACTTTACAAACTTATAAAGACAAAGGCTTACTGTCATATTCAAAACTGAACCGCAAGAATTATTACAAACTCTCGGACGTACAGGCTTTACTCGAAGCCGGACATCCGTACAATACCAATGACAATGGATCTACTGACGAATGAAACCGAAGAAATCATCGCCCATCAGGAAATGATAACGCAATTGAGAAGCTATATAGAAGCCATATTGAAAAACTACCGTCCTGTAATGAATGGCGAAATTTACTTGTCGGGCGAAGAGATGTGCAAACTGCTCCATATCAGTAAAAGGACGTTACAGCAATATCGTGATGATAATATCCTTCCATTTATACAAATTGGTGGCAGGATAATTTATAAGGAAAGTGATATTCTAACTGTCTTGGAACAGAACTATATAGCCAAAGGCAAACATTGTTTATAATAAATTTTCTTCTAGCTATGCTTCTATCAGAACGACTTTAGTATCTTTGCTATCTAAAATATAGAAATACTTAAAGTGTTTTTGCTTTAAGTCCCACATTGAAAACTGGTAATTTTTAAGACAACGGGACAAATAAGTAGGAACGCTCACGTGATAGGCGTGGGCGCTCGCTTATTCGTTGTCGGGTATACCAGTGCCTCAATGTCGGTAAGTGTAGTTGCCTGCGCTTTATTTTTTTTGCAGGGCTACATCAACCTAAAAAGGTATGATATGAAAACTGTTACTGCTCAACAAAAAACCACCCTTGCCTTTATCAATGATAAAAGCCCGATTTTAGATTTGATTTGCAACGAACTTCTTGTTTCAGAAATAGAAATTCTGTTTCGTTCGGAAAACATTGAGGATGGACTAATTAAATTATCCGCATTAAAAAAACTTCCCGAAATCTGCTTTATAGACCTTGATTTTTACGACAAGAGTATATTATCACAACTTCAAAAATTAAAAGCACAATATCCAACCATAAAACTAATTGCTCATAGTGATATTGATAATGAAAAAGTTGGCAAGGCTATTTTGAAAATTGGGTTCGAAAATTATCTTTTGGTTGGTAGCGATAGATGCGATTTTAAAAAAGCTATTGAGAAAGTTTGCAATGGCTGATTAAAATGTAAGTCCTCCTTTTGAAACTGTTATTCCAGATGTAGTTTTTTGAAGAAAATTTTATTTCTAAGGGTAGCATCATCCATCATTTTTTTGAAACTTATAACCTCAATGTACATATTGTAACCTCTTAAAAAGCCGAAATAACCTTCGTCATCTGGGCTTTTGGTCAAAGAATGTAGTTCTTCTGCAAACTCTCTTATTTTAGAGGTCAAATCACAAATAACGTAAGCATAAACTGGAGTGAAGTCGTTGACTTTAATTTTTTCAAGTCCTTCAGGCATTTCGTATTTTCCAGCCCGAATATCTTTTACATATTTTCCAATTTGCATAATTGGGTCATCATCAGTTTTATAAGCATCTCTTTTGGGACGTTTAAACTCAAAAATAGTAAGTGGGTTACTATAATTATTATCTCCGCTTCTGAAAGATTGTTTTTTGTCAAAAACAACCAGATCAGGTTCTCCTAAAGCATCTTTTTTTGTTGATATTTTCTTGTCTGATGCTACATATTCTGAAAAAATCAATCGTTCATCTAACAACCATAAATTGTGTTCTTGATAATCGCAATTTTCAGAAGTTTTACCCATCGGGAAAATCAGATTATGAATATCTTTTTCCAATTCTCCTTTTCCGTCTTCCTTTCGCTTTAATAATTGGCGGAATGCATCTAAAACAATTTTTCTGTTAAAAACATAATGAGCTAAATCGCTTTTTCCTATTTCTGAAATTTTCGAGATAGCTTCAGCCATTTGTCCGTTATGAGAAACTTCAGGATCTGCCAAAAGAATTTTAAGTTCAGCTCTGGTTTTTTGTTCTTTTCTAAATTTGACCTCTTGCAAAGCAAGTTCTATATTTTCATCTTTTAGATGATAAGGAATTGAAGACATATCTAATTCATTCAGATATGGTTTATGCCAAGGAGCTAATTCATTGACATAATTTCTAATCTGTTCACTTTTTTTCTGAACACGTACCTGAACATCTTCTCCAAATGCTTCTTTCGATATTTCGCTTGCTTTCCTTTCCAAATCTGCTTGTCCGAAGGGGAAGTACATATCTTTGGTGTCTTTTGGAAAATCAAAGGTTTCTCTCTCCAGCGATACATTATTATCCAAATAATCTCCTAAAATATAAGTCTTAATGATATAATTCCTTTTAACATTATTCTCATCCTCTTCAAAAAACTCATCTTCAAACTCAGGGATATATTTATGTAAAGGTGTATCTGTAACCTCTCGATTATGACCAGCTAAACTAACCTTACTTTTTTGGTTTCCAGGATAATAAATTTTGAAAACTTTTGCAACAAAATCATACTTCTGTTGCTTATCGTCTTCAAGAATAAAATCTTTACTTTTCCATAGTTTTATTTCATTAATTTCAGTAAGAAAATCGTTTAAAACAATGGAATGGTTTCCCTCTGCTTCCTTTAAAATAATAGTTGGAGGAGTGAAAGTGTCATTAATGAAATAAATTAATATTTTATCAAGAATTCTTCGAGCTATTGTTTCTATTTGCTTGTCAAAATTCTGTCCAGATTTGATGTTTTCAAGTGTAACACAGCTGTAAGTATCAACAGCTTTACTCAACTCAATTTTTTCATCAACAATTATCTCATATTCTCTCCCAAAACGGAAATAACGAGAATTTAATGTTTCACTACTATCTTTAAAAACACTGTTTACATAGACATTGTTAAAATACTTAACGTACATAAACCTGCCAAAACCTTTTCCACCAATAGATTTTTTGTATTCACTATAAAATGTATCGAAACTATCTCTATTTTCTTGTGTAAAGCCAATACCATTATCTCTTATTTCAATTGTTTTTACGCTTGGAATGGAATTGTCAATTTCGAGGACTTTTTCCCTGTGTAGAATTATTTCAATTTTGCCATTTTCAATTTTCTTCAAAACAATTGACTGAATAGAATTTACAATGGCTTCAATAATAGGAGTGTAAATATTTGATTTACTGCGAATGTTGTCAATAGTTCCTTGTATATTAATTCTACTCATTATGGGTTTTCAGTTTGTTTTAGTGGTAGCAGTAAAAACTTGATAGCTTCTCGGATTTTTTTCTTTGAATAAAGAGATATTACTTTTTGTAAATTTATAAAAAAACTAGATGGCAATTGTATTGACTATCAAAAAAGCTAAAGTATTTAGCTTTCGTCAATAATAGAGGTAATCATATTATCTTTTAAAGTGAAACTAATCTGTCCATATTTTTGAAAAGGTTGTTTTTCAGTATCAGTAGAAACAGGAAAATATTTTACACCAATAGTTACATAAGGCAATTTAAAACTCCACGATGACCTGATTTTAAAATCCTTACCGCTTAATTCTTGTTCAGAAGAACTAAGATATTCTTTGAAGTTTGAAATTCCTTGGGTTTCAAAAATAGTTTTCCAATCTTTTCGTTTCTCAAAAATTAGATTTTCATCAAGATTTTTCAGAATATTACTTTCATCAGAATTATTACAAGCATTTATAAAATCACGAATAATTTTTCGGGGTATCTTTTGAACTGCTCTGATTTCCTTCTTTTTATTTTCAAGATAGATGCTAAAATCGCTTTCTACAACATCAGCTATTTTATGAAAACCCCATTGGAAAGCATCTTGAGGAGATTTATAAAGCTTATCCGGTAAAATTTCAGCATTACTACTTTCATTATTTGTTTTAAAATCATCTAGTAGTAAAAAGCCTTTTTCATCAGTTGCCTTGTTAATGCCATCCACAATATTGATAAAGTAATACTGTTCTTTATCTTCAAACAAAACTTTTATTTTAGGATTGAATTTTTCAGGCTTATTTGCCGAGGTTTTCACAAGATATTTTGTTTCATCTAAAGGGTTTTCAAGCCGTCTTCCCCAACCGTCCGTAGATAACTCAGACTGGTATCGGGATATTTGAATTCTAATTTCTTTTCGTCCTTTTTCCAGATCTGTGGTAAATTCATATCCCGGAAAACTATTGAGAATTGCTGTATCCAATTCCCATTCTTCATAATCGCTTGTAAAATTTATTTGATAACTAAATTCATATTCCCGAATGTAAACTGGAAATTGAAACTGGTTTTCGATAATTGTCTGCTCTATTAAAGCAATATCAGACTTCCTATTTATTGTTATTGAAATTTGAGTTTCTATCATTAATTTGTTTATTGGTAATTATTGGCAAACTTCAAATTTAATCAATTAGAAATTATCTGGTATGGGCAGAAGAAACAAATCCAATCTCTATTAGCGACTTTCTTTTGCTTCTTTTCTTTGGTCGCTTATGTGGAAAGAAAAGAAGTTTTCCAAAAACAACAAAAGGGATAATGAATATCCCTCACAAAAAAAACCGCAACCTGTTTGATAAAATGGCGAAGCTTACATTTTTATCAAAGTGGTTGCATCAATTTAAAATGCGAAAAGACGTTTCCGACCAACGGAAGGAATTGTCTTTTTCGCTGCCCAACTTTTCAATCGGGAAAATTCTAAATGTTATTTTTTTGAAATTTTTCGTTCCAACAAAGTTTCCAGAATTTCGTAATCACTTTCGTAGGTTTCTCCCTCAAAATGATAGCTGTCGATACTTTCATCAAAATGATAGTTTTCAAAATCTTCATCTTCCAAATAAACATCTGTGACAATCCCGTCAGAAAATGTTGCCCTGCCATATACCATATTGCCCAGCTCTTCATAATCCTGTATGAAATTCACTTTATAGTGTTCTGCTATTTTTTGAATAATTTCAACATTGGGCGACCATTTTGTTTCGTATTGAAAATTACCTTCATCGCCTTCATTCCAATAAATATTGAAGAACCAACCTCCGTTTATATCGGGGATAAAATCGGGTAATTGCCCTTGTTCCTCCGTTTCTTCTTTGCTTTTCATCATTTGGAAAAGCTGTTGTATCTGTTTGATTGCTTCGGGTTTTCCCTCGAAAACAACCATATTATTGCACCAATTTGCCATATCTTTTGATTTTAGTAGGCTAGCACCGATTAAGGCGGTAGCCTGTTGTTATTAATTAAGGTTTAGGATTTCCACACCTTCCAAAGCAAATGCGGTACACAATTCAAATGCTTTCTGTGATTTCAGTTGGGCAGTACCACCCAATACAATGCTCTGCAATTTGGCTTCATCGTTTTTGTAACTTCTTACATTCTGATAGTAGCCTGTAACAGCGTTGTACGCTCCGAACAATGTGCCTTTGGTCGTGTCCATTTGCTGTGTATCACTTATCATTGCATAAGCAAAAGCATCTTCAACGGTATTTTTAAAAAGGGTTGATATTTCATCTTCTGCACCTTTTTTCAGCAAATCAAAGGTTTCCTTGTTCGGGCAAAGTGCCAATTGGATTAGCTTTTTTACTTCTCTGTCTGATACCTTTACTTTTGCCCAATCGTTGAAAATTCCCTCTAATTGATTGCTCAATGTGTTCGCCAATCCCATAATCTTGTGAGCATTCTCAATACGCCCTTTTGCCCCCGATGTGTGTTTAATGCGGACTACATTCGTCATATTGCGCAATGAAGCGTTCAGCGTGTTTTGGCATACGATACGGATAGGCGTAAATGCAGCTGTGATGCTTCCGCTACCATCGTGCGAAGTGGTTAAGAAGATATACTTTTCCGTCACATCATCGCCATTACCTACACGGATATAGTCGGGCAATTTAGCTGTAATAAAAATGCGTTCTCCGTTGCCCAATGCTCCTGCGGTTTCGTACAGAATACCTTCGCCACCACCTACAATGGCATCAAAGAAATTAAAGGCTTCACGGTTTTGTACGATGTGATAATCTTTACCAACTACGCCTAATACCGCATTGTTATCGGTGCGAATGTTGGCGAAATAATTAGGTACTTCCAATTCACTGCTGCCTATCTCGATACCCTTTGCAGTTTCGATAATTCCCGAACCTTTAGTGAAAATTGGGGATTTTACGACTTCATAGTCTAATCCTGCATATTTGATAGCTTCTTCGCTTGTTGGGAATTGTTCTACGATTTGCCCCAAACCGTGCCACGCTTTTTGTTGTACGCTAAAAAATGAATAACGTCCTGTTCTCTCGTTGAAATTAATGTTGTGTGCCATAATGGTAAAATTTTGATGTTAAAAAATAATTGAAAACTCGTTGTTAAAATGGTAGGTCATCTGTTGTTCCTTGTGCAGTAGCTTGTACGGTTTCGGTTTTCCTGCCACTTCCGTGAAGTTTGATTTGTGAGGTATGAAAGTTTAACCCAGAATGTGCTTCTCCGTCTTTGCCTATCCACGCTCTTGTCCTTACTCTGCCTGTGAGTTCTACCAACTTGCCTTTTGTGAGTAGTGTGGCTACCTTTGCAGAAATCCAATAGGCACAATCAAAATAGGTTGTTTGCTCTATGCGGTCGCCTTGCTTGTTTTTGTAGCTCTCGTTGGTTGCTACAGAAAAATTCACTACCTGTTTTTCATTCGACAATGTGCGTACTTCCGCATCTTTTGTCAGTCTTCCGATGATGTTCATAATCGTTTTGTTTTAAAAATTTCACATATTGTTACGTTCACTTTTCTCGTTTCCTGCTTCCCTTGGTGGTTTGTTCCGCTTCGCTTCTCAAATAATTTTTCCAAAAGAAAAACCGGAAAAAAGAAAGCAGATAATTTTAGCGGGCTATGCGAAAAACCAAAAGGAAACGGAATAAGTCCCGAAGGGTGGCAAGGCAACGCACTACAACTCGGCGAAGCCATCATCTTGACTTGCCATTATGCCGTAGTCTTTTGGTTGGAAAGTGCGGTGGCAGTCCGCTTTACCTTAGCTGCCTTTTTACCGGTTGCTTATGGAAAATCATTTTCTAATAATTTGTTTTTTGGAATAAATACCAGGCTATAAAAGCCTGTGACAGAGATTTGAGAAATGAAATAAGCGAAGGGCTGAGAAAGGGGATTAAATTTTTCAATATTCTGTTCCCGAAGAAGCCATAAAGCTCTTTTACAGCGTTGGGATTTGTAGAGGAAAGTAAATGTGCTTTAGCTTTTAAAATGATAGCTACAAAAAAAGCAGAACCGTTAAGTTCTGCTCAGCTAAGAAGTAATAAAAGTTAATCACATTGTCACACAAAAAGCTTCTTCCATAGCCTGAAATTTTGGAGCAACTAAATCCATATCCTTACTTATTTTTTGACTTGTGATTTTGGCATAAATCTGTGTGGTAGCAATATTTTTATGCCCCATCATTTTGCTAAGACTTTCAAGTGGTACGCCTTCGGTCAAAAACATTGTCCCGAAAGTATGCCTTGCCGTGTGAAAAGTTACTTTTTGTTCTGTAACAATGTCTAATTCATGAACAAGTTTGTCTATATGACTATTACAAATTTTATTAGTTGGAACGGGAAAAATAAAATCATTTCGGGTAGTACCTTTATATTTTTCAATAATACGTTTGGGTATTTCCATAAGCCTAACATTAGAAGCAACATCAGATTTTTGTCTTCGGCTTATAATCCAGTCATGGCCGTCGAAAAAGGATTGAATGTTAGTACTTTTAAGTTGTTTAATATCTATGTAAGACAGCCCTGTAAAACAGCTGAATACAAAAAGATCTTTTACAAGTTCATAATTTTGTTTTGAAGGATTGTGTAATAAAAGGGATTCGACGTGTTCTTTAAGTAAATAGCTACGGTCATTTTCCTTCATAGAGATTTCATAATCTTCGAAAGGATTTTTTCTTATGAGGCTACTTTTCACTGCTATTTCTGCAACACGATAGAGTGGCATCGTATATACCCAAACAGTATTATGGGTGCACTTTTTGTCTATTCTAAGGAAGAAATCAAATTCTCTGATAAAATCATACGTCAATTCCCTGAACGCCATATCATCACGATGATACCTATTTTTGATAAATTCAGTAACGTGGTTATAGACAATTTTGTACTTGTAGTAGGTACTTTCGGAGCGTTCTCCTTGTGCTACCATTTTCTCAAAGTCCTCATTGTTTTTTTTAAATACTTTCAGCAAGGAATCTTCCATTACACCAACACCGAGAAATGCAAGTTTCAGCTTTTGTGCTGTTACAAATCCCTCGTGTTTCAGCATATCTTCATAAAGGGTATCGATACGTGCCCGTATATTATCTAATTTTTGGTTAATACCTAGTGCTTTTGCACTCTTTCCTTCAACTCTTCCATACTTTAAATCCCAATTATTTGGATTGATTTCTAACTTTGTCCCCAAAGTCTTAGGTGTCCCATCAATAGTAATACGTGCCATAATTGGGGCATTACCGTTTTTTTTCGGCTCATTCTTTTTCAGGTAGAAAAGTAATTTGAACGTAGATTTTTTTGTCTGCTCCATAACTCAAATGTTTAATGTTAAAATTAAATTGTATTGAGTTACAAGGGAATATGAAAAGAAGCGCAAAACACTGAAATATATACAGTTAAGCTATTTAGTTACCTTTGTCAATTGGTAATGAATTAGTAACCTAACTTTGTTTTTTCAAGCCCAAAACCTATCAGACACCGAGTTCCAAATTAAGACTACTGCTTTATAAAACATTGTATAGCAACGGTTTTAATCGTTTTGCTTATTTTTGCTTTTTAATAATCTTTTTATCTAAAAAAAGAGCCTGATCAATTTAATGATCAGGCTCTTTTAGTATTACTGTTGATTAAACTATCTGGTACAATCTGCTGTCCAGGTAGCTCCGTCTTTTACAACAAGCATTTTTAAAGTACTGGCGTTGATGGTAATACCCGTAAACCCGGACCCAACACTTACATAAGAATTGTCATCTTTTTTCTCGAATTTAATTCCGGTAAGGTCTGGTATATTATTACCAAAGTAAAAACTGTACTTATCATCAATTTTACTCACAGTAATTTTCCCATCTGAGCTGTTAATCGTTGTACCATCTTTTTTGTATGAAACTGTTCCTTTATACGTTCCTACAAAAAGATCTTTGTCTGCCGGATCTGTATCCTTTTTGCAAGACACCATAACTACTGTTGCTATCAAAAGCATGCCTAAAAATTGAATTGATTTTTTCATAATATAGATTTAATGTATTCGATTAAAGGCAAAGGTCATGCCATTACGCGCTTATCACCAGAAATCTATTTCTTTTTCGAAAAATCTATCTTCTTCGCATAATCTTTCTTGATCCCTATAAGTATCACTCCATTTGCGGCCTTAGAGCCATAAAGTGCTGTTGCCTCGGCACCTTTCAACACATCAACTTTTTCGATCCAATCAGGAGGAATTTCCTTCATTTTTGCAGCGTCTATTGTACAGCTCTTCTTGCCGGCGTAGATCAGATACATAGGTTCCTGGTTTAAGAATGCTGAGGATATACCACCTAATATAATCCTGCCTGGCTCGCTCAAAAGTTTAACTTCCATACCATCTTTCAGAGGAAGCTCTACTCTGGAATAACCTGTCAGGTAAAAGGAAAAAGGGGTTTCCAAATTTTCCGCAGTGCTTAGCTCAAATTTACCACTATCATCTGTCAGCGCCAGCACATTTTCAAAACCTGCCTGCCTGACCTTCACTCCTTTCAAAGGTTTGCCTGTTATGTTGTCCAGTACCCTGCCTCTGATAGTGTCTGCCGCTAAAGAAGGGCTCGTCATCTGCTCGACATAAGCTGAAGGTAAAGCACCTGTTTGATTGCGCTGTTCCACCAATGGCCTTAGCTCATTTGCCTGTGCCGGGGTATACAGTATGGTACCCACTGCCAGCGGCAATAACCATTGCCAGCTTGGTTTTGATGGTGGCGACAACAGTTCACGGTTAAGTTGGTCTGACAACAAGCGCCCGCAGACATTGTCTTTCTTGTTTGTGAAAAATCGGATCAGCTCTGCGTCAGATTTGCCGGTAAGGTCCACTATATGTTTTTCGCAGCTGTCGCAATAACGACCAGAGCCGGGCTGCAGCATGTCATCCCAGTGCTTTGAACAGGGATTGGTCAATATCAATTGTAGCTTTTTCAATTTCTAAGGTTTTAACTAAGATGCAGTAATGTACCCATTTCCATATTCAACAAGCCATAAATCTCACTATCGAGGAACTTCCCATCAAAATAATAATCTTCTCTGAAATAGGCTTCCTTAATAAAACCATGTTTAAGCAATAATTGTCTGGAAGCATCATTTGCAGGATTTATGTTTGCACACATGGAATGCAAGCCCATAGTATTAAAACCGAAGTCGATTACTGCGGTCAAAGCTTCGGAAAGAATGCCCTGTCTCCAATAATCGGGATGCAGCATATAACCAATCTCTGCCCTATGATTCGCGAGATCTGTTCGCCAATAACCGAGGTTACCAATCATCTGTTCAGGGTTTTCTTTGAGGGTGATTGCCCAGATCATGTTCATACCTCTATGAAAATTCTCGTTGATGCTTTTAATCACTGCTTCAGAATCAGACACTTCCCTGGGGCGCGGCCGGTCAATGTAACGCATAACTTCAGTGTTCGTTCTAAGACCGAACAATGCCGGTGCATCTGAAAGCGACTGTTCTCTCAGCAGCAAACGGCTAGTTGTGATATCGGGAAGATCATGTAAGTTGAGTTCGAGCATATAATAAGTAGTGATTTGTAAAAATATCAATTTTCTTGAACTCCGCGCTGTCTGTACACTGCAGGAAAGTTACAATCACTTTGAAATAGGCAGGCTAAAGTAAAACGCAGACCCCTTACCTAACTCACTCTCTACCCAAACTTTTCCGTTGTGCCGCTGAATGATTTCCGCAGAAAGATATAACCCAAGACCAAAACCTGAAACTGCCTGGTTATCTGCCCTTTCTATTCTGGAAAAACGATCAAACAGTGTCTTCTGATCTTCGGGCTTTATTCCAGCCCCCTCATCCTTTACGCAGATCTGAGCCATACCATCTAACTCTTGGCAAGACACTTCTATAGTTCCTCCCTTAGCAGAGTACTTTATTGCATTGCTCAAAAAGTTATTGATCACCTGTCCAATCTTATCCCTATCTGCATTAATGGTCACTGCAGCACGTTGATGCAGCAAAATGGTATGACTTGTGGTGATCGAAGTAATCTCTTCCACTATTTCATCCAGCAGAGAATCCATCTGAAAATCCTGAGGGTTCAGATAAATTTTACCTGCTCCAAAACTGGATGCGTTCAGAAAACCATTAATCAGCACATTCATCTTCTTTATCTGGATAAGTGCCTTGTAAAGGCTGTTGATATTAGGTTCATCCATCGCTTTTTTTGCACGCGCCTCCAACATCTGAACATGAGCCTGAATTAATGTAAGTGGAGTCCGAAGCTCATGGCTCACCATCGCAATGAAATCATTCTTTCTGATCTCATCCAGTTTGTGGGCTGTAATATCCAGCAAAACCCCCGTGAAATAACTCGGTTCATTTTCATGGTCATAAGAAAGATCACCAACACCTTTTACCCAGCGTAGTTTACCGTCATCTAAGCCATTCAGTGGATATTCCACATCATATTTAACCCCATTTGAGATATTGGCCTCAACCGCATCAGTTACCATGGTTTGATATTCTTTACCAATCCTTGCATTAGCGGCCTCATACGTCATCTGCTCGTGTGGAGCAAAACCAAATATATCCTTAAGCCTTTGGGATGGCACAAACTCACGGGTTTTCAGGTCTAAAGACCAGGTACCCATAGCTGCCGAATCGATGGCAATGCCCAACATTTTATTGCTGATATTGAGTTCGCGCTGTATTTTTTTTAATTCGGTAATGTCATTGAAGGTAATGATGGCCCCTGTATTTTTATTGTCTGACTGCTGCACGTAGGGCATCGTCATGATCTGGTACCATTTACCATTATTGGTTTCAATCTCTTTGGTAATTACACACCCTTCTTCCAGTACCTTTTTGACATCGTCGATAATGGTTTCAAACTTGATATTGGTAGAAATGTTGCTGAGCGGCCGGCCAATATCAGTTTCCAGCAGGTTGATTTGCTTGACAGTACCGGGCGAAAATTTCATAAGTCGCATTTCGTTATCGATAAATAACTGCCCGTTTATGTTACTCCTGAAATAGTTGTTCAGATCGTCGTTGATTTCAAGCAATTCCTTGTTCTTCAACTGGTAATCCGAATTTATCGTATGAAGTTCTTCATTTACAGATTGCATCTCCTCATTGGTACTTTGCATCTCTTCATTGGCGGAGATCAGTTCCTCATTAAAGGACTGCAGATTTTCATTGGATGCGTCCAGTTTTTCATCGGCAGCATGCAGCCTATTTTTGAGTTCCTTCAACTCCTCTTCCAAATTGACAATGTATTGGTCGAGATATATCTTCTCGTCAAATAAGGTATCGCTGTTCAATGAAATATTCGATTTATCTTCACTAAATGTTACTAACAGCAGATTACCTTGACCTTTTGACATAAAAGGGCTTACGGTAAGCCGTACCTTAACGATCTGTTCCCCTTGTTTGATTTTGATTCCGCTTAGGGCTACGGGTTCATTTTCCTGAATGGCTTTTTTGCTTAAAGTACTGAATGCAACTGCCAGTGACTTTGGTAACAATTCGGGCAGGTATGAACTGAAATGTTTGTGAAGCAGGTACTTGGTTGTATCACCGTATGATTTGATTACCTGATGATTAGAGTCAATACAAACCGCCAGATAGTCTATTGTTTCAGCCAGCGTATCCTGTACGGCTTCGGCAAATGTATGCTTTATGTTTGCAGTTGTATTTTCCTGCGCAAAGTGGGCTGGTTTTAATTTAGCGTCTAAATAATGCGGCATTGCAAACGCATCGAAACTTACGGCCCGTTTTGCTTCCAGATTTCTGTATATCTTCCACTTTTTATGGATGACCTCCAGGTTTTTTATGATCGGCATTGGGTTTTCGCTGGAACCCAAAAACAGGTAGCCATGTTTTTTTAGCCCGAAAAGCATCATGGCAAATATTTTCTTTTGCAAAACCGGAGTCATGTAGATCAACAGGTTGCGACAGCTAATCAGCTGCATGTTGCAGTAAGGCGGATTCTTCACAAGATCATGCTGTGCAAAGATCAGCATCTTACGTATCTGTGGTGTTATCCGGTAATTATGCCCTTCCTTTTTGAAATATTTTTCGAGCAGTTCTGCAGGGATATCTTTCGAAATACTCTTGTTATAAATACCCTTACCCGCATGAGCCAGGACAGCCGCGTCAATATCAGTAGCAAAGATCTTCACTACTGTATCTGCCCATCGCCCCTTTAATAGTTCTGCTATTAATATCGCTATGGAATAAGCTTCTTCACCTGTTGCACATCCCGCAACCCAGATTTTTAGTTCTTCATCCGGGGCAAGTTTCTCAAGAATACCGGGTAATACTTCATCTTTTATCACCTCAAATGCTTCCTTGTCGCGGAAGAATGAGGTGACGCTGATCAGGAATTCTTTGGTTAGGGTATCAACTTCTTTTGGATTGGTCTTTAAAAAACTGAGGTAATCACCAAGTGTGGTAAAGTTGCAGTAAGACGCCCTTCTTCTGGTCCTTCTTAAAATTGTAGGCAATTTATAGTCTGTGAAATCAAGTGGAGAGTTCTCTCTGATCAGTTCTATAATGGAAGTGACTGTCTCATTATCTGCATGATCAGCAGTCAAATTCTCCTCGTCCTTTACATAATCTTCAATTGCATCGGGCATATCTTTTGGTTCCATGATAAAATCGACCAGCCCCGTTGCAATCGCATGAGATGGCATGCTGCCAAACTCCGAAGTTTCAGGATCACGGGCCATCACCATACCTCCTACCCCTTTTATTGCCTTTATACCTTCTGTACCATCTGACCCAAGTCCGGAGAACACAACACCGATTGCCTTTTTACCATAGTCTTGCGCTAAGGAATCAAAGAAGGTATTGATGGTTAAGTGCGGGCCTTTGATTTTATTTTTATCTGTCAGGTATAACTTATTGTGCGCTATGGTCATGAACTTATCGCTTGGAATAAGGTAGACCTGGTTACATTGTACCTCCATCCCATCTTCGGCCTGCTCCACCAGTAGCTTACTATGTTTTGCCAGTAATTCTACCATCCTGCTTTTAAAATCAGCGGATAGATGCTGGATAATCACGTAAGATACACCGTCTAAAGGCGTATGGTCAAAAAAAGAATTGATCTCTTCCATACCACCCGCAGACGCGCCGATTGCTATGATGTGGTGTGGTTTGATGACTGCCATATATTATAAAATAAAAGGTGATAAAGTTCAAACAACAGTAATGTCAGTGGGGGATGGTAAAAGGAGAATTGAACAACGGGTATTTTATAAAGATAGCCATAATAAAACCAACAATGCGTCAGTTTTATTTTCATAGCGTTATCAAGTCAGTAATTTGTCCCCGCAGAAAAGTTACAATCACATTAAAACATCATTCTTCTGAAAACGTTATATCTCAAAACAAAAACATTAAAAGTATAAAGTATGAAATGTCCAAGTTGTAACGAAACCCTATTGATGAGCGATAAAAACGGAATTGAAATTGACTATTGCCCAAATTGCCGTGGCATTTGGTTAGACCGGGGAGAGCTGGATAAGATTATTGAAAGATCAGCAACACATTATTCAAGCAAAGACAATTACGGGAAAGATCAGGAGCGTTATTCACAAAGTGATCAGGAGTATCAGCAACGCAATCATGAATATCAAAAGCCATATCACAAGAAAAAAGGGTCATTCCTGGGAGATATATTTGACTTTTAACAACTTTTCGCAATCTTACTTTGAATTGCCTGTGGTATAATCACGCCCAACGAACCTGCCTTTGCCTAATAGAAAGTCAATAGCCTTTTGCACATTCTTTTGAATACTTTCTTCAGTCTTCAAATTACTAATATACCTGACGATTTCATGTCTCAATGATGGTGTCAGTCCATCAAATACAGCCTTTGCTTCTTTATTTTCGGACAATGCTTTTAACAATTCGGGATGAGCTTCAATTTTTCTTTCAATAGGATCAAAAGCAACTGTAACCGTTATGGTTTCCCCTATCCTCTTTGGAGAATGTTCCAGCATGATGGTGTTGATGTATAAGCGCCAGGCTCCACTGTACCTCACCAGGGTCTGCTTGTAAAGTCTACCATTAACTGTTCCTTTAATTGGAATTGGACTTTTACTTCTGCCAGCCTGCTTGAATACCTCATTTAAAATATCTTCCGGCACATCAACAAATGGGTTGATACCGATAATCTGTATTTCTGCTTTGAACACATTTTTGACAGGCATGGAACTTTCTATTTTTCTTTAAATATAGAAAATTCATAGTCCACGCTATGCCCATTTCCAGATATTACTGCCTTTACATTTTTCCCATTTCTGGTATAGGCGATCTTTTTCGGAAAGTCATGCTCAGGGTTTTCACAGACAAACGCATCTTTGCTAATAGAGGTCAATTTAAAAGCTACAAGTTTCGAATCTCCTGTCAACCTAACCTTATAAAAAATCTGGTTGTCCTGAACACTCAACTCAAGTTGTTCTTCAAAAACAGTTTTCTTACCTTCGAGCGTAATCCCCTTTCCAATCAGTTTGATGCCGGAAACCTTCTCCCAATTTTCATAACCCGACTGTCCGGCTTTAGGGTTGGTACGCTGCCATTTACCAATCAGCCATTCCAGCTTTTTGAATTGTTGAGCGGTACTTTCTTGCGCCGATGCAATACGGCCAATGCTCATAAGAAGCGTAAAAAGGATAATGAACTTGGTCTGCTGTGTTTTCATGGTCTTTTTCTTTCAAAAATATAATTAAGTTGAAATGATGTATTGTACAAAACCGACAAGCAATTACTTCCTCAAAAAGAAATTGGCCATATTGATCTCTTCAAAAAAATAGTCCGATGGATCTTCCCCGGTAAAAGCCTTGAAATTCCGTATAAAATGAGACTGATCGTAATAACCGGATTGATAAACAATATCAGCCCAATTGTGATCTTCTTTCTGAATGAGCTGAAAAATGTAGTTGAACCGAATGATCCGCGCGTAATATTTTGGCGAAATACCAACGTATTTTTTAAAAAGCCGTTGCATTTGTCGTTCAGTCATTTTACCGGCTTCGCACAGTGCGCTAATGGTCGCCATGCCATTGGAATCAAAGATGAGTTTAAGTACTTCCTCTAATGGATTTTCTGTAGCAGACTGACTAAGCATCAGGAAATGCTCGTCGAGCCGCTGTTTAAGCAGATGTTCATTTTCAAATGGAAGAAACTTAAATTTCAATGCAGCGAGTTCAGGATGAGAAAAAGTGTCCAGATCAACGATCTGATCTATATAAAGCTGCATATTGAGGCCAAAGAGCTGAGTCAGCGCGGCAGGTTTTAATTTGATGGCAAAGGATGCGGTATCAGCCGTATTTTCCAGATAGAAGTGCCGACTGATCTGTCCGGCCAATAAGTTCGGTGTCTGTGTATACCATAGGCCTTTTATATTTGCCCGATAAACACTGCCGTAATTGAATATAAGCTCTGTAAATCCATCGGGTATGATTTTCTCCACCCTGGAAAACGGGTCGTCGCTCTCCATCATCCAATAACATTCGATGAGATGTTCAAGCCCGGGACGTGGTACCATTCTACTGAATTTCATTGGGAGAAAATAAAAACAAATATAATTTATTAACGACTATTCTATAACTTAGAAACAAATCCCACGCTCATGCATAAAAAACTGCTTCTGGAAAATATTCCAGCCGGGCCAAAAGCGATGGTTTTCTTACTGCCATGAATTTGGAATATTCTGTAACGCAGAAACCAGCGACAAAAACGGTTATGATATATTGCAGGTTCAGGCACCGGATTTTGAAAGCTTTAGAGCCAACTTATTAAAGAAACATGGAGTCGAATTGGTGAAAACAAGGCAGAAATTGACTTTTCTGATCATTGAGTAAATGTTTAATGTTTTTCACTTATTCACTCGGGATACTCATGGCTGCAAAGTTCTGCAGATATTCAGGAGAAAATGTTGAGAAATGTTCTTTTGCTTTAGCGACAAAGTTTTCTACAACGAGGTCTTGAACTAACTTTTTTGCCTCTTTATGAGAATAAAAGCCATTTAAGGCTACGCTGCCACTTACAGTAAATTGTCCTGATAATTTCATGGTAAACGAGCTTGTTAAATCAGATCCGGAAGTGGTTTCCACTTTACGGTTAATCTTTATCGAGCCTGTTGCTGAAAAATCAGCTGATTTACGCAAAGGCATCCATAGTGAACCTACTTCATAAGAGTCAATAGTTAGTACGATGGGCAAAAGTTTATTAATATCCTTATACAAAGTATCTTCATCCAACAAAACTACTAATGATAGATCAGCAGGTTTATATTTCGACTTTACTTCCTTTACTTCGCCAATTGTCATAGAGGTGCTTTCATCAGACCAACTTGAATTTGATACAGAATTAATTACGGAGTCTTTATCCGAGGAACTGAAAATTCTTACTGTTATAAGTATTGTCAAAATAAGCAGTAATCCAAGGACTATAAAGAGTATTTTCTTACGAGGCGTCATGTTATTATTTAAAGTATTATTTCTTCGGGGCATCTTTTCCAAACTTACGTGGGTAATAAGAGAAAGTGGTCATAAAATATTGCTGCAGAACTTTTTGAGTTCCTGTTGTCACACTGTTTTGGACAGTGTAGTTGATGATGTTGTTATTCTGTCTTAAAATATCTAAGGCCGCAAACTTAAATTCAGCATTGTTTCCTTTTAAGAAACGGTAAGCAACATGCGCATTCCAGATTTTAAAATTAATCGCCTCATTCTTACTCGCTTTATTGCTGTTAAAACTAATGTTGCTATTGAGGGAAAGCTTCTTTGTCACATTGTACCGGGTACTCACAGTACTGGTCCATGTTTTAGTATCATATTCGGTATTGAATGCAGCCTGTTTAGATTGCGAGTAGCTAAATGACTGCGTACCCTCCAGTGCCCATTTATCCAGGTAAGTGTAGTTTATCGACAGGCGATTGCTACTATTCAAACTGTTGGAGTATAAAAATACACTGTTGAAATATCCTGGATTTTTACCGGCACTAAACGTTGAATAGGCTGTCAACTGAAGCTCACTGGTTTTTAATTTATAAGCTTTTCTAATGTTCAGGTTGCCACTGTAGTTTTTAGTACCATCGCCGTTCACCAGGTAATTCACACGTCTGTTCTGCTCATCTATGAATAAACTATCCATCACGCTATTGTCTGAAGTTGAATACGCTCCGCTAAGGTTGATATTTACGTTGTTTTTGTTCTTTTGAGTGTTATGACTGAAATTAAAACGAAGACTTCTGGAAGTCGCCTCTTTCAGATTTAGATTACCATAACTGATGGAGTATATATTTGAATCATCTATGATAGGAGCCAATTGCTGTAAGCTAGGTATGTAAATATCTGTATTATAAGAAATTGAAATCGATCTGGAGAATTCACCATATTGGTTATTATTGTGACTTATAGAGGCACTTGGGATAAAGTTGGCATAATTTCTTTTGATATTCTGAAAAGATCTGTCGGATTTATTGTCCTGATAGGTCAAACGATTGGCCAGCGAGGCGCGGAATGATAGACTTTTATTAAATCTGTTACTTAAACTTTTGTTAAAGCTTTTAGATAAGTTTAGTCCAAAGCTGTCGTCAATCTGATTTATCTGGTTAAAATTAGTAAGGGAATCGTTGGGCTGATAGCTATTAGTGCCTACAATCAGATCTTCAACCTTGCTATTGGTTTTATTGGTAGAATTAGAGAAATTATTGAAAGCGTCGACATTCACAATTCTAGAGGCATTATAACCGAAGAGCCACGACATCAGGCCTGGTAATTCAAAATCAATCTTCTGATTTAGATTATCATTTTGAGTGACGTACTTTCTATTAAAGTCCCGGTTTTGAGTGGCATCTATTTCAGATCTGAATTTGGTAACGTTGTATCTTTCCGAGTTGTTGTCCTGTACACCCAGGGAGTAATTGATAGTCATACCTGGAAACGTACGTTTGTTTGAGTATGTTACTTGCGGACGGAAATTATACCGGGCAACGATATTGAATCTTTTATTGTCAAGCTCCCCGTTGCTGCTGCTAATATTGGTACTGGTCAGCTTATTTTCATTGTTAAAGGTACTCTGCTCGGAGGTACTGCTGTTGTCGCCCTTATTAAAATTAAAAGATGGGGTGAAAGATAATTGAGAACCTTTCGTGCTTAAACTATAAGTCGCGTCAAAAGCGTGATTGTCATTATTTGACTCGCTTTTACTGATACTTCTATCGAACAGCTTGTCATTTGTGTTTCGGGTGACGATTGTTTCACGGTCATCCAGGTTATCATAAAACTTCCGCTGTTCAAAATAATTGGCAGTCAGCGCATTTCTGTTGTTATAATCTGGTTTGGCTATAAAATTATAGGTTAGGTTCACCCCTCCGGTAAAGGTTTTGTTGATACCAGTTTGTCTAAAATCAGGTTGGTATTCTACATCTGTGCCTACACCTTTAAAGGTACTGTTGGCCGTAAGTGCTCCTACGCTATTGGCTATTTTATTGACATTATTACTTGCACCGATAATGGCGGCTTGCACCTTTGGCGAAAACATGTTGATACTGGCATCTCCTTCAAACCTGCGATCGGTACCCATCCCTCCGCCAACCTTACCAAAATAGCCGACGTCCTTTCCCTTTTTCAGTTTTAAGTTCATCTCTAATGTACTATCCAGAGGATTACTTCTGTCCTTTATGGTATTGTAAACCTGCACCTTCTCCAGGGCGTTCTTAGAAATGTTTTGCGTAGCCGTTTTAAAATCTCCACCAAAGAAAGGCTTTCCGTTTACTAATATGCTTTTTACTTCTCTGCCATTTACAGTGATTTGTCCGTCGCCCCATAGGGTAATGTTCGGGATTTTCCTTAAGAGATCTTCTACCACTGCATTACTGTCCAGCTTAAAAGCCGCTGCGTTGAACTCCAGTGTGTCGCCATTCATACTGATCGGCGGGATCTTAATTTGCACTTCTTTCAGGGAAATATCTTTAGTCGCTATGATCAATGTTTTTAAATCCAGCGGGGCTTTAGCATCGGTGATGATGAAGTTCTTTCTGAACAGATGGTAACCCAGGTGACTAACCTCAATATACATCTTGGAATTTAAAGGCAGTTTGCTGAATGAAAACTCACCATAGTTATTACTAAGTTGGTAACTAAGCAAAGTACTATCTGCCTTAAAAAGTGAAACAGTGGCTGATTTCAAATGATAGTTGTGTGTGGTATCTCTCAAAACTCCTTTTACTGAGCCTAAATTATTTGGTGTTGTTTGCTGAGCAAAGGATTCATTAAAGCATCCTAAGATCATGATCATCAGGAGTGCAGATAAGGTATTACGCATGGAGAGACTATTTAGCTTTTTTTAGGTTTTAATTTGATGATGACAGGATTGCTTTTTTTATTGGAGGTCTTGAAGTAGTTCTCCAACAAGGCAGGATAAGTGGCTTTTTTTCCTGCGCTTTGTTCCTTGAAAGCAAACATAGACAGAGAAGAGTAGCTTGTGTATAAGTATCCGTTTTCATAGAGATGAAACCCCCTGCCTGCAAACTCATAGCCCGATCCGCCGTCATTAACAGGGAGAAAGTAAGAGAGACTATCTGGTTCTAAATCTTGCAGAGAAGTGAGCTCAGTGGTCTTCACGTTATAGGAGAATATTCTTTTTGTGGTACTCGACCATTGGTAGTTGTCTAATTTGAAATGTAGATTGTTTCCTACTGACAGTACACCACCTATGTTATATATCAGAGATTTGTTGTTACGAAAGTATTCCAATTGATCTTTTCTAAAGGTGGGATCTTTGAAGAAATCTTTCGGCAATGAAATTGACGCTGGTAAAATGATGCGGTATGCAAAGGAAATTTTCTCAGGGGTGATTTTGAAAAAATCGTAAGAGTTATTGTTGGAGTATAGATACTCATTCGGCTCACTGCTTTTATAAACCCGTTCTCCGCCACCATATCGCTCCTGAAGTTTAAAAGGGAAATACCCTACGCTATCCTTGTTGTTTTTGACAAAAACCATTTGATATCTTATCGTGTCCTTTCCATTTATCTTCTGAAAGTACCTGTCTATGGATGTCTTGCCATCGCTAAAGCGAAAGGGACTGATGTATTTATCCTCCTGTGAAAGTACCCGTTTCACGGGCTTTCCATCCAGATCAAAGTAATGTGTATATTTTGGGGTAAAGATTTTTATGAGATTGCGGTTATCCTCCTTTACAATATTAAAGCCCCAAAATGAACCACTTTCTTTATTGTCTCCTTCATCTTGCTGCATTTTGCTCGCATTGATTTTGGCTTTATACTTACCCTGATCAGTAAAAACGAACACTGCTTTGGTGTCATAATCGAAAAAGACGTATTTGTCTTCTACTATCCTAAGCCCACCAACACTACCAAATAGGGACTCTTTGGTAGTTTCAAGTGGAATAAACTCTACTTCTTCGAATAATTGAGATACACTCGCCCCGCGGGCATTTTGTGGATCAATGCGTAAAGTCTGTACAGAGGAACTGTCAATTTTAATCTCTTGAGCTGTTGTGGTGAAGAATACTGATGCCAGCAGGCAAGTAATAAAAGAGGATTTGAGGCGCATTTTAATAATCTAAATATTTATCTCGAAAGTAAGGAAAAGATTTTTCAGTTGCAGATTTCACACAAACGTTTGCGTAGTGCTTAGTGAGAATCCGTAAAAATCCATAATGGCCAAATTATTACATTTTTTTCTTTTAATATATGGTTTTAAAGGATATTTTGCAGCCTTATTAATAAGATAGATATGGCTTCAGGTTTTTTTGCGATTTTAGATGATATAGCAGCTTTAATGGATGATGTGGCAGTAACTGCTAAAATTGCCACGAGAAAAACTGCTGGTATTTTGGGTGATGATCTGGCTGTAAATGCGGAAAAAGCAACTGGCTTCCTGTCTTCCAGGGAATTACCTGTTCTCTGGGCGATCACAAAAGGATCATTTATCAATAAGATCATCATCGTACCCATCGCTTTGCTGCTGAACGCTTTTTTTCCGGTTGCCATTAAAGTTATTCTGGTTTTGGGTGGATTCTATCTGGCTTATGAGGGTGTTGAAAAGATCGTCGAGTACTTCTTTCACCGCAAAAAGGAAGGTCACGAAGTAGTTGCGGAGATCAAGCAGGATGGAAATGAAGTTGAAAAAGCAAAAATTAAATCTGCTGTAACGACAGATTTCATTCTCTCGGTAGAAATCGTCATCATTGCCCTTGGAACCGTGCTGACGGAAAGCCTGACCTTACAAATTCTGACAGTATCTGTAGTGGCACTATTGGCTACAGTTGGTGTTTACGGCATTGTGGCCCTGATTGTCAGAATGGACGATACTGGCTACAAACTGATCAAAAGATCCGGCGACAAAGGTGCATTCGCAAGTTTGGGGCATTTACTTGTTAAATCCCTGCCTGTCATCATTCGGATCCTCGCTGTTGTGGGTACAATCGCGTTAATATTAGTTGCGGGAGGTATTTTCGTACACAATATTGAATTTTTCCACCACTTGTTACCGAGCCTGCCAGCGATAATAAAAGAGTTCATTTTTGGACTTGCCGCAGGTCTGGCGGCTGTAGCGCTGGCTACCGCTATTAAAGCAATTTTCGGCTTAAAAAGCACTCATTAAAGATATTGACTTAATACATTTAGACAATACTGCAAATCATATCAATATTTTTTTAGCTTTGCATCGCTTTTGGTTCCTGGATTGTGTTAATCCTGGATTAAAAGGGAATACGGTGAGAATCCGTGACTGTCCCGCAACTGTAAGCGCCTAAACGGTTTTCAAATCTGGCCACTGTTCCAATTAAACGAATGGGAAGGCAGAAAATCGGGCGTAAGTCAGGAGACCTGCCTTCAGCATTATGATTTCATAGCTTTCGGGGATTGAAGCTGGGATGAGATGTACGATTTATGTGTTACACTATTTTTGTGTCCGTTTTCTCTCTTTTTATTGTGATGTATTCATCGCAGGGCTATCCTTTTGCCTCTTCCCCGACGACTCAAACAATGTCAATCCATAAATTAATATATCATAATGAAACACGTAAACATTAAGCAATTTTTATTCGCAGCATTGCTAACTACAGGCCTATATGCTTGTAAAAAGGACAATACTGATCCAATTCCCACTGATCCGGTATCAGGAAAATACGAAAATGGATTTTTTATCATCGCTGAAGGCGCTATTGGTCAAAACGCTGGTACAATTAACTTCTACAGATATGGGGAAGACACGGTAAGTGTTAGAGCTTATGAAAAGGAAAATCCGGGAAAAATACTATCGAATACATCTAAAACCAGCACGTTACAGTTTGCATCTGTCATCAATGGCAGTATTTATCTGATGAGTGAAATGAATGGACCACTGGTAAAAGTAAATGCAAAAACACTTAAAGAAGAAGCCAGATACGTACAGGAAGCCAGCAATTGGAGAAGTCTGATACAGGTAGATGGAAATCGCGGACTAGTAAGTACCAATGATGGCGTATACCAGGTCGATTTGAGCACACTTGCTATTCAAAATAAACTGACAACAGCAGGCGCATTGAATACCGGAGATATGTGGAAAAAGGGAAATCACATATTCCTTTTACAAAGCAATGGGACTAAAATTGTTTCGGCTGGTAATTATTCCTTCCTAAAAAGCTTTTCAAACATCAACCGCGGATTCGCGCAAACACCTAATGGCAAAGTTTGGGCATCTACAGGCACACGCTTAATTGCGATAGACGACAACCTGGATACTGCCGGTGTACAATTAAAAGTAAGCATCGGATCTTTTGGTTTAGATGCTCCGACTAGGATTACGGCCTCCACTAAAGAAAACGCGGTATTTTATCACTCCGGAAAAGCAATCTATAAGTACATAGACGGTAATGCTTCATCGCTGGCAGAACCTTTTATCAATATCGATGAGAATCCTTTTATGGTATATGGCGCAATACGTTATGATAAAAACAAGGACTACATCGTGGTCAACGGTATACAGGGCTACGGAGCTGCTTCGACAGCAAATTTTCTGTTGATCTACAATGCTTCAAACGGTACGTTGGTAAAGAAAATTAAATACGGCGGTGATGGGATCACAACTGATTTTACGAAAATATACTTCCCGAACGTGACTGTATTTCATTAATGGCTTTCTTCGTCATCCTGAACCAGAATAGCTTTTACATGTTCGGGGTGACGATTATTGCTTTAAAAAGAGAATATCTTATCCTTCTCTACATAAGTAACCCCATCAGGTTGTGATTTTGGTGCTTTGGCTAGTTTCTGGGCCAGTATTTTGGTGGGCAAAGGCCGGTGTTGTCTAAACATTCCCAGTCTATTAAAGAATCCCAGAACATTTAAGGCCACCTTTTCCCCCAGCCTGTCGGTGTCGGGGCGTTCTAGTAGTCCTGGTCTGAATACAATGCATTTTTTGAAATCCAATTCCAGAATCCTGTCTTCCAGCTCCCCCTTCATTTTGGAATAGAATATTTTACTTTTGGCCGAGGCTCCCAATGCGGAAACAAGCACAAAACTCGAAACGTTATTTTGCCTGGCTAATGCAGCAAATTTAGCAGGGATATCAAAATCGATCTTCCACTGGTTTTCTTTGGATCCTGCTGCTTTTAAGGTAGTACCTAAACAAGAGAAAAAAACGTCCCCTGTAATTAACCCTGCATAGACATCTGGTTTGGAGAAATCAACGACATGCTCAATAAGCTTACTATGCACCTTACCTGTAGGTTTTCTTACGAAAATGGTAACAGCTTCATAGTCACTATCCCATAAAAGTTCATCAACCAGGTCTCTTCCGGTTGCGCCTGTCGCTCCTATTATCAATGCCTTCATTATCGTCCTGGATTTGTGTGTTCTAATATAAATAATATTAAAGACTTGCCGTAAATAAGCAAGTCTTTAATAATTCAGAATAGCCTATCTGTTATAGGCATCGACAGCCATTTCCAACTTACGGTAACCGGATCTGTCTACAGCATATCCTCCTGCCGCCAAACCTGCTCCGAGTCCGAGGAATAGAAAGCTTGAGGCGAAATTAGGAGTACTCATACTGGAAAAGCCTTGCTGGTGACCAAAGGAATTACCGTCTGACAATCTTGCATTGTTACTTCCTTTAACGACAAAAGAAACGAGGCCCGCCACAATAGATGCTCCTGCGGCTACATACATCGTTTTACTGGCATTCATATTTTTACGGTAGCCTTCCAGTAAATTCATGCTTACCGGGTTGTCGGCCATATCATGCTTCAAATTATTGTAATTAACTTTTTTCAAGTCTGTATATCCTTTGTTATAATACATCCTGGGATCCACAGATTGGCGAACTGGTGGACCATACCTATGTCTGCCATACCCGTAACCTCTATCGTACAAAAAGGCATCACGTGCTATTTCCTGAAAGAGATTGATTTTTCCCTGTACAATTCGTTCGGAAAATGATCCTTCTCCAATGATGGTCTGCCTCCGCGTATTCGCAAAGAAGCCATTTTCATTATTAAAGAACTTGACCTGTTCCTGTGGAATACGCCTGGAATCAGCTCTAAGCTGCCAGGAATTGTAAAAGTCGGGTCTCAACTTTATGCTGTTCGCATAAACTACAGAATCTGAATAGAAATACAGAAAGTTTTTGGATTCGTCCACCTGGGCACGAGCGTTGAGGCCATAGCAAGCCATAACGACAATGATTAGTTTTTTCATATCGGTTTCATTTTTGTGTGTAATCAATACTACAAAAATTGATACCAAAAAGTCATTTGTAAACAACAAAATACATTCTAACTTTTATACTTTTACATACGTGAAGAAAATCTACTTTATAAGCGGTTTAGGGGCTGACGGCAGGGTTTTCAGGAAGTTGAAATTTCCGGCAGAATAAGAGCTCGTACATCTTGACTGGATCCCTCCGCTAGAGAAGGAATCTTTAGCTGATTACGCAGTGAGACTTGGTAACAGCATCGATCGTACCCAACCTTTTTATTTGATCGGTCTTTCACTAGGTGGCATGATTGCCACAGAAATTACCAGGAAATTAAATCCTCTTCATACTTTCCTTATTTCCTCTGCCCCCACCTATCTTCAGCTTCCCTGGTATTTCAGACTTGCAGGTAATTTAAGATTGCAAAACATACTTACAACAGGTCTCATCAAACAATCAAAATTTTTACCAGCGGGATTACTTGGCGGGAAAACTTCCGAAGAAAAGACACTGTTAAAAACGTTGATCCGAGAAACTGATCCTAGATTCATGAAATGGGCTATAACAGCCATTTTAGAATGGAGAAATATGGAGAAGCCAATGAATTTGACCCAACTGCACGGTACTGCAGACAGGACAATTCCGATCCGTTATACCAGTCCTGACGTTATTATAAAAGGCGGAGGACATTTTATGGTATATGCGAATGCAGCTAAAGTGACCGAACTCATCAATGAAATCCTAAAGCAGGACGAACCAGGTAAATAAAAAAAGTGCCCAAGACTAATCTCAGACACCCTCTATTGTATTTTTGATGGCCTCGTTCTACAAGTTTGAAACCAGGTAGCTTTTCGATTGGTTATCAATCGCTTTAAAATCTACAAATGATTTCTTTGCATAAGATTTAGCTACAGATGGTGTGATGTTCCCTGCGATAGTCAAAACTGTTGTTGATGGATTGGCAACCTCACTATAATAAGCCTTTACATCAGACAGGCTTAAATTCGCTACCGATATTTTGTTTACATTGTCTGGGAAATATTTGTCATTTGCAATAAGATGTGCAGTCACAGCCGACTTGGCCTTGTTTAGCGCTACTTCGGTAAATTCAGGTGCGGCAATATAAGCAGACAGAACAGCAAATACATTTTCAAAATCTTTTGAAGCCACAGCCAAGTTCACACCTTTATTACTGTAACTTAAACCAGTATCTAAAGCTGACAATTGTTGGTTAAGCATCATATTCATCACTTCTTGTACTGCTGCCTTATCTGCCGAATATTCATTTTCGAAACTCAAATTGGCAAATACTTTTTCGGTAGACTGATTTTCAGCCACAATCACATTGATGCCATTTTTAAGGTTAAAATTTACCGGGTTTTTTAAAGCTGATGATTGTGCAAATCCAAATTTAGCAGTTACGATGAGAGCTCCGACGATTAAAAATGTTTTTAATGTTTTTAATGTTTTCATAGTAGGGTTATTGTTTTTATTTAAAGTTTCTTTTATGATTAATTGATGGCTCAAAATTAGAGTGCTTTTTACCAGCCTGAAATACTGAAAAGGCAGAAAGGCAATCTCACGCGACGAAACTGGTAAATCAACCTTTGAAATTATTCGCGTAACTAATGCTTTTATTTGTGCTCTAAAAGAAAAACAATTATGAATTTTATAGGCAATCTCATCTGGATCATATTTGGTGGAATATTCATTTTCTTTGAATACATATTTGGAGGGATCATCCTCTGTCTCACCATTGTTGGAATACCTTTCGGAATTCAATGCTTCAAGTTTGCAATAGTAGGACTAGCTCCTTTCGGAGTGAAAATCTCTGATACATCTTCTAATACAGGCTGTCTTTCTACGATAATGAATATCATATGGCTGGTTTTCGGTGGTTTCTGGATTGCCCTCACCCATTTATTTTTTGGTCTGTTGTTCTGTATCACCATTATCGGTATTCCATTTGGCCGACAGCATTTTAAGCTGATGAACCTGGCCTTCACGCCTTTTGGGAAGTCAATTAGTTAGGGTGTGGTTGTAGCTCTTCATTGTAAACAACAAAGCCCCGGAAATTCCGGGGCTTTGTTGTTTACACTATTGATATTTTATTTGCTATTGGATACAAAGTTTCTGAAATTAACGACACTTTGAGCTACGTCCTTACTATTCGTTTGCCAGTTATATTCATATTCCGCAGAGATAGCTCCTTTGAAGTTTTGTCTTTTCAATTCAGCGATTACACCAGGTATATCGCATACACCCTCTCCCCAATGCACATCATGTCCGCCTTTTCCTTTAACATGGAGGTCCTTCATATGCGAATGCAAAACATGACCTTCCAATTTTTTAAGACACTCAACCGGATTAAGTCCTGAACGAGACCAGTGACCTATATCAGCACATGCTCCAATGCGCTTGCTTTGACCTTTGATAGCATTCAGCACCACATCAGGATTCCAATAATGAGACGGATCAGGATGATTGTGAATAGCTACATTGATCTGATACTGGTCGGCTAGTTTAGACAGCAAAGGAATATCTTTTTCGTTAGGTTCTGAAGTGATGGTCTGAATACCCATGAATTTACAGAATTCAAATAACTTGTTCCATCCAGCTTCACTATTTGCTCCAGTAACACCAAAAGCAACAACCTTTACGTTCTTAGCTTTCAGCATTTCCAAAACAGCTTTTCTTTTGGCGACATCCATATCAGGAGTCATTGTTCCTTCAATACCTCCACCAATTTTCTGGCCGGGGAATGCTTCTACATATCTTAAATTACAGCTATCGATCTTGCTTATGGCTTGTGCAAACGAATAAAGTCTAAAGGTATATGCCTGCGAACCCAGTTTCCAGCCAAGCTTAGTCTCAGGAGTTCTAGCATCAGATGAACCAGCACCTGAATTCAAACTTTTACAGTTGCTCAATAAAAATAACAGGCACAACCCTGATATGATTTTAGCAGTGGGGTTTACATGTTTAGATAAAATAGTTGTTTGTTTTTTAAAGTTCATTTTGTGTGTGAATTTTGATTATGACACCAAGATAAAACTTAATTGTTCGAATAGTCTAAAATAGTTGACAATAATTTATCTAGTTATCCAATATTTTATAAATTTAGAAACTTATTTCTGGGTTAATTACGAATTTCATACCGGAGTACTGAAACTGACAGGCTTAGTCAAAAGCAGGCATATGCACTGTCTTTGATCAGGCTTCGATAAACAAATTTCAAGCATGATTGCAAAAAGATTGGAGGGCATTAGTGAATACTATTTCTCCCAAAAACTAAGGGAAATTGATTCCCTGAATAAAGAAGGTAAGAACATTATAAACCTGGGTATTGGCAGTCCGGATTTGCCGCCACATCCTGAAGTAATTAAAACATTGCAGGAAGAAGCAGCAAAATCCGGTGTACACGGTTACCAGGGCTATAAAGGCATACCAGCATTGCGACTGGCTTTTGCAGATTGGTATCAGCAATGGTACCATGTAAGCCTTAATCCGGATACGGAAATATTGCCATTGCTTGGTTCGAAAGAAGGCATTATGCACATCTGCATGACCTACCTGAATGAGGGTGATGAGGCCCTCATCCCAAATCCAGGCTATCCGACTTATGGAAGTGCTGTTAAACTGGCAGGCGGAACAGCAATAAGTTACGATTTAACAGAAGAGAAAAACTGGCATCCTGACCTGGAAGTGCTATCCGCCCAGGATCTGAGCAAAGTGAAACTCATGTTTGTGAATTACCCTCATATGCCTACTGGTCAGCAAATTGAAACTGGATTCTTTGAAAATCTGATCAACTTTGCAAAAGAGCATCATATCCTTCTTGTGCATGATAATCCATATAGTTTCATATTGAATGATCATCCTGTGAGCCTACTGCAACTACCTGGTGCAAAAGAAGTAGTACTTGAATTGAATTCCCTAAGCAAATCACATAATATGGCGGGATGGCGGATCGGCATGCTTTGCGGTGCAAAAGAACGCATTGAAGAAGTACTTAGATTTAAAAGTAATATGGACAGTGGTATGTTTATGCCGCTGCAACTTGCTGCTGCAAAAGCTTTAGGACTGGGTGCCGACTGGTACAATCACATAAACGCCATTTATGCAGAGAGGCGAACCAAGGTTTATCAAATCCTTGATATGCTTAAATGTCGTTATTCGTTGAACCAGGTCGGTATGTTTGTATGGGCCAAGATTCCTGATGATTATAAAGATGGTTATGCCTTAAGTGATGAAATTCTTTATGGGTCAAATGTATTTCTCACTTCCGGCGGAATATTTGGCAGTCAGGGCAACCGTTACATCAGGATCAGTCTTTGCGGCGATATTTCCAGATTTGAACAAGCGATAGCACGCATCAGTAATAAATAAAATACAGCGTATAATAATTAAATTGAACAATGAAGATAGCGGTAGTCGGCCTCGGGCTTATTGGAGGTTCCATGGCTTTGGTATTAAAGCAAAAAGGCTTTGCCTCGAAAGTATTTGGTGTAGACAATCAGGAGGCACATACAAAGAAAGCACTGGAACTTGGAATTGTTGATGAAATAACTGATCTGAGCGGA
Organism: Pedobacter frigoris; assembly: GCF_005116445.1. Lineage (GTDB taxonomy): Bacteria > Bacteroidota > Bacteroidia > Sphingobacteriales > Sphingobacteriaceae > Pedobacter > Pedobacter frigoris. The sequence goes on from NZ_SWBQ01000003.1 coordinate 89,958, forward strand.
GCAATAGCAAATAGCGATCTGATTATATTAAGTGCCCCGGTTAGTGCATGCACGGTACTATTACCACAGGTATTGGATCAAATAAACAACCAGATTGTGCTGGATACAGGTTCGACTAAAATGTCGCTCTTGGCAGCTGTGAAAGGACATGCCAAACGGGGCAGATATATAGCCTCCCACCCGATGTGGGGTACTGAATTCAGCGGACCTGAAGCTGCAACAGAAGATGCATTCGATGGTCGTGCAAACGTCATCTGTAACGCAAGTGAAAGTGATAAAGATGCACTCGAAACTGTAGAAAAGCTATATACATTACTCGGCATGTACAATGTATATATGGAAGGAAAAGACCATGATGTACACGTTGCCTATGTAAGTCACATTTCCCACATTACCTCTTTTGCCCTGGCAAACACGGTACTTGAAAAAGAAAGGGAAGAGAACACAATCTTTGAACTTGCCAGTGCTGGTTTTGAAAGCACGGTAAGGCTCGCAAAAAGTAGTCCGGCTATGTGGATGCCTATTTTTCAGCAAAATAAAGAAAACGTACTCGATGTCCTGAACGAACACATCACTCAACTTAGAAAATTCAAAGCATGTATTGAAAAAGAAAACTGGGATTATCTGTCTGAATTGATGGAAAATGCGAATAAAATCACGGATGTACTGAACCGTAAAGATTAAAAATATTAAGATTTCATATTTTTAGTCAATAAACTAAATCCATAAGCACATAGCAACAACAGGGCTGCAATTCCTGCCCAAAGCCAATTGTAGCCCAGTTGTTTCGCAACATAGAAGCCAGTAAGAGGACCTACAACCTGCGCGACTGACCAGCTTAAAGTATAGCCGGCCGCATAAAGTCCTCGGTTATACTCATTACTCCTGCTGATAACCACCGTATTGATAAAGGGCAGTACAAGCATTTCACCTATTGTAAAAACAACCATGGCAATTATGGCTACTGCCAGGTGAAGCAGCAAAGGAACACTCAACAGCAAATAGGAAACTGCAAAGAAAAAAGCACCAATAATGATGAAAAACATCGGCGGTCGTTTTTTTTCTATTTTATTGATCATCACCATTTCGAAAAGTGCTATCACGGCTCCATTTAATCCCATAATGATTCCGATAGCGAACTCATTGATGTGCCATTGCTCTTTATAGAATACCGGTACAACCCTGAACATCAAAAATGCACAAGTAATAAAAACTGTGGTAAGCAGTATAAATTTAACATAAAACAGATCTTGCCATGGTTTGGCAATCATCATTTGATTCCTGTTCTCCTTTGCCTGTTTAATAAAGCCCTTTACCCTGGGCAGTAAGAAAAAGATCGAAAGTCCGACAAGTATACTCATGCCCCCTTCAACAATAAATAGCAGCTTATAATTTATTGAGGCAATTAATCCCGCAATGCTAATTCCCACAGACCAGCCAATATTTGTAGCCAACCTGTTCAGCGAATAAGAACGCGTCGTAGTCCCCTCTTTTGCATAATTGGCAACTGCAGTAAAGTTTGCCGGCCTGAATGCATCTGAGAAAAAGCTAATGACTATAGTTAAAACACAAAGTGTAGAAAAGTGGCTTATAGTAGAAAAGAGAATAAATAATATTCCGCTAATAATAGAAGACCATATCTGTACTGGCCTGAAACCGATGATATCTGTAAGCTTCCCACCTGTTGCTGAACCTAAAATTGAACCAATACCAAACAATGTAATGATCAGACCCGCATCTACTTCTGATCGGTGCAGGCTTTGAGTCACATATAACGCCATAAAAGGCACCGCCATACTCCCACACCTATTGAACATCATTACTATGCTCAGCAGCCAGGTTTCTCTACCCAAACCACTAAATGATGTTTTATAGGTGTTAAAAATCAGTTTAAACATTGTTTGATTTCAGTGCTGCAAAATACCACAATATTTGTGTCGTTACCTAAAAAAATGGATGTCCAATCCTAATTATGAACTAAAAAAATTGAGTCCGCAGAATAATTAATAAACTAAAAGATACAACTGAAAGGATTAGTGAGTATTATTTCAGCAATATGTCTTTTTAACATATATTGTAAAACTGATTTGATTTCAAATTCTTGAAAACCGGTAACGCTACACTATGGATAATTACTTTTTAACAAAGCCACCTTACGGAAACATAAAAGCTTCCTCCTCATTTTTAAGATTTGTCAACAAAGGCCTCAGATTTTTAAAACTGGGTTACAATATCGCCCCAATTGATACTTCTGCAGACATGAATACAGTCGAACAAAGAATCAATTATTTTCATTTATTGGGCAGCGTCCTTAATAGTGAAATTCAGGGTGACGTAATAGAGCTCGGATGCTTTACCGGACAATGCGCCATGTTATTTCAAAAGGCAATCCAACTGCACCAATCTGACAAAACCCTACACCTGTATGATAGTTTTGAAGTAAAGTTTAAGGAAAAAGGTGACATCCAGGCTTTTCTGATCGATAACTTTAAAAAAGCGCAGCTTGATTTGCCTGTTCTCCATAAAGGATATTTTCAGGATACGATTCCGGGACAGCTACCTGAACAAATCGCCTTCGCTCATATAGACTGTGGTTTTGGTGGCGATAAAATGCAACACAAAGACATTGTACTGTACTGTCTGAACAGCATCTATCCAAGGATGACAAAGGGCTCTGTATGTATATTAATGGACTATTATGATCCTGAGATGAACGGTATAGGAATAGATATTAATCCGGGCGTGAAATTGGCATGTGATGAATTTCTAAAAGATAAGCCCGAGAAAATAAATGGCCTGTATGGCAACCAGTACTTTCATGCATATTTTAGGAAAGCCTGATATAGCAGCTACCCTGGTCTACAATTCACTTTTCATAAACGCCTTTATGAACCGCTTTCCTCAACACGCCATCTGGCGTATCTGCTGCATAATCCCAGTACATCGCGCCCAATAGCCCCTTGCCTAATAAATACTGACATTTTATGCCGATAGACTCTGTATCTTCATAAGAACACAGAAAATCACCTTGCGCATTTATTAAATAAGGTGCTTTGGCCTTATCATCCCACTGTCTGGTATACCCTTCCAGTTTCACAATATTCTTATAGTCAATATACCAGGCGATAGGATCTTTTCCGTGTCCGTAAAAGGGCATCCCAAGAACCAGTTTACTGGCAGGAATCCCAGCATTTAAATGAGCCGTAACGCCTTCGTCAACACTGATCGTCTTAGTATGTTCCGATCGGTAAAGTCCTGCATGATGATAAGGAGGTAGCCCCATATCATAAGTCATTACATTAACAAAATCAACAATAGGCACAATTGCTTTGAAATCTATATATTTTGCATCCGAAACAGAAGCTAGTGTCAGCAATTTCTTTTTACCTATTGTCTTCCTAATCTCAGACATCAATACCGTATAGTTTCTTGTATCCTCAGGAGAGGATGATATTCCTGCCTCCGAACTCGTTGGATATTCCCAATCGATATCAATTCCATCCAGATTGAATTCCTTAACCAAACGCCCACAATCAGCTACAAACTTAGCCCTGTTTTCAGCAGATGCTGCCATCTCACTAAACCTGCCACTTTTCCATCCACCTATAGAAAGCAGGACCTTAAGTTTAGGATATTTCAACTTCAATCCTGTGATTTCCTTTAATCTTGCCTCATTCTCAACAACTACCCCATCGAAAGTTTTGGATACATGTCCGAAAGCATAGTTGATGTGTGTCACGTATTCCGGATCCGGCATTAAATTTCCACGTGCAGTCACGTACGCGATAATAACCCTGTTGGCGGCTTTCACTTTCGGAGCTGGCTTTTGTTGCGGCTGAGCGAAACATGCAATTGTAGTAAGTAGCAGGCATAAAGCCGAATAGATGGTCTTCATAGATACTAAGCTAATAAAATTTAACATTTCTATTACCAGCCAATTCCATAATCCTCTCCGTGATTACTTGAACCGCCCCAGAGGCCTCCGTGTTTCCAGTCGAAATAAATTGCATTGATAGGCCCACTTGTACGTTCAGCAAAACTGAGTATATACCCCATCTTTTTCATTTCCGTACGCACAGCTTCCGGAGTATTACTGTTTAGTAAAAGCTGACCGGGCTTAGGTTCCCTGTCGGATGTTTTAGTACCGCCCAGTGACAGCCACAACTGATTTGAATTGATATTAGGTGCCTCAGATGCCTGCTGTACATTCATGCCGAATTCAACAATATTCAGGAAGAACTGCAGGAGATTCTGATCCTGAGTATCTCCACCCTGAACAGCAGAAGAAAGAAAAGGCTTTCCATCTTTCAACGCTAATGAAGGAGAAAGCGTAACCCTGGGTCTTTTACCAGGTTCTACAACATTAAAAGGATTAATTACAGAATCCAGTACAAAACTCTGCATCCTCTGACTCATGCCAATTCCCGTATTTCCGGCAATGCAGGCCGGCAGCCACCCTCCGCTTGGAGTAATAGAAACTACCCAACCTTCTTTATCAGCTGCCTCTACAGATGTAGTACCGCGCCACAACCTGTCCTGATATGCCTCGCTGATGGAATGATTACCCATATCATGCTTAGGCGCAAAATTACGTTTTGTGGTATCCATCTCATACCCCCTGTTCTTAAGCAAATTTATATACGGATTAGAAAGTCCCTGAAATGGGTAAGGATTGCCCGGACCTATAGTTGCATCATTTTTATCATACCTGATCAATGAAGCCCTTTGTTTCGCATACTCCTTACTCAAAAGTCCCTTAATAGGTTCTTCCGGCTTTTTATAGGGATCACCGTAATAGAAATCACGATCTGCAAACGCCAGGTTCATGGCCTGATAAATGGTATGCATATATTTAGGACTATTGAAACCCATGCTTTTCAGGTCAAAATTCTCCAATATATTCAATGCCTGGAGCATAACCGGGCCCTGAGTCCATTGCTGAAGCTTATAGACATCGATTCCTTTGTAATTCACCTTCAGAGGAGCCTCCTCAATGGGTTTCCATTTTGCCAAATCCTGCATAGTGATCAATCCACCCTGCTCCTGACATCCCCTCACAAACTCCTCTGCTATATCTCCTTTATAGAAACGGTCATAAGCAGCCATCAATGCATCTTTCCGGCTTTTGCCTTTCTTTAATGCATTTCTTTCAGCCTCAACCATTTTATTTAGTGTCTTCAAGAGATCGTTCTGCACGAAAATTTCTCCTGGTTCAGGAGCTTCCCGCTTCTCTCCCGAATGAGTCAAAAATACCTTTTTACTATATGGCCATTCTTTGATCAGTGCTTTCTGACGCTCAATATAATTGGCTGCCTGGGCTTCTATAGGATAACCTCCCGCCATTTGAATTGCCGGTGCGAGCACCTCTTCCAGACTCATAGTTCCATAATTTGCCAGCATATAAATCAATCCTCCGGGAGTCCCTGGGGTAGTTGCAGCCAAAGGCCCATATTCAGGTGGAAAATTGTAGCCCTTGCTTTTAAAGAAATCGGCTGTGGCACCTGTAGGCGCAAATCCCATGGCATTGATCGCAATCACTTTCTTTGTTTTAGGATTGTAGATCAGCACCTGGGTCTCTCCTCCCCAGCTCAATGTGTCCCACATGGTGCAAGTGGCCGCCAGCATGGCACATGCAGCGTCCACTGCATTGCCTCCTTTTTGAAAAGTAATTGCACCCGCCGTTGCAGCAAGTGGTTTACCTGTAATGGCCATCCAGTTGCGACCGTGTAATACAGGTTTCTGCGTCTGCTGACCATATAAAGATGTTGCAATAATGCCTAAAAAAAACAAACATATGTATTTCATAATCAGTTGAAAAGCTTAGTACCTTCACTACAAATTAAAGAAATAAATCAGGGATTTACTTTTACAACCTTTATAAGGATGAAATTTGTTGTAACTTTGTCGACACAAGAATTATCACCATGGCAGTATTACATAAAAAAGAAGAGAAAATAGCAGTTGTATTAAGTAAGCTTCCAAAGGATTATACCGACAAACAATTTGTAGATACTTTTATTCAGTTATATTCAAAAGACTGGGGCAAAATAAAAGCAAATTACATTAAACAATCTCAAGACAAAGAGCCTGGAACTGTAGTCACCATGCCTAAACCAGAAGTCTATCTAAAGAATATACTGAATACCTACCTTGAAAACCAGGTTAAGTAATTAAGTCAGTTAGTCGTGCTGGCTTAAAAACTCTTGTCCTTTGGGTGTTATCGCTGCCCAATGCTGGATAGAATGTCTGTTGATCATTACATACCCCATTGCTTCCAGTTCCTCATACTGTTCCTCCATTCCTCCTAAAATAGATGAACTTACCTGTTGATCAATAACTTCAAGCATTGATCTGATTTCCTGATTTTCCATAAAATTTGGTTTTTAGGTTAAGTAGCTTATAATGAGCTATGTCAATTTAACAAAAATTACAGACAATTGGTTTTCTTTTAGCAAATTAAGATTGTATTACAATCTGTATTGCATATGAAAATAGTCGCCCCCCATAAACTTCCTTTCATTTACAACCACAAATCCCAGGTTTAAATACAATTTTTTAGCCTTAGGGTTATGTGCATTCACCAGAAGACCTACATTTGTATGCCCCAGTGATCGCGCTTTTCCAATCAATGCATGAATAAGTTTTTTTGCAATCCCTTTTCCTTGTTGGTCAGGTGCCACACTCAGACTGTCTATATAATACTCTCCTTTCTGGGTTTCAGATTCAGGATCCAGAACTATTCCTGATTCCGTTCGGATGTAATCCAGAAATGGTTTGCGCAACGATTCAAGATCGGCTCCATCATAACCACAGATCATCCCGCATACACCGTCTTTATCCTGATAGACCAACACATGCTCATAGCTATACTGATTTCCTCTAAGTCCGGCGAAATGCTGAAACAAAGGGATTGCGCCAAGCGGTTCTGCAGCTCCGGAAAATTGTAAAGCAAGATCATCCATAGCCGCGATAATGAGTTGGGCAATTTTTGGAGCATCTCCTGATAATGCCTGCCTGATACTGTTTTGTTTATTCCAATCTCCCTTTGTGATTTCAAACCAATCGCAAGGAATCCCCTCGTGATCCAATTGTGCTGTAATTTTAAGTCCAGTCTTTAAGAGTGCATTTCTGGAAGCCGCATTTTCTACACTAGCCATCGCGTAAACCGCATCGAGGTTCAATTCTTCAAATGCATATTTCACAGAAGCCCTGGCTGACTCCGTAGCATAACCCCTTCCCCAGAATTTACGCAGCAACCGGTACCCAACCTCGTAGAAACCTGTATGACCTATCACTGTATCCGTTCGGTATTTTAAACCTCCCCAACCTACAAATTCGCTTGTAGCCTTATCAACTATTGCCCACCTCCCTATTCCGTAGTCGATATATTGCTTTCTTATGAAACTGATATAATCTTCAACTTGTGTGATGGTCTTGACCGGATTCTTACCCAAATACCTATGTACTTCAGGATCTGAGTCCATTTCAAACATTGCAGGAGCATCTTCCATTACAATTTCCCTCAATATAATACGATCTGTTTCTGCAAATACCTTCATTGTTTCTGTTTCCTGTTAAAAAAGTTCAAGTATACTGACAAAGATATAGCAGACAAAAAACTGATTACGGTTATTGCATCAATAACATCAGAAGAAATGTCCAGGCCGCTGATTTTATCTGCGTAATATTTTACAAATGAATTCGGAAGATTGGTTTCTCCAAGGCTTTCTTTAATTGTCCACTGCCAGTCCGTGATGGGACAATACCCTATCCCAAACCAAATACCTAGTATAAACCAACACCCCAATGTTATCCCCGCAACTATCAGATGCAATCTCCTTGTAGGTCTCCATATCCATGCAAAAAGATTAAATCCGATGATAATCAGATGTAAAAAAGTAAATAAAAGATCCAGCAAATGATTCATAAATTGGGTTTTATACAGGTGTAATAAAGGTTTACAAACCTAATACTAATAAGCAAAATAAATATATTACTGATTTTCAATAAATTAATTGTACATTTGTATATAATTTAATTTACAATATAATGCAACAAGGAACAGTAAAGTTTTTCAATGAGACAAAAGGTTTTGGATTTATCATCCCAGCTAATGGTGATGCTGAAATTTTTGTACACACTTCAGGCTTAATCGATAGCATTCGTGAGAATGATTCAGTAAGCTATGACGTTGAGCAAGGTAAAAAAGGCTTAAACGCAATTAATGTTAAGATCAGTTAATTAAACTCATTTTATAAATTAATAAGCATCCCCTCAAAAGGATGCTTTTTTTATTTCAAAACATTCATATCCAAGCGTTGTTATTTAACCGAACCTAAATCACAACATTATGAACAGAAGCATCGCATTGGTTATGATTGTCCTTGGCATCTTAATGCTTGTCTGGACAGGCTTTACTTATACCAAAAAAGAAAAAGTAGTTGATGCCGGTCCTATCCAGATCTCGGCAGATAAAGAAAAAAGCGTAAACTGGCCTCCATATGTAGGTGGTATCATTCTTGTCGCTGGTGTCGTGATACTAATAGGCTCTAAAAAAGCGACCTGATTTTATTTTATAAAATCAACATCTGTAACCTCATATGACTTCTGTCTAACAAGCAGCTCTATTGTTTTGGTTATATTTGCAACATCATTTGCAATACCTCCCAGTTCATGTTAAAACCTGCTGATACCATTTACACCTTACAATTCGGGCTAGTCTGTCTAAGTTCATTCCTCTTTTCGGCAAGTTTCAACATGCTAATTCCCGAACTGCCTGCCTATTTGAGCAAAATGGGAGGTGCAGAATACAAAGGGCTGATCATCGCACTTTTCACACTTACCGCAGGTATTTCAAGACCCTTCAGCGGGAAACTTACAGATACTATAGGTCGCATACCTGTAATGGCAGTTGGTTCTATCGTATGTTTTCTTTGCGGATTTCTTTATCCTCTACTGACTACAGTTGCAGGCTTTCTTTTCCTTAGGTTGATCCATGGGTTCTCTACAGGCTTTAAACCTACGGCCACAGCGGCTTATGTGGCCGATCTTGTTCCTGCCGGAAAATGGGGAGAAGCTATGGGTGTTCATGGGGTTTGTTTTAGTACCGGACTTGCTATAGGTCCAGCCATCGGGAGTACCATTACCGATCACTATTCCATAAATATACTTTTTTACTGTTCTTCCATCTTCGCATTGTTATCAATCGTCATCCTGGCCAATATGAAAGAGACCCTGCCAGATAAACAAAAGTTCCATCCCACTCATTTAAAGATCAATAGAAAAGACATCATAGAATGGAGAGTAATGCCAGCTGTCATCATTATTTTTCTGAGCTACATTAGCTATGGGGCCATCCTTACTGTGATATCAGATTGGAGTGCACATCTTGGCACCAGCAACAAAGGCTTATTCTTTATGGTTTTTACGCTCACCTCACTACTCATCCGATTTGTAGCAGGAAAAGCATCAGACAATTACGGAAGACCGCTGATCCTAAAAATCTCCCTCTTCCTGCTGGCTATTTCGATGGCTGCAATTGCACTTGCAAGTTCTTCTTTAATGCTCATGCTTGCATCAGCTCTTTATGGCGTGGCGACCGGAATGTTATCACCTACAGCTACAGCATGGACAGTCGATCTCAGCGAGCCTAAACAAAGAGGAAAAGCTATGGCAACCATGTACATTGCGTTAGAAGCGGGAATTGGTTTAGGGGCCTTACTTGCCGGATGGTTATTCATTGATGATATATTGATGATACCCGTGACCTTTTATTACTGTACAGGCATTACCCTCGTAGCTTTAGTTTATCTGCAGTTTTTTTATAAAGCAAAACCATCAATTTAAAGAGGCGATACACTGCTGATTTTTTTACCGATTGTTTTTCGCCATTCACCGCTCTTTTACTTAAAGCAGCCTTTATGCTATAGAAATGCTTACTAAAATCAGGCAACTTTAGTAAAAATTAATACTACAGATTTCTATAACAACTAAAAAAGTAAAGCGATGAATATGGTTATTTTTAAAACTTCCGTAGAGGGCAATAAAGACCTGATCAATATTGCTCCTTTGTTTAATCTTCTATTTGGAGAGAAAAACTGGTTATTTGCCTTCGAAGAACGCATCCTTAGAATATTTACCTCAGTACCTTGCGCTGATGTGGTAAACCACGTTTTAAAAGAAAAGGGATTTCAGTGCGAACAAATGGCATATTAGGTTATCACCGCAGAAGTTTTCAATTCCTGGTACTCAAAAACTCCCGGACTATAGGAATATCTGCAGCCGCCCAATCCAAATCCAGTAAAGACTGATCTATACTTCGCCAGCTGGAGGATGCATGTTCCCTCAGTATCAGATTACCAGACTTGATATAACAAACAAAAGGAATTAAACGGATAGAAAATTCGGAATAATGATAAATCACTGGAGATAAGGATGACACAATTTCTATTTCCAGGTTCAACTCCTCTTTTACCTCCCGCAGCAAGCATTGTTCAGCAGACTCACCTGTTTCTATTTTTCCACCAGGAAATTCAAACTTCAAAGGCAGCTTCATATCAGCACTCCGCTGTGTCACCAGCACATGCCCTTCTTCGTTCGTAATTATCGCACAGGTTACCTCAATCATCCCAGCCCATTAGTTGTTTTACGCGCCTGAACTCGTCCTGCACTTCAGCTTTCAAATGGATGTTTTCACCAGTTACAGGATGTTTAAACCGCAATTCTGAAGCATGAAGCAACATAGTGGTCATCTCCCATTGTTCTTTAAAAAACTTATTTTGCTTATTGCATCCATGTTTTCGGTCGCCTATAATCGGATAAAAAATATGCGCAAAATGCTTTCTCAGCTGATGCATCCGACCTGTTGTAGGTGTTGCTTCCACCAGTGAATATCTTGAAGTCGGGTGCTTACCAAACGCGACGTCTATCTCAGCACGCTTTAGCGTCACAAAAGCAGTAAAAGCATCTTGAATTGTACCATTTTCTTTAGCCAGCGGATAATCTATCTCTAAACTATCCGGCGCATATCCCCTCAGGATAGCCAGGTATTTTTTTACCACCTCGCCATTTTGAAATTGCTGATGCATGGCTATTTCCACATCCTTTTCAAAAGCAAAAAGCAATAAACCACCGGTTTTTCGATCCAAACGGTGAACCGGACTCACATGCCTGTTTACCTGATCTCTCAAAAGCTGCAATGCAAATTCTTTGGCATCATTGGCGATAGATGAACGGTGAACCAGTAAACCATGAGGTTTATTAATTGCAATCAAATGATCGTCCTGGTATACGATTTCAAGCATGTTTATTTTTTTCGCAAAGATAGCTTAAAAAATCAATCCCGCTCTTAATTTTACTCTGCAACAGCAGTCACATCAATAAATTCAGGACCGTTTTCAACGGGATATCCAGCCACCTTTGCCCCTTTGATCTTTACGTTTTTGTTGAGGTATTTATTCAGGTCCAGCTTACTTTTTAAGGCATAAGTCTTCTCTCCAGATACTAGCTTATGAGTTCCATACTGAAATGTAGTCATTCCCATTTCTTCAAGTTTACCGCTCAGTTCTACCAGGTTTGCACTACTACTGGCTTGTTTAGTACTGCTGCATCCTACCGCGGCAAGACCAAGCATCAATAAAATAAATATCTTTTTCATGAGTATTCCGTAATTAACTTGCTATAGGGATTTTGTTTTTTGACACAACCATTACAATCAGTGAGCGTTCTCCATCTTTAAAGTTAATGACAAAATTCTTATTTTCATTACTTTGAATCAGCTTGGTAAGCTTAGGAAACATCACCGCAAGGTTTTCTACCTGCGTCATATCATCACTGTCAATCACTAAAAACTTGGAGTCGGTTGAGTTCATCATCACGTTAAATTGTTGGTAAGTCTATGTCAATCAGACGTACCAACACTTCAAAACGCTACAATAAATCTGAAATATTTTTTCAGTTTAACAGCTCATCTATAGTCTGATAAGTCAAAGGATGATAATTAGGCCTTGCCTCCTTATAGATTGCCCTGGCTCTTTTAGCACCCTCCGGTGTAGTGAGCATTTCCTTATATAAAGGAATAATATGCCACATGCGTCCATTTTCCAGCAAATAAGCCTTAATTCTTGCATCTGCATCAGTATATTGATGCTTTATAGCGAGCGTATACCAGCTCCGCTGAATATCCGTATTTTCAGATCCTGTAAAATTAAACTCCTTATCTAAATCAGCCATTTTAGCAGCAGTCAGGTCAGCGGGTAGCTGACTGATGAAATACTTCTTCTCATTGCTGGATGCAATCTCTTTACTTAGCCCCTTTACAGAACCTGTCTTTTTCCAGTCGGCAATCAGTCCGTCTATCACTTTAAATCGCTCCGAACCTACTGCGACCACATTTGAAGGAATACCAGGGCCATATACCCAATCTTTTATTCTTATTTTCTTTTCCAGTTCAGCATTGCCTTTGATCAGGTTGTTATCCAGATCTGCCAAAAACTCTTCTGTAGATAATGAATGAAAAGCATGGCTATCAAAATAGTTTCTCAAAAAAGCATCAAATTTTGTTCGTCCTACTGCCTCTTCTATGGTGCGTAAGAAGAAATATCCCTTTTCATAAGCAATATCATTCGTTCCCTCATCAGGACTGCGATCCGTATAATTTGTTTTCAGATGCGTATCCTTATGATCAGCACCCATATCCTCTACCGCAGCTTCCAATGCTTGTTTTGCAAATACCTCCTGCATAGCAGCTTCATTCTTACCGAAAATCTCTTCGTCAATCCGGCGTTCAAAATAGTTGGTAAAACCTTCATTCAGCCAGAAATCATTCCATGTACGGTTGGTTACCAGGTTTCCACTCCAGCTATGTGCCAGTTCATGACAGATAATGCTCACCAACGACCTGTCGCCCGCCAGCACTGTAGGTGTAATGAAAGTCAGGTTGGGATTTTCCATTCCGCCAAACGGAAAACTCGGAGGAAGCACCAGCAAATCATACCTGCCCCATCTGTAAGGGCCATATAGCTTTTCAGCAGCATGCACCATTTTGCCCATATCTGCAAACTCATATACCGCCTTATCCAGTACCGAAGGTTCTGCATAAATTCCAGTACGACCATCAACAGCTTTAAATGCAATATCACCAACAGCAAGCGCCAGTAGATACGAAGGTATCGGATGAACTTGTTTAAATTCATATATACCGGTTTCATTCCTTAGCTCAGGATTTTCAGCACTCATTAGCGCCAATAGCTCTTTAGGCACAGATACTTTCGCATTGTAAGTAAACCTGATGCCTGGACTATCCTGACAAGGAACCCAGCTTCTGGCAGCGATACTTTGCGATTGAGTAAATAAGTAAGGGTGTTTTTTGCCAGCCGTTTGCTGAGGATTCAGCCATTGTAAAGCACTGGCTTCCTTACCGGTTTTATAATAAATATTTACCTGTTTGGTTTCGGGAGTGATGGCAACCTGTAGTGAAGTGCCCAGGTATCTCTTTTCCGGTCCAGTCTTATAGGTCGTTTCTTTCTCTTCCTTACCAAGTGTAACCTTCTCTATATCCAACCCACTGTTATCAAAAACAATCTCGTCAGCGCCGGTCTTATTCTCTATTGTCCATACCGCCTTACCAGCAATTTGCTGGTTTTCAAAATCTACTTTAATGTCCAGATCCAGATGCCTTACTATAGCTTCGGAAGGATTTGAGAATGAATGAGGGTCGTTGTTTTGCCCATCTTCAGACTGGGTTTTCTGTTTGCAGGATAAGATCATTAAAACCGGGATAAAGTAGAGTAGTTTTTTCATAAGGATAATAAGCTTTCCAACAAAAGTAAAGAAAAACCGGCTATGATGATTTTATTGACTTTCTGAATTTTTTCGATTAGAAAGTGCGCAAAAACATTACTTTGAATCTACATCCAAAAAGATCACAACAGATCATTAGCCAGATTGGCCAGTTCGCTCCGCTCGCCCTTATCCAAAGTGATATGCGCGTATAAAGAATGGTTTTTAGCATTCTCTATCAAATAAGACAATCCGTTGCTTTCCGCGTCTAGATAAGGTGTATCTATCTGATAAATATCGCCCGTAAATACAATCTTAGTGTCCTCACCTGCTCTTGAGATAATGGTTTTGACCTCATGTGGGGTCAGGTTTTGCGCCTCATCGACAATAAAGAAAATCTTAGTCAGCGTCCTTCCCCTGATGTAAGCAAGCGGGGCGATCACAATCTTCTCCGTTTTCACAAAATCATCTATCCTGGCCTGCATCTTTGGATCATCATTGTATTGCTCTTTGATGAACCTCAGGTTATCCCATATCGGTGCCATATAGGGATCTATTTTAGATTTGATATCGCCGGGCAGAAAACCAATATCCTTATTGCTCAATGCCACAATAGGCCGCGTAACATAGATCTGCCGGTAATCCTTGCGCTGTTCCAACGCACTGGCAATGGCAAGCAGAGTCTTCCCCGTACCCGCCTTGCCCTGTATGGTCACCAGCTTTACATCTGGATTTAACAAAGCATGTATCGCAAAGGATTGCTCATGGTTTCTTGGGGAAATACTAAAGATATTTTTTGGCTTTACGGAAACCACACGCTCCGACTGAAAATCATACCAGCCAGTCGTAGTCTTGCGGTTATTCTTCAGAATGCAAAAATGGTTACCTGATTTGTTGGACAAGTTGAGCTCGGCGGCGCTAATGCTTCCCTCTGTTTTTAATGCGAGAAATAGGTCTTCGGGAACTTTATTCAGAATGGTTTTCCCGGTATATAGCTCATCCAGGTTTTTTACCTTACCTGTTTCATAATCTTCTGCATTTAAGTCTAGAGATTTGGCTTTCAGTCGAAGACAAATATCCTTTGATACCAAAACTACTTTCTTTTGAGGAAATTCCTGTTTCAGACTCAAGGCTGCGTTCAATATCCTATGATCCATCTTCCCTGTACCAAAAATAGTCTCAGCATCCAAATGATCAGCTTGGCTATCCATCACCACCTTAAACCTGCCACTCTTACTGCCATTAAGTGGGATCCATTTGTTCATGATTTTTTCTCCTGAAGCTTTATCCATCAATCTGATGAAACTTCTGGCCTCGGCATTGCGGGTCTCGTTGCCGCTTTTCATGTTGTCCAGTTCTTCCAATACCTGAATAGGAATGGCAACATCATGCTCCTGAAAACTATGAAAAGCATTATGGTCATATAAAATAACGGAGGTATCTAATACGAAAATTTTCTGCTGCTGGAATGGTTGCTTTACGGACTTGCTCATGATAATATAAAAATAAGCAATACAAACAAAAAAGCACCCCTGTTGGAGTGCTTTTTTGTTTGTATTATACGTCGTGTTAGAACATGAAATAAACTTTAAATCCCAATTCATCAAATAGACCACCGCTTTTTAGATCAAAAGATGTGTTCTTATATGAAGCTGAAGACCCTGAAACTGCAGTTTGAGATTGTTTAGTGTAATTTGCACCAGCTGATAGTAATGTGGTCTCTAAAGCCCAATGTCTCGAAACAAACCAGGAAAGTCCTCCAATTGCATTAAGTCCGAAGGCGTCACCAGTGATTTCAGGTCTATCGGTCGCATTATTAAGATACTCCTGTTTTGATTTACCATAACTTCCCCTACCGCCTGCAAAAGCATAGAATTTTCCTGTTAACGGAAAATATTGCTGGTAACTTAAACCAATCCCATAAATTTTGGCCTCATTATAATTGTCGTTTTCGACAAGGCCTTGTTTACTTTGCCCATAAGAAAAATCCACACTCAACTTGGTATTGTCTTTTATAAAAAAGCCATAATTGAGGTTAAAAGATGAAATTTTATTGGTGTTTTCAGAAATAACGCCATTCTCGGCAGTGACATACTTCGATGTTGAAGTATTTACCCCTAACCCTAAAGCACTTGTTCCTTTTGTCTGAGCGTATCCACAAACGGATAGCAATACCGCCGCAGCAGTAAATAATTGTTTTTTCATATGTGTTTTATTTGTGTGTGGCCTAAATATAAACACATTCATTCTCAAAAAGCAATATTTAATATTTCCCTTTGTAACATAATTAAGACTGATGATAGGAAAATTATCTGCAAACGTAATTTAAATGAATACCATATACAAAAATGCATATAAAAAAGAAAACGGAGACTTTTCTTCTTTCGATTCAAGTTCTCCGTTTCCAATCATTTACAGCCTTAGCTGCAAATAACTATCAATTGCTTTTGTGCCTTTAACCCTCCGTTGTGTTTTTTAGTTCCTAAGAACTTCAAACCCCGATAAAATTACCTCTTTATAAATTGTTTCGTAAAACCTTTTATATGATCTGTAATGTCTGCTGGACTCAGCCAAACCAATTGCTTTGCAGCGGACTGGTAAGTTTAGATCAATCTATATATTCTCTGTCTCCTTCGAATATTAAGCGTCATGTGCTGTTCCTGAAATTGCCAGAATCTTTCTGCCCGTGAGCTAAGTGTTCTTTTTGGAATTTCTTTCAGACTGTCAAAGTACGTGCTAATTGATAGATCTAATATACAGACCTTTACAATAAAAAGCAAGTTTTATTTCATTAAACTTATACACAAGTTTTTAACAAGTTTTTGCACACTTATTTGTGCTTTATACACACTTTATTCACATATTTACGGTATATCGACCCATTATATGAAGAAATTATCGCACCTGCTCCTGCTGATCTTGTTCCTATCGACAACCGTTTGCCTCCAAAGTTGCCGTCAAAAAGATCAAAAGGAACAGAAGATCAGCAAAGAGGCTATCAAAAAGCGTTCTATAAAAGACTGGAACAAAACTATTCCCGGAAGTTTCAACGATAAACAGGAGCTGTTTTTTGACACACTACAGATCGCTTCGTTTCTGGAGCAGTACCCTCAACTCACTGAATACAAGGGGTCAATAGCCAAATTCTACTCGGGAAGAAATTTTGCCTACGCCTGGTACAGCAAAAGCGGATTGATAGAACAGGCCGGTAACCTTGCCGATAGGGTGAAAAACCTTCCGGAAGAAGGCATTACGAAACCTATTCCCTACATTACTCAGCTGGATTCCATGCTTTACCTGAAATCAGCTAAAAAGCCCGACCTCAACCTGGAGCTGATGCTTACTGCTCAATATTTTGTTTTTGCCAAACTTGCATGGCAAGGTATGGATGCCGCAATCAGTAAAAAAACACAGTGGTTCTTGCCCAGGAAAAAGTTTTCTTACGAAGAATACCTGGACAGCCTGGTAAAAACTCCCGGAAAATTTGCAGGGATTGGCGTCGCCCCGGTCTACAGACAATACGAATTGTTAAAGGGCTTTCTATTGAAATACAAGGCCCTGGAAGAAAAAGAGAAATGGCCAGCCATCATTGCAGACCAGAAATCTTATAAACCCGGAGATTCCTCTCCTGTGATCCCACAGATTAAAACACGATTGTTCAAATTAGAGGATTTCAAAGGTGACACTACAAACATTCTTTATGACGATGAGCTACTCCAAGCAATGAAGCAATTCCAGGAAAGGCATGGCCTGGTAGCTGATGGCGCGATCGGAAAGGGTACGCTAAATGAATTAAATGTACCTCTGAACACCAGGATCAGACAGTTGCTCGTAAATATGGAACGAAGCCGCTGGCTGCCAGTAGAGGTTCACACAGATTACCTCGCAGTCAACATCCCTGAATTCAAACTACATGTATATCATGCCGACAGCCTTTTATGGAGCTGTAATGTGGTGGTAGGCCAGTCTGTTCACAAGACTGTAATTTTTGCAGGGGATATGAAATATGTAGTTTTCAGCCCTTTTTGGAATGTCCCTCCGAGCATCGTTAAAAACGAAGTACTGCCAGACATGCGACGTAATCCAAACTACCTCAGGGATCACCAAATGGAGATTACCGGACGTGAAGGAGGCTTGCCGGTCATCAGACAGAAGCCGGGCCCAAAAAATTCGCTCGGCCAGGTTAAGTTCCTTTTTCCGAACAGCTACAACATTTACCTGCACGACACGCCTTCAAAAACATTATTTAATGAATCATCCAGGGCGTTCAGCCATGGTTGTATACGGGTGGGTGAACCTGCTAAACTTGCAAACTTCCTGCTGAGAAATGCAAAGGGATGGGATGAAGAGAAAATAAAGGAAGCCATGAACTCAGGAAAAGAAAAGTACATCACATTAAAGGAAAAAGTTCCTGTTTTTATCGCCTACTTTACCGCGTTTACAGACAGAAACAACCTGCTGAATTTCAGAAAAGACATATATGACCGTGATAAACCTTTGGCAGACATGCTATTAAAAAAAGATTGATTTTTTTTGAGCTACAGGTGTAGCGATATAAAGAGTCGGATCGTTTAGTTTATTGAGAGCGTTAAATTAGATATGGGGGTTGGGTCTACGGATCCAGCCCCTTTTCTTTTTAAATCACTAACCACAATAGAAACAAAACACATATGACCAACTCACCCGCTAAACCGCTGTTAAAATCACTATTGGCAATAGCCATTATTTTAGGAATGCTCATGGTAGTATTAATATTCGATTCCTGCAAAAAGGATCCTGTTACTACTGTAAATACATCTTATTTGAGTGTAACGAATACTTCGCCGACTTTAAGCACTTTCAATTTTTACCTGAATCAAAGTAAGGCAAATACCGGCGCTTTACCTTTTGGAGGTACAATCCCCTATCTTCAGGTAAATCCTGGTGAATACAATGCAAAACTAACCACAGAAAGTAATACGGAAAGTCTGCTTACCAAAAAGATAGTCCTTGAAAAGGATAAGATTTACTCCTTGTTCGTCATAGACAAGGCCGACAAGTTAGATTATCTGCAAATTACTGATGACATCAAAGTCCCGGGCACAGATAAAGCTCTTATCAGGTTCATCAACCTTTCTCCTGATGCCAGCGCGCTTAATTTAAGCGTAAAAGACGGTGCTGCCATTGCCACCGATAAGGCCTATAAATCTGCAGGGACTTTCTTAGAGGTGGATGCCAAATTATATACTTTTGAGATCAAGGATAAAGCGACAAGTGCAGTGAAAGCCGAGCTTAAAGATATAGATCTTAAAAAAGGCGGCATCTATACGGTGATTGCTAGAGGTCTACTGAACGCTACCGACACTGAAAGGGCTTTTAGCGGACAGGTAATCACCAACAAATAGCGCTTTATTTATTCAGTTCTTCTTCTGTAAATGCTTTTTCGCGGCCTTTGTACTTCGTACGAATGGCGCCAACTTCTTTGACGTCTATCTTGCTGGCATCATTTTGCCATGAGTTGCGGATAAAGTTAAGCACTTGGGCTATATCCTCGTCAGAGATTTCCTCACTATGCCCTATTCCAGGCATATCAGCAGAGATCTCTGGCGATTCATACACATGTCCGTTCACTTTTATAGGCCCTGTTAATCCGAACATCACAATAGAGATCAGTTTGCTTTTATCTCCATTTACCCATTCTGATTTATTCAAAGGTGGCGCCAGTGATTTGATGCCATTGCCATCTGATGCATGACAGGTCTGACAACTGGAAAGGAATAACGCAGCCCCTTTCGGGTATAACTTTGCAATAAGTTCCGGATCTCTGTTCTTTTGTGTGCTTTTGAAGTTATTAATCGCACGTTGCAATTGCTTGTTGATCCGCAGATTACTATCGGGTAGCTCTTTTGCAATCGACTGTTTAAATACCTCTTCCTTGTATGGCAAAGTGCTCACCACAGCATCGATCACAAAATTATCATTAGGATACTTTTTCACCAGGGACACCAGCAAAGCATCACTTAATTTTTCATTGAAGGGCTTGATGTAATTGGCTGCATATGCAATATATGGAGCCGCAAGCTGGTCATCATTTGCGATCAGCTGCTGCAATGCTTCGGCATAGAACTGGTAACTGGAAGTATTGACCACAGACGGCAATACGCTCAACGCCTGCGCCCTGACAATCCAGTTGGCATCTTTCAATAAGGCGAGTACTTCATTGGTCTGCAATGCATTAACACCTTCTAAAGTCCACATCACATGGATCACCTGGAATGGGTTATTGTGGTTTTTTAAGGCTGCTTTTAAATAAGGTATGGCATTTCCATTCTTCTGATCCACCATAACCTGTTGTGTCAGGTCTCTTACAAAACCATTTGCATTGCCCAGCAAGGCCACCTGCTGCTGAGGATCATTAGGAATGGTAATAAGATTAGTTTTCTTGTTTTTAGGAACGATCTTATAGATCCTGCCGCAACCTAAAGGTTCAGAAAGGTTTCTTTTCGCAAATTCATTTCTTAAATAAGGTGTCACATAGGTTTTATGCTGTATGATGCCCCGATACATGTCGACCACATACAAAGCTCCGTCCGGGCCATTATATAAGCTTACAGGCCTGAAACGTTCATCTATACTAGCAAGAAATTCCCTGTTTTGATAAGCCTGCTTGCCTTTTATTTTAAAACCATCTTGCGTCAGGATATCCCTTTTGATCAGGTTACCGGTCGGTTCCGCTACAAAAGCATTCCATTTGTAGGCATCACCAAACAGGTCCCCCCTGTAAATCACCGGCCCGCAGGCTGCCGTAAATTCTTTAAGCCTCAGACTATCGTCCAGCATTCCGGGTACATAGCCTCTGTTGATACCTGTGGTAGGTCTGATCGGATAAACCCGGTTATCAGCCACTGAACGCTCATTATATCCTGCTACACCCCTTAAATTCTTGTTGCCCGAACCAAATCCGGGTGAGAAGAAATCCCCAATCAGGTTGGTCGAATTGTCGTTGTAATATAAACGGCCATAATCATCTTGCGTAATTCCCCATTGTCCACGGAAATGCGTTTGTTCTACAATCCATTTATCGCCTCGTTTTCTGAAACGCTTGCTGTCTTTGGCATTGTAAATCCAGTTGTCAAGCGCCCTCATGAGCCCGTTTGGCTGGTGTTCTACATTCCCCTCGTCGGCAAACTTTGCGTCTACCAGCGTTCTCCCTGCAGGTTTATCGTTCTTTATTTTGTAGTACCATAACCTGGGTGGTTCCGCAACCAGTATCCCATCTTCAATCAGGCATATAGACCTTGGCAGTACCAGCGAGTCTAAAAATACCTTGCGGGTATCTGCAACACCATCATGATTTTTATCCTCAAGGATGACAATCTTACCGTTTGGTTTGTCTTCACCTCTCCCCATAGAATCAGGCATGTAACCGCTCATCTCTACCACCCACATACGACCACTGGCATCAAATGACATGGCAACAGGTGTGCTTACCAATGGCTCAGCAGCTACCAGTTGAATATCAAATCCATCTTCGATCCTCATCTTACTGATGGATTCATGGGCAGCGACTACGGGGGAACTGCTAAAATCAATTCCTTTTGCCATCCCGGTGATGCTGTTGGAATGGACTACGCTCTTATAGCTCTGGCATTGATAGAGAGAAAACAACGCAATTGCAAGAACGATATATTTATATCCTTTCATATTCATTAAGAATCTGTTGATCAGTTAGTTTTTTCAGGAATCTGGCTGAGTACTTTAAGTAAATAGCCCCAGAATTTTTGAACTGAAGGTATCTTTACCTTTTCATCTGGCGAATGTGCTCCATGTATGGTTGGTCCGAAAGAAATCATATCCATACCCGGCAGATGTGCTCCTAAAATACCACATTCTAATCCGGCATGACAAGCATTTACATCTGCATCTTCAGAGAAAGTTTCCTTATATATGCGGGTCATTAGCCTCAATATATCTGAATCGGCATTGGGTTTCCAGCCAGGATAATCACCACTTCTGGAAACATTACATCCCATGACTTCAAATGCAGCGGCCACGGCATAAGCCACGTCGGTTTTACTGCTTTCTACACTGCTGCGCTGTAGGGATTGTGTGATAAAATCGCCGCCTTTCACAATAATCCGTGCAAGATTTGATGATGCTTCTACCAGGTCTTCAATATCCGGACTCATCCTAAAAACACCATTCGGCAATGCGTAGATGGTATGTATGATCTTTACAAAATCGGAATGCTCAACTACTTGCGCAGGAATTTCGGTTCTGTCAGCAGTAATGCTTAGTGAAGGTTCAATTGAATTATATTCTGCTTGAATTACACCAGCGAAGTTTTGTACAAAAGAAAGAAATGCTTCCTGCTGATTATCCGGAACTACCACTACTGCCTTTGATTCTCTTGGTATTGCATTCCTTAAGCTTCCTCCATCTATTGCACTCAACTGCAGATTGATATCTTTTACCGCATTAAACAACAAACGGTTCATCAGTTTATTCGCGTTTGCTCTTCCTTTATGAATATCCATGCCCGAATGCCCTCCTAATAAACCTTTAATGGTCACTTGAAAAGCAGTACCATCTGAAGCGACAGGCACTTGTTTGTAATTGTAAATAGTATTGGTATCTATTCCACCGGCACAGCCAATAGTCAGTTCGTGATCTTCCTCCGTATCAAGATTTAGAAGTATGGTTCCGGACAAGTTAGCCGGATCAAGCTGTTTTGCACCGGTCATTCCTGTCTCTTCATCAATAGTAAATAATGCTTCTATAGCTGGGTGCGGAATATCTGAAGCCGCCAAAATACTCATAATGGTAGCTACACCTATGCCGTTATCAGCTCCCAGGGTCGTACCTCTTGCTTTCACCCAGTCATTATCCACATACATGTCTATCCCATGGGTTTCGAAGTTAAAAGTGCTGTCGCCATTCTTTTGATGCACCATATCCAGATGCGATTGCATAATTACAGTTTTCCTGTTTTCCATTCCGGCTGTTGCAGGCTTTTTGATCACTACATTTCCGATCTGATCTTTTATGGTCTCTAATCCCAGGCTATTGCCGAAATCAACCATAAACTGAATTACTTTCGCTTCTTTTTTTGACGCACGTGGTACCGCATTCAGGCCTGCAAAATTCTGCCAAAGTGCCTTAGGCTCCAAATCTTTAACTTCCATTTATAATCTGTTCATTTGTATTTAAACAAACTTAAATAAAAGTTTTCAAAAACACCTGTAGACGCTGCTATATCCTCTTTTTGTTGCATTAAAAACCGAAGAAACTGCTTTTGCCGCCCACTTTTCCTCCGAAATTCTGAATGTTATAGGTCATAGTCATCAGTCCATATCGCCCCAGGTTATTGGTCTGTGTGTCTCTTATTGAATTCTCAGAAATGTAGACACTGCGCCCAACATTGGAATTAAGAATATCATTCACCGAAAACTTAAGCTGTAAGCGATCGTTCTTTAGGAACAGAAAGTACACACCTGCATTCCACATCTGCAAACGGTTGTTGAAACCAGCTACTTTTTGATTGTTGAACTGTATATTATAATTACTTTCCCACACCACTCCTTTTGGAAACCTGACTACGAGTTCTGAAGAACTGGTCTGAGAGGTTGTTTTCAAATCGGTATAAAAGGCGTCATCGTACATACTTTTGCTCATTACTACAGAATAGCGCTGGCTAAATTCAAATTTGTCATTCAGGTTGAGCCTTACATTTGCCCTTGGTCCTACAGAAAAATTATAGGTGTTACTTTTGATTTCATTAACGATTACCAGACTTTTGCGATAACTGGTACCAAAACCTACACCAACATTAATCTGTCTTTTTTCATTCTTATAATCCTTACTTAAATTTCCAAACATGGAAAGTGACCATATACCATTTACATTCACCGGCTTGCTGGTCTGCACCCCTACAGGACTCACCTGCCTGGACATTACAGTAGAATTATCACGCATAATTCCATTTACACTAAAATTGTAATTCATTGCCTGCTTTACGTCATACTTAAACGTACTCACATAAAGGTTATGAGATTTTTCGGGTTGCAGCGAAGTGTTCCCTTGCTGAATGAATAGCGGATCTGTATTGTTTGCTACAGGCTGTATAGAGTTTACGCTTGGTTCTGAAAATGAAGGGGTATATTGCATGGACAGAATCTTGTACCTTACAGACAGTTGCGGAGCGAAAAAAGTATAATTCTGATTGAAATTCTCGTATTTGATAAACCTGTTTCTCAGCGTTATTGTATTCAATACAACGCCCGGATTAATATCCAGGTCTTTATTCAGTCTCAACTTTAGCGAGGATGTCAGGTTATTTTTAACCCCAGTTTGCCTTACCGTCTCTGAAAGCGAGGGCACTGCTACATCAAATGACTGATTCAGTGGATTTTTATAAAAGGTAGCCAGAGCATTTTCATTCTCAAGATAATTAGATCGCGCTACAAATGACAAGGACAGCACTTTATTGATCGGTTCACTATAATTCGCGGAAAGTGATATTCCAAAATTCCGGACTTCATTTCCCCTCAACTGATCAACTTTTCTACTTGTACCGTCGTCGTAAAAATTGACTACTGAAGTGTTAAAATTGTCATTTCCATTGTCTCTTTTACTGATATTTAAAGTTGAATTAAATGACCTTCCTCTCTTTTTAAAACTCTTGTAAAGGTTAGCAGAGACAGAGTAATCTGTGTTACTCCCATTGGAAAGGGTATTATTTTCAGCATCATTGATCTTGTTATCACTGCCACGATAGCTATTCTTGAGATCTAAACCATTACCTTTTTTTGTACCCAAGGTTATTGAGGGGCTGATAAACATGCTGGTAAGGCTATCTATTTTAAAGTCTATTTTTCCGCTAATGGTATGGATATAATTCCTATTATCCTGGATTGAACTATTTCTGGTAATCAAACTTCCCTGACCTAGTTTCTGATCTTCATTGGTTTCTCTTGTGATTAAATCGCTGGTCTGCCCGTAAAAATACCTGGCATTTATTTTAACACCTTTTTTTGTAACTGTATTAAAATTGGCACCGCCTCCTGCTGAGGTCTGTACTCCAGAGCCAAGTCCACCGAACGAAACATTATCCAGACTAAAGCCTCCGCTGGAACTTACCATTATAGAACTAGAACCACCTCTGGAAAAGCCTCCTATCCTTTGTATATCAGACATACTAAATCCAGGTTTGTTTATATTATTTCCATAACCCAAAACACTGACCTGCGCTGTGTCTCTAAAAATATTGAGAATTCCCCCTGTTTCAAACAGTTCTCCTGAACCACCTCCTCCATACAATTTACCAAACATCCCTTGTTTAATCGCTCTTTTCAGTTTCAGGTTAATGACCTGAGGAACATCGGCCGCAACCAGATCCGGATCGGCACGCTTAGCTTCCTGATCATCCATGACCTGTACTTTGTCAATAATATTAGCAGGCAGGTTCTTTGTCGCGATTTGCTGGTCCCCTCCAAAAAACTCTTTTCCATCTACCAGGATCTTACTTACAGATTTCCCATTTACCCGAATGTTTCCATCGTCATCGAGACTCACACCGGGTAATTTTTTCAACAGGTCTTCTACCACTGCACTCGGCAAGGTTTTAAAAGACTCTGCATTAAATTCTATGGTGTCTTTGCGAACGATGATAGGTGGCCGTTCTCCCTTTATTACAATTTCCTGTAAGTTATTTGTCTTCTCAGACAAGATCAATTTTCCCAAATCGGCTTTAGGAGATGAGGCTTCCAGCATGATTTCCTTACGCAGGATATGATATTGCCATGCATTAATGACCAATCTATATTTTATACCAGTCTGCAGACCATTGATCACAAATACACCTTTATCATCTGAAAGTTTATAAGTAGTAAGTACGGTATCTCCTACTTTAAACACCGATATCGTCGCATAATCGAGGGTAACTTTGTGATTGGCACTGTCGACAAGCGAACCTGTGAGGACACCATTCTTTTGCGCGAACAGCACGCAGGAAAGCAAAAGAAAAAATAATAAGAGCGTTATTTTTTTCATGATTTATATTTGGCTAGAATAATCTACTAAAAACTTAGTTAAAGATAAATATAAAATTATAACATGCAAAAAAATCTGCAGTATTTCCTGAAAGAGATTATTATATCCACCAGATCCGGGCTCTTTTCACTATGCTTTTGGCATGTGCTCGTATCTTCTAAACCACTCTTCAAGCCCTTCTTAGGGGTTGGTCAAGGGTTGCATGGGCTACAGCTTGTGAAAAGCTTGTGTAGGAGTTTTATCCCAATTGCGTTGCCATTGTGACCCTACTCATGCAAACCGAACACGCATAATAGGGATACCGAATGCAGAATTTCATTCTATCAATTATATTAAAATGACACAACTAAACTGAAAGAAGCTGATATTAGCGGTGTTTAATATTTTATACTTATGAAACTATTCCTTGCAGCCCTTTTCATTGCTGGTTTTTCATCATTTGCCTACAGTCAGGAGCTCACTCCCGGAACTGAAATGCCAAAGGCAGTTTTTTATAAAAAAGCTGGTGGAACATTTTCAACGGATCAGATCGCAAAAGGAAAAAAAACTTTGTTGATGTTCTTTGATGCTACTTGCGGCCATTGCCAGAAAACAGCTGCCGCAATGTCTAAAAGAAACAAAGAGTTCACTGATATCAACCTGGTTTTGGTGACGCAGGACGAGCAGCGTTCTATTGATTACTTCATGACGAATTATGGAAAATCTTTGCTGAGCATGAAGAATGTGACTATTTTACAAGATAAAGATCACGTGTTTATACCCCTATTCCACCCCAAACAATACCCGTCATTGTATTTATTCGGACCTGATAAAAAACTGATCTATTATTCAAGTAATGATAACGATGTACCTAAATTCTTTAAACTGATCAAGCTTTAACCAGTTGATTCGTTATTATTTTTTGATAAGCCCCGTCCCAAAGTTCTATACGCTTCTTTAACGATGCTACGGTAGCTTGTTCTGCAGCTTTCCAATGTAGCTCATTCTCACCATAAAGCTCTGCAGTCATTGCTAGTGCGAGGTGACTGTGATGATCTCCATCCACCTCTATGTGCCTGTCCAGGTAATATTTAAATAGTGATATCTGATTCGGGAATTTCTGGTTTAAATCATTGACAATGGTCAGGAACATATTTGGAATCAGGTCTTCCCTTCCAAATGTAAATGTGCTGGCCTGAAGATGAGCCTCATTACTATAAATGGTTTCAAAAGTAAAATTCACAAAACTTTGTGCGGCAGCAGGAGTCCCGGCAACACGATAAGCACTGTCAAAATCATTTGACTCCTTTAATGCTGCTATAAAACTATAGATTTCAGTGGTATCTGCCCCACATTGTTCCATCGCTTCCAGGTACATTTCAAAATGACTTTTCTTGATACCATTGGCATCAATATCTGATTCTTCCCCCGCTACGATCTCGTTGATCAAAGACCTTGTATTTCCTGAGCCTACGGGAAACCACGGTAATGTAGTGCAGGTAAGGTTAATTTGAAGGGATTTTAGGAGCGACATGAAGTCCCATACCGCATAAACATGGTGTTCCATGAATATTCTAAGGTCCCCAAGATCGTTAATTACTGAATAAACTTTATGATTGATAATTTCCTGCCTAAGGGGCTCTATTGCAATTTGAATGCTCTCCAGCGCTGCCTTCATTTGATCATTTTTATGAGCGGCAAAGATAATTGTTTCTAATTTAAATTTTGCCTATTTATGATTTACCAGCTGTTGTTTTTGTCTCAGCAACAATTTTTCAAGCTCAGCATAGGGTACATTTTGAACATCAATATGATGATCTATTGCCAGCGAGGCAGCCGTAGCCGCTGATTCTCCCAAAATCATAAATACTGGTTCCATACGTACCGAACCATAGGCAATGTGCGATATGGAAAGACATACAGGCACGAGCAAATTCGTGCATTCCTTACGTTTAGGTATAATGGCATCGTAAGATATGCCATAGGGAATGGGTGCTTTTACGCCTATATCGCCTTCATTCTGTACAAAACCATCTTCTGTTACATAACGCTGGGTATTATGTGAATCCAATGCGTAGGATCCCATTCCAATTGGACGTCGAACCTCCCTTTTACCCAGAACCTCATTTTCAGACATTACATAATCACTGACCATTCTCCTTGCTTCGCGAACATAAATCTGGTGTGGCCAGTTGCCATTATCTTTAAATTCATCTCTGGCCAGTCCCCAATTATTTATCTTCTTCTGCAGTTCATTCGGTATTCTAGGATCATTTGCGATAAAGTACATCAGTCCTTTTTGATAATCTTCATGCTGTTTGATGATTTCCTTTCTTTTCTCATAGCTGGCTTCAGGATACTCATAGTTCATTCCTATATAATCAGTACTGAATGGCCCATGGTTATTGGTGTCCGTCTTACGATTCGGAATAGGATCAAACTTATCGAACAACTCCCTCCAGCCGCTATTAAAAATACGTACCAACAGTTCATAATTCTCAGGATTGTAGTTGTCGGGCTTTGGAAAAACAACACGATTATCAGGATTATCTGATAAGCACATCCTGAAACAATAAGCTTGTACTTTATCATCTCCATCTCCTTTTTTGCCAGGATAAGCAGATGAAATACCCTTCAATAAACCGCTACTCTTATTCCCGGGAATGACATAAGGATCAATTTTAGTCGCAAAATGGTGTCTGTGCTGGAAAACATCAGTCTGTATTCCATTCCAGATCTCATCATACAGCGCCGTTGGTTCCCTACCTACATGATAACTCACTTTAGCTGCCGCCATAAGATCACCTTCATAGGTTGCATCAATAAAGACTTTTCCCGTAAATAATTTTCCACTCAAAGTGCGTATAGAAGTGATCTTTCCAGACTTCATTTTTACACCCTTTGCCCTATCCAGCCATTCATTATGGTAAACTATGATATTGTATTCATGGATAAAGTCATTCATGATTTTTTCAGCTACATGAGGTTCGAAGATCCACATCGTGCGATCTTTACCGTCTATAGCTGGTGTACCCTGTCCTTTATTCCCATAGTCAACCTTTTTCTGCCATTTCCATGAAGTGTCCTGCTCATAATGAAGGAATACCCGATGATAAAATTCTCTGGCAAGACCACCTATTACTCCTTTATCCCCAGTGTCGGTAAACCCTAGTCCACCTGCCGACAATCCACCCAAATGAATATCTGGAGAAACCATTATTACTTTCTTACCCATCTTTGAAGCTTGTACAGCAGCAATCACAGCAGCGGACGTGCCGCCATAAATGATAATATCTGCCTCATACTTATTTACCAAAGGCTCAGCCTCAGTTCTGCCAGGAAGGAAGATCAATAAAAGTAAAAGTATTGTGTAGTTAAGTCCGGATACCTTCATTTTATCTGCTAGTTTTTTTGAAGATACACATGATAACTGTTTTTATCAACGGTTACCGGTTACAGACCTTTTATTATTGATAAGGATTAGATGTTTAATTCTTCAAAACGTAACTCAACTGAGCATTTCTCTTATTTTTTGAGATCAGCATCCACGCAAAAGCTGCACCTGTTAATGCCATTGCAGACCCGACCCAGACAGGTGAAGTATAATCGTAACCCGCTGCCAAAGGCAATCCTCCTAAAAATGCACCCAATGCATTTCCAATGTTAAAACTCGCCTGGCTTACTGATGCTGCAAGCATTTCTGACCCCTTTGCTGTATTGATCATTAGCATCTGTATAGGAGCCGCCAACGCAAATGCAACGGCTCCGGTAATGAAAGTCATCACTAAAGAGACAATTTGATTACCAGAAACGTAGTGAACGACAAACAAAGTTATCGCCATGATCACCAACAATGATACTGAAGCCTTGGCAGGAGAAAATTTATCCGCTAATCTTCCACCTATGAAATTTCCGACCAACATACCCAATCCAGCCAATACCAAAATATAAGTAATGCTGTCTGGAGAGAAACCGGAAACATCAGTTAGCAATGGAGCAATATAACTGTACCATGAAAATAATCCACCTGTCCCAATTGCTATCATTAAAATAATCAGCCAGGCCTCCGGTAGTTTAAAAAAGCTAAGCTCCTCTTTTAAGTTCCTGTTTTTAGTAGCTGGTAATGAAGGCATCCAGGCTTTTAGACTTAACAAAGTAACTAATCCCACAATGACAATGATTACAAATGTATAGCGCCATGAATAGTTGTGACCAATAAAAGTCCCCAGTGGCACCCCAATCACATTAGCAATGGTAAGTCCGGCAAACATCAATGAAACGGCTTGTGCTTCCTTTCCTTTGTCGGCAATACGACTGGCCACAACTGAACCAACCCCAAAAAAGGCGCCGTGAGGTAATCCGGCAAGTAAACGCGCGACAAACATCGTGGTATAATCAGGAGCAAATGCAGATAGTGCATTGAAACCTGTAAACATCATCATCAATACAATCAGGATTTTTTTTGGAGGATAGCTTCCTGCAATTGCAACAAGCAATGGTGCGCCAATCACTACACCGAGCGCATAGGCGGAAATCAGGTGACCCGCTTGCGGGATAGTGATTGATAAATCTTTTGCTATATCCGGAAGCAGACCCATCATCACAAATTCTGTAATTCCGATCCCTAGTCCCCCAAGCGTTAATGTAAGCAGGCTCTTTTTCATAAAAAACAACTATAGTTAGTGTAAAAATTACACACTACAAAATTAATGATAAAAATGCCTGCTTTCCGTCTATTTTTAGTAAAAAATATTGTTCATTTTCTTTTGCAATTCTTCAACCTTCAACTCTTGTCCCTGTGTCTTCAAATACGAAATAAGATCTCTGTAAGCTGCAATATGGTATGGATTGAAGGCAATCGCCTTTTCCAGAGACATAACGTTTTCAGACTGTTGGCCATTTGCTTCTTGCAGCTTAGCTAGCGCGTACCAGTATGAGCCCACATAGAAGTTATCTCCTATAGGCTCCATATCTTTTAATAGTTCTGATGCCTTTTCCTTATTGCCGGTTTTAATCAGCAGGTTGACATACCGAAACTGGTCGGCACCCCTCACCTGAGATTTCCCGTTTAAAAAAGGGTTTAAGTAAGCCATCGCACTATCTCTGTTCCCATCTAAATGGTAAAAATCCGAAATTCTCAGGTTATAATCGCTCCTGGCATTACCGGATGCAGTTAGAATTCTTTGAGCTTCTTTAAGGGTATTAATGGCTTCTGCATACTGTCCGTTAACTGCTAAGGCATCAGCATATAGATTTCTGTATTCAAAGTTCTGCGGTTTTTGAGCTACCAGATTTTTCAATACAGCTACAGCCGATTTATCTCCCATTTCAGCTTTCAATGCTGCCGAAAATGCAGAGGCGTCATCTATCCTGTCCCTCAGGTAAGTAGACACCCTGGCTCCCGTTTTCACATATTGATCTGCTACTTTAATGGCCTCGGCAAGCATGGCATTTCGTTTGTATAGTTCCCGCAACATCCCATTTACCCTGGCCAGTTCCTGGTAATCATCTTCCAATTTAAGCGCCTGTTGTAAATAATCCGCCTGTTGTTTGATGGATGCCTGCTGATTGATTTCTTTAGCTTGGTATCTTGCCGCAATTAGTGCCGCATAAGAAACATAAATAGGTGCATATGCAGGGTTTACTGATTTCGCTTTCAGCAGCCACTTTTCTGCCTCGGCTAAATCTCTATGAGTGATAAATAAATTGCTCATTGCAAGATATGCAGGAAGGTATTTATCATCGTAAGTCAGGGCGGTATCCAGATAATTTCTGGCTGTTGATGAACTTCCATATCTCTTACTCAAGTTTAAATACACCTCTGCCCAATTGCTAGCCATCGCCTTTTTATCACCTGCGAGATAAGCCCTTTCCTTTTTTACCAGTTGATCCAGGAAATGATACATATCAGGATCTTTAGCCTTAAGATCTGAAGTGGTGTTCATCGATTTAAAGTCCAGCGGATGAACTTTTACCGGTTCAAAGTAGGCAGGGTAAGTTTGAGCAAAGTATTCACTTTCATTATTTTGAGAATAATAATCCAGCGTGCGCTTTTCTTTCATGGCATTGTAGTACAGCTTACGGATCTGTCTGTTTTCAGCATCTGTGAGCACCGTTCCGTGAAATAAATGCACATATTCGTGGAGCACTACGTTGCGTTCCAGAAATGCACCCCGTTCTACATATTCCATTGCGGCAGCCCCACTCCCTACTCCCCTTATATCCATCCACTGACGGTTGTCAAACGTGGTCATGTACCTGAAAGATGGTGAACGCATGGTAATGGCCAGATCATGGTGCAGCGGTGGAATCCTGAAATTATTGTTTTGTCTGGACAAGAAAGGGAAATATACCACTGAAGTATACATTTGGTTCCAAACCATAGCCTTAGCGGTTTCTCCGGGGTAATAAGCAACATCAGGGAAGACCTTTAAAAAATTCTTTAGGTCAGCTATTTTAGTGATATTTAGCACATTGGAAATAGAATCAAATACTTGCAAGTAAGGAATTCGCTTTGATTTAATAACTGCAGACAAGCCATTGTGAGCGGGACCATAATGCTTTTTGATACTCAGGACTTTTTTAAACAATATTTCCGCGGAGTCCAACCTTATTTTGCGGTCCTGATCGAAAGCGCTGTAATAAATTGAAGCACGGTGCATCAACGGAAGTACAGAACGTGGGTATTTCTGTTGAATGGTACTGGTAAAATCCAGTGCAGATTTAATATCATTAGATGCTACCAATGAGTCGGCTTTGCCTAGTTCCTTCCTTATAGTCTCATCGTCTTTCTCTGCATAATCTGCATAAGTCAGATTGGTATGTCCGTTGCCCCAATGCCAATGCGTTTGATAATGCAATGGATTGATATTCAATGCCAAATCCCATTGAGCAGCCATAGCGTTCAATTGTGTAGCATCTATCCTCCTCCAGATGGCATAGCCATAACTAAAACGGGCATCAGCGTTAAAAGGATCCAGTTCCAGGGATTTAATTAATGGCTTTTCTGCCTGTTCCGGATGCTGGTCCCAGAAGTATACATCTGCTTCTAAAAGATAAGAGCCCGCACTTTTTGGATTTACAGCTGCTACCTTTTTGGCTATCGTCAGTGCAGTTTTATAATCCTTCTGAAGTAGCCTTACCCTGCCCAGCAGCAAATTACCCGCCTCGCTTGCAACATTGTTTTTAATGACCTGTTGTGCGATTTCAGCAGCTTGTTTTAGTCGCCATGCCTGTATCTCCAGAAAACCTTTCAATAACAGCGCCTTTTCATTTTTTGATGACTGTTTTAAAGTGGCATTAACCAGCTTTTCTGCCCCTTTAAAGTCATTGTTCAGGATAAGATAATCGGCTAACAATAACTGATAGTCAATACCTTTATGTTTATCAATGATAAGCTTTGCTTCATTCCACAATCCCAGTTGCAGCATACGGTCTACCGTTTTAATATCCACATTAGCTGAACCTGACTTTTGAAGCAGCACCTGCCTGGCAGTCGCCAGTGCTTCCTGCACTTTTGCAGTTTCATCGGGGTTAATACTTTGAGATTTTGCCGAGTATAGTGTACACAACAAAATGAACAGGATTAAGCTCGTTTTTTTCATTGGGGTTTAGTTTCTACTGATGATGTAGGCTGACACATGGATGTAACCATTTTTAAGGTTGGCCTCAGGTACATCTACCTTAAAAGTATGCTTGCCTTTTTTGAGTGCCGGGAGCTGGATGGCATGGACTGGAACTGCCGCACCGGGACACCAGCTCCGCTTGTTTCTTTCGAAAGAATATCCTCTGTAAATGCCATTGTTTTGTGTGTTGTATTGAGCGTAAGGTGTGCAGTCGAGGTTTTGCGTGAAGCGCTTAACCTCCTTACCATCTACATACAATACGTGCTCACGGGTGGTATATTCCTCTCCGCCGCGGGCTGCTCCATGTGCCGAAGTAATGAAATATAAGTCGTGTTGTTTGTGCTTTTCTGTAATTTCAAACTCAAAATTCTTAGCATTACCGGAATCGGTAGTGCCATCTTTCATCTCGTAAAAATTGACAACAGGCAAATACGATTGTTTCGTCTTTTTTCGACTAACACTTGATACAATATCAACCGTAAGCATAGACGTTTCAAAGCTATCCTGGCAATGCTCTACTTGCCGTTGTCCGGCACTCGTAGTGCCGCCTATGCCCGCCTGAATCCAAATGTCCTTTGTTTTATCTTTCATGACAGTGCTCAACTGACTGATATCGGTTTTAAATATTACATGGTCTGGTTGTTTATTTTTATTCATAAACGGAGTGGTAAAACGAAAAATCTCCTGAGTAACGGCAGAAGGGTCGTTGTATGGCTTGCCAGCATCTACAGTTACCATTTTTATGGACCCGATGCGATCGTAATTGTCGCACAGTGGATTTAATGTTACCGTCAGCATCAAATCATAGGTCAGGTATCCACGCGCATCATCCGTGATTTTCCTGATGATTTGTTCGTTGGAGATTCTTACCAGTCCTTCCTGTTCTGATGTGCGCTTTACTATTTTGCTTTTATCTGCGTAGATATCGTAAAACACGCCGTTGGAAATGACATTGACAGTTGGCAACTGTAATTTTGATACACTAAAATTTTGCACTTTATATGTGCAGGCGGCCAGAATGATAGATAAGCTAAAAATTGCAGGGAGCGAGTATTTTATTTTCATTTGTTTGGATTGTCTTTCAGATAACATCTGGCATCAAAAAATTGGCACCGATGCGATCACCATGTGTTAGTAAAACAAATATATAAATCATTACCAATGGTTTGGTATGGTTTATGCTGAACTTTAAGAAAATCTATATACTATGAATTACAGGAAATTAATGAGTAATCGTCTATCAAATTTGTCTTGTGGTGGACAAGACAAGTCTACCGCTGCCGTAGCTTTATTGGCAGGGTTAGCAGTTGGTGCTGTTTTGGGAATCTTATTTGCACCTGATAGTGGTAAAAAAACAAGGGAGCGTATATCTGACAAAGCATTAGATCTTGCAGATAACGCAAAAGATGGTTTATATTCTCTAAAGGATAAAATAAACACAGGAAAAGATAGTATTGTAGGGTTAAAAGATCGTCTGGTACACAATGTGAAATCAAAAGTAGATCAAACCTCACAGGAATTTAAAGACTTTAGGGATGCTGAGCTTGAGAAAGTCAAGTCTGCGGCAGATGACTTTAACAATAACATTCAAAATACATAAGCGGGCTAAAACCCGCTTTTTTTATTGTGTTTTTTGATGGTTGAAGAACAAACGTGTGATTGGCACAAGCATCAAACCACATATCCCAAATACGATAAAAGAAACTCTCAGGTTAAATGCATGAGCCAGGTAACCTATCAACGGGGGACCTAACAGCATTCCTGTAATAGAATAAGTCGCTATAATAGATATTGCCATCCCCGGAGAGTACTTTTTTGATGCTCCGGCAAGCGCGTATGACATTGGAATAATGGATGCGGTACCAAATCCTACGAGTGAAAAACCAATCATAGCGGTCCAGAATGTAGGGAATATGATTGCCAGACTAATCCCTAACACGATACAAACCGCGCTCATGATATAGGTCTTTGGCATTCCAAACCTACCGATGATGATATCTGAGAGGAACCTGGATGTAGCCATAAACGTCATAAATATCAAATAACCATAAGTGAAAATCTCTACATGGAGTACTTCCTGGAAATAAATCCCGCTCCAGTCGAACATTCCACCTTCACAGATCGCACATAAAAACACGACGATGCCCAGGTAAAAAATATAGGGATCTGGCTTGCTCAATATGAGCTTATTGCCCGTCTCTGACCTGTCGCCTTTTAAAAGAAACTGATAGGAGTAAATAGTAATTAAAATCATAATTACCGCGACTATAGAAAAATGCAGATGAAGTGAGACATTTAAAGTCAATAGAAAAGTTGACAATGCGATACCGGCTATCCCCCCTATACTCCAGAATCCATGAAATGATCCTATAATCTTTTTTTCGAATCGCTTTTGAAGTGTTAAGGTTTGCGTGTTTACGGAGATATTGAAAATACGTGTTGTAAATGCAAAAATACAGATAGCTGCAATCAGGCTGAACGTGTTGTATGCAAATCCTATTAAAGCCAACGACAACCCATTCAGTGCATAGCCCACCGTAAGCGGCACTCTGCTATTGTATTTTGATACCAGCCAGCCTGATATAGGCAAACCCAATAACGAACCAACAGGCATGGCGAGCAAAATAGTGCCAAGCTCTGCTTCATTAAATCCAAATGCAGTTTTTATAGTCGGTATTCTGGACGCCCATGTGGCAAAACTGAACCCTGAAATAAAAAAGAAAAGACTTAAAAAGAACCTGTGTTTATTATTTGAGATCATCGAGATTCATTGAAAGCGTTTGTTTCATCACAAAAGCCGTCTTTCACTTAAATTAGCATGCAAATGTAAACATTCTATTTGTAGCTGAAAAAACTATTTAGCTTGATAATTAAAGATGTTTTACCAATTCTCAAAACATCGTTCAAAATGTGCGGAAACGACTGTTTTTTTATTCAGAAAAAATAATATAGCTTTACAAAAAACTTTAGGGGTGCCTTGCGCTGAGATATACCCTTTGAACCTGATGCAGTTAGTACTGCCGAAGGGAAAAGTAGAAGCAAAACCAATTTGCTGTCTTTTCGACCCGTTATGGGCCATCCCCTACAGTTTCTTGTTATAAATTATTACCGGTAACAATGAAAGTAACTGTAAATCATAAAAGTTATGTACTTGATGAAGCTTGTTCGGTAGAACAAATGCTTTCTGTTGTACTTCAAAACGAGGCTAAAGGAATTGCTGTAGCCATCAATCAAAATATCATTTCTAAATCGTACTGGTCCTCTCAGCTGCTGCAGGAAGGCGATCAGGTTTTGCTCATTAAAGCCACTCAAGGCGGATAAACTTAAAATTCCAAGAAGACATGAAAGTAGAAAAAACTCCTGACGAACAGGTCATTAGCCGCACACCTTTTCCGGCTTCACGTAAGATATATGTAAAGGGACAACTGCATGACATCGAAGTAGCCATGCGCGAAATTAGTCTGCAAGACACCAAAATTCACAACGGTTTTGGCCTTACGGAACCTAATCCGCCGGTAACTGTATATGACACGAGTGGCCCATATACCGACCCTGAGGCTAACATTGATGTAAAACAGGGCTTACCTAGGTTAAGGGAAAAATGGATCACAAACAGACAGGACGTCGAGCAACTGGACAAGATCTCATCTGACTATGGTCAACAGCGGCTGGCGGACAACAAACTGGATGCTTTGCGTTTCAATTACGTAAAAAAACCTTACAAAGCAGTGAAAGGCGCTAATGTTTCCCAAATGCATTATGCTAAAAATGGCATCATCACTGCTGAAATGGAATACATCGCCATCAGAGAAAATCAGCGCATAGATTTATTGAATGAACAACTGGGTAAGCAGTATGAGGTGATGAGCCATCAGCATAAAGGTCATAGTTTTGGAGCAAATACCCCCAAAGGATACATCACCCCTGAATTTGTACGTTCAGAAGTAGCAGCCGGCCGTGCTGTCATTCCATGCAACATCAACCACCCTGAGCTTGAACCAATGGTAATCGGGCGTAATTTCCTGGTAAAGATCAACGCCAACATTGGAAATTCCGCAGTTACTTCTTCTATCGAAGAAGAGGTGGAAAAAGCGGTATGGGCATGCAGATGGGGCGCAGATACGATAATGGATTTATCAACTGGTAAGAATATTCATGAAACCCGTGAATGGATCATCCGGAATTCTCCTGTACCAATTGGCACTGTACCAATCTACCAGGCGTTGGAAAAAGTAAATGGAAAAGCTGAAGACCTGACCTGGGAGCTATTTAGAGATACGCTGATAGAGCAAGCAGAACAAGGTGTTGATTATTTCACCA
This sequence comes from Pedobacter frigoris, assembly GCF_005116445.1. Lineage (GTDB taxonomy): Bacteria > Bacteroidota > Bacteroidia > Sphingobacteriales > Sphingobacteriaceae > Pedobacter > Pedobacter frigoris. The sequence continues at coordinate 127,691 of NZ_SWBQ01000003.1, forward strand.
TTCACGCCGGTGTATTACTGCGTTATGTACCGCTAACAGCCAAGAGAGTAACTGGCATCGTATCCAGAGGTGGATCTATCATGGCCAAATGGTGCCTGGCACATCATAAAGAAAATTTCTTATACACTCATTTTGAGGAGATCTGCGAGATCATGAAGGCGTATGATGTAGCCTTTTCTCTTGGAGACGGACTGAGACCTGGCTGTATTGCTGATGCGAATGATGAAGCACAGTTTGGGGAACTGGAAACTTTGGGTGAACTGACCAAAATCGCCTGGAAGCATGATGTACAAACCATTATTGAAGGTCCCGGACACGTTCCGATGCACCTGATCAAAGAAAATATGGAAAAGCAGCTGGAACATTGTTCAGAAGCCCCATTCTATACATTAGGCCCGCTTACCACCGATATCGCCCCTGGCTATGATCACATTACTTCTGCTATCGGTGCAGCGATGATTGGCTGGTTTGGTACTGCGATGCTTTGTTATGTAACACCTAAGGAACACCTGGGGCTACCTAACAAGAAGGATGTTAAAGATGGCGTGATTACCTATAAAATTGCTGCTCATGCTGCAGACCTGGCCAAAGGCCATCCAGGCGCACAGTACCGCGACAATGCCTTGAGTAAAGCAAGATTTGAATTCAGATGGGAAGACCAGTTTAACCTCTCTCTGGATCCGGATACCGCCAAAGAATTCCACGATGAAACCCTACCTGCTGATGGCGCCAAAATCGCCCATTTCTGTTCGATGTGCGGCCCCAACTTCTGTTCTATGAAAATAACGCAGGATGTAAGGGATTATGCTGCCAAACAGGGTGTTGAAGCGGAAGACGCATTGGCAAAAGGTATGGAAGAGAAATCAAAGGAATTTGCAGAAAAAGGAAGTGAGATCTATTTATAATAGAAAATGGAACTGATTGTAATTTCAAATAGTAGCTATTTTAAAAATGAAGGTAACCTCATCAATAATCTGTTTATTAATGGATTAAAGACTATCCACTTACGAAAGGAGAACACGGATAAATCTAAATTCGTTGAATTACTCAATGAAATTGATCCAGCTTTCTATCCTCATATAGCTTTACATCAGTTCCATGAACTTGCCCCGGATTTCGGAATCAACAGATTGCATTATCCTGAAAAGCTAAGACGGGAAAGTCCATCTTTTCCGTCTGATAGTATCTTAAGTACGTCTATTCATGATTGGGATACTTTATCAGAAATCATACAATTCGACTATGCCTTTTTTAGTCCTCTGTTCGACAGTTTATCTAAACCAGGATATGAAGGGGTGATAAGAGAAGGATTCAAACTTCCGGAAACCTCTGTAAAAATAGTTGCCCTGGGAGGCATTAATCATGACAATGCCCAACGGGTAATTGATATGGGCTTCAATGGAATGGCATTAATGGGGACTTTATGGAATGATCCACGGCATACAATTAATAATTTCAAAAAGATACAGGAAATATGTTGAGACCATATGTGATCAGTATAGCTGGTTTTGATCCAAGTGCAGGTGCTGGTGTTCTCGCCGATATTAAGTGCTTTGAGCAGCATCAGGTCTATGGTTTTGGAATATGCAGTTCCCTTACTATTCAGAATGATACTGATTTTATTAAAAATCAATGGATTTCTGCTCAGCAGATCATTGCACAGCTGGCTCCTCTTCTGCACAAGTTTGACGTTACTGTTTGTAAAATAGGTTTGATAGAAAATGTTAAAGTTCTACATCAGGTAATTACGTATCTGAAACAACATAATTCTAATATGAAAATTGTGCTGGATCCCGTCCTTGCTGCTACGGGAGGGTTTGAATTCCACGACTGGCATAACGGATTAACACAACTGATTCCGGCACTTAAACAGATCAACCTCATTACCCCCAATTATCAGGAATTTAGAAAAATGGCCAATGTAGCAGATGAGGATGTTCACAATGTCGCTTCCAATTGGGCGAAGTATTGTCCAGTACTACTGAAGGGGGGACACAACGTCTACGCCCCTGGCACAGACTTTTTATTTGAATACAGCGAGTTCCATACATTGAATCCGACGGCTGAAGAAGTTGAGCAGAAACATGGGTCTGGTTGTATTCTATCTTCTTCAATCGCGGCAAATCTTGCCTTAGGACATTCGCTTAGAGATGCCTGCAAACTGGCTAAAGTTTATATAGAACAATTTTTAAATAGCAATTCAACCCTTCTGGGATACCACTCATTATGATCGATAAATTACATTACATATCACAGTCGCCGGAAAATGGAAGTCACCTCGATGCCATCGATAAGGTATTACAATCCGGAGGAAAATGGATTCAGCTTCGGGTAAAAAATCAACCGGAAGAAGTTGTGCTGGACCTGGCGCTACGGGCCAACTCCTTGTGTAAGTCATACGGTGCTAAATTAATCGTAAACGATTACCCCGAGATAGCAAGGGCCGCGGGAGCTTATGGTGTACATCTCGGTCTCGATGACATGCCCATCAAAGTCGCCAGGAAGATTGTAGGGGATCATATGATCATTGGAGGAACTGCAAATACTTTTGAGCATATTTTGAAAAGGGTTGCCGACGGAGCCAATTACATAGGCTTAGGACCTTACCGGTTTACCTCGACGAAGGAGAAATTAAGTCCTATCATTGGATTAACCGGATATCAGGTCATCATGAAACAGGTAAGAAATGAAAGGCTCGACATTCCAATCATTGCGATAGGCGGTATTGAAGCAGAGGACATGCCTCTGCTAATTGAGACAGGGTTATATGGGGTCGCTGTATCGGGGGCATTAAGTAAAGACCCACATATCACTGAGAAGTTAAAAATAATGAATGAATCGTTAACCAAAAAAATGCAACATGTTAAAGATAGCAGATAAAACATTTAGTTCCAGATTGTTTACTGGAACCGGCAAATTCAGCTCTTCAGATGAAATGGAACATGCGTTGCTTGCTTCTGAATCTGAATTGATAACTGTAGCGCTTAAACGGGTAAATCTTAAAGATGACGAAGATGATATTCTGCTGAGACTTAAACACCCACGTATTAACCTACTGCCGAATACTTCTGGTGTTCGTAACGCAAAAGAAGCGGTATTTGCTGCTCAAATGGCGCGTGAAGCATTGGAGACAAACTGGATTAAACTTGAAATACATCCTGACCCGAAGTATCTGATGCCTGATCCAATAGAAACCCTTTTGGCAACAGAAGAACTGGCAAAGCTCGGGTTTATAGTACTTCCTTATATTCACGCTGACCCTGTGCTTTGCAAACGTCTGGAAGATGCAGGCACATCAGCTGTAATGCCCCTGGGCTCTCCTATTGGTAGCAACAAAGGACTGCGGACGATTGATTTTCTGGAAATAATCATCAGCCAGAGTAATGTCCCGGTAATTGTTGATGCAGGAATTGGGGCACCTTCTGATGCCGCTAAGGCAATGGAAATTGGTGCTGATGCCGTTTTGGTAAACACAGCTATCGCTGTTTCACAGCATCCCATAGAAATGGCTATTGCTTTCAAAATGGCAGTTCAAGCTGGAAGAATCGCATATGAGGCTAAATTGGGAAGTAAGCATCAAGTCGCTATTGCCAGCAGTCCACTCACGTCTTTCCTCGATGAACTATAACCGACATGAGCTTCACCGAAATATTTAAATCCTGTAGTTGGGATGAAACCAGTAAAAGTATTTATGCCAAGACGGCCATGGATGTCGAGCAGGCGTTAACAGCTTCTAAAAGATCTCTTGAGGATTTTAAAGCCTTGATTTCACCTGCAGCAGCGCCTTATCTTGAACAAATGGCCAGAATCAGTCAGCAGCTGACCTTAAAACGCTTTGGTAAGGTTATTCAGATGTACGTACCACTTTATTTGTCCAATGAATGCAACAACATCTGCACCTATTGCGGTTTTAGCTACGACAATAAGGTAAAGCGTAAAACCCTTTCACCCATGGAAATCATGCAGGAGGTAGCTGTGATCAAGGACATGGGTTTTAATCATGTTTTATTGGTTACCGGTGAAGCCAATCAATCTGTGCATACAGATTATTTCAAAAAGGTCCTTGACCTGATCAAGCCACATTTCGCACACATTTCTATGGAGGTGCAACCTCTGGATCTTGAAGATTATAAGGAGCTAACTCCATATGGGTTAAATACGGTGCTGGTTTATCAGGAGACCTATCATGAAGAGGATTATAAAAAACATCATCCCAAGGGAAAGAAATCTAATTTCCAGTACAGGCTGGACACCCCCGACAGACTTGGAAAAGCTGGCATCCATAAAATGGGATTAGGCGTACTCATCGGCCTCGAAGACTGGAGAACTGATTCTTTTTTCACCGCCATGCACCTCTCTTACCTGGAAAAACAATATTGGCAAAGCAAATACAGCATCTCTTTCCCAAGACTTCGGCCTTTCAGTGGCGGATTAGAGCCAAAAGTTGCGATGAACGATAGAGAGCTGGTACAGCTCATCTGCGCCTATCGTTTATTCAATGAAGAAGTTGAGCTCTCTATATCAACTAGAGAGTCTGATATTTTTAGAAACAACATTATAAAAATGGGCATCACAGCAATGAGTGCGGCATCTAAAACAAATCCTGGTGGTTATGCAGTAGAACCTCAGTCTTTGGAGCAGTTCGAGATCTCCGACGAGCGAAGTGCACTTGAAATTGCCGCAATGATCAGTAACCAGGGTTATGAACCGGTTTGGAAAGATTGGGACAGCAGTTTAGCTTAAATTGTCATAAATACTAGCATGAGAAGATACGACAGGCAAATCATACTTACAGAGATGGGAATTGAGGGACAGCAAAAGCTTCAGCAATCTTCTGTGCTTATAGTTGGAGCAGGTGGATTGGGATGTCCTCTCCTGCTTTACCTTGCTGGAGCAGGTATTGGACACATTGGAGTAATCGACGATGATGTCGTTGATGAAACCAACCTTCACCGTCAGGTACTGTATCACATGGCGGATATAGGCAAATCAAAAGCAACAACAGCCGCAGAAAAACTGTTGCTGCTCAATCCCTATGTTAATTTCAAACCTTACCCATACAGGCTGACAATAGAAAATGCAACAGAGTTGTTTGCACAATACGACCTGATTGTAGATGGCTCAGATAATTTTGCGACACGTTACCTGGTAAATGATACTTGTGTCGCTTTAAACAAAAGCCTGGTATTTGGTTCTATATTTCAATTTGAAGGGCAAGTATCTGTATTTAACTACAAAGGCAGCCCTGATTACCGTTCGCTTTATCCCGAGCCCCCCCCTAAGGAAGAAGTACCTAATTGTGGTGAAAGCGGAGTAATTGGTACTTTACCTGGAATAATTGGCAGTATTATGGCCAATGAGGTCATTAAAATAATCTGTGGCTTCGGCGAAGTACTATCAGGAAAACTACTGACTTTCAACACCCTTAACAATGAAACATTGATTTTTAATTTCTACAGCGAATTTAAAAAACCCGAGTTTCCGGTTATAAAGAATTTGGTTAATGAAATACAATCTGGTGATGCTATTGAATTGACTATCAGCGACCTTGAAACATGGAACGATGCTGAAACCAACTATCAATTGGTTGATGTTAGAGAACCCTATGAATACGAAGAATACAACATAGGCGGAATTAATATCCCAGTATACAGTTTAAATACACATATCTCACAGTTGCTTGAACATCCAATCCTTGTTTTTTGCTGTTCTTCAGGCATAAGGAGCAAAATTGCTGTCAATTTATTGAGAAAAGATTTTCACGGCGAAATCTATACCTTGATTGCTCCAATGTCTCAATGAATTAAAGCCAAATAAAATAAATTTCATTTGTTTCAACCACTCAATACTCTTTTATGAGGAATCTTGCAGTAATCAAATAATAAATTAAACATTTAGAAACTGTATAGAATTATTATGGAAGTAAAAGGTAAAAACAAAAAGGAGTTACCAAAAAAGTACAAAATCCAGGAATGTCTGAACAATTTAACAAAATCGGAATACGATTACATTGTTAAGGAAATCCCGGGGATCATGGGAAAATGTAACACAACCGTGAACAATTACAAAAACATACCTGAAGGTTCGAAAGAAGAAATCCCGTATAGTGTCGGCTTAAAATATGAACGCATTTTTGAACTTCCTTCTGGTGGTTTATTGAATACTGAAATTCGCTGCCCTACCTATAAAGAACTTACAAAAAAGAAGTAATCTTTAGAAAAGGCCTGATTTGAATTCAGATTGCTACCTTTGTAATTCCAAACAAGGATGCAGGAGACTGTCCGAAAAGGTAAATTTGCTATTTATTTGCATTACATCATCCTGAAATAAATTCAGGATGACGATGTACCTTTTCGGAAACTCTCAAAATTAACTACAAGATGATAGCAATAGGACAATACAACGATTTAAGGATAATTACCAAAACTGAAGCAGGACTAATTTTAACAGAGGGAGACAAAGATGTGTTGCTTCCATATGTTGATGTACCCAAAAATGCAGAGATCGGTGACAACCTTAACGTATTTGTTTACATGCATAAAGACGGAAGATTAATGGCTACTACCAAAAAGCCATTGGCATGTGTAGGTGATTTTGCTTATCTGACTGTGGTGGATGATGATGATAAAGGAGCTTTTATGGATCTGGGTCTCGATAAAGATATTTTCGTTCCTGCAAGGGAGCAAAAACGCCCTATGTTTAAAGGTGACCGTCATGTAGTTTATGTTTTCCTGGATGAAAGCAATGATCGTATGGTGGCTTCTTCCCGCTTGACCAATTTCGTCGAAGAAGTAGAAATTGATCTTGAAGAGGGTGATGAGGTAAGTCTGCTTATCGTAGACAGGTCTGATATGGGTTACAATGCCATTATCGACAATAAATACATCGGATTGTTGTATACCAATGAACTGTTTGATGAGTTGAATCCTGGGGAATTGAGAAAAGGCTGGATCAAAAAGATTCGCATCGGGGGAAAAATTGACCTGAGTCTTCAGCCAATGGGATACGGTCACATTCTTGACACTAAAGACAGTTTGCTGGAAGAGCTAAAAGAGAGTGGTGGAACCATTTCATTGGGCGATAAAAGTTCTCCTGAGGAAATTTACCACAGGTTTAAGATCAGTAAAAATGCCTTCAAGAAAGTAATCGGAGGCCTTTATAAGGACAGACTGATTATCATTTCAGACCATGAAATTAAACTTCTTATAGACGACGAGGCTGAATAGCCGCAGAAATTTATTTTTTCAGGGATAATATATACGAGACCATTAGCTTTGCGTCGCTTTTTTTCAAATCAGGATGTGGTGTCATTGGTGAATCTCCCCATACCCCTCCTCCTCCGTCGATGACCTTATGCATAAGCGATTAGAAATTAAATCCTATTGAAAAATAAGGCATGGTTGCTTCTTTAGAAAAGCCGACAGTCGCCTGCAGCAACAAAACTTCACCAGGAATCACATATAGTCCGCCGCCATACCCCTGATGCCACCTGCCTGAAGATTCTCCTTTTTCCCAAACTCTTCCTACATCATTGAAACCAATCATACCGACAGTCCCCGGCACAAGATAAGAAGTGAAATTAAACAATTTCAACCGCATATCCAGGTTATGATAGAACATGGAAGTACCAGTAAAACGTTTGCTGTTGAAACCCCGTAAACTATTTATTCCGCCAATTTGCATGCGTTGAAAGAAAGTAGGTTCGCCTATTACAGTTCCTAATCCTATACGGTTCGCCAGTACCAGTCCGGATTTATTCGGATTGATATAAAAACGAAATTCTGAAGTTACCGCCCCATATTTATCGCTTGTTTTATCTAAACGATGTTGGGCCGTAAAAGATGTCTTCCAATAAATACCTTTTGTTGGAATAGCAGCGTTGTCCCTATTATCGTAAATAATGCCGGCTACCAAACCTCCGTAGTACTTATCTTTTAATATTTCCTGTTCAGGGTTTGTCGCATTGTAATCGTTAAAGAATCGCTCTTCATTACCCTCCGCCTCACTTGTATAATAAGAAGCAAGTATGCCTCCTTCAAGTTTTAGAAACCGGTTGAGTTTTCTACCGAGCTTAACGTCAATATTTAAATAGTTGTACCTGTTCCGATAATATGAAATGCCAGCCTCCCGGTCTAATAATTCCTCCGTTTCATCATCAAAATCCAGATCTACAAATTCTGTATTGTTGCCAAGGCCAAAGAAATTACTCAGGTTGTTTGGCCCAAGAAAATTCGCATGTATTATCAGGTCATTATTGCCAATCGCCTTTTTGAAGTCTCCAACGTAATCGAGTATGAAAGACTTTCTGCCGGTAGAATAATTAGCCCAAAACTCATGTTTTGTCGCATATGGCGCTTTCCTAAAGCCCTGCTTTTCATAAATATACCCTACACCAAGTTGTATACCCTGGTCTATATTATAGCCTCCACTAAAAAGTGGTCCGGACCTGTCATACAAAAAACTATTTTTATCGAAGTAGTTTACCATGGTATCTCTTCCAAGACGCAACTTCGCCGAAGAACGTTCCGGAAATGTATTCGGCTCATCAGAACGATCATACACAAAAGGCTTATTGCCCACCTCTTTTGCTATTTCAAACTTATCGTCATCAGCTCCACCAACCATTCTCACCTTTATACCCGAATTCCCATTCCCAGTTACGGAAAACACATCTTCACCTGCCATTCCAAATAACCTTATTTCTTTGGTCACCGCCGGATCGAATGTGCGTTTATAAATTAACCTACCCTTTTTACCCTCTTTATTGATATTGTTGACAGCAAGCTCAAGTTTTCCGTCGTTTAAATAATTAACTTCAAAAATCTCCTTTTTGTCCGATGCCGGTATGTCGACGTTGATAGATAAGAATTTATAATACTGCAACGCCAGTGTATCCAGTTGATCTCTCCGCGAAGTAAAAAACCGCATTAATTCTTCGCCACTTAGTTTAAATATAGTATCAGGCATTTTCTTAAAGGCAGCCAAAATGACTTCATTGGTTAGTTTTTCCTGTACCAGTTTAATCTCCTCTTTCCAATCCTGCTCACTCAGTTCATTCAGAAAATACCTGTCAAAATACCGCTCATTAAAATTCCAGTGTTTTACATCTCTGATCGTTGGACTATAAGGCTGCAAATGAGATTTCAGCCATTGATGATTAAGTACCCATGGGAAAAGTCCTGATGTCTTATAAAACACCTTATCCCTGTCTTTGGGGACAGGAATATATGTCATTTCACCTTTTTCTTTTCGTGGTAGCCAACGCCAGTTGTCTTCATGCCTGTCCCAGTCACCCAACACAAAGTCCAGTAAACGTGCTCTTAAAGTCAGCTTTTGATCGGCTCTTTTGTCATTGTCCTCCTGGATTTTACGCTGTACTTTTAAGGTATTGTCAGTTTCCTCTTCAAAAGGAGAACGTGGTTCAAGTAGGTAAACAGCATTGGCAAAATCCTTCCTATATTCACCAAAGCCCGGATCGTCACCTACATATACCAATTCCGGCCTGGCTGTAACTAACCCAACTGCATCCGCAAGCAGAGGTACTATTAATGCTGCAAAAGGATGATTTGTAGACACCTGATCCTGAACAATGTCTTTCGCAATAGTGGGCTTCAAGCTCTCAGGCAGACCTCTTTCAGGATACTTCTGCACCGTTCTAAGTGCCCATTCTTTACCTGTAGGGTCAACCAGGCGCAAAGAGCGTGTCTGCATTCCCCCACCAAGTTTTACAATTTTAAAACCCCCTCTTTCCTTCTGGAGGTCAATAATACGGATCTTAACAGGCGTAGCCCAAACCCTGCGGTAACTCTCACCAAGAAAAAACCGGTGTAGCGGACTTACTTTATCATATTCAGGACCTACAGCAATAGTGATGGAATCTCCCTTCTGAGCGAAGGACGGTAACGAAATTATAACTAAAAAAATGATCAGGAGCTTCTTCAATGGCATATCAATTCATTATTCTTTTTAAACTAACGCCCACCCTTAGCGCCTTTAATCCCTCAACACCTTGTAATTCTTCAATTTCTAAATATTCGAGATCGTTGGTGAGCAAACCCCGCTTCTGCAATTTCTTGATATAGCCTACATATTCTTTGGCCTCAGAACTATTGAAATAGACAATTGCTATCTTCCCAGGTTGCGTCAGCCGCTCATCGGTATTTTTTATATGTGCCTTATCAATCCTTTTTTTCACCATCTGGTAGCGGATATTGTAGCTTCCCTCTACATCAAACCTTTGCTCGTCTATTCTGAAACTTACATCTATAGGCTTGTCATACACAAATATCAATTGTGTTGTTTCGAGCGGTAATGAGAAATAAGGGCCTAAATTATTGGTAGTTTGTGCTACTTCTGCAAGCACCCTGAGCTGCTTCAGTCTGAAGCCCTCCAGCAAGTCATCAGTAAAAGGAATCTTTGGTGCGATGGACTGCCCCAGATAAATATCAAACTCCACACCGTCAGTCCTGAACTTCTCAAAATAACTAGGGTATATACTTTGCAATTCTGCATTAAATTCATCGAGGTGACGGCTTACTGCAAGATTGATCATCTGCATGCTCTTCTCATATTTCTCCCTGTTTTCAAAGATCTTGCCGTTTACTCCAGTTTCTTTAAAGTACTTTTTAATAATTTCTTCAAGCTCTGGATGACTTACCCGCAATTGATCCATTGCCGCAGGAATTTGTCTTTGCAAATAATCTTCTGTTTTCAGTATTTCGCGATCAGACAATTCATCCAGATTTTTATAATTCCAGATTGCCTCTTCATGAGGTATCTCATTTTCCTTACACAAAGTAATTGTGCTCTTTATGGACTTGATGGTCTGCTCAAGTATTTCAAAATGCAGATAAAGGTCTCTTCTGATTGCTGAATTACGCTGAATGCTCGAATTCCTGATGTCTACGGCTCCATAAAATGGATAAACATCCCTGAAGAAAATCGGTTCGACAGGCAGATTCCTTTCTCTCGCCCCAGACTGTAAATAGTTATACGCTGCTTCATGGAAACGCCACTGTATAGAGGGTTGTAAGGCAGTAAATTTATCTGTTATTATATCCTGTATATCATTGTTAAAATCAATAATGATATTCTGAAAGAGTTGCGCCAGCAAAGGAAAAGCAGCTTCTATCTTTGTTAAGGTATTACCATTAAATTTACTTGAGTCTTTCGTATATAGCTCAAGACAACCTACAAGTTTTGCATTATAATATAATGGGAATAAAGCATATGATTTTACACCTACTTGCCCCAATAGAGTCAGCATGGGATATTTAGATCGCTCATCATCAGAAATCTCCGGAAAGATCAATGTTCTTGGATTTACAATATAATCAGCTATAAGATCCTGATATGCGGCATCATCTACATCATTTTCTTTAGCAAGTTGTATCAGGATGCTGGTAAAACCAGAATGCTCATTGATCTGAAGTCTGTTATTCAGCCTGATATAAGGTATCAGTCCAAAATCAATCTGATCTGTACCTACGAGCGTTTTTAGCGCAGTCGCAATAGACTTCGTATAATGGCCCTTTTGTGATTCACTATGCTCAATGATGATGTTCTTTATAGTCTCCAGCGCATACTCCCCGGTAACATCGGTGAGCGTGACTATTGAAATTCCCTCAACAGTAAACAGATCTGGCGGGATAATCTTCGATAAGATTTTTAAAGTGTTTCTCTCATCCTGAATATAATCTTTGACATCCTTAAGGTTGTACTCTGGGAGTTTCGCTTTCGTAGTTACTTCGAGGAAACGTGTATCTACATTGAGTTTATAATACTTTAGCAAATGTGTATCCGGATCAATAATCGAATTGACCACTACCTGATTTCCTGCAAGCGAAAAATTATAAAAGCGTTCCAGCACAAGGTTATAAAATGCAGAAAGCACATTCTTCTCCATATCCTTTTTAGAAGGCAATGAAATATCGGTCCTTATATTACAGCTGGTAGTGTCCATCAATACATTGTAAAATGCATTAGTACCATAATGAAAGCATGGAGTTACTGGTGTACTTATCGCCCAAAACTGCTGGTTTTCATCATTGATGATCGGCGATAAAGAGGTGTATATCAGCTCAAAGAGTGCAGAATACTTCTTAGCTTCTTCAGTTGAAATCGGATCTTTAAGTTCCGGATATTGATTAAACTGCTCCAGGATATACCTGTAGAAATTGATCTTCGCAGTTTTTTCTGTACTTGCCCTTTTTTCTATGTATTTGATAAAAGGATTCAAAGACAGTCTGATGTTAGCACCTATCGAATACTCTCCTGATCCCCCATTTAATCTTTGATTTAAATTTAGCGTTATGGCTTGCATCTGAGTATACTATCTGTATTTGAATTTTATAACATTACCATCTGTAACCTCATCTCCTTCATTGGAGATAAACAGATTCATATCCTTATCAAAAGCAATTCCTTCCGGTTGATTAAAGGTTGAAGAATTCAATTTATGTACCGATTTTATGTTCCATTTTTCATCTGTAATCACCAATAGCTTATTGGCCGATGAAAGAATGTACCACTCGTTTGTCTTTGGATTTTTGGTCATGGCCGAAGGGCTCAAACTTGCTTTTAGCTTAGGATTAACAGCTTTGATCTGATTAAGATCGAGTTTAAAACTATCTGCAGGGACAATTGAGTCGAGTTCAGCCTTGTAGTCCAGAATATAACCTGTAACCTGTTTTTTCTTTTTATCTACCGGACAGCTTTTGCAAAGCACATAAAGCTGGTTATTTGTAGGATCTGCGTATAAACTCTCATACTCCGCCTTTGGTATCAGATGTTTTGTTTCTTTTACGTTTTCAGATTCTTCTTTGATCGCCTCAGAAAATGGAAAAGTAAATATTGCACCGTTACTTTTTAGCACAAAGAATCTTTCATTGAAAATTGCAAGGTCTTCAAAATCACCCTTTGATGCAAATTTCATATTCTTTTGTTTCTTTACATCCCATTTTTGTCTGAACAACTTACCATCTTCATCCTGAATACTGTAAATAGTATCACTGCTATTTTTATAGAATGCTATCCCAGATATTTCCAATAAACTTGAAGGCATATTGAACTTATCGGGTTTATCAAAATTATAACCTTTAGGACTGGTGTATTTACCATTGGGATTCTGGCAGGAATAAGCGCCAAAAAAAGACACTACCATAACCAGTATATAAAAAAATGCAATGTAGATGTACTTCATAAGCGGCGCTATTTATTTGTTTGGTCTTGCAAAAATAAGTAAATAGATTGCTGTGCATTATCATTTAGCTGTAAGTTAATGATTTTCATCACAATACTTTTTAAATCTTCATCATAAAGCGGGAAACAAACCTCTATGCGGCTATATATATTCCGGTTCATCCAATCAGCAGAGCCCATAAATACTTCCTGATTCCCATTATTTTCAAACACAAAGATTCTTCCATGCTCCAGATAACGGTCTACAATACGCGTTACGCTAATATTTTCACTGAGTCCAGTCACGCCGGGCACCAAACAGCATATTCCCCTAACAATAAGCTGCACCTTAACACCGGCCTGTGAAGCTTCGTACAACTTTGTAATTAATATTCTTTCCTCAAGATTATTTAACTTAATTGTGATCCCGGATGGAAGACCGCTTTTCGAATGTTTTATTTCGCGGTCTATTAGATCCAAAAAGCGCTGTTGCAGATTAAACTGGGCTACCAATAAGTGATTGAATTCTATATGATCTTCCACTAAAGGTGCTTTTTTACGCTTACTTAAAAACCCGAATAAAAGCTCCAGTTCTTTAAGCATTGGCTGATGGGCAGTAAGTAAAATCTGATCCGTATAAAACCTCGCGGTGGTCTCATTCAGATTACCGGTGGCCAGCAATCCCAGATACTCCATACCAACATCTAACTTACGCTTTACGAGTGCCACTTTTGCATGCACTTTAAGATCTATGCTGCTGTAAATTATTTTGACACCGGATGCCTTCATTTTCTTAGCCCATTTGATGTTATTTGCTTCATCAAACCTGGCCTTAAGCTCCACCATTACTACTACTTTCTTCCCGTTCCTCGCAGCACTAATTAAGGCGCTTACAATCCTGGAATCATTGGCTACCCTATATAAAGTGGTATAGATTTCCTCCACACGCTGGTCGTTTGCAGCTTCATTAAAAAACCTTAGCACCGGGGTATATCGTTGATAAGGAACATTGATCAGAACGTCCTTTCTAAGTATTTCTTCAAATAAAGTGTTGCCTTGTGCTATTTTCGCCGGGTCTGCCGCCGGCCATTTTGGATAACTATACTGACTGCCCTGCAGCGGAAAAGTACTCAGATCTTTTAAATTATGGTACGTCCCCCCTTCTACTATTGATGCCTTTTGCAGGTTCAAGGAATAGATCATACTGTAGAGGTTGCGAAGCGGAATACCCGGCTCGCACAAAAAACGTGTTGCAAAGCCAAAATCTCTGGTTTCAAGCTGACGTTCCAAAGCTTCCGTAATATCCTCATTCCCCCCTTCGTCTATCTTTAATTCAGCATCCCTGGTGATTTTCAGGTTAAATACCCCCCTAATTTCATCTTCAGGAAAAAGATAGCTCATGTTTTGTTTAATAATATCCTCCAGGAATACCACATACTTTTCACTCTGGTATTCAATGGCATATAATCTGGACATCGATTCAGAAGGTATGTTGATGAGCTCGAGACGCTCAATTCCTTCTTTATCTTTCAATATCACCACCTGGTACAGTTTATTATTTTCAGCAAAAAAAGATTTCAGACCTTTATCTATAGGATCTGAATGAATATAAGCAAGTACTTCTGTAAAAAACAGTTCCGAAACCTGATGGGCTATCTTGTCAGGGATCGGTTTATTATAAATCCAATGTACCCCAATATCTTCCAGAGTGGGGAGAATCTGATCGGATATGATTTCACCGAATTTTTGCTGCTGGATATTAATGGCCGCTTTTGCCTGTTCGTAGTACTCGGCAACAGCCATTAAAACCGGCATCCTTACTCTGTAAAACTCATCCAGATTAGAAGAATATATGGAAAGGAACCTAATCCGTTCTAAAATCGGAACAGCATCATCCGCAGCTTCCAGAAGCACCCTTTCATTAAAACCAAGCCAGCTTAAATCCCGGTTAAAGAAAACAGTTTCTTCCATAGATCTACATAGTCACTGCCGCAGCAGCTACGATAAACGCAAGTACAGCAGCTATAATTCCAAACATAAATACATTATATGCGACTCTAAGCAATCTGTATTTACGTCCCAGCACCACACCCTGAGAATAAACATCCTTAATGAGGCTTCCGTAAAGAAAATCACGGTCATCCATTAACTTAATCATTCCATTCTCGTAGTCAGGAAGGCTCATCCTGTAAAAATTACCAAAAAACAATAGGTTCACACGTTTTGCTTTGATATCATCCGCAGTAAATACCCCCTCAGGTATTGATGGCCTGGTGGCTAAGATCGAGAATACCATAGTAACCACACAGATGATCAGCAGCAATAATGTCGGAATAATCAAATGAGGGTTATCTTCAAGTTTACGCAGCAGCAAACTCAATATAACTGAGAGTATGATCGAGTTTGTAGAGATCATAATATGCGCTTTATTGTCAGCCATATCACTCAAACGCTGATGATTGGTGGAAGTGATCCTAAACATGGTCTCTACCCCGCGCTCCGGCCTTTCATTCTTCTTTTTTTTCTCTTCTTTCTGCTCCTCTTTGGCAAGTGAGATATTAGTATCTTTTATAACTTCCAATTTCTTTTCGTTCATTTTACTTTCTAATTCGGCCAGATTAGCTGCCTTTTTCTCATTTAATAACTCCTGACAGTAATCAGTATGGTAATGATGCACCTTAAAAAGCGCTATGGTTTTTTCTCTCCAGCGTCCCTTGTCTACTTTGTATCCGGTAAAAGCTTCCACCTCGCTACGCATTAACTTGTTTTTTTCTTTAAAGCTTTCACCTCCGAGATGAAACAAATCGGCATCACAAACAATCTGCTGCAATAACCCTTCGGGTTGCTGGGGCATCTTTGTTGCCAGGATGCATCCTTTTACTTCATCTATTACATCCTGATCCACGCCTCTTTCTTTTAAAAACTGATCTGCAAGCTCGGCTCCTTTTGCCTCATGTTGTCCGCAGTCTACCATATACCCAAGATCATGAAACCAGCAGGCCGCGGTTACAATAAAGAAATCCTTATCAGATAACTGGTAGTGATTCCCTATCCTTACTGCATTTTCAACAACCTGTTCTGTATGGTGTAAATTATGGTAGATAAACCTTTCATCCTTATTGGATTGAAAAAGATTTGCAACATGAGCGCGTAGTTGATCTAATATTTCCCGGTACTGCATCTTAATGACTGGCTTTTTGTTGTATAAATATGAGGGTTTTTTATTAATAAAGTCGTAGTTGAAGCTATAATTTGTCTTCATGACACACTTGTGTTAGTTCCCTGCTTATTAGGTCATCGCTCCACGCGCTCTCCACGTGTGCTCCACGTGTCGTCCACGCGTGGTCCACCCACAGGTGGTCAGGTTATGGTGAATGCCTCTTCGAATTGTGTGCTATCTACTCTTTTTAGTCAAAAGAAATAGAGATAGTGATATACGTCACTATTGTCCCTGACTACCGTCATCTAAAATTCTACACCGGGTCCTGAACTTTGGAAATATTGACTTTGATCATGTTTACAGAAAAGACCGCTGCCATAGAGACCCAATGTTACCATTGCGGAGATGACTTGCCATCTAACCCTTATGCTATTGATGACCGGCAGTTCTGCTGCCTGGGATGCCAGGGAGTATACAGAATTCTTTCAGAAAACAACCTCTGCAGCTATTATGCTTACAATGATGTGCCTGGACAAACGCAAAAACAGCCGGCAGCACATTTTGAATATCTGGATGAACCGAGCATCCTGGCGGATCTTGTGGATTACATGGATGAAAGAAATACTGTCATCACGCTGTATATTCCCGCCATACACTGTAGTTCCTGTATATGGTTACTGGAAAACCTGTATAAAATCAACCCGGCTATCAGGGAGTCGAGGATCGACTTCCTGAAAAAGACTGTAAAAATCACTTTTAAAAACCAGGATATATCCCTAAGGAAAGTTGTAGAAACATTGGTTTCAATAGGTTACGAACCCTTAATCTCTTCGCAGGATCTTGTTAAGAAACAGCAGTCAGATCGCTCTGAAAGAAATCTGGTTCCGAAAATTGCTGTTGCGGGATTTTGCTTCGGCAATGTAATGCTCTTTAGCTTCCCTGACTATTTCGGACTTTCGCAGCTTGAAAACGAATTCAGGACATTTTTTGGATGGTTAAACATTGCTTTCTGCATTCCTGTAACTTTTTACAGTGGTCGTGATTATTTCATTTCTGCATATACCAATTTAAAAAACAGGGTGCTTAACCTTGATTTCCCACTGGCTCTGGGCATAGCCGTCATGTTCATCCGCACGCTTGCGGAAATCATTACCGATACAGGTGCAGGATTTGCGGATACTTTATGTGGATTGGTTTTCTTTCTCCTGATTGGCAAATGGATGCAGCAGCGTACCTATCACCACCTTTCTTTTGAGCGGGATTACCGGTCATATTTCCCCGTTGCGGTGACCATGATTAAAGAGAATAAAACCAAACCGCTTCCGCTTAGCGAATTGAAACAGGGCGACAGGATCCTGATCAGGAACAATGAAATTATTCCCGCAGATGCCATCCTGTTAAAAGGAGAAGCAGAAATTGACTTTAGCTTTGTCACAGGTGAAGCTATCCCCGTAAATAAGACCCTGGGTGAAATTGTATATGCAGGCGGCCGCCAACTCGGCAGCGCCATAGAACTCGAAGTCATCAAACCTGTGTCTCAGAGCTACCTGACCAGCCTGTGGAACAACGAAACTTTCTTCTCTGAAAAAGACCGCATCAAAACCTTTAGTGATACCACCAGCAGATATTTTAGTATCGTATTGCTGCTCATCGCAGGAGGATCCGGCACTTACTGGATGTTTGCAGCTGACACAGCAAAAGCCGTTGCTTCATTTACGGCAGTACTGATTATTGCCTGCCCTTGTGCCCTTGCATTAAGTTCCCCTTTTACGCTTGCAGCAGTACTCAGCATATTCGACAGGAATAAATTTTACCTTAAAAGCACGGCGGTAGTAGAAGAACTGGCACGTATAGACACCTTTGTATTTGATAAGACGGGAACCATTACCAACCCTGAGGTTGCAGGAATTGCTTTTAAAGGCAACATCACTGTCGCGCAAAAACAGCTGGTCAATGACTTGGCGGTCAACTCTGGTCATCCGCTGAGCAGAGAGCTGGTGAAGTTGCTGAATATAAAAAAATGTTTTTCGGTAGACGATTACGGAGAAAAAATTGGAAGAGGAATCAGCGGAAGAATCAATGGTAATGAAGTGAAATTGGGAAGTTCCGCTTTTATTGGTCTGCCGCTGATCAACTCTCCAATGAGTAGTGCTGTACATGTCATGACCAATGGTGAATACCTTGGATACTTCCTGTTTGAGCAGCAGTGGCGCAAAGGTTTCAAAGACCTGATCTTTAAGCTAGGCAAATGGGCAGATCTTCACCTGGTATCCGGTGACCAGGACCACGACAAAAAGGCTTTGATTCCTTTTTTCCCTACCGCACAGCAAATGCTTTTTCAGCAAACACCACAACATAAACTGGATTATATCCGCAGTCTGCAAAATAAGGGTAAGAAAATAATGATGCTGGGTGATGGCTTAAATGATGCGGGGGCATTGCGGCAGAGCAATGTAGGCGTAGCCGTGACGGACAACATCAACAACTTTTCGCCAGACTGCGACGCGATTCTTGATGGCGCGAGCTTTCACAAATTACCCTTGTTTATCCGACAAGCAAAAGATGCGGTAACAGTGATACATGCCAGTTTTGCTATATCGCTGACTTACAACACACTGGGCCTGTACTTTGCTGTACAGGGTATGCTTTCACCGCTCATTGCAGCAGTGCTGATGCCTGTAAGTACAGTGACCATCATACTTTTCACCAGCATCGCAACAAGGCTGTATGCACGTAAAAACAAATTGTTATGAACATGATCTACTTCCTGATAGGGTGCAGCATATTGCTGGCGCTTATCTTTTTAGCTGCGTTTTTCTGGGCCAGCAAAACCGGGCAGCATGATGACACCTATACTCCTGCGGTACGCATCCTTTTTGAAGATGAAATGCAGCCTGAAAACCAGACAAAAAGTGACGAAGATCAGTTTTAGCCAAAACACTGGTCATTCTCTGGAAAGATGCGCTGCGCTAGCTTTACACATATAAACCATTCATTATTTGAACATGACTGAAAAATTTTACTACGACAACAAAATCGTCAGAAACTTTGCCATAGCCACTATTGTATGGGGTATTATAGGCATGACAGTCGGACTCCTGGTCGCCATGCAGCTTTTCAAGCCCGCATTGAACATGGGTTCCCAATACACTACATTCGGCCGTATCAGGCCTTTGCATACCAATGCAGTGATCTTTGCTTTTGTTGGTAATGCCATTTTCATGGGCGTATACTATTCGCTGCAGAGATTACTCAAAGCTCGTATGTTCAGCGATGTACTCAGCAAGATCCATTTCTGGGGCTGGCAGCTGATCATTGTATCAGCGGTAATCACCCTGCCGCTTGGCTTATCTTCTTCTCATGAGTATGCCGAACTGGAATGGCCGATCGATATCGCAATCACATTGATCTGGGTGGTATTTGGGGTAAATATGTTTGGTACCATTTTTAAACGAAGAGAGAAACACATGTATGTAGCGATCTGGTTTTATATAGCCACTTTCGTTACCGTAGCAGTGCTGCACATCGTCAACTCCTTCCAGCTTCCGATATCTGCTTTCAAAAGTTATTATTTATACGCAGGGGTACAAGATGCTCTGGTACAGTGGTGGTATGGTCACAATGCTGTAGCGTTTTTCTTAACTACCCCTTACCTGGGCATGATGTATTACTTCCTGCCAAAAATGGCCGGACGACCGGTTTATTCTTACAAACTAAGTATCCTGCACTTCTGGTCACTCATCTTCATTTACATCTGGGCAGGTCCGCACCACTTACTTTATACATCTCTTCCAGGATGGGCACAATCATTAGGTGTTGCCTTCTCCATCATGCTGATCGCACCAAGCTGGGGCGGGATGATCAATGGCTTGCTTACCCTTAGAGGAGCCTGGGATAAAGTCCGTGAAGATGCTACATTGAAATTTATGGTGGTAGGTCTGACTGCTTATGGCATGGCCACTTTTGAAGGCCCAATGCTGGCTTTAAAACAGATCAATGCAATTGCTCACTATACGGACTGGATCGTAGCACACGTACACGTGGGTGCCCTGGGATGGAACGGATTCCTCACTTTCGGCATCTTATACTGGTTGATTCCAAGAATCTACAGAACTCCGCTATGGTCTAAAAAACTGGCTGGCTTCCACTTCTGGATCGGAACACTGGGGATCATATTTTATGCAGTACCACTTTATTTCGCAGGTTTCACACAAGGTTTGATGTGGAAAGAATTTACCGAAGATGGCATGTTAAAATACCCCAACTTCCTGGAAACTGTAATCCAGATCATCCCAATGTATGCGTTGAGGGCTATTGGAGGAGCATTTTATCTGATCGGCGTAATTGTAATGACTTACAACCTAATAAAGACCGTAAGGACAGGCAAACTACTGGCCAATGAACCAGCCGAAGCGATGGCACTTGCCAAAGATTACCAGCCTCAGGGCAGCGAGAAAAAATTACACAGGGTATTGGAACGTAAGCCTATGGTGTTTCTTGTGCTTTCTCTCATCGTCATCCTCATCGGCGGTATGGTAGAGATGATGCCTACGTTCACCATCAAATCCAATATTCCTACCATCAGCAGTGTTAAGCCTTATTCTCCGTTGGAACTGCAGGGCCGCGACTTATATATCAGGGAAGGCTGTGTAAACTGTCATTCTCAAATGATTCGTCCCTTCCGCTCGGAAACAGAACGTTATGGCGAATACAGCAAGGCTGGTGAATTTGTGTATGATCATCCGCATCTATGGGGATCTAAGCGCACAGGACCTGATTTGCAGCGAGAGGGCGGAAAATATGGTAACGTATGGCACTTTAACCACATGCTGGATCCGCAAACCATGTCACCGGGCAGCATCATGCCTCCCTACGAATGGCTCATCACACAGCAGCTGGATACGACTACAACCAGATCAAAGATCAATGCAATGCGCACATTGGGTGTCCCATACGAATTGGGATATGAAATTGAAGCAAACAAAGACCTGGATAAGCAGGCAAAAAGTATTGCTGCCGACCTTAAAAACAACAATGTAAGGGTGGCGAGCGACAAGGAGATAATTGCCCTTATTGCTTATCTGCAACGTTTGGGAACTGACATTAAAGCAAAATAACACATTAAATAACAAGCATATGTTTAAGCAATTTTTAGATCAGGTAGATGGCAATCAGGGCTATCTGATCACTTCACTGGGAATATTCATGCTTTTTTTCATCGTCGTCGCCATTCTGCTGATCGTCATGAAAAAAGATGAAGTGAAATACATGAGTGAATTACCCTTAAATGATGAAGAAAAATGACCGATATGTTGATCTGGGCCTTACTGTTTACCGCAATAATTATCCTGGTTGTTTCGGTACTGGTTTTAAAAGTAATCAGGCTCTTTGTACAGGAAAGTATCAATCCGACAAGTTTTGCAACGGAAGCAGAAAAAGCAGCATACCGCGTGCAAAAAGAGCAACTGCAGCTGGAGAGGAAAGCTAAACCATCCATCTGGAACAGGATTATGGGATTAAAGCCTATATCCGAAGAAAAAGACCTGATGATGGATCATGAGTTTGATGGCATTGCGGAGCTGGACAACCCCACTCCTGCCTGGTTTATGGTACTTTTCTACGGTACGATGATTTTTGCTGTCGTATATATGTTCAGCTACCACGTGATGGACTGGGGCAAATTGCAGGAAGATGAATATGCCGCTGAATTGCAGCAGGCAGAAGACGACCGCATTGCGCTATTGCAAAAACCAGGCAATAAAGCCAATAAGGTGAATGAAACCAATGTGGAAGCATCTACAGATGCTGCTGTACTGCAAGCGGGAGGCGCTTTATTCAAGAATGTGTGCGCCCCTTGTCATGGCGAGCAGGGACAAGGACTGGTCGGCCCTAACCTGACCGATAAATTTTGGCTGCACGGGGCAAGCATCAAAGAAATCTTCAAAACGATTAAATATGGTGTACCTGAAAAGGGCATGATCGCATGGGAGAAAACTATGAATGCCAAACAGATTGCTGAGATCAGCAGTTACATTTTATCGATTCAGGGAAGCAATCCTGCAGGTGCAAAAGCTCCTCAGGGTACAAAACAACCATAATGTCACAGAGCCCGGCACATTTCAGAACACAACTTTCAACCCTTACCGACGATGGTACAAAGCGAAAATGGCTTTATCCTCGGGTAGAAAAAGGAAAGCTGTACCATTACCGAAGCCGACTCAGCTATTTCTTTCTGACTCTATTGTTTGCCGCTCCGTTCATCAGACTAAACGGCGAACAAGTGATTTTGTTAAATGTGTTGGAAAGGAAGTTTGTGTTCTTTGGGGTGATCTTCTGGCCACAGGATTTCTACTTATTTGTACTGGCTCTGCTTACTTTCATTGTTTTCGTGGTCTTGTTTACCGTTGTCTTTGGCCGAGTATTTTGCGGTTGGGCATGCCCCCAGACCATATTCCTGGAAATGGTGTTCCGTAAAATTGAAATCTGGATTGAAGGCGGCCAGTTCAAACGCAGAAAACTTGACGAAGGTCCGCTTACGTCAGAGAAAATCTTTAAAAAAGGCTTTAAACACCTGATTTACCTTAGCATCTCATTCCTGATCGCCAATGTATTCCTGGCTTATATCATCAGTTCAGCGGCACTCATAAAAATCATTACCGAGCCGGTAAATCTGCATTTGTCCGGGTTCATTTCTATCTGTGTATTCACCATTGTATTTTATCTGGTGTTTTCCAGAATGCGCGAACTGGTATGTACGGTAGTATGTCCGTACGGGCGTTTACAGGGTGTGCTGTTAGACAACCAGAGCATAATAGTGGCTTACGACTATGAACGCGGAGAACCAAGATCTAAACGCATCAAGGACAGTGAAAACCAAAAGGGAGATTGTATAGATTGCAAACTATGTGTTGATGTTTGCCCTACAGGCATCGACATTCGCAATGGCACACAAATGGAATGTGTAAACTGTACCGCCTGCATCGATGCCTGCGATATGGTGATGGAAAAGATCAACAGACCTATAAGATTGATTGGCTTCAAATCTGAGGACGAGATCAGGGATAGGAATAGCTTTAAGCTCAATAAACGCGTCTATGCATATTCGGCTGTATTGATTGCGCTTATTGGTGTACTCTCTTATTTACTCATCACAAGAAGTGACATCAAGACTACGATCCTAAGAGCTAATGGAACACTTTATCAAATAAGAGATGATAATCAGACAATAAGCAATTTATACAATGCAGAACTCATCAATAAAACAAGTAACGGATTGAAGTTCCACATCATCCCGAACAATCCTAAAGCGAAGATCCAGTATATACAAACTCAGGACTCCATAGCGTATGGAGGAGTAGCTAAACTGACCTTCTTTGTGATCCTTCCTCAAAGCGAGATCAAAAAATACAAGACTGAAATTAGCTTCAGACTGGTATCCGGAGAAAAGACACTGGATCTTTTTGAAACCACATTTATCGCACCACCTAACCATTAAGTATATGAACTGGGGAACAAAATTAATGATCGGAATGGGCATGTTTATGGCCTTTATCGTTGTACTGGCTGTATTGATGTTCAATAGCAAAACTGATGCTCTGGTAGATATGGATTACTACGAAAAAGGTCTGAACTACGATGAAGAATACAACAGCAAGGAACAGGTAAAAACAGACAATGCAGCACCTGATATTCAGTTGTCGCCCGAAGGCATAGTACTTGGATTTAAGAACAGCGCCGTTGGAAACATCAGACTAATGCGGGTTTCAGATAAGAAATTGGATAAAAAGATAAGTTTTGAGACCAATCCCGATCGTGAATTCGCAGTAGTTACAACAGAAATGGTTAAAGGCCGGTGGCGATTGATCATCAGCTGGAATAGCGAAGAAAAATCATACTTATATGAACAGGAGGTAAACCTGCAATGAGTAATGACAAACTGGCTTTTATGATCGGACTTCTGGGTAGCCTGCACTGTATTGGTATGTGCGGGCCACTTGCTTTTGCAGTACCTTCCCTTAGAAACGGCTGGCTGTATGTGGCGGTCGACAAACTTAGCTATCAGTTTGGCAGGATCATCTCCTATTGTATGTTGGGCCTGATCATTGGAATAATCGGGCGGCAGATCTGGATTTCGGGATTTCAGCAGTTCATTAGTATACTCAGTGGCGTCCTGATTCTTATAGCGGCGATATCACGGATAACCAAACTACCCTACTTCAGCAAAAGCCCCTCTTTTTTATTGAAACCCTTTAACCGTTTGTTCAACTGTGCATTGAAACATAAGGCCAACCACCTGATTATTGGGCTTGTAAATGGCTTCTTACCTTGTGGATTTGTATATCTTGCACTTGCCGGAGCATTAAATACCGGAAATATACAAAATGCGGTATCATACATGTTTTGGTTTGGTCTAGGCACCGTACCTTTGATGTTCATTGCTACATTCAGCATGGGTTTTACAGGACAACTAGTGAGGAAGAAAATAAACAAAGTCATCCCCTACATGATGCTCTGCCTGGGGGTCTGGTTTATTCTGAGGGGATTGGAACTGAACATACCGTATTTAAGTCCACCAGCCACTAATGAAGCGGCAATATGTAAATAACTAAAATGAGAGACATAGAGAATAGAGAAGACATACAATACCTGGTAGAAGCCTTTTACGAGAAAGCCCTGAAAGACGAAATTATAGGCCCTGTTTTCAAAGCGGCTCACTTTTCCCTTGAAGCACACATTCCTGTAATGGTCACCTTCTGGGAGACGATTTTACTGGACGTGGTCACTTATAAAGGAAATCCGATGCTGAAGCATATTGCACTAGACAAAACTGTTCCATTGGAACCTGAGCATTTTGCGCGATGGATGAGCATTTGGACAACAACCGTAGCTCAGAAATTTGATGGGCTCAATGCTCAGCAGGCTATAAACAGGGCTGATTCTATTGCAAAGCTCATGCAATTTAAGATAGAATCAAACAGAAAATAACAGCATTTGTAGCAGGGTAGATTCTTACCCTGCTACACTGAAAAGCTGTGTCTCCGGCTGCTGATTATATAGCCGTGCATCAAGGCTCATGCAAATGTTTCTCAAAAAGCGTTTTCCGAATGGAGTAACACTTAAATATTCTTCAGACAAAATAACCAAACCATCCTGAGCCAGCCAACGCATACGCTCTAAACCCTGCACAAAAGCTTCGTTTCTTTCTTCAGGCAATTGCCACGAGGTATATCCCCTGCACATGATATTGATGATGTGCTTACGGATTACCATATCCTCCTCATCGAGGATATGTCCTTTTAAAACAGGCAGACGACCCTGGTTAACAATGTTCGTATATTCTTCTACCTTCTTTACATTCTGGGAAAAAGCACTCCAGGTATCACTAATAGATGAAACACCAAGACCGATCATGAGTTTGCTGTAGTGATGGGTATAACCCATAAAATTGCGGTGCAGCTTCCCCTGTTCTCCTGCTTTATACAGGCTATCTGTACTCAGCGTAAAATGATCCATGCCGATTTCTACATAACCTCCATCTTTCAGCAACTGCCGGCCCAGCTCGTACAATTCCTGCTTCTGTTCAGCCGTAGGGAGATCCTGCTCAGAAAAATGTCTTTGTCCTGGTTTCATCCAGGGCACGTGTGCATAACTGTAAAACGCAATGCGATCTGGTTTCAGTCTGAGCACTTCGTTCATCGTATTTCTTAATCCCTGTATAGTCTGCAAAGGAAGACCATAAATCAGATCATAGTTGACCGAATAGTACCCGGCCTTACGAGCCAGTTCCGTAACAGTCTCTACATCGGCTACGCTCTGCACTCGGTTAATGATCCGCTGCACCCTGACATCAAAGTCCTGAATGCCTAAACTGAGTCGTTTAAAACCCAGTTTTTTCAATTTTGTCAGGTGCAAGCCCGTAGTATTTGCCGGATGTGCTTCAAAACTAAACTCTGCCTCTTGATGCATGTCTGCATGCTCAAATATGCCGTTTAGCAGTAAGGCCAGATTTTTAGGACTGAAAAAAGTTGGTGTACCACCTCCAAGATGCAGTTCACGGATGACCGGACGTGTATCAAACAAATTGACATACAACTCCCATTCCTTTAAAACAGTTTCTATGTACGGGACTTCTACTTTATGATTTTTAGTGATCCTGGTATTGCATCCACAGTAAGTACACAAACTTTCACAGAAAGGCAGGTGAATATACAGACTAATACCATCCAAATGATTACTGGAGTCAAAAGTTCCTTTTACTGCATCTTTCCATTTGACTTCATCGAATGACCTGCTATCCCAATAAGGAACAGTCGGATAACTGGTGTAACGTGGTGCAGACACGCAATACTTGTTTATCAATAAATTAGTGGTCATGTTGGTGTGGTTTGCTAATTGACATTAAATCGCTGGCTTTGTTGCAAGATCTGGAACAAACACAGGAAAGTCCCAGGCAACGGTTCTGCTGCCATTTATCGAGATTTAGAATGGTTTCTGAAGCAAGGGCCAATGGAATTTCCATCGTCGTGAGGCCGGCTAAAGCGTGTTGAGGTACACCGGCCAGCCTGATCCCGTAAGCTGCAGCGACATCTTGATCAATGTGAGCGGTGGAGGTCGACCTGGTCGCAATATACTTTACACCGAGTTCAGCAAGTTTATTGATCACAGCTGCAGAAACATCATCTCCTTCGAATACGATGACCGCTTCTTTACCTGAAGCATAGCTCACAGTTTCCATACTTAAGCTATTAGAAATCAGAGTTATGTCGTGCTTTTTATGATTAGCTATAGCCAGAGACTCTTTCTCCGATGACTTGATACTGTATGCGACTACTTTCATGCGAACTTGATTTTAAAATCAAAATTAGCAGTATGAAGTGTTCCCGGGAATGAGCGCGGTCAACCAGAAAAGTGATGTTTATCAATTTCTTTGCCCGGTCGGCAGGAATGCTATCTCCTAAAAGAAAGCTTAAAGGTTGTTTCTTTATTGATTACGCTTTCAAAATACAGCGAACCATCCATCAGAGAGACGTAGCGACGTACAATATTAAGCCCTAACCCTGTACCAGGAATGTTTCCAATGTTATTGGCCCTGAAAAAGGGCTGAAACAAGTGTTTTTGATCTGATTCTGGAATACCGATTCCATTATCCCTTACAGTTACAGTGCATTCATGATCATTGATCTCCGTATTGAACTCTATGAAAGTATTTTCACCTGAGTATTTTATGGAATTAGAAATCAGATTGATCATACAGTTCCGAATCAGATTTTGATCGAGATTCACCATACTTGTAAGCCCTGTATGTTGATAAATTATATTCTGGTTCTGCTTGGCAATCAATTGCATTTCCTCAGTTACCTCTTCAGAAAGTTTAACCAGATCAAAGAAAGAAAAAGCTGGCTCTACCTTCCCGGCTTCCAATCGCTCAAGAGACAGAAAGTCATTCAGAATGGTAGTAAGATTACCTACCGCATTCTTGATTTTCCCCACATGTTTCGTGATACTTTCATTTTCAAAAGGATGAGCATATTTTTCAATCAGTGAAGCAGAAAGCTGAACAGAACTTAAAGGCGTCCGGAATTCATGAGAGGCCATAGAAACAAAGCGGCTTTTCATCTGGTTCAGTTCCTTTTCTTTTTCCAGCGACAGACTCACTTCTTCTTTTGCCGCACTCAGCGCCTTTACAGTCTTCTTTAATGATTTGGTACGTTCTTCTACCAGTTCTTCCAGCTCCGCAGCATATTCGCGCAGTCGTTCTTCTGCTTCTTTCTCTTTGGAAAGATCGTGAATAAAGCCTGTATAGATGATCCTGTCGTCATATTGAACTTCACTTACCGCCAGTCTGAAAGGGAAAGTGGTACCGTTTTTTCGTAGACCCCTCACTTCTCTACCCTTGCCTATGATGCGTTTTTCCCTGGTAGTCTGGTAGCGTTCAATATAACCGTCATGACCGCTCTTATCTGGCTCAGGCATCAGCATTTTGATGTTTTTGCCTTTTACCTCTTCAATAGTATAGCCAAATAGCTTAAGTGCAGCCGGATTAAGACTTTCTATATTCCCACGATTGTCGATGGTAATGATACCGTCGATTGCTGTTTCAATAATTGCTTCTAATAACCTGGCTTGCTCCATACACGACTTTTCACAAATATACAATTTGAATGGTATTGATTTATTACCCCAATCATGCTAAAACATGACGTCCATCATATTTTAAGTTAAAAATACTCGGCTATTTTGCACCTGAAATCAATGTCAACAAAACGCATGAACCATACTTTTCATATTCCTGTCTTAGGCCTCGGTTATTCTATAGATACTCCTTTAAAAATTGCCCGTTTTGGGATTTCATCTGTTGTCTCCATTGTAGACGATGAACTGATTGAACGTATGAGAAAATTTCATATGGAACAAAACGGGGAAAGGTTTGAGCAAATCGAAAAGAAAAAAGAAGACAGCAGGGCGCTTCGCATTACTGCCTATCTGAACCTGCTGAACAGACTCGTAAATAAACAACTTTCAAAGCTGAAGGAAGAAGAATTTAAAGAAGGAACAGATCTGACAACGTATTTTGAATTACTACCTGAACATTCAGCACTTAAAACCGCCTATCTCCGTATGTTGCAAATCAATGGAGCAGAGAGGTTAATGATAGAAAAGGAATTAAAAGCATCAATACAGGCAGGAAAAATTGATGTAAACATCATGTCTAAGGTAGACAAAGCGAATTATAACTCTGCTGATGAATACCTGGGCGACGATTATACCGATGCGCTGGCAGCGATGCGTGGCTTCGCCAATAGCAGCCTTAATGCTGCTGTAATAATATCAGCGGGGCTAAATCCAAGATTATATGGGTATATGGAGCAATGTGCATGTTTTTATCCGGATCTATCGGGATTAGTAACAAAAAAGATCATACTCAAGGTAAGCGATTTCAGATCAGCTATGATCCAGGCTAAAATGCTTGCAAAGAAAGGATTATGGGTATCGGAATTCAGGGTAGAATCAGGTCTGAACTGCGGAGGACACGCATTTGCAACTGAAGGCTTCTTACTAGGTCCTATACTGGAGGAATTTAAAGAAAAACGTGCAGTACTGGCAAAGGAACTGTATGAAATGTATAGCATTGTTCTTATCAGCAAAGGATTCGCAGCACTAACGATGCCTTTACAAAAGATCACCGCACAAGGAGGAATAGGAACAGCGGAAGAGCATGCATTTTTGCTCAACTACTATCAATTGGATGCCGCAGGCTGGGGCAGCCCATTTTTACTGGTACCGGAGGCCACAAATGTAGATGAAAACACCCTCCTAAGACTAGAACAAGCCGAAAAAGATGATTTTTACCTGAGTAACTCTTCTCCGCTTGGCGTCCTGTTCAACAACTTCAGGGGCAGTACGATAGAACAGCAGCGGCTCGACCGTATCGCTAAAGGAAGACCGGGAAGCCCATGCACGAAGAAATTCCTCTGCACCAATACAGAATTTACAGAATTACCGATTTGTACAGCTTCCAGGGAATACCAGCATTTGAAAATCAAACAGCTGTATGAAATGAACCTAACACCCGAAAATCACAGTAAGCAATTTGACGCAGTAACCGAAAAGGTTTGCCTCTGCGAAGGGCTGTGTGCATCGGCATACCTGAAAAATAACCTCCTTAAGCCAAAAGAGAACAAGGCAATCAGTATTTGCCCCGGACCAAACCTCGCTTATTTTTCCAGGAAATACAGTTTAAAGGAAATGATCAATCATATTTATGGACGAGAAAACCTATTGGAAGACATGAGTAGACCGAACCTGTTCGTCAATGAATTGAATCTTTATGTCGATTACCTTAAAAAGGATATTGCCAGTCAGCTCAACGAAATAAATGCCAAACAAGTCAAATACTTTAATAAGTTTAAAGAACAGTTAATGAACGGCATCAATTACTATAAACGGCTGATCCCTGAAATGAGCCAGTATTCTGGCTTTTGCGTCAAAGAGATGTACGGTCAGTTACTCCAGGCCGAGCAACATTTACTACTTCAACCTGGCTTTCATTAAAAATACGTTATAAGGCTGCCACATAGACATTAGGAAGAAAAACTCATCAGTGTTTTCATAACCAGGATAAATAAAAGCACCATACAGACCTGGATATTCTGCCGCATTCGCAAGTGTTTGTTCAGCACTCCATATGCCATTAATTTCTTTTGCTGTTCTAAGGACGAGTTGATGTCTATCTTCATTCAGATAAGTAATCATCCAGCGTCTGAATCTGCTATTGTATGCGAGGGAAAGCTCACCCGCAGGAGCATCTATAATGGGATCCGCTGCTTTTTCATCTTTCAAAACCCAACCCTTTGTCTTGCTCCAGTATTCGTACCGTTCTAGCTTCAATATATCCGACTCCTTAAAGCGGGCGAGGCAAATCCCCCCCCATCTTCCTGAGACTGTGCCCGTCATGTATACATATCCTGATTTCTTAGCATAGGCTATCTGGGCAAAATTACTGGTTGCAGAAAACCGGATTTCATTACATTTTTCCCATCGCATGCCTTTATCAAAGGATCGGTATAAACCGGAATAATTGGTCTCCCAACTGCCCGGGCCACCCCACTTTCTGATGTCCATAAAATGAACATAATCCACACCTGCTATATTTACAGCTGCAGTCGGGATAGCGGTATGGCTTCCAGAGCCGTCCACAATATGTGACGAAGGAATGAGCTCATGACTGACCATACTACTAAAAGTAATTCCATCTTCTAATTGCCGGTCTTCAGTGATTCCTAATACATTAGAGCGCCAGTTACCAGCCCTGCCAGGCCCTCCTTCTTTTACAGGCTCCCAGTCTTTCCCGTAGGTATCTCCAAAAAGCAACCCTGTTTTTCCATGCCCCATATCCCATGCAATTCCAAGGTCTGTACCTCCAACATCGTAACGGTCATGAGTTTGATTTGGATTTGGCAGATGCTCACCAGGCTGTGTTTTACCTGTCACACGCGCTACACGTTTAATTTCATAAGGAACAAGGTCATTACTGTAACCTGACTTTCCTGTCTTCCTTAATGCGGTGCAGGCAAAAAATACAGACAAACTAAAAAACAAACATACTGAAGCAATGACCGGGATTCTATTTTCAGGGAAACTTACCATTTCAGTAAATTAAGTAAAATATAGCTTACAACAAATCCAGCAAGTCTTTTTTACTGAGGGATTTAAAGATGGATTCTTCGGTTTTTATCAGATCGTTCGCAATTTCCTTTTTAGATTCCTGCATCATCATGATCTTTTCCTCTACGGTATCCGGGCAAATGAGCCTGACGGCTACTACATTTTTCTTTTGTCCAATACGGTATGACCTGTCTATGGCCTGATTCTCCACCGCAGGATTCCACCATGGATCTACCAGGTAAACATAGTCTGCCTGTGTCAGGTTCAATCCCGTACCTCCTGCTTTCAGACTGATCAGAAAAACACGGATTTCAGGATTGTTTTGAAAGGACTCCACTACAGTCTGTCTGTTTCTCGTTTGTCCGGTCAGGTACTCATAGCGCACATTTCTTGCCTGAAGTTCTTCCTTTATAAGATCCAACATGGTCACGAACTGAGAAAATATCAGAATTTTATGGTGTGGCGCTTTGCTTTCAATCTGCTCCATCAGCACATCCATTTTAGCCGAAGCATTCCCGTAAAACTTATCATTGTTAAGTAAAGCGGGTGAATTACAGATTTGCCTAAGTTTGGTGATACCTTTCAACACGTGCATACTGCTTTTAGCCAGTTCATCTTCTGATCGGCCCATTAAAAAGTCACGGATTTCTTCTCTTGCACTATCGTAAATCTCCCTCTGCTGCTCCCCCATCTCACAATAAATAACGACTTCAGTCTTGTCGGGCAGTTCTTTCGCCACCTGTTCTTTTGTTCTCCTTAAGATAAAGGGATTGATTCTTTTTTGAAGTTCAGCAGCTCTTTTACTGTCCTTAAACTGGTCAATAGGCACTGAATAAATCTGTTTGAAATACTGCTTTGTTCCCAACAATCCCGGACAGGCAAAAGACAATTGACCATACAGATCAAAAGTATTGTTCTCTATAGGCGTACCGGTCAGCACAACTTTATTGCGCGACTGCAGCATACGAACTGCTTTATAACGTTGTGAATCAGGATTCTTTATAGTCTGAGATTCGTCTAAAAAAACATAATTAAACCTGTAACTTTTCAGAAAGCGTATATCTGCAAGTAAGGTACCGTATGAAGTGAGTATGATCTCATACTGATCAAAATCATGCACCACTTTAGCCCTGTCAGCTCCATAAATCGTGCGTACCTTGATAGAAGGTGCAAATTTCTCTACTTCCTTCTGCCAGTTGAAAATCAGAGAAGCTGGCACTACAATCAGATTTGTATTATGTGCTGATTTATCGCGCTGACTGAGGATAAAAGCAATTACTTGTATGGTTTTACCCAGCCCCATATCATCGGCAAGGCAAGCGCCAAAGTTAAACTCATCTAAAAAATTCAGCCAGTTCAGTCCTTCTTTCTGATACCCTCTTAATTCTGCATTCAACCCTTCAGGAACAGCAATAGTTTCAATTTCCTTAAATGCATGCAATTTAGATTTGTAATGCATCAGTTGATTCCTAACCTGCTGATCAAGCACTTCATCTTCATACAACTCTTCTACTGCGCTATAGTTGATGTTTGGCGTACGTATTGTTTCCTCCACTACTTCTCCTGCGCCAAAATAGGCAGTAAACTTTTCAATCCATTCATCGGGCAAAATACCCATGGTACCATCATCCAATTGCACAAACTTGCTTTTGTTACGAATTGATTTGTGCAGATGTTTGAGGGCGACAGTTTCCTTATTGAACTTAACCTTGATAGCTGTTTCAAACCAATCCATGCCGCTGTTGACCACAATTGAAATTTCTGCCCTGTAAGGATTTACAGGATTATTTTTCAGTTCATTGAAACCGAGTATTGCAATTCCTTTGCTGCGCCAGGCTTCAAAAGCATCCAGAAACCACCCTGCATCCAAAAAATTCTTACGGTGCAGATAAAAACAATCGGCATGTTTCTGTTCAGGAAACTCCTCCATCTGTTCCATAAACTGGGGGTGCATTTTTGCAATAATGGTAATAAACTGAAGCTCTCTTTCTTCGTCGCGGGCCAGCGTAAACATCTTACCCAGTTTGTCCTTTGATTTAATCTGCTTTTGGGAGATCACAGGAATTTCAAGACTGCCATACTTCATAACAGGCGTGAGCAGCACAAAATCTTCCGACTCCGACAGATAAAGAATCAGTTCATTTTCCAAATCAAAACCTTGTTCTATGATCTGTTTTTTTGTTGCCCGCCTCAGATAAGAATAATTGATTTTGATCTTCTCCTCCAGTACAGAAAGAATATTTTCATAAAACTCCTCATATTCTTCCCTTTCCAAAACTATGGTATCATTCTGAAATTTAAAGAAATCGATGACACTCAAAAAGTATGGATTATCAACAAGATAAAGATGGTTCTTTACCTGGATAAAATAATTGTACCTAAGCCTGATGCTTTCCAGTCCATAGGAATTGTCATCCAGCATCAGTTTACCTGAAATTTCAAAATGATCCGCTTTTTCATTCACAGAAAGAATCAGATCAGGCTTCAACGATTCCATTTTTGCAGGAAAAATTGAACTGGCGGTGATACTCGAAGCTATTTTTTCATCGTGCAGGTAAACCTCCAGATTCAGAGGATTACGCACAATAGCCTTCAGTGCATCCAGATCAGACTCTGCCCTGCTTTCAGAGTAATTGTTTTTAAACCTGGAAACTCCGGTATAGAACTTTAATTCTTCCTGTTTGTCTGTCTTCCAGACCATATCCAGGGGATCAATAAACTTGAGCGGATTTTTAAGCTTCCCATTCTGGGCCACCTCAGCTTCTGCCAGCTCGATCACAAGATGACGGTAAAAGCGGTGCTGACTCAATATCAGCGCCGTTTTCGCAAGGACGACTCCACTTCCGGAAGGCAACTTAATTGTCTTATCAGCCTTTAAAATGGCATTAAGCCTGGTTAAGTCTAGTTTCCCTGAATTTCGTTCCTCTTTATCGTTCATTGAATCTTTATCGGCAATTGATTACAGCGTCTAAAGATAATGAAACTCTCAATGCGTTCTAAGGAGAATCTCCATATCCTTCATCAATTGCTCAACTTCATTATCAAGTGTACCATCATATGCACCTCTCATGCGCTTTTCCTTATCGATCAGGATCAGGTAGCCCTGGTGAACAAACCCTCCGGGTTCGTTTTTATCTTCCTGCGCAGAGACCAGGTAATTGCGTTCGGCCAGGGCATAAATCTCATCTCTCGTCCCCCAAAGATATTCCCATTGTGTACCCTTGACACCAATTTTATCAGCATAAGCCTTCATTCTGGATGGCGTATCGTACTTCACATCAATGGTATGGGAGGCAAACTTAACTTCAGGATTATCCTTAAATTTCTGATAAACCTTTAAGAGGTTACGATGCATGGTCGGACAAATTGTAGGACACGAAGTAAAGAAGAAATCAGCGACATAAATGGTACCGTCAAAGTCTTTTTCAGTAACCACTGCACTGTCCTGGTTAAATAATTTAAAAGCCGGGATCTTCCTAAAAACAGTGTCGGTAACGGTCCTGCCATCCACTATCTTTTCTGCTGTTTCCATTTGTAGAAAAGGCAGCCTCTCCCTTTTTCCCCCACAGGATGAAAGCAGCATACCAGCTGTTAAACCTGCCAACAGTAGTCTTTTCATTACTTTTTAAATTTGGTCAGATACTCATTAGAGATTTTAATCTCCTGCTTATAAACACTGTCAATACCTGCTATCTTCTTCTTTTCAGCTTCGAAGTATTTCACTGCCTCTTCATTTGATTTGCCGGTAATGTCGGGCTCAAACTGATGCATCCAGTCATTCATTGCCTCCTCTGCTTTGATCAGTTCTGATTTAAGCGCATTCATCACACGCTGTTCTTTCAGCGTATCTACTTCAGGAAATGTTTCTTTTAATCCTTTAAGGTCTCTTAAAAGCGTATCCAATTTCATTTGGTTGCTGACTATGATTCCATGATCAGCCATCACAACATCATGAAATTTCATCACATCATCACGCACAACTTTATAATCAGTACCCTGCTGGCATGCAATGAATGTTGCCACCACCAATAATATTCCAGTTATTTTTTTCATCTGTATAAAATTATTTTAAAATTCTTTCTATAGGTGATTTACTACAGTATAATAGATTTCAGAGCCCTTATGGCCTTCTCTGACCCAGGCAACAAGCAATCCATTCCCGGTTTCAGTTAAAACAGCATGGTTATCCGAAAGTTCTCCATTCGTTAGTGCCGTTGAACTTTTTACTTCACCGTTGGATACAATTTTAAGAACCACCCGGGCAGATGCCGCAGGCCCTTGGCTCATCTTCATTCCTCCACCGGAATGATCCATTTTCATATTGTGTTCAGGCTCCGTTGTTGCCAGCTCTTCAAACACCATAGCTACCTTACCATTTTTAAGTGCAATCATCTGAGGATGCCTTCCTGAATTACTGATGAGTTTCCTGTTGTTAAAATCACCACCCAAGCCTTTTGAATTTGTGTAATACAATCCGGCGCCACCACCGGCGGTAAACCACAAGGCATTCATACCGGCCTGTGTGCGGGCCATGGTTGGACCTGAATGCGGACACCCGTCTATCTCCCAGTTGTCATTACTAATTGTCTTTGGTGTGGTAAAGCTCTTTCCACTGTCTTTGGAAAGCTTGTATACCATATCTCTTACTTGTTTACCTGAAAGTGCAGACGGGTACATGATATTTCGGTAAGCCAGGTGCAGATTGCCGTCTTTATCTGTAAAAAGATCCGTACGGCAACATTCGCAGGTCCCTTTCTCCAAACAGCTATCCAATCCGAACCCTTTCCCTTTTTCTGTATGTGAAAAGAACAGGGCTGAACCTTTGATTTCCTTAGCATCCCTGCCATCCAGCCATATAGCCGCAACTTCTCCATCCTTTAAAACTGCTATATCAAAAAAACTGCGTCCATAAGCATGAGACGTATCAGAATGAAGGTATTGTGCTTTAGTCCACGTCTTTCCTGCATCACCGGAGGTACTGTAATAAATGGCACCGGCAAAAGGATTCTTTTCCTTAGGAAAACGTTTAGCAAAAAGGGCAACTATGGTACCGTCAGACTTAAATGCCACCTTAGCCATGCTTTCAGCAGAGTTACTGCTGCCGGCCGAAGCGGGGACAGTAACCGGCTGACTAAAAGTTTTGGTTTGCACATTGTAAACAGCATATTTTAGACGAAACAGTGAATCTTTACCATCCTGTTCAGTCCAGCAAAGTACCGGATTTCCTTTATTGTCATTTGTAAAATACGGTCCTGCAGCTGTCGCACCTGCTATACTCACCTGAGTCGGCAATGCCTGCTTCTCTGTTGTACAGGAAGTCAGGAAACCTGCCGCTGCAATTAGTGTTATAAATATGCGTTTCATTTAAAATATATATTTAAGGTTTAAACCTCCGTAGCCATTTCTTTTTGGAGAAGGGCTGTAGTAAGGCGATTGTGCTCCATTGTAACCCACTGCGTTCAGCGAGACGATTGAACTGTAGCTTTCATCAAGAATGTTATCCAGCCCGGCGTATACATTCACCTCCAGACATTTGACCAATTGCTTTTTATAGCCAATTTTGGCGTTCAACACCTGATAGGCATCATTAAATGCAGTATTCGCATCATTCAGAGGTAGTTTGTCGCTAAAGAAATAATTACCATAAAAATAGACACCTACCTTGGTTTCCACATCTACTCCAGCATTGAGCACCCAGGGAGCAACACCAGTCAACTTGTTATCATCGTGTGTTGCAGTAACCCTATTCTGTGCATTTAAAATTTTGTAATCTTTAAACTTAAAATCAGAATAAGTAACCGCAGCAAAAGGACGCAAGCTAACAATCTCACGCTGATCTTCTTCTTTGAAAAGTTGATAAGAAAGCGCTAGTTCTACACCACCATGACTTGTTTTACCAGCATTATTATAAATCGTAATGCCCTGCTGCACAGATTGCGCAATCAGTTCTCCTTTCATGTCTAGTTTAAACACAGCCAGATCATAAGCTAGGCGCGACTTAAGCAAATTTCCTTTGGCATTTACCTCATAGTTCCAGCCCTTTTCAGCCTGGAGTACAGGATTGATGGAACCATCTACATTTTTTATTTCTGAACTTGAGGGAGGAGAGAATCCTGAACTCACGCTGGCATGCAGACTAAGTGCCTCACTGAAATTATGACTCAGTGCAATACGTGGGCTTGCCTGGGGGTCGAAGTTCTTCACACCCATCTGGTTTGTCCTCAGATAATCCTTTACATCATAATTCAAACTATTGTAGCTTAATCCTAAAGTAAGTGTGGTTTTTGAACCCAATGAAGTTTCCGACTGATAAAACAGGGAGTAATTCGTATTTCGGTAGTCTACGTTTGCATTCATCGTCCCCTCCGTACCTTTATTGTTGACGTATTGTGAACCTTTGGTCAGTCCTTCGTTGAATTCTGCGCCAATTGCAAAACGGGTTGGTAGCAGCTCAAATTCAGGATCATAACTGAAGCGGGTTCTTCCGCCATAACTTTGATGAAAGTTACGGATGTAAGCATATGGAAGCGGATGATTCAGATCGTAGAAGTACGTAAACGCACTCGTGCTATTGGAAAACTGATCATTGAAATGGTATTGCTGACCAAGGCCAATTCTTGTCCAGGTCTGATACCTGCCTGCAGCTTTATCCAGATTGGTGGCATTAGCCTGCAATGGATCAGCATTTACCTGATCAAGGGTTAAAGAACCAGGGATCTGTGAATACTGTGTGGTTCTGTTCAGCAATAAAGTAATGATACGCTTATTACTTGGAAAAAGCTGAAAATTACCTGTAAGAAACCTCCGCATATCCTTGCTGTGTTCGCGGTAACCCTCATATTCCTGCCAGCCATAAGAAACATAACTATTTACTTTATCACCGCCGCTGCGGTAAGTAGTCGCGAGTCTGTGCAGACCATAAGCTCCGATCAGGCCAGACGCTTCGATGCTCTGTTCCTGGTAAGGGGACCGCTGCATCTGAAAGTTGATTACCCCTCCTGTACCCGCACCATAAATACTTGATGCAGGACCCTTGATCACTTCAGCCCTGCCTATGCTGTTCACATCAAGGGCTTCTATCCTGGTGGTTCCATCTGCTTCTGTTACCGGAATCTCATTTACATAGATCTTTACATTTCTGATACCATAAGAGGCGCGAACGCCATTTCCACGAATAGAGATACGTGCCTCAGAAAGCGTACTTTGATCCATTCGCACTCCCGGAATGCTGTTGAGGGCGGGCTGCAGGGAAACTGCACTGCCACGATTAATATCCTTTGCTGTGAGTAAAGCGACAGATCCTGCCGTCTCCTTACTCGTCTTATTTGCACTAAGTCCTGATACACGCACTTCATTGAGACGAACAGCATCAACTTCCAGTTGTACATTCAGTTCGTTATCAACAGATTGCATCCTAACGATCTGGTTTTTAT
This sequence comes from Pedobacter frigoris, assembly GCF_005116445.1. GTDB lineage: Bacteria > Bacteroidota > Bacteroidia > Sphingobacteriales > Sphingobacteriaceae > Pedobacter > Pedobacter frigoris. Next base: position 166,628 of record NZ_SWBQ01000003.1, read on the forward strand.
ATCCTGCAAGTGAAACATTCACTTTACCTTCCAGCTGATCTGCATTGATCTCAAAAAAACCTTTAGCATCTGATCTGCCAATCTGCTGCCCATCGAGCGTAAGCAGCAACACTCCAGCCAGTGGTTGCTTGGTCTGGGAATCATATATATGGCCTTTCAAAGCCTTTGCCTGGGCCATGCCCTGCAAAAAGCAGCACATCAGGCCAATAGATAGTATTAAATATCTGTATGGGTTCATTAAAATTATATTTTTTACATAAGAATCTACCGCATCAGAAAAACCTGACGGGACATTTATCACGATAAAAGTTACTTTCAGCCATTCGTTTGGCTAAAATTTTACCTTCTCAGAGGAAATTTAGACCATTCGTTCGGCTAAAATTTACCTTCTCAGAAGAGACATAGGAATCATTGCGCTTCTTCAGCGCATTTATTCCAGTCTCTGAAGAGAACGGTCAATTTTACTGTGGCGGATGAAATATAGAATTCTTAATACTCTGCGGCATTCCTGTAGAAAAAGGAACATGAAGATTGATTTCCGCAAAGGCATACTGTTTAAACACCAATGGCTTTACTACCAGCGCATCCTGTATTTGTGTTTTTTGTGATTGGCGCTCCTGTTTTTGTTCTTTGTCCTGTGCCTGCTTTAATTTTTTCATTAAATAGCACTTTCCATTACAATGCATTTCAGGCTTATCTTTGTTTTCACAAAGTTCTTTGGCGATATAATTCTGATTCGCCTCAAAACCCAAAAACACCAATAAGCTTGAACAATTTGCCGACAGCAAACTGAACAAAAGTAATATGGATATAGGTTTCAACAGCATTTCTGGCGCAAAGATATAAAAAAGCAAGTCTGAAGACCTGCTTTAGAATGATTTTATTTAATGATGGATACCGGCTTTTTATTTTCGTCGATGGCTACAAATGAAAATTCTCCGGTTACAGCCTTTTCCCGCTCCTCGGAATACATTTGTTCCACATAAATCTCTACTTTAACCTTCATACTTGTATTACCAATATGACTTACTACACCTACTAGTTCCACAATAGTTCCGGCAGGTATAGGTCTGTTAAAGTCTATCCGGTCGCTGCTTACCGTCACCATGCGCTGTCTGCTAAACCTTGTAGCAGTAATGAATGCTACTTCATCCATCATATGCATTGCAGTACCGCCAAATAAGGTATCGTAATGATTAGTAGTATTCGGAAACACCGCCTTAAATATCCGCGTTTCCGAGTTCTTAATTTTATCTTCTATAGTCATTTGTATCTATACTAAAAATTTACCTTCTCAGAGGCGACATAGGAATCATTGCGCTTCTTCAGCGCATTTATTCCAGTCGCTGAAGAGAACGGTCAATTTTACTCTTACGCTAGCGCAGCTTTCCCCATTTCAAATAGGTAGCTCCCCAGGAGAAGCCTGCGCCGAATGCGGTAAGGATCATCTTGTCGCCATATTTAAAATCATCTTTAAAATCCCATAAACATAAAGGAATTGTGGCCGCGGTTGTATTGCCATACCTATCAATATTCACTTTTACCTGATCGGCTGATAATCCAAGGTAATCACCTACAGATTGAATAATTCTTAAGTTTGCCTGATGAGGAATAAGGTAATTGATTTGTGAACTGATCAGATCGTTAGATTTTAGTACTTCATTACAAGTATTGGTCATACCTTGAATAGCGGCTTTAAAAACAACACGACCATCCTGGCGCACGTAATGCAATTTTTCATCCAAAGTAGCCTGTGACGCAGGATATTTCGATCCCCCCGCTGTCACAATAAGGTTTTCTTTACCCGTACCATCTGTTCTGAAAAAACTATCCATCAAACCTACAGGCTCTTCAGTCTGTTCCAGCAAAACAGCTCCGGCTCCATCCCCAAATAGAATGCAGGTATTGCGGTCAGTATAATTTACAATAGCACTGTTTTTATCGGCACCTATCACTACTACCTTTTTACAGCGTCCACTCTCTATCATACTTGCACCTAAAGTCAGCGCATATAAAAAACCACTGCAGGCTGCATTGGTATCTATACCCCAGGCATTTTTAAGACCTGCCTTTTCGCAAACCATACTTCCAGTACTTACCATCACATAATCAGGTGTTGAAGTCGATACGATAACACAATCAATTTCGTCTGGATCTACATTCCCATCTTCCATTAATCTTTTCAATGCAAGGGTTGCCATGTCGGAAGTAGCGATATTTGGATCATTTACGATCCTCCGCTCTTTTATTCCTGTTCTGGCAATGATCCATTCGTTGTTGGTATCCACCATTTTTTCAAGGTCATGGTTACTCAAAACCGTGTCTGGAACATAACCTCCAACCGCGGTAATTACCGCATTTTTCCTTATTCTCATTTATGTGTATGTAATTCTGTAAAAAAGGCAGGCATGTAACCTGCCCTTTTATTTTTTACAAAGTTACGGCTTCTTCCACAGATTCCCGCAGTACTTTTGCAGCTGCGACCATTTCTACTAAAGCTTTTTTTGTTTCGTCCCAGTGTCTGGTTTTCAAACCACAGTCTGGATTTACCCAGAGCTGATCCACCGGGATTACAGCTTTAGCCTTCTCCAGCAAGTTAACCATCTCATTTCTAGAAGGTACTCGTGGAGAATGAATATCATACACACCAGGTCCTATCTCATTTGGATACTTAAAATCAGCAAAGGCATCAAGCAGTTCCATCTGGGAACGGGAACATTCAATTGTGATCACATCAGCATCCATATCCGCAATATTCTGGATAATGTCGTTAAATTCTGAGTAACACATATGCGTGTGGATTTGCGTTTCATCGGCGACCCCACTTGCCGAGATACGAAATGCCTTAACTGCCCATTCCAGATAAGACTGCCAATCGGCCTTGCGCAGAGGTAACCCTTCACGGATTGCGGGTTCGTCAATCTGTACAATTTTAATACCTGCTTTTTCCAGATCAACTACCTCATCCCTGATCGCCAAAGCGATTTGCGTACAGGTTTCTGAGCGGGGCTGATCATTGCGGACAAACGACCATTGTAAAATGGTTACAGGGCCCGTCAACATTCCTTTTACCCATTTATCACTTAGTGATTGGGAAAATGCAGACCATCTTACTGTCATGGCTTTAGGTCTGTGTACATCGCCGTAAATTACAGGAGGTTTTACACACCTACTGCCATAACTCTGTACCCAACCATTTTTTGTAAAAGTAAAACCAGCGAGCTGTTCGCCAAAATACTCAACCATATCATTCCTTTCAAACTCACCATGCACCAACACATCTATACCTGACTCTTCCTGAAAACGAATGGTTTCTTCTGTTTCGCGTTCAATTAAAGCATCGTATTCTGTCAGCGTAAGTTCTCCCTTTTTATATTTAGACCTCCAGCTCCTCACCTCTGCTGTTTGTGGAAACGAACCGATAGTAGTAGTTGGGAATAATGGTAAACCTAAAGCTTCGCGCTGAGCAGTCTTGCGCACAGCAAAATTATGTTTTCTACGGTCGTCTTTTTCAGAAATACTTTCCACACGCTGCTTTACAGCCTGATTGTGAATCAAAGAGGAAGTCAGGCGATTTTCATGAGCTTGTATATTTTCTGATAATATGTAAGGATCAAGATCCTCTTTGTTCAGCAACCATTTTAACATCACTACTTCATCAACTTTTTGCCGGGCAAAAGCCAGCCATTGTTTGATCTCCGGGGTCAATGTAGCATCATTCGTTTCCAGTGACAGGTCACATGGCGAATGAATTAAAGAGCATGAGGGACTTATAATCAATCTGTCTGTCCCTAATTTTGTCAGCGCATTTTCCAGCTGCACAAGCGACTTCTGATAATCATTCTTCCAGATGTTACGTCCATCTACCACTCCCAGTGAAAGTGTCAGATTACCTGGAATAGCCGCGAGAACCGACTCCAATTGTTCAGGAACTCGCACCAGGTCAATGTGCAACGCTGTAACGGGTAATGAAACTGCTAAAGCAGTATTGTCTTTTAAAGCCTCAAAATACGTAGTAAGTAAAATCTTTAATCTTGGAAAAGCCTTCCTGATTTCAGTATACACATATTTAAATGCCGCTTTGTCTTTTTCAGTCAGGTCCAGGGAAAGGAATGGCTCATCAAACTGCACCCACTCCACATGCTGTTCGTCCAGTTTCTTTAAAATATCCAGGTATACAGGCAGTAGATTTTTAATCAGATCAATTCGTTCAAAACCAGCTTCCTTTTCCTTACCCAACAATAAGTAAGTAACCGGACCTATAATGACCGGTTTCGTTTTGATACCCAGTCTTTTGCTTTCATTATACTCGTCCAGCAGTTTTGTAGAGAAAAGTTTAAACTGCTGATCTTTTACAAATTCCGGCACAATGTAATGGTAATTGGTATCAAACCATTTAGTCATTTCCATCGCAGTGATGTCCAGCCCGTCTTTCTGATATCCTCTTGCCATTGCAAAATACAGATCCAGCTCTGCATTACTTTTGTTGAGGATCACATCATGATAACGTTTTGGAATAGCACCTACTGTTAGGGACATATCCAATACCTGATCATAAAATGAAAAATCATTGCTTGGAATCAAGTCTATTCCTGCTTCCTGCTGCAGTTCCCAATTTCGCTGGCGGATGGCTTTACCAGCCTGTATCAACTGCTGAATGTTTGTTTTACCCGACCAATAGTGCTCGCAGGCTTTTTTGAGTTCTCTGTTGCTACCAATTCGCGGATAGCCTAGATTGTTTGTTAGCATTTTTCTTGCATTTAATTGAAAAAATCAGTTAAAAGCGCTTTGCTGAACTTCACAATGCGAACGGGAAAAAAGAAAAGAGAAAGATGTAAACGGCCAGCCCATTAGCACGTCATATCGAACCGCAGGGAGATATCTTTTAAAGATCTCGCTACGCTTCCATCGAGATGACGGACACCAACTGGAATATCTTGATGACATAACCATCGATATAGTTTAACATCAAACTAACCTTTGCTTCAAATCGCGAAAGCATTGTCAATTCGGTAAAGGCAGGTCTCCTGACTTGTAACATTTTTACCGTCCTTCCCATTCTGTTGAACAGTGGACTGCTAAGGGTAAAAACCTTTTGTGTTACTTACAGTTGCGCGACAGTTCGTGATTTACACACGATTCCCTATTAATCTACAGCTAAGTAAAACCTCTTCCGGTTGATGAAGAAATAAAGTAAAGAACTTATCAGCTGCAAACTTAGGTATTATTGTGTTAAAAAAACAGGAAAACAACAAATGGCATATATAACCCCCAGAATATGATAACCTAAATTATTACCCCAAAATTACACTTAATTTTTCCAGTAACGTACCTTTGCAGCAATTTAACCAAGTATCATGAAATTCAAACATTACCTTTTCTCTGCTGCTCTGATCGCTACAACTCTTTCTTTTACTTCGTGTAAGGAAACAAAGAAACTACCTGTTTATGGACAAAGGGAAGCAAAAGAGGTAAAAAATGCCGACGGAACTGTGAGCGTAGATACTGTTTATCAGACCATCCCGGCATTTAAGTTTTTAAATCAGGACAGCACCTACATCACCAATGATACTTTTAAAGACAAGATTTATATAGCCGATTTTTTCTTTACCTCCTGTTCTACCATCTGCCCTACCATGCACCGTAACATGAAAGAGATCTTCGAAAAGTATAAAGACAATCCAGATGTAATGTACCTTTCGCACACCATCGACTTTAAATATGACACGCCATCCAGGTTGAAAGAATATGCTAAAAAACTAGGTGTAGATGGACCAAAATGGCAATTTGCATATGGCTCAAAAGACAGTGTTTATAAAATTGCTGAAAAAGATTACCTGGTTGCTGTTGGCGAAGATTCTACACAAAGAGATGGTTACATCCATCAGGGATGGCTGGTTCTGATTGACAAAGAAAAACGCATTCGCGGAGCGTACGACGGCACTAACAAAGAACAGGTTGCACAATTAATGAAAGACATTCCAGTTTTATTAGCGGAAGACAAAAAATAACGATGCGAAGACGCTTATTGAGTTTATTATTACTTTGCACCATTGGTTTAATCGTTTATTCGTGTCAGGATGCCGGCCAATTGAGACAGGACATCTATTATACCAATGGGCGCGATCTTTATATTAAATATTGCCAAAATTGTCATGGTGTAAATGGAGAGGGACTAAGTGCACTCGCTCCACCGCTTACCGACACGATATTCCTCCTGCAAAACAAACAAAAAATCGCATGTTATATTAAAAATGGATTAAGCGAACAAGTTACCATCCATGGTCAGCAGTATCAGGAAAAAATGCCTGATTTCCCTACCCTCGCTAATATTGACTTAGCTCAAATTGTTGTTTACATTACCAATTCATTTGGCAATAAACAAGGTCATTATACTCCGGAACAAGTGGCTGATGATCTCAAAAACTGTAAATAAATCAATAGTTTTTAATTATGTTTATAGTAGATTATGGAAAATTTCGACTGGACTTCGTTTACCAAACGCATCGCCATAAAGGCTAAAATGAGTGATATTTATAATGCCTGGACAAAATCCGCAGAGCTGGAAAAATGGTTTCTGAAAAAAGCAGGCTTTTATAACAGCAATAAAAAAGCAGTGAGCAAATACATTAACGCCTCTGGAGGTAACAGCTACGAGTGGACCTGGTATTTATACCCGGATGCTATGACGGGAAGCATAAAATCTGCTAATGGCAGGGATTTTGTACAATTCACATTTGAAGGGTCCTGCATGGTAGACATTAAATTAAGCGAATCGAAGGGGTATACGATAGTAGAGTTGAAACAGCACGAAATACCAACCGATGATCAATCCAAACAATTCGTTAGATTAGGCTGCTCAAATGGTTGGGCTTTTTATCTGGTCAACATGAAATCTGTCTACGAAGGTGGCATAGATTTGAGGAATAAGGATAAGAACCTGGATCCAATGATCAACAATTAACGTTTTCTAACTAAATAATTCATGAAAGTTACTCACACTAAAACATTAGCCAGAAAAATTCTACTTACGTTTTTAGCGTTTGTAATTGTGGTATCTATCGCTGCAATTTTCGTTCGCAGTTCTATCACCGCAAAACTCGAATACATTTCTAAACTTGCCAGCAATGTAGAACGTGATCAGCTGAAACCACAACAGACCTTATTATTGCTTCAACAGGCTGAAGAAGATTTTCAGGAGTCATTGTTAAATCCAGATAGCATAAGAAGTAACAGCTACAAAGAAAAACTTAATGTAGCATTTAATAACATCGACACGCTCTTAAAAAACAATACAGATACCGCAAACCTGACTTCAGAACAAAGTAATACAGTAAGGTTACTTTATTCAAAAAAAATAATTCTTTCAGAGCGGCTCCTGGTTTTAAAACACAACTTTGACTCCCTGCTAACCGTGTATGCCCAGTTTAATGGTCAGATCCAGCAAAGAACCGTCCCTAAAATCAAAACTGAGGTAAAGACAACGAAGAATAATGTAAAGACAAAAACTGATACTGTGGTAAAAGTAGCCTCCACAGAAAAAAAAGGACTGTTTGGACGGATAAAGGACGCTATATCTAATAAAAAAACGGGTGAGAAAGACGTCATTATCATCAACAATAATAAAAACACCAATACAGCTGATTTGACTACTCAAAAGATGATTGCAGCCGATAGGAACGATTTCTCAAAGCAGCTGCAATTGCTACAGGAGCGTAATGTCACCCTGCTGAGTATGCAAAAACAGCTCATTAGCCTCAATTCAGATATCAGCAATGAACTGGAACGCATCATCAACGATTTAAAGGACATCAACTTTAGGGTTGCGGATGAGCTCAAAACCATGGCCTTTAAGAACTATCAGGAAACGACTAATCTCTTAAATAAATTCTATTTGGCAGCTTTATTTTTAGTCCTCGTCTTTGCGATATTACTCATCATCTTTATTACCCAGTTGAATAAATCTGAAATCTTTTTAAGAAAAGAAAACGAGCGTTCAATAACTATGGCGCAGCAAAAAATGGACTTACTGCTCCACATGAGCCATGAAATACGCAATCCGCTAACCGCAATCAAAGGGTTCCTGTACATTTTCAGCAGAACTACGCTTACTCAACGTCAGAAGGAAATGTTGGATTCCATCAGGGGGTCTTCTGATATGCTGCTGCTTACACTGAATGACACGCTTGATGCCGCAAAAATGGAGAACAGTGAATTTAAGATCAACAACGATCCTTTCAATCCTGATTTCATACTAAACGAGGTAATAGAAAGTATGAGCTATAGTGCAACCAAGAAAAACCTTGGGATGGATTATCAATTCAAAGGAGACAAACACGCGATAGTAATCGGGGACAGCTTTAGGCTGAAACAAATACTGATCAACCTGTTGAGTAATGCCATCAAATATACCGCTCAGGGAAATATTAAAGTAAATGCAGAGTTAAACCAGGAAAATGGATTGCAGGTAGAAGTAACTGACACGGGTGCGGGAATAAGTCAGGATCAACAGATAAACCTATTTTCTAAATACTACCAGACCGCTTCATCAAAAGGCCAGGTAGGTACCGGCCTCGGACTCTACATATGCAAACAGCTTATCGAGTTACAAAATGGCAACATCACCGTAAAAAGTGTCCCTGATACCGGAACCACATTTACTTTTTACATTCCGTATCAAAGAAATGAACAGGCACTGTCAGGTAGTCAGGGCACTGAAAATATGGTATCACTTCTTAATGGCATAAGTATTCTGGCAGTTGATGACAATGAGCTCAACCTGATGTTCCTGAAAGTAATGACGCATAAATGGAATGTTGATTTCCATCAGGCTCCGACCGCTGAAGAAGCCCTTACGATTGTCAAAGAAGGTAAAATCAAATTGGTACTAACTGATATTCAGCTCCCGGGGATGAACGGAGATCAGCTTTTGGAGGCAATAAGATCACTTAAAAGTCCCTTGAACGAGATACCGGTCATCGCTGTCAGCGGACAGTCTGACACTGCCGGTGAAAAAGGATTTGAACACAAAGGATTTTGCGGTTTTATATCAAAACCTTTTGTTGAGCAAGACCTCATTACACAGTTGGTCAAAGCATTGGATAAAAAGTCTGGGGTTGCATAAAAAACTGGTATATTTGCATCAAAATGCAAGCCGTTCTATCGCTGCAATTTAATTATTGGAGAGGAAAGTCCGGGCAACGCAGAGCATCTCGCTTCCTAACGGGAAGAGGACTGGGATTGAACACCCAGGCTATGGAAAGTGCCGCAGAAAGCATACCGCCGATGGCCTGAAAAGGCACAGGTAAGGTTGAAAACGTGAGGTAAGAGCTCACGAGTTTTGCCAGTGATGGTAAGGCTGGTAAACCCCGGGAGTTGAAAGACCAAATAGGCTAACGCATGTAGGGCTGCTCGTCCGATGTTAGTGGGTAGGTCGTTAGAGATAAATGGCGACATTTATAGTGGATTAATGATAGAATCCTTATTTATTGAGGAACAGAACCCGGCTTACAGGCTTGCATTTTTTTATTTTAATAAAAACAATATATTAGCACGGATAATTAAACACACACTGAGCAATACCTATGGCAAAATTGTTGATAATTGATGATGAGCGAGCGATAAGAAGCACTTTACGTGAAATCTTAGAATATGAAAATTACGAAGTTGAAGATATCGATAATGGAGTTGATGGACTTGAACTGATCAAGAAAAAGAAATTTGATCTCGTACTTTGCGATATCAAAATGAATAAAATGGACGGAATGGAAGTGCTCGAACAGGCACTGGCATACAGTCCCGATCTTCCTTTCATCATGATCTCCGGACATGGAACGGTGGAGACTGCAATAGAGGCAAGTAAAAAAGGTGCTTTTGATTTCATTTCAAAACCACCTGATCTGAACAGATTGCTGATTACTGTTAGAAATGCGCTTGACAGGGGTACTTTAGTTACAGAAACCAAGGTTTTAAAAAGAAAGGTCAGCAAGACGAGAGACATCCTTGGAAGTTCTGACAATATCAATAAAATTAAAGAGACTATAGAACGCGTAGCCCCTACTGAAGCCAGGGTTTTGATCACCGGTGCAAACGGTAGCGGTAAAGAACTTGTGGCGCGCTGGTTACACGAAAAATCAAACCGTGCCGACAGTCCGCTTATTGAAGTAAACTGTGCAGCTATTCCATCTGAATTAATTGAAAGTGAACTTTTCGGTCATGAAAAAGGCTCATTTACATCCGCTGTAAAACAGCGTATCGGTAAGTTCGAACTGGCCAATGGCGGAACACTATTCCTGGATGAAATTGGCGACATGAGTCTTTCTGCGCAGGCAAAGGTACTTCGTGCATTACAGGAGCATAAAATCACACGCGTAGGCGGTGAAAAAGAGTTTGAAGTAAATGTAAGGGTACTCGCTGCAACCAACAAAGACCTGCTTAAGGAAATAGAAGACGGAAATTTCCGTATGGACTTGTATCACCGTCTGAACGTAATTAATATCCATGTACCTCATTTACGTGAGCGTATAGAAGATATTCCTGAAATCGCGCAAAACTTTCTTGAAGACATCTGTAAGGATTACGGAATGCCTGTCAAAAAGATCAGTGAAGGTGGAATGCTAGCGCTGCAGAACCTGCCATGGACAGGGAATGTTCGTGAGCTGCACAATATGATTGAACGTTTAATTATCTTAAGTGATAAAGTAATTACAGACCATGATGTTGTTGCTTTTGCTAATCCCGGAGGAGGAACAAACATTGGCTCTTCATCAGGAACTAACGGAACATCATCAAGCTCATCGTCTGTTGTACCTAATTATGATAAGTTTACCAACTTCCAGGATTATAAAGACTATGCTGAGCGGGAATTTATCAAGTTCAAGTTGGAAAAAAACAATTGGAATGTGAGTAAAACTGCTGACGACATTGACATTCAACGCAGTCACCTATACAGCAAAATAGAAAAATACGGACTAAAAAGAACAGCCGAATAATAAAAAAGGCCTCTGCAAATTGCAGAGGCCTTTTTTTATTTCTATGATCATCATTAAATATTGACATGTCATTGATCTCACCAGTTTCATCATTATTTTTTCGTGTCCATTGTTTTTCGGCAATCCTTTGGTAAAAACGTACTATGGTGACGCCCTCACCAGTTTTTCCCTATTTCATACCTTCCCCCCAAAATTCTTGATCTTCTTTTCTCTGTTCAATAAATGTTCAGCCTGTATCTCCCTTATCCTATCCAGCAACGCATTCTCTTTCTTCAACTTTTCCCTTTCCGTTTTCAAAAACTCCAATTCCAATATTAATGCTTCATACAGCTTTTTATAATCTAAGTTCATAAACAAATGCTTTAATAAAACAATTCCAGTTTCGCTATTTCCTTCAACCTCTTCACCGCCTTCAATTTGATCTGCCGTACCCGTTCCTGCGAAAGCCCTATTATTACTGCCACATCCTCAGATTCCATAGGTATACCCGTGCCAATCCCGTAACTCAACCTCACTATCAACCCATCCCTTTGCGGCAATCTTGAGAGCAACCTCTCCAACTCCATATTCCTGGACTCCATCAACAATCCCTCATCAGCCAGCGAAGCGTTCTTATCTTCCAGCACTTCAATCAGACTTCCTTCTTTCCCACTGTCCATATCAATCCCCTTATCCAGTGAAGATGCAAAACTGGAGTGCCACAAATGATCCACCACCTTAAACTCAGTCATTCCCACTACCTCACTAACTTCTTCCAGTGTAGGCTGGCGTTCCAACCGTTGTTCCAGCTCACTCTCCGCTTTGCGGATGTTGTTGATCCCGATAATCACATTCAATGGCAACCGCATTACCCTCCGCTTCTCATCAATAGCCTGGATGATGCTCTGCCTGATCCACCACACTGCGAAACTGATAAACTTGAATCCCCGGCTGGCGTCAAATAAGCCCGCAGCTTTTATCAGTCCCCGGTTTCCTTCAGCTATAAGATCTTCCAGTGAAAGTCCCGCATTCCGGTACTTCTTCGCTACCGACACCACAAATCTCAAATTCGCATTTACCAGCTTATGCAAAGCTGCCTGATCTCCGTTCCTTGCCTTGTCACTCAGCAACACCTCCTCTTCAGGCTTCAGTAAATCATACTTGGCAATGTCTGCCAGATACCTGTCCAGGATAGGATTATGCTCTGTAACAGATTGTGTAATTATTATGCCTCTCATTTAAAATTCACAGCGCTAGTCCTTTCAAAATTTTGATCAAAAATATGTGATTAATCATTTCCAAAACGGCACTTTACACCCCAAAAACATTAATATTTTCAGTGTACAAATCACACCTCGGTCGATACATATGCTGGCTTTTTAGGAATTTAACTGTTATCTCTAAATATGGCCAGGCAGATCTATAACAAAACTATTTCGGTTGGCGGCGTCGATATTTTTCATCTTGAAGCCGGAGACAGCAAGAATTCTACTTCCTGCTGCGATGAACTGCACTTATGAAAGTGTTACAATAGGGATTTACCAAGTGCGCAGATCCATATTATTGATGGGTCTCATATGGTGCTGAAATCAAATTTTGATGAAGTGCTGAATATAATCAGGACTTTTCAGAAAGAGCCTTCTTAAAAGCTCTCGGACTTATGCCCTCATGTTTCCTAAAACACCTGCTAAACCAGGTCGGGTCACTAACGCCCAGTTCGTAACTGATTTGTTTAATATTCAGGGTACTATATTTTAACAACTTTAATGCTTCCTGATGGATCCTTTCGTCAATCAAGCGATGAACCGTTTTACTTAGATAACACTTAGTGAGGCCATTCAAAACCTCCAGATTCAATTTCAGTTCCTTGCTATAAAACTCAGGACCATGTTCAGCTCTAAAGTGAACTTCCAGCAACTCCAAAAAATTTGTCACGACATGCATATCTGGAGGAATATAGTTTCCATCGCTGAAAACCTCGAGATTCTTTATTTCTGACAGCTTTAAATTAAGCATAATATCTTCAAAATAAGTTTCAAACCCCTTCCCTGCAAAATTACATTAAACCGTAGCTAAAGTGTTAACATTTCTGTCAAATAATTCAATCCCATACACCAATGCCTACTCCAACGTCTTCACAGTATCAGCAATCCTCATACCCACATCATCGATATAAACCAACAACTACATAGAAAAATAAATTTATTATTTATTGCTAAAAGGGATTAGGGCATCCTGTATAAACTTAGGACCATTCTCCCTCCTTTCGCCTTGCACTTGTATCTCCTGGGGTGATGCGCCGTACCTTCTGGGGTATTGATTCGATTGTGAGCGAATCAATACCCCAGATGAACCGGAGTTGAACCGGAGTTGAAGCGAACTCAGGGCGAAGGGAAAGCAAAAGGAAGCTGGATGCTTAAACAAAAAAAAACCTGCATTGTTAAATACTCATAAACAGTTAAGACAATGGAACAATTCAGAATAGAAGTAGCTGACAATGGACAAGGGAGATTTTACAACATAAAACCTTTAGGTAACCAGCGCTATCAAATCTATATAGAAGAACAAACAATCGGAACTATACAACTCGATGAAAAAGACCATGCCCGTTGCGAAAGTCAAGGATGTGAACTAGATACGCCACTACTCAACTCCATAAGAGATCAAATTCAGTTCCACGAAAAATGGAAACTTACATGATCAACAATGCATACTTTCTTCAACAAATTTATGACTTAGCTGACCGGGCACATGGCGAACTATGAAGCCATTCTCGTCTGAACCTTCCTGGTTATAGCTAAAACTATATTCATTTCGGCTTGTTATTACAAAACCAGCAACACCTGCAATTCACAGCAGCCTGCCGTCTCAATAGAAAATAAATTTGAAGCTATGGAAAATCATAAAACACCAAAACCAGGATCATCGGAATACAATATTGAAAAAACAGAATCACTAACTACCCCAAAATTCAATAGTACTACCGAGCGCAGAGAAAGTGGAGAACTGCCCGCCACCGAAAATCTAAATGACCAGTCCGACACCCAGGAACGCACAACCGAAAAAGGCCCATCCAAGCCTGACCTTGGCAACGAGCGGCGAGACGATGAAGAACAACGCGAGAAATTGATCACCCCTTGAGGTAGTTTTCTGTGTGTGTTAAGTAGAAAGATCTTGCCGATTCCCAAAAACTGGCACAATTGATGTTTGGTGTCATACGCGTAACTTTACCGGAGACTGACATGAACAAAAATTTTCACTGCCATTCCTTTTTGGACAATCAAACATTTGCCATACTTGAAATATCGACGAAACAACCTTTTGTCAACATAACTCCGATTAGTTATTACTGGTTACTGGTCCATAAGCACGGGCTTTGCGTTTGTGAGCTACATATGAATTCAAGGGATGATTCTGCGTCTGTGCATGAACGTTTCTTTGATATGGGTTATCTGAAATATGATGCCAGCACGGGCGTCTTTATTACTCAGGAAAACAACCAGTTGCATCCACTGCACAATATAAATTGCAGTGAGATACCTGAAAATATACGCCTGGCGGTAGAAAATTATCTAAGCCAGATAATCAGCCTGTCTGCTAAGTAAAGCGCGATATTTGTTGAACACAGCTGTTTTAGAAATGAAGCCGAGATATCTACCCTCCTGATCCAGCACAGGTAAAAGCCATACATTGTCCTTTTCCATTTTCTGAAGTACAACTTTCATACTACTATCCTCAAATATTGCCGCCGGAGCGGCTTGCATCAGGTCATTTACAGTATGTTCTTTATCGTCCATTTTCCTTTTCAGCACGTCCTCTACATATACCAAACCTTTAAAGCCTCCATCATTCCCCAACACAGGGAAAATATTTCGCTTTGACTGCAAGATATCAGTCATTTTCTCTGCAATGAGTTCATCTTCATGCAGACTGAGGTAATCCTTTTCAATTAAATGTTTCAACTTCATCATTTGAAGAACGGTACTGTCTTTATCCTCGTGTGACATCAGGTCACCACTTTCGGCCAGCGGACGGGTATAGATAGAGTACTTATTTTTGCCCCGGTTGATGAGGTAAGCGATCGCGGAGGTAATCATCAGGGGAACCATCAATATGTATCTGCCCGTAATCTCAGCGATTAGAAATATGCCTGTAAGTGGTGCGTGCATAATTGCACTTAACGACGCCGCCATGCCCGCTACAATAAAGTTAGCCACGTTCAGGTGCGCAATGCCCATAGTATTTGCGGAGAAAGCAACAACAAAACCCAGCAAACCGCCTACAATCAGGGTTACAAGGGTGGCTACGGATTTGGCGAAGACAGTGATAATGTTAAAGAGAATGACCAGCCAGGAATATTGCTGTATTCTGAAAAGATACTATTGGTGATCACTGTTGTATAATTTCCTCCCAGCAGATTTCTGATAGTTACATAGCCTTCTCCGTAGAGAGTTGGGAACAGAAACACCATCAGTCCGAGTACAAGGCCTCCAATTACAACTTTCTTATAGGGATGTTTAATCTTGTAAAACCAGGACTTGATCTTTTAATTCGCTTTGGTAAAATAAATGGAAAAAAATCCAATGATAATGGCAAGTATGATGTAATAGATCAGGGCATCAAACCTCCATCCTTCTATGACCAGGTAAAAGAGCTGCTCATTGAAGAAAAAACGGGATACTACTGCCCCGCAGTTGCCGAGGCCAGCAATAGTGGGATAAATGCTGGTATGGTAAATTCGGGAAGCAAGATTTCAATTGCAAATACAATACCAGCGATGGGACTATAGAACGCGGCCGAAATACCCGCGGCTGCACTGCATGCGAGCAACATAGTGGTTTCTCTATAGGATAGTCCGAGGAAATGACCGACAACAGATCCTATGCCTGATCCACTGGTTACGATAGGTGCTTCCATCCCTGTGGATCCGCCGAAACCTACGGTAAGTGCTGCTGTGTAATCTGCGAATAGATGTTATGGAGTTCTACTTTACTGGATTTCTAGGAAATTGTATAGAGCAATGGGGTGAGTCCGGTTTCAAATTTACCACGCCTGATAAACCTGCGTACATACATGACGGAGAGCAGGATGCCAATGAACGGAAAAAAGAAAAACAGGTAGTATTTATACTGCCAGTGAAAACCTGTTTGCAAAAACTCTTCAATATGATGGGTTACGGTTTTCAGAAGTGCCGCTGCAAGACCTGCCAGTACGCCAACAATCAGCGCCACAATGACCAGGAAATTCCTGTTTGATATTTTAGTTTTCCGGTAGTGGTTAATCGCGTCAACATAATTTACCAGCCGTACATACATAATTTAAAATTTAGGCATCAAATTTATCTAACAATTTGATGAGGGTTGCCAAATCTTTTGGGTATGGAGCGTCGATAAATATATCCTGTTCGTCTATTCCTTTGAAGGTGACATACCTCGCATGTAAAGCAAAACGCTTCATAATGGGTTGCTCTTCATCATCCTTAGCGATGCGGTAACCTTTTTTCATGCTGGAAAGATAAACCGGCTTTCCCTTGTACATGATGTCGCCAACTATGGCAGCACGCTGGGTTGCGAGGTGAATCCGGATCTGGTGCATCCTGCCGGTTACGGGCTTGCATTCTACCAGCGTATAATGTCTGTAATTCTTAATGGTATTGAAATAGGTTTCGGCACGTTTGCCTTCCTTCCTGTCTATGGTGACATTTTTATTGCCATCATTCAGAATCGGCAGATCTATGAACAGGTCATTAAATATAAACTGACCGTCTACCACAGCATGGTAAACCTTATTTACTTTACGGCGCTCAAACTGCATGGAGACATGACGGTAAGCTTCCGGTGTTTTGGCAATGATAATTGCACCGGAAGTTTCTTTATCCAAACGATGACATACCTGGGCATCTGAAGAATATTGTTTTGCCAGACGAAGGATATTTACTTCACCTGAACCACCGCGCTCATCAAGCGATGCAACAAATGGTGGCTTATTTACAACGATATAATCATCGTTTTCGAACAGTATAAGGTCTTTAAAATTTGGGTACTTCACTCGGTAATTTTATGTAAAACACAAAAGTACGTATTTTCCTGTCATTGGGAGGAAGAATGACCGTGTGTTTTAAGAAAGCTCAAATTTATAGCCTACTCCCTTAACTGTTGCCACATAATTTTCTCCCAGCTTTTCACGGAGTTTACGGATGTGTACATCAATCGTTCGGTTGGTGACTACTACTGAATCTTCCCATATATTCTTTAAGATAGACTCTCTCGTGTATACCTTTCCCGGTTTAGAGGCCAGCAGATAGAGCAGTTCAAATTCTTTTTTAGCCAACACCACTTTTTGTCCGCTCTGATACACCAGGTATGCTTCTCTGTCTATAACAAGATCCCCTATTTCAACTTTATTATCAGATACCTCATCAGCACTTGAATTCCTTCTTAATATGGCATTGATGCGGCTTACCAGTGCCCTGGGCTTAATTGGTTTAGCGATATAATCATCTGCACCTACATTAAAACCTGCGATTTCCGAATACTCTTCACTGCGGGCTGTTAAAAACACCATAAACGTGTTTTTGAACTCAGGAATCGCACGCATGAGTCTGCATGCCTCTATGCCATCCATTTTGGGCATCATGATGTCCAGGATGATTAAATCAGGGTGAACTTTCTTTGCGATGCTGATACCCTCCTGACCATTATTAGCCAAAAATACCTGATATCCCTCCTTTTTTAGGTTATATTCAATTAACTCTAAAATATCTGGTTC
Source organism: Pedobacter frigoris (assembly GCF_005116445.1). Lineage (GTDB taxonomy): Bacteria > Bacteroidota > Bacteroidia > Sphingobacteriales > Sphingobacteriaceae > Pedobacter > Pedobacter frigoris. The sequence continues at coordinate 184,366 of NZ_SWBQ01000003.1, forward strand.
ATCATCAACAATCAGTATCTTCTGTTTTACGGTGCTCATAGCTTTAATTATTTGTTACGAAATTAGGTAATCAATTATAATATACCGTTAAAACGAAGTTAACAAATTGTTAACAGACTCATATATATTAACATGAATTTAGGGTTACCGTAAAGTTTTATTTAAAAAAGCGTCAAGCTCTTCGCCGCGAAGGTTTTTAGCCAAAATCTTGCCATTGGGATCGATTAAAAATGAGCTTGGAATGGCTTCAATCTGATATAATCTTACCGTTGGACCTTCAAAATCTTTCAGTTCGCCTGCATGGTTCCAGGTCAGCTGATCATCTGTAATAGCCTTTTTCCAGGCAGCAACATCTTTATCTAAAGAAATACCAAGAACTGTGAAGTTCTTATCCTTGAATTGCTGATAGGCTTTAACAAGATTCGGGTTCTCTTGTCTGCAAGGCGTGCACCATGAAGCCCAAAAATCCAACAATACATATTTGCCTTTGAAATCAGAAAGCTTAACGGGTTTGCCATCCAGACCATCAATAGTGAAATCAGGCGCAATCTGTCCTACCTGAACAGCTTTCAAGCCTGCCATTTTTTTCAAAAACTCTGTTACTGCGGCATTGTCATTAAAACTGCTTTTTATTTTATCGGAATATTCAACTACCTCTTTCTCATATTCCGCAGGGTTCAAAAGATTAATCGCATAAAACCCAGCTAATGATTCTGTATTGTCCTGTGCAAATTTCAGGATGGTTTTGTTCAGAGATTCTACTTCAGCATTGTATTTCGGTTTGATTTGCTCCATAATCATCTCACGCTGATCAGGCTGAGTCGCTACAGTTTCTTCAAATTCTGTCTGTATGGCATTGATACGGACAATGTATTCGTTTTTAGTAGTATTTAACTCTTGTAACTTATCTGCTTCTCTTGCACCTGAAATGTGATAAGCTAAAGTTTTATCGCCTAAATCTGCAGTAATTTTGATGACATCTCCATTTTTTGCGATGATCATGTATTCATGATTATCCGCAGTGATCCTAAAGAAATCTACGCCCGGTGTGCTATGGCTAAATTTGAATTCTCCTTTATCTGAAAACACAGTAGAATCAAGCGCAACCGCATTGTCTTTTTTCAGACCAAACAGGTATACTTTACTTTTTGGCGCTGCATTTTTGAACTCGCCGTTGATTACAAATTTACTGCTGTCTTTACACGATGCTAAAGCCATGCAAAGTAGGATTAATAGATAATTGATTCTGTTCATGTTACTTTAGTTTTTCCTGTAGAATTTCATTTATTTTTTGAGGATTGGCTTTCCCTTTTGCCAGTTTCATTACTTCACCAACAAAAAGACCCAATACGCCTTTCTTTCCTTTTTTATATGCCTGTACCTGTGCATCGTACTGTTGAAGTACGGCATCCACAAATCCGCTAAGCTCGTCACTATTTTCGGCTATCAGGAGGTTTTGCTCAGCAGCAAGCTTTGCTACGTCGACGTTTTCAGATTTCATTAACAGGGGCAGCAACTGCTGCAACGCAACCTGCTGCGTGATCTTTTTATCATCAACCATATTAATGACATCTGCAAGCTGTTCTGCACTTACTTTAAAGGCGGATATACTTATTCCCTGCTCACTTAACAAAGCTCTAACTGAGCCGGTAAGCCAGTTGACCAGACTTTTCGGATTGTTCACTGCAACCAATGCAGTATTGAAATAATTCAATAATTCATGATCTTCAGAAAGCATAGTTGCTTCTGAAACATTCATTCCATAATCATGTATCAGCTTTTTTGATATTTCCCGCGGCAAAGCCGGCATATCAAACTTCAGCTGGGCCAGCCATTCATCAGAGATGTGTATAGGTGCCAGATCAGGATCTGGAAAATACCGATAATCATTGGCTTCTTCTTTACTCCTCATTGGCGAAGTAGTGCCCTGGTCAGCATCAAAATTCAGTGTACTCTGAATAATTTTTCCACCGGCAGAAATCACTTCAGCCTGACGGTTAAATTCAAAATCCATTGCCCTGCGTACATTCCTGATAGAGTTCAGGTTTTTCACTTCGCAGCGCGTACCAAACTCCATTGTTCCAAACGGACGAATTGAAATATTCGCGTCACAGCGTAAGCTACCTTCTTCCATATTTCCGTCACTTACATCTAAATGACGTACCAGTTTTCTCATTTCTGTAAGTAATGCTGAGGCTTCCTCCGAACTCCGTATATCTGGTTCTGTAACGATTTCTATAAGTGGAACACCAGCCCTATTGAGATCTACATAAGAATATTGGTCATTCTGATCATGTATGCTTTTGCCCGCATCCTCCTCCAGATGGATTCTATTGATACCTATTCTTTTTTCCTCTCCATTACTCAATACGACATCCAGATATCCATTCTGGCAAATAGGTTTGTTATCCTGAGTAATCTGATATCCCTTAGGCAGATCGGCATAGAAGTAATTCTTTCGGTCAAAATAGTTGACCTGGTTAACCGTACAATTCAGTGCCAGCCCCATCCTTACGGCCTTAGCAACTACTTCTTTGTTCAGCTTTGGAAGTGCGCCCGGCAAGGCCAGTGACACCGCTGAGATATGCTCATTCGGTCCAGCACCAAATTCAGCACTGTCTGAGGAGAATATTTTTGTTTGTGTATTTAGTTGTACGTGTATTTCCAAGCCAGATACCAGTTCATATACTGATGGGGAAACTTCGGTTTTCGTACTCATTTATAGGCAATAATTTAACTTAAATCAATATGTATTGGACATACAAACATAACCATTTATGCGTTATTAATACAGCTTTGTAGTCATAATTATACTTATGGCACAAACTTTGAATTTAATATTACACACACAAATATTAAAACCACAATTCTATGAAAAGACTAATTTTACTGGCGATGCTCGGATTGGCATTCTCTGTAGCACCTCCCGCAAAAGCTCAGGTAAATGTGAGCATCAACATCGGATCGCAGCCGCAATGGGGGCCCAGGGGTTATGACTATGTAGATTATTATTACATGCCGGAAATTGAAAGCTACTATTCTGTTCCCACCAGACAATTCATTTATTATAGCGGCAACAGGTGGATCCATTCACGTTCGCTTCCATCAAGATATAGAAGTTACGATTTATACTCCGGAAGGAAATATGTAATCAATGCACCGCATCCTTATAGGAACCACAACGTGTATAAGGTAAAATACAACAAGCGTTATAGCAACCGGGGTCCTATTCATTACAGCAACGACCGACATTATAAAAATAAAAATCAAGGCCGGGGGCATTACGAAAAAGATCGAGGACGTGGCAAAAAACGTGATAATGACAGATATGAAGGGAGAAGGGAGAGACGAGATCCTGGTATAGAGCGCATCATCAGACCCAGAGGATAAAAAGAAAGGCCGGACATCTGTCCGGCCTTTATACTAATAACTCAATTTCACTGCTGCAGCTATTGATGTATTGATTTGTTGCTTGTCCTGTACATAATTACTCAGGGATTCAAGTAAGTGATCGTATGATTTACTATTACTGATCTGGCAAAGTACCTGATGCCTCACTGCAACGTTTAAATAAATGCCGACGTCACTTCCAATTTTAAGATGTCTGCTATGCTTAAATAAAGTGGCAAAGACATCTTTCACTATTATACGCGACTCCTCTTCATTTCTAAGAATCTTAAAAGTCGAAATATAAAGTGTCTTCCAATATTTTTCATAAATCAAACCAGCCGCACACTCATCCCCTTTTTCGAACAAAGAAAGTAACTGTTCATCTGTAAGTCCTGAATATCTTTCATATTGAGATGCACTATCAATTTTACCCGGTTCCATTCAATTAATAATTTAAAAATTTGCCCTTATACCTAAATACAAGGGCAAATATAATAAAGTCTACTTACTTAGTAGTATTTAATTTAAATTATTTTTACCTGGGATATTTCCTGCTATTTCATCATCTCTTTTATCTGAGCGATGGTTACGTTTTCTGCCACAACTACGCCTTTTTCATCCAGCAGGAACATCGCCGGAATCGTGCGGATTTTCCAGGCTGCTGAAGTGGCTCCTTTATCCAGGTAGCTTGGCCATTTCAACTGCTCTTCTTTTTCAGCTTTCAACCAGTCTGATTCTTTTTTGTCGATAGAAATGCTCACGATTTGTAGTCCTTTCTTATTCATTTCCTCATACAAAGCCTTTAAAGCGGGAATAGATTTGCGACAAGGCTGACACCATGATGCCCAAAAATCTACCAGCGTATATTTATTTCCTTTCACCAGTTGACCTAGCGCGGCATCTTTCTTATCATTGGTGGCAGCTTCAAAGACCGGTGCTCTCTGACCTAAAAAGCCTTTAGGGAACAGCTCTTCTTTTATCTTCTGTCCGTAATAGCTTTCCTGAGCTGTTTTAGATAAGGAACTAAATAGCGGTTTTTGTTCTGGTGTGAAATATGCATAAGCATTCAGCATCAGGAATGCGCCCCACCAGGAATCCTTATGTGCAGTGATCAGGTCGGTAGATGTCTTGGTTACATTTGCAAAGAAAGCTTTTTCTTCAGCCTCAAATGTTTTGTAAGCCTCTGTTTTGTACAGGGAATCCAGTTTTGCATTGTTTTTATCTCTTCTTGCAGCGCCAACCTGTTTCGCGATGGCCTCTCCCCTTTTATTGTAGGCGATGTGATCATCATTTAATTTTTCTCTGTAAGCAACCTTTTTCAGGTAGGCTTCATGAATCGGGCTTCCGATAACTTTCAGATCTTTGAGATCCAAAAATTTATTACCACTTCGTTCGGTTAGGTCTGCCTTAGCACTAACTGCTACTTTGGAAGTGGTGTTGTCTATCATCACCTGGCAGCCACCATAATATCCTTTAGCTGCTATCCTGAACAACCTCGGTTCTTTTACTGATCCGCTAAATGTAAATCGGCCATTTTTTACCGGAATGCTGGCTATTGCTTTTTCATCATCATGCGAGCCTGATGGGATCAGTTCTAGTACGGTTCCGTCAGACAGTCCAGTAAATGTCCCTGTAATGGTATAACCCGGAGGTTTTGCTGCCAGCGTTACCAGTCCGCACAACAGCAGCAAAAATGTATACGTGATTTTAATTGATTTCATATGTTTATTTATTTGAAGATTGTTGCCAGTTTCTTTTCCAAAGCATCACCCCTAAGGTCTTTCGCGATGATTTTACCGTCTGCATCTACCAGAAAACTGGTAGGGATAGATTTGATTCCATATTCCGCGGCCAGGTCACTTTTCCAGCCTTTTAGATCAGATGCATGTAACCAGGTCAGCTGATCTGCGGCAATGGCTTTTTCCCAGTTTGCCTTTTTATCATCCAGTGAAACACCCAGAATTTCAAAGCCTTTATCGTGGTATTTAGCATAAGCCTTTACCAGGTTAGGATTTTCCTTACGACAAGGACCACACCAGCTGGCCCAAAAATCAACAAGAACTACCTTGCCTTTTAAGGAAGACAACTTCAATGGTTTGCCATCTATGTCCGGCAGAGTGAAATCAGGTTTCACACCAATACCAGTTTTTGCGGCGATCCTGAGTGATTCACCAAGCTCTTTTCCATAAAATGAATTCTTTCCTTTAGCGGATAAAGCGGCATAGTTTAGTTTTGCCTGCTCAGGGTTCGGATAGTTAACAAATCTGTCTGTGATGATAAATGGCGCCATTGATGAAGAGGGATATTTCTTTACAAAGGACTGGACAGAATCAATGAGACGTTTATTCAATTTCTCAAATTCAGCGTCGACATAACTTCTGTCGCCATTCTTGTCTATTTTGGTAATACTGTCCCCCATCTTATACAATACACCTGCTCGCGCAGTGATTGTAGCCCAGCCTTGACTCCACTCTTCCCACAATTTCTGCTCGCCAGCACCAACAATCATGGCCTGGTTCAACTTATCCAGATCTCCATTGATCTGGATTTTTTCATTAGGCTGAATGACAATTGTTTTATACTGACGTCCGAAACGCAAACCATATAATAAAGTACCGGGTGTATTTCCTTTAAAACTGAAAGCACCATCTACGGCTACCGTAGAATCAGCTATATTTTTGCCACCTGCAGAAGCTGTAAGAAATACTTTTCCATTGCCTAAGCCATTTATTTTACCTTCAACGGTAAAATTGGTTTGTGCAATTACTGCTCTACTGAACAGAAATTGACTGATTAATATAAATGCGATGCTAGATATATTCTTCATTTGTTTCTTATTAATATTTATAAGCAATGTCTATTATTTTATTAAAGCCAGTAACCATATTGGTGTAAGTACCAATAGCACCAACAGTGTTAATGGAGAAAAAATACACCTTACCTACAGTACCGTTCCAAGTTGCAACAGCCAGTTTCGCCCCTGTTTTGTCTATAAAATACTTGGCATACTTAATTGAAGTTATATTCTCTCCCGCTGGGAAATTATACGTTTCAACCACAGCGTTTGAACTAGTCTCATATCGGAAAAGTGCATTTCCAGTTCCATAGTAGATATGTGGTGTACTCGTAGATCCTGCAGCTGCACTAAAATTCAATATACCCGGCGCATTTATAGCTGTTTTCGCCAAAGTAATGACCGGCGCTGCCGTAGTGTTTTTGGTTTTGTAACGAAGGAGGTAGGGCTGATTACCTGAATCCCGCATAATGGCATTGTAATCATTAATTACATCTGCTGAATCCTGAAACAACATGGTCATTCCTACATTGTTCATATCGAACACACTACTTACACCTGTACTCGCACCTGCAGGAAAAGCTTCTAAGGTACCCGCCACAGGTGTTGGATTATACGCCTGTATGCGATAGAAACGTTTATCAATATTGTCGTAAACAATAGCTGGAAAAGTCTCTCCGCCAACTGCAAAAGGTGCTAGAGAGTAATTGCGGTTACCTTGTGGATTAAGCGCAATGTCTCCCCATTTTTTTACGCCCGGAAATCCACCTACAAGGTTGCTGTGTAATTTTCCATCGTTGATAGCAACTCCCAAAGCAGGTGACCTGACACCGCTATAAGTATATTGGCTTGTCCAGGTCATTACGGTAGGATTTATTACAGCCGGAGTACTAAAAAAAAGAAAGCTGTAATCGAACTTCTTTATCATAGTTAGGTAGTTATATTCCTGACTACCCTGATCAGCCAGGATATATAGGCGTTTTCCTGTAGCAGAGATATCATCTGTAACGGGAAATGGACTAATCTCCAGCTTCCTTGGTCCTATTATAGCAGCAGTATTCCGGTCATTATAAATACCGTGCTCAGCATTGTAGTCCGTAAAAATAAAGGACAGATCGCCTTTCCCTGCCTTATCTTCCAATACCAGCCAGCCTATGGCGTATTTATTGCCCACCATCACATTGTAATTGAGGTAAGAACTCACACCTGTTTGTTTATCTGTCGCTTTCAATCTGACAATAAATGGCTCACCTAAAGTGAAAACATCTGGCTTCACCACTATTTTCAGTTCATAGGTTTTAGCAATCTCATCCCGTGGTGCTGCCAGGCTGACTGCTCCATTGTTATTATACAATAACCAGGTAAATTCCAGATTTTCTATATTTTGAGCCATGCTTTGGCTCAAAGTTGGCTTCAGTTTGAGACTGTCGCCCTGATAAATGATTATCTGTGAGGCGGTCTTTGGATCGCTTAGCTCGACTTTATTAATTGTTTCTATGTTGGTGTTGCTGTCGTCTTTATAGCAACTGCTTAACAATACTGTTCCGAAGAAAAGTAGTGTTATAATATTTATATAGTTAAATTTCATTGTCGTTTTGCTTTAAATAGTTCATGATTAAAAACCGTCCTCTATGGAAAAAATACTTGCTGTCCGAATTCGTCTATCAGGGCACCATTCTGCTGATTATATTCAAGCAACGCATTTCTCGCCTTTTGGGATAGGAAACGTGAATCTTGCGGCAACGGACCAGAATTCCAGTTTGTTTTGCCAGTAACGGCAATCAGGAATCTGAATTTAACTTCAGAATAAGTACCGAAATAAGCAGCCCAGGTGCTTTCCCAGTTACTGGGCTTTGTCAATATATCTGTAAGGGTAAATTTGTAACGCAAGCGGCTTGGATAACCTGGTTTAAAATCTGAGTTTTCAGTAACCATCAGATTTACAGTAAGTGTACTATCTTTTAATCCAGCTCTACGATAAACGTAAATTGGTATTCGGGCACTGAATGTATTGGCTTTGATCACTGCATTACCTACTTTATAATGGTAACCAGCCTTACCGGTGCTTGTAGCCGTCGGTACAAAATTGATAGTCCTGTCTTTATCAGATGCCTTGCCAATGATACGGAAATTCACCATAATGGAATCACTTAGCAAGCTTGCCGGACTTGCAGCAAATGTATAATCCGTGCTATCTGGTATAGACTCCACATACACCATATCTGCCTCATTATAAAGCAATTCTTTATTCTTGGTACAAGAAGCCATGATGACCGCAGGGAGCAGCACCATCAGAAAATTCTTCAATATCTTTTTCATCTCTATAATTTTATTTTTCATTAGAAACTATTTTTATAGCTTCCTATTTTCTCATGTGATGTATTTAATTGCCGGCCAAGCCGAATTCCAATTCGTCATTTGGTATAGGGAAAACATATTTTGCTGTCGTCATCGGATTTGATATTCCATCAGGCAATGTCAAAACGTTCATACGTTTATAATAAAACCAAAGTTGCCCCTCTGCGTAGAAATCCTTACGGTATTCAAACTGGATCTCCGTATCAAATGCGGCTTGTGTCGCTGGCGCAGGCAGTTCAGGAATCAAACGATTAGTACGAACAACATTTAAATAGGAAATTCCTTCCTGAATGGTTGCTGAAGCTTCCGCCGCGATGTAATACATTTCAGATAATTTGATCAATGGTATTAGCCTTTGCTTTACATTCGTCGGTGCATCGCTCCAATACTTTTTTGTATATACCGTTGTAGAAGCAATCTCGTTCCACAAGCTCTTCGAGGCACCGGGTCTGCGCACGTCAGTACCGTAGCCAACTAATGAGGCTTGATAGGTCGCATCCAATTTTGCTCTTGTAGACCATAGATCTGTTGTTTCGCCAGTAGTAGTGGTGTTTTTAAAAACATCGTCGGCCCGCGCTTTCAAAGAAGACACATAAATAGAGAAAATATGCTCACTGGTAAAAGTGAGGTCTGAGGCTGTTGAACCAGCATCAACATTAATCTCCGCCGAGGTAATGAACTTAAATTTGGTACTTTGTATTACTTCCTTTGAATATTTTAAGGCATTTGGCTTATCTCCTTTATATAAATATAAACGTGCCAGCAATGCCTTTACCGCCCAATAATTCATATGATTTTGTCGATATTGCAGGAAAAGGTCGGCGTTGGTACTTCCCTGGTTACCCACAATCTGATCAATCTCCTGATTGGAGGATAACAAAGATTCAGCCTCTTTAAGGTCAGCTTCGCAGTTAGCTATCACCTCGCCCAATGTAAGTCTGGTTTGCGGAGTTACTGTAAATGACTTCAGATAAGCAACTGAAGGTTTGCCTGCATTTGCTCCATTGTCATAGCGTTCTGAGAACAAACGTGCCAAATCGAAATGAATATATGCCCTCATAGCCAACGCCTCTCCTTTAATGATATTGAGCGTATTATCATCTAAAACCCCCTCGCTGTTGTCAATATTTTTAAGAATAAAGTTTGCCTGGGAAACTATCTTGTACTGACTATTGAAAATAACTGATATCGCTGTTTGAACTTCGCTATCTGTATAGATATAACGGGCCGTTTTTCCAATCAATGTATTGGTAGCCGATTTATTTTCGTAACGTTGAGCCAGTATGTCCAAAAATCGATAACTGAGCTGACCGCCATAATTGCTAATTTCAGCTGCACTTTGATAAATACCAAAGAGTGCATCGACATAACCCTGACGGGTGCTGAACTGTTTGGCTTCTTTTACCTGTGTCTTTGGGTCTACATCAAGCCACTTTTTGCAAGATGAAAATGACAACAATAAGCCGAAAAGGTAAACTGGTAATAATATGGTTATATTTTTTAGCTTCATGATATTTCTATTAAAAAGTAGTCTGTAATTGCAATGTATAATTGTGTGCAAACGGATAATCGAGGCCGCGTTCCCGCTTAATACTTGAAGCCCTGAAAATATCTGAACCAAACAATGTGATCTTCGTGTTCTGAAGACCTAGCCGTTTATTTATTTTATCCGAAAAGCGATAATAAACAGACATGCTTTCACCTGCAATGAAATTATTCTTTTGCACAAATCTGGTAGTTGCGTAACTAATTGGCGCGTTTACGTTGTTGGTATAATTTACAATGCCACGATAAAATGATACATCTCCTGGTTTCTGCCACCTGGAGTCATACACACGACGGTCCACATTATAAAGCGCCACGTTAGCATTCTCCACACGATCTACAAGGGTTTGGTTATAGGTATCTCCTCCAAAATCAAATCTCAAGTAGAAGTTCAAGCCAAACCCCTTAACTTCCAGGTTGGTCCCCAAAGTACCGGAAATATCTGAAGTCCTGTCACCGGCAATAACCTGATCTGCAGGATTATAAGAACTAACAACTGTACCATCTCTACTTAAAAAAAGCTCATTACCAGAAGCAGGATCAATACCTAGCGACGGCACGGCCCAAATTACATTTACAGATTGTCCCTCCGCATATTTTGGAAGTGGTGAAGTAGAACGGGTAGAATTCGCTCTTTCATTTAGTGCCTTAATAGTCGACGATATCTTTTCAATCTTATTGGTCACATGGAAAGCGTTGAAAAACACCGACCAGTTGTTGCGGTTACTTGGATTGGCCAGGATGTTAAAGCGCCCGTAAAGCTCATAACCTTTGTTCAGCACATCTCCCATATTGTCGTAGTATCCGGAAAATCCTGATGAAGGGGCACTTGCAATAAAGGCTATACTTCCCTTAGTCCGCTCGATGAAGTAGTTGGCATTTAAAGTGAAACGATTAAATAAAGTAATATCAAGACCGATATTCTGCTTCAGCGTTTTCTGCCAGGCCAGCATTTCATTACCATAACCAAGCAGATAAGAAGCGATAACTCCTCTATACTCACGGTCTGTGTAATACTGACTGGTAGTAATCCCCTTGTAGCTTTCAAAACTTTGTGATCCTGTTGTACCAATGGTATAGCGCAATCTCATATCATTAACTACAGGATTGTCTTTCAAAAAGCTTTCATTCGTCAGATTCCAACCTGCACCTATAGACCAGAATGGAGCGTATCGTTTGTCTGTTCCGAACAAAGATGAACCATCTAAACGAAAAGTTGCGTCGAACAAATACCTGTTATCATAAGCATAAGCAGCACGGGCCAACGTACCAACTGTGCGAGTCACACTTTCGCTACCGGTAGGCTTTTGATTAGTAGGATACTGATTACCTAAAATAAACTGATCCAGATTCGGATTCGGAAAGCCAATTACACGTATCGACTGCGTATTAGAGGTAACTTCCTGTATGTTCAGTGTTGCCGACCCGGATAGGAAATGCTTGCCAAAGTTCTTATTCGCCTCCCCTGTCAGAAATCCTTCCAGACGCTCCAGGTCACCAGTACCTTTTGTGTATGAACCTTTCTCAAAAGTGGTGATATTGGCGAAAGAACTGTGCTGTGCGGGAAGGAAGATGTCCGATTCGTCGTTTTGTTTGGTATAAGACAAACGACCAGTTAATCGCAACCATTCTTTAGCTTGCCATCGAGTCTCAAAATTGTTGGTAATGCCGCGATAACCAGTCCGGTCTGCGATATTCAATGAAGCATTATACAAAGGATTGACAGGACGGCCAACATATCCATTTAGATTGTCATAAAAATCCTGATTGGTAACGCGAATTCCCGTCGCAGGATCTATCACCTCCTCCAGATATACTTTTAGGTTGCCATTAGCATCATAGGGTGACCAATACGGATTTAACCGGGTGTATTGAGTGAATGAGCCATAAGGTGAGTTGTTGGCATCATTAAAGAAAAGGCTCAGCTCATTTCTGAACTGAAAATTCTTCAGTCGATACGATAGAAATGAATTACCAGTTGTCGTTTTACGATCGGACCCTTTCATTACACCAGTTTTCTGATCGTACGTGATGTTCAATCCATACGTAACCGCGTCTGCACCACCTTCTACGTATAGATTATGCTTCTGACCAATCCCCGTACGTAACGGCTTGGATATCCAATCAGTGTTTATACCAGACTGTACCGCAGCTAGGCGATTTTCACGTACCAGATCCAGTGCATTCTGTGTGGTGTTGAAATTATTTTTAAAGAAACCTGAGCGATCTTCCAGTTCAAATTTCTCATTCGCGTTCAGCAGGTCGTAACCTGTTAAATCAGGAGCTTCTAATTGAGTGCTTCCATTATAAGTAAACCTCAATTTGCCTTCCACAGGGCGGACCTGTTCAATAACGATGACACCATTCGCACCTCTTGAACCATATATGGCAGTCGCACCTGCATCTTTTAATATGGTTACGCTGGCGATACGGTTCATATCCAAATCATTAATGCGTTGCAGTGTGGTTTCAAATCCATCCAAAATGAACAGGGGTGCATTTGGTGAAGCCTGATAGTTAAATGGATCTGCTCCTCCCACTTGACGTGTATCCACCAGGGTGTTACCCCCTCTTAATACAACATCTGGCAACACATTTGGATTGGAACCTATGTTTAGGTTTTCCGGGATCTGAAATGCCGGATCGAGTGATTTAAGTGCGCTGAGCACATTGTTGTTCGATACTTTAGCGAGTTCTTCAGAAGTAAGTGTCCGCGCCGCACCGGTAAATGTAGATTTTGACTGTGAGAAGATCCCTGTCACAACCACTCCTTTTAACGATTGAGCAGATTCAATAAGCCTTATTTCTAAAATAGGTTTGGTGATCGTAGTCTCCTGAGTTTCATATCCTATGTAACTCACCAGAAGTACCGCTCCTATCTGAGCGTTGATTCTAAAGTTACCATTAGCATCTGTCATCGCCCTTACGCTTCTATTTTTTACTGTAATGGTCGCACCGATTATCTTATCCTTGGTTTTACCATCGTAGACAGTACCCCTAATTACAGTATCAGCGACAACTACCAGCTTCCGGCTTTCCGAAATAGGATTTCTACTGATGACAATCATATCCTCAACTTGCTTAAAAGACAATTCTGAGGTCGATAGCAAACGCCTCATCAGATCACTAACCGTGATCGACGACTCATTGAGAGTTATCAATTTAATGTTTCTAAGATCTGAAGTGCGGTACAAAAAACGAAAGCTGGTACTGCTTTCTATTTTTTTAATTGCACTTTCAATACGTTCATTTTTCAATGAAATATTTAGTTTCACTTCATTCATCGCCTGACCTTTTACGCTGGACGCAATAGCCTGCAATGAAATAGCTGCTACTATGCAAATAAGGGAAGTTATACGCATAATCTGTATTAGTGGTTTGGGTAATTTCCGGAAAATAGAATTCCCGTTTCTTGCTGCTTCTGCAGAAAAATTCATATTTTTAGTTTTTATTGTGATTACTAAACTTAAGCTTGGAATTACATGAAAAAGGCTGTCATTCTTAATGACGCCTCCGGTAAGGCTGTTTTTTTTAGTACTCGCAATACTAAATGACAGCCTTACTTTTTAAGTCGAATTTTTCCGGGTAGAGTAGAATTTCTTCATATTAGTTACGGTTTAAAGGTTTAATTGATACTTCTGTACTATCTATATTAAAATTGTGTTTAGCGTTGTTGTAATTACAAATGATGGATAGAAAGTGATCAAGACTTTCATTCGCCCTTAGTGAAGTGGTAAATTTCACGTTTTGCAAATCCTCATCAGGCAGGTTGATCTTCACTTGAAAACGGTCCTCCAACATGTTCTTAGCATCTTTAAATGAGATGTCATTAAAGACAATTCCCTCTTTATTATTCCATGAAAGCTCCTTCTCTGCATTGATGACTTTTCTGCTGACCATCTCTGCATCTTCTGATACTACCTGCATATTCTTTTTCAGATAAGTAAGCCAGTGAGATTTCATATTTTTCACTTCTACCAATCCCCTGATTACATTGACCTTCACAGATTTTGATCCGGCCGGTGCTGTAATGTCAAACGAGGTACCCAATACAGTCGTTCTCACATTACCTGTATAAATAATGAAAGGCTTCGAAGGATTGTGTGCAATATCGAAGAAAGCTTTTCCCTCCAGTTCTACTTCTCTATTGTGTTTTTTATTAAATGCCGACAGTATGGTTAGCTTACTACCCTTTTCAAGAATGATCACACTTCCGTCAGACAGTTTCATCATGCTATTCTCAGTTGCGGATGCCACCACCACACTATCCCTATCAACAGGAGCTGAAACAAGCTTGGTTTCCGGATTGGTCTTAACCTCTTTCCCCGATTGAAATTTATAAACAAATAATACTGCAATAACTATCGCAGCAGCATATGCAGTCCATCTTACAAAAGGATAACTCTTTTTTGCAGGCGCTATGCCATTCCAGATTTCTTCCTGAACAAGCGCCATCTGCTCTTTTTCAGGAACAAAATCACTATTCTTTAGCTCATTAAGATACCAACCTTCTACAATAGCCTTTTCTTCTTCAGTGCATTTGCCCTCAACATATTTATCAAAAAGATCTTTGGAAAAATCGTGTTTCATCTTATTTTATATCTAAAGCTTGTTTTGCTTTGATACATGTCGGCCAAAGTGAACTTTAGTAGTAGATGAAAATGAAATATTTTTAAAAAATATTAAAACAGCTTAAAAAATACCATAAGAATGATACTATAATAATTGGTAAATCTGGGCTTAAGTAATTTTAAAGCATTACTAATCTGCTTCTTAACCGTTTTATCGGAAATATTAAGTGTATCGGCGATTTCTTTATGTGACAGTTCTTCTTTTCTGCTCAGTTCAAATACCTCTTTCATCTTTTGAGGGAGATTCTGAATTTCTTTTTCTATTTCGGCATTAATCTCTTTTTCAATTAACGCACGATCTGTACGCAGGTCACCGGAATATATATAAGCAGATAAGGAATCAAGATGGTCTTGTCTGACTTTTTTACGGCTGATGAAATCAAAAACCTTATATCTGACCGATGAATACAAATAAGACGAAATGCTAATCGTTATCTCCAGATTAGCCCTCTTATTTAAGAACGAAATGAAAACCTCCTGAACAATATCTTTAGCTTCATCCTCGTCTTTCAATATTTTGCACGCGGAGACATATAACAACTGCCAGTAACGCTCATAAATCAATTTGAACGCAGATTGATCGCCTCTCTTGAATAAAGAAAGAAGATCAACATCACTGAAGTCATGATTTTCTGTCATTAATATATCCCCAATTCAGGAAGTTTCCCATCTTCCTCTAAAAATAAAGCATTAAACCGCGAGAGGTAACAATACTCTAAATTACAATTTACGGAACGTAATATCAAATAATAGGATTTTAATTCAAGACCTTATCAGGTTTTTAGAACAATCTTAACTAAAAACTGACAAATTTTATTCATCACTCATTATATAAAGGGTTCTGCCGTTAATTTTGAAGTGAACTGAGCGGGTAAGTTCCATAATCCTCAGTATTTGAGAAAGATTTTTGTTTTTAGAGATAGATCCGCTAAAATTAAGGTCACGCGGCATTTTTTCGGGATATATGGCATCTACATCATACCATCTTGCGATTTTCCGCATGATAGAAGTGATATGTTCATTATCAAACAGAAATCTCCCATTTTGCCAGGCTTCTATTGCTTCAACATTGCCTTCCACTACTTCAAAAGTTTTATCTGTGAGCACCGATTCTTCGCCGGGTTTCAAGACCAGGCTTTTTACCGAACCTGTGCTTGCCAGCCTTGACACCCTTACTACGCCTTCGATCAACGTCGTCCTTGTAGCTGCTTCATTGGAATAGCTCTGTATATTAAAATGTGTACCCAAGACCTCAACCTCCTGTTTATCAGTCAACACAGAAAATATCTTATGCTGATCTTTTGGGAACTCTGCTTTAGACTTTGTAACAGCAAAATAGGCTTCTCCATTCAATTCTACACTTCTTTTACTATTGTAATCAAACTTAGATAGGTATTTGAGCGTGGAAAGCGGATTCAGCGAAACTTTAGTCCCATCTGACAATATAACCCGATAGGTTCCTCCTTTTGGAGTAGTTAAAGTATGTATACCTCCTAAAACGCCAACTGCCGAACTAACCGTCTTATACTCAATGACACCATCTTCAACTTTAAAAATCTTTAATCCAGCATCACTTGCGAGCTCTCCGATATCCGCAGTTTCCAAATCAAACACTTTACCATTAGCCAGTGTCAGGACAGCCCTATTTCCTCCTGGCGCTATGTCGTTCTCGGCAGTAATATCCTGAGGAATAGCGCTGATCTTACTTTCATTCAGAAATAAATACAACCATACAGAAACACTCAATACAACCACAGCAGCAACAGCTCTATACCATAACTTATAATCTTGTTTTTTTGCAGGTCTGTCTATCTTCTGATCGATCAGGGCAAGCAATGCCTGCCTGGTTTCGGCCTCATCTCCCATTCGGACTTTATCCCATGATCCATCCCCCTTCAATTCATCAATATATTGATTATACAACTTCAATTGTTCATCCGAAGCAGTACCATCAGTTACACGTTCTATTATTTCTAAAAATGCTTGTTTGTTCATAGTTTGGTTTGGCTAAAGGTATTATATAAAGAAGGCACACAAACAGACACAAACACCTGCCTAAAAAATAAAAAAATACTTAAATAATTGATTGTCAGCACCAAAATTTAATCACTAATTTTCAAACTGATAAATCTTGGCCTGTAAAACTGTGGATCAGCCCCGAGATCTTGCAAAAAATTAAAAGAATTGATATTATAACTGATTAATAACTCACCTTTTGTAGACAGACTGGGATGGGCCTTTGCATTATAAGCAAAATAGCCCTCCTTGGTAAGAGAGGCCTTGCAGTCCCAAATTCTATTTAGTGGTCCGAAAGGTCCTGTCGGGCCTGCTCCAATGCGCATCACGACGTACCTTCCAATTCCACCTTCCTGAAAAACCAGGACAAATCTGCCATCAGGCAGTTGTGACATACTAAGTTCATTTGAAACACCAGTTGTAAGCGCAGTTGCATCATTCATAATTTCAGTCCAGCCAGTACCATTCCAAAATCTCCATTGGTTATAGTTCTCAAAATCCTCAGGCCTTACTCTTGCCACCAAAAGCTGTTTCTCTTTTCCAAAAACACCATAAACATAAATATAACCATCCGGATTTTTTGCCCCGGCAGCTTTGGTATTCACATAGATTCCGGCACCAAAAGATCCCGTCTCTCCATTTTTTTTGATGTAAAAAGGTGTATCCTTCTGTTCAAAAGAGCCAATCCTTTTTACTTCGCTGGCCTTTATTTTTATCAGGGTGTTTCCTACTTCAGAAAAACCAAAAGTACCTGGCCCTATCTGTCTGACCCTATAGCCGAAGATATAAATCGCGTTATCCATCTCTTGATTTACAAAACCATCGCCCAGCCAGTAATAATCTTCTGGTTCGGTGTTGGGTGTTGCAGGCACAAAAACAGGTTGAGCGCTATTTCCTTTCTTCTTCCAGTTAAATTGAAAATCGCCTGAAACCGGATTCTTCCCCTCTAATATTGCCGTAGAATTATGGATCATCCCTGACTTTTTTATTTTACCATCTTCAACATCTCCTATCATACTGTCACTAAAAATAAACAACGTTTTACGGGATGAAGATCCATTTGATTCCACTCCGTTTAAAGGAATAGAATATATTCCATCTCCTCCAAACCAACCTTTTGTCCGCTGAAAAAGATTAGTCCATTCCGGGGACTCTTCCACCTTAAATTTAAATGTTGTAAGATCAGGTGCTGGAATCTGTGCATGTAGAACATACGGTAAAAAAATACCTGTCAGGATCAGTATTAACCAGGTTTTTCTCATACTAAAATAGCATAAATAATACCGCAAGTCTGTTCAATGGCCCTCTTAACTTCTTAAGCGCCCTCGTGATGTGGTCGTCCACCGTTTTTTCAGAAATAGAAAGTCTTTCTGCAATTTCTTTATGACTCAGTTGCTCATTACGGGATAACTTGAAAACCGTCTGACATTTTTCAGGCAATTCTCCGATCAGTTGTTCAATAAGCATTCTCAGTTCTTTTACTTCCAGTTCATTTCCCTGAAATGAGGAAGGGTTTAGCTGTTTCAACTCATCAAAAAAACTATCCCTAACTTTGCCATTTCTAATGAAGTTGGCAATTTTATACTTAACCGAAGTCCATAAATAGACCTGTACATTCGTTCTGACATTTACTTCCTTTCTATGCTCCCAAAGCCATATGAATACCGCCTGGCAAATGTCCAGGCTATCTTCTCTTACTTTCAGTGTATTGAATGCCGCAGTAAAAAGGAATTTCCAGTGCCTGTTGTACAGTTCATTGAATGCCATCCGGTCATTCTGGCCGATTAATTCCATCAGCCTTTCATCTGTATCATCAGCAGAGCGGTAAGTGATCATGCTATAAATTTATTTAAATCTATTCACTATACCATGATCACTTATTCCTTTTTCTTAAAAAAGCCTTTCAATTTATCCGCAACGACATTCTTTACTTTTTCTGTAGCCTGTGTTTTTAGCGTATCTACTTTGGCCTGGGCAACTGCCTTAAGCTCTTCCTTCTTGTCTGCTATTGCCTGATTTACCACAGTTTTAGCTTCACTTTTCGCATCTCCGGCTCCGTATTTCAGGCTTATTGTAGGTTTCAACATGGTCCCGCCCAATACAGCATTTACTTTTACGGTTTCACTCACCGCCACATTTGTACCTGCCTTACTGTTCAGCTTTGCAATAAATGCATTGGCCGTTTCATTGGCTTTTGCACCCAACATTGCCCTAGGCACATTCAGTCCAAGTTGATAGTCCATCGTCTGATCCAGTCCATTTGATCCCTGCACATTCATCACAACACCTTCCTTTTTAATATCAAAAGGAGCAACATTCAAACGCCCGTCTTTAATTTTAAACTTCGTAAGTACATTGTTTAGTTCCAGTTTTTTGAATTTATCTGAACTTAAAGCCGAAGCCAGTTTATTTAACGGCTCAAACCCATCAAGTACTGCCTGAATAATATTTGTTAGTCCCTCCGCATTAATGGAGGAATAAACCGGCATCATGTTTTGATCAAGATCTGAATTGAACTTCAGGTTTGTAGAGAAAACTCCTTTTGCAAATTTTGCTACCGGAGCCAGCAATTTAACGGTATTGAATGCGGTAAAGGCTTTCTGTATATCCATTTTTTCAATACCAAAAACAATATCCACTTTTGGCTTCTTAGGATCAATAGTAGCATAAGAACCATTCATATTGACTTTGCCATCTAGCATATTCATACCCATATCTTTAAAGTATATGGTCTTATCTTTTACTACAAGCATCCCCTTTGCATTACTGATGTCATAATTGTCATATAAAATACGGCCCGCATTTGCAGTCAGGTTAAAATCTATATTCCCCGGAACTTCAAAAACAGAAAGTTTCGAATTACTCTTTTCAGCCTTCTCTTCCTTAACAGGAGGACCAACCAGCTCATTGACATCAATCAATCCTGATGAGACATTGAAATTTCCCTGCAACGCCTGGTTCTTTTTAAAGAAATAGCTCAAATAGTTATTTACAGTTCCGTTTGCTTTAAAATCACTTTTTCCTACGTTAGCCGTTAATCCTGTAAGCGTAATATTTTTAGGACTGAAAGTCATTTTTACAGACGGCACACTTACCGGCATCGGCACGTTTTTACCTGAATAATTAAAATTACTCGCCATCATTTGTCCTGATGCCTTAAATGCCTCATACTGCCCTTTGTCAATCGATGATTTGCGCCCCGACGCTTGTACATCAGCATCTAAAATACCACTCAAAGTCATGTCTTTCATTGGAAAAATGGCTGTCAATTGCTTCAAATCCAACTTTCCTTTCAATGCCATATCTAAGAATGGGTCGGTTACAGGGTTTTTAAGTAATAATCGCCCGTCTATAGGTGCCTGACCAAATTCCATATGAAAGGCCGGGACATTTACTACAGTATGATCAATCACTCCATCCGGATTATTGATCTGCGATTTTACCTGGATGTTATTAATCGCTGAAGGTAATGAAGGATATTTGATCTTTCCATTTTCAATAGACAGGTTGACGTTAAATGCTGGTAATGATTTTTCATTGTAAGTTCCTTTAGCTGTCCCGTCCATAGCAAACTTACCACTCGCTTCCATGTCCTTAAAATTACTGGAATAGATGGCAGGGATCAGTGATAAGAAGTTTTTAAGTTCGGATTGCTTCGCATCAAACTTAAAATCCATGACCATATCGGTTTCATTCGGCATTGCGAGGTAACCTACTGCAGATAATAGCAGTTCATTCAACTGAATTTTATTCTCGGCGAAGCTAAACTTCATATTTTTCATGTCCATATCAATAGGAAGTTCTGCATTTAGCTTTACTTTATTGAGGTATGGAATACCTGCATATTTAACAGTGAGCTGCGCGATATCAGACTGAGTCTGCAGCTTAAAGAGATCCTGCGTGAAATCCCCCTTACCGGAATGATTTAAGTCTTTCATTTGCATGAAAAACCCTAAAGAAGCATCGTCATAGGTTACATTCCCACCCTCAATTGCATATTTCTGCAAGGCCACGTTAAAGTTTGTTTTAGCCGTATCTGTACTTGGAGAGGCCAGGCTGTCAGGCTTCGTGATATCCCAATTGGCTTTTCCACTTTTCAATACTTTGGCTAAAATGGTAGGTTCATCGAGTAGAATGGAATTGATTTGATAAGTCTCCCCTTTGATCACGCTCATAAAGTTCAAATTCAGTTGAAGTTGTTTAATGTTTGCCAGTGTGTCTTTGGCGAAACTGTCAATACCAACTATCGTTAAATTGTTGATCTTAATTCCCAAATCGGGAAAGGAGCTAATCAGACTCAAATCCAAATCCTTAAAATCAACTTTAGCATTTATACTTTCGTTAATGGATGATTTGACCTTTAAGTCAATTTCTTTTTTGAAAAATAAAGGAATTGATGCCGCAGCAACAAATAAAACGGCAAATAGGATAACTAAAACAATGAGTACTTTTTTAAGCATGTTTTTTTATGAATGTGATTTTTTTATTCCAGGCTCTATAAGACAATAACGAGACCAAAACTATATGTTAGTGAAAGAATCCATCATCTTCATTGACAGAATTGCCTCTTCTGCCGAACATGGATTTTCATCTCCACCAAGAAAATAATTTGTGACCTTTTCAATCATTGGCTGCTCTACATGTTCGATCGGATCAAAGACAAATTCCTTGAGGATGCCTTCTATTTCTAAAGTAACTTTATTACCAAATACCTGAAAATTGATCCTTCCCTTGCTGCCTATTATCTCAAACAGATCGGTTTTATTTGACGGAGATACAGTAAAACACCATGTACCATTAAAAACCACTCCGTTATTAAACAGGGCCTGACCAACCACCATGTCGTCTGCATTACCTGTCCCCCGCTGGTTTAAAGAAAGACCTGAAAAAGATTCAGGTTTACCAAAGAAATAAACCATCAGGTCTAGCTGATGTGGGGCAAGGTCGTGGAACAATCCTCCTCCTGAGATAGCAGGGTTCAGGCGCCAGGAAGTTTCTGATGTTGCAATGACATCTGAGGCAATCGGTTGTAACATTTGAAGTTGTGCAAAACGTACATCACCAATTGCCTTTTCATGAAGTAGGTCTTTTATTTTTATAAACATAGGCTGCGCACGTCTGTAATGAGCAATACATAACTTAACACCGTATTCTTCAGATGCCGCTTTCATTCTGATTGCCGCCGCTGCATTTAGGGCCATCGGCTTCTCCACGTAAACCGGCTTACCCGCAGCAAGTGCCTTTATCGTATAATCTTCATGCTGGAGCGGAGGTGTGGCAATATAAATTGCATTTATTTCAGGATCATTTATCAGCAGGTCGGCATTGTCATACCATTTTGGCACTCCGTGTCTCACAGCATAATCCTGCGCCTTTAGCCTATCCCGCCTCATCACTGCAACCAGCGATGAGTTCTCAATCTTATTAAAAGCAGGTCCGCTTTTAACTTCTGTAACATCCCCGCAACCTATGATGCCCCATTTTATTTCACCCATATTTTTTTGAAATTAGTCTAAAATGATAAACTTTCTCAGCGCTAAAATTAATGAATATAATCCTATTGAAATATCTATATAAATTTTAGTGATGCTAAACAATAAGGATTTTATATATATTAGTGGGATCAACAAACATAACCATACAATGAAACTACTTTATACTTCAGCAATTGCCATCACTTTATTTTTCAATGCTGCTACTTCCATTGCCCAATCCAAAAGCCTGTTTAACGGCAAAGACTTGAAAGGCTGGCATGCTGATGTTCCGGAAATGGATAAAAATCCAAATGCTAGAAATCCATTTATCGTAAGGAATGGATTATTGGTTAGCCTTGGTACCCCTGGTGGTCACCTGATCACCGATGCGGTCTACAAAAATTACAGAATAGAAGTTCAGTACAGGTTTGCCGCAAAACCGGGAAACTGCGGCGTATTGGTCCATGCTTCCAGATCAAGAGCGTTGTATGATATGTTCCCTCAGTCCGTTGAAGTACAGATGCAGCACACTATGGCCGGTGATTTTTGGTGCATTGAAGAAGATATCACCGTTACAGACATGGAAACACGTAGAGGTCCTAAAGAAAACTGGGGTATCAATGGAAATAAATTACGCAGGATCAAAAGACTATCCAAAGACGTAGAGAAACCGGTTGGGGAATGGAATAAAATGGTGATTGAATGTGTGGGCGATCAGGTGAAAGTTTGGGTGAACGATGTATTTACTAATCACGGTACAAATTGCACTGCCCAGAGTGGAAATATTGCCTTGCAGGCTGAAGGTTCTGAAGTGGAATTCAGAAAAGTGGAACTAACCCCCATCCGTAAATTGAGTAAAGACTCAAAATAGAGGCAGACTATATCTCCATCAAAAAACTTTATGTTGAAGTTAGTTGTAAATCAATTAATTTTGTGTTATGACTACAAAACCAACATCAGAAAGGAAGGCCGCCATTTTAAAGTGGCTGAAAAAGGTCGGTGTTTGGGGGTTTCTATTCTTCCTGATCAAGGGATTGATATGGCTGGGCCTTGGTTATTGGGCCTTGAAGTAAAAAAAGCAGGAATAGGTATGTGGTATCAGCGTCATTTCGAATGAAACGCAGTAAAGCGAAAAATCTCTTGCCTGAACTCCTCAAACAAGAGATTTTTCCTCGTTCCTCGTCGAAATGACGTGATGATACTAAATGCTAAGTATATGGCCTCCTTTAAGAAACCAATCCTTCTGCCTTTTCCAGAACAGTCTTCAATCCGTCTTTATTTTTACCGCCTGCAGTAGCATAAAATGGCTGTCCGCCGCCACCGCCTTGTATATCCTTGGCCAGTTCCCTGACAATATTAGATGCATTGAGCCCCTTGTCTTTTACCAGGTTTTCAGACAGCATTACTGTAATTCCGGGTTTATCGTCTATAAGCGTCGTAAATACTAAAAACAAATCGTCAACCAGGTCTTTAACTGCAAATGCAAGATTCTTAACAGCATCAGCATTAGGAAGTTCGACATGCGTCGCAATCACATTTACACCATTAATGGTCTTCATGTGGTGTACAATCTCGTGTTTCAGGTTGGCCGACTGCTCCAGAACGGCTTTTTCAGCATCTTTCTTCAACCGGTTGTTCTCTTCTATCAAAGAAGAAACCGCAGCTTTGAGGTCCTTATTGCCTTTCAGCAATTCCCTCAATTCATTCAGTTCTCTATTCTGATCCAGCACAAAAGCCTCTGCTTTATCAGCCGTAATGGCCTCTATACGCCTTACTCCCGCTGCAACCGCACTTTCGGAGATGATTTTAAAATAACCGATTTGTCCCGTTGCCTGTACGTGCGTACCGCCACAAAGCTCTTTGGAATAATGGTCGTCAAAAGTGATGATCCTGACCAGGTCTCCATACTTCTCGCCGAACAATGCGGTAACACCGCTGGATATCGCCTGATCGTAAGGCACATATCTTTGCTCTTTCAAAGGGATATTCTCTCTTACTTTCTGATTCACCAAATGCTCAATCCGCGCCAGTTCCTCATCCGTCACTTTCGCAAAATGCGAAAAATCGAACCTTAGGTAATCGGGGTTTACCAATGAACCTTTCTGGTTCACATGTGAACCCAATACTTTTTTCAAAGCAGCATGCAACAAATGCGTAGCAGTATGGTTATCCTGCGAAAGCAGTCGTTTATCTTCATCTATCACTGCCCAGAAAAGTCCTTCAACATCCTCAGGCATCGTATCAGTGTAATGTACAATTACACCATTTTCCTTCTTGGTATCTGTAATCTCTACGAAGAAAAGACGACTATGGTCTTCCAGTCTGCCGGTATCTCCTACCTGTCCGCCGCTCTCCGCATAAAAAGGAGTTTTACTCAGCACGATCTGATACTGTTCCTTACCCTTTGCGCTTACCTTTCTATATTTTACGATCTGAGTTTCCGCCTCTACATCATCATAACCAACAAACTCGACTTCAAGTTCCGGATTTACCAGCACCCAGTCGCCCGTATCTACAGCTGTAGCCGCACGTGAACGTTCTTTTTGTTTCAGCAAGGCCTTGCTATACTCGTCCATATCCACCGACCAGCGTTTCTCCCTGGCCATCAGCTCAGTCAGATCTATCGGGAAACCATAGGTGTCGTTCAGTTCGAAAGCAAAATCTCCGGAGATCACCATCTGGTCTTTCAAAATGCTGTAAACCCATTGATCCTCAAAAGATTTTTCAGGCTCTATTGCATTCTCCGACATCAGGAATTCAGCCTGCTTTTTAGTGTAGTTATCAAAGCGTTGGATACCTGTAGCTAAAGTTCGTAGGAAGGAAACCTCTTCTTCCAAAACTACCTTCTGCACAAAATCCTGCTGCAATACCAGTTCCTCAAAAACACCCTTAAACTGCTCCGCTAAAACCGGTACCAGTTGATTTAAGAAGGGCTCCTTTAAATTCAGAAAAGTATAGGCGTAACGCACAGCGCGACGTAAAATACGGCGGATTACATACCCTGCTTTATTATTTGACGGCAATTGTCCGTCAGCAATTACAAATGAGATCGCACGAATGTGATCTGCCATCACACGCATCGCAATGTCAGTCTTTTCATCAGCACCATAAGTAATTCCTGCATGGTTGGCGATCACCTGGATCAATGGCTGAAATACGTCCGTATCGTAGTTTGATGACTTACCTTGCAACACACGCACCAGACGCTCAAATCCCATTCCTGTATCCACATGCTGTGCAGGCAAGGGCTGTAATGAACCGTCTTTCAAACGATTAAATTGCATGAATACGTTATTCCAGATCTCAATTACCTGCGGATGATCTGCATTGACCAGGCTTTTTCCTGGTACCTGACTCCGCTCGTCATCAGGACGGCAATCTACATGAATCTCAGAACATGGTCCGCAAGGTCCCATATCTCCCATTTCCCAGAAATTGTCTTTTTTATTTCCAAGGATGATGCGGTCTTCGGGCACATATTGTTTCCAAAGCTCATAAGCTTCAGTATCGCGTGGCAAGCCTTCCTTTTCGTCTCCTTCGAAGATCGAAACATAGAGCTTGTCTTTCGGTATTTTATAAACTTCGGTAAGTAATTCCCAGCTCCAGGCAATGGCTTCTTTCTTAAAATAGTCTCCAAAACTCCAGTTGCCCAGCATCTCAAACATGGTATGGTGATAGGTATCAATACCCACCTCTTCCAGGTCATTATGTTTACCAGACACACGCAAACAACGTTGTGTATCGGTTACTCTGAGATGTTTTATAGGGGCCTCGCCAAGGAACAGATCTTTAAACTGGTTCATTCCGGCATTGGTAAACATTAATGTCGGATCGTTTTTAACTACAATTGGTGCAGAAGAAACAATATGGTGTTGTTTGGATTCGAAAAATTTTAAATATGCTTGTCTGATTTCCTTAGCTGTCATCCTTCTCTTTATTAATGGTTAACAAACTTAGATAAAATTATTCTTTTTTGTTTATGGATACTTGAGTACTTTTATCTAAGTTTGAACACTTCAAATAAAAGCTGTAAACAACTAACAATCAATACCAACTATGCCTTACAAAGAGCGGGAAATCAACAAAATGTATTATACAATGGGCGAGGTGACCGAAATGTTTGGTGTAAATGCTTCGCAAATCAGGTTTTATGAAAAGGAATTTGAAGTACTGCAGCCCAAGAAAAATAAGAAGGGCAATCGCCTCTTTACCCCTGAAGATATTGAAAACCTAAAGATCATTTTTCACCTTGTGGACGACAAGGGTTTTACTTTAAAAGGTGCAAAAGACCACCTTAAAAACAATAGCGGAGAGGTTAAGGAAAATCAAAAAATCATCGCTTCTCTGGAGAAGCTGAAAGATTTCTTACTGAAACTGAACGAGGAAATCTAATAAATTTCATTAATTTTTAGTTAATACGTGTTGCGATGTGGCTGTCTGGTGGACAGGGTATACCCATCTGTATCGTGACCCCACATTTAGCTCACCTCTACCCCACATTTTTGCTATAAAAAGTGGGGTAGAGGTGAGCTAAATACGTGATCAAGGTGGCCTAGTTAGTACCTTGTCTTATACGTGCCTATAGCATCTATCGGATATCGGATAAAGAAATTTTTAAATTAAAATAACAAGATCTGGTTATCATCAAAATCTTTAAGGTCATTTGGCTGATTTATGCCAAATACAATGAAAGCATTAATAACCCTGTTACTAATTTCGTGGGGTTGTACTGTCAAGGCACAGGAAGATGTACTGATACAAGAAATTATTGAGGGCTTTGCTGATCAGCTGCCGGAAGATTACGATCTGTATGAACTTACAGAGCGTTTGAGCTTTTATCAAAAGCATCCTATCGACTTAAATAAAACCAGTCCTGAGGATTTAAAGAAATTGGTCTTTGTATCCCCACTTCAGATCGCCAGCCTTTTCGAACATTTAAAAACCAATGGTCAATTGATCGATGTCTTAGAACTTCAGGGGATTTCCGGCTTTGATCTGCAGACCATCAACCGGATCCTGCCTTTCATAAAAATATCCGCTCCTTCAGATTTATCTCAGCTCAGAGCAGAGACTTTTGCAAGTAACGACCTCATCATCCGGTACGGACGAACACTACAAACTCAAAAAGGTTTCCATGATTTGCCGGGCAGCAGGTATCTGGGCAGTCCCGACAAACTTTTATTGAGGTATAAATACCTGGTAAAGGATTTCATGTCCGTGTCGCTAGTGGCCGAAAAAGACGCCGGTGAGCATTTTATACATGGCAAAAGCGGAGCAGATCATTTGTCGGGAAATGTGACCTTCCAAAAATTCGGTCCGTTTAAGAAACTGGTTGTAGGTGATTACAGTATGCAATTTGGACAGGGACTTGCTTTATGGTCTGGCTTCGCATTCGGAAAGGGGCCTGATGTTACCAGTGTAGCCAGTAAGGATCTCGGACTTCGACCCTACTCCTCTTCAAACGAGTCTTCATTCTTAAGGGGAATAGCGTCAACTATCGGCATCACAAAATACATTGATTTCACTTCATTTTTTTCTTCACGGAAACTGGACGCGAGTTTAAAGAGCAGTGCCGACGGCAGCATGACCCTGGAAAACATCAACATCAGTGGTTTACACCGCACCCCGACAGAACTGAAGAACCAAAAGAGTTTGGGCCAGGTGGTTTATGGTGCTGCTTTCCAATATGCTCATGACCATTTAAACATGGGATTAGTGACCTATAAAACCCAATATCAACAGAGGTTTGTAACGGGCAATCAACTTTATAACAAATACAGTTTTGAAGGAGAGGAACTTCTAAATACAGGGGTCAATTACAGCTATACGTTTAAGAACATGTATTTTTATGGAGAACTGGCACACAGTATCGGAAGTGGCTGGGCATTACTCAATGGTATAATGGCAAGTTTATCTCCCAGAATCTCAGCTGTACTGTTATACCGGAATTACGAGAAGAACTACCATAGCTTTTTTAGCAGGGCCATTGGTGAAGGCACTGAAACTAATAATGAAAGAGGAATTTATGGCGGAATGAATTATACCCCTCATAAATACTGGTCATTCTCTCTATATGCCGATTATTTTAAGTTCCCATGGCTGAAATACCGCATTGATGCAGCATCTGAAGGTTACGAGCTATTGGGACAAATGGCCTTTACCCCAAATAAGACCACCAAAATATTGCTGAGGTATAAAAGAGAGATCAAGTCACAAAATGCGGATGCCGGAAGTTTGGATAAGGGTATTCAAAGCGTATTGAAACAGAATTTCCGTGTTGAAGGAAAATGGAGCGGAAACAAACAGCTGAACTTCCAAAGTCGTGCTGAGGTAGCCTGTTATCAAAAGGGAATTGCTGTTTCTGAAACTGGATATTTGGTATACCAGGATGTAAACTACAAACCCCTTAACACTAAATTATCCGGCAACTTAAGGCTGGCCTACTTCAATACCCCATCTTACAACAGCAGGATCTATGCTTATGAGGACGATGTGCTTTACGGTTCTGCTTTTGGCATTTATCATGGCAAAGGTTTCAGAAGCTTTATAAACCTGAGGTACCAGGTGATGAAGTCCCTGGATGTATGGTTCAGGTATGCGACTTCCTTTTATAAGGATGTGGAAACAGTGGGTTCAGGTCTGGATGAGATCAGGGGAAATAAAAAAACAGATGTGAAGTTACAGGTGCGCTACCAGTTCTGATGACAATATGGAAAAGTTAAAATACGAAAAATCGCAAATTGTCTTCGTGCATTTGCTCCTGACTTATGCTGCAGGCATACTTTTATCCTATCATTTTAGAACTTCGCAGTTATTGCATGTGATGATCATAGCCTGTGGTTTGATCTTTCTCGGCATCGCAACCATTGCTGTTTTTTACCGTCAACTCCGGTTGTACAAAAACAAGTGGATGACAGGAACTATGGTTTACCTGTTTAGTTTTTGTTGCGGTGGGTTAATTTGCCTGTTAAATGACTCCAGGTTAGCCTCTGATTACTATGCAAGTAAAGAAGCTGATTATTTAAAGGTCACTGTCACGGACGAACCTCAGGTTAAGAATGGAATGCTTCGGTTTAAAGCAGAAGTTACTGAACGCTATAAAGACAATGGAGATATAAAATTAAGAGCGGAGGGCAAATTACTGGTGATGGTTCATCTGGACAGTAGCAGCACCCGGCTGCCTGCTTATGGCAATGAGCTGATCATCCCCTTCCGGTTTTCAGAAATTGAGCCGCCTTACAATCCTGGAGAGTTTGATTATAAATCATGGCTGGCCGCAAAAGACATCCATAACCGGGTATTTTTAAAACAACATGAAATCGTGACATTGGCTGAGCGCAAGGGAAATCCACTAATAGCCTATGCATTAACCCTAAGGTCTAAACAAGTGGCCTACTACAGGAGCATACTCAAAAATGATGATGCGTTTGCCATGGCCTCTACATTAATACTGGGCTACCGTGCAGATTTAAGTGAGGATACTTTGGCTGTCTATTCAAAAACCGGAACCATACATGCTTTATCCGTTTCAGGTATGCACGTAGGTCTGATCTATCTGGTGCTCGATTGGATTTTATTTTTTCTATGGCGAAGTAAGCTGATGAAGGTATTGAAAGTCGGTATTATCCTGACTGCCATTTGGTATTACACACTACTTACAGGCTTATCGCCTTCTGTTCTTCGCTCTGCAATCATGCTTTCCGCATTTGTCTTTGCAAAACTACTCGATAGAGAAAGTAATGGGTATAACGTACTCGCTTTTGCCGCATTTTGCCTTTTGCTTTATGATCCCTACCTGATTTGGGATGTCGGTTTTCAACTCTCCTTCCTTGCAGTTTTTGGATTGATTTGTCTGCAACCATTGATCCAGTCCTGGTGGCCGGTTGAGCATAAATGGGTGTCCCGGATCTGGTCTGCACTTGCTATGTCATTTTCCGCCCAACTGACCACCTTTCCATTGAGTATCTATTATTTTCATCAGTTTCCCTTATACTTTCTGATCAGTAACCTTTTCATCATCATCCCGTCAGCCCTGATCATGTATCTGGGCATCATCATCCTCGTATTCAGGTTGAGTTTCCTGGCTTCTGTTTTCGAATGGATGATTCATTTTATGAATAAAGGGCTGGACTACATCTCCATGCTTCCGTTCTCGAATCTGACAGGCATATGGATCGATAAAACAGAACTTATTTTAATTTGTACAAGTCTTTTATTGATGATATTTATGCTGAAAACGAAAAATAAATGGATGCTTTTTGGATCGATATGTTGTTTGCTTTTGTTGCAGTTAAAGTCTGTATACAGCAACCTACAGCTAAGCCATCAAAAGAAAATCATTATATTCAAGCTGCGTAAAAATTATGCCGCAGCATTTATCTCAGCCGGAAAAGCAATTGTTTTTACAAACTTAAATGCCGGTGAAAAGACTTTCAGGTATTCGGTTAAGCCTGCATTAGATCTCTATCAGATTGAGCAAGTCACTTTTATCAATGGGGATAAATATATGGTTACACCATATTTCAGGATAAATGGTGATGAAATTTTATTTTACAATTACCTCCTGAGAATAGATGATCTCAAAAAAAGAATTGCTACTCAAATAGATTTGTAGTTGTATTTCTTCTGATAATTTATCTAAGTTTGACTAATAAATCTAAGTATAAATCACAAAGTATGACAGGCTCCCTGGTTCTATATTCTGTAAGTCAGCGCATTGCTACCATTTCCATAAACCGTCCTGAAAAACGCAATGCGTTAAATCCAGAGTTGGTCAGTCAACTCACAGCAGCATTCATCAATGCATCTGAAGATGACGAGGTAAAGGTAATTGTCTTAAAGGCGAACGGGGATGTTTTTAGTGCCGGGGCCGACCTTGCCTATCTTCAGCAGCTGCAGCAAAATAGTTATGAGGAGAACCTTGCGGATTCTGAAAATTTAAAACGTCTTTTTACTACGATTTACTACCTGCCAAAGGTGGTGATTGCCCAGGTAGAGGGACATGCGATAGCCGGGGGATGTGGGCTGGCCACTGTTTGCGATATCATATTTTCTGTTCCGGAAGCTAATTTTGGCTACACGGAAGTTAAGCTTGGCTTTGTACCTGCTATTGTTTCCTGTTTCCTCCTCCGAAAGACCAGTGAAACCGTAGCAAAGAGAATACTGCTCACAGGTGAATTATTCTCAGCTCAGCAGGCACTCGATTATGGATTGATCACCTTTGTAACAAACAAGAATGAAATTGATCAAAAAGTAAATGATTTTGCTTTAAATTTGTGTACTGAAGCTTCCTCGAATTCGTTAATGGTAACGAAACAACTGATCGGACAAACCACCAATCCGTTATTGGAAAAAAGTTTATCTCTCGCAGTACAGATCAATGCAAGGGTAAGAGATAGCGAAGATTTTAAAAAAGGAGTCGCCTCCTTTGTCAATAAAGAAAAAATTAAATGGTAATCAATTAGATAAAAATATGTTTAAATCAATAAAAACAGGTGTTGTAGCGCTTATTTTAATCAGCACTGCCATCATTGCAAAGGCCCAGAAAGTAATGGACCAGGGTACGCTGATTTATGGGATTGAATACGTCCTTACTGAGGAACAGAAAAAAGCCGTAGACCCTTCGATGCTTCCTTCTGAAAGCAAAGTGCAGTTCAATGGGAATATTTCAAAAGTCGAAGTAGACATGGGAGTAGCCATGTTGAAGGTATATACAGATGGCATGGCAAAAAACGCCCTGGTTCTTGTTGACATTCCAATAATGCAAAAGCAGTATGCCGCTAAAATGTCAAAAGAAGACCTGGAAAAACAATCTGGCAGCAGAAAGTTCTCAGACTTTAAAGCCACAGGTGAGCAGCAAAAAATTGCGGGTTATAATGCTGAAAAATACAATTACAAAGACGATAACGGAGGTTCATACGAGGTTTGGATGAGTAACGACATCAAGTTCTCAGCCGGTGCTACCCCTCCGGGATTTGAGCAAATAAAAGGCACTCCGGTTAAGTTCACCAACATGCAGGACGGTGTTAAAACCGTACTTACTTTGAAAAGCCTCAAAGAAGAGAAAGTTGGACCTTTCACTTTAGATGTCCCTAAAGGCTATGAAGAAAAGACAATGGCTGAATTAAAAGCAATGCAGGGCGCACAATAGCATATTATAAAATGTTGAAAAGCCTTCTTTTTTTTGCCAGATTCTTCTTATTCTGGCTGTTATTTTTCTTTCTTGATCGCCTCATATTTTTAATCATCAATTTTAAAAAGATTGCTATCAATCCTGCACAGGACATTATAGCAACTTTTTATCATGCGCTGCCTTTGGACCTCTCCATGACGGCCTATATTGTGGTTATCCCGCTATTGAGCTATGTATACTGGCTATTTAGCGGAAGAAAAATAGTAGAACTCAAATGGCTATCGGTTTATAATAAAGTATTGGTCGTTATTTTTAGCATACTTTCTGTTGCTAATTTCAACATCTACCGTGAATGGGGCAGCAAAATCAACGCAAAAGCTTTAGGATTTGCGATTTCCACGCCAAATGAAGCACTTGCTTCCAGTGCCTCTTCGCCGATTGGTTTGTCTATAGCTTCATTGGCATTATTGATCATACTGGGCTTTGTCTTACAGCGACGGGTAGTACTTAGGGTTCTTGAGTTTGAAAAAACTGCTCTGTTGATCAAGGGCATTGCTATACTCTCATTGGTTTTGGTCAATTTTTTATTGATCCGTGGCGGCCTTAAAGGTTCTCCCATCACGCAAAGTATGGCCTATTTTTCGAAGGACCAGACACTCAATAATGCGGCAGTAAATACAGAATGGAACCTAATTTCCAGTCTCCTCGCTTCGAGGATGACTAAATCAAATCCATACCTCTATATGGATAAACAACAGGCAGATGCGATAGTCAAAGATCTTTATACACCTGCCAAAGACACAACAATAAATCTGCTTACCACAAACAGACCCAATGTAGTTTTGGTAATCATAGAAAGTTTTACTGCCGATCTGATCAAAACTTTAGGGGGGGAAGACGGCATCACGCCCAATTTTGAAAATCTGATCGATCAGGGCGTTTTATTTAGCAATGTATATTCGACAGGCAGTCGCACCGATAAGGGGCTTGTTGGAACTTTAGCCGGTTTCCCTACTCTAGCAGCCGGCAGTATTGTCAAATGGCCGGAGAAAATGCAGAAATTACCTGCTATATCCCAGACGCTCTTTAAAAACGGCTACCATACTTCCTTCTTTTATGGCGGAGAATCTGAATTTGATAATTATAAGGCTTTCATCCTGAGCCATAATTATCAGAATCTGGTTGATAGAAATGACTTTAAGAATGCCGGCGGAACCAGTTGGGGGCAGTTTGATGAAGTGGTGTTTGCAAGACAAACTGAAGAACTCAATAAGGAGCCTCAACCCTTCTTTTCTACATTACTGACATTGACCAACCACGAACCTTACGGACTTCCCGGAGCTTACAAATTTGGCAAGGCCGATAATGTTGCGAAATTTAAAAGTACCGCCCATTATACAGATTCGTGTATCAATGCTTACCTGAACAACGCAAAAAAACAGGCATGGTATAAAAATACCCTGTTTGTCTTCATTGCAGATCACGGACACCTGCTGCCGAGGAATAACCAGGAGATCTTTAATCCGCGGCGTTACCACATACCACTGCTCTTTTATGGAGACGTAATTAAAGAAGAATTCCGGGGAAGAAAATTTGAAAATACAGGTAGCCAGTCTGATGTGGCCGCAACACTCCTGTCACAGCTAAACATCAATGCAAAAGATTTTGCCTGGAGCAAGAACCTTTTAAACCCTTACAACAATTCTTTTGCTTTTTTTAGCTGGGATAATGGAATGGGCTTTATCGATAACCAACAATGTGTTACTTTTGACAATGTAGGCAAGACCGTTTTGTACAACAACAATGATAAGGATGCAAAACAGACTGAGAAGACGCTAAATAATGCCAAGTCATACCTGCAAAAAGTGTATCAGCAATTTATAGAACTTTAAAAAATGAACTTCAGAAACATCATCTTCAAACTGGCTTTGATCTTATTAATTGGATTCTGCCAGCAATCGTATGCACAGGAAATCAGGTGGACTAAGGATGGAAACAGCTATTATCAGGTAATGGATGGTGAATTGGTCACCATCAGCCTTCCCAATAATGAAAGGAAAGTCGTGGTAGGCCGCGAATTACTTTATTCCTCGGGAAGCGGAATCAATGCCATTAAAGATTTCCAAATTTCTGAAGACGGCACTAAAGTACTGATCTATACCAACAGTAAAAAGGTATGGCGTTATGAAACCCGGGGAGATTATTATGTGGCCGACCTTAAAGCCAACCAGATCACCAAAATAGGAAAAGACAAACCTGCATCGTCATTGATGTTTGCGAAGTTTTCTCCTGATGGAAATAAAGTAGCCTATGTAAGTAAGCATAATCTTTATGTTGATGATCTGAGCAATAAAGCCACCAAGGCACTGACTACAGATGGTACCGACAGGCTGATCAACGGAACGTTTGACTGGGTTTATGAGGAAGAGTTCGATTGCAGAGACGGATTCAGATGGAGTCCTGACGGGAAGTCAATTGCTTACTGGCAGATCAATGCAACCAAGATCAGAAATTTCCTAATGATCAATAATACTGATTCTATATATTCTTACACAATTCCTGTTGAATATCCTAAAGTGGGCCAGGATCCTTCATCATGTAAAGTTGGCGTGGTAGACATCGCTACCGCTAAAACCGAATGGCTGAAAGTACCTGGTGACCAGGTTCAGAATTACATTCCAAGAATGGACTGGATCCCAAATACCAATGAGGTCATTCTACAGCAGCTGAACAGAGAACAAAATGTAAGCAAACTATTCGTCATCAATGCTGGCAGCGGAACGGTAAACAACATGTATACAGATACAGATAAAGCCTGGATTGATGCAGGCAAAGGATGGGAATGGATCAACGAGGGTAAAGAATTTCTGTGGATCAGTGAAAAAGACGGATGGCGCCATGCTTACCGCATCAGTAAAGACGGCAAAAAGCAGACCCTGATCACCAAAGGAGATTATGATATGATAGAGCAATCACTTGTGGATGAGCAAAATGGCTGGTTATATTTTATAGCTTCACCTACCAATGCAACTCAAAAATATTTATACAAAACAAAACTTGCCGGTGGTGGTAAACCTGAAATGGTGACCCCTTCTATCCTGCCGGGTACACATAGTTACGAGATCTCTCCTAATGGTGTATTTGCAAGACACACCTATCAAAGCGCAACGATACCGCCGCTTACGGAGTGGATGAAACTAACAACCTTAAATCCACTGACAATGAATGGTAGTATCACTACGCAATTGTCGAGGATAAAGCCGCAGCGCAATCCTGTGGAGTTTTTCAAGGTAACGACAGAAGATGGGATACAATTGGATGGCTGGATGAAGAAACCTGATAATTTCGACCCGGCAAAGAAATACCCTGTCGTGTTTTATGTATATGGTGAACCTGCTTCACAAACCGTTACAGACACTTATGGTGCCGGTCAGAACTGGCTTTATGCCGGCGATATGCCGAAAGATGGCTATATCTACGTGTCTGTGGAGAACCGGGGCGCCCCTGCTCCTAAAGGCAGGGAATGGCGCAAAAGCATTTTTCAGAACATTGGAACTTTAAACATCCGTGATCAGGCCCAGGCAGCTAAGAAAATTATGGAATGGCCTTTTGTAGATAAAAACAGAATTGCTGTATGGGGATGGAGCGGTGGTGGTTCATCCACACTGAATCTGATGTTCCAGTATCCGGAAATTTACAAAACCGGTATCGCTATAGCAGCTGTTGGTAATCAACTTACTTACGATAATATTTACCAGGAACGTTATATGGGTTCCCCTTTAAAAACCAAAGATGCTTACATTAAAGGATCCCCTGTCACCTACGCCAAAAATCTGCAGGGAAATCTCCTGTATATCCACGGTACAGGAGATGATAACGTACATTATCAAAATGCAGAGATGCTGATCAATGAACTCATTAAAAACGGAAAAGTTTTCCAGATGATGGCCTACCCCAACAGAACGCATAGTATCAATGAAGGCGAAGGCACCTCAAGACACCTGGCATTGACGTATACGCAATTTTTACAGAAAAATTGTCCGGGCGGAGGAAAATAAGCCATAATTATTGAGTTTTGGCGCAGGGTTTGATAGTTAGTGTTCTCAGAAGCCAGATCGAACGGAAAACAATATTGTAAATCGAATAACATGACATTAAGGCGTATACATGGAGAGCAAGACTGAAAGTGAGAAAATTTTAACTGAGGAAGTAAAAAGTCCGGGTAAAATAGCCAGGACTTTCATGACACTATATGATGTTTTTCAGTTTATGGGCCGCTTTTTCAAAGAGGGCTTTCTACCTCCCTACGAAGGTAAAGAATTGATGAAACAATGTTATGATATTGGCTACCGTTCTCTCGCACTGATATCACTTACAGGATTTATTACTGGTATTGTATTTACGAAACAGTCTCGCCCTTCGCTGGCCGAGTTTGGCGCAACATCATGGTTGCCCTCTTTGGTAGGTATTGCACTTTTGAGAACTCTGGCTCCCTTGCTGACTTCACTGATCGCCGCCGGTAAGGTAGGATCAAGTATAGGTGCTGAACTGGGCTCAATGAGGGTAACAGAACAAATTGATGCAATGGAAGTGTCGGCTACTAATCCTTTTAAGTTTTTAGTAACTACAAGGGTGCTTGCTGCAACAATTACAATCCCTATTCTTACATTCTATACCGCAATGGTTGGTATGCTTGGGGCATTGTTAAACGTATCACTTAGTGAAGGAACAAGTGCCAAAGCATTTTTTCAGTCTTCGCTGGAATCTATTACATTTCTGGACATTACAGCCTCGACAGTTAAAGCGATAATATTCGGTTTTACGATTGGTATGGTTGGCTGTTACCAGGGATATAATTCATCTAAGGGAACTGAAGGCGTAGGTAAAGCTGCAAACTCTGCAGTAGTTATCGGGATGTTTCTGATCTTTATAGAGGAAGTAGTATCAGTACAGTTTTTTGGTTTATTCAGGACTTAAAATTATGGAACAAAAGAAGCCCCTGAATGAGCAGGAAAAAGTTATCGAGATTAAAGGCTTATACAAATCCTTTGGAAATTATCATGTACTGAGAGGTGTAGACCTGGATCTTTATAAAAGAGAAAACCTGGTGGTGCTTGGTAAATCAGGGACCGGTAAATCTGTACTCATTAAAATCATCGTAGGTTTATTAACTCCTGATCAGGGCGAAGTTAAAGTTCTGAACCAGGTAGTGGACGAGATTACCTACAAAGAGCTGCTGGCTTTGAGACTAAAAGTAGGTTTCTCTTTCCAGAACAGCGCGCTTTATGATAGTATGACAGTGAAGGAAAACCTGATTTTTCCGTTGATAAGAAACCAGAAGAACCTGACTAAAGCTGAAATAAATAGTGCTGTAGAAGAGATGCTGGATGCAGTGGGATTATTACAGACCATCAACCAAATGCCATCAGAGTTGTCTGGTGGACAAAGAAAAAGAATAGGAATTGCGCGTACATTGATCCTTAGACCGGAAATCATGCTATATGATGAACCTACTGCCGGACTGGATCCGATTACTTGTCTTGAGATCAATAGCTTGATCAATGAAGTACAGGAACGTTTCCATACCAGCTCAATCATCATCACACATGATTTGACCTGTGCAAAGGCAGTCGGAAATAGAGTAGCCATGCTGCTGGACGGCAAATTTGAACGTCAGGGTAGCTTTGAAGACGTTTTTAATACAAGTGATGAACGCGTAAAACCATTTTACGATTATAATTTTATTCAATAAAGATATGCAGGCAACAGACAATCGTCGTAAAGTAGTAGTTGGAGGATTTATCCTCCTCGGCTTAGCGATATTTATTTTAGGAGTTTTCACGTTAGGTAGCCAGAAAAAGGCTTTTGTAAAAAGTTTTACGGTAGATGTGGTATTTAACGACATACAAGGATTAAAAACTGGAAACAACGTTTGGTTCTCAGGTGTAAAAATCGGGACTATTAAAAAGATACAGTTTTACGGTACCTCACAGGTTCAGGTATTTTTAAACATCGAAGAAGAAGCTCATAAGTATATCCACAAGGATGCTGCTGCGAGCATCAGCTCAGATGGGTTAATTGGCAATAAGATTATTGTGATTACCGGAGGTACCCCAAAGTTTCCTTTTGTTGAGGATGGTGACCGGTTAAGGGTCAACAGTACACTTTCTACTGACGACATCATGAAAACATTCCAGGTAAACAACAAAAACCTGGTTGATGTAACTTCTGATTTTAAGATACTGGCAAGGAGCTTGGTAGAAGGAAAAGGAACGGTTGGCGCATTATTAACCGACCAGCAGATTGCTACAGATTTCAAAGCTATTGTGCTTAACTTAAGAAACACGACTGCCTCGGCTAATAAAATGGCCCTGGAGCTCGATGCATTCACAAAAACTTTAAATACCAAGGGAGGCTTGGCTGATAAATTACTTACCGACACTGCAGTATTTGCTAAACTACAGGCTTCGGTAAATGAACTGCAAAAGACAGCAAGCTCAGCCTCTGCCCTGTCTGAAAACCTTAATAAAGCATCAGCAAAACTGACTCAGACAGACAATGCCGTTGGTATATTGTTAAATGATCAGAAAACTGCTGAGCAGGTAAAAGCGATCATGATGAATATGGAAACCAGCAGTAAGAAACTTGATGAGAACCTTGAAGCCTTACAACATAACTTTCTTCTAAGGGGCTTCTTTAAGAAAAAGGCAAAAGCAGAGGCAGAAGCTAAGAAATAGCCGTATTGACAGTTCCTCCTTGTTTAACATTATTATTTTGAATCAGCTGTAATTTTTGATAAAGTACAGCTGGTTCAAAAGGTTTATAGACATAGTCATTCATTCCTGCCTCATGAATCTTAACCCTGATTTCATCTGAAACAGATGCTGTAAGCGCAATGATCTGGATATCCATATGATTTTCCATTTTACGGATAGCCTTGGTAGCTTCAATCCCATCCATCACCGGCATATTTAAGTCCATTAATATCACATCGTAATAAAAACCTTTACTGAATAAATCGAGGATTACACTTCCATTTCCTACATACTCACATTCGGTATTCCATTTGGAAAGCAATTTTTTCATGAGCAGTGTATTCATCTCATTGTCCTCTGCAATTAATATCTTCATGCCTTGAAGATCAAATTCAAGCTGAGGATTTACCGGACTTAGCGCTAGTTCTGTCCGGTCAAAAACGATATCAAAGAAAAAATCAGATCCTTTATCCGGGCAGCTTTTCAAGTGAATATTGCTATTAAAAAGTAGCAATAACCGCTTAACAATCGCTAATCCCAAACCAGTACCCCCAAAATGCCTGGTGGTATTTGAATAAGCCTGGGTAAAAGGTTCAAAAATAGCTTCCTGACGATCTTCATTGATGCCTATCCCGGTATCGGAAACCAAAAACCTGACTTTCACTTCTTTTTCAGTATTTTCAAGTTGGCTCAAACTGAGTGTAACACTACCCTTATCTGTAAATTTAATGGCGTTCCAGAGCAGATTATAAATAACCTGAATAAGCCGCGTTGGGTCACTCAATACCACCTCCTGAGACAATTCCGGATCTATATTTAGAATGAGTTCCAATTTCTTTTCATTGGCGGCAAACTTTATTCCTGAAAAAATATCATACATGGTTTCAGAAAGATTAACCGGAATAACTTCAAGTTCCATTTTATCCGACTCTGTCCTATTGAATTCAAGTATGTCATTGATAAGGTTCAACAAGTTATTTGTAGAGAATTTTAAGGCCCTTAGGTCCTCCTTTTGAGATTCTTTGGGGTCATTGTTCAGTAACATGGAAGTACTCCCAAGAACGGTATTTAATGGTGTTCTCAATTCATGAGACATTACTGAAAGGAAGTCTGATTTGGAAAGTGCCAGTTTATTAGCTTCTTCAACCGCCTCTTTCAACTTGCTATTTAAGTCAGCTTTCTCGTCCATATTCTGCTGAATCGCCTGATAGAACAGATAGTGCGCATAAATCAGCGTCACAAAATTAAAGAATATCAATATTTCTATACCAGGAGAACCAATTTCTTCCCGAAACCCACCACTGTAACCGTATATTTTCGCTTTAAAAGCAACAATTAAAAAAATCGGAAGTGCAGCCAGGGCAGAATAAATGACTCCAAATTTTTTATCCAGAAGGTAAAAACTACAGAGGCTGACCATAAATATCATCTGCAGCAGTACAATATTAACGTTTTTATGGTTTAGGACGGGATTGGCCCATATAATCAGCAGACCTGTAATGATGAGCAGATGAGCTATAGTCCTGATGTGAGAAGGCCGGTATAAAAGCCACTTTAGTAATGCCGTATATATTACTAGTACGATAATTGCCCTTGTCAACTGGAAATTCTGATGTTTTACTAAAGAATCTACAATAACTACAGCGAGTTTTACATAAGAAAGAATAAGGATAGTGAGTATGATTTTTATCCGCGCAGCAGAAAAAGAGTCAGGCACTTTACTAAAAACCTTTTTGAATGAGCAGTTAAAAAAGGGCAAATCCTTATCCATGCAGTATAATTATCCTTATCAAATATACAAAATTACCTTTACAGAAAAACACCAAATTAAAATATCTAATTAAATGAGAGTTCTTTTCCTGAAAGTTTAGTTTAATAGGTAAAGGAGCACTATTTAAAATAGATTTTAAAAGTAGTGTTTTCATTTATCACGCTCTCAACAGCTACTTTACCACCCATTGCTTCTATTTGATTTTTTGAAATGAAAAGCCCCACGCCTTTTGAATCAGGATTTCCATTGAAAGTCTTATACATTCCGAAAAGCTGATGCCCATGTTTTTCAAGATCAATACCTATTCCATTATCTGCAACATAAAGTACCAGATGGTCCTTTTCATAAAAACAGCTCAATTCAATTAAGGGCGTTCTTTCGGGGTGACTATATCGTATGGCATTAAATATGAAGTTGAGCAGTATACTTTCCAGGTATGCCGGATTGTAGTATACATTTACATCGCCGGGTACATTGTTAATGATTGTAGCGTTCTTTAAAGCGATCTGATCGTTCAAAACGTTTATTGTTCTGTCTATATAATCCCTTAAGTTTAAATGATCTCTGATGACATCAATGCTCGTCTGGATATTGACCACTTTATTGAGATTGACAAGGGTTTCATTTAACGAGCCCGAAACAGTTTTCATAAGCTCAATAAACTCCTTTCTCTCCTCTTCTGATTCGGTGTGTTCTATTAAAGATGAGATGGCCTGTATGTTACTCGTGTGTGACCTCAAATTGTGAGATACGATATAAGAAAAATTCAGCAGCCTTTTGTTTTGTTCATTAACCAGTTCAAAAGAATCACTCAGTGCCTTTGCAGCACGCTTACTCTCACCTATGTCAATCATAATCCCTCTCAGCAGGATTGGTTTATCGTCTTCTGAAATTACATTCACGATATCACGAAGCCACACTACATTTCCATTCTTGGCAATCATCCGGTACTCAAAGTCGTGCTGCCTGTTCATCTTTGTATTCACTACACAAAACTCCACTGCCCAGGCTTTATCTTCCGGATGAAGATGATCTGCCCAGAATGTAGGAGAAGAAAGCCACTCCTCTGCAGTATAACCCAGTATATCCTGTACTTTTTCACTGATAAATGTAAACTCAAAATTATTTGGTTCTGCTTCCCATACAATTCCATCTACCGTATTAATCAATGATTCTATTCTAACCCAGGATTCCATCAACAGTTTTTCTTCTGCCCGCTTAAGTAACTGTGTTACCAGTATACTGCATAATATCGCCAGAAATACGCCAAAAACAGAAGGAGAAATCACCTGTGCTAATACGCTGTATTTGTTATTTGAAATAATGTATAATTTCCAGTTCCCATCAGGAATAGATACTTTCTGATAGGTTTTAGTTGAAAAATCTTTACTCCCCGGAAGGTAAAATTCCTCTTTGTTATCGATTACATTAATTTTTGAAAACTGAAAATAGTAGGCATCGTTCTTACTTACATTAACACCTACATCTTTCAGAAAGGTATCTAATTTAATGACCACAGCGGAAAACCCCCAGAACTTATTATTGCGATATAAAGGTAATCTGCCAACAATACCTACGCCACCTTGCTTTAGATTACTGGGTCCCAGAAAATACATTTTCCTTGCTTTAATAGATGCTTTCGCCCTGTAAGTATTCTCCTTAGATATCCCAAACACACTGGAGTTTAATGCTCCTTCATTGCCTTTTAAAGGATAGATATATTTTATAATTCCATCCGGCACAAGCTGAACTGCTTTGAAATGCATTCCGGAATTCATAAGTTGCCCGGCTACAGCTTCAAAATTATCTGGTTTACCCTTGTCGTTTATCGTCAAAGCCAGGGTCAGTGCCGAAGTGTAGCTATTTCGCAAAGACTGCTCAATATTCTGTTTTGCCGCATTTAGCATGTTATTCATCTCCCGATGTTCATTTTCTTTGATGATCTGATAACGTTGATTGGTGAACAGGCCTATTAACAAAAGCAAAAACAAGAAAACAAATATTCCTGCTATTCTAGGTCGGTTTAGTAGCCATTCTGTTATCACAACAAGCTTTTTCTCGAGATTCATATTTGATGTTCAGGGCGATTTTAGATGATTTGAAGTTAAATTATTTTTTCAGATCAAAGGCATAAACTTAAACAATCGCCTACAATTATTGAAGATCGCTGGTACTATTAATGTGAATTGCTAACTTTATTTTTTTCAAAAGCAGACATGATATTTCTAGAAAACGAACACATCAAGGCGTCCTTTTCCACAAAAGGTGCTGAACTTCAAAGTCTTAAAAACAAAAAGACAGATAAAGAATACATGTGGAGCGGCGATGCCGGATATTGGGGCAAGTTTAGTCCGATACTTTTTCCAATTGTTGGCGGACTAAAGAACAATACTTATTTTTTGGGAGGCG
Source organism: Pedobacter frigoris (assembly GCF_005116445.1). Classification (GTDB taxonomy): domain Bacteria; phylum Bacteroidota; class Bacteroidia; order Sphingobacteriales; family Sphingobacteriaceae; genus Pedobacter; species Pedobacter frigoris. The sequence goes on from NZ_SWBQ01000003.1 coordinate 227,641, forward strand.
TAGCGTATGAGCTTCCAAGGCATGGTTTTGCCAGGGATCATGAATTCGAAATACTGAAACTTAATGAGTCTGAAGTCATTTTTAATTTCCAGCAAAACGATCAAACCCTAAAGGCCTATCCGTTTGAATTTTCTTTAAGTATTCATTATGAATTAAGCGGGGCTGAGCTAAGGTGTAATTATATCGTGAAAAATACCGGTAATGTGCCTCTCCTATTTTCAATAGGAGGTCACCCCGCTTTTGCAACGCCAACTGAAAATGATTTAAACTACACAGATTATTTCCTTGAATTCAATCATGACAGCGAACTTACCTATCATAAAATCAAGCAAGATCTAATTGATGAAAGAACTGAAACTATTAAATTGGAGCGTAATCGGTTGCCATTAAATCATGAATTGTTTTATGACGATGCTTTGGTATTTAAGGGTTTAAAAAGTGACCGCATTTCATTGAAAAACATTAAAAACCCCCGCGGACTGCATTTCAGTTTCACGGATTTTCCATTTTTTGGAATATGGGGAGCTAAAAATGCCAACTTCCTATGTCTAGAGCCATGGTACGGTATAGCCGACGGGATAAATCACAATCAGAATTTAGAAGAGAAAGAAGGAATCATTGAGCTGGAACCTCTAAAAGAGTGGAACCATCATTGGAAAGTAGAACCTTTTTAAAATCCACTGATCTGCGGTGATTAGCCCCTATTTAAGTACGATTGTCTTTTTACTTGAGGTGTGTGCGTTAAATACGCCCAAAGCCCCATTGTTGAAATTAGATGGGGGATTTGCCGGGGCAACAGGGGGACCACCTCCTCCTTCTGACTGATTTAAACTGAAAAAATACTTGTAAACATTTCTGTCGATACACTGAAATTCCACATCGATTAAATCACCGGCTACTAAATCATTTAATTCATAAAAAATTACATTGGCCACCTTATTTCCGTCATCAAAGCGATCTTCGCTAACCGCATCCTCTTCAATTACCCCTTTAGCCTTTAAGATATAACGATATTGATTTTGTATGCCCGCAGGATCTTTATAATTGGCAGCGATATAGGTATTTGATGTCCCAAAGAAACTAAATTCCTTAAATGTAAGCGAATCCAGATTAACCTTAGCAGGCATAACGGAACTTGCAGTATAAGTTTTGTTGTTTAAAGTGACATTGAGGGTGTAGGTCACACCAGACCTCCCTCTAAACACCGGGCTGTTATAAATTCCGGGCGAGACCTCAGCATAGGTATAAATGTTGCCGGTGCTTGAGGTAAGTACAACCTTAGCCCCTTTGGCTCCATTAAACTTATTATTCTCTGTGAACTTATAAGTTGTAGATACCTTTACAACCTGAATTTCATTCTGATCGCTTAGACCTCCATCAATAACAACCGCTGAAGGAGCATCATCAAGCTTTAGATCAATTACCTCTTCGCAGCCGGAAAATGACATCAGCAATACGAAAAGCACTATTATATTAAATATTTTGTTAATCATCATTTAAAATTTAAAATTCCATGTTACTGAAGGAATAATACCAAATAAGGTAGTTCTCACAACCTGTGTCTGACTTGGATTGTCCGGATTATCTTCGAAATCAATTGAAAAGGCGTTTTTACGGTTGTATAAGTTGTATATACCAAATGACCAGCTCGATTGCAGTCTTTTCCCTGGTTTTCCTTCAAGCGTAGCTGAAACATCCAGACGGTGGTAAGAAGGGGTTCTATAGCCATTCTTTTCAGTATAATAAAATACCGTACGGTCATTAATCTGATATTTACCGCTAGGATAAGTTACCGCATTACCGGTGTTATATACGAATACTGAAGAGAATGTCCACCTTGTACTGGCTTTATAAATCCCCACAAGAGACAGATCATGCGTCCTGTCCTGCTTTGCATAAAACCACTTACCCTCATTTATCGCATCAAACTGACGCTCAGTTCTGGACCAGGTATAGCCTATCCATCCGTTGAACTTTCCAAATCTTTTCTTTAAAAAGAGTTCAATTCCATAAGCCCTTCCATCGCCGTACAAGAGATCCGCTTCCACATTACCATTCCCTCTCAAGTCAGTCCCGCTTCTGTACTCTATCTGATTCTGCATCCACTTGTAATAAACTTCTGCAGAAAACTCATATTTATCATCATTGAAATTTTTGAAATATCCGGTAGCTACCTGATCTGCAATTTCCGGTTTTACATTGTTGCTGTTCATGATGTACAGATCCGTAGGCGAAGTGGAAGTAGAGTTGGACATCAGGTGTACATTCTGAATATTCCTGGTATACGCACCCTTAAAAGAACTCGAGCCATTTATTTTATAGCTTGCGGAAAATCTGGGTTCCAGATTGATATAATTTTTAACAAATTCACCGCTTTTATAAGCTGTAACACTGCTTGTGTTCCCATCTGCATCATAGGTCTTAAAATTACCTGGCCCCAATAAAGAGAAACTACTCAGCCTAAGGCCATACACGAGATTCAGATTGTCATTTACAGACCATTCATCTGAAATATAAGCGGCAGCTTCTAATCCTTTTCTATTCTCATAAGTCGTTTCATTTACGCTCGAAGCCTCAGAAGCAGTGAGCTTGCCCGGTGCAATGGTGTGATGGATGGCATTGACGCCGAATTTAATGCTGTGTTTACTATTTAAACTATACTCGAAGTCTTGTTTAAGGTTGAAATCTTTAATGGATGAGTTAACTTCAAAATTATTCTCTTCCATAAAGTTCTGGATCACATAATTATAATTGCTGTAAATCAGCGAGGTATTCGAAAATAAGCGGTTGCTATACAAATGATTCCACCTCAATGTCACCGTAGAGTTTCCCCAGTTGAAGCCAAAAGTTTCTGAAATACCCAGCTTATCTCTTCCAAAATAGCCTGAAAGGAATAAAGTGTTTTTTTCATCAAGCTGATAATTGGCTTTGGCGTTTAAATCATAAAAAAACAGCGTATTACCATTAATAGAGCTGTCTGGCGACAAGGCTAAAAATGCATCCAGATAGGTCCGCCGTCCACTGATCATAAAAGAGCCCTTGTCCTTTACAATAGGTCCTTCAACCTTTACCCTCGAAGATATCAATCCCAGGCCACCTTCTGCCGTATAAGTTTTCCGGTTTCCGTCGTTCATTTTAATATCCAATACAGAAGCCAGTCTACCGCCATATTGGGCGGGCATTCCCCCTTTATAAACGCTAACATCTTTTATCGCATCAGAATTAAAGGTGGAAAAGAAACCCAATAAGTGAGAAGCATTGTAAACCGGCGCCTCATCCAGCAAAATCAAATTCTGATCTGTAGAGCCTCCCCTAACATAAAAACCACTGTTCCCTTCTCCCGCAGATTTTATTCCGGGAAGCAACTGCAATGTCTTCAGAACATCTCTTTCTCCCAGCAAAACAGGCACATTATTGATTTCTCTGACATTTATTTTTTGAAGTCCCATTTGTGGACTGCTTACATTTTCATCTCTTTTCGTTGCTGAAATCACCACTTCAGTCAATTGATTATCTTCAACCAGTGCAAGATTAAGTCTTATATCCTTGCTTACAGTAATACTCTGTTTGATCGTTTTGTAGCCTATAAAGCTGATTGAAGCTTCGTAATTTCCTTCTGGGATACTGACAGAATAAAATCCGTAAGAATTGGTCACCGCTCCGCCGCTGGTTTTCCCTGTGAGTTTTACACTCGCACCTATCAGCGTCTCTCCCGTACCGGAATCGGTAACCGTACCATTGACCGTGAATTTATTTTGGGCTATTGACAGCTGACTGAAAAGAATAATAAAGAGTAACAGTACAAGTCTATTTGTATATGGCATAAATACTTAGTATCCGGTAAAAATAGAAAGAAAATACAAAAGGGGGCATATGTGCCCCCTTTTTATTTCCATAGATGTAGGGTTTTAACGGCTGACCTGAAATTCAACACGACGGTTTTTAGCTCTTCCCTCCTCTGCATCATTAGATGCAACAGGTTGAGCGGCACCGTAGCCTTTTATAGTCAGGTTTGCAGCCGGAATACCCGCATTGATCAGGTAAGATTTAACAGAATTGGCCCTGTCTACAGATAACGACATGTTGTGTGAGACAGATCCTTCGATCGAAGAATGGCCGTTTAAAACGAATTTTGCGGAAGGATCCTTTTTCATTTCTTTCGCCATTTTATCGAGCACTTCAAAAGAGGAGGTTTTCAGCACTCCAGAATCAAATTCAAACAATACATTGGTAAAAGTATAATCTGGTTTTTCTTCAACAGGCGCAGGTTCTGCTTTCTTTTCTACTGGTGCCGGGGGCACAACTTTTTCCTCAACTGGAGTTACTTCTTTCTGTACCGGAGGAGTTGGCTTGGCTGCAACTTTTCGTGTTTTACAAGACTGTAAGGTAATGGCAAATAAGGCAAAAACTGCCAATAATAAACTGGTTCTTAAAATTTTCATTTGTTTATAATTTGTTTCATTTGTGATGAAGCGATCAGATTTTTTACTTGAATAAAATGGCTTTTGCATTCAAGAACTCGCAAGCTCGGTTTATTCATGCCAAGCATGGTTTTAATAAATCATAACGGCTTCATTTGTTGTTTGTGTTTATGTTCGTAATAATATAAATAAGTATCCTATTCTAAAAAGACAACATGTAACTAAAACGCAACAAACCATAAAATCATATGAATGAACATGATTTTCATGAAAAAACTTTTACATCCTGAGGGTGTTGTTATCAAATGGCACTCATCAATTTTACCAGTAAGGGCATTTATTGTAAACAGGGCGACTTTTACATTGACCCATGGAAGCCTGTAAAACTGGCTGTAACAACCCATGGTCATGCAGACCATGTAAAATGGGGAAATGACGCTTATCTATGTCACGAACTCACAAAACCAATTCTGCATCGACGGCTCGGAGTAGATCTTAAAATTCAGACACTGCGTTATAATGAGGAAATCAGCATTAATGGCGTCAAAGTGAGTCTTTTCCCAGCCGGACATGTCATCGGGTCTTCCCAGATCCGCCTGGAGTATAAAGGTGAAATCTGTGTGGTATCAGGCGATTACAAAGTGGAATATGATGGCATTAGTACAGCATTCGAACCTGTTAAATGTCATTCCTTTGTTTCTGAGAGCACATTCGGTTTGCCTATTTATAAATGGCAACCGCAGGAAGTGGTTTTGTCTGGCATCAAAGACTGGATATCCGACAACCACGACAAAAAGAAAACAAGTGTATTGGTCGCTTATAGTCTTGGAAAAGCACAGCGGCTGATCAATGGCCTTGCCGGTTACAGTGATATCTATGTCCACAATTCCATTGCTAACCTCAACGAAGGCTTTATCAATGCCGGTGTTAATCTGCCGGAAACCATCAGAATCACGGCCGATACTAAAAAAGATGATATGCAAAAGGGAATAGTCATTGTTCCACCTGCGCTGGCCGAGGGACGCTGGATTAAAAACCTAATTAATCCAGCCACAGGTGCCTGTTCAGGATGGATGCAGGTTCGTGCCGGGCGACGCTGGAGAAGTGCCGATGCAGGCTTTGCATTGAGTGATCATGCAGACTGGCCGGGATTACTATCAGCCATTAAAGCCACTGAGGCAGAAAAAGTGTACATCACCCATGGTTTTACCGCTACATTTTCTAAATACCTCAATGAAATTGGCATTGCAGCCGAAGAGGTGAAAACACAATATGGCAATGAGAATGACGAAGAGGTTCTGGAAACCGCTTCTGAGGAACCGAAAATTGAAAGTCAGTCGTAATTCGTAAACCTAAAACCGTAATCAAAATGAGACGCTTTACCGAACTGATCCAAAAGCTCGAAATGAGCAATAAGACCAACGATAAGATTACCGCGCTGGTTGAGTATTTCAATGAAGCAGATGATATGGACAAACCTTACGTGATCGCGATGTTCACAGGTAAAAGACCAAAACGTCCGGTCAATACGGCCTTAATCAAGCAATGGGCTATAGAACAAAGCGGCATCCCGGAATGGCTTTTTGCGGAAAGCTACCACAGTGTGGGTGATTTAAGTGAAACCATCGCACTGGTCCTGCCTCCGCCCGAAAAGTCCATCGACCGCAAGTTGCATGAGTGGATCAATGATTTAAGTGCCTTGCACGGAAAAGACGATGCGTATAAAAAGAACTTTATCCTGGATTCCTGGAATAGCCTGGAAACTCAAGAGCGGTTCATTTTTAATAAACTCATCTCCGGTAACTTCCGGATTGGTGTATCTAACAAAATGCTCGTCAATGCATTGGCTAAACAAAGTGATACGGATAGCAATAAGATCATGCACAGCATCATGGGTAAGTGGCAACCTGCAGACATTACCTTCGATGATCTCATACAAGGCACGCATGTAAATACTGATAACTCATGGCCCTACCCTTTTTGCCTTGCTTATGCCTTAGAAGCGGAACCTGAATCCCTTGGCGAACCCAATGAATGGCAGGCAGAATGGAAATGGGACGGTATACGCGGACAAGTAGTAAAGCGCAACGGCGAGCTGTTCATCTGGTCGCGGGGTGAAGAATTGGTTACAGATCAATTTCCTGAACTGCATTTCCTGCTCGATGAATTGCAAGACGGGACTGTACTGGATGGAGAAATACTTTCTGTGAAAGATGGAAAGGTGCAGTCATTTAGTACTTTACAACAGCGCTTGAACCGTAAGACAATCAATAAATCGCAATTGGAGGAAGCCCCGATAGGTTTCTTTACATACGATCTATTAGAGCTTAATGGCAAAGATATCAGGGAGGAATCAATGGCCTCCAGACGGGAAAAGCTGGAAATGGTAATGACAACATTAAAGACCACCGATGTAGTTGCATTATCCCCTACAGTACCTTTCAACAGTTGGGATGAACTTGCGGAAATCAGGCTATCGTCACGCGACATCAACAGCGAGGGTATCATGCTCAAAAAACGGGATTCTATGTACCATGCGGGCAGAAAACGCGGTGACTGGTGGAAATGGAAGATCAATCCTTATACAGTAGACACTGTGATGATCTATGCTCAAAAAGGAAGCGGACGAAGAGCCAACTTCTATACAGATTATACCTTTGCCGTTAGAGATGGCGACAAGTTGATCACCATAGCTAAAGCTTATTCCGGACTTACAGATAAAGAAATCAAAGAGGTAAATTCTTTCGTATTAAAGAATGCGGTGGAGAAGTTTGGCCCCGTACGTACTGTGAAGCCTGAGCTTGTTTTCGAAATTGCTTTTGAGGGAATTGCGGAAAGTAAAAGACATAAAGCCGGACTTGCTTTAAGATTCCCCCGCATCGCCAGGTGGCGTAAGGATAAAAAAGCCGATGAGATCAATACATTGGATGACTTAAGGCAATTGTTGCAGTCAACTCTATAACGATCGCTATATACTCCGCTGTATTTTAATCTTGTTTTTAGCTTACTTAAATATTGCCTTAATTTTGGGTTTTTCCTGCGAAAGCAAGACAATAGCAAGAGAGGAGCAAGAGAAAAGCAAGAGAAAAGCAGGAGAAAATTAGAGCTGAACGCTAGGAATCTATAAGCAGAACACAACGGGATTGACCTACAATACACCAAACCTATTCTTTCTCTTTTTGTTATATAACCCATATGAAACTAACCAGCAGCAAAGGATATAAACAGGTCATCACCTGGCTGAAAAAAAGCAAAAAAAAGCCTTTTAAGTTTCAAACCGATGCCTGGCAATATTATGCTGAAGGTTATTGTGGCCTCGTCAATGCCCCAACAGGATTTGGGAAGACTTTTTCCATGTTTCTTGCTGTTGTTATTGATGAATTGAATAAAAAAATAGAAACCGAAAAACTAACCAAGGTAAGTAAATCAAAGAAAAGGAAGCCAAATGGGTTAAAGCTGATCTGGATTACACCTTTGAGATCTCTGGCAAAAGACCTAGCCCGTGCCATGCGTGAAGTCTGCGATGAACTGGAGCTGGATTGGATGGTAGGCGTGCGCAATGGTGATACCCCTCAGAGTGAAAAATTAAAGCAGAAAAAGCAAATGCCCGAGGTACTCATCATCACACCTGAAAGCATGCATTTGCTGCTGGCGCAGAAAAGCACTTTTAATTATTTTGACGAATTGCAATGCATCGTAGCGGATGAATGGCACGAACTCATAGGCAGCAAACGTGGGGTAATGGCCGAACTAGCCATTTCAAGGATCAAGGGCATGGTCAATAAACATCATCCGGAAAGACTATTAAGGATTTGGGGAATATCCGCTACGATAGGCAACATGGAGCAGGCTATGGATGTATTGGTGCCATATGATGATGTCCTCAAAACCATCATCAAGGCTGATATAGAAAAGAAGATCCAAATCAAATCTATCCTACCGGATCATATAGACATGTTGCCCTGGGCAGGTCACCTGGGCCATAAACTGGCACATAAGCTGTTGCCCATCATCCATAAAAGCAAAACAACGCTGATATTTACAAATACGCGGGGACAGGCAGAATTGTGGTACCAGACTTTGCTGGCGCAGGATGAAACCCTGGCGGGCCAACTGGCCATTCACCATGGGTCTATAGACTATGAACTTAGAAACTGGATTGAAGAGGCTATCCATACCGGAGTCTTAAAGGCAGTAGTATGCACCTCCTCGTTGGATTTAGGAGTAGACTTTAAGCCGGTTGATACTGTAGTTCAAATTGGTTCACCTAAAGGGGTAGCCCGGTTTCTGCAACGGGCAGGACGTAGTGGTCACTCCCCATATGAAACTTCCAAAATCTACTTCCTGCCTACTCATGCGCTCGAACTTGTAGAAGCGGCGGCCATCAAGGAAGCCGCCCGGACTCAAAATATTGAAAGCCGGGAACCGGTCGTCATGGCGTTTGATACTTTGATCCAATACCTCGTTTCGCTCGCAGTGGGTGATGGTTTTGATGACAAGCAGATCTTTTTTGAGGTAAAGCAAACTCATGCTTTCCGGGAACTGCTGCCGCAGGAATGGAGCTGGATCATGCAGTTTATCACCACCGGTGGCGACAGCCTTACGGCCTATACAGAATTCAGTAAGGTATCGAAGGACGAGGATGGATTGTGGAAGGTAGAGAGCAGACAGATTGCAATGCGGCATCGGTTGCACATCGGAACTATCGTCAGCGATGCGATGATTAAGGTCAAATATCTTACCGGAGGCTATGTGGGTATGGTGGAAGAGTCATTTGTAGCTAAGCTAAAACCGGGCAGCAGTTTTTCACTTGCAGGCAGGGTACTGGAGTTTATCATGATCAAAGACATGATGGCGATGGTGCGGAAAAGCAAGCAAAAGACTGCCATGAGTCCGAGCTGGATGGGCGGACGGATTTCACTCACTTCCAACTTAGGTGCAGTGTTGCGACAAAAGTACAATGAAACGCTTGACAAGCAGCATTATGATGAGGAATTGGACTTCATACTTCCACTCTTCGAGCGACAGGCCAAAGTATCGCATGTACCGAAAAACGACGAGTTTCTGATCGAACTGATCAACACCAGGGATGGTTATCATTTCTTTGCCTATCCTTTTGAAGGCCGACAGGTACACGAAATTATGGCGGCACTGATTGCGTATCGCCTGGGTCGGTTAAAGCCGATCAGTTTTTCCATTGCCATGAACGATTATGGTTTTGAATTGCTCAGTGAGCAACCCATTCCGCTTGATGAAGCCAATATCAAAGACTTGTTTTCTCCGAAAAATTTAACGGATGATATCGTCGCCAGTATCAATGCTACAGAGATGGCCAGGAGAAAATTCAGAGACATTGCCTGTATATCCGGACTGGTGTTTCAGGGTTATCCCGGAAAGTATGTGGCCAATAAACACCTGCAATCATCGTCGGCATTATTTTTCAACGTTTTTAGTGATTATGATAAACATAACCTATTATTGCGACAAGCTTATGATGAAGCGTTTTTTCAGCAGATTGAAGAGCCCAGACTGGCGGCTTCCCTGCACAGGATACAGCGCAGTAAAGTCGTGATAGTAAAGGCGGAGAGTTACACCCCGCTTTGCTTCCCGATTAAGGTAGACAGTTTGAGAGACAACATGAGTAGTGAAGAATTGAGCCAGCGAATTGAACGAATGACTGCTGAGGCAGAGAAAAAGAACCAGAGAAGAAGATAAATGACCATTAATTGCCGTGGAGAAGAACTGATACTAAGTAAAGAAAGAGCGATCTATTGGCCGGCTCAAAAGATATTGATCATCAGTGACCTGCATATCGGAAAATCCGCACATTTCAGAAAATTTGGGATACAGGTACCCGGTACAGTAGGTTTGACAGATTTGCAGAGACTTACTTCTTTGATGAACGAATATTCACCTGAAACGCTAATGGTTACAGGCGATATGTTTCACAACAAGATCAACAGTGATGCTGATGCCTTTTTAGAATGGAGAAGAAGTTATCCTCAACTAAAAGTAGTGCTGATTAAAGGAAACCATGATGCACTTAAAAATGCAGACTATGAGGCGCTGGGTATTGAAGTCTACAATAAAGAACTATTGCTCGCCCCGTTTAGGTTTATACATGATAAACCTAAAGAGTTTGACGAATACTACAACATATCAGGACATATACATCCCGGTGTAGTATTATATGGCAAAGCCAAACAACGATTGAAATTTCCCTGCTTCTACTTTGGAAAACATTGCGCAGTATTGCCGGCTTTTAGTGTTTTTACCGGTTTAGCTATTCTAAAACCTGAAGAAGGTGATCAACTATATGCGATTACGCCAGGGAAGGTAGTTGCAGTTTAATCTCCAGATTTGTCATCCAGTCTTCAAACATTCCCTGCTCTATTTTAACAATCAATTCAGCATATTTTTCCCAATCAGGAGAGAAATCTTTTAGCTGATTGAGCATTTCTTCCAAATGCCCCTCTTCTTCCAGGATAATAGATTTGACATTTACTTTGCTTTTTGCAGCGGTAAGTACGTCCTGATAAATCGGGTATAGCTCATCTGCGCGTACTTCAATGGCATAGGTCACAAACAGATAGGCAGCAAATTTCAGTTCATATCCGCTTAGATTAAATTCTTGTTTGAGGTAACGGCATACCGCAACATCAAGCGCATTTAAATAGAACTTGGTTTGATTAGGTGTCAGCAATTCATCATTAGTGTATGTCTTGCAAAGGCTGCCCTGTGCCAGCTTATCCAATTGCTTTTTCAGATAATAAGCGTGACGATGCTCTTCCGCAGCGTGTTTTAGAATAATCAGGTTTACGTTTTCTTTATGTTCAGATGCTGAAATCTTCTTTGCTCCTGCATTTTCCATGTAAGAAAGGGTGTTCAGCCATTTGGCATGTAAGGTATTGTCGTTTACTATGTTTTCTAAGATCGGCTTGATGTTCATTTAGTTGCTATTGTTAATTCTTTTTTACTTTAACCTGTTTGCTATACGTCACCTCGTGTTTGCTATCCGTCATCTCGAACGAATGTGAGAGATCTCTTGTTCGGCCTATTTCAAGAGATCTCTCCTCGCTACGCTTCCCTCGAGATGACAAAATATAAATCTTCGGGATGACGAACATAGATCCTCGATAAGACGAAACAAAAAACAGACGAAGATAGGTGAATAACGGTCTTTATATATCATTCAATGCTTCAGTTATAGTTTGGTAAATATACATCAGATCCTCATCATTGATAATATATGGAGGTAAAATGTAGATTATATTGCCTAAAGGCCTTAAAATGATCCCTTTTCCCAGAAAAAATAAATACAGTTTATTTCTGAGTTCACTCAGGTAAGAACTGTCAGTACCTGTCTCCCATTCCATTACCAGGATAGTTCCAAGTTGCCTTACGTCTTTTAATTTTGGATGCCCGCTAATCTGTTGCGCAAATTCTTTATGTCTTGCTGTAATCCTTTGAATGTTGGGCAATGTCTCCGGACTGAGTAAAATATCAAGACTCGCTAACGATGCCGTACATGCAATAGGATTGGCAGTAAATGAATGGCCGTGATACAAAGTTTTGAGTTTGTCATCGCTTAGGAAAGCATCGAATATCTTTTGGTTGCAGGTAGTAACCCCTAGTGGCATCGTACCGCCGGTCAGTCCTTTAGAAAGGCAAAATATATCGGGCTTTGTACTTAAAGCTTCACATGAAAAGTATTTGCCGGTACGGCCAAAGCCTGTCATTACTTCATCTGCAATCGTGAGTATGCCGTGCTGCTGACAAGTTTCAATTAGCTGATCCAGGTATTGAGCTTCATACATCAGCATACCTCCTGCTCCAAGTACCATCGGTTCAAAGATAAAGCAGGCCACTTCGTTGGATAAGTAATTGATCTTTGCTTTCAGCTGGGCTATATTTTGCTCATTGGGAAGGTCAATGAACTCCACATCAAAAAGCAGGGCATTAAACGGATTGGTAAAAATACTCCGTCCGCTGACTGACATCGCGCCAAATGTATCCCCATGATAAGCATCTTTAAAAGCGATGATTTTACTGCGGGATTGCTTGCTCGTATTGACCCAATACTGAAGGCACATTTTCAGAGCTACCTCTACCGCTGTAGAACCATTGTCCGTATAAAATACCTTTTGCTGATCTCCAGGAAGTAAGGGCAATAACCTTTCTGCAAGTTGCACTGCAGGCTCATGGGTAAATCCGGCAAAAATAACATGTTCAAGAGTCTTCAGCTGTGCGGAAACCTTTTCTGCAATGTGCGGATGTGCATGTCCGTGGATATTTACCCACCAGCTCGAAACTGCATCTATGTATCTATTACCTTCTTCATCAAATAAATAAGCGCCCTCCCCCTTCACTATCGGGATATGTGGCAATGCATTCTTCATTTGTGTATAGGGATGCCAGATCACCTTCTGGTCCCGCTCGGTTAAGCTCATTTGCTGTATTGTTTAAGTAAGATTTCTATAACCCGCTGATCGGTTCTAAAGGTAACATGGTCAATTGACAAAGCTTTCATTGGAATCCATCTGAATGACTGCAATGTACCCTCTTCAAAGTCAAATGCTGTTGTTTTGAAATTAAGTAATAAAGGATGAACCTCTTTTACCAGGTAATATATACTTAGGATTTGGCTATCATTGAAGGATGATTGTTCGTAAAAATCGGTGGTATAGATGTGATCAAGTACTTCGATCTCGCAATCACATTCCTCCATAAACTCCCGCTTAAGTGCATCAGCTAGCCCCTCTCCAAGCTCTAATCCGCCACCCGGAAACTTGGTAAAAATCCTGCCACCCGATTGTTCATCACTGATCAGCACTTCCTGATTGTCGTTTATTAAGATACCGTAGACCCTAACATTAAAATAGCTCATTGATCAAAGTGTTTTTGGTTTTTAGTTGCATTCTCTATTGTCCACTCAATTTCGGCTCTAAAAGGCTCTTGCCTTACGTGACATTCTTTCATTTTGCAGTAATTACAGCAAGCTGGCAGGCAGGGATCTGCATGTATAAAAAGCTCTGTTTTATGGTGCGCTTCCCCGTTGATGAGTTTATCTATCGCAGATATTTCATAATGAACCTGGTTGAGGTCGAAATAATAAGGCAATGTAAAATGACAATCTATATGCAAATCTGCACCATATTGCTGTGCGCGAAGGTTATGTACGTCGATCCAGGGATCTTTCCTATTGTGCTGCAGAATAGCTATGATGTCTTTGACCAGGTCAATATTACTTTCATCCATCAGTCCACCCACCGAGCGACGTGTTAGCTTATAGCCGTTGTAAATTATATAAATACCTAATAAGATAGATATTACGCCATCCAGCCAGTATATTTCCGTGAGTTTAATCAATATCACCCCCACAACCAGACCTGCGCTGGTAACGGCGTCTGTGAGCAAATGCTTACCATCTGCTTCCAGCGTAATAGATCTATGTTTTTTACCTGCATTGATAAGATAGTATCCCACTATCATATTGACAAAACCAGTAACCCCGATAATTGCCGCGCCTTCAAAAAGATTAGTGATTTGCTTTGGATAAATCAGGTCATACCCGGATTTAAAAATGATGATTAAACCTGCTATGGTGATCAGAGTTCCTTCTAAAAAGGCAGAAAAGAACTCAACTTTACCATGACCATAGGGATGATTCTCATCTTTGGGCATGGTGGTAAGATAGATGCTATAAAATGCAAAACCACTGGCCAGTACATTTACAATACTCTCTGCAGCATCTGTAAGTATGGCGTTGGATTGGGTAATGAAATAAGCTACAAACTTTGCCAGCATGAGCAATATGCTGATGCATAATGCAAGGAGGATCGCTTTCTTCTTAGGTTGCAAATTGAACTGGTTTAGCGCTCAAAAATACATTTTAACCATTGAATTATATGAAAAAGTATTTTTTTTAGTTTATAATTCAGTCAGGTTCATATATTTGCGTTCGCACAAAATTTTATTTGCCTTCGCACAAAATATTATGACATTTTTATCCAAAAGAATCAACAACCTATCTGAATCACAGACCATTAAAATGGCTAAGTTAGGGAGAGAGCTATCCGCAAAAGGAATAGACGTTATTAACCTGAGTTTCGGTGAGCCGGACTTTTTTACGCCTGAATTTGTAAAGGAAGCAGCCAAGAAGGCCGTAGACGATAATTTTTCTTACTACACGCCTGTTTCAGGATATCCTGAATTGCGTAAAGCCGTGGCAGAAAAGTTGTTGAGAGAAAATGGATTAACTTATAGCTTTGATCAGATTGTTGTATCTACAGGAGCAAAACAATCACTTGCCAATGCAGTGATGTGCCTGGTAGATCCAGGAGATGAAGTAATTGTTCCTACACCTTACTGGGTATCTTATTCTGAGATGATCAAACTTGGAGAGGGCGAAACAGTATTTATCAATGCTACCGTTGAGAATAACTTTAAAATCACCGGAGCACAACTTGAAGCTGCAATCACACCTAAAACCAAACTTTTCATGTTTTCTTCTCCATGCAATCCGACAGGATCTGTATACAGTAGAGAAGAATTAGCCGATCTTGTTGCGGTATTTGAGAAGTATCCAAACATTTATATCATCTCTGATGAGATCTATGAGCACATCAACTTTGTTGGCAAACATGCTTCTATAGCTGAGTTTGACTCGATTAAAGACAGAGTGATCCTGATCAACGGTTTCTCTAAATCATATGCGATGACTGGATGGAGAGTTGGTTACATGGCTGCAAATAAAGAAATTGCAAACGCATGTGACAAACTACAAGGCCAGATTACTTCTGGTACTTCTTCAATTGCCCAGCGCGCAGCTTTAGCAGCTTATCAAGGTGGATTGGAATCGGTAAATGAAATGGTTGCAGAGTTCAAAAAACGCAGAGATATTGTACACGCTTTGTTGACTGAAATACCAGGTGTTAAAGTAAACCTTCCTGACGGAGCGTTCTATTTCTTCCCGGAAGTTAAAGCTTACTTTGGAAAGAAAAATGGCGATCAGGTGATCGGCAATGCAGAAGATCTTTGTCTATTCTTATTGAATGAGGCACATGTATCTACTGTTACAGGTGAAGCTTTTGGAAATGAGGATTGTATCCGTATTTCTTACGCAGCCTCTGAAGATCAATTAAGAGAAGCAGTTCTGAGAATCAAAAATGCATTGGCTAAATTAAGCTAACTGCTGTTTAACCTTTAAAACAACAAAGCCGGCTGATGATCAGCCGGCTTTGTTGTTTTATGCCTGTGCATTGTGACTGATCATCCACTGGATGCCAAATTTATCTTTGAAGCTACCAAAATAGTCGCCCCAAAACATATCTTCCATAGGCATCTCTACATTCCCGCCAGATGAAAGTCCGTTAAACAGACGATCGGCCTCTTCCCTGCTGTCTAGACTGAGACTGATATACATATTATTCCCCTCTACAAATACGTGTCCGGCTGAAGGTAAACAGTCGGATGCCATCAGCGTTGTATGCTCACTGATTGGTAATGATACGTGCATTACCCTATTCTTTTCATTTTCTGGAATCTGGTCTGAACCCGGAACATCACCCATTTTTTGCAAAAAAGTGAATTCTCCACCAAAAATGGACTTGTAAAAATTAAAAGCTTCCTCGGCCTTGCCGTCGAAGTTTAGGTATGGATGTGCTTTAGTCATATTTTATGTTACTAATTATAAGACCAAGTTAAACAAGAAAATCTACGTCTCAGAGGTGCAGATGCGACAAAATATAGGCGGTTTTAGCCATCCCCATTTTAACTATTCAATAAAAAGAAGATAAATATTCGCCTACTATTTGGATTAAGTCTAAATAGATCTATATTTGCGTCATAAAAAAAGCCACACGGTTCGGACCCGTGTGGCAAAACCGGGAAAACCCGGGTTACCTTTAATCGTAGTTAAAAGTCATGCAAATTAAGAATTTTTTGCTATTAGGCATATTATGTGCCAACGTATTTTTTTCAAAAGCTCAAACAGAGCAAGCCAACCTTAGTGGAAGGCTCATCAGCAGTGCAGGCGAACCAATTCCTGCTGCATCCGTAAAACTCCAAAATTCAAGACATGGAGCCATTTCTGATCAGAACGGATACTATAAAATCAGCAATGTAAAACCTGCAAGCTACATTTTACAGGTAAATGCTATTGGCTTCAAATTGCAAAAAAAAGAAATCAAACTTCTTGCAGGTGAAAATGGCAGTGTAAACTTTACGCTTACAGAAAGCACTGAGCAAATGGAGACTGTAACTGTATTGGGCCGCACAAAAGCTCAGGAGGTAAACAGGCAGGCTTTTAATGTGACAGCGATAGATGCGACCAAACTGTACAATACGACCCTTGATATCTCCAGCGCCCTGGACAGGGTTGCGGGTGTACGAGTGAGAGAATCTGGTGGTGTGGGTTCTAATTTCAATTTGTCCTTAAATGGTTTCTCGGGGCGACATGTACGGTTCTTTATTGACGGCATCCCGATGGATAATATGGGATCGTCTTTTCAAATCAATAACATTCCGATCAATGTGGCGGAGCGCGTAGAGGTTTATAAAGGCGTGGTACCGATGTGGTTGGGTTCTGATGCCTTAGGTGGGGCGGTGAACATCGTGACTGGCGACAAACACCGGAATTATCTTGACGCATCTTATTCCTATGGTTCATTTAACACGCACCGTAGCGTTATTAACACCGCTGTTACCTCAAAATCTGGCCTTACTCTACAGTTAAGCGCTTTCCAGAATTACTCAGACAACAATTACAAAATCCAGATTGAACAATTACTTCAGAACAATATGGCAGCAGATAAAAAGTCTGCTACAGTTAGGAGATTTCATGATGTTTATCATAATGAAACTTTAATAGCCAATGTAGGTATAGTGGGTAAATCCTGGGCTGATAATTTATTACTGGGTGTTACGCTGGGGCAGAATTACAAGGAAATGCAGAATGCCGCCACACCGATTGCGGTGTATGGACAATTGCACAGGCGTGGAAATATTGTAATGCCCTCACTAAAATATAAAAAGGTAGACTTAATTCCTGGTTTAGATGTCACCCTAAACGCCAATTATAACCTTGGGTATGAGACAACAATAGACACTGCTAAAGCAGATTATGATTGGGACGGAATCCGTGATGGAAAACCATCAATGGGAGAAAATGAAAACGGCCAGCACCGAAATTATTGGAACAACAATGGTTTGGCTACGGCGATGGTCAGCTATAAACTTGGTAAAAACCACGGGTTAGCGATAAACAACGTGTTTTCTACCTTTGATAGAAAACAAAAGGATTTGCTTTTTCCTGATTTGGACGCAAAGAATACTCCAAAGAAAATGGATAAAAATGTGCTCGGACTAGGATATTCATACAATGTAGACAATAAATGGAGTCTGAATATTTTTGGTAAGCATATTCTCCTGAGAAGTGTTGTCAATGGTGAAAACAATAAAGAATCCAATTATAAAATTGGATATGGTACAGCCCTGGCTTACTACGTTAAACCAGATCTTCAGATTCGTGGTTCTTATGAACTTGCTAATCGAATCCCGGAAGCTAACGAAGTTTTTGGCAACCTGGAAAATTTTCAGGGTAACCCATCGCTAAAACCCGAAAAAAGTAACAACCTTAATTTAGGGATCATTTATGGATTTAAAATAAATGAAATTAACCGTTTTTCCATCACTGCTAATGCGATTTACAGGAATGCGAGTGACTATATCTATACCCACATAGTTGGAGGGACAGGTCCAAGGAGAGAATGGTCAACGTCCAGCAATCGCCAAGGTGTACGCACCACAGGCTTCGATGGCGAAATAAGATACTCTTATAAAAATTGGTTGAGCGCAGGAGGTACTATAACCTATCAAAAGACGAAAAACCTGCAAAAGCATGACTGGGATCCCAATACCGGAAAATACTCTGAAGCAATAAGTTGGGCTTATCTGGATCAAATGCCAAATATCCCATACTTTTTTGGTAACGCGGATGTATCTGCTTCTTTCAAAAATGCATTTGGCAAAGGCAACAACCTCACCGTTGGCTATAACATGTTGTTTGTAGACCGCTTCTGGCTGGACTGGCCAAGTTTCGGTAATCCCACGGAAGAGGATAAATATTCTACAGCGGTACAGCTTACCCACGATGTGAATTTTGTCTACAGCATGAAAAATGGCAAGTATAACATATCTCTGGAAGCACGGAATATCGCGGATAAACCTGTATTTGACAATTTTGCCCTGCAAAAGCCTGGTCGCGGATTCTATCTGAATTTCAGATACTTCATTAATAAGTCACAACGATAATCATAATAATAATTCTTAAAAAAATCAATATGAAAACAACGTTTACAAAAACGCTTCTTGCCTTAGCGTTTGCAGGAGTATTAAGTTCTTGCGATAAAAAATCTGATAGAGAAGTGGTTCCACCAAACCCTGGAAATTACATTATTGCAGTTACCCCAACCGCCATTGCCAGTAAGGCTGATTACCTGGTAACAACGGCCAGTCTTGACACAGGTAAAGTATCTATCATTGGCAACGGCACTGAACAGGCTGGTTTGTATAGATATTACGTAACTGCGAACAACAAATTCTTTAGCATGTTATACGGTCAGGGTAGTCCGGGTGCAGTAACTGTTTACGGCATTACTGATGGTAAATTAAAAAAACTTAACGACTTTACTTCTGCCACAGTACATGCTTTTGCACCTGTAAACAATGATATCCTCACGATCAAAGTGCCTAGAAGAATTGCTGCCGCGGGTACACCTACGGTTTACGAATGGTACCGTGTAAGCACAGTGACCAATGAAGAGATAGCAAAAGGTACTTCAGATGCCATAGCACCAAGCGGTAATGGGGAAATTGCCCATTTGAGCTGGATCAAACAAGTTGGAAATAAAGTATTTGCTCCTTATTTCAGTATCTACAATAGCTTCTTCACCAAATTCCCTGATGAGGCTGGAATCGCTGTATTTTCTTATCCGGAAATGCAATATGAAAAAACCATCAGAGATACCAGAACAAGCTTCATCGGCAGGTATTTCGTTGATGGTCTGGGTCTGGTTGAAAATGGTGATTGCTATGCATTTTCATCATCAGTAGCCGCAGATGACGATCCTGCTACTACTGCAGTAGATGCTAAAATGACCTCAACAAAACCTTCAGCGATTACCCGCATTAAAGCAGGCACAACAGAGTTTGACCAAACGTATTTTTTTAACTTCGAAACTGCTTCTAATGGTTATGTAATCACCAATTGGTTAAACATTGGCCAAAACAAATTCATAGCGAACATTGAGCCTGTTGCTACAAAAGGGCAGTATGTGACTGGTAAGCGTTTGGCTATTGTTGACGTGGTGAATAAAACAGTTACCCCGGTAAACGGTTTCCCTGAAGCTTCGCAAATTTCAAGTATAACTACCACTAACTATAGCCCTAAAGACGGAAAAACCGGCTACATAGGTGTGAATTTGATAAACAGCACAACTTATATCTATAAGATAGACGCAAGTACTGCAACCGCTAAGCAAGGAGTTAAGGTTGAAGGTGGTAACATCACTGCTATTCAGCACATTCAATAATTCTAAATCACACCCATACAAACACATTAAATACACACCTAACAAATTAGAACAATGATCACCGGAAATAAACCCTCAGCACCGAAAAAGAAGAGCAAGGATTCGCTTTTTAAAAGGATCAACAACTGGCTTCACCTCTGGCTGGGCCTGATTTCAGGTGTCATTGTTTTAATTGTATGTATCACGGGATGTATCTGGGTGTTCAATGAGGAGATCACTGGTTTGTTGGAACCTGAAACGAAGGTGGAATGGCAGAACAAACCGGTACTCAGTCCCTCTCAGCTAACTGCTGTTGCTGCCAATTTATATAAAGACAAAGTGCCTTCCTATGCAAACTACCACCAGGGTGAGGTGATTAACCTCAGTCTGAGGGATAAGGTGGAAAAGAAGGGCGGACGCAGAGGTGAGGGTGGTGGAAGACGAGGCGGTGGTGTGCTGCTCAAGATTAATCCTTATAGCGGAGAAGTGATCAGTAAAGAAGTACGCAAACCAGGCGAAACAGATTTTTTCAGGTTCATCCTGAACGGTCACCGTTTCCTTTGGTTGCCTTATGAAATAGGACGGCCTATTGTGAATTATGGTACAATGATCTTTGTTGTATTGCTGATTACCGGACTGATCTGGTGGTATCCCAAAAAGTGGAATAAATCTATCACAGACAAGAGCTTCAAAATTAAATGGGGTGCATCTTTTAAGCGGGTAAACCTTGATCTGCACAATGTACTTGGATTTTATTCCTTGTTATTTTTGTTGGCAATTGCCCTAACCGGAATGGTATATGGCATCAAATGGTATAGTGAAGGACTTTACTGGGTGACTACCGCTGGTGAGAAACTACCGGAATTTAGAAGAATGGAATCTGATTCCCTGCAGGCAGGTAAGTTTTACACCCCTGTACAGGCTATGGATGCCGCATGGGCAAAGGTGATCGGTAAGCATCCTAAATCCACGGGTTTCTATTACAGTTTCCCGGATGCCAAACGTGCAAAGGCAACGATAGACATTACCGTCTACCCTACTGCCGGGCAGTTTTACAATAGTCAAGGTTATTCCTTTGACCAGCATACGTTAAAGGAACTGAAGCGTAAGGATCCTTATTCAGTTCCGTACGATGAGGCTACGGTTGGACAGAAGCTCCGCAAGATGAACTACGATATTCATGTAGGCAGTATATTGGGATTCCCGGGTAAGGTATTGGCCTTTCTCGCTTCACTAATCGGCGCTTCCCTCCCTATTACCGGATTCCTGATCTGGTACGGACGTAAATTCAAAAAGAAAAAAGGCAAATCCGACAAGCCTGCCTCCAGTCGGGCTGAAAATAAAGATCAGCCTAAAAAACCAGTTGTGAAAGAGGTGATTTTAAATTAGTACAGAAACTGTAATCAAATATAAAACAAAATGAAAAAGACATTATTTACATTACTGACTGCCCTATTGTGCTTCAGTACAACAGGGTTGTTTGCACATGCATTGTGGATAGAAACACCTGCTACAGGCAAGGTTGGACAAAAACAAGCGGTGAAGGTGTTTTACGGAGAATACGCTGACCTGGGACGCGACAGTGTTTCTACATGGTACTCTGATGTAAAAGAATTCACACTGTGGCTGGTAGGTCCGGACAACAAGAAAACTCAGCTGAAAGTAACATCTGGTTTGAACTATTTCGAGGGAAGTTTTACTCCTGAGCGAAATGGTTCGTACACTGTCATCGTAAGTCATGAAGCCAAAGAGCTTGGCGGCACCACAAAATACCATTTCCTTTCAAGCGCAGGTGTGAGTGTAGGGAAAGTTGCGGCGGCAGCATTGCAAAATACCAATGCACTGAGATTACATCTGGAGGACGTTACCTCATTGAAAATAAAGAACCCGATCAAAATGACGGCTTTCCTAGGCGACGCCGTTGCCTCTAAAAAAGCGGTGACTGTTTTTTCACCTACAGGATGGTCTAAAGAATTTTATACTGATGACAAAGGTGGTTTTGAATTTATCCCGCTATGGCCTGGGCGTTATGTGGTTGAAATCAGTGATATGGACAAAAAGGCTACCGGAACCCATCACGGTAAAGATTATACTGGAGTATGGAAGGGCGCTACATACAGCTTTGAGTTAAAATAAGCTTTAAAAACAATAAAAAGATTTTGAAGGTCCGGTTTGATGATTCAGATCGGACCTTTATTATTATTGAGCTACATTAACCCCAGTCGGTCTACAATTTCATAAAGCGTACCGAGATTAAAATTATAGGTACCACTCAACCACACAGAAATCACCTTTTTATCCTGACCCATCATTTTTGCAAACTGCGTTCTGGTTATATTACGCTTCATCAACACATTTTTTATTGCCTCAGCCAGTTCCATTGAAACCTTTATGCGCTTCATTTCTACAGGAGATATGTTCTTGTTCATAGGACGTGTCTTAAATCTATTAACTTTCCTTTTCATAAGCTAAATCTTATTACTTAAGATGGTCAATATGATAGCCAATTGTCCTGATTTCAAGCCTTATAGGAGTATTTTTTGTATAAACCGCTTTAAACAGACATTAGGGAGCCAAATATTAAAAACGTATGACATCAGGTGGCACAGGCGTAAAAACAAAATTGGAGAATTATGAGGCAGCAAAACATCTAAATGTAGATTTTAATTCTACATTTAAGACCTAATGGCTTCTACCGGATCTAGTCTGGATGCAGAATATGCAGGCCAAAAGCCTGATATTGTACCGATTGCAACAGAAACACCAACCCCCAGAATAATATTACTCAGGAATAAGATAATCTCAAAGCCTCCGGACTTGGTTAGCAATGTTACCAAATATACCAGGAACAACCCCAACAATCCACCAAGTAGGCAGAGCACTATGGACTCAAAAAGAAATTGCAGCAAAATGAAATAATTCTTTGCACCTAGTGACTTTTGTATACCGATGATATTGGTACGTTCTTTTACAGACACAAACATAATATTGGCTATCCCAAAACCGCCAACCAGGATAGAAAATCCTCCGATAACCCAGCCTGCAAGATTGACCTTTTCAAACATACTATCCAACTGCTGAGAAGCAATTGTACTTTTATTTAATGCGAAATCTTCCTCAGCACCGGGCTTAATCCGTCTGATGGAACGCATCGCACCCTGTATTTCACTTTCAATCTCATCTAAAGCAATGTGTTCATACCCTCTCACTGTAATGGTTGGATCATAGCGGTCGCTTTCTACATCCATAATTCCTTTTGCAAAATTCAAAGGCATTACTATGTTTTTGTCTTGCGACATTCCCATCATATCCTCCCCTTCCTTCTTAAATACGCCTATGACATTCAGTTTTCTGCCCATGACAACGATAGATTTACCTACTGCTGTAGCACCATTGAACAATCCTTCGGCAATATCAGCCCCTATCAGCACAACAGGCGAACCGGCCCTGCCTTCATTTTCCGTAAAGTATCTGCCTTCCTGAAAATCAAGGTTCCATGTTTTATTAAAATCCTGAGATGCGGCCCTTATGCCTGCACCTTCTACTGAATTGGCCCTGTATTTTACAGTTCTTTCATTTGCAGATATCTCATAAGAAACACCCTGCGCATATTCCAGTCTGTCTTTAAGCAATTGATAATCTCTTAGAGAAGGTTCCGGTCTGTTCACATATTTCCACCAGGGATAATCTCCAAATCCTCCCCAGGGCCATTTTTGTACAAAAACAGTTTTTGAGCCTAATTTATCTACACTGGCCTGAAGCTTTGCCCGCAACGAATCTACTGCAGAAAACACAAAAATGATGGTAAAAATACCAATAGTGATTCCCAGAAGGGAAAGCAATGTCCTGAGTTTATTTTGGCGCAGTGCATCAGATGCAAACCGAAAACTTTCGCCTATTAGCCTGAGAATAATCATAATTGTAGTTTAGACCAAAAGTACCTAAAAAGGTTACAGGTCTTATCCATATAAAGTAAATAATACATTGCTAATAACTTGTTTAGGTTATAAGAGCATTATTTAGGGAATACATAGGAAGTACACCCGCTTTTCAGCGGGTTGAAAGCGTGTATACTCCTTGTTTACTCCCTGTTTAATGTATACCAGATATGATCATGGTAAAAACCAGTTGCTAATTTTATAAACAAATGACTTAGGTTCAAATAAGTTAATTATAAAATTAAAGATTATATTTTGTAAATTTGCGCCCTTAATTATCACATCGAAAAATATGAAGTTATCTCAGTTTAAGTTTAATTTACCTGAATCATTAGTTGCCAATAATCCTTCAGATGAAAGGGACGAAGCCCGTTTAATGGTTTTGCACAAGGACAGCGGCAAAATTGAACATAAAATATTCAAAGATATTTTAGGTTATTTTGATGACAAGGATGTAATGATATTAAACAACACCAAAGTTTTTCCTGCACGCCTTTATGGCAATAAAGAAAAAACAGGTGCTACTATTGAAGTTTTTTTGTTGCGTGAACTGAATAAAGAATTACGTCTCTGGGATGTCCTGGTAGATCCGGCCCGTAAAATCCGTGTTGGAAATAAATTGTATTTCGGTGATGATGACCTTCTTGTTGCTGAAGTGGTGGACAACACTACATCACGCGGACGTACTATTCGTTTCTTATTTGACGGTACTGACGAAGAATTCAGAAAAAACATTGAAATCTTAGGAGAAACACCATTGCCTAAATACATCAAACGTAAAGCAACTGCTCAGGATAAAGAACGTTATCAAACTATTTTCGCTAAACACGAGGGTGCTGTAGCTGCTCCAACAGCGGGCCTGCATTTCAGCAGAGAGCTGATGAAGCGCTTGGAACTTAAAGGAATTAACTTTGCAGAAGTTACCTTGCACGTTGGACTTGGTACTTTCAGATCTGTCGAGGTTGAAGATCTAACCAAGCATAAAATGGATTCAGAGCAATTCATTATTGAACAAAAAGATGCTGATATTGTAAATACAGCGATAGAGGAAAAAAGAAAAATCTGTGCGGTAGGTACAACTTCTATGCGTGCTATTGAATCCGCTGTTTCTTCAAACAGAACTTTAAAAGCAGCGAATGACTGGACAAGTAAGTTTATCTTCCCTCCTTATGATTTTAGTATTGCAAACTCAATGATCACGAATTTCCATACACCTGAATCAACATTATTGATGATGGTTAGTGCATTTGGTGGTTATGACTATGTAAGAAATGCTTATGAAGTAGCTTTAAAAGAAAAATATCGTTTTTACAGCTATGGTGATGCCATGCTGATCATCTAATCACAATAATTAATTTTTTGAGATAGGAGATTTGAATCTATAATGATTTAAATCTCCTATTTTTGTTTAAAGACATTTCAAAATGAAACATTATGCCATTATAGTTGCCGGCGGTACTGGAAACAGGATGAAAAGTGCTGTCGCCAAACAGTTCTTATTACTGAATGGCATGCCGGTACTGATGCATACCATTCAGACATTTTACAAATGTGTACTGAATCCTGAAATCATTTTAGTCTTAAACATACACCAGCATGGTTATTGGGAAGAATTGTGCCAAACCTACAACTTCAATATTCCTCATCAGGTGGTAAAAGGAGGTGAGCAAAGATTTCATTCCGTTAAAAACGGTTTAAAATATATCAAAGGAAAAGGTGTGGTTGCTGTACACGATGCAGTACGCCCATTGATCTCTACCGACCTCATAGAAAAATCTTATAAACAGGCAGAATTGGAGGGAAACTGCATTCTAGGTGTCGCTCCTACTGACTCTGTACGAAAGGTGATCAACCCACATAAAACTGAGGCATTAAACAGGAATGACCTTTTATTGATACAAACGCCACAGACATTTGATGTCGATTTGTTGAAAAAAGCTTATCAAAAACCTTACAGGAATGATTTTACCGATGATGCCTCAGTAGTCGAGCACTCAGGTTTTGAAATCAAAATTATTGAAGGAGAAAGAGAAAATATTAAAATCACGTTCCAGGAAGATCTGGAAATCGCAGCCATATTTCTAAAAAAAAGGGGCTTTGATTACTAATCAAAGCCCCTTACGAGATTCAGGTTAAATTATGTCTAAGGCCTTTTACTAAGCTGCCCTGTTTATAACCTTTAGGATGATCGCAATAACTGCAATAACTAATAAGATGTGAATTAATCCACCAACATTTGGACCGAAGCCTTGAAAAAAGAAGCCAATAACCCACAGTATTACTAATACCACGGCAACTAGATAAAGTAGATTTCCCATAACGTTTAATTTTTAGTTATAAATTTTTAGATAGATGTAAGGAAGCACAAACACTTCCATGACAAATCATAAACAATCATCATTCCAAAAACAAAAAAAGTCCCATTTTATTGGGGCTTTTTTTATTTTCTTATGGTTAATATTCGTCTTCGTTAAAGAAGAAGTCATCCTTTGTAGGATAATCTGGCCATATTTCTTCTATAGTTTCATATGGTTCGCCATCATCTTCCAAAGCTTGTAAGTTCTCAATTACCTCAACAGGTGCTCCAGAACGAATACCGTAATCAATCAATTCATCTTTTGTTGCAGGCCATGGAGCGTCTTCCAAATGCGATGCGAGTTCTAATGTCCAATACATATTTCTTATACTATTTAGTTATTCTTAATTTATTCGCAAAAGTATATTAAAAAACCTGAGCAAAACAAACTTTTTTTTCAACCTTTTTAAAGCATCAATTAATGCCCCAATCAAAGTCTGGGAAGCCAGATATTTTCTTCCGTCCCAGCATCTGAATTCAGTTTTCGTGCCAAAACAAATAAATAATCACTTAAACGGTTTAAATATATGGTCATTTTTTCGTCAACATAACTATCTGATGCCAAATGTACAGTGAGACGCTCTGCTCTCCTGCAGATACATCTGGCTATATGACAGTAAGAAACCACTGTATTTCCGCCAGGAAGGACAAAATGCTTCAATTCCGGAAGTTGCTCATTCATATGATCCATCTCCTGCTCCAATAACGTAATGTCACTATCATGGAGGTCCGGGATTTTCATTCTGGATTTCTCAGGATCGGCAGCAAGAGATGCACCTACAGTAAATAGCCTGTCCTGAATTTCTTTAAGGATTTTTTGATGATGAGGATTTATCTGCTGGCACATGATCAAACCAATGTATGAGTTCAGCTCATCTACGGTTCCATAACATTCAATACGAATGTGAAATTTCGGAACCCGGGTGCCACCAATTAAGGAAGTCAATCCCTTGTCACCTGTTTTTGTATATATCTTCATGAAGAAATATTAATCTATTTTTTCAAAATCACTTCCAGTTTTCTGAAGATCTGATAAACGTGGAGATACTGTTTTTACATCTGTATTTTGGTAATCCTTTTCTATTAAACCGTCCCTCATCCTTACAATACGGTGCGCATGTTGCGCGATGTCCTCCTCATGCGTCACCAGGATAATCGTATTGCCTTTACTATGAATTTCTTCCAGGAGTCCCATGATTTCTATTGATGTTTTGGTGTCCAGATTTCCTGTAGGCTCATCGGCCAGGATTATTGAGGGATTGTTGATTAAAGCCCGGGCCACCGCTACACGCTGACGCTGACCACCGGACAGCTCATTAGGTTTATGCGTAACCCTATTGCCCAGACCTACATTTTCAAGTGCTTTCTGAGCTCTTGCATCTCTTTCTTTTTTATTGGCACCGGCATAGATCAAAGGAAGTGCAACATTATCTAAAGATGTAGATCTTGGCAAAAGATTGAAAGTTTGAAAAACGAAACCTATCTCCTTATTACGGACTTCAGCCAGTTCATTTTCAGTCATCTGACTTACGTTTGTTCCGTTTAAAACATATTCTCCCTTGCTGGGTGTATCAAGACATCCGAGGATGTTCATCAAGGTTGATTTCCCTGAACCTGAAGGGCCCATTAGCGCCACGAATTCTCCTTTATGGATATTAAGGGTCACAGATTTCAAAGCATGGATGACTTCAGCACCGATTACATATTTACGACCGATATCTTTAATATTTATTAGTGGCTTATCATTCATCGATACTTTCTCCATGGCTTTTTTTAGGTTTTAGACATCTGCCTGTCTTTGAATGTTACAGAAAGGGCAATAATTGGGTTATTTTTCGATGATCTTTGGCACGAAGAAAAAACTTTCATTGTGTTTAGCAGCGTTTTTCAGTCCGTCTTCTACACTGATCTCCTGCTTTACAACATCTTCGCGCCAGACATTTTCTTCCTGATTCATATATACCAAAGGCTGTACACCGGTGGTATCCAACTCATTTAGTTTCTCCATAAATGTCAGGATCTTATTCATATCGACAATCAAAGTGTCCACTTCTTTATCCTCGATTGCTATTCTCGCTAAATCTGCAACTTTATTTATGGTTTGCTTATCTATATTCATCTATGAACAAGTTTATTGTTAATTAATTCAAAAATACGGTCTTTCAGCAAATCTGAGTCATCAATATTCAATTCTTTAGTAGAAATAGGTTTATGAACGTAAATATGACATAAACCCGGGCGTGTTCCATACTTAACACCGTCATCCCACATCTTTTTCCATACATCGGTCATGCTCACCGGAACTATCGCGATATTCTTTTCAATAGCCAGTCTGAAAGGTCCATTTTTAAAGTGTACCAATTTAGGAGGATAATGGTTGTCAATTTTTCCCTCCGGGAAAATGATCAGGCTCATACCCTGTTCAAGGTTGTCTCCCACTTTTTTAAAAGCCCTGAATGCAGATATTTTGCTGTCGCGGTTTACCGGAACATCTATGGTCTTAAAAAAAATCTTCAAAACAGGATTCTCCAATAACTCCTGCTTTCCCATGAAATGAAACCTGCCTTTTGCAAGGATACAAAGGATCATGATGTCAAGATTGGAAGTATGATTGGCACAGTAAATATACGTCTTGCCCTTTTCCAGAGGGACTTCAAAATCGAACCTGTAATAGACTCCTATCAGAAAGCTGCATATATGACTGTTTAGTTTACGAAACCTGTTCAATAAGAGATACCGCTCTGGTTTTCTGGATGCATAATAATAGAACGGATAAAAAAGTATAGAGAATACCAGAATAATCAATACAGAATATAAGCGGTGTACGTGCCTTAAGAGAGTAATCATCAAATCCAAACTTAGATAAAGTTATTTAAGTATTGTGCATGAAATTCATAAAAAATAGGTAGCTATGTACGAAATGGATTGTTTTTTATTATTTTCGGGCCAATAAAATCACAATTGATTTTTCAGTTTTAATTAAAATAAGATGAAAGAAACGGTAGTTAGTGGTATACGTCCTACAGGACAATTACATTTAGGTAATTATTTTGGTGCAGTAACCAATTTTGTAAAAATGCAGCATGATTATAATTGCTATTTTTTTATTGCAGATCTGCACTCCCTGACTACTCATCCGACTCCCCAGGATCTGCATGGATATGTAAGACATGTATTGGTTGAATATCTTGCCTGCGGAATTGATCCGGAAAAATCAACCATCTATGTACAATCTGATGTCCCTGAAGTTGCGGAATTGTATCTTTACCTGAATATGAACGCTTATATGGGCGAGCTGGAACGCAGTACTTCTTTTAAAGATAAAGTGAGGGCACAACCCGACAATGTAAATGCGGGTTTATTGACCTACCCTACCCTTATGGCGGCTGATATCCTGATACACAGGGCTACTAAGGTGCCGGTTGGAAAAGACCAGGAGCAACATCTGGAGATGACCCGTACATTTGGAAATCGTTTTAACAGGCTTTACAATTCAGAATATTTCCCTGAGCCTTTTGCTTTTAATTATGCCGAGAATCTAGTAAAGGTTCCCGGTTTGGATGGAAAAGGAAAAATGAGTAAATCCAGCGGTGATGGAAACTGCATTTATTTAGCAGATAGTCCGGATATCATCCGTAAAAAATTATCTAGAGCAGTGACTGATGGGGGGCCAACTGAAGAAAATCAGGCTAAGCCAGAAGCAATTCAAAACTTGTTTGACCTCATGAAAATTGTTTCTACACCAGATACGTTAACGCATTTTGATGAACTTTATAATAAAATGGCGATCCGTTATGGTGACTTCAAAAAACAACTTGCCGAGGATATGATTGTATTTAACTCACCTATCCGCGAGCGTATAGAGGAGCTTTCTAAAGACAGCTCATATTTGCGTCAGGTGGCTCTACACGGTGCCTTAAAAGCAAGAGAAAGTGCACAAAAAACAATTAAAGAAGTAAGATCACTAATCGGGTTTAAATCATTTTAATAACATGCATATAGCTATAGTTGGGAATATTGGTGCAGGAAAGACAACTTTAACAGGGTTGCTGGCAAAAAATTACGGATGGGAAGCCCTCTACGAAGCTGTAGACAATAACCCTTATCTGGAAGATTTCTATAGCGATATGAAGAGATGGAGCTTTAATCTTCAGATCTACTTCCTGAACAGCCGCTTTCAGCAAATTGTAGACATCCAGAATTTCAACAGAAATGTGATACAGGACCGTACAATCTATGAAGATGCGCACATCTTTGCTGATAACCTCCATGAAATGGGCCTGATGACGACCAGGGATCATCAAAACTATAAATCAATTTTTGAAAACGTTACCTCTTTCATTAAACCGCCGGATTTGCTGGTTTACCTGAGGGCTTCAGTGCCCACGCTTGTAAACAATATACAGCGCAGAGGGCGTGAATATGAAGCAAGTATTCGCATCGATTACCTATCCAAGCTGAACGAAAAATATGAAGACTGGATAAAAAACTATAAACTCGGTAAGTTATTGATATTGGATAAGGACAGGTTGGATTTCACCAACAACCCTGAGGACCTGGGAACAATTATACAATCAATCGAAGCAGAAATAAACGGTCTGTTTTAAAATGAAAATTCTAGGGATCATACCAGCCAGATATGCTTCAACACGTTTCCCAGGAAAGCCATTGGTGCAAATTGATGGCAAAAGCATGATCCAGAGAGTTTATGAGCAGGCAAAAAAAGCTCATGGGCTTACGGAAGTGATAGTGGCGACGGACGATGACCGCATTGCAGATGAGGTTAAAAACTTTGGCGGGAATTTCATCATTACATCTGATGCCCATTTAAGTGGTACGGATCGTTGTGCAGAGGTGATCGCAGCTATTTCAGGATTTGATGCTGTTATTAATATCCAGGGAGATGAACCGTACATTGACCCACTCCAGATAGAATTGTTAATTTCATGCTTCCGCAATAAAGATGTGAAACTGGCCACCTTGATTAAAAAGATCACAACAGAAGAAGATCTGTTCAATGTAAATATTCCAAAAGTTGTAGTTAACGCCAGTCAGCAGGCAATCTACTTCAGCAGGCAGACCATCCCCTATATAAGAGGTACTGAAGCCGGTCAGTGGATGGATAAGCGTCAGTTTTATAAACATATAGGCATCTATGGATATACCTGCTCTGCTCTGCTTGAGATTACGAAGCTACCTCCTTCTTCGTTGGAAACAGCTGAAAGCCTGGAGCAGCTGCGATGGATAGAGAACGGTTACAGCATTCAAACCAAGATCACAGATATCGAAACAATATCAATTGACACGCCTGAAGACCTGAATAAAATAAATGTTTAATATGAAACATATTTTCATCTATTCATTGTTGCTCATTTGCCTTTTTGCATCATGCAATTCCTCTAATAGCCCAGGTACTGAAAACGTTAGTAACATTGAAAAAACCATAACCAGGCCCTTTAGTGATTCATTAAAATCTGACACGTTTAAAGTGAAACTTGATGTAAATTCGTCTAAAGAAACAAAGCTCATTTTTACTATTACTTCTTTTGAAGGAAACCTTGTTTATGAAGAAGCCATTAAAGCTGATGATTTATTTAAAAATTACGACGCTACGATAGACCTTAAAAAGAAAAAGAATCAGGCCAAGTTTTTGAATGAGGAACTGGATCGTTTTTTTGATGAAGAAAACTTTATGGAACCTGCTATTATGGAAAATGAAGTTCCAGATCAATATGTACCAGATAAAGGGTTTTATGAGGAGCTAAAAAAAAGCCAGTTGAATGGCTTTATCTATAGATTAGGCAAGGAAAACAAGATGTACATTGGCTGGTCCGCAAAGGATAAAAAAGTTAAGACCTATTACAATTGCTGTAAAATCACGAGTCAGGCAAAAAAATAACATCCTTACAAAAAACACTGTTTTTTCTTAACCAGCGCACATTATGCAATCTTTGTTCAAAAAAATTGAAATAATATTATGATTATTTTAAATTTAGTATTATGTTTATATAATGAAAGAAAACGAACCACGTAATTACTATTCATAAATCAACCTGAAATATTCTAACCAAATATACTTTAATGAAGAGCCCGGAATTTCCGGGCTTTTTTTTGTATTATTTTTTCTATTTCTAAAAGATCATTAAAAAGAGTATTTTCGTTTTCCATACGCCTCAAAATCATATTTTTTTATGCTAAAAAGCTTTTTACTGGTACTGCTTCTTACGTTAGCTTTTCATAGTCTATATGCCCAAAAAGCTAATATTCGGGGGGTAGTAACAGATTCCGTGGAAACAAAGGGACTGCTAAACTGTTCTGTTTTACTGATCAGATCATCTGATTCAATTTTGGTTAAAACAGTGAGAACGGATGCGACAGGTAAATTTGTGTTCAATAACATCAACCGAGGTAGCTATACATTATTGGTAACCTATCCCAAAATGGCGGACTATATAACCACTATAAGCCTGTCCGACACCTCCTCATTAAATCTTGGAAAAATCAGCATGGATCTAAAATCCAAGCTTTTAAACGAGGTAGTCATACAAGCCACAAAGCGTGCAGTAAGAATGAAAGGAGATACACTTATATTTCAGGCAGATAGTTTTGCCGTACGCTCTAATGCCAATGTGCAGGAACTTTTAAAGCGATTACCGGGTATAGTTATTAATCCAGACGGAAGCATAAAAGCGCAAGGAAAAAAAGTAGAAACGGTGCTTGTAGATGGCGACGAGTTTTTCGGTGACGACCCCCTTCTCGCAACAAAATATCTAAAAGCAAATGCAGTAGATGAAATACAGGTTTATGATAAAAAAAGTAAAAATGCCGAGCTTACTGGCATTGATGATGGGATAAAAAACAAAACGATTAACATCAAGTTAAAGGAAAATGCCAAAAATGGCTATATCAGCACACTTGATGCAAACGCAGGTACAAATCAGTTCAGAGATTATGGAGGTATGTTTGGAATCTTCAAAAGCAAACTCAAAGCAGCTGTATTTGGGACTTCATCAAATCTGGACAACCAGTCGAAAATCAGCAATTCCATGAGAAAATTAAAGGGTGAGGATTATGACGTTATCCAGGTTGGTGATGACGGCAGTTCTATTATGTATTCCACAGGCATGGAAGATGATGACGATTATTACTCAGGTGGGTCAGGATTACCTAACAATTTAAATATCGGGGCACATTTCTCAGATAAATTTTATAAAAACAAAATGGGTATAAAACTGAATACCAAGGGTTTTGATTATAAAAGCTACAACCGGGAAACCTCACATTCTACAGAACTCTTGCCAAATGGAAATGTATTCATCAGTTCAGGAAATAATCAAACCGATACAAAAACTGCCGGAGAGAATATAAAAGCCGGGTACAACTTCACTATAGATTCGTTGACAACATTAAGAGTAGCCTTTGGTGCAAAAAACAGCAGAAATAACAATAATTCAATCGGATATACAGATACACGTACGGAAAATGGCTTTTTTATCAGTCAGAATAATCAGGCAAATACAGGCAATGGAAAAGGGGAAGGATTTAATGGAAACATCAACTGGTCTAAACGGTTTGAGAAAAAAGGACGTACATTATCCGTTGACATCCAGCCGGAAAGCCAGAACAACAGCAGTATAGAACAGAGTATCAATACCACAAGATATTATGACGATGGTGGAAATTTGAACCGTACGGAAAAAATCAATCTGAACAAAGACAATTCCAGCAGTAAAAATTCCATTGGGGCAAGAATTAATTATACGGAACCAATATCAAAAAACTGGGCCATGGAAGCTTCCTATAGCTTTAAAACAATTTCGTCTAACAGTTATCTCCTGGTATCTGATGATGTGATCAAAAAAATCGACTCGTTGAGCAACAACTTTAAATTCATTAACTTTTCTAATGTTGGGCGAATGGTCATGCAATACCGGGTAAATAAGTTTTCGATATCTACCGGGATGGAAGCTACACGTACCAGGTTTGAATTAAAAGATCTGGATCGCAAGAATGATTTTAACAGGAAATACCTGAACCTTGCTCCAAGTACAAATATAAATTATAGAATGGGTGGAAATAAAAGCCTGTCTTTAAACTACAACGGCTACATGCAGCAGCCAAGTATGGATCAGTTGCAACCGGTACGGCAATTGAACAACCCATTGCTTCAAATCATTGGTAATTCTGCGCTCAGACCTTCTTTTACCAATAACTTCTCGCTGTATTATAGTGGTTTTCAGTTTAAATCAGAGGAATATATATCTGGCGGCATTAATTATGGCTTTACAACCAATGGCATAGTCAACACAGAAATTGTAGATGAGTTTAATAAAAGAATTTCAAGTTATACAAATCTCAACGGCATCAATTCTTTATCCGGGAATCTTGGCTACTCCAAGGGCTTTACCAAATTAAATTTCAGGCTGGGTGTTGATGTAGGCTTTAACACCTCAAACAGGTTATCTATTATAAATTTCACGACAAATAAAACGAGGAACAATCAATACAACCTAAGAAGTTCATTTAGCTATTACACTCCGAAGCTGGATCTGAGCTACTCCCCCTCCGCTAATTTCATGTATGGATCTTCATCCATTGGAGGAATTAATGACGGAAAAAGCTTAAGTCATAATCATGAGTTTTCAGGAACCATGCAACTGCCCTATCACTTTGAATTCAATTCAACCATTTCACTGTCGTACAGACCAGCTAATGCTTCATTTGATAAGGACCTCGATATAGCGATATGGAACTGTTACCTGTCTACAAAACTATTGAAAAGCGAATCGCTGGAAATAAAATTAACAGTTACAGATATTCTTAATCAGAAAATAGGATATGACAGGTATGTTGGCGGAAATGTGATCAGTGAAAATACTTACAGCTACATTCCGAGATATGCATTACTTGGTATTAATTGGAATTTAAGTGGTAATTTTAGTACAAAATCAATTAAATAGAATGAAACAAACATCTGTTATTTTGTTTTTTCTGGGTCTGATATTTTCGAGTGTCCGAGCTCAGCAGGTATTTATTCCTAATGGGAAGATTAATTTTGAAAAGAAAGTCAATGTACAAAGGAGCCTGGCGGATATTGATATTCCTGACGAAGCCAAAGAAAGGATGCAAAAGTATAATGTCAGTTCATGGGAGCTTTATTTCAATCAGAGCACCTCTCTTTATAAACCTAAAAAAAAGGAAACAGAGAATACCGGAATGATGTTCATGTTTAATTCTGAAGCGTCTAATGAGCTTTATGCAGATTATAGCAAATCAAAAAGGCTGATGAAGAAGAACTATTTTGGAGAGGACTATCTGCTTCATGATACGATACCAGTTTTAGACTGGAAAATTATGCATGATGTGCGAACAATTGCAGGATATGAATGCAGAAAGGCAATTGGGAGAATTAATGACACTGTTTATGTTGTGGCCTTTTATACAGATGAAATTCTACTAAAAGGAGGACCTGAAGGCTTTAGTGGCTTACCGGGAATGATCCTTGGGCTTGCTATTCCGAGATACAATACTACATGGTTTGCAACCAAGGTAGATGCCTTTCTAACTTCTGATGCGGAAATCGTGGAACCGAAAGCAAAAAAGGCGGACACAGAGAAGGAAATGAAAAAAATCATCGAGATTTTTGGTCGTTACAGCGGCGATAAAAAGCAAAAACCAGAAGACATCAAAAAACAACTGTACGGGTTTTTACTCTAACATTTTAACTTTTAGCGCCTTAGAGCGCAGTTTTTCTTTTGGTTATTATTTCAAAAAATAGCCATCACGCTTCAGTTTTATTTGCTAACTTTGTATCCCGTACAAAAACAATAATAGCAGCATAAAAACTGCTTTTATATCAGAAACTCACAAACATGACTAAGTATATTTTTGTTACGGGCGGTGTTACTTCCTCTTTAGGAAAGGGCATCATCTCCGCTTCATTAGCCAAGTTATTACAAGCACGCGGCTACAGTGTAACCATCCAAAAGTTCGACCCTTACATCAATATTGATCCGGGAACCTTAAACCCTTACGAGCATGGCGAATGCTTCGTTACAGAAGATGGTGCTGAAACAGACCTTGATCTTGGTCATTATGAGCGTTTTCTGAATGTTCCAACTTCACAGGCAAATAACATTACAACAGGTCGTATTTACCAGAATGTCATCAATAAAGAAAGACAAGGTGAATATCTGGGTAAAACTGTTCAGGTAGTACCTCACATCACAGATGAGATCAAAAGAAACATGCGTATTTTGGGTGAAAGCGGTAAATATGATATCGTAATCACTGAATTGGGTGGAACTGTAGGTGATATTGAGTCTTTGCCTTTTATTGAAGCTGTACGTCAATTCAAATGGGAAGAAGGTGCAAACAATGCGATTGTAATTCACTTAACCCTTGTACCTTATCTTGCAGCGGCAGGTGAACTAAAAACAAAGCCTACACAGCACTCTGTAAAAGCTTTATTAGAATATGGTATACAACCAGATATTTTGGTTTGTCGTACCGAACACCACATTAACCAGGATATCCGTAAGAAAATTGCATTGTTCTGTAATGTAAATGTAAATGCCGTTATTGAATCTATCGATGCCTCTTCTATCTATTCGGTTCCTCTGTTGATGATGAAAGAGCAGCTGGACAAGACAGTATTGAGTAAGTTGAAGCTGGCTCAAAAAAATGAGCCAGATATGGAAAGTTGGAAAGACTTTCTAGGTCGTTTAAAAAACCCAACTGCTGAGGTAACTATAGGTGTTGTAGGTAAATATGTAGAGCTTCCTGATGCCTATAAATCTATTACAGAATCTTTTGTTCATGCAGGAGCAAAAAATGAGTGTAAAGTACGTGTACAGTACATTCACTCTGAAGAGGTATATCCTGAAAATGTGAAAGAGAAGCTGGGCCATCTGGACGGCTTATTGGTAGCTCCTGGTTTTGGAAGCCGTGGTATTGAAGGAAAGATCGATGCCATTAAATATGTTCGCGAAAATAATGTTCCGTTCTTCGGCATCTGTTTAGGAATGCAGTGTTCTGTAATTGAGTATGGCAGAAACGTATTGGGATTAAAAAATGCCAATACTACTGAAATTAATGAAGAAACTGAACATCCGGTAATCAATATGATGGAAGATCAGAAAAGCATCACCAATAAAGGTGGTACCATGCGTTTGGGATCTTATCCATGTGACCTTAAAAAAGGAACCAAAGCTTTTGCAGCCTATGGAAAAGCACACATTACTGAACGTCACAGACATCGTTACGAATTCAACAATGCCTACTTACAGCAATATGAAGAAGCTGGGATGATCGCTTCCGGTGTAAATCCTGAAAGCGGATTGGTTGAAATTGTGGAGCTTAAAAATCATCCTTTCTTTGTTGGGGGGCAATTTCACCCGGAATTAAAATCAACAGTTGCTAATCCTCACCCACTTTTTGTTAAATTTGTCGCCGCTGCGATGGAGTTTGCGAAGAAGAAAATAAAATAATACGCGTTTAATTAACAATAATGGATAGAAATACGTTTACAGGATTATTCCTGATCATGATCGTTCTGGCAGGTTCTTTTTACTTTTTCAAGCCAAGTGAGGCAGAAATTAAAAAAGAAAACGAAAGAATTGCTGCTGATTCAATAAAAAAGGCGACTGCAAATAAGCCGGCCATTCCTGCACCTGCTGCTACAGCTACAGCATCTACAGTAGATTCTTCAGCTTTGAAAGGCCCATTTGGCGGCAATATCAATGGAACTAATCAAACTTCAGTTTTAGAAAATGAACTGTTGAAATTGACCCTTACAAATAAAGGCGGTAAGATCTTATCTGTTCAGGTTAAGGGACAAAAAACATATGATGGAAAGCCTGTTATTCTATTCGATGGCAATGAGAATAAATTTGGCTTGAATCTGAATATCGGCGGAAAAATAGTAAACACCAATGATCTTTATTTTACGGCAGTTAAAAATGGCAGCAGCATTAGCATGAAAGCCAATTACTCCGGCGATAAATATATTGAATACCTTTATGACTTAAAGCCAAATACCAGTAACGTTGATTTCAATATCAATTTAAATGGGTTAAATCAGATTGTTCAGGGAAATACCATCACCTTAAACTGGGAAGCTACTTTACTTGAACAAGAGAAATCTGGCAAGAAGGAACAGGAACATTCAGCACCATATTACAAATATTTAAATGAAAATCCTGATTACCTGAATGTTGCAAAAGATGTGAAAGAAGATCTGAAAGAAGGAAAAATTGAATGGTTCTCATTCAAACAACACTTCTTCTCTGCTGTCCTTATTCCTGCAATTCCTTTTGAAAAAGGCGATCTGGAAGTGAAAGTGAGTACCGAGCCTGGCAAGATAAAATGGTACGGTGCGAATATGCAATTGGCCTTCAACCAGCTTTCTGCGCAAAACTATGCCATGAAATTCTATTTCGGAACCAATAAGTTTTCTACGTTGAAAGCTCAGGGCCATGAAATAGAAAAGCAGGTAGATATGGGATACTGGCCGTTGAAATACATCAACAGATTCATTGTATTACCTGTATTTAACTTCCTTGAAGGATTCGGATGGAATTATGGTCTGATCATCCTGGTCTTAACCATAATGCTTAAAGTGGCCATGTCTCCACTTACCTATAAATCATACCTTTCTATGGCAAAAATGAGAATTTTGAAGCCTGAGATGGATGTGATTAAAGCCAAGGTTGGTGAAGACAATCCGACTTTATTACAACAGGAATATTTAAAACTGTATAAGCAGGTCGGCGTAAATCCTTTAGGAGGTTGTCTACCTATGTTATTGCAATTGCCATTTGTAATGGCTTTCTTCTTCTTCTTTCCAAATCTATTTGAATTAAGAGGTGAAAGCTTCCTGTGGATGAAGGATCTCTCGACTTATGACGACTTCATCAAGTTTGGTTTTACTATTCCTTTTATCGGTGACCACTTAAGTTTAATGTGTGTGTTGATGACCATTTCAACATTAATATACACTTACTTTAACAACCAGATCTCTGGTGCAAGCGGGCAGATGAAATACATTGGATACATCATGCCAATCGTATTCTTAGGTGTTTTGAATAGCTACCCTTCAGGATTGAACTATTACTACTTCCTGGCAAACATGCTTACATTTGCTCAGCAGTTCCTGATCAAATCAATGGTTGATGATGATAAAATTCACAAAACCTTACAAGAGAATAAAGCAAAGCCAGTAGAAAAGAAAAAGAAATCTGGATTTAGTGCCAAGTTAGAAGACTATATGCGTCAGCAACAACAGGCTCAAATACAGCAAAAAAAGAAATAGTCAATAGACTTATTATAATCTACAAAAGGAAGCATCAACAGTGCTTCCTTTTTTTATGCAATCCTGCTAATAGGTTTTAATTATGTAAAATTTGGCGTACATTATAAATATGTCTTAAAATTTTACAATTTTTAAGCTTCGGGATAAAACTAAACCAAAACATTTTTATAGTTATGCACAAATATTTTACGCTTACCCTTTTATTAGTTGCGAGTTTAACTTTTGCTCAGAAAAAACCGCTGAACCATACCGTATATGATAGCTGGGAATCAATAGCATCAAAAAAACTTTCTAATAACGGAGTCTGGGCAGGCCATGGTATAAGTCAGCAAGAGGGTGATGGCACATTGTATTTAAACAATTTAACTTCCGGAGCAAAGATTAAAGTAAACAGAGCAGAAAATGTTCAGTTTAGTCCAGATTCAAAATTTGCCGTTTTCAGCATTAAACCTTTTTATGCCACAATCCGTCAGGCTAAAATTAAAAAGAAAAAACCGGATGAGATGACAAAGGATTCTCTTGGCATAGCCAATCTGACTAGTATGACTGTAGTTAAAATGGCTAGGGTAAAATCATTTAAAATGCCTGAAAACGGCATTGCTATACTGGCTTATCAGTTGGACAAGCCAGTTGATACTACAAAAAAACCTTCAACTGGAAACCCGGCAGAGCCCAAAAAGGACAGTGATATCTTTTTCGCCGAAGATGAGACCAGCTCCGCTAAACAGGAAGGTACCGACCTTATCTTTAGAAATCTGACTACCGGAACTGAAAGGACATTTAAATATGTAAGTGAGTACATTTTCAGTAAAGATGGAAAGCAGCTGGCATTTGCCTGTACGGGCGCTAAAAAAGATAAGGCTGTCCAGGCCGGAGTATTCTTATTAAATACTGAAAAGGGCACTATAAAGACTCTTGTAAATGGTAAGGGAACATTTAAAGGTTTTACATTTGATGAGGAAAGTGAATCATTAGCATTTCTTGGCGAAAGAAGCCCTGAGAAACAGGAAATAAAAGACTATTTTGTTTATTATAATTCACTGTCGCTGGATACTGCGCAAATTCTGGTAGACAATGACATTCCAGGGCTACCTGCAAAATGGGCTGTTAGTCCTGATGGAAAACTCACATTCAGTAAAGATGGCAATAAATTATTCTTTGGCCTTGCTCCTATAAAAAAGCCAAAAGATACCACCCTTATAGATTTTGAAAATGCGAAACTGGATGTATGGAGTTATAAAGATGATTACCTGCAGCCAATGCAATTGAAGAATGCAGATCGTGAGTCTAAGAGAACTTATCTTTCTTCCATAGAGATTTTTAATAGTGACGTAAAAATCGTTCGGTTAACAGATGAAAAACTACCGGATGCAACAATAATAGATGAAGGGAATTCCAATTTGGTTTTAGCCTCTACAGATTTTAATAACCGCGTTCAGTCTCAGTGGACTGGTAATTCTATCAGGGATTTCTATTTAGTTGATACTAAGAACGGCGCTAAGAAGAAAATTATCGAAGGTCTTTCCGGAATGGCTTTTAGCTCTCCCGCCGGAAAATATATCATCTATTTTGATAAAAAATCAGGATACTGGTTTACTTACAATATCCTTACTGCGAAAGTAACCCAATTAAATACCGGGCTCAATGTTAAGTTTGTAGATGAAGAAAACGATGTGCCAGATGAACCGTCACCTTATGGAATAGCAGCCTGGACTGAGGAGGATAAGTCTGTGCTGATTTACGATAGGTATGACATCTGGGAATTCAATCCAGATGGAAAAGGAGCTCCAAAAAACATCACTAATGGTTACGGCAGACAAAGCACGATTACTTTCCGCTATGAAAAAACAGATCCAGAAAGTCGCTTTTTGTCAAAAAAAGAGTTGATCTGGCTGGATGCCCTCAACAATGCCACTAAGGAAAGCGGTTTCTATAAGACCCACATCGGAGATTCCAAAAGTCCTGAGCTGGTTGTGATGGGGAAAGTTAAATACTCTGGCTTGGTTAAAGCAAAAGATGCAGAACGTTACATCTTCGACAAAGGCAGCTACATCGCCTCCCCTGATGTATATATTTCAGTTGACCTGAAAACAGAAACTAAATTAAGCAATACAAATCCACAACAACAGAGTTATAATTGGGGAACTTCTGAACTGGTAACCTGGAGTACACCTAAAGGATATAAGTCACAGGGAATTCTTTATAAACCGGAGAATTTTGATCCTGCTAAAAAGTATCCTATGATCGTCTATTTCTATGAAAAACTATCAGATGGGTTATATACTTACCAGGCCCCGGCCCCTACTCCATCACGTTTGAACATTCCATATTTTGTAAGCAACGGCTATCTTGTTTTTGCTCCGGATATCAGCTATGAGAAAGGATATCCGGGAAAATCTGCTGAAGAATTCATCAATTCAGGTGTAGAATCACTTAAGAAAAACTCCTGGATAGATGGAACCAAGATTGGAATACAGGGACAAAGCTGGGGTGGCTATCAGGTTGCACATCTGATCACCAGAACCAATATGTATGCGGCAGCATGGGCAGGTGCACCGGTAGTCAATATGACTTCGGCATATGGAGGCATAAGATGGGAAAGCGGTATGAACAGACAGTTCCAGTACGAGAAAACCCAAAGCAGAATTGGGGCTACTTTATGGGAAAAACCTGAACTTTATATAGAGAACTCTCCATTGTTCGCACTGCCCAAAGTAAATACCCCTGTGGTGATCATGGCAAATGATGCCGATGGTGCAGTGCCATGGTATCAGGGTATAGAAATGTTTACAGGACTGAGAAGACTTGGCAAACCTGTGTGGATGTTAAATTATAACAATGAAGCACATAATCTGGTTCAGCGACAAAACAGGAAGGATATTCAGATTCGCGAGCAGCAATTCTTTGATTACTATCTTAAAGGTGCAAAAGCACCTATATGGATGGTTACCGGAATACCTGCCACTGAAAAAGGTAAAACATGGGGATTTGAACTCACCGATGAAAAACCATAATGCCATCGTGTAAAGCAACAAGGAAATATTATTAAAAAACATTACTTTAACAGCCTAAAACTAAATCAACCAAATGGCATTAAGTAGAATCTGGTCGGCTTTTATTATCGTAGCAATTGTCGTTGCCAGCATAAAGTGTTTCTTTTTCGGACAAAGTGATATTTTCAATTGGATGGTGATCGGTAAGGCTGATGATGCAGCAAACCCTTTAAAATTGGACGGCGTTATTCAAACCTGCTGGGTTGCTGTTGAACTTTGTTTAAAGCTGATTGGTATTTTAGCTTTCTTTATGGGGCTCATGAGCATTGCCGAAAGAGCTGGCGGTATTCGTTTGTTGTCCAGAATCGTGGGGCCATTCTTTTCAAAACTTTTCCCTGATATCCCAAAAGGACATCCATCAATGGGTCATATGATCATGAATTTCTCAGCCAATTTATTAGGTCTGGATAATGCTGCTACCCCCTTTGGATTAAAGGCTATGGAAAGTTTACAGGAACTTAATCCAAGTAAAGACGTTGCCTCAAATGCCCAGATTATGTTTTTATGTTTACACGCAGCGGGCCTCAATCTGATCCCTGTCAGTGTAATTGCAATCCGCGCTTCACAGAATGCATCAAATCCTACAGATATATTCATTCCATGTTTGATTGTGACATTTGTCGGAACCATTGCAGCAATGCTTATTGTTTCATTTAAACAAAAGATAAACATCCTTCAACCGGTGATCATCATATGGGTATTGAGCATTTCGTTTGTAATAGCGCTGCTGGTGCTTTATATTGTTTCTTTGAATGCAGATGGCATCAAATCATTCTCAGGAATGCTTAGCAATGGACTTATACTGCTGGTCATCCTCCTGATTATTTTAGGTGGACTATATAAAAAAATAGATGTTTTTGACGCTTTTATTGATGGCGCAAAGAATGGTTTTGATACAGCGATTAAGATTGTGCCTTACCTTGTAGGCATGCTCGTTGCCATCTCACTGCTTCGCACAAGCGGGACATTTGATGTAGTGATTGGTGCAATAAAAAGTGGCTTTGCATTTTTAGGTGCAGATACCAGGTTTGTTGAAGGATTGCCTACCGCGTTGATCCGCCCATTGAGTGGTGGTGCCGCACGCGGAATGATGGTAAGTACAATGGAAACTTACGGACCTGATTCTTTTGCAAGCAGGCTTTCAGGAATATTCCAGGGGGCTTCAGACACCACTTTCTACGTGGTTGCTGTTTATTTTGGTGCAGTGAGCATCAAAAATACGCGCTATGCTATTGGAGCTATGTTGTTGGCTGACTTAGTGGGGGTATGTACAGCTATAGGTCTTTGTTATATGTTCTTTGGATAAAAGTTAATTTTCCTTAGTTGTGCTGAGTTTGCTGATAATCTGGTCAAGAATACCTGGCTCTACGCTGGTATGCCTTGAAAACCTCCAGGTTGACGACGAATCCAGCCAGACACAAAAAGAATGGTATCCGTCTAATATCACTGCATACGTCTCATGAAAATCATCTTGTATTTGCATACAGAACCCATTTACAGGTTTTCCCTGCACGTCGAATTGAAAGTTGAGATAATTACTTAACATATTGATACCTGGTTAGTTATTGTGATAACAAATCTCGATATAAAAAGTTTCCGCTGTTTTAAATAACTGATATATTATTGTTATCGATTCATTATTAAATCTCTCATTACACCTTTAATCTTAAACAAAAATTCATCAAACGTTTATATATTGTAGCTT
Organism: Pedobacter frigoris; assembly: GCF_005116445.1. Lineage (GTDB taxonomy): Bacteria > Bacteroidota > Bacteroidia > Sphingobacteriales > Sphingobacteriaceae > Pedobacter > Pedobacter frigoris. Next base: position 271,998 of record NZ_SWBQ01000003.1, read on the forward strand.
TATAAAAAATCACCTATGTCGACAAGTCAAATCACTGCAATTACCGAACTAGATCGCTCACAATACAAAACAAAAATCTATGCTGGAGGGCATTTCATTTATGCCGATGAACCAGAGTCCATTGGTGGTTCAGATGAAGGCATGAATCCTGGTGCTTTGCTACTGGCCAGTTTGGGGAGCTGTACTGCCATTACCATAAGAATGTATGCAGATCGCAAAGGTTATGCGTTGGATGGCATTAAAATATCCCTGGCCATTTGTGATGAAAAAGACATGAACAAGGAAACTGTAATCACCAGAAAAATTGAATTACTCGGTACGATCAGTACAGAAGAACGTGAACGTTTGATGCAAATTGCGGATAAGTGCCCTATTCACAAAATTCTCACCAACCCAATAAAGATAGAAACTACTTAAATACAAGAAAAAGACCGGATTTTATTATCTGATATTTAGTACTATAACATACACTAATTAGTACAGTTTTAGTTAAGCAGCAAACTGTGCTTTTACCTTTTTCACCAGGCTGTCAATATCAAAAGGTTTTGAAAGAAAGTCATTCGGCGAACCGGGGAGTTTCAAAAGCCCCTGCAAATTATGGCTCGCGGAAATCATTAATACAGGAATATTTCTAAATGTTACATGCTCTTTAATCGCCCTGCAAATATCTCTTCCATCCATACCCCCCAACATTACGTCCAATAATATCAGATCGGGTCTTAATGAAGAAATCACATTAAATACATTTTTACCGTTTGTTAATGTAGAAACCTCATAGCCTTCATCTTCCAATATAATCTTGATAATATCAACTATATCATTATCGTCATCCACTGCTAATATTTTCCTGGGCATATCGTTTTATATTTATACAATATATGCGATTAACATGCCAATACATTTAAAACATATTGCGTACCCTTAAAAATCATTATAAGTTACGCATGTATTTTACTAATTTTATTAGCATATTTACAGAATATTATTTCAAAATACAGATTCATGTTGTACGCAGTAGTAGATATAGAAACGACCGGTGGCTTTGCATCAGGAAATAAAATTACTGAGATCTCCATTTTGGTTCATGATGGTGAATCTATAATCCAGACTTTCGAAACATTAATTAATCCCGAACAGGAGATCCCGTCTTACATTGAGGCATTGACAGGCATTAACAATGAGATGACATCGAGCTCACCTACTTTCGATCAGATAGCTTCTGAAATATATGATTTGTTGCATGATAAAATATTTGTCGCTCATAATGTAAATTTTGACTTTTCTTTTATCAGACATGAATTGTCACAATGCGGATTTGAACTACAATGCAAAAAACTATGCACAGTCAGATTGAGCAGAAAATTATTGCCTGGCCATGTTTCGTACAGCCTTGGTAAACTATGTGATGCTTTAAACATTAAAATAAACAACAGGCACCGCGCGGGCGGAGATGCTGCCGCTACGGCTATTTTATTGAAGATCTTATTAAATTCAGATGAGGAAGGACTAATTGCAAAATCTTTAAGTAAGGGTTCTAAAGAACAGGCATTGCCCCCTAACTTATCCAAATCTGAGGTAGAAAAACTGCCTTTAAGTCCCGGGGTCTACTACTTTAAGGATCAAAAAGGGAAAGTTATTTACATAGGTAAGGCAAAGTCAATTAAAAAAAGGGTTTGCTCTCATTTTACAGGGAATAACATTAGTAAGCAGCGTCAAAATTTCCTGAAAGATATTTTTAGTATTGACTTTGAAATTTGCGGCACCGAGTTAATGGCTTTTATTCTAGAAGCAGCGGAAATTAAAAGGCTCTGGCCAGAAAACAACCGTGCTTTAAAACGTTACCAGCAAAAATATGCCCTGTATGCGTTTGAAAACCAAAAGGGTTATGTTAGATTAGGCATTGATAAACACAAAACTCATCCCCAACCCCTTTATAGCTTTGATACTATTCTCGAAGGACATAATTTATTAAAATTGCTCATAAAGGAACATTTATTATGCGAAAAGCTTTGTTTTATTCAAAAAAACAGAACTTCCTGTACTGCTCATATTGAAGGGGGATGTGCAGGTGCATGTTTAGGAAAAGAATCAGCAGCATCTTACAATGTCAGGGTTAAATATGCGATGCAACATTTGAAGTCTATGCTTCCTTCTTTTGCATTGGTTGATAAAGGACGGACGGAAGATGAGCAAAGCTGTCTCTTAGTTGAGGAGGGCAAGTTTTACGGTATGGGGTACATCTCTCCATCGACAGACGTTAGTAGCACTGAGGATCTAAAATCAGCTTTAACGCCATATCCTTCCAACGATTACATCCTCCACATCATTTTATCTCATACTACGCAGTTTCCCCAAAAAAGAATAGCAATTTAATGGCTTTGCTTTTCTATTTTACTATGGATCTTCAGGGTTTCTTTTAATGCTGCTGAACCATACCATGGAAAATACTCTGCAGTCATTATTTTGCTTTTAATTACCGGGTCAGTATCTACAAGTTTTCTAGCTTCTTCAATTTGCTCCAGGTCAAAAATAAAAATCCCTCTGTAGCTCATTTCATTCTTGCCCAATGGCCCTGCAACAATTAATTTTCCTTCCGCAGCTAGTCTGTTGATATTTTCCATATGACCTTTGAAGATGCTATCCTGTGTAGTTTTGGAAATTGTACCTGTGCTACCTGTTTTAAGAATAACAAGAACGTATTTTTTCATTCCATAGTCATCTGCCTTGAGTTCTTTCGCTAATTTTTCATCGTAATTTTTATTAACTACCTGCGCTTTTGCTAATATTGGAACTCCAATCAGGCAGGCTACCATCGCTATTAAGACCTGTATTCTTTTCATTTTTAACGGTTTAACTTGTGATTTAAATTTAAGGATTTTGAGGTCTAAAATCAGCAAAAAAGCTTCAAATAAAATTCTCAAATAAGATTTGCGCTTATACGCACTAATTTATATCTTTGGCGCTCCGAAAGGGAAATGCCTCGGTAGCTCAGCTGGATAGAGCGTCGGTTTTCTAAACCGAGGGTCAGGGGTTCGAGTCCCTTCCGGGGTACTGCAAAAGCTTCTAGTGAAAACTAGGAGCTTTTTTTGTATAAGGGCAGGCATTTAAACAAGAAAGGCAACATTAATATGTTGCCTTTCTTGTTTAAAATCTATTCATAAGATTATTCAGCTTCTCTCCTTACATAGGTCTTATTTCCGTTCTTATTGATGTAATATTTACCACCACGAGGACCAGTGTAAATAACTTCACCAGCAGGACCTTTCATTGCTCTGTCTACGGTTGGCTTGTAATCTTTATTAACTGCGTCAACTTGTTTTCTGACAGTTTTCACTTCTTTAGCTACAGAAGCAGGAGGTGTAGTTTTTTTGACCGACTCTGTTACCTTTTCTCTACTATTTATAAAGCGTTTATCAGGTGTACCATCTTTTTTAAGTTTCACTTCTTCTTTAACAGACGTGTACCTTTTATCAGGTGTACCGTCTTTTTTCAATTTCACTGTAGAGGTAGTCACCTCCTTTGCAGTAGTCTTAGCCTTTACTGCATCCTTTTTTGCTTTGGCCGTTACCTCTTTTTTAGTCGTATTGGCAGCATTATCAGCTTTCTTTGCATCTGCCTTAGCTTTGGCTGCTTCTTTTTTAGCCTTAGCTGTAGCCGCTTTTTTTGCCGCAGCAGTTTCTACTGTTTGGGCCATACTTAAGTTTAAGCAAAGACTGAAGATGGCAATGAGTGAAAGTAATTTTTTCATGGTCTTATTTTTTAATAGCTTTTTTTCAAATACTGTTCCAGTATCTTATACAATTTAAGCTATTCCAAACAACTTAGCAAACCGGTTCATAAATGCATAAAATGAATGGGTATAAAACAAGAAAGGCCGACAAATTATTGCCGGCCTTTCTATATGACTCAAAAATAATACTATTTAGCATTTTTTTTATCTGTAACCTCAGAACGGATCTCCTGAGCCAGACCTTTTAAATCCTGCATTGCTTTACGTACTCTTGTACCAGCAGCACCATTACCTGAATTATAAAATTTGTCAGCATCAGCTTCAACGCCTGCGATTAGTTCTTTCAATTTTGAGAATTTTTCCATGTTTTTCTTCGTTAAGATTTTAAATTTATTAGATATAACGATCTAAAGTTAGTAAATATTGGATTTGCTCCAAATGAATATGAAACAATCTAATGGCATTTTTTCCACATCCAGACATCAATGTTAACAAACACTACAGATTTTCAGCTATTTGATACAAAACGCTAATGTTAAATAATTTACACTGTTACTGTTTATTAATCCGCCTTTAGCTCCAATACAGCCGCTACAGGCAAATGATCCGATGCTTCAGGTGCTGCTATAACTTCATGTCCCCTGACCATAACGGAATGCTTTTTTCCATACCCAATGAAATCTATGCTTCTTGAAGGCTTATCTGCAGGTATGGTAGGCTTGCAGGTCTGACAGGTCCTTGTAAAAACCACATCCATCTCCTTGACGATGTCACTTTCAGGATAAGCATTAAAGTCCCCCGTAATTACAAAAGGAAGCACTTCCTTTTCTGCAATTGCATTAATCTCTTTAATCTGGGCCATTCTGTTTGCCGGGTCTCTTTCTGCATCAAGGTGAGTATTACCAAAACGGATCACTCTTCCCGATGGGAGCGTTAATTTTGCGGTGATCAGTACCCTCGGTTCTCCTTTAATTTCAGGCAGTGAAGTAAGGTGATAGACCTGGGTTTCACTAACAGGATATTTTGAGAGCAATGCAACTCCGTATTCTCCTCCATCGTGATCTATAGCCTTGCCAAAAAAGAAATTCATCCCTGTTTTCTTTGCCAGTTCCTGAGCCTGATTGATATCCTTACCCGAACGGCCTGTTTTCACATCGATTTCCTGTAAGCCCACTATATCAGGCTTAACTTCATTAATTACCGCAGCAATCGCATCAATATCTATTACACCGGGCTTTGCAGGAGGATTGCAGTGATGCACATTGTATGACATCACTTTCAATACATCAGCTTTCTTACCTGTTGATTTTTTCTGCGCCAGACAGGAAAATAGAATTGAAGTACATAAGAGCAGAATAATAGATAATTGCTTTTTCATCATGTCGTTTATTTTATAATCTCTTTTAATCATTAATTATTAATCCTGCAACATAACTGCTGCACCCGTTTTTACGGATTCATCACATGCAAATGCGATCTTAAGGCTATTAATAGCATCTTCTGTAGGGTTACTCAGGTCTATATCTTTCTGTATTGCTTTTAAGAAATAACGCTGTTCACGATTACATAATTCCTGGTGATCGGGCTCGTCTGTCAAATCTATCCAGTCATCAGTTTTAGTAAACTCATCATGCTGATCCAGATCAGCATGATGAACTTTTATAGATTCTGTTTTGGTATGTGCGTCTATGTTGTCCGAGTTGCCTTCCGCAGCTGCTTTTTTAGCCACAATGGAAACAGCACCTTTAGGGCCGAATACATCTTTTATGAAAAATGCATTATCACTAACCATAGGTCCCCAGCCGGCTTCGTACCAGCCTACTGATCCGTCTTCGAATCTGATCTGCAATTGTCCGTAATTATAGTTCCATTCAGGGATATCTTCTGTTAGCCTGGCGCCTATGGCATTTACCTGTATGGGTTTAGAACGCGTCATCTGACACATCACATCAATATAATGTACGGCACAGTCCACAATTGGGCTCAGACTCTTCATCAGGTTACGGTGCACAGTCCATTTCGGACCATGACTTTGCTGATTCAGGTTCATGCGCATTACCAATGGTTTACCCATATCATGTGAAAGTTCGATAAACTTTTCCCAAGAGGGATGATAGCGCAGGATATATCCTACCAATAGTTTTTTCCCTGCCTTAACGGCCGCATCTGCTACACGCTGAGCACCTTCAACAGTATCAGCCAAAGGTTTTTCTATAAAAACATGACATCCGTTTTCAAAGGCTTTCACTGCGAAATCCTCATGGGTATCCGGATAAGTTGAGATACATACCGCATCCGGCTTTGTTGCGGCAAGGGCTTCATAATAATCACTGAATAGAGGATATCCTCCGCCCAGCTTTTCATTTAAAACAACCTTACTATTACCTGTGGAAACAAGCCCGCAAATTTCGAAACCTTCCAATGTATGATAAGCCATGGCGTGGGATGCTCCCATATTGCCACAGCCCACTACAAGGACCTTCAGGTTTTTATTTTCTAAAGACATATTTTCAGATTAAACACCGAGACTCCAGCCCTGGCGGTATTCGCGTTTCACAAATTGGTTTACTTCATCAAAATTGGTTACACGCAGATTCTGCTTATCCCAAAGTAATTTCATATCTCTTCCCGGATAGCTCACTCCCTTTCCATTTGCATTTGGCCGCTGCACATCTATTCCTCGAATAGCAAGATTAGCGATCAATAATGTTTCAGTAAGCGGGCCAGCTATTTCAAACGGAGAACTCAGTTCTATTTTACCGTAACCTGCAATAGCCGCCTCGGCCCATTGTGTATAATGCCCCTCGACATCTCCAGGTACCCTCTTCGCTTTAGGCCTAGTGCGGTCAGAAGCATTTTTTGTCAGCGGAAGCAACCTTGGGTTAGCACCATAGGTATCGCATAGCATCTTTCCTTTTGTACCAATAAATAAGGTGCCATTGTCGCCAAATGATTCATTTGGAAGTAACTCCTCTGGACGCTCGGGCTTAATACCCCCATCCATCCAGTGCATCTGAAGATTGCCTTTGGTTTTATTGGTTTTTTCAAAAGTCATGATCACGTGGCTGGAAGGCGGACAACTTTCCGGGAAATACCCTCTTTTAAATTCATCCACATATACACTTCCCACACTACATTCCACACTAACCGGTGTATCCAGTCCAAGAATTCTGAAAGGAGGTTCTACCAGGTGGCATCCCATATCTCCAATCGCTCCCGTACCATAGTCCCACCATCCTCTCCAGTTAAAAGGAACCAGTTTCTCTACATAAGGCTTATAAGGTGCGCTACCCAGCCAAAGATCCCAATCCAGTTCAGGGGGTATATTGCCTCCCGTCGCAGGCCATTGTATGCCCTGAGGCCATACAGGTCGGTTTGTCCAGCAATAAACAGTATGTACTTTTCCGATGAGTCCCGCATCCAGCCAATCCTGCAGCTTCCGAACTCCTTCTCCCGAAGCTCCCTGATTACCCATTTGAGTTACTACTTTATATTTCTTTGCAGCCTCGGTCAATGCCCTTGCTTCATATATATCGTGTGTCAATGGCTTCTGGACGTATACATGCTTACCCAACTGCATAGCAGCCATGGCTTGCATCGCATGATTGTGATCAGGAGTAGATATCACTACAGCATCAATATTTTTAGCATCCTTATCCAGCATTTCACGATAATCCTTGTAATATTTTGCCTGCGGAAACCGCTTTACCGAATTGGCAGCCCTTCTGTCATCCACATCGCATAAGAATGCGATGTCTGATTTACCACTACTAAATACACCCGTCAAATCACTTTCGCCTTTACCTCCTACACCAATACCCGCAACCTGCAGCCTATCGCTCGGTGCCAAAAATCCCTTACCCCCCAAAACATGACGAGGCACGATCATAAATCCTGCTGCAGCAAGTGCAGTAGTTTTAATGAAATTCCTTCTTGAATTATCTGGAGCTGAATTGTTTACTTCTTCAGTCATAACCTATCCCTGTCTATTTCTTGCTTAAATCTTTAATCCTGATATTTCTGAATTGTACCGGTGAACCATGCCCCAGGAAGCCGATATGTCCGCTATCTCTAAGCAATCCAGGATGTTTCTTGCCATCTATGGCGCCATTCTTTCTAGCCTCAGTAATATCTGCATCCAGAATAACAGTTCCATTCAGGATAACTTTTATTTTAGGTCCTTTGACAATTACTTCTTCATAATTCCATTCACCTACCGGTTTCAGAAACCCTCTCTTAGCAGGAGCAGTACCATAAATAGAACCATGATACTGGTAAACATGCAGATCTTTATAAATCGGTGCATCATTGTCCAGTATCTGCAACTCCATACCTGCATAAGCTGCGTCTCCCTCAAAAGGTGCCCGGATTCCAAGGCCGTTATTGGCACCTGGCGTCAACTGAAATTCAAAGCGGAAGATAAAATCACTAAACTCATCTTTAGTAAACAGGTTACCACCTGAACCTTTTCCTGGTTTAGGTCTGATCGCAATGTTTCCATTTTCAATCACATAGTCTGTGGTATTTCCAGTCCAGCTGTGCATATTAGTTCCATCAAAAAGAACCTTATAACCTTCTTTTTTCTCCTGGGCGCTCAATTCAAAAGGCTTTGGACGAGGGATTTCCCTGATGAAAATATCTCTGTACGCAACAGGTGATCCGTGCGCCTGTAGTTCGATTTGCTCTTCTGCGAAAATTGGCAGGTTTTTATCCCAGTAGTTTTCAAGGATTACGTTATCTGTTACCAGTTTTCCATTGAGGTAAACCGTAACGCGGTCACCCTTCATTAATATCCTGAATGTATTCCATTCGTCCAGTTTATTGTCTGCTACAAGCAGCGGCTTGCTCGGATTCGCTCTATTGTTATACAAACCACCTGAACCTACTTGCGCACCTACATTGGTACGCGCAAGGTCCCAGATTTGTACCTGAGGTGTTCCGCGCAAATAAATACCTGCATCTCCCTCGCCTTTTTTGTCGTCTATGATCTTCCAGTCTACCAGCATCTCAAAGTCTCCATATTTCTTTACGGTAGCCAGGTTGTCGCCGTGGCTTTGAAATTGAAGTTCTCCATTTACAACTTTCCAGCTATCCTTGGCCTGTGCATCCGCTTTTTGCTGTGCAGCAGTCAATGTAGCAGCATCCATTTTCGAGCGTTTGATCGGATCTCCTACCAGACCTTTCCAGCCGGTAAGGTCAGTACCGTTAAACACCTTCATAAAACCTTCTTCAGCCCCCATCTCAGAAATGTATTTTTTCATTCCTTCTTTCTGGTAGCCACTATCCGGCCCTGTTATTACCAAAATGGTTTTATTTAGTAAGTCTCTCACAAGCGTACCACTGTATTTTCCAGCCATAGTTATGTTCATAACTGCATTGGCTGCCGCTTGCTGCAAAGCTGGTTCATCCAGGTACTTGCCTGCAAAAACAATAGCATTAAAGTTCTTAGCTTGTTCTGTCAGTTTTAGAATTTGTTGTTTCTGCGCAGTAGTTTTAGCTACATCCATCGCATTGCGAAGCAACAATAATTTTTGTTCTGCCGTAGCAGAAGAAGCACTGATCAGACGAAGATAACCTTGTAGCGCCTGTTCCAGGTAAGCTGCGTCAGTGGTTTGTCTTGCTATTTTAATCAGTTCCTCGGCTGAACCTGCATCTGCCCATGCAGACAAAGCATCCAGGGCAGCTTTCTTTGAGGCTTCGTTCTGAGAATTGAAAGCCGCAGAAACAGCAGCAAGCGATTTTGCGCCACCCAGACTACCCAATATTTTGTAAAACAATATCTTTTTATCTTCAGGAGCAGCAGCCATTTGCGTCAAGACAGCATCTACCTGCTGATCTGTTTTTTGTCCGCTGTTTAGCGCTGCAATCACAGCATCCTGTACTTTAATCAGTTCGGCAGGATCTGTAGTTTCGTTCATTAAGGTATAAAGCTGAGACAGGTTATCACTGCCTGCAGTTTTGCCAAGCGCAGTAAAGGCAGCTGCCCTAACTTCCGCATTCTTGTTGTTCAGCAAACTAAATATAGTGGCCGACTGTGCAGTGGCCGCACGGGCAGCCAATACATTGATAAGAGCTACCTGTACGTCTGGTTTTGCTTTAGGTATATAAGCAGCGATCTTAGAAGTTATTCCCTCTCCTTTCATCCTCAATATTGCCTCCGAATAGGCAGTCAAATCTGCAGCATCAGCTTTGCCGGTGGCTTTAAGGAAATCTGGCAATGCTGCTTCCTGCCCTATTTTGGCGGCAGCGGCAATAGCAGCATGTCTTACCGCAGGATCTTTATGCTTCAATAGTTTAATGATCGCAGGCAAAGCAGCTTGCGGCTTGCTTTCGCCAAGTGTATGTAGGATGGCAACTTGAGTAGCAGCATCAGCCTTTGCTATTTTTTTTACCCACAGCTCACTGTTCTCAGCAGTTATGCCAGGTTGTGCAAATCCTAATGCTGCAGCCTTATATTCAAAATTGCTGTCGTCCATAGCGGCAAGCAGGTATTGCTGACCATTTCCTGATTCAGCCAATAACTTCAGCGCAGCAATGCGAATGTCAACCTGTGTGTCGTCTTTTGCATTATCCAACAGCTGCTTAGCAATTTTAGCTGTCAATGTTTTATCGGTAGCCAATGACTTTTGGGCAAACAACAAGTAGGCCGCTACAGCATTGGTTTGCTCATATTTATACCCTGCAGCTTCTGCAGCCTTTGCCAAAATAGGTTCTGCTGAAGGATCAGCTAAATGCGCCAGAGAAAACAGCGCAACCTTTGAAAGTTCTGCAGTGCTTACACCTGATATCAGTTGTTTAATGGCTACTGCAGCCTCTTTAGAACCTGTATGCCCCAAAGCTTCTACTACAGAACGCAGTGCAGACTCTGGAGTACCTCCAGACAAAGCAGCTATCAAAGCAGCTTTGGAAGCAGGTGTATTGATTTTCACCAATGATCTCGCCGCAGGGTCAGCGAGGTCCACATCTTTCAGAAAGGTAGAAATACATGCTACAGAGGCGTCATCACCTACCAATTCAAACTGACTGATTATAAACGATTTATTTTGTTTATCACTCAATTTCGGCAATACTTTGCAATATGCATCTGCGGCCATTTTGCGCAGGCTCTCCTGTCCTGGCTGACTTGCATATCCGGAAAATCCGCTTACGGCATATTCAATTAAATTATTATTCCCTTTGCCCTGAGGACCCAATCCGCTGATCAAGGATACATAACCGTCCACGCCAAGGTTGGAAATGTCCTGCATATTGCTCTTCAATTGTTTCGCATCGCCTGATGGCAATTGTGCTAGAAGATCGGCTATGCGTGTAGTCACGGTCCGCTGATCTGTATTTTGTGCAAATGCTACGTCATGTAGCATTACTATTGCAAGCAGCACAAATAATATTCTCTTCATCATATATATGGTAATTGATTCTTCTTAAGTTTTTTATTAAATAGTATAAGGTGCACGCATCACCGGATTGATCAATTTGTTCGCTCCTTCATCGTCTATGAATTCCTGCTTCACGGGATCAAATTGGAGTGAACGTCCTAGTCTTAGTGCAACCAGTCCTATATTAACAATATTACATGAGCGGTGTCCATTTTCCTCATTTAGAGCAAATTTCTGTCTTGTTTTTACCGACTCTGTAAAACTCGTGATCTGCGGTTCCGGATCAGGGAAAGCGGCAAGCTTACGTTGCAAATCTGGGATATCTGATTTAAAACCAGGATAGAGCTTTCCTTTTGGTCCTTCTATATAAGGCACATTGGTATCCTTACCTTCCCCGTCCAAAATGATCTGACAACCATCTGCATAAGTATAAGTAATGCGTCTCCAGGTACCTACTGCATCGCTATGCTGCTGAGGGGCATCAATTTCTACTGAAACAGGGCTGTCATTATCCTTACCTAGGAAATATTGTATTGGATCTATGTAATGCTGACCCATATCAGCCAGTCCGCCACCATCATAATCCCAGTACCCGCGGAACGTCTGATGCACCCTATGCTTGCTATATGGCTTAAACGGCGCAGGCCCCAACCATCTTTCGTAATCAAGTTCTGCAGGAACCGGTTCCACAGGAAGATTTTCTTTACCCACCCAGTAAAACTTCCAGTCGTAACCGGTATGTTTACCAACTGTAACCTTTAACGGCCAACCCAACAATCCACTGTCAACCAGCTTCTTAATTGGCTTAACCGTAGTACCCATTCCATAAAAAGTGTCTTTAAATCTAAACCAGGTGTTCAGCCTGAACATTCTGCCATGCTGCTGCACAGCCTCCATCACGCGCTTACCCTCACCTATTGTATGGGTCATTGGCTTTTCACACCAAACATCCTTACCTGCATTTGCCGCATCTACTGACATAATCCCGTGCCAATGCGGCGGCGTGGCAATGTGTACAATGTCTACCTCAGGCAGCTTTATCAGCTCGCGGTAATCATTAAAGGTCTTCACTCCTTTATCTAATGAAGGAAGCGCCTGTGCAATGTGTCTTTTATCCACATCGCAGATTGCAACAACTTGGGTACCCTCATATTCAAAATGGCCGCGTCCCATTGAACCAACGCCAATTACAGCTTTGGTCAATTTATCGCTGGGAGCAATAAATCCTTGTCCGCCAAGAACGTATCTCGGCACGATGGTAAATGCAGCCAATCCTATGGCACTCTTTTTAATAAAATCTCTTCTTGGATTAGTTGGTTGGGGTTCTGTAGGTTTCATTTTGTCTGTTTGTGTTGTAGAAAAACTTATAATAAAGGTGATTACTATTACGGTTTATATTTAAAGTTAACACTCTGCGGGAGAATTAACCCGGTAACGCTTAATTATACGTACATAAAATTCAATATTTGGATAGTTAATATTAGCAAGAAATTATCAAAAAGACAAAACATCACCTATTTATTTATGTATTAAAAAAACTTTTATAATTTTTTAATATAAGTTACATATATTAGCGAAACAGAGTAATTAAAGCTATGAATCTTCATCTATTAAATGACATAACAAAATCTTCAGGTGGTAAGCAAACGTTACAGAAATACCAGCTCATTAAACATCTTTTTAACATGGGCCCATCTTCTGTTTCGAGCTTATGTGACACCATGAATATGAGTACACCTAGCATTTTGAAACTCATCACGGGCTTAACAGACGAAGACTGGGTAGAAAAGAAGGGCTACGGAATGTCAATGGGTGGAAGAAAACCTGACCTATATGGATTGAAGGATAAAAAAATTCTGATCATCTGCATTGATATTGAACTATTTCATACTAAAATAGCCATTATAGACAACAACTATAATTTTATATTTGAACCAAAAACAGTTGCACTGCCTATCTCAAAAAGCAGGTCTGACTTCTTTAACATTTTAAACACCCATCTTCAGGACATTCTTCAGTCACAAAATATAACCAACGACCAGCTGATTGGCTGCAGTGTAGGTATGCCCGGCTTGATTGATGCTAAAAAAGGCGAAAATTACAGTTACTTCCTCAGTGATGTAGAGAACATTTCTTTAACCGCTGCATTCGAAAACATGTTAAAGCTACCTGTTGTGATCCAAAATGACGTAAACGGATCATCAATGGCAGAATTTACACATGGAATGGCAAAGGGCAAACAAAATGCCTTGATATTGTTAATGGATTGGGGTGTCGGGCTCGGCATTATAATGGACGGCAAATTAAGACAAGGTGCTTGTGGCTTTTCGGGAGAGCTGGGACATATTCCTTTCGTGGAAAATGGCGCATTGTGTTATTGTGGCAAACATGGTTGTCTGGAAACGATTGCTTCGGGAAATGCCTTATCAGAAATGGCAAAAGAAGGTATCTTATCTGGCAAAAACTCAATGCTTAACGACCTCTCCAATGAAGAACTGGAAAGAATTGAACCTGCTGTAATTATCAAAGCAGCAAATAAGGGAGACCAATATGCCATCCAGTTATTGTCTAATATCGGAACCTATATGGGCAAAGGAATAGCGGTACTGATCCAGCTATTTAACCCCGAACTCATCATTTTGAGTGGAAAAATTGCCGAGGCAAAGCAATACATCACCCTCCCCATGCAACAGGCCATCAATACCTATTGTATGACTCAGATCAGAGATAAAACAACAATCGCATCTTCCGAACTTGGCGAAAATTCGAGATTGCTAGGCTATGCTACTACCGGCATCGATCATTTCCTGGATAACTACATTAAAAAAGCAAAAAAATAACAGGTAGTCATCTTTTTTGTATTTGATCTGCGTAAATTTATTTTCAATTGTTATCAGGTTGTCGGATTTATCATTCCATCTCTCGGTTTGAGAAATTTGATGGTTTCATTTGCTACAATTTAAAACCGCAGGCATGGCATTTATAGATTATTACAAAACCCTGGGCTTAAACAAAAAAGCCTCTCAGGAGGATATTAAAAAAGCATACAGAAAGCTTGCCCGAAAGTATCACCCCGACCTCAATCCAAATGATCAGGAGGCTAATAAGATGTTTCAGCAAATCAATGAAGCAAACGAAGTACTGAGCGATGCTGAAAAACGCAAAAAATATGATGAATATGGTGAGCATTGGAAAAATGCCGACCAATATGCAGAAGCAAGAAAAAATCAGGGACAGCGACAGCATGGTGGAAACCCATACACGGGCTCCTCTGGCACATCCGGCGGTTTCAATGCCAATGATTTTGAAGGGTTTGGAAGCAGTGGCTTTTCTGATTTTTTTGAATCAATGTTTGGTGGAGCGGGCAGATCATCAGGAAACAATAGCAGGAAATATAAGGGGCAGGATTACCAGGCTGAATTGGCGCTAAGTCTGCAAGATGCTTACACTACTCATAAACAAACCCTTACTGTAAACGGGAAGAACATCCGCATCACTATACCTGCGGGAATAGCCGATGGACAGGTGATCAAATTAAGCGGGCAGGGAAGTCCGGGAGCTAATGGTGGTCCCGCCGGAGATCTTTACATTACTTTTAACATCAAGGATGATCCTAACTTCAAAAGACTAAATAATGACCTGTACACCAATCACGACATAGATCTTTTTACAGCTGTTTTAGGTGGGGAAGTCACAGTAAATATATTCGATAGTAAGGTAAAACTTAAAATTACTCCTGGAACTCAAAATGGCACAAAAGTAAGATTGAAAAACAAAGGTTTTCCTGTTTATAAGAAGGATGGAGAGTTTGGCAATTTCTTCATTACCTATACAGTAAAGATCCCAACCAATTTAAATCCTGAACAGGAGCAATTATTTAAGGAATTACAGAAACTGAGTTAATCAAAGAATCATGGAAGCACAACTGATTACCATCACTGAATATTGTGTCAATTGTAATATTGAACCCTCATTTATCATCTCCCTTGAAGATCAGGGAATCATTACACTGGAGCTTGTAGATAATGAAAAATACATTAGTGTTGGACAATTAAAAGAAATGGAGCGATATATACATCTTCATTATGACCTGGAGATAAATATTGAAGGAATAGATGCCATCAGACATTTATTAGATAAAGTAGACCGCATGCAGAAAGAAATAACTGAGCTCAAATCCAGATTAAGTCTTCATGTCCGTTAAATTTGACCTCAAAAGCTTGCTCATCACCCTTTGCAAGTTCAGCAAAGAGTTTGGCTTGGAAAATTATTTCTATAATAACCTCATATCAGGAATATTAAGATTTCGTTAACCCCTGCTACTCGACTGGCAGTAGACTGATTCATAACTGATAGCAGATTCCTTCAGAAAATGGGTACCCTTTTGCAAAGCAGACCCGAAGCAGGTAATTTGCACTTGCCAATCACAGACAAGCACACTACTTTCAAACCAACGATATAAATACAACATTATCAGACACTAAACTTTATGCTGCGTTAACATTGCATCTATATTTTTGTTAAAATCAAAAACCGATGAATAGTGTTTTCAACTTCTTTAGTCCGAAAGATAAAATCTTCCAACCTCTTTTTGAACAGGCTGGCGCCAACCTGGTAAAAATAGCTGAGGCCCTGGTTGCAGCGGTAAATACCAGTGATACTGAAGCAAGAAAAGCATTCATCTTAGAAGTTGAAAGACTGGAACAGGCCGGCGACGACATTACCCACGCCATTTTTCTCGGACTGGAAAAAAGCTTTATTACCCCGTTTGATCGTGAAGACATACACGCACTGGTGAGCTCACTCGACGATGTTGCCGACTATATCTATGCCTCAGCAATGAATATCAGCCTCTACAATATAAAAGTGCTGAACAAAGCAATGCCAGACCTTGCCCAATTACTTCTGGAAATGTGTATAGACCTGAACAGCGCCATTGCGGAGCTCCGCAGCTTTAAAAACACGAAACTGATTGCTGAAGTTTGTCTGCGCATCAACAACGGAGAAAGCCAGGCAGATCAGCTCTGTAATACAGCTGTAGCTGCGTTATTTGGCACCGAACTGAATGCAATTGAACTGATCAAACAAAAAGATGTATTACAAACCCTCGAGATGGCTACAGACAAATGTGATGATGCAGCCAATGTATTGGAATCTATCCTCATAAAAAACGCATAAATCCATTTACCACTTACGGGAATATTACCCTTACCTTTGCAGATCATTCAATAATCAGAAAATGCTTGAACTGATCAAACAACCCTGGCCCTGGTATTTCTCCGGCTTCATGATCTTAATCATCATGTTGTTATTAGTCTTTTGGGGCAAGTCTTTTGGCTTCTCTTCAAACCTCAGAACCTTATGTACCATTGCTGGTGCTGGCAAGAAAGTCAAATTCTTTAACTTCGACTGGAAAGCACAGCGCTGGAACCTTTTATTTCTTGTAGGAGCTGTTATTGGTGGCTTCATTTCCTCGCACTACTTAAGTGATCCCGAAGACCTGAAATTATCCGCAGCTACCATCAGCGACCTGCAAAAAATAGGCATCTCATTCAAAGGCGGAATAAATCCTGACGAATTGTTCTCCGTCGCTTCACTGAAAGAACCCAAAGTGATACTGATATTGCTCTTTGGTGGAATCCTGGTTGGCTTTGGCTCCAGATATGCAGGAGGCTGTACCTCCGGACATGCAATTTCCGGGTTATCTAACTTGCAGCTTCCTTCCCTGATTGCAGTAATTGGCTTCTTTATCGGCGGACTGGTCATGACTTTTTTAATTATGCCTTACTTATTTTAACTTTATGAAAGCACTTAAATTTATACTGGCAGGCGTTCTTTTTGGAATCATCATGACTAAATCAGAAGCCATCTCCTGGTTCAGAATTCAGGAAATGTTTCGCTTCCAGTCTTTTCATATGTATGGAATCATTGGAACGGCCGTTACCCTTGGTATAATTGCCGTTTTTCTGATTAAAAAGCTCAAATTAAAATCCAGCGAAGGACAACAGATTACTTTTCAGCATAAGGAAAAGACGTTCTACAGATACATCATAGGCGGAACCATCTTCGGATTAGGCTGGGCCTTAACAGGAGCTTGTCCAGGTCCCATGTTTGTCAATGTAGGATATGGTTATTTAGCTATGCTAATTGTAATTATCGGAGCCCTGGCCGGCACCTACATCTACGGAATCATTAAAGATAAATTGCCACATTAAAACCCACGTCTATAGATTAATTCTAAATAGATACTGCCTTTTTTACTTAACACACATTTAAATTTCAGGCAACATTGGCACGGTAAGTTTGCGTCAGACAAACGAAAAACAAATCATGACTAAAAATCTATTTAGAACAAAAACTTTAACTTTTGCTATTGCAGCTTTTGCCGCCTCTGCTGTGGCAATAACTGCATGCAGAAAAGACAGACCTAATTCAACAGGCATTGTCACTCCTGCCCAACTTCAGGACTATTCTGTAAACCCTTCCCTAGTGAAATCTCTTGCTGGTTTTGAAGGATTAAAAATCACGACATTGATCAGTAGTGATGATGTATTGCCCGAATCACCTTCATTTATATTTGGCGCGCAACCTGACGGCTTGGGTATCATCAAAAACCCTTCGGGAGAAGGTTTCGTAATGATCAACAACCATGAAATACTTCAGTCAGTTTCCAGAGTTTATCTTGATAAAAACTTCAAACCTGTCAAAGGTGAATACATCGTTGATTCTGATGGAGGAATGACCCGTTTATGCTCTGCAACAATGGCTACTCCTGAAGAACATGGTTTCTCAAAGCCTGTATTCCTTACCGCCGGTGAAAGTGGCGCTGAATCTATGATCCACGCCATTGACCCTCTGGCTCCGGCCGATAAGAAAAACAAACAACGTACGCTTGCAGCATTAGGTAGATGGAGTGCAGAAAATGCAGTGCCGCTTCCAAAAGGTTCCTTTCCTGGGAAAACCGTCATCATTATTGGAGAAGACGAGTCTGATGGGCAGCTTGCCATGTACCTTTCCAACACACAAGGAGACCTCAACAATGGAAAACTATATGCATTGAAGAGAACAAACAATGATCCTGTTGAGACCAACATGTCAAAAGGCCAGAGCTATGACGTAGAATTTGTAGAACTTGATAACGTAAAAAGCAGTACGGGTGCACAGTTGCAGCAACAGACCATAGATAAAAAAGCATTGATGCTGGCACGTGTAGAGGATATTGACTACAGAAAAGGAAGTGCCGAAAATGGCCGTGAGATTTATTTCACAGCTACAGGCGTAAGTCAGGCCGACAAACTAACTCCGGTAAGTGGAAAAACAATGTGGGGCCGTGTATATAAATTGGTCCTTGACGCATCAAATCCACTAAGAGGAAAATTAGAAGTAGCTGTAGATGGAAATGATAATCCGGGAAAGAGCATTGTAAATCCAGACAACATTTGCGTTACTGAAAACTATGTGTACATACAGGAAGATGGCGATTCATTCTATAAAAACAATGATCATGATGGAACCATCTGGCAGTTCGCTATGGGCAGCAAAGCACTCAAACCTATGCTGCAAATGAACCACCGCAGGACCGAAACGGCATTTAACACAAAATACAATCCTTCTAACAGCCAATTGTTAAGCTCCTGGGAATATGGCGCCATGCATGACGTCTCCGACCTTACCGGCATACCTGATACTTTTATAATCAACCTTCACCCGCATAGCTGGACAAGCGATAAATATAAAAACGCAGATGGCGGCACTACTCGTTTAGTCAACAACAGCGAAGGTGGACAGGTTGTAATTGTAAGGGGTGTAGCGAGATAATTATTCCAATCTTCCTTAAGCAACTGTCTGAAAGGTACGTTCGTCATCCTGAATTTATTTCAGGATCCCGTTTGAGCAGGTTTTGAATAACATGTCCGGGATCCTGAAATAAATTCAGGATGACGTGGTGTATAATTAAACTCTTATTTCCTATCAATGAACAGCATAAAAAAAACCATTGCTCTTTTCTGCATCATCATCATTACTACCTCTCTGACTCTATTCTGTACGATGAACAACAAATCATCAGAAGAAAGGGTAAAAGCATCTTTTGACCAGGAACTCCTGAAACTGCAGTCTACTGTCGATGATAAACTCCTGAAAGCAGTAACCAAAAAGAACGAAGCACAAATAAAGACTGCTTTTCTTGAATCAAGGGCTCAATATAAAAGACTGGAGTATTACATGGAATACTTCTTCCCAACTACTGCTGTACTAATCAATGGAGCGCCAATAGATGAAATAGAACTTGGGGAGAATCTGATAGAAAATCCAACGGGTTTTCAGGTGATGGAAGAGCTGATTTATGATATCCCAACAGCTGAAAATCGCAATGAATTGCTCAATGAGGTAAAAAAAATGCAGCTCAACCTGCAGCGCGTAGCCAGGTATAACGAGCAATATACCATTACAAATGCACAGCTTTTTGATGCCATGAGGCTCGAATTATTCCGCATTACCAGTCTGGGTATTACTGGCTTTGATACTCCCACAGCATTGCAATCTCTTCCTGAAGCTGCCGCAGCACTAGAGGGTATTAAGAATGTCATCACAAATTATGATGATGAAAAACTAGTGAATAGTTTAAAAGATGCAGTGGGCTTTCTTCACGACAATAGTGATTTCAACTCCTTCAACCGTCTTGATTTCATGACCAATCATCTACAACCCATAGCTGTCCAGCTTGATCATTTGCGCACACAGTTGAAAATACCAACAGCGTCCAGCGGTTCAGCGCTAAATGACAATACCACAAGTCTTTTCCAAAAGAATGCCTTCAACATCGATAAATTTGTCAGCAACCATACCGAATACATCAGCAATGATAAAATAGCTCTGGGAAAACAGCTTTTCAACAGCAATGTGCTTTCTAATGGTGGCAACAGGAGTTGTGCAAGTTGTCACCATGAAAACAAAGCATTTACCGACGGGCTTGTAACTGCTCAGGGAATCGTCAACAATAAAGCGCTATTAAGGAATACACCCACCCTGATGTATTCTGGTCTGCAACGTGCTTTCTTTTATGACCTCAAAGCTGGTTCATTGGAAGATCAGGCACTCGACGTTGTGCACCACAAGGAGGAAATGGATGGTTCGCTGGAGCAGGCAGCAGTAAGGATCAACAATTCTAAATCCTACAACACCGCATTATCTAAAGCATTTAAAGACCCAAAAGGGATGGCCAGCCCATGGAGAATCCAGCATGTACTTGCCGCTTATATCAGGTCGCTATCCCCTTTTTCATCCCGTGTAGACAAATACATGCAAGGCGACAAAAAACAGCTGAATGCACAGGAAAAAGAAGGGTTCAATCTCTTTATGGGCAAAGCCAAATGTGGCACCTGCCATTTTGCACCATTATTCAACGGAACACAAGCCCCCTTATTCCAGAAAAGTGAGGCGGAGGTACTGGGTGTACCAGGAAAACCGGATACCTCAAATGCTGTTATTGACAAAGATTTAGGCCGTTATGATCTGAATCCTTATCCTCAGTACAAATATGCTTTCAAAACAACGAGCTTAAGAAACATTGCAAAAACAGCTCCTTACATGCACAATGGCGTTTATAAAACACTCGAGGAAGTTCTTGATTTTTACAATCGTGGAGGTGGTACTGGCATCGGTATTCAGCTAGATAACCAAACCCTTTCAGCAGATCCACTGCAGCTGACGCCCAAAGAAACAAAGAGCATCATTGCATTTCTGAAAGCACTGGATGATCAATAGCATTGATACCTGTTATTTAGAAAAAACTATTGTAAAGCAAGTCCCTTCTCTGATCACTGAAGTGACTTGCATTTTTATTCCATGGTACTCCGCAATGCTCTTTACAATAGACAAACCCAATCCATAACCTACATTTTCGGTCAGGTTTGTTTTTCTAAAGCGGTCGAAAATAAATCCTAATTCTGATTGCTCAATACCTATCCCGGTATCTTTGATCAACACTTTATAATTTCCTTTAGCATCAGATTCATCTGAAATTACAATGCTTCCGTTTTCCTTATTGTACTTGATCGCATTATTGATGACGTTGTAAAACAACTGGAAGATCAGATCATAATTAGCTTTAAATGAGAATATCCCATCGGAAAATCTGACCTCCAGCTTTATGTTTTTATCTTCCAGCCGGTGACTGATTTCCTTGATCACTTCAGCGATGACTTCCCGCGGTACGACACCTGCAGTTTTGGCGAATTGTTCGTTTTCTATTCTTGAAATGAACAGCAAAGAAGCTGAGATTTTTTTCAGACGATCTAAAGTCTTCATCATTTCTACGATGCGTAAGGCGAGCTCGTCTGTCAACTGATCTTCTGCAAGCATATTTTCCATTTTATTTTGCAGGATACTGATCGGGGTCATCAGCTCATGTGATGCATTGGCCGTAAATTCCCTTTCTTTCTCAAAATCTTCATTGATCTGATCCATCAAAACAATTAAAGATTCATCAAGATATTTAAAATCATCTGTAGAAGTCTTTACAGGCTTTGCGTGGTCTTTAAATGGGAATTTTCTGTTGATCAGTTTGCTGGCTATGATTTTTCCGAGCGGACGGATCAATATTCTGGTAAATACCAGATCGATCAGGATGGTAATGGCAATCAGTCCCATTAATACATACAGCGCTATCCGCTGCAGGGGCTTGTTATACTGGTTGATGCTTGCCGTAGCTTTACCTATTTCCAGCAAATAAGGTTTGCCGTTCATTTTAAAACTATAGTTCAAAACCCTATAGTTTAAGGTATCCTGCTCTATGATCCGCTGTGCGTTTTTTATCGTATCCAGTCGCTGACCATTGGTATCGGGTTCCAGTGCAATGTATTCTTCTTTAAGCAAAGTATAGCTCCCGTAGCTGTCATCCCCCTGAAGATAATAGTCTATCCCCTTCTTTTGAATGACGCTGATGACCTCTTTTCGCTGCTCACGCAATGAATAGTTCGTATATTCAGAAGCAATTTGCTGAACCAAAAATGGCAGCGACAGCACAAACAGCAAAACCACAATGAGCTTGGAGCCTGTAATAAAATAAACGAGCTTGCTGGATAACTTCATATTATTTTCTTATACGGTAACCTACTCCCCTGACTGTCTCCAGCCATTCTGTAGGGCCCCAGACATTTAACTTCTTCCTGATGTTCTTAATGTGTGCATCTATGTAATTTGAGTCATAATCATCATCTGCAAAAGTGCCCCAGATGTGTTCGCTAAGCTGCATCCTGGTGAGGACCCGGTTTTTATGCAAAAGCAGGTAGCTGAAAAGATCAAACTCTTTTCTGGACAGTTCGATTTGCTGCTCATTAAATAATACAAAGCGCTTCTGGAGATCAATCATAAAAACACCCAGTTGAACCAGGTCCTCATTCAAGTTGAATTTCCTCCTGGCTATGGCCTGCATCCGCGACTGTAATTCCAGCAGGGAAAATGGCTTTGCAAGGTAATCATCAGCACCGAGATCTAATCCTGTGATCCTGTCTTCCAGATTCCCCCTGGCTGTAAGAATGATGTAGGCTGCCTCGGAATTGTATTTTTTAGCCTTGCTCAACAAATTCAATCCATCACCATCCGGCAATCCAAGATCAATCAATATAAAATCGTAAGTATTGATCTCTATCTGCTCAGTCGCCTCAGCGATGGTATGTGCAAGATCGCATACATAAAATGCCTTTTTTAAAAAGGTTTCCACTTCAGCAGCCAGCAGTTTTTCATCTTCTACAATCAGTACTTTCATGATGCCATTTACATTAAAACTGGTAATAAAACCCCAGACCGACAAAGGACTGGCTGCGCTTTGCTTCTGTTATCGTTCCCGCACCTAAAACCGAGAACTGATAGCTCAGTTCGGCCATATAATTTGCCCGACTATAATACAAAGGCAGTTTAAAATTATAAGAAAGCAGGTTGAAGCTGGTTGCTGCTTCAGTAATTGTTACAACGTTGCCATTGCCATTACTGTTCCCTTTGCCATTCCCGTTGTTGTTCTTAACCTTCTGCTGCTGATAGGTGTTAAAAAAATGCTGTGTACCCGCCACTATTTCTATAGTTGGCTCAATTGAAAGTGCATCCTTTTCATTGAATAACCTACCTAATTCAATGGATCTGGAATTTTCAAATCCGAGAAAAACATCATTTTCTGACCCAAAAGCATAATTCATTTCCAGTTTACTTTTAAACCATGGCCATTGCCAGCTAACAGAAAGATCTAAGTTATTGTCATTAGCGGCTTGGAGTAAAGGAGAATTTGCAGGAAAGAAGGATTTGGTATAACCAATATCTGCTGATAAACGCTCACTGAAATCATGTTCAAAACCAATTCCCAGATCGGTTTCCGATAGTCCGCTTCCTATGTTCAGCAACTTATATGATCCTGCGGATAAGTATAACCCAACCGGGAATCTTACTGTTGCGTTCGCCAATACATAGGGTAGTTTTTCAGCTGTTGTCTGGCCATAATAACTTGCATTACTGCTGTACATGGCGGCGACAGTAACGTTTATTTTTTTTATAGAGTCAGTTTGTGCCGATAAGGTCAATGCACTCAGAAAAAAGATACAGAAAGCGAATAATCTCATACCCAAGAATTAATTATGGTTTCCTGATTTTTGGTTTTACAATTTTTACAGGTTTGACTTTAACATTGGGCTTTACCACTGAGGGTTTTGGCTGCTTTCTTGATTTAGGGACTTCTTTAATATCAGGTTTTTGTGTTTCCTTCGTTTCTACCACTTCCCCTTTTTTTTCCTTCGTTTTCTCTTGTTTTTTCTCCTGCGCAATTACACTGGAAGAGAAACACATCACCATACCAGCAATTAAAATGCACCTTATTACAGAACTAAAATGATTTGAAATACTCATTATGGTAAATATAAAGAAAGTTTGCCTCTTGCAAGGCAAACTTTCATCCCTCTCCTTAAAACACTAACATGTTTCATCGTCGCCACGACTATCTAATTGGTATCAAAGATCATTTGCCAACATGAAATTCAGATGAAATTTTAAGATAATTAAAATAATTTTTGAATTTCATGTTGTTTTCATGTTCGTGCCCCAGCTTTGACCATTATTTTAAAGTAAAACATCATACCATGAAAACGAAATTTGCTATTTTAACCTCAATAGTTGTACTATTAGCTATTGGAACATTCATCGGCTGTAAAAAGGAAAACAGCACCGCAGGCACAACCAAAGTAGAAATTAAAATGACCGATGCGCCTGGTGACTTTGACGCCATCAATCTAAGTGTAAAAGAGGTTGTACTGGTTTCTGCTGGAAAACCTTATTCCTTCGAAGTAGATCGTGGGATATTTAACATCCTGGATTTTAGAATCGGAACGGCCAGACCTGACATTCTTATCGCAGACGGAGAAATGCCTTCTGGTGAAATCACAGAGATCAGATTGATCCTCAATGACAGCGGAAATACAATTGTTGTAAACGGCGTTCAACAGGAGCTTAAAACACCAAGTGCACAAAGCTCGGGATGGAAAGTGAAACTGAAAAGCAACCCTCAATTGACACCTGGCATCACCTATTCTCTTTTACTTGATTTTGATGCAGCCAAATCAATCGTAAGTACAGGAAATGGAAAATTCCTCTTAAAACCCGTTGTTAGAGGAATTACTGAAGCTACTTCAGGAATGATCACTGGCACGGTTTTACCAATTGAAAGTCATCCGGAAATACTGGTAATCGCGGGAACAGATACTGTAGGTACTGTACCTGATGCAATCACTGGAAAATTCACTATTGGCGGTCTTAGCACAGGAAATTATAGTGTAAAGTTTGTTCCCGTTACAGGTTATCAAGAGAGCACCATTACCAATGTGGGGGTGACCAACGGACAGATCAACAATCTGGGCACCATTACATTGAAAAACAATTAATATCATCACACACTTATAAAATGCAACCAACATGAAAAAGTTATTTTTTTTAGCGCTTTTAGGAACCCTGGGTCTGGTTTCTAACAGCACAACGGCACAGATCAACGTTAATGTTAATATCGGTTCTCAACCTTTATGGGGGCCTGTCGGTTATGATCATGTAGATTATTATTATCTGCCAGACGTAGAAAGTTATTATTATGTACCTACCAGGGAATTTATTTACTTGAGTAATGGAAAATGGGTTTTTGCATCCGGTTTACCATCAAGATATAGTAGCTATAACCTGTATAATGGATATAAGGTAGTGATCAACTCACCTACCCCATATCGTTATTTTAGTGATCATAAAGTAAAGTACAAAAAATACAAATCACACCATTCCCAGCCGATCATTCGCAACAGTAAGAGTGAAAAGTACTATGTGGTACAGGGACATCCGGGAAATAACGGTAAAGCCTATGGAAAAGTTAAAGTAAAAGGCAATAACGGGAATGGAAAAGGTCATGGCAATGGTAAAGGCAAACATTAACCGCTAAGCATACGCTTAACAAAAAAGGCCCGGATCAGCAATTGACCCGGGCCTTTTTGTAACTATTTAAAACTATTTGCTTGCAAATTTATATATGGATGAAGTTTTATAAGTTTGTCCCGGACTTAAAACTGTCGAAGGAAAAGCCACCTGGTTTGGTGAATCAGGAAAGTGCTGTGTTTCCAATGCAAGAGCAGTTCTGAAGTCATCTTTAGTGCCACCTTTAAATACGTTTTTACTTTGCATGAAGTTGCCGCTATAAAACTGCAAACCTGGCTCCTGCGTATAAATATCCATTACAATTCCTGATTTATCCCCTTTTACAGTTCCTGCATGCGTCATTCCCATTCCCTTAGTACCATTCAGTACAAAATTGTGGTCATATCCTTTTCCAGCTTTCAGTTGATCATTAGCCTCTTCAATTCTTTTTCCAATAGTAGTCGCTGTAGTAAAATCAAATGGCGTAGCCTTTACACTTATATTTTTCCCTAACGGAATCAATGTCGTGTCTACCGGAGTATACTGGTCTGCAAAAATCTGTAAATTGTGATTCAATATTGTTCCGCTGCCCTCTCCATTCAGGTTAAAGAAAGCATGATTGGTCAAATTGACAACTGTCTTTTTATCTGTAGTTGCCTCGTAATCCATTTTCAGTTCGTTATCATCCGTAAGCGTATAAGTAACTTTCACATTCAGATTGCCGGGAAATCCCTCTTCCATATCCTTCGATAAATAAGAGAGTACCAGCGTTTGTGCATCAGGCCGACTGGCATCCCAAACCACATACTGATATCCTTTTTTCCCGCCATGCAATGTATTCGCCCCATTATTGGTGAACAAAGTATATTCTTTGCCATCTAAACTAAACTTACCTTTGGCAATCCTGTTGCCGTACCTGCCTATAGTGGCGCCAAAATAGGGTTCTGTCGACTTTTCAAATCCTTCTACACTATCAAATCCAACTACTACATCAACCAGTTTTCCGGATCTGTCCGGAACCAGCAAACTCACTAAACGGCCGCCATAGTTTGTGAAGGCAGCCTCCATATTATTTTTATTCTTCAGCACATATAAATTGGTTTTCTTACCGTCAATTTCTTTTTGAAACTTCGTACTGTCTAAAGCATGGGCGACACTTGAACTGTCAGATGTACCTCCTGTTGTATTTGTATGTGTACCTTGATTACAGGCAGCAAAAGAGCATAACAATGCAGCTGCAACGGATAATTTTAATGCGTTCATTTATTTAATATGGTTTTTAAATGGTTAGACTAAATATTTTGATAAACTGTTTTAGCAATACCAAATTAGTGTTTTTTATTTTAAAACTCAAACTTCACGCGTACTAAAGAGCAACCTTCCACTTCGTGCGTACCTTGTTCGTACCTAGGTATTACCTCGCTCTCAAAACGGTACTTATTAGCGAAGGAGGTACGCACTAGGTAATAACGAGGTAATATCCAGCTACGACGGAGTCTCCAATGGTTTAATTTTATCGGTTTTATAGTTAAAGCTTCCATCTGCATTAACCATAATACTATCCTTAAAATTGCCCGTACTTGGCGAGAGTTCAAGTACCTTGTTTTTACAGTTGAGTAACTTTCCGCTGATTTTTGTTTTTTGCTGGGCCAAACCAGACAGGGCGAGCAAAAAGAGCACTAATAAATTGATGATTTTCTTCATTTGTTTATAATTAATGATTTAAAACTCAGCAATTCATTTATAGATAAAAATATACAAGCAGTATGCATTTGAAGGAGATTAGTATTTACATAGCTGTAAGCAGTATTGACAATTCATTTATAGCAAAAAAGCCCGGATTAACCCGAGCCTTTTGTAAATCATCAAATGGGATAATTATTTAGCTGGTGTGATTACAATTTTTCTGAATTCAACCGGCATGTGATCTCCCTGCAGATATATAGGCCCAGGTTCGCCCTCATTACTATCCAGCGCACCACCGGTAATACCAGGAATCTCCTGATTACTGATAATAGTTTTGCCATTTGCTACTACAGTAACCAGACGGCCTACAAGGGTAATGTCGTAAGTTTGCCACTGACCAGGCCCTAGTGTTACCATTTCATTGGCCGTTAAAAAGCCATAGATACCTCCAAATAATACACTGTTAGGATGTGCATCTTTCTTACTATCTTCTATCTGGGTTTCATACCTGCCCCTTAAGTACACACCACTATTTCCCCCTTCAGGATATTTAAATTCCACATGCAGTTTAAAGTCATTAAATTTCTGTTCGGTAATCAGGTTTGAGCCTGCCGTAGGGCTGGTCAAAATGCCATTTTTCACTACCCATTGGTTTTTGCCGCTGGCTTTCCATCCTGCCAGATCCTTGCCGTTAAACAAATTGATCGGCTTGCCCCATACAGGTGCTGATGTTCTTTTTAAATAAGGAGCTTTTACACCCTTCCAGCTATATTTTTTGCCATCGCAGTCGGTCATAGTTCCCTGCATTCCTCCTGCAGTCAGTTCTCCTTCTATCACCAAATTCTGAGCTCCGCTCTCCCATTGAGGCGGAACTTCAAACCTGAACTTACCGTTATCGAACTTCACTTCCGATACCGGACGCGCACTACCTGCGGTAGATACGAAATAACCCACCAGTGTTTTAAAACCCGATAGTTTTACTTCAAGCCATGAAGGGGCAGATTTACCATTTACATCAACAGTAATATCCCAGCGACCGATCAGGTCTTTAGGTTCAGCTGATGATTGTGTTATCGAAAATCCGTTGCCCGTCGCGGCAAACATACTTTCGGCAGAACCGGCCATCAACAGGCAGCTCATACCAAATACAAGAATTCTTTTACGCATAAATGTTTTTAATTTGAAATCATTTGTGTCTTATGCTCTTAGCTAACAAGTGGCTCCAAGCCATGAGTAATTGACGACAAGATAAGTAAAAAACTTTTTATGCTTTTTACTCCGAGGGAAATTACAAACTATTTTTAGTCCTTTTTAACAATATCCTATAACCTGCCGGCGTATAAATATATTTTTCAACGACAGAAACTCTATAGCTATCATTTGACTGATAGTTCATATACATTAACAGTTCTTGATGTAGTATTTTCTTTTTTTGGGTGAAACTTTAGATCGAGATGAACTTATAAGACGACTCAGATCCACTTAAATAATGATCATAACTAGTACGCATTTTGTATGATTATAATTGTAGCTCATTACACCCCTACTTGTAGCTCATTAATAATTAAAAATGAGCTACATTTGTATAAACAGTGAGCTACAATTTATCATTTAAATATTATGCAAGGAAAAAATACTAACCTAATACTTGATTACTTAAAAAATCATCCATTAAGTTCGTCCAAAGCAATTTATGATGCATTGAGCGAAAAAGTAGCCTATGCAACGGTAAAACGCATTTTATCGAACCTTTCCACTCAAGGAATGGTTGTTTCTTAAGGAAAGTCTAAGGCTACTAAATACTCAGTAAGTGCTTCATCTTTCCCACTATCAATCGCTTGTTTGGCTAAATCCTTTGTTCGAGACTTATAAACATCGGTCATCAAAATCTCAAAACTTTCAAGCTCATTTAACCGGGTTCTAATAAATGTTGATTTACCAGCGGCATTGCAACCAGCTACGAAGATTAGCTCTGGCATATACTAGTCCAATTTCTTAATAATAGTATCCTTAACCTCCACAGGCATATCATTTTCATCAGTAATAACTTCAAGTGAGACAAGGAATTTTTCACCACTTGGTAATTCTTTACGCCATAAACCGCCATCTTCAGCAAACTGAGCATAAAATGGATTGCCTAATTCAAACGCCCTCTGACGTCCTAATTCATGCATATTTCCCATATTTTTTAAAAGGCGGTCAACAACTGAAGAAACTCCCATGGTGGTAATTTTATTTGCTAGATCCCATTATCTAAACTTATTCAAAATTTGAATAATCAAATATAGTAACACTATATTACAAATATTTCAATTGAAATAAAAAAGAAGTTAGTAATACGTATTTGAGTGCAGTAAAGACGTATATGCCACAAAGAAGCCTTTAAATCTTGCGATCTAAAGGCTTCTTTCGTCGTCCTGCCTGTACAAATTTCGAACCTTTTCCTGCATGATTTGAGGTTATTAGCGAATTTGATGCTTCCAGAAAAATTATAAATTTTAATTCGAATACTGGAATCCATAAACCAGGAAGTCCTTTTTGATTAGTTTGATTGAGCAAAAATGACTAACACACAAATGAACATTTGAATGGAATTCGAAACTGGTGTGAGAAATTTTTAAGTTTTCCTGCAAAAAATAAATTAACGCATGCTGCTATCCGACATCAACCTGACAAAAATCATTAAATCTGAAACTATAAACCTTCACAAGCAATCTAAGTGGGTATTTCAGCGAAAGTATCCACTGATTTCGCGTTTATACACGTTAAGAGAGCGGTCTGAGAAAAAGCACTATCTACGCTAAAAAGCGTAAATAGTGCTAAAAGTATAAGATTAGAATTCTTCATTAATTTGTTTTACTTGTTGTACTTTAAAGAGATGTGTCCAAAATGAATTGGCGCTGCAGTACTAAATGTACCGCCTACATCGCTGGTAGCACTACCAACATTACGATTCTTAGCCTTTATACGGATATATAAATTGCTTAAGCCTAAGGTAGCTGTTGGTAAGTTTACATTAATCACTTTAAATCCTGGCACTTGAGTAAGCAATGTACTTGTAAAATTCACAATATCTTGGAGAGTAAAATCGGCAACAGCTTGCCATGTACCTGCATCCATATTGCCTTGGTTAGACCATTCGATAGTCCATTCTCTTGGTGCACCGGCAGCCATCACTCCATCAATTTGCAAAGAAAGCGGTTTGGTGATATTAGCAGTCGAAACTTGAATCACCACACCACCACCACGGTTTTTGGTTGTATTCCATAAGCCTCTTGTAGCAATTCCACCATTAATAATTGCTCCTTTCACCGTAGTTGATTCTGGGATAAGGCCGTTATAATCTGTAGTTGCATAAATACCTGAAGCTGTGGTATAGTTAAGGTCGGCAAAATCAGTATGGCTCAACTTTCCAGTACCAATGCTTGGCGTAAGTGGATTACTAGCAGCCGTAGCACCAGTTTGCAGTTCAGCTCTAAATCTGTCCCACTCTACAAGCACATTTGAAAAACCCTGACTTCTATCGGCTTTTAGTTCGATGTCAGACTGCGCCATAGGTCTAATTCCATATTTACCGATGTTACCACCATAACGAGCATTAGTTTCATGTACAAGCACTCCGCTAATGGTTCCTGAACCCTGTGGAACTTGCACACCATTACGGCGATAAGGCACGGCACTATTTAACATCATATACATGCTATTGCCATTAATGTCTCTGATATTGGTTGGGTAGGTATCTACTCTAAATTCGTATCCTTCGTTAATGTTGTAATATGATCCTGCAGAAATTGAAATTTCTACATCCTTTAGTTTAACATAAGTATAAACATCATCATCCACTACATCCTTCATGTAAAGCTCGCGTACAACCAATGGTGTGGTTTGCTCTACCTTTTCCATTACGTTAAGCGACGGAACATCAGAAATGGTGGTCGTATTAGGGCTCGTTGTTTTAACTATAGTTGTATTTTTTAACCAAAGCTTAATTCTTTCGTTTTTACTAAAAATGTGATCTCCAGCCGTTTTCATTTTCAGCTTTAATCCCGATTTCCCATCTAAGCTTTGCACATATACAGTTATTGTACTTTCTGTTTTATCAATAATATGCTTATTGCTAGCTGCATTTGGATTCAGCGTCACATTTGGATTTCCCTTATCAACCAATACAACACCTTCTAAATACACATCTTCGTTAACGACTCCTGCAGGCAATGATTTGATATAACTAAAATCTTTTAATACGGCATTATCATAGCCAGCACGAGGACTTTGAGTAATTATAATCGAGTCTTTAACCGTAGTGCCTAAAGCATCTAGGTAAGAAAGACGCAAAACTGCTTGCCTTGCAATAGAAGATGCACTAGAGGCTACATTTACAAAAAGATAAGTTCCATCATAAGTAACATTAGACACCCAGTTTTCTTGACCTGTTGTTCGAAAGACGACCTCCTTGGTGATTTTCTCAAAAGGAACATTTGTTGACAGTAAGCTTTTCATCTTGCTATTTGCTGCAATGGCGTTCATATTAACATCCACAAGATTTAAAGTAGGCGTTAATCCTCTTTGCTGTAAAAGAACAGTATCTACTTTAGCACCTGCTTTAACAAAAATTTTAACCGCGCGAGGCAGCTGACCTTTATTAGCGGTAACAGTGGCTAAAAATTCAGATTTACCACTTCCACCAGTTTTATCCAATTTTACCCAGTCGTTATTCTCTGCACTTAACTCCCATCTATCATCGGCAAATACCTGAATGCGGGTACTGGCGGCAGAGTCTGCCAATCTTACAATATTTGCGTTTAATGCTAGATCGGCACTAAACTCTATCAAATTCTGTTTTTTACAGCCCCATAAGGTTAGGAGGGCTACAGATACGCACAACGTCATTTGGACGTATGATTTTCTTGAATTCAAAAAGCGTTTCATCATTTAATTTTGTTTTAATTCGATAATCAAGGGTAAGTGGTCCGAATACTTTTTAGTAAAGTCATCACGTATAAACTTCCCTCTAACTAATTTCTTTTTAAGATCTTTAGATACATAGATGTAATCTATTCGATATTTTCCTGGAATAATTTCTTTCGCATTTGCAGGCTCTTCATCAGCCAAATGTTTCAAGATATCAATCAAGCCAAAATCTAAAATTTTCTCTTGCACTTCATAATCTATTCCTTCGCCGTTAACAAGGTTATTATGGGCCGCATTTTTAAGCTTTGCATCTTTAAAGCGTTGCACCAATTGTCCATCAGCATGGCTTGCTTGATCCAGTGGTGAGTACGAATTAAAATCGCCCATTACAATCAGCTTTTTAGTAGTATTATTAGCTTTAATCTTCGCTAAAATTGTTGTAATTTCTTGTCTGCGTACATCGTATTTATGCGGATTTAAATGCAATACTACTATGTTGTATCCATTTACGGTTGCGGTAATAAAGCCATGGGTAATGTTCTCATTTATTTTC
The DNA here is from genome assembly GCF_005116445.1 of Pedobacter frigoris. Taxonomy (GTDB): domain Bacteria; phylum Bacteroidota; class Bacteroidia; order Sphingobacteriales; family Sphingobacteriaceae; genus Pedobacter; species Pedobacter frigoris. The sequence continues at coordinate 304,684 of NZ_SWBQ01000003.1, forward strand.
TGAACATCGGTAATTGGAAACCGCGAAGTTAAGGCTACAGGATACCCTGTCGCTTTTACAATCATGCTATAATCATGTCCATAGCTTTTAGCTAATGCGGCTAAAGTTTCGGAAGTAAATTTATTGGCCTCCTGTAGTGCTAGAATATCAGGATCTTGGTCTTTTACCCATTGTACAAATTGTTGTTTGCCCGGAGTAACGTCGGTTTTCATGCCTTCTAGAATATTATAACTCAGTACCCTTAATGGGTCCTGGGCAAAGGCCGACCAGCCCACTGAAAACAAGGCTGTAAATAGTATCAATGTTTTTTTTATCATTTTCATCATTTCTATTTATAAGTGTTATTATGTAATTTTCCATCAGAGCGTAAGATTTCGTTATCTGGAATAGGATAATATTGGTGATACGGGCGCACGTTTTGCTTAATATCAATAAATTCGTTGGCAACCGTATTTATAATAGAATCGTACCAAATTCCCCACCTTACTAAGTCCCATTTACGGCCGTATTCGCCCATAACTTCTCGCGCACGTTCTGCTTTAACTTCCTCAAAAAACTCGGCTTTACCTGGGTATGCTGGCAGCTCTAGATTAATAGGAGTTGATGCACCTACTGAAGCTCTTCGTTTCACTTGATTAATCGCATCTAGTGCAACTGAAGACTGACCTAATTCATTTGCACATTCTGCAATCATCAATAAAGCATCGGCATATCTAAATACTTTTTGGTTATTGCCATCAGAAAGGTTGTCCATCCCAGGGCACCAAAATTTTGGTCCCATCCAAGGTTTACCAGTTCCATTTGCCGATAGCGGGCGCGCAAAGCTTTGTCCATTGTAGCTGTAAGCTAAAATGATATTTCTACGTGGATCCCAAACATCATATAAGCTCATATAATAAGCAGATGGGGTAACTGAAGTAAAAGGATTTGCTTTACTTCCCAATTCCGGAATATTAATACCATTATAAGTACTTGTATTAGCAGTACGCGATGGCGTAAAGTAACATGCTACCGATGTGACCTTTTTTAGCCCTGTAGCCGACCAGGAAAATTGCACTTCAAAAATTGACTCTGGTGTATTCTTATTTCTAAAATAGGTATCCTCTAATGAATATTGCGCCAATGAGCCATAAATGGTTCTAATTTCTTCTAACGCAGTTAAAGCTGTTTGGTATTCCTTCTCCCACATTGCCATTTTTGCAATAAGCATGTAGGCCATTGATGAGGAAATACGATTGCCAGGCACATCGGAGGTTTTAAGATTTGGTAAATCAGGTGCATACTTTTGAAGCTCTGTAATTAATTCTTTCCTAGTGTCACTTGCACTCATTCTACCCAATGCATTTACCTTTTCCATAGTTACTAAATTCGCTACGTGATCTTTATAAAAAGGCACGTCACCGAAAGTAGATGTTAATACATAATAATATAAGGCCCTAAGCGCTACAGCTTCTGCAATTAAAGCCGGTTTTTTATCTTCTGCAATTGGCGATTTGGTAATGCCATCGATAGCAGAATTACAATACATCACACCTTGATAACTCGACGTCCACAAGCCCTTTCCCATTCCTGGGTTAGAAGGCGACAATTCGAAGCGCGTTTCGTTATTTTGGTTACCTAAGAATGCTAAATCGGTAATTCCCTCATTAGCCAACATTAGTCCTTGATTAAAAATGCTAGTTAGCGGATTATAGCATCCATTTAAAGCCGCAATACATTGCGCTTCACTTTTGAAAAATTGTTCTGGCGAGACAAAATCCAGTGCCTGCTCATCAAGCATCTTTTTACAAGAAGTGCTTAGCACCGCCATAGCAATTAATACGATATAATAAAATTTATTTCTCATCTTAATTTAATTTAAAACTTAACTTGAACACTAAAGGTTACTGTTCTGGCATTAGGGTAAGCGCCATTATCCATTCTTCTAATGGTAGAACTTCCACTTTCTGTAGAAACCTCTGGATCGTAGCCATTGTATTTCTTTAATAAGAAAATATTATTTCCTGCTATTGTGAATACCACAGACTTTAATTTATTATTGCTTGTTTTTGCTAGATCCCATACATAACTTACTGAAGCATTCTTTAACCTCAAGAATGAAGCGTCGTAAATGAATCGATCGTTCGGAATATCATCTTTCGACTCAGCACGTGGAATATCGGATGTAGGGTTTCTGACCGGATGCCATGCATTAGCCATATACCTGTATTGGTTAGAAAGATAAGTTCCTGTACCCATGAACAATTCTGTGGGATTGTAAATTTTTCCACCTAACGAATAATTGAAATACACGTTGACATAGAATTTTTTATACCTGAAGCTGTTTTGCAATCCGCCATAAACTTTCGGATCTGCATTGCCCATGTATATTAAATCGTCATTATTCAATACCCCATCATTATTCTGGTCAATATAGCGTTGGCGACCTGGAGAATAAAAAGGTGTAGATGATGACACATATTTCTTGTCAATTTCATTCTGAGTAATCTCTGCTTGATTTTTCCAAACACCTGCATATTGCATACCCCATAATGCATTTAAAGGGCGTCCAGCAACATAGCCATACATCATATAATTGCCGCCGTAAGGATTAATATAGGCCGAAACACGCTCTAAACCACCAATATCATCTACCATTTGCTTATTGTGGCCAATGGTAATGGTCGAATTCCAATAAAAGTTTTTCTTAGTTATATTTTTAGTGCCTACCGTTAACTCTGCCCCATTATTAGACGTTTCACCGATATTTGTTAAACGGCTAGTAAATCCACCTTGGTTAGGTAATTGTACCGTTAACAATAAATCATTAGTGCGCGATTGATAAAGTTCAAAGCTTAAGTCGAGCTTTCCTTTAAAAAAGGATGCATCAATACCTAGGTTAGCCGATTTTGTTTTCTCCCAAGTTAAACCTTCATTAGCAATTCGACTCGGAACATACGACACTGGAATTGCACCATCGAATATATAACCACTTGCAATTGAATTTAGCATCGCTAAGGATTGATAAACTCCAACCGCATCATTACCCGCTAAACCGGCACTAAAACGAAGAGATAAATCATCAATGGCTTTTACACTTTTAAGGAATTTTTCACTTTTTAAATTCCATTTAACTGCTGCCGATGGAAAAAAGCCCCATTTATGACTTGCAGCGAAATTAGAACCTGCATCGAACCTTCCAGTTAATGTTAAATAATATTTACTGCTTAAGTTATAATTTAATCGTCCTAAGTGCGAAACCCTGCTTCTATCTTCTAAACTCGAAGCCGCATTTAAGGTTTCTTTTGAAGGTACTGCCGCTAAATCATTTGTATTCACGTCATCGATAAAATAACCATCACCGCTAGCAGACAAGTCTGAGATCCAGTTGTTTTGTACGGTAAAGCCATATAATGCATCGATTTTATGTTTGCGATTTAAAAGTGTACTGTATGAAATTGTATTTTCGTTTAAGATATTATTGGACCGATACGCGCGCTTATAAGCATAAGCCCCTGTTGCCTTATTTGCTCTAGTAGGCAGCGTAGATGGTGAAAAATTATCATCAAAACGGTTATAATCGTATAAAGAAACACTGCTTTTAATCGTTAAGCCTTTAAACGGTGTTACTTCTAAAAATCCCATAGGCGATAGGGTCTTCTTTAATTGATCTTTTCTAGTTAGTTTAGAAACGGCCAATGGCGAATCGAATAAGGTTCCAGAATACCATTGCGAATTCCAATCGTTAAAACTACCATCTGGCTTGTATGCTGGAATAGTTGGCGATAAAAAGATTGTAGACTTGTACCATAAAGTTTGCGTACCTACGTCGGCTTTGTTTATTTCATGATCAATATAAGAATAGTTAATTCTTAGTCCACCTTTTACAAATTTGCTAAAGGTTTGATCCAAATTTAAACGTAACTGGTAACGTTTCATACCACTTGCAAGAATAATACCTTGATTATTACTGTAATTTCCAGAAAAATAATAACGGGTAGATTTACTTCCACCACTAGCGGTAATGGTGTGGTTTTGATAAGGGGATGTACGCGTAATTTCTTTTGTCCAATTTGTCCCATCTCCAAGCGAGGCAGGATTTGGGAATGGGTAATCTTCCAAAGGTCTAGTCTGATTGGCAGCTGCAGAAAAATAGAAACGATCATTCATAAGCTCAGACCATTCCTGCGCATTCATTAAATCTAAAAAGCGAGGTAACTGAGAAATTCCTCCGTCAGCTCTGTACACAATTTCTTGCTGACCATCTTTTCCGCGTTTGGTGGTAATTAATACTACACCATTACTACCTCTCGAACCATAAATGGCTGTAGAAGAAGCATCTTTTAAAACCTGAAGCGTTTCAATATCGGCAGGGTTAATATCATTCATACTACTTACTGCATCCATAACACCATCTACTACATATAACGGCTCATTGGTAGCAGAAATAGACCGCGTACCACGAATACGGATAGATGTACCTGCACCAGGTTCTCCTGAAGTTGAAACCACCTCTGCACCAGCAATTCTACCTTGCAACATCTGGTCAACACGTTGTACCGGAATATCTTGTATATCACTAATATTTACGGTAGAAACAGCACCCGTAAGATCTTTGCGTTTTACTTCGCCATAACCAACCACCACCACTTCATTAAGTTTATTTTGTGATTGAACTAGGGTAAAGTTTGCGGTCATATCCTTTCCACTCTGGACAATAATTTTTTTGCTTTGGGATTGATACGAAATATAGCTCGCTTCAAGGGTGAAGGTGCCTGGGCGTACACTCATTGAATATGCGCCATCTTTATCCGTATTAAGTGTCCTGTTAAGCTCAATTAGCCTGACATTCGCACTTGATAAGGGCTGCCCCTCTCCGTCGAATACTTTTCCAGATACTTTTACCTGCTCTTGCATTCTAGAAATGATGATTAAACCATCTCTCTCTTTAAATTCATACGAGTTTGGATTTAATAATTTTTTAAGAACAGAATTAAGCGATTGATTTTCAAACTTCTCATTCTCAATATTAACTCTATCCAAGCCTAAATCTCTAGTAAAGCCAAAGTCGACTTTAGTCTTTGCTTGTAAGTCGAGCACTACCTCGTGTAAGCTTCGGTTTTTATACACAGTTGTAACTTTTTTCTCTAATATCTGTGCTTTACTATCAGTTGCATAAAGCATTGGAACCGTCATAACTAACAAGACATAGAGTACACAGGTAATATTCTTATACCACTTTAATTGCGGTAAAACGTTCATAATTTAATAGATTAACTTTTTAAACAGCTATTTTAGCTATCTTTGAAGTGGTGTTTAATAATAGTTTGTTTGTTAAAGTGCTTGGACTACATGATTTCATTTCGTGTATGGAGCATATTAATGGCAGGTAAAATACAAGCCCTAGTTTTTAGTAAATAACGATTGTATTCCCCTCCTTTCTATACTTTTTCTTTGTGAGTTCACAAAATTGATTTAGGGATTGCTTGAGCGTTCGAGACGAACGAATAGTAAAGTTATAGCGTTCGTTGATCACTCTCTTACTTGTAGTTGTTAAATTAACTCCATACACATTAAACATCACTGTAACTAGTTCATCAAAAGATGCTCTATCTAAAACAGAAATCCCTTTACGCCAAAGCGCCTCTGGGATGGCCTCTCGTATTAAAGTTTGAAAGGTTTTACCTCTTTTATTATAAACCAGCAGCTGGTTCGCTATCAAAGGCACCCCATTATTCACTTGAACTTTACCACTTTTAACCGCCACTCTTATTTCATTTATACTTTTATGGCCTTGGATGTTAAATGATGTACCTAATACTTTTACCTGCAATTCGCCAACTTGGATTTTAAACGGATGCTTTTTATCTTTTCTTACTTCGAAAAAAGCCTCTCCATCTAATTTTACCCTTCTTTCGTTGTGTTTGATGAAACTTTTTTGAACTGATAATGTCGAATTTGCATTTAAGTAAACGAGGGTGCTATCAGGAAGCCGCAATTCTTTAAATTCATTCACACCGGTGCGGTATTCGCTATAGAGCGTAGATATAGCTTCATTTTTAGGTGGAAAAGGCTTTAAAAGAAACAACGCTAGGATCGAAAATGCAGTTATTCCTGCGGCAATTCCTCCTAGCTTTTTCCATAGCGGAATATGGTAGGGTTCAGTTTTAGGATTATTCACCCGATCGATAATTCGCTGTGCTAGTTTTTGGCTATTATCCCTGGCTTCAAGCTGCGAAATATCGTCGCTATCAAGCTGAAAAGATTCAAGCCAACTCTCTACTATAAAGCGCTCGGCTTTGGTAGCAGTATCAGCTAGATACTTTTCGATTAGAATTTTTAATTTGTTATCGTTCAATTTTTCTCTTTTATACTACTAAGAGACATGAACTACTGAAAAGTATATTACTTTTTAAAAATAAAATTAGGATAGCGATAAAGCCGCTAAGATAGCTAGGTTTAGGGAATGGCTAAGTTCGGGATGCCTTGTTAAAATAGCTTCTTTAACTCGTCGTTTTAATTGCATATTATAAGTTTTAACCGTCTGTTCCGCAAGGCCAAGTGCCTGCGCTATCTCTCTGATAGAATGATCCTCGCCCCTCAAATAGAAAATTTGTTGCATGTGTGGGGGAAGTGAGTTTACAACTTGCGAGATGGTTGCTTGAACTTCGGAAGCTTCCATTAGTTCTAAAACTGTTGACTGTATTTGACTTAGCCGCTTACCTAAATAATCGAGCGCTTTAGTTTCTAAGTTCGAACGCATTACCTTGCGTAAAAATTTATGCTTTAAACAAACATACATATAAGAAGAGAAGGATTCGATATTTATTAACTGATGCCTCTTTTCCCATAGATCAGTAAAAATATCCTGCACCAAATCTTCAGCGTCGACTTTGCTTTTTGTAAACTTGAAGGCTTTTATGGTTAAATCGGGTGAGAGATGATAAACAATCTGGGCAAATGCAGTTTGATCTCCTTCTCTTATCCTTTGTAACAGTACTTGCGAATTAAACTGGTTATTCATAATATGACTTCGATTTTTCTCACTCCAATTTTAATCAAGCCTAATTACCCTTGAGTTAAAATAACATTAATATTAAGTTAAACTACACTTAATCTATCATGATAAATTATTTATTAATAAAAATAGGATATAATTAATTAGAACCAAAAGAAACGAAGATTTTCAAAGCTATTCGAAAGTGAAACATAAAACAATGAAAGTATCAAACTGAGCAGTATAGAACTTTACTTTCGGGCAGGGTCCTATATTTTCTTTTACTTCGTTAAACCTTCCGTTTCTTTTTTTCTTCGAAATTTAAAGAATTCCACTGTTGTTTTGGTAAAGACTAAAGGTGTGCTGCGTTTTCATAATTTTCTTACCCCTTTTTGGCACGTGCGGTTCAAAAATTCTATGTAACATATTCTTAAGTTCTGTAGTTAAAATAGAATGGCAAACATACTAAACTATTCAGATGGATACCATTTGTGTCCAGTCCTGAATTTACTTGTCGTTCATGCCGGGCCCACACACGAAAGAATCCCACTGCAGTGTAACCAGTGGGATTCTTATTTTAGGTTACCAGAGCATTTCTGGCAGTTCGCCATTTTTTATCTTGGCGGCATTTTCCAGTAAAAGTTTCTGCTTGTCGTTTCCTTGAATAAAACTATCCCTACTGGCTTTCATCATCATTTCGAAGGCCTCGGCTTTTTTTCCAGACTTTAACAATAGTCCTGCATACACTGCTTCAATGGAAAAGTGGGGGAAATAACCCTCTGCCTTTTTAATCCATTCTATAGCCTGTGCAAGCACTCTTGGATCATCAACATTTATGCAAATGGCTTCCGCAGCCTCTCGTAGTTTATAAGAGATATCAAGCATTTTCTGGTTGGCCATTATTCGTTGCATCGTGGCCCAGGTTTCTACTTTTGTTGAATCTTGTTTTCCGCTTACGTAAGGTTCACGCTGTTTAAGATAACTGGTTTTATCAGCTGCAGTCTTCGCCGCAAGATCTAGCTTTAACAAACCATTGTTTACATAATCTTGAGCAGCGGGTATCAGTTTCTTTGCTTGCTTTGTTCCTTTATAATACCGCATTACCGCTCCTTTCAATGCCACATCTATATCCTCTTTTTTAAGTAGCTCCATCAGCTGCCTTTTTACAGACACCACTACGGCAAGCATTTGCTCGTTTTTGTTTTTAATGATCTCGGCATTAAAGTGCTGGTCTGTACCTGCTTCCATTGCACTTAACGAATAGCCTTCTCTCTTTCCAATCAGTTGGTCTATCGCTTTGTGATGAGCGATTACATATTGGTAAAATTTTCCAGCAGGCACAAAGGTCATGTTGGGATCAAAGGCAAAGATGTCGCTCATAAATTCCTTGTCCGATAAATCGGCGGCATTTAGTAACGGAAACACTTCTTCGAGCAGGGTGCCATTTGGTGCTTTAACTACTGCTCTCTTTTTAATATATCCCATTAGAAAATCTTTATCCCTTTTCCCCGCCAGATATTCATCTTCCCATTTGGCCATGGGTTTAGGATCGTGTTTTTCTTTGATGGCAATCGTAGCTTCATTTAAGAATATCTTTGGAATATTATAACCCCCTGACCGGTAAATCAGCTCTCCATCGCCATTTACAAATAAATAGGTGGGATATGACTTTACACTAAATTGTTTGGCTATCTCAATTCCTTCTCCTTTTTCTGCATCAATTTTGTAGTTTACAAAGGCAGGATTAAATACATCGCCCACTTCTTTTAGAGGAAAAACTTCGGCGACCATTTTTTTACATGGACCACACCAGCTCGTATATACATCTACAAATACCAGTTTGTCTTCCTTTTTTGCTTTAGCCAAAACTTCTTTCCATGTACCATGACTAAAATCAATACCTTGGGCTAACAAATTGCCCGTTAATAGAGCCATAAAGGCCAATAAAATATATCTTTTCATTTCTATTTACCAAAAATTTCTTTCAATTTAACATCTAGCTCATTCCCATCGCCTACATAGCGGGCTATAATTCTCCCCTCTTTATCCAACAATATTTTAGTTGGAAATGCCGTAACGCCGTAGGCTTTAACTGCATCAAATTGATCAATGCCTTCATTATTTAATACTTGCATCCAGTTTATTCCATCTTCCTGAATGGCCTTAAGCCAGGCTTTACGACTAGCCTCCAGTGATTGTGCTTGCTCTTGAGCAATCCCGAGTATTTCAAACCCGGCTGATTTGTATTTTGCGTATAGTGATTTTAGATGTGGGTGGGAAGATCGGCATGGTCCGCACCAGCTGCCCCAGAAATCGACCAATACGTATTCTCCTTTTAGGGTTTCTAGGTTAACAAGCTTACCATTTATATCTTTTTTGTGAATAGGAATGGCTTGCTTGCCTATCGCTGTCGCTTCCATATTTGAAATTTTAGTGGTAATACCTTGGGCAAAACCGCTCTTTTTGTGTGCATCGCCTAATTTGTTATATGCGGCTTTCAGCTCTTCAAAATTTAGTGTATTTTGCATTCCCAATAAAAAATACATGCTGACGAGCGAACCTGGATATTGGGCTATAAAATCTAGTTTTAACTGTTTATCGGTGGCGGCGTTTTTCTCTCGCAGTACGGAAAGTTCTTTAAAAACCAGAGAATCTTGTCCGACTTTAAAGGTGTCATGTGCACTTTTCATGGCTATCCAACCTTGATGCTCTAGTTCATTTAGCCTTGACTTTATCCGTTGCCACTCTGCATTGGCCATTCCACCATCTACCTTAGCCATGTATACCTGATCGGCGTTCCCTTCTACCTTAATCTCTTCATTAGTTAAAAAAAGCTGTAATGACGGACCAGGAATAATACCCCTCCCCGAAACGATAGCTAATGCAGGGTTTTTACGCAAACCAAAGTTGGCCAATGTAGGCTCAGCTACCTTTCCTTTAAACACCATCCAGCCATCAACTTTGGTATAAGCGGTGTCTACAACATACCCCCCTCCCTTTTTAGCGTAGGCAATGTAAGGTGTATAGTTGCTTTTTACATCACTTAGTTTAACTTTTAGGGTGTAGCTCTCTTGCACAATCAATTCGCCCAGCTTTTTTTCAAGCTCTTCCCCGCGCAGGTTCTTGGCGAGTATAATGCCATCCGGACTGATAAGAAAGTTTTGGGGCACAGCCCTTACATCATATAAATCGGCCACTGTATTTTTCCAACCTTTTAAATCGCTAACATGAATCCACGGAAGTCCATCTGTTTCAATTGCCTTTAGCCAAGGTTCTTTTTTATCGTCGAGGGAAACTGCTATGATCTCAAAGTTTTTGTCCTTAAACTTGTTATAGGCCTTTACCACATTTGGATTTTCAGCCCTGCAGGGTCCGCACCAGCTTGCCCAGAAATCAAGCAATACATATTTTCCTTTTAGGGAGTCTAGCGATACGGGTTTGCCTTCAGTATCGTTCTGTACGAAATTGATTGCTGGTCTGCCGACATCGGTTTTCATAGCTACCTTTAGCCTGTCGCCTAACGCCTTGCCTTTTAGCGAAGCTTTAATTCTAGCGCTCAACGCCTGATACAATGGACTTATTTTTTCTACATCAATTACACCGCTTCTGCTATCTAGCAAGTCGAGCGTAACATATGAGTCTGGATGCTTATGCATAAATGTCTCCTCCACTTTATTCATATCCAGGCGAATGGCCCGAAGCTGAGGGAATAGCTCATCTCCGGCCTTATCATTCTTTTCTTGGAGGTACTGTTGCATTTTTTGACTAAGCGGCCTCATTTTGTCTTGCAGGGGCTTTAGCTGCGATTGCAATAAAAGATAGTCTGCCTGTGCGGCACCCCCAGTGATCTTAGCAGTTTTAATACTGCTGCCTTCCACGTTAAATGTGTTGTTTTCCAGAAAAAATTCTTGCATATCTGCTGCATTCATTTTTTCCATCGTCATAGGCCCTTTGTCTTCCATAAGGGGTTTTAGCGTAAGTTGTGCTTTTACAGCCTCGGTTACTTTGCCTTTCAGTAAAAAACTACCATTCTTTATGACGGCTGAATCTTTTAGTCGCTGACTACCTAAACTGTAATTCAACATCACTTTTTGTCCTTCGTGTTGACCAGTAATTTTCCCTTTAATCAGGAAACCATTTTGCGCATTTGCAGCAATAGCCAACAGACTAAATACCGCACTTATAAGAATTTTTAACATATCTGATTGGTTATGGATTGTTTTGCATGCTTGGGTTTTCATCTATTGCTTTTTGTGGAAGGCGCAATACCAAACGCTCAGGTTTAAGCATATAGGTGCTTACAACCGTACCCGTTGATGAAAACAAAGTGTGTGTGTACGTAGTGTTGCTAAAAAGAGGATCGACAGAAAGCCTTCTCATATCAAACCAGCGATAACCCAATACCGCAAATTCACGGATACGTTCTTCCATAATGAATTTTAGCAAGGGCAATTGTTGGCTGGCAATACCTGTAAGTATGGCCACACTGCCTGCTGGCATTCTTTTATTACGAAAAGCTTCAAGATCGGCAACAGCGCCTGAAAGGTCGTTTAGACGCGCCTTGCATTCTGCCCTGAGCAGATATAAATCGGACACGGTTACACCAAATTGAATAGTGGTTGGTCCAAACCTGCGTAGCATACCGTTGGGATAGGCTGAGCCTGAATAGGCGTTGGGCGTGTAAAATTTCAAACGTAAATCCGTCGGTGCATATAAATCTGCCGTTTGTTTGGTGATTACAATTTCATTGTTCGTTAAAGTCCAATTACTGGAGGCTTGCTTTCCAAACACATTTTCTTCATTGTTGGGTATGGTTGGATAAGCGGGACCGAATAGACCAATGGGTAAAAAGGCACCACCTGTAGCAAACGTTACGTTATAATCGTACAAACGCACGGGAATTGCCGAATTGCCGATATTGATAAAGGCAGCATTTAAAAGCGGCAAGGCTTCGTTATATTTACCCATAAACATATATACCTTAGCCAACAATCCTTCACCTGCGGCTTTAGACATCCGTAAACGATGCGTTGTTCTCGCAGGTAAATTTGGAATTGCTGTAGTTAAATCACTTACGATAAAGTCATACACTTCTTTTACACTTGCTCTGGTAAACTTAATTTGGGTTACGTCGGCCTCTTTTACAATAGGGAAGCCAGGATCTGTGGCTGAAGAAGTGGGATCATAGGGCTTGCCAAAATAATTAATTAATAGGAAATAGGTCCAGGCCCTTCCGGCCATAGCCTCAGCAGCTATCGATAGTTTTTGCTGTTCGGTACCGTCTGTTGATTCGGGTACTTCCGTAATCACCTTATTGTACATATAGATGTTCTGAAGCGGCACTTTCATCTCCGCAGCATCCTCGGTTGGTTCATATACTACGTCTTCCCAGCGGAAAAGCCGTTGGGTTTTCAGCGCTGAACCGCTAAAATAAGGTTCAACAGCGGCAACTTCATCGCCCATAGGCGCCTGGGCACTCGCACCTATATTTACAAAATCCAGATTACTGAGCAGCAGATCATAATCAGCCGTTTTCTGGGCAATCAGCTTTCCTTTGGGAGTTACTTCCAGAAAAGATTTTTTGCAAGCGCACAACGTAGCGATTGCGATAGTAAGGGTAAGTTTATATATCGTTTTCATTTCTGTTTCAGTTAAAATTTGACATTCAGTCCGAATGATACTGCATTTTGATTGGCTAGCATACTTCTGTTACCGAAGGTGGCACTGATAAATTCTGGATCAATGCCATCCTTATTGGCTTTCCAGAGCATTACATTAGATAATTGAAGCCTGAAAGTGACTTGATCTGCCTTCAAATTATCTAGCAATAAAGCAGGCAGACTGTACCCCAACGTAATATCTCTTAGCTTAACAAAAGATGCGCTCACCACATTGATGTCGCCTCTGGTATAATGGGTAACATCTCTACGTGCCGTACTTATAGCGGGATTCGCCACATAAGACGGAATGTTGGTGTGCGATTCGTCTCCAGGCTGTCTCCAGCGCGCTGCAAAATCCGCGTGTAGGTTTCCGCCTTTAAAACCAGCTCCCGTACTTAAATTCTCTATATTTCCATGCAAGATGCGGCCATAATAAAAACCATTTACATCTCTTCGCATCACATGGCCCAGATTAAAGACCGCATTTGCACTTAAACTAAAGCTTTTGTAATTAAATACATTGGCTACACCGCCGCTCCACACCGGTTGGTAGGTACCCATATACTTGGCATCGTTTACCTTTGATACATTAGGTGTTTTGGTAACGGTACCATCGGCTAATTTAATCTGCGGGTCGCCCATGTTGTCTAGTCCCGCATATTCGTATGCAAATACAGCAAAGGCAGGATAACCAGCTACATATTGTTGGTTTACTCTATCCCTTCCGGTAGTTACAGGAGCACCCAGATTTAATTTGGTGATGGTATTTTTATTATAGGCTACGTTAAAAATAGTATTCCATTTAAAGTCGCCTTTGCGGATATTCAAGGTATTTAAGCTCAACTCAATCCCTTTATTTTCAAGGTCGCCCAAATTACCTACAATGCTGGCATAGCCCGTAAATGTGTTCGTAGGCAGGTAGCCCAACAGATTATCGGTCTTTTTCCGATAAACATCAACTGAACCGCTAATCTGGTTGTTTAGCAAGGCAAAGTCTAGTCCCAAGTTAACGGTACTTGTACTTTCCCAGGTCAGTTTGGCATTAGATGGAGTAGCTACACGTAATCCTACGCCGCCAGGCAAGAAGCTACTTCGCTGGGTAGCAAGGATATCGTATGATGCCGCAGTACCTGGAGCCGGCGAATTACCGGTTAAACCGTAAGTAGCTCTGGTTGCTAGGTGATTTAACCACATCAGATCTTTCATGAAACGTTCTGAACTAAGTATCCATTTTCCACCCACACTCCATATGGGTTTATTTTGCGCAGATTTATCAAGCCCGAATAAGTTACTCTGGTCTACACGGAAACTTCCATTCAGCACATATTTCCTGTCGAAAGTGTAACCCGTATTAGCGTAATAGGAAGTAAAACGGGTTTGGCGATCTGCCTGATTAAATATATCGTTAGTCAGAATACTTCTGCCTGCGTTGTTTGGCATAACAGGCCCGGTTACGCCGGTAACACCTAATGTTGCATAATCTACCGCACCAAAGCTTTGCAACAGGTCGTTATAGCCCCTCACCAAACTGCCGTTCGTAGTTTCTCGTTGTTCTTGAGCTTCCTGCCCTACCAAAAGGCTTAACTGATGCAAATCCGTGTTCCAGTTGCGATTATAACTAAGTTGATTTCTAATGGTCCAATTTTGCTGGTTAACATTACTAATACTATACTTACCGCCATTATTCGGGAGGGAATAAACCGGTGTGTGAGCGTGGGCGCAACGGTAAACTGTACCAGTTCGCTTCTTACTTTATAGCTTTTGGTGTCTTCGTAATTTTCACGCTTTCCGCTTCCTTTTACAAAGCCATAGGTTCCTTCAAATTTAAGTCCATCTATTAACTTTACATTTACGCCTAATACGTTACGGCTAAGTATAGTATTATCGTTAGTGTATCCATAATCAAACTCATCTAGCGGATTATAATTTAAACTAACGCGACTGCGGTTCTCATAATCTATACGATTTTCATCGCTCAAATAGCCCATATAAGGCATCGAAATGTTAGCACCTGCGCCATCTCTAAACAACTGATAAGGGTAATAAAAGTTATCGATTTGTACGGTACGTTTACTACTCGAAATATTATTCGTAAGATCTGTAATGAGGTTAAGCTGAACGGCTTTTCCAAGAGAAAGATCCTGCCTTAAATTAATTTTATACGCATTGTTTTTTTCACCCGGACGGTTGCTCATCGTATTGGTATAGGCACCAGAACCGTAAACTGCATACTTGCTACTGCCGGTAGAAAACGACAGGGTATGGTTCATTAAGGAGGCATTTCGATACCAAAGGTCTCTAATTTGTTGCCTGTTGTTTTGATTAGCAAGGCTGTCCAGACTTGCTTTCGCTTGTGCTTGTGTAACAAGACCTCTTGATAAATTGTATTGAATTCTTTCATGTGGGGCTACACCAGAACCACCCGTATTAACAAAACCTGAAACAGTAGCCCAAGGGTTTATTACGGGATCAAAAACTTCGGTAGCTGCCTGAATAAACTGCTGACTATTTAACGTTCTGTAGTAATCCAGATCAGGCCGTCCCTGAAAATTGTAAAAGGCATCGTAATTGATGTTTAATTTTTCGCCGCGTGAGCCCTTTCTGGTTACTATCACAATTACCCCATTAGACGCCCGAGCACCCCAGATAGAAGCCGCTGAGGCATCTTTTAATACGGTAATATCTTCTACATCTTGCGGATTAAGGGTAGATACATCTTCCATCGGAATACCGTCGACCACAAATAATGGATTTCTATTGGTACCCGAATAAACGCCCAGCTGATCTGGAATGCCTACCGTAGCCAATCCGCGTACTAATAATGGGTTCTGACTGGCACTGGGTGAGTTGTTGACGGTGAGGCCTGCTACTAACCCATCCAAACGTTGCAATATATTCATGCTACCTGTACGGTTTTCGATAATGGCCATATCAGGCTTGCCAAAAGAACCTGCACTTCTTTCCTTCGACAGGCTTTGATAACCTGTATTTATCGTCACCATTACTTCGTCCAACTCACTTGCATTGGGCACCATTTTAATGGTACCCATGTTTCTTAAAATCTTTAAACGTTGGGGTTTGTAGCCTAGATAGTTTACAATTAGCGTGGCATTTTCATTAACATTTTTTAATGAAAACTCTCCGGCAGCATTGCTCATTACTGCACCACTAACTCTTACTACGGTTGTATTGCCTTCTTCATTTAGTACAACCGCAATGGTAGCTCCAGATAAAGGCATATTGTTTTCATCAACCACGCGACCAATGACGTCGATATTGGCAGGGCGCAATGGCTGGTTGCTGGGAAAAATCGTTTTCTTTCTGATCACCACCGTCTTGTCTTCGATCTCATAGCTTAGCGCAAGGTCTTTAAAAAGGCTTTCTAGGGCGTCCTCTATATTGGCATTGGTTACAAAAATGTTTACCCGTTGATTTTTGGACACGATCTTGCTGTCATAGTAATAGTCATAGCCACTTTGTTTTCTAATTTCTATGAGTATGGTTTCAAGGTTCGCGTTGCGCTGGTTTATGGTGATGCGCTGGCCAAACGTAGCCGCACTGACCTGCATGAGGGAGACTAGCAATATAACGGTGGTTAATCGCATAATTCGCATTAAAATTTTATACATTTGTTTAGTTTCGGTTAAGCAGCGGCCTTTGTCCTCGAAAAACTTGTGGCCTACTGCGGTTTAACAGTTGATTAATTGATTGTTCCGAACTGCAACCAGGTTCCGATTGCCATCGGGATCTGGTTCGTTATTTTATTGTTCGAACTACTCTGTTTGTAAATGTTTGATCATGTTCTGATTTTGAAAGGTGAATAATTCTGTTATTTATAGATGTAAACTTTTCTGCCTTGAACTCTGAATTTAACCTGACCCGATCTTTCGATCAATTTGAGTACGGAAGACAGTTTTTTGCCTCTTGAAATGTAACCGCTGGACTGGATATCGTCGGGAATGGAGCTATCATAAATTAGTTCTACGTCATACCACCTGGCAATCTTACGCATGGCCGTCCGGAAATCTACGCGGTTAAGGAAAAAGTCGCCGTTTTTCCAATCAGTAACACTTTCTATATCTGCCTCACCTACTTGAAGGGCTGTTCCGTTATTTGAGGCCTGCTGTCCGGGTTTTAAAGTTACTTTATCAGTGTTTCCTCCAGTCCGGCTAGCTCGTTTTGCAGGTGATGAAACTCGAACAGATCCTTCTAATAAGGTGGTCTTTGTTGCTCCTTCATCCGAATAGCTATTGATGTTAAAATGCGTGCCCAGTACCTCAACTTCCTGTCCCTTGCTTTCTACCACAAAAGGGTGCGCCCTGTCTTTTGCGATCTCGAAATAAGCTTCTCCCTCAAGCTTTATACTGCGTTTTCCATTCTTTAATAATGAAGCCGAATACGTTAATTTAGAAGCCGCGTTAAGCCAGACTTTACTTTTGTCTGGCAAGGTTAAAATGTAGGTTTCTCCTTTTTCGGTAGACAAAGTATTGATTTTATCCGAACTGCCTGCGCCTTCTTTTAGCTCGTAAATTAGCTGGCCATCTGCGGTTTTAGAGATGCTGATCCCGGCTTCATTTGCCAGTTCAACGTTGGCCTCATCAGATAACCTGATCTTTTTGCCGCTAGCTAAAGTTAAGGTAGCACTAAGTGCACCGGGAGGTATGTCGTTAGTAACTACTACCTGATTATTTATTTCCTTCGTTTTTAGATCGTAATAGAACAATCCTGCACCGGCTATTAAAATAATAACCGCCGCTGCCACCAAACGAGGCCAAAGCTTTACGGATTTAGATTTTTCTTTTGTTGCAAATGCTTGATCTAATGCCTGCATATCGGTTAAATAACGGCTCGTATTTTCGAATGGCACCGCCTGGTCTGCATAATGATTATACCACGTTTCCAGCAGTAGGCGTTCCTCTGAAGTAATGGTGCCATCCCGTCGTTTAATTAATAGCTCTTTTAACGTTGACTTTTTCATAATCTTCCCTTATAAAACGTCAGACGGGCAACTCAGCCTTAGGGGTACTTTAAAAAAAGAAAAATATAGTTAATTTTATTTTTAACCGAAGGATTTTAATAGCTCGCTGCGCCTGTTTTTTTACGGTATGTTCGGATAAATGGAGTTTTTCGGCGATTTCCTTGTAGGAAAGCTCACCATTTCTGCTCAGTTCAAAGACTTCTCGCATCTTTTCAGGGAGGCGAGAAATTTCGGTTTGGATAATACGCGCCAATTCCTTTTCGCTAACGAGATCATCGGTAGAGGAAATGCCCGTCTCTAGCAACCTGTCAAATGAATCCGCATATTTGATAATGACCTTTTGATGGGCAATGTAGTCCAGTATTTTATTGCGGATCGATCCGTACAGGTAATTGTCGACCGCCGCAGGAATAACCAGTATTTCACGTTTAGACCAGATAGCTGTAAATACATCCTGAACAATGTCCCTTGCCTCATCCTGATCGCCAAGCATCCGTTTGGCGTGAAAATATAGGGGTTCCTTATAACGTCTAAATAATTCTGAAAAAGCCGTATGATCTCCTGAACCGATCATTTTAATAAGATCAGTGTCTGAAAATCCCCGATATGAGCGTTCATCCAGACTCATTTGCTTTTATTATCGTTCTGTAAGTTGAGGCTGCAAGTAAACCCAAACAGTCTCAGCCAAAATCTTATCCCCTGCCGCTGTCGGATAGATCCCATCTGGCTGATTTAAACTTGGCACTCCCCCCACTTTATCCAATAGAAGAGGAATTAGCATCATGTTATTCTTTTCGGCCAATGCCGGAAACATATTTTTGAAATCGCTTGCATACGGATTACCCATATTTACGGCCAAAACCATCATATAAAACACATGTTTTCGTAACATCTCCATTTTTTTAAACTCTAAAACTCAAAATAAATTTTCTTTAACAGAAACAAGAATACATTTATTTTGATTTCAAATATAGCTAAAACTTAAATACGCAAAGCCATTGAAAAACATACTCGAGATAAAGCAAGTTAGCAAAACCTACCGAAGCGCTAACAACACCCTTACCGTATTAGAAGATATTAATTTAGCCATAACCAAAGGTGAAACCGTAGCCATTACAGGTCCCTCAGGTAGCGGCAAAACCACATTGCTCGGTTTATGTGCGGGTTTAGATGGCGCAAGCGCTGGCTCTGTTGCTTTAAACGGCATTGCTTTAGCGGTTACCAACTGTTTGTTAATAATGAAATCTTGATAGTGGGAAGCTAATAAGCATCTACATTGTTCTAGATAGCTGTTAAGTGATTTGAGCGTTTCGTTTCTGGGTTTAGCTAACCCTTTAGATTGCTTCCAATCGCTTAGGTCTAACATTCTTTTAAGTGCTACTTCGCAACGGCTCTTGTTAACCACAATACGAACATAGATTGCAGCCTTGCCATTTTTGCCCCGATTCATCCTTACACAAAATGAATCCCGAAAGTGTTTGTTGATCTCATCTTTCATGATTTAAATACTTACATGAATTGATATAAATCAATTAATCAAAACAGTTTGCCAGATAACTAAAAAAGTAATTCATTTTGACACAAATGAATTCAAATAATATTAGTTCAAATCTTTGAATATCAATTAGTTAAACTCTTTATGATGAACAAATATAAATATTAAATCTGTTCGCCTTATTGTTCGCATGACAGGAGGAATAGTATGTACTGAAAAGGATTGCTTAAAAGCTAAAAAGCCCCTAAATAGTGATATTTAGGGGCTTTTGCATCCAGATGAACTGGGAGGTGTCGGGGTGGCAGGATTCGAACCTACGACCTCCTGCTCCCAAAGCAGGCGCGATACCGGGCTACGCTACACCCCGAACTGGTATCTTCTTTTTTGATGGTGCAAAGATATAAAAATCTTCATTACCTCATAAATAAATCTTCGTCATATTCAGTTAACCTCACAGAATCAACAAATTAAATTTCATTTACCTTATTATCCATGAATAGCTTCCTTATTCCCAAAACTCTGAATCAGCTCTCCTTCAAATTCAAGCCACTCTTTCCACCTCTTATCAACATCAATATCTATTGTGTATTTTCTGGCAAAATTTAGAAATACCGTATAATGTCCAGCTTCAGAAATCATCAGGTCGTGATAAAACTTAGCCAGCTCCTGGTCTTTAATATTTTGCGACAACACACGAAAACGCTCACAACTTCTTGCTTCAATCATTGCGGCAAATAAAAGACGGTCTATAAATGCAGAATTTCTGCTTCCGTCTCTTTTACTAAATTTTACCAGCTGCCCAACGTAATCATCTTTTCGCTCCCGCCCGAGTGTATATCCTCTTTTCTTAATAATGTCTACCACCATCTGAAAGTGCTGCATTTCCTCAAGTGCAATAACCGTTAGTGATTCCACCAATTCCATATGCTCTGAATTATTGGCAATAATGGTGATCGCATTCGTTGCTGCCTTTTGTTCACACCACGCATGATCAGTCAGTATCTCTTCCAAATTTGATTCAGCAATGTTTGCCCACCTCGGGTCTGTCAATAATTTCAATCCAAGCATAATAGATAATATCTCTTTCTCCCAAAATTAGGAAAGATTTGATACTTAACACCGCGCAAAAGTAAAAAGCCTTTAAATCAAATGATCTAAAGGCTTTTTATCTCAACGAATCTCTTGCCTACCAATAAATAGTGTATAAAGCGATCAGCAATCCACATATAATGAGTGCCCCTACTGTAAAGCTTCTGTTCGTTTTAAACATTCCGCTATCAATATCCAGCCCTTTTGCAACAACCCCCCTTTTGGTTTCAAAAACACTAATCAGGTACATAACCACCATACATATCAGAAAAACAAATCCCATACGGTCCAGAAAAGGAATTTCATATAGCATGGAGCCATCTTTTTGCTCAACCAGCTTTGAAAATCCGGAGGCGCTCAGGAATTGGAGATCGACAACAAAAGGCATGAACTTTAATAGAACTGAGAGTGCAAAGCCTCCTACAGTCGCAAATAAAGCTGCATTAGAGGTCGTTTTCTTCCAGAAGAAGCCTAGTATAAACATCGCGAAGATACCCGGTGAGAAAAAGCCGGTATATTCCTGTATAAACTGAAACCCTCCTTTTTTATCAATACCCAGCAATGGAGCAATCAAAATGGCGATCAGCATAGACAACACAACAGCCCATCTCCCTATAAACACCTGTTTGTCTTCATGTGCATCTTTGTTGATGACCTTCTTGTAAATATCGAGCGTAAATATCGTTGCAATACTATTTGCTTTACCGGCAAGTGAAGCCACGACTGCCGCCGTAAGTGCCGCAAAAGACAATCCTTTTAAACCGGTTGGCAAAAGGTTCAGTAATACGGGATAAGCTGTATCCGGCACTACTTCACCACCCTGACTCATGCTGGTCTTGAAATCACCATAACCTTCCTTATAGAGTACATAAGCTGCAATACCGGGCAAGACAACAATAACTGGCATTAATAATTTAAGAAAGGCTGCAAAAAGAATTCCCGAACGGGCAGTTTTAAGATCTGCTCCCAGTGCTCTTTGGGTAATGTACTGATTACAGCCCCAATAATTCAGGTTCACAATCCACATTCCACCTATCAATACTGTAAGTCCGGGCAAATCCAGGTAATTCTCATTGTCTTTCTTTAAGATCATGTGAAAATGTTCTTCTGCTTGCGTAGTCAATAGTTTAAAACCTTTCAATACCCCGCTCGAACCAAAATGCGTAGCAACCAGGTCTAATGCCAGGTAAGTGGTCGCCAATCCACCCAATATCAAGAAAAACACTTGTATCACATCTGTATACCCAATCACCTTCATTCCCCCAAGTGTAATAATGATGGCAAAAATGGCCAGTATATACATACATGCAGTCAAATTAATTCCTGATATGCTGTGTATCGCCAACGCACCGAGGTAAAGGATTGAGGTCAGGTTTACTACCACATACAGCAACAACCAGAATACCGCCATGATCATGGCCACGGTACTGTTGTACCTCTGATGCAAAAACTGTGGCATCGTATAGATCTTATTCTTCAGATATACCGGAATAAAGAATATAGCCACAATAAGCAATGTGGCCGCAGCCATCCATTCATAGGTAGCAATGGCCAGTCCCATTTTAAAACCCGAACCACTCATGCCGATAAATTGCTCAGCAGAAATATTGGAGGCAATTAAAGATGCGCCAATTGCCCACCAGGTAAGCGAATCTTTCGCCAGAAAGAAATCTTTAGAATTCTCCTTATGTGCTCTTTTTTGGCGGTATACCCACCAGCCATAAAAAGCAACGATCAGGAAATAAATCAGAAATACTGCGTAATCAAGTGTTCCAAGTGTTTTCATAAAACCCTATTGAGTGTCCAATTAAATATATCTGTTGATCAGGTTTTCTAAATATTCCTGTCTTCCGCTTCTTGTCTCAGGTTCGCCATGCTGTACCGCATATTCACGAAGGTCTTCCAGACTCAGCTTTCCTTCTTCAAATTCCTTTCCTTTGCCGCTGTCATAAGATGCATACCTTTCCGTCCTTACCTTTTTATATTCAGAATCCTCAAGAATTTGATGGGCTATGATCAGCGCACGTGCAAACATATCCATCCCGCCTATGTGGGCGTAGAACAGATCAGCCGGATCAGTAGAATTTCTGCGTATCTTCGCATCAAAATTAATCCCGCCTCCCTGCAAACCACCACTTCCGTGAATGATCAGCATAGACTCTACAATCTCATTGATGTTGTTTGGAAATTGATCGGTATCCCATCCATTTTGATAATCGCCCCTGTTTGCATCTATAGAGCCCAGCATTCCGGCATCTGCCGCCACCTGAAGCTCATGCTGGAAAGTATGCCCTGCAAGTGTAGCATGGTTTACTTCCAGATTCAGTTTAAAATCATTCAGCAGGTCGTATTTCTGAAGAAAACCAAGTACCGTTGCCGAATCATAATCATACTGATGTTTTGTAGGCTCACAAGGTTTAGGCTCGATAAAAAACATTCCTTTGAAACCATTCTTACGGGCATAATCTTTCGCTGTATGCAGAAATCTGGCCAAGTGCTCTTGTTCACGTTTCATGTCGGTATTTAGCAGCGACATATAGCCTTCTCTCCCGCCCCAGAAAACATAATTCTCTCCTCCAAGTTGGATCGTTGCATCCAGAGCTGTCTTTACCTGTGCGGCACCATGTGTCAGTACATGAAAATCAGGGTTTGTCGCGGCACCATTCATATATCGTCTGTGCGAAAACAAATTGGCTGTGCCCCACAACAACTTTACACCTGTCTCCTGCTGTTTTGCCTTAGCATAATCCACCATAGCCTGCATCCTTCGCTCATTCTCCTTAATGTCATTGCCATGGTCTACTACATCGGTATCATGAAAGCAGTAATAAGGAATGTCCATCTTAGTCAGGAATTCAAACGCTGCATCCATCTTGTCCTTTGCGCGTCCTATAGGATCATCTTTGACATCCCATGGAAAAATATGTGTCGCACCGCCAAATGGATCTCCCCCATTTCCACAGAAGGAATGCCAGTATGCACCGGCAAAACGCAGGTGGTCTTTTAAAGTCTTTCCTCCGATTACCCTTTCAGGATCATACCATCTAAATGCCAATGGATTGTCGGTTCCCAGACCTTCAAATTTAATCTCTCCGATCCCTTTAAAATATTCTTTTTCAGCAGTAATTTTTGTCATCTGATGTGGTATTTTTTGTTCAATAGATTAGTTAATAACTTGTTTGGCTTTTCTCGAGCGCATATAGACCACCAATCCGCCGAAAGCAGCGATTAATATCAATGGCAAAATTAATGTCACTTGTAAGACTTCCGGACCGGCGAGATTTTTGGCTGCATCTAAAGCTGTGGCTTCGGCAGATCCTCCTGCCGAAGCAGTATAGGCTCCCAGATCAGCCCCTGCGGGCAGGTGCTTAACGATCAGTCCGTCATAATATCCTCCCATAAACATGGTAAAAACAGATACCGCAAACATACCCGCGCCACCCATCAGGTTTAAGCCCAGTGCGCCCGACTGCGGAATATTTTCAGCCACAAACCCAATCATCGTAGGCCAGAAATAACAAACGCCAATACCAAAAATGACTGCGGCAAAGAAGATAGAATTGCCTGTAAATGTACTGAGCATGTACAAACCGGCGGCAGAGAATATAGCCGAAAACAGCAGCACTCCTGCCGGTGCCAGCTTTTTTACAATTGGTTTTGCAAAAGCACGGCCCAAAACCTGCATACCAGCTGTAAGTGTAACTAGTAAAATGGCATTTTCAGTCACGTTTTTCAACAGCAAACTGATCCACTGACCGGTAAATAATTCTGTGATCCCGGTCATGAACATACACAGTACCATAAACAGGAACAATGGGGATACTACTGCTTTATACATGTCCCCGCTGGAGAAACCCGATGAAACCCTTTCGGTAACCGGAAATTCCAGTTTTGAAAAAAGAAAACCATAGATCAGCGTCGGGATAAGCATCAATGCCACCTGCACCTGCCAGCCAATCCCCAGGTGTATCAGTAGGGTGACCAATAAAGTTCCTATTACAATACCGCCCGGAAACCAAAGGTGAAAATAGTTAAGTCTGGTGGTTTTATCATCTGGATATAAAGTAGCCACAAGTGGATTACACGCTGCTTCAACTGTACCGTTAGCGATACCGATCAGTAAAGTAGAGAAAAACAAAGTCCAGTATCCCGTTGCGAAGATCGTCAGTGCAATACCAGCCAGGTGGAATACGAACGCCATGACCAGCAACCGCTTCATTCCTATAACGTCAACAATAAAACCGCCGATGATTACAGCAAGCGGAAAGCCCCAAAAGGCTGTGGCAGTAATGGTACCCAACTGGGTAGCACTCAATTGAAAGTCGGTACCCAGTTGTCCCATAATTCCGGCACGGATACCAAAGGAAAGTGAGGTGACCAATAAGGCCAGACAACTGGCCCAGAATAGCTTAGAGGTTTGAATATTAGGCATATATTTGGTTTTTAGTTTAGTTCGTATTGTTGTGGTTTAGGTATGTTATAGTTGTTTTTCAAGCAGGTCTTTCCAATCCAGGTAATCTCCTTCAAGCTTTACACCATCTGGCTCCACCAGTTTCACCGGCTTACTGTTGACAAATGCCTCTGCTGCTGATTTAAATAATCCCGCTCCTATTCCTGCCCCTACCGCAGCACCGTAACTGCCATCATTTTCATAAAGTTCAACCGGGATTCCTGTGATGTTTACAAATGTTTGTGTGAAAACATCGCTTAAAAAGAGATTCGATTTTCCCGCCCTGATCACCGATGGCTCCATGTCGTTTTCTCTTAAAATGTCCAGTCCGTACCGAAAAGAAAATGCAATCCCTTCTTGTACTGCACGAAAAACGTGGGCATTGGTATGGGTATTTAAATCGATGCCATGCAACTGAGCCCCGACAATTCTATTGTGAAGCATTCTTTCTGCTCCGTTTCCAAAAGGTAATATACGCAGCCCATTGCTCCCTGCCGGAACGCCCGCAGCAGCGCCATTCATCTGCTCATAACTAAGCGAATCGCCAAAACGGGCTTTGGCCCATCTGTTCATACTTCCGGCTCCATTTATACAAAGCAGCACTCCAAGTCGCTGTTCATCAGCGCTATGGTTGACATGCGCGAAAGTATTAACTCGGGAGCCTCTATCGCAAACCAGCTGGTCTGTAACGCCATAGATTACCCCGGATGTTCCGGCCGTAGCTGCAACTTCACCTGGTCTTGTTACGTTTAGTGACAAAGCATTATTGGGTTGATCTCCAGATTTATAAGATACAGGGATCCCGGCTTTTAATCCCAGCAAATCTGCTGCAGATTTCAACAGTGCGCCATGTGATGAAAACACAGGCCTGACCTGAGGGATCAGTGAATGATCAAAACCAAAATAGTCCATCACATCTTCCGAAAGGCCATTCTTTTTAAAATCCCAGAAGATGCCTTCTGATAAAGCTGAACTACTTGTCGTAATTTCGCCGGTAAGTTTCATCGCAATAAAATCACCTGGCAGCATAGCCTTATCAATTTTGGCGTACAACTCAGGTTCATTTTTTTTCACCCAGGCCAGCTTGGAAGCTGTAAAATTTCCGGGCGAATTGAGTAACTGCTCCTGCAAACAGCTTTCACCAAGTACAGCGACTGCTTCCTCTCCTATTTCAACTGCACGGCTATCGCACCATATGATGCTATTCCTTAAACTACGCCGGTCTTTATCTACAATGACTAGTCCATGCATCTGATAAGCAATTCCTATGGCTGCAATATCTGTGGGATTGTAAGAATATTGCCTATTACAAATAAGAATGGCTTGCTGTACATGATTCCACCATATTTCCGGTGATTGCTCGGCCCAGCCACTTTGTATACTGATGATCTCCGACTCCACGGGCGGATAACTCGATGTACCAATAATAGCACCTGAAGAGGCGTCTACCACGGATATTTTAATTGAGGATGTACCTAAATCGATACCTAGTAATAACATTTATTTGGTTGTTTGGTAAAATGAAGTTAAGGAAATAATCAATAAAAGCAATCGATTGCCTAAAATAATATTTGCATATTTACATCTTGTTGTGTCTCTTCGACATTAGTAAAATATATACCATGAAACAACCAAAAAGGGTTACGATCTACGACATTGCAAAAAAGCTGAATTTAAACCCCTCTTCGGTATCAAGGGCTTTAAACAATGGCGGTAATGTCAGCATCGCCACAAAGCAGCTGATCCTGAAAACTGCTGAGGAAATGAACTATAAGGTGAACAGCGTTGCTGCTAATCTTCGTACCGGTAATAACCAGACCATCGGCGTCATCGTCCCTCATATCAACCAAAATTTCTTCTCAAATGTAATTGCTGGTATTGAGGAAGTGACTTATCAAAAAGGCTATAGCCTTGTAATTTGTCAATCCAATGAATCAGCCGAAAGAGAGATAAAATGCGTCGATACCCTGACCAATCAACACGTAAGCTGTATCATTATATCTGTAAGTGCAGATTTTAAAGACAGCAGTCATTTGGAAAACATACAGAAACAGGGCATCCCACTGATTCAGTTTGACCGTGTAGCTGATGAATTGGATACGATGAAGGTCCTCAATGACAATGAAAGTGCCGCCATGGAAGCCGTTTCTCATATGATAGCACAAGGTTATAAACGCATAGCATTGCTCGAAGGACCTCAGAATCTGAATATTTTCAGGCAGCGCAAAGCAGGTTACCTGAAGGCAATGAAAAAGCACAACCTTCCGGTCATTCCAGAGCTGATCATGGAAAATGCCTGGACTAAAGAATTGGGGGCCACCGCGACCAGAACGCTCTTAAAACTGGCTGAACCACCGGATGCCATCTTTGCCTCCACTTCTGACTTTGCAGCTTTGGGTGCATTGGAAGTAGCGACCGAAATGAATATTCAGGTACCACAACAACTGGGGATTTGCGGTTATTCTAATGAATCATTCGGAACAATTGCCAATCCTTCAATTACAACCATAGATCAGCACAGTATTTTAATGGGCAAAACCATCGCTCAGCTTTATTTCAACGAGCCGGATTCCGGTATCTCCATCTCTGAAAATCAGATTGTCTCCATTCGTCCGGAATTAATCATCCGAAACTCAACATTAAAATAGGCCGTTCACTCCATCACTGTTATTTTATTAAAACAGTCATTCTAATATTGGTCCTTAGGTTCTTTTCCCATTTCAATGACCAACTTGCCGCCCTTTTGTACAGCGCTTAATGGAATGAAAGGTTTGTGTAATGTGTTTCCATTTAATGTAAAAGATTGCACATACATATTTTCGGCATTATTATTTTTCACTTCAATTTCAAAATCCTTTCCGCTGTAATATTTTTTATTGCCTTTGATTTTAATTTTAGTAAACAGCGGACTGCCTAAACCTAGTTGTGGCTTACTATCCGTTAACCCGGCCACATCAAACAATCCCATACTTGATATCACATACCATGCACCCAACTGGCCTTGATCTTCGTCTTGCCCATAGCCGTATCCATGAATACCTTCTACACCATAAAATTCATTGCAAATTGCCCTTACCCATTTTTGGGTCAACGAAGGCTTTTGGGAAAAATTAAATAGCCATGAAGTGTGCAGGCTAGGTTGATTGCCATGATTATATAAACTTTCCAGTCCCGAAAATGCGTCGATTACCTTACCCCCACCAAAAGCATTTTTTTGTGCGGTACGAAAAACACTGTCAAGGCGTGAATTAAATGTATTGCGCCCGATCTTAGCGATGAGCGTCAAAGGATCATGCGGAACATAAAAAGTGTACTGCCATGAATTTCCTTCCTGAAAACCTCTCCAGGGTTTAGAGGGATTGAAGTTGGCAATAAACGCTCCGTTTTCCAACTTGGGCTGTATCAATTTAAGTTCCGGATTGAACAAGTGTTGCCACCCTTTCGATAGTTGAATCAATTGCTGATAATCTCTTTTCTTGCCTAATAATTTTGCCCATTGTGCCACGGCATAACTGCTAAAAGAATATTCTAGCGTATGAGAAGCTGAGAACTGCCATGTTTCACTCCCTCCAATTCCCTTATCTAAATGGCCAACATATCCATTTTTTACAAATTGGGCAACATCTGATTTACCAGCTCCAAAAGGGCGGTTTTTTCCATCCAGTTCATTTTTTACTGCAGCTTCATAGCCTAAATTAATATCGAAATCACGGATACCGGAGACGTAAGCATTGGCAATGGCAAGGCTTACAAAATTAGTGCCCACACCAGAAACAAATTTGCTGTTGGCAATACCATCCCCTAGCCAGCCGGTATCCTTGTAGACCAATAGTTGGCTTTTTACCCAATCAGAATAATATTCCGGATAAGCCAGGGCCCATAATTGAGTCAGATTCCAGAAGGCTCCCCATATTGCGTCTGTGTTGTAGTGATGATGAAGCGGCTTGCCGTTTTTATCCAGTGGTATTTGTCCGACTGAACCATCATTTTTTGGGTAAGCACCATTTACATCACTGGCCAGTCCACGACCCAGTAAAGCATGATAGAGACCGGTATAAAATTTCACTTTATCATTATAGACAGGTGTTTCAACTTGTATTCTATTGAGGGAATTGTTCCATGCCTTTGCCGATTGTTCTTTTGCATCGTCAAACTTTAATTGCTCAGCTTCTGCAGTTAGATTTAACCTCGCATTTTCAATAGAGGTATAAGAAAGACCTGCCTTTATAGTGATGCTTTCGCCTGCTTTGGTATCAAATGTGAGGTATAGCCCTGCCCCCTTGCCTGACAATTCATTTTTACCTGCTGTAATCTCTTTTCCTCTAAACACACCAAATGATTTTGGATTTTTATCCAAAACTGCCGAAAAGAACATCGTTACTTCAGCACCTGGCTGATATTTTTGCACATATACTGGTAGCGTAACGACAAAACCTTCAATGCGGCCATCAGCTGTAAGAACCACTTTTGCGTCTTTTACCTCACCACTTTCCCCCTGCTTATTTCCAATATCAAAAAGTATATGCGATTGCTTATTTTCAGGAAATATATAACGATGAAAAGCTACCCGGGGTGTTGCTGTTACTTCAGCCTTTATACCGTAATCTTTCAACAAAACGCCGTAATAACCTGCAGTGGCTACTTCATCTTTCTTGTCAAACCTCGAGCGATAGCCTTCATTAGGGTTTTCGGCTTTACCTGGAACGGTTTGCAATTGTCCGGTAATCGGTGCAAACACAATCCCTCCCACCTGAAATTCATGAAAATTAGGGAAACCTTCTATCGATTCATCCCGATAATCATAACCCGTAGCTTCCCAGCCATTGGCATTGCTCAAACTGCCATTGGTTGAAGGGCCAGGCTTAGCCATCCCAAAAGGAAAAGCGCCGGGTGCATAATGAAACCAACGGCAATGTGCTGTGCCGATATTAGGGTTAACGTATTGCAATAACGAATTGGCTGATTGCGCAAATAAGACACATGGAAATACCATCAGCGCAATTACTATCCTTCTTATCTTGATAAAAAAATTCGGTTTCATATATCTAACCTCCATTGCTAAATGATTATTTCAATTTTTCAAACATGGTAATGGCCGTATAAACACACCGGCCTCTCCTCTAAAAGTACCCGATCCTTTTGGTTTGTTATCTACGGAATACCACTCGTAAAAACCATTATTGTCCTTCACCCGTTTCACCATGGTAGACCCCTGTTTTCATCACTTCCAAGGCTCTGCTTTTCACAAAAGGAAAATAAGCCTCACTTTTTTCTTTCGCTGCCTGGATTGTATCATCTCCGTTCTTTACCTGTGCTGTACTTGCAAAAGCAAATAACATAGCTAGCAACGATGCGTAATATTTTTTCATTTGGTTATTTTTTTACTTTGTTCTTCTATTTATAACATCACCATACTCTCATTCATTGTACATCCATGATCTATTTTGCTACTGAATTCCAAGACTTTTCAATCTCCTCCAGGCTTTTTCCCTTCGTCTCAAACAATTTCTTTTTTGCGTAAATAAAGGACAGCACACAGAAGAAGGCAAATATGAAGAATGTAGTTGCGATCCCCAGACCATCCCTCATTATCGGAAATAACAGGTTCACCACCCAGTCTGAGACCCACATGGTCATGATACACATAGACAAGGCTGTCCCTCTGATGTGTGTAGGAAATATTTCTGTTGAAATCACGAACTTCAATGGGCCCAGAGAGAATGCAAAAAATAAAAGAAACAATATGATACTGGCCAGCATAAACCAGCCGGTTATGCCTATCAAGAAACAAAATCCTGTTAGTGCCAAAGCAAAGGCTGCGCATAGTGAACCAATAATATACAGTGGTCTGCGCCCCCAGGTATCGACTTTTGAAATGGCGATGAATGTAAAAAGCACATTGGCCGATCCCAGTATTACCTGATAAAATAAGGCATCACTGGTCACAATACCCGCCGATTTTAAAATGGTAGGCCCGTAAAAAATTACCCCGTTAATCCCGCTGAATTGAGACAATGCCGTGAGCACCATCGCCAATGTCAACAGTTTACTTAATGGCAAGCGCATCAATTCTTTGTAGCCACCTGATTTTTGACTGGCCATTTCTTTAATGGCATCCAGCTCCGATCGCCCTGTTTCTGCTCCGTTTATCTTCGTCAGGATACTTAAAGCTTCCTCATTCTTTCCATATTGTACCAGCCAGCGTGGACTTTCGGGCACGACGAGCAGCAACAAACAAAATGCAACGGCTGGGATAACTCCTACGATAAACATGCCCCGCCAAACATTTTCAACCAGCAACCAATGTAGCAAACCATCGCCGGCCCCTGCATTCGCTGTAGCGTAGCGCTGTAAAAAC
Organism: Pedobacter frigoris; assembly: GCF_005116445.1. GTDB lineage: Bacteria > Bacteroidota > Bacteroidia > Sphingobacteriales > Sphingobacteriaceae > Pedobacter > Pedobacter frigoris. The sequence goes on from NZ_SWBQ01000003.1 coordinate 335,690, forward strand.
AAATTGCTGATGTAAGCTGCCAAAATCCCTATCGTAATGGCAAGTTGATAAAAGACAACCAATTGACCCCGCTTTTTAGAAGGTGCTACCTCTGAAATATAAAGCGGAGAAACATTAGAAGCGACACCCACAGCGACACCCGCCAGGACACGGAAGAAAATCAACATCGAATAGGCTGTTGAAACCGAAAAGCCAATAGCACTGATTAAAAACAAAACAGCAGCAATAAACAATACCTTTCTCCGGCCAATTTTATCACTCAAGTAACCCGAAAAGGCGACTCCAACAATACAGCCCAACAGAGCACAGGACACAAACAATCCCTCCTGCGCAGATGATAATCCGTATTGCAATTTTAGAGGCTCGATAATGCCGCTCACTACGGCCATATCAAAACCGAATAAAAAGCCTCCCAACGCCGCAATGAGCGTGATGAGAAAAATAAAATGGGTGGTTCCTTTTCTTTCCGTCATAGTTTTAGTTTTAGATTTGGTTCTTTTTTTGGTTAGATTTTAAGTTTGGTTTAGATCAACTTCAACAGTACTCGTCTTTTACATAAGCAACTACCAAAAAGGCTTTTCCTGCACCCCTATTGCGAACTATATACTGTTCCACCGCAGCAGGGATCACAAATGTTTCAGCATAGTTAAATACACTGGGAAAGTTTCCAGCTGTTACTTCAACAGACTCTCCCTCAACCAGCATACAGATCTGACATTGCCCTTTTGTAGTAATAATCACCTCTCTATCAAATTCATACCGGTCAACAGCATAAAAATGTTCCTCATGTGTAGAAAGTGATATTCTTCTTCCGCCATCCCATTCGTCTGCAACTTCCTGTTTCGAAATCAGTTTTTCCGGAACATAGTCGCCTTTTCGGTCGAAATAAAGATTATTAAATGCATGATCTATATTGATCGGTCGCGGGTTTCCGTTGAGATCCAGGCGAAGCCAATCGTACATCTTAAAGGTAAAAATGTATGGTGTACTGCTGATTTCCAGCACCATGTTGTTTTTTCCGGAAGCATGAACAGTTCCATTAGGAATAAGGAATAAATCGTGTTTACGTGCCTTAAACTTCCGTACATATTTTTCTGCCGGCATTTCTATCCCTTCATTTTGTGCATCAAGCAAAGCTTGTTTAAACTCATCCGGGTTAATATCATCCTGAAAACCCAGGTACACATCGGCGTCCGGTTCGCAATCTAAAATGTAATACGTCTCATCCTGGGTAAACGTTTCTCCGAAATGTTCCTGGATATATTGAGGTCTTGGATGGCATTGGATAGAAAGATTGCCTCCGTCATAGGTATCAAGAAAATCGAAACGAATTGGAAATTCATGGCCAAACCTATCGGCTGCTTTACCCAACAGCTTGTCGTTATTTCGGAATAACAGAAAATCAAATGAGACCTCTAACAAATTATGGTTTCCTTCCACTACTACCCCATTTTCCGGCGTTATTAATTCGAATGACCAGGCATAATTTATTTCCTCTGGAGGCAATCCTTCCAATTTTTGCTTCATCCAGTTACCGCCCCATATACCTGCTTCAAACCAGGGTCTGGCCCTAAATGGCTGTTCGTACATGGCATCGAGTGTATTCCTGAACTCATCACCCTTCATCCAGGTAATTTCATTAACGCGCTGTTCATCTACGATATAGTCAATCTCCGGCAGCAACATTTCTTTGTGCTTATTTAATACCGGCCAGTCCACAAAATAAAACCGCTTGTATAACTGGTAATTCTCAAGCTCTTCGTCCGACCCAAGATTCTTAATGCTTTTCGCACGCATCCGATACTGGATTTCATTTTTCGGAACATCTAAATAAACAAGCGGAGCCTGCCATTTAACCAGCGCTGCACCTGTTCCGTAAACAATGCACAAATCAGCACTATCATCGGGCACCAATTGCTGTATTTTCTCCTCATCAAAGAAATCAGCCAGGCTGCCTGTATATTTTTTTCCAAAAACCCGATCATCGCCATTTACACTGGCAGCAATCATTTCCTTGATTTCGTCAGATCCCTTTAAGCAGGAATCTATAGCAAGCCATTGTATTTTTTTACCGGATCTGACAAAATGTTGTTCCATGTTGGCACGAAACGATTCCCATAACACTCCACCAAACCCATCAATCATTACTGTTTTGTTCGCGGCCGACTTATCCAGGATGGATTGCGCGAGCCTATCGTGGCCCGTTTGCACCTCATGTCCTGACTTAAACGTAGGAATTATATTATAGCGCTGACAGCTGAGGTCAGCATTAGTAAGCGGTAATAATGTTTGTGTACTGCTTCGCACAGATTCGATAGATTCCATAGATGATTGATGTTTAAGCGTCACGTTTAATTTCTATACTGTAAGTGAACCAATCGCTTCTGTAATAGCATATATTGTATTCTATCAGCCTCTTGTCCGCATCAAGTACCCGTCTTTTTCTTTCTAAAACAGGTTCCCCCTCTTTTATTTTTAGCACTTCGGCCAAAGCCTTTGTTGCAGCAGTCGCCTTAATTTCTTCCTGAGAATATACCGGTATGACGTTATATTTTTCATCCAATAGCTCATACAGTGGCTTTTCAAAGGTTTCATCTGCCGAAACACCTATCCGTGGATGAAAATAGGATTCGAAATAGACCATAGGATTTTCATCAATACTACGAACCCGCTTTAAACATATCACTTCGGTTTCAGCCTGGATTTGCAGATTTTGACTCACTTCTTCATTAACCGGCTTGTTCTCGACCTTCAACAAGAGATTCTTAAAAGAGAGCCCCATACTCTCCATCTCATGCGTAAAGCTCATCCAGTTATTAAGGTTAGTTGATATTTTTTGTCTTGTAACCCGCGTTCCTGATCTTTTCTTTCGTTCCAGCAAACCTTCTTTAACCAGGTTGTTAATCGCTTGTCGTAAAGTATTTCTCGAGATGCTCCAATACTGCGCCAGGTCAGTTTCTTTTGGAAACAACGCGCCATTGCTAAAATCAGAACGTCGGATCAACATCCTTAATATATCCTCCACCTGTCTATTTAAGGGTATTTTACTACCATGATCTAGTAATTGTACATCTTTAATATGTTCGAACATATCACTAATATAAACTAGTTTTTTGAAAATACAATAGAATGAATTCTTTTTAGAAGCTTTTTTACCTGGAAGGAAGAATACTGGAGACTTATTCAGACAGCGCTAAATTAGCTGTGGGGAGAAAACTAAAAAACAAAAAATCCCTTTAATTTTATAATTAAAGGGATTCAGCTAATTTATAGTTAGCGTAATTGTCGGGGTGGCAGTACGCCGAACCTACAACATAAGCATCTTATTTCTAACCATTTACAACCTCTTAAAAGATCAGGATATAGATTAGGGTATAAATCATTTCAAATCAAGTCAGCACAATCTATTTCATTAATTGTTTAACTATTGTCCCATAGTAAATTATAAAGAAACACTTCCTTGTTGACCTAAAGATAGGTGTTTGAATTCATTTTGCAAAATAATGTTCTAATTTAAGAATTGATGATTATACTAACTATGTTTAACAATACACAAATTATAAAACACTATAAAACAAAACGCCATCAAAGCCAGTCATCAGGCCATTTTTCTTCACATTGCCATTAGGATTAATTTAACCAGTGTCATAGGTCTGTCCTCCTTATCTGTTTTTTAATGATTAAAACTTATAAATTAATTAAACTCAGAACTTCGTGTTCGTACCAGATATATCCAATGAAATGCCAAAGCTGTTTCAAGCCGAATGAGCTGAAAATTTTGCAGAAAAAATGAAAAAATTTCAGGATCGAATGTCAAAAATTCATATTACGGGCTTAAATGTCTATTCCTAAAACAAAACGCCCAGCTGTTGGTTATCAACTGATAACATTTCTTACACCTTTCATGGGAGATTCAAATAATAGAGCAATATGAAAAATTCATCAAACATACTCATTGGTTTGCTGGCAGGCTTAGCCGCAGGTGCAGCCCTTGGACTACTCATCGCGCCTGAAAGCGGAACAGAGACCAGGGACAAATTAAGCCGGTCACTAAACGACTTGGGCGAATCCATTAAAGACAAAGCAGCAGCAGAAATTGAAAAACTCGCCTCCATGAAGGAAGACCTAGTCGGAAAATTCACCGGTCAGGCTGAAGAATTCCAGAAGAACCAAAACTATACTCCAAACGCCTAAATAGCGAACAAATGAAAACAACCCTCAGGCTCAAAAACCTGGACGAACTCAAAGCCATGCAAGCCAACCTGAAAGCAGAACAGGTCATCCTGCAGAAGGAAATTGTTAGCCAAGGAAAAAGCGCGCTAATTAGCCTGCCAATGAAAAGTTTATTAAAGCCCGCTGATCCTTTTAAAATGCTCAAAGTTAACGGAAAGATCAATCTGCCCGCCAAAGTGTTTTCCTACCTGCTTCCGCAAATTATAAACAGAACATTATTCAAACGCTCGGGCTTCCTGACCAAAATAATTATGGCGCTGACAGCAAAGAAAATCGGAAAACGCATCGGCCCAAAAATTGTAGCGTGGTTACAGGGCATTATGGAAAGATATTACCCAAAAGCAAACAGGCAACAACCAAAACGATTGAATTGATCTTAAGAATAGCCCAAGCATAACCTACCTAGCCAGATAACTTAAAATGCAGAACATTGCTTTGCAAGCAGAAAAATATAACTACAATGGAAAAACAAGCAACAAGCATCACCCCGGATTTACAACAGTTTATAGACACCTTCCAACCCAACAAATTTAAACTGATGGCCCGCGGCATAGAAGTCAGAGGCATCAACAACATGCACAACACCATCACCCAGGCCAAGAACCTGATAGAAAAATTAGGGCTTAAACTCATCATTCAGCACAATGCAGAAATGCTCAGTTATGGTGGCTTTGAAGTCAACAACAGGTAATCAAAAATTATATTGATACAGATGCAACTGATCATCTCAGCAGAAGAAATTGATTTCAGCACCTCAATTCGTTATTATTGCTGAAAATTGAGCATGCATCAAACTCAAAGCCGATGAAAATATTCACCTGTTGATTACCGTCATTTTATTAATCGGTGCCTGCAAAAACAAAAAGGCTGCTGATCAGTTAGGGCAAGCAACCGCGGTAACGAAAAATCAGCACCTTCAACCTAAAGCTCAAATCCATACCGACACCTTGCAGTTCATCTACTTTGAAGGAAATTTCGATTATTGGTCCTGCATATTCCTCAATTCCTCAAAAGATACCATTACCCTGGTAACCGACAGTATGATCGCCGACAGTTTTAAAAACAAGTTATTCGAAGTCAAATGGTTTACCGACACGCTCGTCCAAGCTGGTGACAACGACAGCAAATTCGCCGCAAACCGCATGTCGCAATTCAGACCTATCAAAGGAAAACCATTTGTAGCACCCATCACCGAAGAACAGATTTTACAGGATGTCAGGAACATACCAGAAGTGCAAAGCCTGCCACATTTCTATTTGATTGATTGCAGTTGCAGGCAGGTAATTGGCACCAACCAACCAAGGCTGTGCGGCATACCATTTTGTGGCTTTTTCTGCAGGCCACCTGCCTTTTACCGGCTGACTGTAGTCTATTTGCTGAGCAAAAGAATCTGTTAAACCTAGTGTTAACATTAAAAATGTAAGAATATGAAATTTCATAAAGAGTAATTTTAAATGATGTATTAATTTTTAATGAGCCAGTCTTTCGGTGCTTTGAACCCTTTTCGCCCTTTATCGTAAGGGGCTACTGCCATCTCCGGCTTGATGGAATCAAAACTTTTAGTGAGGTTTAACAATTGTTTAAAAACCTCCGGCTTGCTTTTTTTGATATTATGTTTTTCTGCAGGATCTTCAATGATGTTAAACAGGGCCGGTTCGGTCAACTTCATCGCAGGATTACCATTGTTCGCCAAAACAATTTTCCAGGGACTACTGATGAGACTACCATAGCCCAAATACAGACTTCTGTTAATTTGGCTTTGTTTCCCAAGTAGCACCGGTGACATATCGACTCCGTCAAAAGGTTTATGGTTTTTAGATGGGGCTCCGGTAATGCCTATAAGCGTGGGCAATATGTCTACATAACCCATTACCTGTTCTGTCTTTGTACCACCTTTTAATTTGGCAGGCCATTTCACAATAGCTGCTGCCCTAACCCCTCCATCCCATTCCTGAAACTTATGGCCCTTCAACTCACCACTTGATCCTCCTCCGGAAACATTTGCTCCATTATCACTGAAAAACAGAACAATAGTATTCTGATCTTTTTTCATCGCTTTCAATGAACTCAAAATACGACCAATTCCACGGTCCATGCTAGTTACCATTGTAGCATAAATTTGTCGATCCGTGGGCTTTTCAGTAGAATATCCATAAGCCTTAAGATCTTCAGGTTTTGCCTGTAAAGGAGTATGGGGTGCATTATAAGCCACATACATAAAAAAAGGTTTGTCGCCGGCGTTTTGTATCACTTCAACTGCCTTATCGCTCACCAAATCTGTACTGTAACCTTTGTCGGTGCTTGTTTTTTCATTATCATGCCAATCTAACTCCCCCTCGCGCAAATGGGTAAAGTAATCTATAGCCCCATTATAATGCCCGTAAAATTTGGTAAACCCACGCTGAAGAGGAAGATAAACACGCTGGGCATGACCAAGATGCCACTTACCCAATGCTACGCGATTTTGATACCCTGCATCTTTTAAGAAAACCGGTAAAAACCGCTCAGCGGTATCTACACCGAATTCACTCCAGGGAGGTATTACCGTTTCGCGCAAACCAAACCGGTTGGGATATCTTCCGGTCATTAGTCCGGCTCTCGTAGGGGAGCAAACCGGAGCCGTATAAAAGCGACTTAAGATTACACCTTCCTTAGCCAACTGATCAAGATTAGGCGTTTTTATTTCGCTGCCATGGAAGCCAAGATCTCCCCAGCCTAAGTCATCTGCCAGTATGATGATAATATTGGGCTTATCTAATCGAACTTGAGCGAATGCGCTAAAAATACATCCGACAAAAAATAGAAGCCAGCAAGTTTTTAATGGAAGTGTTTTCATATCATCAATGCTATTTGAACCCGATTATTTTAAACGTGGTAAGCTTTTCCACCAGTCATTCAGCTCTCGTTTAAGCTTGTTGGTAATGGCGAGATTATCGTTACTTAAATTGGTGGTCTCTTTTTTGTCTTTTACAATATTGTAAAGCTGAACATCGGTGCCATCACTGTTCATCAACAGTTTCCATTCACCTGAGCGTACTGCAAGATTGGGACTTTTATCAACAGGTTTTGGATACTTGTAGGCGATCTTGTTACGTCCATATTCCCAGAACATCGCCTTTTTACGAAGTGAAGGTTTTCCTGTGAAAACAGTACTGCGATCTATTCCATCACCTTCGTAGTCCGATGTAACATTCACTCCGGCCATTTTAGCTAATGAGGGCAATAAATCTACCGAGTTTACCTCTGAACGATCATCTGACTTACCATTAGGTATTTTGCCAGGCCAGCTGATAATAAAAGGCATTCGTGTCCCACCTTCATACAGGGAAAGCTTGGAGCCTCTCAAACCTCCGTTTCTGCTCCCTCTGAAACTGGGAAGCGCGCCATTGTCACTTGTAAATAAGATAATGGTATTGTCCAGTTCTCCCATTTTCTGTAATCCCTCAACCAGTCGCCCAATCTGTACATCCAATTCTTTCAAGACCCTTTTAAATGCCTCTTCATCTTCATGTCCTAAGGGGAATTTTCCGGTATAACCGTCACCCAAATAAGGCACCCAAGGGGTATGCACATCGTCTGGCCAAAGATTAACAAAACAAGGCTGACCTTTATGCTTTTCTATAAATGCCAAACTGCGGTCAACAAAATACCTGGTTCTGTCCCAGCGTTTAATGCTGTCCTTTTCTGACCAGATCCAGTTAGTGGCTGTCAGCAGCGAATCCGGATCCGGACTTTCATAAGTGCTTGCATGTTCGTCGAAGCCATACTTTTCAAAGCCGGGAGCATTCTTAACATCTCTTCCGCCACCCATATGCCATTTACCGAAGTGCCCTGTTGCATAACCTGCAGTTTGGAAAAACCTGGCCATGGAGGGGGCTTCAGGCGACAAAAAGTCTGCCTGTTCCGCATCTTTATTATGTTTTTTATTATCCAGATAGGTACTAAAATTCCATCTTCCAGGATACATACCAGTTAACATACTTACCCTAGATGGCGAACAGATTGGCGCACCACTATAATACTGATTTAACTTCAATCCATTCTCGGCAAGTCGGTCGATATTGGGTGTCGGAACAAAATTTCCTCCAAAAGTACTGATGTCGCTAAAACCCATATCATCTGTAAGGATAATAATAACATTGGGTTTCCTGCTTTGCGCATAGCCCTGGAATAAGTATGTCGTAAAGAACATTACCGGAATTACAAATTTTATGATGTTCATATCAGTGTTTAGTTTGATTCTTAGGTTGACGGCTCAGGGCATCCATTTCAGTTGCAAGGCCCTTATCATTTTGTTGTTTCATGAAGTCGGATAGCTTTTCCTGCAGCTCTTTTTTAGCAACAGCATATTCAGGATCGGCTGCAAGGTTATACAAATTGAAAGGATCCTTGATCACATCATAAAACTCCTCTTCCGGTCGTTTTAAATAAAAATTAGCCCGCTCGTAATTAGTCGTCATCCATTCCCTGAATAAAACGGAATTGGTTAGTGTGTTTTGAAACTCGCTTTTATAATTCAAATTATGAATGTACAGGAACTTATTGCTCCTCGCGGATCGGATTCCATAGGCTTCACTGCCCCTGATGAGTCCCCTGGTAGTCATTTCAGCAAACACATAATCCCTGACATGGCTGCCTGATCCTGTCAGGATATTTTTAAAACTCCTCCCATCAAAACCCATATTCTCCATGCCGTCTTTCGAACCAGTGTTTACTTTCAAAGGGTCAGCTCCTGCAATATCGATTAGTGTTGGCGTGATATCTGAATATTGGAGCATGGCCGCATTCCGGGTACCAGGCTTGATCTTTCCAGGCCACCGCGCAATGATGCCAGATCGCAATCCCTGGTCATATAACGTCCATTTTGAAAATGGAAAGGAATTGCCCTGTTCTGTGGCAAAAATAACCACTGTATTATCTTTTTCTCCAGAGCGGTCTACCATGTCCAGGCAAACCCCTACCAAACTATCTAAATAAGTGATTTCAGCAAAATACTTCGCCATTCGGCTGCGCGTAGTCCGCGTATCCACCATATTTGGGTTTAGTTTAATTTTTGCTGGATCATAAGCCTTTTGGTTACCCCTGTTCCAGGGTTCATGTGGCTGGTTGCTGGTAAACATCAGAAAATAAGGCTTACCTTTAGATTTGCGGATATAGTCCTCCGCTTTACTCAATTCCACATCTTTCCCGTATCCCATATCGCCATCTCTCCCTCCCAGATATTCAAACGGAAAGGCAGACTCAGGCGCGTAGTGTTTTTTACCTATCAGTGCCGCTCTATAACCCAGCTCCTTCAAATAAACAGGTAGGGTCTTAATCCCATCATAAATCATCGTGTGATTGGGATACGCACCGTTTCTCACCGGCCCAAGTCCTGTAAGTAAGGACTGTCTGGTCGGCGAACAGACTGGTACCATATTGAACATATTGTCGAGACAAACCCCTTCCTTCGCGAGCCGGGTAAGATTGGGTGTATAAACCTGTGTACTCCCATAAGGACCTATATCTCCCATGGTTAGGTCATCTGCCATAATAAAAATAATATTTGGCGGACGATCCTTTACCGGAGATTTAAATGAAAAGCCTGCTGTACAAAGCAAGGCAGCACAAACAATCTTAATTTCTTTATGCATCATTGTTCCTGTTTTTTAACATATACCAAATCGTGCTCCATTTGTAAATTCCAGAAATTCGGAATAAGCGCCTATTTTTTCAATCGCCATATCGTCGATCTTAATCCCAGGCTTTAATTGGGCGAAAATAATACTGTTCGTATCTTTATCTAGTTCATTATTAACCAGTTTTAATATTTGAAGAAGTTTTGTATTCATTTTTTATTACCGATATTGCATTCAAGCCTTTCTCCTATAAGTTTACGAACTTTACCATAGATATCCAATTCACTATCATATATTTTTCCTCTCTTTCTTTTCAGACAAAATCCCCAATATCAAAGTCACGGCAGATCATTTTTCTACGAATCGGAAGAACCGGAATCCGTTCCGGTAGGCAGTTGTCCAGCAACGCTGCTATCTTGCGCGAGGCCCCTCCATCGAGTCTTCCAGAAGGCTGAACATATCCGTCCCCTATATTTTATGGACTATATCGATCACTTTCAGGTTAAAGAACTCCCGGTTTCTATATATCTAACCAGAATAATTAGCAGAAAATCCGATTTGAAACCGGACAACCCATTAGCGCATTTTATGGTTTAGTTTTTGCTACTTAGGGACAAAAAAACCACTATGAAAACAAACACTGCCCTTGCAAATATATTTTTCGTCCTAACCCTCACTGCTTCAATATCCAGCTGCGGATCTGGTGATCAAAAACAGGAAACAACCACCGATACGACTGCCACCACAACAGCAGTTACTGCAGATCAACCTGCAGGCAGCACAGAAACATTTAAAGAATTTGACTGGAATACCGTTCCCGATCGACAGCAGCAATCGGTGCTTTCCCATACATCAGCGCTCCTGATGGCTTTTATGTGCAGGAAAAAGATGGACAGCTTCAACGAAATGGCACAGAACCAGCTTAAGGCAGCAGACTACAGCATCAAAGAGACTGGGGAAACAAGTATCGTAGCGGGATATAACTGTAGCAAAAGCATATATACTTTAAAAAAGCCGGTTCCGGCAAATAACACCACAGGTGCCATTCCAGCCCCATCGGTTTACCAGCTTGAAGTCTGGACTTCGACAGAGATGCCTAAGTCAGTAAACTTTCTGCACCCGCTGTACATCAAAGAAGACGCCGGCATCGTGAAAATCATGATCCAGTATGAAAAAGAAAGCCCGCTTAAATTCTTATACGAATTTACAAAAGTAGAAAACAGAGCAGTAACAGCTAAGGAAATGCAGATTCAGAAAACCGCAAAAATCCACGACTTTGGAAAAGACAAGATGACGGTTGGCATGCAGATGATGGGCATTGTTTTTGGGATGTAGCCAATACGATATTCACATTACAAGGTTGTAGACTGCATTGCCAGTCTACAACTTATACTTGCCTCAATTGCTTTTCGGCTCAGCATCCAGCGCCCTCTACTTACCTTTAACTTAAATTGCCAGAGATATTTACAGAACTCAGCCTGGAGCAGTGGAGAAAACAAGAACAGTAAAGAAAGCAACATTTAAATCGACATAAAGCGATGAACAGCACAAAATTCATTTTGAAACTATTTTTTCTTATCGTCCCCTTCATCATCCTCAGTCTTGTCTTACATGATGGCGGTTCAGGTGGCAGTATCGGCGGCGGAGGCTATGATCTATCCGGCCTGGTTTACGGCTTACTGCTCTTTGCCGTCGTCATCATATGGCTGATCTGGATGCTCATCAGTTATTCTATCAGCAAGAACGCAACAGATAAAAAATTGCACTTAAAATTGCTGCTTATAGGCTTAACCGCACTTGTCGCAGCCTGGTTCATCACCCCCAGGATGTTCTAAAACACAGGTTCGATCATTCCTCAAACTCCACCCATTTCTTCTGAAAATAAACCGTCGATGATTTCTTCGAGTTCTCGCTAATGGTAGCTTTAATAAAAAATTCCTGCTCCCCTGTATATTTAATCACCAATTCATCCTGCTGCGCTGAATCATAATAAGCCCCGTAAGGACAGTGAAAAGGATTGTCTTTGACATCGGAAGTAAAAACAGAAAACAAAACCATCTTCCTGGAATTGGTGTCAGGCAATTCATACCCGATGATCCGGTAGTCAGCGCGGATGTTATTGTACACATGAAAACTACTGTCACTTTTTGAGACTACAGCCCTTTGCATTGCCTCCTCGCTGATTTCAGGAGGAACATACCTTCCCTTTTTTGTAGTGTCCTGCGCAGATGAAACCTGCCGCAGGCTGGAATCTTTCATCGCCACAACCGTATCGACCTGACTGACTTTGCGACCATTACCAGCTTCAAAACAGCTCGAAACTAATAAAAAGGCCAAAATGATCAATGCAGAACCAAAACCCTTTGCGCTAAGTCTATTTACCTGTCTCCTGAATTTATTCATACGTCTTTTCTGTAATGTCAATCAATAAAGTTGTCCCTTCACGCCATTTTATCCAACCATCGTAGTTCCCGTCCGCAGGAAAATTAGACTCCCTGCCAAATCCTTTCTTCACTTTAATCCAATCCCCCTTAACCTCAGTCACTCCAAAAGGAAGAAAAGTCTGATCCTTATGCTCAAATACCGCCTTTCCATCGGGAACATCATAGATAACCAGGCTATCTCTAGTAATAAACTCCACCCTTTTTAAATAGCGCTCCCAGGTTTCGAACACATACCAGCGCGGATTATATTTTGATCCGGGGCAATTGCTGCAGCTATTCTCAGATAGCATGCTTTCCTCGGAATAATAAACCGCCCCAGGTTCTTTCTTAATGACAAACTCTTCCCTACTCTCCTGGTTGCTGATCACCCGGAAAAAGTTTTCATCGGTATCCACAACAGCAAATTTCAATTCCGGCCCAAACCGAACCAATCCCATTTTAAGATGTTCTTCCCCCTCTTCATCTGAATCCCCTTCGCTCATGATATAAGGACGTAGCTCAACCCCTGAAATAAACAAGGTCTTACCGGATTTACTGGTCTCAAATTTCAGGGTATCAAAAGGCAATTCATCCGCCTCATTTTTATACAAAGGAATGGGATATTGGGTATTGACAGTTAACAGCCCAAGCCCAATCACCTGAGGCCGCCCCTGTTTTGGCCCACCGCAACTGTATAAGAAACTTAAAAAGGACATAAGTATAAATAGATTTTTGAACTGGAACATATAGCCTTTATTCATAATCAACGCTTTGAAACACCGTTTTGATTGCGAAAACGCACAAAAAATACGGATAAAACAATTAAATAAGGGATACAGAACAGCACCCCAGTCCATGCTTCCTCCTCCAGCGACAAAGCGAGATATATCAAAATTACAAGCGGAAGCAGAAAGAAGCTCAATGCGCTTAGCAGAATATGATTTCTAAAATGCGCCTTCAGATTCAGAAATACAGGAAAAGTCCCTAAAGCCAGGAAAAGATTAAAACCTATAGCAATACCGTAGGGAAGGTTTTTCATATCGGTATCTGCCGTGTTCATAAGATCCATTGACTGCAAAATAAATATACCAAAAACGCTAACTACAGAAGCGATCAGGAAACTTACCATAATAATCATCAGGTATCTCATGGGGTTAATTAAATGGTCAAATTAATCTTTATTACGAATTGAGATATTTTAATGACGGAACTACTACGCCATAAGAATTTCTACCGCTTTATGATCCCTCAAACTGTTTCGAGAAATCAGCCCTTTTTATATCAAGATAACCATTGGCACCTTCCTTATACTTTTCTTCAATGAGAACTCTTAGTTCCGCAGCAACGCTATCATTCTTATGTTTATATACATTCATGAACTTCGAGGTCTGAAAAGAGGAGTTTTTATAAATATCTTTAAAGTATGCTTCTAATTTTTGCTGGTCAGCGAAAGACTTGATCTTGAAAGCAATACCCACCAGTTTACCTTTCCAGGATAGCAATTCTATATGTCCCGGAATCACTCCTGCAAATAGGAACCTACTGTCATTGTCGAAACCATAAGATACCATATCCTGCCTGCCACTTAATTTTCCTTCATGGAGGCCGGGTATATCTTTGATCACTGTCTTAATGTCTTCATTGAATTTGATCTTTGCTAAATCCATTTTACGTTGTGCCAGGCATCCAAGTTGCCAAAATATTGCCGTAGTAAAAAACAATGCGGTTAAAACTTTATTTAATTTCATATTTAAATGGTTAAGAATAAAACGGACGAAACTGGTTTTTGTTTCATAGCTAAACTAGAAAAGCAACGCAGCTCCTTACTGATGTACATTCACTTAACTACAGTAGCCTTGAACACGGAAGCATGAATAATTATGGTATGGAAATTGTCAATTTACTTTCATATCCCTTGCAATTTAGCTGGAGAATAGACTAAACCATCATTTGAAGATGAAAACAAGCTGGCTGAAACTTATGGATGGGAACAAAGACGATATCAAATTCATGATATTGAACGTTCTTGTTGGCCTTTCCGTTACCTTCGTGGATGTATCTAACGTCTCTGCAATCTCCAAGGTTGATTTCCATATTGATTATCACACAGACACCACACAAAAGCGATTGGTTGTCGAATATTACCCCAATGGAAAAGTCAGGCTAAAAGGCTACCACGGCCATTACGCAAACAAGGAAATATCAACCGACTATTATCTGGGGACATGGTACTACTATAACCAAAACGGAACACTTCAGCACTCGATCTATTATCATAATGACCTGCCAAGCAAATCATTTATTCTTAAAAAGGAATATTATCCCAATGGGAAGGTAAAATCTATTGAAAAATACAACAATTATGATCTATACCAGTCCGAAAAGAAAAAATTGGGAAAATGGCAGTATTTTGATAAAAATGGAGAACTGATAAAAGAAGTACAACATTAAATTAACCTATTCATATTTAACGCTCTTGAAGGAAAGCGATACCTATGGCGATTCCCTTAGCCTAGTTCTTTACGACTAAAACGAAAAAACCCTCTAAACTGTGACATTTAGAGGGTTTTTGATAGAGTTTGACTCTATAGTGTCGGGGTGGCAGGATTCGAACCTACGACCTCCTGCTCCCAAAGCAGGCGCGATACCGGGCTACGCTACACCCCGAACTGGTATCTTCTTTTAACCCTTTTTCGAAGGGATTGCAAAGTAACAACTTTAAATTCATAAAGCCTAACTTTAGCATTTTTATTATTTCAGCGGAGAGGGCGGGATTCGAACCCGCGGTACCGTTGCCAGTACGACAGTTTAGCAAACTGTTCCTTTCGGCCACTCAGGCACCTCTCCTTTTTTCCTTAGCTATCCTCGCTGAGGGAGTGCAAATATAGTAATTCATTCATGTTTGCAAAAAAAAATTACAGACTTTGCTGATAATCTATTCGCACATGATAAATGCTCATCAGCATCGTCTTGAAAATCAACTTTATAGTCTCTAAATCTTTTAATGTCAAATCGCAATTATCTAATTGATTTTGTTCCAGTTTGTAGTTAATGATACGTTCAACCAGGTCACTTATGCCTTGCGCATCCGGATTTTTAAGACTTCTTGAAGCCGCTTCCACCGAATCTGCCAGCATCAAAACGCCGGTTTCTTTAGAAAAAGGAATTGGCCCCGGATACCTGAAAATATTTTCATCGACAAACTTTTCAGGAGAGTTCTTCAGGAACGACTGGTAAAAATAATCTACCCGTGTATTTCCATGATGGGTTCTGATAAAGTCGATCACACTTTCCGGCAACTGGTGCTTCCTCGTAATTTCAATCCCCTTATGCACATGTTTGATGATGATCTGCGCACTTTGCTCATATGGCAACTTATCATGCGGACTCAAACCCGTGTTCTGGTTTTCTATAAAATACTGTGGGTTTTCTATTTTTCCGATATCATGGTACAATGCGCCGGCCCTTACCAATAATGAATTTCCTCCGATTTTAAATATCGCTGCCTCGGCAAGATTGGCAACCTGCAAAGAATGCTGGAAAGTTCCCGGCGCTTTGAAGGCCAGCTCTCTCAGCAGTTTATTATTGGTATTCGTAAGTTCTATCAAAGCAATATCTGAAGTGATGCCAAACAACCTTTCAAATGCATAGATCAATGGATAAGCTAAAAGCGACAACAATACACTAACGATGAACGGCACAAAATTCATCCACTCAATCTGGCTGACCGAGCCCTCCCGCAACAAGGCAATCCCCACAAAGGATATGAAATAGGCCGATAGGATAAACAATGCAGACAGCAGCAGCTGCTCTCTCTTAATCAGGTTTCTGATACTATAAATCGCAACCATACCTGATGTAACCTGATAAAAGACAAATTCAAAGCTGTTGGGCACAAAGAACCCGGCAATCAGGATCACCAACAAATGCAAATAAAGCGCAAGCCTGGTATCGAAAAGGATCCTGATGATGATGGGGACTATACAAAAAGGAATATAGTACAAACTCGGTAAATTCAGTTTAATGGCCCAGGTGAGTGCGAGCAACATCGTGGTATTCACTAATAGAATCAGGGAAAGCTGACGATTGTCTGCAAAAATATCCTTCCTGAACAACTTCAGGAAGAACATCAGCAAACTCACTACGAAACCGACCAGCAGGATCTGACCAAAATAGACAAGCTTACTGTCTCCTATTGTTTTAGTCTGTGCCTCATAGGTTTCTTTGAAGGACTGGAGTTTCTGGTATACCTCATCGTCAATCACCCCATTTTTTGCAACAATCAATTCATCTTTCTGAACCATACCACGGGTAGTGGAAATACTATTTAATGTACTTTCCTGCACGATGCCAGTTAGTTTTTCATTAAAGATGATATTGGGCTGCAAATGATCTTCAACAAGACTGAGCACCATTTCTTTTACCTTTAAATTGATGTTATCAAAATGATCCTTAAAATATTCCAATGCAGTTTGCACAGTAAAAACATCCTGGGTGCTTACTGTTTTGGTAATGTTGTTGTTCAGCAGGGAAAAATCGTAATACTTATTTCCTTTATTGTGCTTTAAATCGGTGGCTATAATCCCTTTATCATATATGGTCTTGAGTATTCTAAATGAAGTCTGCTTATTTATAGCTTTATCATTTTCAGGGAAAGCATTGCTCTTCCATTTTACATCAAATTCACTTAAATAAGCATCTTCTACATCATTAATTAAAAAGTTATTTAGCGTATAGATGGGCAATACATTGTTTAAGGCATCTTTTTTGTCTGTATTTACCTGCGGACTGGTCTTTAAGATGGCAAAACTAAATGGAGATATCAGGTCTTTGTTTTTCCATATCTCTCCCTTTTCAAACTCATATCTAAAACGGGGTTGTTTAGGTAAGAAGATAGTAATGATCAGTACAGACAACACCATCATAATGTATTTGATGTTAGACGAATACTTTCTGTAAAGCACCCTGTGGGAATTCTTTTTGATCTTAGCCAAAGCAGTATGTATTGATTTTATTCAAACTTAGAGAAAATTTTAATTTTTATGGCCTTTAACTACTTTCTAATCCTAAAATAGATTGGCTTTGCGTTGTAGTTGTGCTCTTAATTTCTTTTGCTTTTCTTTTGCTATTGTTTTGCTATCCTTTTGCTTTTAGCAAAACAATAGCAAAATAGAGGCAATACTTAAGCAGCTTAAAAACAATAAGAAATTATAGTACAGCCTAAGAAGAGTTCCGATTTACGACGGGGATTCTATGTTATTTCTTAAAATGAAGCGTTAGGAAATGTTAAAACTGATGGAAAATAACCACCTCTGGTAGTAAATATATAACTTTGCCTTCAACTAACTTAATAACAACATACATGAAAGAAGTAGTAATTGTATCTGCTGCAAGAACACCAATAGGAAGCTTTGGAGGTTCACTATCGAGTTTCTCTGCTACACAACTGGGCGCGATCGCCATTAAAGCTGCTATTGAGAAAGCTGGCATATCGCCTGCCGATGTACAGGAAGTTTACATGGGTAATGTATTGTCTGCCAACGTTGGTCAGGCACCTGCTACCCAGGCTGCTAAATTTGCCGGATTGCCGGATGTACCTGCAACCACCATCAACAAAGTATGTGCATCGGGAACCAAAGCCATTATGCTGGCTGCACAAAGCATTGCATTAGGCCAGTCAGACATCATTGTTGCGGGTGGCATGGAAAGCATGAGCAATGTACCTTACTACCTCGATAAAGCACGTACCGGTTATCGTTTAGGTCACGGTCAAATTACTGACGGATTGTTAAAAGATGGGCTTTGGGATGTTTACAATGACTATCATATGGGTTCTGCCGCTGAATTGTGTGCTTCGGAATGCGGCATCAGCAGGGAAGATCAGGACAATTTCGCAATTACATCTTACAAAAGAGCACAAACGGCACAGACCGAAGGTAAGTTTGAAGAAGAGATCGCTCCGGTAGAAGTAAAAGACCGTAAGGGTGAGGTGACTTTGATCACGAAGGATGATGAGCCGTTTGCTGTTAAATTTGATAAAATACCGGGTTTGAAACCTGTATTTAAAAAAGATGGTACAGTGACTGCAGCCAATGCTTCTACATTAAATGATGGTGCTGCCGCTCTTGTATTGATGAGTGCTGATAAAGCAAAAGAATTGGGATTGAAACCTTTAGCAAAAATAATTGGTTATGCAGATGCACAGCAGGCACCTGAATGGTTTACTACCGCACCTGCTAAAGCCATTCCTCTCGCATTAAAAAGAGCTGGGAAAAGTCTGACTGAAATAGATTATTTCGAAATAAATGAAGCTTTTTCTGTAGTTTCACTGGCGAATAACAAAGAGCTGGGACTGTCGGAAGAAAAAGTCAATGTGAATGGCGGTGCTGTCTCTTTGGGTCACCCACTGGGTGCATCAGGGGCGAGAATTGTAGTTACATTGCTTTCCGTATTGAAACAGAATAATGGAAAAACTGGAGTTGCCGGAATCTGCAATGGAGGTGGTGGTGCCAGTGCAATTGTTTTAGAAACTATAAATTAAATGCACAAAAGGTTTATTCCATTAATGATATTGATGCTATGCTGTACCCTGAGCAAATCATGGGGACAGCATAGTTTTAGCTTCAATAACGGCCCGATCATGAGCCGTTACCAGGATTCACTGATCAACCTTAGCGAAGCTGTATTTAGTGCGGAAAGCAATGCCGACCGTTTTGCAAAGAATGCAGCGTTCATCAAAACACTGGTCAATTCTTTAAAAACACATACCTCGTTCAGCTATCCTTTTGATTCCCTCAAAAAAATTACAATCATAAAATCGCCGGACAATTCCTTCCGCATATTTTCATGGGCAGTACCTGTAGATGATGGCACTTATCGCTTTTTTGGTTCCGTACAGATCGCTACTAAGGATGGCAAACTAAAACTGTTCCCCCTGATTGACGATACTGAGAACATTAAAGATCTGAACACAGTAACCAGCAACAAAAACTGGTACGGCGCAAGGTATTATGAAATAGTGCCGGTAATACTAAGCGGCCGGCAGCCTTATTATGTCCTCATGGGATGGAAGGGAAATAATGCCAAAACCTCTAAAAAAGTGATTGATGTATTGTCGTTTGAAAAGGAACTGCCTGTATTTGGGAAAGCTGTCTTTGAAGGCTTTAAGGGCAGTGGCGCCATGAACAGGATTGTTTTTGAGTACAACAAACTGAACTCCATGACACTAACTATGGATAAGGGCACCAACATGATTGTATTTGACCATCTTGCACCTTTTTCGCCCGATATGGTCGGCAATTTTGAATACTATGCATCCGACCTGAGTTTTGATGCGTATAAGATCGTAAACGGTAAGCTAAAACTGGTAGAAAATGTAGAGCTGAAGAATGACCCTAATGTAATGGATGATTTTTATGCCGACCCCAAAGACAAAAATATTAAGCCTGTAAAGAAGCTTTAAGTGTAGTAAATACACTTTTGATGTAAATTAAAAATTTGGGAGTTTGCATAGATGTACATATCTTGCGCGCTGAACTAACTAAACCATTCGATAAATATTACACACAAAAAACAACATGAATACAAAAAATTTGGATACTCCAAATAACTTCTTTGAGAGTAAGGTTCTTGGACATCCTGCCGGGCTGTTTGTTTTATTCTTTACCGAAATGTGGGAAAGATTTTCCTACTACGGTATGCGTGCCCTGCTGGTGCTTTTTCTTACCACCACGTTGACGGATGCCAATCCGGGATGGGGATGGCCGCGCGAACATGCGCTTGCAATCTATGGCTCTTATACTGGCTTAGCTTACCTCACTCCTATCCTTGGCGGTTATATTGCCGACAGGATCATAGGCTACAGATGGGCGGTAATTGTAGGGGCATTATTGATGACTTTAGGCCATCTTTCCATGGCCATAGAGATCGATCATTTGTTCATGTACCTTGGTCTTGGGCTTTTGGTGATCGGTAACGGATTTTTCAAACCTAACATGACTTCTATCGTGGCTCAGATGTACAAAGAGCATCCGGAGAAAAAAGATGGTGCTTATACCATATTCTACATGGGTGTTAATTCAGGGGCATTTTTAGGTATGTTACTTTGTGGTTATATCGGTGAAAGCCCGGAATGGGGATGGAGCTATGGCTTCGGCTTAGCTGGTATCTTTATGTTTATAGGTATGCTGCAGTTCTATTTCACACAAGGTATTTTTGGCAATATAGGTCTGAAACCGGTAGCCGATAAAATCGACGAGGAATCAACCAACCTGGAAGAATCTACCAGAAACCCTTTCTCTAAGTTCGACCTGGTATTGATCGGACTAATCTCTGTGATCGGCCTTTCCTGGATCATCAATGATCCGGTTTCCAAGATCACCAGTATGAACCTCTACAATTTTAAGGTGGGCAGCATGGAAGGCAGTAATTTTATGATTACCGTTGCATTGCTTCTATTCGTATTTATCCTGATCAAAAGGATTTCACAATATACACCTAAGCTAAGGGACAAGATGATCGCCGTAGTTGTACTTGGATTCATCACGGTCTTCTTCTGGGCTTCCTTTGAGCAGGCCGGAGGTTCGATGACCATCTTCGCTAAAGATTATACCGCGCGTATACTTACCGGCGATTCGAAGGTGATCTTCAATGTGGTGAATACGCTGATCACCGTCATCCCTCTACTGATCATTTCTTATGTACTTTTCAGGTTATTCTCCAAAACCTTCGCAAAATATGCATTTGGTAACATCATCCTGGCATCAGGGTTTATCATCATATGGGGAATTGTAATTTATATGCTTTCTAATCAGTATAGTGAGATAAAATCTGAGGTACCTGCTACCTGGTTTGGTATCCTGAACTCTTTGTTTATCATCAGTCTGGCGCCTTTAGTATCTAAGATCTGGGAGAGCAAATACAATCCTTCTGCTACCGTTAAAAACGGATTGGGCATGATTTTACTGGGTATTGGTTTTGCAGCGCTTGCTTATGGTGCCAGCACGATCCCTCAGGGTGCAACCGTTGCTCAAGTGAGCATGATGTGGTTGGTATTGGCTTATTTGTTCCATACTTTAGGAGAATTGTTCATCTCTCCTGTTGGTTTATCTTATGTAAGTAAACTTGTACCGGGCCGTATGATCGCCATCATGTTTGGTATCTGGTACCTGGCTATCGCTATTGGTAATAAGATAGCGGGTACAATGGGTGGAATGATCGATGAGATCACATCCAAATATTCCATGACTACTTTCTTCCTGATCTTTACTTTTATACCTGTAGGCCTTGGGGTAGTCATTATCCTGCTTACACCGGTAATGAAAAAATTGATGCACGGAGTAAAATAACATAACAATTAAGCCTCCCAATAATCCGGGAGGCTTTTTTTATTACAAAAAAATACGATTCAATATGCCTGAAAACCTTAGTCTGGGAGAAATTCAGAATTTTAAAGGTAAGTACCCAAAACAGCTTTGGTACCTTTTCTTCTCTGAAATGTGGGAACGCTTCTGTTTTTACGGAATGCGGGGAATGCTTACCTATTTCATGGTGACGCAGCTGTTTATGAAAGATGTGGATGCCAATTTACAGTATGGCGCTACACAAGCTTTTGTATATGCATTTACCTTTATTGGTGGCTTATTTGCCGACAAAATCCTCGGTTTCAGAAAATCCCTGTTCTGGGGCGGTATTCTAATGATTGCGGGCAGCGCCATTCTGGCTTATGATCCACACCAGTTTTTCTTTTTAGGGATTAGTTTTACGGTTGTAGGAACGGGTTTCTTTAAACCTAACATTTCTACGATGGTCGGTAAACTTTATAAAAGTGATGATGCGAGACGTGATGCCGGCTTTTCGGTATTCTATGCAGGGATAAATATCGGTGCTTTACTTGGTGGATATGCTTGTATAACTATCGGAAAACAGTATTCGTGGCACCTGGCGTTTGGACTGGCGGCGATTGTAATGACCATCAGTTTGATCACCTTCCTTTTCACACAGAAAAGTATGGGACCAATTGGTCTGCCTCCCGGACAAAATGAGGATGTAAACGACATTGCGGTAAGCGGTATTGATGATAAGGTGCAAACTGAGCCTGCTGTAATCACGGTTAAATCGGCGAATAGAAAATGGTATGATTATGCTGTTTACGCCGGTTCACTTGCGATCATTCCGGTGATCATGATCATGGTGGCAAAAACTCAATATACCGACTGGTTTATGTCGGTAATAGGCCCGGTTACTCTACTTTACCTGATCTACGAGATGTCTAAATACGGATGGGCAGAGCGGAAGAAATTACTGGCTGCGCTGGTATTCATTCTGTTTTCTATAGTATTCTGGGGAATCTATGAACAAAGCGGTGGCTCACTTGCTTTATTTGCCGCCAGGAACCTCGATAACCAGGCTTTGGGCGGACTCCTTACTCTTGACCCGAATGGAGTTAATAACTCTGCAAACTCACTGTTTGTGATCATTTTTGCTTTTATATTCAGTATCATCTGGATTGCTATGGCAAAGAAGAAAATTGAGCCTAATACGGTGATCAAATTCGGACTGGCTTTCATATTCCTGGCAGGTGCATTCTTTGTTTTTTACAGCACCAGGTTTTTTGCAAATGCTGAAGGTATCGCTTCACTGGATGTATTTGCCATTGCTTATCTGGTAATGACTTTTGGGGAGCTTTGCTTATCTCCTATCGGATTGTCGATCATGACAAAACTTTCTCCTGTAAAATTGCAGGGTGTAATGATGGGGATGTGGTTTTTGGCCAGTGCTTACGGACAGTATGTAGCCGGACTGCTTGGTGCAGGTATGGCTGAAGCGGGAGAACATGACACGCCCGTACAGAAATTAATATCTTACACAGAAGGTTATAAACAGCTCGCTATTTATTCATTAATAGCTGGTGTGATCTTGATTGTGATTTCTCCAATTGTAAGGAAACTGATGCAGGAAGTAAAATAAAATAGGTAATTTCGCCCACATAAATCATTTTACGTGTCAGACAGCTTAGTTATTATCCCTACCTACAATGAAAAAGAGAATATTGAGAAGATCATCAGAAAGGTTTTTTCTTTAAATCACTTTTTTGAACTCTTGATTATTGATGATGGATCTCCGGATGGGACTGCTGATATTGTAAAAAAACTTCAGCAAGAATATCCTGCGCTTCATCTGGAGGAGCGAAAAGGAAAGTTGGGATTGGGTACGGCCTACATTCATGGATTTAAATGGGCTTTGGCAAGGCCTCAATACCAGTACATTTTTGAGATGGATGCTGATTTTTCCCACAATCCGGATGACCTGATCAGGTTGCGCCAGGCCTGCGTAGACGGAGCAGATGTAGCGATAGGTTCACGTTATGTAAATGGGGTGAATGTGGTAAACTGGCCGATGAGCAGGGTATTGATGTCTTATTTTGCTTCTATGTATGTAAGGATCATCACCAGAATAAATATTCAGGATGCTACTGCAGGTTTTAAATGCTACAAGAAAAAAGTACTGGCAACCATGCCTATGGATAAGATTAAGTTTGTGGGTTATGCATTTCAGATTGAAATGAAATTTACCGCGATAAAATACGGTTTCAAAGTAGTGGAGGTTCCGATTATTTTTACTGACCGTACAGAAGGAACTTCAAAAATGAGCACCAGAATATTCCGTGAGGCTTTCATTGGCGTAATACAAATGAAGGTCTGGAGCTGGTTCAGAAAATACAATTAGAGGTTTCGTTTTAGCAGGGCGCTTGTTTTTCAGCAAAGGTTTGTTTAGGTGGGGTGTTTCGTTTTTAGCAGGGTGTTTATTTTAAAAATACTTTTTAGCTTCGGACTGGATCTTGCACCCTGAAGGAGGGCGCAATTCCCGATGTCCTCATCTTAAAAAGTATTTTTTGGAATGTATGGCGATCATTGTTTCATTGTCTAATATTTAATTACGGAGCTTTTTGCCTTCCCGCATCATTTCCCCGAAGTCTAGTCCCCTATCCATTGCAGATACGATCTTGACCAGTCTCTTTGTTCTTGTGGGTTCTGTCTTGGCTGAGTTCAGCCAGTTGATGTACCAGTTTCTGTGTGACATTGGCAGCTTCATAAAACTTTCGAGTAGTTGAGGCTCGTCTGACAGGCACAACTCCAAGTCTTCAGGGATCTCTATTTTAAAGTCTTTATCTTCTTCCAGCACTACTTCTACAACAGCACCAGCTTCTTTTCTGAGTTGTTTGCGTAAACTGGCTTTTAAAGCAATGATAAAATCTCCCTCACCCATAGGCACAGTAGCAACACCGGATATCTCTACCTGATCTAACTTACCTTTTACGCGAAAGCTCTTTTTACAACCGGGTTTAAGCTCATTTGCCAAGGCCTGAAGAATGAAAATATAACTCCAGCCAGTTTTTTCGCCCAGTTCGCCAAACTTCTCTATCTCTGCTTTGAATGTGATCATACTGGTTTAAAGATAAAAAGAATTTACGATCAAAACTTCTCTTCTACACCTAATCCGAACAATGCAAAATCATACTTCACCGGATCCAAAGGATCAAACTTCAGCAGTTCGCCGGTCAGCTCGACAGCGGTTCTCCAATCGGTCTGCTTTCTCTCAATCAGGCCCAGTTTACGTGCTACACGGTCAACATGGACATCGCATGGACAGATCAGATCTTTTGGCTTGAGGGTATTCCAGATACCAAAATCAACACCGTTGGTATCTTTACGAACCATCCACCTCAGGAACATGTTTAAGCGTTTACAGGTAGATTTTTGTAACGGCGAAGAGACGTGCTTTATGGTACGACGGGGAAAATCAGGCAAGGAAAAGAAATAAGACCGGAAGTAATTCAGGGACCTTTCAATTAAGGACTGCTGATCTGCCATTTCAGTAAGCATACAGGCAGAAGAAGCATATTTTGTGTAGCCCTTTTGCAGTTCAGGACTCAGGTAATCGGACTGAAATGTATCTGCAGGAGATAAAAATGCCGCTTCAAGGCTATCAAAATTGCCATAATGTTCCTTGAAGAAAGCGACGAAATACAGGAGATCGGTATCGTTAAACGTCCTGTGTTTAAAGCCCAGGAGTCTTTTGAGGTCCTCATCACTGTGGTGCAACATGAAATTGTAAGGATCATTATCCATCCTCGCAAACAGCTCATTACACTTGTTGATGATGGTTTTGCGCTGTCCCCAAGCCAAAATAGCCGCAAAGAATGCGGCTATTTCGATATCCTGTTTTTTAGAAAACTGGTGGGGAATGCAAATTGGATCATTCTGAATAAAGTTGGACCTGTTATATTGGGCTACTTTGACATCCAAAAATTCTTTGAGTTCTAAAAATTCCAAGTTTAAGAGTTTAGGTTTGGATTAAGTTTTTCCGTCATCTCGAACAAAGAGAGAGATCTCTTGTTTAAGATATATTTCAAGAGATCTCTCTCTTCGTTCAAGATGACGATCGTACTATAAGCATATGTATTTTTAGGATACTACTTCAACGCCTGTTCCAGATCTTCCAGCAGGTCATCTATATCCTCTACGCCTACACTTAAACGAAGCAAATTATCTGTTACTCCTACTTTCTCACGTTCTTCTTTAGGGATAGAGCCATGTGTCATAGACACTGGATGATTAATCAGCGACTCTACGCCCCCTAAGGACTCAGCCAATGTAAATACTTTGAAAGAAGACGCGATACGGAACGTCTCCTGCAGATCTGCACCCTTGAGGGTTACAGATACCATGCCGCCAAAACCACGCATTTGTTTCTTCGCAATGTCGTGATTAGGATGATCCTCGAAACCCGGCCAGTAGATTTTATCTATTCTTGGATGGTTTTTAAGAAAGTGCGCTACTTTCTCTCCGTTTTCGCAATGTGCTTTCATGCGCAAATGCAGCGTTTTAATGCCACGCAGTACAAGAAATGCATCTTGCGGACCTGGTGTGGCTCCACATGCATTGTAGATGAACCAGAGGTCTTTATACAGCTGATCATCGTTTACCAGTAATGCTCCCATCACCACGTCAGAGTGTCCGCCAATGTATTTAGTTACCGAATGCATGACAATATCGGCACCCAGATCAATAGGATTCTGAAGGTAAGGAGATGCGAAGGTATTGTCAACCGTAAGTATCAGTTTATGCTGCTTTGTGATTTTAGCTATCCCTTCAATATCGATGATCTGCATGGTAGGATTTGTTGGTGTTTCTATCCAGACCAGCTTGGTTTTATCATTGATATATGGCAATATATTTTCAGGTTTGGACAAATCCAGGAAATGAAATTTTATACCATACTTCTCATATACTTTGGTGAAAATCCGATATGAACCACCGTAAAGGTCATTGCCTGTGATCACTTCATCACCTGGTTTCAGTAACCTCAAAACCGTATCTGTAGCCCCCATTCCGCTGGAGAAAGCAAGTCCATGTTTTGCATTTTCCAATGCCGCCAAACAATCCTCAAGCGCTTTGCGTGTCGGATTGGTTCCTCTTGAATATTCAAAACCCTTATGATCCCCGGGCGATTTTTGCCAATAGGTAGAAGTTTGATATATCGGAGTCATTACTGCTCCTGTTGTAGGATCAGGCTCTTGTCCCGCATGTATTGCTTTAGTTGCAAATTTCATAAGTTATTGTTTTTATCTATTTCTGATTTGAACTGGTACCCCAGGTTTTTGCTTGTTGGGTAACCACTGGCTGCCAGCATAGATTGTTTTTGATGTAAAGTTACGTCTTTTATATCGGCGAAAGGAGGCAATACCAGGTCTGAATTGATGCAGAATAATATCGACCTTTCAATGATGTCCATAAGTTTGTCCTCGGTAACTTGATTATCGGCCATACTCTGATAGAGAAAATCCAGTGCACCGTCTCCCTCAACCATAAAGTGCATTTGCTTGTTGACCAGGATCCGAGCAATCAGAGAACCCTCATCGGCCAATCTATTGTATTTAATAGAATCTGCCAGGAAGTTGTGAATGTATATGGTTCCACAATAGCTCAATGACTCATCATTTTTCATATAACTGGTCTGGTGAATGGAATGTGACGGATCAAATGCAAAAACATTGCTGTGCATAGATACCATCAGCATATCTCCCGAGAACTTTAGTTCGCCCTCAAACTTGTTGTTTTCCTTGAAATGAATTTCTACTGAAGCGTCCTTTTGTCCGTAATCGTTTTGGAGTCTGACCGCTATTTTATAAAGTTGCTTTTTCAGCAAGCCAAAAACTTCAGTCGTGTTTCTGTAAATGGCCTGCTTAAGCGAAGCTTTATTTTCAAGTTCAGCAAGTATTTTCTGATAATTTTCAGTATCCATCAATTTAATGTTTCTTAATACGCTCTTGCAAATAATACACGCTGTGTCGATGGTTTACCTGAATAGATACATACACCATCTTCCAACTTGTTCTCTAAAGGAATGCACCTGATGGTTGCTTTAGTCTCTTCTTTGATCTTTTGTTCGGTTTCAGGCGTACCATCCCAGTGCGCGGAAATAAAGCCCGCTTTACCATCCAGCAGTTCTTTAAACTCATCGTAAGAATTGGCTTCTGTGATATGATCTTGTCTGAAATTCAAGGCTTTGCTAAAAATGTTCTGCTGAATATCTTCTAACAACTGAGGGATAAAAATTTCCAACCCGTCCTGTGTAACTGTTTGTTTCTCACGTGTATCCCTTCTGGCCAGTTCAACTGTACCATTTTCCATATCACGTGCGCCAATCGCCAAACGCACAGGAACACCCTTCAATTCATATTCTGCGAATTTGAAACCAGGTCTTTGTGAATCACGGTCGTCATATTTGACAGAGACGCCAAGGCGTTTCAATTTAGCCACTAACTCATCAACAAAAGAAGTGATGTTTTTAAGTTCCTCATCAGTCTTATAGATGGGCACGATTACTACCTGTATCGGAGCCAATTTAGGAGGCAGTACCAATCCCGCGTCGTCACTATGTGCCATGATCAAAGCGCCCATTAAACGGGTAGATACGCCCCATGAAGTGGCCCATACGTGCTCCTGTTTACCTTCTTTGCTGGTAAATTTCACATCAAATGCTTTTGCGAAATTCTGTCCCAGGAAATGAGATGTTCCTGCCTGCAAAGCTTTTCCATCCTGCATTAATGCTTCAATGCAATAGGTATCCAATGCCCCGGCAAAACGTTCATTAGGCGTCTTTACCCCTTTTACAACGGGCACTGCCATCCAGTTCTCCGCAAAGTCAGCATAAACGTCGAGCATTTTTCTTGTTTCTTCGATCGCCTCATCTGCAGTAGCGTGTGCGGTATGCCCCTCCTGCCATAAGAATTCTGTGGTTCTCAGAAAAAGGCGCGTACGCATTTCCCATCGTACCACATTTGCCCATTGATTGATCAATAATGGCAGATCGCGGTAAGATTGGATCCATCCTTTGTAGGTATTCCAGATAATGGTCTCCGAGGTAGGCCTTACGATCAGTTCTTCTTCCAATTTGGCAGTTTCATCCACTACAATATTGCCATTTCCATCATTTTTAAGACGATAATGTGTCACAACTGCACACTCTGTGGCAAAGCCGTCGACATGCGATGCTTCTTTGGAAAAATATGACTTGGGGATGAATAAAGGAAAGTAAGCATTGCTATGACCTGTATCTTTAAATTTTTGGTCTAAAACCGCCTGTATTTTCTCCCAAATGGAGTATCCATAGGGTTTTATCACCATACATCCTTTTACGGATGAGTGCTCTGCCAGGTCAGCTTTTATAACAATGTCGTTATACCACTGGGAATAATCTTCGTTTTTACTTGTAATACCTTTGCTCATAACTGATTGGAACGTTTTTTGTGTTAAATAACTTGTATCGTAGGCTACAAATTTATAAATTTATACCTACAAAAAAATTGCAACACACAAACAACACATATAGTTATGAAACCTAACCATTTATTCACCAGCATGCTCGCCATAGCAACAGTAGTTGTTACGTCCTGCTCTGCGCCCAGATTAGCGCAGCAAAATGCAAACGAAGATGATGTTTACAACAGTGTGGCCCAGGCAAAGGAATATACGCCTGCACCCGTGAATGTACAGCAGCCTCAAAACAGCAATCAGTACAACGAAGATGACTATTACGGCGCGAGTGATCCTTATTATGATATGGATTATTCATCACGTATTAACAGATTTTATTATTCAAGTCCCTGGAGAACATATTACGACCCTTATTTTTATGACGGATGGAATATGGGCATAGGAATGGGCTTTGGTTCATACTATGGAAATTACTGGAATTCGCCATATGGCGGATGGGGATATTTAAATTCACCTTTCTGGAGTTATAATAATTGGGGTTGGAACATGGGCTGGAATAACTGGGGCTGGAACAACTACTATGGTGGAGGCTATTACGGTGGCGGATTTGGCGGTGGATTCGGTGGCGGCGGCTATTATGGCGGCGGTTACTATACCGGCAGAACAACCAATGTACCTAATAGCGCAAGACCGGCAAGAGGAAGCAGAGACGGATATGATGGAACCGGTAGAATGGCTACTGGAAGCAGCGATGCTTACTTGTCTCCGAGAAGCAGTGCAGCAAGATCAGCGAGAGAAAATGTTTCAGGTACAGGAAGCCGTACAAGCAGCACTGGCAGACCATCAAGAACATCATCAGGCACTTCGCAGAATGCGCCTACAAGAACTGAAGTAGCAAGACCAAGCAGAGAATCTTATACTCCTCCTGCACCATCTTCATATAATCCTCCTCCGACAAGAAGCAGCAGCGGTAGTAGCTCATCAGGTAGTTCAAGTTCCGGCAGCGGATCGAGCTCAAGCGGTGGCGGTGGTTCAACCGGCGGCGGCAGACCAACGAGAGGTGGAAGATAAATTTAATTAACGCAAACACACACACATGAAAAAAACACTACAGTTGTTTGTGGTAGCTATGATAGCTGCTACGGGCACAAGTTACGCGCAATACGCCGGGGATGCTATACGCTTCGGAAATACCAATTATGGCAGTACAGCAAGATTTAAAGGAATGGGTGGAGCTCAGATTGGTGTTGGTGGAGACATGAGCTCACTGGGAGGTAATCCGGCCGGATTAGGCTTGTTTACCAGATCTGAATTTAGTTTTACTCCCGAATTCAATAATTCTACTTCAAAAGCAGATTTTCTCGGCCAGCAAACCACTGCTTCTCAAAATAAAATGAATATCAATCACGCCGGCAT
Organism: Pedobacter frigoris; assembly: GCF_005116445.1. GTDB lineage: Bacteria > Bacteroidota > Bacteroidia > Sphingobacteriales > Sphingobacteriaceae > Pedobacter > Pedobacter frigoris. The sequence continues at coordinate 366,161 of NZ_SWBQ01000003.1, forward strand.
AGTTTGGTATAGTCCAAGTCTAAAAGTAAGAGGTCAGGATACAAAAAAGGGATTGATCAGTACAGTATTTGGAATTGGGTACAACAGAAATAACGATTTTAATCAGCATTATACTTACGAGGGTACGAACACGACAACAACGATGCGTGATTATTTTGCCGAACTTGCTAATTCTTCGAAAGATCCTTCGGGAGTAATTCCGGCAAAATCTTTGGAGGATATGGCATTTAACGGTTATTTAATTAATTTCAATACTCCTCAGAATGCAAATAATTACACCGCAGATCCGTTTAGCGACAATGTTCAGCTGAAGGATGAAATGGTTTCAGGCTCTACGTCTGAAATGAATTTCTCTGGTGCTTTTAATATCTCTAATCAGTTTTACATTGGAGCAAGCATTGGTATAGTAAACTTACGCTACATAAGTGATGCTGAATATGTAGAAACTGGTGTCATCAATCCTTACGATCCTACCGACGGTTTCACAGGAAATGAAAATTATAAACTTTCTTTTATACAAAGTCAGGAAACTAAAGGATCGGGTTTTAATGGTCGTATAGGATTCATTTTCAGACCTGTAGAAAACCTAAGGCTTGGCGCTACTGTTCAGACACCTACATGGCTGTACATCGATGATTCCTATTCTGAAGTGCTAAATAATACCTTATCAGGTAAAGGCCCTTTCAGTACAAATCACACAGTAAATACGGATGATTTCTCCTACAGGTTAAAGACTCCAATGAAAGGGTCGCTTGGCGCAAGCTATGTGATTGGCGGACAAGCAATTATATCGGCAGATGTAGACTTTGTAGATTATTCGTCCACCCGTTTTTCTTCTACTCAAGGAATTGATTCACGCACTATTATTGACAATAATGCAGACGTGAGAAAGCTTTATACTTCTGCAATGAATTACAGAGTAGGTGGCGAATATAAAATTGATAAACTTAGCCTGCGAGCTGGATTTGGATTAAATGGTAGTCCGATGAAAAACGACACAGATAATATTTATGCAAAAAAATATTATAGCGGAGGTTTTGGATATAGAATAAATGAATACTATTTTGATCTTGCCTATCAACACGCGACTTCAGAAAACAGATTGAGTTCTTATGTTTTGACTAATGGTGGTGAACCTACGGCAGCTGTTAAAAACGCGAATAACAATGTGTTTTTGACTTTCGGACTAAGGTTTTAATTAAAATACTTGATCATAAAAAAACCTGATCATAAATTATGATCAGGTTTTTTTATGTTATTGCAAACCGCTATATAAAGGAGCTCCTTTAGTAAAAAAGCGCTGTATATTCTGCTCTACAGCTGCATCTTTGATGAGTTCGGCTGCGTGATGGGGTTTCTTTCTTGCATCAATTATAACAGGACCATTGCAGCCCCAGTGCTTATTTACAGTAAAGCTGTCTATGCCATAGATGTCTGCAGCCGGATTACTTCTGGTAAATGTAATCCATACCAGGTTATTGATATCCTTCGCTGTAAATTCCGGATCGTCACACAGTACAATGAGCGCAATTCCCTGAAGCAACTCCGGATTGAAATGGTTATTCAATAATTCAATTTCTTTACCTACCTGTTCGGGTTCCAGATATTCCGGTGCTTTGATTGCTACAATGCCTGGTATCGCCATGGCATGACCGGTGAAAGGTTCAGGTAAGTTAAATCCAGAAGGCAGGGATGAAGATAATTTTCTCCTCGGCTCTCCGGCAGCTGCAAAAACAACTTTAGAACCGCTATTCAGTCCATCCCCACTATAATCTAAGGTATCTATAGTGGTTCGGGTATGGAAATGAAGATCCCTGGTGAAATCCATGCGTTCCAACACATGCTGCATAAAGGCAGATAGATCATGCGTGTCAAGCTGCTCATTGTCTTCCCGAGCAGCTATGAAAAGATATTTAGCCAGACTGAGTTGATTTTTACCTAAAATATGGTTGGCTATCGTTAGGATCTCCTGTGGTCTGCGTTCTTTTAAATAGGGTGTATATCGTTCACTTCCAATAGCAAACAATAAAGGATGCACTCCTGCTGCATCAACGGCATTCACTTCTTTTAACCCATGAATTTCTTTGGGTAAGGCTGAGCCCGCAATCTCATGAATCAATGCTCCGAAACTAGTATCCTCTTGCGGAGGCCTTCCTACAACAGTAAAAGACCATATGGCATCATTACGATGATAAACATTATGGACTTTCATCAAAGGAAATGGATGTGTAAGGCTATAGTAGCCGAGGTGGTCACCGAAAGGACCTTCAGGTTTATTGTCATTGGGATATACTGTTCCCGTAATTACGAAATCAGCATCTGCGGAGATGCAAAAACCCTCTTCATCATAAAAATATCTGAATCTCCGGTTGCCCAGCGCGCCGGCGAATGTCATCTCTGACAAGCCCTCAGGCAAGGGCATAACCGCAGCAAGTGGGTGCGCCGGAGGGCCGCCAACAAATATGCTTACTTTCAAAGGCTGGCCTTTTGCATTGGCTTTCGATTGGTGAACGCCTATCCCCCTGTGGATCTGGTAATGCAGGCCTATTTCTTTATTGAGTTGGTAATCGTTTCCTGCCAACTGAATGCGGTACATGCCCAGGTTTGCATTCAAGATACCTGGCTTATCTATGTCTTCTGTATAAACCTGAGGCATGGTGATGAACGGTCCGCCGTCCATGGGCCAGTTTACGATCTGTGGCAGTTCGCTGATGGTCGTTTTACTAAACGTAGCTTTAAAAAGACTTTGCTTTAAAGGCAATGCCGTTAAAGCTGTGAGGCCTATACCTGGAAGCTTAAATGGGCTTTTTAGAGCTTTTACAGGATCCGAACGAAGGTTTACCAGCTGTTCTACCTTTGGCAAGCTGTCACGGAACATAAATTTGGAGCGTTCAAGTGTACCGAAGAGGTTAGAAACTGCGGGGAATTTACTGCCTTTTACCTTTTCGAAGTATAATGCCGGTCCCTTCTGCTCATAAACCTTTAAATGTATTGCAGCCATCTCCAGATATGGATCAACTTCTTCTCTGATACGAATTAAATGCCCATGCTTTTCAAGATCGGCAACACAGTCTGCTAAACTTTTATATCCCATACATCCCAAAGATATTAAAGAATTATTATGTATCATTGTTATGAGTACCAATATAACCTTTGCCTGATGAAATTATCGTTCATGTTTTCCTGCTTTCTGCTATTATTTAACAGCACTAAAGCTCAATATGCTGATGATTTAATCAACAAACGACACCAGCCTCAGGATTTAAAAAAAGACATTGACCTAGTCAGGAAGAAATTAGAAAAGGAGCATCCAAATCTGTACTGGTACATTGATAAAAATAAACTGGATCAAAAATTCGACAGTCTGAAACTCAGCATCAAAACGCCTTTAAAAAGTGTAGAATTTAATGCCAGGTTAATGAGTGTATTAAGTGCTATTGGGGATGGTCATCTGGTCTCATTTTTAGACACCAATCCATTAACCGAAGCAGATTATATAAAATTTAACAGGTTTGAACTCCCGCCTGTTTTTCAGTTCGAATACCGCATAATGAATGACCGGCTGTTCATTACCAAAAACCTGTCGAAAGATGAAAGCCTGGCCCCGGGAACCGAGGTATTGAGCATTGATGGCGAGCCTGTAAAAGACATTTTAACAAAACTTAAAAGATCGGTGCAATCTGATGGCTACAATGAAACCTTCAAATATGCCCTATTAAATTTCGGACAATTCCCTGTAGTGCACCGTTCGATATACGGCTGGAGAGACACGGTAAAGTTTGATTTAAAGCTCGAAAACACGGTTAGCTCTATCGTATTGACAACCTACAAACCTGAAAATACCACTGTCACTAAAACCGCCTCGCCGGGTATCGTGGATGAATTTAAAGTCTTCCCTCCCGACTTTAAAGTAGCTTATTTCAAAATAGGCACGTTTAACGATGTTGGTCAGCGCAGTGATTACAAACATATATTTGAGGGAATAAGGCAAAACAAAGCCAACGTACTCATCCTGGATTTAAGAGATAATATGGGCGGCGATTATTTGCGTTGTATCAACACATTTTCCGGATTTATTGATAAACCTACCGCCTTCATTAGAAGACCGGTAGAACTGATTAAAGGTGCTATTTTACCTTCAATGAATAAGCAGCGTCAGCAACAACTTGATTTTTTAAAGGCTTATGGTGTATTGTATCCGGTAATGCCAGACAGTAACACTTTTAAGGGCAAGTTATACGTGTTGATAAACGGGGGCAGCTTTTCGGCTACGAGTTTGCTTGCAGCCAACTTACAGGCTATGAATAACGCTACATTTGTAGGAGAAGAAACAGGTGGAGGCAGAAATGGCTGTACGGGCGGCTTTTACATCAACGAGATATTACCAAACAGTAAGGTAACGATAAGATTCGGCATTGTTCCCTATAAGATACTTGACCAAAGTAAGGTTATAGGGAGGGGGATAATGCCCGATGTACCCATACAATATACCATTGAAGATTATTTGGCGAAAAAAGATTTGGAAATGGAATGGGTGTTGAAAGATATCGAAAAAAACAAAGGGAGTGTCAATTGACACTCCCTTTGTTTTAATTCACGTATATAGTAATGAGGATTATTTCTTTCCCGCAAACGACCTAAGCATCCAGGTAGTCTTTTCTTTGAATTGCATAAATTTATTGACCATGTCGTTTGTTCCATCATCACCCGCTTTCTCACTTTCCTCCATCAGATCGCGCTCTATTTGAATCAGTGTTGCCATATCTTGCAGCACTTCATCAACCATGTCCAGATCTTTCATCCCTATAGTATTTACTTCTTTTATCGTAGACTCTTTAATATAATCTGCAAACCGGCTATGAGGTGGCTTACCTAATGTAAGTACTCGTTCGGCAATCTCATCAATAGTTAACTGTGCGTTGATATATAGCTCTTCAAATTTGAGATGCAGGGTAAAAAAATTCTGTCCCTTAACATTCCAGTGACATCCTCTTAATTTCTGATAGTGAATATGATAGTTTGCGAGATAATCATTTAGCATATCTACTACAGGTTTTACTTCCTTTTCATTCAAGCTAATTTCTTTTGCGTCCATGGTATTTATTTTTTTATTTTGTCAATTTAAGACTAATATAACAACGAAAAATTAATTTGGTTTCGAAAAAATTGGTCGGATACAATAGTACTTTCCAAAGAGCGTTTATATTAACAATTCGAGGGGTTATTTATATTATTCGTATAATTGCTAACTTATTTTATCAGAGATTAATGTATAAATATTATATAGTACCAGTATTAGCTATTGCGCTTAATTTCACATCAGCAAAGGCAATTACGAGGGATTCCATAGGGGTTGAAAACCGCAACGGAAAAAAATTAATTATTCATCAGGTAGCTGCAAAAGACACTTATTACTCTATCGCAAGAAAGTACAATGTGATCCCTAAAGACATCATGACCTTTAATGACAGTAAATTTCTTCAGATTGGGGTGATCGTTAAAGTACCTACTAATATTCCATTTAAGGACAATGCGGGTACGGCTGGTAGTCGTCCAGGGAATACACCGGCCCAGGCAGTGGAAAACATTGAAGAACATATTGTCCAGAAGAAAGAAAACTTAAATATGCTTGCTGAGCGATATGGGACGACGGTGAATGAAATCAAGAGGATTAATAACCTGAACAGCATCAATCTGCAAATCGGTCAGGTTTTAAAGATACCGGGGAAAGTTGCAGAACAGGAAAAACCTGTTGAGACTGTTTCAGAAAAGATCAACCGTCCTGATCCTAAGCCGGTAGTCCTTGCAGAGAAAAGAGAACCTGCGAAACCGATTGAAAAGCCTGTTGAAAAACAACCTTTAAATAATCCGCCAAAAGCTGCTGAGGAAGAATTTATAGAGCATACGGTCGCATCAAATGAAACCATGTATTCTATAGCTACACGCTATAAAATCACAATGGATCAATTAAAAGCTAAAAACAACCTAAAGGACGCCTCTCTAAGTGTTGGACAAAAGTTACTGATCAAAGGCCAATACCCGGTGAAGAAACCTTATACACCTCCGATAGCGGGTAATACTGCCGATCAGGATAGCGTAAACTCTTTAAAAGATCCTTCCTTAAGGTATGCAGCCAGCAGATACGGGCTCAACCAAATAGAAGAAAAAGGGACTGCAGTATGGATCGCTGATCCAGATCTTGACCCCACAAAAATGCTTGTACTACATCGTACTGCTCCAATTGGCAAAGTGATAAAAATTACCAATCCGATGAGCAACCGCACTACCTTCGCTAAGGTTGTTGGTAAATTTACGGAGAACGAATCCACAAAAGATGTTATAATTGTAATGACTAAAGCTGTAGCTGATGCGCTCGGTGCTTTGGACAAAAGATTTTATTGCAATTTAATGTACGGTGGAGAAGAAAATGAACAATAATAAAAAGCCATTTATCATAGGTATTGCCGGTGGAAGTGGTTCCGGCAAAACATTCTTCCTGAATAGTTTCCTTCATCATTTTAAACACGATGAGGTAACGCTTGTGTCTCAAGATGATTACTATTTTCCTGTAGGAGACATGACGCAGGAGGAAAATAAACTGTACAACTTTGATTTGCCGTCGACCATTGACAATGAGCAGTTTTTGCTGGACATCAAAAAGCTGGTAAAAGGAGATGTTGTGTACAAAAAAGAATATAGTTTTAATAACCCCTTAGCCGTAGTTAAAATTCTTGAAGTAAAGCCTGCCCCTATAATTATTGTAGAAGGTTTATTCATACTTCATTTCAAGGAGATTGCAGCGATGCTTGATCATCGTATTTTCGTGGAAGCGGAAGACGAGATTGCATTACAGCGACGCATTAAACGCGATGGGATGGAGCGTGGGTATCCTGAAGATGATGTGCTTTATAAATGGCACAACCATGTTTTGCCGGCTTATAGAGAATACCTGTTGCCTTACAGAAATGAATGTGATAAGATTGTAGTGAACAATTTGGATGTCCCTGATCATATCATCAGAATTACAGAGGAAATTTCGACTGAGCTTAAGGCAAGAATTTGTCAGTAATAAAGTGTCCGAAAAGGTAGGTTCGTCATCCTGAATTTTTCAGTAGTATGCATTGACTTTTGTCTTCAAGAATACTACATATTTTATTTCAGGATCCGCGCATGATATTTAAAACCCACTCAAACGGGATCCTGAAATAAATTTGCTTCGCAGCTTCTTCGAGGTCAGGATGGCAGCAAGGATAAATTACCTTTTGAATACCCCATTAATCAAGCTTCATTTCCGGCACATTATCATCGGCAAACAGTTTACCTAATGTCGCCTGCCTGATGTAATCCACACTGACTCCAGGAGCTCTTTCAATCAGCTTAAAACCTCCCTCAGAAAGCACATCGAGTACTGCCAGTTCGGTAACTATTTTCTTAATACATTTTACACCTGTAAGCGGCAGCGTGCATTGAGGCAGCAATTTGCTCTCACCTGCTTTATTTACATGCTGCATGGCTACGATGATATTTTTTGCAGAAGCGACCAAATCCATCGCCCCTCCCATGCCTTTAACCATCTTACCGGGAATCTTCCAGTTGGCAATATCCCCGTTCTCGGATACTTCCATAGCACCTAAAATGGTCAGGTCTATTTTTTGACTCCTGATCATTCCGAAGCTCATTGCAGAGTCGAATATAGATGAGCCAGGTAATGTTGTAATGGTTTGTTTACCTGCATTGATCAGATCGGCATCTTCCTCTCCTTCATAAGGAAAAGGACCCATGCCCAGCAGGCCATTTTCAGATTGTAAAACGACGTTTACACCATCTGGTATATAATTGGCTACCAGTGTGGGAATACCGATTCCCAGATTGACATAGTAACGGTCTTTGATCTCTTTTGCGATACGTTTCGCAATTCCATTTTTATCCAGCATATTGAAATTTATAGGATTAATTCTTAGTTCTGACAGTACGCTGTTCTATTCTTTTTTCATAATCAGCACCCTGAAAAATACGGTGGACATATACGCCCGGGGTATGAATTTGATCCGGGTCCAGTTCCCCTGCTTCTACAAGCTCTTCCACTTCCGCAATGGTGACTTTTCCGGCCATGGCCATTACCGGATTGAAATTGCGACTGGTAGACCTATAAACCAGATTTCCGGCAGTATCTCCTTTCCAAGCCTTAACAATTGCAAAATCTGCATCAAAAGCATATTCCATCAGGTAATCCTTGCCATCGAAATTCCTGACTTCTTTGCCTTCTGCAACTTCTGTACCTACACCGGCCGGAGTGAATATTGCAGGCATTCCGTATCCGGCAGCCATGCACCTGGTAGCAAGCGTACCTTGTGGAATGAGCTCGACTTCAAGTTCACCACTTAACAACTGGCGCTCGAACTCTGCATTTTCTCCGACATAAGAAGATATCATTTTCTTAACTTGTCTTTGCTGAAGCATGAGACCTATTCCAAAATCATCGATCCCAGCATTATTAGATATGCAGGTCAGGTTCTTCACCCCTTTTTTTACCAATGCTGTAATGCAATTTTCAGGGATTCCGCATAAGCCAAAGCCCCCCAGCATCACAGTAGTACCATTTTCAATATCTCTGATAGCTTCTTCAGCACCGGAAACAACTTTATTTATCATACTAAAAGATTTGATGCTAAATTATACTAAAAGAAGCGTTAGAACCAACTTATTTAGTTATTTCTATGATTTTATCGCCATTACCATTACTGCTGCCCAGGTATATTTTGCCTTCAGGAGATTGACAAATTGCTCTTAATCTGCCGAATTCATTGAGAAAGAAATCTTTACTTCCAGATACCTGATCTCTTGCCTGATTCAGTTTCAACTGTGTAAGCCTGGCACCTTTTAAAGAGACCAGTAACAGCGAATTTTTCCATTGAGGAATAAAATCCGAATCGTAATAAGTAAGTCCACTGGTAGCAATAGTTGGTGTCCATGCCATCATAGGCTCCATAACATTATTGGCCGCACAAAATGTTTGTTCTCCCGAAGTATTACAGTAACCTTCCACACTTGGCCAGCCATAATTTCGGCCTTTGGCAATTAGATTTACCTCATCATCATTGTTAGGGCCATGTTCTGAAGCATAGAGTTTGCCATTAGCTTCTACCAGTCCCTGCGCATTTCTGTGGCCAAGACTCCAAACCCTGCTACCCGCCACAGGATTGTCTGCCGGAATAGAACCATCCAGGTTTATACGCAGTATTTTCCCGGACAAAGAGTTCATATCCTGAGCATTACTGCTTACGCTGGCATCGCCCGTGGTAATGAGCAACTTTTGATCACTGGTGATGAGGAGCCTGGAACCGTTGTGGATAGACGAAGCAGGTATCTGATCAAGAATGACCAAAGGAGAAGTCAAAGTCCCGCCTGAGTAAGTAAAGCGGACTACCTTTTCTTTGTAAGGACTTCCGTAGTTATACACTACAAATACCCAGGGAGTCGTGTTGAACTGCGGATGTAAAGCCATGCCGAGCAGACCGCCCTCTCCATTGGCTACCACTTCTGAAATGGTATATACTGGAGTTATCGTACCAGATTGGGGATTTATCCTGCTGATTTTGCCCAAACGTTCTGTAATCCACAGCTGCTGATCAGGTCCATACACCATTTCCCATATGTGTGATAATGCTGAAGTGACGACTCTGGTTTTCAGTTCCACATCAGGCAATTCTTCTCCAGAATTGCCTGAATGTTTTTTCTTACAGGACGACAAACATAGAAAGAGCGCGACAGATGCAACCAATAACGTTTTCATAAGAGATGATTTTCTCTTATAACACCTTAATAATAAATATGTTTACTAATTAAAATAAACGTAAGTAATGCCATCTCCCCCACGGTCGGCATGTTCATCTTCTATACGATTTACCTGACTGTATTTTTTCAGGTACTCACGGATCAGTTTTCTTAATATACCATCACCTTTTCCATGTATGATCTTGATAAAAGGAAAACCGAGCATAATGGATTTATCCAAGTACTTCTCAAGTTCATGCAGCGCATTTTCTCCACGCATGCCACGCAAATCCAGTTCGGCATTAAAACTTGAAATCGCCTCTGATATACTACCGGTATAAGAATTTTGTTGCGCAGCTTTTTTTGCCTGCTTGTTACTGACCTTATATACTCTATTTTTCTTAACCACAGAGCGTAGATCACCCAATGCGATGACGAGATTGTCCCTATTGATTTCAAGTACCTGTCCTGTCGTTTCACTGTTATTCAATTGCACCCAATCGCCTACTTCTATTGGCGTATTTAGCGGTATGGTAACTTCTACTTTTTTCTCTTCTTTGACCTGGTTTTGTACAAGTTCCTTATGGAGGTTTTGCCTCAATTGTTTAGTTACCACTTTATCGGCCTGCTTTTCCTTGATCTCAGCGATTGTATTTTCAACCAGTTTATTGGCATTTTTAATAATCGCCTGGGCCTCGATCTTCGCTTCCTTAATCAGGACTTTTTTATTTTCGTCCAGGAATAGCTTTAGTTTTTCATTTTCGGCTACCAGGTTCTTTACTTTGTTCTGCTGATTGGAAAGGTGTAACTTGGTATCATAAATCTGTTTTTTCTCCCGTTCCAGATCTACCAGCAGGCTATCTATTCTATTTTGATTGGTTCCAGTTTTAGCCCTTGCCAGTTCGAGTACTTCTTTCTGCAAACCTATGTTCTGGGCAATCTCAAATGCATAAGAACTACCCGGCTTACCGATTTCGAGCACATACATTGGCTTCATCCTGTCGTTATCAAATAACATAGATGCATTTTCAAGTCCCGGGGTATTACCGGCAAATAACTTTAAATTAGAATAATGGGTGGTAATTACCCCCCTTACCTTTTTGTTGTTCAATACTTCCAGAACAGCTTCCGCCATTGGTCCGCCAAACTGAGGATCTGTTCCTGTTCCAAATTCATCGATCAAAACAAGAGACTTGGGCGTAGCATGTGCTACAAAATACCTCATCTTGGTCAGGTGGGCACTGTAAGTACTCAAGTCACTTTCTATAGACTGATCATCACCAATATCTGCAAAAATCTGATCGAAGATACCTACCTCACTTGATTCGTGAACAGGGATTAATAAACCCGATTGTACCATGATCTGCAATAAGCCTACCGTTTTCATACAAACAGATTTACCACCTGCATTTGGACCGGACACCAATAGAATTCTGAAATTTTCAGTAATGTGCACATTTAAGGGCACTACTGTTTTTTTGTCTTCCTTGAAAGAAAGAAACAGTAACGGATGACGTGCATTTACCAGTTTTGTTTTTGCTTCTTTTATCAGCACCGGCATGTCAGCTTCGACTTCTATCGCAAATAACGCTTTTGCCCTAACGAAATCCAGTTTAGTAAGGAAACCGTGATAAGACAATAAAAGTGGCGTGTAAGGTCTTAAATCATTGGTTAGCGCAATCAGGATCTTAATGATCTCCCTACGCTTATCGAATTCAAGATCCCTTAATTTATTATTTAATGAGAACACCTCTTCCGGTTCAATGTAAACCGTTTGTCCACTGGCAGATTCATCATGTATAAAGCCTTTTAACTTACGTTTATTTTCCGCCAGTACCGGAATACACATTCTTCCATCCCTGATGGTCAAACTTCCATCCGCCACCCAATTGTTGCCAATTGCCTGCTTATAGATGGAATCCATTCTCTTTCTTACATCCTGTTCTGTTTTTGCGATTTCTCCAATGATGTTCTGTAAGGTTGGAGAAGCATTTGGCTTGATTTTTCCTTTCGGATCAAGAACAGTTTCTATTCTTTTCAGGATGTTCTTTTCTACCGGAAGATGCTCGAACAACGCTTCCAGATTGGGGTATATTTCTTTTCTTTCCTCAAAAAACCTAAGCACTGAAAATACAGTCTGCAGCGACGCGTACATCTGATGAAGTTCATCCTCCATGAGGTAAGAACCTTCTACCCTGATTTTATCAGCAAGTGTCTTGATGTCGAAAAAGGTACTGATCTGCAATGGTTCCTGGTTTTCCAGGATGCTTTTGAATTCACTGGTCTGCCTCAGGAACTTATTGATCTGATCAAACTTGGTCATCACCTGCATTTTTGCCACCATTTGCTGTCCCATAGGACTGAGGCAATGTTTATGAATAAGTTGTCTTACCTCATTAAATCCCAAACGCTCCAAACAATTCTCCGGATACAACATATTACTTTTACTTTCTTAAATCTTTAAATATTAATCTTGGTTTGATGACATCTATCTTTCGTTTCGTCGTATCCTTTAAGATGAGTGTCTTCCAATAAACAGAATCTGCTCTATTTACGGAATCTCTGAATACTTTCAACCTGATTTTATTGGCTTCATTTGCCCCCTGGATAGAGTCAGCTTTGACAATGGCATTTTTATCAGCCGCTAGAACCTCAGTTACTTTTGTGTAGATCTCGTCCAGTACTTTCGGATTCTTATAGTAATAGTCCATGCTCTTGTTGTAAAGGGCAGAATCTATATTGTACTTTTTATAAATGCCTTTATAATAAGAAGCAGCAATAATTTTAACAGAATCCGGGTCAGGCAGAATACCTACATAAGCATCTGTGATGTGTATGTCATGTAAGACTTTGGCCATTTCATCTGGCTGAATGAGGTCCTTCGGAACCCCTGGCTTACACCCTGTAATCAATAAAAAAGCGATGACTATATATATTAATTGCTTCATTCTTAGTAAAACCTCATTATTTCTTAGACAAAATTCGCTAAGGTTGTTAATTTTACCAAAAATACTGATAAATGAGTATAGCAGATAACTTATTAAAATATAAAAGCGAATTAGATAAAGAACAGGTTGAATTAATTGCTGTTTCTAAATACCAGGATACGGATGCCATTCTAGAAGCCTATAATGCCGGTCAGCGTGTTTTTGGAGAGAACATTGTACAGGAACTGGCTGACAAACAACAACAACTACCCGCAGACATAGAGTGGCACCTGATTGGTCACCTGCAAACCAACAAAGTAAAATACATTGCACCTTTCATCAAGTTGATCCAGTCTGTAGACAGCCTGAAGCTATTGGTTGAAATCAATAAGCAGGCTGCAAAACACAAGCGTGTAATTGACTGTCTGCTACAGATCTACATAGCAGATGAAGACACTAAATTTGGTCTTGGCTTTGATCAGGCTATAGAATTACTTCGGTCGGACGAGTTTGCCGAGCTTAAAAACATACGTATCGTAGGCCTGATGGGTATAGCGAGCAATAATGCGACGGAGAAGCAAACAACAGATGAATTTACTGAACTCAAGGTGCTTTTTGATGGAATTAAATTGAGTTTCTTCCGCAAAGAAGACTCTTTCAAAGAAGTGTCTATGGGTATGTCTGGAGACTACAAACTGGCTATTGAAGCCGGCAGTACTATGGTGAGGATAGGCAGCAGCATTTTCGGAAAAAGAAAAATCAAGCATTACAAAACAGAATGAGTACTACCCTGAGAGTTGCAGAAAGAAAAGATTGCGGACGCTTACTTGAGTTGGTTCAGGAACTGGCACTATATGAAAAAGCACCGCAGGAAGTAACGGTTAAGCTTGAAGAATTCGAGGACGCCGGTTTTGGCGAAAACCCGGTATGGAAAGCTTTTGTTGCCGAAGACGAAAACAAAATAGTTGGCTTTGCCCTTTATTATGTGAGGTATTCTACCTGGAAAGGATGTCGGCTGTACCTTGAGGATTTCATTGTCACGGAGAGCCACAGAGGTAAAGGAATCGGCAAACTGCTATTTGACGCCATAATACAGGAAGCAAAAGACAAAGGTTATAATGGAATGAACTGGCAGGTGCTGGACTGGAACCAGCCGGCCATCAACTTTTATGATAAATATGCTGCTACTTATGAGGCAGATTGGTTAAATGCATCTTTTTCGAAAGAACAGATTTCAAAACTATGAAACAACTACAATTATTTGCAATAGCTTTAGGGTTTCTTTCCATTCAGACAGCATGTCAGAGTGAGAAAAAAAACACTGTAAATACAGGTTTAACTGATTCATCAGCGATTAGTTCTTCGAACTCAATAGCTTCTTTTAAATATGATTCAGTTAAAGTTTACAGCACTCCGCCGGTATCTCCAGACAAAAAGGTAACGGATACCTCTAAAGCGGTTATTTCTTATCCGGTATTCGCGGATGAGTCTGCAAATAATTTCGTATTGGGAAAAATAATGGAAACTGCTGATGAGGGCAAAAAGTATAATTCTTATAAAGCATATGCTGATGACTTCATTAAAGCGTTTGACGACTTCAGGAAAAGCGAAAAAGATTATCCTCAAACCTGGTTTCTGGATATCAATACAGAAGTAATCAGACAATCTGAGAATTATTTGGGTTTGCAGATCGCCTATGTAAATTATTCAGGAGGTGCACATCCAAATAGTATATATACCTACTTGAATTACACCCCAAAGACCGCCAAAGAAATCTCACTGGATTCCCTTATATTGCCTGGAAGCATGGATAAACTTACCGCTATCGCGGAGCAGATTTTCAGAAAAAACGAAGAACTATCTACAACAGCGAGCTTGAAAGATGGTTATTTCTTTGAAAATGACAAGTTCAAACTCAATAACAATTTTACGATAACGGACAAAGGACTCAAATTCCTTTATAATCCTTACGAAATTAAGGCCTATGTATACGGGACTACGGAGTTGTTAATTCCTTTCAGTGAGCTAAAAACTATTGCAAAACCTAATTCTTTAATCAGTAAATAATTAATGGAAGTATATAAATTCGGAGGCGCATCAGTAAAGGATGCAGGTGGAGTAAGAAATCTGGCAAAAATTATTCTTAAGCGCAGGCAGAGTGGTCTCCTGATCGTCATCTCTGCGATGGGCAAAATAACCAATAAACTTGAAGAACTGAACAATGCCTATCTGAATGGTCAGGATGATGTACAGCAAATCTTTGAAGAAGTTAAATCCTTTCACTTTGATATTCTCCACGATCTGTTTCCTGACGATCAGCACCCCATTTATAACGACATTGTAAATTCGTTTGTAGAAATAGACTGGTTGCTGGAAGAAGATCCAGATGATGCAGCTGACTATATCTACGACCAGATTGTTTCTATCGGAGAGATCGTTTCTACGAAAATTGCAGCTGCATTTTTAGCAGAATCCGGATGTAACGTAATATGGGTTGATGCAAGAAATTTCATTCATACAGACAACACCTATCGTGAGGCTCAGGTAAACTGGGAAAAGACTGAACAGGAAATTCAAAAAAACCTTTTGCCAATACTTGAAAATAGTATTGCAGTAACCCAGGGTTTTATTGGCAGTACGAGCGAGAATTTTACCACTACATTGGGCAGAGATGGTTCAGATTATTCTGCTGCCATATTTGCATCTTGTTTAAATGCCAGTTCTGTTACCATTTGGAAAGATGTGCCAGGGGTATTAAACGCCGATCCAAAATGGTTTGATGAGACAGAGAGAATCCCTCAGCTATCCTACCATGATGCCATAGAACTTGCTTATTATGGAGCTACGATCATACATCCAAAAACCATAAAGCCGATTCAAAACAAGAATATTCCTTTGTTTGTAAGGTCTTTTCTGCAACCAGATGCTGAGGGCACCGATATAACTGGTGCTAATAACCATCTTCCCGTTCCTTCGTTTATTTTTAAAGTGAATCAGGCGCTGATCTCTATATTTCCAAAAGACTTCTCATTCATTATAGAAGAGAATTTAAGTGACATATTTAGCCTGTTTCACAAGCATAAAGTCAAAATCAATACGATGTTAAATTCTGCAATCAGTTTCTCTGTGAGCTTTAACCACGATGCAAAAAAACTGCACGCGTTGATCGCTGATCTTTCGCTTCATTACAAAGTGAAATACAATACCGGACTGGAGCTGGTGACCATCAGGTATTATAATCAGCAAACAATAGACAGAGTAACGATAAATAAAAACATATTACTGGAGGTAAAGAGCAGAAATACATGCCAGATCGTAATGAGGGATAAAACAGGAATTGAATAAGGAAATTCTAGATAGGAAAGTCCAGGAATACATTGTTGCAAACCTCCGTGCAGATGTACACAGGATTGCTATGGGTAAAAGTCGTTTTAGCGGGATTTCTTCACGGGAATTGGCAGAACAAATCGCAGCAAAAAAGAAATCAGAAAAGAAACTGCCCACCTGGTACCAGACTGAACTGGTCTATTACCCACCCCTTTTATCTATTGAACAATGTTCATCGGAAACAACCGCAGCTTATAAAGCTAAATTAATTAAAGGAACAACACTGATAGATCTTACAGGCGGGTTTGGTGTAGACAGCTATTATTTTGCAAAGGTAGCTGATGCTGTTACACATTGTGAGATCAATCCTCAACTCTCAGAAATTGCCCGATACAACGCAGGTGTTTTGGGACAGAAAAATATGCAGTTTTTAGCAGGTGACGGCATTGCTTATCTTTCCGAAGGAGTTGATCGTTTCGATAGCATTTACATAGATCCCGCCAGAAGAAGTAGTTCAGGAAAAGTGTTCATGCTTAGAGACTGTACGCCAAATGTAGTTGAGCATCTTGACCTGCTATTAGAAAGATCATCCCGTATCATTATTAAAACAGCTCCATTGCTCGATATCAGTGCCGGATTAAAAGAATTAAATAATGTAGCCGAAATACATATTATCAGTACAAAAAATGAAGTAAAGGAACTGTTATGGGTGATCGATAAATCACCTGTTGAAAAGGTCAGAATTACTGCGGTAACACTAAATGATAGGGAAAAGATTTTTTCTTTTTATAAGGGAGAAGAAGAAACAGAGGCTGCATTTCTAGAAACAGAGATTAAAAAATACCTTTATGAGCCTGATGCTGCGCTCCTTAAAAGTGGCGCATTTAACTTAATATCCTCCAGATTCCATTTAGAAAAACTAGATGCCAATACTCAATTGTATCACTCGGATAACTATGACAGCTCATTTCCCGGAAGGATATTTAAGATCAATAGTGTGATCAGTTCTGGACAGCTCAAGAAAGAAAAGGGGCTGAGCGGGAATGTAATCGTTAGAAATTATCCGGACAAGGCAGAGCATTTGGTAAAGAAATATAAAATTAAGGCCGATCAAGACAATTTCCTGATCTTTACTCAGAGTAAGAAAGCCGGTAATGTTATCATTAATGCCACCATTCAGCAGCACTACTGATCAACCGCTTAAAATTTAACATTATTTAACTTACTTTAACATTTGCAAAAATCTAAAATTCAAGGTTTTAGTTAATTTTGGTTAACCTGTTTACCAAATCTAAAACCATGAACCGATATCAAAAGATTAATAACTTCACCGGATTTGTACTTTTCCTGATCGCCGGACTTACCTATTGGCTGACGATGGAGCCAACCGTAAGCTTTTGGGATTGCGGAGAATTTATAACTGCGGCAGATAAATTACAGGTAGGTCACCAGCCAGGAGCTCCCTTATTCCTGATGATTGGCAAGTTATTTTCTTTACTTGCTATGGGTGATGCAGCTAAAGTTGCTTACTGGATTAATTTTAGCTCGGTGGTTTTCAGTGCAGCTACGGTTATGTTTCTTTATTGGACCATTACATTAATTGCATCAAAGCTTTATAAGCAGGAAAAGACGACAATAGACATGTTTACTGTTATTGCAACAGGTGTCGTTGGTGCACTTGCATTTACATTTTCAGATACATTCTGGTTTTCTGCAGTTGAATCAGAGGTTTACTCCCTATCCATATTATTTACTGCAATCGTTTTTTGGGCCGTCTTTAAGTGGGAGCACAAGATGGATGACCGCTGGCTGGTATTTATTGCCTTTATAGTGGGTTTATCTATAGGCGTACATTTATTGAGTCTTCTTGCTATACCCGCCGTTGTTTTGGTCTATTATTTTAGAAAAACAGCAAAAGCAACTCCTCTCGGTATTATGAAAGCATTAGCAATAGCTGGTTTAATCTGGGTTACTGTACAATTTGTAGTTATTCAATATACAGTTTTGTTTGCCGCTAAATTTGATCTTTTCTTTGTAAACACACTTGGGTTAGGATTTGGCTATGGTGCTTTTTTATTTATCATACTATTGGCCTCCGCTATTAGTTATGTGATCTACTATTCTGCCAAACACAGAAAATACCACCTTAATCTAAGTATGATCTGCCTTGCTTTTGTACTCTTTGGATTTAGTTCTTATTTTCTGATTATCATCAGAGCTGATGCAAAAACAAGTCTGAACCTTTCCAATCCGGATAATCCGTTTGGCCTATATGCCTACCTGGGACGCACCAATTATGGTGAAACACCTTTATTATATGGCCAGACGTTTGACGCTAAGCAGATCGATGCAAAAGATACTTACATGAGATATAGAAAAGGAAAAGAAAAATACGAAACTGCAGGTGAGGCTTTTAAAGTTGAATATGATAAAAACATACTATTCCCACGAATGTACAGTACGCGGCCTGATCATGTCAGTTTTTACAAACAATGGTTGAATCTTGGTGACAATGAAAGTCCGACTTTTGCTAATAATCTGGAGTTTTTCAGTTCGTATCAAATGGGATTCATGTACTGGCGCTATTTTTTATGGAACTTTTCAGGCAGACAAAATGATAATCAGGGTCAGGGAAATCGTACTGAAGGAAACTGGATTACGGGTATTAAATCACTTGATGCTGTTAGGCTTGGAAATCAGGACAAGCTTCCGGCGAGCATCATTGATAATGAAGGTTATAACAGATTCTATGGTCTCCCATTGATATTAGGAATTGCTGGACTGATATTTCTGTACAGAAGAAACAGAAACGATACTTTAGTCATTGCGACACTGTTCTTGTTTACGGGGCTTGCCATTATAGTATACTTAAATCAGGACCCGAGGCAAGTCAGGGAAAGAGATTATGCTTACGTAGGTTCTTTTTATGCTTTTGCTATTTTCATAGGCTTTGGTGTATTTGCAATCAAAGAGTGGCTGTCCAGGCTTAATGCACCTAAGTTAAGCCTTGTTACAGCGGCTTTGGCAGGTCTATTGTTTGCGCCTGCTATTATGGGAGTACAAGGCTGGAGAGACCATGACCGTTCTGGTAAAACGACCGCGCTGGATTGGGCAAAAAACTATCTTAATTCCTGTGCAAAAAACGCAATCCTTTTTGTTACGGCTGACAATGATACATTCCCGTTATGGTATGTGCAAGAGGTGGAAGGATTTCGAACTGACATCAGGGTGGTAAACATTCAATATCTGTCAGATGATGCCTACATCAATCAAATGAAAAAAGCGCTTCATCAGTCTGCACCATTACCCATCACCATGCCAGAGCAAAAATATGTAAATGGCACCAGGGATTTTATTCATTATTTTGATTATGGCTTTACGGATAGCGTGGAGTTAAAAGATTTGCTGGCGGTAATTACATCAGATGATAAAGAAGATAAGTTGCAGCTCAATGATGGCAGCTTTGAAAACTTCCTGCCAACCAGGAAATTCAAACTGACAGTTGATGCAGATCAGGTAGTGAGAACAAATACGATTCCCGTCAAAGACAAAGCTAAAATTGCAGATCAAATGGAATGGACCTATGATAAAAATGGGATAGTTAAGTCTGACCTTGCCTTACTAGATATTCTGGCTAACAACAACTGGAAGAGGCCAGTATATTTTGAAACCAATGTACCAGATGATACCTATATCGGGCTGGATAAATATTTATATCTTGAAGGATTTGCACTTCGATTATTACCCCTCAAAACGGATCCAAATGATAAACGTGACAAGATGGAGAAGACCAACTCTGATGCCATGTATACCAATTTGATGCAGAAATTTGACCTGACCGGATTTAAAAAAGCAAAATACCTGGATCCTGAAAGCAGGCGCGTAGTAAGGGGGACATGGGAAATAAGCAATACATTGGCTGACAATCTGATCATGGAAGGCAAAAATACAAAAGCAGCCAGCTTGATGGTCAAAAGTATGAAAGATATCCCAATGACCAATTATTCGATTGACGATACAGTAAACAGGTTCCGTACCATTCAGAACCTATACCGGTTAAATGACATTAAAAATGCGAATACTTTAACGGCAAGCACAATCGGATACATTGATCAGGAAATGAATTATATCATTTCCTTAGATCCGGCCCGGTATCTTCAACATGGCAGAGAAATACAGCTAAGCTTATCCATTTTAAATGAGTTAGAAAAACTGACCGCTGAAAAGAGCCAAACATCCCTCAATCAGCAAATCAGGGAACAATACAAACGACTGGAAAGTAAGTTTATCAGTTAACACGCTCACACAAATAGTAACCAAAACGAAAAGCCATCCCTCAAAGGATGGCTTCGTTTATTTCAAAGGAACTTATACTATTTATTTGGTTGAGGTGTTGTTCTCAGATAAGGTTTAATCACTTTATGTCCCTTAGGAAATTTTGCAGGTATATCTTCGGTTTTAATGCTATTCATTACCACTACATCATCACCATCTTTCCAATCGGCAGGAGTTGCAACGCTGTAATTTGCGGTAAGCTGTAAAGAATCAATTACCCTTAACACTTCGTTAAAATTACGCCCGGTTGACGCCGGATAAGTCAACATCAGCTTCACTTTTTTATCCGGGGAAATGATGAATAGTGAACGTACGGTTAGTGTCTCTGATGCATTTGGATGGATCATGTCATAAAGATCAGCAATCTTTTTATCCTCATCAGCGATGATAGGAAAATCTACTTCCGTATTTTGAGTTTCATTGATATCTTTGATCCAGCCTATATGAGATTCGGCAGAATCTACACTTAGTGCCAAAACTTTAACATTTCTTTTCTCAAATTCACCTTTTAAGGCAGAAGTACGTCCAAGTTCTGTCGTACACACCGGTGTATAATCTGCCGGGTGAGAAAAGAGAACTCCCCAGCTATCGCCAAGAAATTCATAAAAATCAATATCGCCAATTGACGTCTGTGCCTTAAAATTGGGAGCTGTGTCCCCTATTCTTAAACTCATAATTTTATATTTTTTTATCTTAATAATAACGTTAACAAGGTAAACAATAATGTCTACAAATTAAGTATACTAAATTAAAGAATTATCCTTCTTTTGTAATAAAGTATCTTGTTAAAACAGGGAATGTTGAGGTCCGTCATCTCCTGTATTGATGAATTTAATTTCAGGTACTTCAGAGCCCAGATGTTTATTAAACTGCTCAATGGTATAGTTAGCCAAGATTGGTGTATCCTTTTCGTCATGCTGATGCAAGAAGAAATACACTTTTTTCAGTCCTTTATCCAACCATGATTTTATCCTGACTCTCCATTCATCAATTCGCGCAAAGTCGGAATCCTGAAATTCCTTACCGTTACCAACGAAGCGAATAAAAATCTCGGGAATAGTGAGTTCCATATGAACACAGTCCCTTCTGCCGCTGGCATCGGTAATCGCAGCTCCTTTTTTTAGCTTCGACAGCATTTCAAATAACTTAGTCCGTATATCTTTATTTGCAAACCATTCTTCATGTCTCAATTCAACAAACACCTCCAAATCCTGAGGAAGTTTTTCAAGATATGTTTCCAAAGCCTCAAAATTATTCGGACCAAAATTATCTCCTAATTGCAGGAAACATGGCCCCAGGAATCTACCAAATTCAGAGATACTTGCTAAATACTGATCTGTGGCCTCTTCGGCATTTTTCAATCGCTTGATGTGACTGATCGTTCTGGAGAATTTTGGACAGAATAAAAAATCGCTTGCTGTATTCTCGTCCGCTTTAATTCTCCATTTCCTAATTAGCTCAGCTTTTGGGATACTATAAAATACAGCATTCAGTTCAATTGAATTGAAATGTTTTACATACTGGTCCAGGAAATCAGCTTCTTTGGTCTTTTTTGGATAAATCATCTCCAGCCACTCCTTTCTGCCCCATTTTGCGCAGCCAATATAAAAATCAGCGTTTTTAACAGGCTTCAAATGCGCTAACGTTTTTAAAGTCTGCTGCCCGTCTTCTGGTAAGGTAAAATCAACGTCTTTAATACTGTCGGCGGGTACTTTTCCAAAATCCATATCAAAAATTTATATATAAAATAAAACCCCGAAACTTAGCTAAAGTTTCGGGGTTTAAAAAATCTTATTTAGTTATGATAGGATTACGCTTTCCTGAAAGGTTATTTAAATACCTTTACCATAAATACATAATCTTTCAGCTTTTCGAATTGCTGATTCCTGCTTAGGCGCTGCAATGAATTTCTTTTGTTAAATGTTGCGCTTTTACCCAAAGAATCTTTGGAAATAGAATTCAGTGCTTCCTGGATATATTTCGCTTTTATTGCAAATGTAGCACCGTCTACCTGGCTCAATTTTGCACTGATCACACCAATTACATTGCCGTACTGGTCAAGAAGCGGACCGCCGCTATTTCCCGGATTCACATCAATACCAACCTGATATTGTGTAGAATCATCAGCATTATAACCGGTTTTGGAACTTACATATCCTCTTCCATATACAGCACCATCCTTAGGGAAACCAATGGTGTATACTTCATCACCCATACCTACGCCATTCTGTTTCAAACGATAAGGCAGATTGGGGAGTGGGGTAAATGAATCACTTTCTATTTTGAGAATAGCCAGGTCTTTCTGAGACTCGATAGGAATGACCCTTACTTTATAATCATTTCCTTTACTATCCTGCACGTACACGGAGTCTGCATCTTTAACCACATGTAAATTGGTTAAAATATAGCCGTTGGATGTCAAAGCAAAGCCCGTTCCGCCATAGTTAGCCGGTTTTGCATTTCTATTAGCACCTGCATTATTTGAATTTATTTTCCGGATCAGGCTATTTGTAGAAGTTTTGATTTTTGCCAAGTCTCTGTTCATCAACTCCACTTTCCCGATTTGCTCAGTATTTTGCTGTATAGAATACAGCATAATCATCGACAGGAATATGAACGACGCAGCGACACCAATTGCTGCCTTATTTTTTCGCCAGATGTTTACAATAAATGAAGGATGCGGACCAAGCTGCCTGCTCAAGGTATTCACATCAATTTGTGCATGAGCAGCATCCATTTTCTCCTTCAAGTTCATGACTTCAGCATAATCTGCCATTGCCTCCATAAACACCTTATGGCTAACAACTTTATGATCCACAGCAGGATCATTTAAACGCAATTGCTCAAAAGCTGTAGCCTCTGCTTCGGTAAGCTTACCATTCAGGTAATCTTCAATGATACTTTCTAACTCTATCTCGTTCCTCATTTTCTATTCATTTTGCCTTTACAATGCTTAAAACACTGATTACGACTGAAAAAATAACTTTTTTAACCTCTGCAGGCATTTATACTTCTGTGTTTTAGCATTATCTGTATTGGTGTAGCCAAACTTTTCACAGATGTCCTGCATGGACAAATTGTTAATATAAAAATCCTGAATAATAGTCTTGCAAGGTTCGCCCAGGTGAACAAGCGCTGACTGCATTTTTTCAAATTGCCTATCCTTTTCCTCATGCTGCTCTACTTCGTCCTCCACGGCTATAATATCTTCAAAATCCGCAATATTACTGGTCTTCCTGCTTTGCTGAGAAAGCTTCTTTAACCAAATACGTCTGCAGACTGAGTATATATAGGTCTTTAGTTTACTGCTCAACTCAAAGTTGCCACTCTTAATTTTATTGTATAAAACAATGATTCCTTCCTGATACACATCTTTTGCATCATCCTCATCGCCGTTATTATTCAAAATAAATTGTAAAACCATCGGGAAATACCCGGCATACAACCTATTTAGCGCATCTTCTGAGTTATTTAAGATCCCTAAAACTACCTCTCTATCTGTTGGAACTGAACTGCTTAACTTATTACTCACCAATTAATACATTTATACGTGAATGGTAACCCAATGTTAACTAAAAAAAATAATGTTTTTAACAATACTCGACTTAATACCGCCTATTTGCCTAGGGTAACCCTATTTATTTATTTTTATTTTTCTTGATTATTTACTGTTAAACAGTACATTTGCAGCCGGTAAAAAGGAGTAAACAAATTATTTTTTATTTTTTTTAAAATACTTGGGTTACCTTTTAAACTTTACCGTATTAAGTGTAAAATTAATTAATTATTTAAAACAGAATTAGAATGAAAAACGCATTTAAATTTGGCTTTTTAGCTTTAGCAATCTCTTTATCAGTAGCAGCTTGTAACAACGCTGAAAAAACTGGCGAAACTACAGATACAACTGTAACTGACTCATCTACTATCGTTACTGAAGTTGATACTACAGTTACTGATTCAACTGTAAAAGATACTGCAGTTAAAACTACTACTACTGAGACTCCAGCTCCAGCTCACTAAGCTAAGTTGAACTTATAAAAAAGGCTTCCTGTATCAGGAGGCCTTTTTTGTTTTACCCCCCTATTTGAAGAGGTAACTACACTAGAAACCTTACGTTTTGTTCGGAGTCATTTATAAAACCTCATTTCTATCGGGGCAACAATCAAATTTGAGCCCATTGTTAATCATTGACTGAAAAATGTTAACTTCGCATTTTGTAAAAAACAGTTAATACATGAATTTATCTCCTCTTCAAGCCATATCTCCTGTAGATGGCCGTTATAGAAATACTACTGAAAACCTTTCTAAATATTTTTCGGAATCTGCATTGATCAAATACCGTGTTTATGTTGAGGTGGAATATTTTATAGCACTATGTGAAACCGGTCTTCGCGGCCTGGAGAATTTTGACAAAACAAACTACAACAGGCTTCGTTTAATTCACGAGCAGTTTAACGACACACATGCACAGGAAATAAAAGACACAGAAAAGATTACAAACCATGATGTAAAAGCTGTAGAATATTTCATTAAGAAGCAATTTGACCTATTAGGACTGGAAGCTTATAAAGAATTTATCCATTTCGGACTAACTTCTCAGGATATCAATAATACCGCAATTCCGTATACTTTTAAACTGGCCTTAAATGAAGTTTATTATCCTAAGCTTACAGAATTGGTGACCAAAATAAAGGAATTGGCTACAGAGTGGAAACAAGTACCGTTATTAGCACATACTCACGGACAACCGGCATCCCCTACTAAATTGGGAAAAGAATTTATGGTGTTCGCAGAACGTCTTGAAATCCAATTAAATAATTTAAAGGCTATACCTAACAGTGCTAAATTTGGCGGTGCGACAGGCAATTTTAATGCACATCATATTGCTTATCCTGAAACCAATTGGGTAGATTTTTCCAATAATTTTGTCAACGAAGTATTGGGTTTAACCCGTGCACAGTATACTACTCAAATTGAACACTATGATCAATTTGCGGCTCAATGCGACGCATTAAAAAGAATCAACAATATCGTCATAGATCTGGACAGGGATATCTGGGCGTACATCTCGAAAAATTATTTTAAGCAGAAAATCAAGGAAGGTGAAGTGGGATCATCTGCGATGCCCCATAAAGTAAATCCAATTGATTTTGAAAATGCAGAAGGTAATGCCGGTATTGCAAACGCCTTATTTGAATTTTTTGCCGCTAAACTTCCTATTTCACGTCTGCAAAGAGACTTAACGGATTCTACAGTATTGAGAAATGTTGGAGTCCCTATGGCACATACCGTAATAGCTATCGCATCAACATTGAGGGGACTGAACAAGTTGCTGCTGAATGAAGAAGCAATCCATGCTGATCTTGAAAATAACTGGGCTGTAGTTGCTGAGGCAATACAAACCGTATTGCGAAGGGAAGCCTATCCTAATCCATACGAGGCTTTAAAAGATCTTACACGTACCAACCAGAAGATAACTGCAATTACGATGGCAGATTTTATAGATGGCCTAAACGTTGGTGAAACTGTAAAAGAGGAATTAAAAAAGATTACTCCTTTCAACTACACCGGGATATTTTAAGTATGGTTATGTTCCATATCAGGGTGACGGGACGGCCTTTAAAAGTATGTTTAAACAGGTATATTAAATGTATATATTAATAATGACCTAAAACAGACAACAGCACAGGAAATTGCATCAATGAATTATTTATTTTTGTAAAAAAAGAAGACAATGACTATCAACGTATATACAGAACAAACGCCGAATCCTGCTACAATGAAATTCATGGTCAATAAGTTATTGATCAATGGGAGCGAAGATTTTGCGACTAAGGAAAGTGCTGAGCACTCTCCTTTTGCAAAGGAATTGTTTAAGTTCAATTTTGTGAATGGTGTGTTTTTTGCCAGCAATTTTGTGACTATTACAAAAACTGAAGGTACAGACTGGGCAGATATCGAGCCTATACTGAAAGAATTTGTTAAAGGTGCAGTTGAGTCGGAATATAAAATTAAAGAAGAAACAGACGGAGAAATACCTGCTTTTGAAGGGACTGATCTGGAAATTAAGATTCAGCAGATACTTCATGATTATGTACGTCCGGCAGTTGAACAAGACGGTGGCGCCATCAGCTATAAATCATTTGAAGAAGGTGTCGTAACGGTTGAGCTTAGAGGCTCTTGCAGCGGCTGTCCTTCCTCTACCATCACATTAAAATCCGGAATTCAGAACCTATTGCAAAGAATGGTACCTGAAGTAAAAGAAGTCGTTTCCGAGGCACTTTAATCTTCCGACCTAAAACAAAAAGCCCTGCTCCTTATTGGAAGCGGGGCTTTTTGTTTTGAAAAATCTACTAATAACTTCCATCCCCTCATTACCACGTTCAACAAAACGTATTCACAAAAAGATCTGATCAATAGTAACCATAAATATTTTAAGAATTAAAATGCTTTTCCATTAAGTCCAGGATTTCCTGATCGATTTTAGCATTGGTAGCAAGGATTTGACGTTTCTCAAGAAACTCATCTCCTCCTTCGAAATTCAAAATTTTCCCTCCAGCTTGCTGAACAATAAAAGCTCCTGCAGCGACATCCCATGAGTTGAGATTGTATTCGAAAAAAGCATCAAATCTGCCACATGCCACATAAGCAAGGTCAACAGCCGCAGAACCGATACGTCTTAAGCCATGACAGCTTCTCATCATTTCAGCAAAGAGCTTCATATATTGCTCCTGTTGCTCAAACTGGTAATAAGGAAAGCCCGTAGCTAACAGACATTCTGAAAGTGATGTTCTTGATGAAATGCTGATGCTTTTATTGTTTAGGTAAGCTCCTCCATCCTTATATGCAGAAAACATCTCTCCCCTGTTGATCTCATACACCACACCGATAACAGGCTGGTCGTTTTCATAAAGTGCAACACTAATGGAATAAGTGGGTATTCCATGTATAAAATTAGTCGTACCATCAAGCGGATCAATGATCCAATTGTATATTTCCCCTTTGCGGCTAATGGTTTTTTCTTCTGTAGTGAATCCCGCCTCAGGAATTAACTTGGCCAGATTTTTCACTAGCTGTTTTTCCGCGTTCTTATCTACATAAGAAACAAGATCATTCAAACCTTTAAATTCAACTGCACCTGCATCAAAGCTCATAGACTCTTTGCGTATAAAATTGCCTGTCAACCTGGTGATGGCAATGACTTTAGTACATAGTAATTCGTAATCCAAACCCTGTTACGTTTAATAGTTAGCTAGCTTTTCTTTATTCTTCATAGAATAAAGTACAAGTCCGAGGCCAGATAAGAATAAGATACTTGATATCATTTCTGCTTGTGTAAACTGCATTCCTCCTAAGTTATATTTGGTATTCACCCTGATCAACTCTACAAAGAAACGTTCTGTTCCATTCATCATCAGATAAATCCCAAACATCATCCCAGGATATTTAATTATGTGTCGTATACGCCACAAAATAAGGAAAAGTATAAAAGCCACAATCACCTCGTAAATAGGTGTAGGATAGACAGGCTGAGGCAATTCGTTGCAAAATTTTCCTACACAGCCCGCTATAGGATCACCTTCGTTTGCAACATTATTAGGATAAGTATAAGCCCACAACCAATCAGGAAGCCATGTAAACGGCTTAGGATTGAGGTTAGGAATCCCCCAGTCACCGTCTCCCGACATATGACAGCCAATCCTTCCAACGCTATAAGCAAGCATCATCCCTGGTCCGCCAATATCTAACATATGTAATGGTTTGATACCATTTTTACGTGCAATAATTAATACAGCAGCTCCGCCGCAGATCAGTCCACCATAAAAAGTAAGTCCGCTAAAAGATAGCAAACTACCAATAGGATCTTTTACAAAAGTATCCCAGTGTTCCAGGTTATCAAATATTTTAGCACCTAAAAACCCCCACACAGCGGCCCAGACAATCAATGTCCCCATCAATTCGTAAGGATGTTGAGTAACCTCTACAGTTTTTGGTTTAGGCAATTTATGAGCATTCTTTTCTTTATAATCCCAGTAAGCAAACAAACCGGCGAAAAACAAGCCTCCCAATATACTTCCATCTAAGGATAGCAGAATGGTCTGGGCATCACTTACAAATAATTTATAGTTTGATAATGCATAAATTAACTTATAGCCGATTACAAAGCCGAATACAGCATTAGAAATCAATTCCGTAGTAGTAGCGGGTTTACCTACTGTAAGTATTTTTTTAATTGGATGAATTAGTCCAAGGGCTTCTTTGCGTTTAAATTCCTTAGTGAAAGCCCAGTAACCGGCTATAAATGCCAACGCTACAAAAACTCCAAATGTGTTAAATGGAAGTGGGACTTGTACACCAAAAAGATATTCTAAAAAATGAGATACTGTAGGAAACATACGGATAAAAAAGTTTTATGCGAATATATGATTAATGCGCTAAAACTTCTTCGGTTTCTGTAACTTCTACTTCTCCGTCTGCGGTTATTGCCGTTAATTTTACGGTTTTGATTTCATTGACCATAACAGGATCGTACTTGGCTTTTACTTTTACATAATTCTTGGTAAAACCATGCATATAACCATTCTTTTGATCATCTTCAAAAAGCACTTCTCCTACCGATCCGATCTGTGATTCGTAAAATGCCCTTCTTTTTTTATCGGAAAGAATATGCAGCATCTTACTCCTGTCCGCACGTGTACTGCCCGCTACCCTACCTTGCATCTCGGCTGCTGGAGTTTGTTCGCGTTCGGAATAGGTAAATACATGAAGGTATGAAACATCGAGTTCATTCAAAAACTGATAGGTATCCAGAAAATCCTCATGAGTCTCACCAGGGAAACCAACAATCACATCAACACCTATGCAGCAATTAGGGATCAATGCCTTGATAGTCGCAACACGTTCAGTATACAATTCACGCTGGTAGCGTCTGCGCATTAAACCTAATATCTTATTGGATCCAGACTGCAATGGTATGTGAAAGTGCGGTACAAATCTTTTAGAACCGGACACAAATTCTATGATCTCATTGCTCAGTAGATTGGGTTCTATAGATGATATACGAATTCTTTCTATTCCTTCTACCTCGTCAAGTGCTTTTACAAGATCAAAGAATTTATCTTCGCGTTCTCCATTTCTAATCCCGAAATCCCCAAGGTTAACCCCTGTAAGTACAATTTCTTTCACACCGCTTTCAGCAATTTGCTTTGCGCGGTTGATTACATTTTCTATAGTATCGCTTCTGCTGCCACCCCTGGCTAAAGGAATCGTACAATAAGTACATGGATAATCACATCCATCCTGTACTTTCAAAAAGGTACGGGTCCTATCCCCTATTGAATAAGCTGCAATAAAATTGTGATTTACTTTTTCAATATTTTGCTGATGAATAACGGCTTTTGGCTGTTTGGTAAGGTCTGAAATGTATTCTACGATACGGAATTTCTCAGCTGCCCCGAGCACCATGTCTACACCTTCTATTTCGGCGATCTCTACTGGCTTTAACTGCGCATAGCAACCAACAATCGTAACATATGCATTGGGAGAATATTTTAACGCTTCCTTAACTACCTTACGACATTTTTTATCGGCATGTTCTGTTACGGAGCATGTGTTGATGACATATACATCAGCTCCATCTGTAAAGTCTACTACAGCATAACCGGCATCGGTAAATAATCTGCCGATAGTTGAAGTTTCGGAAAAATTCAACTTACAGCCCAACGTATAAAATGCAACCTTCTTCATCAGTATTAATAAGCCTGCAAAGATAAGAAAAAACTATTCATTCCACCGATAACTGTCCTGTTCCAATCCGGCAAGATCAATTACCCGGCTCACCACAGTCTGCGCTACTTCTTCTATTGTTTTTGGAATTGAGTAAAAGGATGGGTTGGCCGGACAAATTATCCCACCTGCTTCAGTTACAGCCTTCATATTATTGATATGGATTAAACTGAAGGGGGTATCACGCACTACTGTGATCAGCTTTCTACGTTCCTTAAGGATTACGTCGGCAGCTCTTGAAATGAGGTCATTAGAAATCCCATGCGCTATTCTTCCCAATGTCCCCATAGAACACGGAATAATAATCATAGTGTCAAATTTTGCAGACCCTGAAGCAAATGGTGCATTGAAATCCATTTTATGATAGAAATCAAATGGATAATTGTCGTAATCTTCGTTACCTAATTCGAAGCGCCAGACCTCCTTTGCATTATCGGACATCACCACACCGACCTTATCGACCTGCTCCTTTAATGTTAACAAATTATCCAGCAGCAACTTAGCGTAAACCGACCCACTGGCACCTGTAATTGCGATAATGATCTTTTTCTTCTTCATAGCTATCTGATAAAGATACGGAACACAAGACAACAAAAAAGGGCCGAAAAATTAATTTCCGACCCTACATCTACCTATGAAAAACATACCCCCGAAAGGGTAAGCTCAAATGTAATTATCTTTTTCAATAAATGAAAGTTTAAACACACTTTTTTATCCTGCTAATTAATAAAATTCTTTCCCTGATTTTTTTAATTGTTCATTTTAAAGGACTTAACCTATATAAATCACTGACTTTAAGCTCTTGCCAGTCGGTATTTCCATATTTACTCTTAAGAGATATTAATGGTCCTTTATCATTTTCTTTAAGGTAATACAGTTTAATGGGATGGTAACCAGCTTTTAAGTATACACTTCCTGCTTCCCGACTGCCAGATTGGTAGCCGAAATCAGCATCAATGAGCTCTGCTTCATGGATCCTCATATAAGCCCTACCTGTGGCTGAAAGTGCAAAATGATACTCGCCATCAGCAGCT
Organism: Pedobacter frigoris; assembly: GCF_005116445.1. GTDB lineage: Bacteria > Bacteroidota > Bacteroidia > Sphingobacteriales > Sphingobacteriaceae > Pedobacter > Pedobacter frigoris. Next base: position 397,344 of record NZ_SWBQ01000003.1, read on the forward strand.
ACTTTGATCAGCCCCTCATAAACTGTCATTCCCTTATCAGTGATTCTACCTACCGGTAATATATTTTTAATTGTGCCTTTGCCGGATTCGGGTAATTTCTTCTCTGAGACAACAGAACCGAAGCTTCCTTTAAAAAATTTCCAACTCAGACCCGGCAATAATTTATTTTGTTTTGTAAGTGCTATAGCTGGAATTAAAGCTTTATCATATGGGCGGGGTGCTTCTTTATCTGCTTTTCTCAACTGAAGAACTTTTGCTTTCATTTGTTCCTGCAAGACCTTATAATTATTATTTAAACCCAAGTTATTAGTTTCTTTAGGATCCTTAACTACATCATATATCTCAAAATCATCAGTTTCTGATTTAATCTGGTACCGCACACCTACTAAGTCCCCTATCCTAATCATCTGCATCTGACCTCTTTTGCGGCCCTGTCTGCTGGCTTCGAATTCTTTGAATGCAGGAGTTTTTCCACCTTCAAAATACTCGGAGTAAATTAGGCTCTTTTCCTGTCTTCCTTTACCTGTTAAAACAGGCAGCAAGGACACACCATTACTTCTGGCGGGCAAATTTGCATGTGCGGCATCAGCAAAAGTTGCCATCCAGTCGGACAGCATACTCGGTTCAGCAATAACCTTTCCTGAGGAAATACGACCGGGCCATAATGCCAGAGTAGGCATTCTTAAACCACCCTCCAAAACATCCCGTTTAATGCCATCAAACGGACCATAACTACCAAAAAACTGAGGGCTATATGGGGCAGCAGGCAAATATGATTCTATTGACGGACCATTATCAGATGTGAATATGACAATAGTATTGTCCGAGATTTTGAGATCCTGAAGTAACTTTAATAAATCACCTACAGCGTCATCAATTCTCCTGTTTGCTGTTGCATAACGTTTATAGGTATCCGGCCATGTTGTATTTGCATAATCGGGGTGTACATAAGTATCAATATTACCGGAAGCAGTGTTGATCATATTACCTGATTTTCCGGTCCATTGAAGGCCGCCGTTTAACCCGCCTCCAGCAGGGTATTGCTGAGTTGGTAATTCTAAAACAGCATGGGGCGCATCGTATGCCAGAAACATAAAAAAAGGCTTATCCGCACCTTTTGTATGCTCATGCTCAATGATCCATTTTTTTGCATAGGCTGTCCACAAATCTGTTGTGTAACATTTGCTCAGTCCGCCTGCTATGTCTTTATAGTTTTCCCAAACTTCTTTCTTTCCTCTATACAATCCTTCAAACGGGTAATGCTCGTGACCATCAGCATGACGCATATAGCCAAAAAAATTATCAAATCCTCTTTTAAGCGGATGTGCCGGCCAGTTGGGTATAACTTTAGTCTCGCCTTGCAAACCCCATTTGCCAACTGCAGCAGTAGCATACCCGGCTCCTTTTAGCAGAGTAGCCATATTGTGGTTATTTTCAATTTGCTTATCGAACTGGTTATCCCTCACACTGGCATTTCCCTGATTCACACCGGTTAATAAAGAAGCCCTGGAAGGTGCGCAAACCGGTGCATTACTATATTGATGTGTAAACCGGGCACCATTTTCAGCCATTTTATCCAAATTTGGGGTAAGCTGATAAGGTAGCTGATGAGTTGCCTGCTGTTTACGTTGATTCTGAAAAAACACACCCAGATCACCATATCCAAGATCATCTGTCAATATGAAAATGATATTTGGCTTGACCGGTTTCTTGCCTAAGGATTGGGCCTTGACTATTGACAAGGGCAGTATTCCACATAAAATGAGTAAAAGTGTTCTGAAAGTTATTTTATGCATAGTCAAACGATTTCTGTTATTGTGTTATAAGCTTAGCCAAAAATAACTATATAAAACCTTTTCTCTCTTTTATTGTTCAATTATTAATCTGATTATCAAATTATGAAAGCTTCAGAAAATGAAAAATTCACGGTATCTGTTAAGACAGGTAACTTTAAAAATGGCCATATTGCTGTACAGCAAGCTGAAACCACAGATGGACAACCTTATTACATATGTGAAGTTGATGGTAAGGAAGTTCAGTTGCGTCATGAAGGCAAATGGGAACAGATATGGGGAGATCTTAACGCAGAACAAATAGATGAACTAGGAAGCGTAATTAACAAGCATCTGCATCTATAATAGCAGGCCTAATAATTTTAGTCTAGTCTCTTTAAACAACTGCAACCAGTAGTACATTATATTTTCTTCTGAAGTGATCCTGTACGTCATCAATCAGCTTATTGTACCTCGTAATTTTTTCAGGTAAAACGAATAATAAAAAATTTACTTCACCGCTGTATTGCACATATTCCTCTACAGCAAGCCAGCTTTCTCTTTCTCTATCTTCATTGTACTCTCCTGAATCCTTAAAAAGCATTAAAAGATTTAACCCTTTTTCTGTGCAGAATTTTTTAATGGCGATCTCCTGATCTCCAATAGTCTTCAAATGAGGTGAAATTCTAATGTATCCAATCGCATTCATGATGAAACGATTAATGTTAATTAATATCGTTATGACCTTAAGCCGTGTAAAGATCTTTTGCCCGCATCCGCTGTAAAAATCTCAGACGGGTTTTTAAGGCAGGTATTGATTTTCGACAACATATCACTTAACTCAAACGGCTTTGAAATAAATGCATTACATCCATAACTACCCAAAGAAAGTAATACCTGAGGGTATGCCGAGCAAATAATCACAGGGATATTCTTTGTCAATGGATTCTTTTTTAATTGAGCACACAGCTCTCCTCCATTTATTTTTGGCAATAAATAATCTAATAGCACTATATCAGGAGTAAAATCCTCTATTAGTGCAAAAACATCATCAGCTTCTCTATAAGACCTGACATTAAACCCCTCATAATCAAATAATTCAGTTAGCATCTCTACTAATCCCTCATCATTTTCAATGATTAATATATTCGTCGGGGTATCGCGTTCTTTATTTGGCAGCATTTCATTCACTCTATTAGTAGCCTATTATAACAAACGAATAAGCTTTCGGTTTTATTTTAACCGATAAGTTCTTGCAGTGCGAAAATCCATATACACCAGTACAATTTTACAGCTTAAATCTCCATTATTATGCAATATTGGCTATACATAGATCATATTTTCAATATATATGTATTTATGAAAGATTTTTGTATTTTTATGAATTAATATCTAACCAAATTAAATTCCTGATGACGTAAATAAAAAATTTACGTTTTTAGGTTAACACACAACACCTAAACTATGAAACCACAATTATTAAAAGTTTCAAACAACCCGGTCAATTCTTTCAGCGTCCGGCGGGACAATGTGCCATACATAAACAACCGATGGCACTATCATGCAGAAGTCGAACTCATTTATTTCAAGAAAGGCAATGGCACTCAGTTTATTGGCGACAGCATCAAGCGGTTCCGATCCGGTGATGTTGTATTGGTAGGCGCGCACCTTCCTCACTACTGGAAGTTTGATGAAAGCTACTTCAACGAAGATGAAAAAAACAATGCTGACGTAGTTGTCGCCCATTTCTGTGAGAATTTTTGGGGAAGTTCCTTTTTAAATCTGCCTGAAAACAAATCTTTAAAATTGCTTTTAGAAAAAGCACAACGAGGAATCCAAATACAGGATAAAAGCAGAAAACAGATTGGAGAATTGATTGAAACCATTCTTTCCTCCGAAGGCCCCAAAAGAATCATTACATTGATGGATGCATTATTGGCTATAGAGAATTGCAGCAACAATACAGTACTATCCTCGATGGGCTTCCGTCATGATTTTGAAGAAACAGAAAATGACAGAATTAATGCCATTTACAATTATTCTCTAACTAATTTCAAGAGAAAAATACAGATGGAAGAGATGGCTGCTGTGGCAAATATTAGTCCTAACTCGTTCTGCAGGTATTTCAAATCAAGAACAAGAAAAACCTATACGCAGTTCATTAGTGAAATCAGGGTCGGCCACGCCTGCAAGCTACTGATCGAAGACAGCATGAATGTAAAACAGATATGCTATGAGAGTGGGTTTCACAACTTTGCAAGCTTCCACAAACACTTTAAAATGATAACAGGAAAAAGTCCACTATCCTATCAAAAATCTTACCTACATAAATAACATTGAATGAAAACTAAAATAATTGCAGTTCTATTTCTAACCTATTTCAACCCTTCTTTAAAAGCGCAACAACCCACAAAGCAGTCCTCAGATAAGCAAGAAAAAATGGAGTGGTTTACAGACGCTAAACTTGGGATCTTCATTCACTGGGGAATATATTCTGTCAACGGAATATCTGAGTCCTGGTCCTTTTTTAATAACTATATCAACCATGACAATTACATGAAGCAACTGCATGGTTTCAATGCTTCAAAATACAATCCCACTGCCTGGGTTAACCTTATTAAAGAAAGCGGAGCCAAATACTCTGTGATCACCACTAAACATCATGATGGAGTTGCTTTATGGAATACCAATGGAGAAAATGCAACTACCACACTTAAGAACAGCGCTGCTAAAAAAGATCTGATCAGTCCTTTTGTATCCGAATTAAAAAAAGCGGGATTAAAAACAGGACTTTACTTTTCTTTACCAGACTGGAGTTATCCGGACTACGACGGTTTTACAAGAGATAGAAAAAGATACAAGCTCAATGAAGAGCCTGACAGATGGAACAAATTCACCAGCTATTTTCAGGGACAACTTAACGAGCTTTCATCTAAATACAACCCTGATTTACTTTGGTTTGACGGTGACTGGGAACATTCTGCTACCGAGTGGCAGGCTGATAAAATACTGGCAAACCTAAAAAAATACAACTCAAATATCATTATCAATTCACGGTTGAATCATAATGGCGATTATGAAACTCCGGAACAGGGAATTCCGGTCGTAAAACCAGGAAATGACTATTGGGAACTTTGTTATACCATGAATGATTCATGGGGTTATCAACCTTATGATTTCAAATACAAATCGCCCAACATGATCATCAGAACTTTGGTAGATTGCATCAGTATGGGAGGAAATCTACTTCTGGATATAGGTCCGAAAGCAGATGGCACCATCGCTCAGGAACAAATAACCATCCTAAAAGGATTGGGGAGGTGGACTAAAAAACATGCCGAAGCCATTTACGGAACACGCGCTGGTATTCCAGCCAAACACTTTACCGGAAAAACCGCTTTATCGAAAGATAAAAAAACACTTTATTTATATGCCGACTGGTCTTTGAATAATCAGGACCAACTCCTTGTTAAAGGCCTTAAATCGAAAGTGATTGATGCTCGAATTGTCGGCACCAACCATAATGCTACCGTAAATCAGGTTCGCGATGGGATCGTACTCAAGGTTCCTGCTATAGCCTGGGACCAGGATGCAACAGTCATCGCACTAAAATTCAATGAAGCAATTCAATTAACTGAGGGCATCAACGAAACAGTAGATTTTGAACAATTGGCCGATCAGAAAACTGATTTCAGACTTCAACTGAAAAATATAGTGGGTTCAATACATCAGGGGAATAATCCTTTTGAAAAAACTTCCCTGCCTCAGGATGGCTTGAATTTTAAAGAAGGTAAATATGCACTTCAACCAATGCTATACGATTGGATAACTAAGAACTCAGAGGGACTTTACAAAACAGGTAAAGGATTACCGGAAGGACATTATCAGGGTAAATGTGCGCTATCGGCAGATAAGCAAACAATCTATCTTTTTGTTGAAGGCAAACCTACCGGACCAATTGCGTTAAAAGGGATTAAGAATAAAATCGCCAGGATAAGAATTGTTGGCGAAGGAACTATGATAGAGCCCCAAATCTACAATAAATTATATTGGAGCGCAATTCCAGGAATCGTATACATCCCCGTTCCAGCAGATCGACTCGATAAAGACCTTACCATTATAGCAGTACTGCTTGACGGCCCTGTGGACCTCTACAGAGAGAAAGTCGGAGCGATTGAAAGTAATATGTAGTTTCATAAAAAAGCTCCCCGTAAAAATTACGGGGAGCTTTTTTATATATGTTTTTGTATAATTAACCTTTCTTAACTTCTCTCACGGTAGTATTACCACCGCCATCAAGCGTTAAATTCACAGGCTTATTTGTTTTCCATGACCCTTTTGTAAAATCAGGGATATCTACACTAGATGATCTTTTAGACACTGATTTTTTACTCAAAGGAACAATACAACTCCATGCCGCTGCATCATAAACATCCTGATCAAGAGGTAGTCCGTTACGCAAACAATCAATTAATCTCCAGTCCATGATAAAGTCCATACCTCCATGTCCACCAACTTTTTTTGCGACCTCACCAACATGTTTAATGATCGGCGGGCTGTAAGTATCATAAAGTTTTTTCAGTTCATCTTTACTCACCCACTCTTCTCCGATAGCAATACGTTCCGGTTCAGGCCATTTTGCTGCTGAGCCTTTTGTTCCGCTCAATACATGTAATCTGGAATATGGTCTTGGTGAGGTTACGTCATGCTGTAACATCATTGTTTTACCATTGGTAGTCCTGATCGTGGTAACATTCATGTTTCCGCGGTAGTTTTTACCAACAAACTGATCATAGAACGGGTCTTTTGCTGCTCTCTTCTTAGCCTCTTCACCCATCATAAAGTCATTGGTAGATACAGAAACCAGATAATCCATTTTATCTCCCCTGTTAATATTCATACATTGGGCAATAGGTCCCAATCCATGGGTAGGATACAAATTCCCGTTGAAGTTGATGTTCTCCTTCAATCTCCACATGTCCTGATAACCATTTTTATTGAAGTTCAGCCCTAGTAAATCGTGATTATAAGCACCCTCTGCATGAACCAATTCTCCGAACATACCATTTCTAGCCATATTCAAAGTAAGCATTTCGAAGAAATCGTAGCAACAGTTCTCCAACATCATACAATGCTTACGGGTTCTTTCAGAAGTTTCTACAAGTTTCCAGCAGTCTTCAAGAGTCAGTGCCGCAGGAACTTCAGTAGCTGCATGTTTGCCGTGCTCCATCGCGTATACTGCCATAGGCGTATGCAAACTCCAAGGTGTACAGATGTAAATCAGATCCAGATCCTCTTTATCGATCATCTCTTTCCAGCCGTTCTCACCTGAATATTCCTTGGCTTTTGGCAGCCCTTTACTTGTAAGATATCTTTGCGCTGCAGTTGCTCTTGCAGGCAAAAGATCACAAAGCGCTTTAATTTCTACTCCCTCAATAAATGACATTCTACTCACTGCACCAGGACCTCTCTGGCCCAATCCAATAAAGCCAATTTTTACTTTATCAATTTTCGGCGCAGCATAGCCGCTCATATTAAATCGCTGTGCGCTGCTGCCACTTAGAGAAGTTAACAGATCTTCATTTTCGGAAATGCTTTCTTTTGCAAAAGATGGCAGGCCTATAGCCATTGCCCCAGTTCCCAATGCAAATTGTTGTAAAAATTTTCTACGGTTAGGTTTCATTTTGTGTTGGATTATTTAGTTTAAAAGCAATTTGAACAAGTCAAATATTTCATTTATTACTCCAATATACAAAGCTATTCCAATGCCTTAAAGACTTATTTTCACACAAACGGTTGTGTAAATTTCATATTACAATACTTTATTCTCCCGTCTCAAAACGTTTTATGCCCGTACCGATTTTTATTGGCTCAGGACTTTTAGCTGGCGAAAACGGATTGTAATAATACAGACCTTGTTCCTGAAACAAATTTAAATGCCCTTTCAACCGTTCCATATACCTCGCATAGTCTTTATTATCCTGCGACGTCCAGGCCGCTTCAGCCAAAGCAGTTATCCTCGGAAAAAGCAGGTAATCCAGACGCTGTTCGCTTTGAATAGTCTCCGACCACAGGTCAGCCTGCACACCCAAAATCTGATCTTTCTTTAGGGTTTGCTTTACATATTTATCCTGCGTAAACTCGTAGACATTCTTTAAAGGATTGTATAATTTGTTCCACTTGCGTCCATTTGTATGTGTACTGTCCTGCACAAAATCAAAGTAAAATGGCAGTCTCGGACAAAGTACGGTTTGAAATCCTTTGTCTAACGATAGCTTCAACATATCAGGTTTATCGTGTCTCCACCAAAAGATGATGGTTTTATCCACTGGCAGATCAACCTCTGCCATTTCATCCCACACCAGCAATTTAGCATTCATGTTATAGACTGAATCAGCTATTCGTTTCATGAAATATTTTTCTACTTCCTTTGAATTTGCAAGCTTCTGCGTCTGCATTAATGAGATAATATCAGGATTAGTCGGCCATTTATGATTCCCATAACTTACCTCATCACCACCCAAATGAATCATACCCGACGGAAACAAAGCATTCGTTTCTCTTAAGATGTTTGACAGGTAGCTATAAGTACCTTCTTTACCGGGATTAAATGTAAATTCAGGGTGCCCTGGACCTCCGCCACCAGAAAACTCAGGATATGCCCTATTGGCAGCAGTAGCATGTCCTGGCATATCAATTTCAGGAATCACAGTAATGAATCTTTGAGCGGCATAGGCAACGACTTCCTTCACCTGTTCCTGAGTATAATATTGTGCTGGCAGCATTTCATTGAAATAATCTCCTACACCACCTATCAATGCCAATCCAGGATATTTCTTGATTTCAATACGCCAGGCAGGTTCATCCGTAAGATGCCAGTGAAAACGGTTGAGTTTATAAAAAGCCATCCAGTCTAATACAGATTTCACTTTTTCCATACCGAAGAAATGCCTCGACTCGTCCAGCATAAAACCTCTCCAGCCATACAATGGAGTATCAGAAATAATCCATCCCTGCAAGATAAGCGTACCTTTTTGATTCTTCGTTTGTCTGGCAATTTGCAATAAAGAGACCACGCCATAAAATGCCCCTGATGGATCTTTAGCAGTTATAGTTACCCCTTTGCTATTCATATCCAGTTCGTAGGCCGGTTTAATTTTAGCCGAAAGGACTAATTTTATTGAAGGCTTAACTGAACTAGCCTGAACACTCAAAGGAATCTTTTGATTTTTCAGCAATTCCTGCTGCAGATAATTTGCAACCGGTCTTAATGATTCAGAGGATACAACAATTGGTGTATTATTGTTCAGCGTAAATTGGTCACCTGATTTTTTTGCCACTGAAGGCTGTGGAATAATCGGACAGATATCTTGTGCTGCAGCAAGCTGTACTGCGCCTGCCATTATTACTGTAAAGAAAAAAAGTCTTAATTTAGTCATTATATGTAGGTTCTATTGTGTGTCGTTCTATCAGCACTACCTTCCCATCCAGCCGCCATCTACTGTCATCACTGTCCCGTGCATGTAATTAGACGCATCAGATGCCAAAAACAAAACAGGTCCTTTAAAATCTTCCGGTTCGCCCCATCTTCCCGCTGGAATTCTTTCCATAATGGAACGGCTTCGGTTTTCATCAGCTCTTAATGCTGTCGTATTGTCCGTAGAAATATAACCCGGAGCAATCGCGTTAACGTTTACGCCTTTAGCTGCCCATTCATTGGCAAAAGCCTTTGTCAGCTGGCCAACAGCGCCTTTACTGGCCGCATATCCGGGAACTGTAATGCCTCCCTGAAAAGTCAGCAAAGAAGCCGTAAAGACAATCTTTCCACTTCCTCTTGACACCATATCCCTACCTATTTCTCTGGTCAAAATAAAGGGGGCGGTCTGATTTACCGCAATCACTTCATCCCAGTACTCATCCGGATGTTCAGATATTGGCTTCCGTAAAATAGTTCCCGCATTATTAATCAGAATATCTATTACAGGATGATCCTTTTTCACCTGCTCGCAAAATGCGGTCAACGCATTTCTGCTACCAAAGTCACACTGATAGGCGAAAAAATTTCTACCCAAAGCTGTTACTGATTTTTCTACCTCACTGCCAGTTAGTTCCAGATTTGCAGATACACCAATAATATCAGCACCGGCTTCTGCCAATGCCTCAGCCAAGGCCTTACCTATCCCTCTCTTACAGCCTGTTACCAAAGCTACTTTCCCTTTTAAATCAAATAAATCAAGTATTGCCATTGTTATTTCTGTTAAACATTTTATTAAACTGTCGTCATCCTGACCACGTAGTAGCTGCGAAGCAAATTTATTTCAGGATCCCAAACTGGTTAGTTAATCGTTCTTTTCCGAGATACTGAAATAAATTCAGGATGACGAGTCGTAAAAACTATAATATATAATCCCCTACTGTACACTCACCTTTAAAGGCTGTAAAAGCTTTCTTTTAAAGGCATCCAAATAATTGAACCACTGCTGGGCACTGGTAATTTCATTAGCCTTATCCCATGCAGCCCCATTGTAATACACAATAGCCTGATTATTACTAGTGGTAGTCTGCGCAAGTAAATGAGTTTTATCGATACTCATCTTTACATTTCCACCGTCAACAATTACACCTACCCCAGTGATACCATCTGCACCATGTTTAGGCTCCCAGTAACCTGTTATGGCCTGCTGTTCATTCATTAATATCGTACCTGGCTCTTTTCTTTTCACTATGCCGATCACAACGGGCAAAGTCTGATCGCCTCCATAAGTATACCTCGCTTCTATCCTATTCATATGAGATCCGGCATCTAACGAGATTGTTTTAGTTACCTTGACGGCCTTTCCTGCTACATCCCATTCATCATACCCCAGTTCAAAAGTAGTACGCAGCGGACCATTGTCCAGTACTTTCCAATGGTGGTAATTCTTGGAAAAAACAACCGAATCTTTCACGTAAGGCGCTATATCTCCGGCACCCAAAGTAAGCCCTACACTATAATAATCCATTCCATCTCCATGATCAGCATGATAGTCTCCGGTTTTATACCATTCATTAATGACCAGTTTTGTACTTCTTTTCACCCACACGTCTGTTCCAAATGCGTTGTCCTTCCTTGTTTCCAAAGCCTTACCATACATTCGGAAAGCTACTTTATCATTCTCCCATGCAAAATCATCATAACGTTCCGGCACAAACCTTCCAAAAGTTTTAGCTACAGATCTTACCGGTTTGCCCGGTATAATATTGAGCTTGGCTGTTTCGTTAGACCTAAGGCTCAACTGAACCAGTAAATTCTGAACCTCTGATCCACCCCTGCGCTCCAATTGAAATGACACCTCTTTTTTAGATGATGCATTCATCACCTTAAAATTCGCTGTATCAATATTAGGATATTTGGCTTTGACAGCTGACCAGTTAACAGCAACTACCTCATCGGTTCTGCTGATATTCATTGGATTCGTGATCGTAATTATTGCTTTAGCACTAGTGCCCTGCCCCATAACAGCAGCAGACAAACCTGCAAAAAACACCAATAAAATCAGGGATTTTCTCATGTTCATAAAATTAAATCAATTTACCTTAATTCGTTAATTGCACAATGGTCCATATCTCCATAATCAAGATTTTCGCCAGCCATTCCCCAGATAAAAGTATAGTTGCTGGTTCCCGAACCAGAATGGATAGACCAATTTGGAGAAATTACACACTGTTCGTTTTGCATCCAGATATGTCTCGTTTCTTGCGGCTCCCCCATAAAGTGACAAACGCTTTGTCCTTCCGGAACTTCAAAATAAAAGTAAACTTCCATTCTTCTATCATGGGTGTGAGCAGGCATTGTGTTCCATACACTTCCTGTTTTCAATTCTGTCATTCCCATTTGTAGCTGACAGGTAGACAAGACACTATTCACCAGCAATTTATTGATAACACGGTGATTTGCTGTTTCCGGGCTACCTAATTCTACAATATCCGCTTCTTTTTTAGATATCTTAGTTGTAGGATAAGTACAGTGAGCCGGAGTAGAATTGATATAAAACTTTGCCGGACTATTTTGATCAGCGGAAGTAAAACTTACTGATTTTGTGCCTCTTCCAATATATAAAGCTTCCTTATATTCCAGTTCGTAAGCAATGCCATCTGCTGTTACTGTACCTTTATCACCAACATTTATGATTCCAAGTTCCCGTCTTTCCAGAAAATACCCGGCTTTTAAATAATCGGGATTAGACAATTGTACGGTTTCATTAACCGGCATTACACCACCTGTGATATACCGGTCAAAATGCGAAAGAACGAGGTGTATAGTGTCTGCTTCAAAAATCTTATTGATCAAAAAATTCTTGCGTAATCCGTCAGTATCCATAGACTTTGCTTCGTTAGGACTGATCGCATAGCGGCTTTCAAAAGTTGTTTGCATTATTTATTTTAATTTGGGGTTTTCTTGAGTATATATTTTTTCAATCCGTTCGATGTCATTCTACCTACATTCTAACCTATATTTTAATATGATAACGTTTTCAAAATCATAAAAAGGGCATTCATTTTAAATCTTGCGTTTTATCTTAGGTAGACATCCTTCGGATCAATTGTATTGGAATAATAATCGGCGCTGTTTTAGTGATTTCATGATTAGGATTTTTCAATGAATCAATAAGCACCTCTACAATCTTTTTGCCAAAGTCGGCAGGAAACTGCTCTACAGTAGTAATGGATGGATTGATGATTGATGTTCTCGGATCATTCGAATAGCCAACAATTTTAAGATCAACAGGAACATTGAGGCCAATCTCTTTTGCATATTCCAAAGCAGCTATAGCACTTGAGTCGTTATCAGTAAAAATTCCGTCAGGTACAATATCTCCTTCGAAGAGTTTCCTCATAGCCTCTCTTGCATTATTTTGAGTCAGTTCCTGATGGAAGATCCAGTCTTCATTCACAGGAATCTGATGCTGTTCCATCGCTTTTATAAATCCAGACGAACGGTTCTGATACAGATTAGAAGTAAGCGGTCCGGAAATATGTGCTATTTTTCTACAGCCAGTTTCAATCAGGTGAGAAGTGGCCATATACCCTCCCCTAAAATCATCGCCTTTTATAATGGTAGCTCCCAGATCATGTAAGGGAACCCTGTCATAAAAATAAACTGGTGTACCGTTTTCCAATAACTTATCAAAATGACTAAAATCTGTGGTAAATAAAGTACAAGCTGCAATCAATGCATCTACTCTCGACGAAAAAAGAATTTCAGTAAGTTCTTTTTCCATGGTGACAGAATCATTGGACTGACAGATAATCAGGTTATAACCATATTTATGTAAGCCATTTTGAATGGTGGTGATTACTTCTGCATGAAAAAACATGGAAATCCTTGGAACTATAAGTCCTACGGTATACGTTTTATTACTGCGAAGACCAGAAGCCATATTATTTCTTCTGTATCCCAACTGGGCAGCCATTTTCAAAACATCACTCTTTGTCTTTTCTTTCACATGAGGATGATTGTTTAGCGCCCTTGAAATTGTAGCTGGTGAGAGCTTGAGTGCCTCTGCAATATCAAGTATTGTATTTTGTTGTACTTTTTTTTCGTTAGCCATTTTAAAAAATTACATCGTCAAATCTACAGAACTATAATAAGAATTTCATTTTTATGAAAATATCATACAGAATTGTAAACATGGCGGATAGTGGATTACCACTATCACTAAATGAATTGCAAGCTAATAATTATTTTTTATTATATGAAAACGTTTTCAGTAATAATATTCAACATTACACACAAACCTAAAAATCGATGCAATAATACCGTTTACAATGGCTTTAATTAAACTGAAATACCTTAAATTTAAAACAGCAATAATCACCAATACATTATTGTTTAGCGCTGAAAAGAATCATCCACAGCATACATCATCTGCAAAATAGCCTAAAATGATGCTTAAATTGCTTAATCCTTAGCCAAAAAAACTTAAGCAGCTATTTTAATACAAGCACTATATTTACAATCTAGCTATAATGACAAATACCTTTTTTTCAGAGCTATATTTTTAAACATGACTGTCGGACTTTTTATCCCTTGTTACATAGATCAGTTCTATCCCAATGCTGCAATAGCGACATTAAACCTGTTGAAAAAACTTGGGGTTGATGTGGTCTATCCTACCAAACAAACTTGTTGCGGTCAGCCCATGGCAAATTCTGGATTTGAACATTTAACTCAGGGATGCAACAACCTTTTCATAGAGAATTTCGCTGAGTTTGACTATATCGTATCTCCTTCCGGAAGTTGTGTACTGCATCTTAAAGATCACCTCAATGCCAAATCAAGTGATAATGAAGCTCAGGCAAAAAGCATCCGCAAAAAGATATATGAACTCACTGAGTTCCTTACTGATGTGTTAAAAGTAGATAAGCTAACTGCAAGTTTCCCCCACAAAGTAGGAATGCACCAAAGCTGTCACGGTCAGCGCGGCCTCATGCTCGCGCAAATGACAGAGCTCGTTGCTCCTGCATATTCAAAACCCATGCACTTATTAAATATGGTTCAGGGTTTGGAGATCATTACACTTAACCGTCCTGATGAGTGTTGTGGGTTCGGTGGAACATTTTGCGTGGCTGAAGAAGCTGTTTCTGCAAAAATGGGCAAAGACAGGGTCGCAGATCATGTCCATAATGGTGCTGAATATATTACAGCCGCAGACATGTCTTGTTTGATGCATATGGAAGGAATTTTACGGAGACAAAAAAGCAATGTAAAGGTCATTCACATCGCCGAAATCTTAAACGCACAGGAATTTTAATCAGCATCAATATCATGAGTAAAGGAACAAAGGACCACGCCCAATTATCTGATGTATTTAATGCTGATGAGGCCCGTGTAAATTGGCACGATGAAACCTTATGGTTCGTGCGTGCAAAAAGGGACAAAGCAGCTCACAACCTTCCTGAATGGGAAATGCTGCGTGAGACCGCATCGCAGATTAAAGACAACGTACTTTCTAACCTGCACGATTATTTACTGCAGTTTGAATCCATGGCCCAGGAAAATGGCATCAAAGTACACTGGGCTTCGAATGGAGAAGAGCACAACCAGATTGTTCATTCTATTTTAAAAGATAGCGGCGTAGACCGCATAGTAAAAAGTAAGTCGATGCTCACTGAAGAGTGTCATTTGAATGATTATCTTCAGCACAATGGAATAGAGGTTATCGATACCGATCTGGGAGAACGTATCGTACAATTGGCCAATGAACCGCCAAGCCATATCGTACTTCCTTGTATTCATAAAAAGAAAGAAGAAATTGGCGATTTGTTTCACGAACACCTTGGCACACCGGAAGGGATGGCCGATCCGGTATTCCTTACCGCAGCAGCCCGCGAACATCTAAGGGAGAAATTCATTACCAGGAAAGCGGCCATAACAGGTGTCAACTTTGCCGTAGCTGAAACGGGAGAATTCGTTGTCTGTACAAATGAGGGTAATGCCGACATGGGGGCCCACCTTGCTGATGTGCACATTGCCTGTATGGGCATAGAGAAGCTTGTCCCTCAGCGCAAGCACCTTTCTGTTTTCTTGAGGTTACTGGCAAGAAGTGCCACAGGCCAACCGATCACTACTTATTCCAGTCATTTTAAAAGACCGAGAAAAGGCCAGACCATGCACATCATATTGGTCGATAATGGTAGAACTACCCAGTTGGGACGACCGGATTTCCGTAATTCATTAAAATGTATTCGTTGTGGCGCCTGTATGAACACCTGCCCTGTTTACCGCAGAAGTGGCGGACACAGCTACCACACTGCAATAGCTGGGCCTATTGGTTCTATCCTTGCCCCTAATCTGGACATGAAGGAATATGCCGACCTTCCTTTTGCCTCTACCCTATGCGGTTCTTGCACCAATGTTTGCCCTGTAAAAATCAACATACATGAGCAGTTGTATAAATGGAGACAGGTAATCGTTAAGGAAGGTTATGCTGATCCTAAAAAAGCAATGGCTATGAAAGCAATGGAGTTTACTTTAAGTAAACCCGCAGTCTACAAAACGGCGGGAAAAGCCGGAAGATGGGTCTTAAAACACATCCCATTTGCAGTAAACAATAAATTAAATCTTTGGTACAACCATAGGGAAATGCCGGCTGTTCCAAAACAATCATTTGGAGAATGGTATAAGGAGAACGTAAAACATGACTAGCAGAGACGCAATATTGGCCAAAGTTAAAAATAACCAGCCAGCCACAAGACCACTTCCAGCTGATCTCAGCACTTTAAATACGGATTTCGATAAGATAGATGCATTTACCAATATCCTCACGACTATTGGCGGAGCAGTTATACGCGTAGCCAATTTCGACGAGATCAAAGATTACTTGCTAAAAGAAAATCAAGATAAGAAACGCATCATCTCTACTTTGCCTGAACTTCAGGAGATCACGGAATTAAATTGGCAGCACAATGACCCTCATAGTTATGAGAATGTAGATCTCGCGATCATTAAAGCCCATTTTGGTGTTGCAGAAAATGCTGCACTATGGATCACAGAAGACCTCATGGAGCAGAGGGTTGTTCCATTTATTTGTCAACAACTCGCCGTGGTGGTCAACAAAGCAGATATATTACCTACCATGCATGATGCTTACAGCAGGATAGGCAATGCGGAGTACGGATTCGGAGTATTTATCGCAGGCCCATCAAAAACTGCCGATATAGAGCAGTCTTTGGTACTGGGCGCGCATGGTCCTAAGGGAATGACGGTATTTATATTGGGATAATGTGCTTTACTTCAAATTGAAATACGCTTCAGCGTTATAATAACAAATGTCACTGATGATCTTACCCATCCATTCCTCATCATCTGGTAACTGACCGTTTTCCATTTCCGTTCCAAACAGGTTACAAAGTATCCTTCTGAAATACTCATGGCGGGAATAAGACAAGAAGCTGCGTGAATCTGTCAGCATTCCTACAAAATTGCTCACCATACCCAGATTCGACAAGGTGTTCAGCTGCTTCTCAATCCCGTCTTTTTGATCCAAAAACCACCATCCCGAACCAAACTGCATCTTTCCTTTCATTCGTCCGTCCGCAAAATTTCCCGTCATGGCCGCAAAAACCTCATTATCCGCAGGATTAAGGTTATAGATAATGGTTTTCGTTAGTTGATCAGTTAGGCTCAGGTTCCCAAAAAATGCCGACATGCGCTCTGCATGTTTATAGTCACCAATAGAATCATAACCTGCATCAGCTCCTAATTTAGCAAACATACCTAGGTTGTTGTTTCTGATAGCACCCAAGTGAAACTGCTGGACCCAGCCTTTTTCATGATACAATTTAGACAGCTCAGTCAGTATATAACCTGCAAATGCATCTGGATTAGAATACACCGAACCATCGGTTTTCAGGAAACTTTCAAATTCACGCTTCTCAGCGTCAGTTAGCACGTAACTATAAGGCAGCGCTGCAAGTCCATGATCCGAAATACTGCAACCATGTGCAGCGAAAAATTCCACCCTGCTTTTAAGCGCAGCCACCAGACTTTCTATGTCCTTGATCTGAATACCAGATACCTCGGAAAGCGCCTGAACATATTGTTTAAATTGTTGTGTTTTCTCAATCATCAGTGCCTTATCCGGTCTGAATGAAGGTTTTACCTTCGCAGTGAAGCTACTGTCCAGCAATTGCTGATGCCATTTCAAATCATCACAAGGATCGTCAGTCGTACCCACCATTTTAACTTTATAGTGGTTCAGCAATCCTTGTGTAGAAAATTCATCTTGGCTCAACAATTCATTACAGTGTTTGTAAACTGACATTGCAGAATCCTTATTCAGAAAAGAGTTCACCCCAAAAGGATTTTTCAATTCCATGTGGGTCCAGTGAAACAAAGGGTTTCTTATCGTTGAGGGTACCACCTCCGCCCAGGCCATAAACTTTTCTTTGTCAGATGCCGTTCCTGTGATCAGATTTTCATCTACTCCAAGCGTACGCATACCGCGCCACTTATAATGATCGCCTTTCAGCCAGATCTCCGTCAGGTTTACAAATTGCTTATTCTCCGCTATTTCCTGCGGAGGCAAATGATTGTGATAGTCTATGATGGGAAGGTCTTTCGCGTAGCCATTGAAAAGACGCAAAGCCCTTTCATTGTTAAGTAAAAACCGCTCAGATATTACATTTCCTTCTTTCATACTATTTATTCACTAATTCATTTACAATACCAAACTCCAGTCCACGCAACTCTGCCAGCCCTTTCAAACGACCAATAGCAGAATACCCTGGATTTGTTTTTTTACGAAGGTCATCCAGCATCTGGTGACCATGATCAGGACGCATAGGAATACTGATCTCACGTTCCTGTTGAACCTTCAAAATCTCCTTCACCACCCCATACATATCCACATCCCCTTCCAGGTGATTGTCTTCGTAAAAATCACCGTCCTCATTCCTTTTCGTACTCCTCAAGTGGATAAAATGAATCCTGTCGGCAAACAACCTAACCATCTCCACCAAATCATTATCTGCCCTCACTCCAAATGAACCCGTGCAAAAACACAAACCATTGTTTAAAGAAGGAACAGCATTAAAAAGCTTCTGCACCAACTCAGCAGTACTTACTACCCTTGGCAGACCAAAAATTGCATAAGGAGGATCATCCGGATGGATGGCCATTTTTATCCCCGAAGCGTCAGCTACAGGTATAATTTCTGAAAGAAAATGAATCAAGTGAGCCGATAAGCGACTTTCATCAATTCCTTTATACGCATCCAATGCCTCCTGAAACTGCGCAAGTGTGAAACTTTCCTCACTTCCAGGCAGACCTGCAATGATATTTCTTTGCAAAACCAGACGTTCTTCATCAGACATCTGCTCGAAGCGCAACTCACCGTCCTTTAGCTCTTCAGCAGAATAATCCGCAGTGGCGTTGGGTCTGGCGAGCATATGCACATCAAAAGCAACCAGCGCTGCTTTTTCAAACTTCAATGCCTTAGCCCCATTCTCCAGTTCAAAAGCAAGATTAGTTCTCGTCCAGTCCAGCACAGGCATAAAGTTATAAGTGACTACCTGAATGCCACAAGTTGCAAGATTTTGCAACGAAAATTTATAATTTGCAATGTATTGTTCAAATCCAGAAGATTGTGTCTTGATCGATTCATGCACAGGCACGCTTTCCACCACATGCCAGTCTAAGCCAGCCTGTTCAATCAAGTGCTTATGTTTTGTAATCTCCGATACAGTCCAGATTTCCCCGTTGGGAACATGATGAAGCGCACTTACCACACCAGAACAGCCTGCCTGTCTGATATCTGATAAGCTAACAGGGTCATTAGGACCAAACCAGCGCATGGTCTGGGTCATTTTATATATGCTCTTATCTACGTTCATAACTATATTTAGTTCTTCCGGCAGCCATCGCTAATTCAGGCAGACCAGATAGAAAAACTAAATATATATCATGTACATCATATAAGAAGCAGTACTACGGGCATTTATTATCGAAAACGTTTGCGCAATTAATTTACGCAGGTACTTCTTCTGCAGTCAAAAATGCCAATACATCATTCCAGTTGTCTACCCTTTGATGATGATTCTGGTAAACATTATGTGCTGCTGTAAACATAATCGCTTTCCCTCTACAAAAATCCAGGTTTTTGCAATGGTCATCTATCATGTAATCTGTACCGATGATGCTCTTATCCCCACAAAAAACGATGTTTCTCCAGCTGATGAAAGGGAAATGCTCCTGCAACCATTCCTGTTTCTCTGATAAACACTGAGGAAATTCCATCGCCGCCGACACTACATAGACCTCGTAAGTCTCCATCAATTTCTTTACCGCCTCTACCGCTCCGGGCATTACCGGTATTGTCCTGAAAAACCCCGGGGTATACACAAATCTTTTCACTGCCGTTTTATCTGGAAAGCCATCCGGTTCCAATACACCGAGCATATCCTCACGGTTCACTTTTACCCCATAATCTCTTTCATACCAGTCGATGAAATGGGTCTCTATATCTGCAAGTACCCCATCCATGTCTATTGCTATTGTTTTCTTCATTTTAATCTATCTTTTAATCTTGTTTAAAACCCCACAAAATGTAATAACTTTATACATCCGTGAAATAATATGCAACAAAAATACATAAATACTGCAACATATTGCAAATTATATTTTCTATTATTGCATAATATTGCAAATATATTATGATTAAAGAAGAGAGAAAGCAGCAGATCATTGATCACATTGGCAAAGAAGGCAAGGTATTACTGGGCGA
Source organism: Pedobacter frigoris (assembly GCF_005116445.1). Taxonomy (GTDB): domain Bacteria; phylum Bacteroidota; class Bacteroidia; order Sphingobacteriales; family Sphingobacteriaceae; genus Pedobacter; species Pedobacter frigoris. The sequence goes on from NZ_SWBQ01000003.1 coordinate 417,382, forward strand.
CCTCAGCAAACTATTGAACGTGTCGGAAGACACCGTAAGACGCGACATTAAAGAACTATCTGATGAGGGATTGCTCAAAGCGGTAAGGGGCGGCGCAATATTACACTCTCCCATCCCCCTGCATTACCGCGAGCGTGAGCACTATGATGTAGGTCATAAAGAAATCATCGCAGAAAAAGCGCTTAAGTTCATCAAGAATGGTCTGGTTATCATTTTTGATGCAGGAACTTCAGCGCTTGCAGTAGCCACCAAACTACCCAAAGAACTTAAAATTACGGTAATCACCAATAGTTTTCCTGTAGCAAATGTCCTTGAGGATCATCCCAACGCAGAAGTGATATTTGTAGGCGGCCGACTGAACAAGTCCTCCTTCTCTACCATGGGATATGAAGCCATACAGACCATAAAAAACGTACGTGCCGACATCTGCTTTCTGGGGATCTGCAGCATAGACCTCAATCTGGGTGTAACGGGGTTAAATTACGAAGACAGTCAGATCAAAAAAACAATGGTAGAGACCTCTAAGCAAATCATTGCCCTCTCTACATTTGAAAAACTAAACACCGCAGAAAACTATTACATCTGTGCCGCCAACGAGATCAATACCATCATTACCGATATTGATCCCGACCGCAGCGATCTCCAGCATTACAAAGATGCCGGCATAGAAATTATTTAACCTGGTACTGATAAACCTGACGGCCCAGCAATCCTGATGCATCAATGCCTTCTACAACCACACGGTAATGACCGGCACCATCACTGTTGTAAAAACTGAGCTTTGCTTTTCCGTTGGCGTCAGTGATGATTGAAGGATTCCAGTAAACCGTAGTGCGCAGATCAGTAACAGGATTAACATCTGCAGCATCGTATTTAGGCACATAAAACTGCTTTGCATTGCTGAATCCACTCGGCTGAAAACTGACTACCGATGGATTGTAAACGCTCCTTGTACCCCTGGTTTTCGTGATGATTATAATGGCAGTTCCCCCGATCCTCGAGATCAAAGCCTGGTTTGTTCGCACCACCTCTATGCGTTCCACAAGATCACTGTTCATTTCCAGAACATCCTGAAACTCGCAGTCGCTGATCAATCTGCCATTTACCACAATGCGCATCCGCTCTCCCCTGCTATAAGGCACATTTACCGGTCCGCAGTCATTGGAATTGTCCATCCTGAAGCTCACATTAGCAATGTTGTTTCTCATACAGTCCAGCAAAGTCGGACAATTTTCAGGTTTATCAAATTTAACCGTCTGGTCGGAATGCCCTTCAGGCACATCCAGCCCATAAGATGGCGCTACCTTCTTTTTAGAACGGATTACCACTTCCCTAAGCTCCTGAACACGACTCAACCTGCCAAACCTTTCCAGCTCCTTGTCCTGCTTCCTGTTATTCTCCAGTACCGAAGCCAGACTTTTACTGATGTTCACGTTCAGGTCACCTATATTAAAACCGGGCGTCAGAGACTGTCCGGCTACCCGGTCTACCAGTACCTCCACCTTCTTTCCATCAGTAGCAGTCCTGCCCTGCAAGGTCAGCGCCACTCCTGTAGTCACCAGCAGATTACTAAACTTAAACCTTCCATTTGCATCAGTAACCGTATCCATCATCAGCCCCAGCTTTACATTAAAGAGCTTTACCTTTCCACCAGCCAAAGGCTTATTGGCCAAAGTCATCAACCTGCCTGTTACTTCAGTGATGAGTCCCTCTTTTTTAAATTCAGGAGTAATCGGCTTATTTGTCAGCAGATCTTTCCAAAGGAACCTTCGGTAACCCTGAGTAAGCATCAACAAATCCAGTCTGGCCTTAGTCTCTTCCGAAGGGTTAAAAAAATAATAATTGGGGTTTTCAATATAACCGTTGATGTCTGAACTCAACAGCAGGTGTGACATGATGGTTTGCTCCTTAACCTCATCTACAGGCACGACATCTTCATTGATGACCGCAGCAGAGTAATTACCTACGATGGGCTTACCTTCGCTATCTGCAGCATCCACATCTATCTCTATTTTCTCACGCTTCGCATAGACTTTTTTAGCCGAGTTCAATTTCAGCTTTGCCTGATCATCGTTCTGTATGAAAGCAATCCTTTCATTGAGTGGCATGTTAGCAGGAGAAAATAGCGTAAATTGCGCTATACCGGTAATGATCTCTTTTGCAGGAATCCGCACTGAAGTAGTGGCCCGGCTGATTGCCAGATCTGAAGCAAACATAACAACTCCGCCCGACTGTACCACTAAACTAAAATGCTGTTCTCCATTTTTATACATGGATGGGTGTGCACTAATCCTGACCAGGATCGTATCCGGATTATTGTAAACCGAAAGCACATAACCGGCGTCCTTTGCTACAGGCAAGGTAATCAGATTTTCCGTCCCGTCCGGATAAGTAACTTTAGCTTTATAACTTTTTCCCGTTTCGGGTGCGAGCAAGAAAAAACCCATCCCAGCATGTTCAGTTTCAAACTCAGAAATCTGTGCGTTTTTTTCATCTAAAATAATTCCCTTTACAGGAACGCCAAGTCCATTTGTCCCTGTGGCCTTAAAGCCAACCTTGGACCTTACCCCATTAACCAGCTCACCTCCCTCCGGAAAAAACTGTACATCAGTATTTATCGATGCTATCTTTACAGGAAAGGTCTTCACAACCGTCTCCTTTTTGTCCAACTCTATCGTGGTATTTACATGGGCATTTCTCAGTTCCTCATTTTTATCATTGCGCATAATAACCCTCAACTCCCCCTTGGCGTCTGTTGTTCCTTTCCCCTCATTCAGCACCTTTCCTTTATTCAAAACCGAATACTTAACTGACTTCCCAACATAAGGTTTTCCGTTCTCATCATCATACCCCAAAACTGCAGTCACAACAGTTTCTTTCCCTTTACCACTATATTCAAAATCTATCCTACTGTTCACAGCCGTCACCACAGAATTACCTACTGTGAAAATCTTATCATAAAAATACTCCGGACCAGCGTTTCTCATCCATTGCGTGTAGGCTCTGATGCGGTAATTACCCTCACGCATACTGCTATCTGGCAACACAAATTCTCCCATCGCCATACCGGCTGTAACAGGCAGCTTAATCGATTGGGCTAATGAATCTGATTCAGTAATCAAATCAACGTATACAGCACCACTCAAAGCTGAAAGCTGGTGAGCGCCCGTAGTTACATAAGCTTTAAACCAAATGGTATCCCCAACTACATAATTGGGCTTATCAGTATGCAGGTAAACTTTCTCAACCGGACTGTTGTCAGTCCACCGCTGTAGTGCAGCAACAATTTTTTCTATCGGATCTTCTCCTTTTGATGTAAAGGCCAGGATACCCATAGCAGATATCAAAGCAAAGGCTATAAGCAGGTTACGACTCAGAGTGCGTTTCAATTTCATGGTCAAATTTGGTTATTAAGGTTCTTCAGACACAGGAATACAAACACTCCCGATTCATAAAAGTATAAAATAACAAGACAAAATTCACTATTGCTTTAATAATATAATATCCTGTTAAAGATTTAATTATCTTGGTATTATAATATTGACCAGCAATCCTAAAGACCATGAGTTCATCAAGAAGGGAATTTATAAAAAAAGCATCATTTGCCTCTGTCCTGTTCATTAGCGGAGGTTTCAAGTTCTTATCTGCCGCAGAAACGGAGCAACTACAGCGTAATGTTAAATTGAGATTTGCAGTAGCTTCCGATAGTCATTACGGTCAAAAGGGCACTGAGTTCGATAAAGCTTTCCAAACCATTACCGATCAGATCAACGCTTTTCATAAAAACTCCCCTCTGGATTTCTGTGTACTCAACGGAGATCTCATTCACAATGAAAAGCATCTGATGCCTATGGTGAAACAAAAAGTAGACCTGCTGGCTATGCCCTACTACGTAACCCGCGGAAACCACGACATGGTGACCCCAGAAGAATGGCAGGGGGTATGGAAAATGCCCATCAACCACGATGTAGTAGTCAAAAAGAACGCAGTATTACTTGGAGATACTTCTAATGAAAAAGGTGAGTATCTGTCGCCCGACCTGAAATGGCTGGATAGCAAGTTGAGTAAGTATAAAAAGCTCGACAATACCTTTATCTTCATTCACATTCCACAGACCAAATGGACACCAAATGCGATAGATACCCCTGCATTCGCAGAATTATTGAAGAAATATCCTAAGGTGAAAGCAGTTTTCCATGGCCATGAGCATGACCAGGACGGGGTGAGAATGCTTAACGATATCCCTTATCTGTTTGACTCACATATTGGCGGCAACTGGGGTACCAAATACAAAGGATTCCGCGTGGTAGAGCTTTTAAAAGACAATTCCATGCTTACTTACATCATGAACCCTACAGAAAAGATAAATGAGCTGCAGACAAAATAAACAGCTTGTTGGCTAAGCAGCCAGGGCTTAACAATATCATAACCTGCGCTAACAATAACATAACGTTTACGTCATCTACGCCTAATTTAGCGCAAATACTTTCGTGACTTACAAAATAAGTTATGAAAAGAATTCTACTATTTAGTTTATTACTGACCAGCTTATACAGCTGTAAAAAAGACACTCCGAAGGAAACCGAACCGGAGTTTTTTGTAAATGAAGATGCCGCAACATTCAGTGAGATCGGATCTTATGATGTTGGAGAAATAGGTGCAGCTGAAATCTCAGCTTTCGATCCGATCACCAACAGATTATTCGTTGTTAAAAATGAAAATGAAGGTATGAACAATCAGGTCAACGTCATTCAAGTAATCGATTTTAAAAATCCTGCAGCCATGGCTATCATAGGATCAATCAGCATGACTCCTTATGGAGGTGCAGTAAACAGTGTTTCTGTACACGATGGCAAATTGGCCGCTGCAATCCAATTGAACAACAAACAAGCTAACGGAAAAGTAGTCGTTTTTAAAACCAGCGACTACAGCAAAATTGCTGAGATCACCGTAGGTGCATTGCCAGACATGGTCACGTTCTCTCCAGATGGAAAGTACATCATGGCTGCCAATGAAGGTGAGCCAAGTGCCGATTACACCAACGACCCTTCAGGAACCGTTTCTATTATAGATGTGAATAATAATTATGCAGTTACCACCATTGATTTTTCATCTATGGCTGGACAGCAAGCTGCTTTGATGCAAAAAGGCTTCCGTATTTTCGGTCCGGGACTAAACTTCGTGAAAGACATAGAGCCAGAATACATCACCATCTCTGCCGATTCTAAAACTGCCTGGGTAACGCTTCAGGAAAACAACGGTATTGCCAAAATAGATATCGCCGGCAAAACCATTACTAACATATTTCCTTTAGGCTTTAAAGATTATAGCCTTGCCGGCAATGAGATTGATCCATCAGACGACGACAAGACATACCTAGCTGCTAAATGGTCTGTAAAGGGCATCTATATGCCAGACGCAATTGCTGTTCTTGAATCTAACGGCACGCCATACCTTTTCACAGCCAATGAAGGTGATGCAAGAGAATATGATGCTTTTGTAGAAATGAAGCGAGTGAAAGACAAAACCATCACGCTCGATCCTGCTGTATTCCCTAACGCTACGGACCTGAAAAAGGACGGTCAACTGGGCCGCTTAAACATCACTACAACGTTAGGCGATGCCAATGGCGATGGTATATTTGATGCGTTATATTCTCTTGGTTCACGTTCATTCAGTGTATGGAACGGCAACACGGGGGCACAGGTGTACGATAGCAAAAACGAACTTGATATAAAAGTCAACGAAGCCGGCGTTTATGACGATGGCAGAAGCGATGATAAAAGCGTAGAACCAGAAGGTATTACTATTGGTACAGTAGGGCACAAAAAAGTAGCTTTTGTAGGTATGGAACGTGTAGATGCCGTAGCGGTCTATGACGTAACTTCGCCAACTGCCCCGGTGTTTCTTCAACTGTTCAAATGTGGTGATGCTCCTGAAGGTGTACTTTTCATTCCTGCAAAAAACAGTCCTACCAAGAAGAGTCTACTTGTTGTCAGCAGCGAAAACGATGGAATGATTAAAGTGTATACACCTAAGAGTATATAAGCTGCATTTTCTTAGAAATAAAACTAAAAACTACCCAAAGTCCGGCCCCCAGCGCCGGACTTTTTTCATAAAACTCATCTGAAAATCACCAAATACCTGCTATCTCCTACCAACTTCCCATCGGCTGAAGAAAAACTCATGTAACAGTGCAAGTCATCTCCCAGGAAACCTGCAGGAATTGCAATCACACAGCCCAGTTCGCCCCAGCTCGTCTCAAACACAGAACCCGTTGCTTTGCCCTTATCAGCGTTATAAACCAGCACCGTAGCCAGATCCGTATTCCTGCAATACATCGACTCCTGTTGTGCAGCCCAACTGAGCTCCAGGTCATTGCCATTCACTTGCATTACTACTGAAGAAGGTGGTGATACATGTCCGCGGCTATACACCAGAGCAGGATAATTCAGTTTATATAATTCTCCTACCTTAACAAAGGCGCTGGGATAATTCTAGCTAAAAGCAGCATTTACAGGGCTATTGTTCTTCGTATATTTCTTAAAACCCAGTTTTACCAGACTTTAATCTCTGCTAAAAACCGGTTGAGCAACGTGAACCTATCCTGAACCTCCAACTGTCCGGAGGTGCTGGGCTTGTTACTTTTATAATGCAAACCGGTAATGATATTCATTCCCCTACCCCTTCTACCTATAATTGGGCCCGTTTTCTTGTAAAAACCTCCAAAAGGTTCCGATTTCTGTATACCCATGCTGAAATAAATTCAGCATGACGACCGATTTAGCATAATGAGTGATTTAGCATAACGACCGAGTCAGTATGACGACCGGTTCAGCATAACGATTAAAACAAGCTGTCATTTGTAATAACGACCGCTTTAAAAGAACATTCAAAACACCACAATCTTGACATTTGTCTGTTTATACTTTTTTGTATAAACAAACTCAACAAGTTATCTTTGTAATAGATTCTAAATCTTTCAAAAATCAACACATCATGAAAGAAAACCAAGATACACTGGACCTGACCACACCTTCCGAATACAAGTACGGTTTTGTCACAGATATAGATACAGATGCTATTCCTAAAGGATTAAGTGAGGACGTGATCCGCTTGATTTCCAGCAAAAAAAACGAACCGGAATGGATGCTGGAGTGGAGGCTGAAAGCTTACCAATACTGGCTGAAACTGGAAGAACCTGAATGGGCCAACCTCCATTATCCAAAAATCAATTACCAGGACATCATATACTACGCTGCTCCAAAGCCTAAAAAACAGTTGAACAGCCTGGATGAAGTAGATCCTGAATTGCTAAGCACGTTTGAAAAACTGGGCATATCGCTCTCCGAGCAAAAGCGCCTCACCGGCGTGGCTGTAGATGTGGTGATGGACAGCGTTTCAGTCGCCACCTCCTTCAAAGAACAGTTGTCGGAAATCGGCGTGATCTTTTGTTCCATTAGCGAAGCGATACAACTGCACCCTGAACTGGTGAAAAAATACATGGGATCGGTAGTGCCCATGACCGACAATTACTTTTCTGCGTTAAATTCCGCGGTGTTTACCGACGGATCGTTTTGTTATATCCCTAAAGGGGTAAGATGCCCGATGGAATTGTCGACTTACTTCCGCATCAACACAGAAAACACAGGTCAATTTGAGCGTACACTGATTATAGCTGAGGATGAGAGTTATGTGAGTTACCTGGAGGGTTGTACCGCACCTATGCGCGATGAGAACCAGTTGCACGCTGCCGTAGTGGAACTGGTGGCGATGGAAAAGTCAGAGATTAAATACTCTACGGTACAGAACTGGTACCCAGGCGATAAAGAGGGAAAAGGCGGCATTTATAATTTCGTGACCAAGCGTGGGATTTGTAAGGGCAACCATTCAAAAATCTCCTGGACACAGGTGGAAACAGGCTCAGCGATTACCTGGAAGTATCCGAGTGTGATCCTTAAAGGTGATCATTCGATTGGAGAATTTTACTCTGTGGCTTTCACCAATAATTATCAGCAGGCAGATACGGGCACGAAAATGATTCACCTGGGGAAAAATACCAGGAGCAGGATTGTAGCTAAAGGGATATCGGCCGGACATAGTCAGAATAGCTACCGTGGACTGGTAAGGGCCAGTAAGCAGGCTGTTAATGCGCGTAATTATTCGCAATGCGATTCGTTATTGCTGGGCGATAAATGCGGGGCGCATACATTTCCCTATATAGAGGTGAAAAACAAAACTGCCATCATAGAGCATGAAGCTACCACCTCCAAAATCGGTGAGGACCAGTTATTTTATTGTCGCCAGCGCGGTATAGATCCAGAAGCGGCAGTGGCGCTGATTGTGAATGGATTCGCAAAAGAAGTAATGAACCAATTGCCTATGGAATTTGCCATAGAAGCACAGAAACTACTGGCCATCAGTATGGAAGGTAGTGTAGGATAAATAATTTATAAGCACATGTTATCAATAAAAAATATACACGCAAGAGTAGAAGACAAAGAAATCCTTAGGGGCATCAACCTGGAGATAAAAGCCGGTGAAGTACATGCCATTATGGGGCCAAATGGATCAGGCAAAAGTACGCTTTCGTCTGTACTGGCAGGCCGTGAAGAATACGAAGTAACCGAAGGATCGGTAGCGTTTTTGGGCAAGGATTTACTCGACCTGGCGCCGGAAGACCGCGCACGTGAGGGTTTGTTTCTGGCCTTCCAATATCCGGTGGAAATACCCGGAGTAAGCACCACCAATTTCGTTAAGGCTGCAGTAAATGAAAAGCGTAAATACAACGGAGAGGAACCATTGGATGCGGTTTCGTTCCTGAAACTGATGAAAGAAAAGATGGCGATGGTAGAGATAGACCAATCTCTGCTCAGCCGCTCGATCAATGAAGGGTTTTCTGGTGGCGAAAAGAAGCGCAATGAGGTGTTTCAGATGGCCATGCTGGAACCTAAATTGGCGATACTGGATGAGACAGATTCTGGACTTGACATTGATGCGCTGCGCATCGTGGCAAACGGAATCAATGAGCTGAGACGGCCAGACCGGGCGTTTTTAGTCATCACCCACTATCAGCGTTTGCTGGATTATATACAGCCTGATTTTGTGCACGTATTGTACAAAGGCAGGATCGTAAAATCGGGCACCAAGGAGCTTGCACTGGAACTGGAAGAAAAAGGGTACGACTTCATCACCGAACAAATAGATCTGGCTGCATTAAGTGGTTTACAATAAGCACGATGAGTATGGATTTGACGAATTTTAAGGAAGAGTGGAAGTATACCAACATCAGTAGCGTGCTGGAAAAAGCTTATGTGACGGCGCCGTCTGAGGTTAGTGCTGAGGATTTGAATGCTTTCCGCATGCCGGGACATCATAAGGCAAATGAACTGGTGTTTGTAAACGGGAGGTATGCTCCCGCCCTCTCTCAGGTGCTTTCTTCGGAAAATGAATTGGTGATCCTGCCTTTAAAAGAGGCAATGAATGGTTTTTTTCGTGATTTAGTAAGCAGTCACCTAAACAAGAGCGCTGATTATATAAAAGATGGGGTACATGCGCTGAATGGCGAGTATATGCAGGAGGGCATGTTTATTTATGTGCCTAAAGGCCTGAAGCCGCAGCATCCGATCTATATGTATCATGTACTGGATGGCAGACAAGCTCCGGTAATGGCTCAGCCACGCAACCTGATCTATGCAGATGAGCGCAGTCGTTTACAGTTGACCGAAACTTATGCGACTTTGGGTACTTCTGACAGCTTCTGCAATGAGGTGCTGGAGATCATAGTGGCGCAAGACGCGTATGTAGAGTACTATAAATTGCAGAATGATGTGGCGCATGCGAGTCAGGTGAATACGACACACATCAGCCAGATTGGTCGCAGTTATGTGCACACTGTAGTGATCAGTCTGGGTGGCGGGATTGTCCGTAACAATATGAACCTAGTATTGGACGCGGCAAATAATGAAGCGCATATGTATGGTTTGTACTTGCTGAAGGGAAAAACGCATGTAGACAATCATACTTTAATAGATAATAAACAGCCTGGGTGTTTCAGTAATCAACTGTACAAGGGCATTGCAGACGACTCTTCGACTGGCGTATTTAATGGCAGGATCATGGTTCAGCCTGATGCTCAGAAAACCAATGCGTATCAGTCTAACAAAAACATATTGTTGTCAGATAATGCGACCATCAATGCAAAACCTCAACTGGAGATTTTTGCAGATGATGTGAAGTGTTCGCATGGTTGTACCGTTGGTCAGCTTGATGAAGAAGCATTGTTTTATTTGCGTGCAAGGGGCATTCCGCGGGAAAAAGCAGAAGTATTGCTGTTACAGGCATATGCTGCAGATATAGTGGCACAGATTAAACCGATGACCGTTCGTGCTTATGTGGAGCGGTTGATTTTGGAACATTTATCAGTAGGGTAATTATTATGGAAGGAGCAGATTCGTTATCGTTGAATACATCGCGGACATTGAGCGACTGGTTGGCGCTCAGGCAGCAGTTCCCGATACTGTCAAGGGAAGTGAAGGGTAAGCCCTTGGTTTATTTCGACAATGCGGCTACTTCTCAGAAACCGCAGGTGGTCATAGATGCGCTTAGTCATTATTATTCTTATTATAACGCTAACATCCACAGGGGGATACATACGCTGGCTGAGGAAGCGACTATGGCTTACGAGGCCACGCGTGATGCGGTTCGTGATTTTGTGGGTGCTGCTGAGCGTGAGGAGATTATCTTCACTCGCGGCACTACTGAAGCGATCAACCTGGTGGCTTATACGTGGGGCAGAAAACATATTTCTGAAGGAGATGAAATCCTGATTTCTGGTATGGAGCACCATTCCAATATCGTGCCCTGGCAGATTTTATGTGCGGAAAAGGGTGCCTTGCTGAAGGTGGTTCCTGTGGAGGATGACGGCTCGCTGTCGATGTCTGCCTTTCATGAGTTGCTTTCTGAGCGTACTAAATTAGTTTCTATAGTACAGGTATCCAATGCATTGGGCACAGTAAATCCCGTGAAAGAGATTATCGATGCCGCTCATCGTGCTGGTGCTAAGGTATTGGTTGATGGCGCGCAATCTGCGGTGCATCTGGATATTGATGTTCAAGATATGGATTGTGATTTCTTCGCTTTTTCGGGACATAAGGTATATGGCCCTACAGGTGTGGGAGCTTTGTACGGAAAGCGGGAATTGCTGGAAAGTATGCCGGTGTTTCAGGGTGGAGGAGAGATGATCAAAGAGGTGAGTTTTGAGGGTACTACTTATGCTGATCTTCCTTATAAATATGAGGCAGGCACGCCGAATATTGCGGATACGATTGCTTTGAAGGCGGCGTTGGATTTTATTAGCGGCATTGGCAAGGCGCAGATCAGAGCGCATGAGGATGAGCTGCTGGCTTATGCTACTGCTGAATTGAAGGCGATTCCTGGACTGAAGATCATCGGCGAAGCTGCTCAAAAGGTGAGTCTGGTGTCTTTTGTGGTTGAAGGGATTCATCCGCAGGATATAGGTGTATTGCTGGATAATATGGGGATTGCGGTACGTACTGGACATCATTGTACGCAACCGCTGATGAAGCGTTTTGGGATTCCAGGAACGGTAAGAGCCTCTTTTGCGTTATATAATGAGAAAACGGAGATTGACGTGCTGATTGCAGCGCTTCATAAGACTATAAAAATGTTAACCTAATGAATAGTAAGCCGATACTGGAAATAGAGAAAGAGATTATCGAAGACTTTGCGCTGTTTGACAGCTGGGAAGATAAGTACGAATACATTATAGACCTTGGTAAAAAACTGGCTCCGTTGGAAGAGCAGTATAAAATAGATGAGAACAAGATCAAGGGTTGCCAGTCTACAGTATGGCTGAGGGCTGACTACATTGACGGACTTATCGTTTTTAAAGCAGACAGCGATGCCGTGATCGTAAAAGGCCTGATCAGCATGCTGATCAAAGTGCTTTCCGGACATACTCCGGAAGAGATACTGGCTGCAAAAATGGATTTCATAGGAGAGATTGGAATGATGACTCACCTTGCACAAACACGCTCTAATGGCTTGCTGGCGATGATCAAACAGATGAAAAATTATGCACTGGCCTATCAGGCTATAGGCGCAAGAAAGGATACTGTATGATGGACAAAGAAGTATTGAGACAGCGGGTAATAGACACCCTGCAAACCATTTACGATCCGGAGATTCCGGTGAGCATTTATGAACTTGGATTGATTTATGAAGTCAACATCTTCCCTCCCCTGAATAATGTGGAGATTATCATGACGCTGACTGCGCCGAATTGTCCGGCAGCACAATCGCTACCATCAGAAGTGGAGAGCAAATTGAAAGCATTGGGTGGTGTAAATGAGGTATCGGTAGAAATAGTTTGGGAGCCAAGCTGGAACAGGGATATGATGAGCGAAGCTGCCAGGCTTGAACTTGGCATGATGTAACGGTTTAAAAACAAAGAGATGAAGATTACCGCACAGGAAGAATATGGATTGAGGATACTACTGCGCATTGCCAGATTTGGCAATGAAGGAGGTGTCAGCATTCCAATGATCAGTGAGACAGAAGGTTTATCTGCTGCGTATGCCGGAAAATTAACCCGTACTTTAAGGATGGCCGGTTATATCAACAGTACGCCAGGTTACAAGGGAGGTTATGTATTGTCTAAACCGGCTTCGGAGATCAATATCAATGAGGTGATGAAGGCACTCGGCGGCTCCCTGTACTCCACAACGTATTGTGGTGATTTTACAGGATCAACTAAATTATGTACCAATAGCATAGATTGCTCTGTGCGCTCTTTATGGCAAATGGTCCAGTTCTCTGTGGATCAGCTATTGGACAAGATCAGTCTGCAGGATTTAATCGGTAATGAAAAAGAATCTAACCTCAATATCCAAAATACCTTAGCTTTGCTATATGGCAAACGATAATCCTTACATTTTATTCAATGCGCAAATCCACAAAGACTGGAAGGATAACGGCGTAAAATATATTAAACTGGTAGAACTGGAATCAGATCTGGACATCAAGTTTTTTGAACTGGTACCCGATTCCGAAATCCCTGATGCAGGAGAAACCATTTATCCTATTGATTCTGAAGACATACTTGAACTCTTAGAGCCCATGAAACATGCGAGGTTCCTTGTTCACGAAATATATCTGGAAGAAGAGGATTAGAAAACAGTTTATTTATCCTCGCTTATATTATATTTTTTTCTGATAAAATAAGACCAATCTTTGGCATTATCATTATATGATTTCTTTAGCAGTTTGTCTGCCTTCTCCTGATCTCCCTTGAAGTAATAGATCTCAGCTTAAAGTGCTTCTATCTGCCCTTTATACTCCTGATCATCAACCGCATTGAGGTAATCTAATGCCAGATCGTAATACTGGTTCATCTTGGCACTCGCAGAAGCAAGTATGTAAGCATTAACATAGTTGGTACTGGTTTTTGTAGCCTGTGCAGCATATTGCATGGCTTCCATAAATCCCCCCTTTCTATAGTGTTCTAATGCAATTTTAAAATTTTTGAGTGAACTGTTATAATCTTTATCAGCTTCAGCGAAAAGTTGGTACCCAATATTGTAAGTATAAACTTTGGTAATCAGGGGTAATTCGTTAGGGGCTGACATTGAAAAATATTTTAATGAAATGCTATCTTTTTGCGTGATCGGAGCTCCTGATAAGAAAATGCGTTCTCCCAATATTAATTTCTTGGTTAAGTTTGAGAATATAATCTCATTAGACGGCTGCGTTCCCGATGGCGCATAAAAGATCTGGGGTGCTCCATTTGATTCAGAACTACGTCGCTGAGCTTCTTGTTGATCTGCCTCAGTCCGCCTGCGGTTTTCTATACTGCTGTTAACACTACTTATCTTACTAGACAATGAACTATTACTGCTACTGCTAGACAATGAATTACTATTAGACAATGAACTTCTTGATGCAGAGGCACTGCCGGCTTCTCTTACCCCAACTATCGCTATTACCCGGCTGGACAAAGTTTCATTAGCTCTAACCGAGGAACTTTGTCCGTTAGAAGTCGCAGAAGGTATGTACATAGGTGTAGCCTTTGGTCCGCTGGATATCCGGGCGGCCAATTCCTTTTTTTCTAAAGGAATAAAATCATAACAATTTAAAGGAATGAAAATATTGCCGTCGCTAATGGTAACGGAAAAGTTGATATTTTCTTTATAAAGCACCGGACTTTTTGGTGATCTAAGGGTAAATCCTTTCATCTGTCCATCCAATCCAAATAAAATTCCTGCATTGTCTGTCCATCCCACTATCCCACCAGTTTTGTCCACAACAGCTGTTCCTCTCACAACCATTTGTGGTTTTCAGTTCAAATCGTAAATGATGCTATCTTGCCAATAACCGTCATTTTCAAATACGGCATTGTAAAGAGCAAAAATTTCAGTCTGGCCAAAAGCCACATTAGAAAAAAGAAAAAGAAGAAGGATTAAGAGATTGCGTTTCATTATAGTAATTTGAGATTCTCAAATATAGGTAATAGGATTGAAAAGTTATGCCCCCTGTTTTCTTACGAATTTAGTTAAGATCACAATAGTTTGTCCTTCAATTTTTCCTTCTATCTGATCTGTATTGTTATGTACCAGACGGATATTCTTTACTACAGTTCCCATTTTGGCATTCAGTTGAGATCCTTTTACATCCAGTGATTTGATCAGGACTACTGTATCTCCTGCTTGTAACGGCGCTCCGTTACAATCTTTATGGATATCTTCAACGGCATCATTGTCCTCATCTGCGCCAGCCTGTGCCCATGCAAGTGTCTCCTCATCAAGGTACATGGCATCTAAACTATCAACAGCCCAGCTTTCACCTTTCAGCCTGTTCAGCAAACGCCAGGTTACAACCTGTACACCGGGAATTGCACTCCAGATACTGGTTCGTAAAAAGCCCAAATGTTTCAGGTCAGCTTCCTCAGTCTTTTCAATCTGAGCAATGCATTTATCGCAGATCACGATGGTATTATCTTCCGGATGAGAAGTTTGAGGTTGTACTTCATATATTTTCAGCGCTGCTGCCGATTGACATAACTCACACTTATTTCCGCTTCTTTCAAGTAGTAGTTGTTCCAATGCTGTGTTCTTTTAATGATTGAGGGTGTAAAGGTACTTATTTAAAAGAATTTGTTTACGATAGAAAAAGAGTGAACTACAATGGGAAATTGAAAATATTTATTTATTTTGTAGCCGTGAGCCACACTTTTTATGAAATATACAACCTTACCCCTACTATTCTTGTTGGTTTTTTGTGCCTGCAAAAAACCAACTGAAAACCAAACACCTCCAACTGAAGAAAATCGGGAAGGAACCATCCCTCCTTCTAAAACCCGCTTTTCTCAATATTTGGAAATCAATGCTTTTGAATGGAATTTTGCACAATTTGCCGTGCCCGAGCGTATAGATGAGGCAAAGTTCTCCGTGATCAAATCATTTTCCGGAGTGCGCCATTACCTGGATTGGGGACGGATTGAGCAGACCGAAGGCAAATATACTTTCAATCCAGCCCATACAGGTGGCTGGGGGCTTGATGTCATCTACCAGAGATTGAAAGATGAGGGCATGGATGTTTTACTGGATCTGAAGACCTGCCCTGACTGGCTGGTTGACACCTACCCTGAAAATCAGCGTGATGCAGAGAACGTCCCTGCTCCCTACGGTCTCGACAGAGCTAATCCTGCTTCTTATATAGCACAGGCCAAAGCTGCTTTCCAATTGGCAGCGAGGTACGGTTCAAATAAGAATGTGGACCCAAAGCTGGTCAGCGTCATTACCGCGATTAGGTGGACCGGTGATACGCCTAACGCGATAAAAATAGGCTTGGGACTAATCAAGTACATCGAGTGCGACAATGAAAGAGATAAGTGGTGGAAAGGCCCTAAAGCAGAGCAATCTGCTGAAGAATATGCTGCAAATATGTCGGCCTTTTATGATGGCAACAAAGGTAAACTGGGTAAAAATGTTGGTGTAAAATCAGCTGACCCGAATATGATGGTCGTAATGGGCGGGTTATCCAGACCTGATCCTAATTTTGTGATCAAGATGATTGCCTGGTGTAAAAAGAACAGGGGAACCAAAGCTGATGGATCGGTAGACCTGTGTTTTGATATCATCAATTATCACTTCTATTCAAATAATGCAAGTACAAATGAGGGCAACGGCTTTATCGGTGTTGCACCTGAACTTTCAGATATCGGGGATGTTGCAGATAAATTCCTGAAGATGTCTAAAGAACATGCGAATAACATGCCTGTTTGGATGACGGAGACTGGTTACGACATAAACCCTAATACACCACAGCGCGCCATTCCTATCGGTTCAAAGAATGTACAGGTTACACAGGCCGACTGGAATCTCCGGACCTCATTTTTATATGCAAGGAAAGGCATCAAAAAATGCATCTTTTATATGCTTGATGATGTGGATGTCAACAGTTCAATTCAATATTCTTCTTCCGGATTTGTAAATGCTGATTTCTCAAAAAGACCGGCAGCTGATTATGTAGGTCAGACCAAAAAACTGCTTGGAAATTATTATTATGACACTACCATAAGTACCGATCCGTTTGTTGACCTCTATAAATTGGACAAAAAGGAAATTTATGCACTTATGGTGCCTGACCAGACCGGAAGAACAACAACCTATGAACTGAATTTAGGTACGGCAAAACAAGCGGTTATTCATTCACTGCAAATTGGGAAAGACGAAATGAGTTCTAAAACGGTCAATACTGTAAATGGCAAACTGAAAATCGAGGTTACTGAAACTCCTGTATTTGTAGAAAAGGTTTTGTAATTTATACAATTGCTATCTTTGCTACATTAACAGCATGTATCAATGAATATATACGATCTGATCATCAACGATAAAGAAGTTGTGACCCTGGCTGATGTTTTTCTGACTAATGACAATCAGAATGGCATCGAACAGCTTATCAAGGAACATAAATATGTGAATGAGCTCCATAAATATGGACTGCCCGTAAACAATAAAATCCTATTGTATGGTAATTCCGGTTGCGGTAAAACTACTACTGCAAAGGCGATTGCAAATGCGCTCGACAAGAAGATCATCATCCTGAACCTGAGCAATGTAGTATGCTCCAGGATAGGAGAAACTTCACAGAACGTGAAGATGGTTTTTGATAAGGCAGGTAAAGAAAAAGCTATACTTTTCCTGGATGAATTTGACCAGATCGGTAAAGAAAGGGACAATGAGGACGGTGACGTCGGAGAAATGAGGAGACTGGTCAATACAATTATCCAGCTCATCGATTATTACCCTAAAGAGGCTTTGCTGATCTGCGCGACCAACCATCCGGAGATTATTGACGTTGCATTAACAAGGAGATTCCAGCTACGGATTGGTTTTGAAATGCCCGGTTCAATTGTATTGGATTCGTACTACGACAAATTACTGGCTCATTTTCCGGAGCACATGCAAAACATAGAACGGAAATACGATATTTCCTTTGCAGAGGCCAAAGACTATGCCTATACAGTGGTTAAGTCACTGTTGATTGATGAATTAGACAAACAAGTTAACCCAGCTATCCTATGATGAACAAAATCTTTTGGATCATTTTCCTAACCACCACATTTTCTGCGAAATTAAATGCACAGCAGACAGAAAAAAACAAAGTATCGGCAACATTTATAAATCCACTTCGTAAGGGAGCCGATCCATATATCACAAAAAACGACGGCAAATACTACACGATCTTCAATGAAAAAGGCGGATTTGCAGTTACAGAATCCAGATACCTGACCAAATTTGAAAAGAAGGAAGTTGTATGGACTCCACCTCAGGACAAATGGAACAGCTACAATCTTTGGGCGCCAGAGATTCATTATATAGACGGCAAATGGTACATCTACTATGCGGGCTCTGTTCATAAAGGCACACCTTTTTATGCGCAAAGAGCTGGAGTACTGGAAAGTGACAGTCCATTTGGACCATATACCGATAAAGGAAAATTGTACACCGGTGACGACCCTCAGCAAAAGAAGGACAATTGCTGGGCCATTGACATGACCGTACTGGAACTTAAAGGTAAAAAATATGCGATCTGGTCTGGCTGGGAGACACTCCATGATCATCACGATGTAGATCAGATTTTATATATCGCAGAGATGAAAAATCCCTGGACACTCGGAAAACGTGTTTTATTGTCCAGGCCAGAACGCGATTGGGAAAAGGGCGACCACATTGTGTTACAGGAAGGCCCGCAGATCTTGAAACGCAACGATGATGTATTCATCATTTACTCTACACGCGGCTCATGGAGCGAGCATTATAAATTAGGTCTGCTTCGCCTGGAAAATGGAAAAGATCCATTAAACCCAATTTCATGGGTCAAATCAGCTAAGCCTGTATTTCAGGGTACTCCTACTGTCCATGGCCTTGGCCATGCGAGCATGACTACTTCGCCTGACGACCGCGAATACTGGATCTATTACCATTCTAAGGCTGCACTGGAAGGGGGCTGGGACAACAGAGAGGTCTACCTGCAACAATTTACTTTCGGCAAAGATGGCAACCCGATATTCGGCATACCTAATGGTCGTGGCGAAATGAAGCGGCCTTCAGGAGAGGTAAAGCTTGAGCGGGCTCTTTAAGAAAGGTCAGGCCACTGGTATCGCCTGACCTACATATACACTCGTACTTACCCCATCTCCCGCAGCATTTACATACTGCATCCAGATGTGCACATCATCCCCAATGTGCTTCTTTGGCAACTTGAGGTTTACTTCCGGAGCCTCACGAACAGTTACATCTTTAAACATTACAAACGTGTTTTTAACCGTATTGTACACAATGAAAGTAGCCTTATCATTGGGTTTAGAAAAAGCTGTTTCAGGCCCATTCTCCCATTTGATGTGCAATATCCCATCTATGAGGCAGATCAACTCCCTGATCAAAGAAATCAGTAGCTCACCCCTGCTAAACACTGCCTTCGGAAAATCAATCGCATAATCAGACCCTTCACCAGTAAGCGCTTCTTTTAGATGATACGACACGCAGCCGTTCATAGGCGTCTTGCTTCCTGTAAAAAACTGGAAACCGATCCAAATGATTTCCCTTAATGGCTTTAGCCAGCCATTTACCAATGCAAATTTCAATCGTTGAAGAATTTGTTTTTCCGTAGGATTATCAGTGTAATCCGCCAGACTACGAAAATAATCAATACCCCGCCAGCTTGCGGCTACCACATTCCCGACTTTGCCCCTTACAGGCCCGTTTATTCCATTTTTATACCTTGCCATTTTTCTTCTATTTTATTTTTTTGTCATCCAGAGGGAACCGAAGGATCTCAATTCAACCAATCTGCATACTTACTAATCGTCCTCTTGTGTCTTAACCTTCGAAAGACTCCGTTTCCTTCCCTACCCCCATCCGATCCCGTATTACCCTCAATCGTCTGAATGTATTTTCCTCTCTCCATCTCCACAAAACCAACATGTGCTATCCTTTTCAAATCCGGAAAATAAATCCCAAACACTAAGCCTCTTTTGTCATCCCGCCATTTTTTGTCATTGCGAGGAGCATTTCGCGACGTGGCAATCGCTACCACCCTATCCTTTGGAAACAATGCCGGCGACCAAGCCGTCTTCGGCTCCTTATACCCCGCCTTCCAAAAACAAAAGAAGACAAAACTCGCGCACAACGCATTACCTTTCGGAAGCCCCGTATACCTCAAATACTGCTCTACCCTAGCACCATCATTCTTCCCTGTCGCCTCCTTTACACCAATCGCCGCCCTGGCAATCTTTAATAGGTTGTCGTCATATCGAGGATACGAGAACCGAGCCCTTCGCGAACTCACCGCAGGTAAATCTTTTAAACTATGCCTAACCAAGAACCGAGCTTGCGAGCTCAACGAGCCAAAAACACCATAGAAACTACGAGTTAGATCTCTCCCTGCGGTTCGAGATGACGGGGCTGCTACATCCCTACCAACAGTGAAACCACTGCCCATACCAACAGCACAAACGATGCAAAATAAAAACCTAACTGCCTGCATATATTCATCTCTTTAAATTGTAAAACCATATTTTCAAACTCCGGCAATCCCATTGCCACCCATGCTCTTTGAAGCAACCACCAGCACAAAGCCACTATCACCATAAAACTGGTCAGGTTCATCAACAACAACGGCATTGTGCTTTTCACGATAAAAGCAACCGTCCCCGCCTCATCATCAAACCACCCATGCATGCCCATCAAAACCATCAAAAGCACCCCAACCATTGCATGCTCCTTCTTTACATGAGCCATAAAACCCCAGGCGTACTCACGCCTTATATCATTCCTATTTAAACTGATCACATTCATAATTTTCCTTTTTTTAATTATTTCTTTTTCATTTCAACCACTCAATACCCCTTTTTGAAGAAGTTCGCCTATAAACATTATTGTAGAATTATTATGAAAACAACGAACCAACTTATTACCATACAAAACACACAAATTGCTATTATTCAAAATGACGGAACAGATTATATTTCCCTCACAGACATGCTTAAAGCAAAGGATGGCAGCTTCTTCATTGAGCACTGGCTTAGAAATAGAAATACTGTTGAGTTTCTTTCTATTTGGGAAAGAATTTACAACCCAAATTTTAATTACGTCGAATTCGACGTAATTAAAAGTCAAGCTGGACTGAACAGTTTTAAAATCAGTGTAAAAGAATGGTCAGAGAAGACTAACGCAATTGGCCTCATCGCAAAAACCGGAAGATATGGTGGTACTTATGCACATTCCGACATAGATCAGTGCAGAATTTAAGCTATACTTCATAAGAGAATTCCAACGGCTAAAAGCAGAAGAAAACCAGTCCAAGAAACTCGATTGGAATTTGCAACGTACACTTTCAAAAATCAATTACAAAATCCATACAGATGCAATCGGGGATATGCTCATTCCCTCGACGCTGAGCGTACAACAAAGAAGTTTTATATATGCTGATGAAGCAGACTTATTGAATGTAGCATTATTTGGAAAGACAGCCAAACAATGGCGCGATGAAAATCCATCTGCTAAAGGTAATATTAGAGATTTAGCAACAATGGAACAACTCATTGTCCTCTCAAATATGGAAAGTGTAAATGCAGTTCTAATTACTAATGAGTTACCACAATCTCAGCGCCTACAGCAACTAAACGAGATTGCAATTCTGCAAATGCGCTCACTGCTAAATAACCCAACTGTAAAAAAGCTGGATAAATAACTCTACAATAATGTCAAAGAACATTCTTCTTCCGAGACGACACGAACCAAGGCTGACCTTAAACTAGCTTGTGAAAGCTATGCACTTAATGTTGCCTGTGGTTCAGACTCGGTCGGGCAGCTTAGTTCGCTAGCAGAAAAAGACAGGTACCTCCGAGCGGGCATAGCACTTATTTGAGCTATGACAGTAGCGAAATTCATTGCAGCCCGCGAGGAGTGTACATGTCTTTTTCTGCTAGCGAACTAAGCCACTACGGTAACCATGCCGACATAAGCACTATCGCTCGCCAGTTTATTGTCAGCACTAAAAAACGCAAGCCATTCCGGATAATCAATCGAAAACAACGGCGCTACCCCCGTTACCGCATTCTTCAAGTGATAAGAAGTTGCCATATTCATGGCCGTAGCACCTTTCTTCACTTTACTCGAATACCCGATGTTGATGATCGGTTTCAGGTCAGCAAGAAACTGCGTGACCAACGCCATTTTACTGCGCACATTCAGCTGTGCTGTGGTCGGATTGTCCACATAATCACCAAGACTACGCAGATAATGCACTCCATTCCAGATTGAACCAACTACTGTTCCGACCTTACCCATGAAGGGGGCCAGTATACCTTTATTGTACTTTCCCATATTTTAAAAATTTTATGGGTTCATTGACATTCGCAACCTTTTATCCTGTGGTTAGCGACGATAAAACAGTCCGCTTTTCGCGGTTTTCCGACCTGTCGGGAATTTTACCTCCAGAAATTATACCGTGGCAACCGGCCGATAAATCCGTTTACCGCATTACGAAACTCTGCTACGCTCCTCTGCCAGTCAAATGATGTTTCCAGTGGCTCATTAAACCCAAACTTCTGAAACCATAGCTCCAAAGCAACCAGACCTTTCCCAAACCTGCAGGCCAGTACCCATTCCAGTCCCGAATCATTCCCAAGTTTGTACCGGCAGTCCTGTCCGGCTCCACTACAAATTGCCTGCTCCAGCTGTTTCATATTCCTAACAAAACCCAGCGCATTAAAATTTGATGTTCAGACCTAACATCGGCGCTTTGCTTAAAGGGCTGTACAATGGAAAAACATTGGCTTGCAAATTCATCCCCTTTATATTTTTTAGCCCTTCAATTGCTTCCTTATATTTCTTTTTAGAAGACAATGGAGGTATGGTCATCTTCGCTATAATTGCAGACAAGAGAGAAACACCACCTGCACCTGCCAATATATAAGTTGCCATCCCCGCATCATCACCATACTTAGTCACCAATTGATTTTTGAAAAGCAAGGGTACCGCCGCAGCTGCTCCCCCCAGCATCATATAAGCATAAGTCCGGTTCGTTTTTATATCAAACTTATACAGATCTATGTCACTTTTATATCTGGCCTCTTCTGCTTTGTAAATTGTGCTGAGGATGTTAAGGGTTGCTTTCGTACGGTACTGCTGATGCATTTTATTAACCAATTCCATCGCAGTTTCTTTTTTCCCTGTTTTTAAATAACCATAATAGGTATTCTGGAGAGCAGCAGAGTCTCCTTTTAATGCCTTAGCCAAATTGTCTTTTATCAGCTCCTGGCCCAGCTCAAATTCCTTAACTGCTACCCGTTGGGCATATTCTCTTTCTTTTTGTTCTCTTGCCAGCCTTTCAGGTGAGGGTGCAAACAAATTATAAACCCCGGTCGCTAAATCCTGATATGCCTTTTCTTCAGCGTATCTTTTTGCAGCTGCTGCTGCAAACATGTTGTTGTGAACTGTGACATCGCTGGAAGAAGAAGCACTGCTTTCGGCAGAGCCTTTTTCAGACGATGCTCCAGATGAGCTTGACTCACTACCAGAGGACGAAGAATCCGACATTTTCAACCCCAACTCTGTAACTTCGGAATTGGCCTTCCCTTTAGACGCTGTTGTTATTGCTTTTTTCCCACCACCTGTTATTTCTTTTTCTATAGCATTACGATATTCGGCATCAATCATATAACTCCCCGCCTTTATAGAAACATTTTTTATTGACAATGCTCCGCTATTAAACAATTTGAAACCCTTATCCCTTACAGCCTGCTTATATCCTTCTGCATTATCCAGCCCCTGTAATTGTGCCCATCCGATATTACTCCTTGTTGTCATCTTTTTTACAAAAGAACTATTAACATATAAGTCAAAAGATACAGTGCCAACACTTATATTCTGTTTCAATTTCGATAAGACATGAGCGGGGATTTCTGACGCCGGAATTTCCCGTTGTCTAATTTTCACGCTATTAACATTAATACTATAAACTGTTTCATAAAATGCAACCCCACCTACAGATGTACTGCCTTTTATACCTATATTGAAATCTACATCAATACCGTCCCAACTATTTTCGGGTGTAGTTCTATAAGGAAGTTTTCCGGAAAAATCAACCTGGGCTTTTACCATAAAAGCCATACCAATAGATAGTAAGGTCGTAAGTAATATTTTTTTCATTTTCGATGTTTACGAAAACAAAATTAGAGGGAAACTACGAGGCAAAAAATACTCCTTTAGGAGTATTTTTTAAAGAAATACGGCTAAAAACCCAAAAGGGTAAACTAAATTATCCCCTGCAGAATGCAGGTTTTAACCAGCTGGGCGGTGTTTTTACATTCAGCCTTAGTTAAAATATTTTTACGGTGCTTTTTCACTGTTGACTCCGCGATAAAAAGTTTATCTGCTATTTCCTGACTGCTCAGGCCTTCCGCAATACTTTTAATGATCTCGATTTCCCTTTTCGATAGAGACACATGAGCGCTGGCATTTTCGCCAATACTTAAATTCATGAATGAAGGTTCACCTTGTAAACCGATCAATGAAACTTTATAGTTGGGCGTATGACCCAGATGGTCAATCCGCGTATTGATAATCAGCGATTTTCCGTAACCTCCATTTTCATCCAGGCTCAGCATTAATGCCTGATGGTTAAATAAAACATAACTCCCGTTTTTTAACCGGACCCTATAATTGTAACTGATCTTATAACGCATTAACTTGTCTCTACCCACCTTGTTTACAAAGAATGTGGTTAGAAAATCCTCTGCCTTTATCACAAAACCAATATCATCTGGGTGGAGTGTACCTAATATGTCATTAATGGTAAGGTCACCTGGATTGAGGCCATGCATTTCGTAAACAGAATCACTGATATGCGAAATACTCATATCATAAAAATCCATGATGAAAAAAGAAAACGGACCGGTGCTTACAATCGAATTGGTCAGCTCATTAAAAGAGATCTGGTGATTGTCTGTTACTTCTGCTGATCTGTTGGCAGACCATACATTGTGGAGTGATTGTATTTCAGCGTTCATTCTGGGTTGGTTGTACAGATAGTTCTGCATCCCAAATATAATTAAAAAAAAGACCCGGCATTTCTACCAAGTCTTTAAAATCATTCCATTACCGTTTTCTAATCCTCCTTAGCGTTCTCGCACTGATCTGCAGGTATTCAGCTATCTCATCATCCATCCTCGCTTTCAGGGGTGGCCACATGCAGGGATACAAATTGTAAAATTCCCTTACCCT
This sequence comes from Pedobacter frigoris, assembly GCF_005116445.1. GTDB lineage: Bacteria > Bacteroidota > Bacteroidia > Sphingobacteriales > Sphingobacteriaceae > Pedobacter > Pedobacter frigoris. The sequence continues at coordinate 442,194 of NZ_SWBQ01000003.1, forward strand.
GTCATCTGCAGACATATTCAGCAATTTCAGGTGTTGCCCTTCCTTTACCTCATCATATTGCATCATTACAAGTTGTGCAAATTCCTTCATCCCCTTCCAAGTGTCGTAAATCACTGTCATTTCCTTAATGCCGATCTTTGAAACCAAAGTATCATGACCGGCAACGATCGTATACGGTGAGTTCGTCAGCTCCAGGAAACTCAGAAAAGCAACAATCCTGTTTTCCCTGTAGAAACGTTTCACATGCTTCCCTCCGTTTTCATCATGCAGATGCACATAAATGTATCCCCTGATAATGAAGTAAGCGAATTTAGGTTTCTCACCCTGTTTTACCAGCACCTCTCCTGAAGCCGGACTATACTCATCCATGTTTTTCCAGAGATAAGGCTCTAGCAATACAGGAAGAGGTTGTTCAGGTTTTATGCTCCTCAGCAAGCGCATTAATCTTTCAAAAGCATTTTTAATAGTTAACATATATGTTTTAAATCGTTAGATGTATAGTTTTAATACGATCCTCCATATATGATTGTCCCCTTTCGTCGTCCTGAACTTGGTTCAGGATCTCTCCATTTTAATTTGTCATTTCATAATTTCTCCATGTTTAAAGTTCAGTTCAGGATTTCTTTTTTATACTCTAAATGGGTATTTCAGGGAAAATGGTTCTTCCCCACTTTTGGTGGTAATTATGAGAATTGAAGGTGAATGTTCGTTAGAAGTTTATGAATCTTACGAATCTAATTTTTTCTTCTGCTGATGTATTTAAGGTTATTTCGGTAGATAATAATGCTGATCAGATAAATATATACGTGCAAAGCCGACAGAAGATATGTTTATGTCCGAATTGCTGTGAACCCTCCACCAAATTACATAGTTACTATACGAGGAAATTTAATGACTTACCTACCTTTGGAAAGGCCTGCAGGATCTTTCTGAAATCCCGTAAATATTATTGTCTCACCGATGAGTGTCCACTTAAAATTTTTACAGAACGCTATAAAGATCATTTCGAGCCGTGCAAGCGGACAACAAAGCGTCTGGAAGAAAAGCTATTTGATACTGTTTTGGAATTGGGCGGCAAACCAGCAGAAAGAATATGTAATCACTTTTCAATACCAGTCAGCGATACTACTCTGCTGAGACTTATAAACAAGGCCCCAATACCTGATTCTGGTGATTTTACGGCCATAGGCGTTGATGATTGGGCTTACAAAAAGCGGGAAAGGTATGGCAGCATTCTGGTAGATCTAACTACAAGAAGAATAGTAGATTTATTACCTGACAGAGAAGAAGCGAGTTTAGTTAACTGGTTACAGAAGCAGCCAAAGCTTGAAATAATCACCAGGGATCGTTATGGTAAGTACAGGCGTGCTGCAACTAAGGGAGTTCCACAGGCTATACAAGTGGCCGATCGCTGGCATTTGTTAAAAAACCTCGGCGAGGCGCTCACTAAAATGATGACTCGGGAATATGCCAGGTTAAGTAGTTCTTTAGCGCCGAGAATTGAGGAAAGCCCTTTGGAAATGCCTGACGAATTACCTGTAAGAGAAAAAGAATCGGCTACTACCGGAATTATAAAGCAACGGTTTGATGAGATGAAGAAATTACAGGCAGAAGGCTTATCAATAAAACGAATTGCAGTCCAACTGGGTATGCACAGGGAAACGGTTAGAAAATAGATGTTGACAGAAAATCTGGTCCGTAAATCATACAAGGACCGGGGCATGATCGAAAACTATTTCAACTACATTAAAAAGCGAATGAAAGAAGACAGCTGTCTCTATCTGAAAACGTTATGGAATGAGTTACGCCATATGGGATATCGGGGAGGATATAGTACGCTTTCTGAAGCACTCGCTTACTATGGCATCCATATCGGAAAGAAAAGCAAGAATCCAAAGAAGCCACAACAGTCAGGCTCGTTCTTTAAGCCCTCAAATGCTGCAATGCTATTCCTAACATCGGAAAACAGGCTTACTACCACACAGAAAAAACTAATACACAATCTATGTAAATCATCATCCGCCCTAGAGCTCGCTCTAGTGCTGACACGGGAATTCCGCCATCTTATGGAGAACAAGTTGGGTAATCAACTTCGTGACTGGATAGAAAATGTGCTGCATTCAGGGATTAGCGAGATTACCACTTTTGCAAATCGTCTATTAAGGGAATACCAGTCCATCGAAAATGCAATCAGTTTGCCTTGGAGCAATGGCCCGGTAGAAGGCAATGTAAATAAATTAAAGACGATCAAGCGGCAAATGTATGGTAGGGCAAGTTTCGAATTACTTAGAAAAAGATTGGTGCTCAAACCAACTTAACCACCAAAAGTGGGGAAGAACCACTTTCCCTGAAATATACACTCTTCCTATTAAAAACAATAAATACTCAGGAACGTACATAATATCTAAGGAAAACCATAAGTATCCGGATCTTATCCTTATTTATACTCTTAGGAGCATTACTCATCTGATCATTATTTATCCAAAGGATATAAATACTTCAACTGAAAATCTGCTTGCACACTGATCGCAGAGTGGTTTGATCCTGCTTCACAAATAAGTACTTATTTGCGAAGGAAAGTACCGTCAGTCTTTAATCAGTGTGCTTCCAGGGTAATAGATAAATTTAAATCGTAAATTGATTGACGAAAACCAAAACGATGGCAAAGACCAAGACCGAATACACTGGAGCAGATGTGCTGGATTTTATAAGCTCATACGTTGATAACGAGCAAAAGAAAGCGGACAGTTTTCAACTGGTAACGCTATTATGCGAATGGTCGGGATTTAAACCCAAAATGTGGGGACCAACCATTATCGGCTTCGGTAATTACCATTACAAATATGCCAGCGGACATGAAGGTGATGCTCCGATGCTTGGGTTTTCGCCGAGAAAAGCGGCATTTTCACTCTACGTTTATTCCCAGACAGAAAGTAGTGAGCAGTTATTAGCCAGCCTGGGTAAGTTCAAAATGGGCAAAGCCTGCATGTATGTGAAAAAACTATCGGATATTAATACATCGGTATTGAAGGAAATCTGCATGGAATCAATTAAGTATCTTAACGAGCATCACGAATGTGCATGCAGGAAAGAGTGATTTTGACTCGCTACCCGCACGCACAATTCAAAACCCGGAAAAAACCTGGAAGGATTAATTCTTCTTCTGCTGACCAGGAGCAAAAGGCTTAGCAGATTTTGAGCCAGTCCCCTTTTTTGCTTGTCCCGGTGGAACTTTACCACTGTTTCCAGCTGTTCTGGCAGTGTAACAAGAACTTAAGACCGTGATTAATGCAGCTAGTATAAAGTATTTCATGTGAGTTATTTGAATATATATGCACAGTGCTAATAACGTGCCAAAACTATAGCTAGACCACCCCCTAAAAAAGAAAACACTGTATAAAACACTGAAAATTATATATTTGCAACAGGGGGTATAAAGATGGCGCAATACAAATTATATGGAGATCAGGAATTAGTCCAGCTAATGCGGAGCGACGATGAGCATGTATTGGTAGAGATTTACAATCGTTATTGGGATAAAATGCTGGTAGTGGCTATTAATCGCTTAGGCAATCAAGAAGAAGCTGAGGAATGCGTACAGGATGTCTTATACAAGCTATGGAGTCTTCGTCACGAATTTTCTCTTTTAAAAGTAGAGCTTTCAAATTACCTGTCCCGCGCCATCCGCAACCAATCCTTTAATATTCTTGACCAGAGGCATCGTGCCAGGGTAAGATCTGAAAACTACACTCCGGTAGAGGACATTAACCTGCTATCACCCGAACGGCAATTAATTATAAGAGAATTACAGGAACAAATAGACAATTCGATTAATGCACTTCCGCCGCAATGCCAGCTGGTTTTTAAACTTAGTCGCCATGAGGGTCTTTCAAATAAAGAAATCGCCGAAAAATTAAACCTGTCTGAAAACACCATTAAATCACACCTTAAAAAGGCGAATAAAGACATTCAAGGCAATATGGGGCTCCTCATTACTATGGTATTTATCCATTCTTTTTTTCAACGTTAAAAAAAATAATTCATCACACTCACCCTACTCGCAAATTTTTCTGTCTATATAGATAGAAAAACAATTTAGAATGTCCTTAAACACGGAATATATTGAAAATTTAGTTTTCAAATTTAATAACGGAAGTATAACTCCGAAAGAATTACAGGTGTTGACGGATTGGTACAACAGCCATGATGACCAGAAGGCTGTAGTCACCTCTCCGCCTGAAAAAGTAAAATCACGTATGCTTACAAGTCTATTGGCTAGAGTGGCAAATAAGCGCTCGAAGTCTGTTAAACTTTACCCTAAATTGAGGTGGCTGGCTGCTGCTGCAAGTATAATAGTTATAGCATTCGGCGCCGTGATGGTGATCAAATATAAATCTTCGTTGCCGCATTCGGCACAGGTAAAAACAAGCATTGAACCAGGAGGAAATAAAGCAACACTTACCTTACCTGATGGTAAATCCATATCCTTAAGCAATGCACAAACAGGTATAGTGGCGGGCGCAGAAATCAGGTATATAGATGGTAGTATCATTGAAAACACCAATGTAAATCAGACCAACAATACACAGCAGTTAACATTGCATACCCCCAGAGGGGGCACCTATATAATTAGGTTACAAGATGGCACCCAGGTATGGCTCAATGCCGAATCTACCTTGAAATACCCTTCGGGTTTCAGTGCTGAAGAGCGTGTAGTGGAACTTGACGGCGAAGCCTATTTTGCTGTGAAACCTGCTTATAATATCAATGGCGGGAAGATACCTTTCAAAGTAACCACCGGACAACAGATTGTAGAGGTTCTGGGAACAGAATTTAATATCAGTACTTATCCTGATCAGGCGTCCAGCAAAACTACGCTCATAGCGGGTAAAGTGGCCCTTAGCAATAATGATAGTCGTATAATTCTATCACCAAATGAACAGGCAGTGACTACCAACGGAAAAACGATTGTAAAAAAGGTGGAGGTTACTAATTACACCGCCTGGCGCGATGGCAAATTTAGCTTTGATGGAAAAACTTTTAAAGAGACGATGGCCGAAATTGGTCGCTGGTATGATTTGGATATCATTTACGAAAATGGGGTACCATCGGAAGAACTGGTGGGTGATGCCTTCCGCAATCAAAATATCGGCTTCGTACTGCGCTTATTAGACGTGGCAGAAATCAATTATAAATTGGACGTAAACCGTAGGAAATTAACCATTAAAGGCAAGAAAAAATAAAGTAACCCATTAAACCCAAGCACTATATGAGATAAACCAGCGAAACTAAACCATACTGCTCCAAAAAAATAAGCAGGGAAAGGACTGCCATCCTTCCCCTGAAGTGATTTGATAGTTGCGGTCGACAAAAATGAAGAAGTAGACATACATCAACAAAACCAACGTAAACTTAATGAATAAACTTTACTTATCAAGAGTGATGAAAACCATCATGTTTTTACTTTTAGCTGGATTTACGACTGTAAGCGCATCCAGCTATTCACAACAGATTACACTGAAAGGAAAAAACATCCCCTTTTCAACTGTAATTGAAGCCATTAGAAAACAAAGTGGCTACACCGTCTTTGGCACAAAGAAAATACTCGAATCGACGAAACCAGTCACCATCGATGTTAAAAACATGCCCTTGCAACAATTTATGAACGTGGTAATAGAAAACCAACCCATAGATTACGTAATAGAAGACAAGACCATATCGCTTTCCAGTGTAGTGCAGCCTGGCAACCCTATAGCCCCTACCACACAACAGCAGTTGCTGATCGGTGTAGTGCGGCATGCTGAAACCAAGGAATTGTTGGCAGGAGTAAATGTGAAGCTGAAAGGCAGCACCTTAAGTACTTCGACAAATGAAAAGGGTGCGTATAGCATTTCAATTCCGACCTCTGCTGCAAAGCAGGTGCTTGTATTTTCTTATGTAGGGATGAAACCACAGGAAATTGCCTTTCAGAAACAAGCTACCCTGAATGTAGAAATGGAACCGGATGACTCTTCTATGAATGAGGTGGTGATTACCGGTATTTATCAACGTGACCGTGAGGCGCATACCGGATCGTCCATCACGTATTCAGCAAAAGATCTCCAAATAGTAGGAAATCAGAATATCCTGCAGAGTTTAAAAACATTGGATCCTTCTTTTGCAATAGTGGAAAACAACTTGTTTGGATCAGACCCCAATCGTCTGCCAGACATTGAAATCCGAGGAAAAAGTAGTGTGATTGGTCTTACGGATGAATTTAGCTCGAATCCCAATCAGCCTTTATTTATCCTGGACGGATTCGAAAGCACCCTGGCCATCATCGCCGATTTGAGTATGGATCGGGTTGCATCCATTACATTGCTGAAAGATGCTTCAGCCAGTGCCATTTATGGATCGAAGGCCGCTAATGGCGTAGTGGTTGTTGAAACTAAAAGGCCAACAGCGGGCTCACTGCGGATAAATTATAACCTCAGTTCCAGTGTTAACTTTGCAGATTTAAGTGATTACAACCTAATGAATGCTGAAGAAAAGCTGCAGTTTGAGCTTTTATCACAGTTTTATGGCTTGCTAAATGCAGATGGTGACATCATTGTCGGTGCCAACACCAACAATGAAGCAAACTATTTTAACCGCTTGAAAGAAGTACGCAGGGGCGTAAATACCTATTGGGCGCATGAACCCTTGAAAACCGCTATCACGCAGCGACATACTTTATTTGCAGAGGGTGGTGATGCTAACCTGCGATATAGCGTATCCTTAAACTATGGTCTCACGCCAGGTGTGATGGTGGGTTCTGACAGAACCGCGACAAATGGCAATGTACGTTTACTTTACAGAAAAGGCAATATATCTGTAAATAACACTTTAAGCATTGATAACGTCTCTGCAAACCGGGAAACACAACCATTTTCTGCATTTTCCAGAGCCAATCCATATTACAGAAAATATGATGATCAAGGTAATGTAAGGATGATTCTGGAAGACTTCAGTGCATTTGGAAACCCTTCTCTTTTGCCAATCTATAGTCCCTTGTATAATCAAAGTAACCTGAATATCAATGCTTCGGAATCACAAGGCTTTACCAACAATTTTGAAGCCGAATGGCGAATCATAGAAGCTCTTCGTGCACGTGCACGTTTTGGGATCCGAAGTTTAAGAGAACAGGCGGTATTGTTCAGCTCGCCTTTTAACACAGAATTCTTACAAACCGATGTATTGGAACGTGGAAGATATGATGAAAATAACGGCAAAAATGTGAACTATGACGGCGATTTGAGTCTTACGTTTGGGAAAGTATTTGCAGCTAAGCATTCTGTTAATGCCGTCGCTGGGATGCGTATGGAGCAAAATGTGCGCAATCAAAGTAGCTTTGGGGTAAGCGGTTTTATTGATGATGAATTTTCTAACCCGAACTTTGCTTTGGGGTATAAAGAAGGACAGCGAGCGGGATACCAGGAGTCAAAACGTCGTGGTGCGAGTTTCTTTATGAATACAGGCTATGCGTTTGATCAGCGATACCTGATCGATGCAACCTTACGTTCTGATGGATCTTCAATTTACGGATCCAGCAGACAGTTCTCCACGATATGGTCAGTAGGACTTGGCTGGAATGCGCATAAGGAATCGTTCCTTAGTTCTTACGGCTGGATTAACCAACTGCGCCTAAGAGGATCTATCGGTAATCCGGGAAATCAGAACTTTGATGATTACATATCTATGAGGATATACCGATACAACAACGAAAACCGTAATCCATTTGGTGCCAGTACCATCATCAGCAATATGGGAAACAGCAATTTGCGCTGGCAAACCACCCTCGATCGAAATATCGGTTTAGATTTCATGACATTTGGAAACAGATTTCGTCTGACCGCAGATTATTTTGTTAAAAGTACTGATCCGCTGCTTGTATTGCTTACGCTCCCTTCTTCAACGGGTGTGGCTCGTGTGGCCCAAAATATCGGCGAACAGCAGGCAAATGGTTTTACCTTAAACACCGATTATACAATTCTTCGTCGTGATGAAATGAATTGGCGTGTAAACCTCAATTTAAGACATATAAAATCTGAATACCGTAAGATGGGTAATCAGCTGGACAATTTTAATCTGGCCAACAGGAACCGTAATATGGTACGCTATTATGATGGTGGGAGTCCTTCTGACCTATGGTCGGTAAGATCACTGGGAATAGACCCGGCAACGGGACGCGAGATCTTCTTAAACAAAAACAATGAGCAGACTTTTGTATACAACTACCAGGATGAAGTAGTAGTTGGCAATAGTGATCCGGATGTTGACGGTATTATTGGTACAAGTTTCATGTACAAAGGCTTTCTTGCATCAGTCAATTTACGTTATCGCATAGGCGGACAAGCTTTCTTGAAAACGCTATACGATAAAGTGGAAAATATCACTACGCAAAACGTAGCATTGAACCAAGACAAGCGCGCATTGTATGATCGCTGGCAGAAACCTGGTGATAACGCGCGCTTCAAATCAATTTCAAGGACCGAATCGACACCAATGTCGTCACGATTCGTGGAAGACAACAATATGCTTGTAGGGGAATCTTTTTCCCTTGGTTATGAAACCAGCAAAGCATCCTTCCTCAAGTCAATCCGGGCCTCGTCAATTACTTTCAGAGCTTACATGAATGATATATTCTATGTGTCTACGATCAAAAATGAGCGCGGACTGGATTATCCGTTTGCACGCTCTGTTTCTTTCTCAGCCGCAGTTCGATTTTAACCATTAATACTTTAATAGATGAAAATACGATATAAAATATTCTTCTGCCTCTTATTGAGTCTGTTCACACTATCCTGCAATAAATGGGTGGATGTGAAACCTACTGACCGGCTAGGTGAAGACCAACTTTTTGTTGATCCGGCTGGCTATACCAAAGCGATTAACGGTGTATACGTTGAAATGGCTAACACAGCGCTTTATGGACAGGAAATGACAACCGGCGCTGTAGATGTACTTGCTCAATATTATGTATTGACTTCCTCTACGCACCGGTATTTTGATCACACCACCTTCGTTTATACAAGTGGGAAGGTGAAGCCTACATTTGACAATGCATGGAAAAAAGCTTATGAACTAATTGCTAATTGCAATGTGATTATTGAAAAATGTGGAGATGCGCCGAGCCAAAAATTACCTGAGCCCTATTATGGAATCATAAAAGGGGAAGCAATAGCGCTTCGTGCTTTTTTACACCATGCTCCGTCTTTTTGGTCCTATCTACAACGAGGCGAATAAAACAATAGCTTCAATCCCCTATGTAACTAAGAGCGGGTTTGAAGTATCACCGATACTGAGCGCTGAACAAGTCGCGAAACAGATTACGGACGACTTAAAGCTGGCCCTGTCACTGTTGGGAAATACTGATCCGATCAGAACCTCTGGCGTGAGAAACGGCAACAATCCTTCAGGTCCAAACGATTTGTACTATCGTCAGTATCGTTTAAACTATTATGCTACAAAAGCATTACTGGCAAGAGCTTACTTGTGGCAAGGTGATAAACCAAATGCCTTGATACAGGCAGAAGAACTGCTCAATGAAGTCCAGGTACAAAAGAATGTGTTTCCTTATGTAACTGCTGGTGCAGCTACTAGTGCTACACTACCTGACCGGGTATTTTCAACAGAAGTGATGTTTTCTATTTATGACATAAACCGAGTTGAAATGTTCAGAAGGCAGTTTGATGTGAACTTAGATAACAACAATAAACTCTCGTTTAGCAACAATGACGTCAACGAATCCAGGGTAAATGCACTTTATGATGATGCAAATGACTACCGTCGCAGGATCTGGCAAAATACTTCGTCAGGAACGATAACTGCTTTGACCAACCTAAAGTACATGGATGTTACAAATGCACCTGGCCGATATATGGTTCCTTTAATCAGGCTTTCAGAGGTATTGCACATTGCAGCTGAATGTCATCCTGATTTAGCAACAGGTATCTCCTATCTAAATAAAGTTAGAACCAGTAGAAACAGTTTGAGCTTAAATCCTACTTCAGCGGCAACATTACAAACCGCGATCATGAACGAGTTCAGAAAAGAAACAATTGGTGAAGGCCAGCAATTCTTTTTCTACAAACGGACGGCTCAGCAAACTATTCCGAATCATGCCTCGGTTACCGGAACAAAAGCGATGGTCTTGACTAATTATGTGGTGCCACTACCGGAAAGTGAAATATCTCAAAGGAACTAACTTAACAATATAAGCATGAAAAGATTATTAATATACTTGGTATTTGCTCAGGCATTGATTTTTTTATCCGGTTGTGAAAAAGAAATCATGAGTTATAAAGGACGTGAAGGGGTGTACTTTGCCGTGCGGAATGGTCTGCAATCTCTACCTAACCTATGGCCGTATCAACCATACAGCAATGTAGATTTCGCCCGTCTGGCAAAAGATGAAGTCGAATTTCCTGTAAAAGTAATGATTACGGGTCCTGTTAAAGATTACGACCGCAATTTTAAAGTGGAAGTAAATCCAGACTCCACCACCGCTATTGCACGTCAGCACTACACGGCTATAAAAGAACTTTGGACAATACCGGCCGGAGCAACATCAACAAACATCATCGTTCGTTTAAAACGCACACCCGACTTGCAAAATGTGATTAAAAACCTGGGCCTTCGCTTGGTCGCCAACGAGCACTTTTCGTTATCATTCCCAGAATGGGATGCAATTCCGGAATTCACTTCAGGAACAGTCGTTCCTGAATTTGATGCGAGCCTTCATACATTAAGATTGAATGATGTAATGGTTCAGCCCGTGGTATGGTCTGGTTCCATACAACCCGTCAACAGAGAGTCTGGTCTTATGGGTGTATTTTCAAGGAAGAAAATGGAATTTTTGACGTCGAACCTTGGTGTCAAATATGAAGACTTTGCAAGCACCGACATCATGCCGATGGCACGTCAGTTATTGATCGCAAGTGACGCTGCTGCTATATTAATCAGGCTTAAGGATGCTGGAACACCAGTTTTGGAGGCTGACGGCCGATTAATATTTATTGGAGCCGTGCCATGGACATCCTATATAGGCGTACCCTATGTTCATTAATTCCTATTTATCAACTAAAAAAAGATTCAAATGAAAATTTTTCAATATACCGTTTTACTTGTATCCGCCCTACTCCTCAGCTCATGCGCCAAAGACTTGGGGACCTACGAGTATAATGACATCAATGATGTGAAAATTGTTGGTATTAACGGCTCTTATTCGGCACGTCGCGGTGTGGATACGCTGCGAATCACACCGACACTAACTGCCACAATGGATTCTGGAGATACAACAAGATACCGATATCTTTGGATTGTAAGAGAGGGAACCAATCTCGACACCATCGGTCGTTTCAGAAATCTGAATTATCCAGTGACGCTTCCTCCTCTGGCTTATAAGTTGTTCTATCGTATACGTGATAAACAGACCGGTGTAGAGTGGCAGGCAAATGCTGACTTGATGATAGGCACACCTTTTTCCCGTGGATGGTTGATTATGGGTGAAGACGAGCAGGGCTACGCAGAAGCTGAAATGCTTTCTATGCAAAACGATACTTTACATCTAAAACATATCTTATCAGAAAGCGGATTACCAAGGCTGCGGGAACCTATGAGTTTACAGCATACCGGAGGTGGCCTTGAGTCCTATATGAAGCTCTGGGCAATGACAAAGAGTGGATCGTACTTTTTGGATCGTGTAACAATGAAAAGTACACCAGGCAACAACATGAGCCGAGTGTTGTACATCTCTGAAACTATCGACCCTCAAACCTTACACCCTATTGTAATTGCACCGCAGATACGCACGGCGGCAGGACTGATCAGCAGCACCAATTATCGTGTAATGCTGACTAAATCCGGAGATATCTTCGCTTCGTTTTTAGCTATAAACGGCGGAGATTTTTACAACAACCCGATAAACCGTGTCGCCACAGCTCAGGATGTACGCATCCCGGCAGCACCATATCTGCTCTATGCCACAGGGAGCATGACCACTGCTATGTGGTACGACACAGTGAATCAACGCTTCCTAAATTATTCAGGCTTTGGACTTGCAACTTCGTCAACTGTTTTAGCGGATGTCGCCGGTGCTGCCTTTCCATGGAATCAGGGAGCTACTGGTAGAAGTTTAGTATACGCAGAAAATACCCGAAATACCGATGGAGGATCTACCAATGGCAATTCGTTTGCAATCATGAAAGATCCAGTAAATGTGCATCACATCTACAAATTTTATGCAAATGGTTCCGCTCCGGCAAAACGAGCAGCTTATGTGGTATCAGCTATCGCAACAGATTTTGACAAAGCAACATTCTATGCTTTCTCCTCTAACCGTACTGTGGTGTTCTATGCCGCTGGAAATAAGCTATATGCTTATGACTACAATCCGGGAAATGAAAGAATTTACCAATACCCGGAAATCGGCAATGATCAAATAACCATGTTAAAGTTTGATACACAGGTAGATCACCTGCAAAACAGTCTGTACATCGCCACATACAATAGCGCTACCAAGGGGACAATGAAGCGCTACAGAGTAGGTACAAATCCAAACGTAGTAGAATTGCTGCCTCAGGATAACAGCACATGGTCTGGCCTGGTAAAAGTAAAAGACATCAATTGGAGAGCCGTTAATTAACTAATTTGAACTCAGGAAATATGAACTTAAAATCAATAAAAATAATACTGACACTTTCCTTTGTGTCTTTAGCAGGATTTTCCCAATCCCAAACATTTACAGTTGAGGGTAATGTAAACCGAAAACTTGACGGCAGATTTATCAAGCTATTTTATGAAAATGAAAACACGAAGAAAGCAGATAGCGCCCTAATAAAAAAGGGAACATTCAAACTGACCGGAAACGTAAGCACCCCTACTGTGGCAATCATAAGCCTCGGTGGTCGTGAAGATGGCGACAGAATTGACCTGTTCCTGTCTGAGGGAACAATCCGTATGTCAGCGAAAGATTCAATTCACCATTCTAACATCAGCGGAACAAAACTAGCTGTCGAACATGAACAATTGGCTAAACTGCTTCGACCAGAAGATGATAAATTTTTTAATGCAATAGCCGCCTGGAAAAAGATGCCAGAAGGCGAAGAGAAGAAAGCTTACTTAACAAAAGTAATGTCAGGATTGGATGCCTATTCTAATTTAAAGCGAAAAACTATCCATCAATATGTAAAAGACAATCCTGATTCCTACGTTTCGCTTTATTACCTGAATAAAAATGCACCGGGCGCCTTAGCCAATTATGAAACCACATACCCCTATTATTCAGGGTTGACTGAGTCAATCAAAACAACGCCGCTTGGTTTACAACTGGGGAAAAGACTAATGGCTACAAAAGGTAAGTTGACCGGCGAGGCCTATATCGACTTTGTTTCTACTACGCCTGATGGTAAACAACTCAGTTTGAAAGAGATCATCTCTAAAAACAAATATACACTGGTAGATTTTTGGGCAAGCTGGTGCGGACCATGCAGAAAAGAAAATCCTTATGTTGTAAAAACTTTCAACGCATTCAAAGATAAAGGGTTTACTGTGCTGAGTGTTTCGCTTGATGATGATGAAAAGAAATGGAAGGATGCGATCGAAAAAGATGGTATGCCATGGCATCATGTTTCTAGCTTAAAGGGATGGAAAGAACCTGCTGCAGCATTATATAACGTACGTGCAATTCCACAGAACGTTTTGGTAGATAGCAGTGGCAAAATTGTTGCGACTAATCTTCGTGCCGAAACACTTTATAATAAGGTACAGGAGCTCAGTAAATAAGAATTATTTCAAAAAGAGGGTGTCTGAAAAGGTCAATTTAATGCTGTCGGGATGCTGAATTTATTTCAGTGTGACGAACGTATCTTTTCGGACACCCTCTTACCATCTTAGATTCATTCGTGAGAACAGATAAATTCATCCCAGAAACATGGTCAACTCTTCAACTTAAATTAAAATTTCCATAATATTTCTTTTTTAGTTTTTATATGATGATATGATTTGTGCTTTCCAATGTTCAATGCTTTCAGGATTTGGTCTGTCTGCCCCATCAAAGAAAAAATGTTTTTTAATTTCCAAGCCTGAATAGCTATAAATCCCCTTATCGGAAGTGAGGATAAGCGCAGTATCCATTCCAATGGCCCCATATTCAGCATTGGATTTTCCATGTGTGTTAATGATGATGACTTGTTTGCCTACAAGTAAACCTTTATGTACGCCATTATCATAGCGGTATGCAAAGCCATAGCTAAAAACACGGTCTATGTAGCCTTTCATCATTGCAGGTAAGCCCGTCCACCAAATGGGATGTATAAAGGTGATGCAATCTGCCCAAGAGATAAACTCCTGTTCTTGCTTTACATCATCTGATACTATTCCAGCCCGCTGACCAGCCATATCATCCAATGAAAGTACCGGATTAAAATCTAGCTGATATAAGTCTCTAACTACTACTTCGCTGCCCATCAATTCAAGATGTTTTGTAAGCGTATCCTTAAATTGGCTGTTTAAACTGTTGGGATTGGGATGGGCATAAATGATTAATTGTTTCATCGTTTTATTTTTTATTGATTTGATGAAACAAAAGTAAAATACCGCTACAGGCTATAATTGTAAGAAAACGAAATCAACTCATCGGATTACAAATATCTTGTTGAAATTTGAGGTATTTGGAGGGACTGAGGTTGATGTAATGTTTAAAATCGTGGATCAGTTGGCTTTGGTCGTAATAACCGCATTCGCTAATGATTTCAAACCAATCTATCTTGGAAGCACTTGTGATAAGAATTTCAATAAGCTCGATCGCCTTTAAAAACCGCTGGTAACGGCAAAGCTCTTTCGCCGAATAACCGAAATGTTTTTTATGGTTAAGTTGGATATTCCTTTCCGTTTGATTGTTTAGGTCAGCAACAGCTTTAATGGGATTTAAAGATTTCTGGATAAAATTAGCCAATTGTTCGGCAACTTTATCTCGGTAGATAAGGTAACGATCACTAAATTTAAGGATATAATTTACTCTGTCTTCTGTGTTGTCTAGTTTATTTAGTTCATGCCACAAAACCGTAAAACAGTCTTCGTTAAGCAGTTCGTCAGGATTGATGGGCACATGTTCGGCAATAGTAGCGTGTCCAAAGAAACGGTAGAACGCATCATCCTTAAAATTGACTGTCAATATCTCAGCACCAGGAGGCAGAGTGTATTCAAACGCATGCTTAATGGGACCAATTATAAGACATTTTTCTACTTCTATTTGCGTATTTTGCCCCGAATTGAATGACGGGACAACTCCAAAACTAAAAATCAGGACGGTTTGGTAAGATGGCAACAAGGTTTTCGTGATGGTCTCGCACGTATTATTTTCTGCAAAATAAAAATGAGTAAATACTTGCTGATAGGCAGAAGAAACAGGGACCCTAAAGGCATGGTAACCATTATTATTTGTTGTAATTTTTAGTTTTTTCATCTACCCTTGTCAAATTATTCTTGTAAGATCATTTAAGCGAAGCGCTGCATTTTAGTGCTGTTAAACTCGCTTAATTAAATGCATACGAAAAATAACCATATTCGTTTATTGCTTTTCCTAATGGATAGTTACTTGTAATTTCAAATTAGGAACAATATCGGAAAATTTATGCATCAAAATGCCGATGGACTTTTCCCATTGTACTTCTTGAAAATTCTGTTAAAGTGGCTTGCATCAGTAAAGTCCAGTCTTTCGGCTATTTCATTAATGTTAAACCACTTTTGTTTAAGAAGCTTTTCTGCGGTTTTTAGCTGCCAATGTGATCTACTTTTTGCATTCAGTTTTTCAACAAATAGTTGCTCTGTAAACTTCACAAAATTGGTTTCGTTATTATAATCTGCTTTAGCTCCTTATAAATGGATCCCCTTGGCTTTTTCTTCCAGTAATTTAAATTTATGATTCTATATTTTGTCCCGTATCAGAGATTAGTCGATAAGCGAAGAGTATACATACGACTTGTACTTAACAGACACGTGTGTTTAATAAAGTTATATCTTTAATTAAAAATAGTCAACTATGAGAAAAATAATCCAAATTGTACACACCTCAATAGACGGCTTTGTTGCGGGACCAAACGGAAATCTGGACTGGTTCGAAAATGCAGGTGAACATCTTGAATTCGTCAATGAGCTGATAAAAAGCTCTGATTCCGCTTTGTTTGGAAGAACTACGTATGAAATGTTCAATGATTATTGGCCCATTGCAAAGGACGATGTAAACTCTTCACAAGCTGAAGTCCAGTTCGCCAAATGGTATGACAGTGCAACAAAGATTATGCTTTCTAAATCACAGGAAAGTTTAAACATAGAAAATACAATAGTAATCAGCAGTGATGTACCAGAGACGATCCAAAAGATGAAGAGCGGACCTGGAAAAGACATCATCATTTTCGGAAGTCCAGCAGTTGGTCAGTTGCTTACAGATTTACATCTAATTGATGAATATTGGATCTTTATAAATCCCGTCTTCTTCAGGTCGGGAGTTCCGCTGTTTTCAACTCCAGGCAAAAAGAAAAAGCTTCATCTTATAGAAACAAATACAATATCCAATGGCGAAGTAGCATTACATTATCGTATTTGAGATATTGTAAACCAATCACTTATATATTTCTGTGAAAGTACATTTAGTACAATGAACTTACGCTTATTCGTAAAAAGCAAGAAGCCTATTCCGGTGTTATCCGCAATAGGCTTCTAAGTTGAATTTTAGTAGGGTGGAATATGGGGCTCGAACCCACGACCCTCGGTACCACAAACCGATGCTCTAACCAACTGAGCTAAAACCACCATGTGTTTTTCAACGCTACAAAAGTACGATTAAAAATATTTTATTCAAATAATTTTAAACTTTGATTAACAATTTCTTTTAATCACCTAAATTTCAGCCTATTTAATTTTAGCCATTCAACAAATACGCTTACAAAAGTTGCTTTTATAGCTTAAAAACCTAGATTTGTTAAAGATTATGATTGAAATTTATACTGACGGAGCAGCAAGCGGAAATCCTGGACCAGGTGGATATGGTGTAATTTTACGCTCTGGTTCGCACTATAAAGAGTTGAGCGCAGGCTTTAGGATGACCACCAATAACCGCATGGAGCTACTGGCTGTTATCGTTGGTTTGAATGCTTTAAAAACTCCGGGGCAGGAAGTAACCATCTTCTCTGATTCCAAGTATGTAATTGATTCTGTAGAAAAAAAATGGGTATTTGGCTGGCTGAAAACCGGATTTAAAGGTAAAAAGAATAAAGACCTTTGGATGCTGTTTCTAAATATATACAAACAGCATCATGTGAAATTTGTCTGGGTAAAAGGGCACAACAATCATCCTGAGAACGAACGTTGTGATCAGCTTGCTGTAGCCGCTTCTAAAAACCGCGCCGCATTAGGCATTGATGCTCAGTTTGAAGCAGAAAAGAATAAACCTTCTCTGCTTTAATTAATCTATCCCACCTACTACACCTAACTGCTCCAGTTTTTGATCTGTTGCAATTTCAGAAACAGCTTTTACATTTTTTTCAGGAGAAAATTCAGCCATCAACTGCTCTGCAGTCCTCACCATTTGCTCTGATCCAATAAATATTGCCGTCCGCTGATGTAATTCTGTAGGCTCTATATCCAATATTCTGTTGAAACCATCTGAAGCAACACCACCTGCCTGCTCAACAATAAAAGCCATCGGATTACATTCATAAAGCAATCTCAGTTTACCTTTTGGTGAAGCGGATGTTGTAGGATAAATATAAATCCCCCCTTTA
This sequence comes from Pedobacter frigoris, assembly GCF_005116445.1. GTDB lineage: Bacteria > Bacteroidota > Bacteroidia > Sphingobacteriales > Sphingobacteriaceae > Pedobacter > Pedobacter frigoris. The sequence continues at coordinate 459,995 of NZ_SWBQ01000003.1, forward strand.
ATCAGGTTTCTATGAATGTCAGCCACCATAGAACCAATATATCTGGATGTATAAGGGCGGTTTGTCTCTTTGTCTTCTACCTGTGCATACTTCAGGTATTTTTTTACCCCTTCAGGGAAATGAACATAATTTCCTTCATTAATTGAATAGATACTTCCATGCTCAGGCAATCTCATGTTGGGGTGCGACAAACAAAACTCTCCGATGGAAGGATCAAGCGTAAAGCCATTCACCCCTTTACCTGTGGTGTAAACCATCATCGTCGACGAGCCATAGATCACATAACCCGCAGCTACCTGTTGGGTTCCTTTTTGTAGCACATCATTCAAAGTTGCTTCTCCGTTTGTCGATTTTCTCCGGTAAATAGAGAAGATAGTACCGATAGCTACATTGCAATCTATATTTGATGAACCATCCAAAGGATCTATACACACGATGTATTTGGCATTTTTTGAAACCGGAGAGTCAATCTGCACAAGGTCGTCTTCTTCTTCGGTAGCTACCACACAACACTCTCCCCCGCTTGTCAAAGCGCTGATAAACTGCGTATTCGCAAACACATCTAATTTCTGCTGACCCTCACCTTGTATATTGATAGTCCCTGCTGCTCCTAAGATATCTACAAGGCCTGCCTTATTCACCTCACGGTTTACAATTTTGGCTGCTATGCCTATATCTCTTAATAATCTTGAAAGCTCTCCTTTGGCGTAAGGGAAATCAGCCTGCTTTTCGATGATAAACTGACCTAATGTTTTGATGCCCGACATATACTTAGTGTATTTTATACGTTATCTATTACCTATTTCTATGGCGGCTAAGTTATGTATTTTTTCATCTGAAACACAAAATTTAATTAGTGTCTTCACCCGATGCCAGCCTGAATTTCCGGCAGCACCTGGATTTATATGCAAACAATCAATTTTTTTATCGTACATCACCTTTAAAATATGTGAATGTCCGCAGATGAATAATTTTGGAGGCTTAGTGTATATTTCACCCTTTACCTGTGGTGCATACTTTCCTGGATAACCGCCAATGTGGGTCATCCATACATCCAGCTGCTCGCAGTTGAATCTTAGGTGTTCTGGATACACATTCCTGATTTCTTTGCCATCGATATTTCCGTAAACCCCTTTTAGAGGTTTAAAATCAGCAAGCCGCTCAGCGACATCCGGACCAAAGTCACCAGCATGCCAGATCTCATCACAATCATCGAAATGTCTAAAAATCGCATCATCTAAAAATCCATGCGTATCAGAAAGTAAGCCTATATTGATCAATTTTAAATATTTTATACAGCAAAGCTATACATAAAGATAGGTATCAGGACTAAAAAGCGAGGAAGAAATCTTTCAGCAATGCCTTATAGGCATCTGTATAAACACCTTCCTTTTCATAGATATAAAAAGTCTCGGCAACCACCTGTGCTTTTTCATTCGCTGCTTTACCTAAACAAACTACTTTTCTGATCACCGGCTTGCGTTCATCTGAACAAATATTAATCTGCCGATGTAAAGCAAGGTGATATTCTAAAGACTTTTCGACTATAAAATCTGCTTGTTTTACCGGCAAAATCATCCAAAAACTTCCATCTTCGTTCAGGAGCATTGCCACTTTAGCCAGCAATGCCTCAAAAAAAGTTTCATCTGCATGCCTGGCAATGGTCTTTCTTTGCTCAGTATTTTTTAAGTCATTTACAAAATAAGGCGGATTGGAAACAATCAGGTCATACCTCGAAGTAGTGACATAAGAATTGATATCTGAATGGTAAACAACCGAACGCGTATTGAACGCCGACGCTTCAAAATTACGGGTTGCGGCTATAGCTGCTGACTCGTCTATTTCTACAGCATCAATAAAAGCATCAGGAAAACGCTGGGCAAGCATCATGGCAATTACCCCTGTTCCTGTACCTATATCTAATAACCTTTTGGGACTATTATGCACGGCTGTAGCACCAAGTATCACACCGTCGGTATTGATTTTCATGGCGCAACCGTCCTGATCTACTTCAAACTGTTTGAACTTAAAAACGCTTCCCATATCTATCAGATTCCGACAAAGTTAAAAAAGCGCTGATATATTGCATACTAACGTCGGTGTTTTAAAATTTTAACACTAAATTTGCATCTTCAAAAAAAAAGCATGATTTATTTCTTCTTAAGCCCATCCAATACGGTTTTCGCTTTACAAATAGAACGAGAACTATCCTCAACTGATATTACAAAACTAGAATGGCTGTTTGGCGGCGCGAAACTACAACAAGAAACAACATTAACTGATTTTTTTGTTGGGCCTCGTGCAGCAATGGTAACACCATGGAGTACAAATGCAGTGGAGATCACCCAAAACATGGATATACAGGGTATCATCCGTATTGAAGAATTCAACAAAGTTGAAGCAGATTTCTCTGGCTATGACCCAATGCTTTCACAAAAGTACGAAGCACTAAATCAAAGTATATATACTATAAACATCAAACCTGAGCCAATTCTTCAGGTTACAGATATCGCAGCATACAATAAACAGGAAGGCCTCTCTTTAAGTGATGAAGAGGTTGATTATCTGAATTCCCTTGCAGACAGATTAGGAAGACCACTTACAGACTCAGAAGTATTTGGCTTCTCTCAGGTAAACTCAGAGCATTGCCGTCATAAGATCTTCAATGGCAAATTTGTGATCGACGGTGTTGAGCAACCTACCTCTCTGTTTAAACTGATCAGAAAAACTTCTGAAGAAAATCCTAATGATATTGTTTCTGCTTATAAAGACAATGTTGCCTTTATCAAAGGCCCTAAAGTTCAGCAGTTTGCACCAAAACGCGCAGATGTACCTGACTACTATACGCTAAGTGATTTTGAATCAGTCATATCAATAAAAGCTGAAACACATAACTTCCCTACTACAGTAGAGCCATTTAACGGTGCTGCTACCGGTTCTGGTGGCGAGATCAGAGACAGGCTGGCTGGTGGACAAGGTTCACTACCTCTGGCTGGTACGGCAGTTTACATGACAGCTTTATCACGTCTTGAAGAAAACCGTCCCTGGGAAAAAGGTGTAGAAGAAAGACAATGGTTATACCAAACTCCAATGGACATCCTGATCAAAGCTTCCAATGGAGCGACTGATTTCGGAAACAAATTCGGACAGCCATTGATCACTGGTTCTGTACTGACTTTTGAACATGAAGAGAATTCACGTAAACTTGGTTTCGATAAAGTAATTATGCTTGCCGGTGGTGTCGGATACGGCAAAGCCAGTCAGGCTCAAAAGCACAAACCTGCTGAAGGTGATAAAATTGTAATCCTGGGTGGCGAAAACTACAGAATCGGTATGGGTGGTGCAGCAGTTTCATCTGCCGACACAGGTGCTCTGGGCACCGGGATTGAGTTGAACGCAGTACAACGTTCTAATCCTGAAATGCAGAAAAGAGCTGCAAACGCAGTAAGAGGAATGGTGGAGTCTGATCACAACCCGATCATTTCTATACATGATCATGGTGCTGGTGGTCACTTAAACTGTCTTTCAGAACTCGTTGAAGAAACCGGTGGAAAAATTGACCTGGATAAACTTCCTGTAGGAGACCCTACCCTTTCATCAAAAGAAATTATAGGCAATGAATCACAGGAACGTATGGGTCTGGTGATTGGCCAAAAAGATATAGATACACTTCAGAAAATTGCCGACCGCGAGCGATCACCTATGTATACTGTAGGTACCGTTACAGGCGATCACCGTTTCACTTTTGAATCTGCTACTACAGGTGTGAAGCCCATGGATCTTGAATTGAAAGATATGTTTGGCAGTTCTCCTAAAGTGGTAATGGAAGATAAAACCATTACGCAAAATTATGCGCCGCTGGTTTATGACAACAATGAAAGTACTGTATTTAGTTATTTATCACAAGTTTTACAACTGGAAGCTGTTGCGTGTAAAGACTGGCTGACCAATAAGGTTGACCGTTGTGTAGGCGGACGCGTGGCTAAACAGCAATGTGTAGGTCCTTTACAATTGCCGCTAAACAATTGTGGTGTAATGGCACTGGATTTTCAGGGAAAAGAGGGTATTGCTACTTCAATAGGGCATGCTCCAGTTTCTGCGCTGATTGATCCGGCAGCAGGTAGCCGCATTGCCATCGCAGAGTCTTTATCAAATATACTTTGGGCTCCTTTAAAAGATGGATTAAAAAGTGTTTCACTTTCTGCGAACTGGATGTGGGCATGTAAAAATGAAGGTGAAGATGCAAGACTGTACGCAGCTGTAAAAGCGTGTTCAGATTTCGCAATCGAACTGGGAATCAACATCCCGACGGGAAAAGACTCCCTGTCAATGAAACAAAAATATAAAGATGGGGATGTAATTGCGCCGGGAACTGTAATCATATCTGCCGCAGGAAACTGTGACGACATTACCAAGGTTGTAGAGCCGGTATTACAAAAAGATGGCGGAGATATCTATTACATTAACCTGTCTAATGACAGTTATAAATTAGGGGGATCATCCCTGGCACAGGTAATGAACAAAGTTGGTTCTGAAACTCCTGACGTGAAGGATGCAGCGCAGTTTAAAAAGACATTCAATGTGATCCAGGAATTGATCAAAGCAGAAAAAATCACTGCGGGTCATGATATCGGAAGCGGTGGTTTAATCACTACACTATTGGAAATGTGTTTCGCCGACCGCAATCTGGGGGCATTCATCAAGTTGTCTTCTTTAGGGGAACCTGATCTGATGAAAGCGCTCTATGCAGAAAACATTGGTATTGTCTTTCAGGCAGGCAAGGATGTGGAAGACGTATTAACATCAAATGGCATCATTTTCCATCACTTAGGTCATGTGACTTCAGACCCTACATTAAGTATCGTACACAACGATATCAGCTATAATTTAAACATCGACGAACAACGTGACATATGGTTCAAAACTTCTTACTTGCTTGACATCAAACAAAGTGGTCCTGTAAAAGCCAAAGAACGTTTTGAAAACTATAAGAATCATGTATTAAACTACACTTTCCCAACTCAGTTTGATGGTAAAAAACCGATTATTGACAACAGTAAACCAAGACTTAAAGCCGCAATCATCCGTGAAAAAGGAAGTAACTCTGAACGCGAGCTGGCAAATGCCATGTATCTGGCAGGCTTCGACGTAAAGGATGTGCACATGACTGACCTCATCTCTGGCAGAGAAACACTGGAAGACATTCAATTTATTGGTGCTGTTGGTGGCTTTTCTAATTCAGATGTTTTAGGTTCTGCTAAAGGCTGGGCCGGTGCTTTTATGTACAATGAAAAAGCCAGAATCGCTCTGGAGAATTTCTTTAACCGTCCGGACACACTCTCAGTTGGGGTATGTAATGGGTGTCAGTTATTTGTAGAGCTGGGATTGATCAACAAAGATCATGAAGTAAAACCAAAAATGCTTCATAACCAAAGTCATAAGCACGAAAGTATTTTCACTTCGCTTACTTTACAGGAAAACAATTCTGTAATGCTTTCAACACTTGCAGGAAGCACGCTGGGAGTTTGGGTTTCACATGGTGAGGGAAGATTCCAATTGCCATATGCTGAGGACAAATATCGCATTGTAGCTAAATATGCTTATGAGAGCTATCCAGCCAGTCCTAACGGATCTGACTATAACACTGCTATGATGTGCGATGAGTCTGGCCGTCACCTGGTAATGATGCCACACATAGAACGTTCATTGTTCCAATGGCATTGGGCAAACTATCCTCAGGGACGTAAAGATGAAGTATCACCATGGATGGAAGCATTTGTAAATGCCAGAAAATGGTTAGAAGAAAAACAAGCATAAGATGAGTTAACTCAACATTTAAATCCGGCATTCTTATGAATACCGGATTTTTTTTACCTTGTTTTTAAGAAAAAGCATTTTTAAGTAAGATTTAAATAAATATTCATATTAAAGTTCTCGTTTAAAGCCCATAAACCTATCCTACATTAAAGGGATTTTAAAAACTATAGGGGCTTTAACAATGTACTCAAACATCAAACTTGATTTAGTTTCTGCTAAAGCAGAAGCTACGGCTTTTGATTGCCTTCCACATTTCTGCAAACTGCCATTAAAATGGGCCGATGCAAACAGGATTAAAATCAACGAAGGGAACATCCTCATTCAGTCTATTGCGCATTACCTCGCAAACATAGAACTTTTTGAATATTCATTAACCTCCGACTCGGTCATCAACTTCTCTGTCAGCGAACCTTCATTCCTGATGTTCGTGACAGCCCAGGGCAGTCATCTCTGCTACAGTCCGCCAGGCGATTACAAAAAGAATATACCGCGGGGTGACCATGCTATCCTGATTCTCACTTTTAGTATCGACTGGACCATGAGAAAGTGCAAAAGATTGCCGGAAATGCAGCCATTGATCACTCATTTTCAAAACGCACCAGATCAATACTTCAGTCTACCTCACTCGGGATTATCAAGCAGCATTTTTAAAACACTTGGTAAACTGGATCAAAAGACGAGTCACCTGGATCTTGATGCAGACATCCACGTTTTTATAAATGACACCTTCAATAAATACTACAGCAAGTTAATTTCTAAGAAGACTACGAAGACCTATCATCAACAGAAAGCGGAAGATATAGCAAAATTTATCGAAGAGCATTTTGCTACAGAGATTGCACAGGACTTACCCAAACTGGCTTCGAGATTTATGGTATCAGAAAGGAATTTAGCCAGGATCGCAAAACTTGCTTTTGGGATCCCGCTCCATGAACATGTAATAAAGACGAGGATGAAAGCCAGCATGCATCAGATGATCGAGACAAAGAAACCCATTTATGAAATAGCCAAACAAAATGGCTATCAGGATCCGCACTATTTCAGCAAGGCATTCAAGAAGCATTTTGGCATGCCACCAAGCCAGGTAGACCGCACCAAAAATAATGTTTTATATGTACTTCTAGGTATACAATCCTGCCAACAACTCAGATAGATCTTTTGGCAGAATCGTTCATTTTATTTAACAAAAATCTAGTGCAACTTTGAATTAATCAAAAACACTAAAAATGTAAGACATGGGAACAACATCAATTAAACAGATTCATTTTCAGCTCTCTACAAAAAATAAGGAGATTATTTTTGACACTGTGGTTTACTTATTCATAGTACTCTTTATGTACACCGCAGCCAGCAAACTATTGACGATAAAATCATTTGCAAGTACGCTGGCTAAGTCTCCACTGATCGGGAGTTATAGTTTATTGGTTGCATGGGCGATACCTATCATTGAAATCGCCATCAGCCTTGTACTAATCTTCCCGACCATAAGAAAAACTGGCTTATGGGCATCTCTCATACTCATGCTTGCCTTTACTACTTACCTGATGTACATGGTCTTTTCAGGAAGTGAGTTGCCCTGCCATTGTGGAGGTGTAATTAGCAAGATGACCTGGCAACAACACATCTGGTTTAATCTGGGCTTCTTAGCCTTGGGTATTATAGGAATTAACATAAACAAGAAATAAAGATTTTACATGTAAAACAGGTAAATGCTGTAGCCTAAAAAAATACGGCAAGGGGATTAATAAACAAAAAACACAATTATGAACAAGATTAAAAAAGTAGCATTAGGAATTTTAATGGCAGGCCTGGCATTTGGCTTCAGCGCATTCACGACGGTTAAAAAAAGATCAGTACTCATTTATTACAAGGTAAATATGTCCTATCCGAATGCAAATGATCCACGTGGCTATGAATATTACTCAGGAGACATGTGCGCACCGGGGGGCAATACCTGTTCAGCCCAATGGGATATAGGAACTCACTTGCCGCCGACAGATGGAGACGCACTACCAATCAGCGGAGTTACTTTCCAGACTGGTTCTGTATATAGTGGTCATGCTGACTTATAATATCACTGCATAATAAAAAAGGCTACGTGTGTAGCCTTTTTTATTTAACGTTCGTTCTGCTCACTTCCACTCAAGTGAATTTCTTCTTCATCAATAGGAAACACATATCTTTTATCATTTGGCTGCAAAGTGTAGGTTGTTCCGTTTATTGTCCTGCTTAAAGTCACAGCAAACTTGCTGTACTTATTTAACCTTCTCAAATCTGACCATCGGACTCCCCTGAACAACAATTCCCTTCTTCGCTCCTTTACAACATAATCTAATACAACACTCTGATCAGTGCTATTCAAATCTGTGTAAATCCCTTTCCATCTATTCCGTCTCAAAGTATTAAGATCAGTTAACGCAGCTGTCAATATATTTGCCCTCGCATTTGCTTCTGCACGAATCAGGTACATTTCATTTGTAGCTAAGCCTCCAAACAGACTTCTATCTCCATTATAACTGCCCTTAAAATTTAAACCTGTTGGACCAAAAAATACGGTTTTTCGACAATCAGCTGCAACGTATTCATTAAACAACTCAGGTACTACATTCATGCGAGAAGGATTAAAAATACCATAATAAAAGGTGCTGTGAAAAATGACTTCTGCATTGAACCTTGCTATCGGAAAAGAAGCATTCGCATTCAACTTACTGTAATCTACCAGCTCAGCCTGAATTTGCAAGGCTAGATTGGCATAATGACCGGCCCTTTCATAATTCTCCATTGAAAGATAAGTTCTTGCCAATAAAGCATAGGCAGCTTCTTTAGATGGTCTGGTTTTAAATAGCGGTTTTGTACCGAGAAGGCCAGCAGCTGCCTCCAAATCAGCAACGATTCGATCGTAAGTTTGCTGAAGGCTACTGCGTTTCAGTTTAATATTCACATCATAATCCAACCTTAGTGGCAAACCTAAATCTACATTTGCAGAAGTAGAATTATAAGCTACACAGTATTCCTGGGCCAGGTTGAAGAAATCAAAAGCCCTAAAAAACAACGCACTTCCTTTCACATTGTTCCAATCCTGTTGTTCATATTCTAATATCTTTATTTTCTCAATACCGGTAAGTACCACATTAGCATTCAGTACTCGTTTATAAGCATTTCCCCAGTCCAAACTGATATCATCACCATAAAAACCTGAAGTAGGAGCCCAAGTATAGGCCGATCTTTCCTGAGCTGTTGAAACATTTTGCCAGTTGGCATCTGTAACGTAAAAATCCCCAGCCCCCATTTCACCTAAACCACAAGCCTGAACAGCATTAAATAATCCCGCATTATCTAACAAAGATTGATAGTCCTTTATGGTTTCTGGAACGACTAGTGACTTATCTGGTTTTGCTTCCAGCCATTCCTTTCCACAGGATTGCAGGATCAATAAAAGTAATAAAGAACCTAAAATGCGGTTTAAACCTATCTGCATAATTTACACTTTTATTTAAAAACTGGTCTTCAAACCAAAAGAAAAACTCCTCGGTAATGGATTCAATAACCGTTCACCAGCATTAGGAACCAAATCCGGATCTAAACCAGCACCGTTTGCTTTCCAAAGCATACCCAGGTTATTGGCATAAATATACAATTGAAATTGTTTCAGTGGTATATTTTTCCAATTACTTACATCAAAATCATAGCTTAAACTGACGTCCTGCAAACGGATATGGTCACCCTTCAATACGGTTGCAGAAGAACCATTATAAAACCTGTCTCTACTACTGTCATCATTATAGTTACCCATCGACGGGACACTTGTTATGTTTTCATCTCCTGGTTTTTGCCAGCGCTCAACAAAATCTCTATGCATAGTTCTGCTCAAAGCTTTATCATACAGACGAAAATAGTCAACGGATGGCTTTCTAAAATAATAACCCATTTTATAGTTGATGTTAATTCCCAAAGTAAATTTACAATAAGAAAAGGTATTGTTTAAGGCGCCAAAAACAGTAGGTCTTGCTGCACCATTATATTCCAGATCTTCCGGTTTAGTTTTATTCACTATACTCGCATAGTCTGTGCTAATCTGACCATTTACATATCCTCTAGGATCTCCACTTAAAGGATCCAATCCTGCCCATTTATAACTATAAATTCCGTAAACTGGCCTTTCCAATACTGGACTCGCGTTATAATACCCAACGTAATAAACATTATTCGGTTCCACCACATCATAAAGTGTAACCTTATCATGAACCGAAGAAAATAAGAAATTAGTCTGCCACTTCAATTTATTATCCAAATTCTTTGAGTTCAGAGTAATGTCAAAGCCATTAGATTTCATTTCAGAGTAATTTCCTCTTAAAATCCTTAATCCTGTACTAGATGGAAAGGACTTATCCCCAAGCATATCTATACCTTTTTTGAAAAAATATTCTATTCTTCCGCTAAGAACCTGGTTCTTCAAACCAAAGTCCAGTCCAAAATTAGCAATGCCTATCTTTTCCCATCTTAGCTCCGGATTGCCAATATTCAAAATATCAGCATATTGCATATTCGTGTATAATGCATTTAATGCATTATACTTAAATGTAGTAATCCCTGTATTGTTCTTGTCCAGGTTTCCGTTAAAACCGTAAGTTGCCCTCAGCTTCAAAACCGGTAGCCATTCCGATTTGTAAAAACCTTCCCTGTCCAGGTGCCACAAAGCTCCTACTGACCAAAGTGGCACATTTTTCTGGTTGGTCTTCACCCCAAAGTAATTCGAGCCATCCATCCTGGCGCTGCCCGATACAGTATATTTATAATCATAAGTATAAGCCACATTTGCAAAGGCAGAACGGATGCGGTCCAGCCTACCAAAAAGATCTGTACTAGCATTGATCTTACCGCTGCCAGATGGATTAAGATTAAAATTACTAACCGTATCCACATCTACTGAATTACCTGTTGCTGCATCATAACCATAACGGGTGTGTTTATAAGCCTGGGTATCAAATTCAGAAAGCTCATAGCCTGCAATCGCAGAAACGCCGTGTTTCTCCCATTCCTTTTCATAATTGAACTGCGCCCTGAAATTCTGGGCCTTTGCTTCTGCAGTAGCCTGATATTGAATGGCACCTACAGGGATATTGTATCCGATTACTTTTCCAGCAGTTACAATTGAGTATTGGTTAACTAAACTCCTCGTTAAAAGAGCCTCTAATCCACTGATCAACTCCGAACTATTAATAATCTTTTGGTATTGATACTTCAACTCCGCGCTTAAACCTGGGACAATGGTATATTTCAAACCAGCATTGAGGCGCAAGTCATTTCCTTTCATACTGGTTGGCGGCAAACTCAATTCATCCAAAGGAACATAGTTCCAGTCCAAAAAACCGTTACTTTTTGCCAGGTCACTAAACTCCGCTCTGTAACTTCTTTCAAAAATAGTCGGATTTCCATTCGCATCTTTAAACTGATAATACGGGGTAAAGTTTGAACTGGATAAAGTACCAACTATCGTGCTATCAACTATCCTCTTATTCCGTATATAATTTAAGCCTGCGCTTAGTTCCAGATTCTTCAGCAATTTCACACTATGCTGCGTATTTATAGTATATCGGTTATTCTCATTATTTACCAAACTGTACAAAGATTTGTCATAACCTGTGGATAGATAATGACTGGATTTATCAGTGCCTTTACTGGCATTTAAAAAATACTGTTGCGTAACTGGCTTTCTGTAAAAGTACTTTAACTCTTCATTACGAATATCATTACCTCTCAGTGCGTCCAGCTGCTTTTCAGTTTCAGCAGCCGATTGCCCTTGCCTCTGCCTATTCAATATCTGCACTGCTTGCGAAACCACAGGATAATTTACCTTATCGTTTAGTGCTACATCGTACTTTCCATTGTTAAACAGGAAAGTCTCTATATCAATGAAATCCTTAGACGATAAATAATTCGGATTGTAAGACAGATCTGGCTTGCCCGAAACCGTCAAGTTACTATTGAAACCCAAATTCAGAGCCTGTCCATATTTTCCTTTCTTCGTCATGATCACAATCACCCCATTTCCAGCCCTTACACCCCATATAGAAGCCGCAGCGGCGTCTTTCAACACGTTGATGCTCGCCACATCATTCGGATTAATGGAATTAAAATCACCATTAAAAGGAAAATTATCTAAAATGATCAGCGGCTGGTCGTTGGCATAAATAGTACTTCTACCACGAATAGACAGATCCAGGTTCCCTGAATTACTGCTCAAGGTGTTCTTATTGAACAACAGTCCACTGGTAATTCCTTCCAGCCGGCTTAAAATATCGGTGCTCACCCTGCGATTCAGCTGTGCAGTATCTATCTGCACAAAACTCCCCGTAGCGCGCTCCTTCGGAACTTTCTGATATCCTGTATTTACTATCTCAACTTCTCTGAGTTCATCCACCCTTGGCAAGAGTTGAATTCTTCCCGCATCCGCAACAGCTTTTATTTCCTGGATTTTATACCCCATAAAAGACACCAGAAGTGCAGCATCTTTTTCAACATTTCTGAGGTAAAACCTACCTTCATCATCTGTTACAGTCATCCGATCAGTTCCTTTCAACTGAACGTTAGCGCCTTCCAATGGATTCCCCAACTCGTTTACCACCAGACCATTGACGCCAATGAGACTACCTGCAACAGTTTTTTCTGCCGTGACAGGATCTTTTTCTTTTATAATGATGGTTTTATTGGCAATAATATAAGTCAGAGGATACTTATTGAGGACATTGTCCATTACCGTTAGGAGGTCAGCATTTTGGAAATTTGCATTAATCAACGCATTGGCATCCAGCCTTTTCTCATTCCAAACCACACTAAAGCCAGTTTGCCTTTTTATTTCTTTAAAAAGGCGAACCAGTGATACATCTTTTTGCACATAATTAATTTTTTGAGCATTTGCTGTCATCCCAAACAGCAACAAACCCAAAAGCATGGTAAAAAAGGTCAAACGCATATAAGCACAATTTAGCTATTAAATTGCTTATTTCGTCACAAAAACCTTTCTTCCTTCAATTTTAAAATGTACGTCCCCTGTTAATTCAAGCATTGTCAATACTTCAGACACCTTCCCAAATCTGGAAATCGTACCTCCAAAAAGCTCTTTACCAACGAGTTTATTTTCATAAACGACTTCAATATCATACCATCTGGCCACTTCACGCATGATATTTTCCAGAGGTTCATTTCTGAACATAAATTCACCATTCTTCCATGCCACTGCCTCATCTGGATCAATTTCTTTAACTTCCAAAGTATGACCGGTCAATACCGCTTGCTGGTTGGGCTGTAGTACGATGCCATCTTTACTTAAAGTCTTACCTGAATCCCGCGATGGCACTACTCTCACTACACCTTCCAGTAAGGTGGTTTTTACGTTAAGATCATCCCCATAAGCACTGACATTAAAATGAGTACCGAGTACTTCTACTTCCTGCCCTTTCGTTACAACAGCAAATGGCACTTTAGCCGGCTCATGATTGTTGTCGTTCAATCGGGTAATTTCAAAGTAGGCTTCGCCGCTCAACGTAACTTTCCGGGCTTTGGATAAAGGGAAAGTCGAGGGATATGTGAGGGAGGAGGCGGCGTTGAGCCATACTTTTGAGCCATCCGACAAAGAGATCTGATATTGTCCGCCTTTAGGCGTAGAAATAGTATTATAACCTACAGATGCTATACCAGACTTCTCATCAGTTATTTTATATAGAATTTCACCATCTTTTATTTTTGTAATTTCGAGTCCTGATTCACTAGCCAGCACACCGTTTTCAGCATCCGAAAGATTGATAACCTTCCCACTCGCGAGTTTCAGAACAGCTTTATTTGCATAAGCACTAACTACCTGATCAGCCGGAATCGTTACATTTTGTTGTAATTTATAGAATACAACACCTATACCTAATACGACTATAATAGCTGCAGCCACCCAATACGCCGGCCATAGCTTTCTTACAGCTGTTTGATCGTCGTATTTTGGAAGTTTTGCATAAATCCGTCTTCCAAGCTCCTCAACTCTGTCTTCCGAAAGAGCTGGCTCAGACTCATTATACAGCACGTAGTAGCGCTCCACCAAAGCCTTTTCGGCTTCACTGCAATTTCCGGCGCCATACCTTAATAATAATTGCTTTGCTTCTTCTTTTTGCATTATCAGTGAGGGTTAATTAAATCTAAAACGGATAACCATAGACCAACAGGAAGATTTTAAGTAAATAATTTATTTGGAGGATAAATAATTCAGTATTAAGACTATAAACAGATATATCCCTAATCTCGCTCTTAGTATCTTCAGCGCATTTGTTATTTGTTTCGAAACATTATATTCCGATGTATTCAATATTTCTGCAATCTCCTTATGAGAATAATGCTCTTTTCTGCTCATCTCAAATATCTGTCGCATTTTCTTAGGCAGAGCCTGAATTTCCTTTTCTATATAAGCCTTGAACTCTTTTTCCCTTACCAGGTGATCTGTATTTTCAACACCATTATTGAGCGTAAAATCACTAAAAGATGAAATGTACTTTGATTCGATTTTCTGATGGCCAAAGATATCCAGTATTTTATTTCGGGTACAGGTATACAAATAACCGACCAGGTTCACTGCTGTAAGGTCACTCTCTCTTTTCACCCAAAGATTGGCAAACACTTCCTGGATTACATCCTGAGCAAGATCCTCGTCCTTAAGTTTTTTATAGGCATGCGTGATCATCAGGTAATGATACCTATTGTAAATCTCGTCGTAAGCTTTGTAGTTTGATTCTTTCAAAAGGTCTACAAGCTGCGCATCAGAAAGTTTTTTACAATCGAGCATGCTCTATTATTAAGGATTTTGACTAGTTGTTCCCAGTTTTACATTAAAGCATGAAAGATCGGGTATTTCGGCCAATTTTTTAACAAAAAATCTAATTTTCTGCTAAAACCCAAATCGAAACTTTCCCTCCATTTACAGTAAACTCTCCATAACCATTGTCATCTATCTTGACTCCATCCTGCTCATTACATAAAACGTTCTTCAAGATTTTCCCTGCAAACTTCGGCCCCATGTGCATTATTTTTTGAGCAGCTTCGCCGTTGGACAACAAAACTGCACAACCCGAGTTTTCATGATCTTCGTCACCTTGCCGCGTCCATCCAATACAGTTTGGATGATCAAAATAATCAAACTGCTCTCCATACGCAAAATGCTTTCTGACCTGAAGCATAACGTCTATATCCGCCATTTTTTCGAGGGTGACATTATGATCCTGACCGTCTTTACCTGCATCCGTATATTCTGAACCATAAAGGTCGGTATAAAATACACAGGGATATCCGCCTGTCCTAAGCAAGATAAGCGCATAGGCCAATGGCCTAAACCATGCTTCCACAGGATTTTCCAACGACTGAAGTGGTTGGGTATCATGGTTTTCAACTAGCGTAACGGCGAGATCAGGATAAACTGATACCAGACTACCTTTCAAGATCTCACTTAAGTTAAACCCACTCCCCAATTTGGAAGCTTCATGGAAATTTGCCTGTAGCGGTGCATCAAAAAGAGACATTCTGCGTCCGGTGACTTCAATATATTTAATCATTGACTGAAGATCATACGGTGCCCAATACTCCCCTACAGTAAAGAATTCCTGCTTAAATTCCCCGCGCATATAATCCAACCATTCATTATAAAACGAGTGTGGCATGTGTTTAATGGCATCCAGCCTGAATCCATTTACTCCTGTCGTTTCATAAAACCATTTCCCCCATCGCTTCAGTTCCTCCATTACGTTGGGATTGCGAAAATCAATATCAGATAGCATCAAATAGTCGTAATTGCCATGTTCTTTATCGGGTACATCCTGCCATCCTTCTCCATATTCATTCTGTATGCTAAAAATTGCTGTTTCTCCGGTTCCATCATCATAGTCAACACCTGAAAAACACTGAAAATCCCAAACAAATTCAGAGTACTTTCCATTTCTCCCTGGAAATGTAAATTTTGTATAAGCCTCAATTTCATATGCTTCGCTGATGAACTCATTCCGATTTTCAGGATTCACTTTTCTGGCAATAATGGTTTCTTTTTCGTCTGCCCCGCCCATATGATTAAGAACAATATCAGCGTAAATCTGCAACCCTGATTGTTTGCCCACTATTATTGCAGCGATCAACTCTTCCTTCGTGCCATATTTTGTTGCTACAGATCCTTTCTGATCAAATTCTCCAAGGTCATAAACATCATAAGCATCATATCCACTTGACCTAGCGCCCTCAGTACCTTTGTGTGCCGGAGGCAGCCACACGGTATCTATCCCAAGACCTTTCAGATGCGGAGCCTGATCTTTAAAATGGTTCCACAAACTACTATTGGCTGGGAAATACCATTCAAAAAATTGCAACATAGTAAAGTTTTCCATAAAATCAGGGAGTTAAATTGTTTGATATAAATAAATCATCGGACTCTGCAACTATTCAATGCTTTAACCCATTTCTTATGACCGCATTTATCGCATTGATGTGATTTTACCGGATTCATTTGCAAAATATTCCCGCAATGCGAACAGGCATATTTTCCCTTTTCAAGAATCTCTTCACTCGCCTTGTCAAACAGCGCTGGCATAATTGGCAATCCATACCTCACCATTTCATCCGGATAGAAAAATATACTCAAATTACCTGAAGTCTCTAATATCGCAGTCTCAACCTGGCCAAGATGAGAAACACTTTGCTGCCTCAGTTCTGAGAAGAACTCATCCTGCGCGAGGCCTTCTTTATTAAATTCTTTTATCGAAAATTCGCCATCAATAATGAAATAGACACATTTACCTTCGACAAGATCGTCGATCTTTGTACTCTTGGCCATCAGATAAGTTGTAAATCTATAAGCGCCTACTATAATACCGAATATGACAATGGGGAATAGAAGTCCGATTTCCTTATAGAACATAGGATCACCGGCTGCAGATCCCAAACTGATGATCACAACGAGTTCAAAAACCGAAAGCTGCCTTACACCCCGTTTTCCCAGGAGCCGTAAACCGATCAGTATGATAAAATACATCAGTATGGTACGCAGGGATATTTCTAAAAGAAACTCCCAATCCTCCTCACCTATAAAGAATTTGTTCCAGTCTATTGAAGTCATATTTTTAAGAATAGTTAATAATAATTATAGCAGCCCTAATATGTGATTTCCTAACAACACCGCTTTAAATGATTTGTTTCAGAGATCTGGATGTTGCACCATTTAGACCACATTTATCAACCCACTGGTTGATTGAATAGTGGGATTACGTATCGACTATTTATGAAATAGGTATTGCCCTTCCCATCAAATTAAAAGGACTGGATCCGGTCAAAAGCAATAAAATAGAAGAAGTTATCTTACATCTACAAACTATAATTCCTTAATGCCTCTACTTCCTCTATTGACAGAGCTAGGTGTTTTCCCAGCATTGCAGATCCATCTGCCGTTATTACAAAATCATCTTCTACACGAATGCCGCCAAATGAGCGGTATTCGTGTACCTGATCATAGTTAATATATTCGGAAAATTTGCTTTCGGAGTGCCATCTATCGATCAGTTCCGGAATGAAATAGATACCAGGTTCGACAGTCAACACATAATCTTTTTCAAGCTCTTTACCCAAACGCAATGATTTAAGACCAAACTGTTCTGTATTCTTCAACAAGACGTCACTATAGCCGACATACTGCTCGCCAAGATCCTCCATATCATGTACATCCAGACCCATCATATGACCGGTTCCGCATTGAAAGAATAATGCATGCGCACCTCGCTGAACAGCTTCCTCCATATCTCCTTTCATGAGACCAATAGCTTTCAGTCCTTCTGCCAGCTCAAGGCAGGCCATCTTATGTACATCTAAATAACGCGTACAAGGGCGCAACGCGCCAACAGCTTTATGATAGGCATTGAGAACAATTGTATAAATATCTTTTTGGACATTGCTAAAAGTTTTTCCGGCGGGGAACGTACGTGTTAAATCACCTGCATACCCCAATTCGGTTTCAGCGCCAGAATCGTTGAGCACCAAATCACCATCTTTAAGCACATTTCCATGATAATGGTTGTGCAGTATCTGCCCATTTATGGTGAAAATAATTGGATAAGCAATATTTCCACCCTGACTCAATGCCACCTGATGTATGGCTGCCGCTATCTCGCTTTCTTTCATTCCAGGTCTTGCAATCTTCATGGCTAAAAGATGCATATCTGCAGAAATAACTGCCGCTTTATTTAGTTCAACAATTTCAGCCTCAGACTTCAATGACCGCTGGGCCACCACTGCTTTAATCAAAGGTATTGAGGCCTCCCGACTTACGCTATGTATATTAATCCCCAACAGATCAGCAACTCTAATGGCATTTTCAGCTCGGTATGGTGGTAAAAAGTGAATCGTGGTTCCCTTTGTTTGAGCTGTTTTAATATAACGCTCAAGTGCAGACAGCGGAAGCACTTCAGCAAGTCCTGAATCATAAACCTTTTCCTGTAGCGTCTTTTGACGCCCCATCCAAACAATATCATCTATGCTCATTTCGTCACCAAAAACGATGACTTTATCGTTATCGATATCGACTACCGCAGCAAGTTCAGATTGTTGTATACCAAAATAATATAGAAAAGTACTATCCTGCCTGAAATGGTAGGTATTGTGTAAAAAATTTATAGGACTTTCGGTATTCCCCATAAACAGAATAATGCCTGATCCCAGAGTTGTGGAAAGCAATGTTCTTCTTTTAACGTATTCGATCTTTTGGAACATAATTTTTGGATGTGCTTATTGCTTCGCTAATTACTTAATTTTCTGCCATACCGCTATAATCTTTTCGAATTTAATTTGTACACTATTTTTTCAGTCCGGATATTCCTTCCAGCATTTTAAAACCCTGCCCATTGAATCCAAAAGGAGATTTAAGATCAAAAACTTCTTTTAATTCCATGAAAAATTGCCATATTGTAATCTGGCACAATTGATGCTTATGATGCGCAAAGGAAGTTTTGCGTATAAAATAGTACTAAATTGTCCTTAACCGATATATAAATATATGCTTGTAATCAATAATTTCGAAGAGTACCAATCGCACCTGGGCAAAGAACTAGGTGTTTCTAATTGGCATAAAATAGATCAGGAACAGATTAATAAATTTGCCGATGCTACACTAGATCATCAATGGATACATGTAGATAAGGAAAAGGCCGAAAATGAAGGCCCGTTTAAAGCTACCATCGCTCATGGCTACCTGACTTTATCATTAATCCCATATTTATGGAAGCAGATCGCAGACGTCCGCAACATCAAAATGGAAATAAACTATGGCATTGAAAATTTCAAATTCGGACAACCTGTCCTGGTAGATAATGATGTTCAACTAAAAGCTAAACTTACTTCAATTGCAAATTTAAGGGGTGTGACTAAGGTTATTATCGAAGCCACCCTTGTAATCAAAGATCAGCCCAAACCAGCATACACAGGAGAAGTCGTATTCCTGTATCATTTTATATAAGTTCTAAAACCGAAACAGCAAAAATTTCTATCTGACAATCAGAGTCTTATATTTTTTTAAAGTATATTTTAGGTCTGGTGTCCAATTCCCTGTTCCTCAAACATTATTGTAGTATAAAACAATAATCAAAATGGAACAGAGAATTAATGCCTTTGAAAAAGGCCAGAACGCAATGAGAGCAATGTATGGTATTGGTGCCTATCTCGGGAAAGCTTCAATTGAACAAAAACTTTTGCACTTGATTTATTTCAGGGTATCGCAAATCAATGGTTGCGCCTACTGTCTGGATATGCACTCCAAAGACTTGCGTGCAATAGGAGAAACAGAACAGCGTCTTTATGTATTGAATGCCTGGAGAGAAGCTCCCCTTTTTACTGACCGTGAACGTGCTGCATTGGAGTGGGCAGAAGCAGTAACCAGGATAAGAGATGGTAATGTTGCTGATGAGGTATATGAACGTGCCCGTAAACAGTTTACGGAAGAGGAACTGATCGACCTGACATTGGCCATAACAACCATAAATAGCTATAACCGCATCAATATTGCCTTTCGCACTGTTGCTGGCAGTTATACAGTCGGTCAGCATAAAATTTCATAACTTCAATTATTAAATTTATATGCTAATGAAAGACTTCGTATTCGTTTTCCGTCAGGCCGGCTCTGAGCAAAGCAATCTGTCTGCTGAAGAGATTGTCACCATAAATAAAAAATGGAATGATTGGATTGGCGGTATAGCTGCACAGGGAAAATTAAAAAATTATGGTGCCCATTTACAGCCGGCAGGCAAGGTACTTAAGCCAGGGGGCATTATTACTGATGGTCCTTTTGTAGAGATCAGGGAAAGATTAGGGGGCTTTATTGTGGTTACGGCTGATACTTTAGATGAAGCAACCACACTTGCACATGGCTGCCCTGCCCTGGAAGCAGATGGCAGCGTTGAAATAAGACCCATTTTTGCTTAAACACAATAAAGAAGCAGCTTTCGGACAGCTGCTTTAATTATTTGAATGGAACAGGATTTTTTAAAACACTTATTTCAGCAGGAATTTTCTAAAATGGTTGCTGTAATCAGTAACCGATTTGGCCTGCAACATATAGAATTAGCAGAAGATATAGTAAGTGAGACATTTTTGCTCGCTACGGAAACCTGGCAAATAAAGGGGGTACCAGCAAATCCTAATGCCTGGCTTTACACTGTCGCCAGGCAAAAGACGCTAGCTTATTTCAGAAGAAATAAAATCTTTGAAAACAAGGTAATTCCTGAGATAAACGCAAACCAGGAATTACAGGATAATCCTCATGAGTTGAACTTTTCACAACAAAACATTAAGGATAGCCAGCTACAGATGCTCTTTTCCATTTGTAACCCAGCAATAGCCAGTGAAGCTCAAATAGGACTTGCATTGCGCATTCTTTGTGGTTTTGGCATCGATGAAATCGCAGAGGCATTCCTCTCTAACAAAGAAACCATCAATAAAAGGCTCTTTAGGGCAAAAGAAAAATTACGCACATCGCAAATTCAACTGACACTACCTGCAGAAAATGAAATTGCAGAACGCCTGGATAATGTGCTTCATATCATCTACCTCCTTTTTAGCGAAGGTTATTATTCCAGAACTCAGAATGAGATTCTCCGAAAAGAGCTTTGCATAGAGGCACTACGTCTGGGCGTAATGCTTACTGAATACGAAAAAACCAATTTACCTAAAACAAATGCACTAATTGCACTGATGTGTTTCCATTCATCCCGTTTTAATGCCCGAAAAAGTAATGAAGGGGAACTGATCTTATATGAGGACCAGGACGAATACCTTTGGGATACAGAATTGATTGGTAAAGGCATTTATTTTCTGGATCTTTCTGCCAGAGGAGAGGAATTAAGCACCTATCACATACAAGCTAAGATTGCTTACCACCATTCTATAAAAGAAGATACGGCAGAGAAATGGGAAGAGATTTTACAACTCTACAATCAGCTTTTAATCATCAGTTACTCTCCGGCTGTTGCGCTCAACAGGACATTTGCATTGTATAAAGCAAACGGAGCAGCAGCTGCGCTAAAAGAAGGAAAAAAATTAAAACTTGAGAATAACCATTTCTATTTTCTGCTGCTGGGAGAAATTTATAAAAATATAGATAAAAGTAAGTCTAAAACCTATTTTGAGAAATCTCATGCACTTGCGAAGACACCTGCGGAGCGACAGGTAATCCAGCGCAAAATAGATAAGTTGGAGTAAAATTACTACCTTAGTAGCTATATAATAATCCTGCTCTCTTGAAAAAAAATTGTGCTTTCATTCTCTTTTTATTTATATGCTGTAATGCATTTAAACTATCGGCTCAGACTAACCGCAAGGTTTCTGGTTCCGTGATGGACTCTACAAAAACTGCAATTCCTGGTGTTAAAGTCATGATTATCACTGGTAAAGATACGTTGACGACGCAGACCGATGATGACGGAAATTTCAGTATGTCAAAAATCAATGCTGACAAATTTTCTGTACAGGTCTCCATGTTGGGTTATCATGGACTGAAAGCTGAGTATACTTTTGCTGAAAAAGAAAAGCATAAGCGATTGGAAGTTTTTACGCTAAAAATGTCCAGTCAAATGCTCAAAGAAGTTGTGATCAAAGGCAAGCCTAATCCGGTCAGGATCATGCAGGATACAGTTGAATTTAATGCCGCCGCATTTCAGGTCAATGAGGGTGATAATGTTGCCGATCTGATGAAGCAGTTTCCGGGCATGGAGATAGACGAAAATTACAACGTAAAAACCATGGGCAAAGACATGGTCAAGCTTCGCATAAACGGCAAGGATTTTTTCACTAATAATGTTAAAGATTTTATCGGACGACTCCCGGCAGGTATTGTTTCCAAGATTCAGGTAATAGACGATTTTGGCGACGAGGCAAATTTTACAGGCATCAAAATAGGTGAACCAATAAAAATGCTGAACATTGTTACAAAGCCTGGCATGAACAAAGGTGTATTTGGAAACGTCTCCAGCAACGCAGGAACCAATGACATGATCGGCAGCAATGGCCGCATAAATTTATGGAACGATACCAGGCAAAGCTCCGCAGATGCAAACCTCAGCACCTCAAATAACGGAGCCGGAACCAGCAGATCTCTGGGTATAGGACTGAGTCATAATGACAAGATGGGCAAAAATGGACAAAGTGGCTTTTCTTATAGTTTTAATAACAATACAAATGCTTTTTCAAATGAACAAATCACAGAGACAATAAATCCTGAAGGTAACTTCACCAACAGTTCCAAGCGCGAAGGTGAAAACGGCGGAAGCAACCACAACATCAATTGGAATATAAATTATAACAACAAAAAGCTTTTCATTCAGGGATATGTAATGGGTGGTTATAACCATTCAGACAATCAAAATTTATCTTTTAGCAATCAATATGGTCTCATCCGTCAAGACCTGAAAAATAGCAACCGTTCAAATGGCTCCGCTCCAAACGTTAACGCCAGCTTTTCAATATCAAAAAAACTCAAGAATCAAAAGAACTCTTTTTCAGCAAAAGCTTCCTTTGGACTATCGGGGAATAGCAGGGATCAGAACATCAGCACAAACACAATTTATTACGATAAGAATACGGGTGCATTCCTAAAAGATTCACTTCTGACCAGAGATTTGAATAGCAGATCCAACAACCAGAATTTGAACTTTGGCTTTAACTACAGCATTGCATTGAAAAAACCTAAAGATACTCTTGGACGACAAAGCATTAATTTCTCCTACAATGGAGCAGTTAGTCAGTCTATGAACGAAGTGTCTACATTTGTCTTCGACAATAAGACCAATGAAGTTTCTTTTGTAGATTCCCTAAGCACTTCCTTCAACACCATTTCATTCAATCAGACATTGGGCATCAACTATAACTATGGGTCAAGTAAGAACCGGTATAGCTTCGGTTTCAACGCGAGACCTAACATGATGACTAACCGTGACCTAAGGCTGACAAGGACAATAAAAAACAATACATTTAACTACTCGCCAAACCTAAATTATGGCAGAACGATAGCTAAAGGAAAAACACTTTCTATCAGTTACCAGGGGTCTAATAATAACCCGACGATTCAGCAATTGCAACCCATTAGAAATACACAAAGTTTGCAAAACATAATAGTGGGCAATCCAGACTTAAAGCCCTCCTTCAGTCATAATATGAATGGAAGCTTCAATTATTCCCACATCAAATCCGGCAGGTCTTTACAAGTCGGTATAAATGCCTCTGCTACACAAAGAGAGATTGTAGATCATGTAATTTTAGTACCCGACACCTTAAATAGCTTAAAACAGATCACACGCTACGAAAATGTAGATGGGAATTACCAGATTAGCGGCAATTACAACTTTCATGTCCCGATTAAAAGTAACAAGTATTCGGTCAGCTATTCAGGTTCAATGGGATTTTCGAATCGAGCAGTCATCTTTAATAATAACAAAGTTTTTGGCAAAGGCATTAATTTCTCACAGCGGTTAGCAGGAAGCATGACAACCAAAAAAATCACTTTGAACACACAGGCCGGCTATACCATAACCAATAACAACAATGCCAGTTCACTATACCGGTTTTCTGAATATCAGCCTATAGGCATCGGTCAGATCAGTGCCCCTGCTTTTTTTAAAACGATCACCCTCAACACCTCTGTTAATGGCAGCTTAAGACTAAAAAATCTGACATTGAATACCGGGATTAATTACAACACCAGTCATAGTGATCCAACCGGTGATCAGGCTATCCGGGATATTAGCAATATCAATATGAATTTGTCTGGCCGGCTAACGATATTCAAATCTTATTTCATTAATCTGAATACTTCAAAAAGGCTCAATTACGGTTATGCTTTAGCGAACTCGAATCCTTTTATCATCAACACAACCCTTGGAAAAAACTTCCTCAAAGACAAAAACCTGAGTTTAACTGTAAGCGGCAATGACCTTCTTGGACAGGGCAATAATATCTCACGTATGGTTTCAGGAAATACGATTATTGACAGCCGTAATAAACAACAGACCCGGATCTTTTCACTAAACTTAAATTACAACTTATCCAGGTTTGGAGGAAGACATTTCCGCGTAAATAATGAATTTTAACTATCCTGCTCCAAGCTGAGTTCTCTCTAAAATAAGCCATTTAATAAATCGTCATTTACAAGAACTGGCAAAGTGACTTTCAGGCTTGGCGTTCGCTCCATTTCCCTCTTGATCGCAAAATTTGCTTCAATATTCCGCGCCCAGCTGCGTCTGGCAATACCATTGTTCACATCGTAAAACAACATGTTTTTAAGTTTTTGATCAGCTTCTTTCGTACCGTCTAATACCATTCCAAAACCACCATTGATGACTTCCCCCCAGCCTACACCACCTCCATTGTGGATAGAAACCCAGGAAGCACCTCTAAAACTATCACCAATCACGTTTTGTATGGCCATATCTGCAGTGAAGCTACTCCCATCGTAGATATTACTTGTTTCTCTAAAAGGAGAATCAGTACCACTTACATCGTGATGGTCTCGCCCCAATACAACCGGCGCTGATAATTGCCCACTATTCACTGCATCATTGAATCTTGCTGCTATTTTTTCCCTGCCTTCTGCATCTGCATATAAAATCCTGGCTTGTGAGCCTACTACCAGTTTATTCTGTGCAGCTTCCTTAATCCAGGTGATGTTATCCTGCAGCTGCTGCTGAATTTCGCATGGAGCTTCTTCCTTTATGTGCTCCATTACTTCCAGTGCCAGTTGGTCTGTTAGGCTTAAGTCTTTTTCATCTCCGGAAGTACATACCCATCTAAAAGGACCAAAACCATAGTCAAAACACATTGGCCCCAGGATATCCTGTACATAAGATGAATATTTAAAATCTTTCCCATTGATGGCCATCACATCAGCACCTGCTCTGCCGCATTCCAGTAAAAAGGCATTCCCATAATCAAAAAAATACGTCCCTTTAGCTACATGAGCATTGATAGATGCCGCATGTCTTCTCAAAGATTCCTGAACCTTAACTTTAAATTGCTCTGGTTCTTCAGCCATCATTTGATTGGCCTCTTCATAACTCAGACCTACAGGATAATATCCTCCCGACCATGGATTGTGCAGGGAAGTTTGATCGGAACCAATTTCAATATTAACGTTTTCTTTATGGAAGCGTTCCCATACTTCTACCACATTACCTATGTAAGCCAGGGATATTGTTTCTTTTGCTGCTATTGCTTGAAGAACGCGTTGCACCAGTACATCCGAATTGTCAATCAGTTCGTCTACCCAACCTTGTTCTTTTCTCTTTCTGGCTGCATCTGGATTAATTTCAGCACATACAGTAATGCAACCGGTAATGTTTCCTGCCTTAGGCTGTGCTCCACTCATCCCACCCAGCCCTGCTGTTAGAAATATTCTGCCGGCAGGTGTTTCACCAGGCTGCAATTTTTTCCTGAATGCATTCATTAGGGTAATCGCTGTACCATGTACAATTCCCTGCGGGCCGATATACATATAGGAACCAGCAGTCATTTGTCCATATTGAGTTACACCCAACGCACTAAATCGCTCTAAATCATCTGGTTTAGAATAATTAGGAATCATCATTCCGTTGCTGACCACTACACGGGGAGCATTCCTGGAAGATGGAAACAGGCCTTGCGGATGGCCGCTATATACATTTAAAGTTTGTTCGTCCGTCATCGTGGCCAGATACTGCATTGTAAGCAGGTACTGAGCCCAGTTTTGAAACACACCACCATTTCCGCCATAAGTAATGAGTTCGTCCGGGTGCTGGGCTACCTTGGGATCCAGATTATTCTGGATCATGAGCATGATACAACCCGCATGTAAACTATTAAAGGGATATTCATGAACCGGACGGGCATACATTGAATAATCCGGCTTAAAACGGTACATATAAATACGGCCATAAGTCTTCAGCTCTTCTAAAAATTCCTGTGCGAGCTCTTCATGCCACTCCTGCGGAAAATACCTAAGCGCATTACGCAAACTCAGCTTCTTTTCATCCGAAGTTAAAATATCTTTACGAACCGGCGCATGATTGATATTTGTATCGTATGTTTTTTTTGCAGGCAAAACCTCTGGAATTCCCTGTAAGATTTGTTCTTTAAAATTCATTAGTCCCGACATTAAAACTCCTCAAAGTAAGTACTAAATTCAGTGGTGTAATTTAGGTTTTCGGCGGCAGCTGTTGCTTTTGCAATTTGTAGCAGCTCTCCATTTTTCACCATATCAATAGTAGCCTCCATCACATCGTACATAATTTGATCCTGCTCCAGGTGCTTCACTTTTTTGCGGACAGCTTCATGTATGGCATTGATTATTTTTCCTGATTTCAATGGGGCATGAAAATCCATCGCCTGGGCGGCACAGAACAATTCTATTCCCAATATTTTTTCTACATTTTCAATTACCTGTAAGGCTTTACGTCCGCTAATGGACCCCATACTTACATGATCTTCCTGCCCCAGAGAGGTTGGGATGCTGTCGGCGCTTGCCGGAAAACAAAGTCCCTTATTTTCACTGGCCAAAGCAGCTGAGGTATATTGAAGAATCATAAAGCCAGAGTTTAAGCCGGTTTCCTTCATCAATAATTTGGGTACCCCAGGTGTAGTCCCTTCAAGAGAAAGATAAATTCTCCTGTCAGATATATTTCCAATTTCGGAGGCGGCAAGGCAGGCATAGTCTAATGGCATGGCCATCGGTTGCCCATGAAAATTACCTCCGCTTACCGTAAAGTCTTCACTAAAAATTACCGGATTGTCTGTTACAGCATTAATTTCTATTTCAAGCATTTCTTTCAAATGCAGCCAGGCATTTCGCGAAGCGCCATGAACCTGAGGGATACAGCGCAAAGAATAAGGATCCTGTACCCGTGAACAATTGGCGTGAGAAACAACAATCTGAGAATCTGCAAGCAGGCTACGGATATGAGCAGCAACATGCTGGTTACCTTTATAAGGTCTGAGTAAATGTAGTTTTTGTTCAAAAGGCTTTGCTGACCCCAGCAATCCTTCCAACATCATCGCTGCAGTAAGATCGGCGGTAGCGAGTAAGTTATGAAAACGTTCTACCACTTTTACTGCATGTGCAGCTATAAATTGTGTTCCGTTGATCAATGCCAGTCCTTCTTTGGCACCTAAAGCTATAGGCTTCAAATCATAAGTACTTAAAAGCATACCAGCTTCTTTAATCTCCCCTTTGTGATGCACTTTCCCCAGACCAATAAGTGGAAGAAAAAGATGAGATAATGGTGCAAGATCACCTGACGCACCTACAGACCCTTGTTTTGGAACAACAGGAATAACATCATTTTCCAAATACCAGATCATACGATCTAAAGTGGCTTCCTGGATACCAGAATATCCCTGAGCCAGGGCCTGTATTTTTAATACGAGCATCAGCTTTGATATTTCTTCCGCAACGGGTTCTCCAATTCCCACAGCATGACTTTTAAGGATGTTCTCCTGTAGCTTTTTGGTGTCTTCAGTAGATATCATGGAGGTACACAATGGCCCGAAACCAGTATTAATACCATACACTGCTTTATCCGAAAGTGAAATCTTGTCCACAATGGCACTGCTTTTACGTACATTTTCCCGGGTCTCTTCACTCAATATCCCTTTTGTCGTTCCTCTGCTGATTGCCAAAGCTTTGCTTACTGTAAGCACATCGGCTCCGTATTTAAAAATCTTATTCACGCTGCTATTTTTAATATGATTCAAACAAATGTAATTCATACTTTTGATAATTATAAATACCATTTAGATCATCAATCAATAACCATGAGTTATCAAATAGAACTTCGCCACCTCAAATATTTTAAGGTTCTTGCGGAAGAACTTAAATTTCGCCTGGCCGCAGAAAAACTCTTCATTTCGCAGCCGGGGCTGACCAGGCAAATCCAGCAAATGGAAGAAATCTTTAAAGTCCCTTTGTTTGACCGTACAAAAAGAAAAGTAGAGCTAACGACAGCAGGGATTTACCTGAAAGAAGAAGTTGATTTTATCTTCAACCATTTGGACACCATTAAAAAACACCTCGAAAATATCGGAGCGGGTAAGGAAACGGAACTCCGAATTGGTTTTCTCGGTTCAGCTGCGCAAAATGTGATCCCTGAATTGATTTTGAGGCTAAATAAAGATTACCCGGGCATCCAGACGCTTCTGGAAGAAATGCCTAATAAATTGCAGCTGGAATTCATAGAAAAGGACAAGTTGGATCTGGGTTTTGTAAGATTGCCACGGGTACCCAATGGAATTGCTCAACATCGGGTATTTCAGGATTCATTTTCTTTGGTGCTTCCTGAAAATCATCCTATCAATACATCCAATTTTCAAAACATCCGGCAACTCAGTGCGGAATCTTTCATCTTTTTTTCGAGTGAAGATAGCCCGCAATATTATGATCTGATTATGGGTATTTGTGAAGACAAAGGTTTCAGACCAAAAGTTTTTCATAAATCAGTAAGCGCACTGACCATATTTAAATTGGTAGAGCAGGGACTTGGGGTAGCCATCGTCCCTACTTCTTTACAACACGGATACAATCTTCGTATAAAGTTTATCGAGTTAAAAGACATTCCTCAGCGAACAGAACTATCTGTAATCTGGAAAGAGTCGAATCGCAATCCTGCTTTAAAAAATGTAATCTCACTGCTAATTGGCTCCGCATGATTGTCTTTTCCAACCGTCTAGCTCAGGCCCTGCTCGGTATGCGCTACATGCGCGTCATGGATGATGGATTTGATATCCGACTTAGGCTTTTTATGCGCGACAGGAGGACGTAAATCGTTCTCAACAACTTCTTCTTCAACTGAAACACTGCCTCTAAAACGTAGTGCTGCATCACATATTTTATCACGTGCGTCTTTACCGCTTGCAGGTGCAAACAACACACCGAGAACAGCGCCAACAGCAAGCCCTGTAATTAAAGCAACAACTGGTGCTATTCCATCAGATTTTTGTCTGAAAAAAGCCTCGATCAATTTCCTGTTTTTCATAATCAGCATTTTTGAGTTATTCCCATTATATATTTGGATAAGTCAACAAATACCGGCTATCGAAAGTTTGATTTAAATTTATAAAGCCTCAGAGCTCGCTAATCTGGGTTTTGGCATCGCCTGTTTTTAAACTGCGTTTTACAAAATCTGCAACGATGTTTGTCGGCACTGCAATGCTGCTGGTTCTGCTAAATCTGGCAATATTTACGCCATAAAAGATACCATCCATATCAAATACTGGTCCACCACACTCAGATGGTTTTAACTTACTGTCATGTACAAACACCTTGTCAAAACCAAATCTTCTGTCACTCTTACCATCAGTAAACTGATCGGCGATATGTGTTCTTACATTTAACCGGGATGCCAGTGTAATGTCCTTTATGAACTCTTCTTCACCCCTCTTAATTTGCAATTTAACCTTTTGCTGGGGTTTAAATTTCTGAATTTCATTCACAAGGTCTTCAGGATCCTGGATACTTTTGCCGTTAACACTCAACAACTGATCACCGACCCGCAACATTGCCAAACTTGCCGGACTCCTGCGTTGAAGTGTAGTAAGCACGATCTGGCCATCTTTTAATTCTGTTGTAACCCCTAAAAAACCTGAATTCGGAACACTTTTTATGTTAACGCCAGTGTTTCCCAATACACTAATCTGACCGGAATTGTCAGGATGTGGAGAAATTAAAAATCTTCCTATTTCATTAAAACCAATGCTGTCTTTTTTTGCGTTTAAATCAACTCCATTTTTAATTTTGCCATTGATCTCCAAAAGAACCAGGTCATTTGCTTCGTCCCGTTTTATGATCCTGGCCGAAATTATTTTGTCAGCTTTTATCACAACCAAAGGTGTGTCGCCTACCATTGAACTTTTACTTACTAAAAAACTTTTATCCCTGGTCACGCTCTTATCTGCAAAATGTTCAGCATTAAACACCGTTCCCAAAACCGTAATTTCTTTACCGTCAAGCTGACTTTTCACGGTGAAACTACTGCGTTCCATAACATATTCCAGCTTAGAAAAATTGTCGTTCATATTTTCCAACCCACTTATTGAATTTAATTTACCTGCCATTGGATCTGCAGTCAAACTGTCGGCAGAGGGCAATTCTGAATAACTTTTAGCAACTGTCAGCGCTTTCCAATACTTTCTGTAAAGATCTACTGCAATTTCAAAGTTCCCATCCAACCCCAATTCGATCTGACTGTGGAGTCCAATCACTCTTCCCTGTAAATCGAACACAGGACCTCCGGAATCTCCGGGCTCCATCAAACAAGTGGTCTGAATAAAACCATTTTTTGCATTCTTGTCGACCACATATCCAAAACGTAATGTAGGTTTCAATTGAGGCAGACTACCCGGATATGCGATACTTATACAAGGTTCATATTTTTTTAAAGAACCGGACCACCCCATCTCTGCAAATGGCCATACCCCTTTTTCAATAATCTTTAAGACTGCTGCGTCGTTGGCAGGAATTCTGCCTAGTCCCTTAGCTAAAAATGTCTTGCCATCCGGAAAATAGATCTGATAGATTCTATCAGGCCTTACTGCATGGGCTGCTGATAAAATATAACCCTCTGCGTCGACTACCACCCCACTAAACATGCCACTTAAGACCCGTTTTGAAAGTGTATCGTATGGCTTTATTAAAACAGCAGATGCAAATGCTTTTTGACCGGTTTGTTTAACCTCATTTTCCAGGCGCCTGGCATCAAATTTCTGCGTAAAACCTTGCGTACAGACTTGCAGCAACATTAAGATCAATAGTAATCTTCTCATTTCCAGTTTAGTTTTATGATTTGTGATAAGATCATAAAATCACACAATGGTTTAAAATTGCTGACTGTTGTATTAGATATATTACAATATCCCTCTAATAATAAAGCGGGCATCACCCTATTATGAACATCCCGCTTTTTATTAACGCTCTCGAAATCGAAAATAAAACATTACCAATTAATCTCATTAATTCAGTTTGTTCAGTTTTCTAAACCTTATTCATTTTCAATCATTCTTAATTTTTTTTAAAAAAACATTCGCTCATCTTCCTGTTCTCAGTCATTTAAACGTTATTTCAAAGTAAAGGCTCTACATCTACCAATGAACTCTTATAAGGTTAAAAATTCACCCCGGAAAAGTTAATCTAAAAAAACCGCATTCATCATGCGGTTTTTTTAGTTTTCTTCATTCTGTTATCTTTGCAGAATGACAATAAGATTAGCCACTACAGAAGACATATCAGCAATCATGCAACTAGTAAGCAAAGTAATACCACTTATGCGTGCTGCAGGAAATTTTCAATGGGGCGCCGACTATCCCAATCCCGAAGTATTTGCTGAAGACATCGCAATTGGCCAGTTATGGGTATCTGAAATAGCAGGCAATGTTGTTGGCGTCTCAGCGATCACCAATGACCAGAATCCAGAGTATGCCGATGCAGGCTGGGATATCAATGAGAAAGCTGTTGTAACGCACCGTTTAGCTGTAGATCCGGATTGTCAGGGAATGGGCATTGCCAGGGCTTTAATGGAACAGGCAGAATCAGTAGCCCGGTCTTCGGGAATCAACATTCTCAGAGTAGATACGAATAGCGAAAACCTGGCAACAAGGGCTCTTTTTCCAAAGCTTGGATACACATTCAGCGGAGAAATCGGACTTGCCAAACGACCAGGCCTTCGCTTTTTTTGTTACGAAAAGTTGCTCTAGAACTCATCATCATTTCTGATACAAGCTCCCTAATTTTATTTTTTTTCCTTATGTTCGATTAACTGTTTCATAACATTAAAATCCTTCATCATGAAAAAAATAATATTCATTACATTTTCAATATGTATAGCAATAGTTAATGCCTATGGACAGGAAAATACAAGCATCCGTGAATACAATAAAGTATTCACGACCTACCCCTTTTCAGACCCCAATCCCATCCCCTCTTTTACCAACATCTACCCTTATTTCCGTTACGACGGATTTACAGACACACCGGTTCAAAAGGAATGGAAAGTAATAGAGCTGGAAAATGAATACATTAAACTAACCATACTGCCAGAAATAGGCGGAAAGATCTGGTCGGCCATTGAAAAATCAACAGGCAGATCCTTCATTTATGATAATCACGTAGTAAAATTCAGGGATATAGCCATGCGAGGACCCTGGACCAGCGGAGGAATTGAACCCAATTATGGCATCATCGGTCATACGCCCAATTCTGTAACGCCTGTAGATTACATCACCAGAAAAAATGACGATGGCAGTGTGAGCTGTTTTATTGGTGTTCTCGACCTTTTAACGCGCACAAACTGGACCATGGAAGTCAATTTACCAAAAGATAAATCTTACTTTACTACTAGATCCTTTTGGTACAACTCCACAGCTATTGAACAGCCATATTACCACTGGATGAATACAGGAATAAAAGTAACGGGAAATCTGGAATACATTTATCCGGGTACACACTACCTCGGACATGACGGCGAACATAGTGACTGGCCAATAAACAAGCAGAACCGCAAGGACATTTCTTTTTATGAGAACAACAATTTTGGTGGATACAAATCCTACCATGTGTTTGGCAAATACACTGATTTCTTTGGTGCTTACTGGCATGATGACGATTTTGGAATAGCAAGGTATTCCAACCATGATGATAAAGCAGGAAAAAAGATCTGGATCTGGGGCCTATCAGAGCAAGGGATGATCTGGGAGAAGCTCCTGACTGACACAGATGGTCAGTACTCAGAAATTCAATCCGGCAGATTATTCAACCAAACAGCAGATAAGAGCACGTTTACACCTTTTAAGCACAAAAGCTTTTCACCCGGCGCTACTGATACATGGACAGAATACTGGTATCCGGTTTTAAATACTAAAGGCTTTGTACAAGCTAATGAATATGGCGCATTGAATCTAAAGTATGAAAATGGATGGTTGAAAATCTATTTCAACCCGATTCAAAAGATTGCTGATACACTGGAAGTGAAACAGGGTGCAAAAGTGATTTACAGCAAAAAGATCAAACTAACCCCACTTAAAATTTTCGCCGATTCTATAAAAGCAGATGTAAAACAAGGAGATCTGATCGCTACCCTGGGTGGCAATAAGCTCATTTACCAATCTAAACCAGATGCCAACAACTTAAGCCGGCCACTGGAATCTCCTAAAAACCTTGACTGGAACTCAGTTTATGGATTCTACGTTCAGGGCAAAGAACTTATGGCTCAGAAAATGTATGCGGCTGCAGAAGAGAAATTGAATGCTGCACTCAAAAAAGACCCTGATTTCCTGCCTGCATTGGTAAAGATGTCAGAATTAATGTATCGCAACATGAGATACAAAGAGGCATTAGAGCTGGCAAAAAGGGCATTGAGTATGGACACCAATGATGGTGCAGCAAATTACTATTACGGCATGATCAATGCCCAGATGGAAAATACGGTTGACGCCAAAGACGGCTTTGATATCGCAAGTTTATCTATGGAATACAGAAACCCGGCATATAGCGCACTGAGCAAATTACACCTGGCAGAAAAAAACTGGACAAAAGCACTTGAATTTGCTACTAGGGCCATTGATTTTAACCGGTTTGATATTGGTTCACTACAGGTAAAAGCCATTGCCTACCGTTATCAAAATAAAAGATCTAATGCCAGACAAGTATTGGATACCATTCTCTCTTTTGATCCAATTAATCATTTTGCAAGGTTCGAGCAATACCTCGCACAGCCTTCAGAAGAAAACCAAACAAAGTTCAGTTCAATGATCCGCAATGAGCAGCCCACCGAAACTTATCTGGAACTGGCAGTTAACTACTACAGGATAGGATGTTTTGAGGAATGCGAAAAAGTATTACGGCTGGCACCAGCCAACGCTCTGGTAAATTACTGGCTGGCATTTTTACAAAATAAAGCTGGTAAAGCTGCTGCCTCGCTTTTAGAAAAAGCAAACGATGCAACACCCGCCTTCGTATTTCCATTCCGCTCTGAAGATGAGGAAGTATTGTTATGGGCCGAACAACAAAACAACAACTGGAAACCTAAATACTACCTCGCTCTTTTGTACAAAGACAGAAACCGCATAAATGAAAGCAAGAAACTGTTTATGCAATGTGAAGATGAACCGGAATTCGCACCATTTTATGCTGCCAGGGCCGCTATGATAATCGGGACTTCAGATCTGACGGACCTCAAAAAGGCTGTAGAACTCGATAAAAACGACTGGCGTTATTATAAACTGCTTAGCGAATATTATATCAGCCATAACCAGAATCAAAATGCACTGGAAGTTATAGAACCTTTCTACAAGGCAAATTCTGAAAATTACATTGTGGGTATGTTGTATGCAAAAACATTACTGCTCAACAAGCGCTATAGTGAATGCTCGGAACTGCTGACCGGAATTAATATCCTACCCTTCGAAGGTGCTACCATCGGACGTGAATTGTACCGTGAGGCAAAGCTGATGCAGGCAATGGAGAAAATGCAAAGTAAAGATTACACCACTGCACTAATCTTTATCAAGGATGCAAGAAAGTGGCCGCAGAACCTGGGTGTTGGCAAACCCTACCAGGAAAATGTCGATGAACGATTAGAAGACTGGATGACTTATCTGTGTCAGCAGCGTACGGGAAAAACCCAGGAAGCAGAGACATCCCTGCAAAAGATCATTCAATTCAAACCGAAAATTGAAAACACAGTAAATAACTTTATAGCCGCAAATCATCTCATCACAGCTTCGGCTATGGAAAAGCTTTCCGGCAAGCCAAAAGCTACCGAATGGTTAAATAAGGAGATCAAGCGTTACCCGGATAACAAGATACTGAAATGGTGTAAACTGGTATTTGAAAATAAACCGGCAAAAGCTGATACAACTGACTCAGGCGTGCGTCTAATTCTTCGATTGAAGCAATAGCACTTCTATGTCCTTTCTGCGGCTTTCAGGAAAGACCTTTAGTTGTTCCAGTTTACCTTTTTTATAAATACCTTCAATAATGGTGTTTTTAAAAGCGTGAACTTTAAAATTCACGTCCCATTCCTTCGGCCATGCCGGGAATAGATAAATTTTATCCCCATCGCACTGAACCAGCATTTCCTGCAATGTATTCATCATATTGCCAACCCCATCGTAATCCGGTTTCCAGTCATGCGGGCTATCCATATATCCTTTAAAACGAAAACCTTTCAAATAAGCAGTGCTTCTTGCTTGAATATCTTTAGCCGCTTCATCAGCCAAACCCAGCCGGGCAGAAAATATCCCGGTCTGGTACCAGCATACCCTTCCCGGGTTTGGCATATTATAATAAGCCCTCTCCACTTCTTTAATATTCGGCTTATTGATTCCATATAATCTAAAAGGAAAAAGACAATAAAGATCAGGAGCTTCGTAGTTGGATCTTTCAGGTCGGTATGACTCCGCATTGTCAACAATCAGGTTACCGGATTTATCCAGTTTCTTTGGCAAATCAGGAAGGGCGGACTGCATTGCACTCCAGTTCTTTTTATCATCTGCAGTAGTTAGCGTCTTAGGCAACTTTGTAAGCTCCTGCAAAACATAATGCAATCCCGCAACGGAAGGCATATCATTTACCACATCAACCCAGTAGGTTTCCAGACCGTGTGTTGGGAAAATCCGTATTTTCCCCTTTTCGTCCTTTTTAAAACGGGTGCTATAAAACTCTAATGCCTTCCTAGTCCATGGCAATGCCTTTTCCTGCAGAAACTTCTGATCACCCGTATAATGATAATAATCCAGCATCATAACAGACATTTCCAGGCCTTGTTGCCATATATCTTTAGTATAACTTTCTGAATATTCTTTTGCACCCAACCCGAAATCACCCATTCCCGGCAAACCAAAAGTTGTGATGCATTCCTGCATGTATATTCCCGATGCCTTATAATATTTCTGGGCCCTCGACTCAAAAGTTTTCCTTTGGTTAAAATAGAAATCAAAAAAAGGCTTCATCATGTCAAAATTTCCCTGGGCAAATTGCGGAAGGTATAAAAACCTAACATTCTGCCACCAATAATTCACACCGTAAAACCGGTAGTCGGCAGAGTAATTTTTTTGGCGGACATCGGTTGCATAATAAGCATATTTCGGATCAACATTGAAAATCCCACCTTGAAACCTCACGGGAAAATCATTCCGCATCTGACAAGCCAATTGGTACTTGGACAAGATATAGGTTTGCGTATAATTAGACAGCTCCTCATTTTTATCTCCTGTGATTTCAATCCAACTGCGGTTCCAGAATTGGTTCCACCATTTTGAAGTATGCCCGGATGCAAGCAGTGGTGCCGGAGCATCATTAATCACTTTAGCGATCTCTTTTTCCCAGGTCAGGGCATCTGGTGTTTTACGCGTATAACCAGCTATCCGGATATCAATATCATTAGCTGGTTTTGTGGCTTGCAGAACGGTATCAGACAGACTTTTAAACCCTTTGGCCCGAATGTATCCTCCGAAAGTATTGTTTTTCAATGGGTCATTGATAAGACTGCCGTATTCGTCCATCGACTGCTCTTTAATATGTACAGGCACACAGCTGTAAGCATTGCGGTGATACCACACTATTGCATCTTTTCTTTTCAAAAAAGTATCAGGAGACTCCCACCTATCAGCTCCTTTTGGCACACCAGTACGGTAAACCCATGTCGACGCAAGTTCTTCATCATTCAGCTCATGCCTGGTTTTCCTCCAGTTTTCAAGTGTGATATTTACGGTAACCGGTTTTTCACTATGACCTTTAACATACATTACAGGTGAGTTGGCATGAACGAAAATCTGCAGAGAGATTTTTTCTCCCGGTTTTCCGGCATCAATATTTAAGATACCATTTTTAACATCGAGCACCTGCCGATAAGCAGCCCCTGTTGAAAAAGGATTACCTGAAAAAGAAATTCGTATTCGTCCCAGTTTTAACAGCCGCTGCAATTCAGAATGAGCATCATTGCGCGAAAGGTAAAACAACAGATCACCATTTTCCTCCACCCACACATTACTGCCCAGACTTCCATTTCCAATTGGCACATTGCCCGTTTCATTTTGAGAAGGCGTGCTAAAAAGCACATTGTATTTATTGATGTTTTGTTGTGCTATTGCCGCAGTATTTATCAATAAAAAAAGCAGGAATATTCCAATTGATTTGTTTTTTATCATCTGATGTTTAAAGGACTGGTCTAATTGCTATAAAGATAATATTCAAAGACACACTTTAACTTCAACTCTATTGTCAAATAATGACACTTTATTGTGACTAAGAACAAGCTATCATTTCAGGGGCCAAAAAGAGGTCGTTTTCCCCTGTGTTTTTACGCAGTTAATCAATTTCACCGCTTTCGGTGATTTACCGTTTTAGCTAAATAAAACCTTAATTCTCAAACACTTTCACAAATACTCATGAAATCCACCCCTTGTTTTCTTCGGATTATTATATATAAAATTGTCCTAAACTAATATAACACTCTATGTCTTTAAAAATTGAAATGACGGCCAAAACTATGGCCAGTCTTGACTTGCTGATCAGCAAGAAACAAGCTAATGATGAAAGGTACTGTGATGAAATGGCAGATCAACTGGCTAACGCAGCAAATGGATTAGTAACTGCCGGAGTAACCGCAGGAGCAGTAACAGCAACACCTGTAGCAGGCGCTGCAACGGCGGCAGCTACAGTTACGGTAGCTACAGCAGTTGCTACCCGCTTACTAGGAAGCGAAAGCACACTCCAGGATGAGCAAGTAGACAGGCCACTTACCGAGGAAGAGACAAAAACATTAACCGAGATGGGTAAACACATGCCATTAGACGCATTAATTGCATTGAGGAATATGGCCATTCTTAAAGAAGGTTAATCTTATGTCGAAAATCGAACTTACCGCTGAGCAGTTTTCAAGTCTGGATATGCTCATCAAAAAAAGAGAAAACAATGACGTCGATTTAGATGGTCGTGTAGCTATCGTTGTTGCTAAAGCTGTTACCGCCTGCAATGATGCCACCTTATACGTTACGGGCTGTCGTTTTACTGAAAAATTCAAAATAAAAGCCAATGATACAGCAGGTACTACACCAAAAGATTTGGCATTTGTAGCCACTTACAATGACGCAGTTCCTACTGCACAACAGGTCACTTTTCAGGTAATAGGCGTGAATGAATTTGCACAGATTGGAATATCAAATCAGCCTGATTTAGATGATCTTTCAAACGAAGAACTGACAGTCATAGCAAAGAATCTTCCTCTGGATGAGTTGATTGAACTCCGTAACAAAGCGATTGTCGTTTAAAAATTAATCCAAATTGAATTACATTTTTATTGCAGTTATCGCATTCTATGGCATATGGTTTTTAGGAACCATATGCCATCAATTTGATTATAAATGGGTGGCCGGCATTCGCAAATTCGATTATTTCAGAATATTGCCCCGCTGGACATTCTTTGCTCCAAACCCGGGAACTACAGATTATCATCTGCTGTACCGTCATATGGACAAAAATGATCAGGTTTCGGATTTCAAGGAAATCCCGCTGCACGACAGACATGCATCTTCATTTATATGGAATGCCAGTAAAAGATCTAAAAAAGTACTGTTCGACCTTGT
This sequence comes from Pedobacter frigoris, assembly GCF_005116445.1. Classification (GTDB taxonomy): domain Bacteria; phylum Bacteroidota; class Bacteroidia; order Sphingobacteriales; family Sphingobacteriaceae; genus Pedobacter; species Pedobacter frigoris. The sequence continues at coordinate 498,962 of NZ_SWBQ01000003.1, forward strand.
ACAGGAAATGAACAGAATTTGTAATAGAGAAGATGTAAATGAAGCTGCTGTCAAATTATCTTTCAGCTACATCTGCATTCTAAATTTCCTTACTAAAATCCCTAAAGCTCAGGATACAAAATCAATACAATTTGCCATCGTGGCTTCCAGCGGATTTATTGAGTATGGCGAACCAACGTTAACCTTTTGTTCAGATTTTCACCATGTTTAACTTTTCACAATATTTCAGCAATTACGAACAGTGTTATCAGGTGATCACCTGGCTCACCTGTATCGGACTTTTAATCGTTTCTTTTGAATACCTCGCTATACATAAGGAATTTAAGCCTGATGGTGTTTATTCATGGAAAGTCTTTAGATCAAGGCACAACTTCATCAACAACAGGCTATTCCATAGATTAGATTTTTTGTTTGGCTACACTGCATTCATCGTATGCCAGCTGCTGATTATTGGATGCTGTATAATACTGCCTTTTGCTCAGGATCACCTGCTCAAAGCTATTTTGATTGCCATAATCTGTCTGATTTCGTTAATGATCTCTTTCCGAAACATTGTAGGTGCCGATGGCTCAGACCAGTTATTTTCCATCATCCTGCTTACCTTGTTCATTTCTTACCTGATTAATGATCCGTTCATCTATAGAATCGGCCTCATCTTCATTTCAGGACAAGTAGTCCTCTCCTATGTAGTAGCCGGAATTGCCAAGGGAATTTCCCAAAAATGGAGAGGCGGACAGGCCATTATCATGATCATGAATACCAAGACGTATGGACATGAAAAAATTGCAACCATGCTGTCTGCTTCTTCCAGGGCCTTTAATATCTTTTTGTGCTGGAACATCATTGTAGTCGAATGCTTGTTTTTTGCAGTCATTTTCCTGCCTTGCCCCTGGTTTATTCCATTTCTGATATGGGGATTTTTATTTCACCTGTACAATGCGGTAATAATGGGGCTAAACAACTTCTTCTGGGCTTTTTTAGCTGCATATCCGTCCATATTCTACCTGAACCATTTAATAACCGGATAATGTAAATATATTTACCCCCTTTAATCCGCAGATCTCCTGAACGTAAAAGCTCAGGAGATCTCACTTAAAATTCCTTCCACCATGAAAGACCTCACGTTCTTTCTCATCAGAAACAGTAAGGCCACGCAGTAGCTTTGTCAGATCAAAGCAGCGCCTGACCACTATATGGATCACTGATCCTTCAATCTGCAGTTTACCTTCTACCATAAATAACCGCGACTGGAGGATTTCCTTACGGTATTCTTCAAAAACTTTCTGCCAGACGACCAGATTAGCAAACCCACTTTCATCTTCAATGGTAATGAACAAAACTCCTTTAGCGGTTCCCGGTCTTTGCCTCACGGTGATTAAACCGGCTACTTTTATCAGGTCACCATTTTTGAATTCAGATAAACGTGCGGTCTCCTCTACACGCAGCAGCCGCAACTTTTCACGTACAAAACTTACAGGATGTGCTTTTATAGACAAGCCTGTAGCTGCATAATCCTGTACCACATGCTCTGCATCTGTCATTAGCGGAAGCGACACCTGTCCCTCATGCACACTTTCAGAAGGCTGACCTTTAAAAAGTGCTACAGGATGATCCTGCAGGGATGAAGCTTCCCATAAAGCTTGCCTTCTGTCCATATTCATCGAGCGAAAAGTATCAGCATCACTTAGTATTTCTATGACATGCTGAGGTATCCCCACCCCATTCAGCGCACTGATACTTTTATACCCTTCCTTAGGCCGGTTGCTGATCAAGGTATGCATATCATCTTCATTGAGCCCGGAAACCTGCCGGAAACCTAATCTTACCGCACAATAATTTCCGTCTTTCTCTTCCATCGTATTGTCCCATTCAGAATGATTTACATCTACAGGGCGCATCACCACGCCATGGCGCTCTGCATCAATCACAATCTGGGCTGGCTGATAAAAACCCATTGGCTGACTATTCAGTAAGGCTACAGCAAAGATATCCGGATAGTGACATTTGATCCATGAGGAAATATAAACCAAGTGGGCAAAACTTGCGGCATGACTTTCAGGAAAACCATAACTCCCAAAACCTTCCAGTTGTTTAAACACCCTTTCTGCATATTCTTTTTCATAACCCTTGTTGGTCATGCCATTTACCAGCTTTTCCCGGAATTCACTTACCATCCCCTTGGCTTTAAAAGTAGCCATACTTCGCCTCAGTTGATCGGCCTCTGCGGCACTGAAACCGCCGGCAACCATCGCAATTTCCATCGCCTGCTCCTGGAAAAGCGGTACGCCTTTGGTTCTACTCAAAACCTCCCTTAATTCTTCTTTTGGATATTCTTCCGGTTCAATCCCATCTCTTCTTCTCAAATACGGATGCACCATATCACCCTGGATAGGCCCTGGTCGCACAATAGCTACTTCAATCACCAAATCATAGAAGTTTTGCGGCCTTAACCGCGGAAGCATGGACATCTGTGCACGGCTTTCAATTTGAAATACCCCCAGTGTATCTGCTTCACAGATCATGTCATAAACCTTAGGATCATCCTGCGGAACATTTTCCAGAGTCAGATCAAGCCCATAATGTTGTTTTGCCAGGTCAAAAGCCTTGCGGATGCAGGTCAGCATACCCAATGCCAATACATCAACTTTTAAAATGCCCAGCGCTTCCAGATCGTCCTTATTCCATTCCAACTGGGTTCGGTCTTTCATGCGGGCATTCATCACCGGACAAATGTCGGAAAGCTTAGATTGTGTGATCACAAAACCACCTGTATGCTGCCCCAACTGTCGGGGAAACCCAATTAATGAGGCGGTCAATTCCAGCACTTTATGGATCAAAGGATCATCAGGGTTCAATCCCTGTTCAACAACCCTTTCCCGATCAAAATTATCTTCATAATGATGCCAGATGATGCCTGAAAGGCGTTTTATTGTATCTTCAGATAAACCCATGGCCTTCCCCACATCCCTTACCGCACCTTTATGCCGCTCCTGGGTAACGGTTGCGACAATAGCGGCATGCTCCCGCCCATAGGTATCATAGATCCATTGTATGATCTCCTCCCTCCGCTCATGTTCGAAATCCACATCCACATCCGGCCATTCATCACGGGCGTCCGACATGAACCGCGAAAAAAGTAATCTTGATTTAAGGGGATTTACAGGCGTAATGCCCAGGCAAAAACAAACGGCACAGTTGGCTGCAGAACCACGCCCCTGGTGCAGGATACCCAATTCTGTCGCTTTGCTGGTATAGGCATATATGCGCAAAAAATAAGGCGCTAGTTTACGCCGCTTGAAAAAATCCAGTTCAAATTGTATCTGTTCCTGCAGTTCTTCAGGCATTTGATCACCCAGCATTTTTTCCGCTCCCGCCCAGGTCAATTCTGCCAGATGTTCATCGGCCGTCCGCCCATCCGGACTGGCCCATTCCGGCTCCAGGTATTTGAGCGTATCCAATGAAAAGTTGCAGGCATCAGCTATCTCCTGTGTGCGTACCAATGCTTCAGGGTATTGATTAAATAATCGTTCCAGTTCTTCTTTACATTTCAAATGCCGCTCTGCATTGGCATGCAAGTGAAAACCTGCATTACTGATGGTACATTTCTCCCGCACGCAGGTCTGTATGTCCTGCAATTCCCTTCGGTCAGCAATATGATAATGCACATCATTAGTAGCCACCAAAGGAACACCCAAATGAGCAAGCCGATGAAAGCGCTTGTTGTCATTTCCGCTATAATAACGTGAAATAGCCAGGTATAGCTCCGTCCCGAAAATCCGCTTATATTCCTTTAGGTCTTCCTTAAAATCTTCATTAAAATCAAAGCGGGTGTTCAGTTGCTCAGGAGGGATTACAATAAACTTAATACCCTTCCTGTAAGCATATACATCCCTTTTGTACAGCTGGCACTTGCCTTTTTCTGTGCGCAGATTACCCAGACTCAGCAAGGCACACATGCGCCCCCAGGCAGCAATATCTGTAGGGTAAGCCAATAAACTGGGGCCGTCTTCCAGATCCAGCCTACAGGCCGGGATGATACCAATTCCTTTGATTTTTGCCTGCTGATGCGCACGCACTACTCCGGCCACACTGTTGCGGTCGGTGATCGCTATTTTCACATAACCCAGTTCAGCAGCGCGTGTCACCAGTTCCTCTGGATGCGAACCACCCCGCATAAACGTAAAATTAGTAGTTACCTGTAGCTCTGAGTATTCCATATTCAAGAAAAAAATCCATGTAAATACCAGCCAGAGCGTTCATCATGATAATGTCCGGAACGGAATATCCAATACCGGCGTCCTTCCTCATCTTCTACCACGTAATAATCCCTGTGCTGCCCCTTGTCTTCCCACCATGGTCGTTCAATACGTTCTGCATCATCTGCCTTTTTAACCACATGACGTACTCCTTTATAGATAAAGAACATAGGGGGATTATCAGGTAGTATCGAGCTCACGTGTATACTTACAGGTTTAGGCAGCAGCAATGATGGCCTGGGCCGGTCTTCACGCCATGAAGTAGCCGGAGGTTCCTTGAGGGAAGATGCCAGCTTCAGGGATTTTTCAGGCCAATGACGCTCCTGAGGTAAATAGCGATGAATTTTATCCGCCCCAATCTTATTGGCCAGCGTATCTAAAAGTGCGGATAAACTTTTATCCGCTAGTCCGCAACCTTCCGGCTGCCATAAATATTCCTGTTCGGAATCCGTATCACCTACCTTATGGGCTTCCAGCATAAACAATTCAATGCCCAGCTTAGGCCGGATCAACTCTATTTTTAATTCAAACAGCTGGTATAAACGTGCGACATGACTGGATGCACGACTGCTTCCAATCTGGATCTGTATGATTTCTCCATCCAGTCTGTAACATTTTAAAATAGCGACGAGTATACCCTTCCCATCCTTATAAAGCCGTTCGCACAAGCACTCTAATAATGTTTTAATTGCAATCCCGATACCTGTCCTGGTGCGTATAGGCTCCAGACAAGGCAAACGCTCTAGGTAGGACTCGGCTGGCTGTAAAAGTGTCAAAGGTTCATCTTCATAGCCCAAAGCCTGATCAATACGCAGTAAAAAATCCTGACCAAAGCGGCGGCGTAATGCAGAACGCTGAGTACTTATAAAACTTCTTATGGTATAAAAGCCCAGTTTATGCAACCGGTCCAATACCAAAGGCTCCAAACGCAAAGCAGCAGGAGGCAGATCCAATAACGCCTCTGCTTGTCCGCCCGGTTCGATAATCGGTTTTACCTTACCTAAATGTGCGATTGCCCAGGCGGCACCTACTGTATCAGCCAAAGCACCACGTACATGATAACCTTTAGAAATCAACCGGGTTAGCATTTCCTTCAAGTATCCGCGCTCTCCTCCCCACAAATGCGCGCATCCTGAAATATCCAGAATCAATCCATCGGGCAGGTCGACCGCAACCTGAGGGGAATACCGGATACACCATTCACCCAGGGCGATCAGTAACTTCTCCTCTTGTCCTTCTATATGAGGCACTACCTCCAGGCTTTTTGCTATTGCTTTGGCATCGGCCAGTGCCATCCCCTTAAAAGCACCCTGCGCTTCTGCTAAGGAATTAGCCGCGGTAACGACCACACGGTTATGTACAGATGCAGCAAAAACGAAAGGTACTTCTTTAAGTTCCGGCCGTTTAAGCGTCAGCCAGTCCGTCAATAAATAACGGAACCATAAACATATAAAGCGCTTGTTCATCATGCGTAATGTCCGGTCATCAGTTTTACAACTGCCTCTTCTTTTTCAACCACATCAACGACAGGCCTGAAAGCATCTTGTACCCATTCCAGTTTCCAGCTGCCAGGGTTACCATTTCGGACACGGAGCAAATCAACCTGCCACCGCGGGAAACCCACTCCTGGTAGTTCATCCTCCAGCACACTTGGCAAAGGGGTAATTTTCCAGCGGGCCACACAGGTATTACTGCCCAGCTTTTGCGGATCATTACGCAGTAAAAAACCGGTTACCTTACTGCTTTCAATGGCAAGTTGCAATCGGCGCGACTGGATAATATTGATTTCTTTAACTTCCGCTATTACAGCAGCCAGTCCGCCACATTTTAATGCTTGCTCCATTACCCAGAGCACTTCTTTTTCCGCTTTAGCATCAACAAAAATAACCTGCTCAGGGGCTACATTAAACGCAATTAAAGATGGTGGAAAAAACGTTCTGGAAGTACTGATCCACAAACACACTCCCCCCTGTAACAGGAGTGTTTTAAGAATACCGGCAATAAATCCAGCACTTGCCGCTGCATGCTCCGGCTCTACCGTTATAAATTCATGTATTGCTTTTTTTGGAAAAACACCATTTGGGAAAGCGCATTCAATCGCCCCAAGACCAATGGCCTCAGCAGAGGCAGTCCCCTGCTGCTTAAAACCTTGCCAATGCAGAATATCCTGCTGCAATTTGTCTATCAATTCTTTTGTCGCGTTCATAGTACCCTTCCTTACTTTTTAGCGATTTTTATTAGTATCACAAATGAATCAACAAATATAATACTAATAATATTAGTATTATGATTAAATATGAAAAGATTTATTTTGCTTGGCATAGATAATTTCTCCTGAAAAGCATAGGTTCATAAAACTTAATCAGTGCTAAATGGTTACAAGATGTAAACACATCACATTTAAATTTTATGACACAAACAACTCAGGTCATCATTCATGCTGCGAGATTAGGCAATATAGAAGTACTTCAGGAATTAATCCGCCAAAAAACAGATCTTGATACACAGGATGAGAAGGGGTATACTCCTCTGATCATTGCTTGCTACAATAACCAATATCAGGCGGCTAAGTTATTATTGGAAGCCGGAGCCAATGTAAATGCACAGGACAGTGGCGGAAACACTGCACTAATGGGGGTCGCTTTTAAAGGATATGCGAACATTGCGGAATTGCTGATCAGCTATGGAGCCAATTTAGACCTTCAGCATGGCAACGGCGGTACAGCACTGATGTTTGCCGCCATGTTTGGCAGAAATGAAGTCTTACAGCTCCTACTAACCCACGGAGCTAACAAGACAATACTTGACGTTCGCGGACTTTCTGTTCTGGATCTGGCTGCGCAACAGGGAAATACCGCAGCGATAAACATACTTCAAGCATAATTAGTAAAGGAGTATTTAATGTGATCGCATTAAATACTCCTTTGTAAACACTTATGCCGGCACCTGACGTGGTTTTTCACGTTCCCAGACACGATGCTGTGCAATAGCAACAATAAATTCATCAATAAGCTTCTTAGCATCACCAATCACAAGCCCGGGCTGTTTAGCCGAACCAAAATAAGTGGCATCCAATACAGCCTTAGCATCCTGATCAGCCGCTATCGCCTTGCAATGCTTAAACGCTTCGTTCAGGAAATGTACAGCATTGGCCTCTGCAGCTATTGCAGCTACACTCTTATCCCCTCCCGGAACATATACCGCGTCATAAAGCACAGATGCAGCAGTTAAAAAACTTTGATCCACAGGAATTTTAGTCCCATCCGCTGCAGTTAACTCACCGAGTTTCGGAGCGATCACTTCTACCACAGCGCCCTCTGCTGTTAACGCTTTTTTAACGGCGTTCAACGTGGCTCCATTTACTCCATCAGCAGCCAGAAACGCTATTTTACGTGTTTTAATGGTATCTTTAATGGTATTGGCCATACTCAGTGCCGAAGATGATTTTAAACTGCTTTTTACAATCAGAGAATCATAATCTTCCGGTTTCCCGTCAGCCGGGATGCTATGATTGATCGGACGTTCCGGTTTTTCAGGGACTTTTAAGCCAAGGGCGAAAGCAACATCCCCTGCCAGCTTTTGATCAATCAGTTTAAGAATACCCAGCATCCTTTCCCGGATGGCAACTGTTTTAACCTTACCAAGCTCGAAGCTCAGGGCATCTGTAATGTGGTTCTTTTCGGGCTGGGACTGACTATTGAAAAACAAGTTTGCCTGACTGAAATGATCAAAGAAACTCTTACTCCTGGCCCTTACCTTTTTGGCATCAATCCTCTCCTGGTAAGATGTAAAACCGCCGTCAGCTGCTTTAACCTGTTGCGGATCATTATGACCAAGAGAATTTGGACCATAACTGGTTTTACCCCTATTAATAGTTTGACGCATATAGCCATCTCTCTGGTTATTGTGAACAGGTACAACCGGGCGATTAATAGGAATCTCATGGAAATTAGGTCCGCCCAAACGGATCAGCTGGGTATCGGTATACGAAAACAACCTGCCCTGCATCAAAGGGTCGTTACTAAAATCTATCCCCGGCACGATGTGCCCCACATGAAAGGCTACCTGCTCTGTCTCTGCAAAGAAATTATCCGGATTGCGGTTCAGCGTCATTTTACCTACGCGTTGCACAGGCACCAATTCTTCAGGTATTAGTTTTGTCGGATCCAGCAGGTCAAATTCAAATTTAAATTCATCGGCTTCAGGCACAATCTGCACACCCAGTTCCCATTCCGGAAAAGCACCGCTTTCGATGGCTTCCCATAAGTCACGGCGGTGAAAATCAGGATCCTTACCTGAAATGTTCTGAGCCTCATCCCAAGCCACTGAATGCACACCCAACAACGGTTTCCAATGAAATTTCACAAAACAGCCTTCGCCTTTCTCATTGATAAACCTAAACGTATGCACACCGAAGCCCTCCATCATCCGCAGACTACGCGGAATGGCCCTATCGCTCATTGCCCACATAATCATATGAGCCGATTCCGGCATCAGCGAAATGAAGTCCCAAAAAGTATCATGTGCTGAAGCAGCCTGGGGCATTTCGTTATCAGGCTCTGGTTTAACAGCATGTACGAGATCAGGAAACTTCATCGCATCCTGTATAAAGAATACCGGCATATTGTTACCCACCAGGTCAAAATTTCCTTCCTGTGTATAAAACTTTACAGCAAAACCCCTGACATCCCTGGCAAGATCCGTAGAGCCGCGTGAGCCCGCAACCGTAGAGAAGCGTACAAATACTGGTGTTTCTGTTTCCGTGTCATTCAAAAAATTTGCCTTCGTCACATCCCCCAGAGATTTATACAACTTAAATACACCATGGGCGCCAGATCCTCTTGCATGCACAATTCTTTCAGGAATGCGTTCATGATCAAAATGCGTGATCTTCTCCCTGAGGATAAAATCTTCCAGCAAAGTAGCCCCGCGCTCGCCTGCTTTGAGAGAATTCTGATCGTCGTTGATGCGTACCCCGTGGTCAGTTGTCATCTGTTCCCCGGTTGCATCTGCCAAATGAGGTTTCAGCTTCTTTGTTTTTTCATTTTCAGGTTGGTTTCCTTTAGCCATAGTAGTAGATTTGATAGCATGATAACTACCCGGAATGAAAATTGTTTTAATTAGAAACGATATCCGTCTAATTTTAACTTATCAGCTATTTAAGCTTGAGCTCCAGTTTTTTAATTTCAGTCGAAAGCTCACTGACCTTGTCCTTAGACTTCTCAATTTTTGAATGCAGTTTAGTCATGTTATCTGCATTCTTTTTCGAATCTGCGGCAGCTTTAGCAATCTGTTTGGCTTCTTTATCTGAAGTTGCGCCATCCTTGCTCATGTCTAATGCATTACGCTTAGCCTTTTCAGCATAGTTCAATGATTTTTCACTTCTCTCCTGAATCTCCTGTGTCCATTTTTCCTGAGCTTTCTGCTCGTCCACAATCTTCAGTTTCAAGCCATTTACTTTTGAAGTTAACTTGATCCTTTCCTTTTCCAACTTCAAGACCTGAATAGAATCTCGGCCAATTATTTCTTGTGATTTAGCATTGTTGACCCAAAAGCAAAAGCTAAGGGGCAGAATCAATAAAATAGATTTTAATTTCATAGTGTAGGTATTTAAGATACCATTGTATAGTCAATTGAAATACCAACCGCTGGAATTGTCATTCAAGGTGCACGAATAGAAATGTCCAGTAAAATGCTGTGGATTTATAGAGATCATTTGAGCAATTGCTTACATGCTCCTTTAACTCCTTCTACCCATTCTTTTAAAATTTTCATCTTTTACCAATTAATTATATATGATTTTTGGTTAACCAGAATGTCGTAGCGATTAAATCTTCAATAATGCAAACGTTTTCATTATTACCATAATAACAATTGTTCAGCTAAATAAAGTCCATATAATAAAAACTTAACCACATCACACTTTAAACTTAAAAAACCTAATAACCAACCATTTAACAACCTAATCGTATGAAACAAAAACTATTATTATTTACAGCAGTAGGCATTTCTTTGATTCAGCTATCTTGTAAGAGAAATACAGATCTGGACCAAGCTGGTAAATCACATTCAATTAATGCAAAATCGTCAACACTGGTGACGGCTGCAGCGCTAAACGCGGGTGGTTTTGTGACCAATCCCGTCAACTTAAATATTGTATACTTTGTTCCCACCGACAATCCTGCTCCCAGCGACTATAAAACCCGTCTCAGTGATTTGTTGATTTACCTCCAGAATTATGTAAAAGGTGAAATGAACAGAAATGGCTTTGGTGATAAAACATTCGGAATGCCCATTGATCCTGTGACCAACCGCGTCAGGTTTATCGAAATTCCCGCACAGGAAGGCCAAGCTGGATATCCTTATTCTGCCAGCGTTTCTGCCGGAAAAATATTGAATGAAATTGCTGTTTATAAAGCCGCACATCCTACTTTATTCAGCAGCAACAACCACACCCTGATCCTGCTTCCTAAACGCACCGATGTTTTTGATCAACCTTATTACGGCTACGGCCGGAATTGTTTCGCCGTAGATCATTCCGGTTTAAGTGTTGCCAACCTCGGAAATTCTTCGCAAACGAGTACTTTAATTGGAGGAATGCTACACGAGCTGGGGCATGGTCTAAACTTACCTCATGATGATGCAAAAGAATCAGAGATTACCCCTCTTGGCACTAGTTTAATGGGAAATGGCAATAGCACATTTGGTTATTCTAAAACCTTTATCTCCTATGCTGATTGTGCAATACTAAACCGCAATGAGGTGTTTCAGTCTACCAGCGGCGGTAGTTTCTATGGATCAGCAACTACTTCGAGCAACATTACCCAATTTACATACGACGCCGTAAACAAAACGATCACACTGGGAGGCAAAACTACATCTACAGCCACGGTATCACACATTTTACCATTTTACAAGTCTGCCATTAGCAGGGAAATTGCCTGGGGTGCACCTGTGATTGGTACTGACAGCTTTAAGATTGTATCTAAGGTAACTGACCTGAAAAACCGGACCAACATCAACTACACCATCCAATTGAGAACTTTATTGACCAATGGTTCTATCGCACGCACAGATTATAGTTTCAAGTTTGTAGGGGACGTACCAACGTTGATCGATTCCGCTACGCTCACACAAAATTGTTCTTATGGTGGGTACAATGTAAGGGTTGAATATGGTTCTTATACCACGGCAGACTTGACCGCAAAAGGAATTAGCGACAATGATATATCTGCATTAAAACTTGGAATTGGCAACAAAATCACGTTATATGACGGTGATAATTTTTCAGGCACAACTTTATCACTTTTAAAAGATGATGACTGTCTCGCAGACAATAGCTTTAATGACAAGGCTTCGTCATTTATTTTTCTTCCGGTAGCAGTCGGTAATACCTTAAAGGCCAATTTCTATAAACATTGCAGTTATGGAGGTTATAATATTGTCCTCGGGATTGGTGGTTATACTACAGCGCAGCTAACAGCAGCCGGAATAACCAACAATGACATTTCCAGCATAAAGGTTCCGGCAGGACTTAAAGTTACTTTGTATGCCGACGATAATTACAGGGGCACCAAATATGTGATCAACTCAAATACAAACGTATCCTGTCTGCCGGCAGCTTTTAATGATTCGACCAGTTCACTGATCATCTCAAGAAATTGATTTAATTAAAGAGGCCGTTAGTTCGGCGCGCGTTCACTATGCGTTCGTATCAACCAGGGTGTTGCTAGGGTGTTGGTTCGGTGTTGACAGGGTGTTGATTCGATCTGGAACGAACCAATACCCCAGTTGATACGGAGCAATACCCCAGATGATACGAGCGCATAGCGAATGCATTAAGAGACCATAAACTCACCAAAATGCCACAATATCCCTGAAGGGTCATGTAAAAAACACTCTTTACCCCAATAGTCTGCACGTATGGGGCTAAGCCTGGCATCTTTATATTTGGAAGGTAAGTCCAATGCTAAAAGTTCCTGATAATATTGCTCAACATCAGCTACTTCTATAAAGATCATGGTGTTATCAATCCAATCCTTTACATATGCATCCTGAAGGTAAAACGCGATATTTTCAGTTTTGAAAACAGACATATTATGCGTAATTACTTCTTCCTGAAACCCAAGGTCCCGATAGAAACTCCGGGAGAGTTCAAAATCTTTGGCACCGATAAACGGTCTGATGGATTTCGTTTTATATGCTGTCATCCTGCGTTTCCTCAACTATTTTAATGAAATCTTTCAAATGCTGATAAGCCGGCGGGTATCCTTTAGACCCTACTGCTGTTCTCAGGATATTTAGTTGTCTCTCAATAAAAACATCTACATCAACTATTGTACTTCCACTGTATAACTCGATAGGAGCATTGGGCAATTTTAATCCATGCAAACTGTTTTCTAAATCCTGTACTTCTTCGGTTGTCATGAGACAAAGTTAGCAAATGAGTCTAGTATTTAAACCATAGATCAGGCATTTCATTAAAGCAGCCCCATAGTTAACAGCTTTAGGTGTGTAGTAGCCCCCTGGTGGTTAAGGTCTCTATCCAGTACCTCAACAAACATTTTTTTCGCTTCCGCTGTTCTTCCGAGTCCGAGATGACCAAGGCCAATCAGATAACAGCAATGGATATGATTTTTTAAATTAAGATCCTGATCAAATACCAGCAGGTCGGGCAGTGAAACTGCAAAATAGTCTATTTTGATCTCGTCATGCAGATGCAGCTCACCAAACTGGATAAACCGTTCAAAGATTTCTTTTGCCTTGTCTTTGGCATTCAGCTTTAACCATGCCAATCCCTGATAGAAGATTTTATCCGGCTGTGGATCATTGTAAAATATGGCCTGAACCGGTTCCGTAATCCCACTCGTAGCAAGTAAAAACTCTGCTTCTGCCCGATCTGCAAGCCCTAACTTCTGATAAGCACAACCCTTCAGGTAATTTATATCGTTTTCCTGAGCGCCGTATAACTTCCCTTCTCCCAGGTTATGAGGATACTCCTCTGCCGCCGAAAGGAACTCCAGTGCTTTTTCATATGCACCTTCCAACAATGACTTTTTAGCCAGCTCAATATGACAAAGCAAGTATTGTCCAACCACCTTACCTTCGCCGCCCTCCCAGGGATGAAACTGCCTGCTGGCAATAAGTTTCCTGGCCTCTTCGTATAAGCCCAGGTGATTGTATAAGGTAATCTTCTCCAGGTACAAATCCTCGCGATAATCAACGAGTTGTGGATATGCCTCCAGTAAAGCCAGGCGTTGGTGCGGTGCATAACCCATTTTTTTATGCAGCTGATCCAATTCCATAAATACCCTGGCATCTGTGTTATCCAGACTGAAAGCTTTTTCAAGCGTCTGTAATGCACGTTCCGAATCATTCAGATGGTTCTGATAAGCAAGAGAAAGATTACGATGAGCGGTAGGAAATGTATCATCTATTGCTACAGAATGCTCCCAGCACGTCACTGCATCTTTGTATTGCTGTTTGCCATACCAGAAATTGCCCAGGTAATAAGGATCCTTTGCATCAGCAGGATTGAACTGAATGGCAGATTGTAATACATTCACATCCTCTATGCGGTGAGGAAAACAAAAATCTGGCGCTGCATTTTGTCCTTGGGTAAAATACATTTTTGCCAATTGCTCATCTCCCATTTGTATACAGCACCAGCCCATATAATAATACACCATTGGGTTTACTGCTGCAGCATTTTCGGCGAGGTACAAAGTCAAAAGTCCTGTCGCATCTTTATATAATCCGGCCTGCGTATAATCCAGTGCACACTCAATATAATTATGAACGTCTTTTCGAATCAGTTCCAGGAATTGATTTAAAGATGTTATCGATGCACTTAAATTTCCGGCCTCCTGCAGGAGGATATACTTTTCATACAGGCAACCGAAATTGAACGGATCAATTACCAGGGATTCTTCAAGGAAAGACATCGCCTCTTTATGTCTTCCCATTTTACGGAGAATTGCCGTTTTAAGGTGGCGTACAGAATGAGCATGGTAATTACGCAGCAATGATTTATTAACCAGATATAAGGCATCCTCGTAATCTCCTTTTTCTGAAGCAATCCTGGCTAGAGCAAAGAAACCTGCATCCTGCCAGGCAGCATTCCATGTGGACTTATAAATTGCATCGTAAGCTTCGTCTAACTTTCCCTGCATTTTTAATGACCAGCCCAGATTATAATAAGGTTCTCCATCATAAGGATTGGGATTACGTGATGTTAAAGTTTGAATGGCTCTGCGGAAGAATGGCTCTGCTACTTCAAATTTACCGCGTCTCATGTACCACAACCCCATGGCATTGTTACATCTTATATCACCTGGTTCACGTTTCAATCCTTCATTGTAATAGTCGGTAGCTACATAAGTCGCATGGCGGTATTGCTCTATGTGCAGTCCATTGAGGTACAATTCTTCTATAGAAGAGATATCAGCAGGATCTTTTGCTGCTGTCGCTGCTGCGGGGATTTCTTTAGCACCCACTTCCTCGTGTTCGTAACTTACCAACAAACTCCGGTCTTGTTTCTCCACACGTACTTTTATACTTGCCGCTGAGACTTCAGCATTCAGTTGAATGCTTTTTTCAAAAACTGCTGATGGCGAAAGGTCGAAGCAGCTGCTATCTTCCAACTCTCCGTCTATAAACAGACTTATCATTGCCGAAGGGTAAGATGAAGTAGCGTATACCTTTATGTCGACGGTATTCCCATTAAGTTCTACATTCAGCATGGCTTCTTTGGTGGCATTCTTTACTGCCCCAACTTTGGCATAAGGCATAAAATATTGCTCAAATGTCTTTTCTTCATTAGGTTGCAACCAGGAGAAATCAGGTTGGTTATCTGTAAATACACCTGTCATGAGTTCGATGTATGGTCCATCTTCATCTGTCAGGTTCCTATCCCAGGATTGACCAAAATCACCATCGCCCCAGGTCCATTGTTTTTTGCCTGGTGCAACATGATGGTTGGCCACATGCAGCATCCCAGCCTGTGTATCGTGTTCATACCCTCCTATAAAATTGTAATCGGATCTGATGGCCATATAAGAAGTCGGCACCGGAATGTTTTTGTAACGGGAGATGTCCGTTCCTGGTGAATAGTCCTTTTTATAATAAGTACCTGTGGCTATTGGAAAATCTGAAACATCACGCTTTCCATGATCAAAAACAGCATATACATCCGGTGGAAAGATCGATTGATAATGATCGTTCACTTTTACTGCCGGATTCGCCCACCACAAAAAAGTTTGCGGAAATGGAGTACGGTTATAAACCTTGCCTTTGATTTCGAGGTACGCCTTGTCAGGATATAAGGTAAAACCAGCCATTCCTTTGGTACGGAACATCACTTCAAGTTCATTTACCCATACCGTTTTACTGCCGTCAGCATGTGTTTCTATCGTAAAATCCACGGGATCGAAGGTACTTGGACGGTGATGCTGCGGCCAGTTGAATTCTATTCCTCCTGAAATCCAGGGACCTGTAAGGCCTACCAGTGCGGGTTTAATGACCTGATTGTAATAGATAAAATCACGATTACGCACTTTATCAAAAGCCCGTTGTATCCTGCCCCCGAGTTCCGGAAGCACCATAATTTTCAGGTATTCATTTTCAATAAATACTGCTGTATATGCTTTATCTATCTTCTCATCAGATATTTTTTCGATCACGGGATGTGGGTAGACTGCACCAGTACTCCCCTGATAAACTCTTTTATCCAGAAAAATTGGATTCTTCTCCGGATTACCTGTTTCGTACGTGGGGATAATTACCTGTTCCACCCATGCTTTTACTTCCATAGTATTAATTGGCATTCTTGATAGATATAATATTGATTAGTGTGGTGTAAACACCGATTCCAGCTCTTCCAGGGTTTTTCCTTTCGTCTCTTTCACTCTCGCTCTTATAAAAAGAAAGCCCAGCACACAGATTCCTGAATACAGGTAAAATGTATAGTCCATGCCTATCCATTTTGCCAGGACAGGGAACGTAAAAGTGAGTATAAAATAGGCTGCCCATAAACACAATACCGCAATAGACGATGCTGCTCCCCTTACATGATTTGGAAATATCTCGGAAATCAAGACCCAGGTAACTGGTCCCAATGAGATGGCATAGGTGCCTATTGCAGCCAGTAAGAATACCCCTACTAATGCTGATTGTACAGAAAGTAACTGAGCTATAATCACGTACAAAATAGCCAATGCCCCGGCCCCGAATAGCATCAATGGTCTTCTGCCCATTTTATCTACTAAAACCATAGCCAGAAGTGTAAAAAAGAGATTCACACCACCTATAAACACCGTTTGAAGCAGTTGATCATCCTTAGATGCGCCAATGCTTGCGAAGATATTCGACGGGTAGTTAAAAACGACGTTAATACCACAAAACTGTTGAAATACTGCCAGCACAATACCTATCAAAACGGCCGGGAATACTGCCTTTTCAAATATAGCCTTGTAGCTTACCCCCTGATTGCCTTTCAACGTGGCTTTCATAGTATCTACAGAGCTGATCGAAAAGTCTTTCCCCCCGATTTTCTCCAATACAGCCAATGCCTTATTTTCTTTCCCAGCTTTGAGTAACCATCTTGGACTTTCCGGCAACCAGGCTACACCAAGGACAAACAGCACCGAAGGCACAGCCCCCAGACCAAACATCCACCTCCAGGCATCAGGGCCACTGTTACGCAGCGAATAGTTGATCAGATTGGTCATCAGTATTCCAAGTACAATCGTAAGCTGATTGATACTCACCATTCTGCCCCTGTATTGGGCAGGAGAAACTTCTGCGATATACATGGGTGACAACAATGACGCCATCCCTACGCCTATTCCTGCTACAAAACGGGAGGTAATAAATGAATATAGTCCCGGTGAAAAAGCCATGGCAAGTGAGGATACACCGAAAATAACCGCTGCAAAAAACAGTCCGGGTCTGCGTCCGTATTTATCTGCTACCCGCCCTGCCGTAAGACAGCCTATAATAGCGCCGAGCGCAAGTGAACCGGTGGCAAAGCCTTCCCAGTATTCATTCAATCCAAACTGATCACGCAAAAATGGCAATGCTCCCGATATAACGGCAAAATCAAAACCAAACAGATATCCCCCTAATGCGGAGATGAAGGAGATAGACAAAAGATACGAAGTTTTAAACTGCTGCATTTGTAGGTTTAGGTTAACTATATCAAATTTGAAGTTATATAACTAACAATACAATAGAAATATTTATGAAAGGGATGGACAATATTACGGAATAATCTATATAAATTCACAGCGATTAACTGGCATGAAATGGAGAACGAAACAGCTGACATCAAGAAGAAAGAAGGTTTTAATGGTCAAAAGGCAATTGTATTGCCAAGATCCATTATTTCAAAAGATTGTATGACCAACCCCCTGCTCTCTGGTACCTACATCACAGATATAGGATTCTATCCCAAAGCGAAATTTCATTACCGTGAGCGCGACCATGGCCTGGACCAATACATCCTCCTGTACTGCATAGATGGAAAAGGCGATGTGAAAATTGAAAAGACTGCTCATACCCTCTCCGCAGGAAATTTCATCATCATACCTGCTGAAAAATCTCATGCTTATGCGTCTGACAAGAACAACCCATGGACTATCTACTGGGCGCACTTTAAAGGTCATTTGGTTAAATCTCTGATCAGACTGTTACTTAAAAGACAGAAGAGCTATAAAGGTTTTGTACAGTTCAACGAGTCCAGGATAAAGCTATTTGATGAGATCTATTCAAACCTGGAAAGAGGATACAGCATAGATAACCTCTGCTATGTAAATATCAGTTTCTCCCATTTTCTTTCGTCTTTTATTTTCGATGAGAAATTCAACTATTCCTACAAAAAAAGCATGGCTAATCCCGTTGATATTTCTATAGAGTTCATGCAGAAAAACCTGCATGCCACCTTTACGCTTGAGGAAATTGCCAGATCTGTTAATTTATCACCCTCTCATTTCTCCGCATTATTTAAAGAACAAACGGGTTTTGCCCCAATTAAATATTTCAACCACATTAAAATACAGAAAGCCTGCCAGTACCTTCAGTTTACCGACCTCCGAATCAAAGAGATCTCGGCAACACTGGGTATCGACGATCCGTACTATTTTTCCAGGATGTTTTCCAAAATCATGGGTGTCTCGCCACAAGACTATAAAGTAAAAAGAGAAATGCTCAGGGAAACAAAGTTTTTATAACCTTTTAATTCCAAAAGATAGATGCGTAAATTATTACAAAGATTGTTTTCCCCTCTAATCATCAGACTGGCTAATAAGTACTCATCAAGACCGGACAGTAACCGCGTGCATAAGGCGCTATCTGCATTATATGATGGTATATTGAAGCATCCAGGAAAACGGGGCCAACTTATTGAACTTGGGAATACTCACCGGATTATCTTGTTTTCTGACCAGCACAAAGGAAACCGCAGCCACCGGGACGACTTTGCACTTTGCGAGCAAAATTACCTTGCGGCACTGTCTTACTACAATAAGCTGGATTTTCTGTACTGTAACATGGGCGACAGTGAAGAGCTTTGGAAAAACATGCTGCTCCAGGTTATAAAACACAACAAGGAAACTTTTGAAGCGGAAAAACGCTTTCTGGAGCGCAATGCTTACATTAAGCTTTTTGGCAATCATGACCTGTATTGGGATAATGATCCACTGGCAGGGTTTACATTGGAAAAAGTATATGGGACTAAAATCCGTATTTATGAAGGGATAATTTTCAATATACCAGTCAAAGATCAGCTACTCACCATCATGCTTACTCACGGACACCAGGGAGACCTTCAAAGTGATGGCAACTGGTTTAGCAAGTGGTTCGTTTCCAATGTATGGGGACCTATCCAGGGTTTTCTACGCATCAATCCCAACACACCTGCTTTTGACAACCAGCTTAAATCCGAACACAACCAGATCATGTACGACTGGACTGCAAAACAAACCAATCTTGCATTGATCACAGGTCATACCCACCAGCCGGTGTTTAACTCTCTGACCCACCTGGAGCGTACTTACATCAGGCTCGATGAAGCAAGAAAAAATGGCGATAAGGCCACTGTACAAAAATTGGAAGCAGAGCTTCTGGCCGGGAAAATCAGCGGCAATACTTCCCCCCGGTTGGAATACTCCAAAAATACCTACTTCAATACCGGTTGCTGTTGCTTTAATGATGGAGATATTACCGGGATAGAATTAGAGGATGGAAAAATCAGGCTCATTGAATGGAAAAAGGACATCAATGATATCCCACAGCGTATCATTCTGGAAGAAACCACACTTGAAAACCTATTAGGTTAAGCCATTTCCCATTGATGTCCCTCTATCCATACCAATCGCGATCGTATCATTCTAACTATTTGCTTAAACACACGAATTATCTAGCTAATGCCATTTATTAAAGTTATATTCACTAACAATCATAACTCGTTCTGAGTAAGGTGAAGAAACCCTAAAAAAAATGACAGCTAGAGAAATTGCACAGCAAGCCAAATTATTTCAGTTTGAGCTCAATAGTGCCAAATACGAATATAGTTTTTCGAGCACAGACAGCTGGATTTTCCACCAGTCTACTGCCAGTGAAAAACTGGCTCTGGAACAAAAATTTTATCCTGTGCTTTTCGTAAAGTGTGAATATGAAGATCTCGCCAGTCTCGCGGGCATCTTTATTCCGGCTGAAGAAGGAGCAGGTAAAGAGCAGAATAAATCTCAGCTACTCGCCAATTCCAAAGATCGTATATACCTCGTTGCCCATTGTGATACCAAGCTGAAATACTAAGCCAAAAGCCTATTTAAGACTTCTTTGGTTTAGACACGATCAGGATCACACCATTTTTTCCCCGTTCTCCATAATTAGTGGTAGCAGATTCATTTTTCAGAACTGTAATGGATTCAATGTCGTTAGGACTGATAACATTCACCGAAGCTACTTCAACCCCGTCTAGAATGTATAGCGGTTGAGTGGTTGAATTTATGGTTTTAAGTGGCAAGGGTCGTTCGATCAGGTTTGTTGTATCCGGTACTACTGTATTCATTTCATGCTCATCAGGCAGTTTGGTGATGGCAATTTCTTGTCCAACCTGAGTAATTGCCGGTTTATTTTCAACAGCAGGTAGATTAGCCGCTTTCTTATGCTGACCAGTTTTCGGAGCCGGTGTCAACTTAGACGTATCTACCAGAGGTTTGTACTGAGTTTCAGCAGATTTCTGAGACGCGATGATAATAAAATCAGGCTCTGCAAAAGCCCATAAAAAAACTGACAATGCCGGCAACAGGATCACTGTTGTGAGTTTCTTCATGGATGAAGAAGCAGGTTTCATCATCATCTTTACACGTTTCAGCTTATCGTAGTGAGAGAAGGAACTGGCCAAAGCAAATACAGGAGTACCGAGACTATGGTTTATCAATGCGGCACGATAAATCGCTGCAGAATTGCCTTTATCAAGCACCGCTGTATCAGCTAAAAACTCATGATTTTGTTTGATCAAATGCAGGTATAACCAGGATAAAGGATTAAACCAGTGAATGGCACAAAATAATTGAACAACCAGCAAATCAATCCAGTGTTGCTGGTTTACATGTGCAAACTCATGCTCCAGGATCAGTTTCTTTTCAACTTCTGAAGTTTCGGCGGCACTGTCTATGATGATGTAATTAAAGACTGAAAATGAGGTTTTGAATGCAGGTGTTTTCACCAATTTATAACCTTCTAAAGACGTATAACCGTATTTACTGATTATTTCTTTTATCCGGCTCAGACCTATAAAATGTCTGATCATCAAAAAACAAATCCCCAGCACATAGGTAACCAATACTGCGTAAAGCCAGAAATTGCTGCCTTTCTCTTCAATTGAGATGGCTTGCTGTGGTAAGGACATGACGTCTGGAGAAGCAGGAATGCTTACCGTGTAGGTATAGGTATAAAATGGAAGCGCCACTGCGCAGAGCAAACCACTGAGCAAAAAATACCTGTTGAACTTATAAAAAGTCTCATTTTTTAAAAAACACCAGTAAATTCCCGAAAATACGGCAATACATAATGTAGATTTTAGAAGGTAAGTCGCCAGCTGTTCCATAATACCTTATTTTTCTTTATTCAATTCATCTCTGGTATCTTTTATTAAAAGATCCAGTTCCTCAATACTGTAATTATTTTCCTTTGCAAAAAAAGAAGCCATGCTTGCAAATGAATTGTTAAAATAGTTTTTCAGTAATCCAGATAACTGACTTTTTGAATAAACTTCTTTTGCAATCAAAGGTGTGTATATGTTGGTCCTGCCTAAATTATCATGGGCAGCAAAACCTTTATTTTCCAATATGGTCAGTACAGTTGATACTGTAGTCCTCGCCGGCTTTGGATCTTCCATCTGATCACGTATATCTTGCACGCTACCCGAGCCTAATGTCCACAGTGCTTGCATGATCTGTTCTTCTGCCTTTGTCAATTGTGATGTTTTCTCCATAACGTTATAAATATATGACTATTTTTATAGACAACAAAACAATTAAAGAATCTTAAACCTCACCTTCATCATCACTTGCGCCGGTCTCAGATTGTATGAGGTAAAAAATGTACTAATATCACTGTAAGTTGCGGATATATATTGTTTTGTATTGAAGATATTGTTGTATTCGAGGTTAAATTCCATACGTTTCCAGGTATATTTAGCGCCCAGATCGGAGAAATACATGGACTGATCCGATCCATTCTTCCCACGAATTGCACTGTTGTAGAAATGCTCCAATGCTATATTTAAAGTCAGAGTTTTGGCTGGAAAAAGGTTAAACTGTCCCCGCTGCCTGATGCTACTGATGGGACTGAACTTATCGCCCTGCTCAGTTTTATTTTTACTCCTATTGTATTGATAGCTATAGGAGAAACTACCCAGCTTCTTTATTTTGGTAGAAATAGAAGGATTTATACCATAGTTTTCATTTTTAAAGTTGACAATTTCGCCCTGACTGATTTGTGAAGCTTTGGAACCGCTGTAATTTACATCAACAACCAGTGTGCTTGCAATTGCGTCTATACCCTTGCTTATTTTACCAAACAAGTTGTAGCCCTCGTTGTAATTGGTCAGGTTATAAGTACGTTGCTGACTCCTGATCCCACTATAATCATAACCATACAAAAGGTTGCTTTTATTTTTAGAATAGCTGGTGCCGAAATTAAAGAAGATTGCATGTATGGGGTGCCGATAGCCGACATCCAGACTATAAGATTGAGCTTGCCGCTCCGGCAAATCGCTTTCGTTTCGAACCAAACTGCGGTAAGACTGCAAAATATACCCACTAAAACCATTGCTTAACCCACCTATATTATTACTTCTTTGTGCCCTGAAGGAAACATTCCAAAGTAAAGTCAATTCATACCTCAAGCTAAAAGAGGGATTGAAAAACAACCTATCACTATTTTTATCATGATCGGCAAATTTGTCAACAACATTCAGGTAATTATACGTCAGAGGAAGACTGAGACTTACCCTTAATTTATTCTTCGCATAAGTATAATCCGGATTGATAAATACTTCATACGTATTCCATTGCATATCATTCTTTAAAGAATCATCAGCTCCACTCAAAATCCCGTCAGTTGATAAGGCCTGCAGATCAGACCTAAAGTTTTGCAGGTTTGCATTAAAACCAATCCCATAGTTATGTTTGAAGCTTCCATGATCCAATCCATAGACTACCCTGCTTCTGGAAGAAAACTGTGATTCGTGTAAGGATTGCTGCATAACGCCAGGGGTACCCGGCTGATTAAATAACTCAGGGTATAAAAGTGGCTGAACCTTTAAGGTTTGCGGCGCCTGACTATAAGCATTATAACTATAAACCTTCAAAGTGGTTTTTTTGTAATTTCTGATGATGCTAAAATTATTATTCAGACTGATTGCAGGACTATTCAGGTGCTGAACCAGTTCGCTCCCATTTAATACGTTGCCTTTTTCCGCAGCCCATTTCCCATTAAATTTCAGCGTGTTGTCCATATAATACTTATCCCTGTTTGCGTTTACCTGTAAGCTGCCATCCAGCGAATTAATTTGTCTGGTACTGGCCAAAGATTCTTCTATGGTAAGCATACTGTCTCCAGGCAGATAATATACTGATTGGGAGTAACTTTCCTTTTCCTGGTTGTCATTCAGGTAATTCAGATTGGCAGTCACTTGAAAATCTTTATCATAAGCCCATAGGTTATTGATCGTTGCGGCATGCGAACGGTTGAACAGGTATCGCTTCTGACTGATTCCAGGTGAAGATGGAGATTGTACATACAATGATCCACTTGGTGAGGCACCTCCGGATCCGCCGTAAAAAGACGCTAATTCAGCCCCTGCATCGAGTCCTGAATTGTTTCCTTTATAAGCATTCATGTTCTGACGGTCTTTATTAAAATACATACTGGTCAGTTCGTTGTTCCAAAGTACAGGAGAGGCTCCTGCACCTAACTGTGCATTGGCAACAAGCACTCCCTTTGCGCCATCCTTCAATTTAAGATTGATAGCACCTTCATCCGTAAATTCTTTGTCCTTTAATGCCTTTATCGGCTGGTGGTTTTCCAAAACCTGCACAGTAGCCACATCTTTAGCCTGTACGTTGTTTGTAGCAATACCGTATCGCCCCTGTAATAGATCCTTATTTTCTATGTAAAATTTGTTGATGGGCTTATTGTTATAAAAGATAGCACCATCATCCTTAACAGTAATACCCGGCATTTTTTTAAGCACATCGCCTATGCTACGGTCATTCTGATCAGAAAAAGCATCTACAAGATAGTTTAGTGTATCACTGAGCTGCCTGATTTTAGGCGGCTTTATTTTAATCTCTTTAAGTTTAATAGTTTCTGAAATAATCGCAAAGTTTAGGTTCTGGCTTTTATTATCGAACATCCGGACTTGTTTTTTAAAATTCAATCCTGCAACAATGAGCTGTAAGCTGTCTTCTTCACTTTTGAAACTCAGCTTGTAATCACCTTTCTCATTAGTGAGGCCGTAAACCAGTACCCCGGTTTTATCCTTTATCGTTACACTTGTTCCCGCCAAAGGCTTTCCATCTGTGTTATTACTTACAGTCCCGGTAATCACTGTCTGAGCACTTAATTCGTAACTAAAGAACGAACATACGATTAATACAAGCAGCCTGATCATTCCAATTCCATGGGAAAATATTCAAATTTACCAGGCATCTCAGCGATGATCATCGCTCCGGCGTTAAAATTGATCTGCATACCTGCGCCTTGGTTTTTCTTTTGTTTTTCAAATTCAGCACGGGTACACTTGATACTTTTTGAATCGTCAACTCCAATAGGGATCGGAGCTGACAATTGATCAAGACCAATCAGTTCAAACAAGAATAAACCTTTCGTATCTTCTATCTTCAGGATAAGTCCGGGCAAACCACCGAATTTCCATGGTCCGTCATTGACTGGTACATCCTCTGTAAACCAGGCTACATAATCTCTCCCCCTAAAATTCAATGTTGCTTTCTGACAAGTGTAAGAAGCTACAGTATCAGTCTCTTTTGATATTTTCCAGGGCAGTGCCCCAATTTCGTCAACATACTGAAACTTATCCCTCATCACACTAACATAGTCCGCTACAGTCACCTTTTTTGCGGACCTGTCTTTAATGATTTGATAGCTTTCTCCTTCTATTGAACTGGAAGCTGCTGTTCCGGGCATTCCAGTCAAATCCTTACCAGCATCAGCTTTAAAAACGGTTATACTTTTAATAGAAGACGGATCAATATTTTTCATCTTCGCATTTACCAAAGAATCTCTTGTCAGTCTGGCCGGATTATAAAACCTGGAGGCAACCGAACCGACCTCTAAGACCATAGTATCCTTTCGGTACGGCTTTGCTTCACCTTCATTTTTTTTACTAAACAAATAATAACACCTTAGAGAGGCCTGGTCTATGACTTTACCTTTTTTTTGCTCTTGTCCCGACACAGCAGCGCTGAACACACATAAACTAAAAATTATCAGTGATTTTTTCATATACGAGTATTTATAGGACCAATATACGTCTATGTTTTTAGACAAGCAAGGAAATACAAATATTTTGTCTAAAAAATTAGACAACAAAAAAGGGCTGTAAAATTAATTACAACCCTTTACCCTATTCAACCCGTCTTATCTGTACCGAGAGCGTACGAATGCTTACTGCTGGATAGCAAATGACAATGGCATTTGGTACCTAACCCTAACATTTTGATTGTTTTGGCGACCAGGCTTCCATCTTGGCGATTTTTTAATGACGCGGGTTGCCTCTTCATCGCAGCCACCACCTATACCTTTTATAATAGTCACATTTGAGACCGAACCGTCTTTTTCGATAACAAAACTAATGAACACCTTACCTTGCAAACCTCGCTCCTGAGCCGCATCAGGATACCTCATATTTCTCTGAATAAATTTTGCCCAGGCTTTCATGCCCCCTTCAAACTCCGGGAATATTTCTACACCCTCTAGTTCATGAACCCCATTATCTACTCCTGTTCCTTCACCTCCGTTTGCACTGCCTGTGCCTGTGCCGTTTCCATGGCCCACTGCTGGTGCCACAGCAATATTGGTTTCTAAACCATCCTGAGTAGTGGGACCTATTGCAGCATTTTTTACTTCCTCTAAAGTTGGAGGATCAGTAACGACCTCATGGTTAACTACCACAGGACTACCGGGAAGCGCTACGGTTTTAATTTTTTCCTTTAAAGGTTCTGCTTTAGGCATTGGCATTTCTTCAGGTTTCGTCATTTCATGAATTGGCGGGGCAACTTCAACAAATGTTAAAGTGTCTTCCTGATCTGGGACTATATCTGCTGTGGGATTTAGATGTTTATAAATTAGTGGCCCGGCAAATAACAAAATAAAAAGTGGGCCGGCAATAAACAGGGCTCTGGTAGTCGTACCTGCCGACTGGGCTCTGAGGGCATAAGCACCATAATTTTGATTGCGGTTCTTAAATACAAGATCGAGCCACTCAGACTTGTACAAACTTGATGAAATGTTTAGCATAACGGTAAGTTTTAGTGTTAATTTAAATACACGATGAAACCTAATTCGTTATTCCATAAAGAAAATTGAGAAAATGTCAAAAAACCCTACTTTTTTTTCATTATCTTTAAATAGGGTTCAATTAAATAGGCTTCTATTTAAATATCTCATAATTAAAGTATCGCTCAGGCTTACTTAACGGATGCAAAATAATTGCCATTTCTACATTATTTCCCCTCAAAAACAACCAAAAACTCTAAAATATCTTTAAATATTTATCGACATTTGTATTTTTACAAACAATTCGACAGAAATATTTAAATAAAAATCCTATTTTTGACCAAACTTTAAATAAATAGATGAAAAGCTTAAGAACAATTGCATTAAAAGAGGCACAAACAAGAATTTCACCAGAAGTAAAGTCTCCTTCGACTAAAATTTCTGATTTTTTTGGCGTGAATGTTTTTGATAAGAAAAAGATGAAAGACTACTTATCAAAAGAAGTATTTCAAAAACTTATTTCCTCAATTGAACAGGGTGAATTAATTAACCATGAAGATGCCAACCATATCGCAACAGCTATGAAAAGCTGGGCAATGAGTAAAGGCGCGACACATTATACACACTGGTTTCAGCCTCTAACTGGTACTACTGCTGAGAAACATGACTCATTCTTTGAGCCAAGCAGTGATGGTGCAATTGAGGTATTTGCAGGTAGTGCATTGGTTCAACAAGAACCAGATGCTTCAAGTTTCCCTAATGGTGGTATCCGCAACACTTTCGAGGCGCGCGGTTATACTGCATGGGATCCTTCTTCTCCGGCTTTCATCATGGAAAGCAAAGCAGGTAAAACGCTTTGTATTCCTACAGTATTTGTTGCTTACACAGGCGAAGCCCTGGATTATAAAGCTCCTTTATTAAAAGCACTTTCTGCTATGGATAAAGCGGCTGTTGATGTTTGCCAGTATTTTGATAAAAGCATCACTAAAGTAAATGCATCATTAGGTATCGAGCAGGAATACTTCCTGGTTGACCTTGCACTATACAATGCACGTCCGGATTTGGCTTTAACAGGCCGTACTTTATTCGGACACATGTCTGCAAAAGGACAACAATTAGAAGATCACTACTTCGGATCTATTCCTGAGCGTGTATTTACTTACATGGTAGATTTTGAAAACGAAGCCTTAAAATTGGGTATTCCTTTGAAAACCCGTCACAATGAGGTTGCTCCTTCTCAATTTGAGTGTGCGCCCATCTACGAAGAAATCAATCTTGCAATTGACCACAACCAATTATTGATGGACTTGATGGAAAAAGTTGCTTTGAGACACAACTTCAAAGTGCTTTTACATGAGAAACCTTATGCAGGCATCAATGGATCAGGTAAACACAACAACTGGTCGTTGATCACTGATACTGGTAAGAACTTATTATCACCAGGAAAAACGCCTAAAAACAACCTGATGTTCTTAACGTTCTTCGTTAACACCATCAAAGCTGTTCACGAGCATGCAGACTTGCTAAGAGCTTCAATCGCTTCTGTAAGCAACGATCACCGTTTAGGTGCCAACGAAGCTCCTCCAGCGATCATCTCTATCTTCCTTGGTTCTCAGTTAGCTGAGGTTCTGGATGAGATCGAATCTTCAAGAAGCATCATCAAGAAAGTAAAAAATGAAGATTCTCTGTGGTTAGGTATTCCTAAAATCCCTCAGATCTCTTTTGACACGACTGACCGTAACCGTACTTCACCTTTTGCCTTTACAGGAAATAAATTTGAATTAAGAGCAGTTGGTTCATCTGAAAACTCTTCAGCACCAATGACCGTATTAAACGCGATCGTTGCTGATCAGTTGATTAAATTCAAAGTTGAAGTTGATAAGCTGATCAAAAAAGGTGAGAAAAAAGATGTTGCCTTATTGACCGTACTTAAAAGATACATCAAGGAATCTAAAGACATTCGTTTTGAAGGAAATGGTTATAGTGATGAATGGGCTGCAGAAGCTGAAAAACGCGGTCTGGCTAACATCAAAACTACACCTAAAGCCTTAGATGCTTACGTAAGCGAAAAATCTACTGAGTTATTTGCTAAATTAAATATCTTCAGTGAGCGCGAATTACATGCACGTCACGAAATATTGTTAGAAAGCTATTACAAAAAACTTCAGATCGAAGCAAGGGTTATGGGTGAAGTAACCAACAGCATGATCATTCCAGCTGCTATCGCTTATCAAAACACTTTGATCGAAAATGCAAAAGGATTAAAAGAACTAGGCTTAGGAAACGACGCTTTAGCTACTCCTTTGGCGATCATCAACAAAGTATCTGAACACTTAAATATCGTTAAGACCAGCATCGATGCAATGCTTGAGCAACGTAAAAAGGTAAATGCAATTGAAGACTCTCGTGAGAAAGCAATCAATTATGATGAAAAAGTAAAATCTTACTTTGATACCATCCGTTACCATACTGATAAATTAGAACAAATCGTAGATGACAGTGTATGGCCTCTACCTAAGTTCAGGGAATTATTATTTTTGAAATAACCAAACCCCTAATAGCTAACTATTTTTTAGTTTTATAACCCCTGCTTTAATTAGTAGGGGTTATTTTTTTATCTTTGCAGCAACATGAGTGATAACAGGTACAACCAGCGCGGCGTTTCTGCCTCGAAAGAAGATGTGCACCAAGCCATCAAGAACATAGACAAAGGTATTTTCCCGCAGGCTTTCTGCAAAATCATCCCTGATATTCTGGGTAATGATGAAGCATTTTGCAACATTATGCATGCTGATGGTGCAGGTACTAAATCTTCCCTGGCTTATGTTTACTGGAAAGAAACTGGTGATATATCGGTCTGGAAAGGTATTGCACAGGATGCCATTATCATGAACATTGATGACCTGATATGCGTTGGCGCTACCGACAATATCCTCTTATCTTCTACCATTGGCCGCAATAAAAACCTGATTCCAGGTGAAGTAATTGCAGCCATCATCAACGGGACAGAAGAAATCCTGGCCGAACTACGTTCACAGGGCATCTCTATCTATTCTACAGGAGGCGAGACTGCAGATGTAGGTGATTTGGTTCGTACCATTATCGTTGACTCAACGGTTACCTGCCGTATAGAACGCGACAAAATCATCAGCAATGATAAAATACAGGCCGGCGATGTAATTGTTGGCTTATCTTCTTATGGACAAGCTTCATATGAAACGGAATACAATGGCGGTATGGGTTCTAACGGACTTACTTCCGCCCGTCATGATGTGTTTGACAAATCGGTAGCTACAGCATTTCCTGAAAGCTATGATCCTTCAGTTCCTTTTGACCTGGTATTCTCCGGAGGAAAGAAACTGACCGATCCTGTTCAAATCGATGAGGCTGGCACTACTGTAACAGCTGGAAAACTCGTATTATCTCCTACACGTACTTATGCACCGGTAATTAAAAAAATACTGGAAGGCTTCAGATCGCAGATCCATGGTATTGTACATTGCAGTGGTGGTGCCCAGACTAAAGTGCTTCATTTCGTGAACGACAACGTCCACATCATTAAAGACAACCTGTTTCCTATCCCTCCATTGTTTAAACTGATTCAGGAGCAATCCGAAACAGACTGGAAGGAAATGTATAAAGTATTCAATATGGGTCACCGTATGGAACTTTATGTACCTGCTGAAATTGCTGCTGATATTATTGAAATATCAAAAAGCTTTAACATTGACGCACAAATTATTGGTAAGGTAGAGGCTTCAGGTAAAAAACAGGTAACGATTCTTACTGAAAACGGAGAGTTTGTTTACAACTAAGCCTATTTAAATTTCTGTTTTAATGCCTTTGCAATGGCCTGCTCTACAAGCGGCTCCATGATGGCATATCCTGCTTTGTTCGGATGTATACCATCTCCGGCCAGGCTTTTCGGCAACCCGTTTCTCTCATCTTTCATCGCAGAGAAATAATCCACGTAAATGAACTTTTGCTCCTCCGCATAAGCCTTGATCCATTTATTAAGGGCAATGACTTTACCGGCCGGCTCCAGACCCGGTCTCCAGGGAAAATCATAAGCCGGAAGCACAGAAGAAAGTACAACCCTGATTTTATTGGCGCGGGCGATCTCTGTCATGGCAGCAATGTTATCTTCAATCATCTCCAGTGTAGAGGGACCAGTATTTCCGGCAATGTCGTTGATACCACAAAGCATGACCACTACTTTTGGCTTCAGCGCCACCACATCCTGGTGAAAACGAACCAGCATCTGGGGAGTAGTTTGTCCGCTAATCCCGCGACAAACATAAGGCCTGTCAGAAAAAAACTCAGGACGGTTATTTTTCCAGCCCTCAGTAATCGAATTACCCATAAAAACCACCCGGTTTTCATTGGCCGCAGGAACGCCCAATTTTGCATTTTCTTCCTGATACCTTTTAAGATTGGCCCAGTCCTGGGCTTTCAGAAGCGCTGAAGGCAATAAAAGTGCCATTATGATCAGTAAATTTTTAACTATTGAATTCATATCTGCCGATAAACTTTGTTATTTATTAATCTATTACTTACCCAAGCCCCATGTTTTATTAGGCTTAGGTCCCATTTCAAGTTCCAGTTTGCCACCGGAAATCAATTGTTCATGTGTAAACCAAGGGGTATCGAGTACCTTTCCATCAAATTTAGCACTTTGAATATACTTATTAACCACCGAACAATTGTTTGCGACCAATTGGAATTGTTTACCTCCCGGCAGGTCTATAACTACATTTTCAAATACAGGGCTGCCGATGGTATATACTGGAGTTCCCGGTGTTACCGGATAAAAGCCCATTGAAGAAAACACCACAAAAGCAGACATGCCACCTCCATCTTCATCGCCGGGAATACCAAACACGTTGTCTTTAAACCAGGTATCCAGCAAAAACCTGATGCGCTTCTGGGTTTTCCATGGTGAACTCGTGTAATTATACAAATAAGGAATGTGAAAGCTTGGTTCATTGCCCATAGAAAACTGGCCCGTGATTCCTGTGAAATCAGGAAATTTAGCCCAGAGCTCATATTTACTTCTTCCAAGGGGTTCACGATAAAGCTGATCCAGTTTATCTTCAAAACTATTCGTGCTTCCAAAAAGTCCGATTAATCCTTTTACATCATGTTGTACCTGCCATAAATAAGTCCAGCCATTGTTCTCGTCATAATAGTCACGTCCACCCATACCTCCGTCAAACTTAGGATCTATCTTAATCCAGTTGCCATCTTTGTCTTTTGGCAGGAACATCTGTGTATTGCTGTCCCACAGGTTTTTATAATTATTGCTTCTCAGCATAAACCGGTCATAGTCCTGCGGCTTTTTAAGTTCTTTTGCAAACTGAGCCAGCGCCCAGTCGTCATAGCTATGACCAAGTGTAATTGCGACCGACTGGCGTTTCTCCCAGCCATGTACATTAGGATCGGTTTCTTTTTCACCTATCTTTAGTGCCGGAAAAAAGCCTTTTTCATAGTAAAAATCTTCCAGTGGCCCTTTCGGTCCATTCTTCCAGGGTAGCATGGTAGCCTGGGTCGCATTTTTCAGCATCCCTTCGTATGCTTTTTTTACATCGTAATTCCTGATGCCCTTATTGTAGGCATCTAAAAAGCTGATGGTCGAATGAAAGCCATTCATGCAGGCATGATCACCATAGATCAAAGGAAATGTAGGCACCCAGCCGCTCTGCTCATACATGTTGACATAAGAGTTCAACATATCTGCTTCCTGTTCAGGATTAAGGATAGTGCGTAATGGGTGATGAGCAAGATAAGTATCCCAAACCCAATCGTCCACATAAAAAGGACGGGTAGTTTTATGGATTTTTTTATCATATCCGCTGTAATACTGCCCATCTTCAGTGATATCAACCATGCGTTCATAAGAACGGTAAAGCCCAGTATAAAAAGAGCGTTTCTGAGCTTCCGTACCCCCTTTGGTCTTAATCTGGTTGATCACCTTAGACCAGGCCTCTTCTCCTTGTTTTGCCAGTTGGTCAAAACTAACCCCCTTAAGCTCTTTATTAAAATTCTTTTTCGCCTGTTCCGGACTTACATAAGAAATGGCATATTTGAACTTAATTACTTTGGGTGCATTTACTGTAAACCTGACCCATACTCTTTTACGTACCCTGCCATCACCATCTTCTTCTATAACGCCTGTTTCTGTCAGCGCGCCGGTATTGAACTCCCCATACATGTACATTTTAATCCCGTTATAAGTTTCAACCCCTGTAATTTCCGTGCCGGAAAGAAACTTATAATCGTTAGTCCCGCCATTATACCTGTCAAACAAGACTATTTTCTCACCTTTCTCAGGGAATTCAAACTGATAGAAACCAGCCTTCTTACCAGGTGCAAATTCAACTTTAATTTCCTCATCTACCAGCCAGTTCGAATAATACCACGGACGATTGATTTCCAGGTCATGATCATAAGTCAATCTTTTCCCCCATTCGCCCGGTTTTGGCATTACAGTACTCGGTTTGATGGAAAATATCTGCCCCTGACGGTGAGAAACTACTGTCAGCGGAAAGCTGCTGATCTGATCGTCCATATAATCCGCCCTTTGCGGCGTCATTCTGATCAACTGATTTGGCAACTGAATTGTTGGCCGTGTAGGTTCTAAAATCGCACCCACATTCCCGATCCTGGGATCTACGTACTTAAGATTGCCAGCACCTTCATAGGTCTTTATCTGCCCGACAGCTGCCTGGGTAAATAAAAAGATAGCAGTACATGCTAATCCAAAGGTTGCATTGACAGGTTTAGAAAAGAAGAAAGACATATTTGGTTTAAATTTATATCGTGCGTTAAGCTAAGATATAAAACTCCATCCATAAAAAACAAGGTTTTTAATATTACTAAACCCTTATAGCAAAAAGCTAATATAAAAAAGAGGCTGTCTTCTCAGACAGCCTCTCCATTGATTTTCTTTGAAAACCCAAGTCTCTATTTTTTACTGCTTACCTTCTTAGCAGCTGGCGCATCTTTTCTGATATCCAGTTCCGCAATTAAGTTTTTAGCACCGCCAAGCACATCTATGCACCAAAGCACATAACGTACATCCACACAAATGGTACGCTTAAATTTCTTATCAAAGGCGATATCACCGCTCATCGCTTCCCAGTTACCATCAAACGCAAGACCGATCAGTTCGCCATTGCCATTGATCACCGGAGAACCCGAGTTTCCTCCTGTAATGTCATTATTCGTAATGAAACCAACAGTTAAGGTTCCGTTATTACCATACTGACCAAAGTTTTTCTTATTGTAATTTTCTATGAGGTTTGCAGGTAAATCAAACTCATCATCACCGGGGATGTATTTTGCAATGATACCATCAATAGTTGTCGTGGTATTATAAGTCATGCCATCCTTAGGAGAATAATCCTGTACATTACCATAAGTAAGCCTCATCGTCGAATTTGCATCAGGATACATCAGTTTACCAGCATTTTTCTCCAGTACTGCTTTCAGGTACAAATGATCCAGTTCTGCCTTTTTAGTTTCAAAATCAGCTACCGCAGAACCAAAATTGGCCTTGATATAATCAGCGGGATACAGATTCATCGCATATTTATATCCTGGATCTTCTTTTATAGCATCCAAAGATGGATTGGTGGCCATAAATGCTTTTAATTTCTCAGGCTTGATCAACTTGCTGTTCTCCCACAGGTAGTCTGTGTATTTCTGGAAGGTAGTTTCAGGATTTCCTGTCCAGTACTTCTCTGCAATCTCCGCATAAAACTTAGGCTGGGACTTAACAGGTACATCATTGTAAAATGCTGCTAAAATTTGTGCAAAGATCTTTTTATCTGCGTTTTCATTATAAGTTTCCTCATAAGCAGCGATGCCCTGATCAACACTTGTCTTAACTTGTCCGGCGAAAGCCGCATCGTCCTTCTTTTGCGCTATAGCAGCCCATGAACGACCGATGGTAATTGCATTCGTTACCCATCCCGAAGCCAAAAAGCCTTCATTGATATAAGTACGCTGAACAGCAATAGGATCATAATTTTTATAAATCTGGTCATACTGCTCCATTAAACCGGCAAATTCTGTTTTCTGAGCAGCCCATTCCGTAAATGATTTTTCTTCCTTACGCTTGTTTTCGGAAACTTTAAGACGTTTCAATTGCTCTGTCTGTCCGATGTAATACTTCCAATAATTTGCAATATTTGCATATTTAGAAGACAATTTCAAACGGGTATCTACACTTTTATCCATTTCTGTTTTCCATGCTTTCAGACGAATGTCACGTAGTTTTACGATAGTTGGACTAACTTTTTCAGTCGCCAGGTCTACACCGTAAGAAGTCAGGTACCTGTCGGTACGGCCTGGATAACCATAAACGATAGAAAAATCACCATTCTTAACCCCTTTTATAGAGACGGGAAGGAATTTTTTAGGCTTATAGGGCACATTCTCTACCGAGTATTTCGCAGGAGCATTGCTTTTTGCTGAATATACCCTGAATACAGAAAAATCTCCGGTCTGACGCGGCCATTCCCAGTTGTCCGTATCACCGCCAAATTTTCCAATATTTTGTGGCGGCGCACCTACCAAACGAACATCGTCAAAACGTTCGTAAACGAACAGGATAAACTGGTTTGATTTGTAAAAATCTTTCACATTCGCCTCGATAGTAGGCCCTGTAACTGCAGCTTTTGCAATTGCATCAAATACCTGAAGCATTTTTGAATCCTTTTCTGTCCCTTTTAATCCTTTAGTTGCTTCATTTACTTTCGCTGTCACGTCTTCCATCCTTTGCAGGAAACGAACAAATAAGCCATTGATCGGCTTTTCTTCACCATAGTTTTTAGCATAAAAACCATTGTCAAGGATATTGTTCTGAGCCGTAGAATTAGAAGCGATCGCATCATAACCGCAATGGTGATTGGTAAAGATCAATCCTTTGTCTGAAACGATCTCCCCTGTACAAAATCCGCCAAAGTGTACAATTGCATCTTTTAAACTAGAGCCGTTTGCGTTGTAAAGGTCTTTTGCAGTGAGTTTAAAACCCTGCTTTTTCATTTGCTCATAGTTCTTGCCTATCAGCATTGGGATCCACATTCCCTCATCTGCTTTTACTGTACCGGCAAAGGAAAAAACCAATGCACACAGCAACAGATAAACTGTCTTCTTCATGATAAATTAATTAGTTAGTGATGACGTAAAGTTAAGCAATATTTTAAGTCCTGAGTAATCAGAAAACCTTCAATAAACCAGAAGCATAGGTCACGGCAGTTCCGGTGATCAGCACCCGGTCTCCCAACTGTTCGCATCGTAATTTTCCTCCTCTTTCAGAAACCTGCAAGGCATCCATTTCGGTTTTATCAAGTTGTTCTGACCAGTAAGGAATCAACGAACAATGTGCAGATCCTGTAACCGGGTCTTCAAAAATCGAGGCCTGGGGAATAAAAAACCTGGATACAAAGTCCACCAGTTCACCCTTTGCTGTAGCAATAATACCGCCCGGTTTCAGATCTATCTGTTCCAGCATTGCCCTATCCAATACAAGTTCACGTACTTCCTGTTCTGTGTCATAGACCAGCACATAGTCCCTTGATTTTAAAACCTGTTTCGGTTGTTTACTCAATGAAGCCGATATGATTGCCGGCAATTCTGCCGCTACAGGTTTTCTCGAAGGAAAGTTCAGCGTGAACTGATCTCCATTTACTTCCACCTCCAGCAGTCCGCTTTTTGAATGGAACCTGAACTTATCCTCTCCCCGGTACAGCTCAGTTTTCAAAATATGTGCAGTTGCCAGTGTTGCATGTCCGCATAAATCCATTTCATGTTCCGGAGTAAACCACCTGATGTGAAAATTTCTACCTTCAGGAATGAAAAACACGGTTTCAGGCACTGCATTTTCTTTAGCAATTTTTTGCAGTATCGCATCAGGAAGCCAGTTTTCCAATGGAACCACACAAGCAGGATTCCCTTCAAAAAGCTGGTCAGTGAAAGCATCTACATGATAAAAAGCAAGCTTTGAGAGGTCAATTTCAAACAGACTGAAAGTTCCGTTTTTATAGTGTTCAGGCAATCCCTCAGTCTGTTCTATACCTGTAATTCCCTTATAGGTAAACCCGCAGCTGATATAATAATTATTCAACCGGTCATTACCGCTTCCTGTATCCATTCTGATAAATTTCCTGTTCTGCTCTGCGGCATGTTTCTTTGCCCAATTTACAATATGTTTTACATAAGAACGGCCTCTGTAATCCGGATTTGTCGCTATGCGGTGAATGTATATTGCAGGATCAGCATCCGCCTCTTTCCATATCAAGGGATCATTATAAGTGATCACAAAAACACAGGCAATTTTTCCATCCTCAATGATTTTATACTGCCTTTTTTCCTGGATTTCCTGCTCGACCAATGCACGTTCAAATCCTTTCCATTTTTTTATACCCACTTCTTTTTGATAAGCCGTAGCTGCCTCATAAAGTCTAAAAAGGGTGTCTATATCTTCGATTGTGCTGTTTAAAATTTCCATGCTGTACTATATTTTAATGGTGTTCAACAAATTTCAGGAAAACAATCCAACCAATACAGATACAATTTTATTATTTTTGACCAGCACAGTTCAGCAAGCCCGATATGAGAAAACAACATACCGAACCTTTTTTATACATGCAGATAGCTGCCCGGATTGAAAAACAAATTACGGACGAAGTATTGAGGGCGGGAGATAAACTACCTTCTGTAAGGATGCTTTGCCGCGAACTTGGACACAATATGAGTACGGTAACACAAGCATATTATGAACTCGAAAGCAGATCGTTGATTGAAACCAGACCCAGGTCGGGCTATTACGTTTGCCTGCCGCCCAAAAAGCGAATGGACGTACCAAATACCAGTAAGCCCGCCAGCATACAAAAACCCCGTCATCAGGATGATCTGATCACCAGGGTACATAAGGACAGTACAGACCCCGGGATCACGTTACTATCGCTGGGCGTACCCGATGTCAGCTTGCTTCCCATTGCCAAGCTAAACAAAGCGTTGATACATGCAACCCGGAGTCTTCCAGGCAGCGGAACAGCCTACGATCAGGTACAGGGCAACGAAAAACTGAGAAGAGAGATTGCGAAATGGTCATTTTCCTGGGGAGCCAGTTTTAATGAGGATGATCTGATCACCACTTCCGGATGTATGAATGCAGTATCCTATTGTTTACAGGCACTTACCAAACCAGGCGATACCATTGCTATTGAAAGCCCCGCCTATTTTGGGATACTGCAACTGACCAAAAGCCTTGGACTGAATGTACTGGAACTGCCAACAAACCCGATCACAGGAATAGAGATTGATACGCTGAAAAAAGCACTTTCTTCGAACAACATCAGTGCATGCATCCTGGTCAGTAATTTCAATAACCCTTGCGGTTCTTCTATGCCTGATGAACATAAAAAAGAAGTGGTTAAGCTGCTTCAGCATTTTAATGTGCCATTGATTGAAGACGACATATATGGCGATTTGTATTTCGGCAACAACCGTCCTTCTACCTGTAAAACCTATGATGAAAGTGGATTGGTGCTTTATTGCAATTCCATTTCGAAGACACTTGCTCCGGGCTACAGGGTTGGCTGGGTAGCCCCCGGTATTTTCAAGGAGCAAGTAATCAGGCTCAAATTAAATCACTCCATCTCCTCTACAACCATTACATCCGAGGTGGTGGCCGATTTTCTTAAAAACGGGCGTTATGAAAATCATTTAAGAAAAATGAGACAGACTTTGTACAACAATAGCATGAAATACATCAGCGCTATTGCCAGCCATTTCCCGGAAGGCACGCGTGTGAGTCAGCCATTGGGCGGCTATTTTCTATGGATAGAACTGGACGGGAAGATAAATACACTTGAACTTTATGAGCGTGCCATAAAGCATAAAATAAGCATAGCGCCCGGAAAAATGTTTACGTTGCAGGATCAGTTCGACAATTGCCTGAGGCTAAGTTTCGGATTACAATGGACCGATGAGATAGAGAAAAAGATCAAGATCCTTGGGACCTTAATAAAGGCAATGATTTAGACAACTACGCGATTTCCTGCCCTTCCAGCCAGGCTTTAAAACCAGCAACCCTTTCTCTGCTGATGATCGCATCGATATCTATTTCCGGGGCCAGCTGCAATACAAAACGACTGTTGTAATAGATGGTGATTTTCTTTATTGCATCAATCTGTACAATCAGTTTACGGTTGATCCGGAAGAATAAGTTCTTATCCAGCAGTTTTTCCATTTGATCGAGAGAATAATCCAGAGGTATTCTCTGACTGCCCATAGTAGTAGCCCAGGTGAGTCCATCCGAAAAATGGACGTGTGCAATTTCCTTAGCCTTTACATAAATGAGTTGGTTGTTAATCTTACCAATAAACCGCGTGTTTTCACGCTTAGAAAATTCCTCCGCAATCCTGGATATATTTAGCGCAGGATTTGCAGGCAGCTTAAAATAAGCGTATTTCTCCAAAGCACGTTTGAGGTCTTTAAGGTCTATGGGTTTCAGTAAATAATCTACGCTATAAACTTTAAAAGCCTGTAGTGCGAAGCTATCATACGCTGTAGTAAAAATTACCGGAATGAGGATTTCCTGTTGCTCAAACAACTCAAAGCAATTCCCATCAGAGAGCTGTATATCCATAAATATCAGCTCCACATCTTTCGCATTGTTGCAAGCAAACCATTTTAAACCTTCCTCTACGGATTCAATGATTGCTGCTATTTTAACATCAGGAACACACTTCTCCAATAACTGAATCAGCCGTTCTGCATTGTGTTTTTCATCCTCAAATATGATGACCTTCATCATTGTTTATTATTGGAACCCTAACTATAAATTTATCTTTTGTTTCTGTAATCTCTATCCTTTTGTCGCTGGTCAGTTCATATCTTTTGCTGATGTTTTCCAGACCAACGCCAATGGAATTTTGTACCCCCATCCTTTTTCTCAGGTCATTTGTAATGGCCAAAAACTCATCCTCTTCCCTTATGCAAATACGCAGCGGATCGTTTCCTGAAAAGCGGTTATGTTTTACAGCATTTTCCACAAGCATCTGTAGCGTGGCCGGTGGTACCATTCCTGAATTCTGAATCTCTTCACTAATCTATATGCTGAATTCAATGCTACTTTGGTGCCTGATCCTTCTCCACAATATAATTCGCATGAAACATCAGGAATCACACTAGTATCCGCCGATGGCCTCATCATCAACTTCACTTCATAACCTCTTCTGAAAAGCTCCCGTGCAACATTAGAACCCAAAAAACCATTTCCACCGGTTACCAGTACCTTACCAATTTCCATATCTATTATTTGATTGCTAATTCTTTTTTTACTGCTTGCGATACAATTTTTAGCTTGATTTCCATTGGTAGCATGGCCATCAGACGCTGATTGAGTCGATTCCAGAAACCCGGGATGATTATAGCCTTTCCAACCAGCGTTTGCCTTAAAGCTACTCGGGCAATTTCCGGTGTCGACAATAAACCCATCTTACCTTTTATCCCCTGCTTTATGATTCTGGCAGAGACACCTGAATTGGTCATTATTGGTCCGGGGTAAACTACACTTATAGAAATTGAGGTATCATTCAGCTCTTCCCTTAGTCCCAATGAAAATGAGGATATAAAGGCCTTAGATGCAGGATAAACAGTTTTATAAGCAATCGGTGTAAAAGCGGCCATACTGGCTATGTTCATGATATAGGCTGTTCCTTCAAAAGATACGGCAGCATCGTTTGTGTGATCAATACCATACTCCTGATGTTGACTTGCAAAATCCTGTCTATCGCCTCCATCAAGCTTTCTCTAATCGAAACCGTTCCTCCAATCCCCGCATTATTGATGAGAAAATTAATTTCAAACCTTTCAAGAATATGATTGAGTTTTTCGATCAATAAAATACTATCTGTGAGGTCAAATTCAAAAACACTTACATCTATGCTATACTCTATTTGAAGGTTGGCGGCCAGAGATATGGTATTGCTTCCGGGCAGGGCGATCATAATGAGGTTCATTACTTTTGCGGCACACTGAATAGAAAACTCTTTGCCCAATCCGGAACTTGCTCCGGTGATTAAGGTATATTTCATGATGTTCATTGTTTTAGAAAAATATCGTCTGGACCGGAATTGGTGATTCTACAGCTGAAACCTTCAATAAAGGTCTTAATGTTCAAGTGCAGGTCAGAATCATTTATATGGCTTTTATCCTTAACTGATGTAGCGGTTTGTCTTGCAAATTTTTCAAGGCAGATCAAATTCGCCTAATCCATTTCATCCAAAACTGTATATGCGGATAAAGTATTGAGTAGATGGTTTACGATTAGTAATTCTTTATGATTGGTGATAAAACCCTGATAACTCAACTGACGGTGACAGGCATGCAACTGCTTGTTAAGCGCTTTGCCCAGATAGGCCTGCTCTATCCGTTCGACAAAACTAACGAGGATGTTGAACGCATCATTGTCAACAGGCAGGTAATCAAGGATGACTAACATAATTTTGCGAACAGTATGGTGTAATGCAGTCAGGTCTAAGGCATCACCAAGAACATGTACGTCTTTATTATTTTCTGAAAAACTACCGGTCAACATAATACATTTGCTTTTTTAGTGATGCAAAGCTGTGCATAAGTGATCAGTAGAGAAACAAATAATCCATGAGGTGTAAATATTTCAGGATGAACTGTAATATTTATCCGCGGAGCCTGATCAGGCTTTAATTTCCTTTAAGTATAATTAGTTTAGGCATGTTATTATTGACCCCACCATTAGGCCACCATGACCCCACAGTAACCCCACGTTTTTATATAAAAAGGTGGGGTTACTGTGAATTAAGTATAGGTTAATTATGGGATTAGTTTAAGCTTTGTAATAAGGTGGTTTAAGGGTGTCCATAAAAACAAAAAAGCCCTGCTTCAAAATATGAAGCAGGGCTTTTTAAATTAAAGTGATCTTAGTTCTCAGGCGCAATAACAAAGCCTGTTGCTGTTTTGATAAAAGATTTAGTTCCTGTCGGAGTTGCTCCTCTGAAAAGCGCATAAGTAACTTTATATGAAACACCCGGATCTACCGGAGCATTCGGATACTTGACGTTCAGGATTACAATTAATCCGTCAGCTATTTGAGCCTCTGTCCAGTTATTGGCACCACCAGTTACATCAAATGAACCGAACTGTGCTAAGTTGCCACGTCCGGCTGCTGTTCCGGCAGTGCTGCCTCCGATAGTATTATAGTCTGCCCTTACCAAAGTATAATAAATAGTAGGGTCTGGTATCCATTTACTATCCTTTTTTAGAAAGGCAAGCGTAAGCGATGGCACCCAGTTGCCCGTAATATCGTAACTAAGCGCATATACCTTTTGATGCATGATAGTACCAGATTGCATATACTTGTAGGTCACATACCTCACATCACCAACTTTAGGAGCCACTATGCTAGGATCTGATTTCAATAACGTATTAAAATAAGCAGGCAGGTTGGCTACATCAGCCGAAGTAAACCCGTTGTTGATTCCTCTTCCCAAAGCAGCGTATTGGGCTGGCAACACTAGATATATTTTCTGCCAGCCGTTAGGCAACAATAGAAACGCGTCTGTAACTGTAACCCCTGCTGATGGTGTAGCATTGGACTGAAAGAACTGGTAAGTAAGTAACACCAGTTTGTATGCAGGTGTTATAGCCTGTGGGTATTTCCACTCCAGGAAAGCTGCTGCCTGGGCAACGCTGTAAGTTTTAAATGTACCGTTACCTACTGCTGCGGCCGCATCTGTATAATCATTAGTAGTTACAGTGTACTGTATATTAGCAAAAACACTGTCGGCCGGCTTTATTGTGTTTGTCTTAAAGCTGTAAGTTACATTTGCTTTATATCCATTGGTCAGATGCGGATAGTTAGTATTCAGCATTGCAGCAATACCTGTATTGGCTGCATCGGCAGTCGCATAAAGTGTCGTACTGGCAATCGTTAATGTTCTGTTTTCCGCGACTGGTTTTATATTATTTATCTCATCCTTTAACGGATTACAGGCAGCAAAAACCAAGCTAATAAAAGCTGCCAGATACATTATATTCTTTTTCATGATAATCATCTTAAAAGTTAACTTTTAAACCCACTGTCCATGTTCTGCCTACACCGTAGTATACGTTCGAATTGTTTACATCACTAATCCCATTATTAAACTGAGCATTTGAATCTGAGATATATTCAGCATCAAGCAAATTGTTTACGTTGGCAAACATAGAAGATCTTACACCTGCAAATTTGAATTTAAATACTGCATTTACATCAACAAGCGAGTAATTAGGCAATTGCCATGGCACTAAATTCTCTGAGGTAATGGCAGTAGGAACAAATGAGGAATAAAAACGGCTAAAATAGTTATAGTCAGCGCCAATCCTTAAGTCTTCTGTTACATCAAATGATGCACCCAGAGCCAAAGTGGTTTGTGGCTGATCACCTACCCTAATGCCTTTTGTGTAAAGGGGGCCAATTGAACCGCCGGCTAAAGCTGTACCATTCACATCAGTAATTACCGCTTTTGGAACATTACTATCCCATTTCCAGTCAC
Organism: Pedobacter frigoris; assembly: GCF_005116445.1. Lineage (GTDB taxonomy): Bacteria > Bacteroidota > Bacteroidia > Sphingobacteriales > Sphingobacteriaceae > Pedobacter > Pedobacter frigoris. Next base: position 541,830 of record NZ_SWBQ01000003.1, read on the forward strand.
CTACAGATAGCATACCATTGATAGTCAGACCGTGTACCGGCATATATTTAAAATCAACTTCTACCCCTTGATGCAAGGCATCAACACCGCTTAGGTTTGCCGTGTAAAACTGCTGAGTTGCCTGATCATAATATGGATTGATGGTAGATCTGTCTTTCCAGCTGGTGCGGTATAAATTTAAGTTTCCAGAGAACTTCCTGCTTCTGTATCCGTAACCTAATTCGTAACTCAGTATTTTTTCTGTTACTGCATCAGGATTCTTCTTGTTTTGATAGCCTGCAAAAACAGCTTCGAAAATAGGTGCCTTCTCTAAATAACCAACATTGGCAAATACGTTATGGTTCGCATCAATATTGTAGTTTGCACCACCTTTTGCCTGGTAACCCAGATTATTAACGGTTGCGCTCTTACGGTTTGGGTCGCTATTCAGGTATTTATAATGATCCACACGCTGATAAGATTGATTGTTTCCCGATAATGAAACAAAAGCAGAAAGCTTGTCATAGGAGTATTCAGCTTGTACGAACGCTCCCTGCCAGCCTACCAATCCATCATAATTGAACCCGATTTTATCGCCGGTTTTGGCCATCTTAACCGGATTATTGATATCACCGGCACCGCGGGAAGTAGTAGGATTGCCATTTGCTATTTCTAAAACATATTCAGCACCTAACAAATTCCTTACAGAATTGTAGTGTTCACCTTTATACTGCCTTAAGTCGAGTCCTGCAAGCAGGTCGATTTTATCATTTAGTTTTTTCTTATAAGTACTCAGCAAACCACCCCATTTGTGGTCATTTCTGTAGGATTGAAGGTAGGCTTTAGCACTTCCATCAGGCGATGCCGTATTTAAATCTACTAATGCATCGATATCTACAGGTGTATACTTGTTACCTGTTCTGGTCTCTAAAAATAGACCTGCGTTATTGGGAAATTCGTTTCCTCCCTTGCCTATAGAACCATAAAGTGCAGTAGATAATGTAGATGTTTCGTCAATGATCCAATTGTGATTTAATGAAACCTGCGGTTTGTGGTAATAGTTACCGCTTATTGTTTTCTCTTTTCCATTCAATATCCCGTAGTTAGGATTGAATCTATTGCCTTGAGGGGCATTCTCGTAATAGGCCAGGTTAAAACGTTCAAATCTTGAACCATGGTACTGCGGAGCACCAAACCCTGTTAATGAGAGGCTATGGTTTGCGTTGATTACTTTAGATATGTTAAAGAAATAACTGTAAGCTTCATAAGCAAGGCCATTTACATAACCCTCGCCCACATTGCGTGAGCCCATAGCAGAAAATGCCCAGCCTTTATCCGTTAATCCCGTTGAATAAGAAAAAGTAGTTTTACTGTAACCGTTGTTTCCAAGTCCCTGATAAATAAATCCTCCTTTTTTAGCATCTGTTGTTCTGGTCTGGATGTTGATGGTACCACCAAGGGAAGGCACTGCTACTTTAGAAGCCCCAAGACCACGTTGTGACTGTATGGAACTGGTTACGTCTGTAAGACCTGACCAGTTACTCCAAAATACACGACCATCTTCCATGTCATTTACAGGAATACCATTAATTAAGACAGCGATATTGGCACTTTGAAATCCCCTCATGTTAATCCTGGCATCACCAAAACCGCCTCCGGTACCTTTTGTAGCATAAACACCTGGCGTGGATTTCAGCAATTCAGGAAATTCCTGCTGAGCTCCTTTTTCTTCTATACGCTCGGCATTAATAGTTGAAACCGCTACGGGGGTTTTTCTGTCGATAGCTCTTGCATTAGCTATGATCATTACCTCATTCATGGTATTGGTATTGGAGACCAAAATAACTTGTCCCAAATCAGTAGTTCCCGCAGGCACTACAACTTCTTTCTTTTGGTATCCTACATAAGAAATTACCAAAACATTTGATCCATCTTGCTTTTTGATTGAAAAGCTGCCGTCTGTAGATGTGGAAACAGACAGAGATGTACCTTTAAGACTTACCGCTGCTCCCGGCAACGATTCTTTTGTTAATGAATCTACCACCGTACCCCTAATCTGCTGGGCAAAAACACTGACAGCGAGAAATTGAAGTGACAAAGTGAAGATGATGAGTAGAGATTTCTTCATACTTTTTGATTGTTTTAATTATGATATTTATTAGGGTAATAAGTATTAATACCTGCAAAGGTAAAAATTAATTATGCAAGCATAATTGATCTGCATGTTAAATAATTATTAATAATGTCAAAACTTTTCAACATTTAACATAAAAATCACATTTATAACTTTCAGTTTACCAGTTATTTGTACTCGTTCTACATAATTCCTCGTCTGTTTCTTACTCAAGAACCTGAAATTATAGGATTAAAATGACGAGGTCAAAAATCATAAAGAGGTTATTAACAAACATTTTTTTTATTTTTGGCCTTTACTAAAGTTAAAATTCCTTTAAATAAAGATATGAACTACGATGTAATTGTAATAGGCAGCGGTCCGGGTGGATACGTAGCCGCGATAAGAGCTTCTCAGTTGGGTTTGAAAACTGCAGTTGTGGAACGTGAGTCGTTGGGTGGAATCTGCCTTAACTGGGGATGTATACCAACAAAAGCGCTTCTTAAAAGTGCACAGGTTTTTGAATATATCAATCATGCTTCAGAATATGGTATTAAAACTGCTGAAGCCGAGGCTGATTTTGCTGCTGTGATTAAACGTAGCCGTGGCGTTGCCGATGGCATGAGCAAAGGCGTTCAGTTTTTAATGAAAAAGAACAAGATTGATGTAATTATGGGCATCGGAAAAGCTAAACCTGGAAACAAGGTGGAAGTGAAAGCTGCTGACGGGTCTCAAAAGGAATATACTGCAACCAGCATTATCCTGGCTACAGGCGGCAGGTCCAGAGAATTACCCAATCTGAAACAAGATGGCAAAAAAGTAATTGGCTACAGACAAGCGATGGTATTACCTGAGCAGCCAAAATCTATGGTGGTGGTAGGATCAGGAGCTATAGGTGTGGAGTTTGCTTATTTCTATGCTACGCTTGGCACTAAAGTTACCGTGGTAGAATTCATGGAGAATGTAGTGCCAGTAGAGGATGAAGATGTATCGAAACAATTGCTTCGCAGCTTCAAAAAAGCAGGTATTGAGGTGATGACTTCTTCAAGTGTTGAATCTGTAGATACCAGCGGAACAGGTTGTAAGGTACAGGTTAAAACTGCTTCCGGAATGCAGACGCTAGAATGTGACATCGTCCTTTCTGCCGCAGGAGTAGTAGCCAATATTGAAAATATCGGTTTAGAAGAAACCGGAATAAAAACAGAAAAAGGAAAAGTTGTTGTTGACGAGTTTTACAACACCTCGGTAAAGGGATATTATGCGATTGGTGACATTGTAGGCGGACAAGCTTTAGCTCACGTTGCTTCTGCAGAAGGTATCATTTGTGTAGAGAAAATTGCCGGACACAAACCAGAACCATTAGATTACAACAACATCCCTGGATGCACTTATTGCAGTCCAGAAATTGCTTCTGTAGGTTATACAGAAAAAGCGGCTAAAGCGGCAGGCTATGAATTGAAGATCGGTAAGTTCCCTTTCTCTGCCTCAGGTAAAGCAAGTGCTGCAGGTGCTAAAGATGGATTTGTGAAATTGATCTTTGATGCTAAATACGGCGAATTGTTAGGCGCACACATGATTGGTGCAAACGTAACTGAGATGATCGCTGAAATCGTTGTTGCGCGTAAACTGGAAACAACCGGACATGAGATGATTAAATCTGTACACCCTCACCCAACCATGAGTGAAGCAATTATGGAAGCTGCTGCTGATGCTTACGGAGAAGTAATACATTTGTAATTTGAGTGATCTGCTTGAGGGCTGCATTACTTTGCGCTAAAGGAGTGCAAAGAACGCTATGCCCTCTCCCAGACACTAAAATTACCGCCAAAAAACTAAATAAAAAAGGCCGCGTGTGCGGCCTTTTTTATTTAGTTTTACCATAGCTTACTTATTCCAAATATGAATTTACATACGATTGAGACCGGACTTTTTAAACTTGATGGTGGCGCTATGTTTGGCGTGGTTCCCAAATCTATATGGCAAAAAAGTAATCCTGCAGATGCCAACAACATGTGTACATGGGCCATGCGTTGTCTGCTGATCGAAGATGGTGAAAGATTGATCCTTATAGACAATGGGATCGGAGACAAACAGGATGAAAAATTCCTGAGCCATTATCATTTGCATGGAGACGATACGCTGGATAAATCTCTTGCAGCAAAGGGATTCAGCAGAGATGATATTACAGATGTCTTTCTCACCCACCTTCATTTTGATCATTGCGGGGGCTCTATTGTGCGTGTTGGCGACAAACTTCGCCCTGCATTTAAAAATGCGTTCTACTGGAGCAATGAAAAACACTGGGACTGGGCAGTAAATCCTAATGACAGGGAGAAAGCCTCTTTTTTGAAAGATAACATTCTGCCTATACAGGAAAGCGGACAATTGAGATTTATTGAAGATACTGACGGCATTGAGTTTCATGATGGCATCAATGTTAGATTTGCTTATGGACACACGGATGCCATGATGATTCCGCAAATAAAATATAAAGACAAGACGATAGTTTATATGGCAGATTTACTGCCTTCGACAGGACACATACCCCTGCCCTATGTAATGTCGTATGACATGTTTCCACTACAAACATTGAAAGAGAAAAAGTCATTTTTACAGGAGGCAACGGATAACAATTACATACTATACCTGGAGCATGACCCGGTAAATGAATGCTGTACACTTCAACAGACTGAAAAAGGCATTAGGGTCAATCAGACATTCAATTTAAATGAGCTTACCTCGACATAAACAAAAAAATAGCTCCAAACCATTTCTGTTTATTTTTTTTTTATAAATTTAGGTAATGTTATCAACCTAAGTAAAAACAAATAAAAAACATTATGGGTAAATTTGAAATTACAACAAGAAAAAATGGCGAAACTCAGTTCAATCTAAAGGCAGGAAATGGCCAGGTTATTTTAACGAGTGAAGGATACTCAAGCAAAAGCGCTTGTCTGAACGGTATAGAATCAGTTAAAAAAAATTCTCAGGATGACAGCAGATATGACAAGCTGACTTCCTCAAACGGAAAACCTTATTTCAATTTGAAAGCGAGTAATGGGCAGATCATTGGAGCGAGTGAAATGTACGAAAGTATAGCCAGCAGAGACAATGGTATTGAGTCCGTGAAAAAGAACGCTCCCGAAGCTGAACTTTCTGATTTAACGTAGAAAAAAGAATATTAAATTTAAAAGTCCTGTCAGCATAAGCATGCAGACAGGACTTTTTATTATACATTTTTTCGTGTAATCGTTTTATTTTTTGAAGTCAGATTTTTGAGTTTTATCTATATAATCTTACATTACAAAATAAAATTTCGGTAGCAAAACACTTAATCTTCCTTAGAAATTACAAAACAACAAACTGGAAAACAACACATTAACATATAAAAACATCCAAAAGTAGCTATACTGACAAAAGTATTTTGGAATAATTTTTGCTGTGGAATTATTGTATAAATAAAAGGTGTAAAGTGTAACGTTTTCAGTAATTTATGTTTTCTAATTGCCTTTAAATTCTTACTTTTGCACGTTCAAAACACATAACGAGTACCAAAGCATATAGATGAGACAACTCAAAATCACGCAATCAATTACCAATCGCGAAAGTCAATCCCTAGACAAATATCTTCACGAAATTGGTAAAGTAGATTTAATCACCGCCGAAGAAGAAGTAATTTTAGCAAGAAAGATACGGGAAGGAGATCAGGCTGCATTAGAACGTTTAACTAAAACCAACTTGCGTTTCGTAGTTTCTGTTGCTAAGCAATATCAGAATCAAGGATTAACACTGGGAGACTTAATTAACGAAGGTAATCTTGGTTTAATTAAGGCCGCAAAGCGTTTTGATGAGACTAAAGGTTTCAAGTTTATCTCTTATGCAGTTTGGTGGATTCGTCAGTCAATATTACAAGCTATTGCGGAACAAAGCCGTATTGTACGTTTACCTTTAAACCAGGTTGGTTCATTGAGTAAAATCAGTAAAGCTTTCTCTAAACTTGAGCAGGAATACGAGCGTGAGCCATCTCCTGAAGAACTTGCAGATATACTGGAAACTACGGTAGATAAAATATCTGACACTTTGAGCAACTCAGGCCGCCACGTTTCAATGGATGCTCCGTTTGTTCAGGGTGAGGAAAACACACTACTTGATGTATTGGAAAACCATGAACCAAATACTGACAGCAGTCTGATTAACGAATCACTTTCAGAAGAAATCAAACGTTCACTTTCTACGCTAACTGAGCGTGAGCGTGAAATTATCGTTCTTTTCTTTGGATTAAGTACAAACCATCCCCTATCGCTTGAAGAGATTGGTGAAAAATTCAACTTAACACGTGAGCGTGTTCGCCAAATTAAAGACAAAGCGTTACAACGCCTTCGTCATACATCAAGAAGTAAAATATTAAAATCTTATTTAGGATAATGCATCAGGCCAATATGGTCATCATCCTGAAATATATAAAATAAAAAGATTGGGTACTCGCCCGATCTTTTTACTTTTGTGCCATTCTAACCAAAATTTCATAACATGCTAAATAAATACCAATCCGAATTTCAGAACTGGATTGAAAAAGAAAAAAAAGCAATTGAATTAATTAATGTAGTTGGCCAACTCTGGTTCGACAGATCTATTGAACTTGTATTATTCCGTAAACCTTTATTTGATGTAAGCAGTAGTGAAATATTGAGTCACCACCAATATGCGAAAGAAGTAAGCGGTAAAGACATTAGCATCTATCAAACTCTGGAGCTGGCAATAGTTATAGGAAAATGTAATCTTGCCCCCTCTCGTATTGATGTGGGGCGTCTGGCTTCAGAATGGCTGGAAGACAACAGCAATTACTCCTCTATACATGATTTTGTAATCAGTAAATTGGGCAAACACATTGGCAAAGACAAAATCAGTCTGAAACCGAAAGATGTGGTACTTTTCGGGTTTGGAAGAATTGGAAGAATAGCTGCACGAGAATTAATTCTTCAGGCTGGAAAAGGAGAGCAACTTCGTTTGAGAGCGATTGTGACACGCAGCTATAGTGACGAGGAATTAATCAAACGAGGAGAGCTCCTGCGCACAGACTCCATCCACGGTCCTTTCAGCGGTACAATTGTAGAAGACTTCGAAAATAAAGCTTTGGTAATTAATGGTCAGACCATTTACTTCATTGAAGCTAAACAACCTGAGGATGTAGACTATACAGTTTACGGAATTGAGGACGCTTTGCTAATTGACAATACAGGAATTTTCAGGGATCGTGAAGGTTTGGGCAGGCATTTAAAAGCTAAGGGTATCAGCAAGGTGCTGCTTACGGCTCCGGCGAAAGGCGACATACCCAATGTTGTCACTGGAATTAATGACGCCAGTATCGATTTCACAGTGGAAAATATACTTTCTAACGCTTCTTGTACTACTAATGCTATCGTTCCAGTATTAAAACTAATAGATGATGCATTTGGAATTGAAAAAGGTCATATAGAGACTGTACATTCCTATACCAATGACCAAAATTTATTAGACAATTACCATAAGAAATACCGCAGGGGACGTGCGGCGGCATTAAATCTTGTCATCACAGAAACGGGTGCCGATAAAGCTGTAGCAAAGGTAATTCCACATCTTGGAGGTAAACTTACAGGGAATGCGGTTCGTGTACCTACGCCAAATGTCTCATTAGCGATATTAAACCTTTCACTAAACAAAGTGACTTCGAAGGAAGAAGTAGCTGACGTTCTTAGGCAAGCATCATTATTTGGTGACCTTTCAGAGCAAATTGAATACTCTATCTCTAATGAACTGGTGAGTAGCGATCTGATTGGCAACAGCCATGCCTCTATTATCGACGGGCCGGCTACAATTATTGCAAAAGACAACAAATCTGTAGTGCTTTACGCGTGGTATGACAACGAATATGGATACACAAGACAAGTAATCAGGCTGGCTAAAAAGCTAGCCGGTGTTGTGCGTTTGACCTATTATTAATTATAAATAGTTGCATTGAAAAAGACCTCTTTCTATATAGCCACCTTTAAGTTGAATACAAAATGAAATCATATCTATTCGTTTCACTCGCGCTACTACTAAGCTGCAATGCTGTAAAAAAAACTGAAGGACAGACTCCCGGCAGTCAGCTCCTGAAGGATGTAGAAATACTTTCTTCTGATGCTTATAACGGCAGAAAAACAGGAACGAAGGGGGCTGAAATGGCTAGAGCTTACATCATCAATAGATTTAAAGAAATAGGCCTGAAGACTTTTTCAGGTGAAGTACAGGGATACGAGCAAACTTTCGACTTCAAGTCTGCTCGAGAAACCATAAAAGGAAAAAACCTTATTGGCTATATCCAGGGAAAAAGCGATAGCATAATTGTGATATCTGCACACTATGATCACATAGGAATTATAAAGGGAGAGATATACAATGGTGCTGATGACAATGCCTCAGGTGTAGCCGCACTGCTAAAGTTCTCCACCTATTTTGCCAAGAATCAACCAAATCATACATTGGTATTTGCTGCTTTTGATGCAGAAGAAATGGGGCTACAGGGAGCAAAGGCTTTTGTAGCAACCCCTCCGGTGCCATTGGGAAAAATTAAGTTGAACATTAATATGGATATGATCAGCCATAATGACAAAGGAGAACTTTATGCCTGTGGCACCTTTAAACATCCAGGGCTAAAAAAGTACATCATTACTACGAATCCAAACATTAAAGTTCTACTAGGACATGACGATCCTAAGCAAGGTCATGACGACTGGACAAACCAAAGTGACCAGGGAGCCTTTAATGCTAAAAATATACCTTTTATTTATTTCGGCGTAGAAGACCATAAAGACTATCACAAAGCGACTGATGAATATAAGAACATCAACAAGACTTTTTTTACCGATGCTGCAGAATCAATTCTGGAAATCATCAACAACATCGATAAAAAAAGAGATAGTCAACAGATCTTTAAAGAAAACCTAAAGATGAAAAAACAGTGATATTAAAAATCTATATCAATTAAACTGTTTAAAGGAATATGAATTCCACTCTTGAGCTGTAAGTACTTTTCTGTAACAGACCACACAGTAGTACTTACTGTTTTCGGTCCATCTTTAGTATTAAATGTAATGTCTGCCTTTGATTTAAATTCGTTCCCTAATCGCTGTGCAGAGTTTAACTTATCACGTAATTCTTCTGAATGATTTTGATCGGCAGGTATGATTTCATTAACTGCAATTGATTCCTTTTCTATTAATTCCCCTAACATATTATAATGGCTGTTTCTTACTTAAATATGCATTTAATCTACTTAAATAGCAATAATATATAAAAAGAGTTACATTAAAATGTATAATGTATTGTCTCAGTAGCAGTTATTTTTTAATCTTGTGATTTGTCTCAATCATTCCAACAAATCCACGCTCCCCATTGTTGAATTGACCCTCAATCCGACTCAATGAAACATTACCTGTTTTTGCCGAAACGCTCATCACTTTATTCACAGAACTAAATGTTGTGATGTTAGGAGCAAGATAATTTAATGCTTGTTTAAGATATAGATCATCTGGATTTCCGAAATCAAAAGTCCCAAGGTCGTCACTCATTAGGTAATCCGGAGCCATTCCACTGTAATACCCTCCCTGCCCTAATGAATTTTTACTTTCAAAAAGAGAAAAATAAACATCATATCGATTTTCAAGTCTGATCGGAAAAAAACCAATTGGTTTCCCGTAAGTTCTTTGGCCTACTAACTTAACAGTCATGTGTGGCTTTAAACTATTAATTACCAATTCACTTGCAGAGGCAGTACTACCCGTAACAATAAATACTACATTCTTCACACCAGTGAGCCCCCCTACCTTACTGAACTCTTCAGTATTATTAACTACAGAAAAATCAATATCCGCATAGGTTACCATTTTTCCGTTTTCATACTGAACTTTTTCATTCGCATCCAGCAAAGGCTGGTTACTTAAAATACTAGGATCTGATTTCTTCCTGTTCTTTAAGTTATTGTTAAAGTGTTCGACATACATCGTACCAGTAGCCGTCAAAGGTGCAATAAGATTAATTAGATGCCTGGCAGTACTTACATAGCCCCCGCCATTGAAACGGAGGTCGATAACAAGATCTGTAACTCCTTTAGTTGTAAAATCAGCAAAGGCCGCATTCAACGCTGTTATTGAATTCTCAGCATTCGAAAATCTTGCATAAGCCAAATAACCGATCTTTTTAGTCCCTGCGGTTATAACATTCGTCTTATAGATCGGATTACTTCTGTAGGCTGTTTTCTGCAGTGTAACATTAAATGTACTACCATCTGTTTTTACTCCCTCAAGTTGTAAAGTTGTTGGTTTTCCAAATATTGTGGCATTGATTAAAGTAATTTCTGCGGGAGCTATCTGACTGCTCGTTCCGACGTTAACTACAGTACCTATATTCGTTCCATTAATTTTGGTAATGTACGACCCCCGGGTTATTTGTGCCAGATCTGCTGGTGAATCTTTATTAACGGCGAGTATGTACAACCTATACATGCTATTTCCAATTCCTACAGCACTGATATCATAAATCCCCATGTCATTGCCATTACCTTCAAGATCTACTGATGCTTTAGGGTCTGGAGCAGCTGATTTTACAGCAGGATTCCTTGTGGTAATATCCTCTATAAAAGAGTACTTTGGATAAGTAGATGTAGGCACATAATCTGCTAAGCCCGAAGATTTTACAATATTGAATAAATTCAACTCATAATTCGCGAGATCTGTGCTTTGAGTAGTGTATTTTCTAGGTTCATAAGCATCGTAGGTCGGCAGAGTCGTATTCCAGAAGTAAATCTCTTTTGCATAAAGGAACAGCGAATCATTGGTGAGTTCACGCCTGTTGGTAGTGGGTGTCTGCTTGGTATTGGATTGAACCGTAGGTTCATCTGTTTTGGGCTGGGTTTTATTTTTCTTACAGGCGCCAAATACGGTTAAAACCATCATTGCCGCAACAACGCCGTAATTTTTATAGCTATAGCTTTTCATCAGAATGAGTTTTTTCTTGAGTCATGTGAGTTCGTTAATTTTATGGTAATGGGCTTATTCAATCAGCTGTATAAACGCAATTAAGGTAACAATAGTTTGTCGACTTGCAAAAACTCTATACCTGAATTATTTGCGCATAATTCATCTTTTTCATCTTCCCCTATCATCAATACACGTTCTTTCTCAAGGTTATGTTTTTCAAGGATTTGCGTTAAAGATTCATTTGAGGGTTTTGGAGAAGTCTCAGCAGTAAAATAAACTGTGAGGTATTGTTCGAGACCATTCCATTCTATTTGCTTAATTTTATTCAGCTGCATCCCCGGATCCCCGTCAATTAATAAAAATATTTGCTTGCGTTCTATGACAATTGCCTGCAACAAACTCAGTACTTCATTAAAGATAAGCAACTTTAACGGCAATCGGGCACTCAAAAACAGTAAATCAAAATTCACTTTGTATTTTTCAGGGATCCCGAATTTAGCAGCTGTTTTTTCAAATATGTTTTCAGATCCCTCCACAAAGTAAAGATTTTGCATCTCTGAAATAATCTCAGCTGCACTGATTTGTTCGGCATATTCTATAAACTGCGCAAACAGGTAATAAACCTGTAATAAATAATCCTTTTGAGGATAAATTACATCGTCTAATTCGAAGATAAATGCTTGTTTTTCTTTTAGGTATTGTTGAAATGCCATGTAAATTCTATAGCTGGGTTAAAAATCAGATGCCAATACATCAATATTAAATTCCTTAAACAAGACAGTCGATTTCAACACTTCTTCTTTCTCAAAAGTATTCAATGGCAAAATAGCATCTACAGCTTCATTCAAACAATGATTCAACAAATTATGAGCAATGACATCGTCGTTTCTTTCTCCTAGAGAAATAAAAAAATATTTAGTTGATGGAAATGAAGGAGCTTCACCGTAGTCGGCTAAAATCACTGTATCATTAGCAAACCTGTCTACCAGTTTTAAGGCCTGAACTGACTTTCCGCCTGTAATTAATATTTTCAACACTTATATAATTAATCCGTCTTTCATTGTAACTACCCTATCGCTGATCTTTGCGAGATTTTCATTATGAGTAACAATGACAAATGTTTGTTTGAAATTATCACGTAAAGTGATGAAAAACTCATGTAATGAGTTGGCATTTGCTGAGTCTAGGTTGCCCGAAGGCTCATCCGCCAGAATAATTGCCGGGTTATTTATTAGCGCCCTTGCAACCGCTATCCGTTGCTGTTCACCGCCAGACAGTTGATTCGGTTTATGATCTGCTCTATCACGTAAGCCAAGGAGCTCTAATAGCTCCATCGCACGGATTTCAGCCTGCTTTTTGGAAACTTTGGCAATGAAAGCTGGAATACAAATGTTTTCCATTGCAGTAAACTCAGGAAGCAGGTGATGAAATTGGAACACAAAACCTATATTTTTATTACGAAAAACACTTAGCAGTTCTCCGTTCAACTGATTTATTTTAGTGCCATTAAGTATAACAGCCCCCTCATCTGGCTTATCTAATGTGCCCAAAATATGGAGTAAAGTGCTTTTCCCAGCTCCCGAAGCACCAATAATACTTACAATCTCCCCCTTTTCAACTTCAAAATCTACACCTTTTAGAATAGGTAAATTCCCATAAGCTTTTTTTATACCTGTTGCTTTTAGCATAAATGCAAACTTACTGTTTTTAAAACCAATCTGAAATTGTAGATTTGGACAAATTTTTTCAGCAAATGAATATCCACGAATATCAAGGTAAAGAAATACTTAAAAGTTTTGGAGTAGCCGTACAAGAAGGCGTAGTAGCCGACACGGTTGAGCAGGCTGTAGAAGCTGCTAAAAAAATGAAAACTGATTACAATTCTGACTGGGTTGTGATTAAAGCCCAAATTCACGCAGGTGGACGAGGTAAAGGTGGAGGTGTTAAACTTGCCAAAAATCTTGACGAGGTTAAAGAAAGAGCTACTGCTATACTTGGTATGCAGCTTGTAACTCCTCAAACTGGTCCGGAAGGAAAGAAAGTGAATAAAATTTTAGTAGCACAGGATGTTTATTATCCAGGAGCTTCAGAAACCAAAGAATTCTACATCAGTGTTCTGTTAAACCGTTCAAATGGAAGAAACATCATCATGTATTCTACCGAAGGTGGTATGGACATTGAGGAAGTGGCTGAACATACCCCACACTTGATTTTCAAAGAAGAAATAGATCCTAAAGTTGGCCTTCAAGGCTTCCAGGCCCGCAAAATTGCTTTTAATTTAGGGTTAAGTGGTGGAGCATTTAAAGAGATGGTAAAATTCGTTACCGCCCTTTATAAAGCATATGACAGCACTGATTCTTCAATGTTTGAGATTAATCCAGTGCTAAAAACTTCTGATGATAAAATCATTGCTGTTGATGCAAAAGTAGATCTTGATGAGAATGCATTGTTCCGTCATCCTGACTATGCTGCTATGCGTGATAAACTAGAAGAAGACCCTACAGACGTAGAGGCAAGTGAATCAAACCTTAACTATGTAAAACTTGACGGAAACGTAGGTTGTATGGTAAATGGTGCTGGTCTAGCTATGGCAACTATGGACATCATTAAAATTGCCGGTGGTGAGCCTGCTAATTTCCTTGATGTAGGTGGTACTGCAAATGCGCAAACAGTTAAAGCTGGTTTCAATATCATCCTTAAAGACCCTAACGTTAAAGCGATCCTGATCAATATTTTCGGAGGTATTGTTAGGTGTGACCGCGTTGCGCAAGGAGTTATAGACGCCTACAATGAAATTGGCAATGTACCTGTCCCAATCATTTGCCGTTTACAAGGTACAAATGCAGAAGAAGCTAAAAAGCTGATTGATGAATCAGGTTTAAAAGTTTATTCAGCTATCGCATTGCAAGATGCATCTGATTTAGTGACTAAGGTATTGGCATAAGACAACGTTTTTATCGAAATATTTAAGAGCCGTCTATAAAGACGGCTTTTTTTATTCTACCCTGAATAAAAAATAGTGTATTATTACTGACTGACATTAGATTAAAAAAAGTCTACATTTAATATCCGTAAATAAGCGTGATTTTCATTACCTTGTTCGCACGTTTGTGTAAATAATACACACTATATACGGAAAAGAAAATTGACAAACATTAACATAACAAATAAAACAAAATCAACAATGAAAACATCAATCAAAGTCCTGACCTTCTTATTAGCTGCAACTACAATTGTTTCATGCAATAGTGAACAAAAAAAAGAAACCGCTACTGATTCAACTACTACTACTACAACTACTACACCAGAAGTTACCACAACCGAACTTGTATTGGCAGGTAACGATCAGATGAAGTTTAGCACTAACGAATTGAAGGCTGTAGCTGGAAAACCTATTAAACTTACATTTAAGCATATCGGAACAATTGCTAAAGAAGCAATGGGACATAACGTAGTTATCTTAAAACCAGGCACTGACGCTGCAGCATATGCTGCTAAAGCATTGGAAGCAAAAGCAACAGACTATATTCCTGCATCTGAAGCAGCTTCAGTTATAGCACATACAAAACTTTTAGGCGGTGGTGAAGAAGATGTTATTGAATTTACAATCACTGAAAAAGGTAAATACGAATTCATCTGTTCTTTCCCTGGCCACTTTTCAATGATGAAAGGCGTCCTGATTGTAGAGTAAAACTGATCTCCAATCCAATAAAATCCCTGGTTATGTTGTATAACCAGGGATTTTTTATTTATAATACGTATAAATGAATTTATCAGGCGAAATCAAAAGCGATTTTAAACAAGAAGAGGCCTACAACTATCCAATTGTAGGCCTCTCTAACCAAATATAAATTAAACGAGCATCACAAATATAAGTATTATTATTAATTACACACTAAATTTTAAATAAAAAAGATAAATTTTATATAAAAAATGAGTTACACATAATTAAATTACACAAAAAACACATTTAAAAGACTAAATAATCAAAAATAACGTAAAAATCTACTAAAATAACATAAATAATTTGAAATTAATCACGTTAATCATAAAAGTACCGCTAGTAAAATTAAAAAAAGAACAAATAGAATAACAAAAAACTCAAAAACATCAATAAAAAACCAAACAAACAATAAATAAACCATGAAAAATTACGAAAACACCAAAAAACAGAACCAAATAAACATATCTACTATTTATTGATGAAATTCCTTATTTTTGACGCTCTCCACAATAAAATCATGATTAAAAGAGAAAAAGTAAAAAGTCTATTAGAGACCAGCGAATTTAACAGAGAAGTAACGGTTATGGGCTGGGTGCGTACATTTCGCAACAATCAGTTTATTGCTATAAATGATGGATCTTGCTTAGGAAATATCCAGATTGTGGTTGATTTTAATAACACGCCCGAAGAAATTCTTAAAAGACTTACTACAGGCGCTGCAATTTCCGTAAAAGGAACTATAGTTGAATCATTAGGAAAAGGTCAAAGAGTTGACATTAAAGCCGAGTCCATTGAAATATTGGGAGACAGTGATCCTGAGAAATTCCCTTTACAGCCTAAAAAACATAGTTTAGAATTTTTAAGGGAGATCGCCCATCTTCGTTTTCGAACAAACACTTTTAATGCGGTCTTTAAAGTCAGACATGCTTTAGCTTTCGCGATACACCAATTTTATAATGAGAGAGGTTTTGTATATATGCACACCCCTATCATTACTGCTTCTGATGCTGAGGGAGCAGGTGAAATGTTTAAGGTTACTACATTAGACTTGGACAATCCTCCTCGTACTGAAGATGGAAATGTTGACTATTCAGCAGATTTCTTCGCCCGTTCGGCCAACTTAACAGTTTCAGGACAACTGGAAGGCGAATTAGCAGCGATGGCTTTTGGCCAGATATACACTTTTGGCCCCACTTTTAGAGCTGAAAATTCTAATACGACACGTCACCTTGCTGAGTTTTGGATGGTTGAACCAGAGGTAGCTTTTGCTGACCTGGAAGACAATATGCAGCTTGCAGAAGACATGCTGAAATACGTAATAGATTATGCATTAAAAAATTGCAAAGAGGAACTTGAATTCTTAAACGCCCGTTTGCTGGAAGAAGAAAAATCAAAACCTCAGAACGAACGAAGCGAACTGTCGCTTATTGATAAATTAAACTTCTGTCTAAGCAATGATTTTGAGCGCCTGACTTATACCGAGGCCATCGCTATCTTAAAATCATCTAAGCCGAATCAAAAAAAGCAATTTAAATATCTTATTGATGAATGGGGAGCAGATCTTCAATCAGAACATGAGCGTTATCTTGTCGAAAAACATTTTAAAAAACCTGTAATACTTACAGATTATCCTGCAGACATCAAATCTTTCTATATGCGCCAGAATGAACCCGATGCACAAGGAAGACAAACTGTTGCCGCTATGGATATCCTTTTCCCTGGAATTGGAGAAATAGTAGGCGGATCTCAAAGGGAAGAACGCCTGGACAAACTTACAGCAAGAATGGAAGCCATGAATGTCCCTCAGGAAGAACTATGGTGGTTCCTCGACACAAGACGATTTGGTTCCGCACCTCACTCGGGCTTTGGATTAGGATTTGAACGTCTGGTTCTTTTTGTAAGCGGCATGACTAACATCCGGGATGTAATAGCCTTCCCTCGTTTTCCAAGAAATGCAGAATTTTAATTCACATTTAACCCCAATAAAAAAGGCCGTAAGCGACAAACTTACGGCCTTTGTATTTTAAAACACAAATACCCTAAGGTTTACTCTTACTTTCATCTAAGTCATCAGCGTAGGAATTTGCATGTGCATAGTCGACCAGCGACACTTTATAATCCGTAGGTATAAAACTGGAAGATACACTAAGCGCCATTCCCAATTCAAATCTTAAAGGATATGGAGTATTCAATAAGCTTCCTTCGGGAATATAAGGAAAACTCTCCAGATAAGATTGCATCACATTAGGAGCTATCCTTCTATTAATATAAGCTCTTGTCAGTTGATACGGATGCCGAAGACCTGCAGCGCCCAGTAATTCAACTGCGCTAGCTACTGTAAGCCGGTGAAAATTAAAAACACGCACTCTTTTATCCTCAACTACCAGCCCTTTCATTAAACTAGGATCCTGAGTAGCCACGCCCGTCGGACAAGTGTTACTGTTACACTCCAAAGCTTGTATACACCCCAGCGCAAACATCATACCTCTTGCGGAATTACACAAATCTGCTCCAAGAGCTATATTTTTTACCAGATCAAAGCCTGAAGCTACCTTTCCTGAAGCAATAATTTTGATATGTTTTTTCAGATCAAAGCCGCTGAGCACATCGTAAACAAATGCAACCGCTTCCCTTAAAGGCATACCCACAGCGTTTGAGAATTCCTGTGGCGAAGCTCCTGTTCCTCCTTCACCACCATCTACAGTGATAAAGTCTACATAAATACCCGTCTCTACCATGGCTTTACAAATTGCCATGAATTCACTTCTTCGTCCTATACAAAGTTTAATCCCAATTGGCTTTCCTCCTGACAGTTCTCTCAATTGCTTTACGAAGCTCATCAATTCTATAGGAGTGCTAAAAGCTGAATGTGCGGGTGGAGAAATCACATCGTAACCTTCCTTAACGAGCCTGATTCTCGCAATCTCGGGAGTCACCTTACGTGCAGGTAAAATACCGCCATGACCAGGTTTTGCTCCTTGAGATAATTTAATTTCAATCATTTTAACCTGTTCAGATTTTGACCTTTCAGCGAAGGCGACAGGATTAAATGAGCCATCTTCATGATTTCTACAGCCAAAGTAGCCGGTTCCTATTTGCCAGATCAAATCGCCGCCAGGACTAGAATGATAATCACTAATCCCTCCTTCTCCTGTATTATGCGCAAAATCCCCCAGTTTAGCGCCCCCGTTCAAAGCTAAAATAGCATTCTGACTTAAAGAACCAAAACTCATCGCGGAGATGTTATAAATACTGGCCGAATACGGTTTTATACAGTCGGGACCTCCAACAAGCACCCGAGGATTTTCATTCAATTCGTGGTGACTGATTGCCGAAATACTATGGCTCAGCCACTCGTATCCGTTTTCATATACGTCGAGTTGTGTACCAAATGGAATGGTATCATTTTCCATTTTAGCCCGTTGATAGATCAGTGACCTGCTTAATCTGCTAAATGGCTTTCCATTGGTGTCACTTTCTACGAAATACTGATAAACTTTCGGCCTGAGATCTTCCATAAAGTACCTTAGCCTACCCACTACCGGATAATTCCGCACTATACTATGCTTAGGCTGATAAAGATCATAAATACCTAAAAGCACAATGGGACCAGTAAAAATAGCTATCCACCATAGTGGAGAATAAGTAAGACCTAACATAATTGTAAGTGCTACTAAAAACGCTGCAATTGCGATAAATGCTTTTCTCATATCTATCAATTTACTAAAAAACATGCCAATTGAGCAATATTTATCGGATTTCATTATAAGATTTGTGTAATTTTAAACATGCTTATTAAAATCTATCCGGAGAACCCAAATCCTAAAGCAATCGAGCAGGTTGTAGAAATACTAAAAAAAGGAGGAATCATTATATATCCTACCGATACGGTGTATGGCCTTGGCTGTGATATTACTAATCAGAAAGCTATAGAGAAAATTTGCCGGCTAAGAGGAATAAAGCCTGAAAAGGCTAACTTTTCGTTTATATGTTCTGATCTGAGGCACATATCAGATTTTATAAAGCCCATTGACACTACTGTATTCAGGGTACTCAAAAAAGCACTCCCTGGTCCCTTTACTTTTATCCTCAATGCAAACAATAACGTACCTAAATTACTTAGTTCCAATAAAAAAACCGTAGGTATCAGGGTACCTGATAATAATATTGCCAGAGAAATTGTAATGCAGTTGGGCAATCCCATACTTTCAACCTCTATCCATGATGATGATGATGTGATAGAATACTCAACAGATCCCGAGCTTATTCATGAGAAATATGAAGACACAGTAGATATTATCATTGATGGAGGTTTTGGCGACAATGAGCCATCTACTGTCGTGGACTGTACTTCCGGAGACTTCGAGATTATTCGTCAGGGAAAGGGAGATTTGGAAAATTTTATTGGATAGCAAATGAATTTACAAGCATTTAAGGAATTTTTCAGATCGGGTCAGATAGGCGGAATTTTACTCATGGTTTGTGTTGCTATATCATTGATCATAGCCAATTCAGGGTTTGCTTCTGGTTTTAGCTCTTTTCTTACACGTGATTTTGGCACACCTTATACCATTTCAGCCTGGATAAATGACGCTTTAATGGCCATTTTCTTTTTATTGGTAGGCCTGGAAATAAAAAGAGAACTTGTGGAGGGAGAATTGTCTTCTTTAAAAAAAGCCACCCTACCTGTCGTAGCAGCTCTGGGAGGGATGTTAATCCCTGCATTTATTTACTTTCTTCTGAACAAAGACGCTGCTACTGTTTCAGGATGGGGTATTCCCATGGCCACCGACATTGCGTTTGCATTGGCAATCATTGCCATGCTTGGTAGAAGTGTTCCGTCATCTTTAAAGATTTTTTTAGCCGCATTAGCTATTGTTGATGATCTGGGGGCTATTTTGGTAATTGCAGTTTTCTACACCAATGAAGTTAATCTCAACTACCTGCTAATGGCGGGCGGAGTGACAGCTTTCCTTGTTGCCCTAAACTTTTTCAATGTAAAATCACTTTACTTTTATCTGATTCCTGGAATTTTATTATGGTATCTCATACATCATTCGGGAATTCATGCGACCATAGCTGGCGTCTTATTGGCATTAACTATCCCCACCAATATTTCAAATGCACCATCGCCGCTTGAAAAACTGGAACATCTGCTAAATGGGCCTGTCAATTATTTTATCATGCCCCTCTTTGCTTTAGCAAACACCAATATTACATTTCAGAAAGAAATGATCGGCGGGTTGAGCTCTCCTTTGGGCCTGGGCATCATAGCCGGTCTGTTCGCCGGTAAGGCAATTGGGGTAACATTATTTTCCTGGCTGGCAGTAAAATTTAAGTTGGGCACCCTACCTTCAGGATCTGGATGGAAGCATATTATAGGACTCGGTATGCTAGCCGGCATAGGCTTTACTATGTCTATTTTCATAGCATTGCTTTCTTTTGATGATAAAATGCATATAACCGAAGCAAAGTTTGCAATACTATGCGCCTCGGTTATATCTGGCCTTGCTGGTTTTATTTACCTGAAGTCAATTCGAAAAACCGTTAAACCTTGAATTTCTTCATAAATTGCTGAACACTTTGCTTCACATTTTTTGCATCAAGGCTTTTAACAAATGCGCTGCCTATAATTGCTCCATTTGCATATTGACAAGCTTTATCAAAAGTCTCTTTACTGCTGATGCCAAAGCCAATCATAGTGGGATTGTTGAGTTTAAGCGCTGCAATTCTTGAGAAATATGCTTCGGTAGTGTCGGAAACCTCCAAATTTTGCCCTGTCGTCGCAGATGAAGAAAGAAGATAAATAAACCCATTGCTCAAGCCATCAATTTTCTGAATACGCTGAGGAGATGTCTGCGGAGTAATTAGAAAAATATTACTTAATCCATGCTTGGTAAAAATCGGCTCATACAACTCTTCATATTCAATCATTGGCAAATCCGGAACAATACAGCCATCTACTCCAACTTCAGCACAAGCTGCACAAAAATTCTCTACGCCAAATTGAAGCATTGGATTTACGTAGCCCATTAAAAGTACAGGGATGCTGACTGTTTTGCGCAAGTCTTTTAACTGTTCGAACAGTAATTTCAAATCCATGCCATTATCCAAAGCATCTTTACTACTTGCCTGAATTATAGGCCCGTCTGCTACGGGATCGGAATAAGGAAACCCTATTTCCAATAGATCTGCTCCAGATCTCTCCAATTCTTCTGCAATGGACACTGTGTCCCCCAAATTCGGATAACCTGCGGTATAGTATATTGATAGTATATTTTTCTTTGCCTCAAAGAGTTCTGTTATTCTGCTCATAGTTAAAATCGACTTCATTATAAATTAAAGTACTTCATGTAAGTATCCATGTCCTTATCTCCTCTTCCGGATAAACAAATCACTACATTCTCCCCACCTTTAAACGTCATTTTTTCAAGGTAAGCTAATGCATGTGCACTTTCGATAGCGGGAATGATTCCTTCCATCTGCGTAAGTAAAAGTCCGGCCTGTAAAGATTCATCATCGGTAATAGAGACATAACTTCCCCTCCCTGTTTTAAATAAGTGAGCATGCTGTGGACCTATTCCTGGATAATCCAAACCTGCAGAAACTGAATGTGGCTCTACAACCTGTCCATCATGAGTCTGCATCAGTATACTTCTGCTACCGTGTAATACTCCTTCTTTTCCCAGAGCTGTCGTTGCAGCAGAGAATCCACTGTCTACTCCTTTACCTCCGGCTTCCACAGCGATCAATTTAACTTTTTCATCGTCTATAAAATGATAGAACATACCCATCGCATTGCTACCGCCACCTACACAAGCGAGAACATAATCAGGCTGATCATTACCGGTTTGTTCAATCAACTGCTTTTTCGTCTCCTCCGAAATAATTGATTGAAAAATTGCCACCATATCGGGATAAGGATGTGGACCTACTACGGAACCGATGATGTAATGTGTATCAACAGGATTATTAATCCAGTCTCGCATCGCCTCATTCGTCGCATCTTTTAAAGTCTTACTACCGGAAGTTGCGGGCACTACCTTAGCACCGAGCATCTTCATCCTGGCTACATTTGGTGCCTGACGTTTAATGTCTACCTCTCCCATATACACCACACACTCCAAACCTCTCAAAGCACATACTGTGGCAGTTGCTACACCATGCTGACCAGCACCTGTTTCGGCTATAATCCGTTTTTTACCTAATCGTTCTGCCAATAAAATTTGTCCAATCGTATTATTGATTTTATGTGCTCCAGTATGATTTAAGTCTTCGCGCTTTAAAAATATATTGGCGTTGTATTTTTGAGAAAGACGTTTTGCCAAATATAGTGGAGAAGGCCTGCCAACGTAATCCTTTAACAATTGATGAAATTCCTTTTTAAAATCTTCATCTTCAATTATTTTAAGATAATTCTCTCTCAGTTCCTCTACATTAGGATATAACATCTCAGGAATATATGCTCCGCCAAAATCTCCATAATACCCTTTTTCGTTTACAAAATAACTCATAGTTTAGTTTTAAAATCAATCAATTTATCTACATCTTTTAGTCCTGGCGCCAGTTCAAATCTACTATTGACATCTATAGCATATAAGCGCTCATCTTTTATTTCTTTTAGTTGTTCAACCTGATCTAAACCGATTCCCCCACTCAAAAAATACGGTTTATTCAGCTTAAATTTTTCAAGAAGAGCCCAGTTGAATGTCGTACCCGATCCTCCATGACCAGATGTCTGTGTATCAAACAAAAAGTAGTCAACTATATTTGCGTAGCCATCAAGCTTATGAAAATCAAAATGCTCATCTATTCCAAAAGCCTTAACCAATTCAATACCTGTATCAGCCAGCAATCCTCTAAGCGCCATGCAATATTTTGGTGGCTCATCGCCGTGTAATTGTATGGTTTGCAAACCATACAAAACAGCCAATTCCGCGATCCGATTCAATTCTTCGTTAACAAATACACCGGTTTTTTTTATCCCTGCGGGCAATCCACTAACAAAAGAAGGTGTCAATCCTTCTATAAACCTCTTAGATTCCCTAAAGAATATGAAACCTAAATAATCCGGTTGTAGCGCAGCAACAGCCATGATATTTTCAGGAATTTTCATTCCGCATATTTTGAGTTTAGTTGTCATGATCTATTTGTTAATTTATTAAAACTGCCTAACGCATTTTTACTTAACAAGGATTCTTCTGCTTCATAGAAACAATCTGAAAAGGACTTGGTGCTATCAATGGTTTGTATGGCTAATGCTGCATTACATAATACCACATTTTGTTGTGCATCAGTACCGCTTCCGTGGATAACATTTATAAATATTTCTGCTGAAGACTCTACAGTATCACCACCTTTTATGGCCTGCTCGTCTATTTCAGAGAAACCCAGATCAGCTACACTTACCAATGCCTCCCCTCTTTTACTAAAGGTTTTAAAATCACAGGTCAGAGATACCTCATCAAAGCCATCCACAGCATGTAATATGGTATAGTTCTTATCAGTATCCTGATATAAATAGGCATATAACCGCGCCAGCTCTAAGCTAAACACTCCTACAATCTGATTTTTAGGTTGGGCTGGATTTACCATCGGACCCAGCATATTGAAAAACGTTTTCACACCCAATTCTTTACGTATTGGCGCTACAGTTTTCATAGCGGGATTAAATAAAGGGGCATGAATGAAACATATTCCTGCCGAGTCAAGGCTACGTTTCAATGTATCCTGATCATTAGTAAAAGTATAGCCCAAGTATTCCATTACGTTTGAAGATCCACAACCTGAGGACACACCATAATTACCATGCTTAGCTACTTTATAACCCGCTCCTGCTACTACAAAAGAAGCAAGTGTTGAGATATTAAAAGTATCTTTTCCATCACCTCCCGTACCGCAAAGATCTACCAGTTCGTAATCAGAAAAATCAAGTTTTATGCAAAGATCAAGCATGGCATCACGAAAACCCTGCAATTCAGCTACAGTAATATTGCGCATGCCATAAGCCGTAATAAAAGCAGCTACCTGTGAGGTATTGAATTCTCCCAAAGCAATAGAAGTCAAGATCTTCTGGGCTTCCGTACGGCTAAAGGTTTTGTTTTCAAATAAATGATTTAATATCTTCTTCATGCTGTTTAGCTTTTCAAACAAATAATTAAAAAGGTTATAAAACAAAAAAGGGCTGCTTTAAGCAACCCTCATTATATTTTCTATATAAAATAAAACGTCCAAAACGGGGTTACACTACGCAATTGCGTTGTGCCACCACCAGTTATTAAGTCCGTTTGTTAAAATCATTGCAACAAATATGGGAATTGTTTTTGCAAAACAGCAAATGTTTCTACTAAAAAATGAAATTTTATTACAAATATTATTTGATCAATGCATTTTTTTCCTTGGTAAAATGATTAAAAACCAGCTTGTCAGCCAATGCGGGCAATAATTTATTAATCCACACAGTTAATTTACCCTGCCCAGTCATGATCAATGTACGTTTTCTGGCTGCAATACCATCGACAATCCGGACCGCAACTTCTTCAGAACTCATCATTTTACCTTCTTCCATACTTGTTTCACCATGAGAGGCACCATCCTTTGATAATGCAGCCACTCTGATATTTGATGTTGTAAAACCAGGACAGGCAACCATCACATGCACTCCAGTTTTTAGCAACTCGGTACGTAAGGATTCCATAAAACCATTCATCGCAAATTTTGATGCTGAATAACCTGTCCGTCCAGGTAAGCCACGATAACCGGCAATAGAAGAGATACCAACCACACTTCCATTGCTTTTAATAATTTCCGGTAGTGCATATTTTGTACAATATACTGTTCCCCAAAAATTTACATCCATCAGATTTTTGAGCACGGAAAGATCCAGCTCATTAAACAAAGCTCTCATAGAAAGCCCCGCATTATTAACCAAAATATCAATGCGGTTAAAAGTAACCAGTGCCTGTTTTACCAATTGCTCACAATCAGATTCCTTACTTACATCAGTCTGAACAGCAACAGCTTTTATTCCATAATTTTTTTCAAGATCTGAAGTAATTTCGCATAATGTTACATACTGCCTCGCAGCAAGTACAAGATTAGCACCACGTTTTGCAAACTCTTCTGCACAAGATTTGCCGATCCCAGAAGACGCACCTGTAATGATGACTACTTTATTCTTAAAATCCATTCTTATTTTATTAATGAGTTTTCATAGGGAACTCTCGTAACGATAGACCTCCCCAGCGTAATTTCATCAGCATATTCAAGTTCACCCCCGAACGCAATTCCCCTGGCTATAGTAGTGATTGGAATTTGAAAATCCTTTAGTCGTTTATAAAGATAAAAAAGCGTAGTATCTCCTTCCATAGTAGCACTAAGCGCTAATATAATTTCTTTTACAGGAGTTGTAGCAACCCTTTGTACCAATGAATCTATATACAGGTCAGATGGGCCTATCCCATCCATAGGAGAGATCAGTCCGCCCAGAACATGATAAACACCAAAATATTGCGAGGTATTTTCCACTGCCATTACATCCCTGGTATCTTCCACTACACAAATCACTTCTTTATCACGTTTACTTGCCGTACAAATTTCACAAATGTGATTATCTGAAATATTATGGCAAACACTGCAATGCTTAATTTCCTTCCTAAGTCTCACAATAGCATTTCCAAAATGCTCCACTTCCTCCTGCTCCTTATTTAATAAGTGCAGTACCAACCGCAAAGCTGTCTTTTGACCAACACCGGGCAACTTCGAAAATTCGTTGACAGCATCTTCAAGCAATTTAGAAGAAAAGTTCATCTTACAAACTTAGATAATTTTATCTTTTTTGAGCATAAACTCATAGCGGTTTCTTACATTTAGAATCTTAACAAAATAATTAACATGAGTCCAGCTATACTCTTATCTTTCTTAATCGGTTACTTTTTATTGCTCATTGCTATCGCTTTTGCGACATCAAAGAAGTCATCGGACAATTCTACATTTTTTATAGCCAACAGAAATTCCAAGTGGTATCTGGTTGCATTTGGAATGATAGGAACTGCGCTCTCAGGGGTAACATTCATTTCAGTACCGGGTGAAGTTGGAGCACCTGCAGGGAATCAATTTCAATATTTTCAGTTCATCCTTGGAAATGCGGTCGGCTTTATTATTATTGCCACGGTACTACTCCCCCTATACTATAGAATGAACCTGACTTCCATTTATAGCTATATAGAACAACGTTTGGGTCACTACAGTTACAAAACTGCTGCCTCTATCTTTCTAATCAGCCGTACAATAGGTTCTGCATTCAGACTTTATCTGGTTGTAATCGTACTCCAACGTTTTATTTTTGATAGCTATGGTATCCCTTTCTGGGTTACAGTATTGATCTCATTGTTATTAATATGGTCATATACATTTAAAGGGGGGCTCAAAACCATCATCATTACAGATACGCTGCAGACTTTCTTTTTGGTACTCTCTGTATTTTTGACATTGTATTTCATTTGCAGCAGTCTGAATCTGGACATTCCCCAAGCTTTTGAAACCATCAAGAACAGTGGTTATTCCAAGGTTTTCTTCTTTGAAGACTTTCTCACCAATGGATTCCATTTCACCAAGGCCTTCATTGGCGGAGTATTTGTTACGATTGCAATGACCGGACTAGATCAAGACTTAATGCAGAAGAACCTGAGTATGAAAACTATTGGTGAGGCACAAAAGAACATGTTTACCTTTACAGGTATTTTTGTTATTCTAAATATCTTCTTTTTGAGCGTAGGAGCTTTGCTATATGTATATGCTTCTAAAAATGGAATAGAAATACCTTTAGATCATATTACAGGCAAGCCAAGAACTGACTTCCTTTTCCCTGAAATCGCGTTCAATCATTTGACAGTTGTTCCCGCAATCATATTTATGCTGGGCCTTACTGCAGCCACATTTGCTACCACTGATTCGGCTTTGACAGCATTGACTACCTCATTTTGTGTAGACTTTTTACAAATGAATAAGGGAGACAACCAAAATTCAAAGGAATCCGTAAATAAAAGACATACAGTACATGTTGCTTTTTCTATCCTGATGTTTCTGGTGATCATCATCTTTAATGCATTCAATGATGAATCAGTAGTAAAAGGAATTTTCAAGGTGGCATCATACACTTATGGCCCATTGCTGGGTTTGTACAGTTTCGGTCTGTTTGTCAGAAACAGGGGGCTACATGATAAGCTTGTACCGTTTATATGTATCATATCCCCTGCAATTTGCTATTACCTGAATGCAAACTCTGCTTCTTTATTTGGAGGCTATACTTTTAGTGTAGAACTTATTCTTGTGAATGGGTTGATTACCTTTATTGGATTATTATTGATCAGTAAAAAGACTGATCAGCAAACAAAGTTTTAATACATTTAATACCTATAGAATGACAAGTGAAGAGAAAATAAGAAGTGCATTTGAAAATAAAAACTGGCAGGAAATTAAAGTAACAGACTCCTGGCAAATCTTCAAAATAATGGCTGAATTTGTTGATGGTTTTGAAAAGCTGGCAAAAATTGGCCCTTGCGTATCCATATTCGGATCAGCCAGAACTGCAGAAACCAATCCATATTATGATATAGCAGTAGAATGTGGACGCCTGTTGACAGAAAGAGGATATGGCGTAATAACCGGAGGTGGCCCGGGTATTATGGAGGCTGGAAACAAAGGAGCACATATGAATGGCGGCAAGTCCGTAGGATTAAACATAGAACTCCCTTTTGAACAGTTTCATAACAAATATATAGACCACAACAAATTACTGGAATTTGATTACTTCTTCATTAGAAAAGTAATGTTTATGAAATATTCCCAGGGCTTTATTGTTTTACCTGGTGGAATGGGCACTATGGATGAACTCTTTGAGGCCATTACCTTAATTCAAACAGGGAAAATCGCACGTTTCCCTATCGTACTTGTAGGAAAGGATTACTGGAGTGGGTTAATTGACTGGATTACCAGCACCATGCTTAAAAAAGAACATAACATCCATGAAGAGGATTTAAACCTTTTCAGATTAGTCGATACTGCAGAAGAAGCTACAGAACATATCTTCAGGTTCTATGATAAGTATGTATTAAAACCAAATTTCTAGATATGACTAACGCCTCCTGACACCACAAGCTTCATCGCTTCAGGGGCACTCATCTTCAAAGGTTTAATTTTTTCATTTTTGACCACATATACCTGTCCGGCAAAAGAGTATGAAAAAGGAAAATACACAATAGACTCACCTGGCAGACCAATAGATGCCAAATCGCCCTGTGTCAGGAAACCTATGCGTTTTAAATCCCCTTCAACATCGACCAACACCGGATTGTTAAACTTCTTCTCATCACCAACAAATGCTTCAGTCAGATCTTTAATTGAGGAGTAGATAAATTTCAGTATTGGCAGCCTATCCATTATCTTTTGAAACCAGTTGTACATCGGCTCTGTAACGAAATTGGTTACAAATATCCCAGCCACCAATATGATTGAAATGACAAGCCCAAGTCCAAGTCCCGGAATATTTCTACTTGCACCAGTACGAGGATCTACCCCAAGTATATTGTTGATATTCAACCAGCTGTCTACCGTAGTTACAGCCCATACCACAATAAAAACACTTAGTGCGAT
Source organism: Pedobacter frigoris (assembly GCF_005116445.1). Classification (GTDB taxonomy): domain Bacteria; phylum Bacteroidota; class Bacteroidia; order Sphingobacteriales; family Sphingobacteriaceae; genus Pedobacter; species Pedobacter frigoris. The sequence goes on from NZ_SWBQ01000003.1 coordinate 570,295, forward strand.
AGGAAGCACAATTAGTAAACCTTTGATCAGGTAATTTAATAAGGCCCTGCCAATTCTATTCATAATGCAAACTTAGGTAAAATAAAGACTATTCGTAAAAATATACCCTTTTCACTCTTTGAGATATATTGGTGAGTATTTCATAAGGAATAGTTTCAATTTGTCTGGCCAACTCTGCAATAGTCAATTCACCATTAAAAACAATAACTTCATCCCCGGTCTTAACATCTAAGCCTGTTACGTCGATCATACACATATCCATGCAAATTACACCGACTGTTGGCACCAGTTTACCTTTAATAAGCATCTTACCATTTCCATTTCCAAACTTCCGGTTATATCCATCTGCATAACCAATTTTCACAGTTGCTATTGTTCCCCCTTCGCTAAGCATCCCTTTTCTGCTGTATCCCACAGTTTCATTAGGTTTAACGTGTTTTAACTGGGTGATCGTAGTTTTCAACACTGCAACAGTTTGTAATCCTCTATTATTTTTTAATCCTCCGTCAAAACCATATAATCCGATTCCAATCCTCACCATGTCGAATTGAGCTTCGGGATGCCTGCTGATTCCGGAAGTATTGGAAATATGCCTGATGAAAGTGTAATCCAATCCCCGACTTATTTCATCGGCAATAGCAGTAAACCTGGATAGCTGATGCGTAGTGAATTCATCATGAACTTCATCTTCACTGCCCACAAGATGAGAGAAAACAGAAACAACTTTAACTTTATCTGATTCATTCAGCAAAAGAAGCAGGTCTTTCAGATCAGGTTCCTCAAAACCCAATCGATGCATACCTGTATCTATTTTTAAATGCACCGGATAATTGCGTTCATTTTCTCCAAGGAATGTGGTAAAACTTCGAAGTATATCCAGGTTATAGATTTCGGGTTCCAGGTTATGTTTTATTATAGCATCAAAAGCAGAAGGCTCAGGACTCATGACCATAATGGGGATGGATATTCCTGATTTTCTTAAAGAAATCCCTTCATCTGTATATGCAACAGCCAAATAATCTACTTTGTGATATTGTAGCAAGTTCGCAATTTCAAAACTACCGCTTCCGTAAGAAAATGCTTTGACCATAGCCATTACCTTAACACCAGGTCTTAATTTATTGCGATAAAATTGCAGGTTCCCGGCTAGTGCATTGAGATCTATTTCCAATACCGTATCATGTATTTTCTGAACAATCAATTTACTAATTCTTCCAAACTCAAACCTTCTGGCACCCTTGACTAAAATGGTTTCATTACTGAAATGAACGGAAGGAAAATTATCTATAAAGGATTGAGTATTTTCATAAAATACAGATTCTATTTCAAACGCTTCACTGCATGCCGAAATATGGGTACCTATACCTATGATTCTGTTGACATTCTTTTGCTTCAATAAAGCCGCTATTTCAGCATACAGTACTTCATCTGGTTTACCGGTTTCATACAAATCTGATAGTATCAGCGTTCTCTTAGGATGTTGGTTTTGAAGATTTAAAAAATCAAGAGCAATAGCCAGTGATGAAATATCTGCACTATAAGAGTCATCGATGACAGAGCATTGGTTTATACCGTTTTTTAACTCCAATCTCATGCTCACCAGCGTTAGTTTTTCCAGATTGGCATCTGCCTGCGCAGCAGTGTATCCCATGGCTAGTAACGTTGCCCAGCAAATGATGCCATTTTCCAAAGAAGCATTGTCACTGAATGGAATCAGACATTCAATCTCTTCACCTTTATATAGTGCTCTGATATAATTTCTACCATCAATAGGTTCTACGAATAAAACTTGCAGGTCAGCCTTTTGTTTCGTACTCCAGGAAAACCTGGTCTTTCCGGGCAATTCATTTTCATCTAATCCGGCTGTATATTCAGGAGAGTATATAAACAACTCTGTTTCCTTAAAAAGCTTCAACTTCTCCAGTAGCTTCTCCGTATGTGATGAAAATCCTTCTGCATGGGCCTCACCTATATTTGTCAATATCCCTATTGTTGGCGCTATGATTTCAGCTAAAGCATCCATTTCTCCCTCCCTGGATATCCCTGCTTCAAATATACCAAGGGTATGCATTTCATTTATTTGCCAGACCGATAACGGTACCCCGATCTGCGAATTAAAGCTTTTAGGACTCCTTACAATATTATAATCAGCTGCAAGCAATTGGTAAAGCCATTCTTTAACAATTGTTTTACCATTGCTACCTGTAATCGCTAAAACAGGCAGATGATAATACTTGCGATTATATCCGGACAATATCTGAAGTGCAGATAACACATCGTCAATTAAAATTACATTTGCGTCAGAATAGGTTCTCGTGTAATTTTCATCACTAACTACGAAATTTCTAATGCCGTTTGAATAAGCATGATCTATATAATAATGACCGTCCCGTTTTCCACTTAGCGCAAAAAACAAAGACTCCTCAGGATCTATTACACTTCTGCTGTCAATTACCAGCTTGCTAATCAGTGCAGGCTGATTCTGTACAAATAATTTTGCCTGTAAAATACCTGCAATATTTTCAATGCTATAATTGGAGTCAGTCATGCACCAAAATTAGCTATTTTAGTTCATGATATCAGCACAGAGTTTTACTGCTTACTCATAAAATTCAGGCCGCCGGATGTTGTCAACAATAACTTAATGTGTTGCGTATTTAAGTATTTCCTTAGCTTCTTCATCCTGATATTGAGCAATCAGGTTATTTAATTTTGCCTTTAATTCATCTGTTATTTTTTCATATCCTTTTTTACCAAAAATATTATTCATTTCTGAAGGATCTTTCTGTAGATCATAAAGCTCCCAACCCTCTACTCTTTTATAAAAACGTATGAGTTTATATCTCTTCGTGCTTACACCAAAATGAGGTGACACAGAGTGTTCTCCATTTTCATAATAGTGATAGAACATGGCATCTCTCCTTTTTGCATTTTTATCTTTAAATAGCGGAAGCATTGATTCTCCTTGAAAATCAGCAGGAACAGTTAAACCTGCAGCTTGCAAAATTGTAGGTGCCAAATCAAGATTCATCACCATATCATTTGATTTAGTACCAGGCTTTATCACACTTGGATACCGCATCACCATTGGCGTTCTAAAAGACTCTTCGTACATAAATCGTTTATCAAACCACCCATGCTCTCCCATATAAAAGCCCTGATCTGAAAGGTAGATTACAATAGTATTTTCAGTTAGATTGTGTTTATCAAGGTAAGCTAAGGTCCTCCCAATATTCCTGTCCAGTGATGCCGCCGTACTCATGTAATCTCTCATATACCGTTCGTATTTCCATTCTACTAACGCTTTACCCGATAATTTCTTTTTGTTTAAATCAGCTTCAATTGGCTTATAATAGGAATCAAACTTTGCTTTCTGAGCAACATTCATACGGTTAACAGTTCCATCTCCATTTTTCACATTCGAAAGCATTTTCAAATCATATCCCATAGCCATGGTTTTATCAATAGTCATATCTTGCACATTTGCAGCAGCTCTGTTCTTATAATCATCGTAAAAATTGGCTGGTAAAGGAAATTTAACGCTATCATATCTACCCATATCAGTGGTATCCGGAAGCCAGGTCCTATGAGTTGCCTTATGGCCAATCACCAGACAAAACGGCTTAGATAAGTCTCTGGAATCCAGCCATTGCTCGGAGGCATCTTCTATTAAATTGGTCACATATCCTTCTTTCCTGATCACTTTCCCGTCCATTCCAATGAAATCGGGATTATAATATTGCCCCTGCTCGGGCAACAAACTATAAAAATCAAAACCCTGAGGTTTTCCACTAAGGTGTATTTTCCCTACCCAGGCTGTCTGATAGCCTCCTGCTTGTAAATGTTTCGCGAAATTATCCTGACTATGGTCAAATTTTGAGGTTTCATTATCTTTAAACCCATTTTTATGACTGTATTTACCTGTTAATATCACCGCTCTGCTTGGTCCACAAATAGAATTGGTCACATAAGCCTTGTTAAATACTGCTCCTTCTTTAGCTATTCTATCGATATTTGGTGTTTTAACCAATTTGTTTCCATAAGCACTGATGGCTTGAAAGGCATGATCGTCTGAAACAATAACAATGATATTGGGCTTTTTCTGGGCATATAATAGATGTCCTATTAACATTGATAAGATCAGTAACGTATTTTTTTTCATTTGTGTGTTGGTTGTTCAGGAATCTAAAGTAAATAATTTGATTAACATTATGTAATACTTAATGTGTATTGTTTTGCTTGCAGCAGAATACACATTTAAAAATTACAGCTGATTTCACTCAGCCACAGCATGATTTAGAATATTTTTTCAGTGAATTAAAATTGAATGTCAGCGAACCACTTTTTATAAATGTTCTGATACATTCCATTTTCCTTTAATGTTGTAAGCGCCCCGTCAAACTGTTCCTTAAGCTTCAGATCACCCTTCTTCATAGCTATTGCATATTGTGAATCCGTTCTGGGAAGATACATTCCTACCTTAAGTTTTTTATTTTTTTGAAGAAAACCTCCTGCAATTGGTGAGTCGTCAATAAGCATATCTATCTTACCCGCCTGTAATTTTCTGTAAAGCTCCCTGTTTGTTTCTGCATGCACCATGTTATTCGCAGGAAAATGAGTATGTACATATTTTTCCGCCTCAGTAGCTTCTCTGATCCCAATAGTCTTATTTTTAAAATCAGCGATCTCTAAAAGAGAATCAGCCTGATTAACGACTGCACAAAGCCTGAAGTGAAGGTAAGGGTTGCTAAACTCCAAAATATGCCTTCTGGATGCCGTTACAGTAACTGCAGAGCAAATTAAATCGAGTTCACCTTTAAAGAGTTTTTCCAATATGTTAGACCATAATGATACTTCGTACTCCACCTCCAAATCCAGCAATTCAGTAATTGCTTTCATTAAATCGACCTCAAAGCCTTCAAAATTCTCGGCATTATAATCTGAATGCATTGGAAATGGTGCTGCAGAATCTAATCCGACTTTTAGTACTCTTTTTTGACTCATATTAGGAGCTGATGACTGAGGGTTCCTTGGATGAGCCAATTTACATCTTTTTAGCAATAAATTAATAAATAGCCCCTAAATGTTCATAAATCGATAATTGTGAAATAAAAAAAGCCCTGTAGAATCTACAGGGCTTCGTTACTTTTGTACTCAGAGCGGGAATCGAACCCGCACGACTTTTAAGGTCACAGGATTTTAAGTCCTGCGTGTCTACCAGTTCCACCATCTGAGCAGGTGAATAACCTTTTAAAATTAAATGCCTTCTAAAGAAGGCATTTAGAGCGAAAGACGAGATTCGAACTCGCGACCCCGACCTTGGCAAGGTCGTGCTCTACCAACTGAGCTACTTTCGCATGATCTTTGACATCTCCGATATCATTCCAAACTCTAAAAGGTTTTTTTTAATTACACCCTTTGTTTCCGTTTGGGAATGCAAATATAAGCAGATTTATATTTCCGTCAAGTTATTTTTCATAAAAAATGCTACAATCAGGTTAAGTTATTGTTTTTCAGTACCTCTAAAATTAAATCATTTTCAAAACCTCTAGTCAAAAGGTAATTTACAAGCTTATATTTTCTTTTATAGGCTTCCTTTTCAGAAATTGTCTTCAACTTCTTCTCTGCACATGTTAATATCGTTCTCAGATAATCATCATAATTTATCGTCTTCAATACATTCACGATCATCTTATCCGGAACTTTTTTCAGCTTCAGTCCCTGTTTAATTTTGATCTTCCCCCAGCCTTTGATATTAAACTTACCTGACACGTAAGCCATAGCAAAGCGTTCTTCATTTAAAAAATTAGTCTGTATAAGCTCAGAAATCGTTTCTTCAACATCGTTACTCCACAATCCCCATTCATACAGTTTATCCCTCACCTCCTGCTGTGAACGTTCCTGATAAGCACAATAATGCTCAGCTTTTGCAAGTGCAGCCTTTTTATCGAGTTTAACAACTACTTTTTTTGAAGATTCGAACATATGCAATATTACTAAATACAGCAATTAAGTGAGTCAATACCGCTGCAATAAATACCAATTACTTTTTCAACTTATCTTCAAGCATTTTAATATAAAATCCGCCCACTACACTTCGGGCAGTAAAATTCTGACGCCTGGCATCAAGTGTTTCATACCAGTCGCTCATTGGGACTCTGTCAGGTGTCTCCAATGCATACTTATATACCGGGGCAATCAATGCCTCAAAATCTTTACGATTATTTGCTAGTGTGGCCGTCCATGTGATCCAGTCTGATTTGGTATAGGTCTTGCGGCTATCTAACGGCAATCCATATTTCTGCTGTTTGGTCAGGTAATACTTCACTTCTTTTTCATAAACTTCCTTAGGAAAAAGGTTCAAACTTAATACTTTGTCCCATACCAGGTTGTACTTCTGACTCCAGGTATTTTTATCATTAAAAGTTAGTGCATAATGGTCTCCGGCATCCGCCAGCTGCATCCACTTTCTCGCCATATCCTTAGCCATTGCAGTATATTTTTCTCCGGTCGCTTTCTCTCCAAGCATATTAGCCATCATTCCATACCCTCCTAATGCAACAATTGCTTTCACCGATAAATTGGCGTTTCTGGCAAGATGCCCAGCAAAATCGTCAGTAGAAAGTTGGTTTTCCGGATCCAAGCCCTTTTCACTCAGATACTCAGCCCAAATGCTCAAAGTTTTCCAGTGCTTTTTAGCATAAAAGGCATTGCCTTCCGTTTTAGATATTGCCGCAGCAAGAATGAGCATATTCCCGGATTCCTCAACAGGCATATCCTCTCCGTAAGTTTGCCCATTCGCCAGCGGATAAGTACCGAGATCATGAGCAGCATAAGGCTTGTTCCATTTACCACTTTCACTAAAATAGAAAATGCCATTCAGCATCCCCTTCAACAGTTCAGGATTGTAAATTAAAAACAATGGCGCTGATGGATAAGTGATGTCTACTGTCCCTATGGAACCATTACTATAGTTTTCCTTCGACAAAAACAAGATCTCACCATCCGGACTTTTAACGAGTTTATGAGCAGTAATCGCCTGCCTGTAAGCAAGTATACACAATTGCGCATAAGCTTCACCTCCACTTTTAACCGCGTCATTATATAACTTTTTATCAAAAGCCGCACACTTTTGCAATATGGCTTTCGAATCTTTAAATGCCAGGGCCAATTGCCCTTCGATCGTTTGCTGCCCATTATTGTTCCACCACGGTCTTAGGTTGGCTTTAAAGTATTGAACCGAATACAGATCGTCATAACCGAGCATTATATTACTTTCTTTGACTATAGTTCCAACTTTACCAACTGGAACAACCGTATTCAATACCAATTTTTCTCCAGTCAGTTCTTTTGCGTCTTTATCCCCTTTGGCCAACAAAGATTTAGGTGCATCAGCCGTTGTGGAAATACTTTGCATGCTTTTATAATCAGAAGGCACAGCCACGTACATGTACCCCCAATCAATTCTTACATCATCTCCCGCCCTTTTTAACATAGGTTGCTCAACTGTGCCTGCTTTCAATATAGACAAGTTGTTTGAGCTATACTTCTTAGCAACTACAGGCTGAAATGTGGTGTGCGTGGCGATAGCAGTCGATGCACCAAAATATAGTTTCACATCATGCTGTACTTCATCGTTTGATTTCATTTGTGCCGAGATATAAGTCACAGGTCTCGAAAGTAAATTAAGATCGTCCATTAACTGCGGAGAAGTGAATGTAAGTGTCAAATCTACCTTTCCGGCTGTAAATTGATAAATGGTTTGGGTTGCGTTAATCTGCATACTTTTTTGTTGGGCATCAACGACCCGCACCGCATCCTCACCAGAAGGTTCCTCTACCAAACCGACATCTAAAAATGATGGGCCTCCGGTATTCACCGCATAAACAGCCAGGACATTTTTTCCTTTTTTAAGCATCTTTTTTGCTTCATCATCCAACGGAATGTAAATAAACTTACCTTCCAGCTTTTGTCTGCTGTATATTTCCTTTCCATTTAAAAAAACAGTAGCCTTATCGTCATGTCTGATCTGAAGAAAGAGTTTATTCCTGCTGATCTGATTAAGATTGAATACCCTCCGTACCCATATCTCATCTTTTTTCCATGGAGTTTTAGCCTGTGAGGGCTCACTTCCTGCAGGGCCTAAAGCTGTTTTCCAATTTCCGTCATTAAAATTAATATTTGCCCAATCAGATGAGGGTTTGGATTCATTGTACGCCATTACTTGAGGCCTCTCATCTGCAGCTGGCACTACTGATTGATATACCTTTTCAAATTTCCCAAGGAAACTATATATTTTGCCGTCAACACTAATCATACCTGTAAGAGAATGATTAGCGCCTGTCCAATGTTTTGTGGTTCCTGCATTTAAAGTATCTGAAGAAGACCAGATACTAAAATAAGGATCATGAGCTACTAGTGGATAAGCCGGAGCTTTTCGCTGCTGAGCATAAACTGCAGAGTAACTCAGTAAAATAGATAATAAAATTCTTTTCATATTACTTGCTAAAACGATAAAGTGTTAGCCAAAATAAGAAAACTTTATTTTATTATCTATATAATCAGCGCTATTTATTAGCGACCTTAAAAATTCCGATTTACTTAGATTTCTAATTTGCCTTCTACAGAATCGTCCATAGTCTTTCCCGTTATTATCGAAGCAGCCATTTTAACAAAGGCGATCATCTCCCCATGTTTGGTATCCCAGTAATAAACATTTGTTGGAATTACCTTTAGAAGACTAATATGTTCATCCTCTTTACCATCCTGAAACCATACTTTTAGCAACGGATTCCAAAGCTCATCAATTTTTTTCTGATCGGTACTTACTTCGGTAATTCCATTTATATTCAGAAATCCCGAATTTTTGTTTTCCTGAAAAAATAGGTGTGTAAAAGGATCTGATTCAAGTTCTTTATTTTTAGTGCTGTCATTCATACTCATGAACCATAGATTTCCTTCATCATCAACCTGAAGTACAGACATTGGTCTTACAGATAATGGCAATCCGGTCTTGATGTTGGTGCAGAAAAAGCAGTTTTCAGCACTTGTTGCTATATGCTTCAGTTTTTTTAATGCCTCTTCTCCCTCAAGTGTCACAATATGTTCATCAGTTGCCTGTGTGTTGTTGGAACTATCGCGCGATTTTTCTTTATTTTCCATGTTTTAATTGTTAGGTGATGTAGATATAGAACACCTCCGGACAATTAATTGTTTTTCACACCTAACTACACGTTCAGACTATTTTAAACCCTTCCATTTCCTATATACAGCATAAGCCACACCGCCAATCTGGCTTTTCTGTTTTATTTGCATTTTCAAGACAACATCAGTGACCATCAGACATAACCTTTCTTAGATTTTAAGCATTAAAAAATATTTTAAAAAAAGTCTAGTAATTTAATAGACTTTATATATATTTGTATCATCAAACGCAGGGAGCTGCTTTTGAATTAAAATATAGTCATGTGGCCGAGTGGTTAGGTAAGGGTCTGCAAAACCTTTGACGGCGGTTCGAATCCGCCCTTGACGTCCAGTACAGTTCTCATAATTGTCTGAATCTTTAGATGTTTGGTTAGATCTAAGTTTTGTTTAAAAAGAAAGCCAGGTTGGATGACCTGGCTTTTCTTATTTAAAAATCTTTGCAAAAGAAACGGGGATACAGCAATCCACCGTATCCCCGCTATCTAAATTAACGCTCTCATATATATAGACGATCAAATATTACATTTATTGTATCACCCTGTAAAAAAATTATTTTTCATAAAATTCTATGGGTAGCAGGTCGGGATCGGTGATAAAAGTAAAGCGCTTACCAGTAAATTCATCTATTCTGACTGGCTCTGCAATCACACCCAGATTATTCAGTCTAATGACAACTTCTCCAATGTCATCCACCTCAAACGCCAGGTGCCGCAATCCTACCGCCTCTGGTCTGGATGGCCTTACAACAGGATCAGGAAAAGAAAACAGCTCAATGATATACTCACCATTGAGGGCAAGATCTAATTTATAAGATTTTCGTTTTTCTCTATAAACTTCCCTGATTACCTTCAGTCCCAACACATCTATATAAAATTTTTTAGACGCTTCATAGTCCTGGCAAATAACAGCAATATGATGAACTTTATTTATCATCACTAATCTTCAGTTGATATATTTGTCCCTTATTCCCTGCTATCAGTATCAAATTCCCTTTCTTTGCTTTCTGAATAACATTGAAACTAAGATCTGAAATCTTGTGCCAGTTCTTTCCTCCATCATTAGATACGTCAGTTCCTGAAGTTCCTGTAGCTAACAATGTTTTTTTATTCACATAAAGAACGCCTGACCGAAAACCTTCAACAGGTCTTTGAGGTTTCTGCCAGGTCTTACCTCCATCCATTGTAAGTAATATGTTATTTGGATTTTCCTTATCCTTCAGGTAGTTTCCTCCTACTGCTACACCAGTTTTTGGGTTATAAAAATCGATAGAAAATGGTCCGGTACTATTTTCACCTTGCCAAATGGGACATTTGAATACTTTCCAGCTGTACCCATAATTATCCGAATAATAGATATTTGACACACTGCCGCCAGTAGCGATCCATACCCTGCCTTTGCCTGCAGTTCTGATAGTAGTACCGCTGGCTGCAAATCCAGCTTCCCCCATACTCAGATCAGATTTCAAATTCCCTGACACATCTTGCCAGTTTAGTCCACCGTCCCTTGTTTTTAACAGCTGCATTTTATTATTGATGGGATCACCGAAAATAATTCCGTTTTTATCGTCCCAAAAATCCATTCCATCTAAAAATATTGCTGAATCTACATTTTTATAAACTTCTTTCCATGTTGCCCCGCCATCTGAAGTCACCAGTACATAAGCAGGGGAACCAGCATTGACAGTAACCGCCCTGTCTTTGTCAAAAGCCTCAATATCCCTGAAATCTAATTTCTCGTAGCCCTTCGGCTGTATGCGTTGCCAGGTCTTGCCCCCATCCACCGTACGACCTATAGTCCCATTACTCCCACTTACCCAGGCAACCTGATCAGAAACGATAGACATTCCTCTGAAACTCGCATTACCCATTTGGTTCAGCGGCTCCAACTTGTAAATCTGACCAATCCCTAAAAAGGGCAGCATAACAAATAAACTTATAAGATATCTGATCATTATTTTACTTTTTTCCAGGTTTCAGATCTTCCAATTAATGAAATCCCGACATACCCTCTCATGTTAAGATCGCCATTACTTTTTAAGCTCATATTGCAACTATACGTTTTTCCGGATTTAGGATCGTAGATTTTTCCATCAGTCCACTTATCACCAGAAAATTCAAAATCCTTGAGTATCTCTAATCCTAAAATCTGTTTTGAACGAAGCGCTGCATTTGGATTGTTCACATCAGTCTTCACATTTCCTTTTGCATCTTTTGGCTCTTTCAGCCAAACAATTTTCCCAAAGTATTTGTCACTCCGTTTAGTGATCTCAATGTGTGCTTCTCCGGATGAATTGATCCATTTGCCCAGGATAGCATCTTTGTTTTGACTAAATACGGATGGGGAAATTGTGGTAACCAGCATCAAAAAAAACAGGTATTTCATAAGTATAAATTTTAGTAGTCTCAGTTGCTACAAAATGCGCATAATTAACAAAAGAAGCAACTTATTTAACAATATTAACAACGTTTAAATAACAAAATCATTACGATTTTTCTTTTATCACCAAATAACTCTATTTTCATAGATTATGAGCAGAAAATCAAACTTAAATTCAACAGATCGAAGGTCGTTTTTAAAAAAAACAGGATTGATTGCGATGGGAAGTACCCTAGCGTATCATACGGGATATGCCTCCCCTTTATTCCCATCAGCTAAACCCAAACTTAAAGTAGGATTGGTTGGATGCGGCGGAAGAGGTACGGGTGCTGCTTCACAAGCACTCAAAGCTGATCCTGATGTGGTAATTACAGCTTTGGCAGATATATTCGAAGACAGGCTTGAGTCTGCCTACACCGCGCTCAAAGAAATAGGAGCCAAACAGGTAAAAGTAGATCAAAAGAATAAATTTATAGGCTTTGATGCCTTCCAAAGACTTATAGACTCAGGAGTTGATGTAGTATTGCTCACTACCCCTCCTTCCTTCAGACCAGACCACCTTACTGCTGCGATTCATGCAGGAAAGCATGTATTTTGTGAAAAGCCTGTGGCTGTAGATGCTCCGGGAATAAGAAAAGTACTGGAAGCGGCAAAACTGGCAAAGGAGAAAAATCTATCCCTGGTCTCTGGCTTCTGCTTCCGTTACGATCTGCCCAGCAGAGCAACAATGGCAAAAGTGCTCAACGGAGATATAGGAGAAATCAGGAGCATTTCTACTTTTAGAAATGGTGCGGGCAACTGGTCAAATCCACGGCAGCCGGACTGGACGGACCTTACTTATAAGCTACGAAACTGGCACTACCACAATTGGCTTTCGGGCGATTTCATTGTAGAACAAGCTGTGCATAGTCTGGACCTGATGTCATGGGCAATGGGCGATCAGTTACCTGTCCGCGCAACAGGAACCGGCGGAAGACAGGTTAGGACAGATGAAATATTCGGCAATATTTACGACCATTTTGCCATTGAATTTGAATATGCAAACGGCGCCAAAGGATATCATTTCTGCAGACAACAGGAGGGTACTTCGCATCGCAACACTATGGATGTATTGGGTACTGACGGTAGTGCAATGATCAATGTAATGACAAAACAGGAAATCACCGGCAAAAATAAGTGGGTTTATAGTGGTGAAAAAAATAACATGTACCAAACCCAGCATAACGAACTATTTGAAGGCATCAGAAATGGCAAACCAATAAATCAAGGGGTAGAAATGGCAAACAGTACCATGTTGGCTATATGGGGCAGAATGGTCGCTTATAGCGGACAGACCCTTACTTGGGATCAGGCACTCAATTCCAATCAGACGCTTGGACCTGCGATAGAAAAATATAACTGGGACTTGAAGTGGGAAGACCAACCGGTCGCATTGCCTGGTATTACTAAAGTAATTTAATTGGTTTTCGATAAGGCCTGAAGCAACCTGCTTAGTAGTGAGTGCACCTTTTTTCTGGAAAAAGGTGCACTCACCGTGGATTGATTACACTCTTACTATGCTCTCAGTATATACCAGACTAGAGCCTGTTCCGATCAGGTATAAGAGAGAATTTGTATTTATTTCATGTTTTCAGCCATCTTTAATGCTTCATAAGCATTTACAACGCCTCCGGTTCTGCAAAGTTCCGTCATTTTAACTTTTTTACCTCCTGATTTGGGTTTGACCACAGGAAAATCAATCTTGGTAACGCTCTGCTCAATGATCTGCTTTACCTGCTTTGCTGTTAAATGAGGGTAATAGCTCTTTATTAAAGCAGCTACACCTGCAACAACCGGGGTAGCCATACTAGTACCTGATAGTGGACTATATTTATTATCTGGCAAAGTCGAATAAATACCAACACCTGGTGCAAACACGTCAACTGTCTGATCTCCATAATTGCTGAAAGCTGCAACCAAAGCCGTTTCTGAAGATCCGCTGGCACCAACTGTGATCATATTTGATGCACGCGTATTTCCTTTCATATGAAAAGGTGATGGATAATGAGGGATACTGTCAATATCTGTACCTTCATTTCCTGCAGCATTGACAATCAATACCCCTTTTTTCTCCGCATAGCGGATAGCATCTTCAACCATTTTACGTTCTGGAGATACTCTTTTACCAAAACTCATATTGATAATCTGAGCACCGTTATCTACAGCATAACGAATTCCAAGTGCCACATCTTTATCATACTCATCACCGTTTGGCACTACCCTCACGCCCATTAGCTTTACCGCAGCTGCAATGCCATCCATACCAGCTCCATTTCCACGTTCAGCACCTATAATTCCAGCCACGTGTGTTCCATGAAAATATGGATCTCCCATTAAATTTGCATTTCCATAGAAACGGTCCTTAATATTAAAATAATCATCCTTTACTTCCTTGCCCCTAAAATCTATTGGTGCAACAGTATCCGCTTTTTTCAATAAGCTTTTACTAAGTACCCATGAGTGATAATGCTGTCTATCTTTCTTTTTAACATCCTTTTCATTCTGAACATTTTCGAACTGGGATTTATATTTAAAGTAAACACGCTGATATTCTGAGCTTTCAGCAGTTACCTGGCCATTACCGCCAAGGAAATTCCAACCCAGTACATCACCTTTATATCCGTTTCCATCTACATCCTGATTTCCTGCCTTCTCTTTTTCGTTCCTCCACAGATTAGCTCTTAAATCTTCGTGTAATGTATCTATACCACCATCCAATACCGCTACAATAACTGTTTTAGGTGTCTTGCCTTTTAGAAGCTCGTTATAAGCCCTGGTAACTCCCGTCCCATAAACCTTTTCTATATCTTTAGATTGTAAGTGCCAATCCTGCTTTTGCGCATACATTGCCATCGGCAAACATAGCATACCGAAAATCAATGCTGCTTTTGATCCAATTTGTTTTTTCATTGCTAATAAGTTGTTTTTATTTTGACCGCATTATAGCTAATTTATACTAAAAATTAGCGGTGGATAATAAAATAGTTACCAAACATCAAAATTTTTATTATATTTGCTTCCGAGAGCGTTAATTTAAAACGGGGATAGATCTTAGGATTTATTCCCGTTTTTCCTTTTAAGGAACTTTTTCTAATGCCACTGGCAATGTTATGCCTTCAATACCAAAGCTTTATGATGATTGACTTGCAAAGTTAACCTAAGTGAATTTGATTCTATTTTAGAATTCACTACTTTTGGGTGCACTAACAAACAAAAAATCGATGTAAGATATAATTTCTTTTCTCTTTTAATTATTCACTTTTTAAAGAAAGAAATTATGCTTATTCTTCAAAACATCACTCATATACATTCCGATGGAGGCATATTATTTAATGATATAAACCTCATCATTAATAAAAAAGACAAAATCGCATTAATTGGTAACAATGGTTCGGGCAAGTCTACGCTTTTAAAAATTCTAGCCGGACACCTGAATCCTGCAAAAGGCCTTGCATCCGTGAGTTCTAAACCTTATTATGTACCACAGCTTTTTGGGCAGTTTAATGATTATAGCATTGCCCAAGCCTACGTATCGGATATAAACTCCAGGCTTTAAGAGAAATCCTTGATGGAAATACAACTGATGCAAATCTGGACCTACTCAATGACGATTGGACAATTGAAGATCGCTGTAATCAAGCGCTTGCCCATTGGAAGTTAGATAATTTAGATTTATCGCAAAAAATGGGGACACTCAGTGGGGGCCAGAAAACCAAAGTATTCCTCGCCGGAATTAATATCCATAAACCTGAAATTGTATTGCTGGATGAGCCGAGTAATCATTTAGATCTCTCTAGCAGAAATATTCTTTATGATTATATAAATCATACTACAAATACATTAGTGGTCGTAAGCCACGACAGAATGTTGTTGAATTCCCTCACTAAAGTTTACGAGCTCAATAAGCATGGTATTAATGTATATGGCGGCAATTATGATTTTTATGCACAACAAAAAAGCATTGAAAACAATGCGTTGAACCAGAATTTGAAAAGCAAAGAAAAAGCGCTTCGTAAAGCCAAAGAAGTAGAAAGGGAATCTATAGAACGTCAGGAAAAGCTAGATGCTAAAGGAAAGAAAAAGCAGGGCTTCCTACAATTTCGATGAATACACTCAAAAATAACGCAGAAAAAAGCACGTCTCAGATCAAAGACATTCATGCCGGAAAAGTAGACACCATTTCAAGAGAATTACATCAATTGCGTGCTTCTGTAGCAGATATAGACCAAATGAAGATGAGCTTCAGCAACTCCGAACTTCATAATGGAAAGACGTTGATTAATGCGAAGGATGTTAATTATGGATACGAAGAGCAATTGCTCTGGAAAGAGCCCCTGAATGTTCAAATCAAAAGTGGCGAGCGCATTTCTCACGATGAATATTTCCTTCAGCAGATCGGCACAGAACAAAGTATTTGTCTGATTCAAAATAACTAAACCAGGTCTATATACCAGTATCCGGTGGTCTCATCTATCTGCCCATTGGGAGAAGGATATGTTTTAAACACCTTCTCCCCAAGGGCAAAGTTTATTGGTTTTTTGAAGATTGGGCCGTCAAAAACAAAGGTATGAAATTCGCCATTTTCACCACATGGATCAACATCTGAAGGCAGATCTTCAATAAAACTTTCATCAATTATTCTACCGACAAATTCTTCCAGGCCTGCTTCGGCACATACAACGACTGTCTTGTATCCCAAAGAAATAAAGGTTTTTAAAACTTCCGTAGTATCTCTCTTCCATATCGGGAAAACGGCTTCAATGCCTAGTTCCCTTAACTTCTTTTCTCTATAGGTTTTCAAATCTTCTAAAAACAGATCACCAAATATAGAGTGTGTGATGCCTTCTGCCTTTAGAAATGACAAATGCTTGTGCATATGCGCCTCGTACGCTGCCATATCAGGCGACTCGGGCAATCTTATCTGGTAAAGTGGAATATCCAAACTTTTTACCTGTTCGATTAAAAGACTTTCCCTTACACCATGCATACTAACACGATTGTATGCTTCATTAACCGTGGTCAGCAAATACTGAACATCAAAGCTTTTATCCTGCAGCACATAATGAAGTGCCAGTGTACTATCTTTTCCTCCACTCCAATTGAACAGGCTGTTTTTTTTCATCCGATGAAGATAAAGATTTCTCTTAATTCATCAGTTTGGAATGTAATATTCTATCCGGTTTGCAAAATCATCCAGATCAAATGGTTTATTGATAAAATCATCTGCCGTACATTTTGATTTAACCTTGTTAATGTTATTGTTGGCCGACATCACCATTACAGGAATGTTATGTGTTTTGATATTACATTTCAATTGGTTGCAGATGTCCAACCCATTACCGTCAGGAAGCATCACATCAAGCACAATCATGTCAGGCGTATGGTTTTGCATCTGCTTCCAGAATTCAGTGGCTGTAGGCGAAACTACTACATCATAAAGCTCCTCAGTAAGCATAAATTCAATGACTTCTCTTATTGCGGCATTGTCTTCTACGACATAAATACATTTTTTCATAGCTCATGATCTTAATGTATCTAAATAACATCTCTGATTTTTAGAAGTTTAGCTTATTTATCCACTTTTTGATAGTTATCCACCTAACTGATCATAGCATGCAATGCTACTGCTCCTTCTTAACTTCTATATTATTGTCTGTCAAAGCTTTATTGTAGCCCAACGAATAATTAATCGCACCCCAGGCAGTCAGCATGGTGATCAGGTCTTCTTCTTTTAATGGTCCGTTGATTTGTTCTTTGCAGAATTGCAAATATTCCGTTTCAGTCATAACACTTCATTTAAACAGCGGTGAAGATAAAAAAAAGCCCTGACATCCATCATGGCTTCTTTTATCAACTAAACCTAAACGTATAAATACTAACCAAATATTTATGCCGCAAAGCTAGGCCAGTGCTGTTAATTTTATATTATGGCAAGGTTATATCTTATGCTCCACAAATCTTTACCATGAACGGTTCCGTTTCAAATTAGCATTCATAATTCAAATGAATTATCTATATGGATTGCTATAGGATCATATAAAAAATCATACCCGCTAATGCAGCAAATAGTGTATTCAAAAAATTCACCAGATTATTTCCTATATATCCTTTACGTTCTAAGACTGCTCCAAGTAATGAATCCATCAGATTTCCTAAAATACCGGCAATTGTAATCAATAAGCTGGTTTTACTTATTCCGGCATAGATCAACCCAACAATAAACGCCCCTAAAACGCCTATTAAAGTACCTTCCAGGCTTATTACTCCATCCAGTCCATTCTCATCTTTTTTAAAACCCAGGATATTATAGAACCTCTTACCATATATTGTGCCCAATTCAGACGACAAGGTGTCAGAAAGCGCGGCAGCCAGACTTGCCGCCATCATCAAGAGAAAGACAGCGGAATGGCTGTTGTATAATAGCGCCATGACCGCCATTAATCCTGCTACCCCACCATTTGCCAATACCTGTCCCGCAGTTCTACCTCCTGCCTGCATACCCTGATCACCTAATTTTGCCTTAAATTCTTTTTTATGTGCAGTTGCGGCTACACCAAGCAGAAAAAAGATCATCAGCATCAAAACGCCTTTCATTCCTGCAGCCAGAAACACCAACCCGCCAATAATGACAGCTGCTACAGACCCCATGAGGGTCAGTTTTCTGGTCCTTACGCTTAAAACCATCGCAGCAATAAGTAATAATGCCACAATCAAAACATAAGGACTTGAAAGCGAATGATAAAACTGGGACATGGGTATTAATTTTTCAAAGCTTTTTTGACTATCGGTGCTACTTTAGTCCCAAAAATCTCTATGGATTTCATCATACCGGCATGTGAAGGATCTCCAACATCCATATGACCGATAAAACGGGTAATACCAAATAGTTCATGCATGTACAAAATTTTGTCGGCTACCTCATTTGCATCGCCAATGAACAAAGCTCCGTCTTTCGCCCTGCCACCGTCATATTGCATTTTGGTATATGGCGACCAGCCTCTCGTTGCTCCAATTCTGTCCATTTGAGCAGCATAGTTATAATAATATCGGTCAGTACTTGCTTCATTATCACTCAAAAAGGAATGCGAATGAATACCAATCTGCATTTGACTTACGTCATGGCCATGCTTAACGTATTCTTGTTTATAAAAATTAATCAGAGGCTGAAATTGCTTTGGTATTCCCCCAATAATCGCCACAATTAATGGCAATCCAAGCTTTGCGGCACGTAGCACCGATTCAGGTGTCCCTCCCACAGCTATCCATATCGGCAATCTACCTTCATTAGTAGCGCGCGGCAGCACCATTTGATTCACAAGAGGTGCACGAAGTTTACCCCTCCAGTTCACCACGTCATTATTATTGATATTCAATAACAGATCCAGCTTCTCTTCAAATAACTGATCGTAGTCGCTCAAATTGTACCCAAACAAGGGAAAAGACTCAATGAAGCTGCCTCTTCCAACGCCTATTTCTGCACGGCCATTAGAAATCAGATCAATGGTTGCAAAATCCTGGTATACCTTCACAGGCTCTGCTGAGCTCAAAACCGTCACCGTACTGGTTAATTTTATATTTTTCGTAATACTTGCGGCGGCAGCCAAAACAATCTCGGGAGATGAAACGGCGTAATCCGGACGATGATGCTCACCTAATCCAAAGACATCCAACCCAACTTCATCAGCCAGTTTGATCTGCTCCAGTATCTCTTGTAACTTAACCTTAGCATCACGTGGCTTTCCTGTCTTCTCATCAAAAGACAAATCTCCAAACATACCTATACCTAATTCCATAATAGTACTTTCTTTTTTGATATAACAAAATTACCCATTACATCATTAGGTCACATTGATGTAAGATAAGAAAGGTCTCTATAATTTCAATATTGGTTTTGAAAGTTAAGTACAAAAACGCCAAAATATTTAAGCGCCTTTAGATATTTTTAGGATTGAATGCGCCATTCTCCCTGTCATTTTTATAATTCAATGCGTCATTCTCCTGGTCTTCTCCTTCTTTCCCCTCCCTCATTTCTTTAATACTCATATTGGCATCAATGTTATGCTCACGTTTATCTTCTTTGCCTTTCAAAACATGTTCATCCTGATGCCCCAAAAAACCTGGATCTACATCAGGGTTCTCGAATTTAGCATCATCGTTTAACTGTACTGGATTGTTCAAAGGTTTGTTGTTTTTGTCGTTGGCTTCCATAACTCAAAATTTAGGTAAATGTTTATGGAGAACAATTAACCAGGCTTTGAGTTTGAAAAATATTATGTAACCACCATAACGCAGAAAAGCAGCCATTATAGCTGCTTTTCAACCATCCCCCTTCAACATCCCCTATACTTTATCCACTTTTTTCCTTTCTAACTTTCTCCCGTCTTTTTTGCCATCTTTCATAGAATTCATTTTTTCAGTTTTCCAGTCCTGATATACCTTACGCTGATTATCATTCAAAACAGCATTAATCTGTCCATCTCTTTTGCTAAATTCTGCTTTCAACAATGATCTGTCAGGCTTTTGCCCTTTTACATGCCTACCTTTTTGTTCTTTTATTCCCTCCAGGTTTATCGCATAAATCTTTGTTTTTTGATCTGCCGTCAATGATAATTTTTTACCTAATACATCAGTAAGACGCTGTGCCTTTTCTTCCGGAGTTTTTCTTTCTCTTTTCTGATCATTTTGCTGTGCAAATGCCATTGTACCCATTCCTATGAATAAAATAGCGCTTAAGATTAATTTTCTCATATCATTCCTTTTGTGTTTTGTAGAATAGAGTCAGGATTTAAAAAAAGGTTTAAACACAGAAATGTTAAGATTTGTTAAAAGATAAATATCTACTGCCGTAAGTTTTTAAACACATCTGCAACTAATACGATAAAATGTATTATGAAACTACTTATTGGCATTCTGCTTTTATCAGCAATGATTTCTTGCAACCGTGAATCATCTCCCGATGGGAGAAGTCAGATCAGAGATGAAAAACTTCAATTGCAATTGGATAGTATTAAACACCAGAATAAAGAGATAATGGATAGTATTGAAATATTGAATCAAAAAATAAT
Organism: Pedobacter frigoris; assembly: GCF_005116445.1. Lineage (GTDB taxonomy): Bacteria > Bacteroidota > Bacteroidia > Sphingobacteriales > Sphingobacteriaceae > Pedobacter > Pedobacter frigoris. The sequence continues at coordinate 590,979 of NZ_SWBQ01000003.1, forward strand.
AAGATTACAAAAAGAAAGTTAGTGTTGAAACAGCAAGGATCAGCGTCAGTAAAAACAATTAATTTAATTGTATCTACTGACCATCTGACCCGGCCAATGTAAGAGAGCATTGACTAATATTTTTCACATCTAGGGATTTAATTATTTAGGTAACGATTAATTCTATCCGAACAGGAAGATTTATTTTCATTTTTTTAAACTAAATCTTCCTGTCTCTTCTTTTATCATTTACCACCTTGTAAATAAGCTACTTATATTTTACGTTATTTTTCATCTCCGAAATCCTCGATAGTTTGTCGAAGTAGCCTCAACCTCCTTAACCATATACGTCTATGAATAAATATTTGTATCAGAAACATAAAGATCACAATAGCTACCAAAAGATATTTTTCGGGTCCAAATCTGATGTTGTAACTAAAAAAGCTGAGCAAGCCAATGGCAAACATAATCCTGAACGTCACTGACAATATTGCAAACCACTTTACTTTAGAAAAATAATTTTCTAATGAGCTCAACATGCTTTCACCATCAACAAGATATCTTGCAAAATTATACCCCGAAACGTTATGAATCATTGAGATCAAAATAGATACGATCAATATGAGATTAATGATCAAAGGCTTTTGATCACCATCAAACATGCTATAATAACAAATCAGAAATGCTGTCCATCCGGCAATTTCTATAACCAGCTGCTTCCTGATCCCTTTTAGAACAGGGTGATTATTTTCTTTCAGCATTACGCTGAATTGTTCTTTTGTTTTATCAGGAATAGGAATGTTTTTCCAATCTGACTTTAGTTCATCCAGTTCCATCTTTTTATCTGATTAAAAGTTTTTGAATTTTATTTTTGATTCTGTTCAGCCTTACCCCTACATTATTTTCACTGATACCCGTTACTTCAGCAATCTGCTTATAACTGAGTTCTTCAAAATATAATGTTATTATCGCTTTTTCACTATCGTCCAACTGCTTAAGTACCCTGAATAGTTTTTCTTGTCGTTCCATCTGCTCTTCATTTTGGTCTTCCTGAGGAAGGTCGGGCAATACAGGTTGGTATTCTACTGCTGGTTTCTTTTTGCGAAAGGAGGCTATCGCAGTATTCAACGCAACTCTATACATCCAGGTAGTGATCTTTGCTGCCCCTCTGAAAGTTGGCCAGGCTTTCCAAAGCTGGTATGTAATTTCCTGGAAGAGGTCTTCTTGATCTTCTCTACCCTCGCGATAAAGCCTGCAGACCTTATGGATAATTCCCTGGTGCACCTGCAACAGCATTAAGAACTCATGTTCATCCATAATTCTTTTTTATTGAAATATACATATAACGTTACTTTATTCTATAAGTAACAATAAGCGCAAAATACTTACGTAAAGCGCCATTTATTTTATTACAATCTCATGTCTTAAAAGATTCCGACAATAGGATCTCTAAAAACTAACTTTGAATGCTCAAAACTACCTTAACTTGAATCGTAAAAAAACGTTGAAACAACAGCACCAAGGCATTTCCACAGTATTGGCTTTTACACTAATTCCGCTCTCAGGTTTCGCAACAGATATTTATATCCCCTCGCTTCCGAGTATGGCTGCTGCTCTGGGAGTAAGCGATATACAGGTACAAATGACCCTCAGTTTATTCCTGATTAGCTATGGTGTAGCACAGTTATTTGTTGGAAGTTTACTAGATAGCTTTGGCAGATACAAGATTAATCTGATCAGTCTCCTCGTCTTTGCTTTAGCCAGTATTATTATTGCGAATACCTCAAGCATATATCTTATATATGCCATGCGAATTATCCATGGCATCACCGTAGGCGCTATTGTTGTATCCAAGAGGGCCTTTTTTGTAGATGTATTTTCCGGAGATAAATTAAAACATTACCTCAGTATGTTTTCAATTATATGGGCAACTGCACCAATCATCGCACCTTTTGTGGGAGGTTACCTCCAGAATTATTTTGGATGGCAGGCTAATTTCTATTTCCTGGCAGGTTTTGCAGTCATCATATTTATATTGGAATTGATATTTAGCGGAGAAACCATAAAACAACGGATGCCTTTTAACATAAAAATTATCAGCACCGTCTATCAGGAAATGATTAGTACTGCGAGCTTCACACTAGGAATTGTGATGCTGGGTCTATCCTACTCCATGGTAATGATTTACAATATGACAGGCCCGTTTATCATAGAACACCGATTGGGCCTTAGTCCGATAGTGGCTGGATATAGCTCGCTGATATTAGGCGCAGCAGTAATGCTTGGTGGTTTCATTGGCAAGTCAACTATAAACAAACCCTTCAATAAAAAGCTGATTGTCAACTTGAGTATACAGTTGCTCTTTGGCATATTCATGTTTATATATACAGGCTTCGCAGCCAGCTTATATTCTATGATTTTCTTCGCATTTATGATCCACGCCTGCTCAGGCTATACTTTCAATAGTTTTTTTACTTTTTGTTTGAGCAGATTTCCGAAAAATGCAGGAATTGCAAGCGGACTTACAGGGGGCATTAATTACGTAATTGTTTCTTTTTTAAGTTATTGCATTATACTTTTCATACCGGCCAAAGATCAATATAACCTAAACTACAGCTATCTGATCCTGATTGCCCTTTCAGCTATTGTAATGTTCATCATTTTTAAGATGACTGGTAAAAAGATCAGTTAAATCTTTTTTGTACGCTCTAAATGATGGTTCTCTTTTTTTCAACTGAAACTTCTGAGCCTTCCGCAAGCATTACTGAAGATGGCTGCTGTTCGTTTAAAAATGCAAATGAAGTGCCGTAAACCAACTCAAAATCGACATTAATCTCAAAGCTAGTTACATTGTATTGTGCCCACTTTGGATGTTTCACTTCATACTCATTTGTTTTGAGATCACTATACCTTGCATATCCCCAATAATGTTCGGTTATAAATTCCGCCTCACTACCAGGAAGGATTTCTGATAAAGCCCTGTGTGCTTTCACAGCAAAACCCTGCCATTGGTTCTTATACCTCCATTTGTATATTACTTCACGCCCTTCATCCACCTCTGTTAAGCTGTGGGACATCGGCATTGCTTCGTAATTTTCATTATAAATGGTATTGGCTACCACAGACAATGCAAATTTTGGAACAATCTCTTTTATAAAAACGACTCCTCTTTTCCAAATTCCATTGTCATTATATTTAACATAAAACCTGAGGTTTACCTCTTCAAAATTTGCATGGAAAGGAATGCTAAAACCAAGCAGTTTGGTGTTCTTGAATAAGAAACCGATCAAGCTAACATAACAGGTATCATTCCATAAGTCCAGTTCAGTCCCCACAGGCAAATAAGGTATCAGCAAGTCCTTATCGATAACATAATTGGCTATAGCCAGTTTTCTCCATTCGGCCGTCAAAAAACTCATGATGTAAAATAGGAAAAAATAAACATTAATTAACCTTAAAGAGTCAAAACATCACCTCAAAATCATAATCATATAAATACCTGTGCTTATAAAACATAAGCATCTACATTTGCCACCATGAAAGTAGATATCTGGTCGGACGTACGCTGTCCGTTTTGTTATATAGGAAAAAGAAAATTTGAAGCTGCTTTACAACAATTTGAACATAAAGATCAGGTTGAAATAGAATGGCATAGCTTTGAATTGGATCCAAATGCTGAAACAATCGTTGGGGCCAATGCAGTGGATTACCTGGCCAACAGGTATGGAAGATCCAGAGAATGGGCAGAAGAAATGCATCAGAATGTAACCGAGACAGCCGCAGAAGTCGGGTTGGATTTCCATCTGGATATTTCCGTTGTTGCCAATTCCTTCGATGCCCATAGGCTTATCCAACTCGCTAAGACTGAAGGCTTGGGTGATCAGATAGAAGAATGTTTATTTGACGCCTATTTTACCAAAGGAAAAGACATCAGCGATCACACCACCCTTATGGAAATTGGCACTTCCATCGGACTTGACAAATTTATCATTGACACCATGTTAAAAAGCACTGATTTTACTGACGAGGTCCGCAATGATGAGCAAACTGCTCAAAACATAGGTGTAAGAGGTGTTCCATTCTTTGTTTTTGATCAGAAACTTGCGGTATCCGGCGCGCAATCTCCCGAAACTTTTTTAGGGGTAATGAAACAGGCCTGGGAAGTTTAAAAATAAAAGTGGCAAAGAAATAAGGGACGGGGCCATACGGCACAATTATCTTGGGTATTTTATGTGTTATAAAACAATTTTAATACAGTAAACATAGCTTTTTATGATTACGATTTTTTATCTTGTTTTATCAAACACACGACCCATGCAGTATAAAAAAACACTCACCTTATCATGCCTGATGATAACTGTCGGAATGCTGAGTGCATTTATGCCAAAGCAACAGGAACAAAAGGCGAAAAACCTGAAGGTTTTGCCAAAAAACATCAGCCACCAAGACCTTGAAAAATTAATGCGGGGCTTTAATTCCGCTCTTGGGGTAAGATGTAATTTTTGCCATTCACCTCAAAAAGATGATCCAAAGAAAATGGACTTTGCCAGCGACGAAAAAAAGGAAAAAGAAATTGCCAGAGACATGATGCGGATGACGGCCAAAATTAATAAGAAGTACTTCCACGATGAAAAAACAAAAGAAGGAAAAGCGCTCTTAGCAGTTTCATGCGTCACTTGTCACAATGGAAAATCGGAACCTAAAGCGAACTGAAAAGTTCGCTAAATTTCTTTTACATCAGTTAAATTGATCCATCCAATATTTCCATTCGGCAGCTCTACTTCAATCCAATTTTGATTCTTACTTTTAATACTGACTTTAGTTCCTTCATGAATGACGAATAAGGTCTTTTGAGATGCATCCGGACCACTTTTGACATTCACTGTTCCTGCAAAAACAATAGCTTCCTGATGACGGCTGAAATAACCTTGTTGCATTTCAGACATGATGATACTGAATACTCCAATAAGAATCAGACAAACTCCTATGTAGAATGCAGATTTCTTTATGGGGAGCACTAGAGCAAATAAATAAACAATCAGCAACAGAAACCCCAGCGTGACACCTGCAACGCCAAGTACAGACCACGCAGACACTGAGAAAAACAGCACAATATTCCTCCACCAGGTCGCAAGGAAAAATTCAGGAACTGGCTCAATTTTATCTGTAATCTTTAGGTTTGCCAACTGTAGATTAAGCTCAATATCCTCATCTCCTGGATTTAGTTTACGTGCCTTTTCATAATTCAATATTGCTGAGGACATGTTACCCAGCTTATAATTTGAATTGCCTATATTAAAATAGACATCCGCAGATTCATAGCCCTCATCGAGCAGTTGCTGATAAGTTTTTAGCGCTTCTTCGTATTCAGCGTTTGCATATTCCTTATTGCCTTTTAAAAATATGTCTTCAGCTTTATTATTTCCCATTGAAAACAAAGGGAATATCAGTACTAACAGTAGTAAACAGATGTTATGTTTATGCATTTGTTTCGATCTCATTAATAATAGTTTTAGCTTTATCAAACACTTCTTTTTCCGAAATACCAGAAACAGGGGCATACCTTGCCATTTCACACAAATCAATGGTTTCAGACAACTGATTTATGAGTTCATCTTTCACTCCCCGGACTTTCAACTGAAATGCAATATTTTCCTGATTCAAATCCGCCGCTGCTATATTTAGTTTATCGCTTAAGTAACCATACAGACCTTTATAAATAGCCTCATAAAATAACTTTTTATCTCCCGACTGTAATTGCTTATTAGCCATCGCTAAATGTTTATTAGCTATTTTATTTGCATTCCTACTTTTTACGGCAATATAGTCGGCGTTATTTTCACGATACCATTTACGATATCCAAGTGCAAATAAAAATAAAACCGGACCAGTACCCAGTAACACATAATATAAAGGAGAGCCACTAAATCCCTCACCAGATCTGCTCAGTTTGAGGTTATCAGTCTTTACGTATCGAATATCTTTAGCCAGAAGCTTCACATCCTGTTGTCCAGCTGAATAAGCAGTAACATTTGACCCGGGTGCACCTTTTGCCACCTTAAGATCAAATCCCTTGGAATTCAGGACAACGTATCGTTGTGTCGAAGGATTAAAATAAGAAAATTTGAATGGCGCTATCGCATAGTTTCCCTCATGTCTCGGGATCAATAAATAGGTGAAATCTCTATTGCCGGAAACACCGCTAATGGTTTCTGTAATTTTATCATTTACTTTTGGATCATATTTTTCAATATCAGCTGCAAGAGTGAGTTCAGGGGCTTTCAATAATTTAAGATTTCCTGATCCTGAAATTTTGATCGTGTAGTTCAGCGATTCATTAGCCTTAAGTTCCGACCGGTCTATAGCAGCCTCCATTGAGTAATTACCCACCGCTCCCTCAAAGCCCTCTGGCTTTCCTGTTTCTGGTAAAGGCTTTACATTAATGGTTACAGGCTGACTTTTTATTTTGCGTTTTAAATCTTTGTAAGATCCACCAAACATCATTTCAAATGGATCATTCGAAGGAACAGGTACACGTACCAGAAAAGTCATCCCTAAAGGATCCAGCGTAAGTTTTCCTGATCGCTCAGGAAATAAAATGATTTGTTTCAGCGTGGCGACACTATATTTAGTACCATTAAGGATTTCCGTTTCCCATTGGACGTTTGGGTTGTTATTTTTTATCTCCTGACTCCAAAAACCATTAAAATCCGGAAGCTTATCTAATGCATTATCTACCAGTTCAATATTTGTATACAGTTTATACGTTACTGCAAGCTGCTCGCCCTGATAAACATTCGACTTATTGGTCACGGCCCTGATAAACAATCTCTTGGATATATCTACATTGGGCGCGGCTTGAGAAACCTGAGGATCTGGTTGTCCGGATGCTCCTGATTGACGTTGTTGGGGGACAGAAGACCCCTTCACAACCTTCATCCTAATTGAGTTAGATCTTAACTGTTTACCATTCGCCTGAATTATTGCAGGCCCTATAGTATAGTCTCCTGTTCTTTCTGCAACAAGTACATAGCTCAATGACATACTCATAGAAGTATTCCCGTTAATAGAAGTTACACTCGATGATTGGTTTGGTCCACCCAAAACTTGGAAGCCCCGAAAATCAGGTGGACTAAATTTTTCTATGTTACCATTTACCGTGAAACTAACCTCAAATTGTTCACCTGTACCTACTGGATTTTTACTGACTGTTGCTGTAATTTTAATAGGATCATTGGCCAGCAAAAGACTGCTCCATAGCAATAAAAACGTTAATATATAATGTTTCATTTTGTCCAAAATAACAAATACTTTTTACTTACCAATCTTTAACAATCCGACCTTTTACACCTTTAGCTTTCTTATTTTTAAGCTTGTCCTGTGTATTTTTTTCTTCATTATTCAGAGCCTCAAGCATACGTTCTGCATCATCCTTAGATAGTTTATCAGGTTGTGGTTTCTGGCCATTTTGCTGATCATCTTTATTTTTATCCTTTTGATCCTTATCCTTCTGATCCTGGTCGTTTTTATCTTTATCCTGCTTATCCTTATCCTGATCTTTTTTATTCTTGTCTTTATTCTTATCGTTCTTTTTTTGCTGATCCTGCTGCTGTTTCAGTTTTTCCTGTGCATAAGCCAGGTTATACCTGGTTTGATCATCTTTAGGATTATTGATCAGCGATTTTTTATACGCATCAATACTTTCTTCAAGCTTCTTAGATTCTAAAAGAGAATTTCCTAAATTATGATATGCTTGTGCTTTCACAGCTCTATCATTTGAAGAACTGGCAATTTCTGTAAACTTTTGAATAGCGGGATCAAACTTCTTTTGTTTATACAATGCGTCTCCTAAGTTGAAATTACCTTCAACAGATTGCTTTGAATGTTCTACAGATTGTCTGTAACTTTTTTCTGCTTCAGCAAATTTTTGCTGTTCATATAACTTATTGCCATTATGAACATACTTTTTCTCCTTTTGTGCAAAAAGCACAAAACCCTGCAACATAATGCAAATGATAATTATTAATTGCTTCATGATTTCTTCACTTCAAACAAGTTCACTTCACTCAACTTCAGATTTCTTCTACTGGAAATAAAGAATTCCAGCACTAACAATAAAAATGTAAGGCCGATAAAAAATTGAAACCTATCTTCATAGTTCTTAAATACCTTACTATCATATGTTTTCTTCTGCATTTTATCTATTTGATCCCTGACAATGTTAAGTCCGCTATTTGCATTGGTAGCTCTCACATAAACTCCATTTCCTGCGTTCGCAATTTCCTTACACATTTCTTCATTCAGTTTACTCAATACAGTCTTCCCATTTTCATCAGTATGAAATCCAACAGGACTACCATTTTTATAAATCGGAATGGGTGCTCCCTCTGGCAATCCAAGACCTATTACATGCACCGAAACATCTTTAGCAGTTGCATTTTTTGTAGCGGCCAAAGCATCATCCTCATGATTTTCACCGTCAGTCATCAGGATCATCGCTTTACTTGTACCATTTACAAAATCAAATGACTTCATTCCCATATCTATTGCAGCTCCTATAGCCGTACCCTGTGTAGGAACTATGCTGGTATTGATATTATTAAGGAATAGTTTGGCTGCAGAATAATCTGTTGTAATTGGCAATTGTACATAGGCCTCTCCGGCGAAAATAATGATACCAATACGGTCGTTATGCAAGTTGTCAATCAATTGCGATATGGCCCGTTTCGCATTTTCCAATCGGCTCGGAGCCAGATCACCAGCCATCATACTATTTGATACATCCAGCAGGATCATCAGATCAGACCCGCTTTTTTTACCCTCTTCTATTTTTGTCCCGATCTGTGGATCAGCAAGCCCAATAATCAGTGTGCTATATGCAATTAAAAATAGCGTAAACTTTAAAACTGGCCTACCGAAAGAAACCTCCGGAATCATTTTCCTCACCGTATCTCTGTCACCCAAAGAATCCAACGCCTTTTTCTTCCATCTCCTGATCACCAAAAAAAAGATCAGCAGCAAAGGAACTCCTGCAAGGCCCCATAAAAATTCCATATATGCAAAACGTAACATATGATTAAGTTAATGCTCCTTTAAACAATGTATTTCTTAATGTAAACTCTAACAATAAAAACACAAGTGCCAACACTGCAAATGGCAGGAATCGTTCTGTTTTTTTATGATACTGAGTCACCGCAATTTTTGCTTTTTCCAACTGGTCTATCTGCTGGTAAATCGCCTTTAATTTTTCGTTATTTGTGGCCCTGAAATATTTTCCTCCCGTGATCTTTGCAATATTACTCAGCACACCTTCGTCGATAGTAACCGGGACTTTCTGGTACTGGATACCAAAAGGCGTCTTTACAGGATAAGGGGCATATCCCCTTGTCCCGACACCCACTGTATACACCCTCACATTCATTTGTTTTGCTATTTCAGCAGCCGTAACTGGAGGTATAGAACCTGTTGTATTTGAACCGTCAGTAAGCAATATAATGACTTTGCTTTTGGCTTCGCTGTCCTTTAAACGGTTTACAGCAGTGGCTAATCCCATCCCTATCGCCGTACCGTCTTCTATCATTCCATTATTAATGTCTTTAAACAAATTAATAAGTACATCGTGGTCTATAGTAAGGGGACATTGGGTAAAGCTCTCTCCGCTGAAAACTACAAGACCAATACGGTCATTTGGCCTGTCCTTTATAAAATCTATAGCAATATTTTTACCTGCTTCTAAACGATTTGGCTTCAGATCTTCCGCAAGCATACTTCCTGAAATATCCGTAGCAATGACAATGTCAATCCCCTCTGTCGTCGAATTTTGCCAGCTTAAGGCAGACTGCGGTCTCGCCAGCGCAAAAATCAGGGCAATTAACGCAAGTGACCTGAACACAAGGCTATAATGTCTTAGATGGCTTAATTTACTCCTCTTAACCTTCAAAAATCCTTGCACAGAGGACATCTTAAGAGATCCCTGCAATTTTTTACTGCGCCAAACATACCATCCAACCATTAGGGGAACAATGATCAACAACCAAAAGAATCCTGGATTGGCAAATTCAATTCCGCTAAACACTTTCATTTCGTTGATCAGTTTTATTTTCAACTACCGGACTCAATACTCTTGTACGCGTCACAAAGCTAATTGCATTATTCATACTCAGTTCGTTCTCTGTATTTAATGGCGTAGCCTTTGCAAATTTCACCAGGTCAGCAAGCTGCAATACTTGTCTAAGTATATTCCTGTCCTCTTCATTTATTTCCCTAGATTTCAAACCGGAAAGGATCTCATCGGAAGTCTGCTCAAGCGCACTGATGCCATATCTTTTTTCCAGATACTCACGTATAACATCACTAAGTTCGCTATGATACTGCTTGATGGCATCCTGTTGCCATAATTTCTTATTTCTAAGTTCCTTCAATTTCTCCATAGCAATAAGATGTGGCGGAACAGCCGGTTTCTCCTGTATTACCTGCACGGGCTTTACCTTTCGCACTTTCATATAATAGTACAAGGCTCCTCCAAGCATCAGCAAACAAACTACAGCAAATACCACCCAATGCCAATTGTCCCTCAACCAATCCATCAATGTGTACGATACAGCTATAGGTTGCTTAATGTCAAAGATCGCTTTGGTCGTGTCAACCTTCACAGATTTCACTTCCAGCGGCATTGAAACTGTGCTGAAACTTGCACCTTTAGTTTGAAATACAAATGAGGGTATTACCTGGATGCCTGCATCAAATGAAGTAATTACATAAGACCTGCTTAAGGTATGAACAGCAGGATTAGATGTATCTTTAAGTGTATCTGTTTTCCCGATCTCAACAATCTGTATTTTTGAAGAGATGGTATCTGTCAGTGTTGGAAAGCTAATCTGCTGAGCAGTTGGTAATCTTGCTATTAAACGCAATATGGTCTGATCGCCCAAAGCAATGGTGCTTTTATCAAGTTTGGCTTCTACCGCAACCTGCTGCGCATATCCCTTGCCGATAAAGCAGGTAAAGCATAAAAGTAAGCACCAGCAAAAATTAAAATATAGTTTCATGTCTACCTTCTGGCTTCCCGTTTTTTAAATAATGTCATCAGCGGCTTCACATACGATTGATGTGTCCCGATTTTTGTATAATCCACTCCTGATTTTTTGAAAAGAATATCCAGCCTTCCATTTCTTTCTAAAGCAGCTGTTTTAAAAGCATGCCGTATTTTCTCATCAGAAGTATTGATCCATTCCAGCTGACCTGTTTCCTCATCCTGCACAGGGATCAATCCCAGATTAGGGAACTCTTCTTCATGAATATCAAATATCCTCAGTGCCACCAAATCATGCTTCCTATTGGCTATTTTAAGCTCATTTTCGAAGGTATCACTCATGAAATCAGAGATTAAAAAAGCTGTGGATCTCTTTTTTATGGCACTATTGAAGTACTGTAGTGCCTGAGCTATATTAGTACCTTTATGTTCTGGTTTAAAATTGATCAGTTCCCTAATGATCATCAGGATATGTCCTCTGCCCTTTTTTGGGGGTATAAACTTCTCTACCTGATCGCTAAAAAACAAAACGCCGACTTTATCATTATTTTGTATAGCTGAGAAAGCCAAAACTGCGCATAGTTCTGTCACCAGGTCTTGCTTTTGCTGGGTTTGTGTTCCAAAGCTTTTTGATCCGCTTACGTCAACCAACAACATCACAGTCATCTCCCTTTCTTCATCGAACACCTTTACGTAAGGATGATTGAAGCGCGCTGTTACATTCCAGTCAATCGTACGGATCTCGTCGCCCATTTGGTATTCACGAACCTCACTAAAAGCCATCCCCCTGCCTTTAAAAGCAGAATGATATTCTCCGGAGAAAATTTGATTACTCAACCCACGGGTCTTGATTTCAATCTTTCTTACTTTTTTTAAGAGATCTTTAGTATCCATATTTAATATCTGAATGAAATTATACTGCCCATATAGAAATTCTAAAAAGAATCTATATTAAGGTACTTCAACAGCATTTAATATACCGGTAATGATGGTTTCAGTCGTGATATCTTCGGCTTCCGCTTCATAGGTCAGACCTATTCTATGGCGCAACACGTCGTGGCAAACCGCCCTTACATCCTCTGGAATTACATAACCTCTTCTCTTGATAAAAGCATAAGCTTTTGAAGCCAGGGCAATATTGATACTTGCTCTTGGAGATGCACCAAAACTGATCAGATTTTTATAATCGGCTAGTCTATATTGATCAGGAAAACGTGTCGCAAAAACGATATCAATAATATACTGCTCAATTTTTTCATCCATGTAAACCTCTCTCACTATTTTCCTGGCTCTGATGATATCATCCGGATGAAGTATTGCATTTGGTTTAGCCATTCCCTCTGGCGCTATATTCGCCCGCATAATTCTTTTTTCTTCTTCCTTTTTTGGGTATCCAAGGACTACCTTCAGCATAAAACGGTCTACCTGAGCCTCAGGAAGCGGATAAGTCCCTTCTTGTTCTATCGGATTTTGTGTTGCCAATACCAGGAAGGGCTTGGGAAGCGGAAACGTATTGTCCCCTATTGTCACCTGACGTTCCTGCATGGCCTCCAGCAAAGCACTTTGTACTTTTGCAGGTGCACGGTTAATCTCATCTGCAAGAATAAAATTAGAGAATAAAGGACCCTTTCTGACTACAAATTCCTCTTTTTTCTGATTGTAGATCATCGTCCCCAATAAATCAGCAGGCAGTAAGTCAGGTGTAAACTGAATCCGGCTAAATCCTGCGTCTATTGTTTTTGCAAGCGTGTTGATGGCAAGTGTTTTTGCAAGTCCAGGTACACCTTCAAGCAGAATATGCCCGTCTGCCAGCAAGCCTATCAGCAGTCGCTCTACCATATAGCGCTGGCCTACAATCACTTTATCCATTTCAATAAAAAGGAGATCTATAAACGCACTCTCCTTCTGTATCATTTCATTCAAAGCACGGATATCAGTTCCGTACGATGAACGCTCAGTCATGTTTGTTTCTTCCATTTTTAGGACCTAATTTTTATTTGCGAAAATTAGACAAACGTTAATTTTCTCGCAAATGCCAGTGGCTTGTTTAGTTTTAAAATATGTTAAATTAATTTTGTCAGCAAGAGCTATTTTACATCTGCAGTAATCATACCGCTGTTCCGCCCGCCTGAAAAAGGTTCAGTTCTAACCGAAAAAATCAGTTTATACTTTCCTGTTTCTTTTGGCACTTCCAGCATCCCGGGTACCCGCACTGTAGTATGAGGCTTAATAACAAGCTGAGAAACATCTGCTGTAAATGTCTTAAAATAGACAAAGTTTCCATCCATTTTAAAGCCATATTCCAGAATGCATTTCCATTCTTCGCCAGCATTACCAAGAGAGACCGGTTCCTGATATGGATTAGTAATTTCCAAGGTCACTTTCTTTGTTTCCCCTCTTTGCCACTCTTCAGGAACCTCAGAAAGCCTCACCGTAACTTTTTGATACATCCTCACCTTATTAATCCAGAGGCCATAAAATAATCCTTTATCAGTAGCAATCGTATCTTGCTTAACATTTTCTCCATGACTCTGAGACAATACATAATATGCTTTTCTATTTCTTATGCTGTCTTCTAAAGGCCAAATATCATACTGATTTTTTCTGTAGTACCTACTGTCATACCCAAATCCCCTAGTACTGTAAGTATAATAATTATATCGGGAGGGAATCTGAAATGAATCGGTAAATATAACAGGATAGTTTCCTGCTTTGTCTTTAATCTGGGCAGCCCATTTCTTTGTACCAAAATAATAGGCAATAACTTTTACTTTCATCAATGCATCTATAGGAAAGATCAGTATAAGCCTTACTAAAATGATCAGGGCAATATTCGCTAAGCTCAGATAATTAAGCCATTTCGGAACAGGTTTACGCCCTATCTCTATATAAGCAAGAATAAACAAGCAAAGCATAGCAGGCAAAGTCCAATGCGCTTCCACCCTTCCTTTAAAGGTGCTGAATAGAAAAAAAACAAATACTCCGTAAAAATTAAACTTAACAGCCCTGATAAAGGCATCAGAAGATTTAAGCTGTACAGCAGATTTATAAAGAAACCAACCTACCAGCGGGCCTGCAAGTGCAAGTTGCGCCAGCACGTATTCAGACGTAAATTTAAATTTATAAAAATCGGCATTCCGGTCTATCACATGATAATAAAAAGAAGGGTAATGATTGTTAATCTGCCACATAATATGCGGCAAAAATGCACAAATTGAAACTACAACAATCATCCAGAAGGAAGGCCTTCTCAGCAATTTAAAATTAGAAATAATAGTGAAAAAGAGCACCAATATGCCGTGATATTTACTGTACAGCAGACAAGCTATTATCAAAGCCAGTAACAATGCCCATTTGGCTTTATCTTCTTCAGCATAACGCTGATAGACATAAAAAAACAAAATACTGAAAAAGAACAGTGGTGAATCAGGTGTGGTGATAAACCCATACACATGAAACAATACCACGCCACTAAATAATAAAGCAAAAAGCTGAAAATTTTGTGTGTACCTACTGACGATTTTCCATAATAAATAAACCGAAAGCGCACTCGAAACAACAGTTATTAACCTAAGGCCTAAGGAATTGCGGAATAAAGCATCTCCTAATTTGATAAATACAGCCACCATTGGAGGATGATCAAAATATCCCCAGTCCATAAAACGGGAATACATCCAATAATAAGCCTCATCAGCATGTAGTTCAACAAAAGCGGCTTGTACAATATTAATTACCGTCCAGAGCACTAAAAAAAATAATAGCAGTTGTTCCGAACTTCTCTTTGTTTGCAACATGAAATTGAGTTTATGCGTTAAAAATAGGATTATCCTGTGAAAGTATACAAGTAGTTAGCAAAGAAGTTCCATAAGGATACAATTACAATAGCGCAGGCTTTTGCTACATAGAAGTTCCATTTCAATTTGTCGTTTAACAAATAAATTAAAATATTACTCAAAGCAAGCCCTACGAGTGAAATCACAAAAAATTTCCCAAACTGAATAATTGTCGCTGGGTTATGATTATTAAAAGTCCAGTAGCGGTTGAGGGTATAATTTGTACCCGTTGCAACCACAAAGCCCAATGAGCTCGAAATGTATTTGTGAATTTTAAGTTTCTCCTTGCAAATCCAGGTTATGCTAAAATCTACTATAAGCCCTGAAAAACCAACCACACCAAATTTTAAAAACTTAAATAAAAAAGCGTCATTAAACTTGAAGGCTAGAATTGCGGTCATAGATTGTACTTTCAACAAAAATAAGATATTAATATAGAAGTTCATTTCCTTTCTTTAATTTTACGTTTAAAAACGCAAATTGTTCCACCTTTATAAATACAAAACACCAGAAAAGTATTCTGTTGACTTTAAAGAAACTTACAGCTTCATAAATATCAGGCACATTAAGATTTTAAGCACGGTTTTATTATGTATCTCTTCAGTTATAAGATTCGCTTCTTTCTTTTTTTACGAGGATATCATTACAATACCCAGATATGAAGAATACAGTCTGAGTAACATTGTTCAGATATGTGGCTCTTTTTTGTTTTTAATCTTATCCAGCGCCGCGTTAAAAAACCGGAAGCTAAGTGCCTTGAAAAGGAATATGTTCACCCTTCTTTTTACCTTGTTTTTGTTAGGTGTGTGTTATAGTGTCAGTTATATTTTTTCTACACATAATACCAAAAACAACCTATCGGTTGTATTGATCGGAATCGTAATGATAAGTATATTTTTCGCTTTGGAACTGGCCTATATCACCATTACAGCCTTATTTATAATATTTTTATTTGTGGTAACACTCAGTTTTACAACTGAGAATACCCAGCAAATATTTTTAAATATTTCCACGTCCGGAATACTTGCTTTTGTATTGTTCACCTGCTCCCGATATGGTTACTATTTTAAATCACAGCATTTCTTACAATTAAAAGAGCTTGAAGAAAGAAATGAAGAAATACAGAACCTGAATCATCAAAAAGGCGAAATACTTGGTTTTGTTGCACATGATCTTAGAAATCCGCTCAACAATATTGAAGCGCTCAGCGCGCTTATTCTTACCGAAGAAAATCATCCTGATGCAACGGAAGTACAGCTCATATTGAATTCCGCTCAGCATGCAAAACATATTATCAACGACCTTATTGAAGTAGTTCAGGAGAAAAAGACGGCACTAAAAGTTCAGGAAGTTGAATTGATCGGTTTTCTGAGGGGTATTCAAAATACATGGCTGACAAATACAGACAGAACAAGAATAATCATTTTTAATACTGACCAAAACACCGTCTCAGCAAACATCAATCCTTCAAAATTCACAAGGGTAATAGACAATTTAATTGGCAATGGAATCAAGTTTTCTCCTCCAAATACCCCTATAAACATTGAAGTATGTACAAAGCCAGAAAAAGTCCAAATCCGCATTTCTGATTTTGGGATAGGCATTCCGGATACTTTAAAGCACTTATTATTTGATCAGTTTTCAAAAGCTGGGAGAGTAGGCCTCAATGGAGAAAAATCAATGGGTCTTGGACTCCACATTTCAAAAGACATTATAGAACAGCACCACGGCACCTTAACTGTCGAGAGTCAGGAAAATAAAGGAACAACTTTTATAATTTCAATTCCGTTAGCCAGCACCTAATTCAAATTGAACTTATCATTTCTGATGTTAACCACATTAGAGGTAAAGACTATACCTACAATCAAAATCCCTATGACGATGGCCAGCACAGTTTGAAAGGCTGAGTAGAGTTTATTACCGGAAACCATGAATTCAGTATCCTTTGTAAGTTCAGCACCAACCATACGTTGTATGCGCATGAGTTCAGACAAGCCTTTTATAATATCACCCGATGCTTTTCTCCCCATCAGCTCATGCACATTTCTTGCTTTTTCCAGCCCCTGGCTTTTAACAATGCTTACTGTTTGTGTTTCAATATTTTTAACGGCATTTAAATTTGCTTTCAGTCGCGCGATGTTTTCCTTCTCCTGCTTTACCAGGTAAGTTTTTTCATAAGCCAGGATCAGAGAATCTATCGACGTGTTGACCTTGTTTAAGTTTCTTCCTAAACCTTCAAAATTAAAGGAGGTCTCAGAGGATGAATAAAGCATATCTTCCAGCAAACTACGTTTTTGATCTACGTATTCAGCAACATAAAAAAGATCAGTAGCAGGTATTAGCCGGTCATTGTATAAAGAAATAAATGACTCATTCATGCTTTTCACACTCTTATCCTCCAAAAATCTAATCAATATTGAACATGCCATGATGCAAAATAGTAGAACAGCGATTTTCATTTTTTGCTTAACAGAGTATGCGAATCTCATAATTACAGTTTTTTAATATTTTAAAATTGCTCTTCAGCAGGAGAAGAAAATAAGTTAGTCGCAAAATTTACTAAAAATAATTCTCTTTTTGCCCGTGTCACGCCAGTATACAACCACCTGAGAAAGTCCAGGTCTATCATTTCGTCTGTTAAATATCCCTGGTCTACAAAAACTGCATCCCATTGTCCCCCCTGCGCCTTATGGCAAGTCACGGCATATGCAAATTTGATTTGAAGCGCATTATAATAGGGATCTTCTTTAATTGCTGCAAACCTTTCCTTCTTATTGGATATATGCGAGTAATCTTCATTTAAGCTTTCAAAAAGTTTGTTACTCTGTTCAAATGAAAGATTAGGAGTTTCAGCCGTCAGCGTATCCAGCATAACTTTACATGTAATTACACCCGCATCAGGAAAATCCAGAAATTCGAGATTTACCTCACAAAAACGGAATCCGTGCCGCTCCTCAATCCGCCGAACCCTTACTACACGTGCCATATCTCCATTTGCAATAAATGCCGCTGACTCGTTATCAGGAAGCCAAAAATAATTATTCCTGACTACCATGATCTGATCCCCGCCGGTCAACTCTTCTTCACGGTACAGCAACCTGGCCCTGATTTGCTGGTTATATACATTTGCAGATTTATTAGACCGGCATACCACCAGAGAATTTTCTATTCCGAACTTATTATAGGCGTATTCCAAACCCTCGACGAGCTTTACACCTGTCATCCTGAAAATATCTTTAAAGTTCTTAGTTATAAATTTCGGAAGTGCGATCTGCTCTCCTTCATCCTTTTCCTCTCCATCGTTAATCAGCTTTCTTAACATTGTCGCATTGGCCAATACACCTGATTTTTTTTCCTGACGTACCACCTCTTTCAACTCAACCGCACGCAAGCTAACTGAAAAGTGCTGCGCCATATACTCTTTATTTAACGCCGGACTGTCAATACTGCCTACAGGAGGAAGCTGTGCGGTATCTCCCACAAACACCACAGCGCAATTCTTCCTGTTATAAACAAACTCCATCAGGTCTCTTAATAGTGATGATCCACTTTGGGTATTCCATTCGTCTGCGATCATTGATGCCTCATCCACGATAAACAAGGTATGCTCAGCTAAATTGGGTGCGAGTTGAAAAGACATATCTGTGCCTACTGCAGATCTTTTCCTGTAGATCTTTTTGTGTATGGTAAGCGCCTTCCTGCCGGTATAGTTACTCATCACTTTTGCTGCCCTACCTGTTGGAGCAAGCAAAACAGCACGCAAAGCAAATTTCGGCAATGCTTTTACAAGGGCCCCAACTGAAGTAGTTTTACCCGTTCCGGCATATCCTTTTAAAATAAAGCATTGTCCATCCAGCTCCTTCGATAAAAAAGCTGCCATCTTCCGGCAAAAATCAAGCTGTTCTGCTGTTGGCGTAAACTGGTAGCATCCCGCAATTATTGAAGCTTTATCCATTTAACAAATATGCAATGGTGATGTTATAGAAAAAAGGATTAATTTTGTTAACATGAACAGCAAAAATAGCATATTATTGGTTGATCCTGATTTTGAGCCAAATACTGCAGACAACTGTAACCTTTTAATTAAAATTACTGCCGACAGCCTCTCTTACGCAATAATAGATAAAAGATCGAATGAGATAAAAGCAGTATATGATCAACAAGAATGTTCCAATACCATACAGACACTTGCAAATAAAATTAAATCCGATAGCTATTTAATGCTTCCTTTTAAGGAAATCAAGATTTCAGTATACACAGAAAATTCGATTGCTGTTCCCAATGAACTCTTTGACACTGATAACTTAAACAAATATACCAATTATTTTGACGATGATCAGGGATTGAATCTCTATATACAACCTGCAAGTAGCTTTGGATTTACCTCTATTTTTACCTTGAGTAAATTTGTTGACCAGACATTAACATCTTCCCTGGCACATGGGAAATTGTTTGACCATACAGCTCCATTACACGCACTGGCTAAAGAAAAAAACACCGCTCTGCTACTGGATTTTAGTGCAACATCCTTTAATGTTCTTTACATTAAAGATGAAAAACTGATATTCCAAAACTATTACCAGATCGAAAACAGTGAAGAGCTCAATTATTATATACTTTTTATCATCAATCAATTAAAGATAAACGCTACGGAAACAGAAATTCACCTCATTGGTATCATTCATGAAAATGATGCAAACCATACTTGTCTGGCAAAATACTTTAAAACCATAAGCTTCTGCGCTGCTGATGCTAAAAACGATAAAATTTTAGAAGACATGCCTGCACACTACTACAGCAGCTTATTAGCCCTCGACCTATGCGAATAATCGGAGGACGACTAAAAGGCATCAGGTTCAATGCTCCTGAAAGTTTACCTGTAAGGCCTACCACAGATATGGCCAAGGAAGCACTTTTCAATATTTTATACAACACTTATGATTTTGAAGAATGCGAAGTACTCGATTTATTTTGCGGAACAGGGAACATTAGTTTTGAATTTGCATCCAGAGGAATAAAAAAGGTAACGGCTGTTGATAAACATTCCGGCTGTATATATTGGGTAAAATCTGTCATTGAAAAACATCAGCTAAATGAAATTCATGTTCAAAAAGCAGACGCATTTAAATTTTTAGAGCAGCATAGTAAAACTTATCAGATAATTTTTGCTGATCCCCCTTATAATTTGCCCACTATCCCATTAATACCGGAACTGGTTATAAAAAATAACCTTCTGACCGACAATGGACTGCTCATCGTAGAGCATCCTTCATTATTAAAAATGAATAACCTTCCCGGCTTTAAAGAAACCAGGAGATACGGAAATTCATCTTTTAGCTTTTTTGAAAAATCCAGCAACCTTTAGGTATGAAAATAGCATTATTTCCAGGTTCATTTGACCCGATCACCATAGCTCATGTTGACATATTAACCCGCGCACTACCGCTATTTGACAAAATTGTAGTAGGCATAGGGCTAAATAGCTC
The DNA here is from genome assembly GCF_005116445.1 of Pedobacter frigoris. Taxonomy (GTDB): domain Bacteria; phylum Bacteroidota; class Bacteroidia; order Sphingobacteriales; family Sphingobacteriaceae; genus Pedobacter; species Pedobacter frigoris. Next base: position 611,309 of record NZ_SWBQ01000003.1, read on the forward strand.
AAAACAGAGTTTTCTATCGGCGGAAAAACGTGAAGAAATTGTAAAAACAGTCTTTTCAGATTATGACAATGTAGAAGTTCAGTTATATGAAGGCCTGACAGTAGATTTCTGTAAAAAGATAAATGCTCAATACATGGTGCGGGGAGTCCGTTCTGTTGCTGATTTTGAATATGAAAAAGCAATTGCTCAGATCAATCAGACCATGATGCCGGAAGCAGAGACTATAATCATCCTGAGCAAACCTGAATATTCTGCGATCAGTTCAACGATCGTCAGGGATATACTACGTAATAACGGAGATGTAAGCCAATTCTTACCTAAACAGGCCATTCCTTTTCTAAAAGCTTAAGCTTGTTGGTGGTTATTTAGCCTAAAGAAGCTTTCCTTCCTCTAATACCTGTATAATTGAAGGGTAGGTATTCTTAATAACGGGTTTTAATTCTGTTTTATTTAACCAGGTTGCCTTGGTGATTCCTTCTTCTTTTTGCGGGATCAATTTAGGTTCACCCTTGACAGTCATGCTGTACCAATTCGTTTTTTTGAGCACTAGCTTAGCACCCAGGGTATATACGTGGTAAGTTTTGCATATTTTTTCATCATTGGTATGTATTTTAACACCACACTCCTCTTCTACCTCACGAAGACCCGCTTCTTTCATCTTCTCCCCTTTTTCCACTTTGCCTTTTGGTAAATCCCACTTTTTATTTCTAAAAATAAACAGGTAATTCCCTTTGTCGCTTTTCACCAATCCGCCTGCAGCTTTAATTAAATCACAGCTCCTTTTCAGCCTTTTAAAAATCTCTTTAGGATCTGGATCTAACAGAATATATTGCTTTTCAGAAACTTTAGATAAATTCTTATAAAAAGTTATAAAATCAAAATCCTTTACATCTAGCTGTTGAATTTTATTAACCTGCTTAGGGAGCTCATCCGCAATAAACAGCGTGTTATTATTTATATAAATTCTGTAGTTTTTCATTTGGTTAAATTGCGTTTTTCATTTGTGATGAAATTATCATGATCATCAAGCATCTGCCGCCAATCAATCAAATATGCAGTCGATAAAAATATAAAAAAATGACAATATTCATCGCAACATACATTATTTGATTACACGCTCCCGCTATCACACTGAAAATCAATCGATGTGGCTAAATAATCTCTTCCATTTCAAATTATACTTTTTAGAGTGCTATTATTTAGCGATATTTGGGGCTTCTGTTTTATGAATCATTAATACGTAATTTTAGGCCATGTATAATAAAAGTGATATTGAATTAAAGGTAGCTGAATTTTTATTACAAATAAAAGCAATAAAGTTACAACCTAATAATCCATTTACATGGGCTTCTGGTTGGAAATCTCCTATTTACTGTGACAATAGGATCACCCTTTCCCATCCTTCGGTTAGAACCTATATCAGACAGAAACTTAGTCAACTGATTCAGGAAGAATTTGGCTCAGTAGACTTAATTGCTGGTGTTGCAACAGCCGGCATCCCTCAGGGCGCTTTAGTAGCTCAGGAACTGGGACTGCCATTTGCTTATGTAAGATCAAAAGCAAAAGAACATGGTACAGGAAGTCTGATTGAAGGAGAAATTGTAGAAGGGCAGCGTGTAGTAGTAATAGAAGACCTCATCTCGACAGGAAAAAGTAGCTTACAGGCTGTTGATGCACTTAGAAATGCAGGACTGTCAGTAGCTGGTCTTGTAGCCATCTTCACCTACGGCTTTGATCAGGCCGACGAGAACTTTGCTGCAGCTAAATGCCGTTACGCTACGTTATCTAATTACAATACGCTAATCGAATATGCAGCGGAACATAGTTTCATTGCACAGAAAGATGTAGATCTTTTAACGCAGTGGCGTAGAAACCCTTCCGAATGGGGAAAACAATTAGAACAACTAACTTAAGAATAATATGACAGTTATCGAAAGCAGTACTGAATTGAACCTGCCCGTAGAAACAGTTTACGTTTTTTTGGCCGACTTAAATAATCATCAGCAATTAATGCCCGAGAATATTTATAACTGGTCGTCAACAGAAGACGAAGCTAGTTTCACAATTCAAAATATGGCTAAACTTGCGATCAGAATCTCTGAGCGTAAGGAGAATCAGGAACTTACGGCAATCCCTACTGAAAAACCACCATTTGATGTGGAATTGAAATGGACTGTAGCTGATAACGGAAAAGGTGGTACCATAGCTAAACATATCATTTCAGCTGATTTGAATATGATGATGAAAATGCTCGCCTCAGGGCCACTGCAGAAACTTGCTGATCATCAAACACAAAAGCTAACTGAAGTCTTAAAATAGCCCTCCTTTAAAATAAGAAAAAAGCTGATCTTTTAGGATCAGCTTTTTTTATGACTGTTATTGAGGCTCCAGTACCCACTGCTGGTTATTTCCTCCACTCGCTCCGCTCAGTGCATACAATATCATCTTTGTACCACTGGTTGTACTACTTCCGGGATTATCCAATACATAATGATTAGATAGATTGCTTTGAATATAATATTTACCGCTTCCAACAGAAACAAGGTTCCATTGCTGATTTAAATTGTTCGTAACCTGGTACTGAATTAAATTTACACCAGAAGTCTGAATACTACCTGCTACATCTATTGCTTTATTGCTATTTCTGTTGACCAGTACTGTAGCTCCGCCCTGACTGCTCAACTGCCATTGCTGTCCATAGTTAGTACTACTTGTGCTTTGCACTACATAAGCGTTATTTGCTGTGCTGTTGTTTTCTATCGCAAGGTATAGCCCACTAGAGAAGTTTTTAATCTTATACCAGGTAGAAGAACCAGAAGCTGTAAATGCAGCGGTAACTGCGGCCGAAACTTGATTAAAGATATCTGTAATCGTTACTCTAGCTGTATAGTTACCTGCAGCAAGAGTTGTAGAAATTGCAGCAGTTCTTTTTTGTGGCAGCACCTCTTCAACTGTCTGCACTACAGTACCAGATCCATTCAATATTTCTACTTTAGAGGATAGTTGTGGCGTTTTTGTGGCATTGGTAGTCCAGCTAACGTTTATCGTTCCCGAAGTATAGCTTGCAGAAACCGAACTAACAGTACCTACAGTAAGTGTTGGTGCCGACCCCTGATTTGTTTGCACAGGTAAACTCAGCGTACGTCCGGTTCCAAAAGCTGCACTTGGCTGTACATTACCACCGTGCTCCATAAAGTATGCATCTTCTGTAGCATCATAACCTGAATTAAATGCCCGGTCATAAATACCATTTCGCCCTGCATCATTTGCATTGGCACTGAATGTCCTACTGGAGTGCTTTTGCCAGGTATTACTGGTATTTAAATTCCAGCAGTCTTTAAAATATGCTTTTCGAATGAAACTTCCGTCATAATTCGGATTAGTACCCACCCAATTTTCCAGGAAGGAATCATTACCTGAACCGAGAAATGTAGTTCTTTCTACCATTGCCAATGTAGAAGTATGAAACCAGGTACCGGTAGATATATTTTGGATGAATGTACCTATGAATAATTCTCCATTTCTCTTCCATGCACGTAACGCGATGTTATACCATGTATTTAAGGACCATTGATAAGGATTGATCGTCTTCCATCCGTCACCTTCTCCTCCGAATCTGCTGGTTACAGTATTTGAAGCAGAATAAGCTACCCTCGAATAAACGCCTCCAGCGGTATTAGGATCCCATAACGACGAAATCAGAATATTCGGTGTACCGAAGGATTGATCTGGAGTCTGCTGTAAACCTGCATAGCCTCCACTGTAATTATGGACGGAAAAATATTCAGTATTGGCAGACTGCGTGATTTTAATCTTGTGAATTTTGGCTATAGCATCAGAAGGAAATGAAAAAAAGATATGCTGTGAAGGCGCCGCATTCTCTCCTGCAACTAAAGCCACACTGCCAGATTGTTGTGTTCCAACAGCTAGCTTTTCTTGCTTAACTGTGTCTGCCACTGGTATTTTCGCACATGAAAATAGAGTAATTAAAACCGTAAATGCTAACATTTTTGTAATCAGTTGTTTAATGGTTGGTTTTTTCATTTTTGTTTTAGGTTATATTAGGATAATTAAGAATTCGCAACAGTTATGAATCAACGCACTGCAAAAGCCTACCCATAAAATAACCCAGGGCTTTTGTCCCTATCTTTAAGTGTGTTATTTAAAGACGATAATCTAAATTAACTATTGATTTATCAATCACCTCTTAAAACACTACACAAACGATTGCGCACAAACTGAAAACCGCAGGAAAGCTATTTTTTGAATGATTATTTTTTCTTATAAAGATATTAATCCGCTACATTTATCTGATTTACAGAGTATTTCATCATCTTTAAGATCAAAAAAGCCCGTTTTTTCATTTTTTACAATGCAAACGTTTGAGTAATATAATGTCGACAGTGGTTTCCAGCACTCCGGCACAAGTGACCAGTCAGTTTGAACAGTAGCTGTGCTGTATATTGGAGTTACTTTTATATTAGTTTTATATTGCTTCTTTTTTGCTAAAGCAAAACAATAGCAAAAGAGAAGCAAAAGAATAGCAAAAGGATAGCAAAAGAAAACTACTGCACAATACCAGTTCATGCTGAGCAGATCTTGCAATTACAAGAGCGTTGAAAGCGCCAAAATCAAAATGCGATTTAATTGGAAAGCCTCATTTTCTTCATGACAAAATAAAATCCTATGGCTGTAAGAATGAGTGCGGCGACAGTACCCCACCAAAGCGTATCAAAGCCATAAGCCGCCGCTATTCTTGTTCCCACAAAAGGTGAAAATATATGGGCAGCAGAAAAAGAAAGCGAATTAATCCCCATATATGCGCCCCGCTTTTTAACAGAAGACCTTTGCAAAGTGATTGTTGCCATGAATGGCATAGCAAGAATTTCTGAAATACAAAACACAAACATAGCAATATACAGCACCCAAATCCCGTGAGCAAGGTTAAGAATCATGAAGGAAATTGCACATAATATTGCTCCCCAAACAATTATTGCCAGTGATGTAAAACGCTTTTCAGCGATATGGACAAGGAGCATTTCTAATGAAAATACAACCAGGCCACTAAAGGCCAGGATGATACCTATCTCCGCTTCAGACAACAGGTAAACTGTTCGGTAGTACAATGGGAGCGTGCTTAGCAGTTGAAAAAAACAAATTGCAAAAACACAGCAAAGCAGGCTAAACAGCATAAACAGCCTATCTTTGTAAGGGGACCTATCCACATGTTCGCCCTCTTCCTCTTTCGCTTCTTCCTTTATGGTTTTCTCATTCCCCTTGCGATTACGGAAATAAATATAAAACAATACCGCGGAGAAAAACGCAGCTATTGCATTTCCGTAAAACAAGAAAGTATAAGAAACCGCAGCTAAAAACCCTCCTAAAGCCGGACCAATAGAAAATCCCAGATTTAATGCCATTCTATTTAATGAAAAAGATCTGATCACATTGTCTGGCTTGGAGTAATAAGCTATGGAAACAGAATTTGCAGGTCTGAAAGTCTCAGAAATAATGCTCAGCATAAATACACCTATTGCCATAGTAACTACCTTATCCAGTTCAGGCAGCAGAAAAAACATCGGTACAGTGAGAATCAGACTTGTCAGTTGCACTTTAAAATGGCCTATTTTGTCGGTAAGCCATCCTCCAAGAAAAGATCCGGCAACAGCTCCAATGCCAAAACAACTTAATATAGTACCAGTGTCTTCTAATGTAAACTGAAGATGATTGATCATATAAACCCCTAAAAAGGGGATTACCATAGCTCCGCTCCTGTTGATGAGCATCACCAATGCAAGCATCCATGCAGGTGTAGATAACCCGCGATAGGCATCCAGATACAGACGTATAAACTCTCTCATTTAGCCCTCAAAGTTCGGAAAATTTAAATAGAATCTATCGCCAGGCGATATCTTTTATCTAATCAAAATGTGTTCTTAGTTAAGAGAAATCCCTCTCGACTTAGCCACCTTCAGCAAAACTTCAAACATTTTTTCCGGTGCAAATGGTTTATTAAGAATATCATATACCTGTATTGCGGCAAATTTTTGCTTCACTGCAGCCATGATATCTGCGGTAAAAATGATTGGGTGTATATCCTGATATTTGTTGCGAATAATCTCAGCGAGTTCATAACCATCCATACCTGGCATGTGCAAATCAGACATTGCAACGTGATAGTGATTTTTTTCTATGAGCTTTAGCGCCTCTCTACCGTCATGCGCACAATCAGCCTGAATACCAAAATATTCCATTTGCTTCCGTGCCACCATTAAATTTATTGAGTTATCCTCTACGAGCAGTACTTTTAGTCCGACGAGCTGATCTTTAAAAACAAAGCAGGCTGGCGCTTCTGTGGATTCGTCAATACTTTGGTTAGCAGCTATCTCCAAATCCAGGTCAAAATGGAATTCAGAGCCCCTTTCTACTTTACTTTTTAAATACACCCTGCTGTTGTGGAGTCCGGCTAGCTTTTGTGTAATGGCCAAACCAAGACCAGTACCTGAATGTTCACGCCTTGTTGATTGCTGAACTTGTTTGAAACTTTCAAATACATGCTCTTGTAATTCATCCGGTATACCCATGCCCGTGTCTTTTACTGCAAAGTGTATTAGTGCATGATTGGATTGCGTAGAAAGCAGCTTCAATATAAGAGTTACCTTTCCATGATCCGTAAATTTTATTGCATTGCTGATTAAATTATTCAGCATCTGGCTCAAACGGATGGGGTCAACAATGAGTTTACGGGGAATGCGGCTATCAATGACACACTTGAGTTGAATATCTTTAGATTTGGCGAAAGATTTAAATTGATTTTTAATATTTTTCACCAATTTTAACAAATCAACCTCTGTATGAATCAGATCCAGTTTCTCGCTCTCCATTTTCGTTAAATCCAGGATATCATTGATGAGTTGCATCAAATGATCTGCGGAAAAAATGAGGTTGCCAATGTATTCCTTTTGATCTGCCGTATGGTTCAATTTCAATAGGTTGGCGATTCCAATGATTCCATTCAACGGCGTCCGGATTTCATGGCTCATGACAGACAAGAATTCCGATTTGGTTTTTGACGCCTTCTCGGCAATATTTTTAGCCTCAGTCAGCGCGGCATTGCTAATTTCCAGTTGTTCTGTTGCCTTTACTAAGGCGAGATCGGCTAGTTTGCGCTCCGTGATGTTTTCTATACTCAATACCAGCAGGTAATCCTCCAGCTTTTCTGCAATTACCACTGGCTTTATTCTGGCTTTAAACCATTCGTTAATTTCAGGATTTAAATGCGGATATTCTACGTCCTGCACCATACCTGTTTTAATAGCCTCATTTACCGGGTTGCTGAAGGTAACGGAAAGGGGGCCTAGTACTTCCATTATTGTTTTACCGAGAAATGCCTCTTTCGGCATAAAAAGCATGCGCTCATCAGATGTCCATACATGTCTAAAGGTTTGATTACCATCGATTTCAAATACGATATCTTCTAGTGAAGTAATGAGGGATTGCAAATGGGCTGTTAATTCCTCGAGCTTTTCCTTACCGAGCTCACGAGCGCATGCTTCATTCATATGATAAACAATACATTATTATACTTCATTCAATCTTTGACGTGGATAGTTATTATCAAATCAGTTGCCAAAAGTCAGATTACCACAATTCTACTTTTTTTAGCTAAAAAAACTTTGAAACAATGGTTTATACGCGGTTTGCTGCAAAATAGTATTTGAAAGCACAAAACGTGATTATCCCGGCAAAACCCCAAACCGTAAAGGTTTTACCCCGATTTTTAGCTGCTATTTTTGCCCAATAACTTATCAATAGGCTCCAACTTTTTAAAATATAGATAAACTTACCATCACTAAAAGGAAAATCTCAGTAAATTCCAGTAAAAATAACCTGAATTAAACTGAACTTTTGATAATGAGCCATTTTTTCAGCATAAACCACTATTTACCAGTAATTTAGTCATAAAAAAACGATCTCTACAGACAAAATTTCCGATTTTGTACATAAAACTAAGATGGCATCTGCTTTGTTTAATGCTTGCCATGAACTTCAACAATTTTACTATAAAAGCCCAGGAAGCAATTCAACAGGCTTCCGAAATAGCCCAGGGCAATCAGCAGCAGGCTATTGAGACCGCACACCTGTTAAAAGGTTTGCTAACTGTTGATGAAAATGTAGTGTCTTATGTCCTCAAAAAATTAAATGTGAATCTGAATGTTTTAAACCAGCATTTGGATACACAGATATCAAAATTCCCTAAAGTAAGCGGCAGTAGTCCTTATTTGACTTCCGGAAGCAATTCCGCTCTGCAAAAAGCGCAATCATATCTCAAAGAATTTAAAGATGAATTTGTTTCCGTAGAACATCTGTTGCTCGGTCTCCTGTCCGTTAATGACAATACCTCAAAGCTGCTAAAAGATCAGGGTGTAAATGAAAAAGACCTTAAAAAAGCGATCGTTGCTTTAAGAGGTGACAACCATGTTACCGATCAAAATGCGGAAGCAACATACAATGCACTAAATAAATACGCAAGAAACTTAAACGAATATGCAGAATCCGGCAAGCTGGATCCTGTAATTGGTCGTGATGATGAAATCAGGAGAGTGATTCAGATCTTGTCAAGGCGTACCAAAAATAACCCGATATTAATCGGTGAACCCGGTGTTGGTAAAACTGCTATTGCGGAAGGTATTGCTTTCCGAATCATCAAAGGCGATATTCCTACCAACCTTAAAACAAAAACTGTTTATTCTCTGGATATGGGTGCACTAATTGCAGGAGCTAAATACAAAGGAGAATTTGAAGAACGTCTGAAAGCAGTGGTCAAAGAAGTTACTCAAAGTGATGGGGATATTATTCTCTTTATTGATGAGATCCACACCCTAGTCGGCGCTGGTGGTGGGGAAGGTGCTATGGATGCAGCAAACATACTGAAGCCAGCCCTGGCCAGAGGCGAGCTGAGAGCAATCGGAGCCACAACGCTGGATGAATATCAAAAATACCTTGAAAAAGATAAGGCTTTGGAACGCCGCTTTCAGAAAGTAATGGTAGATGAACCAGATACTCAGGATGCCATTTCTATCCTGCGGGGATTAAAAGAGCGTTACGAAACCCATCATAAAGTGCGTATCAAAGATGAAGCAATTATTGCAGCAGTAGAAATGTCGCAGCGATACATTGCCGATCGTTTCTTACCGGATAAGGCCATAGATCTCATGGATGAGGCAGCTTCAAAGCTGCGTCTTGAAATGGATAGCGTGCCGGAGAAAGTGGATGAGTTGAACCGTAAGATCATGCAGCTCGAAATTGAACGTGAAGCAATCAAACGGGAGAATGACACTCAAAAGGTAAAATCATTGGGCGAAGAAATTGCGAATATGTCGGCAGAGCGCGATGAGATCAAAGCCAAATGGCAGGGAGAAAAAGACCTGGTAGATAATATAAATAATGAACTGGAACAGGTAGAAAACTACAAACTGGAAGCCGATCAGGCAGAACGTGCGGGAGACTATGGAAAAGTTGCTGAGATTCGTTATGGCAAGATCAAGGAAGCGCAGGATAATGTGGAGAAGCTAAAACTTCAGCTGGAGGGTCTGCAAAGCGAAAGCCGTATGCTGAAAGAAGAAGTTACTGCAGATGATATTGCAGGTGTGGTGGGCAGGTGGACCGGCATTCCGGTGACTAAACTGGTTTCAAGTGAACGCGAGAAATTATTGAACCTGGAAAATGAATTACACAAACGTGTTGCCGGACAAGATGAAGCCATCGAAGCTATCTCTGATGCCATTCGCCGTTCCAGAGCAGGTTTGCAGGACAAACGTAAACCTATCGGATCTTTTATTTTCCTGGGGACTACCGGAGTTGGTAAAACAGAATTAGCCAAAGCACTAGCGGAGTTTCTTTTTAATGATGAGAACGCAATGACTCGCATAGATATGAGTGAGTACCAGGAACGACATGCTGTTTCGCGTCTGATCGGGGCTCCTCCGGGATATGTGGGCTATGATGAAGGCGGACAATTAACGGAGGCGGTACGTAGAAAGCCCTATTCTGTGATCTTATTGGACGAGATTGAGAAAGCACATCCGGATGTATTTAACATTCTATTACAAGTTTTGGACGATGGAAGGTTGACTGATAATAAAGGCCGTGTGGTGAACTTTAAAAACACGATCATCATTATGACTTCGAATATCGGATCGCACTTGATACAGGATAACTTTAAAGCACTTAGTGATGAAAATCGCGATGAAGTGATTGCGAAGACAAAAAATGAATTGTTTGAACTGCTGAAACAGACGATCAGACCAGAATTTTTAAACAGGATTGATGAGCTGATCATGTTTACGCCATTGAACCGTAATGAGCTTAGAGATATTGTAACCTTGCAATTCAGACATGTGCAGGAAACACTTGCAGATATGGGAATAGAAATTGAAGCTTCTGAAGAAGCATTGGATTGGCTGGCAGAATTGGGTTATGACCCGCAATTTGGAGCAAGACCGTTAAAGCGTGTGATACAAAAGCGAATTCTGAATGAGCTTTCAAAAGAGATTCTTTCTGGAAAAGTGAATAAGGACAGCAAGATTAAGCTGGACATGTTTGATCATAAGTTTGTGTTTTTGAATGCGAATGAAGAAGCATAATTAGCACCGTTCGTACACGATTAATAAGTACCGTCATCTCTCGCTATGCTCGAGATGACGGATTTAATGCCTAAAAGGTTATTTCTTTCTCGTTTCTATGTTCGGTAGAAACGCAGTTAACATCCCGATCAAAGGCAGGAATGAACAGATATGAAACACATATTCGATACTGGTGCTATCGGCCAGTTTGCCCAGTAGAGCTGAGCCAATGCCTCCCATCCCAAAAGCAAAACCAAAGAATAGTCCCGCCACTAAACCTACTTTTCCCGGTATCAATTCCTGGGCATACACCAGGATCGCCGAAAATGCAGAAGCTAAAATCATCCCTATTGGTACAATCAATACACCCGTCCAGAATAGATTCGCATAGGGCAATAACAGCGCAAAAGGTGCAGTCCCTAAAATAGAGAACCAAATGACATATTTACGCCCAAACCTGTCTCCCACAGGTCCACCTACCAGAGTTCCTGCGGCAACTGATACCAGAAAGACAAACAGATAAATCTGTGAAGCCTGTACAGAAACATTGAACTTATGAATTACATAGAACGTAAAGTAACTCGTAAGGCTGGCCATGTAAAAATACTTGGAGAAAATCAGGATCAGCAGGATGATCACGGCAAATACAACTTTCTTTCTCGAGAAAGTATTGACAACGCTTTGTGTTTTACCTTTTTGCTGCGCTTTAGTAACCATATAGCCTTTGTACCAATTGCCCACCCTGCTCAATATTAAAATTGCAATGAGGGCAATGACCGAAAACCAGATTACGCTGCCTTGCCCATAAGGTACAATGATCCAGGCTGCCAATAGAGGTCCTAGTGAACTCCCAAAATTTCCACCAAGTTGAAAAATAGACTGTGCAAGGCCTCGCCGGCCGCCAGAAGCAGCGTGTGCCATCCTTGAAGCTTCAGGATGAAAAATGGATGATCCCGTACCGACGAGAGCAACCGAGATCAGCATCATGTAAAATCCCGTGGATTGTGACAAAGTGACCAGTCCGAGTAATGTAAAACCCATACCTACAGCGAGTGAATAAGGTTGGGGATTTTTATCGGTATATAAACCCACAAAAGGCTGAAAAAGAGAGGCAGCCATCTGAAAGGTAAGCGTGATTAGACCGATCTGTGTAAAGGTAAGGTGATAGGAGTCTTTGACCACCGGGTAAATTGCCGGGATTAGCGACTGGATAGTATCGTTTAAAAGATGAGAAAAACTGATTGCGAAAAGTATAGGAAATACAGTTTTTTCGACTGTGTTTCGCGTAGCAGAGGTAGAATCCATTGGACAATTGTTATTAAACCGCAAAGGTAGGTATTCAGTTAATCCATTCTGAAGATATTTCAAACAAACCTGTTTCAAATACCGGATTTTGTTTAACAAAAGACAAAATTACCTGAATAAAACCAATTCCAGGAGAACATTATGGGCTTATGGTTGTTATTCTGTATAGTTTCAATTATTATAATTTACAGATCAAATGAAAATTGCTTATATTTCTTCTTACCCGCCACGTGAGTGTGGTATTGCGACGTTTAATCAAAATCTATTAAAAGCGATTGGTTATAATAAAAATGCTGTATCTGAAGATAGTTTTGTGGTAGCAATGAATGATACCGAATCTTTGGATGAATATGAATATCCTAGAGAAGTTAAATATATCATCAGACAGGAAAACCAAAAAGATTATATCCGTGCGGCAGACTACATCAATACCAGTCTGGCAGATGCCTGTATACTGGAGCACGAATATGGCATTTTTGGCGGTGAAAACGGGGTTTATATCCTTCCTTTTATAGCTCGTCTTCAAAAGCCGTTAATCACCATCTTTCACACGATATTAAAAGATCCCAACTACATGCAGCTTACTGTACTTAGGGAAGTTGCCAAGCATTCATCGAGAATTGTAGTGATGAGCCACCGTGCGGTAGGTTTTCTAACCAGTATCTACGGTATTCCCTTCGAAAAGATACAATTGATTGAACATGGAGTTCCCGATCTGGAACCCAAAACAGACAATCCGGTTAGGCAATCACTCGCTTTTAAAGGGAAAAAAGTATTATTTACGTTTGGTCTAATCAGCCGTAATAAAGGACTGGAGACAGTGATAGAAGCGCTACCGAAGATCGTTGCTCAAAACCCTGATGTGATGTATGTCATTTTAGGCACGACACACCCCGGGGTAATCAGGAATTCCGGAGAGGAATATAGAGATAGTCTGAAAAGGCTGGCGCGAAAACTAAATGTAGAAGACAATATTACGTTTGTCAACAAGTTTGTATCCGAAGAGGAACTTCATGACTATCTGACGGCGTGCGATATGTACATCACGCCATACTTAAACGAAGCACAGATCACCAGCGGGACTTTATCATATGCCATCGGAGCTGGTGCAGCAGTCATCTCTACTCCATACTGGCACGCACAGGAACTTCTGGCTGATAATAGAGGCCGGTTATTTGATTTTAAAGATTCGGAAAGCCTCGCAAATATTGTCAATGAATTATTTGCTGATAAAAATAAACTCCAGCAACTTAAATCGAATGCATTTGAATACGGACTGCATTTGCGGTGGCCGACTACCGGTGAGGTATTCGTGGATGTACTTGACGAAGCCATTGCGAAGTTCTTATCTGAAAATGAGCAAGGTGGCAAACCTATTATCGATCCAGACATGATGCCTACTTTTAGTCTGGCACACATTCAGCGGCTTACTGACGATACAGGCATCGTACAACATGCTAAATATGGGATTCCCAACCTGAAAGAGGGTTACTGCCTGGATGACAACTCCAGAGCACTAATACTGACCATTCTGGCGTATCAACAAAATAAAAGCAAAGTTGCTTTAGAACTATTGCCGATTTACCTGAGCTACATTCAATATATGCAACTGGAGGATGGAAATTTTAGAAATTTCCTGAGTTTTAAACGTGAGTATCTGGACGAGGTTGGTTCAGAGGATTCTTTTGGCAGAACGATATGGTCATTGGGTTATCTGATCAAGAATGCGCCCAATAATTCTTACAGAGAATTTGCGAAAGACCTGTTCTTGAAGTCGGTTCCTCACTTTGCACAACTGAAACATTTACGCGGAATTGCCAACACCATGATTGGGCTGTCGAATTTCATGAAAGCACATCCTTATGATGAACATATAAGAAATCAGTTTGATCAATTGGCAACCCCTTTAAAAGATGCTTATAAAGCTAACAAAGAAGGTCACTGGCATTGGTTTGAAGAAAAGATGACTTATGACAATGCCATATTGCCACTTGCTTTATTGTGCCATTATGAAATCACCAAAGATCAGGAGTCTATGGACATTGCTTTGGAAAGCATGGAGTACCTCACTCAAAAAACACTAATCAAAGGGTACCTTAACCCTGTTGGTAATGATGGGTGGCTGTACAGAGATAGTGGGGAAATGGCGATATATGACCAGCAGGCCATTGAAACCATGGCCATGGTGCTGATGTATTTTAAAGCCTACGAAATCACACATGACCTGGTTTACATCAAACAAATGTACCTTAGTTACCAGTGGTTTTTAGGTGAGAACAGCTTGAGATTACCCTTATTTGATTATGAAACCAAGGGATGTGGTGATGGTTTGCAGGAATTTGGCATCAACCGTAATCAGGGAGCTGAAAGTACACTGGCCTATTGGATTTCCCATCTTATCGTTTTAAAAGCCCTGGAATCAGAATATCAATTCATACAAAGCAGCGACTTGACAGCAGCACAGAAACAGGAATTTTAAAGCCAGTTTACTATGAAAATCGCGGTATTGGCACCAATAGCCTGGAGAACCCCTCCCCGACATTATGGGCCCTGGGAACAAATGGCCTCTAATTTAACGGAGGAACTGGTAAAAGCAGGAATAGAAGTGACTTTATTTGCTACCGGAGATTCGGTGACCGCCGGATCTCTGGATGCGGTTATAGCGCAGGGATATGAAGAAGACAAGTCGGTTGACGCAAAAGTGGCAGAATGCCTTCATATCAGTAACTTGATGGAAAAAGCGGCTGAGTTCGACCTGATCCACAATCATTTTGATTTCCTCCCCCTTACTTATTCTAAATTGGTTGATAAACCCATGATCACAACTATACATGGGTTTTCATCTGAAAAGATCGTTCCTGTTTACAAAAAATACAACAGAAATACCCATTATGTTTCAATCAGTAATTCAGATCGCCATTCCGAACTGGATTACCTTGCCACGGTATATAATGGAATAGTTACAGCAGAGTTTGACTTCGTTGCGCAGCCGGAAGATTATTTACTATTTTTTGGCAGGATTCACCCCGATAAGGGCACAGCCGAAGCGATTGAAATTGCGTTAAAAACCGGAAAAAGGTTGTTAATTGCCGGTATCATCCAGGACGAACGTTATTACCTCGAAAGAGTGGAGCCTTTTTTGGGAAAATCTGTAGAATTTTTAGGTGCGGCCGGCCCTGAAGAACGCAATGAATTGTTAGGAAAAGCAGCGGCTTTATTACACCCTATTAATTTTGAAGAACCGTTTGGTCTCAGTGTAGCGGAGGCAATGACTTGCGGAACCCCTGTAATCGCCTTCAACAAAGGTTCAATGCCTGAACTGATCATTGACAAGAAAACGGGTTTTCTGGTAAAAGATATTGAACAGGCAGTTCAGGCTATAAAAATGCTGCTTCCCGGAATCAACAGGAAGAAATGTAGGGAACATGCTATTGCTAAATTTTCAGCAAAAAAAATGGCAGAAGACTATTTAGCCCTCTACCATCAGATTTTAAATAAGTAGATCGAAAATTATCCTGAATAAACCGCGTCAGGCTTTATCTCCTTTGAGTTTATTCAATAACAACTCTAGGTTTACTGTTGCAAAGGATGAGCAATAATCAGACAAGCCATAAGGAATCACCAGTAAATCATTGTGCACGATAGCTCCGCAAGAGTAAAGTACATTGGGCACATAACCCTCTCTTTCGTCTGTATTTGGAATAACCAGAGGTTCACTTAACCTACCTATTTCAATAGAAGGGTCATCAAGATCAAAGAGACTTGCACCAAGGCAATATCGGCGCATCGGACCGACGCCATGCGTAATCATCAGCCAGCCTTCTGCCGTCTCGATGGGCGAACCACAATTACCAATTTGTATAAATTCCCATGGGAACTTTGGTTCTTGCAGCATCACCGGATTGTCCCACACGGTCAGTTTATCAGAATACATCAGGTAATTATTAAACCCGTCGATCCTGGACATCATCACATATTTGCCGCCAATCTTTCGGGGAAATAATGCCAGGTTTTTATTCTGTGCTCCTATTCCATGAAGCGGACTAATCTTAAAATCATAAAAATCCGTCGTTTGAAGTAGCTTAGGCATAATCATCGCTCCATCGAAAGCGGTATAAGTTGCATAATAAATTACAGAACCATCGTCCTTTACAAAGCGTACAAACCTTGCATCCTCTATTCCTTTACGTTCAAATTCTGAAATCGGAAAGATAACACGGTCTGAAATGTCTGTGTCTCTTGAAAAACTGATCTCATGGTAAGTATCAGATAACCACAATATCTTATCATATTCAAGCTTGCTAAGGTCGTTTTCCTGAAGGTTTTTACCGTCGAGAATAACTTTCCGAAGTGTAGCATAGTCAAACTTATCCTGAAGCTTGGTGCCCACCTCATCCAATACCTCTATATCTATTTTTGAGTCTGCGGCTTTTTTAAGGAACAACTTCTTATTATATACAGCATTTTTAATTACTTCTGCCTCATCTATATAATTACCAGCAGGGATAACCGTAATGTCATTATGACGATCAATTAGTGCCCGTCTGAAGACTACAGAGGAAATGTGTCCTTCACCTACAGCTCTGAAGCTGAGAATCAATCTTCTTTCGCCCTCTACTAAGTCTGATTGATCCGGATCTTCTACTACCGAAGGATTGAAAAACGCAGCGGATTCAATAGAATACTCATGTGTAAAATAAGACCCTAGCAGTAACTTCCGATATTTATCGATGTCATCGAAATCAAATCCTGCACGCTCTACACAGTTCCTGATCTTCTTGCTGTGACGGATCAATATCTTAGTTATATTCCTGTGTCTCTTTGAGTATTCCTGCAATAAGGGAGAAATCAGACCAAATACATCTTCATCTGAAAGGTTCATTACATGCTTTACGACCTCTACTGCCCGCTCCTCTCCATTGAAAAAAAATCTCGCTATTACTCTTTTTGGGTCTGGATAAACTTTAACCGGTTTTCGTTCTATTGATAATCTCATATGCTAATAACGTTTTAGAGGGGTATAAAGGTTTTATGAATATAATTTTTTTTAGGCTATTTACAAAAAAAGCCCTGGATGATACCAGGGCCTTTTCTATTTTCATTATCTTTTTCGCTCGACTTCTCTATCCATCTCCAGGATGCTCACCTCTTCAGATTGTGAGAAATCTCCGATCAGGTATTTATTAAAGTGGTCAGCCAGTTTCCAGAAGGTGTATTCTGTTAGATCTCCGAAAGCATGACGCTGCCCAGGAACCATGACCAGCTCAAATCTTTTACCCGCTTTCATTAAAGCATTGGCAACCCTTATCGTATTTGCAGGATGCACATTATTGTCCACATCGCCGTGCATCAGCATCAGGTGACCTTTAAGATTCTTGGCCAAATCAGGATTTTTATCAATGCTGTATGTGAAAGTGGTATCCCCTTTTGCAGTCACCACCTCTTTGATCCCATGATGTTTTTCACTCCACCATCTGTTGTAAATGCTGTTATCATGATTTCCAGCATTAGAAACTGCTGCTTTGAAGAAATCAGGGTAAACCAACATTGCTGCCGTCGACATAAATCCACCTCCCGAGTGACCGGTTATACCTACTCTTTTGGCATCAATGAATGAATACCTATCTGCCAATTGCTCTACTGCAGCTTTTTTATCTGCCAATCCATAGTCACGTAAATTTCCATATCCGAAAGTATGGTACCATTTAGAACGTGCAGGGTTACCTCCACGGTTACCTACAGTAATAACTATATAACCAAACTGTGCCAGCCTTTCCGTTCTGTCCATGCTCCTGCTGAATGATTTATTTACAGCCTCTGTTTGAGGACCAGGATATACATACTCTATAATTGGATATTTCTTATTGGGATCAAAATCAAATGGCTTATACATTACGCCATAGATATCCGTAATTCCATCATCAGCTTTTACTTTAAAGGGCTCAGGAAACTTATATCCTGTAGTCATTAATAGAGAAAGATCTGCTGTTTCCAGGTTCATCACTACCCTACCATTGTTATCCATAAGCTGGGATTTTGGAACCGTATTCACTCTCGAAAAGTTATTTACAAAAAACTTATTGTCATCATCCATGCTCACAGCATGATCGAAATCACCAGGATTCAACAACTTCATCCCCGAACCATCAAAATTAATGCGGTATAAATGTAGGTAGTAAGGATCTTCTTTAGCTTCTCTTCCGTTCGCAGTAAAATAAAGTACACGGTTCTTTTGATCGATATTCACAATGCTTTCACAATGGAATTCACCCTTGGTAATCTGATTCTTCAATTTCCCCTTACCATCGAACAGGTAAAAATGGGCCCATCCATCGCGTTCAGACCAGTGAATGATTTCGTTACCGTCATTTACAATGCCGGGGCGGCTTATTTCAACATATGTGTTGAACCGCTCATCGATCAGAGGAGCTACTGCACTTGTATTGATCTCTACTGTACAAACATCTACACGTTTCAAATCACGACTGGTGCGCTGAAAATAGATTTTATTATTGTTACCAAGCCAGATTGAAGGCCTGAATTCATTGTCGCGGTCTTTATTCAGCATGGGAGCTCCCCAAACTGATACAGTCTGGTCTTTAAAAGCAGAGATATTCAACTTTTTAAAGGTTTTTGACGCAAAATTAAACAGCAGTATTTCGGTAATCGGAGATTCTTTTTCCCCTGGCATCTGATATTTATAAGTTTCCAATGTTGGTCTTCCCGAAGCCACGCTGTTAATTACCCAAAGATCTTTTACTTTGCGTGAATCTGTTCTGTTTAATACAAAATGTTTAGAATCCGGAGACCACATGACCCAGGCACCACGTCTTTTCTTTTTATTCTTTTCATTCTCCTCTTCGCCATCGTCATCGCCACCACCTCCATACGCATAGAATTTTACACCGTCTTTGGTGAGCTGGTGCTCCACAATTGTACTATCGTCTTCATTTTTAACTGCTTTTTTATAGTTTTCCTTATCCATCCAGTACAGGTTATAATTTCTAGAGAAAACAATAGCAGATGAATCAGGAGCTACAGATCCCCAGGATGGTTTGGCCTTTGGTTTACTATAATTTGGCACCTCCGTAAGCTTCTGTGTAGCGATTACATAATTAAAGAAAAAGATTTTCTTCTGCATTGAATCCGCAGCCTTCTTATCTTTTCTATCTTTTTTCACTTCATCAATAGTACTTCTCACCTCAAAAGTGATGTTCTTCTCGTCCGCAGAAAATTTCAGGTTTTCCAATGGAAGATGCTGTGCATCAAATGGATCACGAACAATAGTAGTGATATCTGCCGCCAATTTAGCGTTATCAAATATTTTACTTTTACTCTTTGAAACCGGGTTTACCATATACCATTCTTTACCGTTTGGCGTTTCATATACGTACCAAAAGCGGTTACTCAACTTTAGCCAATGAGGATCTACGGCAGTTGAATAAATGATCTTCCTCAATTTGTTTGGCGAAAATCGAGAAGCCAGCTGATAGTTTGCCTTTGGAGCAGGTGCAATAGCTTCTGTAATGGTTAATGTTTTAGTTTGAGCAGTTGCATTAAAACATGCAAAGAGCATTAATAAAAATAAAATGTAAAGTCTATTCATTTGTGTTTTAATTAAGCCGACTAAATTATTGATTAATAACAAAGAGAGCTGGTTTTATTTGTAATAAATATGTTAGCTAATGCAACAATATATCAGGTGTTTTTATAGTTTTGTATCAAATACTTGCACATGAAACAACATTTTTTACCCTTATTAACTGCGGTTGCTATTTTTGCAGCCGGATGTCAGTCTAAATCCCAAACAAATACCGATACTTCCATTCAAAGAGACAGTACTGAACAAACGACCCCCGCAGAAACAGCTGCGGAAAAAGTTGATGTCAGTAAGATAAAGGTAGCCGATGCCAAAACCATCCTGGCAAGAAAGCAGGTTCCAATCTTATGTTACCATCAGGTACGCAACTGGAAACCTACCGACGGGAAAGTAGGCAAGGATTACATTGTTGAAGTACAAAATTTTAAAGATCAAATCAAAATGCTGGCAGATAGTGGTTATCATTCCATCCTTCCGGATCAGCTATATGCTTATTTAAATACCGGTGCAGCGCTGCCAAGCAAACCCATCATGTTCACTTTTGATGATACGGACATGGACCAGTTCACAGTAGCAGCCCCTACCCTAAAAAAGTATGGGTTTAAGGCAGTTTATTTTATCATGACGGTTACTATTGGAAAAAAAGGCAAGTTTGTTGACTATATGACCAGCGATCAAATCAAACAGTTATCTGATGCAGGAAATGTGATTGGAAGTCATACTTATGACCACAAGAACTTTAAAAAATACGAAGGAAAAGACTGGGAAGAGCAATTGGATAAACCTACAAAGAAACTAGAAGAGATCACAGGTAAGAAAATGACTGAATTTGCTTATCCTTTTGGCTTGTGGAATGCTCAGGGCATCCCTCAATTGAAGAAAAGAGGATTTAGAATGGCCTTCTCTCTTGCCGATAAACGTGATCAGAATGATCCTTTATTTACCATCCGCCGAATCATTGCGAGCGGCTACTGGAGTCCTAAAACGTTACACAACAGCATGAAGAACAGTTTTTAAAAACTGTTCTTCACTATTGAAAAGCATTTACGGTGAATTTTTTATCATTGAAGGTAAAAGATTCACCTTTTTTCTTTTCCAGTAATAATTTACCTATCGGAGAGGCAGGTGAGATGGCAAATATCACTTTACCGTCTACATTTAGCTGACCGGCGCTGACACTGATGTAAAACATCCCCTGGTTGGTATCAACGAGACTTCCATGCTTAACCCTGTCGGCATTTGCAGTATTAATTTCTACCGCCATTAGCACCCTCAGATTTTCCTGGGCATCCAATAACAATCTTTTATTTCTATCGATATCCTGCTGCATCATTTCTCTGCTGGTTTCATACTTATCACCAGCGCTGCTCTTGGTATCGTCATTACTCGCTTCTCTGGCTTGCTCCAAAGCCGTTTCAGCAGTTTGAATTCTTTGCTCAATAAATTCAAGGCAAAGTTTATATAAGGTTTCTTTAATGTGCTGCATAAATTAGTCTATCCATTTTAGTTTATCTTCAATGGGTCCGCGAACAGCTACTCTAGACTCTTCGTTATGGTATCCCATATAAAACAGTCCAAAACATTTTTCCTGTTCCCCTAAGTTAAGATAATCATTGAGATTTGCAATCATGCCAGGAGAGCTCCAGTAAGCCCCCACGTTTAATGTCTCAGCAGTTAATGCCATATTCTGAACAGCACAGGCTAAAGCGGCAAGCTCTTCCCATTCGGGCACTTTATCTGAATGTAATTCAAGATTTAGCGTAATGACGCAACTCGATTGGTTTACTTTCTCGAGAATGCTATCGTATTTCTTTTGCAAAAACTGATGTTCAGGAGTAGTTTGTTTGTATAGTCTTGCCAGTTCCTCTCCCAGTTTCGTTTTTCCGTCGTTGCGAAAAACAATGAAGCGCCAGGGCTGCGTAAGTTTATGAGTAGGTGCATAGTTTGCACTCTCTAAAATCTGTTTTATAACATCGACCGGAATTTCCTCCTGCGTATAACTGGCCGGAAAAATGCTGCGCCTGCGCTTAATAATTCGGGTTAAAATTTCTATTTCCTGATCCATACTGTATTTATACTTCT
The DNA here is from genome assembly GCF_005116445.1 of Pedobacter frigoris. GTDB lineage: Bacteria > Bacteroidota > Bacteroidia > Sphingobacteriales > Sphingobacteriaceae > Pedobacter > Pedobacter frigoris. The sequence goes on from NZ_SWBQ01000003.1 coordinate 632,921, forward strand.
AGTGATGGCAACAAAAATAGAATTTAGCACGTATCAAAATGTTTGCCGGATGTAATAGTTTGCCCGCCATCCTAAAAAGTTTAACCCTTTCGTTTCAATTGCTTCTTTACCATTTTAGCTCTTGCAAAAAACGCAATGCTTTCAATATCTACGAGATAATCAATGGTTTCTAACAACTCCTCTTTAATCCAGTCGTAGCGGGGCGACAAATTGGCCAGCGACTGCATACAATGAACTTTGGCCGCCACAAGCATTTCAGGATCTACCAACCAGGTAAAAAGCACTTCAATTACAGGCTCAAAATCTATGTTTTTCACGACTTCCTTATAGTCTGCATTTGCATTTTTATCGGTGAGTAAAGCTACTATTTTAGTGAAATGCCGCATAGCAGAGTGGTTCTTCTGCCTTGGCAATAATTCAAGCAGGTCTGGTATATAGTTGATGAATGCTGACGGCTTATTGGTCATGACGTATTCCAGCATCCAGGCAGCTCTGAACGCTACTTCCTTTTTCTTATGAAATGTGATTTCAAGCAAATCCGGTATATTCAGGTCATTGCTTTCAACAATAGCGGTTGAGTTCGCTACCATCTGAAACTTCATTGGTGCATCCAGTCTGTTGATTAATTCTTGCTTTTCCAAGGCAGGTATATTCAAAAAACTATCTAACCATGAAAGAATAAACGACATAGCTTGCAATGGCCAATGCGATAACAAATCCGATAACTACCTCTATGGAAGGCTTAAGCTTTTTAATGAATGTGAGGTACAGTATGTAGCCAATCATGCAGAACTGAATCAGAATCATCGGAATGGTACACAACTCAATCAGGACACCGATAAGCACAAAATCAACATGTTGAAGTACATTGCTAAACAAAATGCCAAAATAGACTGCTGAAATGATCCCTGCGAAAAGGAATATTTTATTGGGTATGCCTATAGTGATCAACATATGATTGAAATTTTGGTGTTATCAAAGATAAAGGATTTAAATTAAAAGGCAATCAGACCATTTTTGTAAATTATAACTACCTTTGCGGCTTATTTTTCAGCAATATGATTTCAGTTTCTAATCTATCACTCCGCTACGGAAAGCGTACCTTATTCGAGGATGTTAATTTAAAATTTACTCAGGGCAATTGCTACGGTGTAATTGGTGCTAACGGAGCGGGTAAGTCTACCTTTCTAAAAATTCTTTCAGGCGAAGTAAACCAAACTACCGGATCGGTAGCATTTACTCCTGGTGAGCGTATGGCAGTTTTAAAACAAAACCACTATGAATTTGATGAATTCACTGTGATTGAAACTGTAATGATGGGGCACAAGGAATTGTATGACATCATGAAAGAGAAAGATGCCATTTATCTGAAAGAAGACTTTACAGATAAAGACGGCGAGCGTGCAGGTGAACTGGAAAACAGGTTTGCCGAGATGGATGGCTGGAATATGGAGAGTAATGCAGCTACTATGCTGAGTAACTTAGGTATTAAAGAAGAACATCACTATAAGCAGTTAAAAGAGCTTGATGGTAATCAAAAAGTTCGTGTATTACTTGCTCAGGCACTATTTGGTAATCCAGACATTCTTTTGCTTGATGAGCCTACCAACGATTTGGACATCGATACGATCGCATGGCTGGAAAATTTCCTTGCCGATTACCAAAACATCGTATTGGTGGTATCTCACGACAGGCACTTTTTGGATGCAGTTTGTACGCATATTGTGGATATCGACTTTAGCAAAATGAGTATTTACTCTGGTAACTACACATTCTGGTATGAATCAAGTCAATTGGCATTGAAGCAACGCAGTGATCAGAATAAGAAATTGGAAGAGAAAGTCAAAGAACTTCAGGAATTCATTCAGCGTTTTAGCGCCAATGCATCGAAGTCTAAACAAGCTACCTCACGTAAGAAAGCTTTGGATAAGATAGATATTTCTGAAATCAAGGCTTCAAGCAGAAAATATCCAGCCATATTATTCAACAATCTCGGTAGAGAAGCGGGTGATCAGATCCTTCAGGTAGAAAACCTGTCCTGCACATTAAATGGTGAAGTGATGTTTAAAAACATCAACTTCATGGTAAATAAAGGTGATAAAATCGCTGTCCTTTCTCAAAACAGCTTAGCGACTACTGCTTTCTACAATGTATTGACAGGTCGAGAGAAAAACTATACCGGAGAATTTAAATTTGGAGTGACGATCAATCTTGCAGATATCCCGAATGACAATACACCATATTTTGCAGGAAAAGATGAAAATTTGGTAGACTGGTTACGTGAATATTCAGGAACGGACCAGGATGAGCAATTTGTGAGAAGCTTTTTAGGCAGAATGCTTTTCTCAGGAGAGGAAGTATTGAAAAATGTTAAAGTACTATCAGGTGGTGAAAAAATGCGCTGCATGTTCTCACAAATGATGCTTAGACATGCTAATCTCTTATTATTTGATGAGCCAACGAATCACCTGGATCTGGAATCTATTACGGCATTAAATAACGGCTTAAAGGATTTCAAAGGAACAGCATTGTTTACCTCACGAGATCATGCGCTTACTGAATCTGTTGCTACAAGAATTATTGAACTTACGCCTAATGGCACGATTGATAAGATGATGACTTATGATGAATATATTACAAGTGAAGATGTAGCTCAACTTCGTGCTTCGCTATATAAAGGAATCAAATAAAGCAGATCGAATTTTATAATTAAAAAGGGTACTGAAATCATTCAGTACCTTTTTTAGTTTTGTTCCGTCGCAAAATAAAACAGAAGGATAGTTGTAAATGTAACTAAATTGCTTTTATATTTGCAACTTAGTTACATTAACTTTTATTCTTTACATCATGAAACGACTTATCAGAACAGCAAAACTTGACCAACTGGGCATGACAGCCTCTATTGCTTGTGCCATCCATTGTGCAGCCCTGCCTTTTTTCATAACTACACTTCCCCTTATGGGATTGGGCTTTCTCGCGCACAGTTGGGTAGAATTGACAATGATTGGGATATCCCTTATTATCGGGATATGGTCTTTGAGCAGTTCCTATCCGAAGCACAAAAAGGTAGTGCCGATATTGGTTCTGATCATTGGGTTTTTACTGATAGGTTCTGGACATTACGTTATTCACGAACTCGAATCAGTCTTGATTCCCTTGGGCGGATTTACCATCGCTTTTGCACATTTTATCAATTGGAAATACAGCGGCAGCTGTATCCATCGTTAACCTGTTACCGGCATATTAACCGGCAGTAGCAAATCCTTTACACTTCAGACAACTGCAATTTAATTGCATATACTATTTTTGCATAACACATATGATGAACAAAAAACTGATATTTGGCGCATTCCTACTTTTTGTGAGTATGATCAATCCAGGCTGCAGACATGAAAAGGCAGCTGGTAAGCAACTTTACATCAAGTACTTGAAAAGCCATATAAAGAAATAAGGATTAAATATGATCTCATTAAACTCTGTATCTCACAACTACAACGAAAAGGTCCAAATTGGGTTTAAGGACTGGCAGATCAACAATGGGGAGCAATGGTTGCTTCTGGGTTCATCTGGAAGCGGAAAAACAACACTACTGCACATCCTTACCGGAATTCTAAAACCGAATAATGGTGCCGTTACCATCAATGACACTTCAATTTATACACTTTCTGCCAAACAACTCGATCAGTTCAGGGGCAGAAATATAGGAATCGTATTCCAGCGACCGCACCTGATTAAAAGTCTTACCATTGCAGAAAATCTTTTGATGGCCCAAAGCTTTGCAAAACTGCCGGAAGATATGACCCGGGTCAGCGAGGTATTGACTTCACTGGGTATCGCCGACAAAATAAAAGCATATCCAAATGAACTGAGTCAGGGGCAATTGCAACGGGTATCTATTGCCAGAGCCGTAATTAATAAACCGGCATTGCTGATTGCAGATGAACCTACTTCGAGTCTGGACGACAAAAACGCTATGGCAGTACTCGATCTGTTGCTTCAACAGTCCAACATTAACCAGGCTACCCTGGTTGTGGCGACCCACGATAAAAGAGTTAAAGATGCATTTACCAATACCTACGAATTAGCATGAGCCCATTAAAAATCAGCTGGAAAAGCCTATGGTCTAAACCATTAAGCTCTGCACTAAATATCATGCTCATTGCTTTTGGCACAGGAATCCTTACCATATTACTGCTGGCCTCTACGCAGATCAGCGACAAACTGGAAAATAACTCGAAGGATATAGACCTTGTTGTGGGAGCCAAAGGCAGTCCTCTGCAATTGATACTCAGCAGCATTTATTACATAGATTTTCCTACGGGAAATATACCTTTAAAACAGGCGATGGAGCTTGCGCATAGTCCCTTTGTTAAGAAGGCAGTCCCACTGGCCCTCGGCGACAATTACAATGGGGTAAGAATTGTAGGTACAGACAGCAATTTTGTAAGCGTTTATAAGTTAAAGGTTAGAGAAGGAAAATTCTGGCAGAAAGACTTCGAAACGACCATTGGGTCCTCTGTAGCTCAAAACCAGAAGCTGAAAATTGGAGATACCTTTAATGGTGCACACGGTCTCACAGGCAGTTCAGATGTACACAAAGATCATCCATATATTGTAGCAGGCATACTTGAAGCTCAGGGAAATGTAACTGACAACCTGATCCTGACCAATGTAGCGAGTGTCTGGAAGATGCATGATGAACATGATCATGAGGCTGAAGCGCATGAGCATCATGAAGGCGAAGTACATGATCACGAGCACGGAGATCACGAACATAAGCATGAAGAAGCTCATGACGAGGACCGCGAACTGACTTCCTTACTGATCCAGTACCGCTCACCCATGTCTGTAGTGATGTTTCCGCGCATGGTCAATGAATCTACCAATATGCAGGCTGCCTCTCCTGCACAGGAAAGCACCAGGCTGTTTTCCCTCATCGGCGTCGGAGTAGATACACTTCAATGGTTTGCTGCACTCATTATGCTCATTGCAGCAATCAGTGTATTTGTTAATTTATACAACTCTTTAAAAGAGCGCAGTTATGATCTGGCCATTATGCGGACACTGGGTGCTTCCAGAGGGAAACTATTTGTCATCATAATTGCCGAAGGGATTATGCTTACCTTAGCCGGAACAATCATTGGAATAGCACTTGGACATCTGGCATTACAATTGATTGGAAGTTACCAGGAAAGCAATCAGGCTAGGTTGACTGGCATTGTTTTACTTTGGGATGAAATATATTTGTTTGCCGCAGGCCTCGCTATTGGTATCTTTGCTGCTATTATACCAGCAATACAGGCATACAAGTCGAATATTTCTAAAATACTGGCTAAAAACTAATAAGAAATAGAGCTTTAAATAAATATATCCGGATCATGATGAAAAGAATAATGCTTATAATGTTGCTGTTTACAGGCTTAGCGGTTAAAGCTCAGCATAATCCTGACGATCAGGTCATGTCTGACAACTGGGATGTTATCGGTAGTGTTGACTTCAAGATTGTTAAAGATTCTGAAATGTTTCCCGTTTACAATGCTAACATTAAAAAGTTCGCTAACAAGCCTTTTGAATTGGAAGGTTATATCGTTCCCATCAAAGACGGAATGAAACAAACCAAATTCATGCTTTCTACATTACCCATCAATCAATGTTTTTACTGTGGTAAAAACGGAGTACCGATCATGGTAATGGTAGAGATGGCAGAGCCTATTAAATTCACTTATCAGACGATAACTGTTAAAGGAACGTTAAAATTAAGTACAGGAAATGCGATGGATAATCCTCCCATTTCATTAGTAGCTGCGAAATCAATATGACCAAGATAAACCCTGTCAACATATTAAAAGAACACGATTTAAAACATACCAAACAGCGTGTTCGTGTACTTGAAGAGATTTCTATGGACGAAGTGGCCATTTCTCAGCCCGAGCTTGAAAAAAAGCTGGGCAAAGAGATTGACCGGGTTACTTTATACAGGATATTGAACACCTATGAAGACAAGGGGATCCTGCACCGGATTATGGACATGAACGGAACGGCCAACTATGCCATCTGCTCTTCATCCTGTTCTGAGCATCACCATCATGACGAGCATGTGCATTTTAACTGCACCAGTTGCTTTAAGATCTATTGTCTGGAAGTCCGCATACCAAAAATAAAAATGCCTGATGGCTTTACTGCGAAGACCATGAGCACCACAGCATACGGCACCTGCGAAAAATGTAATGCCAATCCGGTAAAGCCGGACTAGATATAAAAAAAGCTGCTTGTTTTACACAAGCAGCCTTTCTATTTAACTTAATTCTTAAATTCTAGTGACCAGAATGACCGTCTGCACCATGTGCATGGCCGTGAGCCAATTCATCTTGAGTAGCTTCACGTACAGTAAGGATTTTACCTGCAAAAATCAGGTTTTTACCAGCCATTGGGTGGTTTAAATCAACAGAAACACTGTCTTCGTGAACTGCAGTTACGCCAGCTCTGAAGTGATTTCCCTGATTGTCCTGCAAAGGAATAACATCTCCTACTGCTGGAAGATCTACATCTTTAAACATATCTTTAGGTAAGTCGGCAAAAGCTCCTGGATCGATTTCTCCGTAGCCATCAGCAGCTGTCAACTCGAAGCTGTAATCATCACCTACATTTAAACCGCTTAAATGCTCTTCAAATTTTGGCAACATCATTCCTGTACCATAAAGAAATACGAGTGCATTTTGCTCATCTGCTTTCTCTACAAAAACTTGTTGTCCTTCTTCATTAGTCGTATGCAATTCGTACGTTAATGATACTACTGTATTGGGTTTAATACTCATTGTGATGTTATTTAGTTATCAATTTTAATGCTTCATCAACAGTAGCTACTGGCAACTGGCATACTTTATTTCGGCAAATATAGATTTTTGTTTCAAAGCTTTGCTTATCTTTTAACAAAGGAAGCTGAGAATTTGTTCCTGATAAAGTAATTTTATTGGGAATGTAATGGGTATTCAACAAACGCTTCTGTTCAGAGACATCTTCTCCGGTTAATGCAATTTCATTTACGCCAAATACTTCATTTAAAAGCTGTATAGCCCAGTTAGAATAAGCAGAACCATACGTTTTGATCTGCGGATGAACTGCAGCCAACATGTCTGCAGCCTTGCTGCTATATCCTCCATGATCAAACAACAGTCCCAGCTTGTGTAAATTCTGGGCCATTACCGAATTTGAAGAAGGGATCACATTGTCCATCACCTCATGCTTTCGGGCTATCAGGGTCTCACCACTTTCTGCAGTATAAAACAACATCGGACTTTCTGTATCTTCAAAATTAGAAAGTACGTAATCGCTGAGCCTCCTTGCTTCCCTCAGCCAATGCTCTCCAAAATCACACTGATAAAGTGAAATCAACGCATCAATAAAAAAAGCATAATCATCCAGAAAACCCGGAATACTTGCTTTTCCATTTTTATAATTGCGGTACAAGCCGCCATCTTCTGCACCCAGGTCACTAATCACAAAATCTGCAGCCCTCACCGCCAGATGATAATAATGCTCCTGATTGAATATCTCTGCGGCCTCAGCTAAGCCCTTAATTGCCATTCCATTCCAGGCTGTCAGACACTTATCATCCAGTCCCGGTCTTACCCGCTTAGATCTTGCTTCCAGCAACTTTACTTTCGCAGCGCTGATTTTTTTCTGAAGTTCTATGATCGTAACTCCCCTTACATCGGCATATTCATCCAGTGAAAATCTTGTCAGTAATATATTGGTCTGCTCTTCTTCCCAATTCCCTTCTCCCGTAACGTGGTAGTAGTCCGCCAGCAAATCCGCATCTTTTCCGACTGTGGCTTTAAACTCAGCCTTGTCCCACACATAGAATTTACCTTCCACGCCCTCACTATCCGCATCTAATGCTGAATAAAACAACCCTACTTCCGAGGTCATTTCCCGTTCAAGCCACACTACAGTTTCTGCAACAATATCTTTAAATAATGGATTGCGTGAATATTGGTAGGCCTCAGCATACAGACTGATCAGCTGACCATTGTCGTACAACATCTTTTCAAAATGCGGCACATGCCATTGTCCGTCCACAGAATACCTGGCAAAACCTCCGCCAACATGATCGTATATACCTCCCATTGCCATTTTCTCTAACGTGAGTAATGCAGATACATGGGTAGCATCGTCATTCATCAACTTGCTGTAACGCAGCATAAACTGCCAATTATTTGGTAGCGGAAATTTAGGTGCACGGTTATATCCACCCTCCGACATGTCAAAATACCGCTTCCAGGGATCTGTTATTTCTCTAAGATGAACTTCCGTATAATCCTCTGCTTTTAGATTCGGGACAATCTTTTCCGCATTGCGAATACCGTCGGTTAACCTGTCCGCATACTGCTTTGCCTTATCAGGATCATTTTTCCATAAGTCTGCCACGCTTAACAAGACGTTGATCCAGTCTTCCTTTTTAAAATAGGTACCTCCATAAATCGGACGCTGATCTGGCAGACAAATACAATTTAGCGGCCAGCCCCCACTCCCAGTCATCAATTGTATGGCCAGCATATAAATCTGATCGATATCCGGCCTTTCCTCTCTGTCGACCTTAATACATACAAAATGCTGGTTCATAACCTCTGCCACTTCGTGATTTTCAAAACTCTCACGCTCCATCACATGGCACCAGTGACAGGCAGAATAGCCTATGCTCACCAGGATCAGCTTATTTTCTGCTTTGGCTTTCTCCAATGCTTCAGTCCCCCATTCATACCAGTTTACAGGGTTATAAGCATGCTGTAACAAATAAGGTGAAGATGCCTTAATGAGGCTATTGGGTTCATGATTCATACACTAAAGGTAAAGATTAATTGTATTTTTACTAGATAAAACAGTATCCGTATGAAGATCAGCCATATCGAAATCTACCGGTTCAGCATACCTACAGAACCCTTTGTAATTGCGACAGGAACTATGCATTATGCTCAGAATGTGCTCATTAGAATATTCTGTAGTAATGGTATCTATGGCGTGGGCGAATGTTCTGCTTTTCCGATGATTGTCGGTGAAAGCCAGGAAACTTGCATTGTAATGGCAAAAGAATTTGCAAAGGTATTGATTGGCAAAGACCCGCTCGATATTCCCGAGCGCATGAATGACATCCTGGGATACGCCGCACACAACAGCACCATTAAAAGTGCCTTCGATATGGCTTTGTTTGATATCGCAGGTAAACATGCCCGCCAACCGCTGTACCAATTTCTTGGCGGGGAAAAACGAACCATAGAAACAGACATGACTATTGGTATTGGCAGCCCGGAAGCCATGGCCGCCGCCGCTTCATCATTTGTAGCCAAGGGTTGCCGTATCGTTAAGGTCAAGCTTGGAAAAGACGTACATTCCGACGTAGAACGCGTTCGGCAGATTAGGGCTGCTGTTGGAAATGAGGTCAGTTTAAGATTGGATGCCAACCAGGGATGGAGTTTTGATGATGCGCTATTGGCCCTTGGGATGCTTGAACCTTTCAACATCCAGTTTTGCGAGCAGCCCATGAGAACATGGTATGATGATAAACTACCGGAATTAAAAGCTAACTCTTCAATCCCGATCATGGCTGATGAAAGCTGCTATAGCCATCATGACGCGCGTAAACTGATCAATAGCGGGGCTACCGATTATATAAACATCAAATTCTCCAAATCCGGTGGGATTCTTGAAGCTCAGAAAATTCATGAAATAGCGCTGCAAACAGGCACCAAATGTATGATTGGCGGAATGCTGGAAAGCAGAATCGCATTAAGCGCCAACCTCCACTTTGCATTGTCCAGTCCAAATGTGATTTTCTTCGATATGGATTCCTGCCTGCTGGGGCACCTCGTAGATCCTGTAGTCGGCGGATTAACCTATAATGGCTATCTTGTAGACGCTCCCGAAACACCCGGCATCGGGGCAGATGCAAATCCTTCTTTTCTTAAAACCTGCGAAAAATGGACTATTTGATGCTTAAAGTAATTTCTTGATAAAATCCTTCGGATACTCAATAAAACCCTGTCTGAGGTAAAACCGGTGCGCGTCAGTTCTTCTTGCATTGCTGTGGACCAATATCCGTTTGCATTTCCTCGCTGTAGCCAGCTCCGTACAACGTTCTTCCAGAGCTTTACCTACCCCCTGGCTCCTCACTTGGTCGTCCACAACAAAATAATTAATGACAGCATATTCACCATCAAAAGCGATCTGTGGAATAAAATGGATAGATATAAAACCTACCACAGCGCCTTCGAGTTCATAAATAAGGTCTGTATGTTCAAGGTTTTTGGATAACACCTCCAGTCTTTTTTCTATAAAACCATCTTCAGTAGGGTAACCAAGCTGGTTCATCAAATCTTGAATGGCTTTTGCGTCACCCGCCGCAGCTGTCCTTATACTCATATTTTGGGGTCAAGTTAACAGCCAATTTAAAAATGCTTTTTGTATTTTGCCACAAATGGCAATACTTTTATGAATCTGGATTGGCTGCTCATTGCTGAAATTGTTTATTTAATCGCTCTTGGCCTGGTTTGTCTGCGCATCATCTACGATACCCGCAGCACAACCAAGACCCTGGCCTACCTGCTTTTTGCAGTCTTCGTCCCGTTTTTCGGAATGATATTTTATTTCTTCTTTGGTATCAACTACCGCCATAGAAAGATGTACAGTAAAAAGCTTTATGAAGACGACGAACTGGCAACAAAGTTCAGGGATGACCTCATGCTCTACTCCAGGCAGACGATTCAAGAAAATAACGATAAAATACTGAGCAATAAAGAACTTGCGTTCATGCTGTTGAAAGACTCCATGAGCCCCTTAACAACCAACAATGAAGTAAAGCTACTGATCAATGGAGAACACAAATTCCCGGAAGTACTCCGGGCCATCAAAGCGGCAAAGCACCACATCCATATTGAATACTACATATTTGAAGATGATCTTATTGGTCAGCAGCTTGCTGAAGCACTTATAGAAAAATCCAAAGAAGGAATAAAAGTGCGCTTTATCTACGATGACTTCGGCAGCAGGGATATCCGAAAAAAGCTGGTGCCTAAGCTGAGAGCAAATGGAATAGAAGCTTATCCATTCTTAAAGGTGCACTTCATATTGCTGGCCAACAGGCTAAATTACAGGAACCACAGAAAAATCATTGTTATCGATGGCGTAACTTCATTTGTCGGCGGGATTAATGTGAGCGACAGGTACATCAACGACGGCAATGAGCCGCAAAAGACATTTTGGAGAGATACTCATTTAAGGATTGACGGACCAGGTACTCAATACCTTCAGTATTTATTTTTGTGCGACTGGAACTTTTGCACTGACGAGCCACTAAAAAGAGATCCTCATTTTTTCCCTCAGAAGCCTGCTGAGCCCACCAAAGACGATACGATAGTACAGATTGCTGCCAGCGGTCCCGACTCAGAATCGCCTACCATCTTATTCTCTATCCTCCAGGCTATCAACCTTGCCGAAAAGGAAATCCTCATCACCAGCCCGTACTTTATTCCGGGCGAAAGCCTGCTTGACGCCCTGAGTATAGCTTCGTTGAGTGGGATAGCTGTAAAACTGCTTGTGCCCGGAAAATCAGATTCTGTGCTGGTCAATTCTGCCGCCCGCTCTTACTACAATGACCTGCTAAAATCAGGGGTTGAAATTTACCAGTACAAAAAAGGCTTTGTTCACGCTAAAACACTGGTATCGGATAGCAAATTAGCTATGATAGGCACTGCAAACATGGATTTCAGAAGCTTCGATTTGAATTTTGAAGTGAATGCTGTTGTGTATGACAACAAAATAGGAACTGAGCTAACCGAAGTATTCTATCAGGATCTGCAGGATGCTGAAAAAATAGATCCTGAAGAATGGGCTGCCAGGCCGAGCTATAAACAATTGCTGGAGAAAGCAGCCAGATTGCTGTCGCCGTTGCTTTAAAAATTTGTCCGTTTAATCAGCATGTTATCAAATGCCAGACTATCACCATTAAACGCATTAAAATCGACGACATGATTAATTCCTGATATCCTTGCCTTATCAGAATGTTGCCAAAAATGCCAGTTTGTTGCCTTACTAACTTTCAATTTTGGCTGATGGTAATGTGCTATCCATAGCGGATATTCATCAAAATGACCTTGCAAGTAGTCTTTATAAAAAGACAATCCTGTATAGATAATTGGCTTTACCCCTGTCTTCTTTTCAATATAGTTTAGAAATTCAGCAAGTTGAACACGCATCTTTGAAGCAGTAACATCATTAAGTTCTTCAATATCTACCACGGGAGGAAGATCACCCGCCTCAATTTTAACAGTCTGCAGGAAGAACTTTGCCTGCCACTCTCCCGACTTTTGCGGCCTAAAAAAATGGTATGCACCACAGATCACACCTGCCTTTGGTGCTTCACGCCAGTTGCGCTGAAAATATGGATCAACTTTAAATAGACCTTCAGTTGCCTTAATGAATGCAAAATCAATCTTTACATCATCTTCCTTCATGGTTTTTACCTGTTTCCAGTCTATTTTTCCCTGGTAATAAGAAACGTCGATCCCATGAATTCCGTAACCCCTGGGAATCTTAATGTCAAAGCTACTATAGGTACGGTAATTGGGATCCTCTCCTATGTCTCTGATCCATCGCCATGTAGAACTAGAACCTTTAATGACATACCCATAGTAAAATGGAGAAAGCAACACCAGTAACAATGCGGCTATTGAAATCTTAAGCCATACCGGCCATGGTTTTTTCTTTGTGCTTCTCTTTCTTGGGGTAGTTTTTCTTCTTGGACGTCCGGAAGCATCTGATTCATAGATCTTGCGGAAAGTAGGTTTTCGGGAAACAGGTGTTTTTCTTGGTGCTGGTGGCATGATGCTACAAAAATACACCTTTCAAATATGCATCCAAAAATAAAAACACCAATGTTCCTGATCGACATCCGGATTCTATTTCTGAATCCGCAGAGAGCAGGAATGTTGGTGTTTTTATAAAATAAGCTTTAGGTAATTAAGATTGGAGCAATAAGCTTATTTGCTCAATTCTGCAAAATACTTATGGAACAAAGGCAATGTCTCTATTCCTTTGTAATAATTAAAGATATCGTATTTCTCATTTGGTGAGTGCAAAGCATCACTATCCAGTCCAAAGCCAAACAATACAGATTTAATACCCAAAGCACTTTCAAACAAAGCGACAATAGGAATACTGCCACCACCTCTTGTCGGAATAGGTGCCTTACCAAACGAATCTACAATGGCTTTTTCCGCAGCACGATAAGCTATGCTGTCTGTAGGCGTAACTACCGGTTCACCGCCATGATGTGCTGTTACTTTAACCTTCACATAATTAGGGGCAATACTTTCAAAGTGTTTTGCGAAAATCTCAGAGATCTCTTCCGAGCTTTGGTTAGGCACCAAACGCATAGAAATCTTCGCGTTTGCTTTTGAAGGGAGTACAGTTTTAGCACCTTCTCCTATATAACCGCTCCAGATACCATTAACCTCTAAAGTAGGTCTTGTTCCGGTACGCTCTAAAGTAGAATATCCTTTCTCACCGCACTCTGAGTTGATATCCAAATCAGTTTTATATTCATCCAAATCAAAAGGAGCGGAATTCAATGCTTTTTTCTCCTCCTCTGTCAGTTCTACAACTTTATCATAGAATGCAGGAATGGTAATGTGGTTATCTTCATCATGTAATGAAGCGATCATTTTGCAAAGGATCGTTGCAGGATTGGCTACCGCACCACCATATACACCAGAGTGCAAATCGCGGTTAGGGCCTACCACTTCTACTTCCATATAAGCCAAACCACGTAAACCGGTTTCGATCGACGGATTTTCCATGCTGATCATCGAGGTATCAGAGATCAGAACTACATCTGCTTTCAAACGCTCAACGTTAGCATTTACAAAGATTCCAAGGTTTGCAGAACCTACCTCTTCCTCACCTTCAATCATGAATTTAACGTTACAGGCAAGCGTATTTGTTTTCATCATCAATTCAAATGCCTTTACATGCATGTAAAACTGGCCTTTATCATCACAGGCACCGCGTGCATAAATTTTACCATCCCGCACTGTAGGCTCAAAAGGAGGAGTTTTCCAAAGTTCCAAAGGATCTGGTGGCTGAACATCATAATGTCCATAGATCAAAACAGTAGGTAATTTTTCATCTATAATCTTCTCACCATAAACGATAGGATAACCAGCTGTTTCACAAATTTCCACTTTATCGGCACCTGCTTCTCTTAACTTAGCGGCAACAAAATCGGCAGTTTTCAGCACATCACCTTTATATTTTGGATCGGCACTTACAGATGGGAAACGCAATAATTCAAACAGCTCATCTAAAAAACGCTGCTTGTTCTCTTCAACATATTTTTTGATCTCTTGCATAACAAATTAGTTTCTGCAAATATATGTAAAACTCGTTGTTTCAAACCCAATAACTTACATACCTTTACCAAACCAAATGTAGAGTATGAGTCAAAAAGAACTGGACAACACGGACATTAGCATTCTCAATCTGATTCAAAAAGATGCGCGGCTAACCCACAAGGAAATCGCCTACAAAACCAATAAATCTTTATCCGCTACGCAGGCACGTGTCCGAAAATTAATGGAAAATGGCATCATCAAAAAGTTTGTCACCCTGCTTGACCGCAAACGGGTCGGACGTGGCCTGGCCGTATTTACATTGATAAAAATAAACAACTGTAACCTTGAAGCACTGGTCGACATTCAGCAAAACACCAATGCTTTCGAAGAAGTGATGGAATGCTTTCACGTAAGTGGAGAAAATGACTTCATTTTAAAAGTAGTAGTCGGCGATATCGACGACTACAATGATTTCATTATGAAAAAACTTTCCATCTTACCCAACATCGCATCAGTCAAAAGTATGTTTGTTATCGCAGAGTCTAAATATGAAACCTCATTCAAGCTATAGCCAGTGAGAATCGTCTTCTTCTTCAGCCACCCTGTTAATGCTGCCCATTTTATAAGCCACAACCAGCAAAATAACAATTATGAGAAAGACAATGGAGCATATATCATTGGTACTAAGCATACTCTCTGAGTCTTAAAGCCTCGGGAATACCTTTCAGTTTACGAATGGCACCTGTCCGCAGTTGTCGGACTCTTTCTTTGGAAAGTCCCAGTCTAATCGCAATATCTTCGTTTTCCAGGGGCGGATAACCTCCCAGTCCAAAAGATAACCTCAAAATCTTTTGTTCTCTAGGGCTCAATCTGGACAACAGTATATTAAACTCCAGACTCAATGCTTCCTTCCTGATCCATTCGCCAGTATGATCTCCACCTTCTTCAGGCAAAAAGTTCAGCAGAGTATTGCATTCACTGTCCCCCGACGGAAGGTGATCCTCAAGATATTTTGTACGTGCGTTTGACTGAATGTATTCAGTAAGTTGACTTTGCTTTTTGCCGATCGCTTCCGAAAGTTCTTCCAATGTAGGTTCACGTTCCAGGATTTGTTCCAGCTTCTGCGCCTCTATACTGATTGCATTCATACCCAATTGCTGGTTCATCGGAACGCGAATGATCCTGACTTGTTCGTTTAGGGCACTTATCATGGCCTGTCTCACCCACCAAACAGCATAACTGATGAATTTAAAACCCCTTGTTTCATCAAAAAGACGTGCTGCTTTGATCAGACCGAGATTCCCTTCACTAATTAAGTCTCCCATACTTAAACCCAGATGCTGGTATTTCTTTGCGCAGGAAACTACGAAACGTAGATTGGCAGAAATAAGCCTGTTTTCGGCTGACTGGTCACCCTCTCTGATTTTCCTAGCCAGCAAAACTTCTTCCTTGGCATCTATCATATTGATCTGACCGATCTCGCTAAGGTACCTGAACAAAGAATCTTCAGTACGGTTGGTAATCGATTTGGTTATCCTCAGGTCACGCATAAAGCTCAGCTTTATTCAGTTCTTTCTCAGTATTAGAAATTATCGAAGATGAATATTTCAACCCTTCGAAATCCCGCATGGCTGCTACCAGTATATTCACACTATTTAACGGCAATGCATTGTATAATGATACTCTGAAGCCACCAACAGTCCTGTATCCTTTAATACCCACCACACCTCGTTCAGCGGCAAAATCCAGGAATTCACGCTCCAACGAAGGATCTTTCATTTTAAAAGTAACATTCATACGAGAGCGGTGAGCTACATTTGCCAGGCCATAAAACAATGTATTTCGGTCTATTTCGGCATACAAAGTATTTGCCTTCCTAATGTTTAGCTGCTCCACGCCCTCAACACCGCCTTTATCCTTCAGCCAGATCAGGTTCAGCATGGAAACATAAATCGAAAACACCGGTGGTGTATTGTAGAGGCTGTTATTGTCACGAAAAACCCTGTAATCAGACATAGAAGGCAGTGTTTTGTCTACCGTTTTTAGCAGTGCATTTCTCACGATAATCATCGTCATTCCCGCAGGCCCCATATTTTTTTGAGCTCCTGCATAGATCAGATCAAAATCCCTTACATTGACCGGTCTCGAAAAGATATCCGAAGACATATCACAAAAATGAGGGATACCAAGCTTAGGGAAATTGAAAATCTCCGTTCCTTCTATCGTATTATTTGATGTCGTGTGAATATAGTCTGCGTCGTAATGAATATTGTCGCAATCCGGGACGTAAGTATAATCTCTATCCCTTGATGATGCCACTATTTGTACATCCCCGTAAAACCTAGCTTCTTTAATTGCTTTTTGTGCAAAATAGCCGGTATCCAGATAAGCACCCTTTGTCTTTAAAAAGCTTTGGGGGATCATAGAAAACTGGGTACTTGCACCGCCCTGTAAAAACAAAACAGAATAATCATCAGGAACTTTCAGCAGCTCCCGAACCAAAAGCTGAGTTTTAAGCACTACGGATTCAAATTCAGGAGACCTGTGAGAAACCTCAAGGATACTAAGTCCGCTCTGGTTCCAATTGATCACCGCACTGGCAGCCTGTTCCATTACTGATTTTGGCAGGATGCAAGGCCCTGCTCCGAAATTATGCACTTGGGGTGTTTCCATTAACTAGGTATATTTGGTTTATTGACGAGTCAAAGTTCTGTGCTTTAATGATTTGAATTTTGACATTAGTGCTTTTCAGGAAATATTCCTGTTTTTAATGAAAGAATAATCACAATTAACAGTATTTGTAAATTTTTAGCATGGTTTTTAGTATAAAATGCGGTTAACACCCTAAAAAAAAGGGTTTTTACGTATCTTTTACACTAAGCGAAAAAGGCAAAAAAACGCGCGCTTAAGACACTATAAGCCTACCGAGATACTGACTATATGCAACCTCCATCCTAACCTCCGAAATTACCGAAACATATACCTCCATCAGTTTTCCTCCAATATAAAGCGACAGTTCCAACTTCAAATAAGTTTTAACGATTTTCTTCAGGGAATTTTCTAAAACATAACCGATTTTAACGTGTTTTGTAAAGGTTTGATTCATAAAGATGAAATCCGTCAACCCAAAACGTCAACTTTTGTCAAAGCCTTATGACGAACAACAGAAATAAATGAATAGAGAATGATAACAATTAAAAAATTATGAATACAAAAATGAAAATTTTCAGCCTGTTTCCGTCTTTGCTTCTGCTGGCTACCTTTATGGCATGCGGCACAACTGGAAATAAGGAAAAAGAAACAAAAAATCTTAATATACAGACAAATAATAAAAATATGGAAAATGGTAAAAAAGTATACATCGCAGGTGGATGTTTCTGGGGAATGGAAGATCTTTTCAGAAAACAAAAAGGAATATTAGATACTGAAGTGGGCTACATTGGTGGCGAAAATGAAAACCCAACTTACCGAAATCATCCCAGGCACGCCGAAGGCATTGAAATAACCTACGATAGCACCGAAACCAGTTTCAAAGAAATACTGGATTATTTTTATCGCATCCACAATCCAACCACGGTGGATAGACAAGGAAACGACAGAGGCTCAAGCTACCGTTCGGCTATCTTTTATCAAAATGATGAGGAAAAACAAATAGCTCAAGAAGTGATAGGCATTGTGGATAATTCAAATAAATGGGATGGAAAAGTAGTGACAAAGCTAGAGCCTTATGTGAAGTTTTGGCCAGCAGAAGAAGAACACCAGGATTATTTACAAAAACATCCGAATGGTTATACCTGCCATTATGAGCGGTTTGGAACATTTTTGGATAAATAGATTGGGAATGACAGAATCCTCAAGACACTCTAGCTGATTCGAATGCATACCTAAGGCATACAACGGAGAATGAGCAAATTATTTTTAACTTCGTTACTTATCATAATCAGATACAGATGCTGGATTTTACGAACGCTACTTTAGATACCAATTCACTCCCAAAATATGAGGAAGTATCATTAACCGCGCTACATCACAAATACTGGAATGTTGTTTTGATCAATATCGCTATCTTTTTACTGATCATTGCTGCAGGACTTGTCACACTTTTGATTTTGAGCACAGGAGCCAGAACATATATATACATTATAGTATCCATTTACCTGGTCTTTGCAGTTCTGCTTCTTTTTTTTTACCGCTTAAGTGTCAAAAAAAGAGGGTTTGCATTGCGTGAGAAAGACATCATGTACAGAAATGGCATCATCGCATCATCTACTACCATAATCCCATTTTCCAGAATCCAGCACATTGCACTTGACGAGGGTTTATTCTCCAGAATATATGGACTCGGGTCTTTGAGAATCTTTACAGCAGGCGGTGCTTCTGGAAGCTTACACATACCAGGCATTGAGATAGCGCATGCAAAAAGCATCAAAGAATTGCTGATGAAACAAATAAACGAAGCCAGGTAAATGGAAAGCATAATAGAGGATTTTTCTGAACCAAGAAAACAATCGGCTTCTGGTATTGTCGTACTATTTGCCAATAGCTTTCAAAAAACGGTAAGAGCTGTTGCACTTCCACTGGTATTCGTTGTCATTAAAACAAAGGGCACCGGACATCTTGGACTCATTCTAATCGCTGTGTTTGTATCGATCGCTTTGGTGTTAGCAGTCATTTCCTATTTACGCTACCGAAGATTTACCTTTTTTTTGGATGAAGAAAAACAGGAGTTCATCATCAATGAAGGTATCTTTAATAAAACTACCTTAACCATCCAGCTCAATAAAATCCAGCAGGTAAATATCAATCAGTCATTGATCCAGCAAATGATTGGCGTTTACAGCCTGGATATTGATACAGCGGGCAGCGAAAAAAAAGAAGCAAGCATCAAGGCGATAGATCATGAAACGGCTACCCTTTTGAAACAAAAGCTATTGAGCAGGGAGTCCGACTCCATAGAGGAAACGACCGCGTCTTTCGACGCTGAACAGTCAACAACACCGATTGAAGCACCCGTATTAAAATTAAGTACGAATACATTGTTCAAAATAGGCATTACTTCTAATTATGGTGCGAGCTTGCTATTGATCTCCGGTTTCATTTTCGGCGCGCTGCAGCTTTTTAAAGATTATACGGATGCATTTGAGATTGAAAGGGAACACATCAGCGCAGCAATAACAAAAGGCTTTACGTTTGTTTCCTTATGTATTTTACTTGTTTTTGCGCTTATTGTTATTTTAACTACCAATATCATCAGAACTTTCTTAAAGTATTTCAAGTTTGAAATGATAAGGCAAAAACGCTCGCTGGCAATCAGTTCCGGATTATTTACAAAGCACAATACGCTTTTAAAACCCAATAAAGTACAACTGAGCGCCTTTAGTCAAAACTATTTTCAGAAAAAACTGAACTTGCTGAACATGAAGATCAGACAGGCCTCTTTCGATGAAGCAAATACTGAAGAAAGTAAAAAGACAGACATAGAAATTCCGGGTTGTAACATAGCTGAGCGCGATGAGGTGCTAAAAATGATATTGGGACAAGTACCGGAAAAAGGTATCTCATTAAAGCCCAACTATCGTTTTATCTTTCTGCAGTGCATGATCAAAATTGTACTTCCTGTTGCTTTGTTTATCATCACCGGACTTATTCATCAGCCTTATCGCGCCTATTTTTGGGTAATGATACCTTATATCCCACTGGTGGGTACGATGCTATATTTTGAATTCAAACGTCACAGACTTTATGTGAACGAGCAGTTTATCATCAAGAGAAGCGGAATATGGGATGTTGAACATGAGATCATTGAACCTTATAAGATACAGGCCATTACCGCCAAACAATATTTCTGGCACAAGAAAGCGGATGTAGGACACCTTATAGTACATACCGCTGCAGGGATACTTCATTTTAAATATGGAAATTATACCCGTATTCGGCAATTGGTAAATTATTGGACATACCAGGTAGAGTGTTCGGAAAAAGATTGGATGTAGGCCAATAAAAAGCATAGAATTTCCTAAGTTTGTATTCTAAAAAGATTATACTTTTTCAATAGCTTATTTTTAAACAGCAGGAACTGATTTTGGATTATTTAGCAGGTTTAAACCCCCAACAACGCGCAGCAGTAGAAAACACACAAGGCCCGGCAATGATTGTGGCCGGTGCGGGATCAGGTAAAACACGTGTAATTACCTATAGAGTAGCCCATCTTATTCAAAAAGGTGTGGATCCATTCAATATCCTGGTACTAACCTTTACCAACAAGGCTTCGAAAGACATGCGTGAGCGTATCATGAAGGTAATAGGCGCTGAGGCTAAAAACATCTGGATGGGTACTTTTCACTCGGTATTTGCAAAAATATTGAGAGTTGAAGCTGATAAAATTGGTTATCCTTCAAATTTTACGATCTATGATACCGACGACAGTAAAAGTCTGATCAGGTCTATATTGAAGGAAATGCAGCTGGACGACAAGCTATACAATGCCAATTTTGTATACAACAGGATGTCATCTGCCAAAAACAATTTGATTTCTTACTCTGAATATATGCAGAGTGCTGAAATTCAGGCCGAAGACAACAGTAATAAGCGCCCGTTAATGGGTGTCATTTATGAGACCTATACCAAAAGATGCTTTAAAGCAGGCGCTATGGACTTTGATGATTTACTATTCAAAACCAATGTGTTGCTGAAAAATCATCCTGATGTGTTGAACAAGTATCAGCAAAAATTTAAATACCTGATGGTGGATGAGTACCAGGATACCAACTTTTCACAGTATACGATCGTGAAAAAACTGGCTGCTGCCTATCAGAACATCTGCGTGGTGGGTGATGATGCGCAGAGTATTTATGCTTTCCGTGGTGCAAATATTCAGAACATCCTGAATTTCGAACGTGATTATCCTGAATTACAGGTTTATAAACTGGAACAAAACTACCGCTCTACTCAAAATATTGTGGAGGTGGCAAACAGTATCATTGCCAACAATAAAAATCAGCTGGAGAAAAATGTATTCTCTGACAATGAATCTGGCGACAGGATAAAAGTTCAGCGTGCCTTTACCGACAATGAGGAAGGTAAGCTGGTGGCTGAGGCCATCGTCCAGGAACGCTCATCAAAGGGCTACGACTACCAGGACTTTGCAATTTTGTACAGAACGAATGCGCAGTCAAGGGCCATGGAGGAGGCTTTGAGAAAGCTCAATGTACCATACAAGATCTATGGCGGACTATCCTTCTATCAGCGTAAGGAGATCAAGGATCTGATCGCCTATTTCAGACTGACCTTTAATCCTTCTGATGAAGAGGCAATTAAAAGGGTGATCAATTATCCCCGCCGTGGCTTAGGTGATACTACCGTAGAGAAGATCATTGTGGCTGCTGATAAGCACGACATCACCATGTGGCAGGTCATCTGTAATCCTCAGCAATACATTGAGGGCAGAATTGCCAACCAACTGAATGATTTTGCAATGCTGATCCAAAGTTTTGCGGCAGAAGCTAAAAAGCTTGACGCTTATGAGACTGCGTTATACATTGCGCAGCATTCAGGGATATTAAAAGAATTACATACGGACGATAGCATTGAAGGTCGCAGCCGTTATGAAAACATACAGGAATTGCTAAACGGTATCAAAGAATTTGCTGAACGTGAAGACATTGAAGACCGTAGCCTGGCCATTTTTATGCAGGATATCGCATTGCTGACCAACGATGACCGTGGTGATGATAAGAACAAAGATACGGTTTCGCTGATGACCATTCACTCTTCTAAAGGACTGGAATTCAAGAACGTATTTATCGTAGGCCTTGAAGAGAATCTATTCCCTTCGCAGATGAGTCTGAATTCGCGGACTGATCTGGAAGAAGAACGCCGTTTGTTTTACGTAGCAATTACAAGGGCTGAAAAGAAACTTACGCTAACGTACGCAACATCACGTTACCGCTGGGGAACGCTGACCAACTGTGAACCAAGCCGCTTCATTAATGAAATCAATGCAAAATACCTGGAGCTGGAGGTGGTAAAACCTACGAAGAATAATTTCGGGGAAGACAGCTTTGACAATGAAAGACGAACCTGGACACAGCAGAGAGATAGCTTCAGTAAACCAAAACCTGCAATGTCATCAGGTTCATCTTCATCCGGTACTGCCAGCGCTGCTGCGCCGCGACCTAAAACCACTTCTTTATTACCAAAAGCACACGTGCCTACTCCGGGATTTGCACCAGATCCGGCAAATGCTTTCCAGAATGGTATGGATGTAGAACATGAGAAGTTTGGATTCGGTAAAATCGTGAGTCTGGAAGGTACTTTGCCCGACGTAAAAGCAACCGTATTTTTCCAGGGATTGGGTAACAAGCAGTTGTTATTAAAATTTGCTAAATTGCGAATTGTGAAATAAGCCATATATTTGCTATCTCTGTATAAGCTTTTGGCTTCCTACTAAAGAACTATTATATAAAAACTGGCATTTGCTCGTTATCAATGGATAACAGACAGCCATAGAAATAAAACAAGAATGAATTTCGATTATAATACCACAAGAAATGAACTGATATTGGCAGAGTATGGCCGCAATGTTCAGAATATGGTGAAATATATCATAGAGCTACCAGATCGTGAAGAGCGCAATAAATATGCGCAGGCTGTAATTGATCTGATGGGCTTTTTAAATCCACATTTACGTGATGTTGCCGATTTCAAACACAAACTTTGGGATCACCTCCACATCATATCTGGTTACCAGATAGATGTAGACAGTCCATATCCTAAACCTACTCCTGAAGCTGCGTTGATAAAGCCTGACCATATTGGTTATCCTCAGCAAAAAATCAGATACAAACACTACGGCAAAACTGTGGAGGTGATGATCGAAAAAGCAAAGGCTGTAGACGAACCTGAACGTCGTGCTGCAATGGTGCAGGGCATCGCCAACTTCATGAAAATGGCTTATGTAACCTGGAATAAAGACAGTGTAGCAGATGAAACCATCCTTAAAAATTTAAGGGAATTATCTAACGGGGCATTGGAGCTGGATGAAAATGTAAACCTGGCCAAGGTTGAATTTAAACCTCCGGTGGTTGCCAGACAAAGTAATAACAACAATCGCGGCAGACAGAACAACAATAAAGGCAGACAAAACAACAATAACAACAACAATAACCGTCAGCGCAATAACAATCCGAAGCAAAGACATTAAAATTCACCATACTTTTTAACATAGATCCCTTTATTTACAAATATGAACGCATTTGAAATCATTGGTGGAAAGAAATTAAAAGGAGAAATTCAGCCTCAGGGGGCAAAGAATGAAGCCTTACAAATTATTGCCGCTGTTTTACTGACAGATAAAAAAGTGACGATCAGCAACATCCCAGACATTAAGGATGTAAACAAACTGATCGAACTCCTTGGCGACATGGGAGTTACTGTGGAACGCCTGTCTAAAGACACTTACACTTTTGAAGCTAAAAATATCAACCAAAACTTCTTCACTTCCGATGTGTTTAAGGCAAAAGGTGGTGGTTTAAGAGGTTCAATTATGATCGTTGGCCCACTTCTGGGCCGGTTCGGTACAGCTGCTATTCCTAAACCAGGTGGTGATAAAATAGGAAGAAGAAGATTGGATACACACTTTTTAGGCTTTGAAAAGCTAGGTGCCAAATTTGTGTACGATACTAAAAAAGAGTTCTTTAATGTAGATGCTACCAATTTGAAAGGCGCTTATATCCTTCTGGATGAGGCTTCTGTAACTGGTACTGCCAATATTGTTATGGCTGCTGTACTTGCAAAAGGAACTACAACCATATATAATGCTGCCTGCGAGCCATATTTACAGCAATTGTGTAAAATGCTGAACCGTATGGGTGCAAAAATCTCAGGTATCGGCTCTAATTTATTGACCATTGAAGGCGTAAGCGCGCTGGGCGGAACTGAGCATAGAATGCTGCCGGATATGATTGAAATTGGTTCTTTCATTGGCTTAGCAGCCATGACAGAGTCGGAAATCACTATCAAAAACGTATGTTATGATGAATTGGGTGTAATTCCTGATGTATTCAAAAAATTAGGCATCAAATTCGAACGAAAAGGTGATGACATCTATATTCCGTCTCAAAAACATTATGTAATCGAATCATTTATAGATGGTTCTATGCTAACTATTGCTGATTCTCCATGGCCGGGCTTTACTCCTGACTTGCTGAGCATCGTATTGGTAGTAGCCACTCAGGCCAGAGGGAATGTGCTTATTCACCAGAAAATGTTTGAAAGCAGGCTGTTCTTCGTAGATAAACTGATTGATATGGGTGCACAAATTATTCTTTGTGATCCGCACAGGGCAACTGTAAACGGTATTGATAAAAAATATAAACTGAGAGGAATCAGCATGACTTCTCCAGATATCCGTGCAGGTGTTTCACTGCTCATTGCAGCTTTGTCTGCTGAAGGAAAGTCTACGATTTTCAATATTGAACAGATAGAGCGTGGTTATCAGGACATTGATACCCGCCTGCGTGCGATAGGCGCACAGATTAAACGTGTAGATGCCGCTGCACCAAGTCATTAAAATTAATTATGCATAAAAAAAGCCTCTTTAAAGAGGCTTTTTTTATGTTTACCAAACTTGTTAAGCCGAAATGGCATTAATGATGTCGTACTGCGTGATGATCTCAATCTTTCCTGCCTCAGTCTCTACCAACACTGCACTATTATCCTTGTTGATCAACGCTGAAATACGATCAATAGATGTATTTAGGTCGACAAACGGGAAACTTGCCGACATGATTTCTTCTACTTTCGCCGACTTTAAAGAAGGGTTTTCCATCAATGCTTTTAGAATATCTCCATCTACCAGCTTTCCGACAACCATTTCTTTTTGGGTAACCGGAATTTGAGAAATGTTCAGGCTATGCATGGTATTTATGGCTTCCAAAAGTGTTTTTTCACAATCGATGGTCACTATTTCTGCAGATTCCTTCTTAGAAATAATTGATCTGGCAGTTAGTTTTTCATCTTTTAAGAACCCTCTTTCCCTCAGCCAGTCCTCATTATACATTTTACCCATATACCTGCTGCCATGATCATGAAAAATCACAACAACTACATCTTCAGGCTTCAATTGATCTTTCAATTGCAATAGGCCGGCGATTGCTGAACCAGCTGAATTGCCCACAAAGATCCCTTCTTTACGTGCAATGTCCCGGGTCATCAATGCCGCATCTTTATCAGTTACCTTTTCAAAAAGGTCGATGATATCGAAATCTACGTTCTTAGGCAGAAAATCTTCTCCAATGCCCTCGGTAATGTAAGGGTAAATCTCATTTTTATCCAGTATTCCGGTTTCTTTAAACTTCTTAAATACTGAACCATAAGTATCAATACCCCAAACTTTGATATTTGGATTCCGTTCTTTCAGGTATTTTCCGGTACCTGATATGGTACCTCCCGTACCTACACCTACTACCAAATGGGTTATTTTTCCTTCAGTTTGCGCCCAGATCTCAGGACCTGTCTGCTCGTAATGAGCCTGACTATTGGCCAGATTATCATACTGGTTAGGCTTCCAGGAGTTCGGCACCTCCCGTTCCAGACGTGAGGAAACAGAGTAATAAGAACGTGGGTCTTCGGGCTCAACATTCGTAGGACAAACAATTACTTCAGCACCAAATGCACGTAATGCGTCCACCTTTTCCTTAGATTGTTTATCCGTAGTGGTAAAAATACACTTGTAACCTTTGATAATCGCAGCCATAGCAAGTCCCATCCCGGTATTTCCTGATGTTCCCTCTATAATTGTACCGCCCGGTTTCAGCTTTCCACTCTTTTCTGCATCCTCAATCATCTTAACAGCCATCCGGTCCTTAATGGAATTCCCGGGATTGGTCGTTTCGATTTTTGCCAGCACAGTGGCGGGTATCTCCCTGGTAATATTATTCAATTTTACCAAAGGAGTATTGCCTATTGTCTCTAAAATATTGTTGTACCACATGACACAAAAATACATATTGAAGATTGGAATTTTATTTATAAACAGAAAATCAAAATATAATATTAAATAAACAAAAATAACAACACTATATTTTAATCTACTGAACAAGTAGGATAAAAAACAAACATTATAAGGTGAAAAAGAAAATATCTTAATTGAGTCTGTAAACTTTACCGGGTAAAGCCACCAATATTCCTTGCATTTCCAGGTTTAAAAGGTACATCGCCAACTTACTTTGAGGGATATTCGATTGTATGGACAATTCATCTATTCTTGCCGATGATATCTTTAACAATTCAACAACCCTCAGCTCTTCTTCTGATAAGCCAAGAGGCAACTGGATCTGCTGTATTTTCTTAGGTGTCATTTCCTCCCATCCAAGTTGATAAATGAGGTCTTTTGTATGATTGATCAACGCGGCTCTATTGGTTTTAATGAGGAAATTACATCCTTCAGATGAAACGTCCGTCGCCCTGCCCGGAAAAGCATAAACATCTCTGTTGTAAGAATTTGCTATATCTGCGGTGATGAGCGCTCCTCCTTTTGCCGTCGCTTCAACTAAAATGGTTGCATCAGATATACCGGCAATGATTCGGTTCCGCTGTGGAAAATTCTCTTTATCGGGAATGGTTTTCAAGGGAAACTCGGTCAATAACCCCCCATTTAAGGCCATTTTTTGAGCAACCGGCTGATGTAAAGGTGGATAAATTCTATCTAAACCATGCGCCAAAACACCTATGGTCGGTATATCGTTGGCCAGACTTTCCTTATGCGCGGCGATATCGATCCCAAATGCGAGACCACTTACGATGATTACATTATAAGAGGCCAGCGCTTCAGCCAACTGCCGGCAGAGTTGTCGCCCATATTCTGTAGCCCTCCTGGTTCCTACCACACTGATTATCCTTGGATGATTTAAGTCAACAGTACCTTTATAATACAGCAGTATAGGTGCATCAAAACAATTGCGCAATCGCTTTGGATAATCATCATCAGTAAAAAACAGGACCTTCACCTGGTGCTGTTCGACAAATCTGAGCTGTTTTTCTGCTTCCTGTAGCGCATTGTTATTTAAGATATGACCCGCTGTTTGCGGACCAATACCCGATACCTGTAGTAGCTCATGCCTTTTTGCTTTAAATATGGCCTCAGCTGAACCGAAATGACCAAGCAGATTTTTTGCTGTTACGTGCCCCACTTCAGGTATGAAGGTCAGGGCGATGTTGTGGATTAAACTCATTGGCAAAATTCACAAATAATATAAAGCAGAACCAACAACAAATTTTAAAACACTAAAAAACAGGTACTTAAAATTAAACTATTAAAATAGTTTGCAAACTATAAAAATAGTAGTAGCTTTAAGTAACATTAATATTTGATTCAATGATGAGAGAACTTACAAAAGCGGAAGAGCAGGTAATGCTGATTTTATGGGAAATAAAAGAGGGACTGGTGAAGGAAGTAATCGAGAAAATGATGCCGCCAAAGCCTGCCTATAATACCGTATCTACCGTAATCCGGGTATTGGAAAGCAAAGGCTTTGTAGATCATAAGGCTGTAGGGAATACGCATATTTACTTCCCATTAATCTCTGAAGAGCAATACAAGCATTTTGCATTTGACAAAGTGATGAACAATTACTTCGAAAATTCCTATCAAAGTCTGGTTTCTTTTCTCGTAAAGGAAAAAAACATGGACATGGATGAACTGGATGAATTGATCCAGATGGCTGAAAAACTTAAAAACAAGAAATGATGAACTGGTTGTATTATTTATTGGAAGCCAATCTGTATCTGGCTGTATTCTATGGGTTTTACCGATTATTTCTGCACAAGGAAACGTTCTACACCATAAACAGGTATTACTTGCTTAGTGCAACGTTATTTGCCTTTGCATTGCCCTTACTGCAGGTTGGTTACCTAAACGAACTGTTAAGTACTAATAGCAGCAAACAATTCGGTGATGGTGGTCCGGAAATAAGCAAAACCAGCGGGAATCCCTTCATCAATATCAATCAAGTTATAACTTGGAGCTATCTGCTTATCGCATTGGGTTTTCTTGCGCGACTCGCCTACAACCTATACGGGGTAATATCGCTTGCAACAGCTGCAAAAAAACAAAGACAGGGAAAAATTATTCTGGTAGACCTGGATAATTCGGTAACAGCATTTTCATTCTTTAATATGCTGTTTATCAATCCCTCAATCAAAGAAAAGAATACCATCTTAAAACATGAAATGGTCCACATTTCACAAAACCATAGCTTAGATATCCTCTTTTTCGAGCTTATTCAAATCCTAAACTGGTTTAATCCAATTACCTGGGTAATCCAAAAGGATATTAAATTAATCCACGAGTATATTGCCGATGACCTAACCACGGTTTCAGACATTCCAAAACACGATTATGCAATGCTTTTAATCCAGAATTCCTTTGGAAATGTTCCGAGCCAACTTACCAATCAAATATTCAATCAATCAATATTAAAAAGGAGAATTAACATGTTAAACCAAAAAAAATCAGCGGGACGGGCACGGCTCAAACTGCTACTGGCGATCCCGATTGCCGGGGGGATGCTCTGCGCATCGACACTTGCATTTAGTAAAGATTATGTATTAGTAGACCTGTATCCGGAGAAATACAGGACTGATTATGCAATGAATCAGGAACCTAAAACCGCAAAGAAAGTAAATGTCACGAAACAGGAGCAGGTTCCACCACCTCCTCCAAAACAAGTGAAAGTTAAATTCCCGCCACCAAAAGCGAAAAATTCGCCCAAACGTGATCAGGTTAAATTCCCACCGCCAATTGTAAAGCCTGATGTGGTAAATAAAAATGAGGTGCCGCCGCCGCCGCCGGTAGAACCACCACCACCGAAGGTAGATCAGGTGAAATTTCCACCACCAGTAGTAAAAAGAGACCAGGTTAAGTTTACACCGCCAAGGCCAAAAAAAGTAGAAGTAGTAAGCAACGAAGTAGTATACGACGTACCGCCACCACAGCCCAAATCTGAAACTAAAAAATCTGAAACAGATATTAAGAAATATGATTTCCATCCCACACATCCAGGTAATAAACGAAAAGGTGAGTAACCCGTTCGCAAGACTTACCAGAGGATATTAAATCTCTTACTGTGGTATATATACTACATATTTCGTATCAAAAAACTCTTCATTAAAATAGGCTGAAAGCGGATACAATTCCGCTTTTAGCCTTGATTCAGCAATTTCCTCTGCCAGATCTCCACCTTTTAAATAAAGTATCCCGTTTGGGATCGCATTCTTCGAATCTTTATTGAACTTTCCTTTTACCCATGGATAAAAATCAATCAGACGGGTAACTGCTCTGGAAACTACAAAATCATACTTATCCGTTACCTGCTCCGCTCTCAAATGACTTGCTTTTAGATTCTGAAGGCCTAAGGCAGTAGCAACCTCAGTCACGACTTTAATTTTCTTTCCAATGGAGTCTACCAGATGAAACTGTGTTTCCGGAAATAAAATCGCCAGAGGAACACCGGGAAACCCTCCGCCAGTACCGACATCAAGCACCTTTTCGCCAGGTTTAAACGTACAAAACTTCGCAATCCCCAACGAATGAAGGATATGACGTTCATAAAGTTCATCAATATCTTTCCTTGATATTACATTGATCTGGGCGTTCCAGAAACTGTATAAATCATACAGCTGATCAAACTGGGCAATTTGCTTGTCAGTTAACTCCTTGAAATACTTTTGTATTAATGTCGACTTTATTTCCACGTTACTTTTTTAACAAATATAGATACAATGGCGTTAAACACCAGAAAAATGAACAACAGCACATCCAGAAGCGGAAACCAAATGCTCAATTTACCATAATTAAGGCGTTTCAGCAATCTCGGATAAATAAAGCACCTGATGATGATACTCAGACCCAGAACACCTAGAGCGATATACATGGCAGGCTTGAAGAACATCAATGCCGCAAAAAATGCATAAAACAGAAACTGAAATATGATCTGCAAAGAAAGGATAAATTTATGCTTACCTTTATATAATTTACCTGCTCCAAAATGCCTCTTCTTTTGCCTCAGGTAAGCTCTAAAACTGGTATTGGGCTCAGTCCACACGTGTGCGTCTTTATGAAAGCAGATTTCTGTATTGCGTTTAGTTGCATGGGCATTTACAAACAAATCGTCATCTCCGGACGGAACATGCATATGTGCAGCGAAGCCTTTATTTTTAAAAAACAGGGACTTTTTGTAAGCCATATTACGTCCAACGCCCATATATGGCATCCCTTTTATAGCGAAAGCGAGGTAATTAACCGCTGTAAAAAAGGTTTCAAAACGAATTAAAGCATTCAGAATACCCTTCCTTTTTAGATAAGGTGAGTATCCGAGCAAAATTTCAGTCTTTTCATCAGCAGGCTGCTGCATTCCCAAAAGCCAGTTTGGAGATGCCGGCACACAATCTGCATCGGTAAACACCAACCATTCATGCGCTGCTGCTTTAATACCCATAGTCACCGCAAACTTCTTTCCTGCGATGAACTTCTCTCCTTCAGCAATCGTAACTACCTTAAGGCGTTTATGCTGTTTGGAGAATTCCTCCAAAAGATCCCTTGTGCCGTCCCATGAGCGGTCATTCACAACAACCACCTCAAAATCAGGATAATTCTGTTCCAGAACCACGGGTAAATATTGTCGCAGGTTCTCCGCTTCATTGCGCGCACAGATGATCACGCTCAGCGGTTTCCTGCCCGACTCAGCTATTGGTTCAATTTTGACCAGCGCTAATTTTAAGTGTACGAAAAGACTAAAGTATAACTGTATTAAAAAACAAAAGATTAAAGCGCCGAGCAGACTGCTCTCTATTAAGGTTAATTCCACGATGTATTTTTGTAACCGGCAAATTTCTCATTTTTAACTGGTTTTTTTGCTACTTTTGCCCAGATTTTTTGAAGGCAAGATTATGAAGTTTAGTTTACAGGCAAAAGACATACATTCCAAAGCAAGAGCAGGAACAGTTACCACGGATCATGGAGAAATCCAGACACCTATTTTCATGCCTGTAGGTACCGCTGGCACGGTTAAGGCCGTTCATCAGCGCGAACTGAAACAAGACATCGATGCCAAAATCATCCTTGGAAACACCTACCATTTATACCTCCGTCCGGGTCTGGAGATACTGGAAAAGGCTGGCGGACTGCATAAATTCATCGGCTGGGACCGTCCTATCCTTACAGATAGCGGAGGTTACCAGGTATATTCTTTAAGTAAAGTAAGAAAAATTAAAGAAGAAGGTGTGACTTTTAACTCTCATATTGATGGTTCGAAACACCTTTTCACGCCTGAAATTGCGATGGACATCCAGCGTACCATTGGTGCCGATATCATCATGGCATTCGATGAGTGTACACCTTATCCTTGTGATTACAAATATGCTGCCTCATCTATCAACATGACGCACAGGTGGCTGAAACGCTGCTGTGCAAGATTTGACAGCACTGAACCCAAATATGGTTTCAACCAGACACTTTTCCCTATCGTCCAGGGTTCTGTATATAAAGATCTCAGGGTAAAATCTGCAGAATTTATCGCCTCTATGGAGCGCGAGGGTAATGCGATCGGCGGACTTTCCGTTGGAGAACCGGCAGAAGAAATGTATGGCATGACAGAAGTCGTATGCGATATACTACCTTACGAGAAACCACGTTACCTTATGGGCGTCGGCACACCCATCAACATACTGGAAAACATTGCTTTAGGTGTAGATATGTTCGATTGTGTAATGCCAACCAGAAATGCACGTAACGGAATGTTGTTCACAAGAAACGGGATCATCAATATCGGCAATAAAAAATGGGCGGACGACCTGTCTCCTATTGATGCTGAAAGCGATCTTCATGCCGACCAGGTGTATTCCAAAGCATATCTAAGGCACCTGATGCATTCAAAAGAAATGCTTGGCGCACAGATAGCCACACTTCACAACCTCCATTTTTACCTGTGGCTGGTTAAAGAAGCGCGGGAAAAGATCATCAGCGGAGAGTTTTATGCATGGAAAAACAAAATGGTCACTATCTTAGGGAATAAATTATAAATGAGCTTCTTCAAAGACAGGATTAAAATCATTGATTGGTACATCATCAGCAAATACCTGGGTACGTTCTTGTATACCCTAACGCTGTTTGTAATCATCATCGTGATCTTTGACTTGTCGGAAAAGCTGGATGATTTCCTGAGTGCGAATCTCACTTTCTGGCAGGTGATCAGCCTGTATTACGCCGGCTCTATCCCCTTCTACGTCAATATGCTTTCGCCACTGATCAACTTTATAGCGGTGATATTCTTTACCGCGAAAATGGCTGACCAGACTGAAATTGTGCCTATTTTAAGTGGCGGGGTTAGCTTCAACCGCTTTCTGATGCCTTATTTTGTTTCCGCCTTCATCATATTTGCAGTCAATCTTGCCTCTAATCTATACATTTTACCCCATACCAATCAGCTTAAAAACAGCTTTGAAAACACATATGTAAAGAAAAATGCGCCGTCTAGCAAGAACAACATTCACATGAAGCTGGACGACAAGACCTACATTTACATGGATAATTTTGACAATAGAAGCAAAACCGGAACACGCTTCTCTCTGGACAATTTTAAAGGTGATGTACTCACTAAAAAGCTTGTTGCAGAAGAGATCAAATGGGATTCTGTAAAGAGATCATGGAAACTGACCAATTACTCTATAAGACTCATAGATGGCTTTAAGGAGACGATGATCACAGGGACGAGCATGAGCAAAGATACTGTCCTGGACATGCGTCCTGACGATTTCTCTGCTTATGACAACATCTACGAGAACATGAGCAATAAGGAGCTGGCCGTAAAAATAAAGAAAGAAAGAATCAGAGGAAGCGGAATCATGAATGACTTGCTTTTTGAGCGTTATAAGCGCTGGTTAACACCACTTTCTGCCTTTGTCCTTACCCTGATTGGTGTCGCCCTCTCGTCTCGAAAAGTACGAGGAGGAGTCGGTTTACCCTTGGGAATAGGCATATTATTAAGCTTTGGGTATATTGTATTGAATCAATTTGCCAAAATGTTCTCTTTAAAAGGAGGCTTCCCACCTCTGTTTGCCGTATTGGCCCCCACCATATTTTTTGGATTGCTTGGTTACTATTTGCTTAGAAAAGCACCAAAATAAACATTCAATTTCACAATGAACAACCTTTCTTCCATAACGAAAAGCTTACTGGTACTGCATTTTACTGTCTTTATATGGGGTTTTACAGGCATCCTGGGTGCACTTATATCTATTGATGCAGTGCAAATGGTGTGGTATAGGGTACTTATTGCCAGCATTACCTTATTTGTTTATTTTAAACTGAGCAAAACCAGTATAAAAGTGACCAGAAAGCAGTTTCTGCAGTTCTTTTTAACAGGAAGTATCGTAGCCATACATTGGATCTTGTTCTTTCACGCCATCAAGGTATCTACTGTATCAGTAGTGCTCGTATGTATGTCGTCCATCACCCTTTTTACGGCAGTATTAGAGCCTTTAGTCAAGAAACAGCCCATATTCAAGCCCGATATCTTCGTCGGGCTCATCATTATTCTGGGCATATACCTCATATTTAAGTTCGAATCACAGTACACATTGGGAATAGTTTTAGGCCTTTTAGCTACCGTTGCATCCAGTATTTTTGCCATCATCAACTCCAATCTGGTTCAGAAAAGCGATGCAAAAATCATAGGATTCTACGAAATATCCGGTGCCTTTTTCTGGATTACATTGTACCGTTTGTTCAATGGAGAGCTTCAAAATGAATCTTTCAATCTGGGATTCCATGACTGGATTTACCTGCTCATATTAGGCACTATATGTACTGCCTTGGCTTACGTTGCAGGAGTCTCAGTGATGCGAAATCTATCTGCATTCCGGGTCGCCTTAATCACGAATTTAGAGCCCGTATACGGTATCATTTTAGCCTTCCTTTTCTTCGGTTCAAAGGAGTCTATGTCGGTCGGATTTTACCTCGGGGCGACACTAATTTTAGGTTCGGTTTTCCTGTATCCGATCTACAAAAAACGCAAGAATTTACAGTAGTTTTTCGCACTAAAAATACAGGGGTGGGGGAGTGTTTTTCTTATCTGCTTCGGTTCAATATCCTTTCTATAAACTGATCCAAAAGAGACCTAGACCAAGGTCTTAATAAGCATCTATAAACGCTCATTTCCCCTCAAAATCCATTCAATAATCAGCGTATTCTACAGCAGATATTTTGCTCAATCTGTATACATTCTTAATTTTCATCAAAAAATATTTGTTGGATTTAAAGCCTAAATAGTGTACCTTGACAGCAGATTAAAGCAAACAGAATCGACTAAGTTCATTTTATAAAAATGCCACTATAAAACGCTTAAAAACACAATAAAATTAGTCAATAACCAATTTAATTTAGTTAATTTAAAAAACTGAATATCAGTAAAATAAATATAAACAATTAAATAATAACATAACAATAAATACAGTTTCAGGAAATATAAAAACTAATAATTTTAGCAAACCTATTGAAATGACTGAAAAAAACAACATAAAAGCACTGATAATCAAATTAATAAACATTTCTATATTAACCGTTATTTCACATACTGCTTTTGCCCAGATTTTCGGCGCTGAACAAAACCCACTTAGTGTAAAATGGAGGCAAATTAACACCTCGGGCTTCAAACTCATTTATCCGGACGAACTCGAAAAAGAAGCCCAAAGAATGGCTGCTACAATTAGCCACATCTACCCTTACGTCGGCAGCTCTCTAAACCGACAAAAAACCAGCATTCCTATCTTACTTCAAAACCGCGGAGTAATCGCAAATGGCTTCGTCCAACTAGCCCCAAAAAAGTCAGAATTTTACACTACCCCACCGCAGCAATTTGACAGTCAGGATTGGCTGAATAACCTTGCCGTTCATGAGCTCCGTCACGTGGCCCAATTCGACAAACTGACCAACGGAAAAGCCTCCCCTTTTCCAGAGGATATTTACTTCGCATGGTTCGGTGTAAGCATCCCGCTTTGGTTCTTTGAAGGCGACGCTGTAACCATCGAAACTGCACTTACAAATTCAGGCAGAGGACGACAACCATTATGGGTGATGCCTTACCGGGCAGCACTGCTCGAGGGCAGGAAATTTTCTTACAGCAAAGCCAACTTCGGATCTAACAAAGATATCACCCCCGGCTACTACCAACTCGGCTACCTGATGGCCTCAAACATCAGAAAGGATTTTGGAAGAAATATTTTCGACAGCGTACTTACAGACATCCGTAAAAGACCGGTACGACTTTACCCTTTTTCAAACAGCCTAAAAAAATTCACCGGCAAGGGAACCAGACAATCTTACCTCCAAACCTCAGCCCTGATTAAAAAAGAATGGGAGGCTCAGGACAAAAACCTGAAGACACAAACTTACCCTACCTTGAACAAAGCAGCTGGTTATGCCGCCAGCTATTTCATGCCGGTAAAACTGAAGAACGAAAAAATACTCGTGCTAAAGGACAGCAAAAGTGAAGCTGCTTATTTTGTACTGATCGACAGCAACAAAAAAGAACAGAGGCTCTTTGGCATTGGCCCGCAGGAGCAGCCGTGGTTCAGCTATGCCGCCAATACGATCGTATGGGACGAGATCCGGTACGACCCAAGATACCGTCAAAGGAGCTACAGTGTGATCTGCAGTTACAACATGAGCACAAAAAAATTTAAAAAGCTCAGTTCGCGGAGCAGGCTCTTCTCTCCTGCTATCTCGGCCGACGGGAAAAAGATTGTCGCAGTAAAAATTGACCTCAGCAATAAATGCAATCTCGTGGAGCTTGATGCTGAAAGCGGAAAGATCATCAACACCTTTGCCAATCCGGAAAACCTCATCCTTCAAACCCCCAGCTATGACAGCAACGGCAGCCTGGTCGCCTACATTAGCGTAAGCGAAAAAGGAAAAGCCCTAAGGATTGCCGGAGCAGAAGACAAAAACCAGGTTTTAATCAAAGAATCACAACAGCAGCTGAGCAGACCGATCTATATTGACCAGGGAATAGCTTTTAACGCGCATTACAATGGAATCGACAACATTTACCGCATAGATACCATCAGCAAAAAGATAAGCGCTCTGAGCGCTTCTAAATACGGCGCTTTTAATCCATCCAAAATAGAAGGCGCCGAAAAGATCCTGTTCAACAACTACGCTGCATCAGGATATGAGATTTCAGAAACAGACATCAACCCGACACCCTCGGGCAGAAATAGCTTTGTGTATTTTGGCGCCCCTACCCAGCAACAGGAAAACA
Source organism: Pedobacter frigoris (assembly GCF_005116445.1). GTDB lineage: Bacteria > Bacteroidota > Bacteroidia > Sphingobacteriales > Sphingobacteriaceae > Pedobacter > Pedobacter frigoris. The sequence continues at coordinate 669,621 of NZ_SWBQ01000003.1, forward strand.
CAGGAAACGTATTTTTAAGCGTCCCTGACAGTACTTTTACCTCCCGGCCATACAAAACCCTAAGTCACCTGTTCAACGTCCACAGCATCATTCCTGTGATCGAAGACGAATACCAGTTTGGATTGCAGCTAAAATCCAACAACCTGCTGAACACTTTCGATTTTTTTGCAGGTGCAGATTACCACCGCGACCTCAACCGGTTTGAGTACAGCACAGGTTTTAGTCTGAAAACATTTTACCCCATCATCCGAACTACCTACAGGAACCGTCCGAGGAGAGGTTTTTACAACACCAAGGCCGGTGTACTTCAGGGCGACTGGAGAGAAAACTATGTTCAACTTCAGGCCTCACTCCCGCTGAGCATCAATGCGCGCAATCACAATTACAACTTTTCTGTAAACACATCGACCAGCTACACAACGAGATACATGCCGGAAAACCTTCCTTCAAACTTCATCACATCGCTGGCTTTTCCAATGCAGTACAATTTCACTTTTACACACACCGTCAGACAAGCAGAGAGAGACATTGCACCGAAATGGGCGCAGACCCTTAGGTTAACCTATGTCCATCAGCCTTTTGACGACCAGTTGGCCGGACGCCTGTTCGCCGCCGAAGGGTTTCTGTATTTTCCGGGATTGGCCAAAAACCACAGCTTTCTTACCAATTTCAACTACCAGACCGCAACAGGAATACGCAGGTACGACCAGGAGATCGCGACCGTTTACGGCTACAACAACATCAAAGCGACAAGCACGCTCAACAACACGCTTTTATTCAATTACCGCTTTCCTATTGCGTTTCCTGATGCCGAGATCGGTCCGCTGGCTTACATCAGGAACCTAAGAGGCACCTTGTTTTGCCACTACGAGAACTTCGGCACAGAGACCAACCTGTCGGAACCTAAAACCTATGGCTTTGAATTGCGCAGCAGCCTGAATGTACTCAGATACCAGCCGATTGTAGATTTAGGCGCGAGATTTGTGTTTGTAAACAAAAAATACAATCAAAATCCTATATTAGAACTGATTTTCAACTACAGCTTTTAACAGAAGAACAAAAACCCTATCCTGATGAAAACCAAAACCATTTTTATTATCGCCTTTACTGCACTAATCACTATATTTTTGATGATCAATACCGATGCAGTTGAATTCAACTTCATTTTTGTCAAAAGGGACATTTCTAAGCTTCTGGTAGTAGGCATATGTACTTTTGTAGGATTTATCCTCGGCTACTGGGCAGCCAAACCAAAAACAACTGTGAGCAGCTATGATATGAACGATCCCCAGGTGTCACCTGAGGATCGGAGAAATGATTTGAAGAGAAAAAACGACCTCAGCGACGAGGACCGTGATTATATCAGTTAGGCTAAAGCCTGTTTTATATCAGCCAGGATATCATCAATATGTTCCAAACCTATTGACAGGCGAATTGTTCCCTGCTCGATACCTACCTGCAAGCGCTCTTCTTCTGTAAGTTTAGAATGCGTACTGGTAGCCGGATGCGTAGCGATAGACCTTGTATCACCAAGATTCGCAGAAATAGAGAACATTTTCAGTCCATCCATAAACTTACCGGCCGCAGCTACTCCGCCATCGATCACGAAGGTCACGATGCCACCCCCCTGTCTCATTTGTTTCTTCGCGATGTCGTACTGCGGGTGCGAAGGCAAAAAAGGATACATTACTTTTTTAATCACCGCATTGCCCTCCAAAAACTGAGCTACTTTCAGCGCACTTTCGCAATGCCTGTCCATACGCACAGCTAAAGTCTCTAAGCTTTTTGAAAGCAACCAGGCATTGAACGGCGACATAGCCGGCCCGCTGTGCCTTGCAAAACCTTCAATTTCCTTGATCAGCTTAGCAGAGCCTAAGATGATTCCACCAAGTGTACGACCTTGTCCGTCAATGAATTTAGTTGCCGAGTGAATAGAAATATCAGCACCCAATTTGATTGGCTGCTGCAGGTAAGGCGTAGCAAAACAATTGTCGACTACCAGCATAATTCCATTTTTCTTAGCCAATTGCGCCAGCCATGCCAGGTCGATGATGTCAATACCAGGATTTGAAGGTGTCTCTACAAAGATCATTTTGGTATTAGGCTTGATGCCATTTTCCCATTGATCCAATTTATCCAGGTCAGCATAAGTATAACTTACGCCCCATTTAGGAAAAATATTATTGAGCAACTGATGTGTAGAACCAAAAACCGAACGGCTGGATAAAACATGATCGCCAGACTGCAGGAACGACGCAAAAGTTGTAAAAATCGCAGCCATTCCGCTAGCTGTAGCCCATCCTGCCTCTGCACCTTCCAGAACCGCCATTTTATTGATCAGTTCGTCTGTATTTGGATTGGCATAACGGCTGTATACGTTACCTTCCTTTTCGTTTGCAAAAAGTGCACGCATTTCCTCAGCATCATCAAATTTATAACTTGAAGTGAGGTACAAAGGCACTGAGTGCTCTTTAAACTGTGTTCTTTCCGCTTGTAAACGAATGGCCAAGGTTTCGAAATTGTCTTGCATTTTTATTATTGATGAATGGTGTATGTAAAATTAATTTGTGCAGAGCGTCCCAGAATATTGGATACCGAGCAATACTTGTCAAAAGTCATATCCAGCGCACGCTCTACTTTTTGTACGCTTAATGTACCGTAAAGATCAAAATGAATATTGATAACGTCAAATATCGGTGGCATCTCCTGATCCTTTCTTGTAGCCTTGATACTGATTTTAACATCATTCAGCGGCTCCTTTTGCTTAGTCAGCACATTGACCATATCTATACCGCTGCAGCCACCTAGGCCGATCAGCAACATTTCCATTGGCCTGAAACCTTTACCTTCTCCTCCGATTTCCTGTTTTGCATCCAGCTCGACTTTAAAGCCACTTGAATTTTCAGCTTCAAAATTAAACTTGCCACTTTTACGTACTAAGTTGATCTCCATATATTCCTTTTGTTGTCAATTACGCCGATTTTCCCAATGATGATTAAGAGATCTTTCATTAGGATTTTCAGACATTGTAAAATACCTTATTGTCCTTTTCCAGACCGGATAATTTTGTCTCTTCCTCAAAAATACCAAATACACACGAACCGCTACCACTCATGGCTGCATAAATTGCACCAGCGTGATACAACTCCGTTTTTACCCGTTCTATTTCAGGATATTTTGAGAACACAGTAGCTTCAAAATCATTCTTCAGATTCAATTTCCAATCTTTGAGGGGCAAAGGTATTAAATCTTTTACCGAACTACTAGGAATTATAGGCTTTATTCCGCTATAAGCATCAGCTGTAGATACGTGAACCTCAGGCTTCACCAGCACCATAAAATAGTTGGAGAGATCGAGATCAACGGCGCTGAACTCGTCGCCGATACCTTCAGCAAATACTGGTTCATTACGGATAAAGAAAGGGCAATCTGCACCTAGTTGTCCGGCATAGACCTCCATTTGGTTGTCGGTGAGACCCAATTCAAACTTCTGGTTCAGCAGCTTAATCAGGAACGCAGCATCAGAAGAACCACCCCCTAGTCCGGCACCCACAGGAATATTTTTTAGCAAAGTAATTTGCTGTGGAGGCAGGTTAAAATCTTTTTTCAGCAACTGATAAGCTTTGATACAAATGTTATCTGTCGCATCGCCGGGCACATCTACACCCTTAATCACGCAACTTGTCTCTACTGCATCTGTGATCTCGATAACATCATAAAGCTTAACCGGATAAAATATCGTTTCAAGGTTATGGTACCCATCAGGTCTTTTTTCTATGACGTTGAGGCCAAGGTTGATCTTGGCATTGGCAAATGCAAGCATTGATGGTGTGGTTAATATTGTGCTGGCAAACTTACAAATAATCGATTCAGAATTACAACTGGCATATGAACATGCTTTTATTTCTTGCCGTCATCCTGACCTCGAAGAAACTGCGAAGCAAATAAATTCAGGATGACGAACGCTACTGTATGATGGCCCACAGGCAAAGACAATCACATCTAACCCTGCTTCCGTTTAAAAACTCAACAAAGTGTGGAGAAGCTCTACAACTAATTTCTACACCAAAAAACATAAACCACTAACAATCAATCAAGTGCCAAAAACTTCAAGGTTTGGTATCATTATGATGCATACACTAAACAGAATTAACATGAATTTTTAACTGAAACATTAAAATAAGTATTATGAAAAAGATCATCTTATCAGCAGCATTTTTAGCAGTAGCAGGATTAACAACAGTAAAAGCAAATGACATCAAAAACCCAATTATAGTTGCTGTACAACAAGATAGTACTACAAAAGCTCCGGTTGAGTTGAAAGACCTTCCAGAGGCAGTTACGAAGACCCTACAATCTGACCCTGTTAAAGCCTGGACTCCAACTGCAGCGTTTTTAGTGACTAACGCAGACAAAACTTCTTACTATCTGATCAACGTGAAGAAAGAACAAGAAACCGGTTCTTTGAAAATCGACAAGGACGGTAAAATCATTGAATAATTAAAATTCAATATACTAATAGCTAATACACACAAAAGCCGGAGGATTCCGGCTTTTGTGGTATTTAATTAAATCCTAAAAATTTATTTAATCTCGCGTAGCTGACGTATTTGTTCTAGCGCCAATACGTCAATTTGATCTTTTGGACGATTAACGACCTTCTTATTTTCGATCAATTGATTAATATGCAAGAAAGGGATATTTACATCCTCGATATCTGCAACAGAAGCCATTTCCAGACATTCATCGAAAGTATACCCTTCTAGCCCCTTCATTTCGATAAGTATGTCTAAGCGAAGGCCATTTTTAAGATGAAAATCTGTCCAACCTGGAATAAATTGCATGTACTCAATCATGGGATAATCACCCATATCACATTTCATAAATGCTTGACGCAACTGTTGTCTATTATCTAAGGTATCTTTTAACCATATATCCAAATCACCTGTAAAACGCTGATAACCGTGTAGATTGGTAGCATATCCACCAACCATAATGTATTGCACATTATATTCCTGAAGCGTTCTCCAAAAATTTAAAATATCCTCATCAAAGATGTCCACGAATTACTTACTAATAAATGGTTTATGGGATATGGAAGCCTGTTTCATGGTCTGTTGTATTTTATACAAACGGGTAGCCATTTCAAAACGCTCCTTATAACTTCTTTTTAGCCCCTCTTTTAAAAGCTCTAATTCAGCCTGATCAAATGATTGCTTCTGTTTATCCATTATGCTGGCTTAAAAACTGTATCAAATTTAGAAAAAATGTCTCTATTTAACAAGTCTTATCTTAGTAGAGATAGAAGCTATCATACTGACGTGTTTATAGCTTTTGGTAGGTTAATAGATTTATTCATGATTATTAATCTTTACTTTCCAATCTAAATCCTCAAGCTGTTTTTCGGTATATTCTACGATATCATATTGTTTCCTTTTTGCCAATTCCTCAATATTACGATACTTCTTAATAGAATCTTGGTTGAAAACAAACAGATAAAGTTTGTTTTTCGGACCTTGATTCAAGATACGATACCAACCATTAGTTCCCGACTCAAAAAGCTCCAAGGTGTCTCCAGGCAATACCTCATTTTTTGAGAAATACGGAACATCATAGCCCCTTATCGATGAGATGGTATCAACCTTAGTTATGATAAAACAACTATTCCCGCTTTGGTTTATGATTTCCAGCTTGGAAGCCGGTGGATCGTAAACACAGGAACAGAAAAGTATTGACAGACAAACAATCTTAATTATACATCTCATTACGATACCATAATCTGTAATTTCATTTACAAAACCATTTATAAGAAAACAACCCAGAAGGACTTATTTTCTGAAATTTTCCATATTCGCCCTTGTTATTTTTTTTATAAAGATAGAGAAACTCTGAACATGGCGCTTTAAATACGGAATCACCAACGGACAGACGTTCTTCCAACATGATAGAATAGTTCCAGAACAAAAATTCTTTTCCTTCCTTATTATACAATATGAGTCTCTTTGTTGGAGTAACCCTAATCTTATTTATTACAAAATAATATCCTTCTATAAACTCTTTTCTGGAATTAACAAACGTATTTGCTATAGTAAAAAACACAATGAAAAACATCTTTATCACTATGATGGCTTGTATGGTTGTTTTTTTCATCTATATCAAATTGTCACATTATCAACCAAAAACGACAAGTAAATTCAGGACTGGACACAGCAGGTTTCAAAATTACCTGGCTACTATTGCCGAAACCTCCAATTACATCAAAAGAGAAAAAATAAATGTTGATATTATAGTGAGTACGACACTCAGAGACAAAAGCCCATATTTAATCTTTTTATTTCTCGTCCATTTGTCAAATTTTTCAAAATAAGACAAATATTTATCACCCTTGAAAATCAAAACATGGCAAACAAAATAAGAAGTGATAAAAAAAATCGGAAGAAAAATACCATATGATGTAATCTGGATATCTAGTATTCTAATAATAATTATAGAAATAGTCATTTGGACTAAAAATAATATACCGGCTAAGATTCCGCCCATGTATATTACACTTACTCCGAATCTTTTACTATACAGGATTGAGTCTATTTCTTTATCAATATCAACCCCAAGTTTTTCATATCTTTTCTTAAGGAACGGCATTTTAACTAATAGGCGTACCGGATTTAATATCCTAAATAGCCTGCTCAATTTATATTCCCCTTTATACATACAATAGTATATCCAATTTAAAAACGTTTCTATATCTTTCATCATTTATGCTTGTAATATTGATCCACACCATATTCAGCTGCTTTACCCCCTGCCTTACCTCCGAAGTAACCACCGACAAACCCAACGGTACCACCTATGACCGCCCCCGGAACTGAACCTACTCCGAAGAAAGCTATACCAATTGCTCCCCCACCAGCTGCACCAACCTTAGCACCTATTAATCCACCTGCAAGCGACCCTAGTGTACTTGCTGTTGCACGAGTAGCATTATATCCAACTTTATTTCCGTCCTTTTTAAAACCTTCAGCTGTTTCAATTACGCCAACGCCAACGCTCAAAAATGTTACAATTCTACCTGCACTTTTGTATTTACTTGCTAATTTTAATACTCCATTTCTGCTTCCTGTATGCTGATTTCCAGCAAAATTCGTAGAATAATATTTATTATTTTTTCCCAGCCATTTACCGTTGTTAAGGAATAAATTTTCCCCAAACCCGTATGCCCCTCCTCCGATATCCAATGCCTCTTTCGAGTTCTCCCAACTCCCATTTTGTTTATTAGCATTATTCCCAAAGTTACCTCTATTTGAACTATATTTTTCCTGATTTAAATCATTTTGCGTACGTGCCCGTGGCAGCTCCGCATTAAGTGGATTGTAATTAGCCCACATATATGCATATGCAGCCTGTCTCTGCTGAATTCTTGCATTTCTCGCACCAGCCATCATCGCATGATTAGCTTCCGCCTGTCCCCTAGCCTGTTCTTTTTCATTATTGTAGTGAATATATGCATAGTATCCACCTGCATAAGGATCATACCACATATCCCTATACCATTCCCCTCTAGGGTCTTCTTTACCCTCCGGAGCCATCCCCGTAGGATCTGTAAAAGCCATTGGATTATTAAACACATAATTATAAGCCGACACCCCATAAAACTGTTCCGCCAATGGATCCGCCACACTCCATCTCGCTACTGCAGGATCATAGAACCTTGCACCATGATCATATTCGCCCAACTCTTCCTGGAATTCCTTTCCGGTATACAGGTAATTATTCTTATTACCCGCTGTATAATTTATATCAGCACCGGGCATCACCATACCAAAAGGATAGTAACTATTCTCCTGCACCAATCTTGCAGTACGCTGGGTCACATCTGCAGGATCAGCATCAATGGTAGCTCGAACATTGCCTAAATGATCTGTTAAATTATACTCATAAATAAACTTAGTGCCGTCAAACCAGGCACGGCCCTCGCTGGTCTGGATATATTGCACTTGCAGGGTGTCCACATGCCGGCCAACATATTCAATGCCTTTATTGTAGGCAGTAATCATTGTAACAGGGCCATTTACATACTTCTTCTGCAATTTCTCTCCTTCGGCAGT
>NZ_SWBQ01000004.1 GCF_005116445.1 Pedobacter frigoris
GCAATCAGTCTTCTTCAGTTTATCCTGGTCGTTTCGTCCAGATTCAGTTTCTAAAAACTTATTGTTTCAATCTTGTGTATTCCGTTACCAAACTCCGTTTGGTAACTCCCGTTCTGTTTGGGATTGCAAAGGTAGAAATCTTTTTATTATTGTCAAGCTTTTTTTAAAACTTTTTTTCTTTTTGTTTTTCATGCTTTTCAAAGCAACAACCGCCGAAGCAGACCCAAAAACAAAAGAGACATTTCCTATCTCAACAACCTTTCAAAAACCAGCCTTTCGACTGTCGCTCTTCCTCCGAAGCGGGGTGCAAAAGTAGGAAAAAATATCCCCTCTCCAAACAATCCGCAACATTTATTTTCATAAATTTCTTAATCACCTGTAAAACAAGGAGAAAAATTGACGCCACGGTTTAAGAATCCAAACCTATAGTTCTTTTAGCAAATGTTTCCTCTGCCTGCTCACCGGGATACTCATCCTGTTGGCCATTATCAAATAACCACCATCCGCTTTTTTAAATGAATCAATATGGGTGCTATTGATCAGCCAGGACTGATGGATCCGGATAAAACCATAGACTGAAAGAACCTGCTCATATTCAGAAATGGGTTTCGAGACAACAATAGGCTTATTCTCTCCGTTGATGTAAAAACTGGTGTAAGTATTGTCGGCGCCGCAGCAGACGATATTTTCTATCAGCACATACCTTATCTCATGCTGATCGGGCAAGGCTATTCTTTTCTGTGTGTTGTCCCGCTGGTGTCTATACGACTGCAACAGCATCGCAAGCTGCTCGGCCTGGGAACTTTTCTGCTGACCAACTTTGTGAACTGCAGCGATCAGTTCTTCCGGCATCACCGGCTTTAGCAGGTAGTCTGTCGCAGAAAATTTGATGGCCTGTATCCCGTATTCGTCGTGTGCGGTAACGAATATAACATGCGCTTTATGCTCTGGCAGCTGTTTCAGCAGATCAAATCCGGTTTCCTGCTGCATCTTGATATCCAGGAAAAGAATGTCAACAACATGATCGGCCAGAAATTCCAGCGCCTGTTTTACCGAATTTGCACTGCCGGTAATGGTCAGATACGGACAATAGTTGCCCAACAACTGTGATAGCGTTTCGACAGCATTTTGTTCGTCATCCAGGATAAAACAGCAAAGATTATTCATGAAAGCCAGTTTTGAAGCGTAAATCTAGTCATTGTTCCTGTTCCTTCCTTATAGTTTATCTGCATATCAATGGACATCATTTCAAGTTTATCATTATATACCGCCATACGTTTTCTGATTAAAGACAAGCCATGGCCTTCATGTACCGCAGCACTGTCCCAACTGGCGTTACCATTGTCAGCAATATCAACATACAGCGTGTTGTCCTCATTAAAGACCCTGATGTAAATCACCGGCGATGCTAAATCCCGGTTAAAGGCATGCCGAATACTGTTCTCCAGTACTGGCTGCAACAACAGAGGAGGAAAGTCAATCATTGAAGCCTGGATTTCCGGTGCAATCTCAATCGAATAAGAAAAATCCATTCTCTCCTGTTCCAGCTTTAAATAATCCGTTTCCAGCGCGAGTTCCTCATGTAATGATATAAACTCCTTCCTGCCGTTGTTCATCACATCCCTCATAAATCCGGCAACATTTCCAATGTAAGCGTTTACCCGCTCAGGGTCACGACTATTGAATGTACCCTGAATCGCATTCAGTGAGTTGAAGAGAAAATGGGGGTTAAGTTGCCCACTCAGCAATAAAAGCCGGGCCTCCGTATCCTCGCTCTTACGTTTCAGCGCCGCGAGCTTCCTCTTACTCCTCCTGTCCCGCAGATAAAACCATAGTCCACCGACAGCAACTAAAAGCAGACTAATCACCGCCACCTTTCTCCAGGGCATTTGAAATGGCCGCTGTTTTACGCGCATTGTTATCTTATGTACCGTCTCAGGCTGACTACTGTACCTAAGGTAGATGTCCTGTGTTTTCCCTTCCGGCAACTCTGCACCAAAAATGATATAAGCTGAGTTCTCACCATTTAATCCTTCTATCGACTTCCATTGGTCAGAATTTTTTTCAAAAGCGTACTGAAGTTCATCATTCCCCAGCTCGCCAAATCTTAAGATGCCGATAGTACCGTAGTCCTTTTCAAAAATATTGGATTTACGTCCCTGCTCCGTTTTAGGTATACCTGAATTTATATTTAAAATATTTTGTAAATTGATGCTAAAATCCTCACTCTCCATCGGCAATTCATAAAACACGAAATTAGTGGCCTTATCTTCTACACGGATAACGGTAATGGTCTTCACAATTTTTTTAGTTTCAATGGCCCTAACGGTAACCTCCACGGTGTCGTTGATGTGAAGGTTGAAGGTCCCTGCATGGAAGCTGGGCATATCTATTGAGTAATCTTTATCTTCCTGAAGCTCAAGAATCGGAATCCAGGATTGAATAGTCTTGCCATTCTGTTTTGCAGAAAATTCAAGCTTCCGGTAATCCGTTCCTCCATACGAATGAAAATATCGGACTCTCTTTCCTTTTTCCATCAAAAAATTTGGGAGGAACGTGATCCCAATCAGCCCGGCCGATATCAGGTGTTTAGCATTCCTAAATTTACCAAAAGCTGGATCGCTATCATTTCGCCCACAACAAAACCTTTGCGGCGTAAATCCGGACCCGGTCATTACATAACTAAAATCAGGTTCGGCATCAACTGCGAAATCTACCTGACAGCTATCGCAGATTTTTCCCGCCACCCGTTTCTTCAGTGAAATGTTCGAAAAACCACGATCCAGATATTGACCCTTTCGCTTCTGTCTGCCAGAGACGCTTTGGTAGACCACACAGATCAATAGAAGAAGGACGATGCTTTTTGACATTTTACAATTGCGGGAAAAGGTCGGCAAGATCGAAAAATATATGTGAAAACCGTATTTCATCGTCTGCTAAAATTAGGTTGTGATTTCAGTTCTTTTCTGATCGCCTGCTCCAGCTTTTGCTCCGTGTCCTCACCTTCCCCGATCTCCACCAGTTTTACCTGCCCATCCCTGCCAATAATCATCGTAGTAGGAAAAGCATATAGCTTATAATTAGTCATCATTGATCCCGCCATGTAATATTGCGAAAAGAGGATTTTCCTTTCCTTTAAGAATTTCCTGATCTCTCTGGCCGAGGTATCACGCACATTGATCCCAACGATGGCAACATCTTCATTTTTAAATTTCTCCTGCAGCCGCTGGATCTTGGGAATCAGAACCTTGCATGGCATGCAGGAAAGATACCAGAAATCCAGCAATACAACCTTGCCTTTGAATACTTCATGCGACACTGGTCTTCCGTTTCTCACATTCACTGCAGAAAACTTAGGGGCAAAGCTTCCTGGCTTTAAAGTTTCATAGTTGTTTTTATCCAGTTCCTTTTCCACCGGCCCGGAGAGGAATGCCGAAGCGACAGAGGCCTCGGCATCGGATGTAGGGATGGACAGGGAAAAATCATAGATATCCACAGCCTCCTTTCCACTTTCCAGCTTTTTGGAATACATCAGTCTTCTCACCGGCAAAAGGTTTTTCTTGTCGATCCAATACCGGTTGTAGTATCGCTTGCTGATCAGATCTATCGTTCCGTAATCAATTTTTTTCCTGACTATATCTATAATATAAAACTTTTCCTTTTCAGGCCCGGACACAAACCTGATCGAGTCATCATGCTTACTCAGAAGGGGACGCTCCTTACCGAGGATGTTATAAGGATTAAAAGGGGCGAGGTCATGGCTGTCCCACTTGGTAGTATAAGTAGCCGTTGCTTGCGGAAACTTCTTTTTATATAAGGTATCATTACGCACAAGCCATACCGAAAGGTCTTCGAAGTAGATAAGCCAGTCTCTGTTTTTGCTTATAGTTCCGTTGACCTCCGACCTCACCACTCTGGGCCATCCATCCCTGATCATGGTATCGAGTTTAGTCATCCGATAATTAATCGGTTTTATCCTGGCCAGTCTGTCGTAAGATCTCTGAAGGATCCCCAGAGCAGCAGTATCAATGGATTGTGCGGAGCAATAACACGCCGATATAATAATGGACAAAAGAATAACTGTTTTTTTCATTTCTATCTGTTTTTTGATCAAAAATGAAGAGCAGAATCCTTAGCTCATTACCAAAACCTGAATTCGGCATCCTTTTCTTTGAATATGTCGGTCGGCATCCAGTTACAGAACAGCAGCTTCCCAGAAAACACGAATACTCGTGGTATCCACTTTCTTTATGGTCTGGAAAAGATCATAATTATCCTGTACCTGTAGCCAGAACTCGGCAGTAGTATTGCTAAATCCTGTAGACAATTTTATAGCCATCTCCGGAGTTACAGACTGTTTAGCATTAATTATTGCCGATAAAGTTTTCCTTGTAGTCCCTAAACCGACAGCTACTTCTCAACAGTAAGCTTCCTCCCTGTCGCTTCAATAATGCCATCATTTGTTTCTCTGATCAATTCTCCCGTGATTATAATTTAGGTCCTTATATTTGCAGGTATGTCGTCACATCATATCGTTAGAGAAAGGCAGGAGCCAGCACTTTACATTCATCACCTGGGTGATTTTAATGAAGAATACCTGGGTCAGCTATTGGAATGGAGTCCTACGCTGATTGTCAATGCTGCTGTTTATGAAAAGATAGTCAGTCTTGGCCTTAAGGTAGATGCCGTTGTCACCACGACAGACGAGGACTTCTTTCAGGAGAACATCAGGATCATCAAAACAGAGAAAGACGAACTGGACGCCGTACTAGATTTTCTGATCGGCGAAAAATACCCTGCTGTAAATGTCATTGACCTGAAAAGCAATTTACGGGAAATGGGGGATTATGTCGCAGCAATCAATATCGTAGTATTTACGGAAACTGAAAAAGCATATGCAATAAAGCCTGGGTTTAAAATATGGAAGCCCAAGGGCAGAATATTCAACATTGAGGTGGTTTCTTATTTTGAAACGAGCAACCTGATGCAGAATGAGCATGAAGAGTTTGTGGTCGTCAATGATGGGTTTGTGGAATTTAACTTCACAACTCCTTATTTATTTATAAGTGAAAGGTTATGATCGTCTTAAGAAGAGCCAAAGAAGCTGACATTGCGAGTATCCAGGATTTAGCCAACCGTACCTGGAGGGTTACCTACGCTGAATATTTGTCTGCCGAACAGATTGACTACATGCTCAGGAAAATGTATAGTACCGAAGAACTGCTGTCCCAATTGCAGCAGGGTCATACTTTTTTAGTAGCACGGGAAGGAGAGGATGATCTTGGCTTTGCCGGATTCTCTTTAACTGATCCTGAAAACAAGCTTTATAAACTGCATAAACTTTACGTACTTCCTGAGACCCATGGAAAAGGCGTCGGTAAGCTACTGATCAATGAGGTCATCAATTTAATAAAGGACAAAGGGGCAAGGGCGGTGCAGCTTAATGTAAACAGGAATAATAAAGCGGCTGATTTTTATAAAAAGGCCGGCTTTGAAATAAAAGAAACCGTCGACCTGGATATCGGCGACGGTTTCTATATGAATGATTACGTAATGGAGAAATCCCTGTAGTCTTATTCTACAAGTCTGGGAATCCTGGTCGGAGTATCTGTACCCTTCACAATAGAAATGGCACTTTTTGCAATTGCTTTAATGGTAGATAGAATATTATCAGCATCCAGCGTGCTATACTCATCTTTAATCGTGTGGTAGAATTTATCTGTATCTATCTGATCTGTACTTATGGTATGCGCCGGGACTCCCAGTGCAGCTAAAGTTGCATTGTCACTTCTATAGAACAGGTTTTGCCTTGGGTATGGATCTGGATGAAAAGTGAACTCGGTACCGGCAAGGTTCTTTTGCAGTATTTTGCCAAAATCAGATTTGTCAAAGCCAGTAATGAATGCGGTGTTCTTGCCAAACTTACTTTCCTTACCGATCATCTCGATATTGAACATCGCCACCACATGATCTGGATTTAGCTGTTTTGAAAAGTGCCTGCTCCCGAAGCCACCGATTTCTTCGGCTGTAAAGGCAACGAATATCAGCGTGCGCTCATTGTTTTTTAGCTTCTTATAATATTTGGCAAGGGCAATCATGGCCGTAACACCAGAAGCGTCATCATCAGCACCATTGGCTATGCTGTCCTGTCCATCCCCTTTTATAATTCCAAGATGATCATAATGTCCGGAAAAAACCACCAACTCAGCCGATTTTGATTTTCCGGGGATCACCCCCACCACGTTAAACAGTGGTCTTTTGTCTGTCGAGTCTTTAAAGAAGGTTTGCCTGTAGCTATCCGCTCCATTCAGGGGCTGTAACCCTATTTCTTTAAACTGCGCTTCTATAAAGGTAGCCGCCCTGTCAATCCCGGGGGTAAAAGTTCCCCTGCCTTCCATCTCGTCACTGCTCAGTGTTTTGATCAGGTTATCTACATATTCTTTGGTAATGATCTTGTTGATGTCCTGAGCAAATGTTTGCTGTGTAATGAGTAATGCCAGTAAGGTATAAAAGATTCGTTTCATAAATATTAGCTGTTTCTTAGTTGACTTTTTCTTTTTTCTATTGCTGTAGACACCCGCGTGTCGTGTACTTCATCAATTACGGTGACCTCGAAGTCCCTGTCCTTATCGGATTCATGGACTTGTGCAGTCTCAATGTTTTCTATAGATTTGTCATAGGGCCCCCGGCTGCTCATCAGCTTGACAAATACAGGGAGACATTCAAAGAAAACAAAAAGTAGTCCAATAAAAGTAATGGCGAGCGAAGTATTTAAATCCCGTTTTCCGTTGGAGGTAAAGCTCAATTGCCCAAGTGCCCAGTTCCTGTCGGCGAAGCCGGCGATGCTTGTCAGACTATCCAGCTCTTTAGTGGTGTATAGCTTTTCTGTCATGAGGCCGTCAAACTGCTTTCTCCCGTCGACAAAACCTTCCAGCTTTCTGATTTCGGCAGAGAGGGTATCCAGTTGCTGCTGGCGTTGTTGCAACTCCACTTCTTTTCTTTTGGCATATGGACCATAACCCATGATGCCGGAGGTTTCAGTGGTTTTATTGCCAAAGATTTCAAAGTTCAGTTTCTGACGGTCGGCCTTAATACCGGAGTGCATGGAATCCCGCCGTGCTTTTGTTTCATTCAGTTTGCCGATCTCAATCTTGTATTTATTGTCGAAAGCAGCATTCAGGGTATCAATCTTTGAGCGCTGGTTGTTGAGATAGCTTACTTTCAGCCGCTCCTTAATTTCTTTATCAAATATCTTCAGCTCAAGTGGTCGGGATATGACAATCCCTATCATGATGGCCAGCAAAATCCGTGGCGTTGCCTGCCATACCTGTTTGGTGGTCGATGCGCTTTTATTGATGCTGGATACAATGTACCGGTCCATATTAAAAATAGCAAGACCCCAGATTAGGCCAAACAGCAAGGCAAAAACAACAGCCATTGCATCTCCCTTAAATACAAAGTACATGGCATAACCACCGGATAACGCAGCGAACAATCCGGTAAAAAATATGGTAGCCCCAATGCCAATGTATTTATTGTGCTCTGTGGGATGTTTTTCCAGAGTAGAGATGTGTGCACCGGAACAAAACCAAAAGAAACGTGATATAGCATTCATGATATGATCAAAGTTAATAAAGAATACTATTTAAACGCCCGAGGTATTAAGTTGTTACAGGATTTTTTGTGATTTACTTTAGTTTATGTTATGTTTTCTAGCCCCATCGTCATCCTGAATTTATTTCAGGATCTTAATGCGACCGCTATTACATCGATGTATGGGCGGAGATCCTGAAATAAATTCAGGATGACGACTGCTTTAAATAAGCAATTTAATTATCTTTGAAAAAACTTATAGGATATGATTAAGGAAATAACTGTTGAAGAGCTGAAGGAAAAAATAGACAATAAAGAAGATTTTCAGCTGATTGATGTGAGAGAAACATTTGAGTATGAAACCTCAAATCTTGATGGTCTTAATATCCCTTTAGGCGGCATTTTAATTGAAGCAGATCAGATTGCTACAGATAAGCCGGTTATCATTCATTGCAGAAGCGGCAAGAGAAGTGCTGCTGCAGTAATGCAATTGGAGCAACAATTAGGATTGACTAATTTATACAACCTTAAAGGTGGGATTCTTGCATGGCAGGAAGCTTTTGATCCAAATATGCCGGTTTACTAAGCATGGGAAAAAAGATCGCATTAAACGTTTTTTATAACCTGGGTATCATCGTTTCTATTTTCGGAATGGTATGGGCTTATAACAACACGAAATATTTGGTGATTGCACTATTTGTTGCTACAGCTGCATTTTTTGCTTATCAGAAAATACAGCTGATCAAGGAAATGCGTAATTCACTTAAGAAGAAGTAAACAGCGTAGCTGGCACTTCTTCCAAACCTAATCCGGGCAGGTCATTTAACTGATACCTGCCCGCATTTATTTCAGGGGCTTTAAAAGGATTGTTTTTGGTGAGCCATGGACCGTCCAGGTCCGACCAGTTGCACAGGGGCGCCAGTGCAATACCAGCCAGTGTAGCACAGGAGGTCTCACTCATACAGCCAATCAGGACCTTCATGCCGGATGCGCGGGCTTTTAGGATCATCCGGTGCGCTTCATACATTCCCCCGCTTTTCATCAGCTTTACATTAATGCCATGATAGGCTCCTTTTACGGCATCAATCTCTGCCAGCCTTTGTACGGCTTCATCTGCTAATATCGGAATCGGACTCCTCCCGGTCAGCCAGGCATTTCCTTCAATATCATTTTTATCCATGGGTTGCTCAATCAACAGCGCACCCTGATCATGCAGCCAGTAAATCATGTCAATTGCCTGGGCTTTGTCTGTCCATCCCTGATTGGCGTCGATATATAAGGGCAGGCTACTCACGCTCCTAATGGTATTGATCAGTTCTTTATCATTGTCCCTCCCCAGTTTTATTTTGAGCACTTTAAATCCCGTCGCATCTGCAACTTTCTCGCGGATCACTTCCGGGGTGTCAATTCCAATGGTATAGGAGGTCAGGGGCATTTTTAGCGGATCTGCACCGTAGATCTGGTAACAGGGGCTACCTGTGATTTTCCCTTTAAGGTCATTCAGGGCTATATCTATAGCCGCTTTTATGGCGGGCTGACCTTTATCTATGCCATCCAGGTAAGCAATGATGGTTTCAAAATCAAAAGGGAAAATGAACCGTTTCCAGTCTACTTTATTCAAAAAAGCAATAGCAGTTTCTACGGTTTCCCCCATATAAGGTACCATGGAAGCTTCGCCGTAGCCCTCAATATTTTCGTAGGTCAGCCTGATCAGCATGACCGGTGTGCTTGTTCTTGAAAATTTTGCAATGGCAAAAGGGTGTTTCAGTTCCAGCTGATATGAGGTATAGGCTAACTGCATTGTAGATGTGCTTTGCTAATGTAAAATAATAGGCGTTGAAGCGAATGTAAAAATAATATGCCTAATTTGTGCCACAGTATGAATAGCACAATATACCAACCCTTTAAAAACTTTGATTTCAAGTACAAAAACTGCTTTTTAAGCGGAGATATCTTTAGTACGCCTGTGGTAGAAACTACAATATTGCCGCAATGGCTCTTAAAGGTTGCCAATTTTACGGGGAATGAACAGATTAAACTGCTGGATGAAAGTGTGCGTGCTTACAATACATTAAAGGTTCCCTGCAATACAGAGGTACTTACGCATTTTATTGAGCCCCTGGAAGAGAAGATCGCAGGTGCTTTTGCAGGAGGGTATGTGCCAGTCGCAAAACTGGATCAGAAAGACCTGTTCAATTGGATCGGCAAATTTATGTACAGCCTGATCTATATAGAAATGAATGCCGCAGTTCGCCTTCAGCAGCTGAGTGCCGACGGGGTAAATATGTCGCAGGGCTTAATGCATAAGTTTGGCAACCTGCACACCATGATCCAGGGTATTTACCTGGATGTTGTGTTTGAAGATTTTACTCCATGGTCAATTGTTGTGGTCCCATTGAAGGAAAAAGACACTCCTTTTAGTTTCAGGGATGAGATCAATACCATGACCTTTTCTATGAAATTAAATGACTTCGGAATCATTGCCTGTTTGCAAGACAATGGCACAAACAAGAAATACCACGGGGAACTCATCAGTCAGATTGAAGGGACTGAATTGTCGGCCGAACAGTTTGAGGAATTATGCGCCAGGTTTTATTATTCTGCCTACTTGTTTAACCGCTTGCCGGAATATGCCATCCTTCCGGTAGAAGGTTCTATATATATAGATGCCATGCCCCTTAGGGGCACTTTAAATAAAGCACTGTTTGATCATTGGCAACATAAGACCTACGCACAGGTGCTGCAGGACTTCTGGAAACCATGGGGGCATACCTTGTTTGAGATCATCAAAGATCCCACAAAACCAATGAGTTATTTTGAGCCTGCTGCTTTGCCTGAAACCAATTAACCAATCTTGGCCATAATCTGTGCAAGGAAATTAGGGATCACTCCTGGAACAATTAACACAGTAACAACTAATCCTGTTAATGCGCCGAAAAAGTGTGCGTCATGATTGATGTTATCTCCCGATTGCTTTGCGGCATACACACAGTAGATCAGGTAAAGGGGACCAAATACAATAGCCCAGATCGGGAGCGGTATTGGCATAATGTACATGGTTATAAAAGGATCGAGCAGGATAGCGCTAAACAATACAGCACTGATGGCTCCTGATGCACCAAGGCTGTTATACCAGAGATCATTTTTGTGTTTAAAAATGGTAGGTATGTCACTCAGAATAAGACCTGCAAAATAAATTATTGCGAACGGGACTGAACCAATCCTTGCTTCCAGTGCAAATCCGAAAGAGAAAAAAGTAATCATATTGAAAATCAGGTGCATCCAATCGGCATGGATCAGTCCGCTTGTGATTAGTGTATATATTTTATGCCTGCGGTAAACACTATAAGGGTGCAGCATAAACTTCCCATACAATCCATGGTCATTAAAAGCATAGATACTGGTCACAATTGTAAATACAAATATCAGGGAGGCAACGGGCGTGTAAATTAAATATTCCATGCTTATTTAAGGGTTAATTTAGTGTCGGTTAGTAATCTGGCAACTGGGTATCTCAAGTGCGTTTTTTCGTAATAATCAGAATTTTTATAGACAAATTCAAGCTGGGCATCAGCATTTTCACGAAGTTCAGGGTTTTTAGCCTTTGCCTCCTCTAGTTTTTCTCTAAGTCCGGGAGTCTTTTTCAATAACTCTGCTGCGGTATCTTCAAATACATAGGCAGAAAAATGCTCTTTCATTCCAAGGATTCCATCAAAGAAATTCCAGTTAAAAAATGAATCCATTGCCTGAGGTTCTAATGTTTCGACAATGTAGCGATTTACGGGCTGGTTTACATATACCAGGTAGTCTCCTTCATAAAACTGCAGCTTTTGTTTCACCGGATTTAGCTTTACCGCAGAGTGCAGGTAGTGTCCCTCGAATGGCTTGCTCATGGTTTTGTAATCGGCAATATAGTAGGACTCTGCTTCTATTAGTGCGTCTTTTTGCAATTCTAAGACTTTAACATTGTTTAATTTTAAAAGGCCGATGACCTTGTCCCATGCTTTTGGGATGATGTAGGCAACGGGTTTATCTACTATGACTGAAGGCTCAAATTTATTCCACTGCTTAATAAGTTTCGTATATGGCGCATTTTTGTCGTAGTATAAACGATCAAGGCCGCTGACTTCGCTGGGTTTATATTTTGCTGCGTAACCTTTGAACTCCAGTTCATCAGAAATCTTGTCATTTAATTTCCACTCTAAGGCAAACTTCTGCTGGCGGGCGGTTTCTTCATCCGCCTTGCGTTTGTTTTCGCCTATTACCTTAGCGTCGCGTACCACCACATCAATATAGATCTGCAATAATTTGTAGGTGGCATCCACCCTTTTATCGTAATCCTTTAGCATGTGGGTTTCGGGCATGAAGCCAATCGTATTGTGCAATGTCGTATAACCCGTCGAGTAACGCGGAGATTCCAGAAACCCGGTGATGCCGGCATCGGGTGTTTCCTCTACAGAGTTTACATAAGGGATCATCTCGTAACCGCTCTTTTTCATCTGGTCATATAAGGACGGTATCATAGTACCTGTCATGTAGTTCGACAATATAGGATTCAGCTTGTCTTTCTGTGTAGGAATCAGCGTCATTACATATTGGTAGTCTGCCCCGTTGCTGGTGTGGGTATCTACAAAAACCTCAGGCTGCCAGGTATTAAATATTTCCTGAAAAGTCCTCGAGTTCCTGCTGTCTGTTTTGATAAAGTCTCTGTTAAGGTCGTAATTTTTGCTGTTTCCTCTAAAACCATAGGCAACAGGTCCGTTCTGATTGGCCCTTGAAGTGCCTGTTCTGTTGAAACTCCCGTCTATATTATAAACGGGGATGATGCAAATCACAACATCTTTGGACAAACGATCTGACTTTAACAGATCTCTTGCCAACATCATGCTCGCATCGATGCCTTCCGGCTCACCGGGATGAATCCCGTTATTGATCAGCAAAACTCTTTTATTTGCCTTTCTTATAACCAACGGATCAAAAGTTTTATCCTTTGACAGCACCAGCACATGCAGCGGTCTCCCAAAATCTGTACTTCCGTAACTCAGCAATTTAGCCTGTGGGTAGGTTGCCGACAGCGTCTTATAATGTTTGATCGCCTCCTCATAGGTAGCAGTTTCTTTTTTACCGCTTAACTCATATGGTGTCTGTTGTGCTGAAGTATTCATGGTAATGAAGAGAAATAATAAGAGTAGATAGCCGTATTTCATGGTTTGAGATTGGAACAAAATCAATATAGTGATTTGGAAGACAGGCCTATAAAACCAAAGTTATACCTTAAGCCAATGGAAAAATAGGTATAAATATCTGGGTTGCCGTTTTTAAAAATAATGGGCGAATCGTCGTATCCATCCAGACCTTCACCAAGGGTAACATTTGTCTGGTAGTTGATATTGATACCAAACCGGGGTCTTTGCGCAAAATCAGGAAAGTAAAAATTAATTCCCACATTTAAAGGTACCATCAGGTCATTAGAGGAGTTCTTTCCAGGAAATACATAGGGATTCCCGGAATTGACAGTGCTGGGCTTGACGGTTACACGGTTTACGTTATTGTGCACTATTCCGGCACCGGCACCCACGTAAAACCACTTTACCGCTCTTGCAAAACTGCTCCTGTCGTAATCAATTAAAGCGCCCAGGTATATTTTCCCATTGATACTTGCAGCCTTATATTTATTGATGAACTCTCTTTCATGGGGATCAGTCTGAACGTCTCCTCCCCTGATCTGGCCCATTTGCAATTCCCCCCCGAGGCTTAAAAATGGGGTAAAAAAATAATCAGCAGTTCCATAGCCTGCAAAATCATAACCATGCTTCTTCACATCAGTAAAAGATTGAGTTGGCCCATATCCGGCACCGAGGCTGAGCTTGTAAAAATTAGACTGTGCATCTGCATTTAAACAAATTAATAAGGAGAGAAATGAGATAAAGGTAATTTTCATTGGTATAAATTGGCTGGAGTGGTCTAAATGATAATCTTATATATAACTTTGTTTTTTTAATATGAGTATGCTAAATTATCAAAATAAAAACAAAACACTTCAAAGCCGTTTTACAAAGTATGTGCAGATAGATACACAATCTGATCCGCTATCGAAAACGATACCATCAACGGCTAAGCAAAAGGACCTTGGAAAAGTATTGGTAGCTGACCTTTTGGAAATAGGAATTGCTGATGCACATCTTGATGAATATGGTTATGTATATGCGACCATCCCTTCCAATACAGATAAAAAAGTACCTGTAATCTGCTTTTGCTCGCATATGGATACTTCGCCTGACTGTACTGGTAAGGATGTAAAACCAATTATCCATACGAATTATCAGGGACAGGATCTGGTGCTGCCGGATGATCATGCTATTGTATTAAAAATGTCTGAACATCCGGATCTTAAAGATCAGATCGGCAATGACATCATCACGGCAAGCGGAACCACCTTGCTGGGTGCGGATAATAAAGCTGGTGTTGCGGAGATCATGGAAGCTGCAGCTTTCATGGTACAAAACCCGGAAATTAAGCATGGAACTATTAAAATTCTTTTTACCCCTGATGAAGAGATCGGCCGTGGGGTAGATAAGGCGGATCTTCAAAAATTGGGCGCCGATTTCGGCTATACCATAGACGGTGAAACGCTGGGTTCTATAGAAGATGAGACTTTCTCAGCTGATGGTGCCGTGCTTACAATCAATGGTGTAAGTGCGCATCCGGGATTTGCCAAAGGTAAAATGGAAAGCGCCATCAAAATATTATCGGATGTAATTGCTGCATTGCCTGCCGACTGCCTTTCTCCAGAATCAACGGAATTAAAAGAAGGTTTTATTCATCCGGTGAGCATCAGCGGAAATGTAGAACAGGCGGAAGCACGTTTTATCCTTCGCGCGTTCAATGATGAAGAGCTTCAGGCCAATGGGGAACTGCTGGATGCAACGGTTCAAAATATCATTGAGGATTTCCCTAATTCTACCTACGAACTAAAGATTACAGAACAATACCGCAATATGAAAAAGGTATTGGATCAGTATCCTGACATCGTTGCGAATGGTATAGAGGCGATAAAAAGAGCCGGGATTACACCAAAACAACAAAGTATCAGAGGAGGTACAGATGGTTCACGCCTCTCTTTTATGGGCCTTCCCTGCCCGAATATCTTTGCCGGAGAACATGCTTTTCATGGTAAACAGGAATGGGCATCTGTTCAGGATATGGAAAAGGCAGTGCAGACCATTGTTAACATTGCTCTAGTCTGGGAAGAGAAAGCATAGAGAACACTTTTATGTTATCTGGCGAGGCTAAGCAATTTGCGTAAGCCTCGCCAGGTATTGATCAGCATCATCTACAAAAATGATTTCTGTATGCCATCCCTGCTTTTTAGCGACATCTATCAGGGTTTTCTGGTCGACATAGATCCACTTGAACCAGTTCCCTTTAATGCTTTTATATTCATATCTGAAGCTTACTTCTCCATAATAACCATTTAACGGAAAGGCTACTTCCTGGTAGAGGTAAGAAAGATCTGAACTGTCGAATACAAGTTGGCCACCAGGATTTAATAATCCTTTTACATGCTTAAAGAAAGATTTCAGGCCCGGAATCGACCCCGTAAGCCCAATCCCGTTCATCATAAATAATAAGGTGTCGTAAGTAGCGTCTTTATAGGTAAGAATATTTCCTTCAATGGCTTGCTTTAGTCCACGCTGCTTCATGATGGTTACTGCAGGAACAGAAATATCCATCCCCGTTACATCAAATCCACGGTTTTGTAAGACCAATGCATGGCTGCCTACTCCTGCGCCGACATCCAGTATTTTTCCTTTGCAAAGTTCGAGGGCTTTCAGTTCCAGTTCGGGCATTTCACCTTCATCCCTAAAGTAGATGTCCACAGGCATCTCCTCTGGTTCATCGTAAGAATTGTGTACCCATAAGGTCTCAGCAGGTGGTTTTGTATATTGATCCTTTAAAGCTTCACCGAAAACATCCATGCCGCAAAATTAAAAAAATTACAGCTCAAATTCCTGGTGATATTGCGGAATCTCTACATTTCTAAAACCCTGAGCGGCCAAGCGCTGCGCAAAATTTTGCTGCACATCAAACTCCCCGTGAACTAAAAATAGCTGCTTTACTTTGGAAGCATCCTGACCGGCAAGAAATTGCAATAGGTCCTCGTAATCTCCATGTGCGCTCATTGATTTGATAGCGCGTACTTCTGCAGCCACATCATACTCCTGTCCAAATAACCATACTCGCTTCTGCCCTGCAATCAATCTGCCTGCCAGGGAGCCCGGACTGGCATAGCCTACCATTAAAATGGTATTCTTCCTGTCGCTGATGTTATTCCGTATGTGATGTCTCACTCTTCCGCCTTCAGCCATACCGGATGAAGAGATAATTACACAAGGTTGCAGGTCGCTATTCAGCGCTTTAGATTCAGCCACACTCTCAATAAACCTCAACCCTTTAAAACCAAAGATGTCACGGTCTACTTTCATCACTTCTTTTACCCCGTTGTTATAAACTTCAGGATGATCCTTCAATACCTCCGTTGCTTCCAGAGAAAGCGGACTGTCTACATAGTAGGGGATGGCAGGAAGTTTTCCTTTTAGTTCCAGCCCGTTTAAGGCGTAGAGTAACTCCTGGGTACGACCAACACTGAATGCTGGAATGATGACTTTCCCTTTTTTATCTAAACAGGTATGTGATATGACCTGCAATAACATTTCTTCTATAGGGTCTAGATCCGCATGCAAAGAATCGCCATAGGTGGATTCCATGATGATGTAATCAGCCTGAGGGAAAGTCTGCGGACTCTTCAATAACAAATCCCCATATCTTCCTACATCGCCACTAAAGGTAATGCGGGTTTCTTTTCCATCTTCATTTATTTTCAGATGAACTACAGCACTCCCAACAATATGCCCGGCATCTGTAAAACACAGGGTTACATTCGGATCGATAGTAAAATCCTGCTCATAAGGGATGGTTTTAAACTGACTCAGGGTTTGAGTTACGTCCTCGTCAGTATAGAGTGGCATTTCCTGATCCTCTACCCGCTTAATTTTCCGGTTTGTATATTCTGCATCCTGCATTTGAATCTTAGCCGAATCCATCAGGAGGATCCTTGCCAGATCTTTTGTGGCCGGAGTACAATATATATCACCCCCGAAGCCTTCTGAAACCAGGCGGGGCAATAGTCCGCAGTGATCTATATGGGCATGTGAAAGGACAAGATAATTCACCCTTGAGGGTTCAAACCCAAAGTGCTCGTTTAAATTGTCTGTCACATCTCCCATGCCCTGAAACAGGCCACAATCCAATAAAATCTGAGTACCGTTATTTAGCGCAATCAGGTGTTTACTACCGGTTACAGCACGTGCTGCACCATGAAAAGCAATCTTCATTCAGTATTAGACCCTTACTTTAGCTATCGTATCTTTTACCCTGTCGGTAACATCCGCAAGTGTATCTTTAGAAGAATCGATCAGGTCACAGAACCAATCTGCTACCTTATCTTTCATATCTCCGCTTTTATCTGATGACAATATCAATGCTACTGCTGCGCCAAGAGCTGCTCCTGCCAATACGCCAGCTATAATTTTCGTTTCTTTCTTCATGATCTTTTTGTTTTATGAAAGGTAAACAAAAATGAGGCCTAAATAGTTTTTTGTTTTATCCTCCGCCTTTGAGCTTGTCCTGTATATCCTCACGCCCTATTTTTTTTGCTTTTTTACCAGATTTTGATATCTGAAGCGGTAAGAGAATGAAAGAATTGCCCTTATGCTGTCCAGACAGATACTTTTTTTAATATTCCATTTTATGGCCTGCTTTTCAAACTAAGTCGGAGCGCCCCCATTCTTGAAATACCGTGAACGCCCGACAAGAAGTCAATCATATAATCTGGTGTTGACTCTCTTTTTATGAGGGCTGTTTGTGTAGCGCGGCGAAGCACGAGTTTTCTCCCCCATGCATCGGGCATTGAATCCAGCTTAATATTCTCACCAAGCTGATCCCGAATTTTTTGATATTTGGGAAAACCACAATCTTCCTTGACTTCATAATGGGGTAATATTATATCCAAGTATAACTAAGACTTATAGAAAGATATATTAAAGGATAAGAAAGTCAACACAATAATAAGGTTGATAAACATAAAAAAGGCTTTAAACAAATCTAAAGGCTTTTTTATTCTGTGGTCCCCAAGATATAGAACTCGAACACTTTCCTAGCTGACTTGAACGTAAGTCTGCAGCTATGTTTGAACCGTATGGTTGAATAAATTAGCGATTGATCTCGATCCGTAGCTCTTCTTGCATACGTCGCGTAGTACCATTAACTACATACTCATACGATAATAAAAAAACATTGAATTTCCGACCAAAAGATTCCTCTACCCTGAAGACATTGGGATATCTTGTATCACCGTCCAATTGCTTCAACACGATATCCTTGTATGGCTTAATAGTGATTTTGTTATCAGCCCCCACTTCCAGTACAATGGAGTTCTTATTGATATGAGTCACATTACTTTCAAATGACTCCGTCCCGGCGATTACCCGGACACTATTACCCGTGAGGGGGAACAATTTCTTATTACCCGCTGTTACCATATCGTTTGCCAATCCAGTCATAGAGTAAAAGGTGTTTTCTGCCTGAGATGCATAATCGTTCTTGATGAGTACCTGATAGAGGAGCGTATTTTTCTTCGAATTTATTTCAATCCCAGAGACATCTGTAGCTTTTAATTCGATAAAATAAGTCGAATCCGGCGACAAACCATCCGGGCGTATCTTAACCATCGTACGTCCAGTACGTTCTCCAGCCTTGATCAGGATTTTATAATCCAGGATTTCATATTTATCCTTAGACAAGAGCTTTGCATACAAGTTCTTATCGGCATCAAAAAGCGACCTATTGTAAAAATCTAGCTGAGCGTCATCTTCTTCCAATTGGATAACCATGTCCTTTGTCGGCGAATGTGTCCCCCCAGCAGAAGCAGCAATATATCCTGTTACCTCCTTGCCTGTCAGGGGAACGATTTCCTGAAAAGTATTGTAATAGCTGCTACTGATCAAAGCAACCTCATTTTTGTACATTTCCTTTTCAAATATTTCGTTGTCTTTGCAGGACGAGAGCGCCGTAGCGAGTGCCAGCATCGTTATATACCTTCGTTTCATGTTTTCTATTTTTATCGTTTAACCTAATAGCCCGGATTCTGATCCAGAGAAGGTAATCTTCTCATTTCGGCGCGTGGTATGGGTACAAAAGCTAACTTTTTGTGGACTACCCGCGTCATAAATGATGATGTCCCTGGGATAACGCGTTGGTAATACGTTTCCTTAGTAGCGCCATCCGGATTCATACCGCGTATAGGCTCGCGTTCCGTTTCTTCATAGATTCCCCAACGGCGCACGTCATAAAAACGTCTATTTTCCCACAACAGCTCTACCATACGTTCACGTTCAATCTGTTTTTGAACTTCTGTGGTGCTATTGAGTTGGCTTGCCTTTAATCCTGGTAAGCCTGCACGATAGCGCACCAGATTAAAAGCACCTTTTATCTCTTCCGGATTTCGGGACACGGTATATTGCTGATCTCCCAGTTGTACAGTATGACTTCCAGTCAAATTATTAAGTGCTTCAGCATACGACAAGAGTATCTCTGCATAACGGATGATGGAATAAGATTTTTTCATGTGGCGGGCACCTGTACCCAGAAAAGCATCCATTGGGTGATTATATTTTTTGATGACGTAACCTGTGATCGGATAGTTAGGCGAAGCCGCAGTCACCCCTCCACGACCATCAGGCCCCTGGTAGTAGTACTTGGCTGTATAATTATTGACCGAGGTACTAGACTGTGCCTGCCATACCGCTTCGTTGAACCCAATGGAGGCGTAGAAGCGCATCTCGCGGTTAGCATACATTTTATATACGCCGGAATTGAGCGGGTATCCCGAAAAATTCCGAGGTTGAGTAGTATAGCCCGTTTCCGAATAATATCCGTTGGCAGCAGCTTCTTCTTTACTACGACCATCGTCCATCAGATAAGCATCAACCACTTTCTGCGTTACGCAGAAACGACCCCATCCACCCAGGGACGGTGGCATAGATCCTTGACTAATGGTTGTTTTCAGATACTCTGTATATCTGCCCCAGATGATCTCTTTATTAATTTCCGCAACAGCTTCGCCGTTAAAGATATCCGAATAGGATCTTAATGGGTCAATCCCTCCTGCTCCATCAGGATAATTACCGTAAAAATTAGGATCTGAGGTAACTCCCTGAGGAAGCGCAGGAGTTTTATCATCCCTCAATACGGTATGTAACCTATACACCCCAAGATCCATCACACGCTTTGCCGCGGCAGCCGCCACGGCCCATCTTGCTTCGTTATACTGCTGCGACACGTAATGTACATTGTCAGTCTTACGTTTCCAGTTACCAAAATAAGAACTGGCTACCGGCCCGCCATTAAACATCGGACTTGCATGGATCAGCCGCAGGCGTGCTATTAAAGCAAATGCAGCTCCTTTAGCAGGGCGGCCAAAATCCAGGATAGGCACTTCTCTAGGGAGTAACTGTGCTGCTTTTTCAAACTCTGCGCAGGTGTAATCCATCGTCTCGTCGTAGGTAGCTCTCGGCCGATCGTAATATTCGATGGTTTCGTTGGTATTCACAACCTCATCGCCCAGTAGTATTGCAGGGCCGTAATCTACCAATATATTGTAGTAAGCGTAAGCACGGATAAAGCGCGTGTATCCTTCAATCCTAAGGCGATCAAAATTGGTCATCCCCTTGGGACGATCAAGGTTTTGCAGGATACCGTTGCATTTACGAATGATCTTGTAGTAGTTTCCCCATTGATTTAAGTTAGGGTTGCTGTCTCCGAAGAAATCCGAAGAGATACGTCCCGTGGCAAAGTCCATCCCATAATACACATTACTTGACCCACCTCCGGTAAGCCCGTTCAAGCCTTCATCGGTAGCCATAGGGCCCGGAGTATAACCCAGCCGGATGGTATTTGATTCATCCGGAAACATGGCTGCTGCACCCCACATATAGGCCTCCATATTCCGAGGGTTGGCAAAAGCTGAATCGATGTTAAATTCATCGTCAAAATATTCGTCGATATTCAGATATTTCTTACAGGATGATGCCATTACAATCAACTGGATCATGAAGGCGACTAGGACTATTCTTTTTATGATTGATGTTTTCATCAGTATAAAATTTGTTTTTTTAATTGTTAATGAGCTATCATGAGTTTATTCATTTGCTTTGTGAGTGTAAACTCATGATGGTTCATATCATTAATTTGTATCTGCATTAAAAATTGACGTACAATTGAAATGAATATGTGGACGGTATTGGGTATTTGCGCCCATTCCAGGCGGCTTGTTCCGGGTCAAAAATTTTAACCTTATCCCATACATATAGATTGTTACCTACAAGTTGCAGATCCAGAGAGGAAACACCGATACGTTTCAGAAATACAGGGTTAATACTATAATTCAGTGTGATTTCCTCGAGACGTATGTAACGCGCATCTCCTTGCCAGAAAGTTGACAGCTGACTATTGTTGCTATTATTACCGTATTGCAAGCGGGGAAAGCGGGCATTGGGGTTTTCGGCCAATGCAGGATCTATACCGTTGGCTATAGCATAATCCATAGGGATCCATCGGTTTTTCGGATCCGATGCCAGGGAAAGTACATTACCTAATTCGCCTTCAAAGAATGGCATAAAGCCCATTCCGTTAGCCTTTGTTACCTCATTTACCGTTGTTGGTTGCCCCACATAGAAGAAGGATGTTTTCCCCGTTCCTTTGAATAATACGCCTAATGTTAATTTTTTGTAGCGGAACTCCCCACCCAGACCGAACATTGTCAAGGGATAGTTGCTATGTGTAAGCGGTACCATATCCAGTTTATCGATCATACCGTCTCCGTTTACATCCTTATATTTGATATCTCCAGGCAACACCTCTCCAAAAGTCTGCTGAGGGCTATATTTGATGTCATCTTCGTCTTTAAACAATCCCATAGCCTGATAACCCCGTATAGAATTATATGGGAAGCCATTATACTCCAGATAAGAATACTCCAGATAAGCTTGCTCCCAGTTCTGTACAACATTTTTAGAGTAGGTAAAATTACCTCTCAAGGTGAAACCTAAGTCTTTGGACAGATTGGTGGTATAACTTATACTTCCATCAATTCCGGAACTCTTCATGCGGCCCACATTGGCGAAGGGATTAGATATAACGCCCACATATTCCGGAACCTGTACCCGCTGTTGAAAAATACCGTTACGTTGATCTTTGAAAATGTCTACGACAAAATCTACCTTATTGTTAAAAAGCTTGCCTTCAATCCCTAAATTGGATTTAACAGCTTTTTCCCAGGCCAGGTTATCTGCCCCAATCCGTGTTTCACTAATCGTCTCGATACCGGGTACACCCCATACAGTACCATTACCCTGGTTTACCTTGGTTAGGTAAGGGAAGCGAATACTCGAAATCCTATCATTACCCACTGTACCATAGGAAGCTCTGATTTTAAAATAATTAAGCCAGGGCGCTGCTTCTTTTACAAATTTATACCCTGTAGGTACCCAGCCCAGAGCTATCGATGGGAAAAAACCATATTGTCTGCCGGGTTGAAAATTTTCTGAACCGGTATAACCAAAATTGACATCTAACAGGTAAGTATCCCGAAAACCATAGGTCAGCCTGCTTGATACCCCTTGATAGCGTAATGGGATAGCATTCATGTTACTGGTTGCATCCTCGGTATCTTTAGCATCACTGATGTAATAATAAACCAATGCGGATGTCCGGTGATCGGTACCGTATATCTTATCATAATTGATGACAGACTCAAAGTGGTATTTACGGTACTGTCGAGTAGCTTTGGTGTAACTTGCTTTTTGCTCTTGTACCGTCTGCTGCATAATAAGCGAGCCATCATAGGCCCGGCCTAAGGCATTATAAAGCGACGGTTGTACACGCCTGCGCTCGTTGAAATAACTATGTATATCGTAAGCTCCCTGAATGCGGAATTTAAGTCCATCCAATACCTGGGAAAGATCCTGATTGAGGGCCAATGTTGTTTTGCCTTTATATACCTCATCTGCCGCTTTACCCGTGCGGTTGATCATGACATAGGGCGATGACCGATCTCCATCTCCAAGACCTGGAAGCATACCATTGGAATATCGGGTAGGTATGGTCAGCGGAGTAAGTCTTGACTGCGCACCCCATATGTAGTCGGTATTTGCTAATCCCGGCTGATTCAGCTTAGATAAAAATCCATCCGATCCCAGGAAAACTTTGGTAGTTTTGGTCAGATTGACGTCCAGGTTGATCCTATAATTGTAAGTATTAAAACCCACGTTAGAGCTGTATACACTATTCTTGTCTACTTTATAAGCTGCACTTTCATTTTTGCCGCCAAGGCTCAGGAAATAACGTGCTACTTCAGATCCTCCACGACCACTCATATAATAGCTCTGGCGCCAGGAATTTTTATTGAGGATTTCGTCTTGCCAATCTACATCGGGATACATATCCAGATCCAGACCATCACGGATGATGCCCATCTCCGTCTGGTTGTACAAAGGGCTCTGGCCACGGACAACACTTGCCTCGTTTGCCAATAATGCGTAATCATGCGCACGTAAATATTCCGGCAAACGGTTGAGATGAGATAGGGTTGTATTGGCGCGCGCAGTAATTTGAATGCGATCCACCAGACCACGCTTGGTGGTAACCAACACTACACCATTAGCTCCCCTAACTCCATATACTGCGGTGGCTGATGCATCCTTGAGGATCGAGAAACTTTCAACATCCGCTGCGTCAATGGTATTAAGGTCGCCTTCTAAACCATCGATGAGCACTAAGGCACTGCTGTTAGCGCCAAATGTGCCGATACCACGTATCCAGAACTCAGAAATATTCTTGCCTGGTTCACCACTACCTAGTCTGGATATAACACCAGCGGCCCTTCCCCCAAGTAGGTTTGCAATCGATGGTGCCGGAGATTGAAGTTCCTTCACATCTACGGTGGTGATGGCTCCTACTGAACTTATTTTCCGTTGTACATTTCCCAGACCTACGATCATAACTTCATCCATGCTATTCGCATTTTCGAGGAGCTGGATCGTTAAACTGTTGTTTGATTTAATAGCCAGGTGTTCAACAGGGTTAAAACCTATATAACTAAAAACCACTTTATCGCCATAAACACCTTTAATATTAAATTTTCCGTCGCCATTTGTTGATGTACCGATAGAGGGTTTGTCTTTAACGTATACAGATACGGCTGGAATCGGCTTATTTTCCTTATCCACTACGGTACCCGAAATGGTTAAGTCTTTCACTTGTTGTGCAAACGTCGGCTTGAGCAATAAGCACAATGACAGCATACACATAATCTGAACGAACTTCATTTTAAATAGATTTATTACTCAATAACTAATTTGCGTATTCGTGCATTACTCCAGTCGGCGATGTAGATATCACCTTGCTCATTCACAGCCACTCCCCAAGGTTGGTTAAACAGCGACTCTACCGGCCCGCCATCTTTATAACCGGGAGTGCCGGGTTGGCCTGCTACCGTCGTTACTATATTATCAGCCGATACCATACGAATACAATGGTTATCATAGTCAGCAACAAACATGTTTCCTTTATTGTCAAACTTAATATCTTTCGGGAAGTTAAATAGCGCATCAGCCAGTGGCCCATCACGAAAACCACTACCACCAGGTGCATTGAGTCGTTTAAAACCACCCGTTCCATTAGGATCACGAAGATCCAGGACCGAAATACCTTGTCTGAATCCGGTCGGTGTAGCATTAGAATGGAGGGTGATATACAGGAGCCAGGGCTTTGCTGGATTAATTGCCTGACCATATTGCGAGCCATAAGGTCCCTGGTGAACAATTTTTGCCTCTAATGTCTCAGGATTTATTTTAGCAATCTTTCCATCACGATACCTAGTATAGAGATGCCCGTCATAAGGGCAATAAGTCACAAAATTTTTGTACAAATCGGCAGCAACTATCGAGTTCAAATCTGCTGTGGAGTATTTAACATTACGTTGACGGGGATACCAGGCTTCACGCGGATCGAACGTGAAAATTACTTCCTTGGTAGATTCGTGAGCAGCCGTCAGCATGCCAGAGACTCGATCCACGGTTAGGCCGTTGGCAAATAAGATACGACCGGTCAAGATTGATTCGATCAGTGGGGTCACTATGTTTTGGCGCTCATTTATTCTGGCTACTCCAAACGTAGCGGGATTACCACCATCCCGCCAAGACATAAATATATTGCCTTCGGCATCCAGTTCCAGGTATTTACCATACACTTCCGCCTCGGAGAGCGTTCCCGGCTTAAAGTTTTTTTGCCCGTTGCCGGTAACTGTGCTTACCTGCGCTTGAATATGGTATTCAAACTTATCTTTATAGACAACAGAATCTGCACCTATAACGACAGAAATTTGTGGCATATCACCCGGCAGGCGGGGTACGATGGCGTAAATCCGATCTCCACTGGTTGAGATAACTGTCGCTTTTGCATTATTGAAATAAACCTTGACTTTACCTGGATCAGTTCCAAAATTTTCCCCGTCCAAAAGTATCTTATCTCTGGCTCCTCCCTCATTGGGATAAAAAGATTTAAGCACTATCGGTTTTGAAGCGTCATGGTTTTTATTTGGGCCTTCTTTTTCGCTCTTACAAGAGAAAAAGCAAAATGAACTGATGCATACCCACAAGAAGGTAACAACACACTTTCGGTGATTTTTCATTTAAAAGAAATTTAATTTGGGGTTTACTATTTTACCGGTTCCTCTACTTTAAAGGATTGTTCCTCTGTAAATACATTGCCAAACATATCGGTTGCTCTGACTTCAATTTTATGAGGCCCTGCCGGCAGGGTGCGTGCCGGGATACTTCCGCTCCATAAGTGGGTACTTTCTACGGCATTAGATGGCCTGCGACCACGCAATAATTGCTCTGTAAGATCCCATTTTTGTAATTTCGACAGAAACGAGGGGTCTGTATCTTTAACATAGACCATTGGCAACCACTTACCCTTGTTGATACGGTACTCAACTTTATTGCCCTCCGCTCCCATAAAAAAGTTAGCAAAGATTTCTGCGCTCGTGTTTCTGCCTCTTGCAACTACTTTCGGACTAAATATCTGGATCTGATATCCTTTCGGTTTTCCTGCAACCTTGTAGTCAATTTTGTACTGATTGTTATCGATTGTCAGAAACGCATAGCCTTTGGGAGTGCCGTCTCTCATGGTTGAAGCAGGTACACCTTGTTCGTTAAATTCACCAGAATACCAATCGCCCGATGTTGTTCCGGCATTGTACTCATGATGCGGCTTTTCCTGATGCCAGCCCTCTTCTTTACCATAAAAATTGTGTCGTTGTAAATGCGTGTGTGCAGATATGGATAAGGTGTTCGGATAATCTTTCAAGATATCAAACAAACGTTGCCGGTCTTCTTTTCTAAATGGATCGCCACTCTCTATCATTAATGGAATGTGAAATGCCAGTACAATCAATTTATCCTTACCAATAAACTTCAGCTCATTTTCGACAAAATCAAGTTGATCCTTTCTAAATCCACCCCAATAACTCTTTCCGTCACGCGGGTCAGGGTAAATGATATCATCCAGTACAATGAAATGGGCATTCCCATAATTAAAAGAGTAATTAGCAGGACCAAAATTCTTTTCATAGGTCTCATCGGCTAAAGAATCTGTTGTCGCATCGTAGTTCATGTCGTGGTTGCCTATTAAATTGTACCATGGAATTCCCACATTGCTCACAGCCTTAATATAAGGGTTATGAAGTCCCAGGTTGTCACCTACCAGGTCGCCCAGGCTCAAACCAAATCCAACATTTTTAATCCCTTTCACTTCATCGACAATCCCCTTCGTGAAATAATTTACTTCCTCTAAGGTATACGCCTGCGGGTCGCCAAAAATCAGTGCGGTAAAAGTGCTTGGCTCATCATAGGGAGTCAAGGGAAAATCAACTGATTTGGGCAATTTCCCCGTCGGCTCCGATCCTTTATATTTAAAATGCACGGGCGAACCAAGGGGTTTATGTATATAATAGTAAGTCGGCTGATTCAGTTCATTTACAGGCACACGATAACCGCTTGGCTTAATAACAAACAATATATTATCGTTCCCTACAGGCAACTGATAATATCCTTTGTTGTCTGTCTGTACAACATCCACTCCATTGCTAACTGATACTCCGGCCAGGCCCTTTTCTTTAGACTCTTTTTTACTGTTTCCGTTTGCATCTTCGTAAACATATCCTTTGGCGGTAGTTTGAGCCGAGACCTGGGAACCTATAAAAAGGCCGATTAAAACTAGTAAAATTGTTTTCATATCTTATTTTTTCAATGCCCAAAATTAATTCTATGCTATTAGCATAATATTAACAAACAGTTACTAAAGTGCGTTTTTCAGAAAAATGGTCGTTCGTCACCTTTGGTGACTTATGCTGGCATTACCCTTCCTTTAGAACATGATAATTAACACAAAACCCTTAAATTTGGAGATGAACATTTTAAGATCCCTGTCTTTGCTACTTTTTTTAACTGCGATAACCCTATCCACCGTGGCACAGCAAACAAAGCCGGTAAAAGGCGTGACTGCACATAGAGGATTCTCCGCTGCACATCCTGAAAATACCTTAACTGCATTCCAGGCCGGCATTGACGCTGGGGCAGACTG
This sequence comes from Pedobacter frigoris, assembly GCF_005116445.1. GTDB lineage: Bacteria > Bacteroidota > Bacteroidia > Sphingobacteriales > Sphingobacteriaceae > Pedobacter > Pedobacter frigoris. Next base: position 27,358 of record NZ_SWBQ01000004.1, read on the forward strand.
GATTGAATTAGACATCCATAAAACCCTCGACGGAAAAATTGTAGTCAGTCATGATGTATCCACTGCCCGCGCAGCAGATAAAAACCTTGTTATTGCCCAGTCTAGTTACCGTAAACTGCAAAAACTTGACGTAGCTACCGCATTTCGTAAATCAAAAGGCCTAAGTTTAAAAGCATGTCCTGCTGAAAAAATGCCTTTGCTGGAAGAAGCAATTCAATTGATCCTCAAAAACAATGCAGTTAAACTTTCCATTCAGCCAAAGGCCGATTGCGTAGCTGAGGCCATCAGCATTGTAAAAAAAATGGGTGCAGGCTATCGGGTAGGATTTAATGATGCCAGTCTACAATACATGTCCCAGGTCAAAACGCTTGCGCCTGATATTCCGGTTTTCTGGGACCGGGGGCCGGATACTGATATCAGCCAGGATATCATAACCGCAAAAGAAAAGGGATTCGAAACACTGGTGATCAACTACAAAGGCCTCACTCCTGAAAAAGTCCGGTTGGTTAAGACCGCCGGTCTAGAGGTAGGAACCTGGACAGTCAATGATAGAGAGACCCTGATAAAGATGATCCAGCTTGGACTCGACAGGATTTATACAGACGATCCGGCATTGCTCATCCTTTTGTACAAAACCACCGTTAAATAAAGAAAACTTCCAGATTTTCATCTAAAGGCTTCTGTTAAGATCATTCAGAAAAACTCACACTCCTTGGCAATGGCGAGAGGTTGTCTGATGGCGTACCTTCAATTTTATTTCCAATTAATTCTAGCTTGACGATATTACGTGCTTCATCTAACTGGCTTATTACATTCAAGGTTCCAATTCTAAGGTCGCCATTTAAATTAAGGATGCTATAATCTACTGATGACATCTGATTAACGGATTGCTTTCCAAAGTTTAAGTATTTCTCAATAGCTGAATATGTATTATTAGCGAATAAGGCCGTGAACATAGAAAAAGGGCTTGTTACTTTAGTGTTATTGTAGGAAAAAACATATTGCCTGGTAATCTTACCGTCTTTGGAATTTGATAAACTAAATTTTTGATAATTCCCGTTATTAACCTCGTAAGTTATCACAGAATAAATAGAACCATTTCCCGCTAGATCTATCTTTACCAGATAGCCGGCATTATCGTAGCTATATTTCTCTGTATTAACAAACGTCATACCTTGCTGAACCTGAGAAGAGGTATGTAAAACGACCCTTCCTTTATCATCAAGCTCATAAGAATCATTGACACAAAAAAGCCAGCGCTTGTGTCTAAACGCTGGCAAAAGTTGTGGTCTTGCCCGAACAAATGTCGAACTCTTTTGTCGAAGATTTAAGAAAACTAGATGAATTATTTGCTCTTTGATTGTCGATTGGCAATCAAAAAATATATGAAGAGACAAAATTATGACCGAGCTAAATATCCCAATTGTGCGTTTTCACAGGATGCAATAGCAACTGCAGATAATTCTTGGTCAGCACTTAATAACTCTCTTAGTTCGTTTTTTAAACTTTTTAAAAGCGTTTTGTCAGATGCGCCGAAATCTGCTTTGTTTTTAATATTGTCAATTCGATTAATTAAGGTTTGGCATCTTTTATAAATTCTAGCTCTTTCCTCCTCCAATGGTAAATGATTTAGATTATATAGCCAAATTGAAACTCTTACCCTTTCCATTTCTTTTGGATTTGTAGTATTTGCTAGGACTTTTCCTGTGTCGTCAAAAGTTATTAAATTGGGATCATCTGGGTCTGTAGGATCAAGCAACATAATGTCTTCGTCTGCTAACCTACCTTTGTTTATCGCAATTGCACTACCCACGAAAAGAGGAAAATACGAGCCTTTACCGCCTATTTTAGTTTTATTCCTGTATTTGTCCCTTCGTTTTTGATTTGAGTATGTGGAAGAAAGTCTAAAATTTTCATGATCATACGCTAACCACCAATATCCATCCCTCTTTGAATCGTCCTCATTTAAGGCTTCGTTTTTGGGACGGAAATGATCAACATCCCTATCGGACATTATCTCTCTAGCTTCTGAGTACCAGCATTTACCATTGGATAATTCCGACAATGGAATCAACAATTCTTGCCAGATAGGGTTTTCTTTCAGAATTTTAATTCGTTCCTGACTATTCTGTGCGTTTTGCATTTTTGCTTTGAGCAAATTAGCTTTATCAATCCAACCTTCTGGGGGTTGAAGCTTATTTAAATCTATATATCGCATCAGCCTTCTTCTTTTAAAATTTCGGCTAATAATTCAGCCATAATTTTATTTTGCTTTTCCCTCCCAATTTTATCAATTGGGGGCTTTCGTAGCTCTGGATTTCTTATTGTGGCTTCAATAAATTTTTGGTATAGCGGATCTCTTTGGTACCTCGAAAATCCCAACTCTTCTAACTGTTCCTCTAATTTTTTTAGGGTGATCATTTCGTCATCTGATAAACCTGAATCTTTCATTTTAACTTGTAAGATTCTTTTTTGATTTAATTTATCTAAAGTTGGTTGATCAAGGATACTTGGCAAACCAAATAGCTCACTTGTCAGTATTCCTGCGACTCCCAAACCAATAGGATCAACATCAGGAATATCTACGGATGTTTTACCATTTTTATCAGAAGAGAACACCCGGATTTGATTACGCTCCAAACTTCCTATCACTAATGGGTCGTGTGTCGTTAAAATAATTTGGGTCTTATGATCATCATTTCCAACGACCTTTTTTAGGAATTCCAAATACTTCCATTTCCATAAAGGATTAAGATGAGTGTCTGGTTCGTCAAGCAAAATTAAAGATTCCTCATCGCGCGTAAACTTCAATAGCCCTAAGACGGCTAAGAGTTGCTGCTCACCTTCACTCAATTCCCTATAACTGATATCTTTTTTAACATTTTTCTTCTTTACTCGAACTCGTATATCCTCAACTAAATCAGAAATATAGGTGCTTTCCAATGCATTAAAAAATGGTATTCTCCCCGTCCAGGACTTTGCAAGCTTTTGCAATTTTTCTTTGTTACTTAGATATAGATATAACCTATCTTGCTTTTCATTGCTTTTATAGCTCACTTCAACTGTCTCGGAATTTGAAATTGGAGCTAGAGATAAGTCCAAAAGTGAATCTAAAAATTCTTTAACAATACCAGTAGCCCCCCAAAAATTAAAATTTTCATTTTTTAACTTAGACCATACTGGCTTCCTTAATACAAACATTGCAGAATGAAAACCTTCAATACCTAAAATTTCATTTAAAAATTCTTTGGACTGAGCTTCAATTTCCAAAAACGAATAAAACGCCAATAAGACAAAATTGGAGTGAATATTTTCAGCATAGAATAGCCTCCTTATTTCAGTAATATCAAGAATTATTGCTTTAGGATCTATAATAGTTAAATAGTATCTTTTTAAGTGTTCTGTGAAGTTATCCTTTAATTTGTCACTAATACCAGAATAATAAGTAAACACATGTTTTGGTAGGTAGATATCTTTATTGGCAAAAAAATCTTTGGTTTTTATAATTTGTCCATTCAAGGATATTTCATACTTAGTATTTTGATTCTTTACATGAATATTATTGCCACGTAATTCGTATTTAATATCATAATCGAATTTTCTATTAGGATGCGCCCTTTCTAGATCTAAGTATTTAAAAATTTGAATGATTGCCTCGAGAAGATTGGACTTCCCTGTCGCATTCTGACCCAAGAGAATAGTGTACAACTCAGTTTGATCAAAAACTATTGTTATTTGTTCAAGATTTTTAAACGCTTTAATATAGAGACTATCAATTCTCATTATGAAGATTTATATAATAATCATTTCCTTCACGGATTTCTACCACCTTTTTTTCAATTTCGATTAAAATTTTTAGCGTGGCATAAAATCCATCTATATCTTTTGCATGAACGCTCTCCTCCCATAAATGCTTTACTAGCATAGGTTTTCCGGCCTCGCTAAGAATCTCCATAATAGTTTTACCGTTGGTTTTCATCCTTGTCATGATTTTCCTCTGTAATTTATTATTTTCCAACCTATTAATAGAATATTCTGCAATTTCTAGTTTAATTTTATTTAATAAAACATCCACCTCCTCATCCTTCGTATTATTTGTTTTCAGTTGTCCTAAATAAGCTTTTTGAAGCATCTTATGAAATACTGACTGCATTTGAAAGATTATGTTTTCAGATTCGATCTTTACTTTTTCAAGTGTTTCTAATACTATTTGGGCTTCAATTTGCTGATTTTCGCTAAGAAAAGGAAAATCTATCTTGGCTAAATTATCAAAATATAGCCTAGATCTAACACTACCTTGAGTGTTATTTTTAATCTCAGAGAGTCCTAATGGTGACTTCAAGTATTTCAATAATAATATTGGCGAAATTGTATGATTTATTTTAAATACAATATAGTCTGGGCTTGTTAAAGCCACGTCTTGACCTTCCCAAATTGCTATAGAACCTATGTCAACCCTCATAGGATTATATATAAAATCTCCAGGATTAACCACTTTATACTTCTCAAAGGTTGTTTTACCACCTATCCTTAAATTTGTAATTCCGGATTCATTTGAAACACCAATTAATCTTTTATCATGCCAATTCTTTCCAATAGGTATTCTTTGCTCCGAACAGAAAGATCCAATTTTTCGCGTTGTCAGCTCCCCCTTTTCATTCGAAGTGAATTTTCTGAATGCCTTAGTTATTAATTCCTGAATTTCGCAATGCTTGATTTCGAAATTCACGAGTGTTTTATTTAAATTTTCAATAATTGAAATTATTCTTTTTTGCTCGTTATACGGTGCAACAGGAATTAAGGTGTTTTTTGCAAAACTTGCATTAATGCCACCTTGTGCAGAACCTTTGAAGTTCTTAAGAATTCTGCTTTGGCCAGCTTGACTCCATAAAAACCAAAATAAGTATTTTGGAATTACAAATTTAGAAGGCCTGCATATAAAAACATGCTCATTTATATAAGCTTCGTCAAAAGGAAAGTTTTTTTCAACTATAGCGATTTTTCCCGTCGTTGCACCATCCTTCACAATTAATATGTCGTCGACACTAACTTTTCCATTTATCATTTTCCTCGAAAACTCCTTCGAGATAAATTTGATATTCTGAAATTTAAATCCACCTTTACTATTTAGGTGTTCCGCTCCGATGCTTGGAATACCATCTTTTATATTCTTAACGCCTCCAATAGGTCTTGATCCGGACTCAAGAGATAAGAGTAACTCCAATAAATTTACTTCAGTCCATCCTTTTGACGTCACTTGACTTTTTTTTTCAGACATCATTCCCTATTTTTCAATTTGCGATAGAACATCTTCTAAATCTAAAAGCATTCCCTTTATTTTATTGATGGCCTCTGTAACAATTTCTTCGGAGCTAATTTCTTCAAAATTGTTTTCGCTGGATTTATCGATTAACCATGTAAAATCTAATCTATAGTTCTGTTCTTTAATTTCTTTGATTGAGAACTTTCGAAATCTTCCATCAATGCCTTGGCCTTTTCTTGGACTCAACCCATTAGGATCTTGGCCATAATTTGCCTCAAATTCATCAAAATGTGATCGGTTAAGAGGCCTGTCAATCTTCGTTATACCTTCAATATTATTGCGAGCATCAAAGATCCAGACATTTTCGGTTGGCAGCCCTTTTTGTAAGAAAATCACATTTGCTTTAACGCCTTGAGCATAAGGTGTAAACGTACCATTGGGCAATCTCAATATAGTATGAACGTTGCAAAACTTCATAGCATGGCGCCATAATTCGATTGCCTTATCTTCAAATAATACATTATCTGGCAATACGATTGCTGCTCTTCCTTTATCCTCCAGCGAACTTATGACATGTTGAACAAAATTTAATTGCTTATTGCTCGTTTTTACAAGGAAGTCACTCCGGTCTGGTAATTGATTTGAACCTTTTGAACCAAATGGAGGATTTGTCAATATGCAGGAGAATCGCTCATCCGAAAGTGGCTCATAAATTGTGTCGCCTAACCTTATATTCGGTTCAATACCATGTAAATATAAATTCATTTGCGCCATTCTTCTTGGTCTTACAACCAATTCTTGCCCAAAATACGTCTTTGCAAAAACCTTTTCTTTTTGAACTTTGCTTAGTTTTAAAGAACTATTTTTCTTCCACCATTCAAAACTAGAAATTATGAATCCTGCGGTGCCGCAGGCCACATCAGAAATCTTAAAATTTGGGCTTTCCAGTGGATCTGGCTTCATAACCCTTATAATTGCTTCAATTAAGGGTCTTGGCGTGAAATATTGGCCAGCTCCCTTTTTGCTTTCATTTGCTGCTTTCTCCAAAAGCCCTTCAAACATAGCTCCTAAGACGTCCTTGTCAAATTCCGACCAATTTACTTCATCAATTAGATTTAATAATTTCTTTAGGCTACTGGCATTTCTAATTTTAGCCATTGGCTGGCTAAATATATCCCCCAAGATGCTCTTCTCTCTGCTTAATTCTGATAAAATCGAATTGTACCTTTTAAGTAAATCTTCTTCTTCGTAGATAATCAAATCGTTCCAGGAACAACCTTTCGGAATTTCTATTTCTCTTTCATCTGCAATCTTCAAAAATAATAAATAGGTCAATTCCTCTATATAATCTATATAATCAACACCTTCATGTCGCAATGTGTGACAAAAATTCCAAAACTTATTTACCAAATCCATCTTTTAGGGTTAAAACAAACAAAAATTAAACGCCTTTATCGGTAAAGATAAAGATTGAAAAGGTTATTTGCTAAATAACAATAGTAACCAGCTCCAATTCAAGGTTATGGAAAATAACCTTTAGTAGCATCTTTCCTTAAACACTTAGCCATGCAAACTGCATGTCTTTATATCAGGGTCAGCACGGACGAACAAGCTCAAAAAGGCTTCTCCCAAAGAAGTCAGGAAGAACGTCTGCTCAAATATTGTCTTTTGTGCAATATCCAGGTCGCCGAAACCATTTTCGAAGATTTTTCCGCCAAGACCTTTAACAGGCCACAGTGGACAAAGTTGATCGCAAAATGGCGCAACAATAAATCAGGTTCGCCAAATATGGTACTATTTACCAGATGGGACAGATTCAGCAGGAACATTGCTGATGCTTGTCTGATGATTGGAAAGTTACAGAAATTATCCGTTCAGCCGCAAGCCATAGAACAGATGCTGGATTTCACCATCCCGGAACATAAGATTATGCTTGCAGTTTATCTTGCAGCAGCGGAAGTTGAAAATGACCACATAGCGCTGAATATAAGCCTGGGAATGCACAAAGCACGAGAAGAAGGACGGTGGCCTGGCAGGGCACCAATTGGCTACTCAAACAGGGTAACAGTTATGGGTGACAAATACATCACTCCACGTGAACCGGAGTCTATAATTATTAAAAGAGCTTTTGAAACTATAGCCGCTAACACATTTAGTACCCACTATATCTATCAGCAAGCAGTCCTTCAAGGGCTGAAATGCAGCAGAAGTCATTTCTGGGAACTGATCAGAAATCCTGTCTACTGTGGACGTGTACTGGTCCCGCAATTCGGCAAAGAAAAACAGCATACGGTCAAAGGAGCCCACGAAAAACTAATTTCTGTTGCATTGTTTGAGCAGGCCCAGAATATCCTCAATGCAAAGGGAAGAGCAAAAAGGCCCAGGGCCGAAGTCCCTGATCAAATACCATTGCGAGGATTTCTTTCGTGCCCTATATGTCATAAAACACTTACGGGCAGTGCTTCCCAGGGGCATACCAAACGATATTTTTATTATCACTGTTCGGGCAAATGTCGTTTTCGCGCAAGGGCGGATTTCGTGAACGAAAAATTCCAATCGTTATTGGGAAGACTCAAGGCAAAAGATCAGTACATAGGCCTGTACAGAAAGATCGTGGAAGATATCCATCATGAGATAACCCTAAAGAATTCTGCCGACCAAACCAGAATTTCCAAAAGCATAGAGACGGCAATAGAGCGTACCATAAAGGCAAAAGACTTGCTATATCGGGGAGACATAGACTTTGATGACTTTACGCTAATAAAAGAAAGCTGTAGCAAAAGGATTAACGACGGTTGTAATGAGTTACAAGAGTGCGCTACATTATCCGCAGAGACTAATAAGAATATTAATGAGCATGTTAATCTACTCTCCAGAATAAATGAACTATATGATTCTTCCGATGTGTTGGGTAAGCGCCAACTATTACAACTGTTTCTTCCAGAAAAAATCACACTGGACAAAGAACATTTTAAACTGATTTCTACTGAGGCTGTACATACAATCTATAGCCTTAAGAGTATTCCCAATAGATCTTTGGTTGACAAAATAGATCTGGAAATTCCTGCGGAGTATATCAATCAATATTTGAAAATTCTTCAGTCGGCAAGGAGTTCGATAAATTCTTAAAAAGTGTTGGATATCATCCACTTTTTAAGAAAGCTAGCATTATTTACCGTACTGCGCTAAAAAATATTGCATCTGAATTTAGTATTACCCTGTAATTCAGAAACTTTTAAAAAAGTTCGATTCCGGGATGGATATCTAGGCAAGAAGTAGGCCAAAAAAGCAAAAGAAAACAGTATAATAAATTGATTATAAGATAATTATAGTCATAATATTGTGTTCGACAGAAATTATTGCGAAAATGAAACTTCGCAAACAGCAATATATAACCATCAATCTGAAGTCGATATAACAACCTGATATTAAGATAATTGCCTCAATAAAAACGGCGAAATAAATATTGCATTATTTCGCCGTTTTAGTGGTCTCGACGGGAATCGAACCCATATCTAAAGTTTAGGAAACTTCTATTCTATCCGTTGAACTACGAAACCAGGGTCTTACCATATAAGACGGTCGCAAATATAATACTTTCCAGTAATTATTCCCGTCTCATACCAAATTATCTATTTGATCACACTGCCATTCTGATGGCTCTGTACCGGAGCCACAAAAGCCAGTTTACCATCTGCATCCTCAGACATCAGGATCATTCCCTGCGACAAAATTCCTTTGATTTCACGTGGAGCCAGGTTAACGATCAAACTCACCTGCTGACCGATAATTGCCTCCGGCTTATAATATTCTGCGATACCAGATACAACCGTTCTCTGATCAATACCTGTATCCAAAGTCAGCTTAAGCAGCTTCTTAGTTTTCTCCACCTTTTCTGCCGCTACAATTGTCGCCACCCGGATATCAATAGCTCCAAATTGCTCAAACTGAATGTTATCCTTTACGGGAGCAGCTACAGCAGTGGCAGAAATATTGTCCGCCTTACTTTGGTTTAATTTATCTATCTGTGCCTGAACAGCCTCATCTTCTATCTTCTCAAAAAGCAATACAGGCTCGTTTAACTGATGCCCTCTATGCAGCAGGTTCATCTTTCCGGCATCCTCCCATAAATAACCTCCGTAGTTGAGCATCTTCATCAATTTATCTGCGGTAAAAGGCAGGAAAGGTTCTATTAAGATTTCAATTGTCGCGGCTATTTGTAAACTGATGTTCAAGATGGTACGCACGCGATCTTCATCTGTTTTAATCACCTTCCAGGGCTCAGTATCAGCCAGGTATTTATTCCCCAAACGGGCAACATTCATTACCTCTGCAAGGGCTTCTCTAAAACGATAATTTTCTATAGAAGCACTAACCTTCGCCGGAAACGCTGCAAGATCATCTATTACCTGCTGGTCTTCAGCAGTTAGGTTCATACACATCGGTACTTTTCCACCAAAATATTTATGCGTAAGTACTACAACACGGTTGATAAAATTACCTAATACTGCTGCCAGCTCATTGTTGTTTCTGGCTTGAAAATCCTTCCAGGTAAAGTCATTGTCTTTAGTCTCCGGAGCTGTCGCTGTCAAGACATATCGCAGCACATCCTGCTTGTCTTTGAATTCAACCAGGTACTCATTAAGCCATACAGCCCAGTTTTTTGAAGTAGAGATCTTCTGCCCTTCCAGGTTTAAAAACTCATTAGCAGGTACATTATCAGCAAGAATATAATCGCCATGAGCCATCAGCATCGCAGGAAAAATAATGCAATGGAAAACGATATTATCCTTTCCTATAAAGTGAACCAATTTCGTCGCCTCATCCTTCCAGTATTCCTCCCAGTTTCCTTTCTCAACTTCGCCCTGATTGATGTAATATTCTTCGGCTTTTGGATTCCAAACGTCTAACCTGGCATATTCAAAAAGTTCCTTAGTTGCCGAGATATACCCTATAGGTGCATCAAACCAAACATAAAGCACTTTTCCATCCGCACCTTTAACCGGCACCTTAACTCCCCAGTCCAGGTCACGTGTCATTGCCCTTGGCTGCAAGCCTGCGTTCAACCAGCTCTGACATTGCCCATAAACATTAGGTTTCCACTCCTTATGTTCTTCAATGTAAGTTCTCAAACGTTCCTCATACTGATCCAGAGGCAGAAACCAGTTCTTTGTTTCTTTCCTCACCGGGGGCTCGCCTGATAGCGTAGATTTAGGGTTGATCAGATCGGTAGCATTCAGCGTACTTCCACAGCTTTCACACTGATCTCCGTAAGCATTTTCATTTCCGCATTTAGGACAGGTTCCTGTAATGTACCTGTCTGCCAAAAAAGTTTGTGCCGTTTCATCATAATATTGCTCCGTTACCTCCTCGGTAAAAACTCCTTTTTCGTAAAGTGTTTTAAAAAAGTCTGAAGCCGTCTGGTGATGGGTCAACGAGGACGTCCTGTGATAAATGTCAAAAGAAACACCAAATTCTTTAAAAGAATCACCAATGATTTTATGGTATTTATCTACTACCACCTGCGGGGTTACACCTTCTTTTTTAGCTTTCAAGGTGATAGGCACCCCATTCTCATCAGATCCGCAAATAAACTTCACATCTCTTTTATTAGAGCGCAAATACCTCACATAAGTATCAGCAGGAAGGTAAACTCCAGCCAAATGCCCAATATGCACAGGTCCATTTGTATACGGCAATGCAGCCGTCACGGTATATCTTTTTATTTTACTGTTATCCAAAACTATTTTTATTATTTTGTCAAAGATAAGTGTTTTACCGATGATTAAACAGCCGCCATATTTAAAAAAAGGAGATAAAATTGCAATCGTTTGCCCGGCCAGCAGACTGCCAAAGAATATTGACAAAGCAATTTCCATCTTTCAGGAATGGGGCCTTGAGGTTGTTCTGGGCAAAACAGTAACGGCGGAGCACAACCAATTTGCGGGTGATGATGCTTTAAGGACCAAAGACCTTCAACAATATCTTGATGACCCTGAAATTAAAGCCATCATTGCTGGTCGCGGTGGTTATGGCATGATCAGAATCATTGACAACCTTGATTTCTCCACATTTGAGAAGAATCCCAAATGGATTGTTGGCTTTAGTGACATTACAGTGTTGTTATCACATATATATGCCAACTTTGGCATTCAATCTATACACGCACAGATGCCTTATACGTTTGAAGAGGCGACAACCGAATCCCTAACCTCTCTAAAAGCCGCCTTGTTTGGACAAGAAATCAAATACGATTACCAAACATACCCAAAAAATCGTCCCGGTAAAATGGAAGGAACTCTAATAGGAGGAAATCTGACTTTACTGGTGATGATGGTCGGTTCCAACTCAGATATTGATTATACAGACAAAATATTATTTATAGAAGATGTAGGTGAACGGCCTGCATCAATAGACCGCATGATGAGAATGCTAGACAGGGCAGGAAAGTTATCACAACTAAATGGCCTGATCGTCGGGGCATTCAATGAGCTTCCTGATGAAAAAATCCCTTTCGGGCAAACGCCAGAAGAGATCATCATGGAAGTAGTCCATAAATACAACTTCCCGGTGTGGTTTAATTTCCCTGTTGGTCATATTGATGGCAACAATGCCATGATAGTGGGGGAAAGATAAAAAAGTAAACGTCGACCTTCGGGTACGAAAGTCGACGTTTACAAGAAATACTATTGCCTTTAAGCCGCTACAGTATATGTCAGTGTAATTGCATAAGGTGCTGAATTCATAATTGCGGCCTGTTCGGAAATCACGGTACCACTATTTAAAGTAATTATGATCCGAAAAACAAACCTGTCTCCAACGGCCAAACCGCCTACTGTAAGACCATTAGATGCAAAAAGAGCAACCAGACTGTTCAGACTGGCATTATAGGTCTGAGGCCAGCTTGTTATGGTTGCAAACTGCTGTGTATAAACTGTAGTATTGGGCGCAGTGCTTTTCCTATAGTCAACCATTACAGCAATAGATTTTACATTGCCACTTTCAACTACTTTTAAAAGAAACTGATCAGCAGTTGCCGGAGCGGCTTTACTTAAGCTTCCACTGTTATATGGCGCAGCAGCTGTTCCGGTTGCAGCCGAACGTGTAAACTGAGCATTGGCCGAATTTTCAAATTCGGGGTAGCGGTTCTTTTTACAAGCCACCGTGCCTGTAATTAAACCTATGATGAGTAAGAATTTAAGGTATTTCATATGAGTGTGTGTTTAATTGGCCCAAAATATTTTTCCACTAGCGCCATATATATCAGGCTGACCAGGAAAATTAGGATTAGAAGTCTGTTCAGAACTAGGATAAGGCAGTCGGAAAGGAAATGTCCTTGTGCTCACCATCTCCGGATCAACTGCCCCGGTAGTATTTGGTATAGCAGGGAAACCAGTACGGCGGTAATCTGTATAAGCATCCATGCCGTATCCAAAACTGGCAATCCATTTTTGGGTCATAATGACATTCAACTTATCCGCAGTTGTTGGTGCTGCGTTGTAAGCAGCGATCACAGTAGTGATATAAGCATCCCTGACCAAATCTGTAATGCCAGGAACCGACTGTACAGAACCCGGCACCGCCGCCGCTTGCTTATTGATCTTCGTAAAATTATCTACGATTGCAGATCTCAGCAAATCAGTCACCACCCCTGTTGTTCCAAGAGTAAGCGCCGCCTCTGCCTGGATAAATTTAACCTGGTAAGTAGTTAAAACACGTACCGGCGCATCGCCCGGACCACTGGTCAAAGCTCCCGTGCCACCTGTTCCGTTGTCATAACGTCCACCTACAGGGAAAAGCCCCAGAAGCGATTGGAATGTACGCTGATCCTGGTTACGGTTCGGACCTTTAGAGGAAAATCTAACTGAAAGAAAACGTCCATCCCTGAAATCAACAGGATTGGTCGGGTTGCCCGTCGGCGTAAGCTGGTTGTAAATAAAGTAAGGCATCCGCGGATCATTAGAGTTTTTTAAAGTCGTATAAAAATAAGGACTCACAAAACTCTCACGCTGTCCAGTACCATAATTGGCAAAGAAACCTATGTTTCTATTCTCCGGTGATGCAGAAGTACCAAATTTAAGCTGAAAATCCTGATCATCTGTTGTAATTAAATTATTTCCGGCGATCAAAGCATTTATCTGAGCTTTCACATCACGTTTTAACCGGACCTGATTATATAACTTTAATTTAATACTATTTGCTAGTCTAATCCATTTTGTTCTGTCACCAGCATAAATAAGATCACTATTACCGTCAGGAGAAAGCGAAGAGGAAGCTGCACTTAAATTGGTAATGGCATTATCAAGCTGCACAAAAAGATCATCATAGATGGCAGTACTCGCATCATATTTTGGTGATAAATTATCGTTCCCTTTTAAGGCATCGAAATACGGGACGTCACCAAAAAGGTCAACCCAAAGACTAAATATATAAGCTTTTTGCACTTGGGCTACACCTACATAATGAGGCGCATTTTGTGCAGTACCCTTGTTGATTACGGTTTGCAAATCGTACAATACCCCCGGGAATACCCCGTAGCCACCTCCTGCGTAGCCCCAGGCGTTTTGAAAGTTTGTGCCGTCTACTATGTAGTCATTGACCCGTGTATTCACAATCTGGTGAACAAACGTAGAAGTTGCAGAGTTAATCCCGCCTACATTTTGGCACAAGTTGAATGTAAGCCCCCCTTCCGCAGCTGGTAAAATTTGAGTTAAAGGAAGATCAGTTGGATTGTTCGGATCTGTATTGATATCCAAAAAATTCTTCTGACAACTCCCCAAAATAACAGAGAAGCCAATTATTGCCAACCCTGTAAAGTATTTATATCTATTTTTCATGTTGTATCATTTTATATAATGAATTGATTAGAATGTCGCTTTCAGATTCAAACCAAATCTTCTTGTACTAGGCGCATTGGTATACTCAATACCCGATATATTTCTTGTATCGGCAGCACCATAAGTACTGGTTTCCGGATCAAAATTGGTCCCCTTAGGAAAATTTGGCGCATAGAAGTACAAATTACGTGCTGTAAGTGACACATTTAAAGAAGCAATTGGTGTTTTTTCAATCCATTTCTTTGGGATCACATAGCCTAATGAAATTTCCCTTAATCTGAAAACGCTGGCGTCAAAAACCAAAAGATCAGTCTGACCAGTTAACCCTGTTGTACTAAAATAGAGGTCATTTGTCGTAGTTTGAACCTGATTAGGGATTTTGTTGCCATTACCGTCCAGGATTGGCTGAAATGTCGTTGGATCACCATAGTATCCTTTAACGATTTTCGGCGTCAAGCGGTCTTCAGTATCGGTGGTTACCCCACGGCCCAATAACTGACCTACAGTACCTGAGTACAAGTCGCCCCCATGTCTGTAGTCGACCAGAACACCTAAACTTATACCTTTATAACTAAAAGTATTTGTTAAGCCTGTAATGAATTTCGGATTGGGATCTCCTATTTCCATAAGGGGAACTTTTATCATCAAACCAGTTATCCTGTTTATTAGCACGTTTCCTTCTGAATCTTTCGCAGTTTTGCTTCCTACCAGAATACCATATGGTCTTCCTGGTCTCAATACAACAGCTGGATCGCCAAAACCGGGAACTACCGAGAGCTCAGTCAACCCCCCAGTAAGACTTACAACTTTATTTCTGTTGGCAGAAAATACACCATACATATTCCAGGTAAAGCCGTCCGGATTTTTAAATGGGGTAAAATCTAAACCAAGCTCAAAGCCTTTATTGGTCATCTCACCGAAATTGGTCGTTTTTCCAGTAAATCCAGACGTTGAGGCCACTGTAATAAGTGCAATTTGATTCGTTGACTTTTTATTGTAATAAGTTGCGTCAATTCCGATCCTGTCGTTCAAAAACCTCAACTCCACACCAATTTCCTTCTCTGTTGTAAACTCTGGAGTAAGATTCGGTTCTCCCAATGAATTTCCCACGGTTCCCCCGGATGTGCCTAAAAATGGAAAGGTTAAGTTGCTGGCATTGTTACCCAAAACAGGATTTACTGTATAGGTAGGAATCAACTGATATGGACTAGCATCATTACCCACTTTAGCCCAGTTTGCCCTTAACTTTCCGTAAGACAGCCATGGGGCCTGCTCTTTAATCAGTTCGGAAAAAACAAATGAACCGTTCACTCCTGAATAGAAAAAGCTGCGGTTTGATTTTGGTAAGGTAGACGACCAATCGTTACGACCAGTTAAATTTAAAAACAAAAATGATTTATAATCGAACTGCAAATCAGCAAATGCACCGATCAGTCTTCGTTGTGTATAGTTACCGCCATTTGGCAACACAGTAGCCGTATTGTCAATGTCATCGATATCAAACACTACCATGTTGGTACCTACTACCGACTGACGTTTCCGGGTTTGCTGGTTCACGTTGTGACCTAAAATACCTCTAAACCCAATATCTTGCGTGAGTTGTCTGGTTACTGTTGCCAGGAAGGTAGATTCTATTTCCTGGTTATAAATGTCATCATTGTTGACTTCACCAATGCCGCTTGCACCAACTGAGCCTCTGCGGATTGTCCTGACACGAGTATCTGAAAACTGGTTCAAGCCAATCTTATAGTTCAGGTTCAACCAGCTGTTTACCTCGTAACCGGCACCAACATTTCCATAAATCCTGTTCACGTCACTTTTATAGGTATTGTTACGGATAGACCAGTAAGGGTTATCCACTCCCGCAACAGGGAACAATTGTCCCAATGTAACCGGATTTTGGTAAGGCATAGAGGTAAAATCAGACAAATTCCAGTTCCTGGCAAGGTACATGGTCCTTGCAAAGGCAGAAGCCTGACCCACCCCATTCTGTGCGCCAAGGATTAAACCATCCTGTTTGGAATTAACATAAGATAAAGTTCCCATAACAGTCAATTTATCGTTTAGCTTCATGTTTCCTCCAACATTCAGGGTTGAACGAACAAAATCCGAGAATTCTATCACCCCATTATTTTTACTTTTAGAGGCTGATACTGTAAAATTACCTTTTTCCCCTCCGCTGCTCATCTGGATCTGGTTTTCAAACACAGAACCTGTTTGGAAAAAATCTTTTACATTATCTGGATAAGCCTGATAAGGTACACGGGTTCCGGCCGGAAACTGCGGCAAAGCTGCATTCCCTGCATACCAGTGTGGAACAGTCCCATCTGCAGCAATTCCATTACCCTGAGGATAGATACTAGGCATATTAAAAGCCGGACCCCAGCTACCATTCGCATTAGAATAATTAAAATCACTACCAGCACCATATTTATTCTGATAATCCGGCAGGCTTGAAACATTTTCAAAGGCATAAGAACTAAGCAAAGAAACTTCAAAACCTTTCTTGCTTCCTCCTGCTTTACCTGTCTTGGTTGTAATCAAAATAACGCCGTTAGCAGCTCTTGAGCCATACAAAGCAGCAGCAGCAGCACTCTTGATCACAACAATGCTCTCAATATTATTAGGATCTAAATCCACCGCCCTGTTGGACACCGCATTGTTATTTACCAGCGTAGAAGATCCAGACTGATCGGAAGAGTTGTTAAAAGGAATACCATCTACAACCATCAAAGGTTTATTGTTCCCTAAAAATGAAGTATTACCACGAATTGTAATGTTGGTTGCACTACCTGGTACACCATTGGAGGCAATAATGTTTACA
The DNA here is from genome assembly GCF_005116445.1 of Pedobacter frigoris. Taxonomy (GTDB): domain Bacteria; phylum Bacteroidota; class Bacteroidia; order Sphingobacteriales; family Sphingobacteriaceae; genus Pedobacter; species Pedobacter frigoris. The sequence goes on from NZ_SWBQ01000004.1 coordinate 44,282, forward strand.
CCGGCAACTTTTCCTGACAATGCCCTTAAGGGATCCGGCTCCGATTTCTGAGCCAACTGGTCGTTAGTTAATGTCGAAGCGGTATAACCAATCGCTTTGGTTTTCCGCTGAATTCCGAAAGCAGTAACAACCACCTCACTCAGTACTTTAGTGTCGGGCGTTAATGCTACGTTAACTATGTTGCTTTGCCCTACAGTTACGACTTCCTGGGTGTATCCCAAATAAGAAAATACGAGTTGAGCGCCTGATGGAACAGACAATGCGAATTTTCCATCTGCACTTGTTTGAGTGCCATTTTTAGTCCCCTGGACTATCACAGATACGCCAGGAAGAGGAAGACCATCGTCTTTTCCCGTAACCGTACCCGTAACTGTTCGATCTTGCGCCATAGCAGTACACGCCATTAACAGCAGGATGAACAAACTTTGTAAAAGTTTTTTCATAAAAATAAAATTTAGGTTAGTTAATAATAAATCAAATATAACGAATTTGATATGCTTGCATAATACCGTTTTTGCAAATCGTATATTGTGACATATTAATGACAATTAATACACAATAAACAACCCTCTAATAAAGAATATTATTTTTTATATCTCACAATACACAAACTATAATATCAAATTGACATAAACAGCAATATCGTTACAATACAAATATTGCATATATTGTAGACACAGATCTGACAAGAAATGAGCTAACAATTACCACTGGTCGATAAATCATCCCAAAAAAAGATCCCGACTCAAAGCCAAGGTTACTGAGTGCGGTTCCATCCGTCTGTTTAAATACTTGCTACCGAAGACAATCTTAAACTGAAAACTGCTAAGTGAAGGTTATTATAAGTTTGGTTAATAAAAAAAACCCGATCAATATGATTATATGATCGGGTTTTTGGAAGCTGCCCATAAAGGAGAAACTTTTTCTGTGCTTCGAAAATCTGTCTCCCTTTTGTCTGCTAATGAAGATGTCTATTTATCCCACCATACCGGAACAGACATTGCACCAACAGCATTCACAGGAATATCCGATGGAATATTAGATGCATTGTAAGATCTTTCTGACGAAGGATAAGGAAGTCTCAATGGAACAAACGGCAGGTAAGGAGAGATATCTAATGTTCCTCCCGGATATACTTCGTTGTTTATCGGCAGCACAGGGTATCCTGTTCTTCTATAATCATTGTATGCCTCAAACTGCAGATAATTAGCAATATACTTTTGAGTCATGATCCGATTATATGCTGTAGCCGAAGGTGTGACCAAAGTTAAGGCATTGGCAGTTAAATATGCCGCAGTCTCTGGAGTAATGGTTCCAACATTGTCAACTTCGATACCATATAACCTCATTGACGCCTTCATACCGTCTGTATAAGCAGCAATTACCGCTGCATTTACAGTTTTGTTTGCTTTCAAGAATTCTGCTTCCGCTCTTAGGAATGGAACTTCAGCATAAACCAAAAGGTTTAATTTAGCATTCTGAGCACTGTAAAATGATGCTATCGGCGAATAATTGGTGATGGCTGTAGGAGGAGCGTCATTCGTCACACCTACATACGTACCTGCATTCCCTCCTGTAGCAACCTTATCTACCTGGAAAGGCAGACGAGGATCACTAGTAGACTGTAGCAGGTTCAGATAGAAAATAGAAGGTTTAGTTGTCAAACTCCATTTACCATCAATTGCATACTGATACCATGGGTTATCAGAGTTGGCCGAAGCATAGTAAGTCATTGTTGGGGCTTCAGCAGCAGTTATCGCACCTGCATTTAATGCTGCAAGTGCCAAATCAGCTTGAGTAGTTGCACTATATCCCGGAGCATTTGACAACCTCATATGGAATCTTGCTTTTAAAGTACGGGCTAAGTGAACCCATTTTGTCATTACACCTCCATAAATGAAATCATCTGTGCCTGGTTGTAATCCTGTTCCTTTAGCTCCATCAACAATTGCCTGATCTAAAAGCGTCTGGATTTGTTTATAAATATCTTCCTGACTATCATATTTAGGTTTTACAACCCCATCGAATCCTTTAAAAGCATCCGAAAAAGGTGCTGAACCAAATGCATCTGTTACGTATGACATGTTCCAGGCCAAAACAATCTTAGCGATAGCTGCATAAGAAGGATTTCCATTGGTTTCTGCTTTTTTGATTAACTCTGTAGAAGTACTCATTACATCTGTGTAAGATGAATAGCGCCAGAAATTATCAACGTCATTTTCAGTCAGGTAATAATTTCCTTCATGAGGTCCGGCGGTTGCATAAGCCGTATGTTTTGTCCATAAACTTGACAAACGAACAGGATAACCTCCTGCAATTTCGAAACTAAATGTACCCAGAATTGCTGAAGTCATTAAGTTCTCTGTTACTTTAGTTGGTGCGTTAGGATCCTGATTTACATCCAGAAACTTCTTGCAGCCGAATGATGTTGCAAGAAATAGGAATAAAACTGGAACTGCGATATATATTCTTTTCATGATTCTGTTCTTTAAAATTTAACATTAAGTCCAAAGGTTACACCTTTAGTACCTGGAGTTACCGCATGATAAAATCCTTGCGCGTTACCATTTCCTAACAAACTTCCTTCCGGATCACCAAAACTGAAGTTAGATTTGATCCATAAGTTACGTCCTGTTACAGAGAAGCTAACCGCTTCAAAAGGAGTTTTTCCCAATAGCGACTGAGGAAGTGCGTAGCTAAGAGTAACTTCTCTCAATTTTGCAAAACCACCATCCTCAACTAAAGTTTCATAAGAAGTAGTATACCAGGTCTGGAAATAATCTTGATCCTGAAGCACTTTAGTTGTATTAGGAGCACCATCTGATATTCTCACACCTTCCCATAATCTTGTTGTATTCCTTTGTTCAGTAACCTTAGCAGTACCATAGAAGGTCGAATAGTACAAGTCAAAGTTCAGGATGTCTCCACCGTGTCTGATATCAAGCAATCCTGATAATGAAAGTCCTTTATAAGTGAAAGTACTTCTAAGACCACCTGTCCAGTCTGGAGTAACATTTCCAATCGGCCCCAAATCATCTGCAATAGTTGGTAGCCCGTCATCATCAATTAACAATTGACCTGCATCATTTCTTGCAAATCTTGTTCCCCAGATTACACCATATCCGTAGTCTTTATCTGCTCTGATCTGCGGGTTTTCAAATCCGGCAAGGAAAATGTTATCCACACCTTCAGCCAAAGACTTCAACTTATATTTGTTTTTAGCGAAGTTGAAAGACACATCCCATGCAAAATCCTGCGTTTTAATCGGTGTTGCAGAGACAATCAGCTCGATACCCTTATTAGAGATTTCACCTGCATTTATCGTTCTTTGAACATAGCCGGAAGAAGAAGCAATTTCCTGTTGGATAATCTGTCTGCGGCTGACTTTGTTATAAAATGACCCGTCAACACTCAAGCGGTTTTTGAAGAACTTCAACTCCAAACCTACCTCTTGCTCAGTAACCTTTTCAGGTGTAATTGTATTACTTGCTAATGAATTACTGGTCAAGAAACCATTGGTTCCATTATAAGGGAACGCAATATTTCCTCTTGTACCATCACTAGGATTAGCCAAAGTATAAGTTTGCTGTGTATAATATGCAGGTGCATCGTTACCAGCCTGAGCTATACCTAACCTTAATTTACCATAAGAGAAGTAATCACTTTTAGGAAGCAGTTCTGAAAACACAAAACTTCCTGACACTGATGGGTAGAAGAATGAATTCTCCCCAACCGGCAATGTCGAAGACCAGTCATTTCTAGCCGTTGCATTAATGAATAAATAGTTTTTATAATCAAAAGATACCGATGCATAAAGACCTAAACTTCTTCTCTTTTCATCATTCTGCAACGCTTCTGTAGTCTGGGCACTGGTAATATCATAGAATCCCGGGATACTAAGATCCAGTCCTCTGACAGTTCTTCTTGCAAATGTTCTTTGATTAACATTGAACCCGACAAATCCGGAAATGTTCATGTCTTCATTCAGCTTTCTATCGGCGTTTAACAATAAGTCATTGTTGATCTGACGGTAGTTGATCAAAGCATCAAACATTCTTCCTTTCGGAATACTGATGGTACCAATATTCACCTGCTCTTTCTGGTTGTCTGTATAAGTATCTAAACCGACACGGTTGGTCAGCTTCAACCAAGGTGTAAGTGTTAAGGTCGACTCATTGGAAACAACAAACCTGTCAACTTTACTTGGCATTGCGATATTGTCCAGCAACCAATAAGGGTTATTAAAGCCGGCAGCATTTGTCCATGATCTGTTTCCAGCCAGCCCATATTGTTCTTTACTGTCGAAACTTATCGGAGCAAAGTTCAGCGAGTATAAGTAGGAACGCTTAGTATTACCTTCCGGCATTCTGTTATTAGCAGAATTTGTATAGTTTATCGATGTACTTGAATTAAAATCCTTAGTCAGTTGACCAGTAAAATTAGCGGTAACGCTATTCCTCTTGTAGGTATTTGTCGGCACTACACCCTCCTGATTCAGATTGGAATAAGTAAGTATATATGAAGAACTTTCTCCACCGCCGCTTAAGGAAACAGAGTTATTCCATACTTTACCTGTTCTGTAAAAAGATTCCCTTGGATCAAGAACTTTAGGCATGCCTATCGCAGTGATTACAGCCTGACTTACACTATCCTTGTGTGGACCCCAACTGGCAGAAGACTGAGGTGCTCCACCTGCAGCTTCAGAGTAACCACCTAGTCCCGGAGGCAAACCATTTTTGTACAAACCAAGAGATCCCTGTAAATAAGAAGCCTGGTAACCTTTAGTAAATGCATCGTCCAATGCTAAGCTTGAAGAGAATGATACCCTCGGAATTTTACGCGTAGCATCTTTCTGGCCTCTTTTTGTAGTAATGATAATTACACCATTTGCACCTCTTGAACCATATAAAGCTGATCCCGCAGCTCCTTTAAGAATGTTTACAGTAGCAATAGTATTTGGATCAATATCCACAGCCCTGTTGCCGCCGGTTCCATTAAACAATACATCTTCAGTACTAGCTGAAATACCTCTGTTTACAGAGTTGTCCATTGGAATACCGTCAATGATGAATAGTGGCTGGTTTTCTCCGGTTAGTGAAGTAGTTCCTCTCAAAACAATCCTTGAAGAAGATCCTGCCTGACCACCAGAGTTATTGATCTGCGCACCGGCTACTTTACCAGCAAGCGCATTTACAATATTAACCTCTCTTGAGTTCACAATGTCATCTGCTTTAACCGTCTGAGTAGAATAACCCAACGTTTTCTTCTCTCTGGAAATACCTAAAGCCGTAACAACTACCTCTGAAAGAGTTTTGCTATCTGGCTCCAATGAGATTGTAACCACATTAGATGCCCCTACAGCTACTGTCTGAGGTAAATATCCTAAATAAGAAAAAGTCAATTGTGAACCTGATGGAACAGATAATACGAATTTTCCATCTGCACCTGTTTGAGTGCCATTTTTAGTACCCTGAACTAGAACGCTTACGCCCGGAAGAGGGAGTCCGTCATCCTTGCCCGTAACTGTTCCTGTAACTGTTCGATCTTGCGCCATAGCGGTGCCCGCCATAAACAGCAAAATGAACAAACTTTGTACAAGTCGTTTCATAAAAAATAAAATTTAGGTTAGTTAATAATGATCAAATATAAGCGAATTTGATATGCAAGCATAAGTCTTAGTCGATCGCTAATTTTAAATGACGATTAAATGACAAAGCAAAACAGATCAATATGTAATAAAATCATGTTTTTGCAGAATATTATTCTGATAAAATTAGAATTTACCACCTTTTCATCCGAAAAGATTCGAAATCAATGATCAAGACAAAATATTTAACATATTTTAACACTTCTAAGCACAAATATTAACCAAAAAACCCTTGGATTTCGATATTAATTAAGTATCTGTTAATGTGAGGCCTTCAAAGATGTTAGTTTATTAAGAAAACAACGTTCGCAAACATTTGTTTTCCGTTTTCCCAAAAAGACCTGAAAAGAATATTACTGCCAAGGTAAACCGCAGTTCCTTTACCTACTGATTGAACACCGAACAGCATACCGTTATCAAGCTTTTTTAATACTGATTTGCCAGCAATACCTGCCATATAACTATTTGATTTCAAAACACCTATATTCCATTCTTTCGGCAAAGGCTCGTATATTTTATCATCGGTTTTAAGTGCGTAATAATATTTCCCCAGACCTGCAGCCAGGGGGTGACTGACATCAAGATCTACCTTAAAAATAGCTCCGGGAATGGTCGTTGAAAGATCTTCTTGCCGGCGGTCGCCGTATCTGCGAAAATTATTAACCTTTAGTTCATTTTTTAATGAGTCCCTAACTTTTACGCTAAAAGGTTTTTTTTCTACAACGGAAGAGATTGCGTCTTCAAAAAGGATTATTTTACCTCCTATGTTTACCCAGCTGGCTAACTTTTCGTTAATATTGTCGGCGTAGGTACCATCAGGTAAAATCAACACATTAATTTTATTGATATCCAGTGTCGATATACTCTGTTCTCCAATCATCGTAACTGGATAATGCAGCTCCTGCTCAAAAAAATGCCAGATTTCTCCCACGCTTTGAGAGGAGATGCCAGCTCCGGCCACAACAGCAACTTTCGGAGTCGTTAAAACAGGATAAACAGCAGAACCAAAATCTTTTCCGCTTTCGACATAACCACTTGAAGCTGTATAGACAGCGCATTGCAGGTTCTTTTGTATTCCTGCTATTTTTGCAGACAGGTTCTTTACCGCCTTTTCATTCTCATTTCTATAAACCAATAATGAGCCGGGAGAAAACATCATGCCGTCGGACTTAAATCCTTCTTCAGCAGTCCTCACCCTTATGCCAGCTTTTTGCAATGCAATCAGCACCTGAACATCCGACAAAGCATTCCATGGAAATATCCAGGCATAAGGTTTATCGACTATCAAGGGCTTAAACTCCTCTTTTACAGACGCGTTATAGCTACCACTCACTGACTCTTTTACCCCGTAAGCCTTCAATCCGTATGCATATGGAAGTGCCCATGCAGTGATATCATAGGTATTTGAATCGTTAACTGTGGTCGATGGCTCAAATAACACACTTGCCAACACCGCTTTCGGCTGCTGCAAATTGACTACAAGATCATTCCTCTCGAGCTTAAAACCCTCCATTTTCTTGTTTTCATAATTAAAGCCCCTTAGCGATTTATCTCCCCCAAAGGCATATTCGATCCCATTGTCTTTTAAAAGCTGCGCGAGCTTGCCCAGCCGGCTCATATTCTCCGCCTTCACTACATAAGTTTTATAGGCTCCCGGAGGATCTGCAATTGACCGCTGAAAATACAACCTGAATTCATCTACCAGTTTGCCTGCATGCTGAGAAATGGTTTCTAAAGTCGTGATCCCGCTTCCATAATGATGGTCTATGCGGTCCTTCAGCGTAAGTGTATCCCCATCTATTGTTGCCACTGCGAGTCCCGCCCCAATTCCTCCCTGTTCATAGGTCATGCCGATAGCCCCGTTGTACAACGGATAGGTATCTCCATAGGAAGGATATAACAAATCAAATCTTTCCTTGGTAAAATATTGCCAGCCCTGCGCATCAAAATATTTAGCATTACTTCTGCCTACAATAACCTGAAATTCACGCTGCCATTTTGTGATGTCTTCATGGATAGGTTCTGCTGCAGGAGCAAAATAATAGGGTTCATTATAGTTCTGTTCATGAAAATCCACATGCACTTCCGGCATCCATTGCTGATAAAGGCTTAACCTTTGTTTGGTTTCCACCTGAGTCTGCCATGCCCAGTCGCGGTTCAGGTCAAAATAATAATGATTGTACCTGCCACTTGGCCAGGGCTCCTGATGTTCTCTTGCCATAGGATTAGGATTGGGCTTATGGCCGCTGACTTCATTGAAAAAATTCACGTAACGCTCCCGCCCATCCGGATTTAAACAGGGATCGATAATCACGACCGTGTTTTTCAACCAGTCCTGGACGTTCTTTGTCTTTCTTTCAACTAGTGTAAAGAGCATTTTCAGGGCAGTCTCAGTACAACTGGCCTCATTCCCATGCACATTATAACTAAGCCATACTATAGCCGGCTGATTTTTCAATACCGACGACTGCCCTTTGCTCAATCCTAAATTATTTTTTCTGATCGCTTCCAGATTGTCCATGTTTTCCTTTGAAGAGACAACCGCAACCAGCAATTCCCGCTGTTCGTAGGTCTTTCCATAAGTCTGTATGCGTATGCCATTATTCTTTCCCAGGTACTTACAGTAGGCCACAACATCATCATGTGCGGTAAACTTAGTCCCCAGCTCATAGCCCAAAAACTCATCCGGAGATTTCAATTGCGCACCCGCAACATTCAGCATCAGCATATAAAACAGAAAAGAAAGCAAAATGCGTCTCATAAATGGAGTTTAAGTCTACAAAATACTAAAGATTATTTTTTGTTTCTCTTTCATAACGTAATTTTACCCTATCATTCATTCATTTTTAATATGACGGCAATAGATTCTTTGTATCAGCACTACTTAAAACACCGTATTATTTGTACAGATACGAGGAACATTACCGACAATTGTCTGTTCTTCGCACTTAAGGGCGATAATTTCGACGCCAATACTTTTGCTGAAAAGGCACTGACCAGCGGAGCAGCTTATGCGATCATTGATAACCTGGCCTACAAAACCAGCAACCGCTGTATCCTGGTTCCCGATGTACTGAGCACACTGCAGGAACTCGCCGCCTACCACCGCTCAAAGCTGAACATTCCGGTAATCGGCCTCACCGGAAGCAATGGCAAAACCACCACAAAAGAACTCATCAATGCCGTTCTTTCGGAAAAATATAAAACTTTTGCGACCAAAGGCAACCTCAATAACCACATCGGAGTACCGCTTTCATTGCTTTCCCTCACTGAAGAGACTGAAATAGCAGTAATAGAAATGGGCGCCAATCACCAAAAAGAAATTGAATTCCTATGCAGTATGGCCCAGCCTACTCACGGACTGATCACTAATGTAGGCATGGCCCACCTCGACGGCTTTGGCGGATTTGAAGGGGTTAAAAAAGGTAAAGCAGAACTGTATGCTTACCTCAAACAGCATCTCGGATATGCCTTCATCTATAGGAACAGTCCTTATCTGTTGGAGATGAGCGCTACTGCTGACCTCGACAAGGTCGTTTATTATGGGGCAGCGCAAAGTGATTCGATATCAGGAAAACTAGCTAAAACCGATCCCTTTCTTGAAATTTCATGGAACAAAGACAGTTCCTCATATCAAACTACAACCAACCTGACCGGCTCCTACAATTTTGAAAACATTATGGCTGCCATAGCTGTGGGATCATTTTTTGAGGTAAGCCCCGAGCAAATCAACGAAGGCTTATCGGGTTACCAGCCGAAAAACAACCGCTCGCAGATCACAAAAACAGAGAACAACACCGTAGTATGCGACTTTTACAATGCGAATCCCAGCAGCATGTCCGCCGCACTTAAAAACATTTCATTGCTGAATGCACCTAAGAAAACAGTGATTATTGGCGATATGTTTGAGCTTGGCAATGAGTCTACCGAACAGCATAAAATCATTGCCGATGAAGCCGCGCAGTTGAATGTATGTACGCTTATCCTGATAGGAAAAGAGTTTTACGCCCTAAAAGACAAGTTAAACGCAAACTTTTTTAGTACGCCTGCAGAAGCTGCTGATTTCCTGAAAGCAAACGCGATCAAAGACAATCTGGTCCTTTTAAAAGGCTCCAGAGGAATGGCACTTGAACAGTTACTTCCCCTGCTCTGATACCTTTATCCCTACGTCGCTTATCTCTTTCAAAGGATTATCACGCATGTTTTGTTCTATTTCCAGTTCGTATTTACCCGGAGCGGCAAACTTATAGTTGGTCAGCAAAGGAAGCGTATAAGTAAACAAATTGCCCGATCCTGAACCGTTCCACTGCCCGTCAGGCTGTGCCAACCGGTATTCATACCGCTTGGTTTGTTTAGCAGAGCCCCCGCCTTTGATATGGAGCAGGACAAAAATATTCGAATACCTGTAATCTGCTGTATGACGAAGTTTAAAATAAATATTTAGCGGCTTATTACTGTCCTTTACGTCAATAACCGCCTTCACCTTATTCTCATAACTCCAGTTTCTCGCCGGCATACTCATGTTGCTGTCTACCAAAAAATTGGCATCACAACCACTGACAAAAAACACGATGACAGCAGAAAAAAACAATAAAAAGTTATATCTCGTCATTTTTAGGCTTATCCTTTGGCTTTTTTCTTCGGTTATTCCTGTTTTTATTTTTATTTGCAGCAGGTTGTCCTGTCGGATTAACTGCTCCTTCCACTGCAACAGCCGGTGCTTCTCCATTCTCTTTTTTAACAGCATCAGGTCTCGCTTGCTTGTTCTGCTGCCCCTGCTGTTTAGCCTGCTGAGGTGGCTTTGGTTCTTGCGTACCCTGCTTTTGCTGCGGGCCTTGCTTCGCTGGTTGCCCAGGCTTGGCCAACTGCTGAGGCTTCCCTTGTTTATCTCCTTTATTAGGGTTATTCCGGTTGTCGTTGCCTTTATTCCTGTTGTTATTTCTATTGTTTTTATTCCTCTGCTTATCATCCAGCCTGGTCAAACTATCCTGACCAACCACATTTTCATAATCATGTGCCTTTTCCACCACCGCCACAGGAGTAAGTTCCAATGCCTCTTCCTTTAAATTCACCGGCTTTTGACCACGCTTGTTCATGGCCATGATCTCTTTTACACGGTCAACCTTCAACGGGATCCAATCCTCTGTATTCGGATAAGCAAACCACATTACTTTCTTGAAAATGTCCGTCTTTTGATGACGTGCCACCCCTATTTCTGTCTGAAGACTTTCTATGCGATCAGGAATATCTTTCAACGCATCCAGATAAGTATCCAGCTCATAATTCAAGCAGCACTTCAGTTTACCACACTGACCCGCTAGTTTCAGCGTATTCAGGGAAAGGTTTTGATACCTCGCAGCAGCAGTAGAAACTGTTTTAAAGTTGGTAAGCCAGGTAGAACAACACAATTCACGGCCGCATGAGCCAATTCCACCCAGTCTTCCTGCTTCCTGACGCATCCCGATCTGACGCATTTCAATCCTGATGCGGAAAGTCTCTGCCATCTTTTTGATCAGTTCACGGAAATCGACCCTGCCTTCAGCAGTATAAAAAAATGTCGCTTTTGTTTTGTCTCCCTGGTAATCAACATCACTGATTTTCATAGACAAGCGCAGATCCAGTGCCAGTGTACGTGCTTTATGCATGGTTTCCCACTCTAAGCCCTTCGCAATTTTCCACTTTTCCACATCCGCTTCAGTAGCCTTACGGTATACCTTTCTCGTCACCTGATCAATCGGTGTTTTACGACGTTTCATCTGTATCCTTACCAGTTCTCCTGTCAAAGAAACATGGCCGATGTCGTATCCGCCAGTAGGGCCTTCCACAGCAATCAGCTCTCCTATCTCCAGGTAAATATTGTCGCTGTTCAGGAAAAATTCCTTCCTTGCTCCTTTGAATTTAACTTCGATTACCTGAAAAGGTGTATAATTAGATGGTGTATCTAAATTAGATAACCAATCGTAAACTTCCATTTTTCCGCAGCCACCAGTAAGGCATGATCCATTACTTTTGCATCCTGCGGGGGCGCAACCGCCTCCTGTAGAACAACTTCCACATCCCATAGTTAATTGTATATATATTGAGTCCCCGCAGGGAGCGTTTTAAACTTAATTATTTTTACTAGCTGTAAAGATACATCTAAAAACAGAATTTTAGGGTTCGCATTTCTTTCGATGTGATAATGAGCCTTTTCCAATTCTGAAATAATGGCATCCGCCATGTTTAAATCCAGTACATGCTTCGATAATTTCTTTGCGGTATCCAAAGCCGCCCCCGGCAACTTAACCAGTTCCTCTGCTCCGCTCAGCAGCAAACTGCATTCCCTCAGAAAGCTGATTCCATATTTCAGGAAGTTCTTCTGGTTTTCTCTTCCCCATCCGGAGATCTGCTCTACAAAACCTGTCAGGTCCAAAACCCTGTTCCCATAGCCCATCCTTAACCATTCTGCAAACTTATCTGCATTCTCATTTTGTGTATTTGCAGTCAGCTGTTTTGCTTCTATCAGGTTTCCATCTGCCAGGAAGCTGTATTCTGTGGCCTGATTCTCTGACAGCCCAAACTCATCCATCAGGTAGCTTTCGACCGTTGCATGTGAAAGCTTGGGGATTTTAACAATCTGGGTCCGCGATAATAAGGTAGAAAGTATCTGCTCCTGGTTATTGGCCACCAGGATAAAAAGTGTATTTGCAGGCGGTTCTTCTATGATTTTCAACAAGGAATTGCCCTCCTTATCCAGGTGTTCCGGCAGCCACATGATCAGCACCTTGGTGTCGGCTTCAAAAGCTTTATAACTTAATTTTTTGATGATATCATGACATTCGGCGATATTGATATTGGCCTGTTTGTTCTCCGCACTCAACTTCGAGCGCCAGATATCCATGTCAAAATACGAATCTTCGAGCAACATGCTCCTCCACTCTTCCAGCACGTCAACCGCAGTCTTTACGTCTTTAGACGCAAAAAAAGGATAAGAAAAATGCAGGTCAGGATGAATATATCTTTCGTATTTACGGCAGGAAGAACATTCGCCACAGCTGTCATCATTCTGTTTATCAAGGCAGTTGATATATTGGGCATAGGCAATTGCGAGAGGAAGTGCGCCACTACCGTCGCACGACAAAAACAACTGGGCATGACTGACCCTGTTCTCCGCAACTGTTTGTATCAGCTGCTGCTTTATACCTTCCTGGCCAATGATATTTTTAAACTGCATTTGGTGCAAAATAGTAAAATTTTAAGACATGTACTGTCCATCATGCTCAACACTCGGGCAATGAGGTCTGGCTGACTTTATTCTGCACTCGTATTACACCCAACTTTTACCCGAATTTCATACGGATGCTAAACGGGTTTGCTACGGGTTTTAGCCGTACCAAACCCGCTCCAAACCCGTAGCAAATCCGCTTGAAACCCGTACCAGACACGAACGCATCATTAGCGCACCTGCTTCGCTGATTAAGGCTTGCTTCGGGTCTGATTCGCAAAAGGGTACCTGTTTTCCGAAGCAATCTGCCATCAGTCTGCTACCAGTCCCCTATCAGTCGGGCACTAGCCTAATCCGAAACCTTTCTTATCTTTGCGCCTTATCATCGGCTTCCTTTAGCCTTTAGCAGTTTATGAGCAGGATTTTAGCTTTTGATTACGGCACTAAGAGAATCGGCCTTGCCGTTACGGACCCGATGCAGATCATCGCAACGGGACTGGACACCATTCATCCGAAGGACATCATGGAATTTTTAAAAAAATACCTTGTAGCGGAGGAAGTGGAGGCTTTCGTCTTTGGTGATCCTAAGCAGATGGATGGCTCCCCCTCTGATTCTGCCCAGCATGTAAAAGGCTTTGCCAGAACGTTAAAAAAAACATATCCGCATATCCCGCAGTACTGGATCGATGAGCGCTTTACTTCTAAACTGGCACACCAGACCATTATGCAAAGCGGGTTAAAAAAACAGGACCGCCAGAATAAGGAAAGGGTAGATACCATATCGGCAACCATCATACTGCAATATTTTATGGAGGAGCACCGTTTAACTTAAAATTATGAGCCTGATCAACGACGATTTACAACAATTGCTGCTTAGTTACTGCGAACCGGAAAGTGAGTTATTGCAAAAAATAGACCGGGAAACTAACCTCAAAGTACTGATGCCGAGAATGCTGTCAGGACATTATCAGGGCCGTGTGCTCAGTATGCTCAGTAAAATGATCAGTCCGCAAAGGGTTCTTGAAATAGGAACTTTCACCGGCTATGCGACGATTTGTCTTGCCGAAGGTCTTACGGAAAATGGATTGCTTTACACCCTGGATATTAATGAGGAACTGGAAGAAATGGTGAGAAACAATTTTGCTGAGTCTGACTATAATAAGCAGATTCGTTACATCCTGGGCGATGCCAGTCAGACACTCCAATCCCTGGACGAAACTTTTGACCTCGTATTTATAGATGCCGACAAGAAAAACAACGGCACTTATTACGATATGGTTTTTGACCGGGTGAGAAAAGGCGGGCTCATCATTGTGGATAATGTACTGTGGAGTGGAAAAGTACTCAACAACAGTCAGGATAAAGACACCCGGAATATCACTACATTTAATGATAAAATAGCGGCAGATGATCGCGTGGAAAAATTGATCCTGCCGGTGAGGGATGGTATATTTATCATCAGAAAAAAATAAAGTATGTTTAAAACGATATTGTCTGCCTGGCTGTGCATAATGCTGCTTTCTTTTGGTGCAAAAGCGCAAACGACGACAGATTACATTAGTGAATATGCTGGCTACGCACAAACGCTGATGCATGAGTATAAAATACCTGCCAGCGTAATTCTGGCTGTAGCCATTCATGAATCAGCTTCCGGAACCAGCAAGATAGCCCGCCACCTGAACAACCATTTCGGTATCAAAGGGCCCAACAGCAATACAGAAATCCGGTCATCCTACCGTGATTATCCTAGTGTTACCGAGTCTTACGATCACTTCCTCGATTTTCTTAAAAGCAGGGCATCATTCAGTCCGCTTTTTGAAAAATACGACCAGTATGATTATAAAAACTGGGCCAGGGGGATACAACGCGGGGGTTATGCGCACAGCAGAACCTGGGCCTCACAAATCATAGGCATCATCAAAAAAAATGAGCTTTTTCAGTACGATGAAAGGCCGGATGATTATATAGAGACCGTGATACCTGCGGCAAGACCGATAAGAAAATCAAGATCCTCCAGGGGGAAAACATATACAGTAAAAAGTGGCGACAACCTGAGTACCATTGCCAAAAACAAGGGAACTACGGCTGCTGCATTAATGAAGAAAAACGGGTTGAAAAGCGCTGCGCTGAAGCCCGGTCAAAAAATAAAAATCTGATGAACAAGAAATTACTTAGCCTTGCTATTATAGTCGCCCTTTTCTCCGCATGTAAAACCAAACAGTACAGCCGGAACAACAAACAGATAGAAAAAGCGGCCAATAAAGTCAATCCTGATTTCAAATCACAGACTACGCTGAGCTATATTGCTTCTTTTAAGGATGTAGCGATAGAGGAGATGAACAGGTACGGCATCCCGGCGAGTATCACCCTTGCCCAGGGCATCATTGAATCGGGCAGTGGGAATAGTAGCCTCGCCAGGTATGCAAATAATCATTTCGGCATCAAATGTACCTCCGACTGGAAAGGAAAGGGATATTATAAAGATGATGACAAGGCTGACGACTGTTTCCGGGTGTATAAAGATGCGAGGGAATCTTACAAAGACCACTCTGAATTTTTAAAGCGCAAGCGCTATAGCGCTTTGTTTGAGCTGGATAAAAATGATTACAAGAACTGGGCCCTCGGATTAAAACAGGCAGGATATGCGACCAATCCTAAATACCCGGACCTGCTGATCAACGTCATCGACAAGTACCAGCTTTATCAATATGACCAGGGTGAGTCTGAAAATGAGAAACTGAAGCGCGAGGACCGCGTCTTTACAGAGATCAATGCAAACATCCCTAAGGAACAGAAAAAGTTTACACCGGTAGCTACTCCTCCTTCCAAACAGGTGGTAAAAACTCCGGATACGTTGAGAATTCCGACACCCGACTTGAATAAAACGCCTGTTGCAGATTCTTCTGCGGCGCCTGTTTTTAAGCCAAGTTCATATACCGTGAAGCCGGGAGACACGCTTTATAACATCTCCAAGCGGTTCAATGTCCCGGTCGACGAGCTTAAATCAATAAATAACATTACGGACACTGGCATTAAAATTGGTCAAAAACTGATCTTAGTTAAATAATGTTAATGTATATTAACCACGTATAGTTATCTTGTAGTTTTGTATCTCCAATGAGATTTTTTAGCCTTGTAATACTCCTTTACTGCCTTTCTTTGAATCTGTACGCTCAGACCGGAACAGTACAGGGCTTTGTGGTGGATAAAGATTCCAAGTTGCGCCTCGCTAAAGTTTACATGTACAATGCCAGCAAAGACGAGGGAATATACAATACCCCTAAAGGTGAGTTTGCTTTGAAAGCATCCGTGGGTGATACGCTTTTTGCAATTTTACAGGGATATGCTGTAGATACATTGGTTTACAAAGGTCAGAAGTCTGTTTATTTTCAGCTGAAATCCCTGGGCATCAATCTCCGCGAAGTTTCCATTATCGGAAAAAAAATGACGCCTAAAGAGCAGTATGACAAGACCTTTAAAGAATATAAGTATGCGCTGGACAAGGGTAAAGCCAAGGATTTGCTAAATCTAGGCCTTGGAGGAGCCGGTTTGGGGATAGATGCCATTTATAACTTACTGAGCCGGGAAGGGAAAAATGCCCGGCGTTTGCAGAAAATTCTTGAGAGAGATTACCGGGAAGCGATTATAGACTACCGTTTCAAGCCGGATTATGTAAAATCAGTATTGCAGATCGGTGATTATGAAGCGGAAGATTTCATGAGCCAGTACCGCCCATCCTATGAGTTTACACTGTCGGCTTCCGACTATGCCTTTGTCGTATTTCTTAAGAACAGTTATGCGAGTTATAAGCGGAACCCCGAAGCTTTTAGGCTGCCTCCACTGCCGAAGATAAATATTGAAACGTTTTGAGGCCTTTATTCCTGATATTCCCAAAGCTCCCTGCAAGCGGGATGGCTATATTTCCTTTTATATTGATAAAGGACCGTCGTTTTAAACTCGATCCGATACTGGTAAATCATGAGCGGATCCATTTCAGACAGCAATTGGAACTGCTCATTCTGCCTTTCTTTCTGCTTTACTTTTTTCACTACCTGATCAACCTGCTGCGGTACAAAAACCATTACCTGGCGTATTTCAACATCTGCTTTGAAAAGGAGGCCTATACGCATGATAGAAATCTTGCTTATCTGACTGAAAGAAAGCTGTTTTCCTGGGTTCGTTTTCTTGGAAAAAAAGACTAATTGCCTGTTGCTTTTGTAATTAGTTTACCAATAAACTTTTAATAAGTCACATTTTTGTTTTTCTTTGTAATAATGAAGAGTTTTAATATCTGCCTCTTATTACTGTTTATCTCCTCATCAGGCCTGTTTGCTCAGGAAATTGATACGGTTCCCATCAACACAAAGGGACTGGAGATCAAGCTGAAACGTAGTCCCCTGCCCGCAAGGACAGGCGCGCTCGTGTTTAAACCCGTGCAAATTACACCTGTTGTTGTTTCCGAGAAAGTGAATTATTGGAAAACATCGACCTCGATTGGGATTGATGTGAATCAGGGGGCTTTTTCAAATAACTGGAAAGGTGGTGGTGTAAACTCCATGGCAGTTGGTGGACTGGTAAACTATAAAGCTGCTTACAGCAAGGATAGTTATAGCTACACCACGGAGTTAAGGATGGAATATGGCAAGATCAAAAACAAAGATCAGCTGCAAAAGAAAACCAAGGACAGGATTTTCTGGGATAATAAGGCCAACCTGCAACTTTCTAAAAGCTGGTTCTTCTTCGGATCTGTGACTTTTGAAACTCAGTTCGATAATGGTTTTGCGTATTACCGGGATAAAGAAAACAATGAGCAGAAGCAACTGATCTCCAAGTTCTTCTCGCCGGGCTATATCACAGAATCCATAGGTTTTGAATACAAACCGGTTAGTTATTTTTCGACCCGACTAGGTACGGGAACAGCGAAACAAACGTTCATCAACAGCATGGATGACCTCATCGCTGCCGAACTCGCGAGAAACCCGGCCAGTAAAAAAGGAGATTACTTTGGGGTGCCATCAAACAAAAAATTCAGAAATGAGCTGGCATTCCAGGTGACAAGTACTTTCGGTGAGAAACAGATTTTCACGAATGTATTCCTGTATGCCAGGTATAATATGTTTATCCCTTACGACAGGAAACTGGAACATATAGACCATCGCCTTGATGTGACGCTGAAATCGCGGATCAACAAGTTTATGAACGTGACACTCAATGGAGTAGGTTTATTTGACAAAGATTCCGACAAAGAAGTACAGGCTAGCCAGAATCTTTCATTAGGATTTGGCTTTACCTTCCCAAGATAAAGCAATATTTAATGTCGGCCCATTTGGCTGATTACTATAAAATATTAGCTTTGCTTTCCCTCAAAATTAATAACTTTGGGGCTCACAAAAATTTGAACACTAAGCATTAAAGAAAATGTTTGAGAATTTACAGGATAAGTTAGACCGTGCATTTAAAGTTTTAAAAGGACAAGGAAGCATTACAGAGATCAACGTGGCCGAAACCATGAAAGAAATCCGTAAGGCTTTACTGGATGCCGACGTAAATTATAAAACAGCAAAGAGTTTTACAGATGATGTTAAGGAAAAGGCTTTAGGTTTAAATGTACTTACGGCTGTTTCACCTGGTCAGTTGCTGACCAAGGTGATGAACGACGAGCTTACGGCCCTGATGGGTGGTGAGGTTACGGAGCTTGACCTTAAAAACAATCCTACTATCATATTAATCGCTGGTCTGAACGGTGCGGGTAAAACTACCTTTACAGGAAAGCTGGCCAACTTCCTGAAAAACAAGGGTAAAAAACCATTGCTGATTGCGGGTGACGTATACCGTCCTGCGGCGGTAGACCAATTGCAGATCTTAGGAGAGCAGATTGGCGTGCCTGTGTATACCAACAGGGATTCCAAAGATCCGGTAGGCATTGCCATGGAAGGTATTGCTGAGGGTAAAAAACAGAACAATAATGTAATCATTATAGATACGGCGGGTCGTCTGGCTATTGATGAACAGATGATGGACGAGATTGCTGCTGTAAAAGACAGCACTAAACCGCATGAAATCCTATTTGTGGTTGATGCCATGACCGGGCAGGATGCGGTGAACACAGCAAAAGCATTTAACGACAGGCTGGACTTTACCGGAGTTGTATTGACGAAATTAGACGGTGATACCCGTGGTGGTGCGGCTTTGTCTATTAAATCCGTTGTTAACAAGCCGATCAAATTCATCGGTACCGGTGAGAAAATGGATGCCCTGGATGTATTCTATCCGGAGAGGATGGCTTCACGTATTCTGGGTATGGGCGACGTGGTTTCCCTTGTTGAGCGTGCACAACAGCAGTTCGACGAGAAAGAAGCGGCTGAACTTCAGAAAAAGATCCGCAAGAACAAATTTGACTTCAATGACTTCTACAACCAGATTCAGCAGATCAAGAAAATGGGTAACATGAAGGATTTGATGGGCATGATTCCCGGTGTTGGTAAAATGATGAAAAACGTGGACATTGAAGACGATGCTTTTAAAAGTGTGGAAGCGGTAATCCAGTCGATGACCAAGTTTGAGCGTGAAAATCCGGATAGCATCCAGCAAAGCAGACGTCTGCGTATTGCTAAAGGATCGGGAACTTCTATAGAAGAGGTAACCAAACTGATCAAGCAATTTGAAGACATGCGTAAGGTGATGAAACAATTCTCGAATCCTGCGGCTGCAGCTAAGATGATGAAAAACATGCCTAAAATGCCTCAGGGAAGAATGTAAAAATAAACATTTGCTTTTTCAACCGCTCTGGTTTAAATCTGCATAATTTAGCGTGTACCATCACTCTTAATTTATGTTGATTAAAACGTATGGCAGTGCCGTTTTCGGAGTAAATGCACTCACTATAACAATTGAAGTAAGCATCAGTGCAGGAACAAGATACCATATTGTTGGCCTGCCTGATAACGCGATTAAAGAAAGCTTAAGGAGGATAGAAAGCGCGATCCAGTCTGCCGGTCTGAGAATGCCGAGGCAAAAGATTGTCATCAATCTCGCTCCTGCAGACATCCGTAAAGAAGGTTCTTCTTACGACCTACCCATTGCTATTGGCATTTTGGCGGCCTCAGGGCAACTGGAAGCTGATAAGATCGGCGACTTCTTCATCATGGGCGAACTGTCCTTAGATGGCGGATTACAGGCCATTAAAGGCGCCCTGCCGATTTCCATACAGGCGAGGCAAGCCGGATTTAAAGGGTTTATTCTGCCGCGCGACAATTCAAGAGAAGCGGCAATCGTAAATGATCTTACCATTTATGGAATGCGAAACCTCAGCGACGTGATCGGTTTTTTCAATGGAACCGAACAACCTGCGCCTGTGGTTGTAAACACTAGAGATGAATTTTTCAATAAGGTCAGCAGCTATGCGCATGATTTCTCTGATGTAAAGGGACAGGAGAACATAAAGCGCGCGCTGGAAATAGCTGCAGCGGGAGGACACAATTTAATATTGATCGGCCCGCCGGGAGCAGGAAAAACCATGCTTGCGAAAAGACTTCCTACTATCCTGCCTCCTTTGAGCCTTCAGGAAGCATTGGAAACCACCAAAATACATTCAGTAGCGGGAAAGCTAAATGCAGCTGATTCATTGATGACAGAACGGCCCTTTAGGAGCCCTCACCATACGATTTCAGACATCGCGCTTGTTGGCGGAGGAGCCAATCCGCAGCCCGGAGAAATCTCGCTTGCGCATAATGGCGTCCTCTTTCTGGATGAACTCCCTGAATTTAAACGCAGTGTACTGGAAGTAATGAGACAACCGCTGGAAGATAGAAATGTGGTAATCTCCCGCGCTAAGATCAGTGTAGAGTATCCTGCGAGTTTTATGCTCATCGCATCGATGAACCCTTGCCCTTGCGGGTTCTTTAATCACCCTGAAAAAGAGTGCACCTGTATGCCAGGAGTGGTTCAAAAATACCTCAGCAAAATTTCAGGGCCACTATTGGACCGGATAGACCTGCATGTTGAAGTAACCCCTGTAGATTTTGACGAGCTTACTTCCACAATTGAGACAGAGAAAAGCAGCTTTATCAGAGAAAGGGTAATCAGCGCCAGGCAAGTTCAGACAGAAAGGTTTAATGCGGACCAATCTATACATTACAATGCGCAGATGAGTCCAAATATGGTGCGCAACATTTGTAAGATTGAAGAATCCGGACAGGTATTGATTAAGAACGCGATGGAAAAGCTGGGCTTATCTGCCCGGGCATATGACCGGATTCTGAAGGTATCAAGAACCATTGCAGACCTGGCCGGAAGTAAAGATATCGCGCTGGAGCATCTGGCTGAAGCGATACATTACCGGAGCCTTGACCGCAGCAGCTGGTCTGGTTAAAGACTAATCTTCGTACAGCTCGTCATCCTCTTCTTCTTCCTCTTCCGGGACATAAGAAAGGATCGCGCCGCCTATACTATTGATTTCATTGTCGGTTTCAAATATTGGAGTTGCAGTTTCAGCATCCAGTTTTAACCATTGGGTATCGGTGTCCTTTTGGATGTGAAGGTATTCTTTTCCTTCTTTAAAAATTACATAAGTATCATTTCCTTCAGGGAAAACCGCATAGTCAATATTTCCTATAGTAATGTCGAATGGTTGTTGCATTGTAGTATCTATTTTATTTCGGTCTGCAATTTGCAGATTTAAAAATCAAATTTCAACCTTACACCTGTACCAAGCATCCGTAAATTTTCTTTTGTCACCTCTTTCATCGGCAATTTCATGAAAGGCTCGATGGAGACCGAGTTGTTTTTGGAGATTTTCTGCTTGTATCCTACAGAGAAATTATAAAAGCCAAGGTATCTTCCATTCTTAATTTCAGCTTCAACGGGGGCTTCCTCCACTACTTTTTCGCTTACGGCATACGCTTCCGACCGGGAAGAGCCATCAGAGGCAACGTATGAATTCTGAACAATTTTGTCCTCGAGATAAGTATTGTTTCTTTTTTGATCCAATACAGCAAAGGCCGAAACACCCACATTAGCATATACGTTCTTACTCACGTGGTATTTGATTTCCAATGGGATGTCGATACCAATTAGTTTCGCTTCGGTAGACTGTATGTCTTTTGTCTTGGCGATACCCATTGTTACCGGAGCAGATACATTTTTTGATGCCGCCATCTCATTGTAGGCTATACCCGAACTCAGAGAGATCTTGTCTGAAAGCGCATAGGCCATGCTTACGCCATACCCCATGTGGAGTTTTTTCGTGTTGCCAAAAGAGGGTGCCAAGACTAATCCCATCTCCCATTTGGCATTCCTTTTATTCAGATCTTTTGTGCTATTGTTAGCTGAAGCAATTGCTCCCTGCCTTAAAAAGGGGTCAGCTGAATTATTTTTAGTTTTCACCTGAGTATCATCCTTTATTGCCCCGACAGCTACAGGTGTATTATTTACAGGCTGATTCACAGGTTTATTAACCGCAATGGCAGATGCAGGGTCAATGTTAGAGATAGATATAGGGTCAGCCGCAGCTGAATTATTTTCCGATTTGGCGTTAGAAAACAGACTTGTTTTTGCCGGTTTTCTAACAATTACATCAGCATGCTCTGCTTTTACATTTTTAGTCACCACAGGGTTTTCAACCTCTTTTACTGCTGAAGGTATTTTGACAATAGCTGTTGTGCCATTCTTTTTTCCCTGTTCATGATCAGGATTCTTATTTACAAGCAAAAACAGTCCGGCGCAGATCAGCAGGACAGCGGCAGCACCGCTTAAGCTCCAGATCCACAACACCGGTCTTTTCCGATCTTCTTCATTATTAAATTTTTCCCATGCACCCGGAACATAAGCCTCCTCATGTCCGGCAAGACTTTGCCTGATGTGAGCAATCAGCTCATCCTCAGATGGGTCCATATGTTCAGTTGGTTGCATATGTGTTGGTTAAAGTTTTTGAATACAATTCTCTTAATTTATTTTTTGCTCTTGTCAGGTATACCCTGCTCGAGCTCTCCGGTATGTTCAGCATTTTTGATATTTCATCATGAGAAAACCCCTCAATTTCATACATGTTGAATATTAATTTATGTGTTTCGGGTAAAGCCTCCAATAACCTTAAGATATCCTGTACATTGAGTTGGGAAACGGCATTTACATTGGTTAAAGGCTGCTGATCTTCTGCAAGATCATCTACAGAGGTGTATACCTTTTTTGTCCTCAAGAAATCTATAGCAGTACGCGATGAAATTCTTGCAATCCAGCCTTTGAAAGCCTTTTGCAGTTCAGTATTATCCTTTGGAGCGTTAAACTGGGCAATGCCCTTAAATATCTTGATAAAGCTGTCATTTACCAGCTCTTCGGAGTCATTCCTGTCATTAACATAACGCAGAATTACGCCCATTAAATAGCCATAAAATGATTTATAGACCATTTCTTTACTCTTATTCTCATTTCTTAAACATCCCGCTATAGCGTCATCAAGTTTAATCATTCCTTCTTACTGCAAGAATAAAGGCCGGTTCATCCAAATAGAACCGGCCCGGGTTGTGCTACAGTTTGTGCTCTGAAACAACAACTCCAATTTTAGTATCATCCGTTGCGGCAACTAAGCCTTTTACCCAGATGGTATAAATTTTACCTGATTCTATTTTAACGTCCGCAATCGATGTTGCTAATGCACCTCCAGTTGTGTTTTTAACATTGAAGGTCACTTTGTCTGCAGCATCAATTGTTTCAAAGGTACTATACTCTTTAAATAACTTGTTAGTAAATAGGTCAGTATCTTTTCCTGCGATACTCAGATTTAGCGCCGGGGCATCCGGGCTCAGGTTGATAAAGCGCACTCTTGCCTTACTTGCGGCAGGTTTTGTAAGGTCGTCTTTTAGCAACAGGAATTTCAGGGCATCAAATTTATCGGCAACAAAAAGTGAATATCCTGTCTGAGGTTCAAACGTCAGTTTTTCAGTTACTACACTAGCCTCAGCACCTTTTTTCTTGATGGTTACCTGTCTCTCTCCCGAGTATACATTCAGGTATTCTATTTTATTACCAAATGCAAAATCAGCTTGATTGGCCTTGTTGGTACCAACATAAAAATCCAGTTTTTCAGTTGTTGGTGAAGCATGGTAAACACTTACTCCTGAGATCGGTTGAGGCGTATAATTATCGTCATCTTTTGAACATGATGCAAGTGCCATTGACAATGTAACGGCGGCAATTAAAGTCTTAATTTTCATGATAATCTTATTTGTACTTTTTTAAAGGTTATGAAACAATAGGTTAATGGCCATTAACTCTTTTTCCCTTTAAACGACATAAGATTTGAAAACGCTACAACACCATCAAATTTATGCTCACCACTTTAAAATTGAGGTATCCAAAATCACCCTAAAACAGATCAGCAGCTGATCTGTTCTGGACTCCTTTACATTAAAGCTATAATCAGATCCGGCTTCCGGGCTTACTACAACCGTACTTTCATCAACATATTTTGCTTTGGTTCCCATGAGGTATTGCACACCGATCCCTAATATGAGCAGATCGTCTACCACAAGGTGGTTCAACCCTGCGCCCATGCCATAATTAAAGGCTACATCGCTGAACCTGGTTTTTCTATAGCCGTGGTCGTTGGGGCCCGAATTCCAGGGATTTTTGCTGAGCACTTTATTTTTTATAGACTTTATGCCGCCGATTACCTCGAAGTAAGGGTTGAGCTCTGTCTCAGGAGTTCTGTTTTGATACCTGAATACCGCATTCCAATTATAGATATTGTTGGTAATGGTCAGCTTTTCCTCCATGCCCTCCACCCCAAAAGGACGTTCCTGCTTTATCTTCCCATACCTGAGCCATTGATATTGGGGGCCAATGAAAATATTAGAATTTTTTCCGAAAGCGCGGATCAGCATGCCCGCCCCCAGCCCTCCTGCTACGGCCTTTGTGTTTTTTCTGAACTGTCCCATTGGGATTCCGATATGAGGAACCCCAAGTTCAATAAATGAGCCGGTTTGGGCCATCCCGCCTAAAGAAAAGAACAACAGGATTAGGCTTAAATGATATTTTGTTTGTATTTGCATCGCTAGATAAAATGAGAGTAATTACTGGTTGACAAGTACTTTGAGTTTTTCTGATTTGACGAGATCTTTTAATGCCTGTTGTTTCTGAAGTGCATTCCCTTTCTCGCTAATGAGTCCCCGGTTTGTATAAAATTGCGCCTTATCCGGCGATAAAGAAATGGCTTTGCTGAGATCAGAAACAGCGCCGGACAAATCATTATTTGCAAATTTAATGAGGCCTCTTTCGTTAAAAAGAACAGCTACATCTGGATTAGTCGCATTTTTTACCAGGTATTCATCCAGCAGTTTAATGGCATCTACCGATTTGCCCTGAGCTAAAAGCAAGTTTGCTTTTCTGAAAATAATGGAGATTCCGTTTTTCGCGGCATAGTTGGTGATGTCTTTAAATATCTGAACTTTCGTTTCATCGCCATCTGCAGAATTATACCCGGCTTCTACTGCCGCTAATCTCTTTTTCAAGGTGGGGTAGATGGAATATTCTGCTTCCGTATCATTTGCTGGCTTATATTTACCGTCATCCAGTCTTTTTACAAAAAGCAAAGCATCTTCTAATGTACTTCCAGGGAGTTTACTCAAGACAAATCCACTAAAAAAATCAGCCCTCAGTTCGTTTTTTCTTCTCCATGGATTATCGAAGCTTTGGGTAGTATGTTCGAGCAACTGGTGTCCAATTTCATGGGCGATAACGCCATATGCAAACCACTTTTCTTGTGCGGCGGTTCCCTTCATTGAGTTGAAGAAAGCAGGATTGAAATAGATCCATTTCATGTTCATACGGTCAGTTAATGCTACAGCATTACAAACTGCATCGCAGCTTTTTATGGAATAGTTTAAAGAAAAATCCTCTTTTGCTTCTTTTTTAATGTAATCCATAATGCCATCAAATACCTGGTATGCACTGAGCGAAGCTGCGCTTGACTGTTTACTGTTCATCAGCGGGGAGTTTCCGCATTTACTTAGGATGTAATCCTTTTTAAAGAGCAATACAACGAGCATGCGTTGTCATCATCCGCTTGCGCAAATAGTCTTGTAGAGGCTAAAAGCAATAGCCCAAACAAATACATTTTTCTATTCATTTTATTTGGAGCTTAGGTTGTAAGTAAGAGAAAGAAAATAACCAAACCTGTCAAAGTCTGACACAGGCACGTCTGTAGGTGCCGTGCTTTTCACGATTATTTGTCCTTCCTGATATTTGTCACCGATCAGGCTTGTTTTCGTTAATGTAACCCCACCACTTAAAATAAAGCGCTGATTTTTGCCTGCTATCAGTGATGGCCCCAAATGAAAGTTAACTTTAGATGCATTTTTAATGCTAACACCAAAACTCAATGCCGGCTGAAGCTCTGTTCCTGACCTGGTATAAACATGCATTAATGCCCCTATAGATGGGAAGAACTTGTTTTTTGTATCATTTCTGGTGATCCTTGATTTGTCTGGCTCGCCATCTACATCGTCATACCTGTAAGTTTGGTCAATGAAACTGTTTCCTCCGAAATTGACAAAAAATCCGGAGCTAAAGTTGATTTTCAGCCCTTGTTTAGATCGTATTTTAATGACGTACGATTTGGCGACAGGACTGCACACAACGTCATTCTTAGGCTTTATGTGTATGATGAATTTTGTTTCGTCTACTTCCAGCTCTTGGGGGGTTATGTAAACCGTATAATTACTTTCATTGACATAATTATAGCTATCTGTCACTGATTTCAACGTGGTAGTCTCAAAATTTGTTATTTTCTTGTTGAGCGCAACGATGTCCGCATCCTTAAAGGCGGCCGTATAACCGGAGAGAATCACACGCAATGCTACAGCTTTATCTGTCATTTCCTTTTTTACTCCGGCATCAGATACCGCACCAGCTGTGGCATTTACTGATTTGATAAATTGATCAAGATCCGTAGTCAATGCCTTTAAACTGGCCTCAGCGTAATGAGTAGTAACCAATTGATATTCTTCCTGACTTTTATCATAAGTTACTTTAAGGTAGTTTTTGAGTATCCTGCCAATAGCTATCTGGTCTTTTGAGGTGAATTCAGCAAATGAATTTCCGCTAAGACCGAGCCTTTGGCTTGCGTTTCTGGCAACGAGGTAATCATAGGTTAGGTCCATTGTTTTGTCTCTGATCTTATCATAAGCGGTATTGCAGAGTAATTGCAAGTCGTTTAAGTTACTATAGAATAGTGTTGTTCTACTCAGTTCATTATAGTACTCCTTATAGAGTCCCAAGGATTTTAGTTTATCTACCCTGGTAAATAGAGCGAGGTATTCCTGATTAAGCTTGGTAAAATCAGCTTTACTAAGGGTTTTTCCTCTTATTGGGCTGATTCCGGCAATCACTTCATCATCTAAAAAAGTTCCGCTTTCCCCAGCCAATCCTGCCGCTGCATCATCTGCTTTTGGTAATTTGATGTCCGTAAACATGGCAAAAATCGCTGGTTGATCTGATTTAAAGTCAAATGTTTGTACATTATTGGTAATATCGACCAGCTTCTTATTGACATTGATAATCTTAATACCGACGAGATTTTTCGAAGATTCGATCGAATTATAGGTTATCGGAGAACTGGTGAGGTAGTTAATTTCTATGTACCTGATTGAATTTTGGTCTGATTGCGCGTAGCAAAACGTCACAGAGAGAAAAGAGAGGGCAATAAAGACGATTAATTTCATGATTAAAAATTATTGGTTATAATATATAGAGTTATTAATGGCAATATTTTTATACAAAGAACTCACGAAATTTAACTATTAAAACAATGCATGGCAATCCCCTAAAGTGGGTATTTTATATTTACATAAAAAAGCCCGCTGTACTTTCGAACAGCGGACTTCTTTATATAAGGATATTGCGCTTAGATTAGCGCAACGCTTCTGCTCACAAATTCAGTAAGCTCAGCTCCAGTCAGCATCCCCTGAGCCAGCAAAGCAAGATCAACGGCTTGTTTTGCCAATAAGGCCTGATCTTCTGATTTATCTGAGGCCAGGATCTTTCCAATCAGCTTGTGATTTCCGTTGATAGCTACTTTATAGCTATCAGGCATATTGCCGTAAAAGCCCATGCCGCCACCCATAGCTGCCATGTCTTTCATGCGACGCATAAACTCATCCATAGTTACAGTAACAGGCAGTTCTTCAGGGTTCAGTCCAACGATCTCCACATTATAACCTGGCCTGGTAATGGCCTTTTCAAAGATTTCCTTTACCTGCTTAGACTGGTCTTCTGAAAGTACTGATTCGTGGTTTTCATCTTTGTCGATCAGCTGACTTGCCACACTAGAATCCACTCGTTTTAATGAAGTCTTTTCCAGTTTCTGCTCCAGCTGACTTACAAAATGGTTATCGATAGGTGAATTCATCAGCAATACGTCGTAATCTTTCTTATTGGCCGACTGTATAAAACTGTCCTGTTTAGCAGGGTCATTGGCATAGATATACACCAACTGTCCGTTTTTATCTGTTTGAATATCTTTTATTTTGTCACGATATTCGTCAAGTGTGTAATGCTCCTCTTTAGTATTGGTAAGTAAGGCAAAATCTTTTGCTTTATCATAGAATTTCTCTTCGCTCACCATTCCGTATTTTACAAACAGACCGATATCTCCCCATTTCTCTTCATAGCTTTTACGGTCTTTGTTGAACAGCTCCTGCAATTTATCTGCAACCTTTTTTGTGATATAACTATTGATTTTTTTCACGTTGCTATCTGCCTGAAGGAAACTTCTCGAAACATTCAATGGAATATCCGGTGAATCAATCACACCGTGCAATAACATTAAAAATTCCGGTACGATGTCCTTTACCTCATCAGTAATGAACACCTGGCGTGAGAACAATTTGATTTTGTTGCGCTGGAATTCGTAATCATTTTTAAGCTTAGGGAAGTATAAAACTCCGGTAAGGTTAAATGGATAATCTACATTCAGATGGATCCAGAATAAAGGATCTTCTGAGAAAGGATACAATTGCTTATAGAATGAAAGGTAATCTTCGTCTGACAAATCTGCAGGTGCTTTTGTCCAGATTGGGTTAGTGGTATTGATGATGTTATCAACCTCAACACTTTTAGTTTTAGGTTTTCCCTCTTCATCCTCCCCATCAGGTTCCTGTTCA
Source organism: Pedobacter frigoris (assembly GCF_005116445.1). Classification (GTDB taxonomy): domain Bacteria; phylum Bacteroidota; class Bacteroidia; order Sphingobacteriales; family Sphingobacteriaceae; genus Pedobacter; species Pedobacter frigoris. Next base: position 73,290 of record NZ_SWBQ01000004.1, read on the forward strand.
GTCTTGGTTCCAAACTTTATTGGCACCGGTAAAAATTTACCATACTTATCCAGAATTTCTTCCAGTTTATGGTTTTCCAGGAATTCCTCAGACTCCGCATTGATGTGTAAAATGATATCCGTTCCACGTGTGGTCTTGTTGCCGTCTGTAATTTCAAATGAAGTACTTCCGTCACATACCCAACGTGCAGGTTCTGCACCATCCTGGTAAGATAATGTCTGGATCTCTACAAGATCAGCCACCATGAAGGCCGAATAAAAGCCTAAACCGAACTTTCCGATGATTTCATTGGCATCTTTGGCATCTTTAAATTTCTCAACAAATTCACTTGCTCCAGAGAAAGCTACCTGGTTGATATATTTTTTAATCTCATCTGCAGTCATGCCCAAACCGTTATCGCTAATGGTAATCGTTTTGGCATCTTTATCTACCGCAACTTCAACTAATGGGTTGCCCAGCTCTCCGCTGTATTGTCCAAGCGCAGCAAGGCGCTTAATTTTTTGTACCGCATCAACGGCATTGGAAACGAGCTCTCTTAAAAAGATCTCATTGTCTGAATACAGGAATTTCTTGATGATTGGGAAAATGTTCTCCGTGTGAATGGATATGGTTCCTTTTTCTTCTATGCTCATATGTTAACTCATTTTTAAGTACATAGCCAAGCTATCAATGCCCATTCCAATTTGTTTTTGTTGTCAAATTGACAGACATGCAAATTTCTCCGTCTTCTTTTGTATACTTGAGTTATCCTATGATTAAAACGCAATCAAACTATGAATACGCAATACAGCAAAAGGCTGCTGGATGAAGGCCTCATCACACCTGAGTCTTATAAAAAGATAAGGCAAAAACAGTCAAACCTTTTGTTTTCCGTACACTGGGAAATAAAGACGGTTCTATACCTAGGCGTCATGTTGCTCAGCACAGGCCTGGGAATTCTGATTTATAAGAATATTGACACCATTGGGCACCAGGTTATCCTATTGATGATCGCTGCGATTTCCGCCGGTTGTTTCTTTTATTGTTTTAAACACAAAAAGCCTTTCAGCAAAGCGCAGGTAAAATCTCCGGGATCTCTTTTTGATTACATCCTGTTATTGGGATGTCTAAGCTTTTTAAGCTTCCTTGGATACCTACAAGTGCAATATGGTGTTTTCGGACAGAATTATGGCCTGGCGACTTTTATTCCTATGCTGGTACTGTTTTATGTAGCTTACGATTACGACCATCTGGGAATTTTGAGTCTGGCTATCACCAACCTTGCTTTGTGGCTGGGTGTAACCGTAACTCCTTTTTACCTGCTTTATAAAAATAACTTCGATAGTGAAAGAGTGATCTATACCTATTTCGGTATTGGCCTCCTGCTGATTGGTGCGGCCCATTTGTCAGAAAAATTTACTTTTAAAAAGCACTTTAGATTTACTTATCTACATTTTGGGGTGCATATGGCTTTCATCTCATTATTATCAGGGTATTTCTACAATTACGAACAACCGTTGTCAATAGTTTGGCTTTTTATGCTGTTCATTCTCGCCTTTTACTGCTACACTGACGCCGTGAAGCATAAATCTTTTTACTTTATACTTCTGGTGGTGCTCTATAGTTATATTGCTTTAAGTGTGGTGGTTGTGCGTGGCCTGATCACAATGGACAGCGAAGGCGCCCTTTATATTGTATTCCTATATTTTATTGTTTCAGCCATCGGAATGGTGCTGGTATTGATCAACCTCAACAAAAAATTTAAAGCAAAATGATCGCTTATCATAAAATCTGGCTATATAACCTGCTGGTTCAGGAGCAGGTTGAAAAAGAATACAGAACCGGCAATTTAACTGATGCGGAACTGAAAAATGTTATGGAAAAGTACCCTGTTGGATTTTACACCCCAAATGTATTTATCCGTGTGGGGCTGTTTCTGTTAACCTGTGTCATCATCTCATTTGCATATGGATTAGTTACCCTGATCCTGATCGACACTAAGCTAATTGTAAAGCCCGGATACTTTTTATTTCTTGGAGTTACGGTCTACATCGCACTTGAGTTTGTGATTAAAAACATGAACCACTTTAGATCAGGTGTAGACGACGCCCTGATCTGGATCTCTTCAGGATTGATCTTATCTGCTTTCTACCTCTATACAGATGCACAGGATATGAGGCAGCAGGACCTAGCTATCGCGGGCTTCATGGTTGTATTAGGTTGCTATTTCAGTCTCCGATTTGCAGATGTCTTAATGACTGCGGCCACATTTCTGTCGTTTATTGCATTTATATTTATCCTGTGGAACCAGATTCCGGGATGGGGACTGATCACAATGCCTTTTTTAATGATGGCGATAACCGCAGGAAGCTATCTGCTGTGCCGCTTCGGCAGGCATAAAGCAATAACCGTTCATTATTCCAATTGCCTGATAGCCCTGCAGGTACTGAGTTTACTCGTATTGTACCTTGCCGGCAATTACTTTATAGTGCAGACACTTGGCAGTGATATTGCATCTGATAAAACGCCACAGGTTCCTTTCGCTCCTTTCTTTTGGACATGGACCATTGTTCTTCCGTTTATATACATCGGCGCCGGAATTAAAAAGAAGGATGTAACACTGCTCAGGACAGGATTGCTTCTGGTGGCCGCAGCAGCATTCACCTTCCGTAATTACTACCATTTAATGCCGATAGAAGCTACATTAGCCCTTATAGGCGCTACATTGTTATTGGCGGCCTATGGCATCATGAAGTATTTAAAAACACCAAAGCATGGCTTCACCTATGAAATCGTTGACGAAGAAAACATAATGGATAAACTGAAAATAGAATCGCTGATTGTTTCTGAAACATTTTCAGGAACTCCGGCAGCAGCCGAAGGGACACGTTTTGGCGACGGTAATTTTGGTGGTGGAGGAACAAGCAGCAATTTTTAAATACACATATACACGCTAATTTTATTTTTCTAATATGAATTCCTCTAAACTAAAAACAATGCAGATTATGCATATTGCCTTCTGCATCGCAGTTTTCAACTTCGCCCTTGTTGCTTTTTTCCTGGTTAAAGACAGCATACATCTAAATCTTAGATTAGAGCAACCAACGCCTCTTTTTCCGATATTCCCTATAATTGCTGTGCTTGCTGTCTTTATAGGATCTTTTTTATTTAAAAAACAGCTTAACGGTGTAACAGATATACCTTCGGCAGATGATAAAATAGCAAAATACCAAACTGCATTTTTAATCCGTTCGGCTATTTTAGAAGGTGCCGCACTAATGAATACCGTTGCGTTTTTAATGACCTCCAATAGTGTGTTTTTGCTGGCCGCGGCTTTCCCTTTTTTATTTCTTTTAATAAGCAGGCCGGCAAAACAGCAAATCATCGATGAATTAAACCTGACCTATCCAGATACTGAAAAATTATAACCGCATGATATTTTTCTGTGTACCTTTGCCCGCTAATGGAATATAACGTTCATACTTTACCAAACGGCATCCGGCTACTCCATGTGCCTTCAGCATCTGCGATTTCTCATGCTTGTATCATTGTAAACAGCGGTTCAAGAGACGAAAAGGAGGATCAGGCTGGCCTGGCACATTTTATAGAACACCTGATTTTTAAGCGCACAGAAAAGCGTAACACCAACCAGATCTTAAACAGACTTGAAAGTGTTGGTGCCGATCTTAATGCCTATACAACCAAAGAGTACACATGCATTCATGCCTCGTTCCTTAATCCTTATCTTGACCGGACATTAGAACTGTTCAATGACATCGTATTTCACTCCATTTTTCCGGAGGACGAAATGGATAAAGAAAAAAGTGTGGTTCTGGATGAAATTGCTTCTTATCTTGACCAGCCCGAAGAGGCCATCTACGACGACTTTGAAGACCTCGTATTTGAAGGTCATGCTCTTGGAAGAAACATCCTGGGAACGACAGAAAGTGTTTCAGGAATCACAAAAAAGGACATCCTGCAATTCATAAAAAACAATTATCATACAGATCGCATTGTTATTGCTGTACTGGGGAACTATGGACTGAATAAGGTTGTAAAAATAGGAACAAAACACTATTCGGACATTCCGGCTAACCTGCATACCCCTTCAAGAATAGCTCCTGAAAAGGCTCCCATAGTCATAAAGACATTGAATAAGCCCATTCAGCAAGCCCATGCGGTCTTGGGGATGCAGGCGTACTCGCTTCATCATCCCTACAAAACGGGCTTATTGCTGTTGAATAACCTGCTTGGGGGTACAGGAATGAGCTCTATTTTGAACCTGCAGATTAGGGAGAAATATGGCATAGCTTACACCATAGAATCGGGTTATAGCCCATTAAGTGATACCGGCATTTTTACGCTATACTTTGGAACAGACAAAGAAAAGGTAGATAAAGCATGGTCTTTGATTTTTAAGGAATTCAGGAAAATAAAAGATCATCCGCTTACTGAGGTGCAATTACAAAAGGCTAAAAATAAGTTCATCGGGCAGATTGCCCTTGGCGAAGAGAACCGGATCGGTTTAATTATATCTATGGCTAAGAGCCTGATTGACTACGATAGAATTGACGACTTACAGACCGTTTTCAATAAAATACAGCAGGTGAGTACCACAGATATTGCCAATATTGCTAATGAAATGTTAGATGAAAGCAATTTGAGCGCCCTAACTTTTTATCCTTTAGGGTAATATTCGTACTTTTGTACTATGAAAGATCATGAGGTGAACAGCATTCATGATTGCTCAGCAACTATTAACAGCATAATTAATTCTGATGAAATTACCAATTGTAGCTTACGGGGACCCAGTTTTAAAGAAAGTGTGTACTCCTATTGAAAAGGATTACCCTAACTTACAAGTACTGATCACCAATATGTTTGAAACCATGTACCATGCCAGCGGTGTTGGTTTGGCGGCTCCTCAAATTGGGCTTCCAATCAGATTATTCATTGTTGACACTGGTGCGGATGATAAGAACCGCTATAAAAAGGTGTTCATCAACGCAGAAATCCTGGAAGAAACGGGAGAATTATGGGCTTTTAATGAAGGTTGCCTCAGCATTCCTGACATCAGGGAAGATGTAATGCGTAAGCCAAATGTGCTGATCAGTTATTATGATGAGAACTGGGAACTTCATGAAGAAGAAGTAACAGGAATGCCCGCACGCGTGATTCAACATGAGTATGACCATATAGAAGGTACATTATTCACGGATAAGCTAAGCCAGCTTCGTAAAACAATGCTAAAAAGTAAGCTGACTGCAATTTCCAAAGGGAATATCAAGGCGGATTATAAGATGCGTTTCCCTAATCAGAGCAAGAAACGTTAGTTCTCTGCACTGCGGCTCTGGTCGCCTTTGAAGATGTTCTGCATTAGTTTTCCCCATGCAAAAGGATTTAACAAGGGATTGGTCTGCACCATGTTTTTGTTTAAAGCCCTGTCGTGGTTAAACCTGAAATTTGTACCTGAGATTTCTCCTCCGTCTCTCGGCAGGGTCTGAATCATCCCTGTGAGGCTCTGTCTGGAAAGGTTTTTTGCTGCGATGGAATAATCATCATCTGCAACTTTCATTGCCATAAAAGCCCTTGTAAATTCTTCTACCGTAGCCCAGGGATACACCCTCACCATAGGCAGGTTTACGATCTCTGATTTCATCTTAATCATAGTCGTGAACTTAGTCTCATTGATTACTGCAGGAATCACAAAGACATAATCTCTGTAACCCACAGCAGTGTATAGAATGCTATCGCCTGTACGCGCTGTGAAAGAGAAAAACCCTTTATAATTCGCGGCATACTTCTGATTATTATTGTTGAGGTTAGTCACGGTTACATAAGGCACAACATTGCTGCTATCCACATCGGTAATGATTCCCGAAAACTGGATGAGTTTCTTTTCTTTAGTTATCTGCTGCGCAAATAATGAAGAAAAGAAAAGAAGCAATATAATGGTTAGCGTATACTTCATTATACAATAATAGCGCTATTTATAACAATTGACTTGTTAAATTGTGTTAAAAAGCCTATACTGGCTCGGCGAGGTTAACCGCAACAACTGAAGTGATTTCAGGAACAGCTTTCATGATGGCCTGTTCAATACCGGCTTTCATGGTCATAAAGCTCATTTTGCAAGATCCGCAATTGCCTAATAATTTTAATTTAACCACTTTGTCTTCCGTAATCTCTTCTATTGCAACGTCACCACCATCTGCGATTAAATAAGGGCGAATGGTTTCTAATGCCTGCTCAACTTGTTCTGTTAAATTCATTGGTTATATTTTAAAGTATAAAAATAGTAAAAATTTATGACTTAGCAGTTTGCGCATTACTAATCGCTATCTGCTGTGCTACTTTCCCGGCGATTTGTGCAAATGCGGCAGAGATGATATTGCTTGTATTTAAAGCAATTGGCTCACCTTTATCCCCCGCTTCTGAAATGCCCTGTACAATAGGGATCTCTCCTAAAAATGGCACATCAAACGAACTTGCAAGGGCTTTACCTCCATCCTTTCCAAACAAATAATATTTATTGTCAGGCAATTCTTCCGGAGTAAAGTAAGCCATATTTTCGATTACTCCTAAAACCGGGATATTGATTCCTGGCATTTTAAACATTGCCAGCCCCTTACGTGTATCTGCCAAAGCAACCTGCTGTGGTGTGGTAACAATCACAGCCCCGGTAATGGGGAAGCCCTGAGTGATGGTAATGTGGATATCTCCTGTTCCCGGAGGAAGATCTACGATCAGGTAATCCAATTCACCCCAGTCTGCATCATTAAATAATTGCTTCACCGCATTCGAAGCCATTGGTCCGCGCCATGGCACAGGCTGGTCGGGATCGGCAAAGAAACCGAGAGAAAGTAACTTTATGCCATACTTTTCTATTGGCAAAATCAATGTTCTTCCTTCTTCTGTTTCCCTTGCACTTGGTTTTGCACCTACCAGATCAAACATGGTTGGTACTGAAGGCCCGTAAATATCTGCATCTATCAGTCCTACCTTAGCGCCATCGGCGGCCAGCGAAACTGCAAGATTACTGGCAACAGTAGACTTGCCAACCCCTCCTTTTCCAGAAGACACCAGGATGATGTTTCGGATATCTTTCAATTGATTCGTATCCATAGGCTTTGTAACCCTGGCCGTGATATTGATCGTTATTTCTGCATCCCGACTGACAAAATGCTTTATTGCATTCAGGCAGGCATTTTTCAACATGTCCTTCATAGGGCATGCAGGGGTAGTTAATTCCAAGGTAAAGCTGATCTGCTGATCGGCTATTTTTAAATCCTTAATCATATTTAAAGTCACCAGATCTTTTTTAAGATCAGGGTCTTCAACATTTCGAAGGGCAGCTAGAACTTGTTCCGGACTAATAATCATTGCCCAAAATTAACAAAACAAGGCCACAATTAATTGACTTTAGGGTTTTTAAGTGTAATTTTAACACGAAATAAACATTTGCGTTTTACGTTTAGCATTAAATATCTAATTTACAGCATGCATCTTCCAAAAGTTAACATCCCTAAAAAATACCTAAAGATTGGAGCGTGGGTTTTAGGGGTCTTTATTCTGCTTTGTATTGTTATGGGATCTATCGCGTATGCCAAGAGGGAAGCGCTTTTGAAAAAAATGATGGCCAAGGCGATCGACAAAGCCGATAAAAGCTATGGCTTGGATGTAAAAATAGGTGAGGCCGGCTTTAGCGGCCTAAGTACGGTACACATGAAAAACATTTCTGTGGTGCCAAAAGACAGGGACACATTAACCACGATATCTGATATGATAGTGGGTGTGAAACTGTTCCCGCTGATTTTTGGCGATGTAAAACTTGCCCAGCTGATCCTCAATGACGGCAAAATAAATGTGGTGTTCAGGGATTCTTTGAGCAACCTGGATTTTATCCTCAAACGCAAAAAGAAAGACAATCAGGAAAAGAAAGATAAAGTAGACCTCGCCGATCTTGCACACAACTTGCTGAATCAGGTCCTTTATAAAATCCCGGATGACATGGAGGTTAAAAACCTCATGTTAGCCGTTAATGATAACGATACTGCCCATTTATCTTTTCTAACGACAACGGCGACCATTGATGGGGGCGACCTGCAATCTACGATTAAGGTAAATGACACCGAAGCAACATGGCATGTTAACGGCACCGTAAAACCTGGCAAAAAACAACTGGATGTTGTGTTATTTGCCGACAATAAAAAGGTTGAACTGGATTACCTGAACAATAAACTTCACGCGAAATTCAGCTTTGATACCGTCAGAACCGAAATGAAAAATGCAGATTACAGTGGTGATGATTTTAAGATCGAAGGCTCCTGGTCTGTAAAAAACCTACTCATTAATCACCCTAAAATTGCATCAAATGACATCATTGTCTCAGACGCGAAGATTGAGGCAAATATGCTTATAGGCCCAAATTATGTGGCACTGGATAGTAGCTCAACTGTATTTTTAAAAAATGCGAAGATTCATCCCTATCTAAAATATACCCTTTCTCCGAATAAAATATATGAAGTCAAGCTGCTTGCTCCAGAACAGGATGCACAGGAAGTACTGAATTCCTTTCCTCAGGGGCTATTTGAATCTCTTGAAGGACTTAAAGTAAGCGGAAAAGTAAGGTATGACCTCGCCTTTTATCTTGATTCCTCGCAACCAGACAGCGTTAAGTTTACTTCGGGTCTTACCCCTACAAACTTTAAGATCCTGAAATGGGGCAAAACCAATCTCCAAAAGATCAATAAAGAATTTGTGTATACTCCATACGAAAAAGGAAAGCCTGTAAGAAATATTGTCATAGGCCCCTCTAATCCCAATTATACACCTTTATCTGAAGTATCCAGCAACTTTAAAAATGCCATATTGACATCTGAAGATCCGTCCTTTTTCTCTCACAAAGGGTTTGTTCAGGAGTCCATAAGAAAATCTTTTGCAGTGAACTTTAAAGAAAAACGCTTTGTGCGTGGCGGAAGCACAATATCCATGCAGTTGGTGAAGAACGTTTTCCTGAGCCGGCAAAAAACACTTGCCCGCAAAGCGGAAGAGATTTTAATTGTCTGGCTGATAGAGAACAATCACCTGATTAGTAAGAACAGAATGCTGGAAGTCTACTTTAACATCATAGAGATGGGACAAAACGTATACGGGATTGGAGAAGCCACCCGCTACTATTTTGGAAAAAACCCTTATGAATTAAATATTGGTGAAGGTATTTTCCTGGCTAATATTGTTCCGAGACCAAAGATTGCGCTATATAAGTTCAGGGGTGACGGAGGGCTTAAAGATTACCTGTATCCTTATTTCAAATACATTGGCAACATTATGGCAAAGAGAGGACTTACTGGTCCGGATACGAGTGGGTATGGATTTTACAACGTCCATCTACGAGAGGGCCTGAGACAATACCTATTGCCTGATTCTACTTCGATTGATACGAATGCTTTTGACAGCGAAGACCCAATGCCTGTTATTGAAACTCAGGATCAGTCTAAGACACTGTTTGACCGTCTGTTTGGTGGTGGGTCTAAAAAGGACACGCTTTCCAAATCTCCTGTAAAAGTTGATACGGTGAAAAAGACGAGAAAAGAACTTAGGGAAGAGAAAAGAGAACAGCGCAGGAAAGAAAAAGAGCAGGAAAAATTGCAGGAAGCTCAGAAAAAGGAATCAGCCCAACCCTAATATAGATATATGCATAACATACAGGTAGCCGACAAAGCATTCGAATTGCTTCTTGAAAATGACAACATAGCAAAACGCACACGCCTGATTGGCATTCAAATCAATTTGGATTATGAAAATCGCTGCCCGATATTTATTGGCGTCTTAAACGGGAGCTTTTTATTTATGGCAGACCTGCTGAAAGAAATTAATATTTCCTGTGAAATTGGCTTCGTTAAAGTTTCTTCCTATAAAGGAACGGAGAGCAGCGGCACGATAAAACAAACCTTCGGACTACCAGAGGATCTGCATAATCGTGACGTCATTATTGTTGAAGATATCGTTGACACCGGTTTTACACTCAAATATATCCTCAGCGAAGTCTATAAACAAAATCCGGCATCTGTTAAAGTTTGCTCTCTTTTACTGAAGCCAACGGCACTGCAAACACCAATTGACGAGCTGGAATATGTTGGTTTTGAGATCGCTAATGAATTTGTAGTGGGCTACGGCTTAGACTATGATGGCCTGGGCAGAAATCTGATAGACATTTACAGGGCCAAAACTGTTGCGCCTAACTTACCTTAATCCGATATTTTTTTCACAATTTTGCACAAACATATTATACAATAAAAAACAATGACCATACACAAAGAAGGCTACACCACCATCGCATTATCCTTGCTTTTCATATTTATATTAAATGCAGTCATTGACTACAGATTTGCAGACATCACATGGCTAAAGTGGTTTGTATATATATTTTCTCTGGCTTTATTCATTATCGTACTGCAGTTTTTCAGGAACCCAAGACGTTCTTTTACCAATGGCGACAACCTCGTAATCTGTCCGGCTGACGGAAAAGTTGTTGTAATCGAAGAAACGGAAGAAGGGGAATACTTTAAAGATAAAAGACTTCAGGTGTCTATATTTATGTCGCCTATCAATGTTCACATCAACAGAAATCCGATTTCAGGAGTTGTTAAATTTTTCAAATACCACCCAGGGAAATACCTGGCCGCATGGAACCCTAAGTCATCAACAGAGAATGAGCGTACAACAGTGGTTGTAGAACATAAAAACGGCACTCCCGTATTATTCAGACAAATTGCTGGTGCGCTTGCGAGACGCATTGTTTGGTATGTTAAAGAAGGAGATGTTGTAGAACAGACAAAAGAATTTGGGTTTATTAAATTCGGTTCAAGGGTAGATGTTTTTTTACCTGTAGGCACAAAAGTAAATCTTGAGCTAAATCAGGTCGTAAAAGGCGGAATCACGGTACTTGCCGAACTGGCATAAAAACTATAAGAACTTCAATAAAAAAGACCTGTACAATAGTATAGATCTTTTTTATTGAAGTTAATGCTGACTAGTGTACTGATCGTTGCGTTGGATATGCAAATCCAGACCTGTACTGGTCTACAATCTCTATGAGCTTGAAATTGATCTCCTCCTTGATTTTAACATACTTTCTATGCTCCATGTTCACCACAAGATAGATCACCTGTATATTTAGTGCAGAATCGCCAAAATTGTCAAATGTAGCATAACCGTCCTTAGTTTCCGGATGTTTGCTTAAAAAGTCTTCGATAGCAGCAAGGATCGACTTTATATCTTCCGATTTGGTTTCGTAGGTTAAACCGATAAAGAAATTTACCCTTCTATAATTCCTTAAAGTAACATTTTCCAGTACACCATCAATCATAGCTCTATTGGGAATTACAATAGTTGTCTTATCTGGACTTACCAACCAGGTACTTCTGAACCCAACTTTCTCAATAGTTCCCTCTATTCCATCCACCTTTACCACATCTCCTACGGTAAATGGTTTATCCAGAAATATGGTGAAGGAACCAATAAGGTTCTCCAGGCTCTCCTTGGCAGCAAGAGCAATCGCAATACCTCCGATACCCAGCCCTGTTATTAGCGTAAGTACATTGATTTCAAATACAAATCCCAACAATACAAAAAAACCCAGAAAGCAGATCAGTGTTTTTGTAAGCTCCTTTAAAAAAGGCACCAGCTGATCGTCAGCTCTGTTGTTTGTTATAGTCGCCTTGTGCTTCAAAACAAATGCTATAAAATCTATGATTCTTAAAATGATCCAGAAAATGGAAAGTATAATCAGAAACAAGAAAATCTTATCTAAGCAATCACCTATGGTAATTTCAACTTTCGATTTAGAGCGGTGCCAAAGTACAATATTGAGCGGATGACTTAAATTATTAATGGCAAGATAAATAGTACAGAAAGTAATGAAAGATTCTATAGGCTTCAGCAGTAGAGCCACAAAAGTATCTACTTTAACTTCTTCTGCAAACTTTCTAAATATTTTAAACAAAGCCAAACTAACTAATCTGGAGACCAGCCTTTTAAAAAACAACCCCAGCAATATTACCACCACAAAAACGCAATATTGTTTAACTGTATTACCCCAGAAAATTTGTTTAAAAAACTGCTCGTCCATCATAATTATACCAATTGTTTAAGTGCTATTTCAAATGCTGTTTTAGATAATTGGGTTTTCTCTGTTGACTCATTATGAATTGATTTCATTGCATTATAAATTACCTGTGAAGCATCTGTAAATATAGCATCATCACTCATCTCTACATTTCTTTGCATCAAATAAGCAAAAACTCTTGCCATTCCGCAATTTGAAATGAAATCCGGAATAACTGCTACATGATTATCTGCATGCTCCATGATACTGCCGAAAAAGATCTCTTTATCGGCAAATGGAACATTTGCCCCACAAGCGATTACTTCCAGTCCTCCCTCGATCAGCTGGTCAACCTCAATTTGTTTTACCAATCGCGATGCTGCTGCCGGAACAAATATTTCAGCCCCGACATTCCATATTTCTTTATTTGCCTGTTCAAAAGAAATGAGGTCTGGAGAAACAAGTGTGTTGCCCACCCTGTTATTAAAAAGATCTATAATTTCCTGTGTACTAAATCCTTCTCTATTAATCAATGCCCCAACGCGGTCAATGATACCAACTACTTTTACTCCATTTTGCGCCAGATAATATCCTGCGGCAGCAGCAACATTTCCCCAACCCTGGATGATCGCTCTTTTGCCTGCCAGTTCACCTCCCCAGATTTTATAAAAGTGGCCTATCGATTCTGAAACGCCATATCCGGTAATCATATCCGCAACCTTATATTTTCTTTTGATATCAGGAGTGTAACTCAAATCTTCCAATACTTTTGAAACACCATAACGTAATTGTCCGATCTGATGTATACGCTCATTTTCCCTTGCCTGGTAATGACCATTGATAACGCCTTCCTGAGGATGCCACAAACCATAATTTTCTGTAATAGGGATTACTTCATGAATTTCATCAATATTCAAATCCCCTCCTGTTCCATAATAGCTTTTCAAGATAGGCATTACAGCCTTATACCACCTATCAAGCACCTGCTTCTTTCTTGGATCGGCAGGATCAAAATTTATTCCTGACTTTGCACCACCTATCGGCGGACCTGATACAGTAAATTTCACCTCCATGGTCTTTGCCAGGGATTCGACTTCTCTTTTGTCAAGGCCTTTTCGCATGCGCGTTCCTCCGCCTGCAGCACCACCGCGTAGCGAGTTGATCACTACCCAGCCTTCAGCTTCAGACTCTTTATCTTTCCACTCGAATACTATCTCAGGTCTTTTCTCCTCGAATTTTTTTAACAGTTCTTTCATTGATTATTATGTTGTTTCTAAGACAATTTCAACCGGTGTATACACACATCAGGGTGGTATAGTTCCTGGTGATTTCATCTAAATAAGTTAGTTGGCACAAACTTATGTAAATCCGGGGAGCATTTATGAACACAGCTCAAATTATTGTGGTTAAGCTACAGAATATATAAAACGCAGATTTACATGAAGTGGGTTGTGCTTTGAGATGAAAGCAAACAAAAAAACCTCCCCGATAATATCGGGAAGGCTAATATAATTTTTTAAAGAGATTAAACTCTCTTAGATTTGATACGAGCTGCTTTACCAGTTAATTCACGTAGATAGAATAATTTCGATCTGCGCACTTTACCGTGGCTATTAACTTCAATTTTAGCGATGTTTGGAGAATTGATCGGAAAAATACGTTCAACACCAACACCATTAGACATTTTACGAACGGTAAACGTTTCATTAGCACCAACGCTATTGCGTTGCAATACTACACCTTGGTAAATTTGAATACGTTCTTTATTACCTTCGCGAATTTTATAGTGAACACTCACTGTATCTCCTGATTTGAACGCAGGAAACTCATTTTTTGCGATTACCTGCTCTTCAACAAATTTTACTAAATCCATGATTTTAAGCTATTAAGCCGATTTTTTGTTCTTTAAAATCGGACTGCAATATTAGGAATTTTATTTTAGAAATAAAAGTGATTTTTATTTTTTTCCACATTCTTTAATATTTCCACAAAAAATCGCCGCTTCATTTCATTGTATCGCTGTCATGTAGCGGTTCTTTGATCAAAATATCCAAGCTTTTGCAATCCACAGAATAGTTCGCTAACTCGCCCATATTTAAGCCAAAAATGCATTCCAGTTTTCTCACCAACCCGTAAGGGATATCCGCTTTGTCATTCAATAACAGTTTTCTATAGTTATGAAAAGTATTAGATGCGATTTTCAATCTCTTGGGAATAATTTTTAACGCTGCTTTATAAGAAACATGGTTTAGTTTTCTCATTTCCTCATCGATTTTGTATTTCTTTTGATTTTCCATGTTATCTATTCATTGCTCTGCCAGAAAAATTATCCCGCTCCTTATTTAGTAGCTCTTTCAGCGTCTTTGACCTGACGATTTTATTTAGTAACTCGCCGGGCTTTAGATCAAATATTTTTTCAAACATAACCACCTTTTCATGAGGGATATCCTGACGATCCGCCAGCAGAATATTCCGATAATTATGAAAAGTATTCAGAGATATTCTCATGTACTTAGGAATAAGTCTAATAGCCGCTCTATAATCAGAAATAGGCAGCTTAAGCAGGTACTCATTGATCTTGTACTTCCTCGATGCATTGTCGCTTACAGCTAGTTTGTTCATACTCTATATGGTTAAATACTAAAATTTATGTATTTTTATCAAAATTATGCATCGGAATACATAATTTTTTATGGCAAAAATACTTAAAATTTTAAGCCAAGACCAAACTTATACCTAATTTTTTTATGCCTTTAAAAAATGTAGTCGATGGAATTCTTAAAGAAAAGAACAGACCAATGAGTTGGCTTGCAGACGAAATGAACAAAACTTTTGATGGGCTAAAACTTAGTTTACTCAGGGGATCAATTAAATACAACGATCTGATTTCCATGGCAAGGATACTACAGGTCTCTCCTTCGACATTTTTTGAATCAGAACCAATACCCTATAAGAACCCGAAGGGAAACGAAACATTGGCAGATACAAAAGAAGAGTATAATGACCTCAAAAACAGTTTAAAAAATTGCAAGGAAATGCTTTCTGCATTAAAAGATCAGCTAAAGGACAAAGAAAAGATCATATCACTTTTAAGCAAGTAATCAATCCTCCAATAAGTCTGGTCTACGCGTTTGGGTGCGTATCAGTGCTTGTTCATGACGCCATTCGTTAATTTTTGCCTCATGTCCACTTAACAAAACGTCCGGGACTTTGTGTCCATTCCAATCGGCGGGACGTGTATAAATAGGAGCATCCAGCAGTTCGCCCTGGAAACTATCCGACAAGGCAGACGTTTCATCATTCAACACACCAGGTATCAATCTCGTAATTGCATCCACCAATACCGCGGCAGGAAGCTCTCCTCCAGACAAAACGTAATCACCTATGGAAATCTCTCTGGTTACATAAATATCTCTTATACGCTGATCTATCCCTTTATAGTGACCACAAAGAATCATGATATTGCCTTTACCGGATAACTCATTAGCTATTGTCTGATTAAACGTCTCCCCATCGGGGCTCATAAAAATGACTTCGTCATATTCACGCTCTGCCTTCAAGGCTTCTATACAACTAGAAAAAGGTGCGATAGACATTACCATACCACTACCGCCACCATATGGATAATCGTCTACGCTCTTTTGCTTATTAGTAGCATAGTCCCTTAAATTATGCACTACAATTTCAGCAATGCCTTTTTTTTGGGCTCTTTGTAAAATAGAATGAGCAAAAGGACTTTCTAATAGCCCTGGTAAAACAGTAATGATATCAAAACGCATGAAGCAAAGTTAAGATTAATTTGCAAGGTATATATCCAGCAACCCCTCAGGAAGATCTACAGTAAGGATTTGTTCCTCGTCGTCTATTTCGATAATGAAGTCATCATTTAATGGGAACATAATCTCCGTATCCTTATATAGAACTGTAGCTACAAACTGTTGAGGATACTCATGAACTTCTAAGATTTCTCCCAATGTCCCAAGCGTTTCGTCAACAGCAACAAATCCTTTTAAGTCTGTATAGAAAAAGTCATCTTCATCACGCACCGGTTTTTTGCTTAACGGCAGATAAATCTTCTTTTTTATTAAGGCCTGCGCTTTATCAATATGATCTATATCATCAAAATAGAAGTTTCCCGTATTATTGTTTTGCAACTTACACGATGAGACAAAAAATGGCACAAGTTTTCCATTGATATCAGCGAACACCACATCCAGCTCCAGCAATTCCGGTTCTTCGTACTCAAAGAAGATCTGTAGCTCTCCTTTTAAGCCCTTTGTTTTTGTAATGTATCCTATATAAAATGCTTCTTCTATTTTCATTTGATGGGTCTCGTTTAATAAAAAAAATAGCGAAGGATCATTTCAATGAAAGATCTTTCGCTATTTCTTAGAATAACAAAAAGGTTATGCTTTTTCTTCTTCGTTGCTTTCTTCAGCAGTAGGAGCTTCTTCTGTTGCAACCTCAACAGCAGGAGCTTCTTCCGTTGCAGTCTCAGCTACAGGAGCTTCTTCTGTCGTTTCTGCTACAACTTCCTCTTCAACCACTTCTTCTACCGGTGCATTTTTAATTGCAAGGGCCGCAGCGCGATCAGCATTTTTCTTAGCTTCAGCAGCTAAAGCAGCTTTTTTAACTTCATCTTTAGATTTAGTTAAGCCGTCTTTTTTGCCTTCAATTTTACCGTCTTTAGCGCTCAACCACTCAGCAAATTTAGCCTCTGCCTGTTCTGCTGTTAACGCTCCTTTTTTAACACCACCTTCTAAATGTTTTTTGTACAAAACACCTTTGTAAGAAAGGATAGCGCGACAAGTATCCGTAGGCTCAGCGCCTTTGTTTACCCAGTCTAAAGTTTTATCGAAGTTGATTTCAATAGTAGCAGGATTGGTATTTGGGTTATAAGAACCTAAACGCTCAATAAATTTACCATCTCTTGGTGAACGGGAATCCGCTACCACTACGTGGAAAAAAGGCTTACCTTTTTTACCGAATCTTTGCAATCTGATTTTAGTTGCCATTTCTTTTTTTAATTTATGTATTCAACATAGTTCCCGGAGCTTCGTGCTTGCGGGGCTGCAAAAATAAGTAAAATACTAATGATTAGCAAGATGCAATATTTTTAATTTCAACATGCCGATTCTTCGTCCAAAAACGAAAAAGCAGATCTGCAGTTTAGCTGTAACATTTATTCACAAACGGCATCAAAATAAAAAACCCGATTAAGATGTTAATTACAACAACAAATTCAATAGAAGGCAAAAAAGTAGTTAAATACATTGGCCTTGTAAGCGGCGAAACCATCATAGGCGCCAATATTTTTAAAGATCTTTTTGCCGGCATACGCGATATCGTTGGCGGACGTTCCGGATCTTATGAACAGGTATTGAGAGAAGGAAAAAATACCGCAATCAATGAAATGCAGCAATACGCCGCCGCAATGGGTGCGAATGCAATCATCGGAGTAGACCTGGATTATGAAACCGTTGGAAGTGGAGGCAGTATGCTTATGGTCGCCGCAACAGGAACAGCGGTTATTATAGAATAAAAAAAGCCAGGATTTGAATCCTGGCTTTTTTTATAGTGAAAGTATTTCTACAAGTTTTAACCAAACCGGACTTATTTCTTTAGCATCAATGTGCTTAATCGCATGATCGAAAGGCGTAAAAACAAGTTCTTTATTTACAAGACCAACCATTACGCCGGTTTTTCCCGCAAGCAAGCCTTCAACGGCAACAACACCTAACCTACTTGCCAACACCCTGTCCATGCAGCTGGGCTTTCCTCCCCGCTGAATATGTCCAAGTACGGATACCCTGATGTCATAGTTAGGGAATTTATTTTTCAACGCCTCTCCTACATTAAACGCTCCTCCAACTTCATCTCCTTCGGCTACAATAATTATTTTCGACGCTTTATCCTTACGTCCGGCTTCAAGTCTTGTGACCAGACCATCCACACCCATATTTGCTTCAGGAATCATAATTGCCTCCGCACCCACGCCGATACCACTTCTTAATGCAATAAGACCTGAATCCCTGCCCATCACCTCAACAATAAAAAGTCTGTCATGAGATTCCGCAGTATCCCTTATTTTATCAACCGCATTGATTACTGTATTGATGGCCGTATCATACCCTATTGTAAAATCTGTTCCTTCAAGATCATTATCAATTGTACCCGGCAATCCAATTACAGGGATATCAAATTCACTTGTAAATAAATTAGCTCCTGTAAAAGTTCCGTCTCCACCAATTACAATCAAGGCATCAATCCCTTGTTTCTTTAATTGTTCATGAGCCTGAATTCTTCCTTCTTTTGTTCGGAAACCGTCACTCCTTGCTGTTTTTAAAATCGTTCCGCCACGTTGAATAATATTTGCAACAGACTTTCTGTCCATTTCAATAAAATCGCCATGGATAAGTCCTTCATATCCTCTTAAAATGCCAGTAACCTGTAAATCATAGTAAATTGCTGCCCGAACCACCGCTCTGATAGCAGCATTCATACCGGGAGCATCGCCTCCAGATGTTAATACACCTATGTTTCTAATCTTATTCATTATTTTTTCTGACTGCCCATCAACCAATTTTATTACCTGACGGCCAGTATATGCTTATATAAATCTTTATTATGTTAAAACGATTAAGCGGATCACAATCCCCGCAGCCCAATATTACATAATATGGACGAGAATTTGGCTAATGTTTGTGATCTCTTTGTTAAACTACTTCACCGGGATGCTAAAGTTCACATCTTCCGCAGGGAGACATTGGGTATCATCACATACCATAAAAGTAACCTTGCCTTTAACAGCAGCCGTCGCTTTATTCAATTTTATCTTCTGCTGAAATACCACCTGATTCTCAAAATAACTAATATTCATTTTATAACTCTTATCGAAATAAGTAGTTGGCTTAGGCTCTGTTGTTTTTCCGTTCAAGGCAAAATCCTTAGATGGAGCAAAAGTAAAAACCGTAGCATCCGGCCCCCCTGGTGCCAAATGCTGCGAATAAATGTGCCAACCCTGATCTATCGTTGCTCTAATTTGCACGACCGCCTCGGTTTTACTTATTCGCTTTGCTTTGTAAGCCCAGCTCACCGGTTTAAGGATCTGCGCAGACGAGACTACGCCAACAATCATCAGGAAAAATAAGATGCTTAATTTTTTCATCGTGTGTTATTTAAAAATTCTATTTCTTTAAAGTTATAGCTTTTATTCCTTCCTTCAACCTCAATAATCAATTGTCCCGTCTCTGTTACATCCCTGATCCGACCTTTGAAAATAATTAGTCCCTCACGGTACGCCGCCTCTTCATTAAATCGGTACAAACCCTTTAAGTATTCCGTTAGTAAAGCGGTGTAATTACCAGACTTCAGTTTGAAATACTCTGCTTCTATACTGCCGCAAATCTGTCCCAGCAGATCAATCAGATTAACATCCGCTTGTAAAATTTTACACAAAGAAGTTGCTCTTTTTACCTGATCTGGATTAAATTCTTCTTGATTCACATTGATACCTATGCCAACAATGCTGCTTTTATAGCAGTTTCCCGAAAGGGTATTTTCGATCAATATACCCCCAAGCTTTCTGTCCCCGAAATAAATATCGTTAGGCCATTTCACCTTAATTCCTTGTGGCACAATTTGCTGCAAAGCTTTGCGGACACCTATGCTAACCGCTATATTTAACATAAATTGTTTATTTATGGGGAGAAATGCCGGCTTAAAAAAAATACTGAACGTGAGATTCAGACCCGCTGTTGCATGCCATGTGTTTTCCTGCTGCCCCCTGCCTGCAAATTGGTTATCTGCCATAATAACAGTTCCTTCTGGTAGTGGCTCGGATTTTGACACCATCTCCTTCAAAAAGTTATTAGTAGAATCAACCGCGGATAATCTGATAAGATTTTGACCAACAAATAATGTTGAAAAAGTGTTATTTTGCAAGTGTTGATTGTATATTTGTTTATCAAAATTAAAACATTTTAATGGTAAAAAAGAAAATCGTAAACCTTTCTACATACCTCTCAGAAATAGCCGTACATGGCATACAGGAAAAAAAAGGAAACGACATCGTACGCTTAGATTTAAGAGAACTCAACAGTTCTGTCTCCGATTTTTTCATCATTTGTAGCGCAAACTCTGCAACCCAGGTAAAGGCAATTGCAGATAGCGTAGAGGAAGAAATCTATAAGAAAACAAAAACCAATCCATGGCGTAAAGAAGGACAGGAAGTCGCAGACTGGATTATTCTTGATTATTTTGATATAGTTGTCCATATATTTAAAACTGAAAAGCGCGAATTCTACGGAATTGAAGACCTGTGGGGTGATGCCCTGGCAACATCCTATAGAAGCGCATAATCATTTTCACCTACATTTTTGATTTAACGATGAAAGAGAACCCAAATACAAAACCAAAACTGATTAAACGAATTCCGAATGTCCCCAAGAAGCCTCAAAAAGGTTCTAAATTCAATATCTTTTGGGTATACGCCGCTATTATTTTAGGTTTAATACTACTGCAGTTCATGTTTAGTGGTGAAACTGCTAAAACCGTATCATATCGCACATTTGAAACACAGATGTTATTACCGGGGGATGTGCAAAGACTTGTTGCTTATAAACATGAAGATTTGGTAAAGGTCGAGGTCTTTATTAAAAAGGATCGATTAGAAGACGCAAAGTATAAAGACTATAAGACTAAAAGCAATTTCGGCCCATCAACAGGTCCTCTTGTGTATTTCACATCAGGATCAATGGACGCTATGTATGCTCAATTAAAGGAGTCCCAGAAAGCACTTCCACCGCAACAACAGATCCTTCCTGAAATAGACAGTAAACAAAGCTCTGTACAATCTTGGCTTATCAGCTTTTTGGTACCTATTTTATTATTCGTCGCTTTCTGGATATTCATCATGCGCCGTATGGGCGGAGGTGCCGGTGGTGGTGGCGGACAAATCTTTAACATAGGGAAGTCTAAAGCGACACTTTTTGATAAAGAAAGCCAGGTTAATGTGACCTTTAATGATGTTGCCGGTCTTGAAGAAGCAAAACAAGAGGTTATGGAGATTGTCGATTTCCTTAAAAACCCTAAAAAATATACCAATCTTGGAGGTAAAATACCGAAAGGGGCATTACTTGTCGGTTCTCCTGGCACCGGTAAAACTCTTTTGGCTAAAGCCGTTGCCGGCGAAGCACAAGTGCCGTTCTTCTCTCTTTCGGGATCTGATTTCGTAGAGATGTTCGTCGGCGTGGGTGCATCACGTGTACGTGATTTATTTAAGCAGGCAAAAGACAAAGCACCATGTATTATCTTTATTGATGAGGTTGATGCAATCGGCCGTGCCCGTGGAAAAAACAGCATGATGGGCGGTAATGATGAGCGCGAGAATACGCTAAATCAACTATTGGTTGAAATGGATGGTTTTGGTACAGATTCTGGCATCATTATACTTGCGGCAACTAACCGTCCTGATGTTCTGGATACCGCTCTACTAAGACCAGGAAGGTTCGACAGACAGATTTCTATCGACAAACCGGATCTTGTAGGTCGTGAGCAAATCTTTAAAGTTCACCTTAAGCCCATCAAAACCTCATCTGAGGTTGATGCTAAAAAATTATCTGCTCAAACTCCAGGATTTGCCGGTGCTGAAATTGCCAACGTTTGTAATGAAGCCGCGCTTATTGCTGCAAGACGCAACAAAGAAAGCGTAGATATGCAGGATTTCCAGGATGCAGTGGACCGCGTTATCGGTGGTTTAGAGAAGAAAAACAAAATCATATCTCCTGAAGAGAAAAGAATAGTTGCCTATCATGAAGCAGGTCACGCAATCGCAGGATGGTTTCTTGAGCATGCGGATCCATTGGTTAAAGTGTCTATCGTACCGCGCGGGGTTGCCGCACTTGGTTATGCACAATACCTGCCTAAAGAGCAGTTCTTATATACTACGGAGCAGCTGACTGATGGCATGTGTATGACCATGGGTGGACGTGTTGCTGAAGACATTGTCTTTGGTAAAATTTCTACAGGCGCACAAAATGACCTTGAGCGCATTACTAAGTTGTCTTATGCAATGGTGACGATTTATGGTATGAACAGTACTATTGGAAACGTTTCATTCCACGATCCTCAAAATGAGTACAACTTCAATAAGCCTTATTCTGAGAAGACATCAGAAATGATCGATAATGAAGTGCGTATACTAATAGCAGACGTCTATACAAGAACGAAATCATTACTTACAGAAAAAAGAGATGGCCTAGAGAAACTGGCTCAAAAACTAATAGAAAAAGAAATTCTGTTTCAGGCAGATCTTGAAGAAATCCTGGGCAAACGTCCTTTTGATAACCGCACCACTTATGACGAATTTGTAAATGGTACAGGTGATCAAAAGCCGGCCGCAGAGGGGTTATTACATGACGGCGTTGGTGAAACAACTGATCCTGCTACTTCAATCACCCCGACAAATACAGAGTCTTAATAAATCATTTATGGGGCTGCCGCCTTACATACAAATCAGGCGGCAGCAAATCCATTCTCCTATGCAAGAAAATATCTCCTCAAAAGAGTTAATGCTAAAAAAAATAAGGAAAGCTCTTCTTGAAAAAAGAGACAATCCTTATCCAAATCTTGAAGATACCCCACTCTATTCTCCAACTGAAGAAATTCCTGAAGTACTGTTTGCTGAAGAACTGACTGCTGTTTCCGGTAATTTTATTTACTGTGAAAACGGAATTGAATTCATAGAGAATATTCTTCAGCTTGCAGATCGTTTTAAGTGGAGAAAAATCTATTGTTGGGAGCCTGAGCTGCAGGAGCTTCTTGCCGAATATGAATTCCCTTTCTATAAAACAGATAAAGACTTTGAACAGGCAGAAGTAGGAATTACCCTATGCGAAGCCTTAGTTGCCCGCAACGGCTCAGTAATGGTCTCCAATCAAAATGCCGCAGGACGCAGATTGAGCATCTTCCCTCATCACCACATTGTGATTGCAAGAACAGGGCAAATGGTAATGGATCTTAAAGATGCTTTTAAGTTGATCAAAGACAAATATGGCAGTCAGATTCCTTCCATGATCAGCACGATCACCGGACCGAGCAGAACTGCAGATATTGAAAAAACTTTAGTGCTTGGTGCGCACGGACCTAAGGAATTATTCGTATTTTTAATAGAAGATTTCTCTTAAGATTTTTATTTACCATAAAAATGTCCTAGTTTTATACTGTAGACTAAAACAGTCTACGGTTCAAAATGAGCAATAAAACAATTCTACACTCTGTTATCACAGGCACAGGAAGCTATATTCCTGAAAATATCATTTCTGGTGATTCATTCCTGAACGCTACATTCTATGACAATGGCCTACCTTTAAATAAGGACATGGCCGACGTAATCAGCAAATTTACTGAGATCACCGAGATCGAAGAACGCAGATATGTAGACCCCGATATTGTAAATAGTGATATTGCTACAATTGCTGCTCGAAGAGCCCTGGAAGATGCGGACGTGGATAAAGAAACGCTCGATCATATCATCTTTTGTCACAATTTTGGAGATGTCAGGCTCGGGAGCAATAGAATGGACATCCTGCCCGCTCTTGCCGCGAAAGTAAAACAAGCCTTGAGCATTGAAAACCCGGATTGCGTTGCTTATGACATTATTTTTGGTTGCCCTGGATGGGTTCAGGGAGCCATACAAGCAAATTATCTAATTCAGAGTGGTGATGCAAAAAAAGTTATGGTCATAGGCGCTGAAACCCTGTCCAGAATCATTGATGCGCATGATCGTGACAGCATGATATTCTCTGATGGAGCTGCTGCAGTTATTTTTGAAGCCAGGGAATCAGAACAGGACCTGGGCATTATAGCGCATAAAACACAAACTTTTGCGGTCAATTATGGCTCACTTCTGATCATGGGAAAAAGCAACAATCCTGCTGAAACCAATGGCAATGCCTACCTTAAGATGAATGGAAGAAAGCTCTACGAATTTGCAGTTACCAACGTACCGCAAGTAGTGAAAAAAGCAATAGATAAAGCCGGGATCAGCATTACAGATATAAAAACCGTGTTCATTCATCAGGCAAATGGAAAGATGGATAATGCCATTATGAAACGCCTTTTTAAACTTTATGATTTGGATACAGTCCCTGAAAATCTCGTGCCGATGACCATTTCATGGCTAGGAAATAGCTCTGTGGCCACTATACCGACCTTGTTGGACCTTGTACTGAAAGGCCAGGTTAAGGGATATAAAGTCAAAAAAGGTGAATATGCCGTTTTTGCGTCCGTAGGAGCCGGAATGCACATCAATGCATTCGTTTATCGATTCTAATTTTTATTTCATCCTGTTCAGCCCAGCTTTAGCCTGAGTTTCAATGCTGCTTTCATAATCGTGGTTTTTCATTTGGATTGCCAAGTTATAAGCTTGCCTCGCCTTCGCATAGTTTTTCTTATTCTCATAAATCTTTCCGATCTGCAATGCAGCATTAGCAGCAAAGTAATACCTTAGTCCCTTGCCAGAATTAATGGCATTTTGGTAATCAGACAAAGCCGCATCTTCCTTATTCAGTTCGTCATTTATTCTGCCTCTTCTATAGTAAAATTCTGTACGATCTCTTCCTGCACTGAAGCCCTCTGGTTTAGCATCCCAGAGCAGATCAAGCGCTTTATCATGATACCCCCCATCAAACAATAATCTTGCCTTTAAAAGGCTTTTATTAGGCATAGCCTCATTTGCCTCATTAAATGCCTGCTTGTCTTTTTCCTGGTAAGCATATCCATTGCTTTTAACTTTCGCCATAAACCCAGAATACGCCTCTGTATCGCCCTTCAACAAAGAAATCCAGCCCAGGTGCAGGTTGGCATCTTTAATATAATTGACGCCTTTATTCGTCCGCAAAAACCGACCAAAATCAGCAGAAGATGAATAATCCAGCTTATTAAGTTTTGCTGCCCCCTCCAGAAAATCCAGGTACGGGAAGGCCTGATAAGCTGGTCCCGTCGGTTTTCTTTCCAGAATAGAGATTGCTTCATCATTATGCCCGTTTTTAGCTGAGACCAATGCCTGAAGATATGTTTTCAATAAACTAGCATCCGAAATCCTGGCAGTATATTTCATTGTTTTGGCATAAGCCACGGGGCTGTGGGCAATGTCATTCAGTACAAATGCATAATAAAATACCACTTCTTCATAAAAAGGCTCAAATTTAGATGACGGAAGCCCATCTGCAAGTTTGTCGAGCATCACTATTCCAGTCTGGAGATTCCCTTTTATGCCAAGCGTAGCCAATGTGCTTTTTAAAATGCCATCAGGTAAATTTCCCAAAAAAGCATTAATGAGTCCCAATCCTTTCGCATTCAATTGAAAAGAAGGAAATTTTTTTTGGTTATCGAGCAATAAGCCATTTGCTTTCTTTATTTCCCTTGCCGCCGTAAAATACTCTCCGTACCGGCCTCTAATCAGCGCCCATTGCAAATTGATCTCGGCCTGTGCATATAAATAATATGGCGAACTGCTATCCCCTTCTTCTATCAGATCCAGCCGCTTTGATTTAGATTTTTCCAGCCGGTCAAACTCCTGTTTGCTTTCACTGGTCAATAAATAGAAGTAATCTGCATAATTTTCAAGCAATGGAACAATAGCATTTTTCGGATTGGTCTTTTTCTCTGCAGCGATGAGCTGCCTCGCAGTGCCAAGTTTCAGTTCAAATATGTTCTGATAAGCTTTTAAACAATTGGCATTGAAATCAAAATTAGCGGAAAGACTGAGCGGGAAAACCAAAAACATGGCAATCAGAAAAGACCTCAACGGCAAACTATTACTCATAAATCAAATTATTCGTCAATAAATAAATCATAACGCACACCCTTCAGGATATGTTTTAAGGATTGAACAAAATATTCCTCATTCACTACTCAAAATTAAACATAAAAAAAGGCCAGAAACAAGTTCTGACCTTTTTATTAATCTTTATACCTGACTAAGCTGGCTGTTCTTCCTGAGTCAATGCTTCATCAACAAGGATTCTTCCACAGTGCTCACATACGATGATTTTCTTGCGCTGACGGATATCCAACTGACGCTGAGGAGGAATCTGGTTGAAACAACCTGAGCAAGAATCACGGTCGATAGTTACCACCGCCAATCCGTTATTTGCATTTCCTCTTAATCTCTTATAAGCAACCAAAAGTCTGTCCTCAATTTGAGTCTCTGCCTTTTCTGATTTTTTATTTAAAGATTGTTCTTCCTTTTCAGTTTCTGCAGTAATCGTTTGAAGCTCACCTTTCTTAATATCAAGATCTTTTCTTCTTGATTCCAGATCAGCAAGAGCTTTTTCATAGATTTCAGTTTTCTGAGTAATATCAAAACCAAATTCTCTGATCTTCTTCTCACATACTTGAATTTCAAGAGTTTGGATTTCAACCTCTTTAGTTAAAGCATCATATTCACGATTATTTTTTACGTCTTTTAATTGAGTCTCGTATTTCTTGATCAAGTTCTGAGCTTCTTTGATCATATTTTTACGTGTTACAATGGCATCTTCGGTATCATCCAATTCGCCTTTGAATTTTTGTATACGTGTTTCAAGACCTGCAACTTCATCCTCTAAGTCAGCTACTTCCATTGGCAATTCACCACGAATCTGACGTATCTTATCAATCTTAGTATGCAGGGTTTGTAATTCGTATAAAGCTTTTAGCTTTTGCTCTACAGTTTGTTCCATTAAATGAAATAATTTATGGGGTTTGTGTTATGCTCCGTTAAACGGATTGCAAAGTTAGGAAATTTTTCTTGAATAATATCTATCAACAAATCAGATGTAAATTGTTCACTTTCAAAGTGTCCGATATCGGCGATCACTATTTTTTCTTCCGCGTCAAAAAACTCGTGGTATTTGAAATCGGCTGTTACAAAAGCATCGGCTCCCGCAGCTATCGCCTCTTTCAATAAAAAGCTTCCCGAGCCACCACAAACCGCTACTTTTTTTATCCTCCTCGGCAGTAGTTTAGTATGGCGGATCACACTGGTATCCATGCGTTCCTTCACCAGCCTCAAAAAATCCCGGCCATCCATCTCTTCGTCCAGCCAGCCTACCATTCCCGCACCTACCGTCTCCAGCTTATTTTCAAGCGGATAAACATCATACGCCACCTCTTCATAAGGATGATGCTCGAATAATGCCAGCAATACTTTGCGTTCATCCTGGGCCAGAAAAACAGTTTCTATCCGTACCTCCTGTTCATGATGCTGTACACCCTGCTCACCAACGAATGGGTTTGTATCTGCCGCAGCTTTGAAAGTTCCCGTCCCCTCGCCGTTGAAACTGCAATCGCTATAATTTCCAATACTGCCGGCGCCCGCATCAAACAATGCGCCTCTCACACCGGGAGCCAAAGCTGCCGGACAAAATGTCACCAGCTTTTTCATCAATCCTCTTTTAGGACTCAAAACTTTTGTCCCCTGTAATCCCAGACGGTCGCAAATCACACCATTAACCCCGTTTTTCACGTGATCAAGATTGGTATGAATGGCATATAGCGCAATGTTATTTTTGATCGCTTTTAGGACTACGCGCTCCACGTAAGTCTTTCCGGTGATCCTTTTGAGTCCTTTAAAAACAATTGGATGATGCGTGATGATCAGGTTACAACCATGCGTAATGGCCTCGTCAACAATAGCTTCCGTGCAATCCAGCGCAACCAGCGCGCCCTGAATTTCCTGGTTAACATTTCCGATGATCAATCCGGAATTGTCATAATCTTCCTGGTAATTTGAAGGGGCGTAATCTTCAAGGTACTTAATTAGCGATGATAATCTCATGCCATAAAAATAAGAAAATCCTATTGGATATTACCCATCTTTACCATTTGCAAACTTTCAAATACCATACGCTGATTGTATTCAAAAGCAAGCGTTTTGTGGTTTACCAAATCTATGATTGTACCGATAAAACATAATCCAATGGTAAAGAAATACAAAACCCCCATACCGATCTGGTTTACCAGAAACCTCGGCAATCCCGGAACAAAAAACCCTAATATACAGTACAATACCATATCATCCGGATTCCTTCTTTTGCTTCCGTAGATCATCAAAAATCCCCTTAGTTGTTGTTCACTAAATCCTGTAGTTGCGCTTTGCAAGTACGAATATTCTTGGGGTGTGATACCCGGCAATGTCATAAATGGTGAATCAAACATATCTTTCCTCCTTATAATTTACTTTATTTCCTCTATTCAATTTTATCAAAATCACTATTCTATACAAAATGATCAGCAGCGCCGGTAATCCAAACCAGTGATGCGCAAAGCTCTCTCGAAAATTGCCATGCAGCAACTGGGTAATCGCCCTTCCTATTCCACAGCCCGGACACCATTCAAAGCCCATATTTGCCAGCGGACAAAGTGTAAAATGATGCTCGTGCCCATGAACCTCCGGATTAGCAAATCCAAGCAATAAAAGAGCTGTTATCCAGAAAACGAGTTCTATCCACCCGGGCTTCTTGCTGTTCATTTTATTTTAGATTGATTAATACATCCTTTGTTACATTTAAAGCTCATCATAAATATTACATTTGTATTGTGAACATCCGCGACCTGATCAATCAATACAAAACAGATGAGCGCATTGTAGCATTGGCCAAAGCATTAAACGCCGCCAAAGGTAACAAACTTCAGCTAAAAGGCTTAGTTGGTTCCGCCGATGCAACAATTGCAATAGCTACATATTTCCTGCTCCACAAGCCCATTTTATTCGTCATGCCAGATAGGGAAGAGGCTTCTTATTTCCTTGCCGACCTGGAAAGTATCCTGGACAAGGAAGTCTTGCTATTCCCTTCTTCATTTCGTAAAGCTTTTGAATTCACCCAGGTAGACACGGCAAATGTACTTGCAAGGGCAGAAGTACTGAATGAACTCAACCATCATTCTGAATATGGAAAGATCGTTGTGACTTATCCAGAGGCGCTTGCTGAAAAGGTGATCAACCGCGAAATGCTAGAAAAAAACACCCTTGAGATCAGCATAGGGGCGAAGCTGGGCATCGACTTCATCAATGAATTCCTGATCGACTATGATTTTGACCGTACAGATTTTGTTTACGAACCCGGACAATTCTCCATCAGGGGTGGTATTGTAGATATTTTCTCTTTCTCACACGACCTGCCTTACCGAATTGAATTTTTTGGTGATGAAGTAGAGAGCATCCGCACCTTCGAAATTGAAAGCCAGCTTTCTGTAGATGATGTAAAAACACTGACCATCATTCCCAATGTACAGTCAAAATACCTGACAGAGAACAACATCAGCCTGCTTGATTACATAGAAAAAGACACACAACTCTGGTTCAAGGATGTAGAATTTACACTGGACATTGTCAAACGCGGTTATAAAAAGGCGGTTGAACTCTGGAAAGCACTTCCTGTGAAAGAAAAACAGGAAAACCCGGATTGGATAGACCCTAAATTTGCCTTTACAGATGAGAAGTTGATGGCAGATACTTTCCAGGATTTTACCCTCACAGAATTTGGAAAGCAGTTTTTCTATAAAACGGACCATGTCTTCATCTTTGAGACTCGTCCACAGCCCTCTTTCAATAAAGATTTTACTCTGCTGATCCACAACTTAAAAGAGAATGAAAAGCAAGGCATCCACAATTTCATTTTCAGTTCATCTACCAAACAAACCGAAAGGCTATATGCCATTCTCGATGACATAGATAAATCGGCCAAATTTGTGCCGATCAATATACCCCTGAGGGAAGGCTTCGTAGATGCGGCCCAAAACGTGGCGTTTTACACCGATCACCAGATCTTCGACCGTTTCTACAAATACAAACTAAAAAGGGGGTATCAGCGCAGTCAGGCAATCACACTCAAAGAGCTGAGAGACCTGAAGCCCGGTGATTTCGTAACCCATATAGACCACGGAATAGGCAAGTATGCCGGCCTTGAAAAGGTAGAGGTAAATGGCAAAACGCAAGAAATGATTCGCCTTGTGTATGCCGATAATGACCTGCTTTATGTAAACATCAATTCCCTGAATCGTATTGCAAAATACAGCGGAAAGGATGGCACAGCGCCTAAAATGAATAAACTAGGTACCGAAGCATGGGACAAACTCAAGAAAACCACCAAAAAAAAAGTTAAGGACATAGCCCGCGACCTCATCAAGCTTTATGCCCTGAGGAAAGCACAGGTAGGTACTGCTTTTGACCCAGACGGCTACCTGGAAACAGAATTGGAGGCTTCCTTCATTTATGAGGATACCCCGGACCAGGAAAAGGCGACCAGCGATGTAAAAAGGGATATGGAAGCCCCGCATCCAATGGATAGGCTAGTGTGTGGCGATGTCGGCTTTGGTAAAACAGAGATTGCCATCAGAGCAGCCTTCAAAGCAGTAGCCAATGGCAAACAGGCAGCGGTGCTTGTGCCAACAACCATCCTTGCCCTGCAGCATTTTAAGACATTTTCAGGCCGTTTAAAAGGCTTTCCGTGTAATGTTGACTACATTAACCGCTTCAAGACCAATAAGCAGATTAAAGACACCTTAGCCGCCGTAGCAGACGGCAAGGTAGATATCATTATAGGCACGCACCGCTTACTCAGCAAGGATGTCAAGTTCAAGGATCTTGGAATCATGATCATTGATGAGGAACAGAAGTTTGGGGTCACCTCCAAAGAAAAACTGAGAGCGCTAAGGGTGAATGTAGATACACTTACCCTCACGGCGACACCAATTCCACGTACCCTTCACTTCTCGTTGATGGGCGCCCGGGACTTGTCCATCATGAGTACTCCGCCTCCAAACAGGCAGGCTGTCAATACAGAACTTCACGTATTCAATGATAAACTGATCCAGGAATCTGTTCAATATGAACTGGACAGAGGAGGCCAGGTTTTCTTTATCCATAACCGGGTAAACGACCTTCCTCAATTGGGCGGACTGATCCAAAAGCTGGTTCCAAAAGCACGCATTGGTATTGCCCACGGACAACTGGACGGTGATCAGCTGGAAGACGTCATGCTCGATTTTATCAATGGAGAGAAAGATGTTTTGGTGGCCACGACAATTATCGAGGCCGGGCTGGACATTCCCAATGCCAACACCATCATCATCAATCACGCGCATATGTTTGGCCTAAGCGACCTGCACCAGATGCGTGGCAGGGTAGGCCGTTCCAATAAAAAAGCTTTTTGTTACCTGCTAAGTCCTCCCTTAAGCACGCTTACCTCAGAAGCGCGCAAACGCCTCAGCGCAATCGAAGAGTTTTCAGACCTCGGAAGCGGCTTTAATATCGCAATGAGAGATTTGGACATCCGCGGCAGTGGAAACCTCTTAGGAGCAGAGCAAAGTGGCTTTATTGCTGAAATAGGGTTCGAAATGTACCATAAGATCCTCGACGAGGCCATTCAGGAACTGAAAGATGACGAGTTTAAGGATTTGTTCAAAAATGAGCCCCTTCGTCCGTTTGTAAGCTTTACACAAATAGATACAGATCTGGAGCTATACATACCGGATGACTTTGTAACCAATATTACCGAAAGGTATAATCTGTATACTGAACTTTCAAAAATAGAAAACGAAACCGAGTTAAAGGTATTCGAGAAGTCTATGAAAGACCGTTTTGGGCCGGTGCCTAAGCCTGTAAAAACTATGCTAAATGTATTGCGTTTGCAATGGGTGGCAAAGAAACTGGCCTTCGAAAAAATAACCTTCAAAAAAGGTACTTTAAGGGGTTATTTCATCACCGACAAACAATCTGCTTTTTTCGATTCGGTAATGTTCAATAAAATATTGCACTTTGCACAGATACACCCAAGGCTTTGTAACTTAAAGGAAGTAAAAGACAGCTTGCGTATTGCATTTGACAACCTCAATTCAATAGATGAAGCGGTAGAAATGCTGGAGATGGTAGTCAATCAAAATCAAAACTCATGAACCCTCAACTATTAAAAGACTTGGTAACCATGCAAATGCCCTTTGGGAAATACAAAGGTCGCATTATATGTGACCTTCCCGAATCCTACCTGGTCTGGTTTCACCAGGAAGGCTGGCCTCCTGGTAAACTTGGAGAAATGATCGCCACCCTTTACGAAATTAAGCTCAATGGTCTTGAGTATTTGCTCCAGCCGTTAAGGAAATCCAAATAACCCAATCCTCATCCTGAGTTAAGCCCTCCGATTCGCATACCGGCGATACGAAATCACACCAAGCACCAGTACCACACCCACCGTGATATATACCCATGATGGAACAGGGATCGGATCACCTGCCGCGTACGAATGCAGTCCGGTCAGGTAATAGTTTACCCCAAAGTACGTCATGATGATGGTAGAAAAACTAACCAGCGAAAGCAGGTTAAACAGATACTTACTCTTTAATCCTGGGATCAGTCGCACGTGCAGCACAAATGCATAAATGATCACAGAGATAAAGGCCCAGGTTTCCTTGGGATCCCAGCTCCAGTACCTGCCCCAGCTTTCATTTGCCCAGATACCGCCCAAAAAGGTGCCGACGGTCAGTAAAAATAACCCTACCGTAAGCGACATCTCATTTACAATGCTCAGTTCAGTAACAGATGCTTTTACCTTTGCGCTGATCTTGTCATTGTCAATGATGTACAACACCAGCACTACAGTTCCCAATAAAGCACTAAGCCCAAAAAACCCATAACTGGAAGTGATGATCGCTACGTGAATCATCAGCCAATAAGATTTCAGCACCGGTACCAGAGGTGTAATTTGAGGGTTCATCTGAGATCCCCCATGTGCAAAACCCATCAGGATCACCGCAATCAGACATCCAGCGGCGGGGATAAAGGCATTTGCATTTCTATACATCAGCAAGCCCGATAATACGCCAATCCAGCTAATAAACAATACAGCCTCATAACCATTGCTCCAGGGTTCATGTCCTGAAATATACCACCTTACCCCAAGCCCGACAGCCTGAAGGAAAACCGCAATGGCGATCAGCCCCAGTACAAATGTCACTAGTCTATCCAGTACTTTACCATTTTTAAATAATTTAATAAAAGCAAGAGATAAGATCATGACGCCTAAAAGCGCATAGGCAATCATCAGGTTCAAAAACAAGTTCCAGGAGTTGTACCTGATCTCCCAGGCTATCTTAGCCGGCGAAGGAACCACTTGCTTTCCGTGCTTCAATTGCAACGATTTTAAATGCTCCAGTTTGGATACTGCCGAAGCCCAGTTACCGTTTTGCTGCGCCGCTACGACGCTGCTGAAATAAAGACCTACGGGGCTTGATATCGCGTCAGTTCCATTTGGGTTAAAAGGCATGGCAATCCAAGTGTTGTTAACATCTCCGGCTATTGGAAGTACCCTTAAGTACTGTCCTTCCAGCAGTTGCTGCATGGCATAAAGCTTATCGTTCAGCTCCAGCACTTCCTTGTCGTAAGTACCCTGATCTGCGGGCTTTTTTGCAAATGCCATTAGATAATCATCCTTTAAAATAAATTCTGCCGATCCATCTGTACTCAGCTTTAACAGGTTGACCATTGAGGTGTAACCATTTGCATCAGCTTGTACCCGTTTCAACAACTCAGGCCCACCCTTACCGCCAACCTTAATCAGCGGAACGTTTACCCAGCTAAAGGGCGAGGTCGCTGCCGAAAGGAAAAACTGGTTTGCAGTGAGGTTG
This sequence comes from Pedobacter frigoris, assembly GCF_005116445.1. Taxonomy (GTDB): domain Bacteria; phylum Bacteroidota; class Bacteroidia; order Sphingobacteriales; family Sphingobacteriaceae; genus Pedobacter; species Pedobacter frigoris. The sequence goes on from NZ_SWBQ01000004.1 coordinate 107,044, forward strand.
TGAAACTTATCCTTACGAAACAGTTTTCTCAATACTTCTAGCGCCATCGTATTTACAGGCTCAATCCGCCCGTCGATATTCTGAACGAGCAGACTTCCGAACTGATCTGCGTGGTCTTTATCAATGGATACTGATGATGCAAATACAGCTCCATCCACTGTTTTGGTTTGCAGGACTTTTTTTACGTCAGCTTTATGGTCATGCTCCACTGCTGCTGCGGGTCCGTGATCGTGGTTGTGCTCTTCTCCGGGCTGGTGCATATGCTGACTGCCATCTGTTCCGTGCATGTCTATTTTCTGACTATATGCAGCACCAAATGGCATAAACAGCAGCAGCAGCAATACCTTAACAGATTTAGAAGATTTGGAGATTGCCTTTAATTGCTCATTGAGTTTGGAGAAATGAGTCCCCTTCCAAAATAAAGTCACAAACATTGCCAAAAACAACAGCGTATAACCCAGATAGGTAATATTTGCTCCCCATGCATCGTGATTTACCGACAGTATTGTTCCCAGTTCATCCGGATCAAAACTAGCCTGAAAGAAGCGATATCCGGAATGGTCCAGCACATGGTTCATAAAGATCTTATAGGGCCTTTCCGTGCCATCATTTTGAATAATTACATCCGATGAATAAGCGGACGGACTGCTGCTGCCCGGATATTTTTCCATTTTGAAGTCTACCAACTTCAGTGAAAAGGGGGCGGGATAAATTTTAGAACCATAGGCCATCGCGATCCGCAGTCCGCCTATCTCGCTTTGGTGCTGGAAGTTGGTCATGCCCTTTCCACCATAAAACGAGACAGTATCTATTGCCGTCGGCGTAGTCACCTCTACGGTCAACAGGTCGGGATCATGTTCGTGAGTTTTCTTATCGCCTTCAAAATGCATGATGTGCCCTGGGGTTGCCGGTTCAGGCACGACAAATGCTAAGTTGCCATAAGTGTACAGGCTTCTTAAATTAAAAGGCTGCGGCTGATCGTTTCCTGAAACCGTTTTACGTTCCTGGGTGGCCATGATCATGTAATTACCTTCATAGGGCGATGAGATCTGAAAGCTGCCGGAAGTATCGTCTATATTGATGGCACCCTGGGTAGGTTTATTATAGCTGAGTAAAAGGTTTTGCACGAGCTTCACGCTTCCCTCAGGTATGTATTTGTTCACCCTCGCGCCATTTTCCAACACCACCAAATGCAGGATCTTTTCCCCTCCTGCGGTTTTTATCAATGAATCCTGCGCCCTGGGATAAAAGTCTATCACTTTAAACTTAACCCGTTCGCCCTGAAAGTCGTATTGTTCTGATAATGTCTTTCTAAAAGGTTTAAGATAGCCCGGTATGCGGTTTGAGATCAAAGTAACCGGCAGATCATTATAAGCCAGGGCCTGTTCACCCTTGCCAATCTGCACTTTAAAAAATGTAGCATCCGAAATGATCTGATTGGTAGACTCTCCCTCCCTGATGGGCATAGATCCCTCAAAGCTCACATACCTGGTGATACAGCCTCCTATGAATATGATGATGAATGCCAGGTGAAAAACCAGCAGGGGTAATTTCTTGAGCTGATAAAGTCTGTAGCGGCCAATGTTGCCGATAAAATTGATTACCAGGATCAGCATGATCAGCTCAAACCACCAACAATTGTAGATTAATGCCTTCGCAACAGGAGTTCCATAGTCGTTTTCGACAAAGGTGCCCATTGCCATTGAGAATGCAAACAAAAGTAACATGGTCCCCATTAAGCGGGTAGAAAACAGGATTGAGCCTAACTTTTTGATCATAGCGGGCAAAGTTACATTCGCAACGATTCCAAAGAACATCTTTACTACACTAACTTTGTTACTTAAAGAAGAAATGACACAACAATAACATGTGCCAGCCTTCATATCAATGAAACCCGTCCCATCGCATTGCTCATGCAGCAGTATAACAAGCAGGTAAATAAGCGCTCTGGCCTTTACCTTCACTCTATTCAACTAAAGCCCTGCTTCGTATTATCTAAAGGGTTGCTGCGATTGGAAACGAACTAACCCTTAAGCAAATGTGCAGAAAGCCTTAAGCAGAAGCAAACGGAAACCTAAAAGAGCTTTAAATAAAGTCCTTATTTCAATAAAAGATAGAGATAAGCATAAACTACTGGCGCAGCTATTAAAAGTCCGTCAAAACGATCCAAAAAGCCACCATGGCCAGGAAGAAAAGTGCCAGAATCCTTTACATCCAGACTTCTTTTCAGCATGGATTCTACCAGATCTCCCAAAGTACCGAAGCCCACGATCAAAATAGCCATTCCACCAAATATAAGCGGATGGATTTCAGTGAAAAATAAGGAAATTAGGAAAGACACCAATAATGTAGTAAATATTCCGCCAAAGAAACCTTCCCATGACTTTTTAGGCGAATGGCGCTCAAACAAACGTCTTTTTCCGAATTTCACACCAAAAAGATATTGACCTGTATCGCTTGCCCAGAGCATGAGCAGGAAGGAGAGCGGCAGATGAAAGTTATATTCGCCTGCCTGTTGTATGAACCCGAGTGAATAAAAAAAGCAAAACGGAACGGTGACATACACAAAACCTACAAATGTGTAGGCAATATTGGAGAACGGGATTTTTTCTTTCTTATAGAGTTCACTGATGAATACTGAAAATATCAATGGGACGATCAGCAGCATAAACTTGTTTTCGAACTGCAGCAAATGATAGCCGGCAGTCATCAAAAAGATGAGTCCGGCGGCAAACAATGCAATATTCCTATGCGGACGAATACCCGCCGTCTTGATGATCCCAAAGAATTCAAATAAAGCAACCAGACTTAAGATCAAATAGAAAAAAGTAAAAGTATAAGGTCCCAAAAGAATGGAGCCCAACATTACTATAGTAAAAAAGAAAGCGGTTATAGCCCTTGTCTTCATTTTGTAGTTTGCTTTTTAAAATATTGAAATGCCAGAATGCTCAGTGCAAAACTGATCAGATAGCCATACCAGGCAAAATGCATTCCCTCTGCGTCGGACAAAGGTAGGTTGTTTTTTTTCATATACCATGCCACACATACGGCATAGGCGTTGTTCAAGAAATGTCCGAAAATGGCATACCATAAACTTCCACTCCAGAAATAAATATATCCAAATGCTGCACCCATTAAAAACCTGGGTAAAAACCCAAAAAACTGAATATGTATCGCGCTGAATATAAATGCTGAGCACCAAATGGCCACATGTGGGTTATTGAATATTTTAGTAAACGAACGCTGTATAGCTCCCCTGAACATCAGTTCTTCTGCCACAGCAGGAACAATAGCAATCATGACGATATTGATAACCAAATCCATGATTCCTTTCATGTCCAGCAGCAGTAAGGTAATCGCTGCTGTTTCATCTTCCTTATGTCTCATCCAATCTCCCAGCCATTTTAAATACCCGGGAAATGTCATTTTTTGGTTGATAGCGACAGTCCATTCCAGGAAAGGCATGGATACAATAATGATCAGCAAGACCATGGCAAGCCAGGAAACTTTCGGTGTGTCAAAACCGTAAAATTTCTTGATACTTCCTTTCTCTGTATAAGCTAGAAACAAAGCAGGAATCATAAATATACCTATTGAAGTGGCAATAAGCATGATTCTCATACTTCCTATATAATTTGAATTATCCGAATCCATCAGCGCTTCCAGGCCATAAATTCCTACTACTATAAGTGCGGCTATGATTGAAACCAGGAGCAAGCTACCCATTACATACATCACCAATCTGAGCAGCTGTACAATGCCACTATTTTCTTCGCGTTCCTGAGGGATGAAATCCATTTTTAATTAATTTGTACCTTTGTACTTTGAAATTTGGTTTGAAGATAGAAAAATGTCTGTAAAGATAGGAAATATAGATTTGGGTGAGTTCCCTTTGTTGCTTGCCCCAATGGAAGATGTGAGCGATCCTCCCTTCCGTTTTGTATGCAAGCAAAGTGGGGTAGACATGATGTATACCGAGTTTATTTCATCGGAAGGACTGATCCGTGATGCCGCGAAAAGCAGGGCAAAACTGGATATCTTTGAATATGAACGTCCTATCGGTATACAGATCTTTGGAAGTGAGATAGACCACATGCGTGAAGCAACAGAAATAGCTACACTGGCCGGTCCTGATCTGATGGACATCAATTACGGTTGCCCGGTTAAACAGGTTGCCTGTAAAGGTGCTGGTTCTGCTTTATTGCAGGATATCGATAAGATGGTTAAAATGACAGAAGCTGTGGTAAAAGCTACTCATCTTCCTGTAACTGTAAAAACCCGTCTGGGCTGGGATGACAATACCAAAAACGTAGAAGAAGTAGCTGAGAGACTGCAGGATATAGGCATACAGGCCTTAACCATTCATGGCAGGACCAGGGCTCAATTGTATAAAGGCGAAGCTGACTGGACCCTGATCAGGGAAATCAAAAGAAATCCACGCATTAAAATACCAATTTTTGGAAATGGCGATGTAGACAGCATTCAAAAAGCCGCAGACTGGAGGTTAGAATACGAAATCGATGGTATTATGATTGGCAGGGCTGCTATTGGATATCCATGGATTTTCAGGGAAATCAGGCACTTTTTCAATACAGGCAAAACACTGGCAGGTCCTACTATTCAGGAAAGGGTTTCAGTTTGCCGTACGCATTTTGAAAAATCAATTGCCTGGAAAGGACCAAGGGTGGGTATTTTTGAAATGAGAAGGCATTATGCCAATTATTTTAAGGGTTTACCTGATTTTAAACCTTATAGAATGCTGTTGGTCAAAGAAGAGAACATTGATACTATCCATAGTATACTGGACGAAGTGGCGCATAAATACCGCAACATTGAGCCTGTTGGCGAAATGGCTTGATTTTTGAAAAAACTTTTCTAAATTGGCATTGTAATGGTAACAGCAATCACAAACGGCATAAAAATATCAGTTGAAACAGCTTATCAGGATGATTTTTCAAATCATGATCAGCAGCGATTTACATTTGCGTACCGCATCAATATAGAAAACTTGTCTGATCATGTAATCCAATTGAAAAGACGTCAATGGTTTATATTTGATTCAAATGGTACACAACGAGAAGTAGAGGGAGAGGGTGTAGTTGGTGTTCAGCCCGTTATAGAGCCCGGATCTTATCATTCTTACGTGTCTGCATGTAATTTATCTACTGACATGGGTAGCATGAGCGGTAATTATTTAATGCAGCTCATGGTAGATAATACCGAATTTATCGTTGAAATACCGGAATTTGAACTGATCGTTCCTTACCGGTTAAACTAAAAATTATCCTTATCCTCTTTGTCTTCCAAATAATATTGAAAGGTAATAAATAAGATTGGTCATGGCACCAAGAGCCGCCACTACATAAGTCATCGCCGCCCACCAAAGTGCATCTTTAGCTTGTGTATGTTCTTCTGTGGTATATAGTATCCCTTTGTTATTTTTAAGCCACTGTAAGGCCCTTTTACTGGCATCAAATTCTACCGGAAGGGTGATGATACTAAATATGGTGATTAAAGCGAGTCCGGCTACTCCTATAGCCAATACGATGGGATTAAATGTAAAGGCGATCAGCAAAACCCCTATGATTAGTACCCATTGTAATAGGTTGGAAGTAATGCTTACTACCGGAACCATACTGCTCCTTAGATTTAACCAGGCATAGGAGCGGGCCTGCTGAAGGGCATGTCCGCATTCATGCGCAGCTACTGCTGCCGCGGCAACACTTCGCCCATAATAAACATCTGTACTCAAATTTACTGTTTTATCGGCAGGATTATAATGATCTGATAGCTGCCCGTCAGTGCTCATCACCCTCACATCGTATATTCCATTGTCCCGAAGCATTTTCTCTGCCACCTCTTTTCCTGAAAACCCCGAGTTCAATTGCATATGTGCATATTTCGAAAATTTACTTCTAAATCGCCATTGTACAAACATGCTTAATATCAGAACCGGGATAATTAAAATCAAATAAAGTCCCATTTTCGTAGTGTATGTTTTCCATCAATACTCATCGTCATTCTCTGTAACGATTACATTTTGTAAGAATCAAAAAGCGTTCCCGTTTTTCACCAATAAATCATAAAGACTTAAATTATATCTAAAAGGAAAATCATATAACTATTAAAGTTACAGTATACTTGTTTGGCGAAACCAGGTTAGGTTTGTAATATTATGTAAAATACCGATATTTGATAAAAATATTAGTATGGAAGGTATAATCATAGGTCTATTGATCATAATTTTAGTAGCAATAGTTATTTTCTTTTTTAGGAAGCCGGTTAGTAATTCTATAGCGCTGTTGCAGCTTAAAGAGGCCGAACATCAAAAAGCGCTGGACTACCTCAAAGAAGAAAAACTGAAGCTGGAAGATGAACTGGATGATCTCAGAATAAATTATATCAATGAGCACAGTAAAGCCATAAAGGCCGAAGAAACATTACTTGCCCAACGCGAGAAGCAACTGGAACAGGATAAATATATTGCTGAGTTACAGCAAAAGTTTAAAATGGAATTTGAAAATATTGCAAGTAAAGTACTGGATGAAAAAACCCTAAAATTTACTGAGCAAAATAAGGCCAATCTTGACGTAATATTAAACCCGCTTAAGGAAAATATCAAAGCTTTTGAAGAGAAAGTAGAAAAGGTATATAAATCTGAGTCTGATGAAAGAAATATACTCAAAGGGGTTATTTCCCAACTGATGGATCAGAGTAAACAGATCCAGGAGGATGCAAATAACCTGACCAAAGCACTTAAAGGAGACAGTAAAAAGCAGGGCAACTGGGGTGAGGTCATACTGGAACGAATATTGGAAAGATCGGGTCTGATCAAAGACCGGGAATATAGGATACAAACCAGTTTAAATGCTGCTGAAGGGAATAGGGTACAACCGGATGTGATTATTGATCTGCCGGATGACAAACATGTCATCATAGATGCTAAAGTTTCCCTTGTGGCTTATGAGCGTCTCGTTACCACTGATCAGGATGAAGAGCGTGAACTTTATTTAAAACAGCACATTATTTCTATCAAAACGCATATACAAGGTCTTTCCGGTAAGAATTATCATGATTTATACCAGATCAATTCTCCCGATTTTGTGCTGCTCTTTATTTCTATTGAATCTTCATTTGGAATTGCGGTTCAGCAAGATGCTGAGTTATTTAATTATGCCTGGGACAGGAAAGTAGTTATCGTAAGTCCTTCTACTTTATTAGCAACATTAAGAACCATTGCCAGCATCTGGAAGCAGGAAAGACAGAACAGAAATGTTTTGGAAATAGCAAGGTTAAGTGGTAGTATGTATGATAAATTTGTTGGCTTTTTAAGTGATATGGAAAGTATTGGCAAAAATATAAAACAAAGTCAGGATGCGTATGACAGGGCGTTAAATAAGCTGTCTACGGGAAGTGGAAATCTGTCCAATACTTCTGAAAAGATCAGGAAATTAGGTGCCAAAGCTACAAAGCAGATTGACACCAGATTTTTGGATAGTGAGTAATTGTAACATAATTTTATAACCTGCTGGTCATCGTATTCTTCGTCATCTCGAACATCGTGAGATATCTTCTAAACTATGTCTGAACAAGAGATTTCTCGTTACACTCGAGATGACGGGCGTAGTAAATACTTAAAAATTAGCCCTTAAATGCATTCCAGCCCTGAGCTTTTAACTCATGTACCACATCAGATTTGGAAACCATTTTACAGCCTGAATTTTTGTCTGTTATATGACCTATAATACTGATATCCACATCATTTTTCAATTTAGTATAATCAGCTTGTTTGATCGTAAATAACAGTTCATAATCTTCACCGCCACTCAAAGCACATATTGTAGGATCAAGTCCTAATTCCCTTGCCGTTTCGTAAGTAGTTGGATCAATAGGAATTTTCTCTTCATAAAGTGTACAGCCTTTTTCCGATTGTGTACAGATGTGCAATATTTCAGAAGCCAAACCATCAGAAACATCAATCATAGCAGTGGGCTTAATGTCCATTTGTGCCAATAAATCTACAATGTCCCTTCTTCCTTCGGGCTTTAACTGACGCTCTATGATGTAATCTTTTCCTTCCAGATCAGGCTGGATATTTGGGTTTTCCAGAAATACTAGTTTCTCTCTTTCCAGAATTTGAAGTCCAACATAAGCCCCTCCCAAATCTCCTGATACACAGATCAGATCACCTTCTTCAGCGCCATTTCTATAGCAAATGTCTTTCTTTTCAGCATAACCAATACTGGTTACACTAATTACAAGTCCTTGTTTACTGGTAGAGGTATCACCCCCAATCAGGTCGATATTGAATTTATTACATGCCAGCTCTACTCCCTTATAAATTTCTTCAACAGCTTCAAGCGGAAATTTGCTCGATAAGCCAATAGAAACAGTAATTTGAGTAGCGATACCATTCATCGCATAAATATCGCTTAGATTCACTTGCACGGCTTTATAGCCCAAATGAATAAGTGGTACGTAAGCCAGATCAAAATGTATTCCTTCCAGTAAAAGATCTGTAGAAATCAATACCTCTTTGTTATTAAAATTCAATACTGCAGCATCGTCGCCAATTCCTTTGATACTGCTTTCATGCCTGATTTTAAAGTTATCAGTGAGGTGTTTAATCAGGCCAAATTCTCCTAATTCTGCAATGTCGGTACGTTCTTTATTTTCAAACATAATATTCTTTTCTTTAAGCGGTCTTCATCCTGAATTTATTTCAGGATGCCGAACTTCATAGCCGTCTTTCTATTCCGGGATCCTGAAATAAATTCAGGATGAAGAAAGAGTTACAATTACTAAATTCTTACAATCCCAAACTTGCTGAAATTTCCAGCATTCTTTCTATCGGTTTTCTTGCTTCTACAATGATATCTGCTGGTACAGTTACCTCAGGAAGACCATTTTTTATACACAGATAAAGCTTTTCCAGCGTATTTCTCTTCATATATGGACAATCATTACATGCACAATTATTGTTTGGAGGTGCTGGAATGAAGGTTTTATCAGGACAAGCTTTTTCCATTTGATGGATAATTCCGCTTTCTGTAGCAACAATGAATTCTTTAGCATCACTGTTGATGGTATATTTCAGCAATCCTGTAGTAGATCCAATATAATCCGCCATTTTTAACACAGCTTCTTCACACTCAGGGTGTGCAATGAACTTAGCATTTGGATGACGCTCTTTTAGCTTCGTTATTTTTTCTCTGGAGAAAATTTCATGCACCATGCAGGCTCCATTCCACAACACAAGGTCTCTGCCTGTTTTTTTAGCTACCCAGGCACCTAGGTTTTTATCTGGTCCAAAGATGATTTTAGTATCTTTTGGCAAACTTTCCACAATCTGAACGGCATTTGTAGAAGTACAGACAATATCACTCAAAGCTTTTAATTCCGCTGTGCAGTTTACATATGTAATGACAATATGATCAGGATATTTCTCCTTAAATTTCTTAAATAGATGTGGTGGACAGCTGTCTGCCAATGAACAACCTGCCTTTAAATCAGGTAGTAAAACCTTTTTTTGTGGAGAAAGTATCTTCGCAGTTTCCGCCATAAAGTGAACTCCTGCAAACACGATCACATCAGCTTCCGTTTTAGCGGCTTCCTGTGAGAGACCTAAACTATCACCAATATAATCTGCTATATCCTGAATATCAGGTTCTTGGTAATAGTGAGCAAGTATAATTGCATTCTTTTCCTTTTTTAACTTTTCAATTTCTTCAAAAAGATCAAGTGTTGGATCGATCTTTTCATCTACAAAACCTTTTCTGTTTAATTCCTCTAAGGTATCCATTTTTTGTTTTTCTATTTTTTTGAAGCTGCCGTAAAGGTAAGCGCTTTCAACACTTCAATAAATTATAATTATTTAATATAAATAGATTTCTATTGTTTATTAGTGTGTTGGTATTGTTTAAAAATACTTTTTTTTAATGCTTTTATATGAGTTATTAATAATTTACTAACATTGAGATTACATTATTATTTAAAATATGATCTGATTTACAACTACATATTAAAAGCTTCAAAAACTTATCAATACCAATATGTTTATTGTTAGCGTGTGCGTAAAAAGTTAATAACCGATGCAAAGTTGCTTAAAAATAACTTAAAATATTGTGTCAAATTGCCATTTTACCTTAGCTTTAAACATTCAAAATTATTTGTTCTATTTATATCGACAAGAAGTTAACAATTATATCAACGTTGTTAACAACACTACATATTTAGTGAATTTTGGTATTTTTAGAAGGGTTTTTATAATTTTCATAACAGTTGAGTATCAATAAGAAATAATGAAAAAAGTAGATTTTTTAGTGATAGGATCAGGGATAGCAGGTTTGAGTTTTGCACTGAAGGCGGCTAAGCACGGCAAGGTGCTCATCGTGACCAAATCTAACGAAGATGAGTCCAACACTAAATATGCCCAGGGTGGGGTTGCTGTTGTTGTAGATAAAGATGATTCTTTTGAAAAACATATTGAAGATACACTCATCGCAGGCGACGGATTATGCGATCCTGAAATTGTGGAAATCGTTGTAAAAGAGGGGCCTCAACGTATAGAAGAGATTATTGATTACGGCATAAATTTCGATAAAAATCAGACCGGAGTATACGATCTGGCTAAGGAGGGGGGGCATTCTGAACATCGTGTATTACATTATAAAGATGTCACCGGGTATGAAATTGAAAGTGTTTTGTTGAAGCAGATTCATAAGAATGAGAACATAGAGATATTAACACATTACTTCTGCCTGGAATTGATTACCCAACATCATCTTGGTAAACATGTGGATAAGAGCACTGAAGATATCAACTGTTATGGCATATATGCCTTTAACACAGAGCTTAACGATGTGGAAAAGATATTGGCAAATGTGACTATCCTTGCTTCTGGTGGTGCCGGACATATTTATTCGAGCACAACGAATCCGGTTATTGCTACAGGTGACGGGATGGCGATGGTATATCGTGCTAAGGGAAAATTGAGAAATATGGAATTCATACAGTTCCATCCTACGGCTTTATATCACCCAGGAGAGTACCCGGCTTTCTTAATATCAGAGGCTGTAAGGGGATTTGGCGGAGTGCTGAGAAGGAAGAATGGTGATGAATTCATGTATGAATATGATAAACGAGGTTCGCTGGCACCTCGTGATATAGTAGCCAGGGCCATTGACTCTGAAATGAAGAAATCGGGCGAGGATTTTGTTTACCTGGATATCAGAAATAGAAAGAAGGCAGATATTTTGGCACATTTTCCTAATATATACGCTAAATGTTTGTCCATAGGTATAGATATGACCAAGGATTTGATTCCGGTTACTCCTGCTGCTCATTATATGTGTGGCGGGATTATGGTAGACGAGTACGGAAGGTCATCTATTAAAAATTTGTATGCTTGTGGCGAATGTTCATCTACAGGACTTCATGGCGCAAACAGGTTAGCTTCCAATTCCTTACTTGAAGCTCCCGTTTTTGCCCACAGGATTTACCTGGACGCGATAGAACAGTTTAAAAGTAGCGTGATTCCTGATGACATACCGGAATGGAATGACCACGGTGTAACACAGTCAAATGAGGATATATTGGTTACCCACAATCTTCGCGAAACCCAGAAGCTGATGAGTGATTATGTGGGTATCGTTCGCTCTGATTTTAGATTGGATAGGGCCATGAGGCGTTTGTATCTTTTGCACCAGGAAACGGAAGATTTTTACAAGGCAAATAAGGTGTCTGTAAAGCTTTGTGAGCTGAGAAATGTGATACAAGTAGCCTATGTAGTCATTAAATCTGCGATGGCACGTAAAGAGAGCAGGGGACTGCATTATACGACAGATTATCCTAGTCATGCCGAACAGTTAACAGACACTATATTTTAGATTTATGCCAGTTATTTTACCAGTGAAAGACGTACATCCAAAGTGGGATGAGAATTGTTTTATAGCGCCAAATGCAACTATTGTGGGTGATGTTGTAATGGGCAAAAATTGCTCTGTTTGGTTTAATGCGGTGATCAGAGGGGATGTCAATAGCATCACCATAGGCAACGACAGTAATATTCAGGATGGTGCTGTCATTCATGCTACTTATTTGAAGGCGGCTACAATAATTGGAAATAGGGTTTCTATTGGGCATAATGCAATAGTGCATGGCTGTACATTAAAGGATCATATCCTGGTGGGTATGGGCGCTATTATTATGGATAATGCAATAGTCGAGGACTATACAATTATTGCGGCAGGATCGGTTGTATTGGAAAATACACATTGCGAGAGTGGATATATTTACGCAGGAACTCCCGCAAAAAAGATAAAGCCCATTACTGAGGAGCAAAGGGCTTTATTAAATAAGCTGCCTGATAATTATATCATGTATGCTGACTGGTTCAGATAATTATTGTTTTAGAATAGTAATTATCTCATTTCTTTCCCAGTTTGCCCTGATAGAGAGTTCTTTGGGCTCATTCCAGATTTTTTCCGGCTGAAGCCTTAATTTCACATTTCCGGTATCCCATTTACCATTTTTATTGGTGTCATAAGTGACCCTGATAAAGTATTTCCCGGCTTTATAGTTGCTGAAGTTTACGGCTGTGTCTTGTCTTACAACAATAGTATTTACGATACTTTTGTTAGCATCAACAATTTCAACTATATAGCTTTTATCCTTTTCGGGAACTACAATTTTCACTTTTAATGTGCCATAATCGTCTTTACTACCAAGTTCAAATACGGTATTAAACTCTTTATTCTTTGCATTGAATATTGCTGTAAATGCCCCAGCCCCAAATTTAATGTCATAAGATTTTTTAGCCCTCCAGGGATATTTTATGGTATAAGAAAGGAAATCTGAGGTGTCTTTTAGCAGCGTGAAATCAGTTTTCGGAACTGAATCTTCCAAAAAGGTTATTTTATTTATGTTGACGCTATCTATTGGGAAATTGAAGGTAAGTCTCAAAGGTTTATTTGGGTTAATAGCTCTACCTTCAATGTTATTGGTCGCCGTCAGCACCCTTGCATAGGTCTCTTTCTTACCCCTTGTAAAGGATGCAGTATCCAGCATTTTGCCCTCGTCACTGATGACGATTTTAGTGGAGTCGAAACTAAGGTCAGTGAGCCAGACTTTCAAAGAATCATTGTTTTTATTGAACCTATACTTCTTAGAGGCATCGATCGCTTTAGGATCTATAACCGTCACCTGAGGCTTTCTCAGCTTTTGGTTGAAAGCAAATGTGATGCTTCCATCATTATTTAACCTCTTCTCTAACATTCTGAAATCAGTAGCGTCTTCTTTGAATATTTTCATATTCATGCTATCGAGGTTTTTAGTAAGTAAGATGGAATCCTTTAAAAAACCAACTTCATCAGTGGCTTGCTGATAAACCTTATCACCGCCTTTTTCTTTGATTACATAAAGCCGGTAAGTATCTTTTCGAAGGTTGTTTAGGCTATAATTACCACTGCTGTCTGTCAAAGTATAGATAGATGGTCTTGATTTTCCAAATAGCGTGTCCCGGTTTATAGGTAATATAAAAGCCAAAGCATCCAGTTCGGGTTCCCCGGTGAGGGAATTTATAATGCGACCTTTTATGCTGAGTGAGTCCAGTTGCGGACCCGTGGCGAAAACATAGGTAAAGTTCTTTACTGCATTTCCTTCGTTTACATCGGCAATTGATTTTCCAAAGTTTAACGTATACGTTGTATTCATTTCAAGCGTATCAGGAAATGATATTTCTAGTTTCTTTCCCTTAGGTTTTAAAATAGGGGGCTTAGCCATTTCGGGTGAAACAGAAAATTCTTTAAACTCATTTTGTAATTTGAAATATTCATCGAACTCTATAACTACTTTCTTCGCTTTAAAATTTGTAGTCAGATTTTCCGGCTCCATTTTTAACATCTTCGGTGGCTCCGTATCTCTTGGCCCACCTTGTGGAGTTTGAATGCTTGCACATCCCCCAAAAAGCATAATTGCAAATAGGAGGGAGGTAAAATAAGTTAAAATTGAGGAGGTGCCTTTTTTGACCATTTATATGCGCTCTGTTAAATTTAACTGTCTTTTCGACAGATAATATTAAAAATATTTAAAAGTGTCTTAAATCACATTAAAACGCTTTGGATTTACAGCTATCTTATTAAGATCCAAAATATTTAAAATCAATGATTTACGTATTATTTACTGATATGTACCATTAAAACTGATATATCTGAAGGAGAAACGCCAGAAATTCTTGATGCCTGCCCTAAAGTTCTTGGTTTTATCTTTAATAATTTTTCTCTTGCTTCTTTTGAAAGGGAAACTAGTTGAGAATAATCAAAATTCGGATTGATGTCTTTGTCCTCCATCTTTTGCATCTTGTTTACTATTTCCTGTTCTTTTTCAAAATAACTCTCGTATTTGATTTTTATTTCAGCTTGTTCAATAGTTTCTTTATCAAATTTATCCAAAAATTCATTAAAACCATTACTTACTGTTCGCATGTCATTTATTCCTACCTGAGGCCTGCTCAATAAACTAAATAGTTTAACACTTTGTGTCAGCGGGCTGGTTCCTAATTCTTCTAACAGCGAATTTGCTTCTGATTTATCTATGCCCTGTTTTTTAGCGAAATCAACTATCTGATCAGAGTTTTGAACCTTATCTTTTACAATTTGTAAGCGTTCGTCATTGATCAGTCCTAGTTGATGTCCAATAGGGGATAGGCGTATATCGGCATTATCTTGTCTTAAAAGAAGGCGATGTTCTGCTCGTGAGGTGAACATACGGTAAGGCTCTTCCGTTCCTTTTGTTACCAGATCATCTATAAGTACCCCTATATATGATTCTGATCTTTTCATGATCAGCTCGTGTTGGTCAAACACCTTTTGGTGTGCATTGATTCCGGCTATAAACCCCTGACTAGCAGCTTCTTCGTAACCAGTAGTTCCATTTATCTGGCCCGCAAAGAATAAATTGCTAATTAGCTTTGTTTCAAGTGTCAAGGACAACTGGGTAGGTGGAAAATAGTCGTATTCAATGGCATATCCTGGCCTGAACATTTTAGCGTTTTCAAATCCAGGGATTTGTGTAAGGGCTTTGTATTGCACATCCTCGGGGAGAGAAGTAGAGAACCCATTTACATAGATTTCACAGGTATTCCAGCCTTCAGGCTCTACGAAGATCTGATGTCGTTCTCGTTCAGCAAAACGGTTGATTTTGTCTTCTATGGAAGGGCAATATCTTGGTCCAAGACCTTTGATACGTCCGGTAAACATAGGTGATTTTTCGAAACCTTCTTTAAGTGTTTCGTGAACATTTGAATTGGTATAGGTGATCCAGCAGCATCTTTGTTCTTTAGGAAGATCTACATTGGTATAGGAGAATCTGCCTGGGCTTTCATCTCCCCATTGCTCTTCCATTAGACTATAGTTTAGCGAGCGTCCGTCCACTCGGGGAGGAGTGCCTGTTTTCATTCTTCCGGCCTCAAAGCCCAACTCAGTGAGTTGTTCCGTTAATCCTGTTGCGGCTTTTTCTCCGGTACGGCCACCACCAAATTTCTTCTCTCCGATATGAATGAGTCCGTTTAAAAACGTGCCGTTAGTGAGTACCACAGATTTGCCTTTGATTTCAATTCCAAGCGAAGTTTTAACGCCGACGACTGTGTTATTTTTGATCAAAAGACTACTCACCATCTCTTGCCAAAAGTCAACATTAGGTGTTCTTTCTAAAGCAAGTCTCCATTCTTCAGCAAATCTTTTACGATCATTTTGACTTCGTGGACTCCACATTGCCGGACCTTTGGAAAGGTTGAGCATTCTAAATTGCAAGGTCGTTTTGTCGGAAATGATTCCAGAGTATCCGCCCATAGCATCGATCTCTCTAACAATTTGACCTTTCGCAACACCACCCATAGCAGGGTTGCAACTCATCTGAGCAATGGTTTCCATGTTCATTGTTATGAGCAAAACTGACGAGCCGAGGTTAGCTGCCGCTGCCGCTGCCTCGCAACCGGCGTGTCCGGCACCAACTACAATAACGTCGTATTCTTTAAACATTTTGTTTATATTTTAGAATTGTTCCACGTGAAACACATGTTTAAAGCTTCCTGTTTCGGCCCAGGTTTCACGTGGAACAATTATTTTTTATTCTGATAATTCCAGCCAACGTTCCATTATGGAGTCCATTTCGCGGTTTAATTCTTCAATTGATTTCGTGATCGCTTGTATCTCTACATAGTTTGCACTATCAATGCTAAGCAATGACTCTGTTAGCTTTGCAATTGCTGATTCGATTGCAGGCATTCTTGATTCGAGGTCTTCTAGTTCCTTTTGTTCCTTGTAGCTTAGCTTTTTCGTGACTGATAGAGTAGGAGCAGGTGCAGGATTTTCTTTCTTTTTCTGCTCTGGCTTTTCCTTGGCTACATCAAGGCTTAGTCTGTATTCCGAATAGTTTCCATTGTAGATGGTTACTTCACCGTTACCTTCCATAATGAATAATTGTTCACTCATTTTATCTAAAAGGTACCTGTCGTGCGAAACAAGGATCAATACACCAGGGAAGTTTTCCAAAAATTCTTCCAATACATTTAAGGTGTCGATATCAAGATCATTTGTCGGCTCATCCAAGATTAGAAAGTTTGGATTCTGCATCAAGACTTTCATGAGGTGCAAACGTTTCTTTTCTCCCCCACTCAATTTCTCGACCATGCCGTGTTGCTTCTTAGGAGGGAAGAGAAACAAAGTCAATAGCTGAGATGCAGAGATGGTTTGACCGTCGGCCATCTTAATGTATTCTGCGTCTGACTTCACGATATCGATTACTCTTTCTTTTTCGTTGAAGGCTAATCCGCCTTGTTTGTAATAACCATATACGGTAGTTTCTCCAGTGCTTACATTCCCTTGCTCGGGTTTTAAAAAACCAGTGATGAGATTCAGTAACGTGGATTTTCCAGTTCCATTTTTACCAGCCAATCCAATTCTGTCAGCTCTTTTAAATGTATAAGTGAAATCATTGATGATTTTTTTATCATTAAAGGACTGTCCGATGTGGTCAAGTTCAAGAATTTTATTTCCTTGCCTCGACATTTTGACTTTTAAGGTAATGCTTTGGTTGTCAGTTCTTTGTTTAGTTTTACTGTCTAAGTCGTAAAAAGCATCAATTCTGGCTTGAGATTTAGTTCCGCGCGCTTGTGGCATACGTCTCATCCATTCTAATTCTTTCTTCAAAAGATTTTTGTTCTTCTGAAATGTACTCTCGTCCGAGGCTTCTCTTTCTGATTTCTTCTCGAGGAAGTAAGCATAGTTGCCGTTGTAGTTGTAAATCTTTCCTCGGTCGAGCTCTACAATCGTATTACAGACGTTGTCCAGAAAGTACCTGTCGTGAGTAACCAAAAGAATGGTCTTGTTTCCTGAAGTCAGTAATTTTTCAAGCCATTCAATCGTGTCAATATCCAAATGATTCGTAGGTTCATCCAGCACATAAATCTCCGGATCTTCTATCAGAAGCTTAGCTAACGCAATACGTTTCTTTTGTCCGCCCGATAGAGTATGAATCTTTTGCTGAAGATGATGAATACCCATTCTGCTGAGAATGGTTTTAATTTCATGTTCATACTCCCATGCATTGTGTTCGCTTAATTCTTCATATAAACGATTTAATGTTTTCTCATCCGGATTAGGATCTTCAATTAATTCCTCATACTCTTTGATCAGCTGTTGCTGCTTGTTTTCAAGAGAAAAAATAAAATCGCTGATAGAATATCCATCCGGAAATGAGGGTTCCTGATCCAGAAACCCAATTTTAACAGATTTATTCTTTACGATTTTGCCCTCTAATGGAGAAAATCTTTCAGCAAGTAATTTTAATAGAGTGCTCTTCCCGGCTCCATTTATACCTACCAGCGCTACGCGCTGACCAGTTTGTATGCCCAGGGTTAAGTTTTTAAAAAGCCATTCGTCGTGATAAGCATGGCCTAAGTTTTCGGCTGCAATTAGTGTGCTCAAAGTCTGTGTTTAACGATATTATATAAGAAACTACCTGCAAAAGTACGGAATTAATAAAATATAATTTTACCTTCGATAAAGTGTATTTATATTAAACTTAGTGTAGTTATAGTTAACTGTCGTTGCTTTCTTTATGAATCCCCTAAAATTTATAATCTTAATGGCCGTAATGTGCTCGTATACAGTGGTTAAGTCTCAAATCCAATCGAGTACTCCTGCAGCTAAAGGAAATATGGCGCTGCATCTGGATGGCGCGGATAATAATCCCTGCATTGGAATGGATATCATCAAACCTAGCTGGACAGTAGAAGCGTGGATAAAGGGAAATGATGCTCAATGGAAAGCCATGGAAACGATCATTGGCGCGGGAGAATATGGAGATGTTAATGAGGTGGACACGGTGACTATAGGTCTGAAGAATGGCAGGTTATTCAGTGCAAAAGCGGATCTCTATGGCGCAAAAGTATTAGATGATAAATGGCACCATGTTGCTTTGAGTAATGATGGAAAGCACAGCCGGTTGTATCTGGACGGGAATCTTATCGCCACTTCAACGGCATCTTTTTCTATACTTCCAGGAACTATTGGTGCGTACAATAAGAGCGCTAATACTTTCGGCGGATTGATAGATGAGGTTAGAATCTGGGAAAAGGCGCTGTCTGGGGATCTCCTAAAAAAGTGGGCTTACATGCCATTGAATTCAAAGCACCCTCATTATAAAAGCCTGAAAGCATATTACAATTTTGATGCAATGAGCGACGATGTGTGTATAAATCTTGTCGGAAAAGGGCACCAGGCTTATCATATGAGAAATACGAGGCTTGATTATAAAGGAAAATTGCCTTTGGCTAAACTGGCGGCGAACGATAACGGCTTGTTCAACGTTCCCGTAATAAAAGACCAAATATTTAATGCCGTAAGTATTCAGAGTGAGTGGGATGCCGACCAGGGAAGTAAAAACGACCAGATTCTAAAATTAAGAATTGTGGTCAATGAAACTGATCGGGTCATTAAACTTACTGGTTTAAAATTGGACCTGTCGGGTACTACATCACTAAGTGATCTTAAAGGAATTCATGTTTATCACGCAGGGAGCGCCGCAAGAGATAACTCAAGAATACCTTTGTTTGAGGGTAATATCACCCCCCGTAGAAATATCATTTTGAAATCTGAACAAGCAAAATCAGTCAGGCTGAAGAAAGGTATAAACTACCTGCTGGTCACTTTTGATGTTTCCAAAGACGCAATTCCAGGAAATGTACTGCACGCAAATATATCCTCATTTTCTTTGAACGGAATAAGCCATATGCCAGAAGAAAGTAAGGACTGCGAACCAAAAAAGATTACCGTAAATTCAACCGCGAATCCTGATTTCCTTAAAGTTCTTCAATGGAATATCTGGCATGGCGGCGTCCATATGGGGGATAATGGAAGGAATCGCATTAAGGACCTGATCAGAAGCACCAATGCAGATCTGATTACCATGCAAGAAGCCTACGGATCACAGCAGATGCTGGCGGATTCTTTAGGGTTTTTCATGCAGACACCATCATCTTCAGCTAATTTGGCATTGTTTAGCCGATATCCAATAGAGAAGCAGCCATCGAACGATAACTTCAAGGCAAATACGGCTCTTCTGAGGCTCCCAAATAAAAAAGCGGTCTTGGTGTCCGATTGGTGGCTGAGGTATGCTTACAGGCCGGCATACACTGTTGAATATCTAAATAAAGGGCTTGATCCAATTAAATGGATTGAAGAAGATAAGCAATTCGGCTATAAAGACGCAATGGCTAATCTGGAAAAAGACATTGAGCCCTTATTGAAGAAAGAAGATCCCGCGGTTATTATTGGCGGAGATTTTAATTCAGGAAGTCATAAGGACTGGACTACGAGAGCCGCCGCGCTGCACAATGGCTATGGTCCCGTAGCGATGCCAGTATCGCAGTTGATGACTGAAAAGGGATATACTGACAGTTTCAGGCAATTAAATCCAGATGAACTAAAAAATCAGGGAGGTACTTTCGCTACAATATTTGGCCACCTTCAAACCTCCAGAATTGATTATGTCTACTATAAGGGAAAAGGACTTAAAGCTTTATCGTCCAAAATCATTAGATCAGCACCTGAAATAGACGATGTTTGGCCATCTGACCATGCCGCTGTGTTGACTGTTTTTGATACTTCCGCGAAGTAAAAAGTGATATCTCTTCCGCCCTTTCGCCAGAATTTATTCTGCGCTTTCAACCAACAGCAGAGAAAGGTACTGATCTTCCTTTTCCGTCATCTGAACTTTTGCCGCTTTACCTTTGTCTTTGTAGCCCAAAAGATGAAGTGTGCCATGGATCATCACCCGATGTAGTTCAGTTTCCGGAGCATGCTTATATGTCGATGCGTTTTCTTTTATTCGCTCTATGCTGATAAAAATGTCGCCTACGATCGTTTTAGGCGCCTCAGAGTTGTCAAAAGTAATCACGTCGGTATAGGTGTCGTGATCCAGGTATTCCTGGTTTATACGCAGTAGATATTCGTCAGAACACAATATAAAATTTAGTTCCTCAAGTCTGTAGCCTTCCGCGATAATGGTATCTTTTATCCATTTTTTAAGAATGGTCTTTTTCTTGAGGGTGTGTTTTATGTCTTCTGTGAAAAAATTAACTACTGGCATGCCTTTGAATTTTATTGGGCCGAATTTAGTAATTTAAAGTATTCTGCAATCTTATTTTTATAGTAGTAGTTCAGGTTTGGAGGAAGTTTCTGAAGCCATTCTGTCTCTGATTGTTGCATCTTTTTAAACTTCTCCATCATTTGTTTATAGGAAGGAGGGAAGTCCTTTGCTGCCTTACTTTCTCTTTTTGAATCCTGATCCTGTTCACGTTCTGCTTTTTCAGCATCAAGGAGCTTGGTCAGCAATTCTTTCTGACGATTCATAGTTTCCTGTTGTATTCGTTTATTAACCAGGTCGTTCTCTGTAGCCTTCATGTCTTCAATCGTTTTATTCAGATCTCCGAGTTTCCCTTTGCCGTCTTTATTGTCTTCCCTGTTTATTTTTTGCAGTGCTTCTCTGATCATTTGTTGCTGCTGGGCCATTTTGCCAAATTCCTGGCTCATCTGTCCTTTGGGCACTTTACCCTGATTTCCACTTTTCTGCATTTCCTGACGTGCTTTCTGCATGTTATCATTCAGCTGCTGCTGCATTTGCTGCAATTGTTTCATGCTTTGCTTTTTGCTCTTTCCGCCAGAGGAGGGGTTCTTCGCCATATTTTGCAGCTGGTCCAGAGCCTCATTCAGCATCAGCGAAAGGTTGTTGATGGAAGTCATGGCATATTGCTGGTTCCTGTTTGCCGAAGAAGTAATTCGTTCTCCGAGATTTTCCAGCGCTTTATCCATGTTGAAATTAATCTTCTGCATTTCTTCATTCACTGTGGATTCAATCTGCGGAACTCTTTTGCTTAGCGCAAACAAACTGTCGGCGATGGTCTTCATGTTGTCCTTAATGCTGCGTTGTTTTTGAACGTTTGCAGTATATAAAGGATCACTGCTGCTCATGTTTTTCAAGCTGAGCATTACTTTTTCCTGATCAAAAGAAGTGTTCAATAGGTTTTCCAACAACTGGCGCAGCTCCCGGGCATTCAGATTGTTCTCCATTTCTTCCGATTGTTGCTGCATTTCCTTCATTTCCTGAGCGAGTTTTTCCATCTCCTCTCCAGCTTTTTGCTGATCCTTCGCCGCTTCATTTTTATTGTTTTGTTTCAGGTTGTTTTCACTGGATTTTTGCTGCTCCTTGATGCTTTCAGTTTTCTTTTCAGGGTTCTTAAAAGAGTTTGGTCTTTCCAGATCTTTATTTTTCTCGTCCAGCTTTTCCATGTCTTTTTTCAGGTCTTCAAAGTCTTCAGATATTTTTTGCTGTTCTTCTTTTTGCTTAGTGGCGGAAGCATCTTTATCGGCGGTTTTTGCAGCCTGTTCCTTTTGCTGTTTAGTGAGCTCGTCCAGTTTATCAATGTTCTTTTGAAGGTTTTGCTCGAACTCCAGTTGTTTATATAGCTCCAATATGCGATCCAGCTCATTTTTGAGCGATTTATTGTCCATCTGCATTTTAGAAAGCTCATTCTGAGTTTGGTCCTTGTTATTCTCGTCCATCAGATTTTGAAGCTTTTCCAGCAATTCTTTTGTTTTTTCGTCTAAAACATTTTTGAACAGGTCGTCTATCTGTTTTTGTTTTTCGGCCAATTCCTCTTTTATGGCATTGTTTTCTTCCTTTTCAAAGGTGTTTTTCTTGTTCAGCTCCTTGATTTCCTTTACGGCCTCTTCAAGCTGTTTTTGCTTCTCCAGCAATTGCTCCACCTGCTTTTTGTCATCAAAAGAAAGCTGTTTCTTATCCAGCAGGGTTTCTCCAAGCTTCTTACTTTCCTTCTCTACGGTGGAGGCAAGTTTAATTGCCTTCTCCATTTTCTGCTTTAAGATTGCACTCCCCTGATCCAGTTTTTCTGTTACTTGTCTTTCGGTTGGAACCTCCAGTATTTTAATGTCAGATTTAGTGTTTTTGGGGCCGTTTACGCCGTCATTGTCGGCAACCTCAAAGTAGTACTCCAAAACTTGTCCGGGCTTAATAGCGACCTCGTTTAAATTCCAAAAATAGAAGAAGGTATTTTCCTGGCTGTTCCTTTTAACAGAGATAGATTTGGCAACGGTGCTTTTTAAGCTGCCGTTCTCCTTGATATTGTAGTGGAGTTTCAGCGAAGAGAAGCCGTGATCATCAGCAATTGTACCAGAAAAGTAAAGTGCTTTACTGCTCAGGGAGTCGGCAGTTTCCATAACAGAAATGGTAGGAAAAGCATCTTTAATCACTGTTATTTGATGCTTAAGGGAGTCCTTGCTCTTGATAAACTTGTTTCCTGGAATGATCATGTAGGCCATATTAGCCAATATCCTGCTGCTGAAGGAGAAGTTGTTTTCCGCTGCAGACAGCAGATATGCTTTGCTGGCCAAAATAAAGGTAAGCTCGCTGCTGTTCTCTGTATTTAGCGCCCAGGTTACAGCCGTGCCTTCCGGGATTAGCAGGTCTCCCGCATTTTGAATGGTTTCGGTCTGTTTGTTCAGATATGCCGGATAATTTAACCTGGCAGAAATGTTGAGTACAGCAGGCCTTGGTTTTACTTCAATCAGGTAGGATGTAGAATTGAATCCGCCGGCTGAGAACTGTATTTTTTTATTCTTTTGAAGGTTTTTAAAGGTGTATCTAAACTTGGTTGTGTTCTCCTTCTCCAGCTTATAAGAGTTTACGCCATCCGAAATGTACACATCCTGAGGGATTTCGTCTCCCTTTAGTTTCAGGTTTATGGTTACATCTTCGCCCTGTGAGTAGATCAGTTTTCTGTTTAAAAGCTCGAAATCAAAAGGTGCTTTTGGTAGAATCTCTTTACTATACTGAACGAAACTACTGGTTCCTTCTTTTAAGATAGAAGGAGCAATGATAGCGATAAGGATAATGACTGAAAAAGGAAAAAGTAGGTATTTTATATACTTTTTATTCTCATTTAAGCGAATGGCGCTGGTAAAAGGAATAGGCCTCAGTTCCGTGATTTTCTGATCAATGCCGGCAAGGATGAGCATACTGTTTTCCGGGTTTTGATCTGCCAGGGTCTTTAACTGAAGGGTGTTGATCAGTTTGTCTTTAACATTAAAGAAATGACCTCCGATTAGGTTTGCCGCCTGTTCTATGCTCAGGTTTTTGCCCAGATGAAAATAAGACAGCGCGGGTTTTATTATCCAGAAATAAATGGAGAGCAGGGCCGTAAGTACAAACGAGAAAAAAAGGAACGTTTTAATACCTACACCCGGATTGGCATAATAAACCAGGAGGAACAGCAAAAGGTACAAGGCAAGCAATAACGCAGCAGAATATATGCTTCCACGCAAAAGTTTATTGAGGTAAAACTTTTGTATAAACTCATTAATCTTTGAAATTAAAAGGTCGTAATTGCTATTCATTAGATTTCTGAATGAGAAATAAAGTTAAAAAATAACTTGAAGAAAACATTTATATATTCTCTAATGCTTATTTTAGTAGAAAGTATTTAATATGAAAGCTTCAATTTTAGCACTTACCTTAATGTCATTGGTTACAAAAGATATCGCAACGGAGCCCTCAGCTATACCTGCTGGTTCATGGAATAAAAACCAGGTAATAGCACACCGGGGCGCCTGGAAAAAAAACAAACTTCCTGAGAACTCCATCGCATCATTGAAAGAAGCTATACGTATTGGCTGCTATGGCTCCGAGTTTGATGTTCATATGACCGTTGATAGCGTTCTGGTTGTCAATCATGACGCTGATTTTCAGGCATTGCACATTTCGAAGGTAACTTATCAGGAGCTGCTTACAAAAAAGCTCTCCAACGGCGAAAATATTCCGACATTGGAGAGTTATCTCAAAGCGGGGATTAAACAGAAGAAAACCAAATTGATACTGGAAATAAAACCTTCAAACGTAAGTCAGGATTGGGATGCGGAGTTGGCTGTGCGATCTGTAGCAATGGTTAAAAAACTTAAGGCAGAGGCTTGGGTAGATTACATCAGTTTTGGATATGATATTTTGCAAAAAGTACTTGCAATAAATCCAAAAGCAAACGTGGCTTATTTAAAGGGAGATGTCCCTCTTGAAAAGCTGAAGCAGGACGGGTTTTATGGCGCTGATTACCACTTCAGTGTGTACCAGAAGGGGGAATGGTTTTTAAAAGCAAAAGAACTTGGCCTGACTATTAATGCCTGGACGGTAAATGAAATTGCAGATATGGAGTGGCTTTTAAAAAGTAAAATAGAATTCATTACCACTAATGAACCAGAAATCCTGCTAGAACTCATCCAGGAGAAAAAGAAACAGCAATAATTATTTTTGGCCGGTAAGGACTGTTGCTCAGATGAAGATAAGCTCGGGCCTGAGTTATGGTGCGAGCAGCTTGATCGAAGTGTATCTGCAGGGTGAGTCCACGTTTTTACTGGGGAAAGGTGGACTCATGGTGGACTCATGGTGCACTCATAGTGCACTCACTTAGAACGAGGGTCGAACAGCGCCCAACCGCGAGGGCTTTAAAGCACAACAAAAAATTATGCAAAAAAAAGGGACTACCTAAGTAGTCCCTTGTACAATTTATGTCTTTATAATCTAGATTACTTTAACATTAACCGCGTTCAAGCCTTTTTTTCCGCTCTCAACATCGTATTCAACTTTGTCATTCTCACGGATTTCATCGATAAGGCCTGTTGAATGTACAAAGATTTCGCTATCTCCGTTTGCAGGGATAATGAATCCGAAACCTTTAGTTACATTAAAAAATTTTACTGTTCCTTCTTGCATTGTATTATTTATTAAAAAATTAAGTGTGCAATGTACATATTATTTTTTATTAAAAGACAAATGCTTCATTTTTTGATAAATATAAACACCAAGGCAATTATTTGCCCGCTTTTTTGCCTACAACAACCAGGTTTATTTCGCTGGAATGAGGTATTCCAAGAGTAGTTCCGGGAACGATTTTTAAGAGATTGCGGAGGTAAATATCGATGATGGATTTTACTATTTTTCTCCTTGATTCCTCCAATTCAGGTAAAGAATTATAGAAGGAGACGAGGTGAATATTTCCTTGTGCGTCGACAATTACCTTGATGTCATAGGCAAAGTCCTGGTATGCCTTTTTTATCTCTATCCTGTATTTCGGAAACAAGTAATCAAATGCTACAGTCCTGCCACTGAATTCGTCTACTGTACTTTTCTTTTCTACCTTCATCAGAGGGCTGGTTGAAATGAATTGTGCGGGTTGTCTGCCGGCAAATGTTTTGCTGGTATCGGTAGGGGCCTGGTTAGATTTTTCGGCCAGCATCCGGATAAATACCGTATCGGCACTATTCGGCTTTTGAAGCTCCCCGGGTGTTGTTTTTAGGATGTTTTTAATGTAAGAATCGGCATAAAAAATCATATTTACGTCTGACTTGACGCCGTTATCGATTTGTTTTCTGTCTACCTGAAGTCTCTGGAAAACCAGGCTGTCTTTTGTGGCCTTTTTAATTCGGAAGTACTCTTTTGCAAAATTGTATACATCTCCGTGATCATACATCAGGAAGAAAGGCAACATTCTTTTTTTTACGGGGCTATAGGCTTTTACAGTGTCATTGGACTGGAATTCAAGGATCCAGGAAGGTTCTTGTTGAAACCCTATTTTATCAAATGACAATCCATTACTAAAGCGGCGCCTTACTTCGGTATACCTGATGCCGATAATGTGATCAAAATTTAGCCGCTCTTTGGGTGTTTCTTCTTCGGATTTATCTTTTGCTTTTGTATTCGCTTTTTGTTCTTTGTGATCAGATCCGCAGGAGCTTAATAAAAAGATGAAACTTAGGTAAAGTAGTGAACGGTATAATTTTGTCATGGGCAAAACTAAAAATTTATATTCGTTTCTTCAATTTTATCGTTTTAATGAGGAGTTCTCCTTTTCTGTTTATCGCTATGTACAAGGTTTTTCCGTTTTCCATTCTCAGGAATTTGGAAACATCGTTTAAGGTCATGGTGCCCGCAGTCATGAAATTAATGGACAGGATTTCATCGTCTACCAGGAGCCCGGCCTCTACGGCAGGGGATTCCGGTTCAATTCTGCTGATAAAAAACCTTTTGGTGAGGGCATCATCAACGAATATTTCCATGCCGGACATGTCGTGTTCGAATGGTCTCCTGAAGTTATAGTTTCGCTTCAGGTACATGAAGTTGTTGTTGTAATCGAAGGTAATGTTGAAACGGGTGAGGATTTCTGCGCCGAGATTCCCATTTCGGTTTAAAAACAAAGTTTTTCTGGCGGCATTGTCATAGTCGGGGTAAGAAGAAATTACGTCATTTAAAATGAAACTGCCTACTCTCAGAGAAGGGATCCTTGCAACACTACCGCTTATGGGGCCGCTGAGGCCTATTCCAAGATTCGCTTTTATAGATGCCGTTGGGATTGGAAATGGGTTTTCGTCTAATGTCTCCAAAGATATCGCATGGCTTGCCCCATTGTCTATAACCACTTTAAGCGATCTGGTGCCGAGTCCGGGAATATCCATATGAACAGACATATAAGGCTTATTGTTAAATATTTCTATCGGAATGGCTTCTCCCTCAATTCTCCTTTTGGTTTCGGGTCTGTGAAATTTAAGTCTTCGGCCGGTATAATTTAGCTCTACCACAAAGCTGTTGAAGAAGTAGTAGCCCAAGAGTCCGTGAATTGGAACTCCTACATAACTGGATAGGGCGAATACATCTTCCTTCAGAATAGCGGTTGGGATATTTTCGATTTCAGCTTTACCTATTTTGGCATAGATCTCATTGGAAATAAAAGCATCTATTTCAAGGCCTTTACCCAAGCCATTCATCTTCACGGGGCGTAATTTCTTTAGATTTAAATCTTTGACAATGGAGGTGTCGGTGATGATTAATGGACCGACACCTGTGTCCAGGATGAAATTAAAAGGGCCGTTTCCATTAATATACAAGGGAACAATAACAAGGTTTCGGACAAGATTAAAGTTTATGGTTTGGTTTTTTCTATCTCCGGAAAATTCAAATTGCTGGGCATTGACGTGATTTACGACCAAGGATAGGGTGATAGCTGAAATGAAAAGAATCTTAAATAAAAAGAAACTAACAGCACGCATAAGGGGATCATTTAAACTAATTTAATAAATTAGTTGTCAGTATGTATAAAGCGACTGCAAAAAATAAATTAAAAGAAGTATTAATTCTTGTTTCTTTATGGGGTTTAATATTGGGCTGTTCTACGGAACGTAAAATTTCGCGGAAGATGAGCCTATTTTTGAAGCAGTCTGAAGTGCTTAAAAAACATCATGTGGGCTTAGCAGTGTACGATTTAGCTGGGCGAAAGATGATTTATGAAAGAAATTCAGGTCAATATTTTATCCCGGCTTCCAATACCAAACTGCTTACTTTTTATACGAGTTTAAAAATGCTTCAGGATTCGGTGGTTGGGATCAGGTACATGATCCGCAATGACTCGCTGATATTTTGGGGGACGGGAGACCCATCGTTTTTACAGTCAAGATTAAAATCGGAAAAAGTGCTGCAATTTTTAAAAGGATCAGATAAGAAACTGTTTTTCTCAACAGGACGGTATACCGGGGCATTCTATGGAAGGGGTTGGGCATGGGACGATTATAACGATTATTACCAGTCAGAACTCACGGAACTGCCAATAATGGACAACCTGATGACGATGAGGAGCCAGAAAGGCGCTTTAACGATCAGTCCGGATCTATTTATAGACGCTGTGGTTCCTGACACCATGCGGAAAGACACTGTTTTTAAAGTGATCAGAACACAGCGCGGGAATCATTTCGGGTATCCTGCTAAAGCAGCCCCCCGGAATTATATACAGCAGGTGCCCTATAAAACATCGCCGGAGCTCACCAAAGCTTTGCTGGAAAGTCTTTTAGGGAAACCTGTCGGTTTGGTATCAATGAAAATCCCTGAGAAGAGCAAGGCGATTTACAGTGAAAAAAGAGATTCTGTCCTGAAGGAAATGCTGATTCCCAGCGATAATTTTATTGCAGAACAGTTGTTACTGCTGTGTGCTGATCAGGCTGGGCTGGAGATGAATACAGAAACGGTAATCGCGTATGCGAGAAAAAATTATTTGAATAACCTGCCCGATGCACCGGTATGGGTGGATGGATCCGGATTATCAAGATATAACCTGATCACGCCCAGGGATTTGGTGACTTTACTGGCGGAGATTTACGGAGTGGTAGGAGATTCAGGAAAACTCTACAATATGCTTCCTGCGGGAGGAAAGTCGGGAACATTAAAAAATGCTTATCCAAAGACAGACCATCCTTTTGTTTTTGGTAAAACAGGGACTTTATCCAACAATTATTGTCAGAGTGGTTATGTCATCACCAGGAAGAATCGGACTTACATCTTTTCGTTTATGAACAATAATTTTGTGACTGCTACGGCGGATGTCAGAAGGGAGATTGAAAGGGTGATTACCTATCTCCATGATCATTATTGATTACAGCTTTTCGAAGGGGATATCCATTAACGGGTAGTTTTTCCAGCCTACGAAATCGAAATGCCACCATTCATGAGCGATGACCCTGAAACCATGTTTTTGCATGACAGAGATCAGCATTTCGCGGTTTTTAATGACGTTAGGCGGCAATTTTGAATAATTGGCTGCTGCGGCCGCCTGAAAGCTGTCATAAGGAGTTGGCATCTGAATTTCCTTTCCTGTTTTTAGGTTTATCAATGTGAGGTCAATTGCGCAACCGCGGTTGTGTTTAGAACCTTTTTTCGGATCAGCGACGAAACGTTTGTCGCTCGCTTTTTCATAAAAAGCAAGGGTCACTGCGTATGGTCTGTAAGCGTCAAATATCTTTAGGCCATATCCTTTTGTGTTTAATTCGGACTGGATCTTTTTTAGCTGTTCTGCAACAGGTTTTCTGGCAAATGCACGTGCTTGTTTATACATGACCTCCTTCATAAAGTTGTTTTTGGAGGCATATCTTATATCTAGGACAATATTGGGAATGACTTTCTTGAGTTCAACAAGTTTATAACCTGGAGTTGATTGGTATGAAGTTGAATATTCCTGAAATGAGCTGATGATTTTCAGGCCATATGGATTTTCGGAATTTTGCTGAGCAAGGCAAATAAAGCCGCTTAGCACAATGTAAAAAAAGAAGGCTATAAGATAAGCAAGGCTTTTCATGGGATTGTTACTGATTGGCCGCAACCAAAAGTTCAATGTCTTTAAAAGGCAGGTTGAACATGCTGGCCAGGTCTTTATTCGTCAAGTGCCCCTGATAAATGTAGAGCGCCTCCCTGATTCCGGGTTTATTCCACACCACATTCATCAGGCCTCCCATATCGCCAATGTCGACAAGGATTGGTGAAAAGATATTGGTAAGGGCATAAGAAGCAGTCCTGGGTACTCTGGAAGCGATATTTGGCACACAATAGTGGATGACATCATATTTCCTAAACACAGGATCTTTATGATTGGTCACTTTAGAGGTTTCAAAGCAGCCTCCCTGATCAATGCTGACATCTATGACAACCGAATTTGGTTTCATACGGCTGACTGTTTCTTCCATGATGATGCAGGGACTACGTCCATGAGAGGCTCTGATAGCCCCGATTACCACATCACAGGTAACAATCGCTTTTTCCAATACGATAGGCTGCATTACTGACGTGAACACCCTGCTTCCAAGGTTATTTTGAAGGCGTCTAAGGCGATAAATAGAGCTGTCGAACACTTTCACTTCTGCTCCCAGCGACAAGGCAGTTCTGGCTGCGTATTCGCCGACAGTACCCGCGCCCAGGATGACGATCTCGGTAGGCGGCACCCCTGTAAATCCACCCAGCATGAGGCCTTTTCCTCCGGTTACATTGCTTAGGTATTCAGCGGCGATAAAAATTGATGTAGCTCCGACAATTTCGCTCATTGCCCGCACTACGCTCAGGATATTGCCTTCATCGCGGAGATTTTCAAAACAGAGGGCATTTATCTTTTTGTTTAGCAAGGCTTTGAGGTAGCTTTCTTTCAATTCTCCCATTTGAAGCGCTGATATGAGGGTTTGGCCTTTGTGCATGAGGCCTACTTCTTCTATCGTGGGCGGCGCAATTTTTACGAGAATATCAGCATCAAAAACATCCTTTTTGTTGAAAGAAATGATGGCACCCTGTTCGCTGTAATCATTGTCGGAGAAATTGGCACCAACTCCGGCCCCACTTTCAATGATGACTTTATGCCCATTGTGTACCAGCAATGCAACTGACAGCGGGGTTAATGCGATCCTGTTTTCCTGAAAGGAAATCTCTTTCGGAATGCCAATGTAGAGGCTGTTGTTTTTTTGTTGTGTTTCTGACATTGCCTCCTTGGGTTGTACCAAACCTTTCTGGGCAATAGCGGCCATACCTTCGCGTAATCCTGTAGCCATTTTGTTTAAATGATTTTTTCTTGAAATTAAGAAAAATTACGATAAACAGTCAAAAAAAAGACCTTATATTTTTGAAACTGAGAGCATTCGTTCGTTTTCGTTTACGGTAAAGATTTCAACCTTGATGTAGCTTTCGGGCAATAATTCCTGAATTTTCTCCGGCCATTCTATGAAACAGGTGTGGCCCGAATAAAAATACTCTTCATAGCCAATGTCGTATGCTTCCTGTATGGATTTGATACGATAGAAATCAAAATGATAGATAACATCTTCGCCCGCTACATACTCATTTACAATGGAGAAGGTGGGGCTGGATACAGTATCCAGTACGCCAAGGGCGGCGGCAATGGCTTTGATGAAGGTAGTTTTCCCGGCACCCATATCACCTTCAAATATAAAGAACTTATTGTCCCCGGCGAAGCTGAGCAGAGATTGGGCGGCTTCGTCGAGGTCTGACAAACGGTTTACTTTTATTTTCATGTTTATCTCGAACTATAAGTCGCTATTGGAATGATCATTTCTTCCAGGGAAATGCCCCCATGCTGGAAAGTTTCATTGTAGTAGTTTACAAATTGGTTATAGTTATTCTGGTACACAAAATAGCGGTCTTCTTTTGCAAATATATAATTTGAACTGATGTTGATCTTCGGCAATTGTGCCTCATGAGGATTTTTGATCAGAAACACTTCTTTTGCATTGAAATTCAAATTCCTGCCTTGTTTATAACGGAGATTGCTATTGGTATTCCTATCTCCAATAACTTTGCTCGGATGTTTTACCCTGATGGTTCCATGGTCTGTTGTGATGACCAGCTTCACATTTTTCTGCGCTATTTTTTTCAGTAGTTCCATTAAGGGAGAGTGTTCAAACCAGGATAGTGTGAGTGAACGGTATGCGGCGTCATCATTTGCGAGCTCACGGATCATCTGCATGTCTGTGCGGGCATGAGAAAGCATATCGACAAAGTTGTATACAATGGCATTGAATTCGTTTTGCAGGAGATTGTTGACCTGCTCATTGAGGGCCTTTCCATCGTCGTAGGTCAGTATTTTATTGTAGCTGAACTTACAGTCTTTGCGCAGGCTTCTTTTGATCTGATCGGCAAGAAATGCTCCTTCATGCATGTTTTTCCCTCCCTCGTCATCATCGTTTTGCCAAAGTCCCGGGAATCTTCTTTCCATTTCAAGAGGCATTAAGCCTGAAAATATGGCATTACGCGCATATTGTGTAGCTGTAGGCAGGATACTGGAATAAGTATCTTCCTCATCCATGCGGAAATGTTCGGTAATCAATGGGTTGATGATCCTCCATTGATCGTAGCGCAGGTTATCGATGAGAATAAAAAAAACAGGAACATTGTTGTTGATCAGCGGAAATACTTTCTTTTTCAATAGTTCATTGGACAGCAGAGGAGCTTTTCCTTTGCCATTTACCCAGCCCAGATAGTGGTCTTCTATGAATTTTGAAAACTGCATATTGGCTTCTGACTTTTGCATGGTTAGAATTTCATGCATCTGCGGATCGTCAAGCTTTTCAAGTTCTAATTCCCAAAATACCAGCTTTTTATATACCTCAACCCACTCCTCATAGCTTAACCGGTCATTCAATGTCATGCCCAGTCTTCTGAAATCCTGCTGGTAAGCCATAGATGTTTTTTCACTAACCAGGCGTTTATTGTCGCGTATTTTCTTGATAGTTAACAACACTTGTTTAGGATTAACCGGCTTGATCAGGTAATCATCTATTTTAGAGCCGATGGCATCCTCCATCAGGTTTTCTTCTTCGCTTTTGGTAATTAGAACGACGGGGACGTCACTTCTTATATTTTTAATGGCAGTAAGTGTTTCCAGGCCACTCATTCCAGGCATGTTCTCATCAAGAAACACAAGGTCAAAGTGTTCTTTGCCAAAGGCTTCCAGCGCGTCATTACCATTGGTGTAAGTAGTGACATGGTAGCCCTTTTCGTTGAGTAATAATATGTGTGGTTTTAATAAGTTGATCTCATCATCGGCCCATAAAATCTTGGTTTCCTGCATTATGATTTTTATAAAAATGTAAATTAATTTGTCAAAAAAAGGATCTCTCTTTCTAACTATGGATAAAAATAGCAATTTTTGTACCGTATAATTTATTTTCAAGGATTGAACAAAAAGAAAATCATCAATGATCCTGTATATGGTTTCATTAATATTCCATCGGCAATCATATTTGATCTCGTCTCACACCCCTATTTTCAACGGTTAAGATATATCAAGCAATTGGGAATGACGCATCTGGTATATCCCGGCGCGCTTCATACCCGTTTTCATCATGCATTGGGTGCGATGCATCTGATGAGCCTTGCTATAGAGGTGTTGAAGGGGAAGGGACATAAAATAACAAGTGAAGAAGAAGAGGCTGCCACAATTGCCATATTACTGCATGACATCGGTCATGGTCCTTTTTCTCACGCACTGGAGCATTCTTTGGTCAACGGAATCAGACATGAAGATATCTCTATGTTCATCATGGAAAAGCTTAACGCTGAGTTTGACGGAAGGCTTACTCCTGCTATTGATATTTTTAAAGGCAAATACCATAAGCGGTTTCTGGCACAACTGGTTTCTGGCCAACTGGATCTTGACAGGATGGACTACCTGAACAGGGATAGTTTTTTTACCGGAGTAAGTGAAGGTGTGATCAGTTTTGACAGGATCATTAAAATGTTTAATGTGCTGGACGACGACTTGGTTATCGAAGAAAAAGGCATTTATTCCATTGAGAACTTTTTGATTGCCCGAAGATTGATGTACTGGCAGGTTTATTTGCACAAAACTGTTGTCTCAGGAGAGCAGGTTTTGGTGAAAATATTGAAAAGAGCAAAGGAGCTTTCTGCAAATGGAGCAAGCTTATTTGCCACTCCGGCATTGGAACATTTTTTAAAAAAGGACATTTCGGAGCAGGAGTTCTTTTCTTCTGAGGAGCACCTTGCGATGTTTGCATTGCTCGATGACCAGGACATTTTTGCTGCGATAAAGGTTTGGAAAACACATCCGGACAGGATTTTGTCGCAGCTATGTACTATGCTCACCAACAGGAATTTGTATAAGGTTGAGATGAGCAATGCCGCCCCGGATGCAGACAGGGTTGAAATCCTGACTAGAAATGTAATGGACTCTTTGAAACTGACAGAAGCGGAAGCGGCTTATTTTGTTTTTACAGATGTGGTAACGAACAGGGCTTATGATGCAGGGAATAGTAATATAAACATTCTTCTAAAAAACAATACCACTATAGATATTGTAAAAGCCTCAGATTTATCTAACTTAGAATCTTTAGACAAGACAGTAAAAAAACACATATTATGCTATCCCAGAATTATTTAGCATAATTTAACAAAATAATTAATTTTTAATCCCGTTTTTAGTTTCTTACATCCAAGGGTGTATTACTAACCTAAATAGGTTTATTTGTTCATATCAATTTAACATATAACTTTGTAAAATGCAATTTACTGCCAAGCAGATAAGCGAATTTATAAATGGCACCATTGAGGGCGATGCAGATGCGAAGGTTGAAGAACTCTCTAAAATAGAGAGTGGCCAAGCCGGTTCTTTATGCTTTTTATCAAATCCAAAATATGAAAATTACTTATATTCAACGAATGCTTCAGTAGTAATCGTTGGTCAGGATTTTGTGCCTTCGGAGCCGGTAAAAAGTACACTTATAAAGGTGGCGGATCCTTATAGTGCTTTTTCTGTTTTGCTGGAGAAGTATAACGAGGTTAACCAAATGAATACACAATCAGGAATAGAACAACCTTGTTTTATTCACCCGTCGGTAAAGATGGGGTCAAACGTTTTTATAGCGGCATTTTCTTATATCGCTGAAAACGTTGTGATTGGGGACAATACAAAGGTCATGGCACAGGTATATATCGGTCCGGATTCAAAGATCGGGAATAACTGTGTTTTTTTTCCTGGTGTAAAAATCTACAATAAATCTCTGATAGGTGACCGGGTAATGATTCATTCCAATACGGTAATCGGAAGTGATGGTTTTGGATTTGCTCCGCAGAAAGACGGGACTTATTCTAAAATAGCGCAGATCGGAAATGTGGTTGTTGAAGACGATGTTGAGATCGGTTCAAATACTTCAATTGACAGGGCTACCATGGGCTCCACGTTCATTAGAAAAGGCGTAAAGCTGGACAATCTGATCCAGATTGCTCACAATGTGGATGTCGGTGAACATAGCGTGGTTGCGGCTCAGACAGGCATCTCCGGAAGCACGAAACTTGGGGAGAAGTCTGTTATTGGAGGACAGGTCGGTATTGCAGGACACCTTTCGCTGGCAAAGGGAACGCAGATCGGTGCCCAGGCGGGAATTAATTTCAATACATCAGAAGAGAATAAGCAATGGCATGGAAGTCCGGCGCAGCCGCTGAGGGATTGGATGCGGGCATCTGTTATTTTTAAACAATTGCCTGCTGTGGAAAAGAGAATTGCATTTTTAGAGTCAACTATAAAGCAATTAAAGGCATTAATTGATCAAAACAGTACAATAAATAATAATGAACGTTAAGCAAAAAACTATAAAAAACGAAGTTTCTGTAACAGGAGTTGGCCTCCATACAGGAGCAAATGTTACGCTCACTTTTTGTCCGGCGCCAGAAAATCACGGCTTTAAATTTCAAAGAACGGATTTGCCGGGTAGCCCTATTGTTGATGCTGATTGCGACAATGTTACTGATACTGCAAGGGGAACTACGATTACGCAAGACGGCGCGAGTGTAAGCACGGTGGAGCATGTGATGGCGTCTTTGGTGGGTATGGATCTGGACAATGTACTGATGAAACTGGACGGTCCGGAGACTCCGATTATGGACGGTAGTGCCATACTGTTCATTGAAGCGCTCGAGTCTGTAGGGATACAGCAACAGGAAATTGATAGAGAATATTTTCAAATACCCCATAATATCACTTATGCAGAGCCGGACAGAAAGGTAGAAATTGTAGCGATGCCTTTGGATGACTACCGTTTTACCTGCATGATTGATTATAATTCGCCGGTATTGGGTAGCCAGCATGCTGGAATTTCAAGCATTGCGGAGTTTAAAAAGGAAATAGCGTCGTGCAGAACATTTTGTTTTTTACATGAACTGGAATATCAGCTTCAGAACAATCTCATTAAGGGAGGGGATCTGAATAATGCAATAGTAATTGTAGACAAAGAAGTAACCAAGGAAGAACTGGATCATCTGGCTTCTATTTTTAACAGAAGCGCGATGGAGGTAGCCCCACAAGGAATCCTGAACAACATGGAGCTGAGGTACCAGAATGAGCCGGCAAGACATAAATTGTTAGATATGATTGGCGATCTGGCCCTCGTAGGGGTTCATCTTAAGGGCCACATCATGGCAGCAAGGCCTGGTCATGCGGCAAACGTCGCTTTTGCGAAAAAGATAAAGGCGGCAATTAAAAAAGAGAAGAATAAAAAAATACAACACGTATATGACCCTACAGTAAAGCCGCTTTACGACGTGGTTCAGATCATGGATATTTTACCTCACAGACAACCATTTCTATTTATTGACAAGATTCTTGAATTGTCGAAAACGCACGTGGTAGGCGTGAAAAATGTAACCATGAACGAAGAGTTCTTTAAGGGGCACTTTCCCGGAGCCCCTGTTTTTCCTGGTGTAATTCAGATTGAAGCCATGGCCCAAACAGGAGGAGTACTGGTTTTAAGTACTGTATCTGATCCAAGAAATTACCTGACATACTTTCTGAAAATCGACAATGTTCGTTTCAGGGCGCAGGTTTTACCCGGTGATACAATTGTTTTCAGATGTGATTTAATGGAACCAATCAGAAGAGGTATTGCCCAAATGAAAGGTGTTGGAATGGTCTCAGGGAAAGTTGTTGTAGAAGCGGAGATGATGGCACAAATTGTAAAAGTAAAAGATAGCGAACCAACAGCATGATACAACCCTTAGCATATATACATCCTCAGGCAAAAATTGCCGATAATGTAGTAATAGAACCTTTTGCAGTCATTCACAAGGATGTGGAAATCGGTGAAGGTACCTGGATAGGATCTAACGTGGTGATTATGGACGGCGCCAGAATTGGTAAAAACTGTCGTGTTTTTCCAGGATCAGTGATTTCCGGAGTGCCTCAGGATCTGAAATTTGCAGGAGAGGTAACCACGGCTGAGATTGGTGACAACACAACCATAAGGGAGTGTGTGACGATCAACAGGGGAACAAAGGATAAATGGAAAACCGTAATTGGGAGCAACTGTTTGATTCAGGCATATTCTCACATTGCACATGACTGCGAAGTTGGTGATTATTGTATTTTCTCTAACAGCACCACCCTGGCCGGGCACATTACTATTGGAAACTATGTGGTTTTGGCAGGACTGGTAGCCATACATCAGTTTGTGAAGGTAGGAGCTCATGCATTTGTGACAGGTGGCTCCCTGGTTCGTAAAGATGTTCCACCGTATGTAAAAGCTGCAAGAGAGCCACTTTCCTATGCCGGAATCAATTCTGTAGGGTTGAGGAGGAGAGGTTTTTCATCGGAGAAAATAAACGAAATTCAGGAAATATACAGGGTGCTTTTTGTAAAGCACAACAATGTAACCAAGGCTCTGGATATGATTGAAGCAGAGTTTAAGCCTACGGAAATTCGTGACGAAATCGTAGATTTCATTAGAAACTCTAACCGGGGTGTAATGAAAGGTTTCGGTTCAGGAAGCTGAGCGCTGATGACGATTACTTTAACGAACATTGGGCGGAGATTTAATCAGGAATGGATATTCAGGGGAATAGACTACCGGTTTGAATCGGGCGGGAAGTATGCAATACTTGGTCCTAATGGTTCGGGAAAGTCAACCCTGTTGAGCATTGTGTTGGGTAATTTATCCTCTTCGGAGGGGAAAATAGTTTATGACCAGGGCCGGCCGGTTTCATTGGAGGACATTTATCAATATGTGAGCTTTGCCGCTCCTTATGTAGATCTGATTGAAGAATTTACGCTTCAGGAGACGATTGATTTTCATTTTCAATTTAAAGGGTTGTACGAAGGAATCAGTAAATCTGATGTGATGGATTTATTGGGGCTGGCTAAATCTCAGGATAAGGCTTTAAAATACTTTTCCTCAGGAATGAAGCAGCGTACCAAGCTTGCTCTGGCTTGCTGTACCAATAGTCCTTTATTGTTACTCGATGAACCTACGTCGAATCTGGATGTTCAGGGGCTTAACTGGTATCATGAACTGATGAAAGAATTCAGCAAGAATAAACTTGTAATTGTAGGTTCCAATCAAGAAGATGAGTATTCCTTTTGTAACCATTTCGTTCGGATAATGGATTATAAATAACTTAAAATTATATTTGCAATACTGCTTAAGCGCTTTATTTGGGGTGTTAAAAGGCATAAAAAAAATAATTTAAAATTACTATTGTATAATTAATAAATAGTCTTACCTTTGCGGCACGAAAAAAGGCCGAAAGTTTAGGCACAATTTCAAAGAAAAATGGCAAAAGCATCAGAAGTAAAAAATGGTAATATCCTTCGTTTCAACGGAGAATTGGTACAAGTAGAAGAATTTCTACACCGTACGCCGGGTAACTTGCGTGCTTTCTACCAGGCCAGGATGAGAAATGTTAAGACCGGTAAATTGGTTGAATATAGATTTCGTGTAGATGAAGATGTAGAGATTTGCCGTGTGGAGACCAACGATTACCAGTATTTGTATGAAGATGGCGACGCACTTGTAGTAATGGATAATACTACATACGAACAATTTAACATACCTAAATTATTATTTGGTAAAAGTGTTCGGTTTTTAAAGGAAGGAATGAATGTGATCATCGCTTTTGAAAGTGATGAACCAATTATGGCACAAACACCTTCACATGTTGAATTAGAAATAACCTATTCGGAGCCTGCAGTAAAAGGTGATACTTCTACAAATGCATTGAAATATGCTACTGTAGAGACAGGAGTAGAGATAAAAGTCCCAATGTTTATCAATCAGGGCGATAAAGTTAAGGTTGATACTCGTACTGGTGACTATATAGAAAGAGTAAAATAAGAATTTTCATAGTTTAGTTTTAGGTTTAGGTTGATTGTGGCTTCGGAGTGGTTCCCGAAGCCATCTTTTTTTACACTAAATTGGGAGATTTGCCTAAGTTTGTCTATGAATAAAGCAGAAGTCCGAAAACAGGCGCTGTTACAGCGTAAAGGCTTGTCGCCGGAAGAGGCCTCTGTCTTTAATTCAAAATTATTAGCACAGTTTAAGAATCTTGATTTCGACGCTATTAAAACCCTCCATATATTCCTTCCCATTGCAGAAAAAAAAGAGCCAGATACCTTTTTGTTGATTGATTGGCTGAGTCTGGCTCATCCTGAAATTAAAATTATTGTTCCAAGAGCGGATTTCGACACTTTTCTTATGTCCAATTACGTTTATGAAGGAAAAAAAAGACTGGAAAAAAACAGTTATAACATTCTAGAACCCCAAAAAACAAATCTTCATGAAGGGGCGGTTGATATGGTGATTATCCCCTTGCTTGGTTTTGACCTTAAGGGATACAGGGTAGGGTATGGTAAAGGTTTTTACGACCGGTTTCTGAATGGGATTTTTACCGTCAAGGTAGGGCTTAATTTCTTCGCTCCTGTAGATGTTATTAATGATGTTCATGAAAATGACATTGCCCTTGATCTATGCATTACACCAGATAAAATCTACTTTTTCTAATTATTTCATAAAAATAGGTAACAAAAATTCCTATTGCCTGATATCTCTCCAAACAGTTCACATAAATGAAAGGAGTGATTATGAAAAAGTTAATATTTACATGGATAATGATGTTGGTGGCCACTTTAAGTTGGGCACAAAAGCTTTCGGATACTTTATCCGGAGAAAGGACCGGCAAACTGCAGATCGCAGCATTTGGTGGATTAAGCATGCCGATGGGCGCTTATAAGGGAGATGTCGGCAGGGCAAAAAATGGGTATCATGCCGGCATAGCGATCGATAAGTATTTTAAAGGCAATAATTGGGGGATAGGAGTCGATGCAAGGTTTCTGAACCACGACATCAGGAAATTCGACAGCGTCTTTTTTAGTAATGGTTACATTGCAACGGATTATGTAAATCATCCTTCATTTCAGCACATTGGGGTCAGTATAGGCCCATCTTATAAAGCCGCTTTAGGTAAATTAGATCTGGAGGCATTTCTGCGTGGCGGAGTATTGTTTCAGGGCTTTCCTGAATATACACAGTCTGTCTTCATCAACCAGGCTGTGGGGCCCGCATTAAACTTATTTGATAATTATTATACCAATAATCCAAACCGTATTACAAAAGCCTGGATGGGACTTGGTGGTTTTAGATTGTCTTATCATATAGATAAG
The DNA here is from genome assembly GCF_005116445.1 of Pedobacter frigoris. Classification (GTDB taxonomy): domain Bacteria; phylum Bacteroidota; class Bacteroidia; order Sphingobacteriales; family Sphingobacteriaceae; genus Pedobacter; species Pedobacter frigoris. Next base: position 147,428 of record NZ_SWBQ01000004.1, read on the forward strand.
AATTGGGGCGTTTTTGTGCAAGGAGACTATCTCAGGACGTTTGGGAAAAACTTTGGGGGAGATTCCAGTGAATTTCATGTTAGTGGTTACCAACAGAAAAAAGCAATTACTTCAGCCGATGTTTTTACTATAAAAGGTGATAAAATTACCAACTTAAGTGATTTTTATGAGGAAGTTCCTGTGAGTCAGAGGACTTTTGTTCAGGCTGTTAATGTGGCTGCAGGAATCAGATTTACTTTTGGAAGCAAAAAAAGACAAGCACCTGTGAAAGCAGCACCGGTTAAAAAAGCTGTGGCTCCTGTGGTTTCAGCCAAAGACATCCTGGTCGTTGTGAAAGATAAGCAAACTGGATTGGCCTTAAGTGGTGTTACGGTAACCATCAGCCGGAATGGAGGAGATGAAGTGTCTGTCAGCAATTCAAATGGCGAAGCCGAGCGGATTAAATCGGCACAAAGAGGAAGTTATCAAATTAAAGCGGTTAAGAATGGGATTGCGGCGATTCCGGTAGCTATCAGTGACATTGATTTTGATAAATCAGGAGCCTTGATTTATAAAGAAATTTATCATGATGATCCACGATTTACGTTGATCGGAGAAACCATTAGTGCTAATAATAATGCAAAACTGCCAGGGATCAGTACTGTGCTTACGAATACCGGAACAGATAAAAACATGAGTCAGATTTCTGATGGGGAGGCGAAATTTGTTTATCAGCTGGATCAGCAATCTGATTACAATGTGGTTGCGAACCAGGCCGGTAAATTTTCACAAACAGAAGGTGTGAGTACAAAAGGGCTTGACAGAAGTAAAACACTGTATGTGACATTAAAGCTAGGCATTAACAACCTGGATGCAGGAGCAATCTTTGTACTTAAAAACATTCATTATGACTTTGATAAATCAGCAATCAGACCAGATGCGGCCAGGACACTGGATAACCTTTTGAACATCATGATTCAAAATCCAACGCTAAGGATAGAATTGTCTTCGCACACTGACAGCAGGGGAAAAGATCAGTATAATATGACTTTGTCTCAGAATCGAGCTCAGGCCGCTGTTAATTATCTGGTGAGTAAAGGAGTAGAGCGAAGCAGGATGGAAGCGCAGGGATATGGAGAGACCCGGTTACTAAATAATTGCGGAAATGGTGTAGAATGTTCTGAAGAAGACCATCAGAAGAACAGGAGGACGGAGATTAAGGTGTTAAAATATTAGGATTAGGTTATAGGTGAATGCCCCGGGACGTAGGCTCCGGGGCATTTTTATTTCTGATTTTTTAGAAAGTCTGTAACCAGGTAAGCGATAACCTTAGCGGTTTGTTGGTCTGTTCTGCCGTCAGACATGGCGACAGCCCCTTCGCAAATGTGCAAATAAGCATACTTTTTGGTTGAGGTCAATAGGATATCGCGGATCAGATTTAAATTGAACCCGGAAGGAGAGGCCGCGCTGGAAAGTACATTTTCTATGCTATCCAGGTCGATTTCCAGTCCAGGGGATTCAAAATTTTCTGCCAGTTCTTTCCAGTACTGGATTTTGAAGTTGGGATTGGTCAATACCTCTTCAAAGAAGATCGTATAAATATCGGGATTGCTATCGATTTCCCGGAGAATCGCCTCGTTATTGTAATTTTGGTGCAGGCCAAAAATTCCGTATTTACCCAGATAGTTGTGTTTGAGCGCATAACTAAATCCATTGCCGCTGTGCCGGCCTGTAGCGGGCCTCAAATCCGCATGAGCATCTATATTGATGACATGGATTGCCCTTTGTTTGGCGAGCGAGGTTCCTTTTATGATGGGATAAGCATTGTTATGGCCGCCTCCGATTGCTATGGGGGTTTTTCCGGCAGCAACAATGCGCTCAATTAGTTCATATACGATGGTATCGATTTGTTCCACCTTTTGTTGAAGCGCGCCGATTTCAAGCACTTCTGGGTCATTAAAAATAAAATGCCCCAGGACAAGCAATTCTGAGCCCTGTAAGAAACGATTGCTCTGTATATTTAATATCGCCTTCAACGCAGGTTGCCATGCGCTTGAGGCTCCCGCAATGCCGTGATTGGCGCGCACACCGATATCTTCAGGTATCCCAATTAAAACGAAAGCAGCGCTTGATGTTTCCAGTTCCTCCAGACTTAAAATAAACTGTACGCATTCGCCGAGCTTGGTTTCTCCTTCCCGTATATTTACAAGGGCTCTGATGTCTTCAGGAGTATAAATCTTAAGGCCTTCCATCGTAGATCCTTCCATTTAATATAACAATTTTTATCTGGGACTGACCAAAGCTATATGGCAGATAAGCCAGCGATGGCATTGGTCGGGTAATCATTAGATTTGCTTTCTTGCCAATTGCGATACTTCCTACCTGATCACTTAGCTGCATTGCGGCAGCACCATTAATGGTCGCTGCGTTAATGGCTTCCGCAGGCAGCATCCTTAGCTTGATGCAGCTAAGGGAGACTACAAAGTTCATATTTCCTGAGGGAGTAGAACCTGGGTTAAAGTCTGTTGCTACGGCGACAGGGATACCTGCATTTATGAGGCCTCTTGCATTGGCAAAAGGGATGTTCAGGTAAAAAGAGCAGGATGGTAATAAGGTTGCTATGGTGTTGCTTCCAGCTAAACTTTCGATTGCCGCATCGTCTGTAACCTCAAGATGATCCACGGAAACAGCGTTATGTTTTACTCCTGTTTCCACAGCACCGCAAACAGACAACTGATTGGCATGGATCTTAGGCGGCAACCCGTATTTTGCTCCGGCGTCCAAAAGCCTCGAGGTTTCTTCAACAGAGAAGAAGCCTTGTTCGCAAAAGACGTCCATGTAATCTGCCAGGCCCTCTTCAGCTATTTGTGGGAGCATTTTATCAATGATTAGCCGGATATATCCCTCATGGTCATTTTTATATTCTTGAGGAAAAGCATGAGCAGCTAAAAATGAGGATTTAACCGCAATAGGAAATGTTTCTCTGAGTCTTTTGATGACGCGAAGCATCTTTATTTCACTGTCCAAGGAAAGACCATATCCGCTTTTTATTTCCACGGCACCTGTACCCTGTAGTATCATGTCGTGAAGTCTTGCTGAAGCACTTTCAAACAACTGATCTTCGGTTGCTATTTGAAGTTTCCTTGCAGAATTCAGGATGCCTCCGCCTGCTGCTGCAATGTCCTCATAGCTTTTTCCCTGGATCTTCATGACAAATTCTTCTTCCCTTGGTGCAGCAAAAACAACGTGCGTGTGCGAATCGCACCAGGAAGGTAATACGTAGCCGCCATTGGCAGAAACAGTGGGTATGCTGTCCAATAACCCCGAAGGAATGTTTTCCATCGTTCCAAAATCGGCAATCAACCCATCCTTACACAAAAGCCAGGCATTTTTTATCTCTGGAAGTTCCGCCATGGCGGTGCCTTTTAGCTGAAGGGTATCTTTGGCATGAATGCCAGCAAGGGAAGCGATATTTATGATTAGAAGTGCAGACATTATTGAGGATTTAATTCTAATAAAACAGGGCAATGATCAGAATGGATGGCGTCAGGCAAGATCTTAACATGTTTAAGCCTTTGCAGCATTGGTTGGGTGGCAAGATGATAGTCGATACGCCAGCCGAGGTTCTTTGCTCTGGAATTTGCCCTGAAGCTCCACCAGGTATAGTGGTTGGGATCTTTGTTGAAATGCCTGAAAGTATCTATAAAGCCGTTTCCTAAAAACAGTTCCATCCATTCCCTTTCTTCAGGAAGGAATCCGGAAGAATTGGCATTGGATTTCGGATTGTGAATGTCAATTGCAGTATGGCAGATATTATAATCCCCTGAAATGATCAGATTGGGATAACTCAACCGGAGGCCGGCTATATATGTGTCAAAAAAACGCATGAATTCGTACTTTTTAACTTGTCTCTCATCACCACTAGAGCCGGACGGCATGTAGAGGCTCATTAAAGAGAAAGAGTCAAAATCGGCCCTTAAAATACGTCCTTCTTTATCTATCCATTCCTCTCCGCAACCATATTCCACATGATTGGGTTTGATTTTGCTTAAAATGGCAACCCCACTATATCCCTTTTTTTCAGCAGGAAACCAATAGTGGTGATATCCTAGCTGTTCAATTAATGCAATAATTTCCGGAATCTGGGAAGGGAGCGCTTTTACTTCCTGTAAGCAAATCATATCGGCATCTGTAGACTGAAGCCAGCCGAAGAAGTTTTTTGTGGAAGCCGAGCGGATACCGTTAACGTTGTAAGAGATGATCTTCATATCTATTATTGTTTAATCTTTTTGTTGAGTTCTTTTTCCAGCTTTTTTGCTTCTCTTCGTTTCAAAACAGAAACTTGCATGCTGATGTCTGTAACGGGGCGGTCATTTGAATCCCTTTCCAGAACCGCAATGGTGTCTACCATCTCCAGGCCTTTTACAACTTCCCCGAATACGGTATAATTTCTATCAAGGTGAGGGGTTCCGCCCAGTGTTTTATAAATTTCCCTTTGCCATTGCGGGATTTTAAATTGGAGGCGGTTTTTTTCAACGGCATCAAGCTGTTCATCTGTAAACTTCTTGCCCTGAACGATGTAGAACTGGCTCCCGCTGGATGCTTTTTCAGGATTGTTATCCCTTGCCGCACCCAGGGCTCCTTTTTTATGAAAGAGGCTATCCTTGAATTCGGCGGGCACGGTATATCCCACGGTGCCATTGCCAAGTTCTTCTCTTGGTTTGGTATTTTTAGAATCAGGGTCTCCTCCCTGAATCATGAAGTCCTTAATAATCCGATGAAACAAAGAGCCATCAAAAACATGATCTTTCGTCAATTTTATAAAATTATCCCGGTGTTTTGGTGTTTCATTGTAAAGCTTAATGATGCATTCACCTTTAGCTGTTTTGATCCTAACATATTGATGTTTAGGCTTAGCAGAAAACGCTGAAAAGAAGCAACAGCATAAGATTAGGGTAAAGAACTTGTTCATTTTTAGTGATTATTTCGCGCTAAGTTAAGTTAAATATGTTTTTGTTGGCAAGCGGAAGCCTATCAATTATTTTACTTAGTATCAACACGCAAAAGATATTTTATGGGAATTATTCTTCATATTTGCTTATAATGAAACTGCAACAAAAAATAGCCATGTGCTTGTGCGCCTTCTACCTAATTACAGCAATCGGGATAGGCTTGAACATGCATTTTTGCAGTGGCAAACTTTCTTCTGTCCGATTGGCAAAGCCTGCAAAATGCGGAGCTTGTAAAGGGGAAGAAAAAGCCAGTAAGGCTCATGACTGCTGTAAAGACTCATCCATCGATGTAAAAGTAAAAGACAGTCATGAAGCTGGATTTAAAGTAAAGCTTCCGCAGGACTTTAGTTTAGAGTTGTTTTTAGGGCATTTAATCAGAAAGTCTTTTTCAGCGGTTGTTTCTCATATCTATCATAAAGTAGAGAATAAAGCTCCGCCGCTCTCCGCAGTACTTTCACTGCACATTTACAATTGCATTTTTAGGAATTAGACCGGAATAAATTTAACTGCCGTTATAGATAGGACTATCTATAGTCGCGATTTATTTCAAAAATTTATTCACAATTAAAAGCAATTCAAATGAAAACGATCAAATATTTAAGTATATTTTTTATTCTATTTACCTCAGTTAAGACTTCGGCACAGCAAATTTCCACGGCAGAATTACAAGTTACAGGGCTTACCTGTTCTATGTGTTCGCAGGCAACGGAAAAAGCGCTTAGGACTCTTGATTTTGTAGAAGGTGTTAAGCCCGATCTGAACAAGAACATATTTGTGCTGGACTTCAAGGAAAACAAAGGAGTTAACATAGACCAGATCAAAAAGAAGGTGCAGGATGCCGGGTTCTCTGTTGGAAATTTAACAGCAGTTTTTAATTTCAATAATGCAAAAATAGACGATAATGGGCAAGCTGTGATAGGTACAAATGTATACAAGTTCCTCAACGCAAAGAACAAGACACTGAATGGCCCGGTAAAGGCAAGCGTGGTAGATAAAGACTTTATCTCGGGATCGTCATTTAAGAAAAAGGCAGCTCAGTATAAAACGGATACTTATGCTGCTGGTGCGGGAACTATAAATGGTAAGAAAACAAGAATTTATCATTTAACGATCTAAGCAGCTTTTATGAGATTCTTTAATTTAATGGCGGTGCTCATATTCTTTATGAGTACCGCCAAATCTCAGGAACTGTATGTTTTTACAGAACCTGCGAGTAATATGCCGTCAAAATCAATTGGGGTCAGGATCACAAGTGAAGGCATCTTCAAGCCTGAATTTGCCAATAGGCTTATTCCTGAAGCTATGATCGGCTTCAACAAAAACCTGATGATCCATGCACAGGGTTTTATGTCTGATATGGATGGTAAATACAGGGTTGAAGGCGGTAGTTTATATGCGAAGTATCGGTTCTTATCGATGGATGAAGCGCAGAGCCATTTTAGAGCTGCTGCGTTTGCCCGTGTAAGTACAAGTAAAAGGCCGACATATACTGAGGATATTAACCTGGAGGGGGACAATAGTGGATTTCAGACAGGAGTAATATTTACGCAACTACTACATAAGCTGGCCCTTTCAGGAACTTTAAGCTATAATAAATCATTTGAGTCTACGGAAAAGCAGTTGGCAGGGATGCCTCAGCCGGATGAAATGTTAGGATACAGCTTATCTTCTGGATACCTGTTGTTGCCGTTTGTATACAAGGACTATAACCAACCTAATTTTAACCTGTACTTCGAGGTATTGGGGAAAACAAATCCGGATAACGGAAGATCTTACGTGGATCTGGCTCCTGCTGTTCAGGTGATTCTCAACAGCAGAACCAGAATAGATCTTGGGTATCGCTTTGAGCTTGCAGGCAACTTGCCTGGAAGATATAATAAAGGCATGTATCTGGCGCGTATAGAATTCAATTTTTTTAGTGTATTGAAGTAAAATCATTTCTTATCATAGGTCAACAATTCGCAGTTTGATTGGTTATAACTTTATACAATCATTAATTCAAAAAAATATGAAGAAATTATTCTTATTCCTGATTGCCGTGTCAATCAGCGCTGCGACATTCGCACAAACCAAATGGAATGTAGATCCTATGCACTCTTTTGTGAATTTTTCTGTAAAGCATATGGGAATCTCATTTGTTGACGGGTCTTTTAAGAAATTTGAGGGGACAGTTACCGCCGCTAAAGAAGATCTTACAGATGCAAAAATAAGCTTTAACGTTGATGTAAACAGTATTAGCACCAGCGTAGAAATGCGGGATAATCACCTTAAAACTGACGATTTCTTCAATGCGGAGAAGTTTCCTAAGATGACCTTTGAAAGTACATCATTTAAAAAGATCAAAGGCAATACCTATGTTCTGAATGGTAAGCTGACCATCCGTGATGTAACGAAAGATGTCGTATTCGCTGTAGTTTATGGAGGAACAGCTAAAGATCAGCAGGGAAATACAAAAGCAGGATTTGCAGCGACCACAAGTATCAATAGATTTGATTATAACATTAAGTATGATCCAACTGCTGCCGGCATTGCTAAGGACATCAAAATTACTTTAAACCTGGAGTTTACTCAGGCTAAGTAAAATAAACAATTGTCTTCAATTCCATTATCATGACTGCCTTATCCCAGTTCAAAAGATTCACAAGTAACTTACCTTTTCAGGAAACCCTGATGCCGGTTTTATTTATTGGCCATGGTTCTCCTATGAATGGAATTGAAGACAATGAATTCAGTTTAAAATGGGCTGCAGTGGCCAAGGATATTCCTCAGCCCGCTGCCGTACTTGTCGTTTCTGCGCATTGGTTTACAAAAGGGACCCATGTTACTGCTATGGATTTTCCGCAAACCATTCATGATTTTGGAGGGTTCCCCCAGCAGCTTTTTGATGTAGTTTATCCAGCTCATGGAAATGTGGAGCTGGCAGTGGAAACAGCTAGGTTAATACAAAGTACGACCGTGGGACTGGATCATGACTGGGGCTTAGATCACGGGGCATGGAGCGTTGTGAAACACATGTACCCCGATGCAAGTATCCCGGTTTTACAGTTGAGCATCGATTATACCAAAGACGCAACCTATCATTACGAGTTGGCAAAAGAAATTTATCAACTGCGTAAAAAAGGAGTTCTGATTCTTGGAAGCGGGAATATGGTACATAACTTGAGGATGATCAGCTGGCCCATGATCCATGGAGGGGGGTACGACTGGGCGATTCAAATCAGCGATAAGTTTAAAACTCTGATTATGAATAATGATCATAAGCCATTGATGAATTATCAGGGACTCGGAAAGGAAGCGATGCTGGCGATCCCCACGCCTGAACATTATCTGCCGCTGATGTATACTCTGGGGTTAAAAAATGAAAAGGAAGAAGTTTCCCTGTTCAATGATAAGGCTGTCGGAGGATCACTGACAATGACATCAGTAAAGATTGGCTAGTTACATCAACCGCTTCAGCCATCTCAATACCCAACTTTTCTTTTCATATGGAGGATAAATCAGGTTTGTAACATCAAATCCGGACTGAAATACAACCGCCCTTTCATGAGAGAAAGTCTTAAAGCCAAACTGCCCATGGCAACTTCCAACGCCACTCCCGTTAACCCCCCCGAAAGGGAGTTTTGGATTAGATATGTGGATGAGCACATCATTTACACAGGTTCCCCCTGCGCTGGTTTGTTTGATGATGTGACGGATATTCTGACTATTTTCACTAAAAATATAGAGCGCCAGAGGCTTGCTTTTTTCATTGATCATTGCAATGGCATCGTCCAGCTTTTTGAAAGGGATTACGGGCAGAATCGGCCCAAATATCTCTTCTCTCATAATTTCTGCATCAGGAGAAAGATTTGTAATCACTGTGGGATAAATGGTTCTTTCTGACGGGTCTGTGACGCCGCCATAAATGATTTCAGCTCCTTTGGCAGATGCATCGTTAATCAAGCCCGAAAGACGATTAAAATGGCGGTCATTTATGATTTTAGCATATATGGTAGTATCAGGTTTCTGATTGCCGTTAAAAAACATTCTTTCAACAGCTTCTTTATATTGTTGTATAAAGGATTGCTGTAAGTCCTCGGGTATGAGTATATAGTCGGGAGCGATGCAGGTTTGTCCTGCATTCATTAGTTTGCCCCAGGCTATCTTTTCTACTGCTTTTTTTAAGTTGGCCGAGGAATCCAGGACTACCGGAGATTTTCCACCCAGTTCAAGCGTTACCGAAGTTAGATTTTTTGCTGCGGCTTCCATCACTACTTTTCCAATGGCAGTGCTGCCGGTAAAAAATATATGATCAAATGGAAGGGTAAGTAACGCGGCAGAAACGGATGCATCGCCTTCAAAACAGCTAATTTCACTATCTTCAAAACACTCTTCTATAATTTTTAACAGAATGGCACTGGTTTCCGGACTTAGTTCAGATGGCTTAAGTATGGCGCAATTTCCTGCAGCAATGGCAGATATAAGCGGGCTCATCATTAGCTGAAATGGGTAATTCCAAGGTGAAATGATGAGACAGACCCCTTTAGGCTCATAATATATCCTGTTTTTTGCAAAAAGATTGGTGATGGTTTTTCCTACAAACTTGGGCTTCATCCATCCGTTCAGGTTTTTTATTGCGAAATCGATTTCACCGTAAATAAAAATAAGCTCTGTTACTGCTGCTTCAAAGGTGCATTTTCTCAAATCACTTTGTAATGCTTCATAAATAGCATCTTCATGTTTTTCAATGCTATCCTTCAATTTTTTTAATTTATTGATTCTTTGTGTTGCATTGCTCGCTCTAAGCGTATATTTATACGCTTGCTGGGCCTTAAAAACAGAATTGATCGTATGCATCATAATTTTGAAGCCTTTGGCGGTTTTTGTTAAAATAGGTTAAATTAATAATCCTTTAGTGCTTTTACATCCAAAATAGATTCATTTAAAGGATATTGCATAAGTTAAATAAAAATACAAAATGAAAAGCGGATTTTTTATTGTTTTGGCACTAACGGTGTTTAGCTATGTTTCGCAAGCACAGACAACCAAAACAGGGGTTGTCGTAATTGGAAATGGAAACAGTGCTGTTGGGGCAGGAATCCAATCGGCAGTGTCGGGTGTAAAAACAACATTGATATTGAGCACACAGGATTTTCAGCTTTCAGCATTAGGCAATAGTCAGGCTTCAGGAATTGAAGGGGAAATATTGAAAAGGATTAAGGGTAACGCGGGACAGGTGCTGGTCGACTATTCTACAGTAGGCACTGTAGTTCGTTCATGGACAGATACTTTAAAGAACCTGACTGTCATCAGAGGAGCAGGCCTGCTCAAAATAAAAAGATCGGGTAGTGGCTGGAATATCGAACTGACAGGCGGTAAAATCATCAAAGCCGGTGTTTTGGTGAATGCGGATAGAACCGGAACAGTAAGTAATGCGCTGCAGCTTCCGAAAGTACCGCTTCAATGGAAACCATTTAATTATGATGATTACTTGTACAGGGCCAGTGTTGCGTCGGGTTATATTCTGAGCGGTGGATCTGCAAGTTTTCTTTTGATGGACAAATTGATGCTGCCCGGGCAGGAGAACCTGATAGTCTTGAATCCTGATCAGGAGAGTTTTGTCGCAGGCCAGGCTGCCGGCGCAACAGCAGCGTATGCTGTGTTTTTTAAGACAAAAATATCTCTGGCGAACCTAAAGCTTATTCAGGGAGAACTACTCAATTATAAACTATCATTAGCGCCATTTGCAGATGTAAATAATGCAGACAGTAACTGGAAAGACATACAGGTGATTGGTCTTTCCGGTTTCCTGAAAGCAGAAATATCAAATGGGACAGCCTATTTCAGACCAGACCAGGAAGTTCTTTCTGTTGAGATCAAAGAGCCGGTAAAATCCTATTATTACAAAGCTCAGATTTGGTTTGATGACCATAAAGAGGAAAAAATGACGATTAACAATACTTTGAAAATGATCTCATACGTTGCCGGTCTGTCATTAGAAAATACCATTAAGGAGGTAAAAAAGAATTGGAAGAAAGGTTATAACTTTAGCACTGAATATGATAGTGACCGTGTCATTACCCGCCGGGAGTTTGCGGTTCTGAGCCGGTATTTGAAACCCTTTAATGTGAATTTAGATAAGACGGGCAAAGTTGTCCGGTAAAAATAACTTGAAACAAATTATACGGATGAAAAAAATCCTTATCCTGCTGCTTTGGCCTGTATGTCTTGCTCATGCCCAGCAAATCACTCCGCTTAGCGTAGAAAAAATTATGCGTGGTCAAAAGTGGGTAGGCGTTTCCCCTTCTAATTATCGCTGGTCGGAAGATAGTAAGACTTTGTTCTTTAACTGGAACCCAGAAAGTAAGGATAAAGATGAGCTTTATAGGGTCAGTACAGCAAACCTTAAACCGCAGAAATCTGACGAGACAGCAATGGAAAAGACTTTAAGTCCCGGATATACCTACAGCAACGATGCTTCGATGGCTTTAGCTGAAAAAGGCGGAGATATTTATCTGTATGCTTTAAAAAGTGGAAAAGAGCAAAGGCTTACTTATACCATAGACAGGGAGAGTAATGCAAAATTCCTTACCAATGGAAATATTGCCTATAGACAGGGAGATAATCTTTTTTCTCTAAACCTGAAAACCAGTGAGACGGAACAGCTGACTCACTTTGTAAAGGGCAAGAAGCCTGGAAAAGCTGAACGTGCAAAAAGCCTAGATCAGAATGCCTGGCTAAAGAATGACCAGGAGCAACTTTTTGATATCATTAAAAAAAGAAATAAACAGCACACAGAGCGGAGGGATAAACCAGGACAAGACGAAAAAGTTATTAAGCCGATTTATACTGAAGACAAGTTTCTTGCCGGCCTGGAGCTGAGTCCTGACGGGAAGTATGTTTCCTATAAACTGATGATCCCTTCAGCTGGAGGACAAGGGACGATAGTTCCTAATTACGTAACCTCTTCTGGTTACACAGAGGATATGAATACCCGGGCCAAGGTGGGAGAACCGTCCTCTCTGTCTGAAAATTATATTTATGATCGCTCAAGAGATACAGTATACAAAATAAATACAGGACAAATCCAGGGGATCAAAGATTTACCAGATTATGTCAAGGATTATCCTAAGCAGCTGGAAGAAAGGCAGAAAAAGAATGAAGACCGTAATGTGAATCTAAGCAGTCCAAATTGGAATCGTTCGGGAACTATGGCTTTTATAGTGGCGGAATCACGGGATAATAAAGATTTGTGGATTTTAAAGCTTGATGCTACTACTGGGAATTTGAGCCTGATCGACCGACAAAGAGATGAGGCTTGGATAGGCGGTCCTGGCATTGGTGCGTTAAATATGGGATGGATTAATGACGATCAGATCTATTACCAAAGCGAGGTCAGCGGCTATTCACATTTGTATACAGCAAATGTAAACAATGGTCAGAAGAAGCAACTGACATCCGGAAAATGGGAAGTACAAGAGCTACAGCTTTCAAAGGACAAGAAGACTTTTTATATTACCGCAAACAAGGAGCATCCGGGAATTACCCATTTTTATAAACTAAATGTGAACGGCGGCGAGCTCCAGCAAGTCACCACAATGAAAGGAGGTAACTTAGTTACACTTTCCCCGGACGAGCAATGGATTGCGGTTAGCTATTCTTACATGAACCAGCCGTGGGAGCTATATGTTCAGCAGAATAAACCAGGTGCAAAGGCGGTAAAGGTTACCAGCTCTACAACGGCGGAATTTAATTCCTATAAATGGAGGACGCCGGATCTGGTATTCTTTAAAAACCGACATGGTGCAGATGTATATGCAAGAGTGTATCCTGCGGCTAATCCACACCCAAACCATCCGGCGGTCGTGTTTGTACACGGCGCAGGTTATCTGCAAAATGTTCACTATTGGTGGAGCCAATACTCCAGGGAATATATGTTCAACAACATGCTGGCAGATAACGGTTATACGGTAATTGATATTGATTATACCGCAAGTTCAGGATATGGAAGAGACCATCGTACCGGAATTTACAGGCATATGGGAGGAAAGGATCTGACAGATCAGGTCGACGGCGTAAAGATGTTAGTTGAGAAGTACGGTGTGGATCCTAAGCATGTAGGACTATACGGCGGTTCTTACGGCGGCTTCATTACGCTGATGGCATTGTTTACCGAGCAAGAGGTTTTTAAAAGTGGAGCGGCCCTTAGGTCTGTTACAGATTGGGCGCATTATAACCACGGGTATACTTCAAATATTCTAAATGAGCCGAGTGCTGATTCATTGGCTTACAAGAAAAGCTCGCCTATTTATTTCGCCGATGGATTGAAAGGTAATTTGCTGATGTGCCATGGGATGATTGATGTAAATGTACATTTTCAGGACATCGTACGTTTGTCCCAGCGCTTGATAGAATTGAAAAAGGATAACTGGGAATTAGCCGTTTATCCTGTAGAAGATCATGGTTTTTTGGAACCTTCAAGCTGGACCGATGAATACAAAAGAATTTTTAAACTCTTCGAAACTACCTTGAAAAAGTAATGACTATACTATAATCGAAAACTAATCATTTCTAGATAAGTATAGATAAAACCTATTCGTGTATCAAGATTAAGTATGCCTGAATAGCTAAACTTGATTGCATTTGAGCGTTACTTGCCGTACCTTTGCGCCAGAAAAAAAAATAATATAATTATGGCAATAGTAGGTAAAAAGTTCCCAAGTGTTAGTATCGATGCAATGTCAGAAATGGGTGATGATTTAAAGATCAACATATTTGAAGAAGCAGTAAGTAAGCAAAGCAAGGTTTTATTGTTCTGGTATCCAAAAGATTTCACTTTTGTTTGCCCTACAGAATTACATGCTTTCCAAGCAGCATTGCCTGATTTTGAAAAGAGAAATACAATTGTGATCGGTGCATCATGCGATACAAATGAAGTTCATTTTGCATGGTTAAATACTCCAAAAGATAATGGTGGTATTGAAGGAGTAACTTACCCGATTTTAGCAGATACCCACAGACATTTATCTAATATTTTGGGTATTGTAGAGCAGGAAGTAGAGTACGATGAAGAAGGTAATGAGTCATTCTCAGGATCAAACGTGACTTACAGGGCGACTTATTTAATTGACGAGACAGGTAAAGTATTCCACGAGAGTGTAAACGATATGCCGGTAGGTAGAAATGTTAAAGAATACTTACGTTTAATTGATGCTTATGCTCACGTTCAGAAACATGGCGAAGTTTGTCCTGCTAACTGGGAAGAAGGTAAAGAAGCAATGAGCGCAAACAGAACAGGCGTTGCAGAATACTTAAGCGCTAATTAATCAGAAAAGATGGTTTTAGAATTAACAGAAGATAATCTTCAACAATATGTTGCTGAAAACAACAAGGTAATGGTTCAGTATGCAGCATCATGGTGTGGAAACTGCAGAATCATGAAACCGAAATTCAAGAAACTGGCGTCTGAAAATGAAGATGTCACATTCTTAATCGTGGATGCGGAGAAACTTCCTGATTCGCGAAAACTGGCAAATGTTGATAATCTGCCAACTTTTGCAGCTTTTGCAGGAGGAGCTTTGGTGCACCAGGTTCAGACTAATAAGGCAGAGATTTTAAATGAATTATTTGATAAAATAAAATAATGAAGATTCCAGTTATCAGACAGCTATTTCAAAATAGTACAGTTGAAGATCTTGAAGTAACATTAGCCGTTTTAGAGGCCTTCTGTGAATTTAGAGGCGTAAGTGAAACAGAAGTAGATGTGGCGGGAGAACTGATCACTAACATCTGCGGAGCGCTTGAGGTTCATGCCGACGTTAATTCAGGGATAACCGAAAAGGACGCGCTGAATGCATTTTCTCAAAAAGTAATGGGCTCAATTGACAGGTAAATCACAGTTGATTTAAACCCGATATTTAAATAAGCAATATCGTCATCTTGAACATAGTGAAAGATCTCCTGAAAAAATTTAATCAAGAGACCTCTCCGGTTGTTAAGATGACGATTTGCATTTTAAGCCAGGTTTCTTCCGGCATTAACAACACCGTATACAGTTCTTATCGCCAGTTTTTCATAGGATTGCTTTTCCTCATCGGAAAGCTCATTCTGAAGTTGCTCGAGGGCGTAGTGCTGGATCAACACTAAAGGAAGTACAATCTTCTCTCTAACGGCAATAGAGCGCTTCTCAACGGGATAATTCTCCATTAAGGTCTCGTGGCCTGCGAGCTTTAACAGCATGGCCTTAGAAAGCTCGAATTCATCGTGCAGCATTTTCCAGAAATCACCATATTCTTTATCCTTGGCAAAATGGGCTGTTACCGAGAAATCGGATTTGCTCATCGACATCATACAGTTGTCGATAATCGTTTTGAAATATCCTGATTCCTGGTATGTTTTTACGATATCGTCCCAATTTCCGGCATCTTTCTGGTTTTTTAATGCAGTACCCATACCATAAAAGCCAGGAATATTCTGTTTCAGCTGACTCCAGGCGGTCACAAAACTGATTGCTCTTAAGTCTTCAAGCTTTAATTTTTCGCCTGAGTTTCTTTTTACTGGTCTGCTGCTGATTGTGATTTTGGATAGCAGGGACAATGGCGAAAATTTCTCCAGATAACTTAAGAATAACGGATGTTTGCGCAGACTTACAAAAGCGTTATAACTGTGCTCTGCCATTACATCTAACAGGTTTTTGTGTACGGGATCCAGTAGAATGTTGTGCTTCTCTTTCATTCCGGCAGATATGCCTGCATTGATTAGTTGTTCTATATTGAATTCGGCACTGTCAATTGAACCATACTGGGAGCTGATGGTCTGCCCCTGAATGGTAAGCTGGATATTTTTATTTGCAATTTCCTTACCCATAGAAGCGTAAAAACGATGTGTTTTACCACCACCACGTGAAGGCGGTCCGCCACGCCCGTCAAAAAACGCAAGTTGGATGTTGTGCTTATTGGCGGTTTCTGTTAAGGCCACTTTAGCATTAAAAATAGACCAGTTGGCCATCAGATATCCGCCATCTTTGGTACTGTCTGAGAAACCCAGCATAATGTCCTGCTTATTGCCTCTGCTTTTCAGGTGTTTTTTATAAAATGGATGCGAATAAAGTGTTTCCATTATTTTCCCAGCATCTGCGAGGTCATGAACTGTTTCAAACAAAGGAACAAAGTCCATCGTTAGGTTGCCCTCTTCCCAGCCATTCCATAAAAACAGTTCCATCAATTGCAGGATGTCACTGGCTTGCTGACAGTTGCTGATGATAAAACGGTGGCAGGCCAGTTCTCCATTGCTTTCCTGTATTTGTTTCACTTCTGCAATGGTCTGTAAGGTATCGTCTATTAAAGAGTTACGGTCTTCGGTATAAATAACTTTTGCGCTTTTGAATGAAAGGGTTGCAATTTTTTCTTTTTCAGATAAGCCATCATAATTTTCCGGGAATAGGGAGATGATGGGCTTGCTTTTCCTGCAATAAGCATGGACATCCCTCAGTACACGGCTATCTTGTCTGATATCGAGAGAAGCGAAATGGCTGCCATATAATTCCACTTTTCGGATCAGGTCTGTAGCAAGGTCCGCAAATAAGCCATCATGATGGTCTATCAAAGTTGATTTGATCTCTGTTAGCTTCTCAATCAGATCATCAGAAATGTTTTCCATCTCAATGTTCGGATCAAAAGCATTCTTGTATAACACATCCTGGACAATAGCAATTGGTTCTTCAACCCCTCTAAAGGTGATGCGACGTTTCAGGTTCCTGAAGTCTCTGTAGTAACATCTGTATAAGATCTGGCGCAGCATTTTAGAAACCTGTATGGTTGAATCGGCATGTACATTTGGATTGCCGTCCCTATCGCCACCCGGCCAAAAGCCAAGCTCGATGATCTTTTTAGATTCTATGTTGTAGTCATTCAGACTCTTATCAATTTCAGATTGAATATTTGCTGCTGCAAAATAGAACACATTTTCGAGATACCAGGCCAGACTTAAGGCCTCATCTACCGGGGTAGGGGATTTTTTATTAAAAAAGGGTGTTTTACCCAGCTGCTGCAAGAGCAGATGTATAGTTGAAATGTCGTTGATCTTTATGGCGCTGGTCAGGTCGGTGATAATCGATAATACACTTCCCGGATAAAACTGGGTTGGGTGTGCTGTAAGTACCAAACGCAGAGAAAAATCTTTAATTAATTTTTCTATCTTTTCAGTAAGTGCTTTACTGTCGTTGCCTTTTTTTAGATATCCTAGGAGTGCATTGTGCTCATCATCTGCATTCAATTTGTTGAACGAAGCATCTTCTACCGCATCAAAAAGCACCACCTGACGCTCTATATATTGGATAAACCGGAACAATAGATCAATTACTTCCTTATTCGCATTAGTCTGCGTGTATTTCTTAAAAAAAGTATTGATGATGTGTGAGGGTGTTTCATGTTTGTTTACACCATCTTCACAATATTTGATAAACAGGGGTAGTAGTGTACCGGTATCTTTGATCTTGTAGAACGGAAGGGTAAGGAAAAGGCTGTTATAGAGTTCGAATCTGGAAACTACTTCATTATTAAATACGGATTCTCTCTGTCCTTTTACGCGTTGTTTCTGCATCATTTTTTAAGGAAAATTTTGAGCGCTTAAGCTACCAAAAATCATCCAAAAAAAAGACCACTGAGGGCTATTAATTTAATTTTGATTTTTTCATAAAAATCAATAACTTAGTTCCATAGAGGTTAAACAAATCCTTTTAAACTTATGTGCCTAATCTATTGCTTAAACACAATAATCAGGCAAATTAATTGTTAATTTTTTGGGGTAAAACAGCCGTTAAGATTTTCTTAACGGCTGTTTTGTTTAGTGTAAGTCTGCGGGAACCTCTACGTTCTTTTTGAATTTCTGAAGGTATAGGAGCGGAATAGAGCACAATAGCACTAATCCGGCTACCCAATAAGCATCGCTGTAAGTGAGCAATAAGCTTTGTTTGGTTACTGCTCCGTCTATTGCTTTGACGGCAAGCGTTTTTGCTTCAAGATAGTTGTAACCTTTAGCCATGAAGTTACGTATAAAACCATTGAAACGCTCTGTAAAAGCCGGGTTATACTCATTTACATTTACCAGTAAATTGCTGCGGTGGAAGCCTTGACGAACATGTATTAATGTGGTAAGGGCAGCAATTCCAAATGAACCACCTAATTGCCTCATCATATTATTCAGCCCTGAACCCTGACCAATTTCAGGGCCTTTCAAATCTTGTATGGCTAGCGTTGTTAGCGGTACGAATAGCAGCGCCATACCAATGCCCCTGATGATCAGTGGAAGGAAAAAGTCGCTGGTCCCCGACTGTAAAGTAGATTTGCTCAACATGCTGCAGAATACGAAAAAAAGAAACATACCTATGGTAGCCATAAACTGTGCAGGAATATTCTTCTTTAGCATGATGCCTATAAATGGCATCATTACAATGGTAAACAGGCCTCCGGGGAATAACAATTCTCCTGTTTGCAGAGGCGAAAAACCTAGTAAATTCTGACAAAAAACAGGGAAGACGAATACTGAACCGTACAACCCAAATCCCAATACAAAGGAAGTAAACATCCCTACCGAAAAACTGCGGTGACGCATAATCTTGAAATTCACAATTGGGTGGTCGGTAGTGGTTTCCCTCCAGATGAACAACAGTAGCGCTAATACAGATGTAACTGCCAGGCCAGTGATGTACGGCGTCGAAAACCAATCTTCACTTTCACCTTTTTCCAGTACGGTTTGTAAGCTGCCCACAGCTAAAGCCAGTAACACAATTCCCCACCAGTCGACGGGCATTCCCTTACCATCTTTGGGCGTTTCCCTGACGAATGTATACGTACAATAGGCTGCCAGAATACCGACAGGAATATTTACATAAAAAATCCATGGCCAGGTGCTTACTTCAAGCAGGTATCCGCCAATGGTAGGGCCGACAGTAGGCCCTACAACGGCACCAAGTCCGAAAAGGGCTGTTGCAATACCAACATCTTCCCTTGGCCAGGTTTCAATTAGAATAGCCTGCGCGGTCGAGATCAGTCCGCCTCCTGCGAGTCCCTGCAAAATACGGAATGCGATTAGTTCTTTCAGATTTGTTGCATTTCCACACAGAAATGAGGCAATTGTAAATAAGATAATCGAAAACAGGAAGTAATTTT
This sequence comes from Pedobacter frigoris, assembly GCF_005116445.1. Lineage (GTDB taxonomy): Bacteria > Bacteroidota > Bacteroidia > Sphingobacteriales > Sphingobacteriaceae > Pedobacter > Pedobacter frigoris. Next base: position 166,566 of record NZ_SWBQ01000004.1, read on the forward strand.
TTCGGCCAAAGCGACTGCCAAGCCATCCCGACATCGGCAGAACTATTACATTGGCAACAGCATAACCTGTGGACAACCACGCTACATCCTCAAGGGTTGCGCCCAGGTTACCCTGTATCTGTGGTATAGCTACGTTTACAATGGTTGTGTCAATCAGCTCCAGAAGCGAAGCTGTGATCACAGTAAACGTAATTACCCACTTTTTTAAACCTTGCTCGGCCATTTTTAATCTTTTATAGAAACAGAAACTTTAACACTCATGCCGGGACGCAGCTTAGCCAAAACATCTTTTGGCGCTTTGGTGATCTTAATTTTTACAGGCACTCTCTGCACTACTTTTACGAAGTTACCCGTAGCATTATCCGGAGGTAAAAGAGAACCCTTTGCTCCCGTAATTGGTGCAAAATTGTACACTTCCCCCTGGATGTCTTCATCAGGATAAGCATCTACTTCAACTCTCACTTTCAGTCTCGGGGTAATGTCTTCAAGTTGGGTCTCTTTGAAGTTTGCAGTTACGTAAATACTGTTTTCATTTACTATTGAAAACAGCGATTGTCCGGCCTGTACCAATTGTCCTTTCTGAACGTTCTTTTTAGAAACAATGCCCGTTGCCGGGGCTTTAATTTCAGTGTATGACAATTGCAGCTTTGCGAAATCTACATCCGATTGGCGCTGGGTAACCCCGTTGCTACTCACAGCAAGTTGAGATTGTGTTGTGCTTACCTGTTTAACCGCGGCGGTATACTGGTCTTTAGCAGCAGTCAAAGCAGCTTCTGCACTCTCTTTTTGTGCTTTTGCCTGGTCAAACTGTTGCTGGGTAATAGAACCGTCTTTCACAAGGTTTGCATAGCGGGTATAATCTTTATTTGCCAGATCAAGTTTTACCCTTGCGGCTTCGATATTTGCTTTGGCAGTACTTGTATTTGCTGCGGTTGCTGCTATTTGTGATTGAGATACCCCAACACCTGCATTTGCACCCTGCTGACCCGCCTGTGCCTGTTCAAGCTTTACTTTATAATCGCTGTCATCCAGTTTTACCAGAACATCACCTTCATGTACCAAGGTATTCTCTTCAAAGCTGATCTGATTTACATAGCCGCCTACACGCGCCACAACAGGACTTATGTCACCATCAATCTGCGCATCATCAGTGTCTACGTGTTTACTGTAATAGATGTATTCTTTAGTGCCAAATATGGCTCCAATTATGATTAAAGCGGTTAATATAATCGGGATAACTTTATTCTTTTTTTTCTTTTCAGTTGTCATCGCAGTAATTTGTTATGGTATTATTGAGTTATTTTTCCTGTTGATTTTAGTAATGTATAATAAGCAAGTCCGGCATCTGCTTTCGCAATTTCCAAATTGATCTTGGCTTGGTAAAGCAAGGTTTCTGCATCAATTCTGTCAATCGCAGATGCTACATTGTTCTTATATTTTGAAGCGAGCAACTTATCGTTTTCGGTAGCCTGGGCAATAGATGTTTCCAGTATGCGGATTTTGTTTACCGTAAGTTGATAGTTCTGGTAATCTTTATTGATCTCTGTTTTCAAATGATCGGAAAGAATATCTTTTTGGATCACAATATTTTTTTGCTGGATCCTTGCTTCATTGACCTTGTTTTTGTTTGTCCATAAATTGCCAATATTCCAAGAGATATTAGCGCCCAGAGTTACCGGCATGATAAACTGATCAGTAGGAGGGATGAACTTACCACTCGGATTGATGTAGTAGAGATTGGCTCCTACACCTACGGTTGGCAATGTATTGGCTTTTATCGATTTGATATTTACATCTGCTACTTTATTCTGCAAATCCAGTTGCCTAAGTTCTTGTCTGTTGGACATGGCCATTTCAATATAGTCGTTCAGGGTGCCTGCTTGTTTCAATACATTATCCGGGTCAGTGATCTCAATTTGTGTATTTTCATTCAAGCCCAGTAGAATATCAAGGTTGTAGCTGATGATTTTCCTGTTGTTTTCAATCTCCATATCGGTAAGCGATACGTTTGCCTGTTGTAATTGAAACCTTAATACGTCATTTTTAGTCACCACGCCTTGCTCAAAAAAACGTTGCGCCTGCTTTAGCTGACCGGCAATAGATTCCAGGTTTTGGGCAACCACCTTTTTACTCTGCAGAACTTTAAATAGCGAATAGTAAGTGCTGATTACAGCATAGCTGATTTCTTCCTTGTCCTTATCTGCATCCAGACGGGCTACTTCGGTAAGTAAGCGTGTCGATTCTTCAGCATACTTCAATTTTCCGCCTCCGTAGATTAGTTCTTCTACTGCGGCTGTGCCTACAAAAGCATCCGCACGATTAGGTAGATGGAGGGGGTTTGCGCCTCCTATACTTAACGTATTGGTCTGGATTTCTGCGTGGTTGTATAAAAATGAAGCCTTTGCAGTTGGAAGGGCGTTGTCCTTTACTGTTGCCAGATTGGCCACTGCCGCATCAATTTTATTCTGAGACAGCTTAAGATTTTTACTGTTTTCTATTCCGAGTGTTATTGCTTCCGGCAAACTTAGCTTTCTCAGATCCTGAGCGTAAAGCATTCCAGGAAACAGAAATGCAAAAAAGCTTAATTTGATGATATTACGTGTCATTTTTTGGGTGTTAAATAAGTGATGAAGAGGTCTTGCAGGTGATTGATGAGCCGTTCAGTGATGATTTTCCTGTCTGCTTTTTTTTCAATGTCGAGCACCGTGCCCGAAGTTATTTTTGAAGGAGAGATGGCGACATTGCTGATGGTGCCCATTATGGTTGCGATTAGCATTCTAACATCAACAGGTCTGAAACTTCCATCTTCTATGCCATTAACGATGATGCGTTCTATGACCAGCATATTTTCCGCCATGGCGTTTTTAATGGTATCGAACATTTCCGGCCGTTGAGGCAGGGAAAGTTCGCGGTGCATCATTTTGTGGAATGCGCGGTTGCAAAGTATTCTTTTTGCATAGCCTTCAACTACTTTCAGTAGTTTCTCCATACCTGTTAGGTTGTCGTTATTGATCCTGTTTAGCTCATCTTTAAAAGATTGGATACGGAGCGTCATGATTTCCATGAAAACCCCCTCTTTAGAACCGAAATAATAATTGATCATGGCCATATTAGCCCCTGCCTCCTTTGCGATCTGTCGTGTAGAAGCTCCTTCATATCCTAACTCGGAGAACAGCTTTTCGGCCGCTTCCAGGATATTTGCCCTCTTATCTATTTTTTCCATTTGATAATTTGATGGGCACAAAATTAATCAATCGATTGATTAATTTATTGAAATAATGTTACACCTAGGGGAATTGACGTGAGATTGACAAAAGTGTCAAACTGAAAGAGGGGTATCATAATTATGATACCCCTCTTTTGTACGATGGTCAGGTGAATTTATTTCTCCATCACAACAACTTTATAAATCTTTATCTTTTTGCTGGTCAAGCCATTTCTTTTCAACGGCATAAGAAATGATCAACCCTAAGCCTCCAAAAATGCAAATGAAACCGAAATAAACGGCTACTCCGTCTTGTTTAGTCAGACTCAGGTTCCAAACTGTAAATAAGGCAAAGATTAAGCCCAGACCTAAACCAACCAATAACAACCCAAATTTTAAGCTGATAAAAGGTGTTGGTGCTGCAGGTCTTGCCTTTTGCATACCCGGATCCATTCCACGTTCTATCATGGCCATCTTTTCTCTGTTTGTCATGTATCTGAGGCCAAAAACCAAAGCCGTGGTGCAAATAAAAAGTACGACTGATACGATTACTCCTTCCATATTAATAATTCTAAGTGATAAATAGTCAATTTTAAAAATTCTGTTCTATGTACTATGACCACGTCAAAAGCGATCAGGTTACATTTTTCAGAAAATATTTAAAAACGTTACTTTATATTTAGCTAAATATTAAAAATTTGGATCAGCTACTGAAGAAAATAAACAGTGTTTACCCACTCACAAATGATAGCCTGAATCAGCTTATAGTAAAGATGAAACCTATCGAGCTTCCTAAGCATAAGATTTTAGCAGAGGCAGGACAGGTTGGGAGGTCCGTTTATTTTATAGAAAAAGGAATCGCCCGGGCCTATTGTGAGGGAAGAGAAAATCAGGTTACTTTCTGGTTTGGTCTCGAGGGTGATTTTGTGTTTTCCTACAACAGTTACATCAATGGCCGGCCGGGTTATGAAAGTATTGAGTTGCTGGAAAACAGTTTACTTTATGAAATAAAGGACGACGTGTTGCAAACACTGTTTCAGGAAAATATTGAACTGGCCAACTGGGGGCGCAAACTGGCCGAGCTGGAACTGATGAAACTGGAAGAACGCTATATAGCCAGGCTTTTTAAATCAGCGTCTGAATGCTATCAGGAATTGCTAAATACTTCACCTCTATTAATTCGTCGCATCCAGTTGGGCTATATCGCGTCTTATCTGGGCGTGACTCAAGTGACGCTGAGCCGGATCCGCGCAGAAATCCGATAGACAGATTCATTTTTTAACATTTGTAAAAAACTGCAGCAGTTAATCTCCTTAATTTTGCTGGAAATATTAGAATTATGAGTTGGATTATATTAATTATTGCCGGAATGTTTGAAGTAGGCTTTACTACCTGTTTGAAATTGTCTAACAACTTTACGAACTTAAAATGGACGCTTGGTTTTGCTGCATGCATTACCCTAAGTTTTTATTTTTTGAATAAAGCGACCCAAAGTTTGCCTATGGGTACAGCGTATGCAGTATGGACAGGAATTGGTGCTGTTGGAACCGTAATTGTAGGGATTTTATATTTTGATGAACCAGCCAATTTCTGGAGAATTTTCTTTATTGCTACGCTCATTGGGTCCATTCTGGGGCTTAAATTCTTTGCAGGAAGCCATTAGTTAAAACCCTTTAATTATTTTTTTGTAACCTGCTGCCTGTACGAAGCGTCAAATGTCATATATGCAGCAGCAAACAGATGAAGACTTGATAGCCGAAGTGCTGGCTGGCAATACCGCGGTGTACTCCGAACTGGTAAAACGCCACCAGCGTTTTGTGTTTACACTTGCCATTAGGTTTGCAAAAAACAGAGAAGATGCAGAAGAAATTGCCCAGGACTGCTTTATAAAGGCCTATCGTGGATTGGCGACGTACAAACAGTCTTCCAAGTTTTCCACCTGGTTATATACGATTACTTACACTACAGCTATGTCTTTTTTGCGCAAAAAGAGGATGAATACACAATCTATCGATGATGAAGAAAATACCCTGCAGTTGGAAAACCACGTATCAGATTTTAATGCTAATTTGGTAGAGCAGAAATCTGCCCATGTATATTTAAATATGGCTATAGATATGCTTGCCCCGGAAGATGCGGTAATCATTACGCTATTTTATAAGGGGGAGCAAAGTCTTGACGAAATCGGGATGGCCCTGAGCATGACAAGTAATACAGTTAAAGTAAAACTACATAGGGCAAGGTTGAAATTAAAAGAAAAGCTGCAGCTTTTATTAAAGGACGAAGTAAAGGAGTTGATATGAAATTAACAGACGAAGCAATTGATGAATTGCTAAAAAGCATGGAGCTCGAAGAGCCTTCTATGTCATTTACAAGGAATGTGATGGAGCAGGCAAAACTTGAAATGCCCCCGGTAACCCTAAGAACCAAGGTAGACAAGCGGATTATTTATAGTATTGCAGCAGTTTTTTTGTGTGCAATAACCACGACTGTGGGCTATCTGTTTACAAACAGTCACTTGGAATATAGTATCTCAAATGCCCAACTGAATTTTAGTTTTGCTATGGAAAAATCGACGTATTCATTGCTCCTGAAAGCCCTCTTGTTTGCTGACCTTATTATCGCTTTGTTTTATTTTGACAAGTTCCTGAGAAGAAATTTAAATTCCTATAGGTAATTCCACCTGTGTGGAATCCCATGCAATAATCAGCCGGGCACCATTTTCAGCAGGAATAAATGTAATGGCAAGTATTTCCTGTGGTTTTGCCAATGCCTTAACCGGAACTTCAACCCTCATGACATCTTTTTGCTGATTATAAGTAAATGCACCCCATTTATCCAGTTGTTTGTTGAAAATGAGTACCCATTTGTCCTTATTTGGAATAGCGAATAAACTGTAAGTTCCGGCCTTAATCTTTTTGCCCTCAATAACCGCAGGCTTATAGAACCTTATTTCTGTAGACTCATTAGCTCCCAGACGCCAGATCTTGCCATATTGTTCCAGTACACCGAAAATTTCGCGGCCTTTTTTTGAGGGTCTTGAGTAAATGACTTTAATTAAAGGAGTAGAATCATCTTTCGATTTGGCTACATTTAGCGGATAATATACGATATCTGCGGGGCTACTGTCAAGTGCAGGAAATTTAACCTCTTGAGCATTAGCTCCAAGAGTTAAAACAGTTAAGAGTGCAATTAACCTGAATGCCTTCATGATATAAATATGATGTTAAACTTACAGCTATTATTAGTATTTAATATTCGCGGCCTTTAACGATTCCGTTAAGAAAAATAGCGGCGAAAATGAAACCAAGGATACCGCCAAAAACCCACCAGAAAAAGTTTCCGGAGATACTTACAGCAGTCAAAATTCCAAAAAATAGGCCTAATACGTAATAAACCCAGTCAAAACTGTTGTTTTCTTCTTGTTTTGTCATTGTAAAAAATCTTAATGCGCCAAAGATATTGATTTATTTTATTTGAACGTAATTTATCGCCATGTGGTGCAAAATAAATTCCAGCAAGACGACGTCGATTGGACAGTATCGTAACAGAAAGGCGGCTGATACATGCGTGCTTCGGAAAAGAGTACCTTTTATCCGAAACGACTATGAAACAATTACGAAACTTTTACGAAAAAGCGCGGTAGGAATATGCTTCCGGCGCGGTCTTAGATTTACTGAGATCATATTCATGTAAGAATATGATTTAGTGATGATTAAAGTCCCGGATTTGGTGATTAGAGTCCCTCTTTTTTTTAAATTATTGTAATACATTTGTTGCGCCTTAAATGAAAATACTCAGGATTTTTAACATCTGTACTGTAATATGGATAGAATCTAAAAAAATAAATTAGTGAACGAGATTAGATTACATCCAAGATTATTGGTGATAGAAGCCATAACCATGATGCGCAATCATGGTGTGATGGGATTACCCCTGTACAAAGACACACGTTTTGTAGAACAGGTTAGTTATGAAGAATTGATTGCATTCTTAGACCATAGGGAAAATGGCCAGAATGCTTATTATCACAAACTGAACTTCGATCTGGAAACGGCTCTGATTTCTATTAGAATTGTGCGTTATCGTCGCATAGAGAAATTCAAAAGGATAGGTGCCGTTGCCGCTTTTGTTATGTTGCTAGGTGTAGGATGGCTGTTTTTTCAAAATAATTTATCCTCGCAGGATCGATTATCACACCCTTCTGGTTTAAATTCTACCCGGAAACTAATACTGACCTTATCAGATGGAAAACAGATTATGCTTAATGATCAAAATAAGGGCATTACGGTTAAAGGTCATAAGCTGGTGTATGATGACGGTACTGAAATCCAAGGGGTGGTTTTGGGCGATGATGACGAGGAGCTGAGTTTAAGTACACCAAGAGGTAAAACATATCATGTCATATTAGCTGACGGTACCAAAGTTTGGCTGAATGCGATGTCAGCTATTCGTTTCCCTTCAGAATTTGAAGGTGATGAAAGAAATGTAAAACTAAAGGGTGAAGGATATTTTGAAGTAGCAAAAAGGTACGCTTCCGTTAGTGGAGATGGTCGCAGTCAAGAGCCGGCACCTTTCTTTGTAGAGAGTAGAAACCAGAGAATAGAAGTATTGGGTACGCATTTTAATGTAAGCTCATATGAGGATGAAAAAATCACGAAAACAACATTACTTGAAGGAAGTGTAAAAATTTTGTCTTTGAGGGGTCTTCTGAATAGTGCTGTAACCCTCAAACCGGGTCAGCAATCTGTACTAAAAGGTAAAACACCTATAACCGTAAATACTGTTGACCCTGAGGATGCTGTAAGCTGGATGAAGGGAGAGCTGGTCTTTCGTAATGAACGCTTAAAAGATATTCTGCTCGCTCTTGGCCACTGGTATGACATCGAGGTAATTTACCAGAACAAGGCTGCTGAGGAACTAATTTTCGGAGGAGCAATAACCCGGGGGGGCAATGTGGCAGATGCGCTCAAAGTATTTGAACTTACAGGGGATGTGCAATTTAAAGTGTATGGTAAGAAGGTCTTTGTGAGTATGTAGTAAAAAATACTTCTTATCACTTCTGGTTTGTGTGAAAGAATTATTTGTATGAATGTTAACATCTACCTGTGTTTTAAAGTAATTTTGTCGGGAGGGATTATAACAATACGATAGAATAAACAATGAGGGCTATAGTAATTACCCAATCTGTTACTGAGCGCAATCCTGTTTTGGGAATAATTGCGAAGTTATTTTATCAAAGCATTTGGATATGGGCTTAGATTATAAGAGTTTGTACGAAGCATTGATATTGGAGCTGGAGTTTTTGAAGAACGAAGGGGAGACGCTAAAAGAAGAGAATGATTTGCTGGAAAAGATCAGGATGATACAGACCAGGCATTTGCTTGACAGAGAGAGGAAGATAAAGGATCTGGGAGGCAAGTTAATAGACAAGTAGCAGATGTTCACAATTAAGGGAATTGAGCTCTTTGAGGATGGTAGCTACCTGCCTGCTGATATGGCATTGGTGAAAAGTCTTTTGGATTTGGTGGAACGTGACTTTACGCAGGAACGTGATCCTAAGATTTATGCGATGTATTTAGAAACTACCATAAAACTGCTGAATAAATGTGTTGCGTTTTACCTGGGTAAGACCGTGCATGAGGTGATAGAGCAACGGATTCATCAAGAGGCATTGAAATTGCTAAGGGGTACAGATCTGACGGTAAAGGAAATTGCGAATGTACTTAATCTGAGCGATGCAAGTTGGTTTTCGAGATGTTTCAGGAAGTATGAGGGTATGAGTCCGGTTGAATGTAGAAAGAAGTTGAGGAGCGTAATTTAAGCGGGCTTATTAATTATGGCGACGGTAAGCCGACTGACACAGTTCATTTTCCCTTTGTCATTGTAGGTCTTGATTTCCCATATATGGGTTTTTGCACCAATATGCAGGGGCTTACAAATACCTGTAACCAATCCGCTTTTTACGGGGCGTAGGTGGTTTGCATTGACTTCTAAACCTACTGCCAGGTATTTTTCCGGGTCTATGCACATATAAGATGCAACACTGCCCAATGTTTCGGCTAAAACGACCGAAGCTCCCCCGTGCAGAATACCCGCTGGTTGATGTGTCCGTTCATCTACCGGCATGGTAGCCGTAAGACTGTCTTCTCCTACTTCTGTGAATTTGATGTCTAAAAATGCGCCCATGTGGTTTTTAGGGCGATCATTTAATTTTTCGGGTATAAATTCGGAAAACCAGATCATAAATATCTTTCTTTAATAATTTGGGTATGATGAATGATATGTCCTGCAATTACAAATAATAAAGCCCTCACCGTAATTTGACGTTCTGAGGCGGTACCGCTGTGGTTGAGTTCTTCCTCACTAAGAGATTTGAAAAGATAAAGATTGGCTTGGCGAAGCAATCCGAATTCGTTAGAAAAACTAAGGAGGCTTCTGTCAGAAAAATGAGCATTCGCAACATAATCATCCTCTTCAAATCCAGGTAAAGCATGTTGCTCTGCCCTGGCAAAGCAGGTGAGTCGATAAGCAAGAATACGCTCAGTATCTATAATATGGCCTATCAATTCTTTAATATTCCATTTGCCAGGCGCATAAGCATAGTCAGCTTTTTCAATGAGGTTATTGATAAAATCTGAAAACTCTGTTGCCTGTCGCTCAAGGATTTCCATAACATCTCCGTCAACCAGTTTGATGTAAGTCTCTCCCCATGCTGGGTACTCATGTGTTTGAGGTCGGTTCATAAGTAATGCTGCTTTTTAAAATAATTCGGAAGGTTGTACCTTTTCCAAGTTCAGACTCCTTTACAAAAATTTGTCCGCTATGGTAATTTTCAATGATACGCTTGGTCAATGATAATCCAAGCCCCCATCCCCGCTTACGTGTAGTATATCCGGGTTGAAATACGGCATCAAATTTAGACCTGTTTATACCTTTTCCAGTATCGGTCACATCAATAAACACTTCTTCCTTTGTTAGGTTTTCAATGATGTTTATGGTGATCTTTCCTTCATTTTCGATTGCATTTGCCGCATTTTTCAGCAGATTTTCAGTTACCCAGTCGAACAAGGGAACATTGAGCAATGCCCGAACCTGGTCATCTCCGGTAATGCTGAAAATGATTTTGTCTGATGTGCGAAGTTTGAAATATTCGACGAAGTTGTAAATTACGGCATAAACCACATGATCTTCAACTATTGGTTTTGAACCGATCTTAGAAAAGCGGTCTGTTATTACCTCCAGGCGTTTGATGTCATTTTCCATTTCAGCAATGAGGGGATCATCTTCTGCATTGAAGCGGGATTTGATGAGTTCCACCCAGGCCATAAGTGATGATATTGGTGTACCAAGCTGATGAGCGGTTTCTTTGGCCATCCCTACCCATACCTGATCTTGCTCGGCCTTTCTGGCAGAGCTGAATGCGACATATGCAGTGAGCAGAAACAGGGCAATAACAGCAAGTTGTATGTAAGGGAAGTAACGGAGCTGAGTAAGCGTAGGAGAATCCTTGTAATAAATGTACCATCGCGATCCATCGGGCTCCAAACCTGTAATTGGAGTTGGAGGATGCTGTTCCTTCATCTTTCTTAACTCTCTCTGAAAATATCCGGGATCATAAGTAATCCCTTCTTTCTTTTGGATGTCGTGGTTGGTCTTCGTGGAATCCAAATTTTGGGCGGCAAGAATTTCTCCTTTTGAATTCGTGAGGATGATCGGCAATTTTGTTTTCGTTCTGATCAGATCTATCAGTCCGGTGTAACGGTCGTCATCATACATTACAATTGATTGTTCAGTTACTTTTACAAATAGCTGAAATTGCAGCGTTTCTTCGCGCTCCATTTTTTTAACAAAGAAGTCGCTGTAAAATACGGAAGCTGTGCCAATAACAATGGCAAAGAACAGCAAGAAGAATTTCCAACGTCGCTTTTTCTCGTAAGGGTTCATAGATTATGAAGGCAAATTACAAAAATATATCTTTGCTGCTATTAATATGGAAAAGAAAGTAAGAGTAAGATTTGCCCCCAGCCCAACTGGAGGACTGCATTTAGGTGGTGTGCGTACCGCTTTGTTTAATTATTTATTTGCCAAAAAGCATAATGGAACGTTTGTATTGCGTGTAGAAGACACAGATCAAACGCGTTTTGTGGAGGGGGCAGAGGAATATATTGCTTCTTGTCTTGAATGGTGTGGAATGACACCTGATGAAAGTCCACAAAAAGAAGGAGCATTTGGTCCTTATCGTCAGAGTGAGCGAAAAGCAACTTACAAACAATATGCAGATCAACTGATTGCTGATGGCTATGCTTATTATGCATTCGACACTCCTGAAGAGCTTGATGCTAAACGTAAGGAAGTGCCAAACTTTACCTATGGACAAAGCACCAGGTCTGAAATGCGCAATTCACTTACTTTAAGTGAGCAAGAGGTGTCGACTCTCATTGCTGGCAATACACCATATGTAGTACGTATAAAAATGCCAAAGGATGAACTGGTTTCTTTTACAGATCTTATTAGAGGACATGTGAGTTTTGATACCAATCTGGTAGACGATAAGGTTTTATTGAAAGCCGATGGAATGCCTACTTATCATTTAGCAGTTGTTGCTGATGACAGGGCAATGGAAATTAGTCATATTTTTCGAGGAGAAGAGTGGTTGCCATCTGCACCGATACATATTTTACTTTGGAGGTACCTCGGTTGGGCCGATGAGATGCCCGCGTGGGTACACCTGCCCTTGATTTTGAAACCGGACGGGAATGGGAAGTTGAGTAAACGTGACGGAGACAGATTAGGTTTTCCTGTGTATGCACAAAATTGGACGGATCCTAAAACCGGAGATCTAACCAAAGGCTTTAAAGAACTTGGTTTTATGCCTGAGGCTTTTGTTAACCTGCTTGCGATGTTGGGCTGGAATGATGGCACCGATCAGGAGCTGTTTTCAATGAATGAACTAATAGAGAAATTCTCAGTAGAGCGGATCAGTAAAGCAGGAGCGAAATTTGATTTCGAAAAAGCAAAATGGTACAATCACGAGTGGATAAAAAATACGTCTGCAAATAAATTGTTGCCAGGGTTAAAATCCGTGTTTGCCGAACAAAATATTGTCCTTAATAATGATGTCTACTTGACTAAAATAATTGACCTGATAAAAGATCGTTGTAACTTGCTTACAGATTTTATAGCTCAGGCATCATACTTTTTTACTAGTCCGGCAGAATACGATTTGTCTGCTGTGCAGCCAAAATGGACAGTAGAAAAAGCATCCTTTTTTGAAGCATATGCCTTGCTGTTAGATGAAGAATTATCGGCGGTACAATTGGAAGAAAAGTTTAAGGATTTGGCTACAACGCATAATTTTAAACCTGGAGAGCTGATGTTGCCGCTTAGAATTATGCTGGTTGGAGGTAAATTCGGGCCAGGAGTATTTGATATAGCAGTAGCGCTCGGCGCTTCCGAAACCGAGCAAAGAATTAAAACGGCGATAAAGGCTTTTGGCTAGTCAATGCTGATTTTGTTTAATTTGGTATAACAATTGCCGCAAAGGTTTTGTTAAACCAAATTAAACAAATTATATATGCAGTGGTTCGGTAAAGGAAGCGGTAACATTGACGACCGGAGAGGGATGAGCGGAGGCACAAAACTGGGAGGTGGTGTTGGTATTATCATAATCGTATTAGGCTTATTTTTTGGTAAAGATCTAAGCGGATTAGTTAGTCAGCTGCCAGTTGGGGATGTTTCGCAAATAGAAGGTAAAACAGGAGATCCGGCAGATGCTGAAGGTAAATTTGTAGATGGCGTATTGGAATCAACAAATCAGGTATGGGAGCAGCAGTTTCAGCAAATGGGCCGAGAATACGAAAAACCAAAAATGGTTTTATTTACCAATATGGTTCAGTCTGCCTGCGGAAATGCAAGCGCTGCAGTCGGGCCATTTTACTGCCCAGGTGATCACCAGGTATATATAGATCTTTCATTCTACACGGACTTAAAGGACAGGTTTGGGGCTGCAGGAGACTTTGCTCAGGCCTATGTCATTGCACATGAAGTTGGCCATCATATACAAAACTTATTGGGCATATCAGATAAACTGCAGCAGGCAAGAGGGCAGGTGAGCGAAAAAGAATACAATCGTTTATCTGTTAAGCTAGAGTTGCAGGCAGATTTTTTTGCCGGTCTGTGGGCCCATCATGCACAGAATTTAAAAGACTTTAAATTAGAAGAAGGAGATATTGAAGAGGCTTTAAATGCAGCAAATGCAATTGGCGATGATAAACTGCAAAAGCAGGCGCAGGGAGAAGTTGTACCTGATGCATTTACTCACGGTACTTCTGCTCAGCGGATGTATTGGTTTAAAAAGGGGTTCGAAACTGGGGACATTAATCAGGGCGATACTTTTAATTCAAACCAATTATAGTTAAACTTATAGTTAGCACTGTTGCTGGCGTGTTTGCAATTTTTTTAATAAAATATGCATATAAACGTTTGATATTATTCAGAGTTGTATAACTTTATGGCAAAACTACTAGACAAAATAGTAAGCCTGTTTATTTTTAATAATGATACTAATTGTAGATGATACCCCCGAGAACCTTATTTCTTTAAAACGGGTTCTTGAGCGGCACAATTTTGAAGTAGATACAGCGTCCTCCGGAGAAGAAGCATTAAAAAAGGTGCTTAAAAATGAATATGTTCTGATTATTCTGGACGTTCAGATGCCTGGAATGGATGGATTTGAAGTCGCTGAAGCTATATCTGGTTACAGTAAGGCTAAAGAAACAGCAATTATATTTCTGTCAGCAGTAAACAAGGAGTTAAAATTTATAACTAAAGGATACTCATCAGGGGGGCTTGATTATATCACGAAGCCTGTTGATATGGATATTCTCTTGCTTAAGGTCAAAACTTTTTATCGCATCTATGAGCAAAGCCGTAAGTTAATTGAAATTCAAAAAGCCTTGTTGGATGAGATTGAATTCAGGAAACAGGCTGAACGGAAGAAGGATGAGTTTATCAGTATTGCCAGTCATGAGTTGAAAACACCGCTGACAAGTGTAAAAGGATATATGCAATTGCTGGGAAGAAGTGTGGAAAAGGGAGATATTCCTACTGTTAAAAAGCATTTGGGTAAAGCACAGGTACAACTTGAGAAGCTTAATGAATTGATTGCTGACCTTCTGGATATATCGAAAATTGAAAGCGGTAAATTAAAGTTTAATAAAAAATCTTTTTCCATTGATTGTTTGTTAGATAGTGTGGTGGACATTATCCACCAGTCGAATCCGGAGTTTAAAATCATCAGAAATGGTAAAATCGGGCGGGAAATATTTGCTGATGAAATGCGGGTTGAACAAGTCATCATTAACTTTTTGACGAATGCTATAAAATATTCTCCCGGTACGAATGAGATTCAAATCAATGCCAGTCTTGAGGGAGATCAGGTTTATTTGGGTGTTAGAGATTTCGGTATTGGTATAGAGCCAAAGCTTCATAAAAGTGTGTTTGATAAGTTTTACAGAGTTGAAGAAACATCTATACATTTTCAGGGCCTTGGAATTGGGTTATATATTTCAGCAGAGATTGTCAGAAGACACAAAGGAGAAGTTGGTGTAAAAAGTAAGTTGGGCGAAGGCTCGGAGTTTTATTTCATTTTGCCCCTTAATTCGGGCGTAGAGACAGACTAGAAATATCATTTTATATGAAGGAAATATCATTAAGAAATAATTTACGTATCGGGTTAGGAGTCTCATTGCTGATACTATTTATTTCTTCACTGGCATCATATCTAAGTATCAAAAATCTGATCAGCAGTGCAGATATGGTAGCGCATAGTAATCAGGTAATGAATAACCTGGACGGTATAATATCCACATTAAAAGATGCGGAAACGGGTCAGAGGGGATACCTGCTTACGGGAGAAAATACTTTTTTGGAACCTTATCAGGGAGCTAAAGAAAAGGCTCTGGACTTATTGGGTAACGTTGCGATTGAAACACAGGACAATCCTTTTCAACAACAGGATACAAAGAAACTACAGGCGATTATTGAGGAAAGGTTAAACATACTAGAAAATACGGTAACAATAAAAAGAAGAGGTGGTAATGTAAGCGTAGCCGAATTGCTGAATGGCAAGGTTTACATGGATAAGGCACGGGCGCTGATCAAAAAAATGCAGACAGAGGAACGGCGGCTGCTGGAAGAGCGGACAGTCAGTATGAATAAGTTTGCGGGTTATACGCCGGTTTTGATTCTTATTGCGGCTGCGCTGGCGATCCTGATTACCTATTTCTTTTATAGAAGAGTATCTTCAGACTTTAATAAACGATTGGCGCTTCAACGTGAACTTCAGGAGAAAAATGAGGAGATTGATAACAGGATTGAGGTGATCCAGGGTATTGCCGGGCAAATCTCCAATGGTGATTATCAGATCAGACTGGATGATGAAATGAAAGACGGCCTGGGAAGCCTGGCCGGTTCATTGAACGCTATGGCTGAATCTCTTCAATATTCGTTCTCATTGTTGGGAGACAAGGAATGGCTTCAGTCCGGAATTGCAAGTTTGAACGATAAAATGGTTGGGGAGAAGAGTGTTGATGTACTTGCTACTGACATACTGGGAAATATTATCGAACATACCCATAGTATTGTTGCCGCTTTTTATTTGCTTGGAGAAGATAAAAAACTTTATCTGGAAGGTGGGTATTCATTGGCTCCAGACTTTAAGAAACATGTTTTAAATATAGGAGATGGTATAGCGGGACAGGTAATTAAGTCTGGGAAACAAATTTTGATAAATGATATTCCAGATGGAGAAATGACCGTTAGCTATGCTGTCGGAAATACGAAACCCAGAAACATCGCTGCGATTCCTATTCTTCGAAATAATGAAGTTGTCGGTATCATGGAATTCGGCTCTTTAACTCCATATACGCCTTTGCAGCTGGAATTCTTCCATATTATTTCCAATAACATTGGTATAGCGATACATGTTGCTCAGAACCGGAGAAAATTGCAAGAGCTATTAGAAGAAACACAAGCGCAGGCAGAAGAACTGCAGGCTCAGCATGGCGAGCTGGAAGGATTGAATGCAGAGCTGGAAGCACAGACCCAGAAAATTCAAACTTCTGAAGAAGAGTTAAGGGTTCAGCAAGAAGAACTGCTGCAAAGCAACCAGGAGCTTGAAGAACGGACCAGTCTGCTAGAAGAGAAGAATCAATTGATACAGGAGCGGAATCTCGATATTCAGCAAAAGGCGGAGCAATTGGAGCAAAGCACTAAGTATAAATCAGAGTTTCTTGCAAATATGTCGCATGAACTACGTACTCCGCTGAATTCTATTTTGCTGCTGTCAAAGCTAATGTCAGATAATAAAGAACTGGATAAAGAGTATATCGAATATGCAGAAGTGATTCAAAGTTCTGGCCAAGGGTTGCTGGGCCTGATTGATGAAATACTGGACCTCTCCAAAATTGAGGCAGGAAAAATGAAACTGGAATTTGCTGACGTGAATATTAATGAAATCGCAACCGATATGCGTTCGTTATTTGCCCCTTTGGCTAATAATAAGTCGCTTCAGCTGATTATTGATGTTGAGGAGAGTATCATGCCTATCAATATAGATAAAATGAGATTGGAGCAGATACTAAAAAATCTATTGTCCAATGCCATTAAGTTTACAGATCAAGGCAAAGTTTCTTTGACTATAAAAAGGGATGACCAGAAGAAATCGATTCTGTTTAAGGTAACCGATACAGGTATTGGGATTCCTGCGGATAAGCAGGGATTGATATTTGAGGCTTTTCAGCAGGCAGATGGATCCACACGGCGTAAATTTGGTGGAACAGGATTAGGGCTTTCTATCAGCAGGGAACTGGCTAAATTACTTGGAGGTGAAATTGAACTGACCAGTAAGGAAAATGTTGGAAGTGAATTTACTTTCTCAGTTCCTTTAGAAAGAAAAATTATAGCAGAACAACTCCCCTTGCAGGATGCAGTTATGACGTCTCGTTCCTTTGAACAATCAAAGGAGAGTGTACCAGAAAGGTTCACCGTGGATCGAATTCCTCAAGATATTGAAGATGACAGAGATAATATTCAGCCAGGTGATAAGGTAATTCTGATCGTGGAAGATGATACAGGCTTCGCTAAAACGCTACTTGGGTTTACAAGGAAAAGAAACTATAAAGGCATTGTAGCGGTAAGAGGAGATGTTGGAATAGAGATGGCAAATCATTATAAGCCCCTGGCGATCTTACTAGATATCCAACTTCCGGTAAAGGATGGCTGGCAGGTAATGGAAGAATTAAAGGCCAATCCGGAAACAAGACCTATCCCTGTACACATCATGTCGTCACTGGAAGTGAAAAAGGAAAGTCTTTTAAAGGGAGCTGTTGATTTTATTAATAAGCCCGTTGCGCTTGAGCATATGCAGCAGATTTTCCAAAAACTGGAACATGCATTGAGCAGACACCCTAAAAAAGTGTTAATAGTTGAAGAGAATAAACAACATGCAGAAGCGCTGAGTTATTTTTTAAGCAACTATAATATTAATACTGAAGTTGTAAACAATGTAAATCAGAGTATTGGTGCCCTGCATAAGAACGAGGTGGATTGTGTAATCTTAGATATGGGGATACCAGATAAGAATGCCTATGAAACCTTAGAAACGATTAAGAAAAGTGACGGTCTGGAAAATCTTCCAATTATTATTTTTACCGGGAAAAACCTGTCTAAAGGAGAGGAGAGCAGAATTAAGCAGTATGCCGATTCTATTGTCGTTAAAACAGCTCATTCCTATCAGAGAATACTGGATGAGGCTGGGTTGTTTTTACACCTTGTGGAAGCTAAAGAGACTGATAAGAAGAAACCTGCTTCTGAAAAGCTTGGCGGCCTTTATGAGGTGTTGAATAACAAGACAGTATTGATCGCTGATGATGATGTAAGAAATATATTTTCTTTAACCAAAGCCTTAGAACAGCATAAGATGAAAGTTCTGGCCGCTACCGATGGAAAAGAAGCTCTTCAGATACTTCGGGAGAACCCTTTGGTAGATATTGTACTCATGGATATGATGATGCCGGAAATGGACGGATATGAAAGTACAAAGGAGATTAGAAAGATACCTGCATACAAACAATTGCCCGTTTTGGCTGTTACTGCCAAAGCAATGATGGGTGACAGGGAGAAATGTATTGCCGCGGGAGCATCTGATTATATTTCAAAACCAGTAGATATTGATCAGCTGATATCATTATTGCGCGTTTGGCTTTATGACAAGGTTTAATATATATGACGAGTAAAGTATTAATTATTGATGATGATAACAGGAATATTTTTGCCCTGAAGGCTGTTTTAAAGTCAAAGGGATATCAATGTTTGTCTGCAACAAGTGCAGAGGATGGAATTGACTTGCTGAAGCAAGATAAGGACGTGGCAGTTGTATTGATGGATATGATGATGCCGGAGATGGATGGGTATCAGGCAATGGCTCAAATGAGTCTGATGCCGGAAATAAAACACATTCCGGTAATTGCAGTAACG
The DNA here is from genome assembly GCF_005116445.1 of Pedobacter frigoris. GTDB lineage: Bacteria > Bacteroidota > Bacteroidia > Sphingobacteriales > Sphingobacteriaceae > Pedobacter > Pedobacter frigoris. The sequence goes on from NZ_SWBQ01000004.1 coordinate 185,311, forward strand.
GCACAGGCAATGGTAGGGGACAGGGAAAGATGCCTGGATGCCGGAGCTTCAGGCTATGTCTCTAAGCCGATTAATGTCGATGAATTAACAGGGTTGTTGAAGAAGTATGTTTAAAATTGGAATTATCCGTAATTAGTGACGAACAGGTGGAGATTCTTCTTTCAGATCTTCTGGAGCAGTATGGGTATGATTTTACAGGATATTCAAGGGCTTCTTTGAAAAGACGTATTTCAAGGCTTTATGGATTAGATAAGGCACTTAGTTTTGCGGAATTCAGATACCGCATAAACAATGATCATGGTTATTTTAAAAGATTTGTGGAGCAAATTACAGTCAATGTTACTGAGATGTTCAGAGATCCTTCCTTTTTTAAAACATTGAGAGATGTGGTACTTCCAAAGCTTGGGACTTACCCATTCATTAGAATTTGGTTGGCAGGATGTTCTACGGGAGAAGAAGCGTATTCTATATCAATTATTTTAAAGGAGCTGAACCTGCTTCATAAATCCTTAATATACGCTACTGACCTGAATCCAACGGTATTGGAAAAGGCAGCTCAAAGTATGTTTGCAATGAGCCAAATGAAACAATATTCAGAGAATTATATATTGTCGGGAGGTACAAAGGACTTCTCCAGCTATTATACGGCTAACTATTCGCTGGCGAAATTTGATGATGAATTGAAAAGTAAGATTATATTTTCAACTCATAACCTCGTTTCTGATCACTCTTTTAATGAATTTCAACTTATTTTATGCCGGAATGTGTTGATTTATTTCGACAGAGATCTCCAGCACAAGGTACTTAGTCTTTTTGATGAAAGTTTGGAGGAATTAGGGTATCTGGCTCTGGGAACAAAGGAGACAATAAATTTTTCGCAAATTACCGATAGATATAAGCGGTTACAAACAGAGAAAATTTGGCGAAAGGTTGAGGTATGAAAAAGTGTGAAGCATTTATAATCGGGGGATCTGCAGGAAGCTTAGACGTTCTTTTAAGGCTGCTTCCCAGGATTGATGCGGCGATACCTTTTCCTATAATTATCGTTATTCACAGAAAACATGGTTCAGATTCTTTACTTACTGATTTGTTGTCCAGTCGAACAAAGTTAATCGTTAAGGAGGTAGATGAAAAAGAAAATATTGTAGCCGGTACCGTTTATATTGCTCCATCAGACTATCATCTGCTGATAGAACGGGATAATACCTTTTCATTAGATTATTCAGAGAAGATAAATTATTCACGCCCGGCTATTGATGTGACTTTCCAGACCGCGGCCGAGGTTTATAAAAGTAATTTATATTGTTTATTACTTTCAGGCTCAAATTCTGATGGAGTAAATGGCCTTAAGAGCGTTCAATTATGGGGAGGTAAAACCTTAATTCAGGATCCCGCATCGGCGCAAGTCGCTTACATGCCAGCTCAAGCTAAGCTGCATGTAAAAATAGATCATATATTAGGCATAGAAGATATGGGAGATTTCATAAATTTGTTGGCTTAATTAATATCTGATTGAATGGATAAGAATAAAAGAGTATTTGTATTTGATGATAACCCAGATATTTTGGAGTTGTGTACAATCATATTGGAGGATGCTGGTTATGATATCAAGACTTCATCTACTTCTAATGATATTATAGCTCAGGTCTTATCTTATACCCCTGATATTATTTTTATGGACAATTGGTTGCCTGATGTTGGAGGTATTGATGCAACCAAGGAGCTAAAAAGACATGAGACGTTAAAAAATATTCCTGTTATCTATTTTTCGGCCAATAATGATGTGAAAGCGCTTGCAGAACAGGCAGGAGCTGACGATTATCTATCTAAGCCTTTTGATATTCAGGAACTTGAAGATATCGTAAGTAAATACATCTTGCTATAACGTTATATAAAAAAAGCCGGTGTCATTCCTAACACCGGCTTTTTTCTTTAAAGGGGATTATTTTACTCCCAGAACATCAACTCCCTGTTCGAAAATAACGTCTACAGGAATGCCTTTTTTCGTTAATTTGTCGAGGTCTGACTGTAGTTCTGCTGAAATTACAGCTTTTTCTTTCTGCGTTTTCTCAACAGCGACCTTGTCGCCATTTCCCTGCAAAGTGAGGATAAGCCGGCTTAATTTGTTCATGGAATTTTCAAACTTAAGGAAGTCGACTTTATAAGTTCCGTTATCATTTCTGATGAATGCCCCATTTTCTTTAAAGAAATTGAAGCATTGCATGTTCGCTTTACCATGTGCACTTGCAGCACCAAACCTTACAGAACGTAAAATTCCAGTCATGTACGTGGTATAGAATTGTTTGATGTCTCCTTCAAGTTCTCCTTTTTTAAGCAGGCCTGTAACCATATATAATCCCAGGACATCAGCTTTTCCCTCTTCCAGCCATGAATATTGTTCCTGAAGTGCCTCTTTTACAAAGCCTTTACCAGTTATTGTATTTTTTATACCTAGTCCGTGAGCCACTTCGTGAAACATAACGTTCGCAAAGAAGGCATCGAAATTGATGTATTGTTGCTGGTCTTTGTCTATCAGTTCGTTGGCAATGGGAACAAGGATCTTGTCGAACTTAGCCTTCATTGCATTTTTCAATTGAGAACGTCTTGTGCCTTTCTTTTGCTGAATGATTTCGTCATTAGGAAGATTTACGGCAATGGTTTTTGATCCTGCATTACAATCGCCGGCGTAATAAACCACATCGTAGGCATTAAGTTCAGAATCTGTGCCAGGTCTTTCCTTTTTGTATTTAGCTTCTACGGGCAGGCCCTGTTGTAGCTCAGGAAGCATGCTTACATATTTAGCAAGGCGTTTGCTCCATACCTTGTCTTTTACCAATACATAGGCTTCATAAGAGGCCCGGGCATTAAATAATTTATCTTCATAATTCTCAATGGGTCCAATAATGATATCCAGATTGTTAGTTTTCATATCTAGCCAGGCATAATCACTCGCTGTGTAATTGTCGGAGACAAGAGCATCTGCACGAAGATTAAGATATTTTTTAAAGCCTTCGTCCTCTGCTAGTAAAGCAGCCTGTTTTAACAGACTTGACGCTTTTTGCAGTTCCGTAGCGAACAGGATATGATAAGGTACGGAACTTAGTTTCCCTGTGCTATCTTTTTTAATCACTGAGTACAAACCGTACTTGTCTTTTACATCAGAATTTTTGAGTTCATCTTTAGTCATTCCTGTGGGATAAAATGTTGCGGCATCTGGTTTTGGTCCTATGCCAGAAATGAAGGGTTTATCTCCATTTAATCTGTCCCATGGTCCGTAATTGATCCATACAAAAGATTTTGTCTTTTCATCTTTAATGGAATTGAGCAAACTGTCTCTTTGCGGATAGGCTTGTTGCCAAAACAGTTCGTCCATTATTTTGGCTGCCTGAATTAACAGAGGCAATATCTTACGTTCGCTGACAGTTAGGTCATTTATATTTGTGGTTAGTTTTACAGTTTCGTAAATAGCAAGGCGTTCATCCACATACTTTTGAAGGCTGTCTTCAACCAGAGATGTTTTTTTGTTTTGGTCATTGCTATTGCCCTGCGGGTTTGTACAGGAAGCGATTCCAGCAATAATTGAGCATCCAGCAATAAAAAGATTTGCTTTGCTAATGTGTTTCATATGCAAGTTAATTTTTATAGGTTATGTAATATGTATCGAAAATACAAGATTAACATATCGATTTAATTGCGACTAAAATAGTAAAAAATAGTAATTTCACATCTTCTATCTGCTCATTATGATATATCACAATAAATTTCACACAAATAGCTTTTTTGCATTTTTGCTGCTGTTCATAGTTTCCTGTTCGACGGGAAAATATGCTGCAACTAATAAAATCTATAAGACTCAGGCTAAAGAATATTCAGAAATTCTTAAATCTATGCCTCCGGTAAATCAGACAATAACCACATTGCCACCAGATCAGCAAATGTGGATAGGATCTGTAAATTTCGGCATTCGTAAACCGAATTATGTTATCCTTCACCACACCGCGCAAACATCATCAGATCTTACAATAAAGGTATTTACGCGTAAAAAAGAGGGCGTTAGTTCACATTACCTTATTGGAAGAGACGGAAAGGTGGTTCAATTGGTGAATGATTATCTAAGAGCAAATCATGCAGGAGTGAGTAAATGGGGTAATGAGACTGATTTAAACTCTTCCTCAATAGGAATTGAACTTGATAATACCGGAAGTGAGCCATTCTCTGATTCGCAAATAAATGCATTGATCAGCTTGCTGACAGATCTAAAGAAAAGATACAATATTCCAACGGCTAATTTTATTGGCCACGCTGACGTAGCACCAGGCCGCAAAAATGATCCAAAGAACTTTCCCTGGAAGAAACTGTCAGAAAAAGGGTTTGGCCTATGGTATGATAGTGTGTTAAAAATGCCCCCTATTGATTTTGATGCGGGATCTGCATTGAGAATCATAGGGTACGATGTTAAGAATCTCAAAGCCGCAATAGAGGCATTTAAGATTCATTTTGTTCAAAGTGACGTCAGTCAGGAGCTGACCCCAGCAGACAAATTAATTTTGTACAATCTTTATAAGAAGTATATGTAATAAAAAAGGGGCTTAAGCCCCTTTTTTATTTATTGGTCTTTGCCCAGGCATCTTTAAGCCCAACGGTACGATTGAAGATCAAGTTTCCGGGAGTAGAATCTTTGTCTACACAGTAATACCCTTTTCTGATGAACTGATATCTTGAATCCTTGTCTGCGTTTTCAAGATAAGGTTCAATATAAGCCTGTTTTATGATTTCCATGCTGTTTGGATTCAGGTAATCCTTAAAATCGCCTTCTTCAGCATCAGGAGACTCTACAGTGAAAAGACGATCATAAATTCTGATCTCTGCGTTTTTAGCGTGTTTGCTACTTACCCAGTGAATGGTACCTTTTACGTTAATCCCACTAGTGTCCTCACCACTTTTTGACTCGGGTATATAAGAACAATGTATTTCGGTAATATTTCCTTGCTCATCTTTTTTGAAATCCTCGCATTTGACAATGTAAGCATGCTTTAGTCTTACCATTGCACCGGGAGCCAGTCTAAACCATTTTTTTGCCGGCTCTTCCATAAAGTCTTCACGTTCAATCCACAGTTCATTGCTGAAAGGTATTTCTCTTGTTCCGCCTTTATCTTCCGCCTCGGGATTATTCTCACCTATTAAAGTTTCATCTTTTCCTTCAGGGTAATTGGTGATGATTAGTTTTATAGGATCCAATACCGCCATGACTCTGTTGGCTGTTTTGTTAAGGTGTTCACGTATACAGAACTCCAGAAGACTAAGCTCAATAATGTTTTCTCTTTTGGCAATGCCTATTCGTTCACAAAATTCGCGGATGCTTTCAGGAGTATATCCACGTCTGCGAAGCCCGCTTATGGTAGGCATACGGGGATCGTCCCATCCCGTTACAACCCCGTCGTTTACCAGTTGAAGTAATTTACGTTTACTCATCACGGTGTACGATAGGTTTAGGCGTGCAAATTCATATTGTTTAGATGGGAATATTTCGAGTTTTTCAATCAGCCAGTCATACAGCTCACGGTGGGCTACATATTCCAGCGTACAAATGGAATGTGTAATGTTTTCTATACTGTCACTCTGTCCATGTGCGAAGTCGTACATTGGATAAATACACCATTTATTTCCTGTACGGTGATGTTCGGCATGTTTGATCCTGTAAATTATAGGATCTCTCATGAGCATATTTGTGCTTTGCATGTCGATTTTTGCACGCAATATACATGCTCCATCTTCGAATCCCCCACTTTTCATGCGGCTGAAAAGGTCGAGGTTTTCTTCGATACTTCGGTTTCTGTACGGGCTGCTGCTGCCGGGCTCTGTAGGAGTGCCTTTTAAGGCCGCAATTTCATCAGCGGTACTGTGATCCACATATGCCAGATCTTTTTTGATTAGAGTCACCGCATATTCGTATAATGTATCAAAGTAATCGGAGGTATAAAGTTCATTTTTCCATTGAAACCCAAGCCACTTAATGTCGTGTTGCTGACTGTCGACATATTCCGTCTTTTCAGTTACTGGATTTGTATCGTCGAACCTAAGGTTTGTGTACCCTCCGTATTTTTGTGTTAATCCGAAATTTAAGCAGATTGCTTTGGCATGACCTATGTGCAGGTATCCATTGGGTTCCGGTGGAAAACGAGTAATTAAAGTCTCGTATTTCCCGCTGTTTAAATCGTTCTCAATGATCTCTTCAATAAAGTTCAATGATCTTTCCTCACTCATAAAAACTGTAAATTTAGTGCTCAAAGTTAACATAAAACCGCTAATTTACTTACATTTACCGCGCACTATTAGTATAAATTATGAGCAACACATTAAATAGGCCAATACGTGTTTTGGTGGCGAAAGTTGGGTTGGATGGACATGATAGAGGTGCAAAAGTAATAGCCACATCATTAAGAGATGCAGGCATGGAAGTAATTTATACCGGTTTGAGGCAGACTCCTGAAATGGTTGTAAATACGGCTTTGCAGGAAGATGTGGATGCGATAGGTGTTTCAATTTTGTCTGGCGCTCACATGACTGTTTTTCCTAAAATCGTTGATGTTATGAAACAGAAAGGTTTAAACGAAGTATTGCTGACCGGAGGGGGTATCATCCCTGAAGCTGATATGAAAAAGCTAAAAGAAATAGGGGTGGGTGAATTGTTTGCTCCAGGGACCACGATGGTTACCATCGTTGATTATATTAAAAATTGGGTTGCTGAACATAGAAATTTTTAACCATGGTTTATCAAAATATTTTATCCGAAGTAAAAGAAAGGATTCTTTACATTACAATAAATCGCGAGCATAAATTAAATGCGCTAAATAAAGCAACATTGGTGGAACTCGCCGATGCTATCGCCTTTGCCGGCAATAGCGAAGAAGTAAGCGGGGTTCTTTTAACCGGGGCAGGAGAAAAAGCTTTTGTTGCTGGTGCGGATATTTCTGAGTTTTCTGACTATACTATTGAACAGGGAATGGTGTTGGCAAGGGAAGGTCAGACAAACGTTTTTGATGCTATTGAAAGCTGCCCCAAGCCGGTCGTGGCTGCGGTAAATGGATTTGCTCTTGGTGGTGGATTAGAGCTTGCAATGGCATGCCATATGCGGATCGTAAGTGAAAATGCTAAACTTGGGTTGCCGGAAGTTACATTGGGTCTGATACCCGGATATGGTGGTACTCAGCGTCTGACGCAATTGGTAGGCAAAGGCAAAGCAATAGAGATGATTGTAACAGCTGATATGATATCAGCTGAACAGGCGGAAAAAATCGGGCTGGTGAATTATGTTGTCTCTCAGCCGGAATTAATCAGAAAGGCTGAAGAGTTATTGAATAAAATTAAACTTCGTGCACCCCTGGCAGTCGCCAGCGCTTTAAAGGCTGTTAATGCCTCGCTGAAAGATGGATTAAATGGATTTGATGTTGAAATAGAGGAATTTGGCAAGTGTTTTGGAACCATTGACTTTAAAGAAGGAACCTCTGCATTTTTAGAGAAAAGAAAGGCCGACTTTACCGGGAAGTAGTTTTAATCTATTGCAAAGTGTTATTGCAGTTTATTAAACATGAATTCAACTTTGAATGGCAGCCTTAAGCAGTGCTTGAATTATGTTGTGGGGCGGGTTTTATAAAAGTGTAGAAAATATTTCCCATTATAAAAAAACTAGCTATATTTATGTCACGAATGCGCTCTAACCATAAATCCTGATATGAGAAAAATATTGATTGTTGATGATGAAGTAAACATAGGTTTATTATTATCTAGATTTTTAACCAGAAATTCATTTAGTGTATCTACTGCTACAAGTGGTGTAGCTGCTATGGAGTATTTGGCAAAAGAAACGTATGATCTTGTTTTGTGTGATTACAGACTGGAAGATACTGATGGGAAGGAAATGCTCATTAAGATTAAAGAAAGTTATCCAAGTACCGGTGTGATCATTATTACTGGTTATTCAGATATAAAATTGGCTGTTGAGCTAATTAAATTAGGAGCTTATGATTACATCACAAAGCCATTGTACCCTGATGAAATATTAAATACTATTAATAAAGCAATAGAAACCCAAATCGCATTGAATGTTGATCAGAACGAAGCCTCTGTGGATGCGCCTAAGCAAAAAACTGTAAAACAGACGTATAATTCTTCAGAGAATTTCGTAGCAGGCCAAAGCGCAGCTTCCAAAGAACTGTTAAAGCAGATACAACTGGTTGCCCCGACATCCTATAGCGTTATTTTAACGGGTGAAAGTGGTACAGGAAAAGAATCTGTTGCTAAGGCAATCCATTTGAACAGCCCCCGAAAAGACCGGCCTTTTGTAGCAATGGATTGCGGATCTCTAACCAAAGAATTGGCTGGAAGTGAATTTTTTGGTCATGAAAAAGGTTCATTCACCGGAGCTCTTTATACTAAGATTGGGCATTTTGAGATGGCGAATGGTGGAACCCTGTTTTTGGATGAAGTAGGTAATCTTTCCTACGAAATACAGGCGGCTCTTCTAAGAACTGTTCAGGAAAGGAAGATCAAAAGAATCGGCAGTACCAAAGAAATAGATTTGGATGTGAGGATTATTGTTGCTACCAATGAGAATCTTGCTAATGCCATTCAGAAAGGGAGATTCAGAGAAGATCTTTACCATAGGTTTAATGAGTTTTCCATAAGTCTTCCTCCTTTAAGCCAGCGTGGTAGCGATATTATGGTCTTTGCCAATACCTTTTTAGGGGTGGCAAACCAGGAATTGGGTAGAAATGTCCAAAGCTTTTCAGAAGAGGTAGAAGATTGTTTCTTGACCTATAACTGGCCTGGAAATGTAAGGGAGTTGAAGAATGTGGTAAGAAGAGCAACCTTACTTACTGAATCTCAGGAGATTCAATTAAAAGCATTGCCTCTTGAAATTTCAACTTATGCAAAAGCATCTGCGATCGAAAACTCAATTTCTTCACGTGTTGATAAGCCCAGGGATTTAAAGAATGCCGCTTTGGAAGCAGAATATGATGCGATCCTAAAAGTATTGAGGGAAGTTAACTTTAATAAAACCAAGGCAGCTAAAATCTTAAATATCGACCGAAAGACATTATATAATAAGATGAAAGCTATTAATTTGGAGTAAGTGTTGTTTGTCGTCGCTCTTCTTTTTGTAAGTTGCCTGATTCTGGCATTTTGCCTTACTGGGAGTATACTGTCGGTCCGCCGCTTAAAAAACATAGTGGAGGATTTACAAAACAAGAACAATTCCTTAATCCTGAGAGATGAGCATTTTGCATTAATAGAATTAATTTCCCATCTCGGTAGTTGGGAAATATTCATTGACCAAAAAACTGTCAGCTGGTCTGATGAGTTGTATAAGATATATGGGATTGAAGATCTAAGCCTTGTTCCCGATGAGATCATAAGCGAACAGATTATTGCTCCTGAATACCGGCAAAAAGTGGTTAAAGAGCTGAATTTTGCTATAACCAATAAAACAACTTTTGCTGTTGAGTATCAAATCATCCAGCCTTCCGGAATACGAAAATATGTACTGGGACAAGGGAGGTATATTGAAAAGGAGAATAAGCTTATTGGTACCGTACAAGACATAACAGAACTTAAGCAGGCGGTATTGAAACTAAAAATAAATGAATCTCTATTGCGGGAGGCTGAAATAGTTTCTCATAGTGGTAGTTGGGAATGGCTTGATGATAAGGAGTTTTTACTGTGGTCCGATGAAATGTATAACATTCATGGATTTCTACCTCATTCTGTTTTCGTAAACGATATATTTTATCAAACACTGATTCATGAAGATGATTTGAGCCGTGTGTTAACTGAATTTAAACAAGCGAGAGCAACAAGGGCCTCATTTAAAATAAATTATCGGATAGTAAGGCCCTCTGGCGAAATAAGACATGTATTGTCTGCAGCGGAATATAAGCGAATTGGATTGAACGACAATTATGCTTACGTTGGCAACACTCAGGATGTGACCGAATTAAGAGAAGCTCAGGTCTTGTTAGAAGAGAAGATGTTGGCGCTTAATCGCTCCAATGAAGATCTGGAACAGTTCGCCTATGTTGCTTCACACGATTTGCAAGAGCCGCTCAGAAAAATCCAGGCGTTTGGAGAACGGTTAAAGAATCAATTTTCCAAAGATCTGGAGCCAGAAGCAATAGATTATATTGATCGAATGCGTAAGGCCGCCGAAAGAATGCGGGCATTAATTGAAGATTTACTCGCTTTCTCTAAGGCAACAAGGGATAAAAGAAATTTTGTAAAGATTGGCCTCAAAACAGTTGTCGAAAAAACGCTCAAGGAACTCGATTTCATCATAGATTCAAAGGATGCTCAGGTTGAAGTATTGCTTGAACACGAGGTATTCGGTATTGAAAGTCAGCTCATACAATTGTTCCAGAATCTAATAGCTAATTCGCTGAAATTTACAGAACCAGGCGTAGCTCCTAAAATACAGATTACCGGAGCTTATTTAACCGGAAGTGAAATTAATCGCGTGGAATGCAATCAAAATCAAAATTATTGTGTTGTTGAAGTAACAGATAATGGCATCGGGTTCGATGAAGAAGACGCAGATGAAATATTTGATATTTTTCATCGCCTCCATTCAAGAGCGGCATATGAAGGAACAGGAATAGGATTGGCAATTTGTAAAAAAATTGCAGATAACCATTCCGGATTTATTTTCGCAGAGGGAATGCGGAATCAAGGGGCAACTTTTAAAGTAATATTGCCCGTAAAACAAACGAATTAATTGAAGCATGAAGCAAGTAAGAGTACTTTTAATCGATGACGACGAGGATGATTATATCCTGACAAAGGGCATATTTAATCATATTTCTGAAAGATATACCCTTGCCTGGGTCGACAATTATGATAAGGGGATTAGTGCAATTAACAAAAAACAGTTTGATGTTTATCTTGTAGACTACAGACTTGGTAAAGGAACAGGTATTGACTTGCTTGAAGAGGCTATTAATTCCGGCTGTGAGCAACCAATCATTATGCTTACAGGAAAGGGAGACATCACGATAGATGAACAAGCAATGAACATTGGGGCTGCAGACTATTTGGTAAAAGATGAGATCGAACCGCCTTTGCTAGACCGCAGTATCAGGTACTCCATTAAGCAGGCTGGAATTTTGAAGGCGCTAAAAGATAGTGAACGCAAATACAGAGCGATTTTTGAGCAAGCAAATGATCCGATACTAGTGTCTGATTGTTTAGGCACAATACATGATATAAATAGCAGCGGACTCAAGTTTTTCGGTTATGAGCGCAGCGAGTTTATTAACCTGAAAGATGCTGCAATTTTTAATAATGCGATGGAAAGAGAGCGTTTTAAGGAAATGCTTGAGGCCAACGGTTCCCTGAGTGATTTCGAATGTGAACTGGTTTCAGAGGATGGAACGGTCTATTATTGCAGCTTGTCTTCTTTTATACAAATGGACCTGGTTAATGTATCTGAAGTTTACCATACTATAATCCGGGACTTGAGCTATCGGAGACATATAGAAGAAAAATCTGTCAGCTTGGGCAAAATGTATATTTCTGAGCATATTGCAAAAGGATTAGGTGAAGAAATACGTGACCCACTTTCTACAATTAACCTTGCCTTAGATGAACTTTCAGCTGAAAGTGCAATAGCGAATAACGAGTCCGTTCAAGCTTATCTTGAGATTATAAAAGGGAATTGCGATCGGGTTACTCAGTTAATCCAGAATTTTATTTCCAGTACAGAAACAAAGAATTTAAACCTTCAGCGTCATCAAATGAAGGAAGTTATAGAAGAATCAGTTGCCGATCTGGAGGATTTGATTCTTGGGCATAATATAGAGTTGACAACAACACTTTTGCATTTGGACAAAAAGGTGTTATTGGATAAGCCTAAGATCAAAGAGGCATTGAAAAGCATTATAAAAAATGCAGTAGAAGCGATGCAGAGTTATCCGAAAAAAATACATATTACTTGTAGGGTAAATGATGATATGTATGAAATTGGAGTGGAAGATAACGGTATAGGAGTTGATCCGCCAAATCAGCACAAAATATTCGAACCTTTTTTCACAACAAAAAAACGTGCGAATGGTTTAGGTTTAACGCATGCACAACGTGTGCTGACAACGCATAATGGTAGCTTAGAACTAAAAAGCATTCCGGAAGGCAGTTTGTTTTTGATACACATACCCATATATCACGAAGGAGCTCTATGGTTTTAAAAGACGGTTGTCATGTCATTATTTACATATAAACAAAGGAACAATATTAATTTATTGATTATAATAGTGTTAGGCTGTTTAATCACATATTCATTACTCGGGATCTTTAGTTCAATACTTAGCACACTTGTGCTGTATACAATACTTCGTCCGGCTTATCTTTATATGACAGATGTGAAAAAGATCAACAGGAGATTCTCTGCGCTATTGTTGCTTTTTGTTTCCATTGTTGTTATCATTTTGCCGTTCTATGCCTTAAGTAGTATGGTAATCAACAAAATAGCAGAATTACAAAGTGACCCTTCTTACTTTAAAAATATGCTTTTTAAACTCAAGCACTTAATTCCAATAGGAGGCGATTTGCAAAATATCGTAGAAGACGGATTAAAAAAGGCGGGAGTATGGGCTACGGAACTTTTTCCTTCGCTGATTTCTGGGGCATTTAATATTGTTTTAGGGCTGCTGATCATGTATTTTTTACTCTACTTTATGCTGGTCGAGATGGAACGATTCGAAGCAGCGTTAGTAAAATATGCACCTTTCAGATCGCAAAATGCGGTGCGTTTTGCAGAAGAGATGAGAAATACTACATACGCCAATGTCGTTGGTCAGGGTTTTATAGCTTTGGTTCAGGGTTCTCTGCTGGGCTTGTCTTTTTATGTGTTGGGTTATGCAGATCCGGTCTTTTGGGGAGTTATTACAACTTTTATATGTTTTGTGCCTGTATTGGGGCCTCCGGTAATATTTGCACCTGCGGCATTGATGCAAATAGCAAACGGAAATAATTTTGAAGGCTGGGCAATGTTGATTTTTGGATTTGTGGTCATCATTAATATAGATAATGTGCTGCGGCTTATGATTGCAAAGCGGGTCGGAAATATTCATCCCATTATAACTGTAATTGGCGTAGTTATTGGTATACCCTTATTTGGAATTTTAGGGTTAGTATTTGGCCCTTTGTTATTATCCTATTTCGTATTATTGATTAAAATATACGAAACAAGCGCTATGGCCTCGGAAAGATTGGAGAGAATTAAAACAATTTCAGACCAAGGTGAGTTATAGTGATACAGGTTGTTGGTGGAAACTAATTATTAAAATATAAAATTTAAATGTCATGAACGATAATTCAAAAGTATTAGTAGGTCTTCTGGCCGGTTTAGCTGCAGGTGCGGCATTAGGTTTGTTATTTGCTCCTGAGAAAGGAAGCGAGACTAGGGATAAGTTAAGCCAGTCACTAAAAGATCTTGGAGATTCAATTAAAGACAAAGCAGCGGATGAAATAAACAATCTTGCCAGTTTAAGAGACAAGGTAGTGGATTCTGTAAAAAGCAAGCTTCGCCAAACAGAAGAAGAATTTGTAGATGATGTTGAACACGCTTAATAACTTGTTTAAACTATAACGTAATGCAGGAAGAGAATAAAGAAAAGGGTATTGAAGACCTATATGAAGATGCGAAAGGTTACCTGGATACCAAGGTTGAATATACCCGGCTGTATCTGGTTGAAAAAGTATCTAAAATATTTGCCGATATTGTTACCAATGCAGCGGTAGCAATGTGCTTTATTCTGGCTTTCCTTTTTGGTACATTTACCTTAGCACTTTTTTTATCCGACGTGCTGGGGAGTTATACCAGAGGATTTGGGTGCGTGGCTGTTATTTATATCCTTTTAGCACTTATAGTATATTATACGAAAGAGAAGTATATAGAGAAAGCGATAATTAACTTCACTATCAAGAACTATTTTAACAAATTAGCGGATAAGGATGATGAAGAACAAAAGATATAATATTAAAAATCTTGAAGAACTGCATGCAAGGGTCTGCAGTTTAAAGGCTGAGAATGAGCTGCAGGGAGCGGCTTTAGTTAAAGACACTAAAGCATATCTTAAGCAGTTTACATTTGGAAGCCTTATTAAAAAATACGCAACTCCTTCTGCTTTTTTAAAAATAGATGATAAGCTAAATATTAGCAGCAGTGTGATGTCCCTTGCGCTTCCGCTGTTGATGAATAGCACGCTTTTTAGAGGCTCAGGGATTATAACCAAGGCATTGGTAGGGTTGGCCTCAGGAAAAGTTGGTAAGGCTCTTGACGGAGAACATTTGTCCGCTATTTTCAATTCCGTTAAATCCTGGTTTGGAAAAGGAAAAAAGAAACAGGAAAAAGGCGAGGGCTATGTAGATTATGGAATTCCTCCCGACAGCGAAACCTATTAAAACAAAAACGGCCATCTAATCAGACGGCCGTTTTTGTTGGTGCTTATTATTTAAACGGTCGTCTTTATTTTTAGCTCCAATAATTGTTTGTCATCAATAGTTGAAGGGCTATCAATCATTACGTCACGTCCTGAATTGTTTTTTGGGAATGCGATAACATCGCGAATGCTATCCAAACCGGCAAAAATTGAACACAGTCGGTCAAACCCAAATGCAATACCGCCATGTGGAGGCGCACCAAACTCAAAGGCATCCATTAAGAATCCAAACTGTTTTTGAGCTTCTTCAGGAGAGAATCCGAGATGTTTAAACATCAGTGCCTGCAAGGTCCTGTCATGTATACGAATTGAACCGCCACCTATTTCAGTGCCGTTTACGACCATGTCATAAGCGTTAGCTCTTACTTCACCCGGTTTTGTATCCAGTAAGTCGATGTCTTCTGGTTTTGGAGAAGTAAAAGGATGATGCATTGCATGATAGCGTTCCGTTTCTTCATCCCATTCTAATAAAGGGAAATCAAGTACCCAAAGTGCGCTGAAAGTGTTTTTATCACGCAGTCCTAAGCGGGAGCCCATTTCCAGGCGTAGTTCACTTAGTTGTTTGCGGACTTTATCCTGTAGTCCGGCCATAATGAGGACCAAATCTCCAGGAACGGTATTAAGCGCATTAGACCATTTTTTTAATTCATCTTCATCGTAGAATTTATCTACAGATGATTTTAAAGAGCCATCTTCATTATGTCTTAAGTAAATCAAGCCAGTTGCTCCAATCTGGGGGCGTTTAATGAAGGCTGTCAGCTCATCAATCTGTTTACGGGTATAGCCCGCACAACCTTTAGCATTTATGCCAATTACAAGTTCAGCATTATCAAAAACAGGGAAATCTTTACCCTTAACAATATCGTTGAGCTCCACAAATTGCATTTCAAAGCGAGTATCAGGTTTATCTGATCCATACAAGCGCATTGCGTCGGCATATTGCATTCTTGGAACTTCTGGCAGGTCGATTCCCTTAATGTCTTTAAATAAAGTATGGATTAATCCTTCAAAAGTATTTAATATATCTTCCTGCTCAATAAAAGACATTTCACAATCTATCTGAGTAAACTCAGGTTGCCTATCCGCGCGTAAATCTTCGTCTCTAAAGCATTTTACAATTTGGAAATACCTATCGAACCCTGAGACCATTAATAATTGTTTAAAGGTTTGAGGAGATTGAGGAAGTGCATAAAATTCACCAGCATTCATCCTGCTTGGTACAACAAAGTCACGCGCACCTTCAGGAGTGGATTTGATCAATATAGGTGTTTCTACTTCTATGAAGTCCAGCCCATCAAGGTATCTGCGTACAGCCTGCGCCATTCTATGACGTAAAACCATATTATTACGTACCGGGTTCCTGCGTAAGTCCAGATAGCGGTATTTCATTCGGAGATCATCTCCGCCATCAGTTTCATCATCTATTAAAAAAGGAGGAAGCTTTGCTGCATTTAGTATTTCGAGGGCAGTGATCTTTATTTCAACCTCCCCTGTCGGCATTTTCAAGTTTTTATTAGAGCGTTCTACTACAAGACCAGAAGCCTTAATTACGAATTCCCTACCCAAATTACGCGCTGCTTCACATAGTTCACGGTTATCATCCATATTGAAAACCAATTGAGTAATTCCATACCTGTCGCGGATGTCAATAAATGTCATCCCTCCTAAATCTCTTGATTTTTGTACCCAACCGCATAGGATTACGTTTTCTCCCAGGTTCTTAATGGTTAAAGCGCCGCAAGTAGTTGTTCTTAGCATTATTAAAATAATTAAGCGGCAAAAATATTGATTTTGAACCACATATTTCAACCTGAGGTGATTTTACTTGGGATATTAAAAAATTATTAAAGGCTGATGCAACGTTTCAATTATTACATTGTCATATAGACTGAATAAGAAAGACATTGGAAGCCGTATACATAGACAAACACGTCAGCTTGGTAGATGAATGCCGAAAGGGCAATCGAAAGGCACAATTTGAAATCTACAAATTGTATGCTAAAGCAATGTATAATGCAGCCCTAAGGATTGTGAGTGATGAGGCAGAGGCGGAGGATATACTGCAGGAAGCATTTTTAGATGCCTTTATAAGGATAGACAGTTTCAGGGCTGAAACCACCTTTGGTCTATGGCTTAAACAGATTGTAATTAATAAATCAATAAACCACCTCAGGACACGTAAGGCTGAATTTGTAAGCCTTGAGACAATAGATATTGCCGAAGAAAATATAGAACATAATAAAGAAGATCTGGAGTTTAAAGTAACACAAGTTAGAGATGCCATGTCGAAGCTTCCTGATGGATATAGAGTAGTTCTGACTTTGTATTTATTTGAAGGGTATGATCATGAAGAGATAGCTCACATTTTAAAAATATCCGAAAATACCTCGCGTTCTCAATACCTGAGGGCAAAAATTAAATTGAACAGCTTATTAGAAAAAGAAAGGAGCATGAGATGAGCAAAAAAATAGAAGAGTACGTTAAGGAAAATAAAAAGGCATTTGACATTGGGGTGCCTTCTGAAGATCTCTGGTGTAAGATCGAGGTGGGTCTAAATGAAAGGGAGTCGGGAAAGAAAAAAAAACGCTTAGGATTGCCGTTTTGGTTAGGTGCTGCGGCGTCCCTGCTTGCGGGAATGACTTTTGTTTTTATGTATACTTATTTTAATCGTAAAAAAGAGGTTGAGATAGCAGATGTTAATCCTGGTTATGCTAAAAAGGAAATGAAGTTTGCAAGCCTTATTGAAGAAAAGAAGGACAGCTTGCAGATTTACGCGAAGGATAATCCTGATCTCTATAATAAGTTTAGCAATGATTTGCTTGAACTGAATAAGGACTACATCAATTTAAAAATGGAACTGCAGCATAGTCCGGATCAAAAGCTTGTTGTGCAGGCAATGGTGAGGAATCTTGAAATACAATTGCAGATCATTAATCAGCAATTGTCGGTAATCAGCCAGGTGAACGCGTATAAAAAAGAAAATCAGATATGAAAAAGTTGTTGAAAGTGATGTTCGTCGCGATGCTGATGGTTAGTCTGGCAAATGCACAATCGATTACCACATTGAGTTTTCCTTCGCAGGATCAGGTAGCAATAGTAGCTCATCAGGCAATTGATCTGCAAAATCCCGTGGCTATTTTAAATCAAATCGAAGAGGGGGATCCGATAAAGTCAAAGAAAATAAGTAAGTCTTTTCCCGTGAGTAATGCCGATCGGGTCGTTTTGAATAATCAATATGGTACAATGGAAATCAAGACCTGGACTAAGAAAGAAGTAAAAATTGACGTAGATATTAAGGTTTATGGCGGTAGTGCATCCGAAGCTCAGGAGTTGATGGATATGGTTGCTATTGATATGGTTAAGCGAAATGGTGAGGTGATTCTGGATACGAAACTTACAAATGGCAATGGTAAGAATAGCAAAAAATGGAGAACTGAAGTTAAGATCAATTACCTTGTGTATATGCCGGAAGGTAATAATCTTGATTTAAGCCACGACTATGGAAATGTAACTATTGGTGATTTATCGGGGGCGCTTGATGCCACGATCCAGTATGGAAATTTTACAGCCGGAAATCTAAAGAACACAAAAAATAACATTTCAATAAACTATGGACGGTCAACAATAGCCAGCATTAACAAGGCCGAAATTGTGCAGCAATATGGTGCGGGAATAGCTATAGGGACGGTGGAAACGTTAGATCTCGATGCGTCTTATGCGGCTGTTCAGATTAGCAATATCACGGAAAAAGGTACCATTGTACAGCAATACGGGTCGGGTCTTACCATTGGCACTGTTAAGCATCTGGATTTAGATGCCTCATACGCTGCTGTAAACATAGGAGCGATTACAGGGCTTGCCAAAATAGTCCAGCAATACAGCAATTTAAGTATTAATACGGCAAACACGATTAATGCAGATGCTCAGTACGCGAACATTACAATTGGGAGTTTGAAGGGTAATGGCTCCTTTTCAATGCAATACAATGCGCTGACTATAGGCAATGTGGCTAGCGCATGTAAGTCGCTCGACATTGATGGAGCTTATCTTAAAACAGCATTAAAGTTTAACGAGGGATACAATGGAATACTGGATATTGAAACCTCAAATACGTCATTCAAATCCGGGAGTAGAGTTCTGGTAAAATCAAGTGGAGATGCACAGAGCAAAGTGTATTCAGGAAAAATCGGTTCAGGAGGAAACGCCAGGTTAAAAATCTCCTCTTCTTACGGGTCAATAGCTATTAATTAGAATTTAAACCAAATGTGACCAAGCTTGTTGATGAATTCAGCAAGCTTTTTTTATATCTTAGCGGCAACATAAATTTTACCATATGGAATTCTTAAGCAGTCCTGAAGCCTGGATATCGCTCTTAACCTTAACCATTCTGGAGATTGTCCTGGGCATAGACAATATTATTTTTATTTCAATCCTTTCAGGTAAACTTCCTGAACATCAGCAGAAAAAGGGACGTCAAGTCGGGTTGGCCCTGGCTATGATCACCAGAATTTTATTGTTGCTTTCACTAACATGGGTAATGACTTTAACCACCCCATTATTTAATATTGGTTCGTGGTTCGGAGTGAGCAGTCCCGAATGGCTGGACAAGCTGGCTATCTCAGGGAGGGATATGATCCTGATCGTTGGAGGATTGTTCCTTATCTATAAAAGCACCCATGAAATACATGATAAACTGGAGAGTGAAGAAGAAAAAGAGCAAAAAGGTAAAGTGTATTCTTTTTCAGGAGTGATCGTTCAGATCTTGCTGTTGGATATTGTTTTCTCGCTAGATTCGGTTATCACAGCGGTCGGTATGGCCGAGCATGTTGAAATCATGATCGCTGCAGTCGTTATCGCTGTAATCATCATGATGGTTTCCGCTAGTGCCATCAGTAATTTTGTAAACAACCACCCAACAGTAAAAATGCTTGCGTTGTCATTTTTGCTGCTAATTGGCGTGTCTTTATTGGCAGAAGGCCTTGATCAGCATATTCCTAAGGGGTACATCTATTTTGCTATGGCATTCTCGATCCTTGTTGAGATGCTGAATTTGAAGATGAAAAAAAATGCTAAAAAACCGCTTGAGCTGAGAAATACTCCGCGCGAAGAGCAAACTGAAAAATAGCCCCCTTTTAAATGATTTCTTTTTTTGAAGCCTCCCTGGCAGAGCTTTCCATACATAGAATTGGAAATAAATCCCAGGATGAATTTTATGTGTTGTCCGAACAGTCGGTAGGCATTCAAGACAATATGCTTAGTAATTTATTGCAGCAGTACTTTCTTGGACCTTATGAAAAAGTAAACGAAGTCTATCGTTTTTTTCATCCAAATTCAGACTTAAACCTTAATGAAGTATACCATTTTGCTGCCGAAATATTTGCCGATGGAGGGAAATTCCACGCAAACAGTAAAGAATTGGCAAAATACCTGTACGATGTTTCAGGTCATCCGAAAATAAAATCAGGGGAGCTGTACCTGGCTTATTTCGAAAATGTACAGATTGAAGGAGAACTTCACGATGCAATAGGGATTTTTAAATCTGAGACTAAAGAAACTTATTTAAAAGTATATCCTGAAAACAGCGGGTTTGCCTTAAGTTATGAGAAAGATGCTATTAACATCAATAAACTGGATAAAGGTTGCCTGATCTTTAATACAGATAAAGAAGAAGGATTTCGTGTTGCTGTTATTGATCACACCAACAGAAGTTCAGAAGCGGTTTACTGGAAAGATGAGTTCCTGAAACTGAAGATCAGGAATGACAATTTCAATCAGACCAACAATGTGCTGGGTGTTTATAAGAATTTTGTGACAGAAAAACTTGATCAGGATTTCGAGATATCTAAAGCAGATAAAATCGACTTGTTGAATAAGTCAATGAAGTACTTCAAAGAAAAGGAAAGCTTTGACCTTGATGAGTTTTCAAATGAGGTTATTGGGAATGCAGAAGGGATTGAGTCATTTAAAAACTACAAAAAAAACTATGAGGAGGAATTCGATGCGCCCATTCCAGATAGTTTTGATATTTCGGGAGCAGCTGTAAAAAAGCAGGCGCGTGTCTTTAAAAGTGTACTCAAACTTGATAAAAACTTCCACATTTATATTCATGGTGATAAAGAGTTAATAGAGAAAGGATTTGATGACGATAAGTTCATGAATTATTACAAAGTTTATTTTAAAGAAGAAGAATAACTTTTAAGATTTCCGTAGCTTAGAATTGAGAATAAATTGTAGCTTTAAAAGTAAGCCAGATATTCTAATTCCGTGTATGAGCCAGGAACCACAAAAAACCAGTATCTTTAAAGTAATAGGCGCCTCCTCTTTGGGAACGCTGATTGAATGGTATGATTTCTATATTTTCGGGAGTTTAGCGACCATCATAGGGGCTCAGCTTTTTCCTGCTGACGCAGGTGCTTCCGCTTTAATCAATACACTGGCTATATTTGCTGCTGGATTTATAGTTCGTCCTTTTGGAGCCCTTGTTTTTGGAAGATTGGGGGACCTTATTGGCCGGAAATATACTTTTCTTCTGACATTGGTTTTAATGGGCGGATCTACTTTTCTCATCGGTCTTATTCCTTCGTATTCCAGCATCGGTTATGCCGCACCTATTTTGGTGCTGATTCTTCGATTGGTACAGGGGCTTGCGCTCGGAGGTGAATATGGCGGCGCGGCCACTTATGTTGCAGAACATGCACCTGATAATAAAAGAGGATTTTTTACCAGTTGGATACAGACCACTGCAACAGGAGGATTGTTCCTCTCCCTGGGCATCATAGTGCTTACCAAAAACATTATGGGAGCAGAAGATTTTGCAGACTGGGGCTGGAGAATTCCATTTTTGCTATCTATACTCCTTGTGGGCGTTTCCATTTATATAAGGATGAAGATGCATGAGTCTCCGATGTTTACTAAACTGAAGACAGAAGGCAATGTATCTAAAAACCCTTTAAAAGAAAGCTTCAGTCGCAAGGCTAACTTTAAAATGGTATTGCTTGCTTTATTTGGCGCTA
This sequence comes from Pedobacter frigoris, assembly GCF_005116445.1. Lineage (GTDB taxonomy): Bacteria > Bacteroidota > Bacteroidia > Sphingobacteriales > Sphingobacteriaceae > Pedobacter > Pedobacter frigoris. Next base: position 206,813 of record NZ_SWBQ01000004.1, read on the forward strand.
CGATGGGTCAGGGTGTGATCTGGTATACCGGTCAGTTCTATGCACAGTCTTTTCTGGAAAACACATGTAAACTCGACTTTAATGACTCGAGGTACATCCTGCTTTGGGGAATTGCTTTTGCTACGCCTTTTTTTGTCGTATTTGGTTCCTGGAGCGATAAAGTCGGCAGGAAGTGGATTATGCTTACGGGGATGTTGCTGGGAATTATCTTTTACAGGCCAATCTATCAGATTTTCCTGGATGATACCGATGTGAGCAAGGTGTCCACTGAACAGGTTTTGAAAAGTGAGCAGCCAGTGGTCAAACGGATATCTGCAGATGCTACAACTGATGTTTTATACACAACATCCACACGGATTACCCTGATAAGCGGGATGTCGTATACAAAAGTTCAAACGGCTACCAAATATGAAAGCGGTTCGCCGGATACGCTGGTAACTACCTATAAAGACAAGGTATTGGCTGCGCCGGTTTTCTGGAAATTCGTAGCCCTTATTTTTTTTCAGATTCTACTGGTGACAATGGTTTACGGACCGATAGCAGCATTTCTTGTAGAACTGTTTCCAACGAAGATCAGGTATACTTCTATGTCTCTCCCTTACCACGTAGGTAATGGTGTGTTTGGCGGGTTGGTGCCATTTATTGCAACTTTGATTGCAAGTTTTTCGGGGTCTACGCCGCTGTCCGGACTTTGGTATCCAATAGGCATTGCCGCATTAAGTTTCATTATAGGAGCAGTTTATTTGTCGAACAAAAAGCCTGACCACGGAGAGGTTGAATAATTAGAAGATTACTATGAACGTATTAAAGAAAGCACTCGGATTACTTTGGATCGTACTTGGTCCTACCTCTATCATATTTATGTTTATACAGGCATTTGAGAAGATTGGTTTAGCTCCCGAAGGAGTAGCCAAAACCAATACCGCTCTGCAATGGGGGATTATTCTATTTATTTTTATTCCCATTAGTACCGGCCTGGTCGTATTTGGATATTACGCCTTTAAAGGGGAATACGATAAACTGCCTGAAGACTAAAGGGCTCCGACATCCTGACGCTGAAATTATTTCAGTATAAAGAGACGTAATGTATGACGTGACGTATTACAGGACTCTTAAAAGTAACCCTTTTAAGTATTCTCCTTCCGGAAAAGAAATACGGATAGGATGATCTTCAGGCTGACTGAATTGTTTGATGATCTGGACTTCCCTACCTGCATCTAAAGCTGCCCAGGCAATGATCTGCTTAAATGTTTCCAGATCTACCGCTCCTGAACAGGAGAATGTAGCTAAAATCCCGCCGCTTTCCAACAGCAGCATCCCTAATCTGTTTAAGTCTTTATAGGCACGTGCAGCTCTATCTAAGGCGGCTCTTGACGGAGCGTATTTGGGTGGATCTAATATAACTACATCAAACTTTTTACCTTCTTCCTTAAAGGCCCTTAATTGTTTGTTTACATCTGATTGTATACTATTCTGTTTGTCTTTAGAGAAACCGTTCAGTTCCAGATTGTGCATGAGGGTTTCAATGGCGAGCGCCGAGCTGTCTACACTGGTCACATGAGTAGCGCCTTTGTTCAGGCTATTTAATGAAAACCCACCGCTATAGCAAAAGCAATCCAATACAGTTTTATCTTTCGTGTATTCAGCAAGAATTAGTCTGTTGTCGCGCTGATCGCAATAAAAGCCGGATTTTTGTCCGTCTGCTATATTGATATGGTAAGTAATGCCATTTTCTTTCACTTCGATGAATTCAGGAGGGACTTCTCCCCACAAAAGGCCTTGAACGGGTTCCAGGTTTTCATGTTTACGGGCGCCTCCATCACTCTTGTCAAAGATACCTTTAGGGTTCAATTGATCCCTAAGAATTGTGATGATGTCTTCTTGTACGGCTTCTATTCCAGCACTCAGGACTTGCAGGGATAAAAAATCAGCATACTTGTCGACGATTAAGCCAGGTAAAAAATCAGCTTCACTAAATACCAGTCTGCAGGTATTTGTATTTTCATCCAGCACATGTGAACGGGAGGCGAGAGCTTTGCTAAGTTTTTCTTGATACCATTGTTTGTCGATGGTAATGTTTTCATCCCATTCCAGCAAGCGAAGTGCAACCCTAGATTGATCGTTATAATAAGCATAGGCAAGAAATTCTTTCTCTGCTGACTTTACTGTTACAACCTCGCCATTTTCAGGCTTTCCTTTAATCTTCTCAATTGCACCTGAAAAGATCCATGGATGGCGGAGTACTGCTGCTTTTTCTTTACCTTTTTTAAGTATTACATCAATCATACTGCAAAAGTAGCAGAAAATATAACGGCGGGCATATACGCCGTGCATAAAATTGTAATTTTACGATATGGAAGAGATAACCTGGAATGATTTTAAAAAGGTAGAGTTGCTTGGAGGGACAATCATAGCAGCATTCGATTACTCCGAATGGAAGTAAAATGATATAAATACTATCTTTGAGGCATGAGCTTTTACAATTTTTCAGAAGAAGAGAATCCTGCAGCAGAAGATGAGCATTACATGCGACTGGCCCTGCAGGAGGCACAGAAGGCGTATAATGCAGAAGAGATTCCCATTGGTGCTATTGTTGTTTGTAAGGGACGAATAGTCGGAAGGGGTTATAATTTGACCGAACAGTTGAATGATGTTACCGCTCATGCTGAAATGCAGGCTTTTACGGCTGCAGCGCAGACGCTTGGGGGAAAGTACCTAAAGGAATGTACTTTGTATGTTACCATAGAGCCGTGTGTAATGTGCGCAGGAGCTAGTTACTGGACACAAATCGGTAAGATCGTTTATGGTGCCGCAGAACCTAAACGAGGGTTCACAACCAAGGGCGCGCAATTACTTCATCCAAAGACGGTTTTAACGGGGGGTGTACTTGCAGAGGAATGCGGAGCATTAATGACTCGTTTTTTTATCGACAAAAGGGGTTAAACTTTACAAAGTAAAGAACAAAACTTAACCCCCGAATGTTATATTTGCCTTATAGAAGCGAGTGCAGATTATTTGTGCCGCAATAAAATAATTTTTTTTAAACTTAAATCATATAACATGGCTTTTGAATTACCTGCGTTACCATACGCAACAGATGCATTAGAACCGCATATCGATAAACAAACTATGGAAATTCACCATGGTAAACATCACCAGGCTTACGTAACCAACCTAAATAAAGCTTTAGAAGGCAAGCCTGAGGCGAGCCAAAGCATCGAAGAAATTGTTAAAAACATCTCTAAATTCCCACCTGCAGTAAGAAATAATGGCGGGGGTCACTATAATCACTCTTTGTTTTGGGAAGTTATAGGTCCAAATAATGGCGGAGAACCTAAAGGGGAACTTGCAGAAGCTATCAATAAAGCTTTTGGTTCATTTGCTGATTTCAAAACTAAGTTTGCTGAAGCAGGAGCAACCCGTTTTGGTTCTGGATGGGCTTGGCTAAGTGTTGGTGCTGACAAAAAATTAGTGGTTTCTTCAACTCCAAATCAAGACAATCCTTTAATGGACATCGCTGAAGTAAAAGGAACTCCAATTTTAGGTATGGATGTATGGGAGCATGCTTATTATTTAAAATATCAAAACAGACGCCCTGACTATATTTCTGCTTTCTGGAATGTGGTAAACTGGGATGCAGTAGCTGAGCGTTTCAAAAAAGCTTAAAACCAATATAAAGTAATAAAAAAGGCCCGGGATATTTAATTCTCGGGCTTTTTTTATTGCCAAATTTTAAAATATATCCCCTTTAGGGTAGACATAGGAATGACCATCTGTAACATAAATGTGCTGAGGATACTTAACAAATAATATTTCATAGATTAGTATACACACAAATGTAAACTTTATGAAATTCAAATCTATTTTAGGCATACTGCTCTTGTATGGGTTATATAGCCATGCTCAGCAGCCTTTTGAAAAAAAGGTGAAATTCGGCATCAAGGCTGGAATTAGCGGATCACTTTTTACAAGTACAGTTGATCCCTTCGGTCCAATTCAACGGAATCGTTTTAATGAGTTCAGGCGTTTTTTGAGGATGTCGGGATTTGGTGGGCTAACTGCAGATGCAACAGTCTCCAGGCGCGTCACTGTTGGTGCGGAAATACTCTATAACTCTCGCGGAATGGCATATCGGGAGAAGAATTATGATGTAGTCATCATTGATGAGGATGGGAATGAACAGCAGGCTTACAATGATTTCAACTACAACATCGATTATATAGAATTTCCGTTGACAGTAAACTATCTCTTTAATGAACTTTCATCAAATGTCTGGTTTGCCGGTTATGCAGGAATTGCACCGGCCGTGGCAGTCAACTATATTACTAAACTCAGGTATGAAAAATCTCCAGATGGAGGCAACAGGAGAAACTACAATGAAAAAACCACATTAGAGCATGTCAATCATTTTAACAATAGCTTACTGGCCGGCGTCAAAGTTGGGGAGAACAATACAGGCAGAACCAGCGTCTTTGCTGATTTCAGAACCAGTTATACATTGCTGCCAGTTTTTAACCGTTCATCGGCAGACAATGGCAATAATTTAGACACCAGAATGCTCACATTCTCAATAGGTTTAGGCGTTAAGTTTTAGCAGGCGGTTATAATAATGGCGTGTCAGAAGATTCAGCTGATACGCTATTGTTTGTAGCTTATGCTGCTATAGAAATATGGAAAGATTTTTCAGATGCCCACTATATCTTTTTTCTTTTTCTGCTTCATCGTCTTTGGAATGATAAGAAGGATTTCTTCTTTAAGGGCATTTAGCATTCTTTTCTTAATGAAGTTCTTATGTGTAGCAAGGCTGATTTCACGAACAGGCTCCGGAGACTTAAAGCTTCTCACTTTACTAAGCTGCTTATTGGTCAATTCGGCAAGCGCAAGCTCAGGAAGCAAAGTAGCCCCATTGTTGATATCGACCATGCGAATGAGGGTCTCCACACTTCCTGTATTATAAGTAAGTCCCTGAAGACGGTTGTTTTTTGTGGATCTGCAGATGTTCAGCACTTGCGCACGCATGCAGTGTCCTTCATTTAATAGCCATATGTTTTCATCTTCGAGGTCATTGGCATCTATCGTTTTCTTTTTAAATAATTTACTGTTTTTGCTGATATAGGTTACAAAGTTTTCATAATACAAAGGCATTTCCTCTATTGATGAATCTGCCAGAGGAGTAGCAAGAATGCCACAATCTAAAACACCCGTTTTCAGGTGGTGTATGATATCTTCTGTCGTATATTCCCATATCAGTAATTTCAGTTCCGGATATTTCTCCATCATTGCTGATATAACCCTTGGGAGAAGGTAAGGAGCTACAGTTGGGATTATGCCGACTTTGAGCTCGCCAACTACGTCCTGCTGCTGACTGTTGATGATCTCTTTGATCTTCTGACTCTCCTGTAAAACCAGTCTTGCCTGTTCAATAATCTGTGCGCCTATTTCTGTTGGAATAATAGGTTGTTTACTTCGGTCAAAAATTTTAACATTAAGCATTTCTTCCAGCTTTTGTACCTGCATACTGAGCGTAGGTTGTGTTACAAAACATTTTTGGGCAGCCCCGACAAAGCTTCGGTATGTGTCTACAGCAACGATATATTCCAGTTGTACAAGTGTCATATAGCTAAATCTTATTTTCTTTAACAAAGATATCAATTTAGATTATAATGTTAAATAAGAATTTCGCATTTAAAAAATGGGGGTGGGATAAAGCTACTGCTTTTCTAAAAAATCGCGGTAAGCTAATTTAATTCCTTCTTCCAATTCAATCTGGTGTTTCCAGCCTAATGCGTGAAGCTTAGAGACATCCATCAGTTTACGGGGAGTTCCGTCTGGTTTCGAACTGTCAAAAGTAAGTTCGCCTTCAAACCCAACAATCTTATTAATGACTAAAGCAAGATCTTTAATGCTCAGGTCTTTTCCTGTCCCAACATTTAAAAACCCCGGCTCATCATATTCCTGCATTAAAAAATAACAGGCATCAGCGAGGTCATCGGCAAAAAGAAACTCACGCATAGGAGAACCGGATCCCCAGATCACAACTTCAGTTGCACCATTTAATTTTGCTTCATGAAACTTGCGGATCAGAGCAGGTAGCACATGCGAATTCTGAGGGTGGTAGTTGTCATTGTAACCGTAGAGGTTGGTGGGCATCACAGATATGAAGTTACAGCCATATTGCGCACGGTAAGCGTCGGCCATTTTAATGCCGGCAATCTTCGCGATGGCATAAGGCTCATTAGTTGCCTCCAGGAGACCTGTAAGCAGGTAGTCCTCTCTCAATGGCTGAGGAGCCATTTTAGGATAAATACAGCTTGAACCCAAAAACATCAGTTTTTTAACGCCTGTTTTATAAGCATTGTGGATCACATTATTCTGTATAGAAAGATTTTCATAAAGAAAATCTGCCCTGTAGGTATTGTTGGCAACAATACCTCCAACTTTGGCTGCTGCTAAAAATACATATGCAGGCTTCTCCGCTTCAAAGAAATCTGTTACGTCCTGCTGGTTACGCAAGTCTAGCTCAGAAGAAGTTCTGACTAACAAATTACTATAACCTTCTTTGATAAGCTTACGGTAAATGGCTGATCCAACCATGCCGCGATGACCTGCTACGAATATTTTTGCGCTCTTTTCCACTTGAATTTTTATGGGTACAAAAGTATGAAATCCTTTCGTTATTTGATATGGCTGTCAACCCGATACTGAAAAACGAGTTCGGCGCAAGCTATACGAAAGATCTCTTGAACTTTGCACAAACAAAAGAGAGTTCTCTCCTTGGTTCGGTCACGTAGTGTAAGAAGGATGATGTAGCGTAAGAAGTTTTGCATAGATTTGTCATTAAAATTCAAATAAGCAGTGGGTAAAGACAAATTAAGAAAATTTGCAGAAATCGATACCTTTCCAAATGTTTATCAGCTTGATGAAGGGAAAGCATTAAAAGGAAAATGGGTAGCAGATCATTTTAAGAACACCAATCCTGTGGTGCTGGAACTGGCCTGTGGTAAAGGGGAGTACTCCGTGGGCCTTGCAAAGCTTTTTCCGGAGAGAAACTTTATCGGTGTAGACCTCAAAGGCAATCGGATCTGGAGAGGAGCGCGTACCGGTATGGATGAAGGTATACACAATCTGGCTTTTTTACGAATCCAGATAGAGGATATTATGGATTATTTTGAAGCAGGGGAGATCGATGAAATATGGATTACTTTTCCAGATCCTCAGCCACAGGATAGCAGAGAGAAAAAGAGACTTACCTTTCCTGCATTTCTCGATCGCTATAAAGTACTGTTGAAAAAGGGAGGTAAAGTAAACCTGAAAACAGATAATGATGGCTTACACGCCTATACCATAGAGAAGGTCGCCGAACTGGGATTGATTACTCATAAAAAGACCGAGGAACTGTATAAATCTGAATATGCGGATGCGGTACTTTCCATCAAAACACATTACGAAAGAATCTATCTTAAACACGATAAAAATATTAATTACATACAATTCTCCTTTGAATAATGGAACAGTCATTCTATGATCAGGTATTTGAGCTGGTAAAGCTGATTCCGAAAGGAAGGGTCACTTCTTATGGAGCAATCGCCAAAGGCCTTGGTTCCGGAGGGTCAGCAAGAATGGTGGGCTATGCGATGAGCAATGCACATCTTGCCGCATCACCTATACCTGCACATAGAGTCGTAAACAGTAGTGGGTTATTAACTGGGAAATTTCATTTTTCAGAGCCAAACCTCATGCAGGAGCTCCTGGAAAAGGAAGGGGTTGTTGTCAAAGATGATAAGATCCAGAATTTTAAAAAGCATTTCTGGGATCCGCTGGTAGAATTGTAGCAAAATAACAGGAAGGATTATGGCAAAATTAGTAGAAGAATTTAACGACTATCGCACTAAAATGAACGATAGGATCATGGAAACTGCAAATACCAATATCAAACGGTTTTTTGCACTCGACACAACCACCTATGCGGATGGTGCGCTTAATGTAAAGACCAAGGAGATGCTGGGTCTGGTTGCTTCTATGGTATTGAGGTGTGATGACTGTATTAAGTACCACCTTGAAAAATGCCATAACGAAGGCGTGAGTAATGAAGAAATCAACGAGGTCTTTATGATAGCTAACCTCGTTGGCGGATCAATCGTGATCCCTCATTATCGTCGCGCTGTTGAATATTGGGATGAACTTAGTCTTTAATGAATTATGGAAAATATAATCAGATGCGACTGGTGCGGTTCAGACCCGTTGTACGTAAAATACCATGATGAAGAATGGGGGAAGCCCGTTTATGATGATAAGATACTGTTTGAGTTTTTGATTTTAGAAGGTGCACAGGCAGGACTAAGCTGGATCACTATTCTCAAAAGAAGAGAAGGCTACAGAAAAGCATTTGCCGGGTTTGATGTAAATAAGGTTGCTGCATTTGATGAAAAGGATGTGGAGCGGCTAATGAATGATCCGGGGGTCGTTAGAAATCGTTTGAAGGTTCTCGCAGCGATCAACAATGCAAAGCTTTTTATAAATATCCAGGAGGAATTTGGATCTTTCTCTAATTACATGTGGGGCTATCTGCCCGATAAGAAGCCCATTCAAAATCAAGTAGTCACCATGAAAGATATACCTGCGCGGACTGAGTTATCCGATGCAATTAGCAAGGATATGAAGAATCGGGGATTTAAATTTTTTGGAACTACAATCTGTTACGCACACATGCAGGCTACCGGAATGGTGAATGACCATAAACTGAGTTGCGTGAGCAGATAACATTATTTCCTCATTGAATTATAAGCAGCTACAAAGGCCCTGAGTAATTTGGCATCAAAAGCTTCGGTCGCATTGATGCGTTCCGCAAGATCCTCATCATTATTTAGCTTTTGCAAAAGCACGGTCTTGATGAGCTGGGTCTTTGCTGCGGTGGCAGCGCCTTCAACAGGTAGCTCCTGGATAGGTCCGGTTCCTGGTTTTTCAAGAAAATAAGCAACTGGTAGTACTGTTCTGCCCTGTGTTTCTTCACTGCTGCGCCTGCCGCCACCAAATGTGATTCCGCCTCCTACACCACCAAAACCTCCTGTTCTGCCTCCTATGCTGATATTAGGTCTTACTTTAGCCCTTTTTACCTGAGGCTCTTCAGCGGTTGTATTTCCGCCAATGGCATACAAATTAACAACACCCTGCTCCACCAGTTTGAAGAACCGGTATTCCATTTTCTTTTTTACCACAATCGGCTTGCTGACATAAGTTTCGCCATTCCACACGAATTCTTTAATGTCCTTGGCATTATACTGGGCCAGAGATTCATCATCGTTTTTAAGAATGACACTTGAAAAGTTTGTGCCTTTGATAGTTCCGCGCACAAAATTCCCCGGACTGATCATCACTACATCCTGTGCATTGGCCCAAATGCAGCTTAATGTGAGTACAAATAGAATAAGAAGTGTCTTTGTAGATTTCATAATGACCAAATAACGGAAATTATTAGAGTATTAGTACCTTTATCCAAACAACAATAGTTAAACAGATGAAACCATCATCTTGATGATAGCTTCATCACCGAAGAAAAACAAACAATAAACAGATGAAAAAACTTTTCCTTCTTGACGGCATGGCGCTGATTTACAGAGCACATTTTGCATTGAGCAAAAATCCCCGTTTTACATCTACAGGTATCAATACCTCGGCGGTAATGGGTTTTGCCAATACTTTGTTGGAAGTATTAAAAAAGGAAAAGCCTACACATATCGCAGTTGTTTTTGATACCGAGGCTCCTACGGAAAGACATACTGATTTTGAAGCTTACAAAGCACACAGACAGGCCATGCCTGAGGATCTGGCTACGGCCTTACCTTATGTATGTAAGCTGATTGAGGGTTTTGGTATCCCTGTCATTACTAAAGATGGTTATGAAGCTGATGATATCATTGGCACACTTGCCAAAGAAGGAGAGCGCCAGGGATTTCAGGTATACTGTATGACCCCTGATAAGGATTTTGCACAGCTGGTATCAGAAAACATTTTCATTTATAAACCTGCCAGAATGGGCAATGATATGGAAGTGTTGGGCGTGCCGGAAATACTGGCCAAGTGGGAAATAGAAAATGTAGAGCAGGTAATTGATATTCTTGGGCTTTGGGGCGATGCCGTAGACAACATTCCGGGTATTCCGGGTGTGGGCGAAAAAACGGCAAAGACGTTGATCAAACAATATGGTTCAGTAGAAAATATCATTGCCAATGCACATGAGCTGAAAGGCAAGCTCCGTGAAAATGTGGAAACGTATGCTGAGCAGGGAATGATCTCTAAAAAACTAGCAACAATACTTTTAAATGTGCCTGTTGAGTTTGATGAGCAATCTTTATTGCTGGAAGAACCAAGCAGAGAACTGCTGGAACCTCTTTTTGCTGAACTCGAATTCAGAACCATTGGAAAGCGAGTATTTGGAGAGAGTTTCAGTGTAAATGATGCAAAAGGTGGCGCAGGTATGCAAACAGATCTTTTTGGCAATGCAGTAGAACAGCCTGAAAGTAAATCAAAAGTGTTTGTGGCTACACCCGAAATGTTTGACCAGCCTGCCGCAAAAACCATTGAAAATACACCTCACGACTATAAATTAATTGACACCCCTGAACTCCGCAAAGAGCTCATAAGCCTGTTGCTCCAACAGGAAAGTATATCTTTTGATACCGAAACTACCGGAACGGATGCTAACCTTGCAGATCTTGTGGGTTTATCTTTCAGTTTTAAACCAGGTGAAGGCTATTACATACCTGTCCCTGAAAACAGGGACGTGGCACAATTGATCGTAGATGAATTCAAGGTAGTCTGGGAGAACGAAAATATAGCTAAGATTGGTCAGAATATCAAGTATGATATGCTGATCCTGATGTGGTATGGTGTTGCTATTAAAGGAAAGCTCTTTGATACGATGCTGGCGCATTACCTGATAGATCCTGATACAAGACACAATATGGACGTGCTGTCAGAGAATTACCTGAACTATTCTCCGATTTCCATCACTACACTAATCGGTCCCAAAGGAAAAAACCAAGGGACCATGCGTGATGTGCCGGTAGAGAAGGTAGTAGACTATGCTGCAGAAGATGCTGATGTGACTTTACAATTGGCAAATACTTTCAGACCGATGCTCACAACGTTAAATGCGGAACAACTGGCTACTGATGTTGAAAACCCCCTGATTTACGTACTTGCTGATATTGAAAAGGAAGGGGTACGGATAGACATGGATACGCTGATCAACTATTCAAAAGAGCTGGAGCTGGACATCAGAAGATTTGAGCAGAATGTATATGATAAATGCGGAATTAAATTTAACCTGGCCTCACCTAAACAACTGGGGGAGGTTTTGTTTGATAAATTACAATTGGATCCTAAGGCAAAGAAAACCAAAACCGGGCAATACCAGACCGGAGAAGATGTGTTGCTTGCACTGGCGAACAAAAGTGATATTGTAAAAGATATCCTTGATTTTCGTCAGTTGCAGAAGCTAAAATCTACCTATGTGGATGCACTGCCGTTGCTGGTCAACCCTAAGACGGGAAGGGTGCATACCAGCTATAATCAGGCCGTAGCAGCTACCGGAAGATTGAGCTCTAACAATCCGAATTTACAGAACATTCCTATTCGTACCGAGCGAGGCAGAGAGGTGAGGAAAGCTTTTATCCCACGAGATGAAAACCACATCCTGTTGTCTGCAGATTATTCGCAGATAGAATTGAGGATCATTGCGGACATCAGCAAAGAAGAAAATATGCTGGATGCCTTCAATAAAGGTATAGATATTCACACGGCTACAGCGGCAAAGGTATATGGTATCTCTATTGAAGAAGTAGATAGCACCCAGCGTAGAAATGCAAAGGCGGTCAACTTCGGGATTATCTATGGTCAATCTGCATTTGGTTTATCTCAGAACCTGGGGATACCACGTAAGGAAGCTGCTGAAATCATTGAACAATATTTTGCGCAATATCCCGGAATTAAAAAATACATGTCAGACACCATGAACTTTGCCAGGGAGAATGGATTTGTAGAGACGATCCTAGGCCGTAGAAGATATCTGAGAGACATCAATTCAGCTAACCAGACAGTAAGAGGCTTTGCAGAGCGAAATGCGATTAACGCACCTATACAAGGCTCTGCTGCCGATATGATCAAAGTAGCTATGATCAATATCCATAAAGACATTAAAGATCGGGGATTGCAGTCTAAAATGACCATGCAGGTACATGATGAGTTGGTGTTTGATGTGTTAAAGACCGAGGTAGAGGAGATGAAAGAGATCATTGCACATCGCATGAAGACGGCTATTAAAACTACCGTGCCGATTGAAATAGAGATTGGTCAGGGTGAAACCTGGTTGGCTGCGCATTAGCAGGCGTCATCTCGATCTCTGAGAGAGATCTCTTGTTCAGGTATAGTTCAAGAGATCTCTCTCAGAGATCGAGATGACGAATCCTACAATTCAATTGTCTCGCCGATTCCCGGAAGAAGCAAGGTTTTGTTCTCTCTTTTAAATTTAGCTACTGCATCTTCTGTATCTATCTGAATAGGAGGGAATGTATTATAATGTACACCGACTATCTTGTTACACTCCAGGTATTTTGTGGCAATAAGCGCATCATCTACATCCATGGTATAGTGTCCGCCTATCGGAAGAATTGTATAATCCAGGTTGTAAAGATCAGCAAGGAGCTTCATTTCCATAGTCAATGCAGTATCGCCGGCGTAATAAATAGATTTTCCTTCAAGTTCGAATACAAATCCGGCAGGGTTTCCACCATAGCTTTCATCTGGATTAGAGCTGCTGTGTACCGCCCAAACTGTGCGCAGTGTTCCGAAGTCAAATTTAGCTTTGCCAAAGTTGATATCAGTCACATTTTTTACCCCTTGTTTCGTGATCCAAGAAGCAACTTCTACCATGGCAATTACCTGTGCTCCGGTCTGATTGGCAATCTGTACCAGGTCGGCAACATGATCTCCGTGGCCATGACTTACCAGGATATAATCAGCTTCTATAGCCTTTATATCTACATCTTTTGCCAGTGGATTGTGTGAAATGAAAGGATCAAAAAGAAACTTTTTGCCATCTGCAACTATGGAGAAGCAGGATTGGCCATAATAGGTGAATTTCATGATTTTTTAGATTATCCGCCAAACATACCACCAAGACCACCAAGCATGTCTTTTGTCGCCGACTGCATTTCTGCAGCGCTTACCTGATCAGCTTGTGTAAGGGCCTTATTGATAGCTGTTAATAAAAGTTCTTCTAACTCTTCCTTGTCTGCCTGTTTGTAAAACTGCTCATCAATTTCTACCGATGTAATTGTTTTATTGGCTGTAGCGGTGATCTTAATAGCTCCGCCTTCCACTTCACCAAATACAGAAACGGTATCCAGGCGTTTTTTTATTTCATCAGCCTTTTGCTGGGCTGCCATTAATTTATCGAACATATGCTTCGTGTTTATTTTAAAAACGAAATTAAGGCAAATTGGTTTAAAGTAAATGCATTATTTGAAAGACTGTGCAAAACCCAGTGTTTTGCCTGCTTGTATATTAAATTCCAGAATCTTATCGCCGTATTTTATTTTGCATTTCCCCCCTGTCTTATTTTTAATAAAACCCGAGACTATTTTTCCGTTTTTCCATTGCAAATCAACAACAAAATTTCCGCGTGCAACTAAACCTTTTATGTGACCATCTTTCCATGTTTTTGGAACAGCGGGCAATAGTTCAATAAAATCTTCGTGGCTCTGCAGTAGCATTTCTGCCATTCCGGCTATCACCCCAAAATTTCCATCAATCTGAAATGGTGGAAAAGCGTCAAACATATTGTAATAGGTACCACCTCCTGAATCATATTTTGTATCCATATCATTAGTAGGTCGCAAATGATTATTTAAAATGCTCAAGGCTCTGTCACCATCATGAAGACGTGCCCATAATGCAATCTTCCAGGCAAAGGTCCATCCTACACCACCATCACCTCTGGCTTCCAATGATTTTTTGACAGCATTGGCCAATGCAGGTGTTTTATAAACAGTAATTTCATTACCTGGGTATAACATTGGTTTAAATGATCTTTACTCTAAAGTATTTGGTATGAATAACAAACATAATACAAATTTTACCGAAAAACATCCTCATTATTAGCAGACCGTTACATGCTAAAATTGCTTAATGTTTTGCTTGAAATGAAGAGGTTTTTTAAGTATATATGCTTTATTTTGAATTGCTTTTTCGGTGTAAATTAATTTTATAAAAAAGGCTAATGATACTTGTTAAAGATCTTAAAATCAGGACTCAATTTGTTCCCTTAATTGTGATAGTGTTATGTACTTCTGCTGCCTTTGCTCAGAAATATGAGGTGAATAAGAATGCACATTCACACAATGATTACATGCAGTCGGCACCATTCTTTAATGCTTATAACAACCGCTTTGCTTCTATTGAAATCGATGTGTTTTTGGTGGGTAAGCAGTTGTATGTCGCGCATAGCAAAAAGGAGATAGATACTACAAAAACAATAGAGAAATTATACCTGGAACCATTATTGGCAGAAATTGAGAAGAATGGCGGTAAGCCATATAAAGGAGGGGGAGGACTGCAGTTTATGATTGATTTAAAAATCGCTGGTGTGCCTGCATTAAAGGTATTGGAAGCCAAACTAAAGCCCATCAGAAAATACTTCGATACCAAAAATAATCCCAATGCGGTACGCCTGGTCCTTAGCGGCTCGCTTCCAACGCCAGAACAGTTTAAAGATTTTGATAAGATCTTCTTTTTTGATGGGAAATCCGGAGTTAATTATACCGCCGATCAGCTGGAACGCATCGCTTTTTTCAGCACGTCTTTAGCACAGTTTTCCAAATGGGATGGCAAAGGAAGGATGCTGGCCGCTGAGCAGGAAAAGGCATTAAAGTTTGTGGATTCCGTACATCATGTTGGAAAACCTGTCCGTTTTTGGGGCAATCCTGATACCAAAGCCTGCTGGAAACTATTCGTGAAAATGGGAGTAGATTACCTGAACACCGATTCACCCGCCAAAATGGCGAAGTTTTTAAAAAGGCGCTAACCCTCCGGTATTTCAGGCTCTACAAGCTTAATCAACTTCTCCAGCGATTCCTGCCAGCCTAAATAACACATTTCTGCCGGTATCATAGGAGGTATTCCCTCTTGCAGCACTTTCAATTCTGTACCTGCAGATGTTTTTTGAAGCCATACAGAAGTAGTCATTACCCCCGGCAGATTCGGATCATCAAATTTGTCTGTATACTTTAGAAACTCACCCGGTTTCACCTCTACATATTCTCCGCCGAATGAATGTCCGTTACCGGTTGTAAAATTGTGAAACGACATTCTGAAAGTACCGCCAACCTTGACGTCCAGTTCATGTACGGTACAAAGAAAACCATAAGGCGGCAACCATGAAGCGATTGCTGTAGCTTCGGTAAAGGCACGATATACCTTTTCAGGTGAAGCTTTAATAACTCTGTGCAATGAAACTTTATTCTCTGACATAAAAATAATTTTTTGGTTATCGATTGTTGCTATACAAATATGCCGGTAAAAACAGATATAAAACAGGGGGAGATGCGACAATTTACAGTACGGTTTGCGACAGCTACCCTTAGCTATAAATATGTGCTACTTTTTAATCGTTGTGATGCGTTTCAAGATCAGGGATAATATTGACGCATAGACTACATAGGCCACAAAAATAAAATATCCGGATTGCAAAGTAGTATTGTTTTGGGTGACTGTAGACAATAACTCCTCCTGTATATTTAAATTAGAAAGCTGGCTTTTTAAGATCCCGTTTAAGCCGATGTACGTCATTCCAACACCAACAACCATTACATCTGCCATATCCCATTTTCCTAAATCAAAGGCTAAAAACCGAACCAGCTTGTTTTCTGCATATTTATCCCTGCCCCAGATGAGGATGCCTTTACCTATCATCCGCAGCAACGGCAGGATCACCACAAACAGGAATATAAGGATGCCAACCAATACCGCATCAGGTTTAGGCTCATGGATCAGGGCCAGGATGATGCCGTTTATGCTCTTGCTCTGAAAAAACAATACCTGATTGGTAAATGATAATTTTTCGCTGAGCAGTGTAAAGTTAAGCGATTCAATGCGGGCATCTACCTCTATGACCGTCGCGGTAATGCCGACTAGTAAAAGCACCAGTGCAAACAACAGCGACAAGATATAGAGTGTGGTATGCAGCTTCGTATGGTTCCTCATCAGCCACCAGAGACAAAGTGCCAGAAACGCAGAACCGACCATTGCAATGGTGTAATTGTTGGTTAATGTACGGATGGCGGTTAGTTGTGCTTTCACGGTCTGCTCAAATGCAGCAGCATTATTTACCTTGTATTTGCGATAAATGTTCCTCGTCACGGTTACACTGGCGGGTTCAGTATTGTCGTAAGTTTGTTTTTCCAGCTGGTCAATTTTACTGCTCACTATACCCTTTAATCTTTTCTGACTTGCCGGCCTGTTGATGCGGTTTACAATAGTGCTGGCAAATGCAGGTACCTGGGCATGAATCTCATCCGGATCTACGAGCACATTGAATGCCAGTTTTTTGAGTTTGCCACCCAGGCTCTTTTGAGGCTTGTTGATCTCTGCGACAGCAGTATTGACAAGCCGGTGCAATTGCTTTTCAACCTTCTCCCGGAGTGCCTGCTTCTGTTCTGCAGTCATGTTAAAATCGTTGATTTTTCCATCTACGATCGAAGCGATCTTTTCCCGCCACTGATCTACAGAGAAAATGCCAAAGGTAATGCTATTGGCTACACTGTAGTCTTCTTTTAGCCTTTCCCGCTGACTCGAGAGCTGAGATACACGGAAGCCCAGGTAAGCTTCTCCGCAGAGCAGCAGACCGATTCCTATGATCAGGAGGATGCCGGCAATACCCGTTTTTCTAGTCGCAGTCATGTGGAGAAATGAATTTTAGTATGGTCGACAAAATAAGCCCGTACAATACAAAGCTGATAAAGATGATGAAGCCGGGCTGAAGTGCCGTATTATTGGTCGTGATGACCGTTAAGTCAGCGCTCTTGATGTTCAGGCTGCTCAGCTGACTCTGCAACAAGCCATTTAAACCAATATAAACCATCAATATCGCGATAACGATTACGTCTGCCATGCTCCATTTTCCCGATTGGAAAGCAAAATATTTGATGATCCAGTTCTCGGCGATCCTCTTACCGCTCAGCAGGTGGATACCTGTCGCACTGAGTTTCATTACAGGGAACAAGATGCTAAAAACCAGGATCAATACCCCTACGAGTACCGAGTCAATAGCTGTTTGCCCTAACAATACACTCACCACATCAAGGATGCTCTTACTTTGGAAAAATAATACCTGATTTTTGAAGGTGACATGCTCGCCAAGAAGCATAAAGTCCAGGGTCTGGATCCTGGCATCCACCTCAATCATTGAGGCGGTCAGACCCACACCTAGGAGTATAAATGCAAACATCAACGACATGATGAAAAGTGTGGCGTGCAGGTCAACCCTTTTTCTGAAGATCCACCAGACTGATAAAACAACGGCGATACAGCCCAGCATGGCAAAGGAATAACTGTAAGTGGCGGTCTTGATGCGCCCGAGCGACGAGGTCAGCACCTTGTTCAATTGCTCGGTCGAAGAAACGCGGTATTTTTCAAACACCTTATCAGTTACTTTTTTCGTTGCCGCCACTGTGCTGTCCAGGTATTCAGCGCGTTCCAGCGAATCAAATTTAGACATGGCCATCCTGCTCAAGTGGTTTTTGTTCCCCTTGTTATCCACCTTTGCCAGGATTGTTTCGGCGAATTCAGGTGCCTGGGCCCTGATCTTATCCGTATTTACAAAAGTCTTAATGGCAAATTTCTTAATCTTTCCACCCAGGGTCTTCTTAGGTTTGTTTACCAGCGCTTCGGCCTTGTCAATCAGTGCGATTACCGTTTGTTCCACTTCCTTTCGGAGTTCTTTCTTTTGTTTTCGGGTTAGGCTAAAATCCCGGATCTGGTTGTCGACAATTCCGGAAACTTTGTCCCGCCACTGTTCTACCGAGAACAATCCAAATGTGATGTTATTGATGTTGGAGTACTCTGTCTTGATTTCTTCCTGTTGCTCTGAAAGTTCATGCAGCCGGAAGGCAAAATACCCTTCCACACACAATAAAATAGCCAAGCCGAAAATCAGCAGGAGTTTCGGAACAATTGTTTGGTTCCTTAAAGTGGTCTTGTCTTTGTCTGTCAAATCAGTATTGCTTCGTTACCTAACAATTTCAAAGCAAAGTAGTTTTGGACTTGATGATTTTACAAATTATTGTTTTCTCTGTCTTTGATTTTTTGAGATTAAGAGGGG
The DNA here is from genome assembly GCF_005116445.1 of Pedobacter frigoris. Classification (GTDB taxonomy): domain Bacteria; phylum Bacteroidota; class Bacteroidia; order Sphingobacteriales; family Sphingobacteriaceae; genus Pedobacter; species Pedobacter frigoris. The sequence continues at coordinate 225,189 of NZ_SWBQ01000004.1, forward strand.
TTTGGCTGAGGTTTCATTGTAAAGCAGGTGTTTAGCCAATTAAAAGCAAGGAAAATGCAACGTGGCCTCAACTGACGCAATACTTAAGGTTTAAAAATAGCAGTTAGGTTTTTAATGCCGATTGTGTCTTTCATCACTGTAGGTATCACCCCACAAGAGCTTTTTTGTTGCACTCTGTCTTCGCCCTGTGCATATATCATCTGAGATATTGCTCCGTATCATCTGGGGCGTTGGTTCGATTGGAACCGAACCAACACCCTGACGACACCCTAGTTGATACGAACGCACACCGAAAACAGACCAAACTATTTTCAGCATCAATAAAAGTAACGCTATCTACTTGCCGAAGGCTTCCTTTCTGATTTTTTCCGGTACTTTCTGCAACAACAATAAAGTCCCGTCCGGGTTTAAGGGTTTTGCTGTTGACCGTGGCGCTCATTTTTCCGGGAAATGTGTTGATGGGAAGTGTGAATGGCTGTCGGTAATCCTTTCCGTCCATAGGTTTTAGCCCGTAGGATTTGAATGCTGAAGTTATGAATTTGGCCGCCTTTTCTAATCCATTCCTGGTATATCCTTGTCCCCACATTTCCTTCGCGCTCAATTGTTCTATGGTTTTGCGTGCCGTCGGGAGATCCTGAGACAAGGCCTGCTCTGCAAACAGCAGGCACAGGATAGCCAGATATTTCTTCATCATCAGCTTCAATTTAGTTTGTGTGTGAAAGTAAATATAAATAATCCCCCGCAAATTTATTGGCTGATTGTTTCAGGTTTGGCATTAAAACTGATGTTAAAAATATATAGCGAAAATGTAAAAAAATTAAAAACGTATTGCACAACTCAATTTTTATTTAAACCTTTGCGGCACAACTCATTTAAAAAATATATCATACACAGAAAATGATCAAACACGCAGTGCATAAAAGGTTTATTGAACTCCTGAAACCCGTGTTTTTTGTGACTACGAACCGGCAAATATATACGCCGCGGATCTGAGTAAATTCCTATTACCAGGTCATTTACGAAGAGGATTGCCTCTCAAAAAACAATTAATCAGAACATTTATATTTTTTCGTTATCATATTAATGAATATAAACGATTTTATAGTGCAAGTTGCACTTCCTGAACATCGTGTCTTTGCAGAAGAAATCTGTGAGGAAATGGCAGAGTCTGCTAAAGCACGAGGTACAGGTATCGCAAAACGCTCTCCTGAGTACGTGGCCGGTAAAATGGTTGACGGTAAAGCGGTAATCGCATTTCACAGTGATGGCTCATGGGCAGGCTTTTGTTATATAGAAACTTGGAGCCATGGTCAGTTTGTTGCGAATTCCGGTCTTGTTGTAAGTCCGAAATACCGTAAGGTGGGTCTGGCGAACGCCATTAAACATAAGATTTTTGCGCTTTCAAGACAGAAATATCCTAAGGCTAAGATCTTTGGTCTGACTACCGGTTTGGCCGTGATGAAGATCAATTCGGATCTGGGTTATGAACCTGTGACATATTCTGAACTGACACAGGACGAGGAATTCTGGAAAGGCTGTCAGAGCTGCGTTAACTTTGAGATCCTGAAGATGAAGGAGCGCAAAAACTGCATGTGCACAGCCATGCTGTATGATCCTGTGGAGCAAAAGCATGAGGTGGCAAAGAAATTTGCAGAGGAGCTTCAGCAAAAGCCCAAGTTGTATGAGCGCTTCATGCGCATCAAACAGAGACTGGTGCTCAAAACCAAACCACAAAGTAAGAAAGGGTTGAAATCCTTGTTTTTATTGTTTACCATTTTATTTAAATAGCTGTTACATTAAGATGAAGAAGAAAGTAGTTTTAGCTTTTAGCGGAGGTTTAGATACCTCGTTTTGTTGTATTTACCTTGCTCAGGACCGTGATTTAGAGGTTCATTCTGTAATTGTAAACACCGGAGGCTTTTCTGAAGAGGAATTGCAGGAAATAGAAAAACGTGCTTACGCCCTGGGTGTGGCTTCTCATGCTGTAGTGGATGAAACCACAAATTATTATGATAGCTGTATTAAGTATCTGGTATATGGTAACGTGTTGAAAAATGCGACTTATCCGCTTTCTGTTAGTGCAGAACGTGTAAGCCAGGCGACTGCCATTGCCAATTATGTGAAAAAAATCGGTGCTGACTATGTAGCTCATGGAAGTACAGGTGCTGGTAATGATCAGGTCCGTTTTGACATGATCTTTAACATCATCATTCCAGAGGTGGAGATTATTACTCCGATAAGAGACTTGAAATTATCCCGCGAAGCGGAAATAGAATATTTATCAGCTCATGGCGTAGAGTATAGTGCTGAAAAAGCAAGGTATTCTATCAATAAAGGCTTATGGGGAACATCAGTAGGTGGTAAAGAAACCCTTACTTCTAATGAGACGCTGCCGGAAGAGGCATGGCCTACCCAGGTTTCTGAAACCGGAGCACGTAAGCTGGAACTGACGTTTGAAAAAGGTGAACTGGTAGCTATCGATGGTGAGCAATTTGAGCCGGTAAGGGCAATTCAAAAACTTCAGGCTATTGCACAGCCTTACGGCATTGGAAGGGATATCCATGTCGGAGATACCATTATCGGGATCAAAGGACGCGTTGGATTTGAAGCTGCGGCACCAATTGTGATCATTAAAGCACACCATATGCTTGAAAAACATACATTGACCAAATGGCAGCTTTCATGGAAAGAGCAATTGTCTTCTTTCTATGGCAACTGGCTGCATGAAGGACAATTCCACGATCCGATCATGCGTAACATAGAGGCATTTTTAGCAGATACGCAGAAAACTGTAAGTGGAAAGGTATTTGTAGAGTTATTGCCATACCGGTTCAACATCATCGGTATTGAATCTGAACATGACCTGATGAGCAACAAGTTTGGCAGTTATGGAGAAATGAACAATGCATGGAGCGGTGAAGATGTGAAAGGTTTCTCTAAAATTTTTGGTAATCAGGTAATGATCTGGCATAAAGTGAACAGTGATGAAAAAAATTAAGGCAGGTATAGTCGGCGGTGCTGGATATACCGGTGGAGAAATGCTTCGTTTGCTGGTAAATCACCCATTGGTTGATATTGTATTTGTAAACAGTAACAGCAATGCCGGGAATTTGATTTCCGATGTGCATGCGGACTTGTTTGGTGATACAGACCTGCGTTTTACAAGCGAGCTTTCTGCTGATATTGACGTGTTGTTCTTGTGTGTAGGACATGGCGATGCAAAGAAATTTCTGGATGTAAATCCTGTTGCTAAAGAGATAAAGATTATTGATCTGAGTCAGGATTTCAGGCTGAAGGCAAATGTGGGAACGGATTGGGTGTATGGACTGCCTGAACTGAACAGGGATCGAATTAAGAACGCCAGTTTTATTGCTAACCCTGGATGTTTTGCCACTTGTATTCAGCTCGGATTGCTTCCTTTGGCAGCTAAAGGGCTGATAAAAGGTGAAGTACATATTAATGCGACCACCGGATCAACGGGAGCAGGGCAGAGCTTGTCTACCACCTCACATTTCAGCTGGAGAAACAATAACCTTTCGGTTTATAAAGCGTTTGAACATCAGCACTTAAATGAAATTGGGGAGAGTTTGTCACAACTGACACCTGGATTTGATCAGGTATTGAATTTTATTCCGCAGAGAGGTGATTTTACAAGAGGGATTTTAGCGGCGATGTACTTGGAAAGTGACCTGACTGCGGAAGCAGCACAGAAACTTTATGAAAGTTATTATGCTGACCATGTTTTTACTCATGTGAGTAAGAAAAATATTGATTTAAAACAGGTAGTAAATACAAATAAAGGGTTGATACATGTAGAAAAGCATGGCAATAAGCTGTTTGTAGTGAGTATTATAGATAATTTGTTGAAAGGTGCCAGCGGACAGGCGGTGCAGAACATGAACCTCATGTTTGGATTGCCTGAAAGCGAAGGGCTACGGCTAAAGGCAGCGGCTTTTTAAGCCTTGCCCGAAATTCGCTTGCACTGTCTTATGCAGTGCTCGTCTCGACGACAGGAGAGATCTTTTGAACTATGTATAAACAAGAGATCTCTCCTGTCGTCGAGATGACGAGACGCATCAAATACAATTATTCAGAACATTCAAAAAAACAACATCATGAACTTATTCGACGTATATCCATTAAATAATATAGAAATAACAAAGGCATCGGGCAGTAATGTATGGGATGCTGAAGGTGAACAATACTTGGATCTTTACGGTGGTCACGCTGTAATTTCTATCGGCCATACCCACCCACATTATGTAGCCCGCTTAACTGAGCAATTGGATAAGGTTGGCTTTTACTCCAATTCAGTTAAAATACCTTTGCAGGTTCAGCTGGCGGAGAAGCTGGGACAAGTTTCAGGTAAAGCTGATTATCAGTTGTTCTTATGCAACTCTGGTGCAGAGGCAAATGAGAATGCACTTAAACTCGCCTCGTTTTATAATGGCAGAAAAAAAGTGATTGCTTTTAAAGGAGCGTTTCATGGAAGAACTTCTTTGGCGGTTTCTGCAACTGACAACCCGAAAATCATAGCTCCGATAAACGAGACAGACAACATTATTTTCCTTCCGCATGATGATGAAGCAGCACTAACACAGGCTTTTGAATCGTACGGTAATGAAATAACTGCTGTGATTATTGAAGGAATTCAAGGTGTGGGCGGAATTAAGGAAGCTTCTGTAAGCTTTCTTAAATTGATCCGTTCGTTGTGTGACCAGTACAATGCGGTGTATATCGCCGACAGTGTGCAGTGTGGTTATGGCAGAACGGGTAAATTCTATTCTCATGACTATGCGGGTGTGGATGCAGATGTATACACAATGGCCAAGGGAATGGGCAATGGTTTTCCTGTCGCAGGGATTTCAATAGCGCCTAAATTTAAACCATGGCATGGTATGCTGGGTACTACTTTTGGTGGAAATCACCTGGCTTGTGCTGCTGCACTTGCTGTTCTAGAGGTCATTGAACAGGATAACCTGATGAAAAATGCAGAGGAGATAGGAACTTATCTTATTACTGAACTTAAAAAAATAGAAGCAGTAAAAGAAGTACGCGGACGTGGTTTGATGATTGGTATTGACCTTCCGCAAACCCTGTCGAACGTAAAAAAAGACCTGCTTTTCAAACATAAAATCTTTACAGGAGAGGCAAAGCCTAATGTCATCAGACTTTTGCCTGCTTTAAATTTGACGAAAGATCATGCAGATCAGTTTTTAAATGAATTTAAAAAAGCTTTAAAAGGATGAACCAGTTTACTTCAGTAAATGATGTACAAGACATCAACCAATTGATTAAAGACGCATTGGCGTTAAAGGAAAGCCCTTATGCGCATCAATACCTCGGAAAGAATAAAACTCTGGGGCTGGTGTTTTTAAATCCAAGTTTGAGGACACGCCTAAGTACTCAGAAAGCAGCCCTTAACCTGGGGATGAATGTGATGGTGATGAATATGGATAAAGAAGGCTGGGCACTGGAAACCCAGGACGGTGTGGTCATGAATGGTACAACGGTAGAACATATTCGTGAAGCTGCGGCTGTTATGGGGCAGTACTGCGATATTCTTGGTTTGCGCTCTTTTCCGAAGCTGGTAAACCGCGACGAGGATTATAATGAAGATTTCTTCAATAAATTCATAAAATATTGCAACGTGCCCGTGGTGAGTTTGGAAAGTGCGGCCCGGCACCCATTACAAAGTCTGGCTGATCTGATCACCATCAGGGAAACCTGGAAAGGAGCTGCAAAACCTAAAGTTGTACTTGCCTGGGCTCCGCACATTAAGGCATTGCCACAGGCTGTTCCAAATTCATTTGCAGAGTGGATGAGTAAGGCGCAATCTTTAGGTATGCTTGATTTTACGATTTCGCAGCCCAAAGGTTATGAACTGAGCGAAGAATTTACTCCTGGAGCGCATATTACCCATGATCTGGATGAAGCTTTGACCGGAGCAGATTATATTTATGTAAAAAACTGGTCCAGCTATAAGGAATACGGCAAAGTATTGACTTATCCTGAAGGTTGGATGTTAAATAATGAGAAGCTGAAAATAACGAATGATGCGAAAGTAATGCATTGCCTCCCTGTACGCCGGGACCTGGAACTTTCTTCTGAAATATTAGACGGGCCAAATTCGCTTGTGATACATGAAGCCGGAAACAGGTTATGGGCAGCGCAAGCAGTGTTGAAACAGATGTTGGAGCAGCTATGAACAAACTTAGTGTCATCAAAATCGGCGGCAACGTCATAGATAACTCAGAAAAACTACATCAGTTTCTACTTGATTTTACTGCGCTTCCCGGTGATAAGATCCTAATTCATGGAGGTGGTAAGATCGCTACTGAGCTTGGGACTTCATTGGGAATAGAAGCTAAAATGGTGGATGGCAGACGTATCACAGATATTGAAACATTGCGGGTAGTAACCATGGTGTATGCGGGACTCATCAATAAAAATATGGTGGCTCAGTTGCAGAATAAAGGTTGCAATGCGATTGGTCTGACCGGTGCTGATGGAAACATCATCAAAGCAGCGAAGCGCCCTGTGAAAGAAATTGATTACGGATTTGTAGGCGACCTGAATGAGACTTCTGTGTCTTCAGAGATGATCAATAACCTTTTAAAAGCGGGATTAGTGCCTGTATTGTGTGCCATTACCCACGACGGGGACGGACAGCTTTTGAATACAAATGCGGATACGATTGCTTCTGCAGTAGCTGTGGCGATGTCTGATAGATATGATACTTCATTGATCTATTGCTTTGAAAAAAGAGGGGTGATGCGGGATATAGAGGATGACAATTCGCTGGTTGCGGAAATAAAAATGGCTGAGTTTGAAGGCTTAAAGAATGAGGGTGTTGTTTCCGGAGGAATGATCCCTAAATTGCACAATGCTTTTGAGGCTATAAAAAGTGGGGTAACAGCAGTATACATAGGAAAGGCAGATGAGCTGCCATTAATAGATCAACAGAATTTTGGAACGAGATTAATCAAATAAACATGAACCAGTTTAAAGGCAGTATTGCCATCTTAGGAAGCGGAAACATAGGTGTATCTTTAGCTAAAGGCCTGATTAAGGCTGACTACGCGCTACCCAGTCAGATCACACTTACCCGTCGTAATATATCGAACCTAAGTGTGCTGGCCGAACAAGGTTTTGTGATTAGTGCGGACAATTCTGCTGTTGTTGGAAATGCTGATATTGTTGTGTTAGCAGTGCTTCCTCAGCAATTGAACCAGTTGCTGGAACAAATACGCCCTTCAGTTGATGCAAAAAAACAAGTCTTCATTTCAGTTGCATCCGGTGTTAGCTGTGCCGACATCAGGAGTAAACTTGGAGAAGATGTGCAGGTAATCAGGGCTATGCCCAATACTGCAATTGCGATAGGGCAGTCTATGACTTGTGTAGCTACTGATCATGCTACAAAAGATAATGTTGAGGAAGTGATCAGGATGTTTGAGACGGTAGGATCTGTAGTAAAGATCAATGAAGACCTGATGACCTCTGCAACGGCGTTGTGCGCTTGTGGTATTGCCTTTTTCTTAAGGGCTATCAGGGCAGCTTCTCAGGGCGGGGTGGAAATTGGATTTCATGCGGATGAAGCGTTAAAAATGGCTGTTCAGACTGCAAAAGGAGCTGCGGATCTATTGCTGCAAATGCAATCGCACCCTGAACAGGAGATCGACAAGGTGACATCACCTAAAGGCTGTACCATTGCAGGACTAAATGAAATGGAACATAATGGCTTTAGTTCATCATTGATCAAAGGCATTAAACTTTCGGCAGTAAAAGCCGGGGCATTATATACAAAAGAATAATATTTATGATAGAACAACTGCAAAAGGATAGTTTAGAATTGTTAAAACAGTTGATCAGCATCCAGTCATTCAGCAAGGAGGAAGATAGGACCGCAAATGAAATTGAACAATTTTTGCAGCAAAGAAATATAAAAACACACCGTAAGCTTAATAACATCTGGGCTTATAACAAATATTTTGATGCAACTAAACCGACCTTGCTTTTAAATTCTCATCATGATACGGTAAAGCCAAATTCGGGATATACGCGCGATCCTTATGATGCTGCTGTGGAAGATAGTAAATTATATGGGTTGGGCAGCAATGATGCAGGAGGATGTCTCGTATCGATTATAGCAACCTTTTTGTACTTCTATGATCAGGAAGGATTGAGTTATAACATTTGTCTGGCTACTACAGCCGAGGAAGAAATTTCAGGAAATGACGGGTTGGAATGTGTGCTTCCGGACCTAGGCGACTTGGAATTTGCCATAGTAGGAGAGCCAACTCAAATGAACCTTGCAATTGCTGAGAGGGGTTTGCTGGTATTGGACTGTACTTCAACAGGAAAGGCAGGACATGCCGCAAGGGAAGAAGGGGATAATGCGATTTATAAGGCGCTTAAGGATATTGAGTGGTTCAGGAATTATCGCTTTTCAAAGGTTTCGGATGTTTTTGGCCCTTTAAAGATGACGGTTACTATAATCAATGCGGGTTCTCAGCATAATGTGGTGCCGGCTACCTGTACGTTTACGGTTGATGTACGCGTTACAGATGCTTACACAAATGAAGAGGTACTGAAAATCATTCGTACAAATGTAGATTGTGAAGTAAAACCCCGGTCGATCAGGTTGAAGCCTTCTTCTATCGACAAGGAACACCCGCTCGTACAGGCTGGAATCAAACTCGGCAGAACTACTTATGGATCTCCCACGACTTCCGATCAGGCTTTGCTGAGCATCCCTTCGGTAAAAGTAGGCCCGGGTGATTCTGCGAGGTCTCATATGGCAGATGAGTATGTGTTTGTAGATGAGATCGCTGAAGGTATAGAATTATACATCGCAATGCTAAAGCCGGTAATTAAGGGTAAATAGTTTGAAAATAATTATTTAACATTGGGAACTATTTCCGGGTTTAAAAATCTGAGGGGGAAATGGACCAGCGCATGGCAATACAGCAAATAGATAATGAAAAGTTATTACTGAAGCAAATCTCTGAAGGAGATGAGCAAGCTTTTGGTGTACTTTTCTACCACTACTTGCCCGTATTGAAGCAGTTTTCATTAAAATTTACGAAGTCTGAGCACGCTGCTGAAGAGATTATTCAGGATACTTTTTTGCGAATCTGGCTAAACCGTGAAAAGCTGGAAGGAATAGAAAATGCAAAGGCGTATTTGTATAAATATGCCTCAAATGAGTGCCTGAATTACCTTAGAAAGGAATTAAAAAAAACTAAGGCAATTGATCAACTCAAAGCAGATTATCCGGAGCAAAGTAATGTGACCATAGATACATTAAATCTGAATGAGATCAACATGCTTATTGGAAATGCTGTAGAACGCCTGACCGATCAGAGGAGGAAGATCTTTAAGATGAGCAGGACGGAGGGGATGACCATTCCTGATATTGCTGAAAGTCTGCAGTTATCTCCAAATACGGTAAAAAATGCTTTAGTGATTTCTTTGAAATCTGTTAGAGAACATCTGAATAAACACGGTATAGCACTCTCTGTACTGGCTTACATAGCCTTATTGAAATAAATCGTAAACATTTTTGAATGAGCGATAGTCCTAAATTGCTTTTGGGGTTTCTTAGTATTGAATCTTATGAAGAACAGAACTGTTTATTTATTACAACAATTTGAATTGCGGAAGCTTACCTCGGCCGAGACAGCTGAGCTTTTAGACCTGACGACAACTGACGAAGACGGTATAACAGCTGCTATTGTGGACATGATGGAAGCAGAGCTTACTGCTGAGGTCGTGGATCATCAGAAATGGGCTCCCGTGCTCAACAGGATTATTGCCGTAGATAAACCTCGCGCTAAGAAAATAAATAAGATGCTTCTGTTTCGCTGGACTGCCGCAGCTATTTTACTGGTTGCATTGTCTTTTGCATTACTTTTTAACCGCAGTGCTGAGCCGGAAAGAAAGCACCCTAGGTTTGCAAATGATGTAAAACCAGGCGGGGATAAGGCAATCCTTACATTGGCAGATGGATCTAACATCTCTCTTACAGATGCTAAGAATGGGGCGATCGCAGGTGGACAAGGCATTGAGATCGTAAAAACCAAGGACGGGCAGTTGATCTATAATGTTTCCGGGAATTCAAAAGTTGCTCCCGGAGCAGTGAATGTCATTACCACTCCGAGAGGTGGGCAGTATCAGCTTATTATGCCTGATGGAACTAAGGTTTGGCTGAATGCAGAAAGCGCCATTAAGTTCTCTCCTGCTATTGCCAGTGCAGATTTAAGAGAAGTTGAACTTAGCGGAGAAGCTTATTTTGAAGTAGCAAAGACACACCGGCCTTTTGTGGTAAAAACGAGCAGGCAGACGGTAAATGTTTTAGGAACCCATTTTAATATTAATAATTATAACGATGAACCTGCGGTTCAAACTACCTTGTTTGAAGGGTCCGTGCTTGTTACAGCCAGTAATAAAGCGGTTTCAGAACAGCAGTTAAAAAAAGTCTATTTAGTTCCCGGGCAGCAATCTGTCGTACGTAATCATGCGCTCACCGTAGTGCCTGCGAATATGGAGGAGGCGCTGGCCTGGAAAAATGGCAATTTTGTGTTTGCCAATGAGAGGATTGAAAGCATCATGCGGAAGGTTGCCAGATGGTATGATATAGAAGTGATATACCAGGGAAAAATTACCGAAAATGATTTTGTGGGAAGTATTTCACGGTTTAAGAAGGTTTCAGAGGTATTGAATCTGTTGGAACTTACTCAGGCTGTTCACTTTAAAGTTGAAGGAAGGAGGATTACTGTTATGCCATAATGATACCAGAACAGTAATCTAAAAAAAGCAAGTCCCGACGGCCATCGGGACTTGAATATAGTTTGGGTTACTAAAAATAATTTGCAGAAAACAATCTATTATAAAACCAAACCTAACAAATATAATGATATTTTATGATCTATTTGGGGCGGGGCTACGTGCTTGCAGTTCCAAACAAATATTGCGTATAATGAAGCTGACCTTTTTATTAATCACCACTTTATTGGTTCAGATCAGTGCCGCAAGCTTAGCCCAGAAAATTACTATTAACCAGCGAAATGTAGCTATGGATAAGGTTCTGGCAGAGTTGCGAAATCAGAGCGGGTACGACTTTTTGTACACGACTCAGACCCTTAAAGGCATAAAACCTGTTTCGATAACGCTACAGGGAGCTTCCTTGCAGGAGGCATTGGATGCCTGTTTCAAGAATCAGCCGATTACGTATGTGATACAACAGAATACGGTGGTGATACAGCGAAAAACAGAGTTTTTTAAGAACACGTTTGTCCCACCGATTGACGTAAAAGGAAAGGTGCTGGATGAAAACGGACTTCCTTTACTCGGCGCAACCATTCAGGTGAAAGGCGCAAGGACAACTGTACTGACTAACGGAGAAGGTATTTTTGAACTGAAAGGAATAGATGAAAAAGCCATACTGCTGATCTCTTTCGTCGGTTATAAACCAAAAGAGATTCAAGTGGGATCATCAACCAACTTAACGATCAGTCTTGAGCTAAATCCGGCTTTACTATCAGAGATTGCCGTTGTTTCTACAGGATATCAGAATATTCCTAAGGAACGCGCTGCAGGTTCAATAGACGTCATCAATGCAGATAAGGATCTCCAGGGCAAATTGCAGCTCAATATATTGGATAGAATAGAGGGCATGTCTGCCGGTTTAACCAGTTATAAAGTGGCAGGGAATACTCAAATCCGAATCCGTGGAATTTCTACAATCAGCGGAAACAGTAATCCTTTGTATGTAGTAGATGGAGCACCATTTGAGGGCGACATTCAATCCATTAACCCCTCTGATGTGGAAAATATTTCAATTCTCAAGGATGCTACAGCTGCCTCTATTTACGGTGCAAGATCTGCAAATGGAGTTATTGTGATCAACACACGTAAAGGCAAAAAAGGCCCGCTAAGAGTTAATTACAGTGCAACGGTGAAATTTACTCCACTGCCTGATCGCGGTTACACGAATAAAATGACCAGCGCGGAATTGGTTGATTTTCAGCGGGAGATGTTTAATTACAGATCAGGTTCATATTCGGCAATAGATCCGCGTAAGGCGATGAATGAGGTCTACAGGTTGTTTTATGAACAGCGTGAAGGTAATATTACAGAAGCTCAGCTTCAGACGGCACTTGATGTTTACAGAAATAGCGACAGGTACGACCAGGTACTCAAGGAATACATCCGTAAAACAGCGATGGACCAGCAACATAACCTGTCTTTTTCAGGCGGCTCTGATTTTTATAGTTACAACCTGAGTGGTAACTATCTGGGTTCAAATCCTTATGAGCGTGAGCAAACCAGAAACCGTATCGGATTTAACCTGAACAATACGTTTAATTTTACAAAGTGGATGAAGTTCGATGTGGGTGTGCTGGGCAGCAATGTAAAAGAAGATTACGACAATGGTGTGAGCGGTGTAGGAATGCTCAATACAGGTAAAGCATCTTATTTTATGTTGAGGGATGAAAGTGGTAATCCGATTAAATGGTTGAATTCAAAATCTCAGTTTGAAATTGACAGACTAAACGGCTTGCGTTTACTGGATGAGAACTACGCCCCGGTTAATGAGATGAATAAAAAGCACTATACTTTTAACAGTAACTACCTGAACCTTAATATTGGAGCCAATTTTAAAATCATAGATGGATTATCGTTAAACCTGCTTTTTCAGAAGGAAAGAACAGAAGAGTATAGAAAACAGTTCTCTAATAAAGATGCATATGCTGTAAAGACGCAAATCAACAACGCAACAATTGTAAAGTCAGATGGTAAAATTGAGCGTTTGATTCCAATTGGAGGACAATTGAATGAAACAAGAGGTGATCAGAATTCACATACTTTGCGTGCACAGTTTAACTACAACAAGCTTTTTGGTGAAAAACATAGAGTGGACATCATAGCCGGAACTGAACAACGAAAAATTGTCAGCTCGTCGACAGATGTTTACAAATATGGTTACGACGACTATAGTCTGAGCTATAAACCTATTAATGAGCTGGCCCTTTCGCAGGCAACTCTTGGTACAGAAGATTTATTTGGGCGTTTCCAATTGAGCAGAGCAGAAAGAGGATTCCTGTATGGAGAAAATAGGTATGTTTCATTTTATGGGAACGGATCCTATACTTTCGATCGCAAAATTACAGCAACCGCGAGTATCAGAATGGATCAGTCGAATCTTTTTGGAACAGACCCAAAATACCAGTATAAGCCGCTTTGGTCTGCCGGACTATTGTATGTGATCTCTGAAAATCAAAACGACTGGCTTGATCGCCTTGCTGTAAGAACTACTTACGGAATCAACGGAAATATTCCAAAGGATAGCGGTCCATATATGATTTCTATGGACAGTACAAGCCCTAATTATTACACAAATGAGGCCCAGTCGTCGGTTTATAGTCCGCCAAACTCAGGTTTAAGGTGGGAGAAAACGAAGGTGACCAATTTGGCTGTAGATTTTAGCGTGTTGAAAAGCAGGCTTACAGGTTCAATAGAATTCTACAATAAATCTACAACTGACTTGTTGGGGAGGCTGAACTCAGATCCTACTATAGGCTGGAGCGATATCATTGTGAACTATGGCAGCATGAGAAACCGTGGAGTAGACATTTCACTCAATAGTGTAAATATGGTGACCACAGATTTTAAATGGGGCACGACGGTCAATTTTAATTACAATAAAAACAAGCTAACCAGATTAGAAAATTCCGGAAATACTATTTTCTCTTATGTTGACAGAGGTCAGAACCGAGTTGGAGTACCAATGAATTCATTATATAGCATCAATTATAAAGGTTTGGATAATGCAGGACGCCCTATTGCACTGACTAAAGATGGCAGGGAAGTAAAAGGAACGGATCAGCTGGTGGTAGATGACCTAATTTATGGGGGAACTGCTACGCCACCTTATGCTGCATCAATGATGAATAACCTGAGCTATAAGAATTTTGACCTTTTCTTTATGTTCATTTACTATGGCGGTCATGTAATGCGTGATGTGTCGGCTCCGTACCTGACAAAATATGCTGAGCTGAACTATACCAGCAACATAGAAAGAAACGCGCTAAACTATTGGAAGAAGCCTGGAGACGAGCAGATAGATGGAATAGCTCCGGGATTTTACACGGCGGCAAGCAGTACCATTACTCAATTGTGGGAAGCGGCAGACAGACACATTCAAAAAGCGGATTACATCAAACTAAGAGACATTACTTTGGGATACAGCCTGGCTAATGATAAGCTCAGAAGAAACTATATCCAGAAACTGCGGTTCAGTTTCCAGGTTCAGAATGCATGGAGATGGTCGGCAAACAAACAGAACCTTGATCCGGAAGTATGGTCTGGTACGACACTGACACCTTCAAGAGGTGCTTTGTTACCCCTAACATACACCTTTGGTTTATCTGCTAACTTTTAATTTGAATTTTATGAAAAAGATATTCAGCCTTTTATTTATTGTTGGTGTGATGCTTTCAACCGGGTGTAAAAAATACCTGGACATCAAGCCAAAGGGATATACCATTCCTGAATTTTATGAAGATTACGCAAAATTACTCAACAATGCCTCCTTATACAGGGTATCGTCTGCTTATCCAAACTATCTGACAGATGATGTTCAGGCCGGAGAAGTGAAAGACCCGAATAAGGCGGCCGACTACCCGTTGTACGCCTTGTTTAAACGCAATATGTATGAGTTCAAAGGAGGAGCAATTTTTGAACCGGGTGAGTCTGACCGTTTTTATGAGCCGGCTTATGAGCACATTTATGTGTATAATACAGTGATCAATAACATCGAAAAAGTGCCGGATGGTTCTGCTGCAGATAAAAAACAATTAAAGGCAGAGGCACAGATCGGTAGGGCATTCGAGTACCTGACACTGGTAAATGCTTATGCGGAGCATTATGATCCTGCAACAGCAACGACAGCGCTGGGAGTTCCCCTGGTGTCAAGTGAAGATATCAACGTAAAGTATAAACGGAATACAATTGCCGAAGTATATGAGTTTATCAAAAAGGATCTTGATGAGGCTTTACCTAATTTGGGAAATACCGCAGCGCATAGTTTCAGGCCAACCAAAAGTGTCGGATATGCTTTTTTAAGTAAAATGTACCTCTATATGGGTAAGTATGATGAAGCACTAAAAAATGCAAATGAGGCTTTGAAATTAAACAATGCACTGATAGATTATAGCATTTATACCAACAAAAAAGGTACGTGGGGCAGGGTTTGTACGATTGCAGACCAGTCGGTGCTTTTCCCTGATGCAGATAAAAGCAAAGAAAGCGTTTGGACAAGGCTGACAGCATCGAGTTACGGACATGTCTTTGCTGAGGTGTATGCAAGTACAGATTTGCTGGATGTATATCGGAAAAGTATCCCAGCAGGGGCAACAGATCAGAGGTTAAAACTTTTCTTCTGTGACGGACAAGCTAATTTTGGCGCCGCCATGACTCTTTTCCCCGGTAGATTTTTATGGGCACCTTATATCGAATTTAATATGGGTTTTAGCACTCCGGAACTCTATCTGATTGCGGCAGAGTGTGAAGCAAGGGTTGGCAGCAAAGAATTGGCATTAGAACACATCGATAAATTGCGTAATATGCGTATTGTTGGAAATAAACCTTTGGTAGCATCAACAAATAATGAGGCATTGGAGCTGGTTCTTGATGAGCGCAGAAGAGAAATGCCATATATGGGAATCACGAGACTTGTGGACCTGAAGCGTTTGAATAAAGATAGCAGATTTGCCAAGACTATTACTCATAAAAATGGCACGCAGACATACACATTGGCGCCTAATGACAAACGTTATATTCTACCGTTGCCGCCGAAGGTGCTTGAATATAATCCATCAATACCTGTGTACGAGAGATAATGATTAACAAATTGAAAAAACAAATGAAAAATATATGCATAGTGATCCTTCTGCTTTTTGCCAATATGGTTAAAGGGCAGGAAGGAATTAAATTTAACCAGGTGAATGGCTGGGCTGCAATGGCTCAAAAAGCTTCTGCGGAGCAAAAACTCATCTTCATTGACTGTTATACTTCCTGGTGTGCGCCATGTAAATGGATGGATAAAAATGTATTTATTGAACCTTCCGTTGCTGATTTCTACAATAAAAACTTTATCAACGCAAAGATTGATATGGAAAAGGGAGCAGGAATCGAATTGCGCAAGAAATATAACGTACAATCATTTCCTACTTTCCTTTTTGTAAATGATAAAGGAGAGGTTATACATAGAACCGGTTCTAAAATGTCAGTCGCTGAATTTCTTGAAGAAGGAAAGATGGCTGCAGATCCTAAAAGAAACTTTGCTTTTCTCAACAAGAGATATGAGAGCGGACAAAAGGATTTACCATTTCTGCTGAATTATTACATGGCTTTGCAGAAATCTGACAGAGCAAAGGCTGATAAGGTAGGAAAAGACATTACTTCGTTAATTTCTGATGAAGAGCTGAGTTCGGCTTTTGGCTGGAAGGTAATCAATGCACTTGCACGTACTGAGAAAGATCGTGCAGGAGCGTACTTTATGGCGAATAAGTCAAAGTTTAACTCCCTGAGCACCCAGCAAGAAAGAGATCAGTTGACGGACCGTCTGATCACCAGCACCATGTATGGTTATATGAGCGCTAAAGACGAGTCTTCTTTTATGAAAGCGCTTGCTCATTTTAAGAATTCAGATCAGACAGATCGTAAGAAACAAGGGATGATGTTGGAAGCAGATTTTTACCTGGAACAAGGAAGGTTTGAAGAGTATAAAAATATCACCAATCTGGCTTTAAAGAGTTATTTAAAGGATGAGGCAGAGAAATTGAGCTTCCTGGCAAGAAGAGCGGATTATAAAGGTGCATCAAGTGCTGTTGCACTTAATCAGGCTTACCTGATGGCCAAAAGAGCCGTGCAGCTGGAACCAGAAGAATATTCTATTCAAAGCACTTTCGCAAAAGTGTGCTTGTCCTTAAAGAAGAAAGACGAAGCATTACAGGCTGCAAAAAAATCAAGGTCGCTCGCAGATGCTGAGACTTCAAAAATTCAGAAGCTTGCTCAGGATTTACTGGACAAAATCGAATTGTTGTAGAATAAAGAAGCCTGCTAAATGTAGTTTAGCAGGCTTCTTTAATTTTAAAGGTTATTCTTCAGCTTCAAATGCCCTTTCGTCCAGGTGTTTTTCCATATCTAAGCGGTTCACACCCTTAGCCCACCAGTCTGGTGCCAGTTTATCTTTAAGCATGTAATCAAAATATTCCATCATTCTTACAGCATAATCTTTACGGTTTGGTAACTTGGCAATGCCATGATTTTCTCCTCTGTAGGTGATCATGACGACAGGTTTGTTGAGCCTCCTCAAGCCGTTGTAATATTCGATGCCCTGCGTGTAATCAACAGCGCCATCTTTATCATTGTGCAGCAACAGCAGTGGTGTCTGCACTTTTTTAATGTGGTAGACCGGAGAGTTACGAGCGAAAGCATCCCAGTTGTCCCAGTATCCCGGAGTAAGTCTGCCCTGGCTGGATTCAAAAATTGCCTGATTTGTTCCTCCGCTGTTCCAATAAATCAGGCTGTACATACTGATCATATTGGTAAGAGGGGCTCCAGCGGCTGCGGCTTTAAAGATGTTGGTTTGTGTGATCAGGAAGGACGTCTGATAGCCACCCCATGAGTGACCATGAATCGCAACGCGCTTTTCATCAACTATTCCGGTAGCTATCGCAGCTTTTACAGCCGGAACTACACAGGCTACCGACGACATTCCCGGATCATTCAGTTTGTATTTAATATCCGGCATCAGTACAGCGTAACCGTTGCTGTTGTACATCGCCTTATTGAACCCGCCACCAGGGAATCCAGGCATTGTATAGGCATTTAGCTCATCAGTAAGACGCTCATATATGTACGTGATAGTTGGGTAGCTTTTTCCTTCCTGATAGTTTGCAGGAAGATACAATGCAGCTTGAAGAGAATCACCGTTTGCACTTACATAGTTAATTAATTTCACACCAGATGACCATGCGTATTTTTCCTGATCAGGAGTGTTGGTGGTGATCTGTTTTGCAGGTGAGATTGTGGTTGAGCTGGTAACGTAGACCTCCGGTGATTTTTGATTGTTTTGTTTCACATAGGCGAAAACCTTTGCATCTGAGGCTTTTGAGAAGCCTACATAGCTGTTGTCGTCTAAAAATAATGGTTTTAAATTGGTTTTCCCCGCTTCCAGAATTGCTATGCCGCTTTTTTTGTTTTCTGTATTGAATATTCCAAAATACTGATCCTTACTTAAATCTATTCCCTTTTCATCAGGATAGATCCTGTATTTATTCTGAACAGCAATTTTTTTAGATTTCCAGTTGTCACTAACAGCCGCGACATTCTTTCCGTCTGCACTTATTTTCCATAAGTCGTAATTGTCCCTTATGAAGATATATTTGGAGTCTGCAGACCATCCAAAATTAGGCGTAGCAGGCTTTGATACATTATGGTCATCCAGCTGATCAATAAAAGAAGATTTGATTTTTCCCGTCAGGTTGTATTGCTGTTGAGTGGCAAGGTTCATGCTATAGAATACACCGTCATTATAATAACTGGCCCAGGTTCCGGATGGAGATACATTTAGCCCGCCTCTTCCAGAGGAATAGTATTTTTCAAAAATACGCTTCTTCATTCCTGTTTTAAGATCAATAAGGTAGATGTCGGTATAGCTTTGTCCATCCAGATTGCTCATTAGCTCATAGCTGGAATTGTCATAACCGATGGCGTATAACTGTTTTGGAGCAACCATTACCGATCTCATGTTGCTGTCTGCCAACTGGCTGAATTTTTTATCTGCAATGCTATAAGAACTCAGGAAGCTATAATTTTTATCACGGATTTCCTGGGTTTGCTGAGCCGACTGCAAACGCTTGTCCTGCCAGTTCCAGATGATCATGTCTGGCTTTTCAATATCTGCTTTATTTACAGGAGTAGCGAGCTTTACATCGGTCTTGGTTTTGGCCACTGTATCTGCTTTGGCAGGGGTGCCCTTAGCTTTAGCGGGGTCTGTTTTTACCTTGGCAATACTATCGGTCTTTTTTTCCTCTTTTTTTTCAAGGCTGCTGATGCCAAAGAAAAGAGTAGACTGGTCATCTGACCAGAAAGGGTTGCTGTTTGAACTTACGCCCATATTTTTAGGAAAACCGGCCTGATCAATACCTGAGTAAGAGACTTTGTGCGGCTTGTTCTCTGCAAGCTTGTGAACGCCTATGACCGTAAAAACATCTTCCTTATACTTCTCATTTTTATTAGATTTTAAAAGCGCAAATGCATCACCTTTCTCATTCCAGTTGATTCCTTTGTAGCTGGCTTTGTCATTTTCAATGGCTGTTGTTAAGCCGGTTTTCATATCCCTGATGAAGATCCCGTTTCCATTTTGCCCATTCGCATCAATGATATAAGCCAGTTTTGTGCCTGCTTTATTGAATGAAAATTCAGAAACATTTCCAATGTTGTAGCTCGCTTTTGTGGCCAGGTGATAAAGCAGTATATCAGTGCCTTTGGGAGCATCTTTATCGCGGGAAGCATTTTCCGGTCCGGCAAACTGGATGACGATCCATTCCGGTGATTCTCCTGAAAAGCTGAAATTTCTTACTTTTTCAAAGGTGGTCTTTTCGTTTCCAGGCAGAGAAACCAGCATCAACTTATCATAAGTCGGCCGCATTGTTTTCCTCGCTGCTTTTGCTTCCGCATCTTTAGGCGAGACCTTAAACGCTGCAAACTTAGTGTCTTTTGTAAAACTCGCGCCGGTTGGGGTTGCCCCAATCGGATATTTAAAGCTGGTAGTATCCAATGTTTTACGGATAATCAACTGTAGGTCGCCCTCTGTAGGCCCGTCTGCCCAGGCCATCCACCGCCCGTTTGGCGACATAGAGTTTGTATTGCTCCTGATGTAATTCCATTTCGATAAATCTTTCCAGCTTAATGCCGGCTTTTGTTGTGCATGGAGACTTGCCGCAAATGGCAATAGCAACAACAACAGTGGTAACTTATACTTAATCATCTTGTTTGAATTAATTTTTGCTAAAATATCACATTGTCTTTAGAGTTTCACTGTATAACAAGAATATTATGCAACAACATTGCGTTTACCTGCCCTGGCTGTGTTTTGATCTTGTGTGCCCGATACTATTAGTAATTATTGTATTTTTGCTGAAATACTTTTACCTCATTTCATGAGGATTATACTTGAAATAAATGAAGATCTGGCAAAAAAACGTAAACGTAAATAAGGATATAGAGACTTTCACTGTTGGTAAAGACAGGGAACTGGATTTGCAGATGGCGGCTTTCGATGTACTGGGTTCGCTTGCCCATGTAGAGATGCTGGAAAGCATAGGACTACTTGAAGCATCGGAACTGAAAGACATTCAAAAGGAACTTAAGAATATTTATGCTGAAATAGAAGCAGGTGATTTTACTATTGAGGATACGGTAGAGGATGTGCATTCGCAGGTCGAATGGCTGCTGACCCAAAGAATTGGTGATGCCGGTAAAAAGATTCATAGCGGAAGATCACGTAATGACCAGGTCCTGGTTGATCTAAAACTGTTCTTCAGGAACTGTATAGAAGAAATTGTGGGCAATACCTCTGTTTTATTTGAACAGCTGATTGCATTGAGTAATACACACAAGGATAAATTGCTTCCGGGTTATACGCATCTTCAGATCGCTATGCCCTCATCTTTTGGCTTGTGGTTTGGCGCTTATGCAGAAAGCCTGGTCGACGATATGGAGATGATGCTGGCGGCATGGAAGGTCTGCAATAAAAACCCATTGGGCTCTGCAGCTGGATATGGCTCTTCATTTCCACTTAACAGAACTATGACTACTGAACTTTTAGGCTTTGAAAGATTAAACTACAATGTGGTGTATGCCCAAATGGGAAGGGGTAAGACGGAACGTATTTTGGCCCAGGCGATGTCTTCTGTAGCGGCGTCACTCGCTAAAATGGCAATGGATGTATGCTTGTTTATCAACCAGAATTTTGGCTTTATCAGCTTTCCGGATGAATTGACCACCGGTTCCAGCATTATGCCGCATAAAAAGAACCCGGATGTATTTGAGCTGATCCGCTCACGCTGTAACAAGATCCAGGCATTGCCTAATGAAATCGCAATGATGATCACTAACCTGCCTTCAGGTTATCATAGAGATTTGCAATTGCTGAAAGAAAACCTTTTTCCTGCGATAATTTCACTGAACGAATGTCTTGAAATGACAACCTTTATGCTGCAAAATATCAGTATCAAGGATAATATCCTGGCAGATAAAAAATACGCCTATCTTTTTAGCGTTGAAGTAGTAAATGAGCTTGCGCTAAAAGGAACCCCTTTCAGGGAGGCTTATAAAATTGTAGGTGATTCTATTGAAAAAGGAACATTTGAACCGGGTAAAGAAATACACCATACGCATGAAGGCAGTATCGGCAACCTCTGCAATGCCGAAATAGAAGGCATGATGAACGAAATACTCTCCCAGTTTAACTTTGAAAAATCGAAAAATGCCATCTTAAAATTGCTGGCCTAATCTCTTTATAGCAACAAAATGAATGTATCAGTATTAGCAAACACGCTTATCGGCTCGGAAATCATTAAAATAGGTAATGAAGTTAATGATATGAAGCGAAAGGGTGCACAGATTGCAAACCTGACTATCGGAGATTTTGATCCTTCAATTTTCCCAATCCCTGAAGCACTTAAAACAGAAATAGTTGAAGCATATCATCAAAACCAAACCAATTACCCTCCTGCTGACGGGATATTGGCTTTGAGAGAGACGATAGTTGATGTTTTAAAGGATAGGTATTCATTGGGTTACAGTATTTCAGATGTTTTGGTAGCTGGAGGTTCCCGTCCACTAATCTATGCTACTTACCTGGCTTTAATCGATCCTGGAGATAAGGTCGTTTATCCGGCTCCTTCCTGGAACAACAATCATTACTGCCATCTTTCTTCTGCCAAAGGTATTGCAGTGGAAACGACATTAGAAAACAACTTTATGCCTACGGCAGCACAATTGAGGCCTCATTTAAAGGGAGCAACGCTGCTTGCACTGTGTTCTCCGTTAAACCCGACAGGAACAATGTTTACCCAGGAGCAGCTTGTGGAAATATGTGACCTGGTCATCGAGGAAAATGAGTCGAGGGATGTAGACGAAAAGCCGTTATACATTCTTTACGATCAGATTTATTCCTTGCTGACATTCGGAAAAGAACATGTAAACCCTGTAAGCCTTCGCCCGGAATTGAAGGATTATGTGATCTATATAGATGGAATTTCAAAATGCCTGGCCTCAACAGGTGTGCGGGTGGGATGGGCTTTCGGACCTGAAGGCATTATTAATAAAATGAAAGCCTTGCTGGGACATATCGGAGCATGGGCGCCAAAGGCAGAGCAAGTTGCCGTAGCTAAATATTTTAAAAATTCTGAGCAGGTAGACCAGTTTCTGGATTCTTTTAAGACGCAGGTACGGTTAAGTCTTGATGAATTGTATAATGGCTTTCAGCGGCTTAGGAAAGAAGGGTTCCATGTTGATGCGGTAGTTCCCATGGGAGCGATCTACCTTACGCTTAAGATAGATTGTATTGGAAAAACCACACCAGCAGGCGATGTGCTTAAAAACAGTGCGGATGTAAATTTCTATTTAATCAAAGAAGCTCAAACCGCATTGGTGCCATTTTCGGCGTTCGGAAATAAAGAGTCGATGGCATGGTTCAGAGCTTCTGTAGGAGGCTGTTCACTACAAGATATTAAGGAAATGATGCCGAGGATCGCTGCGGCGCTAAGTAAACTATCATAAAAACGAAGGCGGGTCAATTTGATCCACCTTCGTTTTTATTACTTGAATTCTGAAGTTTTATGGAATTCAATATTAGGATAATCCCTCATTGTCATATTGATCATAAATTCATTGTCGGCCAAGTATACAGGATTCCCGTCCTTATCTTCGCCTATGTGCTGCTGCTTACGTTTTAAGAACTCTTCGAGTTTTTTCGGATCCTTAGACGTTACCCAGTTCGAGCGGGTATAGCTCAGCATCCTGAAATGGGCCTTCGCGCCATATTCATGCTCTAAACGGAATGCGATTACCTCGAACTGCAAATCGCCCACTGCACCGATCACTTTACGGTTTCCGGGCTGCATCACAAACAATTGTGCTACCCCTTCCTCTGTGAGTTGCTGCAGGCCTTTTTCCAGCTGTTTGGTTTTCAGCGGATCTCTGTTCTCTACCTCTTTAAATATCTCAGGAGAGAAGCTGGGAATGCCTTTAAACTGGAGTTTTTCTCCTTCAGTAAGTGTATCGCCAATTTTAAATGTTCCGCTATCATAAAGCCCTACAACATCTCCTGGCCAGGCCTCTTCTACAATGCTTTTCTCATTGGCCATAAAGTCCATCGGGTTCGAAAATTTGATTTTCTTATTGTTACGTGTATGGAAGTAGAATTTATTGCGTTCAAACTTCCCCGAACAGATCCTTAAAAACGCAATCCTGTCGCGGTGATTAGGGTCAAGGTTGGCATGGATTTTAAATACAAAGCCGGTAAAGTTTTTCTCTGTAGCCAGCACCTCACGCTCTTCCGCATCCCTGCTTTTCGGACTAGGAGCTATATTTACGAAGGTATCCAGCAGTTCTTTGATCCCGAAGTTATTAATCGCACTGCCGAAAAATACCGGCGCAAGCAATCCTTCCAAGTACATCTCTTTATCTACAGTTCCATACACACCTTCCACGAGTTCAAGGTCACTTTTTAAACCATTCAGTTCTTTTTCTTTTAAGAAGTTACTCAGGTTCTCATCATTTAGGTCATTGACTTCAATAACAGGATCACTGATCTTGGTTTTGTCTGCTTCGAATAGATTCAGGTGCTTGTTGTAGATGCTATAAACACCTTTAAAAGTATGTCCCTGACCGATTGGCCATGAAAGCGGACAAAGACTGATATTCAGCTTGGTCTCAATTTCATCAAGCAGATCAAATGCATCTTTACCCTCACGGTCCATTTTATTGATAAAAATGATTACCGGAGTGTTTCGCATGCGACAGACAGCCATCAGTTTCTCGGTTTGTTCTTCGACCCCTTTTACACAGTCTACGACAAGAATTACACTATCGACAGCAGAAAGGGTTCTGTAAGTGTCCTCGGCAAAGTCTTTGTGTCCGGGCGTATCTAATATATTAATGCGTTTTCCGCTATATTCAAATCCCATTACGGAAGTAGCGACAGAAATACCGCGTTGCTTTTCAATCTCCATAAAATCGGAGGTACTGCTCTGGTTGGCTTTGTTGCGCTTAACAGCACCAGCAGTATTGATGGCGCCACCAAACAGCAGGAATTTTTCCGTTAAGGTCGTCTTTCCGGCATCGGGGTGACTAATGATAGCAAATGTTTTTCGTTTCTCTATTTCCGGGTGAATCATAAACAATTAAGCCTGTGCTTGATAAAAGGCTGCAAAGATAAATAAAAAACCGGCGTTATAGCCGGTTTTCATTTATTGTGTCCAATTAAGTATTGAAGGATGGTGTGATTAACCCCTTCCCGATCTTGTAGGCCTTGAAGACGAACTCTCTCTCCCGCCTCCCTCGTTGCCTCTGCTTTCAGCGCCGCTGCTTCTGGAAGGCCTGCTTTGCTCTACACGCTGAGGCTGAGACTGCTGCTGTTGCACTGGTCTTTCCTGGCGTTGTGGTGCTTGTTGCCTTGGAGCCTCTTGTCTTACCTGGGGTTGCACTTGTCTCGGTTGTTCCTGTCTTGTCTCAGGTTGTGCCTGCCTTACTTCCGGCTGTAATTGTCTTTGCGGACGGCCATTGTTCTGCTGATCCACCGGACGGTTCTCACGCTGTGAAGGAACTGACTGATTCTGCTGCGGACGATCTCCTCTTGTCTCTCTTTCTCTTGAAGGAAGTGTGCCCTGAGTCCTGTCAGGTCTGCCATTGCTGTTGTTTCCTCTAAAATCACCGTTATTTGTTCCTTGATCTCCTCTTGAGGATCTATCTGAAGGATTTCTTACTGAACCTGAGTTGCCGCCGTCACGCTCAGGTCTTGCACTGGCATAACCCTCACCACGGACTACATTTCTTGGAGCAGCAGCTCTGTCATTATTTCCTCTGCTTGATCTCGGTGGAGAATAGATGTCCAGTTTATTTCCGCTGATTCCGCTTCTGCTGGGCCTGCTCACCCTGTTTACATCATAAACCTGTACCGCCTGTCTCGTATCACGTCTGATGTCGTCTACTCTAGGGCCGGTATAGTAATTACGTCTGTCTCTTGAATAAACATTGTTAATAATGGTTGTATTGTGAATAATGGTCACATTTCTACGTGAATAGTAACGCGGGAAACTATTGTAATAAATATTTCTCTGCGGAACAAATACCCACCAAAGATCTGGAATGTTAAAGTTGACATTGATATGCATACCAGGCCCCATAGGTGCCCAGCCATAGTAACCACCTCCGGTTCTCCAGCTTACCCATGCCGGTCCCCAAACAGTATCTGGAATCCATACCCATTGATTATACCTGTTGTACACCCATCTTCCATAGTGGAATGGTGCCCAACCCCAGTCGTAGTTCGATACCCATGTATTTCCATACTCTGTCATCGCCCAGCGGCCATTGGTATAATAAGGTCTAAAATCTCCCTGATCGGCATCCGGCCTCCATACGTATCCGTACTGAGGATCCTGAATCCATGTTCCGTAAGGGGATAACTCGTCATAAAATGACTGTAAGGAAATATCCTCGTCTTGTGCCATAACCTTTTGAGTGGTCCCGGTTAGAAGGAGCATGAGCCCCAGCACAATAGCCGGTAATTTGATCATGTGTTTCATTTTGTGTGTGTGTTTAATTTACCTAACGCTCTTTATATATCAATTTGAGTTCCAATTCCACTCAAAAGTTTAATGTGTCTAAGAAATATTACATTATGATTATAAGCTATAACGTAATTATATTGGTTTAAGTGCTGGAATGGCAGATGTATAATCTGTCTCAGCTTTAAACAATTTACAAATAATATATCAACATATTACCTGTTAATCAGGAATAAGATGCTGAAATGATAATAATTCCATAAGCGAGATACATTCTGATAAATTATTTCTTCTTTTGTACACAAATCAAAATTTATGGAAAAAGGCACTTTATTTCTCATTCCGGTTCCTCTAGCGGATAATGCATCTCAAAAATCTTTTACGGCATTTCTTGGTGATACCATCAATTCTTTGAGTACTTACATTGTAGAAAATGAGAAAACTGCCCGTAAATTTTTAAAAGAAGCAGGTATAAAAATCCCACAAAGCGAGTTGGTGATCCATGATTATGGTAAACATAAGCGCAATGATTCCATGGTTCCTTACTTTAAAGAACTGATGACTGGAAAAGATGTAGGACTGATGAGTGAAGCGGGATGTCCCGGGGTAGCGGATCCTGGTGCAGAGGTTGTTTTAGAAGCACATAAGCGCGGCATCAAGGTAGTACCCCTGGTAGGCCCCAGTTCGATTCTACTGGCACTGATGGCATCCGGATTTAATGGGCAGAGTTTTACATTTCATGGGTATTTGCCTATTGATAAAGTGGAGAGAGGGAAGAAGATTAAGGAATTGGAGCAACTGGCACAGACAAAGAAACAAACTCAGCTGTTTATTGAAACTCCTTTTAGAAATAACCATTTATTTGAAGACATCCTCAAAAATACAGCAGGTCAAACTTTGCTTTGTGTAGCCTGTAACCTGACGGGAGAAGAGGAATTTGTAAAAACGATGTCGATCGGACAATGGCGCCAGGAGAGAATAGACCTGCATAAAAAGCCAACGATCTTCCTGATGTATAGAAACTAACGGTACATATTTTTACCGTCAATAAACGAAAGTACATTGTCAGGAACAAAATATTGAACGTTTTTGCCCTCTTTTATGGCTTTGCGGATAAACGTTGATGAAATGTCCATTTGCGGAGTTTCAGTGATGATAACTGAAGGGTGATCTTTCCATTCGGACAGATCAATATGTGGTCTTGGGTATATATAGAGTTGATAATTCTTCAGCAGAATCTCATAATTCTTCCATTTTTTAAATGAAGAAAGATTATCAGCACCCATGATCAGCACAAATTCTTTACCGGGATACTTTTCCTGCAGATAGGTCAGCGTATCTATTGTATAAGAAGGTTGTGGTAGTCCAAATTCGATGTCGCTAACTTTAATGTGACCAGCATTTTCAGTAGCAAGTCTGGCCATTTCCAGCCTGTCGTACATATTACTGAGGCTATTCTTGTTCTTTAGCGGGTTGTGTGGTGACACAACCAGCCAAACCTCTTTTAATCCTGTAAAGCTGGCCATGTAATTTGCTATAATTAGATGACCGGTATGGATTGGATTAAAAGAACCAAAGAATAACCCTGTTTTCATATATGCGATGACTTAGCTCTCAATAAAATCTCCAACAAGTTTTTCTGCCTTTGCACATGCAGTATCAAGATCGAAATTTTTAAGGATCACATCAAATTTACTTGCGTAATTCAGTTCTTTTTCGGCCTTAATGAAACGCTCAGCAAGTTTCTCCTTACTATCTGTGCCACGGCCTGTCAAACGTTCTTTGAGCACTTCCAAAGATGGGGGCTGAACAAAAATTGCCAGGGCATGCTCTTCATATTTACGTTTCAAACGTAATCCGCCTTCAACGTCGATATCAAAAATCACGTGCTGGTCATTGTTCCAGATGCGCTCTATCTCAGATCTTAAAGTCCCGTAGAAAGTTCCGTTGTATACCTCTTCAAATTCAACGAATTCCTGATGGGCCACTTTATGTAGAAATGCCTCTTTAGAAATGAAGTAATAATCTTTTTCATTTTGCTCGTCGCCGCGCGATTCGCGGGTTGTAGCGGATATAGAAAAGCTAAGTGATGGGAATTTTTTAAGCAGGTGTTTTACGATGGTAGTTTTTCCTGCTCCGGAAGGTGCCGAAAATATGATGAGTTTACCTTGTTTCATTTGTATGTTCTTGTCGTTCAGCCCAGGGCTTACAAAACATTTAATAATTGTTCTTTAATTTTTTCAAGCTCTTCTTTCATGCCGACAACCAATTGTTGCATTTGCGCATCATTTGCTTTTGCTCCCATTGTATTGATCTCACGACCGATTTCCTGAGAAATGAAACCTAGCTTTTTGCCATTGGCATCTTTGTTTTTTAAGGTTTCGATGAAATAATCACAATGGCTCCTTAAACGGATTTTCTCTTCTGTAATGTCTAGTTTATCAATGTAATAAATCAGTTCCTGCTCTAAACGGTTTTGGTCTACATTTATCTTTCCGGCATTTTCTTCCAGAAACAACAGTAATCTATTCTTAATCAATGGAATCCTTAAAGGTTCTAAGATCTCTATTTCAGAAAAGAACTGAAGAATGTTTTTTATCCTCAACTCTAAGTCGGCTTTTAAAACTAGTCCTTCTGTAATTCTGAACTGGTTAAAGTTGTCCAGCGCCTTATTGAAAGTTTGATTTAGAATTTCCCAGTCTTTCTCATCAACATCTTCATCTGTGTAGCTGATGACATCAGGAAAATTAAGTACTGCCTGCAAAAGATTGTTAGAATTGGCACAGAGATTAATATTGATTTCCTCCAGTTGTTTGTAATACTTGCTTAAAAGAGCGGCATTGATGGTCGCCCCCTTTAAGTTTTCTTCACTGCGCTCAATATTGATGGAAACATTTACTTTACCACGTTCAATTTCTTTACTGCAGATGTTGCGCAATAATAATTCCTTGTCTGAAAAGGCACGGGGAAGTTTCAAATTAAGTTCCAGGAACTTACTGTTTAAAGATTTAATCTCTACCGCAAACTTTACATTTTCGTGATCAGCAGAGGCCAGGCCGAATCCTGTCATTGATTTTATCATGTGCAAAGATATAATTTATTGCCTTTTCAAACTCATTTAACTTTTTTTAACTTAGGTGAATGGCAAACATTGGTTAAGTTTACAAAAATATTCGGTAGATCATGAGGCCCAATTGTTTATATATATTCGTAATTGTACTGCTTTTTCTTTCTTCAGTCAGCGTTTCTTTTGGCCAGACCTATTTGATTGGCGGTGTAGTTAAAGAGAAAGATGCAAACCTGAGAATAGCTGAAGCACAAATTATTAACCAGAGGACGGGTCTTTCGGTAAGCAGCAGTAGCTTCGGACTTTTTCAAATCAAGGCAGCCATTGGGGATACACTTTTAATTATCAAAAGAGAATATTCTGATTTTACAGCAGCTGTTGCCTCAACAAAGGATATGATCATTTACCTGAGTAGGGATCGAAACCTTAAAGAGGTGAAGATTTATGGACAGTCTAAAAAGGCCGAGTTAGATGATATAAAGAGAGAATACAAAAATAAAGGCTCTTTTTACCAGGGAAAACCACCTTTTTTAGCATTTATTTTCAAGCCGCTGACAGCTGTTTACGAACTGTTTGGACGTACGCCAAGAAACGCAAGGAGATTCGGGCGTTATTATGAAAACGAAATGCAGCAAACATTGATCGATCGCTTTTTTAATGAAGATATCATTCAGCGCAATACTGATTTGAGAGAGAAGGACCTTGAAGGATTCATGTTGAATTACAGGCCTGAATATGAGAACGCAAAAAAATGGGCCGATTACGACGCCTTAAAATACATTAAGGATTCTTATAAAAAGTATACAGACACCTTGAGGAAAAAATAGAGGTTATTAGATGGAAAGCATTTCACAAGCTTTTTCTGCAGCAAGTTTTTCTGCATTCTTCTTGTTGTAGTCGCGGCCTATCCCACAGCTTTCACCTTCTATTACAGCTTGTATCGTAAAGAGTTTAGTGCTTTCACCCTCGCCATTTTGTACCATATCAAAAGAAAT
Source organism: Pedobacter frigoris (assembly GCF_005116445.1). Classification (GTDB taxonomy): domain Bacteria; phylum Bacteroidota; class Bacteroidia; order Sphingobacteriales; family Sphingobacteriaceae; genus Pedobacter; species Pedobacter frigoris. The sequence goes on from NZ_SWBQ01000004.1 coordinate 255,122, forward strand.
ATCCTTACCGTGGCGCTGGCACCATTCAATCAATTTACTTTTAAAGTTGGTCTCAGTTAGCTCCAGCGTATGGATATCGATATAAGGCTTTACAATTCTTTTTAATAAGAAGTCTTTGGTGAAATTATACCCTTTGTCGAGGTATATAGCTCCAATAAGCGCTTCAAATGCATCACCAAGCATAGAATGGTGCTTAGTCTGTACGTTTACAGTTTTTTGATCGAATACGATCAGCTGATCAAATCCCATTTTTCGGGCCAGCTGATTCAAATTGGCCCTGTTTACAATTTTAGAACGCATTTCGGTTAAAAAACCTTCTTCCTTATAAGGATAGCTTTTGAACAGTAATTCGGCGATTACCGAGCCCAGGATCGCATCCCCAAGAAATTCTAAACGTTCATTGCTGCTCCGACTGCCATTTTTGAGGATTTTTGCTACAGACCTATGCCTGAACGCCATTTTGTATAAAACGGTATTTCCCGGCACAAAGCCTAAAATATTGTTCAACTTTTTTATAAAGTCTTTATCTGCTGACAGGTAAAGCTTATATAGGTCAAGTATTGACATTAATTGTAGCAAAAATTAAAGGGAAGCCGACATAGCCTCCGCAAAGCATTTTATTCTTCGTATTTTTTGAATATCACAGATGCATTATGACCACCAAAGCCAAAAGTATTGCTTAGTGCTGCACGGATATTGCGCTTTTCTGCCTTATTGAAAGTGAAGTTTAATTTCGGATCAAAGTCAGGATCATCAGTAAAATGATTAATTGTAGGAGGTACAATATCATTTTTAACAGCCAGGATAGATGCGATTGCCTCAATGGCGCCCGCAGCTCCCAATAGGTGACCTGTCATTGATTTTGTGGAACTAATATTCAGTTTGTAAGCATCTTCGCCGAAAAGATCAACGATGGCCTTACTTTCAGAAACATCACCAAGTGGGGTAGACGTACCATGAACATTGATGTAATCAATATCTGCAGTAGTTAATCCAGCATCATTAAGGGCATTCGTCATCACCATTCTGGCGCCTAATCCCTGGGGATGTGGAGCAGTAATGTGATTGGCATCTGCGCTCATTCCGCCGCCTACCAATTCGGCATAAATCTTGGCCCCACGCTTTTTGGCGTGCTCCAGTTCTTCCAGAATGATTGTCCCTGCGCCTTCTCCTGCTACAAAGCCATCACGGTCTTTGTCGAAAGGTCTGGATGCAGTTTTAGGATCATCATTACGGGTTGACAGTGCATGCATTGCGTTGAATCCACCAATGCCAGCTTCATTAATAATGGCTTCAGAACCGCCGCTGATGATCACATCGCACATATTCAGACGAATATAGTTGTATGCATCAATCATTGCATTAGTAGAAGAAGCACAAGCAGAAACTGTAGCAAAGTTTGGTCCCCGGAGTCCATATTTTATAGAAATATGCCCAGGAACAATGTCAATGATTACTTTTGGAATAAAGAACGGATTTATGCGTGGAGTTCCATCGCCTAAAAAGAAGCCCTTCATTTCATCCTGAAACGTTTTAAAACCGCCAATACCCGAACCCCAGATAACGCCTACACGGTTGGTGTCCATTTGAGAAAAATCAAATTGACCATCCTTTACGGCTTCATCTGTGGATACCAGGGCGTATTGAACAAATGGATCTAATTTGCGCGCCTCTTTTTTATCCAGAAAATCTTCCGGATTGAAATTTTTAAGCTCACATGCAAATTTGGTTTTGAATTTTGACGTATCAAAACCGGTAATAGGGCCGGCGCCGCTCACACCGTTCAACAAACCATTCCAGAACTCAGGAATGGTATTGCCGATAGGAGTGAGCGCACCTAACCCTGTAACTACTACTCTTTTTAATTCCATTTATACGGATTATACGGAGACCGTATTTTTACTTAACGTTTTTCTCTAAGTAAGCAATTGCTTGACCAACTGTACCAATGGTCTCAGCCTGATCATCAGGGATTGCTACATTGAATTCTTTTTCAAACTCCATAATAAGTTCTACTGTATCTAAAGAATCCGCACCCAAGTCGTTAGTGAAAGAAGCTTCCGGGGTAACTTCGCTTTCGTCCACACCTAATTTTTCAACGATAATAGCCTTAACTCTTGAAGCAATATCAGACATAATGATTATAATTTAATGGTTAAATAATTCAGTGCAAAGAAAAATAAATTCTGACACTTTTCAAATGTTTTTATTTCTCTACCAATTTTAATGTTTTTATTTGGAACATTAAAGTAAAATTAGTTTTATAATTTCGTATTCCCGTAAAATTATTCTGTTTTGAACAAAACTTACTTAAAACTATCATTAGACCTGGATTTTGTATTAATTGCCGTGACTGCATCTTTGAAGGATTACATGCTTTGTCATAAAATCAATACCAGCCTTAATTTTAATTTTGAGAAGATTGATGATCACGAAGTTTACTTTAATATTGATGAAGAACCACTTGCGTTTTCCAGGTATTATTTCTTTGTCGAACAGGGTGAAGTCGAATATTATATTCTCAGCAACAGGAATGCGGAAGGATTTTTAATTCCTGAAATGAATAAGGTTGATTTTTTCATGATCATTCACCAGTACATTGATAAAGAAGATCTCAATTTTATCCTAACCGGATTAAATAAACTATCTGATATACAGGTAGCTGCACAGATTGATCCTTATAAATTGAAATCAAATCAAAATTTGGTAATGTAAATTTTATATAGAAGGTGTATTAAATACACTATATTTGAATTTACAAGACTAGATAAATAACATTAATAATCCGATTGGCATCGGTTTTTTGTGTAAAAAAACTTTCATTTTGCCAATCAGTAATAAATTTAAGTAACTAATGAAACCATTTCATTCCAGAACAAAAATCGTGGCCACGTTAGGTCCTGCGTCCGCTAAACCTGAAGTTTTATATAGCATGTTCAATGCGGGATTAGACGTTTGCCGTCTGAATTTCTCACACGGTTCTCAGGCGGATCACCAGGAAGTATTGGATACCATCCGTGGTATCAATGAAAAATACAGCTACAACGTAGGTATACTCGCTGATTTACAAGGTCCTAAAATAAGGATCGGTATGGTTAAGGATGGTGGTATACAATTGGTTAACGGAGCCAGAACGGTTATCACCACTCAGAAATGTGTGGGTGATGAGGAGCGTATTTATATCACATATGATGCTTTTCCAAGAGATGTAAAACCAAATGAAATCATTCTTTTGGATGATGGTAAGCTGCAGATGCGTGTAATCGAAACCAATCTTGTAGATGAGGTGGTTTGCGAGGTAGTTCACGGAGGTATACTGACTTCAAGAAAAGGTGTCAACCTGCCAAATACTAAGGTTTCCATCCCATCACTAACTCCTGAAGATCGTGAAAACCTCGAATTCGTTCTAAAAAATGATGTAGAATGGATCGGATTGTCTTTCGTGCGTAATGCAGAAGATATCATTGAGCTAAAGGAGATCATTAAAGCAAGAGGAAAAACTGCGCGTGTAATTGCCAAAATAGAAAAACCAGAAGCGATCGCTAATATTGACGAAATCATTGCAGTATCAGATGGTATCATGGTGGCCCGTGGTGACCTGGGAGTGGAGATGCCAATGGAAGAAGTTCCTTTGCTACAAAAGATGATCGTTCAGAAATGCCGTGCCGCATCTAAACCTGTAATCGTTGCTACGCAGATGCTGGAAAGTATGATTACTACACCAAGACCAACGCGTGCAGAAGTAAATGACGTGGCGAACTCGGTACTTGACGGAGCTGATGCAGTAATGTTAAGTGGAGAAACATCAGTAGGGGAGTTTCCACTAATCGTTATCGAGACCATGCAAAAGATCATTCAAAATATCGAAACCAACAATTATCCATTCCATCCGGAGAAATTCCTTAAGCCAAAAGCTAGTACTTTCTTAAGTGATGCGGTTTGTGATTCAGCATGTTTCTTATCAAAACAAACCAATGCAGTCGGTATCGTTTCTATGACTTTGAGCGGATATACTGCGTTTGAAATTTCGAGTCACAGGCCGAAAGCACATACTTATATCTTCACCAGCAATAGAAGTTTGTTAAACAGTTTAAGTTTATTGTGGGGAGTTCAGGGCTTCTATTACGATAAGTTTGAAAGTACTGATGAGACCATTACGGACGTAAATGACTTGCTGAAATCAAAGAAACTGATTAAAAGTGGAGATGTGATCATCAATACCGCAGCCATTCCAATGGAACAAAAAGGTAAAACCAATATGTTAAAGATCACTGTTATCGATTAATATTCCTTAGCATTCGAAAATTTTTCTACTTTTGCAATCCGCAAAAAGGAGAGGTGTCCGAGTGGTTGAAGGAGCACGCCTGGAAAGTGTGTATACCTCAAAAGGGTATCGCGGGTTCGAATCCCGCCCTCTCCGCATAAACCAGTAAAGCCCGGCATTGCCGGGCTTTACTGGTTTATGCCCCTGGTATTTTGCGATATTTACCTAACTCCTAAGTAATTTATAAGGGGCTAAAAAGAGCGTTGTAAGGGTAAGGTACCTGTTTGCCTTAAAATTCCTTATATGAGTCTTCTATTCTTCTTTATTGATTGCATCCTGGTTTTGAAGGTCAGGAACTATATGATATACGTGAATGCTGCGGGCGATCTGGTAAGTACTACACTCTATTTAGGGGCTATACAGTATGATCCGGATGAAAAGCGTAATTTTAAAACCGCAAGTTTCGGATTTTATGGCGACTAATTCTGCCCGATCTTTGTTGTAAATAAATGATCATGAAAGTTCAGGAAAAAATAAACTATCATCGCATTGCTGAAGCAATAGATTATATCAGGCAGAACTTTAAACGGCAGCCTAATCTGGATGAGGTTGCAGAGAAAGTTCACTTAAGTCCGTTTCATTTTCAAAAGATGTTTACTAAATGGGCTGGTACAACACCTAAGAAATTTCTTCAGTATACCAGTATTGAGTATGCAAAAAGATTGTTAAAAGAGCAGCAGGCAACACTGTCTAAAGCGGCATACGAAACGGGTTTGTCCGGCACCAGCCGATTGCATGATCTGTTTGTGAATATAGAGGGAATGACACCTGCAGAATATAAAAATGGGGGAAAAGATCTGCTGATTAACTATAGTTTTGCGGAAAGTCCTTTTGGTAATCTGGTTATTGCAAGCACAACAAAGGGGGTGTGTCATATTGCTTTTGAAGAAGACGAAACTATCGCGCTAGATGCGTTAATTAGAAAATTCCCTAATGCCTCTTTTCATCGAAGATTGGATTTAATGCAGCAGAATGCGCTTTTTGTATTTCAAAATGACTGGGAGAAGTTGCCCGAAATAAAACTACACCTTAAGGGGACTGAGTTTCAGCTAAAAGTATGGGAAGCTCTTTTGAAAATCCCTATGGGTAAACTTAGTACTTATGGTGACATTGCGAAAAATATAGAAAAACCGAAGGCATCGCGGGCTGTTGGTACAGCGATAGGGAGTAACCCTGTGGCTTTTCTGATCCCATGTCATCGTGTGATACAATCTACAGGAGATCTTGGTGGGTATATGTGGGGCGTTACCCGAAAAACAGCTATTATAGGATGGGAAGGAGGAAAGTGTGAATCTTTTGCCTTATGATGGTACCGTAAATTATTATGGTCGTATTATGCCTGATGCGGCGGCTGATAGGTATCTGGAGATCCTGCTTACAGAGATTGAATGGAAGAATGATGAAGCTGTTATTTTCGGGAGGCACATTTTTACCAAACGGAAAGTAGCCTGGTATGGAGAGCTGGATTTTGAATACACTTACTCTAATCGTACTAAACGTGCATTACCCTGGACAAAAACGCTTCTTGAATTAAAGGATATTGCCGAAAAGGTAACGGGAGAGACTTATAATTCCTGTTTGCTTAATCTTTATCATAACGGAGATGAAGGAATGGCCTGGCATAGTGATGGGGAAAAGGACCTGAAAAAGAATGGTGCAATTGGCTCTATGAGTTTTGGTGCCGAACGCAAATTTATGTTTAAGCATAAAGAGAGTAAGGCAAAGGTTTCGACGGTGCTATCACATGGTAGCCTGCTTGTTATGAAAGACACTACTCAGACGCATTGGCTGCATAGATTGCCGCCTACTAAAACCGTATCTACGCCACGTGTGAATTTGACATTTAGAACGATTGTAAAATAAAAAGAGGCTAACCTTTTCGGCTAGCCTCTAATCAAAATGTTATTTGCTGATTTCGGTCGGAGCTACTGCTTTCCAGCTACCGAATGCTTTCTTAGCTAGAATTTTGGCCTGTCCGGTTGTAATGTTCCCTGCAATGGTCAGGTATGATTTCGAAGGAATAGACATTGCATCATAAAGCGTCTTTACATCATTCAAAGTCAAACCGGCCAGCGTTTCTTCTGTAAAGGTTTCCGGATAGAAGCGGTCTCTTGCTTTTACGCTATGTATCAGTTCAGTCTTGTATTTATCAAACAGCTCCTGTTCCATCATAGGTTCCTGTACAGAAACGGATAAAGCCTGCAAGGCCATCTCAAAATCTGATGTCACGGCATTGATGTTGCCTCCTTTTTCAGTAAAGCTAACCTGATTTGCTTGTGATGCAGCAGTGCTGTTTAGCATTGCAGTTAATATTTCTTTAGCGCCTGTTTTATTAATTTGATCTATAAGATCAGCCTCATAAGTAAAACTGGAGAAAACTTTTGCAGCCTCATTATTTTCGGCTACGACTACTGTAAGTCCATTTTTTAGTTTAAAGCTCACAGGATCTTTCATGTGTCCTGACTGCGCGTTTACAAATTGAGAATAAAGGATCGTTAATGTTAGTGTTAAAAGGATTTTGTTCATTTTTTATAGGTTTTAACTTTTATAACATTACCAAAATTACGCGCTACCTGAGCCTAATGGAATGAGGGATAGGCAGAAAGGCATAACTTCCCGACGAATAACGGAAATTTCCTGTTCATTTTGTTCATTTTTAAAATTATTCGTTATTATCTCTATTTTTAGTTACTTATCCTTAGCCCTCATGAAGTGTTTAGTTGTAGACGATGATATTCTTGCCAGAACAGTATTAAAGCAGATGATCAGCACGGATTCTTCTCTTACACTGATTGGAGAGTGCGATGATGCTATTCAGGCTTACAGGGAGATTATTGCCAGCCAGATAGATATATTGTTTCTGGATATTGAGATGCCGGGCATGACAGGAATAGAGTTGGTGAAGAGCCTGGAAGGAAAAAGGCCAATGATTATTTTTACAACTTCAACCGTTAATTATGCGGCCGAGGCATTCGACTTGAATGTTGTTGATTTTCTAATAAAACCGATTGTACCTGGGCGTTTTTTACAGTCAGTAGAGAAAGCGAGAGAAATATTGAAAACCAAAAACCTGTCTGTAAGTAATAGGGAAGATGAGTTTGTGTTCATCAGAGATTCCAATGTGGTGAGAAGAATTAAAGTCGGTGAAATCTTATATATGGAAGCGATGGGTGACTATGTTAAGATATATATTGAAGGACGTGTTTACAGTATCCATTCTTCCCTGAAATCGGTAGAGCAAAAGCTTTCACAAGCTGTTTTTTTGAGGGTGCATCGCTCGTTTATCATTAATGTAAGCAAGATAGATACATTAGAAGGCGGAACGCTGATCATCAACAAGATGCTTGTCCCTGTTTCAGATGCTTATCGTTCCGCCTTAAATAAGCGAATGCAAATTCTTTAAATCTTAATGTAAGAATGCAATAGCGCAGCAAGCGCACAACCGATTAGCGGCCCTGCTACCGGAATCCACGCATATCCCCAGTTGTTACCGCCTTTGCCAGCTATTGGCAATATGGCATGCATAATTCTTGGGCCAAGATCCCTTGCCGGATTAATGGCATATCCGGTGGTTCCTCCTAATGATAAGCCTATTACCCATACTAAAAAGGTTACAGGCAAAGCACCGATAGAGCCAAGACCGATGGGTGTTTTCTCTGTGCCCATCGCTGCATCAGTGAAATGGAAGATCACAAAGATCAGTACAAAAGTGCCAAGAATCTCGCTGAACAAGTTTGAGATTGTATTTGGCATGGCTGGAGCGGTACAAAAAGTAGCCTGTTTTGCTCCCTGATCTGCGGTTCCTTTATAAAAGTCTTTATAAAGAAGCCACACAAATAGTGAGCCTGCCATAGCGCCAATAAATTGCGCAGCAATGTATTCCGGAGCTAGTGCCCAACTGAATTTTCCGGCCAAAGCAAGCCCGATTGTAACGGCAGGGTTTAGGTGTGCCCCGCTATACGGTCCGGCGATGACAACGCCTACAAATACGGCAAAAGCCCAGGCTGTAGTAATTACTATCCATCCACCATTATTGCCTTTGGTTCCATTTAAAACTACGTTGGCAACGACCCCGTTGCCTAAAAGTATCATAAACATGGTGCCGAGTATTTCGGCTGAAAATGCTGACATCTTATTTTCTTTTATATTGTAAATAATTAATTTTCTGCATTAGCTTTGGCTGCTTTCACCGCTCTGTTCCAGCCTTTGATTCTGTCTTCGATATCATCTGCTTTCCCGGATTTGAAGCTGGTGTCTATCTTCCATTGTCCGCTGATGTCATCCATGTTGTTCCAGTATCCTACCGCCAATCCAGCGAGATATGCCGCACCTAAGGCGGTAACTTCTGTCACCTGCGGGCGTATTACAGTGGTATCCAGGATGTCGGCTTGAAACTGCATAAGCATGTCATTGGATGTTGCGCCTCCGTCTACACGTAATTCTTTGATGTTCAGTCCTGAGTCTGCTTCCATGGCTTTCAAGACTTCCATCGTTTGAAAAGCAATACTTTCTACGGCTGCCCTGGCCAGATGTGCCTTTGTTGTGCCTCTTGTAATGCCTGTAATAGTACCCCTTGCGTCCTGATTCCAGTGCGGAGCCCCTAAGCCGGCAAAAGCCGGTACCAGGTAAACCCCGCCTGTGTCTTGCACCTGCATTGCAAGTGCCTCCACTTCAGCAGAAGTATTGATGATACCCAGCCCATCTCTCAGCCATTGTACTACTGCGCCTCCAATAAAAATACTTCCTTCAAGCGCATATTGTACTTTGCCGTTTATTTTCCAGGCAATTGTGGTTACAAGGTTATTTTGTGATACAATTGGCTTATCGCCAATATTCATCAGCATGAAACATCCGGTACCGTAAGTGTTTTTCACCATTCCTTTTTCAGTACACATCTGTCCAAACAAGGCGGCCTGCTGATCACCGGCAATACCTGCTATCGGAATTTTTGCAGCAAAAACATTCCCTGTTGTTTCTCCATATACTTCACTTGATGATTTCACTTCAGGCAGTATATTTCTTGGGATGTCAAAAAGCCGGAGTAGCTCTTCGTCCCAATCCATAGTATGGATGTTGTAGATCATCGTTCTCGATGCATTGCTCACATCTGTCACGTGCACCCTTCCATCTGTCAATTTCCAGATTAACCACGAGTCTATAGTGCCAAATGCAAGATCTCCGGCAGCGGCTTGTTCTCTGGCTCCCGCCATATTGTCTAAAATCCATTTGATCTTTGTCGCAGAGAAGTAGGCATCCAGTACCAAGCCTGTTTTTTCCTGTATCTCCTTTGCTTTTCCCTGTGCTTTGAGTTCATCACAAAATCCCGAGGTGCGCCTGTCTTGCCATACTATTGCGTTGTATAAAGGTTCTCCTGTTTTCTTATCCCATATCACGGTGGTTTCACGCTGATTTGTTATACCAATAGCCGCGATGTCTGTTGGTGTTAGCCCACCTTTTACTATGGCTTCAGCAGCCACGCTTACCTGAGTAGACCATATTTCAGCAGCATTGTGTTCTACCCATCCTGGTTTCGGATAAATTTGTTCAAATTCTTTTTGCGCTATCGAAACAATACTACCTTCTTTATTAAATACAATCGCCCTTGAACTTGTTGTTCCCTGATCAAAGGATAAAATATATTCGCTCATACGTATGTTTGGAATAATGTGTAATTAAACGTAAGTATAAACAATCATTTTCGAAAGTAAAAGGAAACAATGTGAAATATTTAGCTACATAGCTAAAAATGTTTTGACGCTTCATAATTTAATAGATTGTATCAAATTCGATACAACATGCTGTTGCTTACTGTATGTGAAACAGATGGTCATTTTTCAATTTAAAGTGTTGGTTTGTAAGTCATAAATAAACTTTACTGGTGTTTTGGAAAGGTTTTTTAATGTGAGGGTTAATGTTTGGCACATTTCTTTCATCATCCGGTTAAAAACTATAACACATGAAAAAGATTATTATTCTGGCCTTAGGCCTTTTCGCAGCAGGTGCAGTAAATGCACAAAGTCCAATTAGATTGGGTGTTAAAGCAGGTGTAAATCTACCGAACATCATCAAGGATGATGGCAACAACGATTTTAAAACTAAAGTGAACACGGGATTTAATGCTGGTGTTACACTAGATATCAACTTGATTAAAGGATTAGCCTTTACTCCGGAACTTTTATACGCCACAAAAGGGTATAAAGCTGAAACGGCTTTTGGTGATTTTACCCAAACTACACATTTTATTGATATCCCAATTCTTGCAAGTATCAATCTTGGGGGAAGTGGATTGAACCTGGTAGCGGGTCCGCAAGTTTCATTTTTAGTATCAACAAAAAATAAGTTTGAGAACGGTTTTGGAACAGCAGAGCAGGAAATCATTGAGGATAAATCAGACAGATTCAAAAAAAGTCTTGTAGGCGGATTGATTGGATTTAGATATGACATCAATGACAAGTTTGATATACACGGTCGTTATGCACTTGATTTCCAAAAAAATAACGAAGACGGTACAAAGGAAACACCTGAATTTAAAAACCAGGTATTTTCTCTTGGGCTAGGTGTTAAATTCTAAAATAAAACCCTAAATTTTAATTGAGAAGCCGCCTGATCAGCGGCTTTTTTTGTGCTTTTGTATTTCATTTAAGACACTCTTCGCTTTGTATACAGACTTAATGTATGTTGCTGTTTATTTTTGCTGTGATTGTGTTCTAATTAATTGTTTTACAGTGCTTTGCACTCTTTATTTCCTCAGTTTCAGGGGTTGTTTTCAGATGTTTGGCATGGTTATTACACTGCATTCATCAAAAATAAAACAGAAATTATGAAAAAATTATTCATTATAGGACTAGGATTAACTGTAAGCAGTTTAGCCTTTCAAGCAAAAGCGCAGACATCACAAGCAGCAGCAAATGATAAGATGAAATTTGGTATTCGTGCAGGTGCTAACCTCATGAAAATGGGTAAATTCCAATTTGCAGATCAATACTATTCAACAGATTCTAAAGTGGGATTTCAGGCAGGTATATATGCTGATCTTCCAATGGGTGGCGGTTTTGCATTTCTTCCAGAAATCTCTTATGTTCAAAAAGGAGCAAAACTGGAAGCGACAGTAGCTGGTAATACAGGTACATTTGATGCTACAGTTTCTTACCTGGACATTCCGGTACTGATTGGATACAAAGCCACGCCGGAACTGACAGTTTTTGCAGGACCACAGGTTTCATTCCTGCTTGCTCAAAAATCGACCATTAAAGCAAATAATGATCCTCAGACAGAAACGACCAGCACCGAGAATTTCAGTAAATCCCTGGCAGGTGGTGCAATAGGTCTTGGATATAGCATTACGCCGAATATCAATATCAACGGAAGATATAGTATGGATTTTCAAAAAGCGCTGAAAGATAATGTAAATCAGGACAAGATTAAAAACAGTGGATTCGCACTGTCGCTTGGGTATACATTTTAATAAAAATAGGATTAGAGGAAACAAAAATATCTCTGGTTCGTTATTATGTCAAGAGTAAGTATTAAAGTAATCGTTTTTTAAAATAAAATCATCTGATTATGAAAAATCAACAAGACGTAAAGCATACCGGTAATGAGCAGGGAAAGTCTACTTCTGACCGTATGTATCATAATGCGAAACAAGATAAGAAACAACAAGGCATAACAAATGGAGGCGGTCAGAGATCTGATCAGACATCTAACAAAGACAATGAACGGAAGCGCGAAAGAAATTGATCCCTTATTGTATACATGAGGATAATATTCCTATTAATCCTGAAAGTGGCCCCAAAAGGGCCACTTTTTTAATGGCATTGCGAACCAGGTTCACCATATACAAAGCTTTTATCACAATTGAATTTCATTAACTTTGGATTTTAACCAACATATTTAGAATGACCATTAAACATTACTTAGCAGTTGCCCTGTTTTTTTATACGGTGATATTTACCGGAATCCATGTACAAGCACAGCAAAAAGAATATTTGCAAATATTAGAAGAACAGAACGAGTGGGTAGATTCAGTTTTCAATAGATTGAGCAGACGCCAGAAAATAGCTCAGATGTTTTTTGTCAGGGCGCATACCAATATGGGTAAGGCGTATGAAGATTCTATCGGAATGGTCATTAAAAAGGAAAGAATCGGAGGTCTTGTATTTTTTCAGGGAGGCCCCGGCAGGCAAGCTATTTTGACCAATACCTATCAATCTTTATCAAGGGTTCCTCTGCTTATTGCTTCTGATGGAGAATGGGGGCTGGGCATGCGTTTGGACAGTACCATTTCATATCCTTATCAGATGGCGCTTGGAGCCATTCAAAATAAAGAGTTGCTTTATAAAATGGGTTTGGAAGTCGCTAAAGATTATAAGCGTATCGGTATGCATATGAATCTCGCACCTGATGTTGACGTAAATAATAATGCACAGAATCCAGTAATTAACTTCAGGTCCTTCGGTGAGAATAAGTACAATGTGACCGAGAAGGCAGGGGCTTATATGAAGGGAATGCAGGATGGCGGACTGTTGGTTAGTCTTAAACATTTTCCCGGTCATGGGGATACGGATGTAGATTCTCATTATGACCTTCCTCAATTGAAGTTTACTAAAGCACGTCTTGATAGCCTGGAAATTTATCCCTTCAGGGAACTGATTAAGCAAGGCGCAGCCGGAGTGATGATCGCACACATGAACATACCTGCTCTGGATAATGCACCGAATATGCCTTCTACATTGTCTAAGCCAATTGTGACTGGGATCCTGAAAGAAGAGCTGGGATTTAAGGGCCTGATCATTTCAGACGCAATGGGAATGAAGGGCGTGGTCAAGTACTTCAAGGATGGAGAAGCAGATGTGATGGGCGTTATTGCCGGGAATGATATACTTGAACTTTCTGAGAATAGCGACAGGGCAATCAAATTGGTCCGCAGAGCTGTAAGACAGGACAGGATCAGCATGGAGAGAATAGATGAAAGTGTGAAAAAAATCCTCGCGGCAAAATATTGGACCGGTTTAAACCGTAAAGACACTGTTGATGAAAACAATGTACTTCAGGGAGTGACAAGGCCTGAAAGTCTGGCTTTGCTCCGGCAATTGGCTGATGCATCGATGACGATGTTGAGAGGTAAATCTGCTATCCAAAGCCTATCTATAGACAAGCGTACAGTAATCATCAGTATTGGTACTCCTAATGTAACTACATTTCAGCGAGAACTTGGCGCCTACTATAAAAATGCAATTTTCTATACATTGGACAAAAATGCAACGGCCAATGAAATTGCAAAGGTTTTACGGGAACTTAAGGCATTTGATCAGATCATCATCGGAATTCATGATACACGTACGCGTCCTGGTAATGGCATGGTTTTAAGCGCCGATCTGAAAATGTTTATTAAGGATATGTCATTGAGTAGTGCGGTATTTGCATTATTTGCAAACCCTTATAACCTGTCGGCATTGCCTGGACTGGAAAATAGCAAGGCCTTGCTGGTAGCTTATCAGAAGGAAGATTTTATGCAACAGGCAGCTGCAGCTGTGTTTAAGAACCAATTGATCCCTACAGGTAAACTGCCTGTTACTGTGAATGGGGTTTTTAAATACGGCGACGGTCAGTAAGCATTGTTCTCCGGCTTAATCGCCGCTACTGTCCAGCCTTTGAGGAAGTCCATTACTTTTTTTACACTATGGCCTTTGCCTTCTTCAAGATAGGCAGAATTTTGGATGTGGATGGCTTTGCCATTCCCATCCAGAATTACAAATACAGGAAAGCCAAAGCGTCCAGGGTAACCTAAGCTAGCCAAAACAGCGGCATTTTTATTTTCCTGACTGTAGTTTACCAATACTGTTTCGTAATTCGAGTTGAGATAAGTCTTTAGTTCCGGAGTTTCTTCTACCAGTTTATGAAATGCAATACACCAGCCGCACCAGTTGCCGCCAACCTGTAAAAACACATGCTTACCGGCCTTTTTTGCTTTAGCAACAGCAGCATCGATATCTGCACGGGCATTTGCCTGCGGATTGTAAAGGTTAACTGCCTGCTTTTTTTCCTGAGCAAATCCTGCTGTTGAGAGGAATATTGCTATAAATAATATGAGAATCCTTTTCATCTGTATATATTTAATTTTAATGGTGAATTTATAAATTACTTGTCAACTATCTATGCAATTTTTTAATATCCACACACATCATTCAGGGAAGAGCGAAAATGTACTGAGCATTCAAAGCTTTTCACTCACAGATTATTCGTTGGTATTGCCTCCGTATGACCCGATATCTGTGGGTCTCCATCCCTGGTATGCTGGTAAGGAGCGGTTTGATGTAGATTTTGAAAGACTGGGTGAGGCAGCGCAACGACCAAATGTAAAGATGATCGGCGAATGTGGCCTGGACAGGTTGAAGGGAGAACCGTTGCCGGATCAGATCCTAATGCTTGAAAAGCATATTGGTTTGGCTGAAAGCATAAAAAAACCTCTGATTTTGCATTGCGTAAGGGCTTTCCCGGAATTAATGGCTGTTAAGGATAAAATGAAAGTAACAGTTCCAATGGTGATACATGGGTTTAATAAGCATGAAAATCTTGGCAGAAAGCTATTGGAAAAGGGCTTTGTATTGTCTTTTGGGGCGGCTATTTTAAAAGCGGATTCAGGCGCTTCGAAATTGATTCAAAGTACTGACAACTTTTTCCTGGAGACTGATGATTCGGAAGTTACGATTGAAGAAATCTATGAAACAGCTGCCAATTTGAAAAAATGTTACGTGGAAGATCTTAAAGCACGTATTTTTGCCGACTGGAAAAAATTAACATATGTCTGACGTTACTTGGCTTTCTCGTTCTGCTTTACTGTTAGGCGATGATGGTATCGCAAAATTAAAAAGTAAGCATGTTTTGGTGATTGGATTGGGGGGAGTAGGTTCTTTTGCCGCCGAATTCATTTGTCGATCTGGGATAGGAGAGATGACCATTGTTGATGGTGACGTCGTTGATCCCAGTAATCGGAACAGGCAGTTGCCGGCACTGGCTACCAACCATGGAGTAGCTAAGTCATCTATTATGGAGGAGCGTTTGCTATCCATTAATCCCGATTTGAAACTACATGTAGTCAGCGCTTTTCTTACACCTGAGAAGTGCCGTGAATTGCTGGAGAATAAATATGATTATGTGATGGATTGCATTGATAGTGTGATGCCTAAGATCACTTTGTTAAATACGGCGCTTGAAAAAAACCTGCCAATCGTAAGCTCTATGGGTGCGGGGGGTAAAATGGATCCGACAAAGTTACAAGTGACGTATCTGCCGGATACCTATCAGTGTGTATTTGCAAGTTATATCCGTAAGCGCTTACGCAAAGCGCCAAATACAGAAAAGGTCAAAGCAGTATTCTCAACTGAAGAAACGAACAGGGATTCATTGATCCTGACTGACGGGAGTAATTTTAAGCGTTCGGCTTATGGGACCGTCTCTTATTTGCCGGCAGCTTTTGGTGGTGTCTGTGCTTCTGTCGTAATCCGTGATTTACTTGGGCATCCAATAGAAATGGCAGAGCGTCCATTACGGATCAGAAGGAAAGTTGTGGTAAAAAAGAAGAAATCCAAACCCTGATTTTTCAACGTTTTTAGCAATTGGCCTATTATTATTTTAACTTTAGCTAATGGCCATTAAACCACTCAAAATTCTGCAGGCATCTGCCGGATCAGGAAAAACATTTAGCCTTACTGCGCATTACCTGACACTATTATTGTCAGGCGAAACGAAATACAGGGAGATTCTTGCTGTAACTTTTACCAACAAAGCTACGGAGGAAATGAAGACCCGGATCATGGAGGTGTTAAAAGGTTTTGCTGAAGGCGACCCGTCTAAAAAGATCAATGATTATCGGGAAATTGTATTGAGATCACATCCAGATCTTGATCCCGAGCTGTTGAAAAGCAAATCGGATAGGATTTACAGAAAAATATTACATGATTACAGCCGCTTCTCCGTAAGCACTATAGATGGGTTTGTGCAAAAAGTAATCCGTGGCTTTGCTTTTGAACTGGGCCTGGATACAGGCTATGGCCTGGAGATGAACTACGATAAAGTAAAAAACGAACTCGCTGAACGTCTGGACAAAGCGCTCGATAAAAATCCTGTTTTGCTGCAATGGATTATAGATCTGGCGCTGGACAGGATTAATAACAACCTTAGCTGGAACTATAAGCGGGAGTTGATAGAATTGACTAATGAAATCTTTAAGGAACGTTACCAGCCCTTTGAAAACGCGATAAAAGGTTTGGGTGATGCCGCTGATCTGGATACACTTTTTAAAGACTATAATAAGGTTACCCGCCTGGGAATTGAGACCTTTGAAAATTCAATTACCTCGCTTGCAGCCGAAGCTATGGAGCTATTTCATGTGGAAGGTTTAACGGTAGACGATCTGAAGGGTAAGTCGCGTTCTCCCCTGATGGCGTTACCAAAAATTATTGAAGGTGACTTGAGCAAGGTAAGTAGTCTGGAAAAACTCGTAGATGAACCGGAACAATGGTTTCAGAAAGGAGCGGATACTTCGGCCTATTTTGAGTTGAACCCTATTATCTCCAGGTTAGTGACGACTTATAAGACAGGTTTGTCCGGTTACTTGTTAGCCATTGCTTTCAATAAGAACCTGTATTACCTACGGCTCATGCAGGAGATGGCTGTGTTGTTAAAAGAATATAGAAATGAAAGTCCGAACTTGCTGATCAGTGATGCGCAGACCTTACTTAAGGGAATTACCGATGATGCTGATGATAATCCTTCATTCATCTGGGAGAAAATGGGCAACAGGTTTCGTAATTTCCTGTTCGACGAGTTTCAGGATACCTCCTCGAACCAGTGGGGAAGTTTTAAATCATTATTGACTAACGCGCTTGCCTCTCCAGGGGGTAAGTTGACCGACCATTTGATCGTTGGTGATACCAAGCAGTCTATTTACAGGTGGCGTAATGGCGATTGGAATATCCTGCATCAGCAGGCAAAACAAGATGTAAAGATTCATAATGTAGTAGAAGAAAGTCTGGAGGAAAACTATCGCAGTACCAAAAATATCATTGAATTTAATAACAACCTCTTTAAAAAGCTGCCGCAGTTCATGCAGACTCATTTAAATGGGACCATCGCAGAGCAGAACCAGCCGGAAGTCCTAAACTGGTGGAATGACCGGCATTTTGACCGGATTGTAACAGATGTGTATGCGGAGGCTGAACAAAAGACCACGCCTTTTACATTAGAAGGCGGTACGATAAATTTAAATGTCTTTAAAAATGACCTGGAAGGGAATGCCCTGACAAAAGTTAGTTTCAGGACACTGGCCCTTGATAAAATTGTTGTTGAGTTGAAGAAAATGTTCGGTGTCAGAAATTACAAACCTAAAGACGTATGTGTATTGGTTCGTTCAAATTCTGAGGCAATTGCTGCGGTAGAAACTTTAATGCAAAATGGCATAGATGTGATTTCCGGTGAAGCTTTATTGCTGACTAACAATACCGCTGTAAAACTCATCACGAATACCTTACAGGCGATGGTGGGATTGGCTGAAAATACAGCCTTGTACAAAGCAAACTGCATAAGCCTATATGCTCAGCTCCGACAAAGAACAGTTAATCCAGCTGATTTTTTTTCTCTTAAGTTTAAAACACTGGACCAGTTATCCGATCTTTTGCCGTCGGATTTATGTGAACACTGGCAAAGCTGGATGCAGCAGCCACTTCCGGCATTGTTGGAGAAGATCATTACCGCTTATGCTTTAAATGAAGAACACAACAACTCACATCTGCCATACCTGCTTGCCCTGCGTGATCTGGCTGGAAGTTTTGCTTTGCATGGCGAAAAGGGCATTGCGGCTTTCCTGAACTATTGGGAAGAAGAAGGCTTAAGAAAAACACTGCCGTCTTCTGACAATACAGATGCTGTTCAGGTCATCACCATTCATAAATCAAAAGGCCTTGCATTTAAGGCTGTCATGGTTCCATTCTGCAATTGGGATATTAACGGGAAACCCAACGGGATTTTTTGGGTGCCTGCAGCTGATACGCCTTATCACCATTTGCACAGCATTCCACTAAAGTATAGTAAGGATCTTGGCAGTTCCAGTGTTGCGAAGCCCTATTTTGAAGAATTGCTATATAACAATATGGATGCGCTGAATATGTTGTACGTAGCAACTACGAGAGCAAAAGAGTATTTGTATATCAGTACTATGGGTAAGAAAACTGCTACAATCACGAATATCGGTGATCTGCTCTCAAAAGTTTTTGAAGGGCAGCTTTCTGAAGAAGGTAATTACAAGATTGATGATATGGTTCCGGTTCAGCTTGAAAAACAATCACCTCTGAATGAGATTGAACTGGATAATTACCCGGTTTCTAATCGTTTGAGTCAGGTGTTTGATGCAAGTTTAAAACGCAGGGAAATTGATCTGCTGACAGGAGAGAGTCCTGGAAGGACCGGTACAATTCTTCATGAGGTGCTGGCAATAGCCAATGATGAAAAACAGGCAGAAGAGGTTCTGCAAAACCTGATGCTGGAAGGGGTTTTCAAAGTAGCCGAACTACCTTTCTTAAAAACCCAGGCAGTCTCGGTGCTGCAGCATAAGGGGTTACAGGAGATACTGAAGAGAAGCGAACAAAGCCTGAATGAAAGAAGTATTATAGATGCTGAAGGAAAAACATACAGGCCTGATAAAGTACTTGTAAATGGAGATGAGGTTACTGTAATAGATTATAAATTCACACAACAGGAAAGCAATAGTCATATTGTACAGGTAGATCATTACAAAAGCCTGCTCCTTGCAATGGGCTATACGAAGGTAAATACTTATTTGTTTTATGCGTCCAGCGGACAGTTAAAATTAGTGTAATGATGAATGAGGAGCGAGAATTAAAACCATTTTTGAAAGAAGTTGCAGAAGATCTGGTCGCCAGATTAGGAGGAGACCTTCAGGATGCCGCAATTGTGTTCAATAATAAAAGGCCTGTTGCTTACCTGCAGCATTACCTGGCGCAGGAGATTGGAAAGCCATTTTGGAGTCCTTCTTTTTTTACTATCCAGGAATTTTTTGCATTGTCTTCCGAACGTAAGGTTGCGGACTCATTTACCCAATTCTTTATATTGCACCAGAAATACAATGAGATTGCCTTACAAGATGGAGAAGCGGCAATAGAGCCTGCTAAGTTTTACCCCATAGCAAGGGTGATATTGAGTGACTTTGCGCAGATTGACAATGATCTGGTAAATGCTGAAAAGATCTTTGAACAGCTGGAAGAATTTGCAACCGTAGATTACCAGTTTGACTATTTAAGTGAGGAGCAGCAGGAGTTTCTGAAAGGTTTCTGGAGTTCTTACTCTGAAGGTAAGCATAAAAAGCAGCAGGAGCAGTTTATAAAAATGTGGCAACGCATGCCGAAACTCTATAAGGCTTATCATCAGGGACTTAAAGAAAAGGGACTAACGACTATGGGGCAAATCTACCGTCAGCTTGCAGAAGGAAAGGCTGAATTACCTGAGTTTATAGCGCCTTTTCTGAAAAGTAAATTGGCGTTTGTTGGATTCAATGCATTAAGCAAAGCAGAAGCTGTAATATTTAAACGCTGGCAGGATCAGCAACACACGTTATTTTATTTTGATACTGATGCTTATTACCTGAAGGACAGCATTCAGGAAGCAGGTCTTTTTTTAAGAAGGAATTTTGAAACCACAGGATTGATCAATGTCTTAAACAACAACAGGGAATTGATCAGGGCAAATCAGAAAGTCATCAATGTTTATAAGACACAGGGACAGGTTGCCCAGGCAAAAATATTAAATACCGCATTACAAAAAGATTACCCATTACTTAAAGAAAGTGATCATGCCGGGAAGATTGCACTTATTCTTGCGGACGAAAGTTTGCTGATGCCTGTTTTGCAAACTATACCAACACATTATCAGATAGATGGGGTGCAGTTTCCGATCAATATCAATGTTACCATGGGGTATCCGCTGGTCGCCTCATCTATATTCGGATTAGCAGATTTATGGCTCAGTGTACAGGCTCAGCTCATTCAGGGTGAAAAAGAAACGGTGTACCATAGAGAAGTAGAAGCTTTTTTATCCCATCCGCTGACAGGTATCAATGAAAAGCTACGCAGTAAGATCCAGCAAAAGTTACTTGCCGAACAACTTGCAGAGGTCCCTCTGGCAAGGCTTCAAAGTCAGAAGGGCCTGTTGGCTATGTTTTTTACTAAAATCGAAAATGGAACAGCTGCAACAAATACCTTACAGAAGATATTTAAAAAGGTCTTTGAACAGCAATTGGCAGATAAGAGTCTGAGGCAAACTGAAGCTGATCTTTTTATAGCAGCAATTAAGGAGCTCAATCGCCTGCATGATGCCCTTGCTGATTACCTGCCGAAGCTGACAACCTCCAAAGAATTGTCTTTTGTATTGTCTCTGATCCAGAAGGCTGTACAAGGGATTTCTGTGCCGCTCACCGGAGAGCCCCTTCAGGGTATTCAGGTAATGGGTTTGCTGGAGAGCAGAAGTCTTGACTTTGAGCATATTTACATATTGGGCGTAAACGAAGGCCTTTTGCCGCAGACAAGTGTTTCTCCAAGTTTTATTCCTGACAGTATCCGCAGGGCATATGGTTTGCCTGTGCTGGAAAATCAGGATGCCATCTCTGCTTATATGTTTTATCGCCTGCTTCAGCGCGCTAAGCAGGTAAGTATGGTGTATAATGCGCAGGCAGACGATACCAATACCGGTGAGCCAACCCGGTTTCTGAAGCAGCTGGAGTATGAAAGTGGCTATACATTTAATTATCTGGAACATAAGCAAAGGATCAGTATTGAGAAAAAACAACCAATCGTAATTCCTAAGGATGAAAAGGTGATGGCGGTATTGAATAGATATTTAAATGGCGAGATTGGGCTTTCTGCCTCGGCATTGACGACCTACATCAATTGTCCATTACAGTTTTTTTACCGTTACATCGCTAAAATTGAGGAGCCCAAAGAGATCTCTGAAAACCTGGAAGCCAATTATATCGGATCCATGCTACATTTTGTGCTGGAAACCTTTTATCAGGATTTGAGAAGTACGGATATCAATATCACCAGGGAAAGGATTGCAGAATATCGTAAAAAAGTCCCGGAATTAGCCTTAAGGGCTTTTTCACAGGTGATGTTTGAAAATGAAAATTACCAGGTTCTGCACAACGGCATGCAAAAGGTCGTGCTGGCAATAGTTGAGGAGTACGCAAACCTCATATTGGATTATGATGAAAATGAAGCTCCTTTTGAAATTCTTTCATTGGAACAGAAAGATCAGGTGTCCTTCGGTTTTAAATTAAATGGAGCAGATAAAAAGATCATGCTTCATGGAATCATAGATCGCATAGACCGTAAGAATGGCGTCACAAGGATCGTTGACTATAAAACAGGTAGCGACATCTTGCGATATAGTAATCTCGAAGATGTTTTTGATACCAATGGGAATAAGCAAAACAAAGCATTAGTGCAAACGCTGTTTTATACCTATGTCTTTGAACAGGCAAACGGTCATCAGCTGGTTGAGCCTAACTTATATAGTATCCGGAATATGCGAAAGGAAGGCACCTTTTTTATAGAAGGAAGGGATAAGGTGAAGTTAAGCGGGGCTTACCTGGAGACCGTAAAAGACGAATTCGTCGGCTTTATGCAGGCAAAGCTTGCTGAACTATTTGACCAACAGGTACCTTTTGTCCGGAGTGAAAATGAAGCTGCCTTTGCCTTCTCTCCATATTTAACTTTGTGTGGATTGTAAATTGCCAAATTATTTTGGCCGTTTGCAGGGTTCCAAAGTGTAATTAAAACACTACTTTATAATTAAATTACAATAACTATATTTGCTCCCGTTAATATTTGAATATACAATGAGAGAGATTCAATTTAGAGAAGCTTTGCGTGAAGCTTTAAGCGAAGAAATGCGCAAGAATGAAAACGTCTTCTTAATGGGCGAGGAAGTTGCGCAGTACAATGGTGCTTATAAAGTTAGCCAGGGTATGCTTGATGAGTTTGGAGACAAACGTGTAATTGACACACCTATCGCTGAGCTTGGTTTTACAGGTATCGGTATTGGAGCTGCTATGAACGGATTGATTCCCGTTATAGAATTTATGACCTTCAACTTCTCTTTGGTTGCTATTGATCAGATCATTAACGGAGCAGCAAAAATGCTTTCAATGAGCGGCGGACAGTTTTCTGTGCCAATCGTATTCCGTGGGCCAACTGGTAATGCGGGTCAACTAGGTGCTCAGCACTCTCAGAATTTCGAGAACTGGTATGCCAACTGTCCTGGACTAAAAGTAGTAATTCCTTCTACACCCTACGAGGCCAAAGGTTTGCTTAAACAAGCAATCCTTGATCCGGATCCAGTGATCTTCATGGAATCTGAAGTAATGTATGGAGACAAAGGAGAAGTTCCGGAAGAAGAATATTATCTGCCTATTGGCAAAGCCAATGTGGTAAAAGAAGGTACTGATGTAACCATCGTTACTTTTGGTAAAATGCTTACCCGCGTGGTAAACCCTGCAGTAGAAGAATTAACCAAAGATGGTGTTAGTGTTGAAGTTATTGATTTACGTACAGTACGTCCTATCGATTATGCAACCATCATCGAGTCTGTTAAGAAAACAAACCGTCTGGTAGTGGTAGAAGAAGCATGGCCTTTGGCTTCAATTTCTTCTGAAATTGCGTTTAATGTTCAAAAGAATGCTTTTGACTACTTAGACGCCCCGGTATTGCGTATCACTTGCGCAGATGTACCACTTCCATACGCACCTACCCTGATCGCAGCAAGTTTGCCTAATGCAGAGAAAGTAATTAAAGCCGTAAAAGAAGTACTTTACGTAGCTAAATAAAGGAATAAAAAGACAATAAAATCATAATGAAAATATAATCCCGCTGGTTAATACCCTGCGGGATTTTTTATTTAATTTTGCCCGAATTGTACTTAAAATATCAATCAAATAGAGATTAAAATGAGTAATCACTCGACAATAATTGCTGCTGAACTGTCTGTAGCGGAAAAGCAGGTTATCGCTACTATTGAGCTATTGGATGAAGGGGCGACAGTTCCTTTTATTTCACGTTACCGGAAAGAAATGACCGGCAGTCTGGATGAAGTGCAAGTCGCGTCTATCCGCGATCGTTTCCAGCAGCTTAGAGAGCTGGATAAACGTAGAGAAGCTATTTTAAAAGCATTGGGCGCATTAGATAAACTGACTCCTGAACTGGAGGGACAAATCAATGCTGCAACAAATATTGCAACCATAGAGGATATTTATCTTCCATATAAACCCAAGCGGAAAA
Organism: Pedobacter frigoris; assembly: GCF_005116445.1. Lineage (GTDB taxonomy): Bacteria > Bacteroidota > Bacteroidia > Sphingobacteriales > Sphingobacteriaceae > Pedobacter > Pedobacter frigoris. The sequence continues at coordinate 278,792 of NZ_SWBQ01000004.1, forward strand.
CCAGGGCTTCAGAAGCCCGTAAAAAAGGTTTGGAGCCCTTAGCTCTTGCCTTACTCGAACAGTCTAAGCTTGACCCCGAAACTGAAGCAGATAAATTTTTAAATACAGAGCTGGGGGTGAATTCTACTGATGAAGCTTTGGCTGGTGCAAGGGATATCATTGCTGAGATTATAAATGAAAATGTTGAAGCAAGGACAGCTATGCGTAAATATTTTCAACAAAATGCCGCTTTTAAAGCTACTGTGGTAAAAGGTAAGGAAGAAGAAGGTATTAAGTATAAAGATTATTTCGAGTGGACTGAGCCATTAAAATCCAGCCCTTCTCACCGTGTGCTTGCCATTAGAAGAGGTGAAAATGAAGGTGTCCTGAAATTGGAAACCATGCCTGCCGAAGATGGAGCGATTGAGTTATTAGAAAAGCAGTTCGTTACTGCTAATAATAAAAGTTCCAGACAGGTAAAACTGGCTGTCCATGATAGTTATAGACGCTTACTCGGCCCCGCGATGGAGACTGAAATCAGGGGGCTCTCCAAGGAGAAGGCCGATGAAGAAGCGATTAGGGTATTTGCAGAAAATGCCAGGCAATTGCTGCTGGCGGCTCCAATGGGCGAAAAGAATGTACTGGCAATCGATCCGGGATTCCGAACGGGATGTAAGGTGGTTTGCCTGGACAGACAAGGTAAGTTACTGGAAAATACTGCTATCTATCCTCATAACGGGCAAAGAGGGATTGTAGAAGCGGCGGCGGTGCTTAAGCAGCTTTGTGACAAACATGCAATAGAGGCCATTGCAATTGGCAACGGAACAGCAGGACGTGAAACAGAAGTCTTTGTTAGAGGTCTGGGGCTGGATGGCGTATTAATTGTAATGGTTAATGAAAACGGTGCCTCCGTTTATTCAGCATCAGATGTAGCCAGAGAAGAGTTTCCTAACCATGATATTACAGTAAGAGGAGCAGTGTCTATTGGAAGAAGATTGATGGATCCATTGGCGGAACTGGTTAAGATTGATCCTAAATCTATCGGCGTCGGACAATATCAGCATGATGTGGACCAGAACAAACTTCAGCAATCATTGGATGATACTGTAATGAGTTGTGTAAATGCTGTAGGGGTGGAGCTGAATACAGCATCTAAACAGGTACTGGCTTACGTTTCTGGTCTTGGACCACAATTGGCACAGAATATTGTGAATTACCGCAATGAACATGGCGCTTTTAAAAATAGAGAAAGCCTGAAAAAAGTTCCCCGTTTGGGAGATAAGGCTTTTGAGCAGGCTGCCGGATTTTTAAGGATCAGAAATGCAGAACATGCGCTGGATACCAGTGCCGTGCATCCCGAGCGCTATGCTTTGGTCAATAAAATGGCGAGAGATCTGAACTGTAGTGTAGCTCAGCTGATGAAGGATGCAGAATTGAGAAAACAGATCAAGTTGCAGCAATACGTAAATGATGAGATTGGCTTGCCGACTCTAAATGACATCATGAATGAGCTTGCCAAGCCAGGAAGAGATCCGCGTGAGCAGTTTGAGGCATTCAGCTTTACAGACGGTGTAAATGAAATTGCTGATCTTAAGATTGGTATGAAGCTTCCGGGTATAGTAACCAACATTACCAATTTTGGGGCTTTTGTAGATATAGGCGTTCATCAGGACGGATTGGTACATACCAGTCAGTTGTCTGATAAGTTTGTAGCCAATGCAAATGAGGTGGTAAAGGTGCATCAGAAGGTAGAAGTTACTGTTGTCGAAGTTGATGTAGCAAGAAAGCGTATTTCCTTGTCTATGAAGGATGGATCGCAGAAGCCTAAACAAGATAATAAAAACAGGAATGACAAGCAGAATAAGTCATTCAGAGCTGTTGCTAAGCCTGATCAGCATCGAAAACCATCAAAACCTCAGTCAAATCAGAAAGGTGGACAAAAGGAAAAGCCACTGCCTGATGGGGATTTACAGATGAAATTGGAAGCATTGAAAAATATGTTTAAATAACAAAAGAGGGGCTCTAAAGGCTCCTCTTTTGTTTATATGCATTGTATCTCTGCTTGGTATGCGTTCGCATACATAACGCCTAACTGAAATACTTATTTAAGTCCTGGATAGCCGCACGAAGGACTGTGGTCCTAGCAATGCCCTACCAACCCCCTAGGAGGACTTGTGAAAAGGTTATGGGGATGCGCACGCATACCGAAGGCATGAAGAAAGGAGAATGAGGCTAAATGTCAGCTACTAAAGCTCAATCTGCCTTCTGATGCTCTCTTCAAGTGAAATCAGTGTTTCTGTTCTTTGAATGCCAGGTACAGCCTGAATCTCTTCATTCAATACATGTCTCAGGTGACTGGTATCTCTGCAAATGATCTTCGCAAACATGCTGTAGGCACCTGTCGTATAATGAAGCTCTACTACTTCTTTGATTTTACTCAATTGTGCTACTGCATCTTTATATTGTATTCCCTTTTCCAGATAAATACCAAGAAATGCGGTTACGTCATAACCTGCTTTTTGAGGATCGATGATAAGATGGGAACCTTTAATGATGCCCATTTCCTGCAATTTTTTCATGCGAACATGAATTGTTCCGCCTGAAACAATCAGATCTTTTGCGATTTCTGTATAGGGTTTCGTGGCATCCTGCATCAGTTGCTTTAAGATGTCAATATCAAGGTTATCAATTTCTAAATTTTGGCTTTCTTTTTTAAGCATGATTTTGATATTTGTTAACGATAATCAAATTTAATTATAAATATTATAAAAATAAAATTAAATGTTTAAAATATTTGCAACGTATCGAGGTTGTCATTACATTTGTATCAAGCAAGTAACAAAAAATATAGTTCTTTAACATTTGCTTATACTCTGTAGGGTGGTGAAATTGGCAGACGCACCTCCTTGTCTCGGTGGTGGAGAATATGGAAAACCCGTAAGGGCTAACTACTCCTTGAAGGTTCGACTCCTTCCCCTACAGCTATTATCGGTAAGTTAATCAACCTAAACCAAACTTACTGATAAAAAAGATAGTACTTTAAATAATGTTGGGTGGTGAAATTGGCAGACACACCTCCTTGTCTCGGTGGCGGGGATAAATGGATAAACGCAGTTTATGGGTTGACCACAAATTAATTTTTGAACTGTAGCTAACTACCCCTTGAAGGTTCGACTCCTTCCCCAACAGCCAGTTTTTTTATGAATAATAAGTTAGTTGAAAATGAGTGACCTTGGATGGGGCCACTCTTTTTTTTATTCCTTATTTTTTGCCTGCCTCATATTTTTCACTGAATTTTCTATCCAGTTGTTTATGCAGATTATCAAGGTTGATGTCACGGCCTTGAATAAAAGCTCGTTCTACTTTATTCGTTTTCATATCTAGTGCATCTCCGGCTGAAATAAAGAAAGTAGCATCCTTGCCAATTTCTAGGCTGCCGGTCGTCTTGTCAATGCCCAAAACTTTAGCAGTGTTTAATGTAATGGTCTGAAGCGCCTTCTCTTTGTCCAGTCCCCATGCAGCTACAGTTCCTGCCATAAAAGGAAGGTTTCTCTGCTGCCAGTAACCGTCTATGCTAACGACTACAGTAACGCCTGCATTTGCCAGTACACCTGCGTTTTTATAAGGCATGTTTACATCGTCATCTGTAGAATTGGGCAAGGCGTGAGGTTGCTTTACAATAACAGGGATGTTATTTTCCTTTAAAAAAGGAATGATTAAATAAGCCTCGTCGCCGCCAACAATAACCGGAGAAACTCCGTGCTTTTTTGCGAAGTTGACAGCTGCAATAATATCTTTTTGTGCATTGACCGTAATGAATAATTTTTGCTTTCCATCAAACAAATGGTTCATTGCAGCCAGTCTGGCGTTAACAACCGCAGGTTTCTCTATTTCTACATAAGCCTTTGCTTCTGTAAAAAGCTGTTCGAGCTCATTGATCTGAGCTTGTGTACGCTCCTGCAGTGCATCTGAAGAAAGAGGGTTCCTGCCGCCTGGTCCTCTGAGTTTAGGTGTTGCAGGCCAGTTTAAATGCTGTGCATCATCGGTTCTGATGGCTGCGTCTTCCCAATTCCATGCATCCAGCTGCACTACAGAAGAGCTGCCCGACATGGTTCCACCTTGTGGTGTAATCTGGGCCATCAAAACGCCGTTGCTTCTTAAGGTAGCAGGAACTTTTGAATCTGTATTATAAGCTATAATAGATCTGATATGAGTATTGATATTCCCAATTTCAGTAAAGTCTAAAGTAGCCTTTACCGATTCAAACTCTGTGAGGCCCAGATTGGTGATAGGAGCGATGAACCCGGGATAAATATGTTTGTTGTTGCCGTCAATCACTGTAGCATCAGTCAGGCTCAGGCGTACTAATGTCGCATCTCCAACGCCTATGATTTTTCCCTGATCAAAGATCAGGTATCCGTTTTCTATGATTTTACCATTGCCAAGGTGCAGTTTAGCGCCCATAATGGCGGTCTTTTTACTTTGAGGTTTTGCAGGTGAGATATTGGCTTGCGCAAAGCAGGCAAGGCCAAATGATGAAAGCAATAGTGTAAATATATATTTATTCATGTGTGTGTGCTCCTTCCGTTTCTGTGATCCCTTTAGAGTAGTCGCCAACAGTTTCACAGTGGTATAGTTTAGGTGTTTCTGCTTGTGGTCGTTGTGTTTTTCCGCCTTTGTTTTTACTGTCTAACATCTTTTTAATCAATCGTGCACGTTCTGTATTTTGTGCCTGTCTAACCTGTGCATCACGGTTGATGTCCCAATAAGGTATGCCGTCAACAAAAGTTTGCTCCGCTTTGGCATAGATAGAGAGAGGGTGGTCTGACCATACTACCACATCAGCGTCCTTTCCTGGTTTAAGGCTGCCGACTTTATCATCTATGTGCAGCATTTTGGCAGGGTTAAGGGTCACAAATTTCAAAGCATCTTCTTCCGGTACACCACCATATAAGACGGCTTTTCCGGCTTCCTGATTTAATCTGCGTGCCATCTCCGCGTCATCGGAGTTAAATGCCGTGGTGATTCCGATATTGTGCATGATCTTTCCGTTATATGGAATGGCTTCAGCTACTTCTATTTTATATGCCCACCAGTCGGAGAAGGTTGAAGCATTGATGCCCCTTGCCTTCATTTTGTCGGCTACTTTATAGCCCTCTAAGATATGCGTGAAAGTATTGATCTTAAATCCGAGGCTGTCCGCAACATGCATTAGCATATTAATTTCAGATTGTACATATGAATGGCAGGTAATGAACCTTTTATTCTCCAGGATTTCAACAATGGCATCCAGCTCCAGGTCACGGCGCACCATATTTCCTTTTTTAGAAAGGGCGGCCTTATATTCTTTTGCTCGTGTAAATTCATCAATGAAAGCTTGTTCTACACCCATTCTGGTTACAGGAAATCTTGCTCCTGTACCAAAATTACTTTGCTTTACGTTCTCTCCCAATGCAAATTTGATAAAGGTATCGCCACCCGCTAATTTCATTTCTTCAGGCAATTTTCCCCAGCGTAATTTGATCATCTGTGCCTGTCCGCCTACAGGATTGGCAGATCCATGAAGGATTTGCGAAGTGGTTACGCCACCAGCCAGTTGCCTGTAGATATTTACATCTTCAGAGTTGATGATATCGGCGATACGTACCTCTGCGGAAGAAGACTGTGCGCCTTCATTGATCCCGCCGGTTCCTGCAATGTGGGAATGTTCGTCTATCAATCCGGCAGTAATGTGTTTGCCGGTCGCATCAATTGTCTTTGCATTTCCAGCATTCAGATTTTTACCTACAGCCTTAATCTTTCCATTCTCCAGCAGTACATCGGCATTTTGTAAAATGCCATCTTTTTCGTTGGTCCATACGGTACCGTTCTTCAGCAAAACAGTTTCTTGTTTTAGCATTGAGGCATTGCCAAAAGCAGTGAAAGGATAAATTAATGAGCCTTTTACAGGACTTTCCTTTATCGCATCTGCTTTTTTAGCCAGTACCTTATTTACGCTGTCCTTTTGTTCTTTGGTGTTGTTTTTATTTGCGATGAAGCGTTTGCCCTGTACCCAGTTCTCTTCAATAATGGTGTTTTTTTTGAACAGACTGTCGGATGTAATGATAAAATTGGCAAGTTTTCCTTTCTCCAATGTTCCTACTTTATCGGAGATCCCTAGCATGGCTGCTGGAATTTCTGTCACCGATAAGAAAGCCTGTTTTTCAGAAAGGCCGTTGTCGATTGCAATCCGAATGTTAGTCCAGAAGTCTTTTGGGCTATCAAGTCCAAATGTGGTAAGTGCAAATCTGATCCCAGCTTTTTCCAGTGCAGCAGCATTGCTGGGCGACATTTCCCATGCTTTCATTTGTGCAAGGGTTACATTTCTTGCTTCTACGCTATCTTCTACATCATAGGCCTTTACAAAGTTTAATGGGATGATCAGGCTTGCTCCGGTTGCCTTAACGGCTTCTACTCTCTGGTATTCATCGCCATTTGATTTGATGATATACTGTTTGCCAAACTCTTTTCCTATTTTATCAACTCTCAGGATGTTTAACCAGCCGTCTGCTTCAAAGATTTGCGGCAGGCTTTGCTGTTTGTTAAATTCTTCCAGTGAAATATTATACTCCTCTTTTTGTTTACCATACCATTGTGCGTCGTAATAAGTCTGGCGCAGCAATGCGATCGAGCCCATCAACGAGGTTGGGTAATCATTTTGAGAAGTCCCTTTATTAAAAGAGTAGTTGGCGGCGGATAGGGGGTTTAACATGGTGTTGTTTTCACGTTCATCGCTCAATGTTACGGCTGTTGACGTTCCCCTTGCTATACCATCACGATTGATGGCATTTACACTTCCAAAACCTGCTTTTCTTAAGTCGTCTGCACGCTTACTGTCGGCTGTAAATAGTGTATTGGACATGGTTTCTGGTCTTATGGCTTCATTCCAGCCATATGCCCCCTTTTTAGTCGATGTAAATATCGACTGTCTGGCTCCCGCAATTGCACGCGTTGCTTCCGGCAATCCATAAGAAGTGAAAGGGTCAATAAGTGAAGGGTAAATGAACTTCCCTTTTAAGTCTACAGTTACATAGCCTTTGGGGATGGTAATTCCGCTCTCTATTGCCTGAATTGTCTGACCTTTAACAAGCAATGTGCCTTTTACAGCCGGCTGATTGGCGTTCATTATGATATTGGCATTGGTAAAGGCAAATTGTCCTTGTCGAATGTCATATGAGCCATTGACCGGATAAGTCTGTTGCGCGAATGACAACATCGCCGAAAAAAACAGCAATAAGCTGAGTAATATTTTCTTCATAATTTTAAGTAAGTCTCTAATTTATTAAAAAGTCAGTATTATTTATTGATATATTTAATCCATAACTCAACCGGGGATCAACCTCCGCTCTTACTTTATGAAAAAGATAGTCTTAGTTCTGTTTTTTTTGCGTATTTATAGCAGGTTTCGCTTTTGCACAAGGGATTTCTACCCAGCAAGGTATTCAAAAAATTACAGAAGCCATAAATTCGAGAAATGATAGTCTGTCAATCGAAAAGCTCTATATCCAAACTGATAAATCTAATTATGCCGCCGGAGATACTTTGTGGTTCAAGGCATACCTGCTTAAAGCATCTCTTTTAAATTATTCAGATCGTAGCGGGTTATTATACATAGAGATCAGAAGTGATAGTACGGATTATTTACAGCGAATTATGGTTCCGGTTTTCAATGGGATATCCTATGGATCTCTTGTGTTGAACGAAGATCTTCCGAGGGGCAACTATACTTTGAGGGGATATACCAGCTGGATGTTGAATTTTGGAGAAAACTACCAGTTTGAAAAAGAGCTGTATGTAAGCAATGGACCGGATACAGAATGGCTGATAGGATATCATGCTAAAGTTAAACAAGAATCAGGGAAGGATAATGTTCGCTTGAACTTAAGGATAAATGAGTTTGATAAAGCTCCCGTAGGCTTAAGAGAAATGCAGGTAAGTATTACCAATGGAAAGAAAACTTGGTTCAAAAGCAAAACAGAAACTTCTTTAGAAGGTAATCTTGAACTTAGTTTTGATATACCCGATAAAATTCCGCCGAAAGAATTGGCCCTGACCATCCAGGATCTGCGCAAGAGCCAGGGGCTAAGAAGTGTAAAGGTTCCCCTGACACTTAACAGGCCGCAATATATAGACCTGCAGTTTATGCCCGAAGGCGGAGTTCTGGTTGCCAACCGATCATCGAAAATTGCTTTCAAAGCTTTAAATGAAGATGGATATGGTGTAAATGTCAGGGGCAAGATATACAACAGTAAGCAGGAAGAAGTAGGGGTTTTTGCTTCGTCACATAAAGGGATGGGGGCTTTCAACTTGAATCCTAAGGCAGGTGAAACCTATTCTGCAAAACTTGAGTTTGCGGATGGCAGCTATAAAACTTACCCCTTTCCGATGGTTATGCCAAGTGGTATCGCATTGAGTGTCGACAATCTTTTTGACCGCGATTCCTGTGAGCTCACTTTAAGCCCGTCTGAAGACCTGAAAGTAGGAGGAAAGGAATATTATATTATGGGATTATCCGGAAGTATGGTTTGCTGGGCTGCGACAATCAATTTTAAAAAGGGACAAATAAAGACCCGGTTGAACAAAGCTATTTTTCCTGATGGAATTGTGCGTTTCGTACTTGCCGATCAAAATATAAAGCCGTTGGCTGAACGGATGGTTTATAACCATGTGAATGGTAACCTGAACATTGATGTTCAAGCTGACAAATCAGCGTATGTACAGAGGGACAGTATCTCGCTAAAAATTAAAGCGACGGACAAGAATGGCAATCCTGCCTCGGGAAGTTTTTCGATCGCTATAACCGATGACGCACAGGTTAAAAAAGACAGTATCGCTGATGACAATATCCTAAGCCGGATGTTTTTATCTTCAGTGCTGAAAGGACATGTTGAAGATCCAGGGTATTATTACAACGGGGCGATAAATGAAGAAAAGTGGAGAAATATGGAATACTTGCTGCTTACACAAGGCTGGGTGGGGTACGATTGGCAAGAAACTTTAAAGCCGATAAAACCGATGATCTATGCGTCGGAACAGGAATTTCTTGTAAAAGGGAAGGTGACAAATGCCTTCAATAAGCCGGTGGCTAAATCAGGCATAACACTGCTGTCTAAAAAGCCTTTGCTTATCATGGATACATTGACGAATGATAAAGGGGACTTTGAGTTCAAAGGGCTTTTTCCTGTTGATACTGCGGCATTCTTCATCAGCGCAAGAAATAAAAATGGCAAGAAATTCAATGTTGGGATTGACATGTATGAATTCAAACCCCCGGCGTTTCCTTCGGTCGCCAGCAGGACTAAACCCTGGTTTGTTAATATAGATACGTTGAGCTATGCCGCCCTAAATCAGCAGCTTTCTTTACAAAAAACCTACCGTACCGTTACTGGTAAAAATATGCTTAAGGAAGTTAAAATCATAGCAAAGAAACTGGTAAAAGGTTCAAAAAATCTGAATGGACCTGGAGGAGCCGATTTGATTATAGATGAAGCGGACATATTGAAGGCGGGTAAGGTGACATTAGGAGATCTCTTAACTAAAAGGGTGAAGGGTTTTCATCAAACAATAAGCCGTTTCGGACAACCTGTTTATAAAGTCAACGGGGAGGCTGTATACCTCATCATGGACGGAATGGATACAAAATTCTTTTTAACCGAAGGCACAGCTTACGGTGAATATTTAAAGCAGTTGTTTGAGTATTATGATGCAGATGAAATTAAAGGCATAGAGGTCATGATCAAAGGGAAAAATATCATGAGTTATGGCTCAAGATTTTTAAATCCGATGGCAGAAAAGCCATGGGATTTCGTGTTTATTGAAGTGACCACCAGGGCAGGGAATGGACCTCTCTTAAAAAAGGCTATTGGAAATTATGTATACAAGCCAATTCCGTTTACCATTCCAAGAAAGTTTTATGCACCGAGATACTTGCCTGAAACTATTGCCGATATGTCTGATATCCGTGCTACTGTGCATTGGGAGCCTGATGTAGTTACTGATAAAGATGGCAATGCTACGGTTAAATTCTTTGCCGCCGATAATCCTGGCAATTATACTTTTGTAATTGAAGGGGCTGATTTACAAGGTTCTTTAGGGTCGAAAACGAACAAGATCGTTATAAAGAAAAGATAGGTGTTTTCTATTGCCAGATCTATTCAATAGCTTATTTTTGAGCAAATTTTAGCTCTTATCATGAAAAAAATAATACTTGTCATTTTTTTTAATGTTTTTACAGTAAGCATTATTATCGGACAAGATATTCCTGTACAACAGGATATTAAAAACATTGCTGGGATTTTGAATGCGGAAAGTGACAGCTTGTCGATTGAACAACTTTATATCCACACCGACAAATCTAATTATGCTGCGGGTGATACACTATGGTTTAAGGCCTATCTACTCAAAGCTTCGGTTTTGAGTTATGCAGACAGGAGCGGCCTATTATACATAGAAATCCGTAGCGATAGTAGTAATTATCTTCAACGCATTATGGTTCCTGTATTCAAAGGGATATCTTATGGATCTCTTGTCTTGAACGAAGACCTTCCCAAGGGCAATTATACTTTGAGGGGATACACCAGCTGGATGTTGAATTTTGGAGAAAACTATCAGTTTAAAAAAGAGCTGTATGTCAGCAATGGGCCGGATACGGAATGGCTGATAGGATATCATGCTGAAGTTAAACAAGAATCAGGTAAGGACAATGTTCACTTGAACTTAAGAATTAACGAGTTTGATAAAGCTCCCGTGGGTTTAAGGGAAATGCAGGTTAGTATTACCAATGGAAAGAAAACCTGGTTCAAAAGTAAAACAGAAACTTCACTGGAAGGCAACCTTGACCTTAATTTTGATATCCCCGACAAGATTTTGCCGAAGGAATTAGCCCTGACTATCCAGGACTTACGTAAAAGCCAGGGGCCACGAAGTGTCAAGGTTCCCCTGACACTTAACAGGCCGGAATATATAGACCTTCAGTTTATGCCGGAAGGAGGAGTATTAGTTGCCAATCAATCTTCAAAAATTGCTTTTAAAGCTTTAAATGAAGATGGACGTGGTGTGAACGTCAGGGGCAAAATCTATAACAGTAAGCAGGAGGAGGTAGCGGTTTTTATTTCCTCACATAAAGGCATGGGAGCTTTCAATTTAAGACCCAGTGCAAATGAAGTGTATTCGGCAAAACTCGAACTTCCGGACGGTAGTTACAAAACGTATCTTTTCCCTCCTGTTGTGCAAAGCGGCATCTCATTCAGCATCAATAATTTTTTTGACCGTGACTCCTGCGAGTTGATCCTAAGTCCCTCTGAGGATTTGAAAGTTGGCGGAAAGGAATATTATATCATGGGATTATCTGGAAGTATGGTTTTCTGGGCGGCCTCTGTTAATTTTAAAAGTGGAGAGATAAAGGTCCGGTTGAGCAAAACCATTTTTCCCGACGGAATTGTGCGCTTTGTGTTTATAGATCATCATATTAAGCCGTTGGCTGAACGGATGATTTATAACCATGTGAATGGTAACCTTCATATCAGTGTTGAAACTGATAAACCAATGTATGCACAGAGGGACAGTATTTCGCTAAAGATTAAGGTGGTGGACAAGAATGGCACTCCTGTTTCCGGAAGTTTTTCGCTTGCCATAACCGACGACGGACAGGTTAAAAAAGACAGTATCGTTGATGATAACATTCTAAGTCGGATGCTTTTATCTTCAGCTTTGAAAGGATATGTTGAAGATCCAGGGTATTATTACAACGGAGCGATAAATGAAGAAAAGTGGAGAAACATGGAATATTTGTTACTTACACAAGGCTGGGTAGGATACGACTGGCAGGAAGCATTGAAGCCGCTAAAGCCGATGACATACATGTCAGAACAGGAATTTCTTGTAAAAGGGAAGGTCACAAACGCTTTTAATAAGCCCGTTGCTAAGTCAAGCATTACATTGCTGTCTAAAAAGCCCTTGATGATCTTGGATACATTGACGAATGACAAAGGCGACTTTGAGTTTAAAGGAATTTTTCCTGTCGATACGGCTTCCTTTTTTATCAGTGCAAGAAATAAAAATGGCAAGAAATTCAATATTGGTATTGATATGTATGAGTTTAAGCCCCCTGTGTTTCCTTCAGTCATGAACCGGGCTAAACCGTGGTTTGTGAATATAGATACATTGAGTTATGCCGCTCTCAATCGGCAGCTTTCTTTACAAAAGACATACCGTACGGTTACGGGTAAGAATATGCTTAAAGAAGTTAAAATCACCGCAAAGAAACTGGTGAAAAACTCAAAAAACCTCAATGGACCGGGCGGGGCAGATCTGATTATAGATGAAGAAGAAATACTGAAAGCAGGCAAGGTAACGTTAGGAGATCTTTTATCGAAAAAATTAAAGGGCTTTCACCAATCGATAGATATGGAGGCGAAACCTATTTACAGAGTTCAGAGTGAAGCGGTATACCTCATCATTGATGGCATGGATACAAAATTTTTTATACCGGAAGCAACTACGTATGGTGAATATTTAAAGCAGTTGTTCGAGTATTATGATGCGGATGAAGTAAAAGGCATAGAAGTTATGATCAAGGGAAAATACATGATGACCTATGGCTCACATCTTCTTGATTTGTCTAAAGAAAGGGCTTGGGATTATGTCTATATCGAGGTTACGACTAGAAGTGGCAGAGGACCTCTTTCGAAAAAACCAGTTGGGAATTATGTGTATAAGCCAATCCCGTTTACCATCCCCAAAAAGTTCTATGCACCTAAATACCTTCCCGGAAGTATTGCTGATATGTCAGATATCCGTTCTACTGTGCATTGGGAGCCTAATGTCTTTACTGACAAAGATGGAACAGCAACGGTTAAATTGTTTGCTGCCGATAATCCTGGTAGTTACACCTGTGTAATTGAAGGGGCTGATTTACGCGGTGCACTGGGGTTCAGAATGGATAAAATCATTATAAAAAAACAATCTATACCAGTCAAATAACTACCAGCTGCTTCCTGCGCCACCACCTCCTGATGAACCTCCGCTACTGCTGGATGAACTGGAGCTTGAAGACGAACTACTGCTGCTGCTGGAAGAAGATGAAGAAGACGAACTGCTGCTCGGTGTAGAGATCTGTGGAATTACATATTCTTTATATTCTTCATGCCTGCAATTTGCGCAGATGTAGTATGTGCGCCCAAGTCCTTCACTCAACGTTGTTGCCCTGGATATGGTCTTGTTTCTTGAAAAAGCTACAGTAATGAAATGACATTTTGGGCATTCTGTCGCTTTAGATTTTAAATCCGGGTAGTTCAATATCAATTGCTGATCACAGGTCTTGCAAACCCATACATCGTAGTCTACAGAGCTGATCTCTTCTTCTTTAGCCTGACCGATTGAGAGGCTTTTATTGTCCTTGTCCTCATCCAGTAGTACCATTGGAGTGTGGCAGTGTTCACAATCGATTCCTGTATACCTTAATTCCTCTAGCCGGGCTTCATGATTTTTCCATAATGACTTTAAAAGAGGATAAGGGAAAAATCTGGTCATCCACTGTAAAGGAGAAAAAGCATTTCGCCATCCAAGGTATTGTTCATGCCTGGTTTTATTTTTCAAAGTATTCGAAAGATACCCTTTAAGCAGGAAGAAATAAAGGTGGATACAAACCAGTAAAAATAAATAAAGTGCCAGCAGCCACCAGAGATTGTACCATAGGCCCGGATATTTCAGGTTAAAATACGCCGTCAGACCAACTGGTATGATAAACAATAAAAGAATCACCAATACTCTTGAAAGAGTGATTTTAGTAACACTTCTTCCTGTAGCTACAACAAAGGCAAAATAAATTGCAATAATTATAAGAGAAAGCCAATTGACCACAGGATAGCTTCTATTTTTTTCCGCGGATGCTAGTCCCTGAATCGCTTCTGGATTATAATTCTCTGAAGGAAGGTCTATTACATTCGGCGCAACGGCTGAGTCAGCTACCGCGGCTGAGTCATGTACTATTGCAGTTGCCGAATCGGCGGCCGGCATTGTTGCATTAGGAGCTGATGTTGCGAAAGTTTGGTCTGTTCCTCCTTTCAAATGTGCGATTACTGCATCAACTCCATGCTTTACAGCATTATTGTAGTCATTTTCCCTGGCATAGGGAATCATGTGTTCTTGCTGGATTTTGTAACAAGTTACATCAGGCAGTATGCCCTCAAGACCATAGCCGGTTTCAAATTCTATTCTCTTCTGGTCTTCGACTATCAAAATCAGGAGTCCATTATTGGTTTCCTTGCTGCCTATTTTCCAGGTGTTAAAAAGTTCATGGGCAATCTCCTTTGGTACCAGATCCCCTATGCTTTTTACGAAGACTACGTCAATATGTGCAAGTCCGGATTGGTCTAGCGGACTCAGTTTGCCATTCAGTTCCGAGACTGTCTCCTCAGTAAGGACTTTGTCTGGATTGCTAACATAGCTTTCATTGAGGGTTTTTGGATTAGGGATATTTTGGAACAACTGGTCACGAGTAGGAGACTGTTTGCAGGTAATCAAAAATAGTGGAAACAGACAAAAAAGGAGAAGCGATGCTTTTTTCATAGATAGATGCAAGTTAGCTATTTTGAAAGACTTAGGTGGTGCAATACTTTTCTGTATAGTTCATCTGGCAGAAAAGGTTTTACCACGATGTTATCAATACCAGATTGCTTTACCCGTTCCTCTATCTCGTTAGGTAAATTGGCTGTCAGGGCAATAATTGGTAGGGTCACTCCATTTTCCCTCATTTTTGAAGAGGCCTGGTACCCATCCATAACCGGCATGTGCAAGTCCATTAATACGAGATTGTGTTTATCAACATCCAGCATATTTAATGCTTCAAGACCATTGATGGCTACATCTACATCCGCTCCCCAGCGTTTCAGGAAGTTTTGCGCAACCAGTACATTCATTTCATTGTCCTCGACAAGCAATATGCTGACCCCTGCAAATGGTTTGTCTGATTCATTTGGGCTGTTATTGTCCTTAATTTGTTGTTCGGTTGTTTTAATGCTCTTTTCGAAGGTCTGGATAAAATAGAATGTAGAACCCTTTCCCTCCTTGCTGTTGAGGTGGAGTGAAGAGTGTTGCAATTCCAGGAGTTTTTTACAAATAGCCAGGCCAAGTCCGGTTCCTCCAAAACCTCTTGAAGTGGATGAATCAGCTTGTGTAAACCGCTCAAAGATCAGTTTTTGTTTCTCCATGGAGATCCCGATCCCGGTGTCTTTTATCTGGGTCTTTAAGGTGATTTTGGTTTCAGTTTGATCCTTGACGCTAATGTTTACTTCTACATAACCTTCCTTAGTAAACTTTATCGCATTATGTACCAGGTTGGTAATGATCTGTGAGGTTCGCGTGGGGTCGCCCAAAAGCTTGTTTTTGAGTGAGGGATCAATTTTTAGGTTTAATTCAATGTTTTTATCATGCGCAGCACTTTGAAGCCCACTTACGATATTTCTCGCAATGGAAGCTATATCCATTTCTATATGCTCAAAAGTTATTTTTCCGGCTTCTATCTTATTGTAATCAAGGATATCGTTTACAATCGCTAAAAGATTGTTGGCTGAAAAAAGCATCACATCAAGCTCCTTTCGCTGATCTTCTCTGGGATTGTTCTTTAACAGCAGGTGGCTCATACCGATAACCGCATTTAAAGGAGTTCTGATTTCATGGCTCATGGTACTCAAAAATTCGCTTTTTGCAATAAGTCCCAACTCCGCTTCATGTCTGGCCTTTTTTAACACGAATGAAACACGGTGAGACAATACCAAAGATTGTAGAAAAAAGAAACTTACATAACAAGCAAAACTTAGCAGCTGCAGCTGGGGGATAACAGACCAGTAATGAAATAACGTTATGGTAAAAATAAACATAAGTGCAATTGTGCTTGCCAATGCATAAACGGCTCCAGGCCTATTTTTTTTATATGCTTTTATGTAGACATAGGGAACATATAAAATGCAAAATATAGTAACGATTAAAAAAGGGTTGACCAGTTGTGTAAAGTACAAAGGAGGAAGAACAAGAGAAGTTAAGCCAAATGTAAAACATATCAGACTTACTATCGTGACAATTTTATGGTGTACATCTTCTGGGTAAAGATAGCGCGTGTACAGGCCAAAAAGACCAATGCCCATAAATAAGCTCAGGTATTCAAGCCTTGCGGTAATGTACCAGCTTGTGTTCGGAATGATGGTATGAAGCACATAGTTATCTACGCCCATAATCCTATAGCTATAGACAATTGAATATAATGCAAATAATAGTGTTGCCTTATCCCTGTTTCCCAATAAATAAAGCCCCAGGAAGAAGAGTCCACCCATAAATAAGCATCCTGTTAGCAGAAGGTCAATGGCTTCAGTACGTCGTCTTTCCAGTCCGATTTTAGTCTTTTCACCAATAATCAATGGCTTTTTTACTCCGGCTTTGCTATGAGCAAAGTTGGCGACGTGAAGCACAAAATTTAAGGTGTCTTTTCCTGTATCCAGATTTAAAAATTTAATCTCCCAGTGTGGTATAAATCCCTCTGCTGTAGTTGTTACTTTTCCGTCTGAGAGTGCCATCTTTCCATTGATGTACAGTGCATATGCAGAATAAAGATCCGGCATTTCGAGGCGAAGAGGCGGGGCATCCTTACTCAGCAAGATCTGAAGTTTGTAGGTTGCATAGCCATAAGAGGGATAGGTTTTTCCTTTTAGTGTAGGCTCTGTCCAGAGGAAGGGGAAATTAACCAGTTCAGCATTTCCAGTTGCTGTGTCCATTGGATTGATCAGCTGGTCCCAGTAAAATTCCCATTGCCCATTAAGTTCAATATTACTGGTAAATGATTGCCCGCGAAGATCTATAACCCCTGTTTTTGCTATAGGGGGTTGGTTTTTATTTGCAAATCCGTACTGTACAAAGCAAAAAAGCAGCAACAGTACACTATATAAGTACCTTTTGATGCTCATGGTATATTATTAAAATGCTTGGTAAACAACAATGTAAGGTTAATAATGTTTAATTTTTAGTGCTAAGATAATGGAATTTTGAGAAGTTAATATTACCCAGACTAGATGTTGCTTGCTTAAATGTGAAAAAACTTAATTCGGATTAACTATTGATAGCGTCATGTCCCGGAATTGCTCCCCGAATCAGGCCGACTTACCAGCTTCGGGACTGGTCAAGGCCTGCTTCGGGTCTGCTTCGCAAAAGGGTACCAGTTTTCCGAAGGAATCCTCTATCAGTTACGAATCAGTCTACTACCAGTCGAGTAGTTGTCTTCTTACTGTTTGTTAAAAGCTGTTAAAGGCACTAAACTGAGGCACGGAATAAATTAGTCATTCCTTTGTAAGCAATACGCATCTTAGTTGCATTTGCGGGATCCTGACTTATATTTGCAACTAAGATGCATTATGATATGAAAAAAGATGTGGTTATTATAGGGGGAAGTTATGCCGGACTTTCTGCGGCGATGGCGCTGGGTAGGGCGATCAGGACGGTAGTAGTTATTGACAGCGGGAAACCCTGCAATTCACAGACTCCTCATTCTCATAATTTTTTAACCCGCGATGGAAGCGAGCCGGCCGAAATTGCAGCATTAGGCAAAGCGCAGGTGATGAAATATCCTACGGTGCGATTTGTAAATGGGAATGCTACGACCGTGACTGGAGAAGATCTCAATTTTCAAGTCAGCCTGGAAGACGGGCAGGTGTTCTTCAGCAAAAAGGTATTATTTGCAACAGGTCTTAAAGATCTGATGCCTGATATAACTGGCTTTTCAGCATGCTGGGGAATTTCTGTAATTCACTGCCCTTATTGTCATGGATACGAATATAAAGGTCAGAATACGGGTGTTTTGATGAACGGAGCCGGTGCATTTGAACTCGCACGCATGATTAAAAACTGGACGGATGGTTTGAGTGTTTTTACGAATGGACCGGCTACTCTGGAAATAGATCAGCTGCAGAAGTTGTCAGAAATGAATGTTCAGGTAGAGGAGCGTGAAATAGAAAGATTTGATCACCAAAATGGTATATTAAAGAATATTGTATTTAAAGATGGTTTGAGCACCCAGGTTGATGCACTTTATGCAAGACCTCCATTCGAGCAGCATTGCAGTATTCCAAATGATTTGGGTTGCAAGATGACCGGGACTGGACATATTGAAGTAGATGAATTGCAAAAAAGTAGTATTCCCGGAATTTATGTAGCCGGAGACATTGCGACTATGATGCGTTCAGTTGCTTCCGCTGTTTACACGGGCAACAAGGCCGGGGCAATGATAGTCCACGAATTGGTCGCACAGGGACAATAATGCTTTATTTAACCCTGCTCCATATCTCGTAAATTTTATCGCCCTTGCTGCTGAGTCCGCTATGGTGCCAATCGCCGTTTTCAAGTTTACCGTCAAAGCTCAATGATGCGCCAACGCGTGTGTTGTCTCTGGAGAAAAACTCAATATTCTCGGTGTACTTGCCATCTTTGAAGGTATAGGAACCACCGCCTGTACCTGAAAATTGCTTTTTAGCAGGATCGATGGCTACCCATTGAAATTTTGTTCCGGTTAGCAGTTTATAAGTCTGACGTGTGCCTGTTTGATGTATTGGTGATATTTTTCCATCCTGCATACGTCCTGTTATGCGCCATACACCGGCTAACGGTGCTGTTCCATTATCTACACGGTCAAATTCTACATTTCCTTCCTCCACTTGTAAAGAAAGCTGGTCTGCAGAAATAGAAAAGGGTATGCTGAGCATAGTGCCGATCTTGGTGGAATCGTTACTGTTGAATAAGGATTCGGCTTTCAGCGTTTTATCATTGATGGTATACTTTCCCCCTTCACTCGTAAGAAACTTGTTGCCCTCATGTACCGTATGAAAATAGAAACCATCCTGAAAGAACAGGTGGTGAGATTTATTTCCTTCGGATAAATGCCATGCACCTGAAATGGATTGTGCGTGTAAACTGAAGATTGTGGCAATTACAATGACTACTGTCGGGATGATTAGTTTGATAACTTTCATGATTGGTTGTTTAAATGCATATCATACGAGATAGATTAAAGATATAAAAAAGCAATATCTTTATCATCTTATTGATTGATTATGAACAAATCAAATAGAAGAAAGTTTATCGGAACTGCCACAGCGCTAGGTATTAGCACCGCTGCAGCAGCGATGCCCTCATTTAATATGGAAAAGAAATATCCGCTCGCGCACCATGTGTTTTTCTGGCTTAAAAATCCCGGGTCAAAGGAAGATCGCAACAAATTAGTTGCAGGGATCAAAACGCTCAAAAAAATTGAAACGGTTCATGGACTACATGTAGGTGTTGTGGCAGAAACGGAAAAACGGGATGTCATAGACATGAGCTGGAGTGTGTCTGAACTGATATTCTTCACTGACCTCGCCGGACAGGTAACTTATCAGACACATCCCCTGCATCTTGAGTTTATAAAGAATTGCAGTCATCTCTGGAGTAAAGTTGTGGTTTATGATGCTGTGGAAGTTTAGTTTATAATGATTCTAAAAATCATTTACTGTTTTCCTTTTTTACTAAAGAGAAAGTAAATAGCTAAGTTTGAAAGAAAAAAGTTTATGGATCAGATTTTAAAAAGTGCGCATTCAGGTTGGCGTTACCTGGTTTTAATTTTATTGGTAATCGCTCTAATTCAGGCAATTTCTGGCTGGCTTGGAAAGAAACCATATACAGGGGGTAATAGAAAGATCAACCTGTTTACGCTGATCTTTACACACATTCAGGTACTGATGGGCCTGGTGCTGTATTTCATCAGTCCGGTGGTGAAAGGCCTGGGATACTGGAAAATGGAGCACATCAGTATGATGATTCTTGCTGCGATATTGGTGACGATTGGTAATGCAAAATCCAAAAGGGGAGCCGATGATGTTATTAAACATAAAACAATTGCACTATATTTTGGTTTAGCCCTTCTAGTGATTGTAGCGGCAATCATTCGAATGGTAATGGCTGATCCTTCAAGGTCATTCTTTGGCATTTCATAAAATTCACAAAATTAATTTTGCTTTGTAAGATTTATTTATATTTTTGTGACATATGATTAACAATATACATACTTGGCAATGGCGTAGTACTTCTGAAAAGAGTCTAGTCGCAGTCTTGTGTACCTTATAGTTTATCAACCTAAACCAAACCACATTGAAGCCCGACGTAGACCACACGTTGGGCTTTTTGTTGTTTAAGGTTGTTGTGTCTGCGTTACTTCATCCTGAATTTATTTCAGGATGACGTCGGGGTGAGCAAGGCATTAGCATAGTAAAAAGATCAAATAGAAAAGATTAAAATATATACAAATGAAATATATCATTAACACAACTCACAAAAAGAGACTTGCGGATACGACCACTCCGGTAAGTATTTATTTGCGGTTGAGAGACGTGTTTCCAAATACAATTTTGCTGGAAAGTTCTGATTATCATAGCAGGGAAAATTCAGTAAGTTATGTATGTGCAGAGCCGATTGCAGGAATTGCCCTGCAAAATGGCGTCCTCTCGACTTATTATCCCGATGGAAAGAAGGAAGAGAAAACAGATTTTGTACTTACAGATGAGATAGAAGCATTTAAGGCATCCTTTCAGCCAACCGAGGTTGAGGATAAACGCTACATTTCAAATGGTTTGTTTGGCTATTTTACTTGGAATGCTGTTCAGCATTTTGAAGATATTGTGTTCTCATCAACGGCTCCTAAAGATGAAGAGATTCCTTTGATGCAATACCATATCTATAGATATATCATCGCGATAGATCACTTTAGAAATGAGGTTGCATTGTTTAAGAATACCTTTAACGGCGATGAGACAGAGGATCTGGAGAAATTAGAGTACATCATTCAGAATAAAAATTTCCCGGAATATAGTTTTAGCTCAACGGGTGAAGAAGAATCTAACCTCACAAACGAGGAGTTCATGGAAATGGTAGTTAAGCTCAAGAAGCACATCTTAAGGGGAGATGTATTTCAGATCGTACCTTCAAGAGCCTACAAACAAACTTTTCTGGGTGATGAATTCAATGTATACCGCTGTTTAAGGTCTATCAACCCATCTCCTTACCTGTTTTATTTTGATTATGGAAGCTTCAAGCTTTTTGGGTCTTCTCCTGAAGCTCAGATTACCATAAAAAACAAAGAGGCCAGTATTTTTCCAATTGCGGGTACATTTAAACGGACTGGAAATGATGAGGATGATGCAGAACAGGCCCGCAAGCTGGAGCAGGATCCTAAAGAAAGCGCAGAGCATGTGATGCTGGTAGATCTGGCACGGAATGACCTAAGCAGACATTGCAACCAGGTTCAGGTAAAGTCGTTTAAGGAAGTTCAATATTACTCACACCTGATCCACCTCGTGTCTAAAGTGAGTGGCAAGCTTCAGGAGGGTGTTTCCGCCTTTAAAATTGTAGCGGATACTTATCCGGCTGGGACTTTAAGCGGAGCACCTAAGTACCGGGCAATGCAGCTGATAGACGAAAATGAAGGACTTGGCAGGAATTTTTATGCGGGAGCATTGGGTTATATGGGCTTTAATGATGAGTTCAACCACTGTATCATGATCCGTACTTTTATGAGTAAGAATAATGCCTTGCATTATAGGGCAGGAGCGGGTATAGTGGCCGATTCTGTTCCGGAAAATGAAATGAATGAGGTAAATAATAAAATTGCAGCATTGCGCAGGGCAATTGAAATGGCGACACAGATTTAACATGAATAACGAAAATAAGATGGAAAAGAAAGTTTTGGTTATAGACAATTACGATTCGTTTACCTATAACCTGGTACATCTGGTGAATGAATTGGGCAGAGATGTTGAAGTGTGGCGTAATGATAAGTTTGAACTGGCTGATGTAGATCAGTTTGATCAGATTTTACTTTCGCCAGGCCCAGGAATACCCGAAGAAGCTGGTTTATTGCTCGAGGTCATAAAAACCTATGCTTCAACTAAAAGTATATTTGGTGTATGCCTTGGGCAACAGGCTATAGCAGAGGCATTCGGTGGTAAGTTGCTGAATCTGGGCAGACCAATGCATGGCATTGCTACACCTATAAATGTGCTGGATAAGGAAGAACTTTTATTTAAAGATTGTCCGGATGTAATCAATGTGGGCCGCTACCATTCCTGGGTTGTGGATAATGAAGGTTTGCCGAAATGCTTTACTGTTACCGCAACAGATGCTTCGGATGAGATCATGGCGTTAAGGCATAAGGAACTGGACGTGCGGGGTGTTCAGTTTCACCCGGAGAGTGTGCTGACCGATTATGGGAAACAAATGATGAAAAACTGGTTGGGGCGTTAAATATGAATATTTTAGATAAAATTGTACTTCGTAAAAAAGAAGAGGTTGCGTTAGCTAAACAGGCTGTTTCCGTAAAAGAGCTGGAAGCCGGTCTGCATTTTAATAGAAATCCTTATTCCTTTAAGGAATTTTTGCTGGATGAGCAGTGCACCGGTATTATCGCTGAATTTAAAAGACGCTCTCCGTCAAAAGGGATCATTAATGATCAGGTTTCGGTAGAAGACGTTACAACGGCTTATGCGGCGGCAGGGGCCTCGGCCTTGTCTGTGCTGACTGATACAGACTTCTTTGGAGGTCATACGCGGGACTTGCTTAAGGCTCGTGCTGCCAATCAAATCCCTGTGCTGAGAAAGGATTTCATGATTGATGAGTATCAGATTATTGAAGCAAAGGCGCTTGGGGCAGATATTATTTTGCTGATTGCCGCCATACTGACACCTGCAGAGATTAAGCACCTTGCTGCGATATCAAAAAGCTTAGGGCTGAATGTGCTTTTAGAAGTGCACAACCAGGAAGAACTGGAGCGAAGCATTTGTAATGACCTAGATGCCATTGGCGTAAATAACCGAAATCTGGCTGATTTTACGGTCAATATTCAGACCTCTTTTGATCTTGTAGATCAAATCCCTTCGGAATTTATGAAGATATCTGAAAGTGCAATCAGTGATACCGAAACCATTAAGCAATTGAAACAGGTTGGATTCAATGGTTTTCTCATTGGAGAAAATTTTATGAAGACTGCAAATCCAGGACAGGCGATCAGCGCTTTTGTCAGTGAATTGAAGTCGGTATAACTTTTGTATCTTTGTACTTTACATGGGAAAACAGAAATATTACGATACGGCGCTTAAGCAGGAACGTGCAGTACTTGTTGGTGTAATCAGACCCGGAGAAAGGCCTGAAGAAACCAGAGAGTATCTGGATGAACTGGCTTTTTTAGTAGATACTGCTGGCGGACTGGTAGAGCATGAGTTTACACAAAAGATGCTTAAACCAGATCGTGCAACGTTTGTGGGTACAGGAAAGCTGGAAGAAATACAGGCTTATGTGAAGTCTGAAGAAATAGATATGGTGGTGTTTGACGATGAGTTGTCACCATCTCAGTTGAGAAATATTGAACGGGAACTTCAGGTAAAAATCCTTGACCGGAGCAATCTGATCCTTGATATTTTTGCCGGGAGGGCACAGACAGCTCAGGCAAAAACGCAAGTTGAGCTGGCGCAGTTGCAATATTTGCTGCCTCGTCTTACACGTTTATGGACTCACCTTGAGCGCCAGAAAGGTGGTATTGGAATGAGAGGTCCGGGAGAGACCCAGATAGAGAGTGACAGGAGGATGATCCTTGAAAAGATCGCTTTGCTGAAAAGCAGGTTAAAACTGATCGATAAGCAAAACGAAACACAACGTAAGAACCGAGCCCAACTTATCCGCGTTGCGCTTGTGGGCTATACCAACGTTGGTAAATCGACGATCATGAACATGCTGTCTAAATCTGAGGTATTTGCGGAGAATAAACTGTTTGCTACACTGGATACCACGGTTAGAAAAGTAGTGATTGAAAATCTGCCATTTTTACTTTCAGATACCGTTGGGTTTATCAGAAAGCTACCACATCATTTGGTAGAGTGCTTTAAATCGACATTGGATGAAGTTCGTGAGGCAGATGTTTTGATTCATGTTGTGGATGTCTCACATCAGAATTTTGAAGATCAGATCAATGTGGTTAATGAAACACTAAAGGATTTGGGAGCAAGAGATAAAGAAACCATTATGGTGTTCAATAAAATTGATGCTTATGTAGTTCCCGAACCGGATCATGAGGACGAAGAGCCTGTGCAGCTTACACTGGAAGACTTTAAGCGCAGCTGGATGGCAAGTAATAACGCGCCGGCAATATTTATATCAGCCCTGCATAAAGAGAATTTAGAAGAATTTAAACAATTATTGTATGATAAGGTCGTGGCGCTGCATACTGAGCGTTACCCTTACGATAAATTGTTATATTAATAGAAGAACATATGGAAAGTAAACGTCAGCAGAAATTTGCAGGAGTAATACAGGAAGAGTTAGCAGCGATTTTTCAACGTGAGGGTTCTGCCTACCTTCCGAACACATTGGTTACCATTACCAAGGTCCGTGTTTCTCCAGACCTTGCAGTAGCCAAAGTATATCTTAGCTTTTTAAATACCAATAATACATCGCTGTCTGTTGCGGAGGTAAACTCTCATACCAGTGAAATTCGGTATAAGTTGGGTGCCCGTATCCGCCATCAGGCAAGGGTAGTACCTACGTTGACTTTCTTTTTGGACGATACCAATGAGTATGTAGAGCATATGGATAAGATTTTTGATAAAATATCAAAAGAGCGTAAGGATACGGACGAAGACACATAATTTTTGTAAATTAGTATATGAGAAAAATTCTTCTGGTATTATTTCTTTTATACGGATTTGCAGTTCAGGCCCAGCCCAAACTTAAAGGTAGTCTCGAAAGTTTTGTCGCTAATAACAGGGTTTATCCTCAGTATTCTCTTCAAAATTGTATTCAGGGTACGGTAACCATCAGCTTTAAGTTGAATAAAACAGGAGAGGTTTACTATTCTAAAATCAGCAAAGGCGTAGGAACAGATCTGGATGATGAAGCTCTCAGACTGATCAGGATGAGCAGCGGAAAATGGATTATGCCAGCCGGGCATGATACTACTGTTTCAATCATTGCCCCTATCAGATTTAGCATAGCTTCTGAAGATTGCGGAAACAGGAGCCGGGAGCAGATCGCACAGGCTATACAAGCTTACAGATCCAATGAAGGCCTGACTAATGCCGTACTCAATTTCTACAAAAATAAAGAGCAGGGGAAGCCTTTTACCAAAGATGAAGCAGTAAAAATCAAAGCGTTAAAGGCTACCCTTGGATATGATAATGAATACTTCAATCAGCGCATTGCTGCAGGCATGAAAAAATTAAAGCAGAAAGACAAACAAGGTGCTTGTGAGGACTTTATGTTTGTAAAACATATGGGCTCTGATCTTGCAGATGAAGCTTTAGCTAAATATTGTAATTAAACAATAATGCATATTGCCTGAGGTATGATCTGGGCCTCTACCTGATTCACCTTACCGATATATTCACCATCTACCTGAAAATGAGCTTTATGCTTGGTCTTTATTTTCAGGCTTGTGGTCTGAAATAGCTCGATGTTTTTTGGGTTAAGGGCCATATTTGTGAACCTTAGTTTGAGGATTTCCATTACAGAATATTCCTTCACCAGTACAATTTCAAAAACATCGTCATCCAGTTTGCCTTCAGGATTGATCTTAACACCCGTTCCATACATCGTAGCATTGGCGATAACCACCATTGCTGCTTCAGAACTGATGGTCTTTCCTTTGATGTTAAACTCAACATGCATCTTTCTATGGTTCCAAAGGGCACTCCATGCCGCTTTGGTGTAGCCCCACATGCCTCTGTGTTGCAGAGAGCTGAATTTCTTCACGATATAGGCATTGAAACCTATATCGGAAAGATGGATGCAGAGTTCCTTATTTACGGTAACTGCATGGATTTTTTTAGGACTTCCGGTTATAGCAATATTAAGGGCTTCATTAGCATCGGTAGGAATGCCCAACTCTTTGGCCATACCATTGGCCGATCCGGCGGGAATAATCGCAATTGGGGTATTAGTGCCTATCAAGCATTCAGCGACAAGTTTCAATGTGCCATCACCACCGACAGCCACAACGCGGTCAGCCTTTGCATCATCTATAACTTGTTTTATCTTTTCTAAAGAGCAGCTTTTAGTAAGCATATAAATTTCAGCAACATGATTTAAAGACTCAAAATGTTTAACAATGAGCTCCTTAAAATCAATCCCTCCATTCCCTGAACCTGGGTTTACTATAAATAATAATTTCATCTTCGAGGCCTGCTCTTCCATATATTTGTTTAATACCAAACAACTTTTGTGTAACTCTGTTTTAATTACTAATGAACAAATCTGTAAGCGTAAAAATATATCATGGCTATGGGCATACACATAACTTAGTTGTATATGGTCACGTTTTCCGGTTTAAAGCCAAAACAAGACAGAAGTTTAGCAACAACCTTATCGTAAACATTGTACATCTTTTAAAGTTGTTCATTTTAAAACCATATCCTTATGTGAAGGTAAGGCTTACATTTAAAGGACAAGAAGTATACCAGAAGACGGAATATGATGGCTTCTTTAAATTTGAATGGGCTGCGGCTGAGAACGTGAATGCCGGCTGGCATGGTGTTAAGGTAGAGGCACTGGACGATATGGGGAAGGTGTTGTCCGTTGGACAGGGGCAAATATTCGTTCCGCACATCACGCAGTTTGCCTTTATCTCTGATATAGACGATACAATCATGGTTTCTCATTCGGCTACTATAGGCCGGAGGTTAAGAGAACTGTTCATTAAAAACCCGCGCACGAGGAAGACCTTTAAAGATGCCTACACACACTATAATTTATTGGCATTGTCACATACAGAAACAGATCAGCCCAATCCTTTTTTTTATGTGTCTAGCAGTGAATGGAATTTGTATGATTATCTCGTAGAGACTTTCAGGTATAATAAATTACCTGAAGGTGCTTTTTTGTTGAACCAGATCAAGCGCTGGAAGGATTTAATTAAAACCGGTAGGACAGGTCATGAGGGTAAGTTGATGCGGGTAATGCGGATATTGGATGCTTTTCCTAATCAGAAGTTTGTGTTTTTTGGAGACAATTCGCAAAAAGATCCTGCTATATATACTGCGATCGCAGAAAAATACCCTAAAAATATAGAGGCTGTATACATCAGAAATGTGAGAAAGGAAATGGAGGAGACGGCCAATGAATTCCTGGTTAGAATAAAGGCCAAGAACATACATACCTGCCTTTTTAACACAAGTTCTGAAGCCATAACACACTCTAAGCAAATAGGTTTGATTGGTGATTTAGAAACTTAAGAAGAGAACAACATTGTTTATAATTGTAAATGGTTTTTAGATTACCCGAAGATGAAATTGTTTTTCCAAATCCGCAACTTGCTGATCCGGACGGACTTCTTGCTGTTGGCGGGGGGTTAGAGATGGAACGGCTGCTTCTGGCTTATGAAAACGGTATTTTTCCATGGTTTAGTGAGGGTGATTCAGTTTGCTGGTATGCTCCTCATGAACGTTGTGTGATCTTTCCTGAGAAGATTAGGATTAGCAAAAGCATGAGAAAGCTATTGAGTGATGATTTGCTGGATGTGACATTTAACAAAGCCTTCGCAAGGGTTATCGTTAACTGCGCAAAAGTCGAACGAAAAGACCAGCCCGGTACCTGGATCACCGATCAGATGCAGGACGCATATATTCATCTGTTTGAAAAAGGTTATGCCGGTAGTGTTGAAGTGTGGCAGGAAGGTGATCTGGTTGGTGGCTTATATGGTGTGCTGATGGGAGATGTTTTTTGCGGAGAAAGCATGTTTAGTCTCGTAAGTAACGCCTCGAAAGTCGCGTTGATAGCACTTTGTAAGACAGAAAAATATAAATTGATAGACTGCCAGCTCCCAAACGACCATTTGATGAGCATGGGGGCAGAGATGATCAGCATGGCTGAGTATCAGGATTTCCTAGATGTTTAATTGAGAATTTCCTGGATGTCCTCTTTGCTCAGGGACTTGAAGAAGCTCTCTTCTGTTGTTATGAGTGAACTTGCCAGCCTTTTTTTACGGTTTTGAAGCGCCAGAATTTTTTCTTCTACCGTATCTTTTGCGATGAACTTGTAGATAAATACTTTCTTCTCCTGTCCGATTCTATGAGTACGGTCGATGGCCTGTTGTTCTACCGCAGGATTCCACCATGGGTCGAGGATAAATACATAATCTGCCTGAGTCAGGTTTAATCCGACTCCTCCGGCTTTAATCGATATTAAGAAAACCTTCAGTTCCGTGTTTTGCTGAAATTCGGCTACGATTTCACCACGGTTTTTTGTGCCGCCATCCAGGTATGCATAGGGAATGTCTTCCTTTTCAAAGTGAGATTTGAAAATATTCAGGTGTTTTACGAACTGTGAAAATATAAGAACTTTATGTCCGCCCTTTAGTACATTGTCCAGTGTATGAACGACATTTTCAAATTTTCCTGAGTCAGAAGTATAGCTTTCATCAATCATTGCAGGATGATTGGCAAGTTGCCGCAATGCGGTCAAACCCTGCAAAAGCTGGACTTGTTTTTTAGCATAAGTACCATCATCCATGCTGCTCAAAAGATCATTTCGATATGCAGATTTGGTTTTTTCGTAATATGCCGCCTGATCCTCACTCATGTTGCAATAGAATATCTGTTCAGTTTTAGACGGTAGTTCGGCCGCAACCTGCTCCTTTGTCCGGCGCAATACAAAAGGCTTAATGATGGCTTGAAGCTTACGTGCTTTGTCTTCGTCTTTTCTTTTCTCTATAGCCTGCACATATTCTTCATTAAAAAATGACTGTGTACCCAGCAGGCCAGGGTTAAGGAAGGTCAACTGGGTCCATAAGTCGCTCACAGAATTTTCTACCGGAGTACCGCTTAGTATCAGTTTGTGTTTAGATTTGAGGGCCTTGACTGCTTTAAATGATTTAGACGAAGGGTTTTTTATATTTTGACTTTCATCAAGTATGATGTAGCTGAAATAATAGTTCTTGAGCAATTCAATGTCGACCCGGGTAATTCCATAGGTCGTAATGACGATATCGTATTTTGCAAATAAGCTGATATCCTTGTCTCTGGACGTGCCGGTATGGGCATGGATCCTAAGTTTTGGGGTGAATTTCTTTGCTTCGTTTAACCAATTGTAGATAAGAGACGTCGGCATCACGATGAGCGATGTAGTGTGCGTATTATTTTGTTCAGCTTCTTCCTTGATCTTTTGGAGCATCGCCAATGTTTGTATGGTTTTACCCAAACCCATATCATCGGCCAGACAACCACCAAAATTATAGTCGCGCAGGAAGCTAAACCAATTATAACCTGCCTTCTGGTAACTTCTCAGGTCGCCTTTAAAGTTTACAGGCATTTGTACATCGGCTATATTTTCAAAATCGTTCAGCTTTTCCAATTTACGGTTGAGGGTCACATTGG
Source organism: Pedobacter frigoris (assembly GCF_005116445.1). GTDB lineage: Bacteria > Bacteroidota > Bacteroidia > Sphingobacteriales > Sphingobacteriaceae > Pedobacter > Pedobacter frigoris. The sequence continues at coordinate 308,233 of NZ_SWBQ01000004.1, forward strand.
CTATGCCGTCTTCCGCCAGTTCGTTAATTAAACCGATGTGGTGCTTTTTCAACCGCAGCGATTTTCCTCCATCCGAAAGACTAAAGAGACTTCCGTATTGGGTAAACCATTTCTCCGGAATGATGGCTATTGACCCGTCAGGAAGTGTAAATTCTCTTCTTTTATGAAGAATGTGTTGTTTTAATGCGATGAATGGTATTGGATGAATGCCAAAATACACGATGGCATTGATGTCGAACCAGTCATTGTCTTCTTTAACTTCAAAATCGATCTTATTGGCTGCAAACAAAAACCTTTTGGTTCCCGTATGCTGTTCTACTTCATAGCCAGCCGTTGTCAGCGTATCTATATGCTCATTTACCCAGTTGATAATTGCGTAGGATTGTTCTTCTCCCTCATTTTCGGAGACCTCCAGGTTGTGAAAAAGCACACTTGTTTTCTTCAATCCCATTTTAACCAGGAGATCGAATTTTTGCTTTTCAAACTCCGTATTCCTTTTAATGCGGGTAAAAGTATAATTGTCCTGCTCCTTTTTCAGGCGAACAGTTACATTCTTTTCGCTTCCCATTGCAAAAGCGTAGGCGCCATATTTGAAATACAATTGCAATTGAGAGGTGCCATTTTCAACATAAATTACCTTTATTACCGGTGCCGGTTCATGTTTCTCTGTTTTAATCTCAAAGCCTTCAGCATATACATGATACTTTTCAATGAGGGGGGCAACAAATTTCTCAAAATAAGTTGCCTCTGTAGCCTTCGGGATCGTGATGTAGCGTTTATTGAGAAATGGCAGTAACTTTTTGCCTTCAATATCCTGCTCAAAGAAATACACCATATCATTCAATAGCAACCAGGCGGGTTGATTACTAACCACCTGAGCATCCTTAAACATGAATTCTATGCGCAGACCCTGGTATTTTATGGTTGGGAAATACCTTGTTTCCAGTTCATTTCGGCGAAAATGGAATAAAACTGTCGCGGGTTCGGTCGCAATCTCGATAGTTCGCTCTGCAGGCCATCCGTCCTTATCCATCAGATAGAGGGCGCCATGGCTCTTCAGTACTTCCAATACCTCGGAGAGTTTCTTCTCAATTTTGGGCCTTACATTTTCATGAAATTTTTCATTGAAGAACTTGCTGAAAAACTCTGCGGGTCTGATTGCTTTTTTATGGTATTTCTTGATGATGTAGTCCTGTTCCGTTTCATCTAGAATTTTGATGAGTTTAAGGTCTGTTTCATTAAGATGACTGGAAAATTCCTTAGCCGTGTGAGAAAATAAGCGCTGATAAGTCAAAGAAAAATCTCCCTGAGGATTTAACTGAACGATATGTGGCTCAATCAGGTAACCAAAGTAGGCGTGTTTGCATAGTGAGTATACAATTTTACAGGGTTTGGCAGCATCTACACGTAACATTGGCTAAAAGTTAAAACAACCGGACTATAAGCATTTAAAAATCTTTAAACATACGTCAATTTGTGTGGCTTTCAAAAGCATTCTTCAATTATGACCAAATTTTTATGGCGTGTTTGTCGAAAAAAAAAGGTGATTGGTCGTGTATGATGTGATTCTGGTATAAAAGGGGGAAAATCTCTGCAACGTTTTTAAAATGACTGCGTCTTAATATCAAACACAAACAAAATATAAAAACCTTAAAAAACAACAATATGAAGACTTTAACAAAAACATTATTAAGTGCAATGCTGATGCTATTTGTACTTGCCACGACAGCGATGACTACATTGGCATCGACTTTTAGTTTTAATAAAATCACGATTACCGGTAAGGTAAAGATAGAACTGGTTCAGGCTGACAGAGAGAAGATTGAGGTTTATGGAGATTATTCTTCCAGAAACACTTCAATCAAAAGACAGGGATATACGCTTATTATAAAATCTTCTGAATATGAGCCGGTGACGATACGGATTTCAGTGGCTGACCTTCAGAGAATTGATGCTTCAGGAGACGTGACCGTAGAAACCATTGGTAAGTTTAATTTAAAATACCTTCAGATCTTTTTAAAAGATAATGCAAAGGCGAACGTGAAGGCGACGACAGAGAGCATGTATACTTTTATTAAAGGCCATTCAGATTTGAAGTTGAGCGGTGCAACTTTAGACCATACATTGGTTAGGGATTCCATTTCAAAATTGACGATCGAGCATTTTGTAGCTGTAAAAACAACAAATAATAGCATTGACGAAGCAATGGCTTTTAGTCTCAATGCGAAATAAATATAGGAAAAGTGAGGGAGATGAGCAGCAACGGAAGACCCGTTGCTGCTTTTGTTTTATAGAAGCTTTCCAGGGTGTCAGAGTCACTTTCTCTTCTTCCTCCTGTTTTCTTTTCCTCACCAAAAGTGGGACTATTTGAATCTGGCAGGTTTCTTGACGTGAATATTACTGGGATTCGGTTTAAGTTCCGTTATTTTGCACATACTTTCAGATCATAGCACCTGTACCTAACATGGACATCTTTAATGCAGGTTTGCTTACTAACATTATTATCAGTTGTTTATGGGTGGAGGTGTGTGTATGTTGAAAATTAATTGGTGAGTTGTACTATTAATTGTTGTAAACTTATAATGTATTTTTTAACACAGGGATCTGTTCTTTAATTATTCGATACATGGAAGAGGAATATTATTTTGATTTTAGTGATGATGCGCAGCGTTCAGTAGAACGTTACGAAGAGATGATACGCAATCAGGATCAGTACTTTTTTGATGCCCAGGCCTTCGAAAACATTATTGATTATTATATAGAGAAGAGCGATCCGGTAAAGGCCCTGCAGGTGATAGAATATGCCCTCAACCAGCACCCTTATGCTGCAGTGTTTCTGGTAAAGCAGGCTCAGTTATTCTTTGTTACCGATCAGGTAGAGCGTGCTTTTTTGTCATTGCAAAAAGCAGAGATGCTGGAAGCTTCAGAAGCTGAAATCTACATCCTGAGAGGGAACATCTACAACAGTTTGGAACGCTATTCTGAGGCGTTGGATAATTTCCAGAAAGCATTAGAGTTCGCGGAAACTACAGATGAAATCCTGCTTCAGATAGCGTATGTATATCAGAATATGCTGGATTATGAAAGTGCGATTGTGTATATCAAGCAGAGTTTGGAACAAAATATGGAGAACAAGGACGGGCTATACGAACTCGCATTCTGTTATGACATCCTTGATAAGCAGGAAGAAAGCATCAAGTTTTATCAGGAATATATAGATAATGATCCATATTCTTACGCCGCATGGTATAACCTGGCCAATTCATACCATAAACTCGATCTCTTTGAAAAGGCGATAGATGCCTATGATTATGCGATTCTGATCAAAGACAATTTTGCATCTGCCTATTACAATAAGGGAAATGCATTGGTGCAGCTGGATCGTTTTGCAGAAGCCATCGAAGTTTATAAGCAAACATTTGAATACGAAAAGCCCAATGCGGATACCTATTGTGCCATAGGAGAATGTTATGAGAAGCTGGAAAGTATGGATGAGGCGCGTTCATATTATAAAAAGTCCGTTAAAATGGATAGTAAAATGGCTGATGCCTGGTTTGGTATAGGCGTTACTTTGAATTTTGAGGAGCGTTATTTTGAGTCCCTTCATTTCTATAAGAAAGCCATTGAACTCGATGGTGAAAACCCTGATTTCTGGTTTGCCATGGCTGACGCCTATTATAAACTCGGGCAAATAGAACAATCGGTAGAGGCATATTATAAGGTGCTGGAATATAATCCGGTAGACGTTGAAGCCTGGCTGGATTTTTCTACCGTACTTTACGAACAAGGTAAGTTGGTGGAGGCCTCTGAAACGATAGCTGATGCAATAAAGAACAATCCGGATGCTGCCGAGCTTTACTATCGTATGGTTGCCTATCTTTTTGCCCTTGGTGAGAAAAGTGATGCACTGCTATATCTGGAAACTGCTCTTGCTACAGATCCGGATAAACACTATATTTTATTCGAATATTTACCTCAGTTACAGGAAAACGGTTCGATACTTGAAGTTATAAACCGTTATATAAAATAAAAAAACAGACAGTTTTTATTAGCGATTGCTGATGAAAACTGTCTGTTTTTTTTTCACCTTTGTGTCCAATATGAATTACCCACTGAATAATATACCAGAACGACCTGTAAAACCACGCGATAAGGGGATTACAATGGTTATGGATAAAGGATTAAGCTTAAGACAAACAGAAGATTTTATAGATGTTGCAGGAGTACATAGTGATATTGTAAAATTGGGATGGGCAACTTCCTTTGTTACCCCTAATCTGAAAGAGAAACTGGCTATTTACAAATCTGCAGGAATTCCAACCTATTTCGGAGGTACGCTATTTGAAGCATTTATAATACGTAATCAATTTGATGACTATTGCCGCGTGTTGGATCAGTTCAATATGGAGTATGTAGAGGTTTCAGATGGTTCTATTACAATAGAACATGATTTGAAATGTGAATTCATTCAAAAGCTGTCAAAACAGGTTACCGTGATTTCGGAAGTTGGTTCTAAAGATGCGGCTAAAATATTTGCTCCATATAAGTGGATCAAATTGATGAATGCTGAAATTGAAGCGGGATCCTGGAAAGTTATTGCTGAAGCGAGAGAAGGCGGTAATGTAGGTATTTACAGGGGTTCTGGAGAAGTTAGAGAAGGCTTGGTAGATGAGATCCTGACTCAAATTCCAGAAGAAACAATCATATGGGAAGCACCTCAAAAGGAACAGCAGGTGTGGTTTATTAAATTGTTGGGTTCAAATGTGAATCTTGGAAATATTGCTCCTGCTGAGGTTATTCCTTTGGAAACCATACGTTTGGGCTTAAGAGGGGATACTTTCGATCACTTCCTGGATCTGGCAAAGCTATAGCAATTGATACACCGGTTGTTTAATCTTATATCATGAGAAAATTTGGTTTAATCGGGTTTCCGCTGTCGCATTCTTTTTCAAAAAAGTTTTTTACCGGGAAATTTCAAAACGAAAGTATTACAGACTGCGAGTATGATCTTTTTCCTATAGAAGATGTCAATTCTTTGCCTGAATTGATTGCTCAGCATGAGGAATTGGAGGGACTTAATGTGACCATTCCTCATAAACTGAGGGTACTTCAATTTCTTGACGAGATCGATGAAGCTGCGGCTGACATAGGTGCGGTAAATTGCATTTCAATAAATCGTACTCAAGGAAAGCCGCATTTGAAAGGATTCAATACAGATGCTTATGGCTTTGAATCGTCATTATTGCCTATGCTCGATGTACATCACACAAAGGCATTAGTTTTTGGTAATGGTGGTGCTGCGAAGGCAGTAAAGTACGTGCTAAACAAATTGAATATTCCCTATCTTATTGTGAGCAGAAATCCGGATCAGGATGGACTGAATTATGAGGGCGTGACACCGGAGCTTTTGAAGGACTATACTGTTTTAATAAATACAACTCCATTGGGCATGTCTCCAAACGCTGATACATTTCCAGAGATTCCTTACGATGCATTATCCGACAAGCATTTGGCTTATGATCTTGTTTATAATCCGGAGGAAACTAGTTTTTTAAAGAAATCAAAGAATAGGGGCGCTAAAATTAAGAATGGTATAGATATGCTTTATCTTCAGGCCGAGCGTTCATGGTACATTTGGAATACACAATGAAAAGGCAATTACTTTTCATTCTTGCAGCTTTCTGCTTATTTCTTACGGCCTGCAGCGGTAATAATTATTCTCCAAAGCCAAGAGGTTATTATAACATTGAGCTTCCAAAAAAAGAATATAGAACTTTTGATAAGGGCTGCGCTTTCTCTTTTGATTACCCCGTTTATGCAGAAATGATCGCTGATCAAAGCAGGGATACCAGGCCATGCTGGTACAATCTTTCTTTTCCGCAATTTAATGGAAGGCTGCACCTGACTTATTATGATGTTGTATCCAAAAGAGAATACGAAGGCTTAGTTGAAGATGCGAGGACATTTGCATTCAAACATACTGTGAAGGCAAATGCGATTGATCAGAAGCAAATTAATTATCCAGACAAGAAAGTATACGGTATTTACTATACTATTGAAGGAAACACGGCGTCATCAGTCCAGTTTTTCCTGACTGACAGTGTTAAGTATTACTTTAGAGGAGCATTATATTTTAATGAAAGACCACAGTATGATTCCATACAACCTGTAGTTGCTTTTATTAAAAAGGATATTGACAGAATGATTAGTACATTTAAATGGAAAAACTAGTACTATTATAAAGCAAATATTGAGATGATAAGCATTCAGAAATTTACTTTTAACCCCGTGAGGGAAAATACTTATGTGTTATTTGATGAAACGAAAGAATGTGTCATCATTGATCCGGGTATGTATGATGGTGAAGAACAGAATATAATTTCTGGTTTCATCATGGAGAATAAGCTTAAGCCAACACTCTTGCTGAACACACACTGTCACTATGATCATGTATTTGGAAATAAATTTGTGTATGACAACTGGGGTTTGAAGCCACAATTTCACAAAGGAGAATTATTTGTACTGCAATCTATACCAGGCTATGTGCCTCAAATGGGACTGAGGTATGAATTGTCTCCAGAGCCTGAAGTGTTTCTTGGTGAAACAGGTTCAGTTAAATTTGGAAATAGTACGCTGGAACTGATTTTCGCTCCAGGTCATTCTCCGGCTCATTTGTGTTTTTATGCCAGGGAGGATAATTTTTTAATAGGCGGAGATGTTTTGTTTTACAATAGCATTGGTCGTACTGATCTGCCAGGTGGTAACCATGCCCAGCTCATCAATAATATAAAAAATAACCTGTTTACATTACCCGACGACTGCGCGGTTTATCCCGGACATGGGCCCGCTACAACAATAGGTTTTGAAAAACAGCATAATCCGTTTTTACAATAGGGAGTTTAATAAGGAAAATTGAATACAGCACTCTACATAGCCAAAAGGTATCTTTTTGCAAAGAAATCTACCAATGCGATCAACATCATTTCTGCCATTTCGGTAGTGGGTGTGTTTGTAGGCAGTGCGGCATTGATTATCATATTGTCCGTTTTTAATGGATTTGAAGATGTGGTACTGAAAATGTTCAATACCATTACACCTCAGGTTGTTATTGCTCCTGCACAGGGAAAAACATTTGATCCAAATACAGCATATTTTAAGACTTTAAAAGCGAATAACGGCATTTATTCTTATACAGAAGTATTGTCGGAAAATGCCCTGCTGCGTTACAATGATAAACAGTCTGTGGGCCTTATCAAAGGCGTCAGTGAAGATTATTTAAAAAATAAGAGTCTCGACAGCATTACTATTGATGGAAGTTTCGTATTGGAAAATAAGTATGGCAGCAATGCGGTTATAGGTTCAGCCATACAGACCTACCTCATGGTCAATACTACTGATCCATTCAACCAGTTGCAGATCTTCTCGCCTAAGCGGGGAGGTAATGTCAATTCTGTTAATCCTGCAGATGATTTTACCATTCTTTCTATTCCTGTATCAGGTGTTTTTGAGGTACAGCAAGACTTTGATAACATTGCCATTGTCCCCTTGAAATTTGCGAGAACATTGTTGGATGAGCCGGAAAAGATATCTTCTATTGAAATTAATCTTAAGCCTGGTATTGATGTCGATAAATTTAAAGAAGAAATTGGGCAGGATTTAGGGAGTAAATTTGAAGTAAAGGATCGAATACAGCAAAATAAGGTGCTTTATAATATATTGGGAAGCGAAAAATGGGCAGTATATATTATCCTCACATTTGTTTTAATTATAGCTATCTTTAATATTATAGGGTCACTAACTATGTTAGTTATAGATAAAGTCAAAGACATTGCTGTTTTGAGTAGTCTTGGAGCGGGTAAAAAGTTAATAAAGAGAATATTCTTATTTGAAGGAATGATGATCACCATGACAGGATGTATATTTGGTCTGTTAGTCGGATTTATTTTTTGTCTGTTGCAGCAAAAATTCGGACTGATTAAAATGTCTCAGGATGATCTGGTAATTACAAATGCCTACCCTGTTGGCTTTAAATGGAAAGATTTTGTTCTTGTGTTTTTAACGGTAAGCATATTCTCTTTTGTGGCATCAGCTTTGTCATCTAATTTAAGCGTAAAAAAGATTAATAATTTAAATCAAGATCTTTAACCATATGAATCTACATACTAAATACATTGTTCTATTTTTAGCACTTGCAGCAGTTGTTACAGCTTGTAATCAGAAATCTGAACAAGAACTAAAGAATACTACAAGAGTTATCAAAGGATTGTATAGTTATGGCCCAGAGATCAAATCTTTTACCGATTGTGAAGAGGGGAGAGAGTATTGGGTGGCCGATAGTGCCAAGACCTTAGAACTTGCTTATAGTAATTTTAACTTTGAAAAACCATATGAACCGGTTTACATAGAAGTCGAATGCCATTTGATTAAATCGGACAGCCTCATCGTTTCTGCAGATTTTGATTCTACGATGGTGGTCACCAAGCTGCTTAAAATAACCAAAGAGATACCTGACGGCCCTTGTAACTAGTTAAGGGTCAAATAAAGACTTCTATCAAGGGGCTTTATAATACCTTTTTCCTGTGCCATTTTAAACATTACATCTATTGCCTTTCTGCCCTCCGTTCCCAGATTCACAGAGTATTGATTTACATAGAGGTCTATATGTTTGTACATGACTTCTTCGCTCATTTCCTGTGCATGAGCCTTGATGAATGAAACACCTGACTTCGGATTGGCAAATGCATATTCTACAGATTTCCTGATCAATCTGTTTACCTTTTCCTGCACTTCCTTATCCAGTTTTCTATTGATCACTATGCCGCCTAATGGGATTGCACAACCGGTAAGTTCTTCCCAGTAATTGCCAAGATCTATAATTTTTGTCAGGCCTTTTTCTGCGTAAGTAAAACGGTTCTCGTGAATGATCAATCCTGCATCAATCTTATCGATTAATAATGAGGGTTCTATATCAGAGAAAACCATTTCCTGTTTATTCGCCAAATGGGGAAAAGCGATCCCAAGAAGAAAATTTGCGGTGGTGTATTTTCCCGGAATTCCAATTTTTAAGTCAGCATTAAGGTTTTCCGGTGTCAGATCTTTGCGCTTGCTGATCAACATTGGGCCTACTCCAAATCCTAAGGCACTTCCTGCATCTAACAAAGCATATTTATCATACACATAAGCGAAGGCATGAAAGCTTAATTTGGTGACGTCGAGCTCGCTGCGAAAAGCCTTTTGATTTAAGGTTTCAACATCATCAAAAGATACCTCGAAATCTAATCCTTCGGTGTCGATTTTATGATGTATGAGTGCATCAAAAATAAAAGTATCGTTGGGGCAAGGTGAAAATCCTAAGCTAAGTTTCATGAAGCTAAGGTAACTACAACCTGAACACGTTTAGTTATGTATTTGTCAAAAATCCGATTGCCCAATCGTTCAGGTTTTTTATGGCAAGGCCTATGTTCCAGTTGGCTTTGTTGCGGGGTTCAACATAATTGGAAATACTTCGGATCTGGAGGCAGGGTATTGATGTTTGTTCACAGCAGTATAAAACAGCCGCACCTTCCATGCTTTCAGTTTTCGGATTAAGCCTGTTGGTAATCGCTTTAATGCTTTCTTCGCTTCCACTGACGCGATTTACAGTAATCCCATCGACCTTTTTTAACTGCGTGATGTGGTCATTCAGCAGATTGTTGTAAGCAGTGTATTTCGATTTTCCAAATCCCAGCTCGTCAATGCTGATAAAGAGATCTTTGTCTTCCGCACCAAGTTCTGCAAATTCATCAGTAGTGATATTAACCACTGTACCCAGGGGCAAAGATTTGTCGAAACTTCCTGCAATCCCGAGATTTAAAACAAGGTTATATTTTGGAGATAAATGTCTGCCGAGGGCAAATGCCGTAGCCGTCATTCCGGCTCCCGTAATTAAAATGTCAAATTCCGGAGAATGTATGAATTCCTTTTCATGTAAATTGAAAGTCGCGATTAAAATGGCGATTTCAGGGATGGTCGCGGCAACTATAAGGGGCTTCATAGATCACTAAGTTAGCTATTTTCTGCGTATATTTGGGGCGATATAACAAACTTTATAACCTTATATAAATGATATATATAACAAGAAAAGCATCATTTAACGCAGCGCATAAACTTTCCAGACCTGACTGGACTGCCGAAGAAAACGAAGCAGTTTATGGGAAATGTGCCAATCCAAACTGGCATGGACATAACTACCAGTTATATGTTACCGTTAAAGGTGAGGTGAATCCGGAAACGGGATTTTTGGTTGATCTGAAGTGGTTGAAAGACATTATAAATGTTTCAGTAGTAGATAAAATCGACCATAAGAATTTAAATCTTGATGTTGATTTCATGAAAGATAAATTGGCGTCTACCGAGAATCTGGCCATAGCAATCTGGGAGCAATTGTATTCATTGATTGCTGAATCAGGCGCACAATTACATAGCATTAAAATTTACGAGACCGAAAATAATTTTGTTGAGTATTTAGGTTAACAGCGCACAGATATGAACAATCATAACCATTTCGACGAAGAAGCAGACGGTTACATCAAAATAGACCGTTACAATGAAAGTAAAATAGCTTCAGTCGCTCATCATTATAAAGATATTTTAGGGCAGCTTGGAGAAGATCCTGAGAGAGAAGGATTGGTGAAAACTCCGGAACGTGTAGCTAAAGCTTTGCAGTATTTAACCCACGGATATGACCTGAATCCGGCAGAAATACTGCGGAGTGCGATGTTTAAGGAAGATTATAGCCAGATGGTCGTGGTAAAAGACATAGAGGTTTTCTCTATGTGCGAGCATCATATGCTTCCTTTTTTTGGTAAAGCACATATTGCTTACATCCCTAACGGGCATATTGTTGGATTGAGCAAAATACCGCGTATTGTTGATGCCTTTGCCCGCAGATTGCAGGTGCAGGAGCGTCTGACCAATGAGATCAGGGATTGTATCCAGGAAACATTACAACCGGCAGGTGTTGCAGTTGTTATAGAGTGTAAACACCTATGCATGGCTATGCGGGGCATACAGAAACAAAATTCTGTGACTACCACATCTGCTTTTACCGGAGAATTTGCAAAAGACAAAACAAGGGCAGAGTTTTTGAGACTAATTACAGCCAATTTACACTAATCAAACCAAACAATAAATCATTTATGAAAGCATACGTATTTCCAGGTCAAGGGGCTCAATTCTCTGGAATGGGCAAAGAGTTATATGAAAATGAACTAGCTAAAGCACTTTTTGAAAAAGCCAATAAGATCATCGGTTTTCGCATCAGCGATATCATGTTCTCCGGTAGCGATGAAGAGCTTAAACAGACAAAAGTAACTCAGCCCGCCATATTTCTTCACTCTGTTATACTGGCAAAGACTCTGGGTGCCGATTTTCAGCCGGATATGGTGGCAGGACATTCACTTGGTGAATTTTCTGCTTTGGTTGCTGCCAACGCATTGTCTTTTGAAGACGGGCTGAAACTGGTAATCACACGTGCTAATGCGATGCAAAAGGCCTGTGAGTTGCAACCATCAACAATGGCTGCGATTCTTGGGTTGGCCAATGAAGTAGTAGAGGATATTTGCAGTGGTATTGACGAGGTTGTAGTAGCAGCCAATTATAACTGTCCAGGTCAAATTGTAATCTCAGGAAGTATCGAAGGCGTTGATATTGCTTGCCAGCAACTGACAGCAGCGGGTGCAAAGCGTGCATTAAAGCTAAATGTAGGCGGTGCTTTTCATTCTCCGCTGATGGAGCCTGCACGTTTGGAGTTACAGGAAGCGATTGAAAATGTATCCATTATGCCTCCTGTTTGTCCTATTTATCAGAATGTTGATCCTGTGGCGAATACTGATCCTCAAAAGATAAAAGAAAATTTAATTACCCAATTAACAGGGGCAGTTAAATGGACACAGACTGTTGAGCAAATGATTGCCGATGGAGCAGACCAGTTTGTTGAAGTTGGCCCGGGAAATGTACTACAAGGCTTAGTGAAAAAAGTAAGCAGAGAAGTACAGACAAGCTCAGCTACAACGACTGTATAATACATCGGTTACATAAAATAGTTTAGCGTGAGCATAGGAGGTAAAATAAGATTTCTTTTATTGATATTGGGCGCTTGCTGTATAGTGACAGCATTGTCACTTAAGCATTCAATCACAAAAAAGGAATTACTTAACCACGAAGCGCGTAAGCTTCAAAAAAGTCTCAATGCAAATGAAAGACTAGTACATGATTTTTTAGCCAGTTCAAAACAGATTGAACTGGCTAAAAAATTTCACCTTAATGAAGAGTACGGCCTGAACTTCATTAAAAATTACTGTTCAAAAGGTATTAATATCCTCACATACAGGGATGGACAGCTTAAATTCTGGAGCTCCATTAAGACCATCCCTCCGGATCCGGAGTCCCTTAAGGAGGGCTCCTCATTCTCGAAAATAGTTAACGGGTATTATGAAATCATCAAAAAAACTTCAGGTGATTATACCATTGTTTTTCTGATTGCGGTTAAAGACCAGTACAGCATTGACAATCAATATCTCGACAGTGGCATATCCAATACATTGATAGATGCAAATTCATTGTCGCTGGCGACATTTACAGATAAGGAAGTTTTTGGCATCAGTAATCTTGAAGGCACATTGTTATTTGAAGTGAAGCTGCGACCCGGATATTCTACCAGTATCTATGCAACTGTCGAAGTATGGCTTTGGGTGATTGGCCTTTTTAGTTTTTGTCTCTTCTTCAATTCCGTTTGTGCCTGGCTTGCAAAGAAAGGACACCTGGTGCTCGCAACTGTTCTTATCTCCGTTTTTTTTGTTGCTATAAGGATTGCAGATCTCGAATATGGTTGGTTCAACCAGCAATTTAACCTGCTGATATTTAGTCCTAAAATATATGCGGAGAGTTTTTTAATGCCCTCGCTGGGTGACTTCCTGCTAAATGTAGTTGCAGTCACCTGGATCGTACTTTTTGTATATACTTACAACGACAAGTATAAATTACCATTGTGGCTGACTAAAAGTAAGGCTGTTGGCTATATTTTACACTTTCTGTTGCTGGTTGTTTTTGGTGCAATTGCATTCTTATTTGACCGTGTCTTTCTCGGTCTGATCATTAACTCCAAGATCAATTTTGACATCACCAATATTGTTAATCTGGGCTGGATCAGCTGGGTCAGTATCATTATTCTTTGCCTGGTTTGGTTCAACATCTATATTGTAGCCAATATTTTTATGCAGCAGACACTGCAGTTAAATGTAACCAATCGAGAAAGGTCTATTTTATTTTTATGTACGTTCTGCGCCTACTTTCTGTTGAGGTTAGAAGATGGGTTCAGCATATTTTTTATAACCTATGCGCTGTTCATTTTCATCATGGCCTGGAATTTCTATGTCCGGGAGAATAGATTCTCAATAGGCATATTTGCTTCTTTATTCTTTTGCCTTGCCTTTATTTCTTCTATTAAGTACTTAAGGTTTATAGATGAAAAAGAAAAGATCAATAGGCAGAGTATTGCGCAGAAACTAGTTTCTACCGATGACTTTACTGTCATCAGCGTCATCGAAAACCTGGAAACTGGGATAGCTTCCAACAGTTTTGTGCAAAACTACTTTAAGCAGCCAGCTTTAAACAGTGCTGCTGAACTTCAGAAGAACATTGATAAAAAATACCTGGGCAAATACCTGCCGCGTTTTGAATATAACATTTTTGAATACAATAGTTTAGACTCCTCAATTACCGGGACTGAAAATGTGCCTTTAAGCTATTTTAAAGGCCTGGTACAATCAGGCTCAGTAAAGGCTCCTGAATCAAATTATTTCTACAGGTTGAATGATACCTTTGGTTATCAGAACTATTTCGGTATCATTCCTATTTTTGAGAATGGCAGGATTCTCGGGACATTGGTTATCGAATTGAAATCGCAGCCTTACAATTACAAAGGCCTGCTCCCTGAGATACTGGTCGACCGTACCATCAAAAATGATGACGACTACAGCAATTATTCCATCGCTTTTTATAAAGACGGAAGCCTTGAAAATCAATCAGGAAAATATACCTACAGATTGTCTATTAGTGATTTTGTAAAGGAGCATCCGCAAACTCATTTCTTTGAAGATAACCAGAACTACACCCATCTTGTTTATGCCGCGGGATCATCAAAAGTTATTGTCGTCAGCAAGGAAAATGTTTCTTATGTCATCAGACTGGCTACTTTATCTTTCTTTTTCCTTGTATTTATATTATTCTCCATTACGCTGTACACCTTGATATGGTTATTGAAAAACCTGGATGAAAGCTGGGGTGGCTGGTTTAACATCAACCGTTCGTTGATGATCAATGCCAATAAGATCCTGTACAAGACCAGAATACAGTTCTCTATTGTTCTTTCGGTGGTGGCGACTTTGTTGATTGTCGGGTGGACAACCTATTTTTACATTCGCGACGGTTACCGCAAGCAACAGCAGGATTTTATTAAAGAAAAGCTTCGTAAGGTGCAGCAATCTTACGAGAAACAGATTTTTATTTCAGGAGTGCCGGCTCAGACGAACGAGACAATTAATGATTTTGAGCAGTTTGCAGACATCAATGCCTCTTACCTGAACTTATTTGATCAATATGGTAAGTTGTTGTTTACTTCTCTTCCAAAGATGTACGATCTTGGTCTAATGGCACGAAGGATGGATTCGGAAGCATACATCAATCTAAATCAGCTTCAGAAATCTGAATATATCAATCCGAAAGAAGAGATCGGAACATTTATCTACTCGGCGGCATACGCCCCGATCAGAAATTCACAAAATCAGACAGTAGCCTATATCGGTATTCCATATTATGCCAATGAGAGTGATTATCAGAGTAAAATAGGTGTGTTTATCAATACACTGATCAATATTTATGCGCTGGTGTTTGTAGCCATAGGAATCCTGGCGGTGTTCCTGGCCAATCAGATTACCAGTCCGCTTACTTTTATCCAGGACAGTATTAAAAAGACCAAATGGGGGCAAAAGAATCAACCTATTGTATGGTCCAGACATGACGAGATAGGCTCTTTAATCAAAGAATACAACAAGATGATCGGAGCACTGGAAGAAAGCGCAGTAAAACTGGCCAGATCAGAAAGGGAAAGTGCATGGAGGGAAATGGCTAAACAGGTGGCCCATGAGATCAAAAACCCATTAACACCATTGAAGCTCGGCGTACAATTGCTGGAGAAATCCTGGAAGGAGAAAGATCCCAACTTTGAAAAGAAATTCGAACGTTTCAATAAGTCCTTTATCGAACAGATAGATAGTCTTTCAACAATTGCTTCTGAGTTTTCTAATTTTGCCAAGATGCCGGATACCAAATTGGAAAAACTGGAGCTTTTGCCGATCATAGAACAGGCAAAGGATATTTTTACCAACACAGAAGATGTAGAGATCTCAGTGATCAATAATACACGTGCTCATATTCATGTACTGGGAGATAAGGACCAGTTACTACGAACTTTCAATAACTTGTTTAAAAATGCCATAGAAGCTGCTGATGCCAATAAAAAGTGCATCATTAAGATCGCTCTTGTAAATGACTATAATAAAGTTTACATCGAAGTAATGGACAATGGAAGAGGTATTGATGCTTCTTTACAGGATAAAATATTTGTACCGAATTTTACCACCAAATCTTCCGGAACCGGACTGGGACTGGCATTTGTTAAGCAGGCTGTAGAAAATGCCGGGGGAAATATAGATTTTAAATCTGTAGCAGATATAGGGACGACGTTCTATCTCAGTTTCCCTTTATCTTAATTCGATAGAAGAGCGGCCCATGGTATAGCCGTCGGCATACAATATAATGGAATAGGTGCCTTTAATAAAGCTATTTGGGTTAATCCAGTCCATTGTATATGAAGTGTTATCATCATTGTAAGATATCGATGTCGAATAGCTGAATTGCATCTCCTGTCCATCTGCCTCAAACATATTATTCTCGTTAGCGATCAGGTTACCCGCCGGGTCAAACACACGCAGATAAATCTTGTGGTAGTCTTTTTTGGCAAGCTGATTGGGTACAATATCAAATGATACGCTTAGCTTTTTTGCGGTAGAGGCTTTGGTTACTTCAATGTTCTTCCCGCTGCTTTTTACCCTGTAGGCAGTAACATGTACATTCGAGGCCTTTAATGATGCACTGGTTTTTACTTTAGCATCCAGTTCCAGATTTCTTCTTTCTAGCTCCTGGGCTCTTCTTGAAGCAGAACTTTCTGATGCTTTTAGGCTATCCATTTCAGATTTTAACAGAGAATTTTCTCTTTCAAGCCGCTGTATGCCATCGTTATATGTTTTTACAAAAGCCCTTAGCTCTTTAACCTGCCCTTGTGCTTTTTCAAGTTCTACTTGTGTCAGGAGACCCTTTTGCAGGGAAAGCTTTAATTCCGCGATCTTTAACCTGGCCATCTCCTGTTCTTTAATCAGTTTTTCGCTTAAAGAAATGTTCAGGGTATTTACTTTGTCGAGCTCAACTTCGATTTTCTCAACCTCGAGTTTTAAACGGTCTTTTTCTGTATTTACGCTGGTAAGCCTCTGACTATCACGGTCATCTTTGATGTATAGATACGCGTTTGTCCCCAGTAATGCAACAATCACCACAATAAGGAAATAGATTTTATTGCGGTCCCCCTTGTTCACTATATCTTTATGGTCTGACATTAATTTTAATTCTACTTAAGATTTAGTAAAGGGGGCGAACATAAATAAAAATCCAGCAAATGGTAAAAAAAACATTCATTTTGTATGAGACTATCAAAAAATTCGTTTACTTGCTTAAGTCAGCCGCTGAACTGTGTTCTGAAAACAACAAATGAAACAATTTTTTTACAACTCTACATTACAAATGATGCTTAAACTTACTCTTTATGCGCTTTTATCTATTCTTATATTACCAATCCCCCTAGCGGCTCAGAACACATCAAAAATTGCTCCAAAAAGAGAGTTTAGAGGAGTTTGGGTAGCTACGGTCTCTAATATAGACTGGCCTTCCAAGCCGGGACTAAGTGTAGATAAGCAAAAGCAAGAGCTTATCGGACTGTTGGAGCAACATAAAGCCAATGGTATGAATGCCATTGTATTGCAGGTCAGGCCTGCTGCCGATGCATTTTATACTAAATCCAGAGAACCCTGGAGCCAGTGGCTGATGGGTAAGCAAGGGATTGCTCCGAGCCCGGGATACGACCCATTGGCTTTTGCGATTAAGGAAGCACATTTCAGAGGAATGGAGTTACATGCCTGGTTCAATCCATATCGCGCTACCATGAGCCCTAATGCACTCATTCATGAAGATCACATGACCAGGAAGCGTCCTGATTTATTCTTCACTTATGCGGGTAAAAAGCAATTTGATCCGGGGATACCGGAAGTAAGGGAATACATCGTGCAGGTAATTCTTGACGTGGTAAAAGGCTATGATATCGATGGAATTCATTTCGACGATTATTTTTATCCATATCCGGTTGCGGGGCAAAGAATCAATGATGGAGCTACATTTAATAAGTATCCCAATGGCTTTACCAATGTCAACGATTGGAGAAGAAATAACGTTGACCTCCTGATTAAGCAACTTGACGATAGCATCCATCACTATAAAAAGCATGTTAAATTTGGTATTAGTCCTTTCGGAATCTGGAGAAACAGCAATGAAGATCCAGAGGGATCAGCCACTAACGGTTTATCTAACTACGCCGAGCTTTTTGCTGATTCAAGGAAATGGGTGAAAGAGGGTTGGGTAGATTATATTAATCCGCAGATTTACTTCAGCTTTACCCGTAAAGCAGCACCATTTGGTACGTTGGTCGATTGGTGGAGCAATAACACTTATGGCAGACATTTGTACATCGGACAGGCGGCTTATTTAATGAATCAGAAAATGGAAGCTGCCTGGCGCGAGCCTGATCAGATTCCGAATCAGGTTAGGTACATCAGAAACAACAACAGGGTTCAGGGAAGTGTTTACTTTAGCTCAAAGTCTTTCTCTACGGTAGCAAGGGCGACAGGAGACTCCCTGCGCAACGATCTTTATAAATACCCTGCATTGCCGCCGCAGATGCCATGGCTTGATGATGTTGTGCCTAATAAGCCCCAACAGCTTACCGCTGATGCGATGAATGATGGTGTTCACCTGAAATGGATGAAACCTTTAAAAGCAGAAGATGATGAGACTGCTTCAGGCTACGTGATTTATCGTTTTGAAGAAGGCGAGCCAATAGATGTTTTAAATGCCAAGAATATTCTGAAGATCAGCTTTGAAGATTTTACCTCTTATATCGATACCGGTATAGAGAAAGGGAAAAGATATAATTACCTGGTTACAGCTTTGGACAGACTAAAAAATGAAAGTGAGCCTAGTGGGCCGGTAGGGATCCTGGCCATTCAGAGCGCAGTGCCTCAGTAGATTGTCGTTGTTGCAGGTCGTCGTTCATTGTAAGCTGTCGTCATTGTAAACTACCGCTATTCTATTGTAAACTGTCGTCATCTCGAACATCGAAAGAGATCTCTTGAATCGAATCTAAACAAGAGATCTCTCGGTTCCTCGAGATGACGGCAAGAATACTGGGATTATTTCTGAGGCATCAATACCAATCGAATATAATTCTCATCCGTTAAATATTTCTGTGCTGCTGCTTTTGTACTTTCTACAGAAACCGCATCTAGGGTCTTTTTATAATTCAGGATCTGATCAAAAGATTCCCCGTTTTTTAGACGGCTGCTGATGTAACCTAACCAGAAACCATTGTTGCGAAGGCTAAGTTCTACCTGACGTTGTTCTTCAGATTTAAACTTACTGATGTCATCAGCCGTAGCACCGCTTGTCCTGATCTTGCTGACTTCATCTAAAGAAGCCGCAACCAGTTTTTCTACATTGGCTGTCGCGCAGCTGAATGATATATTGAAATAATAATGAGCATCAGGATATTTCTGCACACTTAAGCTTACCCTTGGACTATATACGCCACTTTCTTTCTCACGCAGACGCTCCAGGATTTTAATCTCAAGAGCAGCTTTTAATGCTTCAAGCTGTGTATTATTTAGTTCGTTGAAGTCATAATCCCCATGAATGTAAAGTTCTACAGAAGCTTTATCTTCCAGGCCTTTGTAAACGGTTTTGCTGATCTTTCCTTTTGGAGACCTTACACCATTGTCTGCATAATTCTGTTTTTTGTTTAATGCCGGCAGGCTGGCGATGTAGGTTTCAATAAGTGGTTTGATGGTATTAATGTCGAAATTACCAACGATCACAAAGGTTTGTTCACTCGCATCAGCAAAGCGATCTTTATAGAAAGCAAAAGCCTCATTTAAAGAAACCTTGCTTAGATCTTCAAGCGTCATTGGCATAGCGCGTTTATGATAAGAAGACAATACCGCCTGTACGGTATCTGAAAAAACACTGGTAGGGTTGGCATTTTTATTTGCCAGTACTACTTTATAATCATCAATGTTTTTGTTGAATATTTCTGCGTCTTTGCGAGGATCCGTTGCATAGGCATAAACCATCTGGAATGCTGTTTCCAAATCTTTAGGAGAAGCACTGCCACTAAATCCCTGGTAAAGGTCATCTATATATGCACCACCTCTTCCGGTATTGCCGGCAAGTAATTTATCCAATTGAGTCGGATTAAACGCGCCTACGCCACTTTCAGGGATTAGGCTGACCATTTGCACAGACTGAAAATTCTGATCTGTTGCCAATGAAGTTCCGCCTTTTGAAAATGAACTGAAGATGATCTGGTCATTTTTAAAGTCAGTCGGCTTCAATAAGACCTTAATGCCGTTACTCAGGGTAAGTTCTGTTACACCAATTGCATCAGGTTTAGTCTCATTCACGATCTTTCCTGCTACTGGTTTCTTTTCCAATAGCGGTTTATTTACTGAATTGTCCACATAAGCAGCAACGCCACTTCCCGCGTTTTTAACAGCGGCGAGCATCTGAGCTTCTGTAGGTAGTGCAGCTTTATCCTTTTCAGGAGCTTGTATTATAATAATCTGGTTGTCTTTGGTGATCAAGGTTTTGACAAGCGCATTTACTTCTGCAAGCGTAATGCTTCCTACGGCTTTCTGCGTTTCCCCATACACGAAGTCAATTGAAGGAATAGGACTGCTGGTCAGGAAATTATTGAGGTACTGTTGTACAAAAGAAGAAGATGGTGTTTTGTCCTTTTCTTTAAATTGTTTTTCTGAACCCGCAATGATGTTTTTCTTGGCAACATCTAACTCCGACTGTACAAAGCCATACTTGCTCATTCTTTCATTTTCAGCAAGAGCCGCAGAGAATGCCTGCTCCAGAGTAGCTGCGGATTTAGCCGCAACGGTAGTTTGCAGTGCATTGATACCTGAGACCAAACCACCCTGGTAAGGTCCATAGTTAGTTTGAGCAAAGATGAACGGGGCGGTGCCTTTTTGCAGAATTTCCTGCAACCTCGCACCAAGCATGCTGTTGATCATACTGTACATCAGTTTCTTTTTGTAATCAGCCGTAGTTTTTGAAACGCTGCCTCGTTGCTTGTACATGATCTGAGCAACATTATACGCCTGTTCCGGATCTGTAATGATCTTAATCAGCGGCTCTTTATTATCAGGCAAATCATATTTCAAGCGAGGCTTAGGATTTGCCGGATTGGTCAGTTCTGAGAAGTTAGCTTTAATTAATTGCTCAACTTCATTAACATCAAAATCACCCACAGCGATTATGGCCTGGAGATTCGGCCTGTACCAATCTTTGTAAAAATTCCTGATTTTATCATGAGTGAAGGTTTGCAGGATATCGATCTTGCCAATAGGAATACGATTTTCATAGCGGGATCCCTTTAACAACAAAGGAAGCAATTGTTTGCTCATGCGTTCCTGAGCATTTTTACCTCTCTGACGGTCTTCTTCTATAATAACTCCACGTTCTTTATCTATTTCTTCTCCGTCCATGATTACCTTTCCGGCCCAGTTGGCCAGTATCTTAAAGCCATTTTTGAATACCATAGCACTATCCGTCGGAATAGGCAGCTGGTATACCGTCTGGTCAAATCCAGTATAGGCATTCAGGTCGGCACCAAAGCGCACACCAGCCTTTTGCAGGTAATTGATCATGTCATTCTTCGGAAAGTCTTTAGTCCCGTTAAAAGCCATGTGTTCCGTAAAGTGGGCAAGGCCCTGCTGGTTATCCTCTTCCATTAAAGAGCCTATTCTTGTGGCAAGATATAGTTCAGCCCTGTTTTTAGGCTCAGTATTCTTTCTGATGTAATAAGTCAGGCCATTTGGGAGTTTCCCAATTTTCACGTTTGGATCATTCGGGATCAGTGTGCCTGCTGTTTTACTGGTTGCTTGTACAGGCTTTTTTGCTGCGACAGGCTTCTTTTGGGCGTAAGAGGGAGCATTAACGACCATTAATGCCGTCATCCCAAATACAAGGATTTTGTTTCTGTTGTTCATAGATAAAGTTAGTTAGAGGTAAAACTAGTCAACGTGTTACTAGCTGCGGTAATTTTTTAACATTATTTAACTTTTTCATTAAGTAAGACCATTCAATTACCCGCTTAAAATTAGACTTTTATAATTATTTTTTTCTTGTACATCACCCAGAGGATGACCAGCCAGAACAGTACAAAACAGATGGCCCAGATCAATGAAGCATTGATGGAAGAGAAGTGAGCCGAAATCCCGGAATAGAGCCAGGATTGCAGGTCTGTTTTACTGCCATCCTGCTGAGTTATACTAAATAATCTGAGCGTGCGTGGAATGAGTCCGGATAGAAAAAATACCGTAATCGCATTTACGCCGTAAACTACAAATGGCTTTGTAAAGCGGTTGTATTGCTGTATGTCGATGATCCAATAGCAAAGTGCCAGAACTACCGTGGCCAATCCACCAGTATACAGTACAAACGAACTTGTCCACAATGCCTTGTTGATCGGAAATTTTAAATCCCACAACAGGCCTAAAATAATGGCCAGACATCCGGCAGAGAACAGCCATACGACTTTCGTAGCCGCATCAATATCCTTTCGTTTCAGATAAACACCCACTAATACCCCAAACAGACCAGTAGCTATAGCTGGAAGCGTACTCAATATACCTTCAGGATCCCATGTTTTTGAAGATTTCCACAGATGAGCTTCGGTTAATACACTGCGGTCAAGCCAGGCACCCAGATTGGTTTCCTTCTCAAGATTAGGATAGCCTACGCCCGGGACAGGTACGAAAGTCATGAATATCCAATATACAGCCAGCAGTATCAACAATATTCTGAAGATGTTCTTTTCGCTGTTCTTAAGGAATATGACTGAAGAAATCAGAAAGACAACTGCGATTCTCTGCAATACCCCGGGGATTCGTACGTTTTGAAAAGCTTCAAGGGGTTCCGTAAACACCTTTGGATAGAGAGATAGAAATAAACCAAGGCCAAAAAGAATAAAGGCCCGTTTGAGGGCTTTTAAAATAGTTTTTGAATGTGTAGAGGGATCACTTTTTTTACCACCCATTGCATAAGCGATAGAAACCCCAACAATAAAGAGAAAAAAGGGGAAAATTAAATCAGTAGGCGTGCAGCCATTCCATTCGGCATGCTCCAACGGAGCGTAAATGTTACCCCAGTCTCCCGGGTTGTTGACCAATATCATTGCGGCTACTGTGATTCCTCTGAAGAAATCTAAGGAAAGTAACCTTGAGGGAGGATTTGAGGATATTTCAGTCATGAACTATAAAAATTAATTTAGATATGATCGCTACCACCTGAGCGATAGCGATCATAAATATAATTAAAATTTATAGCGAACGAAGGCTTCCATTGCTTCGTAATCCGCCAATCCTAAATTGTCATAGGACTGAGCAGTTTCTCTGTTTCTGTCTTCCGCTCTTTTCCAGAACTCTCTTGCGTCATCACCAGGGAACACAGCTCTGTCTTTTTGCGACTGGTGTTTGAAAATTGCAAATTTCTTTCTTTCCACTTCTTGTGGGCTCAAAGGAACAGCCATTTCAATCTCATGAGTTTCAAACTCCTGCCAAGCACCTCTGTACATCCACAACCAGCAATCTTTAACCCATTCTTCTGTTTTTGATAAGCGTCTTAATGCTTCCAGAATGATGTTAAAGCATACGATGTGGGTTCCGTGCGGGTCTTCAAAATCGCCCGCTGCAAATACCTGGTGAGGTTTTACTTTCTGAAGTAATTCCATGGTAAGCACAACGTCTGCATCAGTAACAGGATTTTTCTGGCTTTTGCCACTTTCGTAGAAAGGAAGTGCCATGAAATGAATATGATCATCTTCCAGACCACAATAACGCGCGCCTGCAATCGCTTCACCTTTTCTGATCAAACCTTTTACAGCCTGAATTTCAGGAGTATCAACCTGGTTAGGTTGCTTCTGATCTATGAAAGTACGCATGCTTTGATAAAGCTTTCTAAGCTCATCCTGATTTTGACCCATTTTCTCAGAGAAATCGATGCCAAATTCTACAAAACGAAGTGCATCATCATCCCAAACGGCGGTATTTCCGGAGGTTTGGTAGGCTACGTGTACATCATGTTTTTGATCAACAAGACGGATGAAAGTACCGCCCATTGAGATTACATCATCATCAGGATGCGGAGAGAAGATAATAGAGCGTTTTTTAGCAGGCTCTGCTCTTTCCGGTCTTTCCGAATCATCAGCATTAGGTTTGCCACCCGGCCAGCCGGTGATGGTATGCTGTAGTTTATTAAAGATGTCAATATTTATGTTGTAAACAGGACCTTTTTCAATAGCCAGCTGAGCCATACCATTGTTGTTAAAGTCGTCTTCAGTAAGCTTCAAAACAGGTTTACCTAAGTAATTTGCCAACCAGATTACCGCTTTTCTTGTCAGTTTTTCATCCCATATGCAGTCTTTAACCAACCATGGTGTATCAAAGCGGGTCAGTTGTGAAGCTGCATCCTGATCCAATATGAATTCTACGTTGTCCGACAATTGCAGGTATGTCGCAGGTACTTCACCTGAGATTTCCCCTTCAACAGCCTTTTTAATGATCGAAGCTTTTTTCCTGTTCCACGCCATCAATATGATCTCACGGGCTTTGAAAATAGTTCCGATACCCATTGTGATTGCTTTTGTCGGCACAAAAGACTTACCACCGAAATCCCTTGCAGCATCGCGTCTGGTCAGGTCATCCAATGTCACTAAACGTGTACCTGAATTAGGAGCAGAACCCGGCTCATTGAATCCAATGTGACCAGTACGTCCGATACCCAGGATCTGGATATCAAGTCCGCCTAAATCGCCGATCTTTTTTTCATAAGCAAGGCAAAAAGCAGGAATATCTTCTAAGGCTAGTGTGCCATCTGGAATATTTACATTGTTTTTGTCAATGTCGATGTGGTCGAATAAGTGCTCATTCATGAACGATACATAACTCTGAGCAGCATTCGGCTGCATTGGATAATATTCATCCAGGTTAAAGGTGATTACGTTTTTAAAACTCAATCCCTCTTCTTTATGCATTCTTACCAATTCTGCATACACTGCAATAGGTGTAGCTCCAGTAGCTAAACCCAAAACAGCCTGAGTATTGTTCTTTTGTTTCTCTTTAATGAGATTCCCAATACGTTTTGCAACGCTAAGCGACGCGGCTTTAGGGTTTTCAAAGACAGAAACGGGTAATTTTTCAAAACGCGTTTCTTCCAGAAGATTTAATCTTGCCATTTTTTGTTCTTAAAGTTTGTACGGAGCAGTAAATATAGCCAACCTGTCGAGTATATCAAACTTTTTACGGGATACTTGGGCCTATATTTTCGGCTTTTTTTTGATGCTGAATTGTGCAAACGATTGAATAGGGGCATGAGGTCATATTATGGTTTGGGGTGTTCTTCTAAATATTTTGAAATAATTGGGGCGACTTAAGTCAATTACTGCAGTTCGACTAAATAACAATCTGTATATGCTCCTTAGTATTTCAATCTTGTTTTTAACTTGCTTAAATATTGCTTTAATTTTGGAGTTTTCCTGCGGAAGCAAGACAATAGCAAGAGAGGAGCAAGAGAAAAGCAAGACAAAAGCAGGAGAGAATTAGAGCTGAACTCTACCAAACGGGCTATTTATGCGTTGCCTAATCAGACAAATTTGGGTAGAATAGCTATCTTGCGATTGTATAAATGCAATGAAATGATGAATTCGAACTGGAGCCGGATCTTTGAGATTGTCAATAAGCCTGAACGTTTGATCATTGGTCTGATGTCGGGGACCTCTATGGATGGCCTGGATATCGCGTTATGCCTGATCAAAGGGCATGGAGTGGATACATCAGTGAAGGTGCTGAATTTCAAAACGGTTGGTTATACTGCTGAATTTAAGGCTGAGATTAAGTCTGTTTTTTCCAAAAGAGATACGGACCTGCAAATGGTCTGTCTGATGAATGAGAAAATAGGAATTGTTCATGCCGGCATGATACTGGAAGCCATCAAATCCTGGGGAATGAATTCACTGGATATCGATGTTGTGGCCAGCCATGGACAAACAATCTTTCATGCACCCAAATCACTTCATGGTTTATCGGAATATCCAAATGCAACCCTGCAGATTGGCGATGGTGACCACATTGCTGTAAAGACAGGCATCGTGACGATCAGTGATTTTCGTCAAAAGCACATTGCAGCAGGAGGAGAAGGGGCTCCGTTGGCGGTTTATGGCGATTATCTGGTGTTCTCCAAAAAAGGAGAAGACAGGGTGATGCTGAACATCGGCGGAATTGCAAATTTCACTTATTTACCTGGCGATCATGATGCGGCTAAGGTGTTTTCAACAGATGTAGGTCCTGGTAATACCTTGATGGATCAGTTTGTGCAGCAGAATTATGAGGGTTTATATTTCGATGAAAACGCGACAATAGCCAGTTCAGGTGTAGCCAATGGAAACCTGCTAAAAGAATTGATGAATGCTC
Source organism: Pedobacter frigoris (assembly GCF_005116445.1). Taxonomy (GTDB): domain Bacteria; phylum Bacteroidota; class Bacteroidia; order Sphingobacteriales; family Sphingobacteriaceae; genus Pedobacter; species Pedobacter frigoris. The sequence goes on from NZ_SWBQ01000004.1 coordinate 334,185, forward strand.
CGTTTTTAAGCGCTGATTTTCCTAAAACTACGGGGCCGGAATTGTTTAATTTATCCTATTTGGAAAACGCAATGAAGAATTCAGGAACTTCAGATTTGAAAAAGGAAGATGTTGTGGCTACGTTATGCAGTTTTACTGCGAGGGTAATTGCTGATGCGATCATTGCGTGCTTTGGCGACAAGATGCCCCGCGTTTATATGAGTGGTGGCGGCATGCATAATCCTTTGCTGGTAAAACAGCTAAAGTTAATCCTTCCCGAAGCGGAATTTTATACTACGGACCATTTAGAAATTAATCCCGATGCCAAAGAAGCCGTTCTTTTTGCGCTGCTGGCCAATGAAACCCTGGTAGGTGAACCCATTGATTTTGGTAAAAGAAAGGGTGTTCCCTCTGTCTTTATGGGCAAAATAAGTCTGCCAGCTTAAAGGATCTGAAGACTTTTGATGTGATATGGCTCTAATGAAGGGTCATCAGCCGGAAGTTCCGTCACCAGATATTGTATATTTTCAAGAGGGGCTACCTTAAGTCTTAATGAAATGTCCAGCTTTTCTGAAATGCAAAGAATTGCAGTTCTCTTGGAACAATGCAGCATTGTTTTTTTTAACTGGTTAATTTCCCAATCCGTATCGGTTAACCCGTCAGTCGGATGTAATGCGCTGGTTCCCAGTAAGCACAAATCCGGACTTATTTCTGAAAGCTGATTGATGACGTGCCCGCCGTAAGTAACCTGTGAGTTTTTAGAAAACAATCCGCCAATTAAAATAACTTCTATTTTGGCATATTTTGCCAGTTCAATGGCTACGAAAGGGCTGATGGTGAAAAAGGTGGCCTGAAGGTTTTCAGGAAGTTGTTTTGCCAGTTCTATAATGGTTGTCCCGCCACCGGTGAGTACCACCATTCCATCCTTGATCAGCGAGATGGCTTTTCGGGCGATGCCGATTTTAGCGTCCTTGGCATATACCGCACTATCATCAAAAGAAGACTGGTAAGATTTTGAAAGGGCGCCGCCATGGACTTTGAAAAGCTGATTGCTGTCCGACAGTTCCTGCAGGTCTCGTCTGATCGTGTCTTCGGAGACATTGAGGAGCTGAACCAAATCAGAAGTGAGCACCCTGTTGTGCAGGTTGATCTGGCGCATCACAAAATCATGTCTTTCCCTTTTTAGCATCGATTTATTTTCGGCTAAAGTAAATAAAAAATGAATAAAAAAGCAATGCGGTTTTGTGCGGGTTTGTGCAACAATAATTTGTGTAACAAGAATGAAATAGTACTTTATTTTGCAATTAAATGAAAAACATTTATGATATTTACTAATACTTGGTTTTTTTGCGACTATTTGCGTGTTTGTGTGGTTGCCGGGAAATTGAGAGATACTAACTTAATCATTAACCAAATTAGCTTTTATGAAAAGAAAAATACTCATGCTATTCTTGAGTACGTTTTTGCTGGTTGCTCAGGCAATTGCCCAGCAAATTACGGTTACAGGCAAGGTGACATCAGCCGACGATAAGTTAACTATGCCTGGTGTATCTGTCAGGATTAAAGGAGGAGCCGCCGCAGTTCAGACCAACGCAGACGGCGCATATTCAATCAGAGCGGCAAAAGGCGATGTACTGGTGTTTTCTTATGTCGGTTTTGAAGTTCAGGAAATTACTGTGGCAGATGCTGCTGTGATTGATGTAGCATTGAAAACAGACTCAAAATCTTTGAACGAGGTTGTCGTAACTGCCTTGGGGATCGAAAGAAACAAAAAAACGCTTACTTATTCTGTGCAAACAGTAAAAGGCAATGACCTGAGGGATGCCAATCAGTCCAACATCATCAATGGTTTGCAGGGACAGATCGCGGGCGCGCAGATCACCTCTTCAGGTGGTTCTCCGGGTTTGCCTTCAGAAATTATCTTGAGGGGGGTGTCTTCTTTAACCGGCGATAATCAGCCTTTGATGATCGTAGATGGAATTCGGGTAAGTAATGCTTCCTCGGATGGGACGATCAACAGGCTTGCAGATTTTAATCCCGAAGACATAGAAGATATCAGTGTGCTGAAAGGAGCTGCGGCGTCTGCACTTTATGGTATTGATGCGGCATCAGGAGCTTTGATCATCACCACAAAAAAAGGTAAGGCAGGAAGTATGCAGATCAATGGTTCTTACAAAGGGTTTTTAGAAACCTTAGGTAAAGTGCCTGAGCAACAGTCTTTGTTTACTACAGGTCTGGGAGGTGTTTATGATGAGACTTCTACTTCTTCATGGGGCAGAAGGTTCAGGTCGGACGAGCTGATCTACAACAATATTGAAAGATTCTTTGGTACTGGGTTTATCAATGATGTGAACCTGAATGTGAATGGGGGATCGGAAAGATACAACTATTACATGTCCGGCAATTACCGTGACGGGTCTTCAATTATTCCGAATACAAATTCAGATAAATTGTCTTTCCTGATTAAGGGTAGTGCGAAATTGGCGAAGAACCTGGAATTGGGCGCTTCGGCAAATTATATCAATAACAACATTCAGGAAGGTATTGTTGGAGGTACTTCCGGAGGATATGCGAACAATATCTACCTGTACCCGAGAAGGTTTGATATCAACAGGTATGAGCAGCCGAATGGGGAGCCTTTTTATGAATATTACGACAATACCGGTGCAGATGAAACTGTGATCATGTCGCCGATGTGGGGTGTGATGAAAAATCCGAGAATAACCGGGACGCAGCGTGTTGTGATAAATGGTAATCTGAATTATAAAGTGAATGACTGGATTAACCTGTCTTACCGAATAGGGCAGGATTTTTACAATCAGGAGTTTTCAAATATTACGGTGGAGGGCACGCCAAGTTATATGAATGGCAGACTGCGCGAAACGAAAGGCAATTATAAATACAGCACCAATATTTTCAACAGTACGTTTGACAGGCAGCTGATCAAGGATTTGAGGGCAACTTTGATTTTAGGGGCTTCCTCAGAGTACTACGAAGCAAAAACGAACTCTTTTACAGGAGAAAACTTTATTGTTCCGGGTATTTACAGTGTGAATAACATTGAGCGAAATAACCTGACGGTTACCGAAGGTTTTCCGAGAAGGAGAAGGTATGCTGTATATGGCGATTTTAAGCTGGACTATAAGAGCATAGTGAGTGTTGGCGTAACAGGCAGAAATGACTGGACATCTACACTGGCCAGAGCGAACCGCTCATTTTATTCTCCATCTTTTTCAGGCAGTTTCTCATTCTCTGAACTGTTTGAAAACAGGAGTTCATGGTTTGGTAAGTTGAGGGCCAGTTATGCAAAAGTAGGTAAGGATGCGCCGATTTACAGGACAAATACCAATTTGCTGCAAAATCAGGGTGTAGGAGGTGGTTACCAGAATGATCCTACAGGAGGTAACCTGGATTTGGTTGCGGAGACTACAAAAGAAACTGAATTTGGCCTGGAGTTGAGGTTGTTTAAAAATCGTTTGACAGTGGAGAGTGCTTATTACATTAAAGAAAGCCATGATCAGATCATTACAGCGAGGGTTCCCCTGACAACAGGATTTGTGATCAAGGCCTTCAATGCGGGTAGTTTGAGAAACAGGGGTTTTGAGCTGTCATTGAGCGGCAGTCCTGTTAAGACCTCAGATTTTGACTGGAATGTAACTTTAAATGCCTGGAAAAATACCTCGAAAATGCTGAAGTTCCCCGGACAGATAGAGGTTTTCCCTTATACATTTGGACAGCCTTATACGGCAGCAATAGCAGGGTCGATGATCAATATGCCTGTATTGGGAATTATCGGCACCGATTATAAAAAGAATGCGGATGGTTATACGATCGTAGATGATACCGGTTATCCAGTAATCAATTCGGAAAATTCACAGTTATACCTGGGCAACAGGGAACCGAAATTCAACATCGGGTTCCTGAATAAATTCAAATACAAAGACATCTCGCTTTCTTTCCTTTGGGATTTCCGTTTTGGAGGAGATGTGTATAATGCAACGCGCCTGGGTATGATATCGAGAGGTATTGCAAAAGACATAGGTGAATATAGAGACCAGATGATGGTGTTTAATGGGGTAGTACAGCAACCCGATGGTTCGTTCGTGAAAAACACGAAGGAAGTAGCTGCCGATTACGCATTCTTTACAAACAGGTATACTCCGGTGGGGTCTAACTTTATAGAAACTGTAAACTGGGCAAGAGTGCGGTACATTACACTTGGCTATACTGTGCCGAAGAGCCTTTCGCAAAAACTTAGGGTGTCCAGGTTAAGTATAGAGCTGTCTGCACAGAATCCGTTTTTAATCACCAATTATTCCGGTGGTGACCCGGAAGTGAACAGTGCAGGTCCGAATGCCGGTGGCGGCGGGGGTAGCACGATGGGGGTGGATTATGGTAACATTCCTATTTCCAAAACGTATTCATTAGGTCTTTCAGTAGGTTTTTAATCAGTAAGAGATGAAAAATATTATAAAAACAATTCCGGTGCTGCTTCTGGTTGTAGCCACTTCATGCAGCAAGCTGGACATTAATGTCAACCCGGTTAATCCGGTTACGGCCCCCACAAGTTTAAGGTTGCCGGCAATTTTGGGAAATATGGCTTATCATAATTACTCCCATGCACGTTTTTCAGCATACCACGCTTTTTATATCACAAATCGTTTGAATACGAGTAAGATAGAAGCATTGTGGAATTATAACGACGTTACCCGTTTGGGTGCCTGGAGATGGCATTATTTTGATGTGGGCAGCAACTGCAAAGGGATGATAGAGACCGCGCAGATTGAAGGTTCTTACAATTATATGGGTGTTGGTAAGATCATGCTGGCCTATTCTTACCTGACGGCTACAGATTCTTTTGGCGATATGCCTTTCAAGGAAGCTTACAGCGGCAGTTTTAACCCTGTGTATGACACTCAGCAGGCAGTGTATGAGGGAATTGCTCAGTTGCTGGAAGATGGATTAGCTGACTTGGCTAAGGCCGGCCCTTCTGATAAAAGAATGGACGCGACGTCAGACCTGATCTTTCAGGGTGACGTTTCAAAATGGGCAGCTTTTGCTAAGGCTGTAAAGGCCAGGATGTATTTGCATACAGCAAATTTTGACAATGGATATGACAGGACACTGAATACTGTAAATGATGCCTTAAATACATTTAGTGATGCGATTTTTTATTATCCAAAGGGTGCGACGAGGGAATGGGAAATGAATTTGTGGGGACCTAAAGTTGCGAGTCCGGAATGGAATTTTGCAGATATAAGAAATAGCCTGGTAGAATCTATGCATACGGACTTTCTGATGAATTATCTGACCGTAAATGAAAATGGACTGGTGCATGACCCAAGGTTATATAAACTGACTACTCCGGGAGCAAATAATAAATATTTGTCGGCCAGAGCATCTGAAGGAACCTCTACGGCCGGATTGCCAACCGGAACTACAATGGCTGATTTTGCCAACCTGTACAATGGATTCTGGACAGCAAATGATTCACCATTGCCTTTCATACTAAAAGAGGAGCTGTATTTTATTAAAGCTGAAGTTGCCTTTAAAAAAGAAGATAAACCAACCGCTCATGAAGCTTATAAGGCAGGGATTGAAGCGAACTTAAGAAGACTAGGAGTATCTGAACAAGACATTACAGCTTATATGGGCAGTTCAAAAGTTATCTCAAGTGCAGGCAATTTGAAAATCAGTGACATTATGATGCAAAAGTATGTTGCCTTGTACCTGCAGCCTGAGACCTGGGTAGATATGAGAAGATATGGCTATAGCGCTACTGCTTATCCGGGTATTTATTATCCTAAGAATGCATTGGCGGAATGGCAGGGTAAATGGATACAACGTTTGCCTTATGATAAACAAACGGAATACATCTACAATCCCAGAGAGATAGAAAGATTAGGTGCGGGAGCGAGAAGCTGGACATTTACTCCTGTTTGGTGGGCAGAGCAATCACAATTAAAAAACTAACGGTATGAAATTATATAAGATATTTTTAGTCGCGGTGCTGGCCATGTTTGTGCTTGCCTGCAAGAAAGAGAGTCCTATTGAGGATATTGTTGGCAGCAGCAATGACGACCATAGGGCATCTCTGCGGGTTACCTTAAATAACAGGACTCCTGCTTTGGGAGATTCCATTGTAATAACCGCTTCAACCTGGCATGTGAGTGATCAGATTGCTAAAGTTGAATTTATCAGGACTGCGGTAGAAAAATATGCAGTTAACCTGGAACTGAACAATACTTCCCTTAATAGCTGGATAGATGATAAGACACCTGCTTTTCTGATAGTGGATTCACTGCATAAAGAAGAAGTATGGCGTACGGTCGACAAGAGTGACCTGAACCGGTATTTTGAGACACTTTCAGATTCTTACGTGATCCGTGAAGCCTATAAAGAGTTTAAGCAAGCGGATGCTAAGGATGCTGCTTTGATCAATGCAATCAGTGAAGAGGGATTTAAATCCCTTAAGGACCTTTTGTCGAGGAGTATCAATGTTCTGGATTACAAAGCATTGTTTCCAGCTGCTCCTGCAGGAGATATCAGCGGAGCGTCGTTGACGGCTGCAGGTAAGGAGAATCTGAATAAGAACCTGACCAAGCAGCTTTTGATTAGCAATGCGCTAAAGACTGCTACAAAAAAAGGAGATCTGATTGTGACGCTGAAAGTAAAAGTTACTGCTCAGAAATCTGCTGTAAACGAGGTAATTAATGTTTTTCAGACTAAGTATTAAGCATTATGAAAAAAAGATATTTATTGTATTTCTTCTCGCTGTTCCTGTCTCTGGCAGGCTGTAAAGACGATGAGATTACCAGGATTGAACCTACCGGTGATTTTAACGTGCACTTTGATTTTCCTCAGGGAGAAATTACTGCGCCAACTAAACTGATCCTGGTAAACAGGTCGAGGTTTTCGGAGAAGTTTTTATGGAAATTTCCAAATGGGAAGACGCTCAGTAAACAAGGGCTTTCGGAAGGCGCTACCAGTGAAAAGGTTGTGCCGGATACACTTGTTTACGCCATTCCGGGAAATTACAAGGTCACGCTTGTGGCATGGCAGGGGGGCAGAGTGGATTCCATCACTAGAGAGATCAATGTGGTTAAGATGAAGCCAAGGATTGTTGTTCCTGAGAATATACTGGTATTGGGTGAATTTGAATTTAAAGGACTGGCATTTAAATTTCCTGATAAGAACCTTACGTTCTCCTGGGATTTTGGTGAGCCTGGGTTGACTTCCACACTACAAAATCCGAAGGTTATCTTCAAAACCGAAGGTATACATACGGTGAAGCTAACTATAAATGACGGAGAAGAAACGCTGGTGACAACAGTGCAGGTAAACGTAAAAGGAGAGCTGGCGAAGATACTGTACTTTACTGATGTGGTGACCAATAAGATCTATAAATATGCCCTAACCACCAATGAGGCCACGAGAAAGGTAGAGCCATTGAGTATAACTACGGGTGTGAATCCATTTGGTTTGAGTGTATATAATGGAAGGCTTTACGTAAACGAGCCGGGCAACATCATCAAATTTCCTAGTGGTGCTTTACCGGAAACGGTAGCCTGGCAAAATGGCGACGGGCAGATTTATTCTGTAGATCTGGAAGGAAAGGATAAAGTGGTATTGACTCAAAACACCGGACTTTTCACAGGAGCGGGTACAGGTTACCAGATTGATCCGTTTAACCATGCGATAGATCAGGCTGGAATGATGTATTTCGTGATTAGAAATAACGGTATCAGGACGGTGTCTACAACTGCCAAGCAGGTGCAATATCCGGGAGCATTTATAACCCCTGCGCCGGCGGATAATGGTGGAACCAGCGTGAGTACCTGGGTAGACGGAGCGATCAGGATTGTAAAAAATGAAATATGGATGTCTAAGGCCTCGAGTGCCGGTAAAGCCATCTTTGTTTATAGGAAAGACAAGACCTTTTCTAAGAAAATAGATATTAACAGTGCAGTTAAGAGCTTCGTGGTAGATACAGTGGGCAACAAGATCTATTTCACGAGTAATTTTGGGACTAAGGGATTGTTTAAGTGTAATTTGGATGGTACCAATGTTCAGCTGATCGATGATCTGGCAAATTTCTCTAACCAGGGAGGTGCTAATGAGCAGACCTTTGTAACGGGAATGGCGCTGGATATCAGGCCGGGCGATGCCAATGGCGGCTATTTGTACATTGGATTCAGGCATAATGATACCATTAAGGAGAATGTCGCTCCTGCTAATCCTAATGCTTCGACGGTAAATGCAGCGGAGAAGGATAAGTCGGGCATTTACAGGTATGAGCTGAACGGCAGTAATGCGAAGACTTTCCTGATAAAAGGTTATGCTCCATATGGTTTAGCAATAGACAACACATTAAGGTAATTACATATGAAAAAGATACTATATTCACTGACTTTATGTCTTTTGATCCTGCAGGCATGCAAGAAGGACATTGCTGAAGTTCCGGATAACTACAATACGGGTAATACTGTGGTCAGGCAAAAGCCTGCAACCCCTTATGTGTCCAATACTGATTTTAAAATAGTAGCCTACTATGCGGAATCAAGAGAGCCGGATTCTATAGAACTCAGGAAGTATAAGATGATTACGCATTTGCATTATGCATTTGCCTACCCTAACGCAGATGGTACAATAAAAGCTATTGCGAAACCGGCGAATTTTCAGAAAATGAAACAAATGGCGAAGGACAATGGAGTGAAATTCGCCGTCTCTATTGCCGGCGTTTCAGCAGCTGAAAAGGAAATCTATGAGAACCTGGTCAGGGATCCTTCCCTGAGAAAGAAGTTTATCGCGAATATTGTGAGTTTTGCGGTTAATAATGATCTGGATGGAATAGATATCGACTGGGAATACCCTACGGCAGACCGGGGGAATCAGATAACCTACGAGGCATTTATGAAGGATCTCTCTGCGGAACTGCATGCCTGGCATAAATATTTGAGTGCTGCGGTAACTGCGGGAGTATACGCAGGAGGAATAAGAGATGGCATTACGCTGGGGGCTGTGGAGGCAATGGATTTTATCAATCTGATGGCCTATGATGGTGCCAATTATAAAGGCAATCCGAATCATTCATCCCTGATATTGGCTCAGGATGTGTTGAACTACTGGATCACCCAAAAAGGAATTCCTAAGGCGAAAGCAGTATTGGGTATGCCAGCTTATGGTAAGAACTCGGCGAATACTGCAATTACTTTTAGAGATCTGCTGAGACAGGGCGCTGACCCTAACCTGGAGTCTTTCACTGTTTCAGGATCTGTATACTATTACAATGGAGTTCCATTGGCAAAAGAAAAGGCTTTGTTGGCTAAATCGTCTGCTAACGGCATGTTGATGTGGGAGTTTTATCAGGATTCAAACGGGGCGAATTCATTACTAAAGGCTGTAAATGACGCCTTAGTCCGAGCCTATTGATAATTGCATTTTTTATTCAGACCCCGGTTGGCAGCGGCCGGGGTTTTTGTTGTAAAAATGCATACATAGCTCTGATAAATTTTCCTATTTTTGCCTCAAAGTATTTATTTATGGCAAGTTTTACACTTACTCCTGAAACCTGGAAAAAGGTTAAGATCAAATTTTTAAGAAAATATCGTGATTTGGCTCAAGTAAATCTTTCTTTTACTCCTGGTCAGGAGGATCAGCTGGTTCAGCAATTGATGGATTTGGTGAAACGGGATAGGGATTATGTTGAATTTACAATAAAAAAGGCACTTGCTGACCCTGAGGGGAATAGATTATAGTTTTTTTGTGTATTTTTATATCTAAACGGATTCGTGCATGATGAAAAAATACAAACTCGCCGCCGCATTTGCGCTTATCGCTTTTGCTTCTTTAACATGGTCCTTCAAGGAAGACTTGTTTTTGGTATCGAAGAACCTTGATATTTTTGCTTCTTTATATAAGGAGATCAACATCAATTATGTTGATGAAACCAATCCTTCAGATTTAATGCGTACCGGCATAGATGCTATGCTTGACGGGCTTGATCCTTACACGGAGTATGTTCCAGAATCGGAGATTGAGGATTATAAACTAAAGTATGTGAGTACACAATATGGAGGTATTGGTGCCAGTACGCTGTTTATAGAAGGGAAGTTGTTTGTTAATGAAGTGAGTCAGGGCTACCCGGCAGATAAAGAAGGAGTGAAGCCGGGGGACCAGATTGTAAAGATCAATACAAATGAGGTTAAAGGCAAGGACCGTAATCAAATCAGTCAGCTTTTACGCGGTCCGAAGGGATCGTCTGTTGACCTGCTGGTCATCAGAGATGGGGCTGTCATCAGTAAGAAGCTAACCAGGGAAGAGATTAAGCAGCCTAACGTGTCTTATTCAGGCATGACGGACAATAACATTGCTTACATCCGTCTGGATAAGTTTCTTGAAAATTCCGCTCAGGAGGTAAGAGAAGCTGCGGTTGCTTTGAATAAGCAGCAACCTAAGGGTATGATTCTTGATTTGAGGTATAACGGCGGTGGTATTTTGCAGGAGGCAGTAAAGATTGTAAACCTGTTTATCAATAAAGACATCACCGTGGTGACTCAGAAAGGGAGAAACCCTCAGAAAACCGTTACTTATAAAACCTATAGCGACCCGTTATTACCACAGATGCCCCTGGTTGTTTTGGTAGGAGGTTCATCTGCTTCAGCTTCTGAAATCGTAGCAGGAGCCTTACAGGATTTGGATAGAGCAATTGTAGTTGGGCAGCGGAGTTATGGTAAAGGTCTGGTACAACAGACATTTAATTTGCCTTACAATAGTCTTGTTAAGGTTACAGTAGCGAAATACTTTACTCCATCAGGGAGATGTATCCAGGCATTGGATTATGCCCATAGGGATGCGAATGGGAAGACGCTTAAGTTTGCAGATTCTGTGGCTAATAAATTCAATACAAAGGCAGGCAGAAATGTCTATGACGGCAATGGTGTGTATCCGGATGTGGTGGTGGCCAACTCAAAACCAAGCCCTGTTACGATATCTATCGTGAGCAAGAATTTGTTCTTTGACTACGCCAATGATTTTAAAAAGAAAAATAAAACTATAGCGCCAGCTGAGAGCTTTCAGTTGAGTGACGCCGATTATAATCAGTTTGTGTCTTCGCTGGCCGGAAAGGATTATTCTTATACCTCACGTACAGAAAGATTGTTGTCGGATCTTCGAACAGAAGCTGAAAAAGAGAATAAACTGGCAGCTGTTAAAGCTGATCTGGATGATTTGAAGACTAAGATGCTTGGAGCTAAGAGAACAGATTTGCTAACCTATAAGCATGAAATTAAGAAAGTATTGGAGACTCAGATCGTAAGCCGTTATTATTACGATAAAGGTAGAGTTATACAAGCATTTCAGTATGATAAAGAATTGGCGGCTGCTAAATCTTTGTTGGTTAATTCTACTAAAATGCTTGCTATTTTGAAAGGTGAGGGTGAGTATAAAATTATAGGCAACCCCACCAAAACAGTTACTGCCGCTGCGGTTGAAAATTAAGCTTTATTCTGCGTGATGAAGTTTGACAACCAAGCCGTCCATGGCCGGGTTTAATTGCAGTTGGCAGGCCAGCCTTGAATTTGGTAACAAATCCGGCAGGGTGTCAAGCATAGCATACTCATCATCGGTCATTTCATTGAGTTTTTCTTCGCCTTCGAGTACATCTACACAGCAGGTCGCGCAAAGTGCCATTCCTCCACAAGTAGCAAGTATATCATACTCACAAGCTTTAAGGTATTCCATTAGGCTGAGTCCCATGTCTACAGGAGCTTCAAGAGTTGTACGGCTGCCGTCCGAATTTTGGACGTGTAGGGTAATGTTATTTTCTTCCATGTTTAAAATTCTGATACACCGTTTACAGTAGTGTATTTCATGGTGTATTTAATTCCCGGGTTCATATATTGATATGCGCTATGGCTCATTAAAGCTGCTTCGTGGAAACCACAAAGTATCAGTTTTAATTTATTTGTATAGGTATTGATGTCGCCAATTGCATATATACCAGGGATATTGGTTGAATAATCATCTGTATTTACCTCTATTGCACTTTTGCTGATGTTTAGGTTCCATTGCTCAATAGGTCCTAATTTAGGACTTAAGCCAAACAAAGGAATCAGGTGATCAGCAGCAACGTTGGTAGCCTCTAATGTTTTGTTGTGAACGATTTCTACATTTTCAAGTTTTCCTGAGCCAGATACAGAGTTAAGGTTGCTGTTTAAGATCAGGTTGATTTTACCACTTTCAGCTAATGCCATTACTTTGTTTACAGAATCAGGCGCGCCACGGAAGCTTTCGCTGCGGTGTACCAGTGTTAATTCCTCTACGATATCAGCAAGGAAGATGGTCCAGTCCAGGGCAGAGTCGCCCCCACCTGCAATTACCATCTTTTGTCCGCGGTATTGCTCCGGATCAAGGATCATATAATTTACCCCTCTGCCATTTTCAAATTGCTCAAGACCGGCTACCGCTGGTTTACGAGGTTCGAAACAGCCTAGTCCGCCTGCAATTACGACCACCTTGGATTCTATAATTGTACCCATGTTTGTGGTCAGTACAAAATCCCCTTCACCACGTTTTTCTAAACCTTCTATACGTTCACCTAATGTAAAACCAGGATGAAAAGGTTTTCCTTGTTCCATCAGGTTGTCGATTAGTTCCTGAGCCAATACTGTCGGGTAGCCAGGGATGTCGTAGATTGGTTTTTTAGGATATATTTCAGATAGTTGTCCACCCACCTGAGGCAAATAATCAATTAAATGACAACGCATCTTCAATAATCCAGCTTCAAAAATTGCAAATAAACCTACGGGTCCGGCGCCAATAATGGCTATATCAGTAGAAATCATGTGTTTAAAATTTGTGCGAATTTACGAACTTTTGTTATCAATAACGATTCTATTTGTTAATATTCTACATAATCTGTAGAACTTCTGAAATGAAACCTGGTTGATATTTTGTTTATCTTTGTTTTATTGATGACTAAGAACATATATTTCGCCTCTGATTTTCATTTAGGCTCTCCTGATTTTGAGGAGAGCAGAAAACGTGAAGATCGCATCGTTAGATGGTTAACTTACATTGAATCAAGCTGTAGTGAGCTGTTCTTGATGGGAGATATATTTGACTTTTGGTTTGAATACAAGACGGTTGTTCCCAAAGGATTCATTCGTTTGCAGGGTAAGCTTGCGGCTATGGCTGACGGCGGAATTAAGATTTACTTTTTTAAGGGGAACCACGATATGTGGGTCGATGATTACTTTATCAAGGAAATTGGAATTGAAATTGTAAGCGACGAATTGGTTATTGAGCGGGCGGGGAAAAGGTTCTTTTTACATCATGGTGACGGATTGGGGCCGGGTGACAAGAAATATAAGTTGCTAAGAAGGGTTTTTAGAAATCCTGTTTGTCAATGGCTGTTTTCGCTAATCCCTCCAAGAATTGGTCTTGGAATAGCAAATGGCTGGTCCGGACATAGTAGAGCTGCTAATAACAAAGAAGAAGTGTTTTTGGGTGAGGAAAATGAATGGCTGGCGATTTATGCAAGGGAGCAATTGTTAAAACAACATTATGATTACTTTGTATTCGGACACAGGCATTTGCCACTTGAAATAAATCTGACTGCAAATAGTAAATATGTAAATATAGGAGAGTGGATTAATTTTAACTCTTATGCCGTATTTGATGGTAATGAATTAAGTCTTAAGTATTTTGAGAAGGTTAATTAAAAAAGCTGTAATTTTGCTGCCCGAATAAAAATCATGCATTAAGTGTTCAATTATAACCAGATTGAGGCTTAATGATCATATAAGTTTCTGAAAAAGATATGTTAGAAAAATTAGAAGCAATTAAACTGCGTTGGGAAGATGTTGAGGAGCAGTTAAGTAATCCTGATACCATGCAGGATATGAAGCGTTTTGCGGCTTTGAATAAAGAGTATAAAGATCTTGGTAAAATTGTAGAGGAGTATAAGGTCTACAAGAATGTGATGAGCAACATTGAAGCGAATAAGGAGATCTTAAGCACAGAGAAAGATGCAGAGATGCGTGATATGGCTAAAGAAGAGCTTGATTTGCTATTGGTTCAGCAGGAGGAGATGGAGGAGAAGATTAGGCTGATGCTGATTCCGGTAGACCCTGAGGATGCCAAGAATGCAGTATTCGAGATTAGAGGTGGTACAGGCGGTGATGAAGCTGCTTTGTTTGCTGGGGATTTGTACAGAATGTACAGTCGCTTCTTTGAACAAAAAGGCTGGAAAGTAGAAACTGTTGACGTAACAGAAGGTACAGCCGGAGGCTACAAAGAGGTGATTTTAAAGGTGAGTGGCGAAGATGTTTACGGACAGTTGAAATATGAATCTGGTGTGCATCGCGTACAGCGTGTGCCAGATACAGAAACTCAGGGCCGCGTTCATACTTCAGCAGCCTCAGTTGCTGTTTTACCAGAAGCTGAAGAAATTGATCTTTATGTTAATCCAGCTGATATTGACCTGCAGACCTCACGTTCTGGTGGTGCGGGTGGACAAAATGTAAATAAGGTAGAAACTAAGGTGCAGTTGACGCACAGACCTTCAGGAATTGTAGTGGTTTGTCAGCAGGAGCGCTCTCAGTTGGGTAACCGGGTTATTGCCATGGAGATGCTGCGCAGTAAGCTTTACGATATTGAGCTGCAGAAAAAAAATGGTGATATCGCAGCCAGGAGAAAGACAATGGTGTCTACGGGAGACCGTTCAGCTAAGATCAGGACCTATAATTATCCTCAAGGCAGGGTTACTGATCACCGTATCGGATTGACGCTTTATAACCTGAACGGAATTATGGATGGTGGAGTTCAGGAGCTAATTGATGCATTGCAATTTGCTGAGAATGCAGAGAAGTTAAAAGAAGGTTCTGGAAATTAAGGACTTGCAATTATTTTAAAATAAATGTTGCAAAGTTGAATTAAGTGCCTATATTTGCAATCCCGAAACGAAACAACGATACAAACAACGGGAAAACGGACCGGTAGTTCAGCTGGTTAGAATGCCGCCCTGTCACGGCGGAGGTCGCGGGTTCGAGTCCCGTCCGGTCCGCAAAAGCCACTCAAACGAGTGGCTTTTTTGTTTTCAGGCCAATTCATCATGTGCGGAGTAACTGCACTTTTGTTCATAAATACTTGCTGTTTATTGAGCGGCGATATGCATGATTTTTAGGTCATCCTATCTATCATTGACTGGCTTTAATCGGTAGCAGTATCACTTAGTATTTAGCAGGCCGCTAATGCCGACGATTCGTCATTGTTTATGAGTTTTCCGGAGTCTTATTTTTCTTTATACCTTGGTGAGGTCAGGTAATTCATTGCTTTATTATTTTAGTAGGTATTATCGGAGCTGAACACATTGATTGTATTGTTGCCGTAGCTATTTCATGCCTTTTATGACAACGTTTTCATGAGAAATTTTTATCAATACTATATTTAATTTTAATCGTCTTGATCAATAAATAGTTATTAATCAGGTAATATATTACTTTGACTGTCCCATAGCCTAATGTAAAGTTTAAAAAAATTTGCATTGTATATTTATTCTGCTTTACTTTGTGAAAACGTTTTCATATCTGTTTTGCAATAAAGTGTAAAAACTGAATTAATTTTGTCAAAGATTCCAAAGGGCAGAATGTCCTTTTTAGTAGTTTAAACACAGATTTAAGACAGTGAAAAGTTGATTTTTCGTGAGTCTGTTATATCGTAAGCCTCCTTTTTGTTACTATTAAGGCGGTTTTTATGTAATGCAAACGGTTGTGTTGTTTTTTTGAATAGCATTGGCATTCTGCTTGCATCAACACTTTGTTTTTCTTCGTCTTTTCTTCTTTGAAGAAATTAATTGATCTATTTTGTGATTATCACAATATTTTTAACTCTTTATGGTTAATGAATCCAATTTTTTTTTAAGTAGTTCTTGTAAAGAAAGCTTCCGGTTAAAATAAATAGGGTAATTTGAATATCAACCGTTTGCGTTGATATTATATATAACATGTTAGACTTAATGTTATACTTTAGTTTTTGTATATTTAAATATGTGTAAGTTAATTGTTTAGGGAACAATAGTATTGAACATATATTTTATATAAATGAACAGAACAACCTAACCCAAAAAACCGACTATGAACCAAACCTTTACTTTAATCTTTTCGAAAACCGATTTACTCATCTTTAATAAATAAGATGACAGAGGTCATCGATTGCATGATCTCTCTTTCTATTGGTTATAACTAAATCTAAAACAAACTAATCGTTCTTAATGCATTTTTTTGCGCTAAGAATTAATATTAAACAATCCTAATCCAAATTCTATGTTCAAAAAAAATTACTCTTTGTCCTTTGGCGTTTCTATGGCCAATAATCTCAAATCGATGTAATTTCCAATTGGTATTTTAACAATCGAGATTATTTTTTAAACACTAAAACTTTAATTAAACTAATAAAATGGTTAAAATTTATACAAGCGTTTCTTTTACCTTGTTTTTATCTATTTTTGGATTACAATCTTTATATGCTAATAAAACGTGGCATAAGACATCAGACAAGAGCTATTTTGTTTTTCAGCAAGATACTACCAAGTCTAAGAAGGATTCATCCATTTATTCCATAAAAACAGATACAATTGGTCAGATGGTTAAAGCGTTGCAGAGATTTAAAACTGGACGTGATACCATAAATATTCGTTCTTCAGCTCCAGTTCCTAATTTGTCATTGCAACAAATAATTAAGGGAAATTTGGCTGGAGTATACGTGCAGGAGCCAAACGGAGAACCAGGTACTGAGCAAAGTATCATTGTTCAGGGAGCATCAGGCCTATTATTTACAAAAAGAGATATCTATGCATTGCAGCCGGCCGTTTATTTAAACGGCGTACCACTCGTACAGGATAATCCTTTTGCTTTTGATGTACAAAAATACGACTACAATAGAATTGGCCCCGCTACAAATTTGCTGTCACAAATTAATATTGAGAACGTACAGTCAATTACAGTAGTTAAGGATCCTTTTGAATTGGCTAAACTGGGCCCAAATGCTGCGAATGGAGCAATATATATCACGACAAAGAATGCAAGAGCAGGTCTTAAAGACATTAGCTTGAATTCTTATTTCGGTTACGTAACACCTCCTAATGTAAACACAGTTAACGGGGTTTATGAGAATAATTTCAGAAAGCCTTTTTATCAAAAATATGCAACTGCCGAGAATTACGATGGTTATGCATCTTACTTAAGGGACTCTACGAATACAGCCTACTATGGTCCGTCAAACTGGAATGATCTATATTATAAAAACACACCTACGTTTTCAGCTGATTTGGGGATTACCGGTGGTAGTGACAGAGCTAATTTTAGATTTTTTGGTTCAGGTACGAAGAATGCAGGTAATGCCGACGATACGAAGATCAATAGATACAATCTTTTCTTTGGAATCAATATGGCACCATTTAAATGGCTCACAGTTTCAAGTGTGGTAAATGCGGTTCGTTTAGATAGATTTAGAAATAAGAGTTTAAGAGATCGTTTTGCAGAAACCAGGTATATACCGGATTTGTCAAGTCCGTTATCTCCTAATGCAGCTATTTATAGCGGGTTCCTTACTGAGAATGATAAAAATGTTGATAACAACCGTTCTTCAATCCTAAATGGTAACCTTACGTTAAGTGCGAAAGTGAATAAAGTAATTCTTTCGACAAGCTTGATTTTTGATTATAATGAAGGTAGCAGGGATTATTTTACGCCTTCAACTTTAATGGATGGTGTTAGTTATATTTCTAACTATTTCGGTTATAGTCAACGCCTCATTATGAATAATGAGGCATCTTATAAATATACAATAGATAAGAAAAATACGATTGATTTTGAAGTAGGACAAAGTTTACAGGGAGATACTTATAAATATAATTACGCACGAGCTTACAATGGCCCTAATGATTATGTAAAGTTGAACCTGGTTAACGGTAATTCAGCAACAGGCGGATATTTAAATACTTTATCTTCTGGCGGATTTTATGTTTTCAGATATATTGATAAGGAAAAAAATAATTTGATGTCTATTTATGGCTCTGCAAAGTATAGCTATAATAACATTTTCGAGTTAAGTGCGATTCTTAGAAGAGATGGTTCATCAAACGGACAGCCAGACAGCAGATGGGTGACCACTCCGGCGTTTAATGCGAATTTCAATCTTAAGGAGCAATTTTTTAAAACCAGTACTACTTTTGACAAGTTAAACATTAGTGCAGGTTGGGGTAGAAGTATTAGAATTTTCCTTGATGACCGCTATGCTGCCGGACCTCAATATCGTTCAGAAAATGGATGGTTTGAGGAGCCAACAATACCTGGATACGGTGGTAGACTTGGAATTAACAGGCCTTACGACAGTGGTTTCATTGGATATGGAATTACATTGCCATATGCAGACAGAACCAATTTAACGATAGATGCATCTTTCTTTAATAACAGGTTGAATGCAGCAGTTACAGCTTATAACAGAGACGATAAAAATCAGATTATCGGGATTCCGGTGCCATTCGAGACAGGTTATGGTCTTACTCACAAAACGGGTATGAATATTAACAACAAAGGTCTGGAATTGATGCTAAACGGATTGGTGATCAGTAAGCCTAATGGAATAAACTGGAATACTAGCGTTAACTTAAATTACAATAAAAATGAGCTTAAGGCATTGCCGGAAGGTTTGACTGAAGTGATCAACGGCGACAACAAGTTAGTTGTGGGTAAGCCTGTAGGTAGTTTCTGGCTATATACTAACAATGGCATTTACGGTAGCAACGGAGAAGTTCCAGCAGGTAGAACATTTAATGGGATACCATTGAAGGCAGGAGATCCAAACTGGGTAGATTATAATAATGACAATAGGATAGACAGTAAGGACAAAGTCCTGACTGGTGACAGATTGCCAAAATTCATTGGTGGTTGGAATAACACACTTGCCTACAAAGGTTTTGATCTTAATTTTAATTTAATATTTGCGTTGGGACAAAAGGCGATGAATCAATATGAGTCAACCCGTTATGGATTTATCAACCGTGAAGCTGGAAATGATATCAACTCTGTTAAGGAAGTTTCTTCATGGCAAACATTTGATAATGAAAAAACTTATCCGATTTACAACCCATGGAGCGATGTTGATGCATACAGAGTAGATCAGGATTTATTCCTGGAAAATGCATCGTACATGAAACTGAGATCAGTAACAATAGGTTATGACTTTGGTAAAACGACGTTGTTTAAAAAATCAGGAAATTTCAGAAGAGCATATTTATATGCAACTGCTATGAACGTTTTTACAGTAACTAATTTTTCTGGTGCAGATCCGGAATTGGTAAACTATAACGGATATTATGATGGTGCGAATTTAACCATCCCAAGAACGTTTGTATTAGGTTTTAAATTGGATTTATAAAATAATTATAGAGTTAATATGAATTATATAATCAATAAAAGGAATAATTTCTACAAAATTTCTGCTGCGGTTTTTATGCTGCTGATAGGAGTAGGGAATTTTTCGTGTAAGAAAATTGACGACGTCGCCTCAACAAGGTTAGCTACGGAAGAAACTAACTGGAAAACGTTAGAGGATGCTAAAGCCAATTTATTGTCGGTATATGGATTACTTCGTTCAGCTACTGTAGCTGATAACGGACATTGGGTATTGGGTGACTTAAGACAAGGTGACTTTACTATTACCAATCGTGCGGATTTAAAAGCGGTTGTGAATGGGCAATTGAATGCGTCATATCCTGTAATTAATCGTTTAACAAACTGGAGGAGATTTTATGCGGCTATAAATGCAGCAAGTCTTTTTGTGGAGCGATCAAAAGAGATATTGGCTTTGGATCCTCGTTATACAAAACTTAATAATGATGTAGACGTTGCACAGGCAAGAATGCTGAGGGGATTCGCATATTTTTATATGAGCAGAATCTGGGGAGACGTTCCTTTGCTTACCTCTTCACATGATGGTGAGTTCATTAAACTGGCAAGAACATCTCAGCAGAAGGTTTTGGCATATGCTACAAATGAGGTTCTTGCGTCTGCAAAGGTAGTGCCTTTCAGATATGGTGGAACCGATCCGATTATGCCTGGTTTATATTATGGTGCTGATTGGCCTTCGTGGAATGGTATTGTTTTTACCAGGTTGTCGGCTTACATCATTCTTGCGCACATAGCTGCGTGGCAAGGTAATTATATAGATGCGGCGAATTATTCCAAATTCGTATTGGATAATCAATCTACTCAATATTTCGTTGATGGTGCGAATCCATTGGACTATATAGATATGCTGGCATTAACAGAAAATCAAAATAACTATAGTCCATTTGCTTATAAGAGAGCAAATCTTATGGTAGGTTTTCCTTTTGAAGCAGGTAACGGTTTGTCTACGGCAAATGGTCATATTGAGCAATTGACATTGGCATCGCCATTTATTCCGAAGTCAATGCCAGAGATGTTTGTACCTAAGGACACTATTCTTAAGGCATTCCCGAATGCTGCAGATTTGCGCTTTAGCATTGATGTGGTTACCAAGCAGTACAGAACAAATTACTTTTACAATTTCCAGTCTGAAAGACCAATCTTTAATAAAGTGAAAGTTATTTATCCATCTAATACCTCAGGGAATGTGACATTATTCAGTTCATCTATGGTATTTAGCCGCATGGAAGAAATCACTTTGTTGAGAGCAGAAGCTTTAGCTGCTTTAGGTCAGAAGGAGGACGCTTTTAATGCGCTAAACAGGGCCTGTAATTTAAGAGGAATTAGCTTTTCTCCGACAACTACACCGGATTTGATGGCTGCAATTTTTGCAGAAAGAAGAAGAGAATTAATGGGCGAGGGTTGGAGATGGTATGATATCATAAGGTATAACAGAATTAAAAACTCTAACGGTGTTTTTGCTGTGAAGAATGGCCAGCAGATGACTTTTAAACAATTTGAGCAAGCAGGTGGAATTTACTGGCCGGTATCTCAGGATGTAATCACGGCGAATTCATCAATTACTCAAAATCCTTATTGGCAATAACTAACCTAATTAGAAATAGAATGAAAAATATAGTATATAAAAAAAGCACATTTTTTCTTTTAGGGCTTATTTGCTTGTGCGCTGGCGCATGTAAAAAAAGTGATTCGCCTTATTATGATTATGTAAATACAGTACAGACTTTTAATGGGACAGCAATGGATTATCTTAAGGCTCAGCCTGCTGGCACTTTTGATTCCCTGTTGTTAGTACTTGACCGTTATCCGGCATTGAAGACCTCATTGACTACTGAGGAGTTAACGGTTTTTGCTCCTGTTAACAAAAACTTCCAGGCGGCCATTAAATATTTAAATATAGCACGTAAAGCACAGGGAAAGGCTCCAGTATACCTGGCTAATGCAGATGAAATTCAGCTGTATGAGATGTTGTGTAAGTATATTGTTAAAGGAAAAAGAACTACAGATGCATATCTTAACAGTGCTGACGGTTCTTTATTTGACTCAATTGAGGATTATCCTATGCATATTAAATACACTAAGTCGAGTTCAGCTGGTTACGTAAAGGGCGGGCCTGCTGTATTAAATTTCAGCGATACAAAAGGATCTATTTTTAATATAGATTGGGTAACAACTACAACAAATGCCGTAAATATCAAAACTAACAATGCCACAATTAACATTTTATCTGCGGTACATAATTTTGGCTTTGATGAATTCACAAACAGATTGAACAACTAGATAGGAATGATGAAAAATATTATATATATCTTACAAGTATTCTTAACCATATTTACAGGCGGTTTGCTATTAACGTCGTGTAGAAAGAATTTACCCAATGAGCGCTTATCAATAGCAAATGATTCTCAATATACTCAATATGTATACCAGCCGGTCTTAGGAAGAAACACATTGTTTGCCAATAATTTTCAATACGGGAATTCCAGCAGGCCTTTGGATTTCAAGATTGTAAATATGAGGACCTTTTCAGGAGAAGATGCTCCTGAGCTAACGAACAAATATCCGGTAACTGTATGGAAAACTGCATATGACGGTACCGAGAAATCTATAGCAGAGATCAATGCTAAACGTACTACAGAGAATCATTCCTTATTTGAAGTAAGACCTCATTCAGGAGAATTTATCATGTGGGCAGCGGCAAATTTAAATATGGTGAAGGCTCAGCCAGACTCAGGTTATCTTTTTGATGTAGAGATGTCTAATTCAGGAGGAAGAAGATATTTCCAGAATTTTAGGTTGCGCCCGTTACGCGAACGTCCTTATGAGCCATCGAACTTTGATCCGATAACCGGTCAGGGGCCATCCGTATCAGTGAGTCCAAGCAGTGTGGAAATCACTGGAGAGCGAGGCCAGCCACTAAATACAAGAGATGACGTGCAGGTTTTGTTCAAAAAAATTGAAGGGGGAAGCGGGAATAGCATCACTTTTAAGTTTATAGATACGCTGTCTAATCCTATCAATCCGGATAAGTTTGCGACAACGGACTGGCCGAACCTGATTCACGGATTTAACATGGTGAAGGATGCCACTAAAGTAAAATATGATGTTGCTTATCCAATCCCTTGCAGTGCCTATCCAACTAAGTATACCACGCTTTCGGGTGAGCAGGCAAGAGTTGTTTTTAGATTCGAAAGAATGGCATTTGGTAACATTCTAAGGAAATGTCACCTGGCATTCAACTTTAATATTTACCAAAAAGGCGACTGGGAGATAACCTTCTGGTTTAAAAGGGATAAACCAAAATTTGATAACGATTAATGGAACGATATAATTTAAAACAAAACATATTTCCGATGAAGTATTTTTACACCATAGTTATTTTATTGTGTTTTGGTTTGCAAAATGCTGCTATAGCTCAGCAGCGCATAACCGTGACAGGCGTGGTCACTGATGGCTCGTCAAAATCAAAGGAAACGATATCTGGAGTCAATATCAGTAGTGGAAATAATCCGCTGGGGTATACGGATGTAAATGGTAAGTTTAAGGTTCAGGTAGCCGATAACGGATCGTTAACCTTTAAATATATAGGTTTTGAAACCGTTACTGTAAAAGTTAACGGTAGAACAGATATCAGGATTGCAATGAATACATCTGAGAAAACATTAGAGGTTGTAACCATAACTTCAGGATATCAGACTAAAACCAAAACATTGAATACAGGTTCTGCTGTAACTATTTCCGGAAAAGATATTCAAGGTCAGCCAGCGGGTGACGTAATGTCTTTATTACAAGGTAAGGTAGCAGGATTGAATATTCAAAATAACACGGGAGCTCCTGGTTTCAGGGGTAGTGTTACTATACGTGGTATTTCTAATATTAACGTATCTGGTTCTGGAAACGCGTCATTTCTAACCCCAACGTCTCCTTTGTATGTTATCGATGGTGTGCCTGTGGATGACAATACAAATTATTCCTACGGTTTCCAACAAGCAGGACCTGGTGTTTCTCCAGCGTCTCAGATTCCACCAGAGGATGTTGAAGATATAACCGTTCTAAAAGATGCTGCAGCTACTTCGCTTTATGGATCGAGGGGTGCTTATGGGGTAATTTTGATTACAACTAAGCGTGGTAATTCTAAAGTGCCTGTTGTACGTTACAATGGCCAGGCATTTATGTCAGCCGTTCCTCAATTGCGTACTGTAGTCGGTGGTAAAGACGAACGGTTATTGCGAATTGATCAAATTATGCGTTATGACACTTCAGCAAACCACGCTATAGATTTAGTGAATTCTACTCCTTTCTTATCAGACAGTTTAAATGCTTATTACAACAACTCTACGAACTGGCAATCTTATTTTTATAGACCTAAGCTAAGCCAGACCCACAACTTAAATATTTCTGGTGGTGATATCTTATTCAACTATAAGGTAGCATTGGGAGTTTATGATGAAAATGGAATTCAGGAAAATACAGGATATTCCCGTTATAACCTGAACATGAATATGACTTATAATCCTACTACAAGATTTAAAATTGAGGCGCAGTTAAACAACTCCATACAGAAACAGCAAACAGGTAGTGGAAATGGGCTTCAGAATAGTGGTGTCGCTGACGGAGGAAGTTCTTCTTCACTATTACCTGCTCCTTCACTCTACTCTTCTGTAAACTCAGTACTGGGAGCAATGACGACAGATAATGACAATAAAGTTTTAATTACTACTGCGACATTAAATGCCAGTTATGATATTGTCAAAAATCTTAAGCTTAGTTCATATTTGAATTATAATGGACAATCCTCAACCAAGGATAACTTTTCTCCTGCAGCATTGAATTCAAACCAATCTATATACTACACTTATAACGACCGTGCTACTACGCTTTATAACAGGAATCAGTTGGCTTATGTATTTTCACTGAAAGAAAAAGGAGAAGATGCGCATACCTTCAACATCTTTGCTTTCTCTGAGTTGAGGTCTTCGTTTTTTAAAGCAGATGCGATAAACAACGATAGAGGTGTAAATGATCAGTTAAGGGGGCCGTTGACTAACATGTCTAGTTATTTAGTATCTCAAGGTGGAACCATCGATTATACCGATCTAAGATCAATTGCTTTTGCCGGTGCATTCTCTTATAACTACAAACAGAAATACGTATTTGATTTTAACTACCGTATTGATGGTTTGTCGACAAATGGTCCTGATGCTGGCTACAAAAAGAATCCCGCTATCTCGTTAAAATGGAATTTCGATAGGGAATCATTTATGGAAAATGTTAAGTGGTTAGATTTTGGAGATATTCGTCTTAGTTATGGTTCTAACATTACTCCAAATGGGGACATTTATCAGGCTTATGGTAAATATGTCGGAAGTAGCCGCTATAATAATAGCAATACAATCGTATCTGATTTGGGTTATTTACCTAATTTATCTTTAGAGCCGACTAAGTCTACAACATATAACTCTGGTTTTGATTTTGGTATATTTAAGAACCGATTATCGATGCAAGTGGATGCTTACTACAGGCAAACCGACAATATGCTTCGTCCAAAAAGGTTATCTACTTCCAATTCATTTACCAATATCGCTTCTACAGAGATTAGTATTGTCAATTACGGATGGGAGTTCCAGGCTACTGGTCGCCCGCTGAATCCAGAAAGTGCTTTTCAATTGACATTAAATGGATCATTAGCGATTAACCGCGAGGTATTGGCTCAGCTTCCTGATGGTTTACGTGAAATCATTTATTCTGATTCGGATTTTGGACAGGATACTTATTACAGACTGGGAATTAATGCTTTGTCTAACTATTTATACAATACGAAAGGTGTATATTCCACAAATAGTCAGGTTCCTGTAGATCCCGTTACTGGCTTGCCGTATCGGATTGGCGGAAATGGACTTCTGAATTATTTTAAAGCAGGAGATCCAATATTTACTGATTTGGATGGTAATTATGTATTGAATTCATTCGATAAGGTAATTGCAGGAAACTCTCAACCGCAGATCACTGGAGGTTTTACAGCTATGGGTAGATATAAAAACTGGACTTTGGAGGTTCTCACATCATTTACTTTGCAACGTGATGTACTAAATAACAGTTTAGCGGCCCGATTCGCTTCATTTGGAAGCCCAACGACATTAGGCAACATCGTACCTCTTACCGAGTTTAGTTATTGGTCTAAGCCGGGAGACGTTGCATCATATGGTAATCCTCTGGACTTTGTAAGGTCAGGATTAATTAATCCATTCAGGTTTCCTCAGACAATATTTCAGGAAGACGGATCTTACTTTAAGCTGAATGCCGTTAAATTGTATTACAACCTAAATCAGTCATTTACAAGCAGGTTTGGTATGAACAGGGTAAGCCTTCATGCTACGGCTTCAAACTTAGGGTTCATCACACGCTATTCAGGGCCGAATCCAGAGAATGTTACGGCTTTGGGTAGAGATTCGGATGGTAATTATCCGATGCCTAAGACTTTTACATTAGGATTAAACATAGAATTTTAATTTTTTGATATGATGAAAAATATAAAATATTTAATAGTGGTAATGACCATATTTACTATGGTCTCGGGATGTAAAAAATTCCTCAATGTGACGCCAATCGATGCTTTATCCGGAAATAATTTTTGGCAAACCAGAGAAGATGTTGAAGGATTTACGAATGGTATATACTCCAGATTAAGGACTAAAATTGGCGGAAGCGTAATGATGCCTGCACTTGATATCAGAGGAAACTTTGTTAAAGTTGTGGGTACAGTAGATGGCAGTGGGAACAATCAGGTGAATGCCTTGATCTCGAATAACTTAAAGCCGATGGTTACTGGTACATCAACTTATGATGGCAGGTTCAGAGCAATAATGGACTGGAAGGCCTGGTACGATATTATTGCTGCCAGCAATATATTATATGTTGAGGTTGATAAGGTTCCTGCTTCAATTTTATCGGATACTGATAAGAAAAGATACAAAGCTGAAGCAGTTTTTACACGTAACCTAAGTTACATGTTCCTGTGTAAGTTATTTGGTGATGCGATTTATTATACAAACGCGTATAACAGCGTAGCTCTTCCAAGAACGCCACAAGTTGAGGTTATGAATAAATGTATTGCGGACATGTCTGCTGCAAAAAATGATTTGCCAACTTCATATACCGAGAGTTCTTTGATTGGCGTCAGGCCTACAAAAGCAAGTGCTGTAGCTTTGCTGATGCACCTGAATATGTGGGCAGCAGCTTGGGATGAAGGTAATAAAGCCAACTATTATGAATCGGTTCTCACACTGGCTGAAGAGATGGCTACTTATACGAACTACCGTGTTTTGCCAATTACTGTTGAGAATACAAAAGCAATTTTCAAAGGTCGTACACCTGAAAATCTATTTGGCGTATTGCAGGACTTTAATTATGGTGAGGTTTTCTCTGAATTTTCTAATCTTTCTTTTTACTTTTCTCACTATCCATACAGGGGGCAGGTAACAAAGACAACGAGTTTCATGACTTTTGAGAGAGACTACATCACCAAGTTATTTCCTGCTGGAAGTCCTGATGCCAGATTGGCGACATGGTTTGAAAATTACAACTCAGATAATACCAGCTTTCAATTTAAAAAGTACATTAATGTTTATGCTACTGGATCTGGCTCGAGTTTGAATGTAAAGAGCGATGACAGCGCAATTATTTTTAGGTTACCGGACGCTTTGTTATTGGCAGCAGAAGCAGCAGCAGAGCTTGGTAGAGATGTCATAGCCCGAGGTTATGTAAATCAGGTAAGAGAAGCCGCGTCTGCTTTACCTATCACTACTTCAGGTGAGATGTTGAAAGTAGAAATTTACCAGGAAAGATGCAGAGAGCTGATTGGTGAAGGACATTTCTTCTTCGATCTTGTGAGAACAAAAAGAGCGGTAGACTCGGAATTTACAAAATCAGTAATTAGTGTCGGAAACTTTAATAATGGAGCCTGGACATGGCCTTTAACAATTAGCGCTACTGAACGTGCTGCGAACCCTAAATTAGTTGGTAACACCTTTTGGAATTAGAAATTATGAAAATACAAAACAAAAATAGAGTATTCTTACTAACACTGGCAGCTATGCTGATGCTGTTTGGCAGTTGCAAAAAGTACTATTTTGATTCAGGGATACACGAGGCAAAGTATAATGGCAGCACATTACAATATCTAAAATCAAAACAATCTTTTTTTGACAGTACATTAACTGTAATTGATTTGGCTGGAATGAATGATGTTCTGGATAAAGAAAATGTAACGTTTTTCGCGCCTCCTAGTGGATCGGTTTATAAATCAATCAAAAGATTAAATATCTTTTTAAGAAGCACGGGAAAAGATACGGTGTCAAAGTTGAGCCAAATCAAACCCGAAGTATGGAGGAATACACTTTCTCAATACCTTTTTAAAGGCAGCTTTTTGCTAAAGGATTATCCACAAAGAGATACTACATCTTATATCGCTTTTCCCGGACAAAATTACACCAATTATGGGGGGCGTATCATGAATGTCGGGGTGATTTTTAACGATGCGAATGCAGATGGTAATGTGATTAAATATGCGGGGTACCGCCAATTGTTTCTGGCGTATATTCCAGATCTTTCAAACCCGCAGATTGCATTGCAAAATAATCCCGTTGCGAGTTCAGATATTCAGACTAAAAATGGTGTGATACACGTGCTGACAAAACTTAAGCATAACCTGGGCTTTAATACGGATACCTTTATCGATCAGGTAATTGCTTCTGGGGTTTTACCTCCAACACCTTAACTAATTAAGTTATTAATATAAATTAACTGATAAATGTTAACGAACATAAAATATAAAATAAGCCTTTTTGCAGCATCAGCTGTTTGCATTGCTGGCTTGATGGTTTCTTGCAAAAAAAGTAAGGGCTTAGCAGACGATCCTTATGCCGGAGGTAAACAAGTTCTAGGAATCACTTTTGTTTCAAAAACTACAGATCCGGATATTGTAACCGCGGGTACAACTTTAAATCTCATGGTCAATGGACTAATGAAATATAAAGATGATTTCAAATTATATGTAAATGAAATTGAAGCTGAAGTTTTAAACTATACTGATAGCACGGTACAATTTAAAGTGCCATTGACTGCGAGTACCGGTAGTGTTTGGATCACTTCACAAGGTCAGAGTTTCTTCGGGCCAATTGTTAAAGTTGGGGGTAAAGTCTCGGTAGATCCTTTGTTTAAAATTGTGAATGGAGCAGGAAGCCAGGCTGCAGGTGGAGCGGCTACGGTTTTTGATGCAGAGAAATTACCTAGCGGTAGGTTTTGGCTTGGTGGCGCTTTCAGTAATTTTGAATTGAAAGCTACTACGACGGTGCCGAATGGCGGAATAGTTCAACTGGATCCTGATGGCGGTTACCTTACGACCGATATCAATTTTGGTAAAGGTGCAGGCGGTGGAGAAAGGACAATATATTCGATCAGCAGAATTGCAACAGGTACCCATAATGGTAAATTTATCGTTGCCGGTAACTTTAGTGCGTATAATTCAACGAAACCGAATCGTCAGACCTTAAGCAACATTACCAGATTAAATGCTAATGGAGGTTTGGACAGTCTTATAACTAAAGATATCATCAATCCTAGACCAGAACTAATATGGAAAAATGCAGATACTGTTGCTGCATTTAATGCAGGTGTTGACGGCACTGTAAAAAAGACATTTATTTTTGGAGAACAGGTTTATATTATTGGGGACTTTCAGAACTTTAAACGGATGTTTTATCCAAATTCGACATATGATGACAAGGTTTATGACATCACCAGAATGAGACAAATGGTACGCGTCAATTCAGATGGATCAATGGATTCAACTTTTCACTACAATAAGTTAACTAAACAAAGTGCTATTGGCGGTAACGGCCCGATAATTGACGCTACTATGCAATCAGATGGCAAGCTTATACTGGCTGGTAGTTTTACAACATTTAATGGTGTTGCTGCTAACCGTATTGTAAGATTGAATTTGGATGGTTCTGTTGATCCTACATTCAATGCAGGCACTGGTGCGAATGGCGATATTTATTCTTTAAGATACAATTCAACCACTAACAAGATTGTAGTTAGCGGTACTTTTACAAGTTATAACGGAAAATCTTCTTCAGGTCTGGCCTTGTTAAATGCGGACGGATCTACGGTAAGTACATTTACTGGTGCTCAAATCTCCGGAGGTACCGCAACTTTTGCCGGTCAGTTGAACAATGGTAAAATTATAGTGGCAGGGTCGTTCAATAAATATGGAGATTACCTGAGACAAGGTTTCATGATATTAGAAGCTAATGGTCAGTTGGCTGTTGGCTACAACAATACCGGTGGATTCCAGGGACGGATATACGACATGATTGAGACACCTGTTAATAACGGTTCTCAAGTTGTTCTAGTAGGCAATATTATTAGATTCAATTCTATTCTACCTCGCAACGTACTTAGGTTAATCATTTCTAATTAATGGGGCTTTTAATTTATACGGATATGAAAAAAATTATGAAATCAGTTTTTGAAAGAAAAACTTTGAGTATTACCATCATCCTGGGTCTTATTTTGGTAAGCTCAGCCTGTAATAAGAGTTTTGACAATGTTCTGCCGAAGTCATTTAAAAATGACACGCTTGGTGTTGGAGATGGCTCAAAGAGAGTGTTATACATTATTTTGGATGGAGTAAGAGGATCTGTAGTGAAGTCTTTAGCTCCGGCAAATCTTACTCAGATTACGAGCAGGTCAGTTTATACTTATGATGGTTTGGCGGATTATCAGCGTAACCAGATAACAAATGCTGCTTCCTGGACTACTATGCTGACGGGGGTGGATTACACTAAACATAATGTGACTAACGAAAATTTTGCAGGATTTGATAATCAGGTTACGCCGACCATTTTCACAAGACTTAAGTCTGTTCTTGCTAAAGCAAGGACAATTTCATTTGCAAGTACAGCAGTATTCAATGATAAGCTGGCTGCCGATGCGACGGTAAAACAGAATCTTTCTAACGATGCAGCGGTGAAAAGTGCAGTAGTTACTGAACTTACAACCAATGATCCGTCTTTTTTAGTCGCTCAATTCAACAGTGCAGAATTGGCTGCAGGTAGTAATTACACTTCTGCTAACACTGCCTATACATCAGCAATTACAACCCTTGATGGATATATTGGAGAGATTTTGACGGCATTAAAAGCAAGAAAAACCTACGCTGGTGAGAACTGGTTAGTAGTTGTATCGTCAAATAAAGGTGGCGGCGTTTCTGGCGGTGCAGCCGGATCAAATATCTTTTTTGATGAATCAAGAAATACTTTTGTCGCGTTTTATAATCCGAAGTTTACTTCTGTGGTTTATAGTATGCCAGATTTAAATGGACTGCCTTATTCAGGATCTGGCCCAAGGTTTCTCTCTAACTCAGGGGGAAGTGGGATAGCCGTCCAAAACAATACCTCAATTGGTAATTTTGGTTCAACTGGTAATTTTACCATGATGTTCAAAATTAGAGATGACAATCCGGGAGTTAACAATTACCCGATGTTCGTAGGGAAGAGAAACCCAGCTAATACAGGAGTAGGTACAGGCGGATGGAGTTTTCTACTAGGGGGAGGGAGTTTCCAATTGGATTGGAATGGATCTCCTCGTCCGGGAGGTGTAATTAGTACTAAAGACGGAAAGTGGCACACCATGGGTTTCACCATTTTTAATGAAGGTACAACCCGTAGACTAGCGTTGTTTGCAGATGGAGTCAAACAGGCGACTGTAACTATCGGCGCAAATACTGATAATAATTTCCCGTTAAGAATTGGTACCGATGTAAACTCATCAACGAATTTGCTTATCAGAGAAATTGCGATATTTAATGTGACGATGTCTGATGCGGATATGGTTTCAAATATGAGAAGACAACTTCAACCTGCAAATCCATACTACGCTAATCTTATCGGATATTGGCCTGGAAATGAATCTTCAGGGAGTACAATGTTTGATATTTCTGGAAAAGGTAATAATTTTACTTACAGCAGTGCGACCCAGTTTGCTAACTTCAGTGATATTTCCCCAAATATTTCTCCAGAAATATCTCAAGCGGCTTTTAGTGCTGTTCCTAATGGCGTAGATATACCTTCAATGATTTATAACTGGATGAATATTTCTATTCCGGAACAATGGAATTTAATGGGTAAATTTTATAATCCAACGGTTGCTTTACCTAAAAACTAATTAAATATTAGACATATGAAACTTTACCATTTCACAAAATTATTTGCCGTTATGATGCTGCTAGTAGTAACATCATGTAAGAAATACGGTTACAATATCCCAGACGGTTACCCAGATGATTCTAAAACTGTAGCCGATGGTGGTATTGATACAAACATGAAGCTCATAGATAAATCGATGTACGCAAAGGCAAGGGTATTTCCTGGCCTGGTAGATCAGACAGAGCCTCGTGTTCAAGGTGTTAAATTTACCATGAATTTGAAATTTACGGATCAAACTACCGACAATCTTCGTATTTCTGTAGCTCCGCAACCGCAATTTAGCACAGGATATTATGCAGCTCCAGGGGAGCTTGTTAAAATTGACGTTCCAGCCGGTATAGAAGGATTAACAGTTCAGGTTGGAGGACATACCGACAACCTGGGCGGTAAATATCCTTTACTTCGTGATCCACTTGTTTACATGCGTCAGAGATTGTACACGGGTGCAAACTACGTTCGCAATCTATATGGCGGTACAATATACTTTATTGCCAACAAGTCTTATGAAAATCCTGTAGAGTTTACAATTACCAATGCCTGCGTTTCTCCGGATTTTATTCTCGGACAGACGACTGACGCTGAGTGGGTAGCTAAAGTAACAGCTTCGAAGGTGCCATGGTTAGAGCTTAGAACAAACAGGGTAATCTTTTTGATCCCTAGAGATAAGGTGATCAAAACATTAACTTCAGCAGAGCCATTTAACAATCCGACGGCGGTTATGACTAAGTGGAATGATGTATTCGATTTAGACTATAATGCATGGATGGGCTTATCAGATAATGCACTTGATCCTGTAGACAGAAGTCCGCAAGGAGCATGGAGAGGAGTTTTAGATATCCAATTGTCATTGGGTTATGGCCACTCAGGTTTTCCTTTTGTGGGTCTGAATGATGACTATTGGTTTGCCAGTTTTACCAGTTTGAAGTCAATTACTACAAGTGCTGGTCAGTGGGGAACTTACCATGAATTTGGACACAACTGTCAGCAGGGTAGAGTTTGGAGTTGGAGTACTTTGGTAGAGACAACCAATAACCTCTTCAACTTTAAAGTAGCGAATAGAATAGGTGCGGATTACAAAATTCTTCACCCCTCGGTAACTACTGGTTTCCCGCAGGCGATTGCTTATGCAAGCGGAACTGTAGCTAAGAATTTTGACTTCGATGGGGCAATGAACGATCCATTTAAGCGTATGACGCCATTTGTTCAGATTTTCGAACAATTTGGTTACGGTGCAATGACGCATTTATATACAGAAGCCCGTCATGCTCCCCGTCTTAATTCAAATGACCTTGCAATGCACAATTGGGTTTATGAGAAGCTATCTGATTATACGAAAATAGATCTTGCACCATTTTTTGATGCATGGGGTATTACATATAGTGATGCTGTAGCTGTGAAAATGTCAAGTAAATATCCGTTGTTGACCAAGCAAATCTGGACTTATAATCCTTTGACGAAATCAGGTGGTACAGGTACTATAGTTTATAACACAAGTGTTGTTTCCACAAGTTCGCCAGTACAGGAAGGAACTGTTGCTGCACTTGTTGATAACAATCCAGCTACTTACTATCATAGTAAATATTCCAGTCCAACTCCTGCGGAATCCTATCCACATACGATCGTGCTGAATGCGGGTGCCAATATTGCCATAAAAGGAGTATATTTTAATGCAAGGGCAGGAAGTAATAGAGCTGGAGACGGGAAAGACATTGAGATTTTTTATAGTAGAGACAATCTTAACTATACAAGTATCGGAACAACGACTTTGCCAAACAACGCCAATAGATACGAATACATATTTCCTAATGGAAATATAAATGCTAAATTCTTCAAAATCGTTGTTAAAAATGGATATAGTACTAATCCTTATATAGTATTCGGTGAAATGAATTTGATTAAGCCATAATTATCGATATATCATGAAATTAAATTATAAAACTTTTACAGCTCTTTCAGCAGGTCTATTGAGCATTTTAATTTATTCTGGCTGCAAAAAATACGATAATCCACCGCCGGTATTTGAGGAGTTAAAAAACTTAGCATCTGCCCCACGTAAGGTTTTGATTATTAGTATCGATGGGCTAACAGGCACAGAACTTCAAGCCGTTGCCCCGCCTGTGATTACCGGATTACAAAAGAATTCAAAATATACTTACAATACCCTAAAAACGGCTTCTGACGCCGGAGGTTGGGTTTCTATGGTAACAGGTACTGGATTTTCCAAGCACCAAATTAGCAATGATAATTTTGAAAGAACTCAGAATCCTAATGATGATGTGCATGGGAACATCACATCATACCGTAATGTATTAGATTATGTAACGCAATACAAAGCGGTAACCACAGCAATGGTAACAACCTGGCCCAATCTCCGTAATTATGTTCGTAATGCTGACTTTTCGCCTGTTGTGACTACTGATGTAGCTGTGAAGGACAGCACGATTAATCTCTTGGCTAACAAAGCAGGTTTAGGAACTATTTTTGTAAACTTTAGAGATGTTCAGGCTGCCGGAGGCAATGGTGGCTATGTAGCTACTAACAGCAATTATAAAAATGCAATTCTCAAAGCTGATGAATATGTAGGAGAAATAATGACGGCTCTAAAAGCAAGAAAAAATTATGCTAATGAAGACTGGTTGGTTATTATAACGGCTAATCATGGAGGAAGCAGCGCAAATCCTACAAATGGATTTACTTTGGCCTACAATCCGGCATTTAAGGAATTCGAATTGAAGAAATCAGGATTTAATCCGGTTCTTTTCAGTACCGCTACGTCAAGAGCTGTTGTGCCCAATGATAATGGACTTTATGATGTAGGAGATACCAAAAACATAACTGTACAAATGGAGACCAAATTTAATAGTACCAATATTAACTATCCGACTTTTTTTGGTAAGAGTACTGATTTGAATGGTAGTGTTATAACTGGTTGGCAATGGGGTCACTACGGCGACCAATGGTCTGTGACAGTGGGAGGAATTGCGAATGGTGGCTCTGGAAAACTACAAGTGAATGCAACAACTGCACCGGGTACAAACTGGCACACTTTGACTATGAGTATAACTACCACGGTTAATGGCTCAGGCGTGGCAACGGCCAGATCGCTTAAATTATATATGGATGGAAATCTGGAAGCGACAAGTGATATTTTAGGCAGGAAGAGTTTGAGCACAACTGAGTTACTCAGATTAGGTCACAGAAAGGGTGATACTGACACACCTACGCCGTTTTACGGTGCTAACCTACAGTTTTTTAACGTAGCTTTAAGTGATGCTACCATAAAAGCGAATATTGGTCTTAAAGACATAACAAAACACCCGAACTATTCCAATTTAATTGGTTTTTGGCCAATGGATGAAGGAACTGAAGGGACTTTCTTTAATAAAGCCCCTGTTGGATATAACATGTCTTTATCAGGAGTTTATACCTGGGCTAATTTAGCTGCATTATATCCTCCAGGAACGACAGTTGAGCCGGTTACGTCAACTTTGTCAATCCCATCAACGGTAAGTGATATACCTGCATTAACATTATATTGGATGAAGATTCCAATCCTTGCTGATTTCGGTTTTGATGGTAAACCTTATCTCAACAAATTTGAAATAGAATTTTTGAAAAACTAATTAAAAAAGGCCCTTGTCGAATGATAAGGGCCTTTTTACTTAACAGGACGATAAGATATTAGTCCATTGTATTAATAAATACCCTTGGCGTCTCGCCAAACTGCTTTTTAAATTCCCTGCTGAAATATTTGGGATCATTGAATCCCACTAAATAGGAAACCTCAGATATGGTGTAGGTTTTCAATTCCAGCAACTGAGCAGCTTTTTTTAATCTTATAGACTTGATGAAATCATTAACAGAGAGATCTGTTAGTGCCCTTACCTTTTTATAAAGCACCGGCTGACTCATGCCCATTTCAACAGAAAGTTCTGGAACCCCAAAATTCTGGTCTTCCATATTGGTTTCTATATATTGAATGATCTTAGTCATAAAAATATGATCAGTAGAATTTACAGTAATATTCTGCGGCTGTAAACTAACTTCCTGGCTATATTTTTCTCTCATTTTAACTCTTGTGGAAAGCAGATTTCTAACATTAAGCTGTAATAATTCCATACTGAAAGGCTTGGTAATATAGGCATCTGCACCAGTTTCCAGGCCACTTACCTGATGAGTATGTGAAGACCTGGCCGTAAGAAGCACGACTGGAATATGGCTGGTACGCTCATCAGTCTTTAATTTTGCGCAAAGCTCCAACCCATCCATAATTGGCATCATTACATCGCATATAATCAGATCTGGCAAAAGTTCAATAGCTGTCTCCCAGCCCTCCAGTCCATTTTCGCTGGTTTCTATGTGGTAGTGCTTACCCATAAACGAAGAAATGAATTCTTTTATTTCTTCGTTGTCTTCGATAATGAGGATTGTCTCCGGACTTAAGGCACCTAAAGTCGTTTCCAGATCATTTGAGACAAGCTCCGGAAGATCTGTGTACAAATATTCTTCATCATATATAGGACCGGCCAATTCTGAGGCTTTAAAATGATCTTTCCCTTTTTTGAGCATCACAGTAAAGCAAGTCTCTCCGAGTTGAACTGACGTAGCAGGATTGCTTTTAATGAGGATATTTCCCTTATGTGTATCAATAATGCTTTTAGAAAGTGCCAATCCTATTCCCGAACCAATGTGGCTTGATCCAGATTCATCAATTTGAAAGAAGTCACTGAATAATTTACTTTGGCTTTCATATGGGATCCCCTTTCCATTGTCCTTCACTCTAATTTCAACTTCCTGGTCAAGGTTTTCAATGGAAACGGTGATCCGTCCTCCGTTGTCTGTGAACTTAAAAGCATTTGACAGCAGGTTGAATAGCACTTTTTCCATTTGCATCTTGTCGAAGAAAAGGTCTATTGTTTCTAATTCGCAATTAAAAGTGTAGTTGATGGTGCGATTAAGTGCTTCATGCGAAAAAGCCCGGAAATTATTCCTGGTAAAGTCAACAATGTTAGTTTTACTTACATTTAGTTTTAAATGTCCGGATTCCGCCTTTCTAAAATCCATTAATTCAGTAACGAGTCTGAGGAGACGATCGGCATTATTTTTAACCAATGTTACCTGATCATTCACTTCAAAATTGTCCTTTGTGCTTTTTAGCAGACTCTCAAGCGGCCCGACAATCAATGTAAGCGGGGTACGAATTTCGTGTGAAATATAGGTGAAGAAATTGAGCTTCATTTGCTGCACGTTTTCCGATCTTTTCAGTAATGCACGCAAAAAGAGATAGCGTATTGTCAAGAACAGGATGATAGAAAAAATGAGCAAGTATGCGAAATAAGCCCACCAGCTAGCCCATAATGGTGGAAGAATCTTAATATCGATTACTGCACTTTCGCCACCGGATATGCCATCATTATTGGTTCCTTTAACAGTAAATGAATAACTGCCAGAAGGAAGATTGGTATAGGTTGCACTAGGGCTGCTTACTTCGTTCCAATCTTTGTCATAACCCTGGAGTTTATATACATAGCGGTTTTTATCGGATTTAACATAACTTAATAACGCAAAGCCTATTGTGAAATGATTTTGGTCATGTTTGAACTTAATTTGCTCCGTATTATTGATGCTCTCTTTAAGCAAATTGTCTGGTGCATTTACCTTTACTTGTTCATTAAATAGCTTTAGTCCTGTAAATACTATTGGAGCTTTGTGATTGTTAACCTGAATTTGACTAGGATTAAAAGCTGTTAGGCCACTATGCCCGCCAAAAAATAAAATGCCGTAACTGTCTTTAAATGCAGACCTGAGGTTGAAATCATTACCTGCAAGACCATCACTTTTTGTATAATTTCTAAAGCTTGAGGTCTTTAAATCCAATTTTGATAAACCATTATCCGTACTGATCCACATGGTACCCCGATCTTCAACCATTGCAAGTACATTGTTATTTGATAGGCTATTTTTTTCAGTGTAGGTCTTAAATTTTTTCGATAAGGGATCGTATACGCTTACTCCTCCATAATAGGTTCCTATATAGATTTTACCCTCAGTGTCCTGCAAAAGACAATTGATGTGATCGGATTGGAGTGCATTGAGGTCTACCTCGTTTTTGAAATGAGAAGTTACTTTTCCAGTATGGTAGTCATAAACAAATAAGCCACCGGTAGTGCCAATCCATACATTTTTGTCTTTATCCTCGAATATTACCTCAATGCGTTTATTAGAGAGTAATTTTTCGACCGGACTTTTAGTGGTAATATGATCATATACTCCATTCGTTCTTTTCAGATTAGTAAGACCACTATGACTTCCAATCCAGATATCACCGTTACTGGTTTCATTGATTGCCACAATTTCTGAGGTACTTGCAGTATTATTATTGCCAATATTTATGATATTTTGAAATCTCCTGGTAGTTGGATCAAAAACATTTAACCCTCCGTGGTGTGTACCAATCAATAAATTTCCGTCCCTGCTTTTGTGAATAGTTTTGATTAGGTTAGAACTGGGTCCGGCCCCAGGTATTGAACTAATTTTGTAATGCTGGTAGATGTTGTTCTTTCGATCAAAATAATCTAGCCCACCTCCTTCAGTCCCAATCCACAAATTCTGCTTAGCGTCTTCTACTATCGAACTTATAATATTGCTGCTGATACTGGGACGAATCTTACTGTTTTCATAAACGTAGAATACCTTGGCATACGGAGAAACCATATTTACTCCGCCATAGTAGGTGCCAATCCACACATTCCCGGTAATATCAAAGAAGATGTCATGAGTAGAATTGTGGCTCAGACTAGATTTGACCTCTGGGTCGTGCTGATAATTGGTGAATGTCTTGGCTACAGGGTTTAGTATACTCAATCCCTCCTGAGTACTAATCCACAGCATTCCTTTTTTATCAGGATTAATTTTCCTAATGTCATTGTGAACAATTGTGTTTGGATCTTGTGCATTGTGCTTATAAACAGTGAATGTTCGAGTAGCTTTATTATAGAGGTTCAAACCATTGTCTGTACCTATCCAAAGGTTTTGCTGTGCATCTGCATTAATACTCGTTATGTAATTTGAACTGATGCTTTCAGGGTTTTTATTGCTACGGAATATGCGATTATTAAAATGGCCTTTTTTAAGCGACATCCGGATCAGGCCTGTTACCGTTCCGAGCCATAGGTCACCTTCATTGTCTTTAAAAATTGAATAAATTTGATTTTGCCTATTGCCTGCTTCTTTATTTCCGAAAAAGAAAGATTTAAATTTACGGCTCCCGTGAGCGAGTAGATTGAGCCCTGAAGAGGTTCCTATCCAGAGATTTTTTTGATCATCCTCGTAAATACAGTTGATTGCATTGTTACTTAAACCTGACCCTGAGGTTTTAGAGATACGTGTAAAAGCATCTCTATTTTTATCGTATTTATTTAGCCCTTTAGAGGTGCCAACCCATAGCCTGCCTTTTGAATCGTTGAATACACATGAAATTGAATTACTGGAAACGCTTTCAGAATCTGTCGGATCATTTAAATATATTTTAAATTGATAGCCATCATAACGATTTAAACCGTGATTTGTACCAAACCACATGAACTGCTGCTTATCCTGGGTAATGGATAAAACGGAATTTTGGGACAATCCATTTTCTATGGTAAGACTGTTAAAAGTAATCGCTTTCTGTGCATATATTTCCATTTGTATTGTAATAAAGGAAAAGCACAGAATAAAAAATTTCCATTTAACAAGTTTCATAAAGTATCAGTTAGTTATCCTTCTTATTCGCCGTGTGAGGTCTAATGTCAGGTTTTTTTATGATTTTTCTACCTTTTCTTTTAGAATTTTCATCTTTTTTACGCGAATAATGCAACAGATTTGAGAATAACAAAACAGTTGTCATTCTTATATCATTTGAATGATTATTGAAATACTAGGGGGATAGATCGGACTGAATATCAGTGATCTATATTTAATATAAAATGCGTATGAATAAAAACTAACTAAACCATAGTCAGTCATGACTTAAAAAAATGAACCAATATCAGCTTTTAAACTAACAAACCACTAACCACACTATGATGTCTAATACATTGACCAAAGCGTATACGCTGGTAGGCCTATCCCTATTTTTCTGGTTGCGTCCCAAGCCCATTTTTTCTAACCTGGCTATAAATAAATAATATATCGAATGTTAATGAAAAATACCCGAACTATTAAACACATTCAATGGCAATTTGTCATTTCATCTTTTCTTTTTGTAGGGATTATTGTTCCGACAGAAGGATATAGCGCCGATTCCTATCGGAAAGCCAGTTTTGATTCTTTTTTTCAGGATACTTCTGCAAACGTTTTCAGTAAAGATACTGGTACTGTGGATTCCAGCAAAGTAAGATTGAGACGGTTCGTTTCAAAGAAAAATGTTGACTCATTGAATGTTAGAGAAATTTCAAAATCGCCTTTTGTTTCTTTGCAACAGGTACTGAAAGGCAATACTGCTGGCGTGTATGTGCAGGAAACAACTGGTGAACCAGGAAATGTAGAACAAAGTATGTTGATAAGAGGCTTGTCTATGCCGTTATTATCCAGAAAGGATATCTATCAGGCTCAACCTGCTGTTTATATAAATGGAATCCCTTTAATTCAGGATAACCCATTTATGTTTGATGTCCAAAAGTATGATTATACTCCGATTGGAACAGCAACAAACTTATTGTCTACCCTGGATATGGATAATATAAAATCCATAAATATTGTAAAGGGCGGTGCTGCCTCAGCCATATATGGCCCTAGAGCTGCAAATGGGGCAATATTAATCACGACAAAGAATGCCGAACAAGGCCTGAGCCAAATTAGCGTAAATAGCTATTACGGTATGGTCCAAAAAGATGGAGTAACCACCGCTAATGGCCAGGATGAAAACGATTTCAGGATGCCTTTTTATCAAAAATTTGCTTCTCCTACTGATTTGGATAATTTTCCAGCCTATTTGAGGGATGCCACTAATGAAAATTATTATGGCCCATCAAATTGGACAGATTTATATTATAAAACAAGTCCGGTCAGAGCCATCAACGGGAGTATCACAGGAGGAACTAACCGATCTAATTTCCGTTTTTTTGGCGGTAATACTAGTAATGCAGGTAATGCCGACGGCACTAAGCTAGACAAATACGTAGCTTCTTTCTTCATCAATATGCTTCCATTGGAGTGGTTGACGGTGTCAAGTATGATTAACGCTACAAGACTGGAAAGAGACAGGAACAGAAGTTTTAGAGACAGGTTCTCTGAAATGCAATATGTACCGGATCTAACAAGTCCTATTGCACCAAATAAGCTGATCTATGGAAATTTACTCAACGACTATGATTCGAAGTCTATAGACAAAAATAAAAACAACTCCATTCAAGGTTACTTCTCAGTTAATGCTAAGACAAAAAATCTGGAGTTTATGTCGCGTGTTGGGTTTGATTACAATGAAGGTCTTCGCGATGTGTTTTTCCCTTCTACAATGCTGGATGGAAATAACTATATCTCTAACTATTTTGGTTATAACCAGCGGTTTGTTTTTGATAACGTATTGAGCTATAAATATAAAGTAACTGAGAAACATAAACTTAATCTTGAAGCCGGGTACTCTGTTCAGGCAGACGTAAACAGGTATAACTATGCTTATGGTTATAAAGGCTCAAGTGACTACATCAAAATAAATGTAGTTAATGGAAGTACTGGAGCTAGTGACTACCTGCTCCCTAAGGATTTTATAGTTTACCGTTTTACAGATCGTCAAAAGGCGAATCTGAACTCATTGTATGGTAAAATTGAATATACTTATAATGATGATCTGACTTTAACAGCTGTAGGACGGACTGATGGATCGTCCAATATGCAACCCAGTGCAAGGTGGTTTTTCTCTCCGATAGTGAGTGCAGAATATGATTTAAAGAAGTTCTTGCCTGCAGATAAAAGCACCATTTCTAAATTGGCTTTAACAGCGTCATGGAGTCGTATTGG
This sequence comes from Pedobacter frigoris, assembly GCF_005116445.1. GTDB lineage: Bacteria > Bacteroidota > Bacteroidia > Sphingobacteriales > Sphingobacteriaceae > Pedobacter > Pedobacter frigoris. The sequence goes on from NZ_SWBQ01000004.1 coordinate 375,904, forward strand.
TAATTTGATCTTAAATGATCGTTTTGCAGCAGGACCGCAATACACTGTAGATTTGGGCTGGTCTTCAAATCCTGCATTTTATTCTTACGGAGGATTCGGTACTTTGTCAAGACCATACACGGCAGGATGGGTTGGATATGATATCCCATGGGCATATGTTCAGGAGACAAATTTTGGTGTAAATGCTGATTTCCTTAACAATCGTTTGTCAGCCAGGGTAGAACTCTATTCTAAAAACAATAACCGTATGTTATTGGCTATGCCGGTCAATTCCGAATCGGGATATACATCAGCTTACCAAAGCGGAATGGATGTAAACAATAGCGGAGTAGAGTTGATGCTGCAAGCCAATATACTGAGTGGGGGTAAAGATCAGTTAAGCTGGTCAAGTGGTTTTAATGCAAGCTATAATAGAAATAAATTAAAGGCACTCCCTGGAGGATTATCGGAAATATTGATCGGTACTCAAAAGCTTGTTGTTGGTGAAGCTGTAGATAAATTCTGGGTTCTTCAAACTCAGGGGGTATTTAACTCAGATGTAGATGTACCGGTTAATCCTGCCAATTATCAGATTTTCAACTATAAAGGACTTGCATTCCATGGTGGAGATCCGAGATGGAAAGACCTGAATGGCGATTATACCATCAACGAGCAGGATAAAGTAGCCTTAGGTAATTACATGCCAAAAGTAACCGGTAACTTCTCAAATACTTTTAGTTACAACAATCTAAGCCTTGACTTCAACCTATATTTTGCATTAGGGCGTAATATCTTAAATCAGGCTGTAGCCAATCGTTTTGATTTTATAAACAGAAGGGGACAAAATGATATCTCTTCAATAGATGAAATCACTTTCTGGCAAAAAGATTTTGATGCTTCAAAATACCCGGTTTATAATCCATGGAGTGCTGTACAGGCGTACCGTTCAGATCAGGATATTTTTATCGAGAATGGTTCATTTTTAAAATTAAGGTCTCTTTCGTTGAGCTATGACTTTGGAGGACTAAATTTTCTGAACAAAACCAAAGGAAAGCAAAATAGATTCCTTTTATATGTTACTGCTACCAACCTGTTCACAATCACTCCTTACACAGGTGGAGACCCGGAGGTTGTTGGATATACCGGAATTGACAGCGGCTACGGCTTGTCTATTCCAAAGACATACACATTAGGTTTTAAGGTCGATTTATAAGCATAGAAATAGAAAAGATATGATGTTTAATATAATAACAATTCCTTATCGCATCTTAACCGGGATTTTAATCGTCGGATTATTAGCCTCAGGATGTAATAAAAATCTTGAAATAGATTCAAGTCATTTGGTTAATGAAGGAAATAACTGGAAGTCGATTACTGATACACGTTCTGCTTTGTTGGGTACATATGGTTTACTGCGTGCAGCGATGGCCGACAATAATGGGCATTGGTTATACGGTGACCTAAGAAGAGGAGATTTTCAGGCTACTTCCCGTCTGGACCTAAAAGCAATTGTTGGAAACAATTTAAATGCACCTTATCCTGTTGTAGAGTCATTAAGAAGCTGGCGCAGGTTCTACGCTGTAATTAACAGTGCGAGTTTGTTCATAGAACGCGCACATGAAGTTATGGCAAAGGACAAACAATACACAGAAAGAAACTACAAAGTTGATATTGCCCAAATGCATGCTTTAAGAGCTTTTGCTTATTTCTACATGAGCAGAATTTGGGGAGATGTACCTTTGATAACTTCATCGAAAGATGGTTCGTTTGAAAATGTAGCCCGTACGCCTAAATCCGTAGTTCTGGGTTATGCTGAAAGTGAATTATTGAAAGCAGTAGATAACCTTCCTTATAAATATGGCGACGTAAATGATCCTGTTTTTCCGGGGCTTTACTATTCACAAGCTACTGCAAACTGGAGTGGAGTGTTGCTTACGAAAATTTCAGCATATGCCATTCTTGCACATATAGCAGCATGGAATGAGAGATATATCGACGCTTCTGGATATGCATCTTTTGTACTGACCAATTTTGACAAGGCTGGGGCTGCTTACACAGCAACTGCCAATGTGAGTAAATACGATGGTCTTTTCTACGATAAAAAAGCATCACAGATCTTTGGGCTTGCATTTGCATGGACCGATAGGGAAGCAAGTGTAGTAGGACATATAGAAGACTTAGCGCTCGCTGCTCCTCTGGTAACAAAGCCAGTTCCTCAAATCTATGTTCCTGATCAAACGATTCTATCCATCTTCAATGAAGACAAGGATGAAAGGTTTTCCATTAATGCAACGACAGGTAGGGCAGTAACGGATTACTTTACAAATTTCGGCAGCTCAAATACTGTATTCAGTAAAATCAAATGTATCCGTGATGCATCTTCAGATGGCTCTTTGGGATTGTTTAGTTCAGCTATTGTATTCACAAGACTGGAAGAGATTACTTTATTATATGCCGAATCTATGGCTGTTATTGGTAACACTCAAGAGGCTATAGATGCGCTGGACCGAATCAGGATTGCCCGTGGATTGCCACTTTATCAAGGCGCTAATGACGGTGTAGTTGATGCCATTTTTAAAGAAAGACAAAGGGAACTTATGGGTGAGGGATGGAGATGGTATGACCAGATCAGGTACAACAGGATTAAGAAAACCAATCCTGAATTTAATAAGCTAATCAGTACTAATGGTATTTTCTGGCCTATTTCAGAAGACGTCCTAAGCCGCAATTCTTTACTGGTTCAAAATGAATATTGGAGATAATACGATCATGAAGAAACAATCAAATATAATAAAAGGCCTTGCCGTAGTATTTGCCGCCGCATTGTTAATCACGGCATGTAAAAAACAAGATCCGGGAGCTTACGATTTCGAAAACAAAGTAAACGTATATGAAGGAAATGTTTATGCTTACTTTAAGTCTCAACCAGGTGTCTACGATTCACTGGTTAAAGTAATTGACCGAATGGACTGGTTGAAAGAAGCCTTGAGCTCCAATACTCAATTTACAGTATTTGCACCTACCAATCGCAGTTTTGTGCTTGCATTACAAAATCTAAATAACCTGCGTACTTCACAGCATAAGCCGGCATTGAATTTATCTACGGCTAATCTGGATGAACTGGATGTACTTACGTGCAGATACGTCATCGAAGGTAAATATTCTACTGACAGCCTTTTGCTTGCCGATGGAGTGTTGTTGAATACTATAAAGTATGATTATATCATGCACGGAGAACAAAAAAGCACTAATGCTTATGGTTTTGTAAATGGCGGACCTAAAAGTATCATCTATAGTGATATTAAATACTCACAATACATAGCTGAATGGCAAAGAACAACTACTCAGGCCGTAAATATCTATACAGACAATGCCATTGTACATGCGTTATCGCCATCACATGAGTTTGGTTTTAGTGAATTTACACTGCGTCTCAATAAATAACCTACATGAATTTAGTAACAAAAATTATGATCAATAAAAAAAATATAATCATTAGTACAATTCCATTGATGATGCTTTTGGGATTATTGGGTGCATGTAAAAAATTCCTGCCAACTGATAGGGATACCTTCAATACACAAGCAAGGTTTACGCAGACTATTTATAAACCCGTTATGGGCAGAACGACCGTAATGGGAGATAATTTTGATTCTCAGAGTTCATCATTGCCGCTTACGTTTAAAATAGTAAATATAAGGAACAGTGATGGTCTTTCAGCACCCGAGCTTATTAAACCATTCGATGTATTGGTGTGGAAGAAGGCTTACTTCGGAACTGAAAAATCAATTGCCGAAATCGAAGCTAAAAGAGTGATTGAAAAGCATCCTTTATTCGAAATCAGAGAGCACTCTGGAGAATTTATCATGTGGGCGGCTTCAAATTCTTCAATCATAAAAGCACTGCCTGATTCAGGATATACATTTGATGTAGAAGTTACCAATAATGGAGGTCGCCGGTACTTTAACAATATGCAATTGCAACCTTACAGAGAACGAAAGTACGAACCAAATTCATTAGATCCCACAACAGGAGCTGGTACAAATGCAGCGATCAGGCCTAATGTGATCAACAATATGAAAGGTGAAATTACTTCAAGTAACCTAAGTAGCAATGACGTGAATGTATACTTCAACCGCATAGGCGATGGCAATTCAATAACATTTCGCTTTTTAGATACTTTGTCCAGGCCTATTGATCCGGCAAAATTCAAACTTACAGACTGGCCTAATCTTGTTCATGGTTTTAACATGGAAAAAACAAGTACTTACGTAAAATATGATGTTGCCTATCCCATTCCACTGGTAGAAATACCAACAGCCTATACAACACAGGATGGTAGACAAGCGAGAGTAAAATTCTCCTACGACCGGCTGGGTTTCGGTGGTGTAAAGGAGGTTGCAGAGATGTCTTTCAACTTTAGTATTTATGAGAAGGGAGCGTGGGAAATTGTCTTTTGGTTTAACAGGGATAACCCAAAATTCAGTAACGAATGATGAACCGTAGAGATAAAAATATACTTAAGCTAAGCACGCTAAAACAAAATATTGCTATGAAGCACCTGTTTAAATATTTAATATTCCTTTTAGTTCTGATGACTACCTCTGCCTATGCGCAGAAAATAGTGAACGTAAAGGGAACTGTAGTCGAAAAATCAAATAATCTGGGATTGCCGGGGGTAAACATCCTGAGCGGAACCCCGTTAAAATCTGTGGGTAGCACAGGTGGTGATGGGTCGTTTAGTATTAATGTCCCTGAAAATGCATCATTGGTTTTTACTTACATCGGTTTTAACAACCAAACGATAAAACTAAATGGTAAAAACGTGTTGCGGGTACTCATGCAGGAATCTAACAATGACTTAAAAACGGTTGTTGTTGTGGGTTATGCGCCAAAAACAAAAGAGGTAGCTACCGGAGCACTGACCACGATCAGCGGAAAAGCTCTGCAAGATGTACCGGTTGCTAACGTAATGGAACTTTTGCAAGGTAAGGTAGCCGGTTTAAATATTCAGAATAATACAGGTAGTCCTGGTGCGAGGGGTTCAATCTTTGTACGTGGATTGTCCAGTATCGAAGTTCAGGGTTCAGGTAACGATGCTTTCCTTACACCTACATCACCTTTGTTCGTAATTGATGGTGTGCCATTGGACGCAAATACCAATTATGAATACGGATTCTCACAAGGCGGACCAGGTATTAGCCCATTGTCTCTGATCCCACCTGAAGATATCGAAGAAGTTACCGTTTTAAAAGATGCGCAGGCTACCTCATTATATGGTTCTCAGGGAGCATATGGAGTAATCCTGATCACTACCAAAAGAGGTAAATCTAAAACTCCAATTATACAGTATGTAACCAGTTTCTTCGTAAATACTCCCCCTAAATTGAAACAGGTTATCGGAGGTAAGGGTGAGCGCGATCTTAGACTTTGGCAGATCATGAACTACGATACAACGGTTTACTCCGCAAGACAGCGAATTGATAATAACCCATTGCTGTCCGACAGTTTAAATGCTTTCTATAACAACTCAACGGACTGGCAAAATGTATTTTACCGGACTACATTAAATCAGAATCATAATGTTAATGCATCTGGTGGTGATGAAAGGTTTAACTATAAAGTCAATCTTGGATATTACGACGAACGCGGTATTGTTGAAAATACAGGCCTAAAGAGGTATTCCTTAGGTATGAATGTGCTTTATCAGCCAAACGAGAAGTTCCGCCTTTTTGCAAATGTTTCGAGTGCTTTGGGTATGAGTCAGAAAGGTAGTGGAAATGGTATTCTTCAGAGTGGGGTTGCTTCGGGAAGCTCAGCATCTTCATTGTTGCCGGCGCCTTCATTATTCAGTAGTTCGGGAGCAGCAACTGGAGTTCTTATCGTAGATAACAACAACAAGTCCGGCAACATAAAAACCAACCTTGAGGCAAGATATCAGGTGCTTAAGCCAGTTTCGGTAACAAGTGTTATCAATTATGATTACAATACCGGAACAGAGGATACATTCAAACCATCAATATTGAACAACAATAGTTCGAATGTTTACTCCTATAATGATCGCCGCAGTACATTATACAACCGTAACATGATCAGTTATGCGCAGACTTTCAATGCAGTACATAATGTGAATGCTTACGTCTTTAACGAGATGTATATCCGTAATTATCAGGCACAGGCGGTGAGTCAGGTACGGACACCGAATGACCAATATCAGGGCCCATTGGGCTTTAACGCGGCAACCTCTAGAGGCGGGGTGCTTAGTAGTTATGCTGATTCTCGTTCGGCAGCACTGGCTACGCAGCTTTCTTATAACTATGACCGAAAATATGTGCTTGATCTTTCTTATCGCTGGGATGGCGTATCAAGTAGTGGGCCAGATGTGCCTTGGTCTAAAAACCCTTCAATCGGATTAAAATGGAACTTTAACAGAGAAAGTTGGTTTAAAAATGCTAAATGGTTGGATTACGGGTCTCTTCGTACCACCTGGGGTAAAAACATTGTACCTAATGGTACTGTATTCGATGCATTTGGATCTTATAATTTCAGCGGAGTATATAACGGATCACAATCTATTGGTGTCGGATTTGGTAACCTTCCAAATACAACATTGACCCCAACAGTTACAACTCAATATAATGCTGGTCTTGATGTCGGTTTATTTGAAGGGAAGTATCAGTTTACGTTTGATACTTATTACAAAATGGTTGACAACCAGATCAGAGAAAAAACCCTGGCCGATCATAATGGATTTGGAGCTGTAAAAACCAACGAGGTAAGTTTGGTGAATTATGGTTATGAACTTAGCTTAACGGTTAGACCTCTTGCGAAAACCAGTAAAGTAAACTGGACTGTATCAGCAAACGGTGCTATTAATAAGGACGTATTAACAAGTTTGCCGGATAGGGTACGTCAGATTTTACTAGACGGCGGTGCGACAGGACAAGCAATACTTTACCGTTTGGGTGTTAACAGTTTGTCTAATGTATTGTACAATACCAAAGGGGTTTATGCCAGCACTGATGCAGTGGCTGTCGATCCTGCAACCGGAAAAAGATATCAGACTACGAACGGTGGATCTACAGTTTTCTTCCAGGGAGGTGATCCTTACTGGACAGACCTTAACGGAGATTATAAATTAGATGGAAAGGATCTTGTGATCGCAGGTAATTCACAGCCAATGATCACTGGGGGTGTTAGTTCATTCTTCTCCTACAAAAATTACTCTGTCAATGTAAATATGTCTTATACGTTGAGAAGGGATATTCTAAACGTGCCTTTGGCTGAGCGTTTCCAGAATTTTTCTAATCCTGGCGGTGCAAATAGCTTAGTGCCAATTGAGGAACTTCAGTATTGGAAGTCCGCAGGTGATGTAGCATTATATCCAAATCCTTACGATTACCTGCGTTATTCCGCATACTCGCCTTTCCGTTATAACCAAACCTTATTTCAGGAAGACGGATCATACCTAAAGCTAAATACGCTAACCCTGGCATATACCTTTGACAAGAAATTTGCTGAGCGTTTAGGAATCACCTCTATGCGTGTTTATTGTACAGGAAATAACCTTTACACCTTTACAAACTACTCAGGGCCCGATCCTGAAAACGTAAGTGATTTAGGTCGTGATAACTCATCGGGTTATCCCAGCAGACGCAGTTACTCACTTGGTCTAAACATTCAGTTCTAAAATGAAATTAATTATGAAAAGGATTTTATATATACTCCCATTATTAGTACTGGTTATAGCAAATCCAGGCTGTAAAAAGTTTTTAAATGTTGAACCGGTAACAAGTCTTTCTGGCAATAATTACTGGAAAACATCAAAAGACGCTGAAGACTTCACAAAGGATGTTTATCGCATGTTCCGAGTTTCTACCATGTCCAGCATTGTTCTGGCAATGGGGGATTTCCGGAATGGCCCGGCAAAGGCAGGAGCAACATTTCCTAAGCGTCATGATTTTGACTACATGTCTGTAAATAACCTTAAGAAAACATTGGCTGCTGATGCTTCACGTACCAGACCAGGTTATAATGCAGAATTAGAATGGTATCAGGCCAGAGCCCGTTATGATTTAATTCCTGATTGGACACCGTGGTACAAAACAATACAGGCCTCAAACATTCTGTACAAAGAGGTAGATCGAATAGAAGATCCTGCTTTTTCAGAAGCCAACAAGAAACAATATAAAGCAGAAGCGGTCTTCATGCGTTGCCTCTCTTATTTCTTTTTGGTAAGGTTATACGGTGATGTTCCTTATTACACCAATGCTTATAATCAGGATCCTTTGCCAAGAACAAACATGATCACAGTATTCAGAAACTGCATTGCTGATCTGGAAAAAGTAAAAAATGATCTGCCATGGACTTATAAAGATCCGGCTAACCGTGCAGTAAGGGCAATGCGCGGAAGTGCTATCGCGCTGATGATGCACATGAATATGTGGTGTGCTGGGTTTGATTTAACGCGATCAGCGGAGTATTACAGGGCCGTTGATACCTTAGGTATTGAAATAGAAACTATTGGCGAAGCAGAGCAGGGGGCATATACATTATTGCCTATTGAACAAACCTATCTTGTCATGTTTGGGCGCTCTAAAGAAGGATTATTTGAAATTCAACTGAGCAATAACTATGGCGAGGTAAGTTCAGAACGCCGATATAAATTCTCGAACAGTGTTGCCCATTTGCCATTCCTTACATCTACTGACCGTACATTAAGTGAGCTTGCTTTCAGATCTGCTTATATGAAGAAGATCTTTCCGGAGACAGTGGCTGATAAAAGGAAGACCGAATGGTTTGACATTGCGGATATTTATGATGAAACAGGGAAAGCGATCATCTATAAATTCTTTAACCGGTCGGCACCTACACAAGGTGATGACGACAACCCGATCATTTTCCGCTATGCAGATGTAATATTGCTCCATGCTGAAGCGCTGGCTGAACTGGGAGACGATATAACTGCAAAAACATTATTGAACCGAATCAGAGCCAGAGCAGGCGCTGAAGAGTTTCCTGCAAATCCAGGAGAAGGAAAACTTAAAGACGCCATTTACTACGAACGTTGTAAAGAGCTATTGGGAGAAGGTCAGTACTACTACGATTTGGTACGTACCAGAAAGATTCTTAGTGCAGATTATTGCTATAGTCCGATGTCTTACTCAGCATTTATTGCAAATGCCTGGACCTGGCCAATTGCGACCAAGGCGCTAAACAACAATCCTTACATGACATTAAACAATTACTGGCAATAAAGCAGGTTTCATATTTAATAATAAAAGATGTACACATTAAAAAATATAACAAAAGGCCTCACTTTAATTGCAGTCATTGCAATCGGTCTTACTACAGGTTGTAAAAAGTATGAGCATTATCTGGATACTGGCACCACCACTCCAACATATAATGGCAGTATTATGCAGTACCTGGAATCAAAACCGCTGAATTTCGATACCCTTACGCAAGTGATCAAGCTTGCTGGCATGGAAGATGTTTTTAAAAATGAAAATGTTACCCTGTTTGCACCGCAAGATCCTTCTATCGCAAAGTCTATCAACAGACTAAATGCATACTTGAGTTCGGCAGGTAAGGACTCTGTAAAAACATTGTCAGACATCAAGCCGAAAGCCTGGAAAGAGATACTGTCCATGTACGTATTTAAAGGGACTAACCGCTTGAAAGATTACAGACAAGTGGATACCCTGGCATTAGATACTTATTCAGGACAAGGTTACCTATCATACAATGAAAAGCCGCTAAACATAGGTGTAGTATATAACGATGCGGTTAATGGCAGCGTAACCATTAAATATGCAGGTTATAGACAACTGATGATCTCCTATATTCCAGATCTGTCAAAACCTAAAAGCAACTGGATAAATGCATCGATATCTTCCTCGGACATTAATCCAAGTAACGGGATAGTTCACTCGATTAAGTTTGCTAATCACTCATTTGGCTTTAGTGTAGACAGGTTTATCCTGATTGCAACAGAAAATGGTATAGGGAATTAATTTGTAATAGGAGATAAAAATATGTTGAACAGAACAAACAATAATAATCAAAAGATGAATGCTCAAAAATGGTATTTTCTATGCCTTACCTTACTCTCCATTGTATTTTTTTCCTGCAAGAAATCTGAAAAGCTTCAGGATGATCCATATGCCGGAGGAAAAGAGGCCCTCGGTATCAGGTTTGCCGATGCTACCCCAAAGCCTGCTTTTGGAATAACAGGAGCAGAGGTGATTTACCAGATTTCAGGCTTGCTCCCATTCAAAGATAAAATGAAATTTTATTTGAATGAAACAGAAGCCACGGTATTAGAAGTAACAGACAAAAGCATCAAGATTAAGGTTCCTGAGAATGCCAGTTCAGGTGGTGTTACTATCGTGATAGATGGACAGATTTTCTTTGGTCCGGAGTTTACCGTATCGGGTAAAGCCGGTATAGACCCTACTTTTAAAACCATCGTAGGTACCAACCGAGTAATCAATCAGATCATGCCGCTTCAAAACGGGAACTTCATTTTTGTAGGAGGGTTTACAGATTTTGACAAAGGAGCTACCACTAAAAAGCCGATTAACTATATCGTATCTACTACCTCTGACGGAACTTATCTTCCTAGTTTTTCTACAGGAGCTGGAGCCAACGGAACATTAGCTTCCATGGTAAAACTTCCGAATGGACAATTTATGGTTGGAGGGTCATTTACGGCTTATAACAAAAGAAAAAGTATTGGCGGCATTACCCGGTTGAATTCAAACGGTTCACTGGACAGTACAATTGTTGAGGTGGTAAACCTTACGCCATTGGAACCAAAAAACAGCTATGATACACTTGCCGCATTTAATGGAAGTGTAACAGGATCAGTAAGAAAGATCTTCTCTTATAATGACAAGATCATCGCTGTAGGTAGTTTCAATAATTATGGTGAATACTTCTATGAGCGCTCAACCCGTGATAATAAGGTTATCGGGTATACTAAAATGACCAATGTATTAAGATTGAAATCAAATGGTAAGTTAGACTCTACCTATAATTTTAATACGGCAACCAATATGAGCTATGAAGGAGGTAATGGTGCTATTAATGATGCATTCATGCAGGCTGATGGTAAAATTATCCTGGTAGGTAGTTTCAGCAGGTATAATGCAACCACAGCAAACTACATCGTTAGGCTCGATAATAACGGAGTAATAGATCCGACATTCCAGGTAGGTACAGGAGCTGACGCAGCGATTACGAACATTCGTTACAACACCGCTACTCAGAAGTTCATGGTATCCGGAGCATTCAAAAACTTCAATGGAAAACCGGCTAATGGTTTGGTGATGTTAAATAATGACGGTTCAGTAGATCAGTCTTTTGTAATGGGATCACTTGAAGGTGGTAGTGTTGGTTTCTCTGCTCAGTTGTCCAGCGGGTTAATCCTGGTTACGGGCTCTTTCACCAAGTACAATACTGCTGTAAGACAGGGTTTCATGATCCTTAATAGTGATGGGACTTTGGCTGCCGGCTATAACAACACAGGAATGTTCCAGGGGGTAGTATCAGATATTTACGAGACCAAATCAGCACTCGGATTTCCTGCAGTTTTAATGGTTGGTAACATCTCCAAGTTTGATAATAAAACAGTAGGTAATATAGTGAGAGTGATCTTGCGTCCATAAATAGAATCAATAGCAATACGATCCGTTAAAATAACAATTAGAGAAATGACAAAATATTGGTTAAATAACAAAAGTTCATGGGGATTGCAATTATCCTTATTAACGATGATCCTTATTACTATGGTTTCCTGTAATAAAGATTTTGAAAACAAACTAGACCTGTCCGCAAAAAAGGATAGCATAACGGGATATAGAGTTTCTAAAGTCCTGTATATCATTATTGATGGGGCAAGAGGTGAAAGCGTAAATACTGTTCAGGCACCGACCATAACTGAAATGGCGTATAATGCGCTGCAAACCTTTAATTCAGTAAGTGATGAAAGCGGATTGCCTGCTACAACCCTTACTGACATGGTTACTGGTGTGACTAAAGCAAAACACAAGGTGACAACAGCTGATTTTGCCGGGAATAACCTTACGAATTATCCGATGTTCTTTAAACAGATTAAGGAAAAAAGTGCTGATCTGCGTACTGCGGCATTTACTTCAACTTTGTCTTTTTCACAAAAATTGATCAGCAATGCTGATGTTAATCAAAACTTCAATAATGATGATGCTGCGGTTAAAACAGCAATGATCAACGAACTGAAAGAAGACAATGCCAGTGTTGTTCTTGCTGAGTTTAACAGCGTAGACAGGGCTGGCCAGCAATATGGTTATGATGCCAGTGTGGCGCAATATAGCAGTGCTATTCTTACTGTTGATGGTTACATCAAAGAGGCATTAAGTGCTTTAAAACAAAGGAAAAATTATGACAAAGAAGATTGGTTAGTCATCGTCGCTTCCAATCAGGGAGGTAATTACACATTGCCGCCATCACAGGTAGACATTTCATTGTACAGCAAACCGTTATTAAATGGATTTGTATTATTTTACAATCCACGCTTTGCCTACCAGTTTTACGGTAGACCAAACGTATCTGAACTTCCATACGAGGGAAAAGCAATTCAATATACTGCAAGTACCATATTCGGTTCAATTCCTGTTGCTGATGCAGCTATTTACAACTTCGGAACTACAGGGGAATATACTGTGCAATTGAAAATTAAGCTGTTAACCAGAGGCTCAAACAATCCTCCAATTATAGCTAAGTCGGATGATACAGGAAATTCTGCCGCAGGCTGGTCATTTTTATTAACTACTTCCAATAGTTCCTGGAGGATGCAACTTGCCGGATCAAGCGTTTCCGGAACTGCACTGAACCTAAACCAATGGTATACCCTGACCGGGAAATTATATATGGAAGGTACAGCCCGTCGTATGAAAGTATTTACGGATGGGGTATTAAACAACCAGGCTGCCATGACTGCCAATGGTACATCTACAACTGCTGCATTAAATGTAGGTAACTCGAAATCTGCATTTGGTGGAGGAACCGCACAGACTATCGTGACTGACGTAAGAATTTACAATACGGCCTTACCTGATGCTTATATCGCGGCCAACTACTGTAAAGCAGAAGTTAAACCAAATGATATTTATTACAATAAACTGATCGGCTACTGGCCGTCAACTGATGGTACAGGAAAAGAACTTGTAGATCTAAGCCCAAGTAAAAGAAATTTCACATTGAACGGTGCTTTCTCATGGAATGCATTCAATGATTACCAACCAAACTTCTGTCTGGATTTGCCTGTGGATATCTATAAAAGAATTCCTAATGGTGTTGACATTCCGAATTTCATCTTCGGATGGATGGGCATTAAATCTCTCGGCTTAAACCTGGATAGTAAAACCTGGTTGCCATTATATAATAGTACTAAACCTTAAACTGAGAAAAGATGAAAAAGATTTTTAATAGCCTGCTTATTTTTATGCTATTCGGTACAGTTCTTAGTTGTACTAAAAATTACGGTTTGCAGGTTCCAGACGGGACTACCGATGGTAACCATCCTGCTGATACTATCGATTTGGTATTGGATACTGCGATGAGCAAGATAGACAGAACCCAATTTACAGCAGCGAGAGCTTTCCCCGGTATGGTTGGATTGGAAGAACCAAGACTAAAAGCATACAAGGTGACTCTGGACCTCGATTACGTGCAGGTTAAATCAAGTGATCTTCGAATCAGTGTTGCACCCGGAGGATTTTTCAGTACGGGAATGTACGCGCCGGCAGGTGAACTGATCATGATTGAGGTTCCGGCTGACACCTATGGATTACAGGTTCAGGTAGGAGCTCAGGATGATAACCTGACAGGTAAAGCGCCTTTACAACGTGCCCCAATTATTTATACCAGGATTCAACTATTCCCAGGAAAAAATTACGTACGTAATCTTTTCGGTGGTACTATATGGATCATTCCATCGAAACCGCTGGGACGTAAAGTTGATCTTCTTTTTACAGGTTCTGTAAAATCTCCCGATTTTATATTGGGTGAAACAACTGACGCTGAATGGAAAGAAATGATTTCCAAAACAACAGTTCCTTGGTTTGAATTGCGCAGCAGACGTATGATTTTTACATTGCCGACAAATAAATTAGCTCGGTACCCGATTGAAAGTCCAACGCAATTAATGACGGCCTGGGATCAGGAAATTTTGCATAGCTATTGGGAATGGTACGGACTTTCTGAAACTACTACTGACGTGAGGAATAGAAACCCAAGTTTACCATGGCGTATTGTACATGACATCCAGCCTTCAGTAGGTGCGCAGCATTCCGGGTATCCGGTAGTTGCTACAGCCAATGAAAATTACTTTAAGCAAGCTGTTACATTGAATCTGGTTGTCGGTTCAAACTGGGGAACATACCATGAGATTGGTCACAATATGCAAATGGGATCCACATGGAGCTGGTCAGAGCTGGGCGAGGTTTCTAACAACTTGTTCTCATTAAAAATTACAAACCGAGCTGGCTATAAACACAGTAACCTCTACAGGGCTATGCCTGCGGCAATTGCATTTGCATCAACCGATAACGCAGCTAAGACAAAAGCATTCTCGGCAGCTACAGGCGATGCCAGGATGGGAATGTTTATCCAAATCTTTGAAAAATATGGCTATGGTTTCATGACCTACTTATGTACACAAGCACGCCTGGCCAGATTTGGAGCAAATAATGAACAGGATAAAAAGGATTTCTTTTATGAAAGACTTTCAGAATACACCCAAAAGGATATGGAGCCTTTTTTGACTCAGTGGGGATTATATGTGAGTTCAGTGTCAAAAACTAAGATCTCTGCTAAGTATCCGCTGCTTACAGAGCAGGTGTGGTTATACGATCCATCAAAGTAGATTTTTAACCAAACCCTATAAAAATTATGAGAACCACATCATTAATCTACAGCAGTTGCATGCTTGTCCTCCTAAACGCAAGCTGCACAAAAAGCAAATTGGATACCGTTGAAGGTAAAACTTTAGCAGCTAAAGACCTGCATAAATCTGCGGGTGTATTACCGCTTGTACCAGGTACGGACACCTCCAAGTATGCTGCTGCCAGAATTTTTCCAGGATTGGTAGGTCCCAATGAACCACGACTTGCCAATCAGATCGTTCCGCTGGATCTTACATATACCCAGGTAACGACAGCCGACCTTAAAATATCCAAGGCTCCTGATGCATGGTTGAGTACCGGATTATATGCGCCTGCAGGAGAGTTAATTACGATTGTGGTGCCTCCAAATACTCCCGGACTTGAGGTTCAGATCGGGGCTCATACGGATAACCTGACTTCTGCAGATCCTGCAACACGTAAGCGGGATCCAATTATCTTCACAAAAAATGCACTGGTATCGGGCACCAATACAGCGCGAAATCTTTATGGCGGACAAATCTGGATCAGGGTTGCTAATCCTCTTGGAAGTATTGTAAACCTGACCATAAGCGGAGCTGTAAAATCTCCTGATTTTGTGAGAGATCAAACTACAGATGCACAATGGCAAACGATGATTGCCAACACAACGGTACCATTCTTTGAATTGCGCGGAAGAAGGTTGATCCTGACCCTGGAAACCAAAAGATTGGCGACCTATCCTATAGCTAGTCCTACAGCATTAGTAAATAAGTTTGACGATAAAATATACCACGACATGATGGCCTGGTATGGTTGGTCGTCTACAACATCCAATGTAAAAAACAGGATGCCTGGAGTTCCATGGCGTATTGTACATGACATTCAGCCTAGCGCTGGTGCACAGCACGCCGGATATCCTGTGGTAGCTACAGCAAATAACAGCTATTTCTCTCAGGCCGTAGATATCAATCAGTGGACCGGAGGAAACTGGGGTTCATATCATGAAATAGGGCACAACATGCAAATGGGAGGCTTGTGGAGCTGGATTGACCTTCAAGAGGTTTCGAATAATATATTCTCTCTTAAAGTGACCAATCGCGCAGGCTATAAACATTCTAAAATAGCACAAATGATGCCTGCTGTTCTTGCCTTTACGTCTACTCCCAACCCAAATAATACGAAGCTGTTTACTTCAGCAAGTTTGGACGTAAGATTTGGGCTGTTTATGCAGCTTATGGAAAAATATGGTTATGGAATCATCACATATATGTCTAATACAGCAAGAGCGAGTACGCTTGATTTTAGCACCACGGCATATCCCAACTCTGTAATCAGGAACCAGAAAAAGCTGGATTATTTTTATGAACTGATATCTGATTATACCGGTAAAAATATGCTGCCATTTTTAAATGCATGGGGTATTTACCCTAGTTCAGCAGCACAAACATTAGTGGCGTCCGAACACCCAATGCTCATTGAGCAGGTTTGGTTGTACGACCCAAGTTAATAACAGAAATGGTTGTAGTTGGGCTTGTAGCACAACTACAACCATATAATTTAAATGAAATTGTATAAAATGAAAAATAAAGTAAAATCACACCGCCCCTACAGGTCCTTTGCATCGGTAACCGCTGCGATAGTATTGGCACTGTTTTGTTTACAAGGTTGTAAAAAGTATTACGATCCGCCATTTGTTTTTGAAGAACAGGCTGTAAATAACAAAAAGAAGAGAAAAGTACTCTTGATCAGTGTAGACGGAGCTACGGGCGAGGATGTAAAAACAATAATGCCACCACAAATAGCAGAACTACTAAAAAACAGTAAATACTGCTGGAACGCGTCCAGTGATTTTAAATCAAATGACGGAAGCACCTGGAAAAATATCATGACAGGAGTTGGTGTTGGTAAACACGGCATTATTGACAATACATTAGAGATTCCTTCTGCTGATGATGGTGACGAACATGCTACTGTGAATTACTATCCAAGTTTTATCGAGCGTTTGCAGGAATCCGGTAAAATGAAATATTCTGTAGGTATAACGCCATGGAAGACCCTTGCTGATAAATTGTTCATCTACGGTACGCAAGCTATCACAGTAGCAAACGATGCGGCGGTTAAAGATTCTACTTTAAACAAAATCAATGAACAAAAAAATGACCTGATCATCGCTGATTTTACAAGTGTAAGTGATGCAGGTAAGCAATATGGTTTTTCTGCTGATGTTCCTGAATATAAAAATGCAATGCTTACTGTAGACGGGTACATTGGGGAAATTGTGGGGGCTTTGAAAAAGCGTAAGACCTACAGTAGTGAAGAATGGCTCGTAATCATTACTTCGAATCACGGCGGAACCGGTAAAAGCTATGGTAATGGTTCTGCCAGAGACAGGAATATTTTTATGGCTTATTACAATCCAAAATTTCAACCGCTGGAGATTACTTCGCCAAGTGGATTCGATGCAGTTAAGCTGAGCGCCGGAACAATTTTAGGAAAAGTTCCTGCTTCAAAAGCTGGCATCTATAATCTCGGGTTAACAGGAGAATACACCATTGAATTCAAATTAATGATAAATAGTTTTGGGACTCAAAATGCTCCTATTTTTCTTAAAACAAATAGTGCTGCTAACAGTAATCCAGGTTGGTGGTTTGTACACAACGGATCTACTGGCAGCTGGAGATTTGCACTTAGAGGGAGTCAATTACCTGCTGTTTCTCAATCGATAAAAACGTTAAACTCTGCAGACCCTAAAATGGTGATCAATAAATGGTATACAATTGCCGCAAAAATTTATATGCTTTCTGGCAAACGCTACATGATGATTTACCAGGATGGAGTGCAGGCGGCAGCAGCACCGATTGAACTCACTGGTCAGGATATATCAAATGATATTGATTTGCAGGCAGGATGGAAGTCAGGTTTTGGAAATAATGCCAATCAAACCATAATGAATATCAAAATATGGAATACGGCTATTCCTGATTCAAAACTTGTCAGCAATGTGTGCTCAACTTTTGAAACACCTGCTGATCCTTATTACAATAACCTGATTGGCTACTGGCCTGCTAATGATGGCTTAGGCGAATTTGAAAACATCAGCCCTCTTGGCCAAAAACGAGATTTTATATTATCAGGAGCTTACTCATGGCAGTTGGTAACACCTTATACCTGTGGCTATGTCGCCCCTGTTATTTCCGGGCTCCAAATGCAGATGTCTAATAATGACATTGCGCCCCAACTGTATTATTGGTTTGGAGCTGCCATTGGTGATACCTGGGGGCTTGATGGTAAAGTATTCCTTACCCCTTATGAATCTGAATTTATAAAATAGCGCTCAACTATAACCTCTGGCTGCAAATACTAAAATATTTGCAGCCATTTAAAAAACTTTTAACCAAACCAGTATGAAAAGATATTTCTACTATTCTATTCAGGTAGTACTCTTATTGATCGTGTTCATGGCCTGTAAGAAATTGGCCAATGATTCATTAGATGTAGTACCTGTTGTAAAAGCACCGCTCAGTGTTTCAGTAATTAATGACGATGATCAACTTCCTGTTGCAGGAGTAAAGGTGATCATCAGCCGCAAGATATCGTCAAAAGGGGATTTTGTTCGTGTAGATACCATTAGAACAAATGCGCAAGGTCAATTGAGCCTTGAATTGCCGTATCCAAATTACCTTAAAGTTGAAGTAGATACGACTTACTATCACACAGCGGTTCAGGAATTAGAATTCCTGAATGAAAATGGAGGTGAAGTGACTTTGCATACAACGCCTAAATATGGTATGTCTCCATTAGACATCACTGTAACGGATCAGGCTAATGTGCCACTGCCTAACTTTTCTTTAGCAATATCTACCAAATCTCCTGATCAGACTAATTTTTTTTCAACAGGTCCCGAAAATAGTGATGCAAATGGGAAGCTGATGGTTTCATTACCATATCCAAATGACGTTCGCGTTGCCGTGGGCGATACTATGAAGTATTTCCCTGATACCGTAACAGCTCAGCTTAAAAATGTCAGGGGTGCGACAGTTGCGCTAAAAGCAGAATTAAAGCCTTTAACTGTTCCCTTGGAAGTAACTGTTTTGGATAAAGACAATAATGCTCCATTAGCTGATATCAGCATAGCAGTATTACAGAAACTTACCGGAGAAGCTGATTTTAAAGACATAGGTTTGCTAGCAAACACAGGTTCAAATGGAAAAGTAACATTCAATGCCCCGTTTGAGGGAGAAGTTCGTATTATGACAGCAGATGATCTTTATAGTACTCCGGCGGAGGTAATTACAAGAATGGCTTATGAGAAAAACAGAAAGGTAACACTTCTGTCTAAGGCTCTTACACCAAAAGCTCCGGTTGAAATCAGTGTTTTCGATCAAAGCAACTCACAAATTTTGCCGGGAATAAGTGTTAAAGTCAGCTATAAGCGTACAGGACAGACAGTTTTCACTGAAGAAACTACAGCAATTACAGGTGAGGATGGGAAATTAAATGTTAGTGTACCTTTTTCTGGTGAAATGAAGTTTGAAGTAATTAATGATGCTTATTTCGCTGATAAATCAGTTACGGCTCAAAATGTTGGTTCAGGTGCTAAGAAAATAGATCTTCCTTTGACGCTTGCTACTGCAAAATATCCAGAGCCAATAACAACCAGCCTACAGGTAAGTACACTAAAGCTAAATAATGCAATAACCCTTGCTGCTCCTACAGATGTTGTAACCGATAGACGCGGTAACACTTATATCTGTGATCAAAATAACAATAGAATTGTTCGCGTGAGTAAAAGTGGAAATACTACGGTTCTTGCAGGAAGTGGAACAGCAGGTACAACAGATGGAACGGGAACAGGCGCAACCTTTAATAAACCTTGGGGATTGGCATTAAATGATGCCGGAACAATTCTCTACGTTTCCGATAATAGCGGACATAAAATTAGAAGGGTTAGTATTAACCTTTCAACGATGGTTGCAGCGGTTACAACCATTGCAGGTACAGGGTCTACCGGAACACTTGATGCAAACGGTACAGCTGCCACATTTAACAGGCCGGCGGGTCTTGCCCTCGACGAAACATCAGGAACATTATACGTAGCAGATTACAGCAATAACAGGATTCGCAAAATAGCATTGAACAGCAGTAATGCCGTTACAACAGTATCTTCAACAGTTGTATACGCTCCTGTGGCACTCGCATTGAATCCTGCAAAAACATTAGTATATGTAGGAGCATTTGGTAATACATTTGGTTCAACAGGAAGCCAGTTGATGAGATTTACACCAACCGGAACGAGAACGGGATTAAAAGGGCAAATTGACGATAATTATAATAACCCTTCTGGTTTATTTATCAGTCAGGCAGGTAAGATATTTGTATCAAATGACCAGGCCCATATGATTTCTCAACTTGCAACTGAGGTTGCGGCAAGTGGATCAGGAAATGGAACTTCAACTTTTAGCTATGTTGCAGGATCACCAACATTTACTACCACCGTGACAAATGGTGTTACAGGGACACCAGGAAATGTTGACGGATCAGCTACAACTGCTAGGTTTACAAATCCTTGGGGCATCAAGTACAATACCTTTACAGGTAGCTTCCTGATAGCCGATCAGGGAAATAATAGCATTAGAATAATGAAATCTAATACAATTAATTAAATATCTCAATTGATATGAATGCATATGGAATAGTCATCTATGCGCATTCTTAAAATAAATAAAAATCCCGGGTGCTTTAAGCACCCGGGATTTCATCCGTATAAAGAATGAGTAAAAGATATCCTGCATTTTATATTCTATTGCTGCTGACAACTAAAGCAATAGCCCAGGTCAATACTGACTTTGAAATGGTAACTGCCCGTTGTAAGCAACTTGTTTTTAGTGATACAGCATATGCCAATGAACAGAGCCTCCAGTTGACTTACGAAATGGACACCCGTCTCAATCCTAAAACCATACTCAATTCTATTGAGGAAGAAGGTTGCTGGGAAGAGATAGACTACGCATCCAAACAGCGCAGTAAGTGGGAGACCTCCTGGCACCTCTACAGGGTAATGTCATTGTGCAAGGCCTGGAAAAAAAATAACGATAACAACTACCTGCAAGCCATCCACAAAAGCCTGAACTATTGGATTACAAAAGATTTTTTGTGCAATAACTGGTGGCACAACCAAATTAACGTACCATATATATACTCCAATATCATGCTCGTTCTTGGAGACGCTGCTAATGCAGAAGAGAAGGAGTTCTTCAATAAAAAGATGATATCCAGAGTGGCTATGCAGAAGTATGCGATAGGACAAAATAAAATCTGGAAACACGATATCGAAGCCCGGATTGCTCTAGTCCAGCAAAACCCAGAAGCTTTTAACGAGGCCATCCAAAATATGCAAACTGTAATTGTTAGCTCCACCCGAGAGGGAATCCAGCCTGATTATTCATTCCAGCAACACGGTACGATGCTCCAGTTTGGAAACTACGGTATTCATTATACAAACAGTCTTCTTTTCTGGCTCAGTGTAACCGCTAAAACCAAATACGCCTTTGAACCTGCTAAACAAAAAATACTGTTTGACTACATCTCCAACGGTTTAAGATGGTCAGTATATAATGGCGCCATGGACATCACTGCTATTGGCAGACAACTAAGAGATCAGGCAGAACAAAAAAGAGCCAGTAACCTAAATGATAATTATAACCTATTACGTAAGCTTGGAACTGATTCTCTGTGGCGCTTCGCTGTGGATGGCTTTGCTAGTGCCAGCCAGTTGTCCCGTAACCCTTTGATTGGTAATAAAAGCTTTTGGAGAAGCGACTATATGATTAATCTAAGCGAAGGAAAATACCAGCTGAGTGTGAAAACTCATGGTCCTTTTTCCACCAAAGTTGAATCTATAAATAGTGAAAACCTCAAGGGTGCATTCTTAAATGACGGCATCACGATGATTCGCTATACAGGAAAAGAATACTTGAACATAGCACCCCTGTGGAACTGGACAATGCTGCCGGGAAGTACACTGGATACTACCATGAATCCTGCCTCAAATCAAATATTTGAAACCAATAATAAATCAGATTTTGTAGGTCAGCTATCTGACGGCAATGCGGGATTTTCCGCAATGGACTATAACCGGTTGGGCGTACACGCGCATAAAAGTTACTTTTTTATCAAAAATATGATGATCGCTCTGGGGGCAGGAATACAGGCTGATACCATTCAGCATGTAGTGACTACGATCGATCAAAAACTCAATAAAGGAAAACTGCTGCAAAGTAAAAACAATAAAGCCTGGTGGTCTGGTGGGGTAGGTTATAAACTATTAGATCTGAAAAATATCGTAAAAACACGTATACAGTCGAGAAAAGGCGATTGGGGAGATATAGATGCTGCCTCAAAAGGAGAACTGGTTAAAGCGTCTGTATTGAGTATTTTTATGAGCCATAAGCAAAATGACACTTATGCTTATCTGGCGCAAACAGGTGTAAGCGCTAAGCAATTCAATACATTTACCAGTCAATCCACCGTTAAGGTAGTAAAAAACACTACTGATGTACAGGCAATTCAGTCTGAAAACCTAATTATGGTGGTGTTTTACAAAGCCGGTCATCTGAAGTCTGATCAATACGAGATAGCAGTAGATAAACCATGTATGGTCATGGTTAGCAGAACAGGAGGAAAGCCGGTTGCCTGGATTTCAGATCCGACCAGAAAAGCACAATTAATAAACCTTAAATATGGCAAGCAAAATGCGGAGATTAGTTTACCGTCCGGTATGTATGCCGGATCTGCTGCAAAACACAACTTTGCCGACTGATCGATACGTTAACTTGCAACAACAAACACACAAAATGAACAAAAAACAATTATTATCCTGGTTATTCATCTTAAGTGCAATCACAGCTTCCGCGCAACAGCCCAATGAGAAAAAAGCGGACAAAATAGCCCTGCAATACGGTGCACATCGCATTGGTAACCGTACTGATGCGGCCATGCAAAGGTGGCGTGATTATGGTCTTGGCCAATTCATTCATTGGGGAATCTATGCAATTCCAGGTGGACAATGGGAAGGTAAAACATACAACGGTGCAGCGGAATGGATCCGTTCATGGTCGGAAAAAGATTCTCCGGCAAACTGGCGCAATACCTATGATAATCTGTACAAACAATTTAACCCTACTAATTTTGATGCTAAGCAATGGGCACAGCAAGCGAAGGATATGGGTGCTAAATATGTGATTTTTACAACTAAGCACCATGATGGATTTTGTCTTTGGCCAAGTAAATACACCAACTATACTATAAAAAATACTCCGTATAAAAAAGATATCGTAAAAGAAGTAGTAGATGCATACGATGCTCAGGGGATAGATGTATACCTGTATTTTTCTATCATCGACTGGAATCACCCGGGTTACAGAAGCGGCACACCGAAGACCGAAAAGGATATTGCTGCTTATGAGGACTTTAAGAAATTTACCCGCAATCAACTGATTGAGCTCCTTAAAAATTATCCAACAGCAAAAGGTCTTTGGTTTGATGGTTCATGGGATGCCGCATGGATTAAACAAACCAAGTGGACAGACGATCTGGAAAAAGAACTCAGGGCATTGCGTCCGGGGCTAATTATTGGTAGCCGTTTTAGAGCGGATGAAAAAGGAAACCGTCATTTTGATGCCAATGGTGATTTAATGGGTGATTACGAACAGGGCTGGGAACGTAAATTGCCATCGTCTATAGAAGTGGTAAAAGGAAATGACTGGGATTGCGTGATGACCATTCCGCCAAACCAATGGGGATACAATGCAAACTGGGCAACTTCTTACATCAAAACTCCTTATGACCTTGTTGGTATGCTGATGCAGGCAGTTTCTATGAACGGTAATTTTGTGATCAACTTTGGTCCTGATGGCAAAGGGGCCATACGTCCGGAGGAGGCTAATATTGCTAAAAAGCTGGGCGAATGGATGAAGGTAAACGCGGAAGCTGTATACGGTACTGAATATTCAGGCCTGCCAAAACCTGATTATGGTTATTATACCAAAAAAGGAAATAAACTATACCTTACTGTGTTTAACAGACCAATGAATGGGATTGTTAGAGTAGCTATACCAAGGTCATACAAGCAAAGACCAGCGAAGGCTCATTCATTGGCTGATCAGCAAACTTTGAAATTGGTGACCACCAATATGGGAATGGATAAGGATCAAAATATGTATTACGACATTACTGTTCCTTTTGCCCCATCTTCGGATATGCCATTTGTGATCATAATGGATCTTAATGGTGCATCAAGAGATAACGGAAGCAATTACGGAGATGCAAAAACATAGAATTGAAGAAGTCATAGTGAAATGATACCTAGTTGTGACTCCGGTTGTATTGAGTGTATCTTAATATAATAATGAAAGCACAGTGAGTCCACGTTTTTACTGGAAAAAGGTGGACTCACCCTGCACTCATGGTGCACTCACCGTGGACTCATTACGAATGGAGTCTGACTTAAGTTTAATTTAGGTCGAATTAAGTGATCAAGATGAAAATAAATTTGGAAATGCAAGTATTTATTTAGCATATTAACATCATAAATTAACATATCATATAACGCTCTTTTCTCATATGTATTCTACTAATTAATTCCGGACTGTATAAATAGAAGCGCCATTGCTTTTAAGTATTTACTTGAATCATTAGTAATATTAAGAATTTTAGAATTTCAAGATGAGAATTAGAAATTTCACAGTGTTTATTGTCTTACTCTCAGCGAGTTGCTACCATATAAGTAACGAAGAAATCAAGGTCATGTTGTCGAGTGAAGATAAAAGAAAAATTATAAAAGCCAGTATCTATATATCTGAGTTAAGAGATACAACGCTTGTCTCGTATATGTTAGATGACGGAATGGATCCTAGAATATCTCATGACTTCAGATATTATGGAATGAGTATTTATCAAATAAAAATGGGAGCTATGAAAAAGTTGACGGGAATCAATCCTCCATATATATACAATTCCGAGCCAGACTCGGTAATTTTCAAATTCTATTTTAACCTTGCACAACAAAAAGGCTGGATAAAGACTAAAGATTAAGAGCCAGATATATGCCATTTAGAAGTATCAAACAAAATACGCAACCGTTTGCGTTTGTTTTTTATTTCACTAGTATGAAAACGTTTTCATAGATTAGAGTTTTACAAGTATAAACACACATACCCAAGAACCATGAAAAAAGTAATGTTTGTTTCCTGTATGTTATTAATCTCGGGAGGATTATTAGCACAGAGTGGAGGAGGCAAGAAAGACGCAGCTAATAAAAAGCAGCAAATGAAGCAGATGATTGATGAACAATTCAAATTTGCTGTAGAGCAATATAAAGTTTTGGCCAAAAACACGCCTGCTAATGTGATGCCTAAGACCTATTATGCAAAAAATAATAAATCAGAAACCAGTGATACCAAATGGTGGTGCAGCGGTTTTTATCCAGGCTCACTTTTATACATTTATGAGTATACAAAAGACGCGGCTACTTTAAAAGAAGCGGAAGCCAGGTTAGGAATTCTGGAAAAGGAAAAACACTATACAGGCAATCATGACTTGGGTTTTATGATGTTTTGCAGTTTTGGTAATGCTTACCGCATCACTAAAAATCCAGCATACAAAACAACTATTGATACTTCTGCTGCTTCATTGAGTACACGTTATCGCCCTGCAGCAAAACTGATCCAGTCATGGAATTCCAGCAGCAGATGGAAGGGCCCTGTAATCATCGATAATATGATGAACCTGGAGCTATTGAACTGGGTAAGCGCTAACGGTGGAGATAAGAAATATGCAGCGATTTCAAAAAGTCATGCAGATAAGACTATTCTTAATCATTTCAGACCAGATTATAGTTCATATCATGTGGTAGATTATGACATGAAGACTGGTGAAGTGGTTAAAAAAGCAACCTGGCAGGGAGCTGCAGATTCTTCTGCATGGAGCAGAGGACAGGGCTGGGCACTATATGGCTACACCATGATGTACCGTTTTACAAAAGACAAACGTTATTTGAATCAGGCAAAAAACATTGCAAAGTTCATATTGAACAATCCAAATATGCCGGCTGACATGGTGCCTTACTGGGACTTTGACGCACCGGGAATTCCAAATGCCGACAGAGATGCTTCTGCTGCTTCTCTCATGGCTTCTGCCCTGCTGGAACTGGGACAGTATACTAAAAAAGCGGAACGAAATACATATGTGACTGCGGCCGAAAAGATGCTTACTTCACTTTCTACCGACGCATATAGGGCTAAATTAGGAGAAAACGGCGGATTCTTATTGATGCACAGTACTGGTGCATTGCCACTTAAATCCGAAGTAGATGTACCCCTTACATATGCCGATTATTATTATTTAGAAGCAATGCTTCGTTACAAAAACTGGTATTTATAAGATATGGAAAGAAGGAAATTTTTAGGAGCCTTATCATTGGCAGGAGTAGCTACAGCACTTAGTCCTAAGGAGCTCTTGGCAAATCAGGCTAAGCCTAAAGAGGTATTACCTGCCGCCGCAAAAAACCAGCGGGAATATTGGTATCAGCTTTTGTATAAAATGGCTAATCCAGTAGTCTCAAATCTAGCTAATGGTACGTTGAAGAAGAATATGCCGCTTGAGAAATCACCTACATTTGACAGCAGATCACCTACGGTAACTTATTTGGAGGCCGTTGGCCGTACTTATGCAGGTATCGCTCCCTGGCTTGCTTTGCCTGATGATACGACAAAAGAAGGCATACTAAGGAAAAAGCTGAAAGAAAATGCCCTACTGGGGTTGAAAAAATGCTTTGAACCAGGAAGTCCTGATTTGCTGACTTTTGGAAAGGACTATCAGCCGATCGTAGATGCTGCTTACCTGGCACAGACCTTTCTAAGGGCGCCAAAAGCTTTGTGGGAACCATTGGATGCAGATACTAAGAAAAGAATAATAGATTCTTTTAAATCGTTAAGAAACAGAAAGCCATTTCAGAGCAACTGGTTGTTGTTTGGTTCTATTACAGAAGCCTTCTTGTTATCAATCGGTGAGCAATACGATACTGCCAGATTGGAAGAAGGAGTTAAAAAACTAAATAGCTGGTACAAAGGAGACGGAAATTACGGTGATGGCCCTAACCTGGCATTTGATTATTACAATTCATTTGTGATTCATCCGATGATGGTAGATACACTCGCTGTACTGGTAGACAAGAATATGGCTGAAAAGAAGGCCTATGATCTGGCTTTGAAACGTATGCAGCGTTATGCAGTAGGACAGGAGCGCATGATTTCTCCGGAAGGTACATTCCCGCCAATCGGAAGGTCTATAACTTACAGAACCGGTGCACTTCAGGCATTGAGTCAGATTGCACTTATGGAAAAACTGCCTGAAACGATAAAGCCGGCGCAGGTTCGATGTGCGCTGACTAAAGTTTATCAGAATATGTATGATGTGCCGGGGACTTTTGATAAAAACGATTGGCTGCAGTTGGGTTTCTGTGGACATCAGCCTGAAATAGCAGATTATTATACTTCCACCGGAAGTTTATATATGGCGACGCTTTCCTTTTTACCACTTGGATTGCCAGCTTCAAATACATTCTGGACAGCACCAGATGAAGATTGGACTGCTAAGAAAGCATGGGGAGGGAAGACCTTTGCCAAAGATTATCATGTAGATTATTAAGTGTGTTCTACTGATTGTATTTAAATTAAAAAGGGCCCCGATGTGAATCGCGGCCCTTTCTCTTTATTCAGGATTGTGATTAGCTAAAAAGTTCCTGCAGATCGCGGTCTGCGGTCGGTATTTTCTTTAAGAAATCATCAAAACCGGCATTTTCCTGCGAACTGTACATGCCATACGCGTCCAGGATATAGCCAATCTGGCCCTCTTTATC
This sequence comes from Pedobacter frigoris, assembly GCF_005116445.1. GTDB lineage: Bacteria > Bacteroidota > Bacteroidia > Sphingobacteriales > Sphingobacteriaceae > Pedobacter > Pedobacter frigoris. The sequence goes on from NZ_SWBQ01000004.1 coordinate 403,705, forward strand.
TTCCAATATATAAAGTACCGAATTATCTCCCGGATCTGAGTCGCCCTCAAAACGATAGGTTTTAATGATGCTGAGGTCCTCAGGGTTATAAATTTTATTGACACCGACACCCTGCATTTTGCCATGGTCGGTCATTTTGATTTCGTTGTCTAAGCCTTTGAGCCTCAGTTTTTCTAATATCTGGCTCAGTGTATTCATTTCTACCGGATGTTCCATAACAGTTGTATTTTTATTAATAAACAATAGGGTTTTGAAATGGTTTTGTTTTTCTGTCCGGGAATATTGAACAGGTGGTTTATGCATTTTGACATTTATTGTCATCATCATTAAAACTTAAAAACTATGGCAACCTTAAACGTTCCTCAAAATGGCCAGGCCACAAAAGGAAGAAACAGAACCCGAAAACCAGTTCCTTCTGTAGACTTGACTGCAATGGTCGATCTGGCTTTTCTGCTGATCACATTTTTTATGCTCACTACTTCATTGTCTAAATTTCAGGCTGTGGATGTTGCTAAACCGGTAGATATGGAAAAAGGGGATTATCCCGCGTCACGTACGGTCACACTACTACTTGGTAAGAACAATCAGATTGTTTGGTATAGAGGAGAGGTGGAAAAAGCGAACCCCGCAAAAACTGATTTTAGGATGATCAGCACGGTATTGAAAAGGAATCAAAAGGAGATAGCGGCTATGCATAGCAATGATCCTAAGAAGTATATGATTGTAATTATAAAGCCAACTGACAGGTCGGTTTATAAAAACTTTGTAGATGCATTGGACGAGATGAGAATTGCCAATATCCTGTCTTATGTTATTGATGACGACAAATTGCTGGGTGAAGAGGATGCTTATTTGAAAAGATTAGGAGCTATTTAACCTGAAGTAATTAAGGCCTCTCTTTAGATATTAAACATAAATTAAGCAATAGTAATTTTATATAGAAACAGTGTTTATTCAATAAATAATTGTATAAACATTGTATAAGCATTGTTTAAAATATAAATCAATTCCGAAGATATTGTCAATTATTGCGCATAAAAAAGCCTCCTTGATTTTCCAGGAGGCTTGCTATATAATATTGTTTACAGCTTACAAAGCAAAAGCATTTTTTACCTGATCTACGAAATCTAATTTTTCCCAGGTAAATAGCTCAACTGTTACTGTTTTCTCTTCACCGTTAGGGCTTTTGAAAGTTTTGGTAACTGTCTCTGCTTTACGTCCCATGTGACCATAAGCAGCTGTTTCACTATAGATCGGGTTTCTTAGTTTCAAGCGTTGTTCAATAAAGTAAGGGCGCATGTCGAATATGCCTTCTACGATTTTAGCAATTTCACCATCTGTTTTGTTCACTTTACTAGTTCCGTAAGTATTAATATAAATACCCATTGGTTTTGCAACTCCGATAGCATAACTCACTTGTACCAGAATTTCTTCTGCTACTCCGGCTGCTACAAGATTTTTAGCAATGTGACGTGTTGCATACGCCGCACTTCTGTCTACTTTACTTGGATCTTTTCCTGAGAATGCACCACCACCGTGTGCGCCTTTACCACCATAGGTATCAACAATGATCTTACGGCCAGTTAATCCTGTATCGCCATGAGGTCCGCCGATAACAAATTTACCTGTTGGGTTGATGTGGTACTGAATCTTATCATTGAAAAGATGAGCGTATTTAGGGTTTTTCGCAATGATTCTTGGAATAAGGATGTCTACAAGATCTTTTTTGATCTTAGCTAACATTGTTGCTTCCTCATCAAAATCATCGTGTTGCGTAGAAATTACGATGGCATCAATACGTACAGGTTTGTTATTGTCATCATATTCAAGTGTTACCTGAGATTTCGCATCAGGACGTAGATACGTAATTTCTTTGCTCTCACGTCTTAATTCCGCAAGTTCCTGTAGTAATTTATGAGAAAGATTAAGCGCCAAAGGCATGTAATCTTCTGTTTCGTTGGTTGCGTAACCGAACATCATTCCCTGATCACCGGCGCCTTGTTCCTCTTTGCTGCTGCGGTCTACACCTTGATTGATGTCCTGAGATTGTTCGTGAATAGCAGAAAGAATACCACATGAATTGGCTTCAAACATATATTCACTTTTTGTATAGCCAATCTTTCTGATCACATCGCGTGCAATTTGTTGAACGTCAAGATAAGTTTGAGATTTTACCTCACCTGCCAGAATAACCTGTCCTGTTGTAACCAGTGTTTCACAGGCTACTTTCGACTCAGGGTCGAAAGCCAGGAAGTTATCAATAAGCGCGTCAGAGATTTGATCGGCAATTTTATCTGGATGACCTTCAGAAACTGATTCGGATGTAAATAAATACGACATTCTAAATAATTAAGATTTTAATTAAACAATTACCTAAATGGAATCAGATCCTGCTTTACAGGCGGTAAAATGAAGTGTATGATAGGTTAGCACTTTTTTTTACGTGGTTGCAATCCCGCTATTTTTTAGATAACATCGCAAATCAGTCCACTTTGATGCCGCAAAATTACACTATATATTTAAATAGTCAAAAAATATCAATTATTTTGTACCGTCATTAATCTCAAGCTTTTGTCAAAATCTAACATTTTATTTATTATCAATCCCATTTCAGGTGGTAAGGATAAATTAAAGATCCCTGCATTGATTGATGCAAAACTTGACCGTTCGAAATTTAACCCGAATTTCAGCTTTACAGAATATGTTGGTCATGCTTCAGAAATAGCGGAAGAAGCTGCCAATAAGAACTTTGATGTAATTGTGGCTGTTGGTGGAGATGGTACTATTAACGAAGTAGCTACAAAAGTAATGCAGCATGATAAAGTTCTGGGAATTATACCCTTTGGTTCCGGGAATGGTCTGGCCAGATTTCTAAAAATCCCTCTGAAATCCGCGGAAGCTATACAGGTGATCAACAACTTTAACGTTGATGTAATAGATACAGGCAGATTTAACGATAAGTGTTTCTTTAATATGGCCGGTATGGGCTTTGATGCACATATCAGCTCTGTGTTTGCCGGAAATAAATCAAGGGGTCTTACAGGGTATTTGAAACTGGGTTTTAGAGAGGTGTTGAATTATAAGCCGCAAACCTATCATCTCTATATAGATGGGGAAAAATATGAGCGGAAGGCTGTGGTTATTAGTATAGCCAATTCCTCTCAATATGGTAACAATGCCCATATAGCTCCGGGGGCATCTGTTAAGGACGGTTTGTTGGATGTCTGTGTAATTAAAGAGTTTCCGATGTACAAGCTCCCGGTATTGGCCTATGAGATGCTGAATGCCAAAACAGATCATTCTGACATGGTAGAAATCATTAAAGGGAAACACATCAGGATCGTGCGAAGTCAGGGTGATGCAATTCATATTGATGGAGAACCTTTTTTTATGGGTGAGGAAATAGAAGTTACCGTAGCACCGTTATCATTAAATATCATTACACCCAGTTAATACATATTAATATTATATTACCTTATTATGAAACCTAAAAAAAACAGTCTTAGTGATTTGGGTGGGATTATGTACTCTACAGATCCCTCTTTTGTATACGAGGAAGAAAATTTAGTGCAAGAATCTATCCCTAATAATCAGCAGGATCTCAGGGTGATGCTGGATAAAAAGAACAGGGGAGGGAAGGCTGTGACATTGATAACCGGTTTTTCAGGAAGTGATGAAGAATTGGAGAAATTGGCAAAGACCCTGAAAACCAAATGTGGCGTAGGTGGTTCATCCAAAGATGGAGAGATTTTAATACAGGGCGATTTCAGAGATAAAGTGCTGCAGTTGCTTCAAAAAGAGGGCTTTAAAGTAAAGAAATCCGGAGGATAAATTAAGGCGGTTATTTGCTTTTAAATTATTGTTAATCAATGTGTTATATATTAGTGTATAAGGGACAATAAGTAAATTTTTTCCCTTAAAATGGTGTTTTTTACCTTTTTATCTATATAACTTTGCCTGACTAACTTATTATTTATATGAGCAAAGCATTGATGCCTATGCCTGATTTGAAGTACCTGAATCTGGATTCTGAGAAGGCCTTATATCAGCTAAATGTAGCACAATTAGTCGAAGAAGCGCTGTCAAACGGTGAGGGAAGCCTTGCGGATACTGGAGCGTTGGCAGTTGATACCGGGAAATTCACCGGTCGTTCCCCAAAAGACAGGTTTATTGTATGTGATGAAATAACTCAGGATACCGTTTGGTGGGGAGATATCAATATCAAGATTGATCCGAAGAAGTTTGACGGTTTATTTCTGAAGCTTACAGATCACCTTAATCAGAATAAGTATTATGTAAGGGATGCTTACGCCTGCGCGGATGAGTCTTACAAGACGACAATCAGAGTAGTGACTGAAACCGCTTATCAGAATCTGTTTGCGAATAATCTTTTTTTGAGACCTGATGAAGCGGATATTACTGGCAGGCCGGAATGGACTATTATCGCCTGTCCTTCCTTTTTTGCTGATCCGGAAGTGGATGGCACAAGACAGGGCAACTTCTCGATTTTGAACTTTTCAAAAAAGATGATCCTTATCGGAGGGTCAGGCTATACGGGAGAAATTAAGAAAGGAATATTTTCAGTATTGAACTTCATTCTGCCACAACAAAGAAATACACTATCTATGCACTGTTCTGCCAACGTAGGTAAGGATGGAGATACAGCGATCTTTTTTGGACTTTCAGGGACTGGTAAGACCACATTATCTGCCGACCCGGAACGGGGATTAATCGGTGATGATGAACATGGTTGGGGAACTGGTACCGTGTTTAATTTTGAAGGTGGCTGCTATGCAAAATGCGTAGATTTGACCGCTGAAAAAGAACCTCAGATCTTTAACGCCATAAAGCCGGGCTCATTGCTAGAAAATATCAATTATTTTCCAGGTACAAAGACTGTGGATTTCTCCAATATTGAAAAAACTGAGAACACAAGGGTAGCTTACCCAATTGACTATATTGATAATGCCGTTATCCCTTCAATAGCTTCAGATCCTAAGAATATTTTCTTTCTGACAGCCGATGCGTTTGGGGTTTTACCTCCAATTTCCAAATTGAATGCAGGTCAGGCGATGTTTCATTTTATTTCGGGATATACAGCTAAGGTGGCTGGAACAGAAGCAGGCGTAACGGAGCCTCAGGTTACCTTTTCAGCATGCTTTGGCAAGGCATTTCTACCTCTTCATCCAACGAGGTATGCTGAATTACTGGGTAAAAAGATGCAGGAGCATGATGTTAACGTTTGGCTGGTCAACACTGGGTGGAGTGGCGGCGCCTATGGCGTAGGACAGAGAATGAAGTTGTCTTATACCAGGGCGATGATTACAGCGGCTTTAAGAGGTGAACTGGAGAACGTGGAATTTATAGCTGATCCTATTTTTGGTTTAAGTATGCCGGTAAGTTGTCCGAATGTTCCATCAGAAATTTTAAATCCAAGAAATACCTGGAGCGACCAGCAAAAATACGACAATAAAGCCAACGAGCTTTCGTTGGCTTTCGTTACCAATTTTAAGCAGTTTGAGGAGTACGCTAGTGAGGAAATGCTTGCATCTCTTCCAAAAGTGGTTGAAAACACGGCTTAAAAGCATTTTTTTACTGAAAAATTTGCATTTCAGTTTTTTTTTAGTTTTAATTGCGAAAGATTGTCTCGACACCGTGGCAATCTTTTTTAATTATACGGTAATACGAACAGGGGAAATAAACTCAGCGAAACGAATTAGCAAGCTAATGATTATTTAATGTTGGAATTAAAATCAAAGTTATAAATTTGTTACTGCAACAAATGTTTGTAATCGTCGTTGTGTGTATTACGGAATATTTAACATAATTTTAAAAAACAAAGTACTAAAAACTAAAAAACTAAAAAAAAATGGCAAACGCACCAAAACCAACAACAGTTAAAAAAGAAAGCTCTTCTTCAGCTTCAAACTTATTCGCTACGCTTACTATTCCAATTTGTATTATTATCGGAATTTGTGTTTACAAGTTTATTTTAGGTGATAGGGGTAATTTCATCGGTGGAGCAGATCCTGATTTACATGAAACAGCTCCATTACCAGGAAACTATATGGGTATGGCTTACAAAGGGGGTGTGATCGTTCCTATTCTATTGGGGATGTTTTTAATGGTAATTGTGTTCTCTATTGAGCGTTTCATCGTTATCAGTAAAGCAACTGGAAAAGCAGGGTTAGATTCATTTGTGAAAAAAATCCAGGCTTTCTTAAATTCAAACAACATCGAAGCAGCTATGGCTGAATGCGATAAACAACAAGGTTCTGTTGCCAACGTAATCAAATCAGGATTGAAAAAATATCGTGAAATGGAAACTGAAGCTAACATGGATACAGATCAGAAATGTTTAGCTATCCAGAAAGACATCGAAGAAGCTACAACTTTAGAGATGCCTATGCTTGAGCAAAACTTAACAGTAATTGCTACTTTGGTATCAGTAGGTACATTGACAGGTCTATTAGGTACAGTAACAGGTATGATCAAGGCCTTCGGTGGTTTGGCTACATCTGGTGCTCCGGATCAGGCTGCGTTAGCAAACGGTATTTCTGAGGCCCTGATTAACACGGCTACTGGTATTGGTACTTCTACCTTCGCGATCATCATGTATAATATCCTTACTTCTAAAATTGATAAGTTAACTTATGCAATTGATGAAGCAGGTTTCAGCATCATCCAGACTTACGCTAGTACGCATAAATAAAAAATAATGTATTTTTTTTTACCGGCTTTATGGAAAACCGGAAGAATTAACATCATTAGTAAAAAGAATAAATAATTTTTAAAATTATGCCAAGAGCAAAGGTCCAAAGAAAGAGTACTTCGATTGATATGACTGCCATGTGCGACGTATCCTTCCTGCTACTGACTTTCTTTATATTAACAGCAACAGCGCGTCAGCCTGATCCTTTAGATATCAGCATTCCCGCCTCGACCTACAAGATTAAGGTTCCGGATAAGGATTTGGTGATTCTATCGATCGGAAAAGGTAAGCTTTTTTATGAAATCATAGGTAATGATATCAAAGGGGCTACACTTGATAAAATGGGCGAGAAATACGGAATTAAATTCACATCCGAGGAAAGAAAGCGTTTCAGTGTTTTAGGTGCATTTGGTGCTCCTATAGGTGATCTGAAAAGATTCATCATGATGAGTTCTGACCAGCGTGAAAAATACGCGGAACAAACTCCCGGGATTCAGGCTGATACTACAGGTACCAGTGAATTGGATAACTGGATTTTGGAAACCCGTAATGCCGTAGCTGAATTGCACAATGAGCCTTTACGTATCAGTATTAAAGGTAATGCGGAAGAAGAATATCCAACGATTAAGAAAATCACGGACGTTCTTCAGAAACAAAAAATGAACAAGTTTAGTTTAATTACATCAGCCGAAGGCGGTAAATAAGATAAAATTATGGCAGAATTAGATACCTCCAGCGGGGGAGGAAAAAAAGGCGGTAAGGTAAGAAGTAAGAAAGCAAATACTAAAGTCGATTTAACGGCGATGGTGGATTTAGCGTTCTTGCTAATCACTTTCTTTATGCTGACTACCTCCCTATCGAAGCCGATAGCAATGGATATTGCAAAGCCGGATGATGAGGAAAACGACGTGAAATTGGAGCTCCGTGCATCAGAGACTATGACTATTTTATTGGGTAAAAAGAATAAAGTAGCCTGGTATATGGGAGAAGCGAAGACCGCACAACCTACTATAGAGAGCTATACAGAAATTAGAAAGTCTATATTGAAAAATAAGAATGACTTGTATAAATCTAAAGGAAGACTACTGGTTGTTGTGATTAAACCTACAGATGGAGCAACTTATAAGAACTTCGTAGACATTATGGATGAATTACATATCACTGACATCAAAACGGCACCTGCTATTGATGATAAGTATATTCTTGATGGCGAAAAGGATTTCATGAAAAATGCGGGGATATTATAAAAAATTAGTATAAAATATTAAGCTATGTTAGGTTCTAAAATAGATTTATTAAAAAGGGATTGGCTTGATGTTGTATTTGCAAACAAGAACAAAAGCTACGGAGCTTATGAGCTGCGTCAGAAAAGTGCTTCAAATACAACTAAATCATTGCTAATAGCATCAACAGCATTTGTCCTGTTGTTTCTATCCCCTAAGATTGTTGACCTGTTTAAAGGTGCAGCGCCCGTGGAGGAAGAGGTGAAGCAAGTGGAGGTTATTATGCAACCACCGCCACCCGTGAATCCTGAAACGCCGCCACCGCCGCCGGTTCAACCACCTCCTCCAAAACAGGATCAGGTTAAATTTCCTCCTCCGGTAGTAAAGCCGGATGAGTTGGTAAGGGATGAAGAGCCTGTAACCATTGAAGATTTGAAAAAAGCTGACCCAGGTCAGAAGACTATTGCAGGTGATCCTGATGCAGATATTGTGATTACTACAGCAGCTGGGGACGGTCCTAAGCAGGCAGCAGTAGTTGAAGACACTAAAGTTTATGACTTTACGAGTCTGGAGAAAAACCCTGAATACCCAGGAGGTATTGAGAAGTTTTACGCTTATGTTCAGAAAACTGTAAAATATCCTCAAATGGCTCAGGATGCTAATATTCAGGGTAAGGTGTTGTTGTCTTTCGTAGTAGAGAAAGATGGTTCACTGACTGATATTAAGGTAGACAGAAAGCTTGGTGGAGGAACAGATGAAGAAGCAATGAGGGTGCTAAGGAACAGTATTAAATGGATTCCTGGTATTCAAAATGGTAAAAAGGTTCGTGTGAAATACAACATCCCAATCAGCTTTACCTTATCACAATAATATATGTTTGATTTGAAAACATTTAAGCAGAAATCGCCTCAACAGCGATTTCTGCTTATTTTAGGCCTGGTCATGTTTGCTTTTTACCTGGTATTAGGTATTACTTTGATCGCCTGGAAAGATATGCCAGTGACATTAGAAAGAAGCTATCGCATCGCACTTGGGGTATTGTTAATTGTTTACGCCGCAATCCGGTTTGCCAGAGTAAATAAGCAAAAAGCTGATTAAAATGAAGAATTTAAGTTTTATATTTCTTGTTCTGTTGTTTGTGTCCTGTAAAGACGGAAGCAAAAAGGGTAAAGTTATCCAAACACGTACTTCAGGTACTGCTAAAATAATGGTAGATGAGTCTTTTTCAACTATTATTGCAGATCAGATCGAAGTTTTTAATTCTGATTATCCGGATGCGCATTTTACAGTGGTAACAGGCAATGAAAATAAGATCGTCCCTGACTTCTTGAGAGACTCAATGGGTGTCATTATTTTATCAAGGGTACTGAAGCCTGATGAAGAAAAAGGATATCGTAAAAGAGGGATTATACCCAGAACTTCCAGGTTTGCTATTGATGGGATTGCATTGATAACGAATAAGGACAACTTAGATTCAAATATTACAGCTGATCAGGTAGTTGATATTTTCAAAGGGACGTCGACAGATAGTCGTAGCCTTGTTTTTGACAATGCTTACTCAAGTACCATACGTTATTTTAAAGATCTGGCCCAGACAAATGAATTGCCAAAAAAGGGTGTTTATACTTTAGAGAGCAATAATGACGTTATAAAGTATGTTGCAGAAAACAAGAATTTTATTGGCGTTGTTGGTGTTAATTGGTTAATTGCTGAAAATGTCAAAATGTCTGATTATATTGCAAAAGTAAAAATGCTTGGGGTAAAGAACCTGGAGGGAAAAACTAAGGACGCTACTTTCTATAAACCGACGCAAAAGAACTTGATGGATGGAATTTATCCGTTTTTGAGGAATGTTTATATCATTAACTGTGAGGGCAGGGATGGTTTAGGCACGGGTTTTGCAAATTGGTTAATGGGGCAACGCGGTCAGCTGATCGTACTTAGGTCTGGATTGGGGCCTCACCAGGTAATGCCAAGGGAATTTAACTTGAAGAATTCAAAGTAAATTTTATATTTGGGAAATGAAACCATCAGGTATGTTTCTAACGTACATCATATCTGTAAGTTTATATTTAAAAAGTAGTAAAGAACCATGTAAGCTGCGAGCAGCTATATAGACAATAAAATTAATTTAAAACAACCAATGAAGCCGGCTTAACAAGCTTCGTTATTAAAATTAAAACAGAAGAACCAATGAAAATGACAAAGAAAGCAATAACCTTAAGTTTAGGTTTAGTAGTGATGGGTTCTGCCTCTTTTGCTCAGAGTTTAGATGATGCGAAGAAGGCTATAGATGCCGAACAGTACCAAAAAGCGACAACAATGCTTAAATCATTAGTACAGTCTCAATCTAAAAAGGGAGATAATTACTATTATTTAGGTGAAGTTTATTTAAAAAGGGATTATATTGATTCTGCGAGAGCTGCCTTTAATCAAGGTATCACTGCGGATACTAAATATGCTTTGAATTACGTAGGGTTGGGACATGCGGACTTAATGGACAACAATGCTGCATCAGCAAAGACAAATTTTACTAAGGCACTTGAGATGGCTTCACGTAAAGACCATACTCCAAATTTATATGTTGGCAAGGCTTACTTAGCTATTGATAAACCTGATTTCGAATCAGCATTGCCTAATTTACAGAAAGCAGATGAGATCGATGCTCAGGATAAAGATGCGGAAACTTTCCTTGCATTAGGTGATTACTATGCCTTGCAAAGAAAAAATTCTGAAGCTTTATCAGCTTATATGAGGGCTTTGAGTATCAATGCCGGCCTGCATAGAGCTACGGTTCAGATTGGTAAAATGTATAAAGAGTCAAGGGCATTTCCGGATTCGGAAACGGAGTTGAAAGCAGTAGTTACGGCTGATCCTAATTATGGACCTGCTTACCGTGAGTTGGCTGAGCTATACAGACAGTGGGCTGATTTTGAGCCGGCAAATGCAGCAGCAAAAAATGCAGAAGCGATTACAAATTATAAGAAATATCTTGACCTGACTGATAAGTCTTATGAGTCGAGGTTAAGGTATGCGCAGATCTTGTTCTATGCTAAGGATTATAAAACTCTTGAAGAAGAAACGAGTGCAATAGCTACAATGAATCCTAACGATCCTAAAAATCTAATCGTTTTGAGGTTACGTGGTTACTCTGCATATGAGAACGGAAACTATCCTCAATCACTTCAGTTCATGAATGACTTTTTTGCTAAGGTTAAAGATACTGCTCGTGTTATTCCTGAAGATTATTTGTACCTGGGACAGGCTCAATTGAAAAATCAGCAAGATAGTTTGGGTATTATCAATGTAACGAAAGCACTTCAAAAAGATTCTTCTAAAGCAGTAGTTTTAGCAGATCTTGCGAAATCTTACTACGATGCTAAGAATTATGAAAAGGCAGTTTCTACTTATGAGATCGCCAACCGTTTTAACCCAAATGGTAAAGGTTCTCTATATAATTTGTTTTACCAGGGCGTAGCGTCTTATATCTATTATGCAAAAGGATATGCAGCTAAGACTAATCCTTCAAAAGAAGTATTGAAAAAGGGAGATGCCGCGTTAGCAAACTTATTAAAAACTTCTCCAAGTACTGTTGATGCGTTGATGTATAGAGCAAGGATCAACGACTATCTGGATAATGAAAAAGAACCAACAGGGTTGAAATTACCATTCTATCAGCAATATCTTGATACTGTGGAAACTAAAACAGATCAAAGTGCAGTGATGAAGAGAAATATGGTAGAAGCCTATAATCAAATTGCCGGTTTTGCCGCTTATAAAGAGGATAAGGCAAAAGCAAAGTTATTTTGGGACAAAACATTAGCTTTAGAACCAGCTAATGCGATTGCATTAGAAGGAATTAAGTCATTGACTGCCCCGGCACCTAAGGCACAGCCTAAGAAAAAGTAATAAAATTCTAATAAAAGAAAAAGGCAGGGTTGTTATCCTGCCTTTTTCTTTTATTTTTGTCCCATAATTATCATGCTAATGGAAACGCAAAGTGCACCTGTAGATTTTCTACCTATAATATTTCAAGTAGTTGTAGCCCTAGGCTTTGTTGTGGGTACTTTAATCATAACTCACTATTTAGGCCCGAGAAGAAAGACTGCAGATAAATTGTCGACTTTCGAAGCTGGAGTTAAGGTGGTTGGGAACGCCCGTCAGCCATTTTCGATTAAGTATTTTCTCGTAGCAATACTATTTGTATTGTTTGATGTAGAGGTGATTTTTATGTACCCTTGGGCAGTTAACTTCAGAGAGTTGGGAATGGCTGGTATGGTAGAGATGTTCATCTTTATGGGAACGTTATTATTAGGCTTTATTTATGTAATAAAGAAGAAAGCGCTGGACTGGGATTAAGCTATTTAGATCGGTTCTAAATGCGGTCTCTCAGAGCGATTTGCTTTAAAAAATTGTAGATTTGTGGTTCATTCTTTACAGGAATGAGCCTTTTTCGTTTTGTATCATGAGTAACATCAATATAGTAGACGCGCCCCCAGGCATAGAAGGATCTGGTTTTTTTGCAACCTCCCTGGATAAGGTTATCGGTTTGGCAAGATCCCACTCGTTATGGCCTTTACCATTTGCAACTTCTTGTTGTGGGATTGAATTTATGGCGACCATGGGTTCTCATTACGATTTTGGTCGTTTTGGGTCTGAACGCCTTAGTTTTTCTCCCCGTCAGGCTGATTTGTTAATGGTAATGGGTACTATCGCAAAAAAGATGGCCCCGGTTTTAAAACAGGTTTATTTACAAATGGCTGAACCACGCTGGGTGATGGCTGTTGGCGCATGTGCATCAAGCGGAGGTATTTTTGATACCTATTCCGTATTGCAGGGTATTGATGAGATCATTCCTGTGGATGTTTATGTGCCTGGATGTCCTCCAAGACCGGAAGCGATTTTAGATGGTTTTGGCAAGATACAGGAGCTGGTTAGAAACGAATCGGGAAGAAGAAGAGATTCTGATCAGTATAAAGAAATGTTGGCTTCATACGGAATATTGTAATGGCAGAAGTAACAAATGAACAACTGATCCAACTGCTGACTGAGAAGTTTGGCGGAAAGATCATGGGAGTTAATGAACCGTATGGTTTGCTTACGTTTGAGACTACAACAGATGTAATTATTGATGTCCTTGGTTTTTTAAAGCAAAACGGTTTAGCAGATTTTAATTTTCTAACAGACATTACTGCAGTTCACTATCCTGAAAAGAAACATGGTATTGCCGTGGTTTATCATTTGCATAGTATGGTAAGCAGGGTAAGGGTGCGTGTAAAGGTGTTTATTGATGAGCATCATCCGGATATTCCAACAGCAACTGTTTTATGGAATTCGGCAAACTGGATGGAGAGAGAAACTTACGATTTGTTTGGAGTAAAGTTTGAAGGACATCCGGACCTGAGAAGAATCCTGAATATGGATGATTTGGGTGTACATCCAATGCTGAAGCAGTATCCTTTGGAAGATCCAAATAGAGTAGATAAAAAAGACGAATACTTTGGTAGATAATAACCCATGAACAATCAGCCAGTATATACAGATAATGATCCGCAGAATGAGTTGGTAACCTTAAACTTAGGTCCAACACACCCTGCTACACATGGTGTTTTTCAGAATGTAATTCAATTGGACGGAGAGCGCATCGTTAGTGGTGTATCGACTATTGGATATATTCACCGTGCTTTTGAGAAAATCGCTGAACACAGGCCGTTTTATCAGATTACGCCTTTAACAGACAGATTGAATTACTGCTCGTCGCCAATCAATAATATGGGATGGCACATGACAGTAGAGAAATTATTAAATATTAAGACTCCAAAAAGGGTTGATTACCTGAGGGTAATGGTGATGGAGCTTTCACGTATTTCAGATCATATCATCTGTAATACCATTATTGCACAGGATACCGGCGCTACAACCACCTTCCTTTACTTGTTTCAGTTCAGAGAACACATTTATGAAATCTTCGAAGAAGTATGTGGCGCAAGGCTGACTACCAATATTGGTAGAATAGGAGGATTTGAAAGAGATTTCAATGACATCGCCTTTGCTAAAATCAATAAATTTCTGAAAGAGTTCCCTGTTGCATTAAGAGAATTTGAAAGTTTACTGAACAGGAACCGCATATTCATTGACCGTACGGCTAAAGTAGCGACAGTGTCCGCTGAGCAGGCATTGGATTATGGCTGGACAGGGCCTTTACTTCGTTCTGCTGGTGTAGATTATGATGTGCGCGTGAGTGACCCATATTCTTCATATGAAGATTTTGATTTTGAGGTGCCGGTTGGGACCAGCGGAGACATTTATGACCGCTATCTTGTAAGAAATGAAGAGATGTGGCAGAGTTTGAGGTTGATTGAGCAGGCTTTGGAAAAGATCAAAAGTGAACCTGCAGGTATTTTCCATGCCGATGTTCCTGAATTCTATTTGCCGGCTAAAGAAGAAGTATATAACAATATGGAGGCTTTGATCTATCACTTTAAAATTGTGATGGGTGAAATTGATGCCCCTAAAGCTGAAGTTTATCATTCTGTAGAGGGTGGAAACGGAGAGCTTGGTTTTTATCTGATCAATGATGGAGGGCGTACCCCTTATCGTTTGCATTTCAGAAGACCTAGTTTTATTAATTATCAGATGTTTGCTCCTATGAGTAAAGGCATGCTGTTGTCAGATGCCATTATCAATATGAGTAGCATGAATATTATTGCAGGAGAATTAGATGCTTAAAGTAGAAGAACAACAACCTGTAGAGTTTTCGCCGGCTTTGATAGAAAAGTTTGGTGAGATAATTGGCAGATACCCACAGGGTAAACAGAAATCTGCTTTATTGCCAATGCTGCATGAAGTGCAGGCAGAACTTGGATGGTTAAGTACAGTTGCAATGGATAAAGTTGCCGCACGTCTTGACATCCAGCCTATCGAGGTATATGAAGTAGCGTCATTTTATACGATGTACTTCTTAAGACCTCAGGGTAAGTATATGTTGGAAGTATGCAGAACAGGGCCATGCTGCCTTGTTGGTGCTGAAAAGCTAATGAACCATATTGAAGACAGACTGGGTGTGAAGGAAGGCGAAGTGACACCAGACGGCTTATTTAGCTGGAGAGGCGTAGAGTGTCTGGCTGCCTGCGGATATGGTCCTGTATTGCAGATTGGCCCTGAATATACATTTTACGAAAACCTTGATGAACAAAAGGTTGACGCATTGATAGAAGATTTACGCAAGAAATAATGGCTCGTAAACTATTATTAGAACACATAAACGTACCCGGCATCAATACCCTTGATGTTTATCGCCAGAAAGGCGGATATCGTGCAGTAGAAAAGGCTTTAAAAACCCTGACCCCTGATGAAGTGGTGGAAGAGGTGAAAAAGTCAGGACTACGCGGGCGTGGTGGTGCGGGATTCCCGACAGGGATGAAATGGAGCTTTTTAGCAAAACCAGAGGGTGTTCCCCGTTATCTGGTGTGTAATGCTGATGAATCTGAACCGGGTACTTTTAAAGACCGTTATTTGATGACCCACATTCCCCATGCATTAATTGAAGGAATGATTGTTTCAAGTTTTGCATTGGGAGCGAACACCTCTTACATCTATGTAAGAGGAGAGATGATGCCTCAGATCAGGATACTGGAAAGGGCAATTGCAGAAGCTAAGAATGCCGGATTTTTAGGTAAAAATATATTAGGTTCAGGTTATGACCTTGAGCTTTATGTTCAGCCAGGAGGCGGTGCTTATATCTGCGGGGAAGAAACGGCATTATTAGAATCTTTAGAAGGAAAAAGAGGGAATCCAAGAATAAAACCTCCATTCCCGGCAATTGCGGGTTTATACGGTTGTCCTACTGTAGTCAATAACGTTGAATCTATTGCTGCTGTTGTCCCTATCGTTAATGACGGAGGAGATGAGTATGCGAAGATTGGAATCGGACGTAGTACAGGTACCAAGCTGATCTCTGCTTCAGGTAATTTAGTGCGACCGGGAGTGTATGAAATTGAATTGGGATTACCGGTTGAAGAATTTATTTATTCTGATGAATGGTGTGGCGGTATCGCAAATGGAAAAAGACTGAAAGCTACGGTGGCGGGAGGATCTTCAGTTCCTATTTTACCAGCGAACCTGACTTTAAAACTTGCGAATGGCGAGCCAAGACTGATGAGCTATGAGTCTTTATCAGAAGGTGGTTTCGCTACCGGTACGATGATGGGATCAGGAGGTTTCATTGCGTTTGATGAAGATCAGTGCATTGTAAGAAACACCTGGAATTTTTCACGCTTTTATCATCACGAGAGTTGCGGACAATGTTCGCCTTGCAGAGAGGGTACAGGATGGATGGAGAAAGTGTTGCATAGAATAGAATACGGACATGGAAAGATGAGTGACATTGATCTTTTAGTAGACGTTTCGAAGAAAATAGAAGGAAATACGATTTGTCCGTTAGGTGATGCAGCGGCCTGGCCGGTTGCGAGTGCCATCAGACATTTCAGAGATGAATTTGAGTGGCATGTAAATGAGCCAGTTAAATCTCTAGATACAAATTATGGTTTGGCTAATTATGCTGAACCGATTGCTAAAGCAGAAGTTACGACAGGAAATTAACAATCATGAGTGATACAGTTAAGGTAACCATAGACGGAATAACAGTAGAAGTAGCACCCGGTACAACTATCTTGAATGCTGCAAGGCAGATAGGTGGGGATATTGTACCTCCTGCAATGTGTTATTATTCAAAATTAGAAGGTAGCGGCGGAAAATGCCGTACATGCATTGTTAAGGTAAGTAAAGGTTCTGAAAAAGATCCTCGTCCGATGCCTAAACTGGTAGCGTCCTGCCGTACTACGGTCATGGATGGGATGGAAGTGTTAAATATCACCTCTCCAGAGGTGATTGAAGCGAGAAGCGGGGTTGTAGAGATGCTGTTGATCAACCACCCATTAGATTGCCCTGTTTGTGATCAGGCAGGAGAATGTGACCTTCAGAATCTGGGCTATGAGCATGGGTTGCAGAAAACCAGGTATGAATTTGAGCGCAGAACTTTCGAACGTATCGATATAGGAGATAAGATCCAGTTGCACATGAACAGGTGTATTTTATGCTATCGTTGTGTATTTACGGCTGATCAGATCACAAATAAACGCGTTCACGGCATATTAAACAGGGGAGATCATTCAGAGATTTCTACTTATATCCAGACCGCGGTTGACAATGATTTTTCTGGTAATGTGATTGATGTTTGTCCGGTTGGCGCGCTAACAGACAAAACATTCAGGTTTAAAAATAGAGTTTGGTTTACCAAGCCAATTGATGCACACAGAGACTGCCCTACCTGCAGTGGTAAAGTGACTTTGTGGTATAAGGGTGAAGATGTTTTACGTGTAACCGCCCGTAAGGACGTTTATGGAGAAGTAGAAGAATTCATCTGTAATACCTGTCGTTTTGATAAGAAAAAAACAGCTGACTGGACTATTGAGCACCCTACACATATTAGTGATGCTTCAGTAATTGCTTCAAATCATTATGAGACTTTAAAACCCCTGCCTGTAATTCAGGATAATCCACAATTACAGCAAGCAAATAAGGTTGAACTAGAAAAAACCACTAAATTCTAATGGACTTAGCTTTTGTTATAGAAAAATTTGTGCTGGTAACCATCATTTTTGCGATCAGTTTATTGATAGCGATGTATTCTACCTATGCAGAGCGAAAGGTCGCTGCCTTTTTACAGGACAGACTTGGACCGGACAGAGCAGGGCCTTTTGGAATTCTTCAACCACTTGCTGATGGAGTAAAGATGTTTATGAAGGAAGAAATTGTTCCTTCTAATGCGAGTAAATGGTTGTTCATGGTAGGGCCTGGTCTGGCCATGCTAACCGCCTGTATTGGTACGGCGGTAATCCCATGGGGAAGTGACATTACGATTGGCGACCGGGTAATTCCTTTGCAGGTTACGGATATCAACGTCGGTATTTTATACATTTTTGGGGTAGTTTCTCTTGGTGTATATGGTGTAATGATTGGTGGTTGGGCTTCCAACAATAAATATTCTTTGCTGAGTGCAATTCGTGCGGCCTCTCAGAATATCAGTTATGAGATCGCAATGGGATTATCCATCATTGCCTTATTGCTGGTAACGAATACCATGAGTCTAAAGGAAATTGTAGATCAGCAGCACGGGTGGCGCTGGAATGTATTGTATCAGCCCCTTGGCTTTCTGATTTTTCTGATCTGCTCTTTTGCCGAGACCAACAGGGCGCCATTTGATTTACCTGAGTGTGAAACTGAGTTGATCGGTGGATACCATACTGAGTATTCTTCGATGAAACTCGGCTTTTACCTGTTTGCGGAATACATCAATATGTTTGTTTCTTCTGCGGTAATGGCCACATTATACTTTGGAGGATACAATTATCCGGGGATGGATACTATGGCTGTATGGCTTGGGCCGACATGGGCTCCGCTGTTTGGCACATTCATTTTCTTTGTTAAAATATTTGCATTTATATTTTTCTTCATGTGGGTACGCTGGACAATTCCTCGTTTCCGCTATGACCAGTTGATGCATTTGGGCTGGAAAGGATTGATCCCTCTGGCTATAGCGAATATCATTATCACAGGTATTGTGATTGCAATAATTGAGAAGTTTTAACTGCCGCAATTGCGGATAATATAAGGAGGTTTAATGGAACCATTAACCAGTAAAAAGAAAGTATTAGAACAAAAGCCACTAACGTTTGGAGAACGTATGTATCTTCCTGCGATAGTAAAGGGATTGTCTGTTACCATAAGCCATTTATTTAAAAAAGAGGCTACAATCAGGTATCCTGAGGTAGAAAGAGAGTTCTCTACAAATTTTAGGGGCATGCACTCTTTAAAAAGAGATGAGGAAGGAAGAGAACGTTGTACTGCATGCGGACTTTGTGCTTTATCATGCCCTGCTGAGGCGATCACGATGATTGCTGCTGAGCGCAAGCCGGAAGAGAAAGCGCTGTACCGTGAGGAAAAATATGCATCTGTATATGAAATCAACATGTTACGTTGCATTTTCTGCGGTTTATGTGAGGAAGCTTGTCCTAAAGAGGCCATTTATCTTGACGGTCCGATAGTGCCTTCAGATTACCTGCGTAAGGACTTCATTTATGGTAAAGACAAGCTGGTAGAACAGCCATTAGATAATAAATAGACAATAAATTAACATAGATAATGGGTACATCAGTATTCTATTTTGTAGCAACATTAAGCGTGATTTTCTCACTGATGGTTATTTTTTCAAAAAACCCGGTGCATAGCGTCCTTTACCTGATTGTTACATTTTTTACCTTTACGGTTCATTATATTCTTTTGAATGCTCAGTTCCTTGCTGTTGTAAACTTCATTGTTTACATGGGGGCAATTATGGTTTTGTTCCTCTTTGTGCTCATGCTATTGAACTTAAATAAGGACAATGAACCTTTGAAATCTAACATGGTGAAGATCGTAGGTGTGATTGCGGGATGTTGCCTGGTAGTAACGCTGGTAGGATCTTTAAAGGCAACGGCAATTTCAGATCCTGTTATTTTAAGAAATCCAAACCTGGGTCTACTGAAAAATCTTGGAAAGGAACTATTTGGACCTTATATGTTGCCGTTTGAACTGTCGTCAATACTATTGCTTTCTGCAATGGTTGGTGCGGTATTGTTAACTAAAAAAGAAAAAGTATAGTGGAAAACATGACTCAACAATTACAGGGTGTTCCGCTTAACCATTACATTTGGTTAAGTGCTATTATTTTCACCATAGGCGTTATAGGTGTATTGACACGTAGAAATGCGATCGTTATTTTCATGTCTGTCGAACTCATGCTGAATGCTGTTAACTTATTGCTGACTGCATTCTCAGTACACAGCAATGATCCTTCAGGGCAAGTATTTGTATTTTTCATTATGGCTTTGGCTGCCGCAGAAGTTGCAGTGGGCTTAAGTATTATTGTAATGGTTTACAGGAATACACAATCAGTAGATATTAATGTGTTGAATCGCCTTAAGTGGTAGTTATTAAGAATAAGTTATAAGATGATAATAGATTTAGTTTGGCTGGTTCCGTTAATTCCACTAATTGGTTTTATAATCAATGGATTGGGAAGAAACACATTATCTAAAAACCTCATTGGTTTTATTGGAAGCAGTGTGATATTCATTTCGTTTGCGATCAGTATAGGCATTTTTGCCGAACTTGCATCAAGTCCTGTAAAAACTCATGAGGTATTCCTTTTTGACTGGATCAGTGCGGGTTCATTGCATATCCCTTTATCATTTCTGGTAGATCCTCTGAGCGCAATTATGCTGCTTATCGTAACGGGAGTCGGCTTTTTGATCCATATCTATTCAATAGGATATATGCATGAAGATGAAGGTTTTGGTAAGTTTTTCAGTTACCTGAACCTATTTATCTTTTTCATGCTGCTGCTGGTATTGGGATCCAACTATATTGTGATGTTTATTGGCTGGGAAGGTGTTGGTCTTTGTTCCTATTTATTGATCGGATTTTGGTATACGAACAGCAGCTATGCATCTGCGGCAAAAAAAGCCTTTGTGATGAACAGAATAGGGGATTTAGGATTTCTTCTGGGTGTGTTCTTTATCTTCACTACTTTCGGAAGCGTTGAGTTCTCAAAAATATTCCCTCAGGCAGCAGCCATGCTGCCGGGTGATGGTACAATTGCTTTAATTGCATTATTGTTATTTATTGGCGCCTGTGGTAAATCGGCTCAGTTGCCACTGTTTACCTGGCTTCCTGATGCGATGGCTGGCCCAACGCCAGTTTCCGCTTTGATTCATGCTGCAACGATGGTGACGGCAGGTATCTATATGATTGCCAGGTCTAACCTGATCTTCGATCTGGCACCGGTGATTCAGCATGTGATTGCGATTGTTGGTTTGGCTACGGCAATTGTAGCGGCTATTATTGCGCTAACCCAAACAGATATTAAAAAAGTACTGGCTTATTCTACCGTGTCTCAACTGGGATATATGTTTTTAGGCTTAGGTGTTGGTGCTTACAATGGTGCATTTTTCCATGTAATCACTCATGCATTCTTTAAAGCGTTATTGTTCTTATGTGCAGGATCTGTCATTCATGCTTTACACCATGAACAAGACATGAGACACATGGGCGGCTTACGTAAAAAATTGCCGGTAACTTTCCTGACGATGTTAATTGGTACAATTGCAATTGCAGGTTTGCCACCATTCTCAGGTTTCTTCTCCAAAGACGAGATTTTGGCCCACGTGTATATGCACGATAAGATCATGTGGGGTATTGCGGTGTTTGGCGCATTTCTGACAGCATTTTATATGTTTAGAATGTTATTCTTAACTTTTTATGGCAAATACAGAGGTACCCACCATGCAGAAGAGAAGATTCACGAGTCTCCAAAAACCATGACCTGGCCTTTGATTGTACTTGCGGTTCTGTCTGCCATTGGAGGTATCATAGGTATACCGGAAACACTTGGGGGAAATCACTGGCTTTCGCATTGGTTGTCGCCGGTTATCCAACACGCTGGCGAAGCGCCAGATCATGCTACTGAATACGCATTAATGGCTGTTTCTGTCGTTGGTGTATTGATCTCTATTGCTTTTGCTTATACCAAATACATTAAGAAAGATCACATACCTGCTCCGGATGAAGCAGAGAGATCATTTCTGGCCAAATTGTCCTACAATAAGTTTTATTTTGATGAAATCTATGATACGCTTTTCAGGAAGCCACTTGATGCGATTTCAGTCTTCTTCTATAAGGTAGTGGATAATAAAATTGTAGATGGAATAGTGAACGGCCTTGGATGGGGTACGTCGGAAGCGAGTAAAGGCTTGCGATTGGTACAGTCCGGTAATGTCGGGTTTTATATTTTTATGATGGTGGTAGGAATCATCTCATTGTTATTGTATACTTATTTATCTCTATAAAAGATCGTTCAAGAAAAGATAATGGAACAACTTTTACTACTTCTTATATTCTTACCACTGGTTGGTGCACTGGTTACCGCTTTTTCCGGCAATGCCGCTAAGCATGTAGCATTAGTTTCATCCATCGTTTCTCTGGCATTGACGTTGGCCCTGGTATGTAATTTTTCTCCAAATGCAAGTACTCAATTTGTGGTTGATTTTCCATGGATTCAGGAATTAGGAATCAATTTCCATGTTGGTATCGATGGGATAAGTATCATTACGGTATTACTGACCAATGTGCTGATCCCTTTAATTATACTTGCCGGTTATCAGCATAATTATAAAAATCCTAAAGGGTTTTTTGCGTTGATCTTGTTCATGCAAAGTGGCCTTTTATTGGTGTTTACTGCTCTTGATGCCTTCTTGTTCTATATTGGATGGGAAGCCGCTTTAATCCCTATTTACTTCATCTGTGCAATATGGGGAGGTAAGGATCGTATTAAAGTAAACATGAAGTTCTTTGTGTATACCATTGCAGGTTCACTATTCATGTTAATGGGTATCATTTATTTATACCTTCAAAACCCAGCGCACAATTTTGATATACAGGCGTTTTATAGCCTGAACCTGGATTCCACTCAGCAATGCTGGATTTTCTGGGCCTTCTTTATTGCGTTTGCGATTAAGATGCCGATATTTCCTTTCCACACCTGGCAGCCAAACACTTATACCGAAGCTCCCGCGGTGGGAACTATGCTTTTATCTGGCATTATGCTAAAGATGGGTATTTATGGTGTGATCAGATGGTTGTTGCCAATTGTACCATCCGGGGTTCAGGACTGGGCGCATCTTGCAATTATTCTTTCTGTGATTGGCATCCTCTATGCTTCTATCATTGCTTTTACTCAAAAGGATGCAAAAAGATTGGTAGCCTATTCGTCTATAGCTCACGTGGGGTTAATCAGTGCAGGTATCTTTGCATTGAATGTGCAGGGGATGCAAGGCGCGATGGTACAAATGCTCAGCCACGGTATCAACGTAGTCGGGTTGTTCTTTGTATTGGACATCATTTCCAACAGAGTAAAAACCAACAGGATCAGCGAATTGGGTGGTATCGCCAAACAAGCTCCGATACTCGCTATCGTTTCTTTAATCATTGTCTTCGGAACTGTGGCGTTGCCTGGAACAAATGGTTTTATTGGTGAGTTTCTTTTGCTAATGGGAGTTTATCAGTACAATGCATGGATAGCAGCCTTTGCTGGTTTGACGATTATATTCGGAGCGGTATATATGCTTAGAATGTATCAGAATGTAATGTTGGGTAAGACCAACGAACTAACCATAGGATTTACAGATATCAAAGGTTCGGAAAAAGTGGTTTTGTATACCATCTGTGTGCTGATCATTGTATTGGGTGTATACCCAAAACCAATTCTTCAGTTGTCAGAAGCTTCAGTACAACATTTAATAGAACAAGTAACACAAAAATTAACTTCGGTAAACTAAACAAATGAATATCATTATAACCATTGCTGTTACAGCCTTAGTAGTGCTTTATGCAGGTTTGTTTAAGGCAAAAAAAGCATTATTGCCAATCACACTGGTTGGTTTGCTTGCCTCTCTGGCGTTTGTTGTTACTTCGTGGAATACAAACAAAACCTATTACGGTATGATGCAAATGGATAATTTTGCATTGGCTTTTGCCGGGATTACTATAGTGGGAACAATTTTTATATTCCTGCTTACGCAGAATTATTTTGCGGAGAACAGTGAAAATATAGCGGAATATTTTACGCTGATCTTGTTTGCCCTGGCAGGTATAGAGATTATGGTATCCTATAAAAATATGTCCATGTTGTTTATTGGACTGGAGATCATGTCTGTGAGTTTATATATTCTCGCAGGCATACGTAAGGGTAATTTTGCGTCTAATGAAGCATCTTTAAAGTATTTCTTAATGGGTGCATTCTCCACCGGGTTTTTATTATTTGGAATCACCTTAATTTATGGGGCTACAGGGTCTTTTGATCTTGATGTCATTAACCAATATCTAGTGGGTAATTTTAAGACCATTTCACCAATGTTTTATCCTGGTGTAATTTTAATATTAATAGGTCTTAGCTTTAAAATTGGTGCCGCACCTTTTCATTTCTGGACTCCAGACGTGTATGAAGGAGCGCCGACATTGATTACATCATTCATGTCGACAGTGGTGAAAACTGCTGGTTTCGCAGCATTTCTTAGACTATTTGCTGATACATTTGCTCCTCTGCATGATTTCTGGCTTCCACCACTAATGGTGATTGTATGCCTTACCCTATTTATAGGCAATGTGACCGCGTTGTTCCAGAAAAACTTCAAGAGAATGCTTGCTTATTCAAGTATCTCACATGCAGGATATCTGCTATTCTCGTTGGTTACACTTAGTGGTAATTCGGCTAATAATGTTTTGGTATATGCTGCGGCCTATACTTTTGCAAGCATTATAGCCTTCGCTGTATTGATTTTAGTAAAGCAGAAAACTGGCAATGATCATTTTGACAGCTTTAACGGTCTGGCGAAGAAAAACCCACTAACGACATTAATACTTACTGTGGCCATGCTTTCATTGGCAGGGATTCCGCTAACCGCCGGATTTATTGGTAAATATCTGATGTTCCTTAATGTGATGGGAGAGTATCAGGTTTACCTCGTTGCATTTGCAATTTTAAACGCACTTGTTGGCTTCTACTATTACTTTAAGGTAATTGTGGCTATGTATTTCAAAGAAGGCAATGAAATCGAGCTTGATACACCCGTTCAGTATAAAGTTGTATTGGTGTTATCAGTAATAATTACCGTGTTTTTAGGAGTTTATCCGGCAGTAATTTTAAATTTGATATAAGCTTATCTCTAGATAATTATTAGTAGTTTTACGAGTAATTGAACTATGCAAGATTTCTGGAACTCACTACAGCATTTTATCGACCCCGAAAAATTACTTAAAGAAGGTGGTTTTTATGTTGTAATGTTTGTGATTTTTGCGGAAACAGGCTTGTTTTTTGGATTTTTTCTACCAGGCGATTACCTTTTATTTTTAGCGGGCATGTTTGTGGCAACAGGCAAATTAGATGTGAACATTTACGTGTTGATATTGGGTTTGTGTGTTTCTGCGATTTCAGGTAATTTTACAGGATATTGGTTTGGACGAAAGACTGGGCCTGTACTGTATGATAGAAAGGACTCCTTCTTCTTTAAAAAGCGTTATTTGAAGGCCGCTGAAGAATATTATAACAAACAAGGGGCATTTGCATTAATTATGGGCAGGTTTGTTCCAATAGTAAGAACTTTTGCACCGATTTTTGCTGGTGTGGTTAAATTAGATTTTAAGAGATTTGCATTATATAACATTGCAGGTGCAATATTATGGATAGCTTCATTAACTTTGCTCGGTTATTTTCTGGGTAAAAGATTTGAAAAAGAAATTAACGATTATTTATTATACATAATTATAGGGTTTATTGTGGTAACATCACTTCCTTTACTATATGCGTTTTTAAAGAAGAAGGTAGTTAAGAGCAATAACGAAGAGACAACAAATATTGAATAAAGAATGAGTAAATACGATCATCACCCATGGCACAGCGTTTCACCTGGCGAAAACTTACCTGAAATTGTTAATGCTATTATAGAAATCCCTAAAGGTTCAAAAGCGAAATACGAAATTGATAAAGACTCTAACTTAATTAAACTGGACAGGGTACTTTTTTCGTCAGTAATGTATCCTGCTAACTATGGATTTATTCCTCAAACCTATTGCGACGATAATGATCCATTGGATATTCTGGTTTTATGTTCTGTAGATGTTTACCCGCTTTCAATTATTGAAGCAAAGGTAATTGGGGTAATGCATATGGTGGATAACGGTGAGCAGGATGATAAGATCATTGCCGTTGCAAAAAATGATATGTCTGTCAATTATATCAATGACTTGGCAGAGTTACCGCCGCATACCATGAAGGAAATTGTAAAGTTTTTCCAGGATTATAAAGCTTTAGAAGAAAAGAAAGTAACGATAGAACATTTGTTAGGCGTTCGTTATGCGCACAAGGTGATACAGGAAAGTATTGCACTGTATGATAAAAAATTTAGAAATAATACTTAATGATTTACCCCGTCAGTATGTCCGTTATTGCATTTCTTCCTCCATCGGTATTAACAACTGTATTGGTTGCTCCCGGCACTGAGGGAGATGCCGTAGGCTGGCGTCTGCTATTCGCGTTATTTCTGGTGTTTTTAAACGGTTTTTTTGTTGCGGCAGAATTTGCAATAGTTAAGGTTCGTGCTTCGCAGATAGAAATTAAAGCTAAATCTGGCAGCAGAGTTGGTAAAATGGCTAAAAATATTGTCCACAATCTGGATGGATATTTAGCGGCCACTCAACTTGGGATTACATTGGCATCTCTTGGGCTAGGTTGGGTTGGAGAAGGGGTAATGCATACCATTTTTCAGAACTTGTTTAATAGTTTTAACTTCAATGTTAGTGATGCTGTTATACATTCTGCATCGACAATTGTTGCCTTTTCGATCATTACCATTATGCACATCGTATTTGGCGAGCTGGCTCCAAAATCCCTCGCGATACAACGTCCGGTTGCAACTACGTTGTTTATCTCTATTCCGCTACAAATTTTTTACGTTGTGCTAAAGCCCTTTATTTGGGCTTTGAATAGTTTAGCCGCGGTCATTTTAAAACCTTTTGGAATTAATACGGCAGGTGGACATGAATCTTTGCACAGCAACGAAGAACTACAATACTTGCTGGATCAGGGTAAAGAAAGTGGTGCTTTAGAAGATAATGAACATGAACTCATTAAAAATGTTTTTGATTTTAATGAGCGGGTCGTTAAAAACATCATGGTTCCCCGAACTAAAATTTCCGGTATTGAATTAAGCACATCAAAATCAGAAGTGGTAGAGAAGATCATTGCCGAAGGATATTCCCGCATGCCTGTATACGACGACGTAATAGATAAAATCATCGGAATCATACATGCAAAGGATGTGCTGCCATTGTTAGCAAGCAACAAAGAATGGTCGTTGAGCGACATTATTCGTAAGCCTTACTTCGTTCCGGAAACAAAGAAGATTAATGATCTTTTGAGCGAGCTTCAGCAAAAGCGCATCCAGATTGCTATTGTAATTGATGAGTTTGGTGGAACTGCCGGAATGGTGACATTAGAAGACATCGTAGAAGAGATTGTTGGCGAAATTCAAGATGAGTATGACGAGGAGAAACCGACCGTTGAAAAGATCTCTGATACCGAGTTTGTAATCAATGCTTATGCTACGGTTTATGATGTAAATGAGCACCTGCCCCATGATTTGCCTGAAGACGAAGATTTTGATACTGTAGGTGGACTTGTTTCTCATGCTTTTGGGAAAATTCCGGAAGTAGGCGACAGTGAAGAATGCTACGGGTATCTGTTTACCATCCTCAAGAAAACAGAACAGAATATAGAAACCATAAAACTTGAGTTGGTAATCAATAAAAGTGATATGGTCGATAATCACTAATCCTTTCTCTCATGCATGTCTTTTATACACCCGACATCAATTCTAATGAGTATGTCTTAAATGAGGATGAAAGCAAGCATTGCCTGAAAGTATTAAGGTTGGGCATCGGAGCACAAGTCAATTTGATAGATGGCCGTGGGGGTATGTACCTTGCAGAGATCATCCATGAATCAAAGAGAAACGTAACCCTTAAGGTGATTGAAACCGCATTTGAGTATAATAAACGTAACCACCATCTTCATATTGCTGTCGCACCTACTAAAAATATCGACCGTTTGGAGTGGTTTCTTGAAAAGGCAACTGAAATAGGTATTGAAGAGATAACGCCATTGATCTGCGACCGTTCAGAGCGCAAGATAGTAAAAGAAGACAGGCTGAATAAAGTGATAACATCTGCGGTTAAGCAGTCACTCCAAGCCTACCACCCCGTATTAAATCCACAAATTAACTTTGCTGATTTCCTGAAGATCAAAAATGATTCCGTCAAGATGATTGCTCACTGTATAGACGGAGAGCCAAGGAAATACATCAGTGAAATTATTACAGCAGGACAAAATTATACTTTGCTTATTGGTCCTGAGGGTGATTTTACTCCTTCGGAAATAGAATTGGCTTTGGGGAATGGGTATAAACCATTAACTTTAGGTAATACACGACTACGTACAGAGACAGCTGCGTTAGCCGCTTGTTTTGAAGTGAATTATTTAAATAGATGAGATTTAAAACATATCTGTTGGCCGGATTGGTGTTGCTGAATTGCAGCTTTTCTGTGCCGACCTATAAAATGGCTAAGCTTAAGTATAATGGTGGCGGGGATTGGTATGCAAACAGAACAGCTTTGCCAAACCTCATTGATTTTTGTAATAAAAACCTTAAAACCAATTTTGCGAGCCAGGAAGGAATTGTCGAGGTAGGCAGTTCAGAGTTATTCAATTATCCGTTCGTGTATTTGACAGGACATGGAAATGTTGTATTTAGCAGTACAGAAGCCAGTAATCTAAGGAAGTATCTAATAGGAGGCGGCTTTTTGCATATCGACGATAATTACGGTCTGGATAAATTCATACGAAAGGAAATGAAGAAGGTCTTCCCCGAACTGACTTTCGTTGAGTTGCCTGCAAACCATGCTTTATACAATCAAAAATTTAAGTTTCCCGGCGGATTACCTAAAATCCATGAGCATGATGGTAAACGGCCACAGGGATTTGCATTGATGTGGGAAGGAAGAATGGTTTGTTATTATACATTTGAATGCGATCTGGGTAACGGATGGGAAGACCAGGGCACATATCCTGATGATACTCAACCGAAGAGATTAGACGCGCTTAAAATGGGCGCAAATCTCGTTCAGTATGCTTTAACACAATAGCCATGAAAGTAAAGGTAAATGAGAAGTACAATTTTAATGTGGATATCAATAACGACGAAATCACCGTTGATGACCAGATGCTATCAGTAGATTCAAGAAAACTAGCAGATGGGCACTCGCATTTTATTTATGACAACAAGTCGTACAGAATAGAACTTGTGTCAGAAAATAAGGCTGATAAAACGGCTGAGGTTAAAGTCAACGGCCGGATATATCAGGTAACGATTGAAGATCAGTATGATCAATTACTTAAACAACTTGGACTGGATAATTCACAGTCCAGCAAAGTAAAAGAGATTAAGGCCCCAATGCCGGGTCTGGTACTTAATGTAATCGTAGCAGAAGAACAGGAGGTACAAAAGGGAGATAGCTTACTGGTATTGGAGGCGATGAAGATGGAGAATATAATCAAATCACCAACAGATGGGATTGTAAAGAAGATCCTGATCAAAAAGGGAGACAAAGTAGAAAAGAACGAGATATTGATACAATTCAGCTAAACAAAAAAGGAGCAGTTAATTACTGCTCCTTTTTTATGGCTATCAAAAACCGATTATCTTTTGCGGCCATTAAAAGCCTTTTGGTTCTTTGGTTTGAATTGAGGCTTGCCGAAGGATCTGATTTCAGAGGCACCAAGCATCGTCATGGCACACCTAAAGCCTATGTCGGCCGTAGACTCGTCCTGCTGCATAAAGCGTCTTGCTGCCGGATTTAACCATATTGCCTGATCTTCCCATGAGCCACCTTTGTAAACCCTGGATTTGTCATTGATTAATGTAGTCTCTCCATACAAGTCACTTGCTTTATCGCGGTATCCTCTTTGGTCTGCGTAAGTATTTTGTGCGACTGGTTTACCAAGAGAATCTACAGCAGGTTGTGCAGCTGCAGTTGAAGAAGCTTGTTTTTCCGCCCAGGTTTGCTTCCTTGCAGATATTGCGGGAGTCATCACAGGTCTGTTGTGCTTGTCTATTTCTATTTTTCCTGTTGCAGCATCAGCTACTTTATAATCCTGGTAATAGTTACCGCGATAGGGATTGAATGCATCTGCAGCCTCAAATGTTTTCGAGCGATACACATCGGCCACCCATTCATTCACATTTCCGGCCATATTATACAAGCCGAAATCATTAGGCATATATGACCTTACAGGTACAGTTAATCCACCTTTATCATTAAGTGAACCACCAACGCCCATATAGTCGCCTTTAGTTCTTTTAAAGTTAGCCAAAATCAGTCCCCTGGTTTTTTTCTTGGCAGAACTTAAGCCCAGCCCATTCCATGGATATATTTTATTTTCTGCTATGTTTTCATACTGAGTATTTCCAATCAGGCCCAGAGCTGCATATTCCCATTCTGCCTCTGTGGGCAAGCGATATGGTTGTTTTAAAATGCCATCTTCAAGTCTTACCGTCCTTGTCGGAGCTCCATTGCCGCCTGGTGTAGTAGAAGCTGTAGCGCCGGGACTTAGGTCTTTCATCGCTCTTTTTCCTTTGTCGTCATGCTGACCTTTTAAATAAGCATCAGTATTAAAAGGAGCTTTCGTTGCCGTGCTTGTTGTAGCGGCGGCTGTATTACCACTTCCGTTTAAATCCTTGAAACTGGTCATGTAACCCTGTTCTCGGAGCAGAAGCTCATTGACCCTGTCAGTCCTCCATTCGCAATATCTTGAAGCCTGTTCCCAGGTTACACCCACGACAGGATAGTCCTGATAGGCAGGATGCCTTAAATAATTGTCTACATAAGGCTCATTATAAGACAATGGTCTTCTCCATACCAAAGTATCCGGAAGCTCATTGTAATAATACTCATAATCTGTTGGATAGTTCGTCCTGATCCAATTTAAGTACTCAAGCCAGTTCGTATTTGAAACTTCTGTTTCATCCATGTAAAATGAAGATACGGTGGTTTCTCTTTTATGGTTATAATTGCTTAATTCTTCTCCGGGAACGTTAATGGCACTTCCGCTCATGACAAAAACGCCGCCTTCAATTTCTACCAAACCCGGACCTGGTCCCCGCTTGAATTTGTTATTTACCTGAAAACCTCCATATTCTTTTTTGTTGTATGCCAGCCCTGTCTTATCTGATGTGCCTGATTTGGATTTGCAGGAGACAAGGGAAGCTACAGCCACAAGAGATGCAAGTGAATATAAGTACGTTTTTTTCATTGGACTATGTAAATAGTTACTCTAACTGTTAAAACTACATAAAAAAACAGGTATGCTCCAAAAAAACTTTGTTATTCAATCAAATTTAATGTTGCCAAATAAATCCAGATTTGAAGCAGTAGCGGAATTTTTAATCAATCCATGTGTTTTGATCAGGAAGTTCTGCTTAAAATCATCGAAAGGAATCGAATCCTTTGAAATTAATGAACACTATGCTAACTTGCGTTCAATAGGAGTTAATATTTCAAGAAATGAATTTAAGGTACTTAGTAAAAACTGTATTAGGCATTTTTTCTTTAGTAACAGTTTCTGCTGAGCTATCTGCCCAGATAGTAGCTCCTGGCACCCAGGCAAATGGGAGTCAACCCAACAACATCGTTACTGCGGTTCCTTTTTTGCTGATTACTCCAGATGCAAGGGCAGGGAGTATGGGCGATGCCGGGGTTGCAGTTCATCCTGATGCAAATGCGATGAGCATCAATCCATCTAAAATCGCGTTTTTAGATAAGCCCTATGGTTTTGCAGCCTCCTATAGTCCATGGTTGAAAACCCTTGTTCCCGACATCAACCTTGCTTATTTAAGTGGGTTTTATAAAATGGACGAGAAGAATACTATTGGTGGATCCCTTCGTTATTTTTCTCTCGGTGAAATTCAGTTTGTCGATATCAACCAGCAGGATCAGGGTGTATATAGTCCGAATGAGATTGCGTTAGATGTAACTTATGCCCGTAAATTTGATGAGTCATTCTCGTTGGGGACTGCAGTCAGGTACATTTATTCTAACCTGGCTTCCGGACAGTTTTCCGCCGGACAGGAAACAAAACCGGGTACAGCTGTAGCTGTTGACATCTCCGGGTATTTTAAGAAGCCCACCACAATGTTTGGCACCAAGGCCATACTCTCTGCGGGACTCAATATTTCCAATATAGGTACCAAGATCAGCTATGTCGGAGGAGGAGAAAACAGAGGTTTCCTACCGACTAACTTTAAGATTGGCGGGGCGTCAACATTTATCATAGACGATTATAATCAATTTACCTTCGCACTTGATTTTAATAAACTGCTGGTGCCTACACAACCGATCTATGATACAGACGGAAGCATAGTAGCAGGGGAAGATCCTAACCGTTCTGTTCCATCCGGCATATTTGGCTCATTTTCTGATGCTCCAGGCGGCTTTAAAGAAGAGGTCAGGGAAGTAAATGTTGCCGCAGGAATGGAATATTGGTACAACCAGCAATTTGCTTTTAGAGCGGGGTATTTCTATGAAGCGCCTACCAAAGGCGACAGGAGGTACTTTACTGTAGGGGCGGGATTGAAATACAATGTGTTCAATATAGATTTTGCCTATTTACTGGCAAATGCACAAAAGAGCCCTTTGGCAAATACGCTGAGGTTTACGCTGCTCTTTAATTTTGGCGATGCCAAATAAAACAATCAGCAATAAATTACAAAATATAGAATAGAATGAAGATTAAAGTGGGATTTGGTTTTGACGTACATCAACTTAAGGATAATCATCCTTTCATCGTAGGAGGTGTTGACCTGGAGCATCATAAAGGAGCATTTGGACATTCCGATGCTGATGTTCTGTTGCATGCCATTTGCGATGCGCTGCTAGGTGCTGCCAACCTGCGTGATATTGGCTTTCATTTTAAGAATACTGACCCAAGATGGAAAGGGATCAGCAGTATCGTCTTATTGCAGGAGAGCGTAAAGTTGCTGAAAGAAAAAGGATTTGAAATAGGTAATATCGATGCGATGCTTTGTCTTGAAGCACCAAAAATTAACCCCCATATTCCGGCAATGCAACAAAACATTGCAGATGCCATAGGTATTTCCGTTGATGATATCTCCATAAAAGCAACGACCAACGAGCAAATGGGTTTTATCGGACGGGAAGAAGGTGTGGTGGCATATGCGGTTTGTCTTATTGAAAAGGAAAAATAACCGTTCTCTTCGAAGACTGCGCCAGCTAAGTTTCCTTTGGTCACATACCTGACAATGTCTTCTCTGAGAAGGTAATTTTTCTCCGGAAAAGTGCAGATAGCAAACGTAAAAAGGCAGGATGCATTCACATCTTGCCTTTTTACGTTTGCCTGTAAAATCACCTTCTCAGAGAAGACCTTAGCGCTGGTGTTGCGAAGCTTCAGCAGATGCAGTCTTCGAAGAGAACGGTTATTTTAATCTTCTAAATAGCCAAATTTCCCCTGGTTATAATCACTGATTGCTTCCTGAATTTCCTCGGCGGTATTCATCAAAAATGGACCGTACTGTGCGATAGTTTCATCTATAGGCTCGCCACTCAATACCAGTACTACCGCATTTTCAAGCGCTTCGATCTCAATCTCAGAGCCCTCATTTTTAAAATGTACAAACTGGTCGGTTTTAGCGGTCTCTGTGCCATTTATCAAAATGCTCCCTTCTATGATCACAAAACCTGTGTTGTAGTTTGCAGGGAAGCTAAATGAAGCTTTCTCGCCCTTATTCAGTTTCGCATTGTACAAGTGTAGAGGAGAAAAGGTAGAAGCCGAACCGTTAAGCCCTTTATATGCTCCTGCAATGACTTCAATTGAACCCTGTCCATGCTCCAGTTCAAACTTAGCCATTTCGGAATGCTTCACGTCCTGATACTTTGGTGCATTCATTTTGTACTTCGCCGGCAGGTTTACCCAAAGTTGTACCATCTGAAAAGCACCGCCCTTTTTACTGAATTCCTCTTCATGGTATTCTTTGTGTAAAATACCTCCAGCGGCAGTCATCCATTGAACATCTCCCGGGTAAATCACGCCGCTATTTCCTGCACTGTCATGATGTGCAACTGCCCCATGATAAGCAATTGTTACGGTTTCAAAACCGCGGTGCGGATGTACACCAACACCCCTCGGTTCATTGCGTGCCGAAAACTCTATTTTTGCATTGTAATCAAGCATAAAGAAGGGACTCATTTTTATTCTGTATCCGCTGGGAAAGAAATTATGAACCCTAAATCCATCACCGACCATATGAGGTGCCGGCGCATTCAATATGGCCGACACGTTTTTAATATTTGCTTCCATTTTGTCTCCTCTCTGTTTTTTTGACTGGATGCTTATTTATAAATTCTTAGGCTTGTTTTACGAATTGTAATTCGCCTACTATTTTAACTTCCTCACTCACCATTACGCCGCCGGTTTCGAGTGCCGCATTCCAGGTCAGTCCAAAATCAGTTCTGTTGATCTTTCCTGCCAATGTAAATCCAGCTTTGGTGTTTCCCCATGGATCAGTAGCGATACCACCAAACTCTACGTTCAATTTTACTGGTTTAGTTACATCTTTAATGGTCAAATTGCCTTTCAAGATATAGTCTTCGCCATCCTGGTTTAAAGAAGTAGAAGTGAATTTGATAGCAGGATATTTTTCAGCGTCAAAGAAATCACCGCTTTTTAAGTGGTTGTCTCTGTCTTTGTTGCCTGTATCAATCGATCCTGTTTCAGCTTCAAAAGAAACTTTAGCATTTTCGAAATCATCAGTTTCTGATTCCAATGAAGCATTGAAGGAAGTAAGGCTACCTGTTACAGTAGTGATCATTAAGTGTTTTACTTTAAACTGAAGTTCACTGTGGGTTGGGTCTAATGCCCATTTTGTAGTCGCCATAATATTGTTTTTTGAGTTGATTCTTTTTAATTAACAACACAAAATTACGGCGTATGTATTAGTCCGGCATTGACCTATGATAAGAAACGTGTTAAGGTTTGAAATGCTTATGCGCTAAGTCCTTACGTACCCTGCTCAGCGATTCTGGCGTAATGCCGAGATAGGAGGCAATCATCCACTGAGGCACCCTTAAAGTCAGGTTAGGATATAGCTTTATAAAATTCAGGTAACGCTCCTCGGCTGTAGCACTTAGCAGCATATTGATCCGTTTTTGCATGAACCGTATGGAGTTGTTCAGCATGGTATTGTTGAGGTCGTTCATGCAGGGGACATGTTTAGCCGTTTCATTCATGAAATCTTTATGTAGGATGACAGCTTTAGTAGGCTCTATCGCATCAATAAAGAAATCAGAAGGCTCACTAAACAGCATTCCGTTACGTTCGGTCAGCCACCACTGCTCGGGAGCGAATTGTATGATGTGTGTTTTTCCCTTACTGTCTATGGAATAACTGCGAAGTAATCCGCTCAACACAAAAAAACCATAAGACGAAACATCACCCTTCATCAGGATCATTTCATTTTTATCAAAGCTTTTTACTTTAAGCTTTTCGGAAATCAGACTAAATTGTTCGTCAGTCAGGTCAACTCTCTGTTGTAAATAGGCTTTGAAAGGTTCGAGCATGGTGGTTATAGATGAAATCTATTTCTTGTCTGGATTGATATTGGAAAAATCTACACCGCATTTACAGTTGCTCCCGCAGCCTCCTTTTTTAGGAGAAACCGAGCGATACACAATTCGGCCCACATAAAATACAGCGGCTGCAAAAAGTAAGATCACCAATATAGTTTGAATATCCATATTACAAATTTAGTATGCCAGCAGGTAATCGGGGTCTGTCAATTGTAAATTATTCGCCTTCCACCAAGCCAATTGTACCACCCACCCAGTCAAAATCTTTATTGTAGCGTACGCCAATCATTTTTCCCCGGCTTAGTCGTGCCAGATTAATACACAATTGAGGCTCTCCTCCATCGGGCCACAGGTACATCAATCTGATTTCTGCTTTTACCCCTCCATCCGGAGCCTGCACTACAGGCTCATAAACCACTTTTTTCTGTAAGATCCAGTTTTCCGGATCTTTAATAGCCTCGATATCTGAAATACTGACATCAATGATAACTCCCATCCCTGCAAAAGAAAATAAGGGTTTCAATACATAGTTTTCCAAATCAGCAGGTACAGCATCCAGTTCATTCAAAAAATACGTCTCCGGTACAAATTCGCTCTTCAAAAAAGGCATGGTGTATTTACTGATGCGGTAAAACCAGTTCGGATGCGTTACCCATTCTATATCCAGTTCCTCGCGGGGATCAAAGCTCTCCTTAAAAAGATCAGTCTTATCAGCAATTTCATCAAAAATCAGGCGGTTGTATATTCTCTTCAATTTGATCTTCTCACCGCCTTCTCTATAATACAGCGAATTCCCTTCCTTAAAAATATCTGTCAGCCCCAGGATCTTTATTCCTAAATACCCTTGCGTGATATAGAAATCTATGGCTGTTTTTTGCTCCAGGGCATCAATATCCATAAGCGCCACTTCATGTGGTTCGCAATCTCCCAGTATCACTTTTTTCAGCAGGGCAATATAGCTTTCTTCATCAAAACCATTGAGAAAAGGAGTCAGGCTACTAGCTAAGCCATAAGCCTCTTTATAAGCTTTTCCTAAAACAGCCTGAAACCCGTATAACGAAGGGAATCCCTGCATTTCGATCAGTTTGGGCACCAAATCTCCCTTTTCATCTTTACAGATTCCGAAATCGAAAGTTAGGAAATGTGGCTGGCTATTTTCATTGGGCACATTCCATTGCGCAGGAATTGAACCTTTGGTCAGTTCCCCGAAATTCGGCTGTTGGATCAACTTTATAATTTCTGCTCCGGCCTCAACCAATTTAGATACGAGGTCTGCCGGAAGAAAGATAGGGGTTTCCGCTACCCTGAAAGGAATT
Organism: Pedobacter frigoris; assembly: GCF_005116445.1. Lineage (GTDB taxonomy): Bacteria > Bacteroidota > Bacteroidia > Sphingobacteriales > Sphingobacteriaceae > Pedobacter > Pedobacter frigoris. The sequence continues at coordinate 440,304 of NZ_SWBQ01000004.1, forward strand.
TCAGGAAATCCCTCTCCCAATGCATTCAGGAAATCTTTGTATTTCTGTTCCGAAAAACTGCTGTTAAATTGTTTCCTGTATTTGCTGATCATAATTATGCTTCCTGCAAGGCATTTACAGCCTCATTTAAAAAGTTTGGTAAAATAATGCTTTGAGTAAGCTTGATCTTATTTGGATTGTCCAGGCTCAAAAGCATATCGTTATATTTATGCTCGCCATGGTTTTCTACAATAGCATTTTTCTTATCATCTCTCAGCAGGTACATTTTCATGCCTACAGGATCTGCTTCAGGATGGAACTGAGTACCGACAATCTCTTTTGTAAATCGCACAGACATTACACAGCGCTCCAAATCTACATGAGGGCGTTCTTTTTCCAATGCCAATACCGTTGCATCTGAATTTGAGAAAGCCAGATCATCAGGATTGATCACCTGCCAGTCGCGGCTATCTACTGTGTAAAAAGGGTTTGGTAAACCATTAAAAATCACGTCTTCTTCACCCTCTTCTGTTAAGAAAACAGGGAATATACCAAAAGCTGTAGAGCGCCTGCGGACTACCTTGCCAGCATTATATTTCCGGCATGCCATCTGAAAAGAGTGACAGATCAGGAATACATGCTTTTTATGATCGCTGCTCAGATTATGTGCTTCAATAGCATTAAGCAAATCAAAGAAGTCATTTTCCCATTTTTGTCCCTCGCCGTCATACGGACTTCCCGGGCCGCCACTCGAGATGTAAATGTCAAAAGACAGCGAAGGAATCTCTCCCTTTTGCCTCAAATCAAAGATCTCAAAAGACATGTCGATACCCGTATCCTCCTGACAATGCTCCTTATAGCGTAATAAGATCTCCTGTATCCCACGCATCCCCTGGTTCGGAGCACCGTTATTCATATCGATAACGGCAACCCTCACCTTATTTTTTCCAGTTGAACTCACTATTTTGCTCCTATTAACGTTTGAGTAGTAATGTAATCTACTACGGCCTCAAAGTTACCACTTTGTTCGTAAACAGCCAATTGCCTGTCGGCTCCCGTTCCGTTTTCCAGTATCTTGTGCACATAATTGATCTCATTTCTGCAGCCCAGATCGTCCACTACGTCATCAATAAAATCCAGTAATTCCAGCACCAGGTTCCGGCAATTTACCTCCATTTCCTTTCCAAAATCAATCAGGTTTCCGTCGATGCCATAGCGCGCTGCACGCCATTTGTTCTCATTGATCAGGGCTCTTGAATAGCTGATGAAATTGAGGTTTTGCAGCCTTAGCTTGTACAATTTCGCACATAGTGCCTGAAACAAGGCCACGAAAGCCATCGTCTCATCAATCAGCATCGGACAGTCGCAGATCCTGAATTCAATCGTTTCAAAGAAAGGGTGTACCCTGATGTCCCACCAGATCTTCTTGGCATTGTCGATACTGTTCGTCTTGATCAGCAATTTCACATAATTGTCATAATCTTCAATGCTGTTAAAAATGTCCGGAATCCCTGTGCGCGGAAACTTATCAAAGACCTTAGTCCTGAATGACTTATATCCCGTATTCCTGCTTTCCCAGAAGGGAGAGTTTGTAGACAATGCAAACACATGCGGCAGGAAATACCTTACCTGATTGGCAATGTGTATAGCGAGTTCGCGCGATTGAAACCCCACATGCACATGCAAACCGAAAATCAGGTTTGACCGAGCAGCTTCCTGCAGTTCATTTACAATTTCACTATAACGCGGATGCTCTGTGATCAACTGTTTCTCCCAATGAGAAAAAGGATGCGTACCTGCTGCGCCAATGCGCAGCCCCTGTTCCCCTGCAAGCTGCGATACCGTATACCTCAACTGGGAGATTTCGGTGCGTGCCTGATCTGTATTCTTGCAAATTCCCGTTCCTACTTCCACCACAGCCTGGTGCATCTCGGCCTTCACCTGATCCTTATGGATCTTCTGTGCGGCTTCTACTATTTTCTGGTCATGCGATGTGAGTTCCCTGGTTACAGGGTCTACAACCATGTATTCTTCCTCAACACCGAGCGTAAAATCATTCATCATAACTTATTTCTTTTTAGCCGGAGCTTTTTTTACAGTAGTTGGTTTAGCGGCTGCCTTTGCCGGAGCTGGCTTTTCAGCAGCAGCTTTTCCTACCAGAGGCAAACCAGACGAAGAAGTTTTCACATACTCACCCCAGGTCAGGTTGTCCTGTCCTTCTACCTGTGCCCTTGCTCTTTCAATTGCATATAGGGCAGCATGTTCTACTACCCAGTCAAAGTTTTCCTGGCCCACACTGGTCACTTCCGCATCCGGAGCAGGGTTACAGAAGTCAATCGCATAAGGAATGCCATCGCGTACCGCAAACTCTACAGTATTGAAATCATAGCCCAGATATTTGTTCAGCTTCAGTACATAATCATGAATTGTAGCCAACAGCTTCTCGCTTGAAGGAGGAGTATCTACCTGGTAGCGTAAATGGAAAGGATTACGCGGTTCATACTGCATGATCTTCACATACTTTCCGCCGATGCAATAGCACCTGAAATATTCATCAAAGACGATCTCTTCCTGGAGCATCATTACCGTTTGTTTGGTCTGACTGTGTTTGTCAAAGAAATCCTCTTTGTCATGCAACTTGTATACCTCTTTCCACCCTCCGCCATCGAAAGGCTTCATGTAAGCTGGGAAGCCTGTGTATTCAAAAATGCCGTCCCAGTCCAGCGGAAAGGCAAGGTTGCTGAAAGATGCATCCGTTGTGTCATCAGGCTGTTCATAAGAAGGGATCAACGCCGTTTTTGGCACAGGTACCCCAATTTTTATGGCCAGCGCATTATTGAAGAATTTTTCATCAGCACTCCACCAGAACGGATTATTTATCACTGCAGTCCCTGTGATTGCTGCATTTTTTAAAGCCGAACGGTAAAAGGGTACATCCTGAGAAATGCGGTCTATAATCACAGCATAATCCAGAGGCTCCGCCTGAAATATCCTGTCGATATTTACAAATTCAGCTTTGAACTCTTTTCCTGCGAGTTCATTTACACGCTTCACAAAAGCTTCCGGGAATGACCTTTCCCTGCCAAATAAGATTCCAATTTTTTTCATAGTTATTGTTGTTTTTTAGAGGTTGTTAGATGTTTTTTTAGAGATTGTCAAAATTTCTCTTTTAATTGTTAAGTCAATATTAGCATTGTCTTATGCTTTTACATAGGGGCTGCCTATAATTGAGTTCATAGTCCCTTTCACAGCTGCGATAAATACTCCGGGAGCATCTGTCGCCAGATAGGCCAATCGTGATCTGCATTCTGTCTGATGTCCAGCCAGTGATTGATGCCTTTCTGGTTCAGGATCTCTGAAAGACGTTCATTGTCCCCCCTGCACATATCCCTATCCGATGTTCCGAGCACAATTTTCATCTGCCACAATTCAGGATTACCGTCATTCGGCAAGAAATCAACAGGGTTATTGAAATAAACATCATCATTATAAAACCCGTCCAACTGCCCTCTGATGTCAAATGCACCACTCATGCTATACATATGACTGACCGTCCATGGGTGCCTGAATGCGAAATTGGCGGCATGATAACCTCCGAAACTACATCCTGCAGTGATGACCTTGCCGTGTCCCGTTTCATGTTTTGCCATCGGAACTACTTCTTCCAGGAGCAATTTATCATACCAGATGTGATTTTTGACCCGGTCGGCCGGATGAACACCTTTATTATACCAGCTCATTTTATCAATGCCATCCACACAATAAACCTTCACTTTCCCCTCATCAATAAACCATTGGATAGACTCCATCATTTTGAAATCCTTATTTTCAAAATACCTGCCCATACTGGTTGGAAAAAGAAGCACAGGGTGTCCGCTGTGTCCAAAAGCCAGTAGTTCAAAGTCGGCGTTTAGATTAGGGCTATACCATTTCTTGTATTCCTCTTTCATAATGTAAAATTTAGATGCTATAAGATAGGAAATAAACAATATTAAAAACAAAATAAAAAAGGCTTTTGTTGCTGTAAATCCGCATTTTAACCAGACCTGTATAAGCTTTTGCTTTAAAGGTTAAAATGAGTCGGATGATGCAAGGCCGGCGATTGGCTGAAATGGTTAGATGAGCGTCAAAATCATCCAATGATCAAATTATATTGCCCAGCCTGTAAATATATTTTGCTGATAATAGTACCTTTGTGCCAAAATTGTGAGAAAGGGGATTGCCGATTATGTACACCACCATGCTGTCAGCTGAAATTATAAAAACTGAGAAAACCATAAAGTCTGTTTACCTGAAAAGGGAAGTGGAACTGGAGATTTTTACTCCGGACAATCTTTTGGGCAATGAAACGCTCAATCTGTTGTTGCTAAATGATGGTCAGGATGCTGAAGTGTTGGATTTGCAAAATACCTTATCTACACTTTACAATCAGAACAGGATAGATGCCCTTGTAGTTGTGGCCATCAAGGCTTCAAAAGACAGGATTCAGGAATACGGCGTTGCCAGTGTTCCAGATTTTCTAGGCAGGGGTAGCAAAGCAGCGGCTTATACAGATTTCATCATTAAAGAACTGATTCCATTTGTTCAGGCAGAAGTGCAATTCCCCATCAATGGAAAACGTGCTTTTGCAGGTTTTTCTCTCGGCGGGTTGACCGCATTTGATGTGGCCTGGAACAATGACAACTATTTTGATGCGGTAGGTGTCTTTTCCGGTTCATTTTGGTGGAGGAAAAAAGACCTTAAAGATGGCTATACAGATGCCGACAGGATACTGCATCAGCTGATCATCGACACCGAAGTGAAACCAGAACTTAAATTCTGGCTGATGACTGGTACTGAAGACGAGCTGGCCGACAGGAATAAGAATTTCATCATTGATTCTATAGATGATACCATTGATGTCATCAAAGAATTGTTAAAAAAAGGTTACAAAAGACCAGATGACATTGCTTATTTTGAAATGGTAGGAGGTAAGCATGATGTGCCTACCTGGGGCAAAGCGATGCCAGCCTTCTTAACATGGGCATTTGGGCGGAAATTATTTAACTAACTTTCCTTTTCGTCCGACTGGTCGCCACTTCCTTCCTCTTCAGAATATTCCCTGGCATTTTCATCCGCCTGTTCATCGCCTTTGTTTTCCGGTTCGAGGTTGTTGTCCAGGCGGTCATTCCATTTATCGAGGCCGTTTTTTTTAGGCTGTTCTTTTTTAACTGGATCTTCCATAGTGATTAGTTTTTAGTATCAACAGAAAAGAATGCGTATGGTTTTTTTTACCCGTATTTACCAGAGATGTGTTTATTATGTACTTATATTTTCTTTTGCTATTCTTTTGCTTTCCTTTTGCTATTGTTTTGCTATCCTTTTGCTTTTAGCAAAATAAAGACAATATTGTAGTAAGATAAATGCAAAAAAATAACAAAGTTGAATATCTGCACACCGTGAACTAATACTCAGCTCAGTGGATAAATTGATAATTTCATATTGAAAAACGTTTTGAACTTGATGTTTTGCGCTAAATGTAAAATCCACACTAACTAATGTGCTGAAATCTCGATAATTAATCTTATCTTTGCGCCAAAAATTAGTAGCATTTTATGCAAAAAATAAGAAATATAGCTATCATAGCCCACGTTGACCACGGTAAAACTACACTGGTCGATAAGATCTTACACTCTTGTTCAATCTTCCGCGATAATGAACAATCGGGAGACTTAATACTTGACAACAATGATTTGGAGCGTGAGCGCGGTATTACCATCGTGTCAAAAAACGTTTCGGTTCAGTATAAGGACGTTAAAATCAACATTATTGATACCCCTGGTCACGCCGATTTCGGTGGTGAGGTAGAGCGTGTATTGAAAATGGCTGATGGTGTATTGTTATTGTGTGATGCTTTTGAAGGCGCCATGCCTCAAACACGTTTCGTAACTCAAAAAGCTTTGGCTTTAGGCTTAAAACCTATTGTTGTTGTAAATAAAGTTGATAAAGAAAATTGTCGCCCTGAAGAAGTTTACGAGCAGATCTTCGAATTGTTCTTCAACTTGGAAGCAACAGAAGAGCAACTTGATTTTCCGGTAATCTACGGTTCATCTAAACAAGGATGGATGAGTACTGACTGGAAAGTACCTACTACTGATATCTTCGCATTGTTAGATGCAGTAGTTGCAAATATCCCTCCTGCGCCGGTTAATGATGGTACATTGCAAATGCAGATCACTTCGTTAGATTATTCATCTTTCGTGGGTCGTATCGCAATTGGCCGTGTTCACCGTGGTAGCATCAAAGAAAACCAACCGGTTACTTTGATCAAACGTGATGGTAAAATGGTTAAATCAAGGGTAAAAGAATTATATACTTTTGAAGGCTTAGGTAAAATCCGTGCCACTGAAGTAAAATCTGGTGATATCTGCGCAGTTGTAGGTATTGATGGTTTTGATATCGGTGATACCATTGCTGATTTCGAAGCTCCAGAGCAATTGCCTGTAATCAAAATTGATGAGCCAACGATGAACATGTTGTTCACGATCAATAACTCACCATTTTTTGGTAAAGAAGGTAAATTTGTAACTTCTCAGCGATTGAAAGAACGTTTATACAAAGAAATTGAGAAAAACTTAGCCCTTAAAGTGGTTGAGACTGAATCTCCTGATTCTTATTTAGTATACGGAAGGGGTATCCTCCATTTATCAGTATTGATCGAGACGATGCGTCGCGAAGGATACGAAATTCAGGTTGGTCAACCACAGGTAATCATCAAAGAAATTGATGGTAAAAAATGTGAGCCTATCGAAACTTTAATCGTTGATGTACCAGGCGAAGTTGCAGGTAAAGTAATTGAATTGGTAACACAACGTAAAGGTGATTTGTTGGTGATGGAGCCTAAAGGTGATTTGCAACACTTAGAATTTGATATTCCCGCACGTGGTATCATCGGGTTAAGAAATAACGTATTAACTGCTACAGGTGGTGAAGCGATTATGGCTCACCGTTTCAAATCTTACGAGCCTTGGAAAGGTGTTATCCCTGGTAGATTGAATGGTGTATTGGTTTCTATGGAAAAAGGAAGCACTACAGCGTATTCAATTGATAAATTACAGGATCGTGGTCGTTTCTTTGTTGATCCGGGAGTAGATATCTACGAAGGACAAATTTTAGGAGAACACATTCGTGATAATGACTTGGTTGTTAATATTGTAAAAGGTAAAGCTTTAACTAACATGCGTGCTTCTGGTACAGATGATAGTCAGCGTATTGCTCCGGCAATTAAATTCTCTTTGGAAGAGGCTATGGAATACATCCAGGCTGATGAGTACATCGAGGTAACTCCGTTGAGCATGCGTTTACGTAAAATTCACTTAACTGAAGCTGCACGTAAAGTCAATAAATTAGTATAAATAGGAACTTTTTCTATTGATAAGTCATAAAGCCTGTTTCGCAAGAAACAGGCTTTTGTTTTTGGTATTTTTGTGTTTTAATACAGGAAACCCCATTTTAAAACAAGATACTATGGAATCATTAAAAGGTAAGAACGCAATAATTACAGGAGCCGGAAAAGGTATAGGACGTGCAATCGCTATTGCACTAGCGCAGGAAGGTGTAAATATAGGTTTGCTGGCCAGAACAGCATCGGATCTCGAAAGTGTAGCAGAAGAACTTAAACCATATGGAGTAAGAACTGCGATTGCCACAGCGAATATCGCGTCAATTGATGAGGTGAATGCAGCAGTTACTACATTAAAGTCCGCATTAGGTGCTACAGATATACTGATCAATAATGCAGGAATAGGTTCATTTGGTTCTTTTATGGCTTTGGAGCCGGATAAGTGGGAAGAGATTGTGAAAGTCAACCTGTTTGGAGCATATTATGCAACGAGAGCAGTACTTCCTGAAATGATAGAGAGAAAAACAGGAGATATTGTGAATATTTCTTCTACTGCAGGTAAAAATGGTGCTGCGGTAACGAGCGCATACAGTGCTTCAAAATTCGGATTGATTGGCATGTCAGAATCATTGATGCAGGAGGTTCGCAAACATAACATCCGTGTAAGTACAATGCTCCCAAGTACGGTAGCTACAGATATGGCAAAGGATCTCAACCTTACAGACGGGAATCCGGACCGCGTGATGCAGCCGGAAGATTTTGCTGAACTGATTGTGGCACAGTTGAAACTCAACAGAAGGGTGTTTGTGAAGGAAGCAGGGCTGTGGTCTACTAATCCTTAAACGATTGCTTTTTAATCGTTGGTTTTGCGGTGGCGGATAAAATAAGTGGCTAAGCTGGCCGCTATAACGATGTGATTGATGAGGTTGGGGATCAGGCCATAATATTTAGTAAAAATCCTGAACCTTTCTTTCAGACTGGCGAGGTGTTTCTTTTTAGAAATGCCGCCTACCAGATATTTGGCTACATAGGTGTGTGTATTTACGATGCTGGATGCATTTTTCGCTGCTTTGATGATCCAGTCTATATCTGAACTGTATTTGTATTTCAGGTCATAGGGCTGGGCAAGGTTACGCTTCACATAGATGGCCTGGTGACTGATGCTCATGCCATATTTAAAGCTTTTCCAGTCAAAATGCTCTGGCGCATGATGCCTCCGTTGTCCCAGACTTTGCCATTGCTCATTGAACATTTCGGTTTCACCGTAATAAATGTCGGCAGATGCTGCGGAATCAAATACCTCAGTTACCGTTTCATAGGAATAGATTTCATCGCCAGAATTCATAAATAGCACATAGTCGCCGGTTGCAAGTGCCAGTCCTTTATTCATCGCATCATAAATCCCTTTATCAGGCTCGGAAGTGAATTGTGCAAGCTTTGATTGATATTTATAGATCACGTCTCTGGTGCCGTCTGTTGAAGCTCCGTCAATGAGGATGTACTCAATGTTGGGGTAGGTTTGATTGAGAACAGAAAGCATGGTGCGCTCAATATCTTTTACATTATTATAAACGATCGTGATGACACTTAACTTTGGCTGCATGCGGCTTAAATACTAAAATTACTTGGGTTGGAGATCTAAAAGTGACTGATACAATAATAAGTGTTTTTCTGCAATAACCGATTCTGAAAATTGAGTTAATATTGTTCTTCTTGCTTCTTTTTGAATATCCGGGCCATTATCCTCATGATATAGCCATTCAATGCCGGTAGCGAGGTCTTCTGAGGACTGATAGTCGGCTAGATACCCATTCTCAAGATGCCTGACCATATCAGGAATACCCCCCGTTTTAAAGGCGACTACAGGAGTAGCGCAGGAAAGGCTTTCCATTACTGTATTTGGAAGGTTATCTTCCAAAGAAGGTGTGATGAAGACATCAGCAGCTGAGTAGCATTTAGCCAGATGATCATCATTGCTGATGGTACCCAGAAATGTGGTCTTGAATGGGAACTCAGGCATATCAGTAGTGTCTTTATTACCGAATATGACCAGTTCAATGTTTTCTTTTATAATTCCAGGCCTCGTAGCGAGGTCATTTAAAGCATCTATCAGGTATGAAGTCCCCTTGTGTTTGTCATTTTTTGAGGGCATAAAACCGCTCATCAATACAAACTTTTCGGGATTAATCTTTAAGATTTTTTTAGCCTCTGCTTTTACATAGGGTTTAAACACATTGGTTTCAATAGTATTGGGGATCACCGTTACTTTTCTGGATCCCATAAGCGAACTTAACTTCACTGAATCTGCCATCCATCTGCTGGGCGCTACAATGTGACAATTCATTTCTGAATAGGCTTTCTTTTTGCGCAGCCAGGTTTTATGGGAGAAATCATCCTCACCGCTCATTTTTAGCAGCGGACAAAAACCACATTCCTTGAAATAGTTTTCGCAGGAATAGCGGACATGGCAGCCTCCGGTAAAGGCATTGCTGTCGTGGAATGTCCATACAATTGGTTTTTCCAGTTCATCGAGCTGGGCAAGGAATTTAGGAGAAAGGAAGCCATGATTTACCCAGTGCAAATGTATGATATCCGCTTCCTTTAAACTAGGGTGATTGATGACGGAACGTCCAAACCATTGTAATGAAAACGGTGTCTTTAAAGCTTTTGAAACGGCTTTTGATAGATATCTTTCCGAAAGGATATTGAAAATAGCTTTGGCTTTCTGGAAGGGACTTTTACTGAAACTACCTGCTTTGTCGCTTTCTTTGAACTGAAAGTAGACCATTACTTTAGAATCTGCACCGCTATCGTTTAGTGCATCATTTAGCCTCATGCAGGCCCTTCCGGCGCCTCCATTACCTTCGTATGTATTTAGGTGTACTACTTTCAACTGATCAAACTTAGATAAATTTAAAGAATCATGACGCTGAAAATTACATATTATTTTAAACCTTTATTAAAACTCTTGTGTATTTTCGCTGCCCTGTAGTTGGTGCTTTTAAGCGGCTTAAAATAAAAATAACATTTGCAATATGGATAACCTGTTAACGGACAGACAGTTTTGGGTGAATTACTGGGAGAGTAAGACCGGGTTGTCGGTAAATATTCCTGCAAATTATTTATTTCATGAGCAGCTTGCTTCGATTATAAAACAACAGGGCGTAGAAACAGCTATTGAGCTTGGCGGATTTCCGGGCTATTATGCCGTATTTTTGAAAAGGTATTTTAAACTGGATGTAACCCTGCTGGACTATTTTGTTCATCAGCCGGTTACCAACGCTTTATTGGAGGCCAACCAGCTGAAGGCTGCGGATGTGCACATCGTCGAAACAGATCTGTTCAATTATACTCCTAAGCAGCAGTTTGACCTGGTACTTTCCTGTGGATTGATTGAGCATTTTAATGATACTGCAGATATCATCAACAGACATATTTCTTTTGTAAAGCCAGGTGGTACACTGTTTATTACTTTGCCGAATTTCAGGGCGTTAAATGGCTGGTTCCAAAAGTCCTTCGACAAGGAAAACTATGACAAGCACAATATCAATTGCATGGACCCACAGTTGCTGCGGGAAATTTGTGAAAAAGCAGGGCTCAGTGTAGTTCAGTCACGTTATTTTGGCCGGTTCAGCTTATGGTTTGAGAATGAAAGCCAGAAACCTGCTGCTGTAAGAATACTGAAGAAAACGATGTGGCTTGCAGGTAAAGTGTTTACAAAAATAATTCCTTTTGATTCCAGGCAGCTGTCGCCATACATCATCTTAGAAGCCAGAAAGCCATAGCCTTATTTAAGGCGCTGTATGACATAGCGTTTGATCCTTTGCCAAAGCGTACCTTTTCTATTGGCCAGGAATGCTTTAATGGCTTCGTAAGCCTTCTTATTTTCTTTGATCTCTTCCGGGAAATGCACAATGGGCTTGGGATTGATGATCACATTGTAGATGTCATTGATGCCTGAGTGTATTCCGGTGCCGTCATGACCTATGTTATTAACCAGCGAATGTGAGGGATTGAGGGTCAGTCCGCCTTTCAAAAATATGGATGCATACCACCTGATCGCCCATGAATTGTTACGTCCATTTTTGAAATCCTGCATTTGTTTCCAGAAATTCATGGTATGCTCTATAGAGAAAGCACTTTTTTTGGCGCCGTCAAATTGAGACATCAGCGTGTCTATATTTGGTTCAAAATGCTGCCATGCCCTGTCCCATGTAGCCCATCCCCAGCTGGTAGCAGCTCTGTAAAAGAAGGTTTCCGGCAGCTCTGCATCTTTCAAACTGTACATATAGGCACCAATGTGCATAACTTTTTCTTCGTCGCGGTAGCGCTCTAAAGCCTCGTTAAAGTAAGTAAGGGTGTGCGGAGAACTGATGAGGTCATCTTCAAAAACAATAACCTGTCCATAATCTGCTGTCAGTTTGCTGACTCCTGCAATGATAGAATTGGCTAGCCCCATGTTTTGGCTGCGCTCAATGACTTCGACAGATTTAAAACCCTCTACCGTTTTCAGCAATTCCCTCACTTCATTTACGCTTGCTTCATCGGCGGCAGATTTGAAGCCGTCAGAAAAAATGAACAGCCGGCTTTCCGCAGCCAGCTCATTTTGAGCTAAAAACTTTAACGTACGTGCGGTGTGCTGCGGACGGTTGTAAACAAATAGCGCAATAGGGGCAAAGGTTTGCATAATAGGATTGCAGTTGTGTAGATTTCAGGTATAAAATGAGTGTAAAGATATTATTTATCTGGTGATTGTCAGAGCCGTTCTTTTCAGTGGTTAAAAAAATGTTAAATAACAGCGTGCAGAATAGCGTCTTAAATGTATTTTTACCGAAAATCTAAAAGAGTTTATGTTAAAGAAGCTGATCGCTAAATACCTTCCTGTTTATTATTTAAGTTCGACAACGTCTTATTCACAGGACGGTGAGGATATGATTCTGAAAGCACTTTATGAAGCAAAGAAAGGTTACAAAGGTTTCTTTGTAGACGTAGGTGCACATCATCCGGTGAGGTTTTCAAATACCTGCTATTTTTATAAACGCGGATGGAAGGGAATCAACATTGAACCAACTCCGCAGGCGATCAGGGCATTTAATCTTTTCAGAAAACGGGATATCAATCTCAATATAGGTGTGGGTGAGACACGTGGTTCCATGAACTTTTACTGTTTCAATGAGCCGGCCTTAAATAGTTTTTCTAAAGAGGTTTCTGAGCGCATAGACAAGGAATCTCCAAAGTATAAGATCATCAAACAAGTGCCTATAGAGGTGCTGCCTTTATCGGAGGTATTTGATACCTACCTTCCCAAGGATACTAAAATTGATTTCATGAGTATTGACGTGGAGGGACTGGATTTTCAGGTATTGAAATCGAACAACTGGGATAAATACAAGCCCGACGTGATTCTGGTAGAAGAACCCATTAATGTAGATGACCTCAGCAATTCAAAGATCTATCATTTCCTGAAGGAAAAAGGTTATGAATTCTTCGCAAAGACGTTAAGGACTTGCGTGTATAGAATTCCTCAATAGGATTACCGGGTTTTTATTTTTTGTACAAGGGTAATCAGGAAAAGCGATTTGAGCATCATGATGCCCTGAGGTCTGGTTTTCGGCAGCATTAAGATCCAGAAAGTAGAAGAGAAATAAGCCACGAGTGTCGCTGCCGCCGCTCCTGCAATCCCATATTTTGGAATCCAGAATATGTTTAATCCTATGTTTACGACCGCACCTACGATTGTCCGCGTCATGGAAAGTTTCACATGGCCTTCGGCAATCAGTATTTGTCCGCTTGCAGTTCCCAGAAATACAAATATACCTGCCCAAATGTGAATGGCAAGCACTGGAGCACCGGGCCAGTATTCCGGTGTTGTAGCGTAAGCGATCCGGTATATGAACGGTGCTGTGAAAGTGATGAAAATGGCAAGGCTGAGGCTGATCCAGACCATAAGGTCGTATAAGTTTTGTGTTCTTTTCAGGTACCTTTCCGGATCATCTCTTTTCGCGTTCATAATGGCCGGAAAAATAGAAGTGACAATGGCTATAGGAATGAAATACCATGATTCAGCTAGTTGTACTACGGTAGTATAAATTCCCAATGCAGATTTTCCCAGGTACTGGTCGATCATGAGCTGATCGATCTTCATGTAAATGGAAACAAGAATAGCCGAAAATGCAAGGGGCCAGGAATTGGAAAGCAGGTGTCTGGCTGTCGCGCCATCAAATTTCCAGTTAACTATTGAATCTGCATTTTTCTGATAAATATACAGATAGCCTAGGGCAAGTAAAACAGCGTCAAACAGCAATGCGCAGACAAACCAGGGAAGACTGAGGTTTAATAGAATTAATAATATTTTAACCCCTGCCGAGATGAGATTGGCGGCAATCTGCACCTTCATAATGTGTTTTGCCTGTGTTCTGGACTGGAAATAACTATCGATGATATTAAAGGCCTGCATGATGCCGGTAAAACTCACAATTAACAAATATGAAAATGGTGTTTCAGGAGTTTTAAGTAGCGTCAAGATTTGATAGGCAAGGTAAACTAGCGGGAGGATAGCAACACCACCGATGATTTTTAAGATAAAGGCCGTTCCAAGGAGTTTATTCTTGTTTTCCGGATTTCGAAGTAGTTCCCGGGTAACAAAGCCATCCAGCCCCAATGCTGCTGCAGCAATAAAAAAGGAAGCAAAAGCCGTCTGATAGCTCAGCATTCCATATTGCGTTTTGAGGAGGTAATTGGCCAATGCAATCCCAACGAGTATTTTAATACCTAAACTACCTACGCGGGCTACCATTAGCCAGCCAGTGTTTTTCAAGTATTTCTCAACGGCATTCTGATCGAAACCGGGTATATTGGGGATTTTCATCAATGCAAAGATGTGAATTTAAAAGCTCTTGTCAATCCGCATCAACTGCTTTAAATGATGGTTTAGGTGAATTTGCACAAATCTGAACCATTGAAAGGCATTTAAATATCCCATCCGGGGATGCTTTGTCTTGATGTTTTTGTCAGCCATTCTGATTTTCGAATAGACTTCATCCAGTTCCTTCCGGAATTGCCTGATCATGCTTAAAGCCTCAATCTTGTCAATTTTCCTTACACGGTCTGCAAGCCTTTTAGGTGCTTTGTATTTTTTACCTGGTGGTAAACTGCCAAAGAATAAGATCATTTTAACAATAAATGCAGTTGGCTTAACTTCCCCTTTTCCCTCAATACACTCGTCAATAGTTTGTAAAGCGAGTAGGCTTGCGTCGAAGATATGGAAATAGACCTCACTATAAGACCAGCCGCCAGTTGAAGGGCTCTGCTGAAAAACCTCTTCCGCAATATCTTTTAACCTCGATTCATATGAAGCAACAATCTGTTGGATTTTTCTATATTCTTTGGCAGCACTCATGCCTTAAAGATTGGCAGCTCTTTTACTTACGTAATCCATCAATTGGTTCTTATTGGTAGAAAAATCGAATAGTGGATATATTTTAAAGAAGTTTTGTCTGTCTATTACGCTATCGTAACCAAGTTTTGCTACTTCCAGCTTTTTCCCGTCAAAATCCATAATCTTTACCAATGCTGCCAGTTGATTTGTGCTGATTCGATTGCCGGCGAGACTTGTTTTGATCATTTTGGCCTTGTTCGCATCGAAGTCCTCGCGTTTTACAACAGCTAATAGCTCATTGAAAGAAGCGTCGGACATTGCGTAGTTAACGGCCGGTCTCGCAGGCCTATCACCATCATATGAAGGTCTGCCATTGGTTGGCCTCCCGTCTGTCGGTCTGCCCATTTGTATATTGCTTCCGTCCCAGTTATCCAGGACATATTGGTTATTGCTAAACAATGGTAAGGTCTTTAACACCCTGAAACCCGCTTGTTTGTCATATGACACGACGGTGCGGCTATTAGATTCCAGGTTCAGTGATGTTTTTACGACCTGTCTGTTGTTTTCCATAATGGTAATGGTTGGCGCTGTGGCTTCTACGTCGTAAAAGCGGAAGCGGCCTTTTGCTGAACCTGCCATTTCATCGTTCACATACACAGTGTACATGCCAGGTTCACGAAGTTCAATAAAAAGTTCTTTGGAGTTTGAAGAGCGTTGAGCGAAGGCGTTGACTGTGAGCAGAAGTACTGCGGCCAGAAAGGTTAATTTTTTCATGTTTGTTTCGTTTGTTTGTACAGCTGTTCCATCTAAGGCTATACCAGAATTTCTTGAGTATTAAAAATGTTGCAGCAATTCTTCCAGATGGTTGATCTGCCATTCTACATCTGCGGGGATTTCTTTGTTTAAAGGGTTGAAGAAAATGGCCTTCATGCCGTAGTTTTGTGCGCCTCTGATGTCTGCTTCTATGCTATCACCGATCATGATGCTTTCATGTTTTAAGGCTGCAGCTTTATCGAGTGCGTATTCAAAAATGGCTTTATCGGGTTTGTTTACGCCTACATCTTCAGAAATAATGACATTCTGGAAATAGGGATTAAGGCCGGATACTTCCATTTTCGTTAAGGTTGATTCCTTAAACCCATTGGAGATGATGTGTAAAGTATATTTCTTTTGCAGATAGCTGAGCACGTCTTTTGATCCTGCAAAAAGATTTGTTTTTCTGGGTGTAAGGCTGACATAGTCGTCTTCAAATTTAGACGGTATACTATCTGGGTGTATACCCAGCTGAATGAATGTTCTGCTAAACCGTTCAGATCTCAATACATCTTTAGTGATTTTGCCTACATGATATTCAGCCCAAAGCAGATGGTTGTTTTCGGTGTAGGTAGCAATAAATTCTTCGGCAGAGCTGAGCCCCAGTTTATGCAGCTCGTATTGCGTATAAAGTTCCAGCAGGGTTTCCTGTGCATTTCTGTCAAAGTCCCAGATGGTATGATCTAAATCGAAAAAAATGTGTTTAATCATTATTGCCTTTTTGCGTGCCAGTGTACAAAGTTGCAATAAGTATTTCGATTAGGAGGAAATTATTGTTTAACTCCGTAGGAAAGGTCTCCTGCATCTCCCAATCCGGGTACGATATAGGCCTTACTGGTCATCTCTTCATCAATGGCGCCCAACCAGAGCCTGGCTTTGGGCAGGTTAGCCCTTACATGCCTTACGCCTTCCGAACTGGCGATTACAGAAACAATATGAAGTTCCCTGATCTTGTATTTTCTGATCAGCTCTTTACAACAAAGTACCATGCTGAGTCCGGTCGCGAGCATGGGGTCGCTCATGATCACAATCTTATCTGTGAGGTCGGGGGACGATACGTTTTCTACCTGAATTTCAAAACTGCCGCTTTTATGATTTCGGCGGTAGGCAGTGATGAAAGCAGATTCGGCCTGGTCGAAGACGTTGAGCATCCCATTATGGAGAGGTAAGCCTGCCCTTAATATTGTTGCGAGAACAGGTTGTTGTTCCAATTTTACCGTTGGAGAAACCCCCAGCGGAGTTTGGGTTTCAGTTTTGGTGTATTGCAGGACCTTACTGATTTCAAAGGCAAAGCATTCACCCACCCGTTCCATGTTCCTGCGAAAACGCATGGCATCCTTTTGGATGTTCTCATCCCGAAGTTCAGCAATGAAAACATTAGCTACAGAGTTTGTTTTACTGAGTTCGAATATCATTTTACAAGAATTTGATGAGGTAAGCCTGTATAAATTTACTAATTTTTATCTAAGTTTGATAGCTATGGAGTTTAAAATCGTTTCTAATTATAAACCGACAGGGGATCAGCCCAATGCCATAAAACAGTTGGTAGAGGGGGTGAATAACGACGAACATTACCAGACACTTTTAGGAGTTACCGGATCAGGTAAAACATTTACTGTTGCCAATGTGATTCAGCAAACACAGAAGCCAACATTGATCCTGAGTCATAATAAGACACTAGCCGCACAGCTTTACGGAGAATTTAAACAATTCTTTCCGGAAAATGCGGTAAACTATTTCGTGTCTTACTATGATTATTACCAGCCTGAGGCTTTTATGCCGAGTACCAATACCTATATTGAAAAGGATTTGAGCATCAATGAGGAGATTGAAAAACTCCGGCTGCGTACGACATCAGCTTTGATGTCCGGCCGCAGAGATGTAATCGTGGTTTCCTCTATCTCTTGCATTTATGGTATGGGAAATCCTGAAGATTTCTCAAGATCTGTATTCAGGTTTTCTGTGGGAACAAGGATTTCCAGAAATTCATTTTTACACAGCTTGGTAGAGATTCTGTATGCACGTACAACAAACGAATTTAAGCGCGGAACTTTTAGGGTAAAGGGAGATACAGTAGATATATTTCCAGCTTACCTTGACAATGCTTACCGGGTTTCCTTTTTTGGAGATGACATAGAAGAATTGAGCATTATAGACCCGGTAACCGGGAAAACTATTGAAAAGATCCTGGATATGGCAATATATCCTGCGAATTTATTCGTGACGCCAAAGGACAGGTTTAACTCTTCTATCTGGGGAATTCAGGAAGAACTGGAGATCAGGAAGAATCAATTGATAGGCGACAGGCAATTGCTGGAGGCAAAACGGCTCGAAGAAAGGGTAAATTTTGATATAGAAATGATGAAGGAGCTTGGCTACTGTTCGGGAATTGAGAATTATTCAAGATTCTTTGATGGTCGTGCACCGGGAATGCGGCCCTTCTGCTTGCTGGATTATTTCCCGGATGATTACCTGATGGTGATTGATGAGAGCCACGTTACGGTGCCACAGATCAGAGCCATGTATGGCGGCGACAGGTCCCGTAAAATGTCGCTGGTAGAATATGGGTTCAGATTGCCTTCGGCATTGGATAACCGTCCGCTTAATTTTGATGAATTTGAGCGTCTGGCCCCTCAGACTATTTATGTGAGTGCTACACCAGCTGATTATGAACTGCAAAAATCAGAAGGTATTGTGATAGAGCAGGTGATCAGGCCTACAGGTTTGCTCGATCCTTTAATCGAAGTGAGGCCGGCGATTAACCAGGTAGATGATCTTCTGGATGAGATTGATAAAACCATCAAGCTGGGCGACCGTGTTTTGGTCACTACCCTAACCAAACGCATGGCCGAGGAACTGACCAAGTATATGGACAGGCTGAACATCAAATGCCGTTATATTCACTCGGAGGTGAAAACACTGGAAAGGGTAGAGATATTGAGGGGCTTGAGGTTGGGTGAATTTGATGTTTTGATCGGCATCAACTTGTTGAGAGAAGGACTGGATCTTCCGGAGGTCTCACTGGTTGCGATTCTGGATGCAGACAAAGAAGGGTTTTTACGTTCTGAAAGGTCGCTGATCCAAACGATTGGAAGAGCTGCGAGGAACGACAGGGGAAGAGTGATCATGTATGCAGATAAAATCACTGATTCTATGGATAAGACCATGGATGAAACCAACAGGAGAAGGGAAAAACAGATTGCATATAATCTGGAGCATGGCATTACCCCGAAAACCGTAGGCAAGACCAGGGAGGAAATTATGGAACAGAGCTCAATGCTAGATTTCTCTGAAAACAATACGAGGGCAAAAGCCTACGTAGAAGTAGATGAGGTGAGCATGGCTGCGGATCCAATTGTGCAGTATATGACCAAGCCTGAAATGCAGAAATCTATTGATAAAACGCGTAAAGACATGGCTAAGGCAGCAAAGGACATGGATTTTTTGCTGGCGGCAAGGCTGCGTGACGAAATGTTTGCAATGGAGAAAATGTTTGAAGAAAGATTTGGGAAGAAGTAATAATTGTATTAATAGTAATGGACGGAAAGAATAGAAAAGATATATATCCCGGTTTAGAAGTGGATATTATCCTTAAGAAAGATCAGCGCAGCGGGAAGCTGACCAGGGGTATCGTAGCAAACCTGTTGACATCTGCCGCGTATCACTCGAGGGGGATTAAAGTTCGCTTGGAAGACGGACAAATCGGCAGAGTCGCGGCAATTACGGATGACAATTGAGCCGATGGTATTGTAATTGTTATGCAATAAACATCATGACGCTGTAATAAGAAATGTGCTTATTCGTCATAATTGTAAATATTAAAATATAAGAATGGTACTATTAAAATTCTTCTTTATAACGTTGTTGGTGCTTTATCTGCTTAGAGTTATTTTCCGATTGGTGTTTCCGGTCGTCTTAGCAAAGATGTTTAGTAAAGTTCAGCAGAAAGCTCAAAACCAGTCACGTCAGCAAAGTACAAAGCCTGAGGGCTCCATATCTATAGATTACATGCCACCCAAGACCGAAAAGAAGGGTAACAGCGACAAATTGGGCGATTTTGTAGATTACGAAGAAGTCAAGTAACTTTTTTTAGAAAAGTTCGTAAATGATTCACAGTTTTATCTAAGTTTGGGGTTAGTTCGAATCTTAAACAAACCTTAATGAATAACTGGTTAAAAGCTAATGGCATACACCTGGCCATAATTGGATTTTTTGTAATCATCTGTTTCGTCTATTTCAGTCCTGTTTTACAAGGCAAAGCCCCCGCACAAAGTGATGTGATCCAGGCTAAGGCCATGCAAAAGGAGATCATGGATTATAAAGCCAAAGACGGTAAGGCACCACTTTGGACTAATCAAATGTTTGGCGGTATGCCTGCCTATCAGATCTGGGCGCAACATGCGTACAATGGGGCTACTTATGGAATACAGCTGGTCACAAAAACATTTCCTGCTCCTACAGGAGTAGTTCTGTTATTACTAATTGGAACTTATTTTCTGTTTATCGTACTGCGGCTTAATCCATTTTTGGCCGCGGTAGGAGCAATTGCTTTTGCTTTTACAACGTATAATTTTGTGCTCCTGGCCACAGGGCACAGTAATAAGGCATTGGCTATAGGCTTCTTTGCGCCAATTCTGGCCGGAATTCTGTTGACATTAAGGGGAAGGTTGCTGCTGGGTGCGAGTCTAACCGCATTGTTCCTGGCATTAGAGATCAGGGCCAATCACGTCCAAATGACTTATTATCTAGGTATATCTATACTCATTTTTATAGGAATAGAGATTTATCATGCTTATAAAGCCAAGACATTACCTCAGGTAGGGAAGTCTATTGGCTATCTTGCCGGGGCGCTGGTACTGGCATTGATGGTGAACGCTGGTTTATTGTGGACCACATCAGAATATGCGAAAGAGACCAATAGAGGGAAATCTAATTTAACCAGCGTAGCAGCAGAGGCCGGACAGGGGATTTCTAAAGAAAAGGAATATGCTTATGCATGGAGTCAGGGTGTAGGAGAAAGCTTTACCTTTTTGATACCCGACCTTTATGGAGGGGCAACCAGTATTACTGAATTGGTGAAGCCTGAAAGTAATATGTATAAAGCAGTCTCTGAACTTACAGGAGGTGATCCAAATCAAACGGGCACTATTATACAGGACTTAGCTGGAAATCTTGGAATGCAACAATACTGGGGTGAGAAGCCAGGTACTTCCGGAGGTTATTATTTTGGCGCCATTGTCTGCTTCCTTTTTGTATTTGGTTTGTTTATCGTCAGAAGCCATTTGAAATGGTGGATATTGGCAACAAGTATCTTGTTTTTACTATTGTCTTTCGGAAAGAACCTCCCGTTTATATCTGACTTGTTTTTTGACTATTTCCCGCTATACAACAAATTCAGAGCAGTAGAATCTATCCTGGCAGTAGTAGGATTGATGGTTCCTGTGCTGGCTTTTCTGGCAGTTAAGGAGGCTATGGAAACTAAACTGGATCAAAAGGAAGTCATTAAAAAGCTAATCTGGTCAGCAGGAATTACGGGAGGATTTGCATTAATTGTAGCCCTGGTGCCTACTTTGTTCTTTAGTTTTAAGACAAATAACCATAATGAAATTGTACAGGCACTGACGCAGGGCCTTCAGAACAATGCGGAGATGGCACATAGAATCGCCAATGCATTGGTTGAGGACAGGATTGCAATCGCCCGTGCAGATGCAATTCGTGCATTCCTGTTTATATTGGTAGGATTCGGTTTGATATGGGCTTTGATCACAAAAAAAATGACAGCGAACTTCGTTTTCATTTTGTTGGGACTGGCTGTCTTAATTGACATGTGGCAGGTTGACCGCCGTTATCTGAACAATAGCAATTTCGTTAGTAAGATCGATTTGGAGAATCAGATTCAGCCGCGTGATGTGGATACATTTATCATGTCTGATAAAGATCCTGACTTCAGGGTGTTGGATTTAGCTGTTAACACATTTTCAGAGGCCAGTACTTCACAGTTCCACAAAACAGTGGGTGGTTATCATGCTGCTAAGTTGAAGCGCTATCAGGAGCTTATTGAAAAGCAGTTTTCAAAAAGCATCAATCAGGATGTACTGGATATGCTGAACACCAAATATATCATCACGAAGGATCCACAAAATGGTTCTTATAAAATGCAGCGTAATGAAACAGCTGCAGGTCATGCATGGATTGTACAAAATGTACAATTTGCAAAAGATGCTGATGAAGAAATGAAGGCAATTAACAGCTTTGATCCTAAAAAAGAAGCTATTGTTGACATCAGATATAGAAATTTAATTGATGCTAAACGTGTAGGCGCAGATCCTACAGCATCAATCAAGCTGGAAAGCTATCATCCAGATCACCTGGTGTATTCTTACAGTGCGCCAAGGGATATCATAGCAGTATTCTCTGAAATCTATTATGACAAAGGCTGGAATATGTATGTGGACGGCAAACAAAAACCTTATTTCAGAGCTGATTATGTGCTGCGTGCAGCACAGCTAGAGGCTGGAAACCATAAAGTTGAATTTAAATTTGAGCCGGTATCTTACTATATGGGCGAGAAAATATCTCTGGCTGGATCTATATTGTTATTGGCCGGTCTTGGTTTTGCTTTTTATAGCGAAAATAAAAAGAAGAAAGTAGCGTAGCTAATATTTAGTTATAGAAAAGGGGCTTATTGTTTATCAATAGCCCCTTTTTGGGTTTATAGGATTTTGTAATGATTTATTTTTTATTTTATCCTGAAATTTTAGATTTGTGATATGAAAAGAATTGCGCTCATCCTCACTTTGTTAGGCTTTACCAGTCTGGTAAATGCTCAAAAAAAACAGAATATTTACTTTTTTACCAATGATGGAAAGGAAGTGCAATCCAGAGATAGTGCGGATTTTGTGCGAGTGATACAGGAACCGGATTCCGCAAGTGCAAACTTCCCATTACTAGAGGATTACATTAACGGTAAGCCAAAGACCCGTGGTGAAGTTTCCGCATTTGAACCGAGGCTGGTTTATGAAGGACAAACGTTAAGGTATAGGAAAAGTGGCGGGAAAGAATCTTTGACCAACTATAAAAACGGTTATCCGGTGCATCATCGTTTATTTTACTTTAGCGATGGTAAAGTAAATATGATATTAGATTACGACAGTATAAATACAGTTGTGTCAACACCGGCTGTTATACCTGACTCAAGAATGTTACCCTATCGCCTGGTCTACTATGCCGATTCTGTTGATGGTGTAATGGTAGAGAATGGAAATGGATATTTTAAACAGAAGTTGAAACCCGGTGAATCAGGTATTGTTCAGGAGGGTACAGTTGTGGGAGGATTTAAAGAAGGCGATTGGTCGGGAGCCGGTGCTCCCGGGGATTTTTCATTCAAAGAGAAGTATTTAAAAGGGAAGCTTATCTCTGGAGAAAGCCTTCAGAACGGGAAATCTTATACCTATACATTTGTGGAGGAAGTACCTACTTTTGAAGGGGGAATGGGTGGATTTTATACGTATGTACAAAAGTCTATTCGTTATCCTGAAGATGCATTTAAACAACAGATTACGGGAAGCGTTTCTGTTAGTTTTGTAGTGGAGGCTGATGGAAGTCTTAGTGGATTTAAAGTTATCAAAAGCGTGAGTCAGTCTCTCGATAAGGAAGCGCTTAGAATTATGAAAGGTTCACCGAAATGGATTCCGGGAAAACAGAATGGAATTCCTGTACGAACGATGCTCAATATGCCATTTACTTTTGCACGTTAAAAATTTTAATATCGATTGTTCAATTAGATTATATAGGTGGCGAAAAAGACGGGATATAGACTTTTGTTACTAAAGCCGGAAATTATTCCTACAAAGAAAAATATTTGAAAGGCAAATTCCTTTCTGGAGAAAGCATCAAGGACGGGAAGTCCTATTTATACGCTGTATTGGCGGATCCCGAGTTACAACGGCGGAATTAATGCTTTTTATGATTATGTGTCCGCGCGGTTAAAATATCCGATGGATGCGCAGAGAGATAGTGCTTCCGGAAAGGTTGTTTTAAGTTTTTTTGTGGATGCGGATGGGACGGTCGATGATGTCAAAGTAGAACGTGGTGTTTACCCGTCTTTAGATCAGGAAGCAGTTCGTGTCGTGCAGGCATCTCGCGGATGGATTCCAGGCAAACAGCGTGGGGTGCCGGTTCGTGTGAAATATAATATTCCAATTAGCTTTAATTTGCATAGATAAGAAATACGATAACATCTTCTTAACGGCTTATTAATCTATGGGTTGCATATTTGTTGGATAAACTAATATCCCTATGCTGGAATTGTTTTTTATAGTATGCCTGATCGTGATCATCGCTTTCTTCTTTGGGCCGTATGAACTGACAATGGATGAAGATGATGTCTAAGAGAGAAGTAGATATTGCAGTAATTTCTGATGTACACCTTGGTACTTATGGCTGTCACGCCAAGGAATTGTTGAAATATCTTAAGAGTATAAAACCTAAAATGTTGGTGCTGAACGGCGACATTATCGATGTCTGGCAATTTAGCAAACGTTACTGGCCCGAAACCCACATGAAGGTGGTTCGCAAACTCATGAAATTTGTGGTGGAGGGCGTACCAGTCTATTACCTTACTGGCAATCATGATGAGCTGCTGAGGAAATTTGCAGACATGCACATAGGGGCATTTCACTTGCAAAACAAGCTTATTCTAGAGCTCGACGGTAAAAAAGCCTGGTTTTTTCATGGAGACGTATTCGATGTAACAATGCAGCATTCAAAATGGCTGGCTAAACTGGGCGCTGTAGGATACGATACGCTAATCTTAATCAATAGTTTTACAAATTGGTTCTTAACCGCCATTGGGAGGGAGAAAATGAGTTTTTCAAAGCGGATCAAAGCAAAGTTCAAAGATGCAGTGAAGTTTATCAATAAATTTGAGGATACAGCTGCGGAACTTGCAGTGGAAAAGGGTTATGGATATGTCATATGCGGACACATCCATCAGCCTGAAATGCGAACAATAAGCACAGAAGAAGGATCTGTAGTTTATTTAAATAGTGGTGATTGGGTAGAAAACCTAACTGCCTTGGAATATTATGACCAGTCATGGAAAATATTCAAATATGACCAGAAGGACTTTGAGAAAGATGAGGTAGAAGAAGGGGTTTTGTCCGATAGTGAAGATCTTCATAGCAAGCTTGATATCGGCACACTATTGCAAAAGATTAAATTAGAGATGCTTTAGATTCTCCCGATCAAGGTTTGCAACCTATAAAAAAACAATACATTTTAACGAAAATTACAGATATTCGGTGCGGATGAAGATACTATATGCCATTCAAGGTACAGGAAACGGTCACATTAGCCGGGCAAGGGAAATTGTGCCCTTGTTGCAGCAATATGGTGAGGTTGATCTGCTGATCAGTGGTACCCAGGCTGACGTAAAGTTGACCCAGCAGGTCAAATACCAGTTACATGGGTTTAGCTTTATTTTTGGAAAGAAGGGCGGCGTAAACCATTACGAGACATGGAAGACCATGAACCTGCCCCGTTTTGTAAAAGACATGAATAGCATTCCGTTGAAGGAATACAACCTGATATTGAATGATTTTGAACCCGTAACTGCATGGGCCTGCAAAAGACAAGGGATAGAAAGTGTCGGACTTAGTCATCAGGCATCATTTCAATCGGGCAAGGTACCTAAGCCAAGGAGTATTGACTGGGCACAATTGGTGATGAAATATTATGCCCCTGCCAGTCATTATGTTGGTTTTCATTTTGACAGGTATGATGATTTCATATATACCCCTGTGATCCGTGCGGAAATCAGGAAGATGATTGTTTCCAATCTCGGACATTATACTGTCTATCTGCCGGCGATTGACGATAAATTTCTGGTACCTGTGTTGAAACAAATTCCTCACATCAGATGGGAAGTGTTTTCAAAACATACAAAGGAAGCTTATAAAGATAGCAATGTAGCGGTTTATCCGGTCAATAATGAGTTGTTTAATAAAAGCCTGGCATCTTGTGAAGGGTTGTTTACAGGCGGGGGTTTCGAAGGTCCCGCAGAAGCCTTGCACATGGGGAAGAAGCTGTTGGTAGCACCCATGAAATTTCAATATGAGCAACAATGCAATGCTTTTGCATTAAAACAATTCGGGTTGCCGGTGATATGGGGCAGTAATAAAAACTGGTTGCCGATCATTAAAGACTGGGTGGCAAAGCCTCAGGAACATCAGTTTTTCTTTCCCGATGAAACAGCAGCGGTAATTGATAAAGTTGTAAAGCAGTTTGCCAGATAATTTCCTTTACTTTGCCTTTGTATACAGGCATGATTAATCAATTTAGAAATTTAAACCCTATAAACCTGCTGATCTTATTCGCATATACTTTTTTTATGCGTATGGCCATATTTGCGGATCTCCCTTCCGTATTGCAGTTTGAGTTTTTAGAGCCCTATACCAAGTTCTTCATCCAGATTCCTATTCAAAATACTTTCTCGCCTGCAGGTAATGTTTTCTTTGCAGGAGTGATCATCTATATCCAGGCTATTTTGTTCAACAGGGTAGTAAATAATCATGGATTGTTAAGTAAACCAGGTTACCTGCCTGCGTTGCTTTACATTACTTCGGCAAGTTTATTCATGCCATTTTTGATCCTGAGCCCTACACTGATCTGTAATTTTTTACTGATCTGGATGATGGATAAGTTTTTGAAAATAGGCAAATCGCCAAATGCAATCATGATCATGTTTGATATCGGGATGATCATTGCGGCAGGTACATTAATCTATTTTCCATTCATTGTGATGCTGGCGATGCTATGGTTTACACTGCTTTTATACCGGTCCTTTGCATGGAGGGAGTGGGTTTCCGGACTGGTCGGTTTTCTGATCATATTCTTTTTTGTAGGCGTTTACTATTATTGGAATGACAATCTTTCGATGTTTTACAAGATATGGCTGCCGCTGGCTAATAAGTTTCCTTCAGTGTTTAAAATCAATTATAATGACTACCTGGTTCTGGTGCCAGTTTTTGTAATGATCGTACTGGCTACATTACAGCTGCGGGAGAATTTCTTCAGGAGTTTTATCAGTACAAGAAAGGCCTTCCAGATGTTGTTTTTTATGTTTATCATCAGCATTGTCAGCTTTTATACCAAGCCAGACTTCAGGCTCTATCATTTCCTGCTATGTGTTCCTCCCGGTGCAGTGCTTTTGGCCTATTACTTCTCAAATGCTAAAAAGCGTTGGTTTTACGAAAGCTTGTTTCTGATATTGGTTTTTGCTATACAGTACTTTTTGTTTGTTTAACTTTTTTTAACAATTTGAAGGCTCGAAACTTGCTAAAGATTAATAGCTTTGTGGGATGAAGTTGAGAATGGCTAATGCATAATCTTGTTCTGGATATTGGCAATACTAATGGAAAACTTGCTGTTTTTAACAACAGGGAGTTGATTCATTACCAAAGCTTAAGACAAATTACCACATCTGCGCTGGCCAACCTAATTGAACAATATAATATAAGTAATTCTACCATTTCGAGCGTAGCTGATGAGTTTTCGGAAATAATTGAGGTGCTTAAACAGCGGACGAACTATGTAGAATTCTCAACGGCTTTCAATCCTGGGATTAAGAATTACTACAAAACATTAGCTACTTTGGGATTAGACAGATGGGCTAAGGTTGTCGCAGCTCATCATTATTATCCTAAGATGAACTGTTTTATGCTTGACGCCGGAACATGTATTACTTATGATCTGCTTACCGGAGAAAGTGAATATTTTGGAGGTAGTATCAGTCTGGGCGTACATATGCGTTTTAAAGCATTGAATCATTATACAGGGCGTTTGCCTTTGGTGAAATGGGAGAGGGAAGATGAGGTGATACCGGATGGAACTGATACGGAATCGGCCATAAAAAATGGGGTATTACAAGGGATAGTTAATGAGATTGAAGGGTTTATAGCCAATCAGAATAAAAGAAATAAGGCCCTTAGGGTATTAATAACAGGTGGTGATGCGGCTTTTTTGCTAGTGCAATTAAAAAAGAGCATCTTTGCGCCTCAAATTATACACGATCCTTATTTGGTATTAAAAGGATTAAACGAAGTCATTGCATTTGAATATGTACAAAAAGATTAATTATATAGCAGCAGTATTAATATTGCTAACAACTATTTCTGTTAAAGCACAGGTTACCACGCAGTCGCCTTACTCAAAATATGGCCTTGGAAATGTGAGGGGATCATTACTTCCTCAGTTCAGAGCCATGGGAGGAATTTCTACTGGTGTTTATAAACCAAGTATTTATAGCAATATAAATATGCAGAATCCGGCTTCATATACTGGAATTACCATGACTACACTGGATATGGGGATGTCTGCCGGTTTTACTGAAGTAAAGAAGAACGGGATCGGGGAAGCCAGCTTCAACTCGACGTTAAGTCACGTTGCCATGGCATTTCCGTTAAAGTCCGGTAAATCTGCTATCAGTGTAGGTATATTGCCGTATACTGAACTTGGTTACGAATTCTCTTCTGTTGAGAAATACAGCGCAACTGACACCAATTCTTATAATGCCCTGTATTCAGGAGAAGGTGGTTTAACAAAAGCTTATTTTGGTATTGGTCAGCAGTTTGGTGATCATTTCAGAATAGGGGCCAATGTGGAATATCTTTTCGGAAATCTTCAGGAAAATAGATCGATAGAACTTCAGGCATCGCCATCTATCAATAACAGACAACAAAATAAAAATAGCATAGGTGGTATCGGATTTTCTTACGGGTTGCAGTATGATATTCCTCTGAGTAGCAAAAGCAGGATCACCCTGGGATACTCAGGTTCCTCTCCTTCAAAAGTTAATTCTACCAAAACCTTTGTGGTGACACAATATTTCAGAGATGCAGTGGGCGAGGAGCAGGCAGCATTTGATACGGTGCTCGTTAACGAGAACAGCTCTGCGAAATTAAAACTCCCTTTAATCCATAATTTTGGATTTTCGATTCAGAAAGACAATAAATGGATGTTTGGTGCAGATTATAGAATGGGACAATGGTCTAAGTTGAATATTGATAACACCAACCAGGGATTACAAGATAGCTGGGGTTTTTCAACTGGCGCGCAAATCACTCCGGATATTACCTCTATAGGAAGTTATTTCAAGCGTGTAGATTATCGTTTTGGTTTTCAATATGATAAGACCTATATCCAGTTGAACGAGCAGGATGTGAAGCAGATGGCTGTTACACTTGGTTTTGGATTACCTTTGGCTCCAAACAGGTATTCTTTTTATAAGATGAACTTTACAACTGAACTGGGAAGAAGAGGAAAATCAACCAATGGATTAATTCAGGAAAGCTATATTAATTTTCACTTAGGATTTACGCTAAACGACCGTTGGTTTACACGATTTAGATTCGATTAATGAATTCCCGTGGTATAATATATTGCAGTGTTATACTTTGCCTGATCCAGCTTTGCCTGAGCTCCTGTGCTGAAGATGATCTGAAAAAGGCCGCGCGTTTGTCTAAAAAGGTTGCCCTGAATGTCGACCGCACGATAAAGGTGGACATCATTTACAGTGATTCTGCAAAGGTAAAGGCACAGGGATTTGCTCCGGTGCTGGATAAAGTAACACCTGCAAATGGCGCTGTTTACCAGGAAATGCCAAAAGGCGTAAAGATCAATTTTATTGATGAGCAGATGAAAATCAAAGGCTCCATTACTTCTGATTATGCCATTATGAGGGATACAGAGAAGACTGCAACTTTTAGGCGTAATGTGATTGTCGTAAATGAAAAACTGACTTTCAATACAGAGGAACTGGTTTGGGACCAGAATAAAAAGATGTTTTTTTCTCCCAGTGGCGTCATTACAAAGGCTGATGGAACTGTTCTGAATGCAGTTGATTTTAGTGCTACGGAGGACTTCAATCTGATCAACTGGTCTAATGGAAATGGCGAGACCTATATTCCGGATGGTTTCGGGAAGTAGGATGTCTGAATGCTGTTATTTCCTTAATTTTTAAATACTTATTCAAATACAATTTAATATTTTCTTTTTTTAGCAAAAGTTGTATCTTGCGCCCTCTTAAAAAAAATTATAAATAAGAATATTATGGGATTAATGACATTTTTGCGGAATCGTGCGGGCTATATCCTGATTGGAGCCATCGGTTTTGCAATTGTTGCATTTTTAGTTGGTGACGCAATTCAGGCAGGTAAGCCTTTTTGGGCGGAATCTCAAAAAGTTGTAGGTTCAATTGATGGACAAGATATCAACATAGACGAGTTTAGCGGCAAAGTTGAGCAGAGTCTAGCTCAATACAAACAACAGTACGGTGGTGCTGGCAATTCGCAGATGCAGGCTATGGCTGTTGATAATGTGTGGCAAGGTGAGATTGCTAATGTTTTACTTGGAAAAGAATATAACCGTTTAGGTTTAACTGTTTCTTCTGACGAACTGAATGATTTGATCCAGGGAAATAATCCAAGTCCGCTTATCGTGCAGTACTTTGGTAACCCTCAGACTGGACAAGTTGATCGTGCACAAGTAATCAGAACTTTTAAAGATGGGTATAAAGATCCAAGAGTAGCACCTCAACTGAAATCTCTTGAAGTAGAAATTGAAAAACAGGCATTACAGCAAAAATATGCTAAACTGGTTAACAATTCAGTTTACGTAACTACGCTTGAGGCTAACGATGAATACATCAATCGTAATAAACTGGCTAATTTCAAATATGTAACACTTCCATACTCATCAGTTAAGGATGCAAGTGTTAAACTGACAGAATCAGATTATTCGGATTACTACAATGCAAATAAAAAACGTTTCGAGAATCCTACGGAGACCCGTACGTTTGAATATGTTTCTTTTAGTGTAAATCCTACCGCAGCAGATTCTACAGCTGTTAAAACTCAGGTTGATAAACTTGCGGCAGATTTCAGAACTTCAGCAAATGATTCTTTATTTGCAGCGAATAACTCTGATGTTAAAGTGCCATATACTTACATCACGAAAGGCAAACTGGATCCTGCTGTTGACTCAGTAGTATTCAATTTACCTGCAGGTAGTTTTTATGGTCCTAAGTTTTCAGGTAACTCTTATAAAATCGTAAAGGTGATCAACACACGTTTTTCTCCTGATTCAGTTAAGGCAAGTCATATCTTAATCGATCCAAGTAAGTTGGGCGGTGTTGATAAAGCTAAAAAACTAGCTGACTCATTGAAAGGATTGATTCAAAAAGGTGCGAGTTTCGCAACGCTTGCTCAGCAATATAGTGTTGACGGATCTAAAGATAAAGGTGGCGAACTGGGAACTTTCACAAGAGGGCAAATGGTTGCTGAATTTGAGAACGCAGCATTTGACGGAAGTGTTGGGGACCTGAAAGTGGTTCAATCTCAATTTGGGGTTCACCTGATCAAGATAGAAAAACAAATAGGTTCTTCTAAAGTAGCCAAGCTCGCTTATATCGAGAAAAGCTTAAGCTCAAGTAATAAAACTAAAGATGCTGCTTATAAAAAAGCGAGCGCTTTCCTTAATGAAGCGAAATCAGGTAACTTCGCTGAACTGGCTCAGAAAAAAGGATATACGGTAGGTGTTGCTGATAAGATCACTCCAACTCAGGGCTTTGCGCCAGGCTTGGATAATCCACGTCAGTTAATCCGTGATGCTTATTCAGCAGATAAAGGTGATATCCTGGATGAGGTTTATTCAATGGACAATGGTTTCGTTGTTGCTCGTGTGACTGACGTCAAACCTGAAGGTACATTACCTCTTGAAGCAGTGAAGAAAGACATCGAACCAATGGTTAGAACTGCTGTTAAAGCAAAAATGCTTAAAGAGAAACTGGACAACGCATTAAAAGGTGCTGTGTCGATTGATCAGGTGGCTCAGAAAGTAGGTCAGGTGGCAGCTCCGGTTACCAACATGGTATTTGCCAATCCTATTATTCCTGGTTTAGCTCAGGAAAATAAGCTGGTAGGTGCTGTTTTCGGTTCACAGCCAGGTAAGCTTTCTAAAGCGGTAGACGGAGAAAGCGGCGTATTCGCTTTTGTAATAGATGGATTTACCAATCCAGCTCCATTGGCAAACACTTACAAGCAAAAAGAAGCAATGATGCAAGTGTCGGGTCAACGATCTTTAGGATCGGCTTTCCAGGCGTTAAAAGATAAAAGCAAGATAAAAGACAATAGGGTGAAATTCTATTAATCTTATTTTACGTAATTTTGTAACCGGAGGTAATTGTTGCTTCCGGTTTTTTTATTTTTAGGAACCCATTGTTTTCAGTATAACATCATGGACATTCAGGAGAATTTTGTTAATAAAGTAGCGGCTAGCGGTTTGATCACTCTTAATCTGGAGGAATATCTTCATCAGGGAGAAAGGTTGGTCTATGACATCAAGGATAATCTTTTTCATGGGTTAATGCTCAGAGAAAAGGATTTCAGGGAGTTCATCAAGACTCATGACTGGTCGGCCTACGCTGACAAAAATGTAGCCATTACCTGTACTGCAGATGCAATTGTGCCGACATGGGCCTATATGTTGCTGGCCAACAAAATGAAACCATTTGCCAATGAAATCGTATTTGGTAGTCTGGAAACATTGGAGACCGTGCTATTCACAAAAGCACTGGCCAAAATAGACCTTAGGGCATTTGAAAACGAGCGGGTAGTGGTAAAAGGCTGTGCTGATATTGAACTTCCTGTGTCTGCCTATGTTGAAATTACGAGTTTACTTACACCTGTTGTTAAAAGCATTATGTATGGAGAGCCCTGCTCTACGGTTCCCATTTATAAGCGCAAGGATTAATTTTGGATTGTTTTTTGTTTTAGCTTAGGTATGAGAAAGTTGTTTTTGTTTTTTGTTGCTGCATTCCTAAGTTATAAAGGTGTTGCCCAGGAGTTACCTTTTGTGAAGGATCCTGTATTTCAGGCTGGAGAAGTGCTAACTTATAAATTGAAATACGGCTTTATTACAGCTGCCGAAGGCACGCTGAAAGTGCTGGAATCTGATCTTAAATTTGACGGGAGCCCAACTTACCGATTGAGCGTCGACGGACAGACTTCAGGTACCTTTGACGTATTTTACAAAATAAGGGATCACTACGACTCTTATATAGATAAGAAGGATTTAAAGCCGTATTTCTATCAGGAAAACATTAGAGAGGGAAGCTACAGAAGACAAGATAAGGCAAGGTTCAGTCAGGATGAGCAGAGGGTAGTTGCCACAAAAGGGACTTATAAAACCCCGACAAAGCAAACATTTGACCTGGTGTCTTCTTATTATTTTGCCAGAAGCCTGGACATCTCAAAAATGAAGGCCGGTGATTTTGTAAAGCTGAATTACTTTCTTGGAGATGAGATCAGTCAGCTGGAAATTCAGTTTGTAGGCCGGGAAACAGTTAAAACTAAATTGGGTACAATAAAGTGTTTGAAATTTAGCCCCTCTATAAAGCCAGGCAGGATATTCCGTAAGGACAGTAAATTGTACCTGTGGGTTACTGATGATGGCAACAGAGTGCCTGTAAAGGCCCAGGTAGAAATATTGGTGGGTTCTGTGATAATGGAAATTAAATCAGCCAGCGGACTTAAATATCCTTTGGCTATAGTAAATAAGTAATGATAGAAGTACAAAATACTTTGGTACATGAAGACCTGATCAGGGAAAATTTCGTGTGCAATCTGAATAAATGCAAGGGGATATGTTGTGTGGAAGGTGATGCGGGAGCCCCTCTTGATGTTGCGGAAACGGCAATCCTGGCGGAAATATATCCAAAAATACAACATCTGTTAGAGCCTAAAGGCATTGCAGCAATTGAACAGTATGGTACTTCTGTCGTGGATACAGATGGCGACCTGACTACACCTTGTGTAGATGGGAATAAAGAATGTGCCTATGTTACTTTTGAAAATGGCATCACGAAGTGTGGAATAGAGAAGGGCTATGAGCAGGGGCTTGTGAATTGGCAAAAGCCAATTTCCTGTCACCTGTATCCTATCCGGGTTACACAGTATCCGGAATTTGAGGTATTGAACTACGACCGCTGGCATATCTGTAGCGATGCTTGTTCTTTTGGCCGTGAATTGAAAGTTCCGGTATACCAATTCCTGAAAGGACCACTGATTAGAAAATATGGTGCAGAATGGTTTAAAGAACTGGAAGAAAACGTATCTTCAAGTCAGGATTAAGATTTCTGGGCTTAAAGCACGATAAATCTGTAAATGACATTTTAAATAAATTAACCCATATAACTCTTGAAAGGAATAATTTTAGCAGGTGGAAGTGGCACAAGGTTGCATCCTTTGACCTTAGTGATGAGCAAGCAAATGATGCCGGTTTATGATAAGCCGATGATCTATTATCCCTTGTCGACCCTGATGCTTGCCGGGATCCGGGAGATATTGATTATTTCTACCCCCCACGATTTGCCAAACTTTGAAAAGTTGTTGGGTGATGGGAGCAGACTTGGCTGTGAGTTTTCTTATGCGGTACAGGAACAGCCCAATGGACTTGCTCAGGCATTTGTCATAGGGGCCGATTTTATTGGTGATGATAAAGTTGCCCTTGTTCTTGGCGATAATATCTTTTATGGTGATGGAATGTCCAGGTTACTGCAATCGAGTGCTGATCCTGATGGAGGAGTTGTTTTTGCATATCGTGTTTCCGATCCTGAAAGATATGGAGTTGTGGAGTTTAATGAGGAGAATCAGGCAGTATCTATTGAAGAGAAGCCTCTTCATCCAAAGTCTGACTATGCGGTTCCCGGCCTTTATTTCTATGACAATTCAGTCGTAGAGATCGCCAAAAACATCAAACCCTCCGCACGGGGTGAATATGAAATTACAGATGTAAATAAAGTATACCTGGAACAAGGTAAATTGAAGGTAGGTGTGCTGAGCAGGGGTACAGCCTGGTTAGATACAGGCACTTTTGCTTCATTGATGCAGGCCGGCCAGTTTGTTTACGTAATCGAAGAACGCCAGGGACTAAAGATCGGATGTATTGAAGAGGTAGCCTACAGAATGGGCTTTATCAATAAAGAACAACTCAAAGCTGCAGCCGAACCATTGGTAAAGAGCGGCTATGGTGCTTATCTGCTAAAAATGCTCAAGTAAGTTAGCTGAAAATACTCAACCTACCTACATCTACCTCTCATTCCCTTTAAAGTCAGTGTCTCAGAACAGGCATTGTCAGGTTTGCCCGCCTGTCGCCGGGATTAGCTGGCGCAGCCTGAGAAGAGAGCACTGACTTATCTGCCAAAATTGTTTATTGTTTTGACAATTGAAGTAAATTTTGCTTAGTCTAATTTGCTTTCTTTGAATATACCAAATTCAAACCATGAAAACATTGTTCTCCTTTATTCTTGCGGTGTTGCTGTTGCAAACCAGTGATGGCATTGCTCACGATATTTATGTTTCTGTTAAGGGAAATGATCAATCAAAAGGCACCAGGGCCCAGCCATATGCCAGTATAAAAAGAGCACAGCTGGAGGCCCGTAAAGTGAAGGGGAAAGTTGCCGTTTACCTGCTGCAAGGAACCTATTACTTGTCCGAAAGTATCACTTTTACACCAGCTGATTCCAGGAAGACAGGGGAGGAAATGGTAATTAAAGCTTGTCCCGGAAATAAGGTAATCATTAGCGGGGCAGTTCCTTTAAAATTAAATTGGGAGTCTTATGAGGGTGGTATAATGACGGCCAGGATCACCAATGATATTGATTTTGATCAGCTTTATGTGGACCATAAACAGCAGAGAATGGCAAGGTATCCCAATTACAACCCTTCCATCAGATTTTATGGCGGTTTTGCTGCTGATGCACTCAGTCCAGATCGGATTTCCAAATGGAAAAATCCGGCAGGAGGATTTATTCACGCCTTACACAAGGCAGAATGGGGTGGATATCATTATGAAATAAAGGGCAAAGAAGATGAGGGCAAGTTGAAGCTCGAAGGAGGCTTTCAGAATAACCGGCAGATGGGCATGCACGATAAATATAGATTCGTAGAAAATATTTTTGAAGAACTGGATACCGCAGGTGAATGGTTTTTTGATAAAGCTGAAAAGAAAATCTATTACTACCCAACGCAAACCAACGCAGCTCTGGAAAAGGCCAGCATAGAAGTGCCACAGCTGAAGCATCTTTTTGAATTTAAAGGATCTGTCGCCAGACCTGTGAAAAACATCAGCATTGAAGGGCTTGAGCTGGCCCATACGGTCAGGACTTTTATGGAAACCAAAGAACCCTTATTAAGAAGTGACTGGACGATTTACCGGGGAGGTGCTGTTTTCATGGAAGGCACTGAGCGCTGCCAGGTCAGATCTTGTTATTTCAATACTGTAGGAGGCAATGCCATATTTTTAAGTAACTATAATAAGAATAGCACCATTTCAGGTTGCCATATTGCTTATGCCGGCGCAAGTGGAGTTTGTTTCGTTGGAGATCCAAATGCAGTACGTTCAGGGAGTTTTGAGTATAATAGGTTTGTGCCTCTGGAGCAAATAGATACTGCAAGGGGGCCGAAGACTAACAATTACCCTCAGAATTGCAAGGTTGAGAATACGCTGATGTATGGATTAGGACAGGTAGAAAAGCAGGTTGCAGGTGTACAAATCTCTATGTCTATGGA
Source organism: Pedobacter frigoris (assembly GCF_005116445.1). Lineage (GTDB taxonomy): Bacteria > Bacteroidota > Bacteroidia > Sphingobacteriales > Sphingobacteriaceae > Pedobacter > Pedobacter frigoris. Next base: position 476,482 of record NZ_SWBQ01000004.1, read on the forward strand.
CATTACCGTCAGCCATAATACTATTTATGACGTACCAAGGGCAGGTATCAATATCAGTGAAGGTACATGGGGAGGCCACGTCATCGCATACAATGATGTTTTTAATGCCGTTCTGGAAACCGGCGACCATGGTGCTTTTAACTCTTGGGGAAGAGACCGTTACTGGCATCCTGAGGTATCAGTAATGAATGAAATCGCAAAGAACCACCCGTCACTCATCACTGCAGATGTTGTCAAAATCATCACCATTCACGACAACCGTTTTCATTGTAATCATGGCTGGGATATAGATCTGGATGACGGATCCAGCAATTACCATATTTACAATAATGTTTGTTTAAACGGAGGACTAAAACTCCGTGAGGGATTTTACAGAACCGTTGAAAATAACATCATCCTTAACAATTCCTTCCATCCGCATGTCTGGTTTGCGAATAGCGGTGATGTTTTTAAACACAACATCGTCATGCGCAATTACTATCCGATTGGTATCAATCATTGGGGAAAGGAAATTGATCACAACTTATTCCCGGATAGTGCAGCTTTAAAGAAAGCCCGGCTTGCAGGCACAGATCAGCATTCTGTTTATGGTGATGCCATGTTTATAAATCCAGAGGTTGGAGATTACCGCGTAAAACCAGGTTCTAAAGCATTGGCTATGGGCTTCAGGAATTTCCCTACAGATCAATTTGGGGTAAGTCCGCAGCTCGCTAAAATTGCGAAGAAAGCCCCGCTGCCGGTATTGGCAAAGCCGATTCAAGTCAGTAGGGATCCGATCGTGCAATGGCTTGGTGTCCGTATCAAGAACCTCGAAACACTTGGAGAACGCTCAGCCACAGGAATGTCTTCTGAAAAAGGCGTGCTGGTGTTGGGTATAGATGCAAGTAGCCCATGGGCTGGTATATTAAAGCCCAATGATGTGATACTGGGTTTCAGACAAAGGGAGATCAATAAAATGGCTGATCTGCTTAATGAACAGGAACGGGTGAAGTCCAATCAAAGCATTGAACTCACTATATTTAGAAATCAGAATACTCAAAAAGTAAAACTGGATAAACCCATAAAATAACCGGAACTAAAGGTTTTAAACCATGAAACAGAAACAAACTATTTTATTAGCCCTCTTGATTTTTGCGAATGCCTTCGCTTTTGCACAACATGATCCAAAGGCACTTAAGGATTGGCAGGCTCAGAAGTACTCTATGTTCATTCACTATGGAATATATTCTGTATTGGGAGGTGTTTGGGAAGGTAAGCCTGTGTCAAAAGGCTTGAGTGAACAAATACAGGCTCATGCAGGTATTTATAGCGATACTTATGCTGATGTTGCTAAAAGGTTTAATCCGGAAAAATGGAATGCGGATTCTATTGTGTCCCTCGCTAAAAAAGCAGGCATGCGGTCCATTGTGATCACTTCAAAACACCATGATGGTTTCTGCATGTTTAAGACCAGTACTACCGATTTCAACGTTGTAGACGCTACGCCTTTCAAGCGGGATGTGCTGAAGGAATTGTCTGAGGCCTGTAAACGCGGTGGATTACGATTTGGATTGTATTTTTCTTTGATTGACTGGCATTTTCCTCAGGCCTCGCCAATCTCAAGTCATAATTCAGACTTCATTACTCCCGAGCATGTGGAGTACAATAAGAAGCAGATTACAGAACTTTTGACCAATTACGGGCCGGTTTCTGAGCTTTGGTTTGATATGGGATCACAGCGTGAAAAGGACAGCCGTGAATTGAGAGATGTAGTACATAAATTACAGCCCAACTGTATGATCGGAAGCCGGATTGGAAATGATATGGGTGATTTCAATGTAATGGGTGACAATCAGGAGCCGGATTATGCAATCGGAGTGCCATGGCAATCTCCCGCGTCTTTCTTTGATGAAACCTGGGGTTATCGCTCATGGCAGGAAAGAGGCAGTGAAGAAGAAAAGCAAAAGGAGAAACTGACCAGTTTGATTCGTGTGGTCAGCCGCGGAGGAAATTACCTGCTGAACATTGGTCCTAAAGGCGATGGCTCTGTTGTGCCTTTTGAAAAGGACATTCTGCTGAATATTGGTAAATGGCTGGAGAAAAATAAGGAGGCGATCTACGGAACAGATGCCGATCCTTTTCATGTTTCATTTAAATGGGGTAGCCTGACCAGCAGACCCAATAAAATATACTTACACCTGCTTTCATCTCCGGAGAATGGCATCATTACCTTGCCAGGCCTTACCGGAAGGATAAAAAGCGCAAGCGTCTTAGGTGAAGATAAGAAGGCTAAGTATACTCAAAATGCGGCTGGAGTCACCATTACGGTTCCAGCAGACCTGGATATTGCTAAAGAATTTAAAGTAATCGCTATAGAGTTTGCAAACGGATACAACGTACCTCCGGCAAATATCATTGAGAAAAACACGGGCATTTTAACACTAAACAGTCACAATGGGTTTAAGCATTACAGCAACTCAGGAATTGATTACAACAACCGCTATCAAAGTACCGTAAAGGAATCCTGGACTTTGAGTCCTGCAACAAGCGGAATCATAACACCTAAACTCTACTTTACAGACAATGAAAGGGGCAAAGAAATTGATCTTGAAATCAATGGTAAAGTCAGTACCGTAGCATTGAGCGGAAATGAAACCGATAAGCTGGACAATACACCGTCATCTATTACTTGGGGTCCGCTTTATAAATCGGGCAGTTACTATTCAGGCCCGGGTGGAGTACATGGGAATCTAAAAGATATCGATGTGAGTAAACCCTGGCCGGCCAATAGGGGCAAAGTTTGGGAAGCAATGTCTGGATGGAAGAATAACTTAACTTATGAAGTGAGTGCGGAGAAAGAGACAGCGATTTATCTGCTCCAGGAGATTACTTCTGATAAGGATCAATCTTATCTGGTAGGTATTACAAGTGGAGATGCTGTAACAGTAGCATTCAATGGAGAAATCCTGGATGAGCATAATAATCCCCTGAAGGAAAAACTAATGAAGGATGTCATTCTTCTTCCACTGAAAAAAGGTAAGAACCAGCTGATCGTTAAGTTCTATAATGGTTTTCAGAAAAGTACGACTGTAGGGATTGCCAATGATGTGCCGCAGGTCATATATCATAAAACACTACCATCTTTGCAGGTACAAAAAGGGAAATATTATCCGGTTAGCTGGAAATTGCACAATCCACGGTCAGCACACACTACTTTAGGTTTGCCAAATGTCCGGCTAGAGTTTAAGTAATTTTTGGTGCTTTAATTTTTCAGGAAAAACAGCAGACTCCTCACAGGCTGCGCCAGCTAAGCTCCCTGCGGTCACATACCTGACAATGCCTGTTCCGAGCAGCTATTTTTTCCTGAAAGCAGGGAGCAAAGAATATTTCTCCCTGCTATAAAGATCCAAGCTGCTTCCTTGCTCTGCGCCCTGGTTTCTTTTCGCCCGCTCATTATACATCCTGTTTCCTTTAAAGTCAGTGTCTCAGAACAGGCATTGTCAGGTTGCCCAGCCCTTCGCTGGGCCTAACTGGCGCAGTCTGTGAAGAGATCACTTACTTTATCTGCCAAAATAGTTTAATGAATGGATAAAATGATTAAATAAATAACGTCGGAAACCACGTTATTTGAATAACCAAATAAATAAACCGATGACAAAAAACAAATACTTATTTCCGTTCATTATGATCACCTCACTATTCTTTATGTGGGGTTTCGTTCATAACCTGGATCCAATTCTTATTCCACATTTAAAAAGATCTTTCAGCCTGACTAACTTACAGGCATCACTGGTAGACTCTGCGGTGTTTATTGCCTATTTCGTGATGGCTTTACCTGCGGGATTTATCATGAAAAAATATGGTTATAAGACGGGGATCATCTTCGGATTAGCCTTGTTTGCCATTGGTTCATTTTTATTTATCCCCGCGGCTAATACACAGATGTATGTGTTTTTTCTGGGAGCACTATTTATCATCGCATGTGGACTCACCATATTGGAAACTGCCGCTAATCCGTACGCGTCTTTGTTAGGTCCGCCGGAAACGGCTACATTCCGCCTGAACTTTGCCCAGACTTTTAATGGACTTGCTGCAACTTTAGCACCAATGCTTGGGTCAAGGATCATCATGATTAAAGGACTTTCGGACGAGGAGTTAAATGTCATGACTGCCTCGGCAAGAGAAGTAGCGCTTGCTTCTGAAGCGTCATCGGTAAAGACTCCTTACTTTATTTTAGGTAGCATCATTCTGGTCATAGCCATCATATTTATCTTTCTGAAACTGCCTGAGGTTCAGGAAACAGAAAAAGAAACAGGCGGAAAAAAAGGGGTGTTTCATGCGCTTCGACACAAACATCTGAGTTGGGCCGTTGTGGCGCAGTTCTTCTATGTAGGTGCGCAGGTTTGTGTATTTAGTTTCTTCGTACTGTATGCTACTAAAGCTGCCGGTATAGATCAGCAAAGAGCAGCAGATTTAGCAGGAATAGGCGCAGGACTAGCGTTCCTGATCGGAAGGATTGTCGGGACGTTCTTAATGAAATTCATTAAAGCAGAGTTGCTGCTTGTGATCTATGCCGTAATCAACGTACTGCTTTGTGTAGTCGCTATGACAGCCACCGGGACATTAGCATTGGCATCTGTTATTGGCATCGCCTTCTTCATGTCCATCATGTTCCCTACAATTTTCTCACTTGGAATTAAAGATCTGGGAAGTGATACCAAATATGGAAGTAGTCTGATTGTCATGTCTATCGTAGGCGGTGCAATATTACCTCCTGCAATGGCGTATATAAGTGATGTCACTCATAATATCCAAACGGGTTACATTGTGCCACTCATCTGTTTCATTGTTGTATTCCTGTTTGGAATAAGCGGACATAAAGTTGTTAAAGAAGTTAAAAATATATAATATGAACAGGTACTGCTTAACTCTGGATCTGGTAGATGATCTGGAGTTGATTAAACAATATGAAGAAATGCATCAGGAAGTATGGCCTGAGATTAAAAGTAGTATCACTACTGCGGGAATTGAAGCGATGGAAATTTACCGCTATGGCAACCGTTTGTTCATGATCATGGAGGTAAATGCTACCTTCAGTTTTGAGAAAAAAGGTGCTATGGATGCAGCAAATGAAAAAGTACAGGAGTGGGAGCAGCTGATGTGGAAATACCAGCAGGCAGTACCGGGTGCAAAACCCGGTGAAAAATGGATGATGATGAATAAAATATTTGAATTGAGGGCCTAATGTCAGCAAACGTTAAAAAGAGTTTTTTACAAATACACCCGGACGACAATGTCCTGGTAGCCTTACAGGATTTACCTAAAGGACTGGTCGTGGAATGGAACAACCAAACCATCACCCTGCAGGATGATGTGCATGCCAAACACAAATTTTTCATTACCGAAAGAGCGGTAGACCAGGATGTACTCATGTATGGTGTTCTGGTAGGAAAGGCAACTGCCTTTATTCCAAAAGGTGGTTTGATGACAACTGATAATGTACACCATGCTGCTCAGGATTATGCTTACCGTGATGTAAATTATCAATGGCAGGCGCCTGATGTTTCTGCATTTCAAAACAGAACATTCAATGGCTACCATCGCGATAATGGAGAAGTGGGAACCGCCAATTACTGGTTGTTTATCCCAACAGTATTCTGCGAAAACAGGAACCTGGACGTGATTAAGGAAGCGTTATATAATTCTCTGGGATACAATGTGACCGACAAGTATAAGCAGTTTGCTAAAGATTTATTGAATGCCTATCAGGATGGACAGGCGATAGATTCCTTTCAGGTAGACAGTCTGTCTGCGCTCAATCCTGTCGACAACAGGGTTTTCAAAAACGTAGACGGCATTAAATTTTTAAATCACCAGGGAGGATGTGGCGGTACGAGACAGGATTCTGCTGTACTGAGCAATTTGTTGGCGGCATATGCAGACCATCCTAATGTTGGTGGTATTACGATCTTAAGTTTAGGATGCCAGCACCTTCAGGCCAATGATTTTCTGAACGATATTAAGACAAGGAATCCATCATTCAATAAAAAGGTGCTCATTTTTGAACAGCAGCAGAGTCAAAGTGAAGACCAAATGATTAAAGATGCCATTCTTAAGACTTTCGTCGGACTGACGGAAATTAATGAAATGGAAAGGTCTCCTGCTCCCCTCAGCAAACTCTGTGTGGGTGTAAAATGTGGCGGCAGCGATGGCTTTAGCGGTATTTCTGCTAATCCGGCAGTCGGATATACGTCAGACCTGCTGGTAGCACTGGGCGCAAAAGTTCTTCTGGCAGAATTTCCTGAATTGTGCGGTGCGGAACAGAATATTGTAGACCGTTGTGTGAATAAGCCAATTGCTGAAAAGTTCATCTCTTTAATGCGTACTTACGATGCTCAGGCACATGCGGTCGGTTCTGGTTTTCACATGAACCCTTCTCCGGGAAATATCAAAGACGGGCTCATCACTGATGCCATCAAAAGTACAGGGGCAGCAAAGAAAGCAGGTACATCTCCGGTAGTTGATGTGCTTGACTATACAGAACCGGCCACTAAGCCAGGCCTGAGTCTGGTTTGTACCCCCGGCAATGATGTAGAAGCCACAACAGGAAAAGCCGCAAGTGGTGCTACACTCATCCTGTTTACCACAGGTCTTGGAACCCCAACCGGCAATCCGGTTTGTCCTGTGATCAAAGTAGCTACAAATACTTCATTGGCTACACGGATGAATGACATTATAGATATCGATACCGGTGCCATTATCCGTGGAGAAAAGACCATTGAGGAAATGGGTACCGAGATTCTGGAATATTGTATTAAAGCTGCAAGTGGTGAAATTACGCCAAAAGCTGTATTATTGAACCAGGATGATTTTATCCCCTGGAAAAGGGGAGTTTCATTATAAATAGACAAATTAATATGTTCAGTTTAAAAGGAAAAACAGCAGTTATTACAGGTGGTGGAAGCGGGATCGGAAGAGCGATTGCCACGCTATTCGCGAAACAAGGCGCATTCGTTAACATCATCGAAGTAAATATTGAAGCTTCGTCGGGCACGCTCAACGAAATTAATAAATTCGACGGCGAAGCGGTTACCTATATGTGTGATGTGACCAGCCAGGAAGAAGTGGTTGATATTTTCAACAAGATCGGGGATATAGACATCCTCGTAAATAATGCCGGAATTGCACACATTGGCAAGGCCGACAATACCAGTGAAGAAGATTTTACCAAAGTTTTCAATGTCAATGTAAAAGGCGCCTACAATTGCATGTACGCCGCCCTTCCTTTAATGAAGAAAAAAGGCGGCGGTGTGATCCTCAACATGGCATCTATTGCGGCTTTGGTGGGCATCACAGATCGTTTTGCTTACTCTATGAGCAAAGGGGCCATCTACGCGATGACGCTTTCTGTAGCGCGCGATTACATGTCTGAAGGCATCCGTTGCAACAGCATCTCTCCGGCAAGGGTACATACCCCTTTTGTTGATGGCTTCATCAGCAAGAATTATGCTGGACAGGAGACTGAAGTATTTGATAAGCTTTCTAAAAGTCAGCCTATCGGAAGAATGGGCAAACCTGAAGAAGTTGCCTCACTGGCATTATACCTGTGTTCTGATGAATCAGGTTTTGTAACAGGCAATGACTATCCTATAGACGGAGGATTTATAAAATTGAACAACTAAGTATTAGCATAAAGAAATAAAAAAATTAAGCGATGAAATTAATCAGATGGGGAGCAGCCGGGCAGGAAAAGACCGGTGTAATTATAGATGACGTTTGGTATGACACTTCAGCCTTCGGCGGAGATTACAACGAGCAGTTCTTTAATGACAATGGTTTGGAAAGACTGGAGCAATTTATAGCTGCAAATAAAGATTCGTTGGTAAAAGTACCTGAAGGGAGCCGCTTAGGTTCTCCTGTTGCGCGCCCTTCAAAAATTGTTTGTATCGGTTTAAACTATGCAGACCATGCTAAAGAAACCAATGCGCCACTACCTCCGGAACCGGTGATATTCATGAAATCTACTACCGCAATGGTGGGGCCGTTTGATGATGTTGTCATTCCTAAAAACTCTGTAAAGACAGACTGGGAAGTAGAGCTTGCCATTGTGATCGGCAAAAAAGCAACTTATGTCGAAGAGGCTGATGCACTGGATTATATCGCAGGCTATGTACTGCACAATGATGTTTCAGAGCGCGAGTTCCAGATCGAGAGAAACGGAACCTGGGACAAGGGTAAAGGTTGCGATACTTTCGCTCCGCTGGGGCCGTTTATGGCTACACGTGATGAAATTAAAGATGTAGACAACCTTCGTCTGTGGCTCACAGTAAATGGTCAAAAGATGCAGGATGGCAATACGGCCAACTTCATATTCAATGTACCGTTTGTAGTTTCTTATGTGAGCCAGTTCATGACACTCCTTCCGGGGGATGTGATTTCTACGGGTACTCCGGCTGGTGTCGGATTAGGGTTTAAACCTCCGGTTTACCTGAAGCACGGGGATGTGATTGAACTTGGAATTGATGGCTTGGGTACTCAAAAACAGCAGGTAAAAAACTATGTTAAGGATTGATTCCCATCAGCATTTTTGGAAATTCAATAAGGTAAGGGACAGCTGGATTACCGAGGATATGGAGGTGCTGCGGGACGATTTTCTTCCCAAGCACCTGGAGCCCATACTTGAACATTTTGAGTTTGACGGGTGTGTGGTCGTCCAGTCCGATCAGTCTCCGGCTGAGAATAAATTTCAGCTTCAGAATGCCAAAACAAATCCATTTATCAAAGGGGTTGTAGGCTGGGTTGATCTTCAGGCAGACGATATTGAGTCGCAACTGGAAGAGCTGAGTGTGCATGAGCGCTTAAAGGGTTTCAGACATATTTTACAGGGTGAGGAAGACCGAGCTTTAATGCTGAAACCTGCCTTTGTAAATGGCATCAGCAAATTGAGAGATTTTGGTTATACGTATGACCTGCTGATATTCCCTGATCAAATGAAGTACGCAGCAGAGCTGGTGGCTAAGTTCCCAAATCAGCTTTTTGTGCTGGATCATATTGCTAAGCCCGAGATCAAGAACAAGAAAATAGCCGATTGGCAAAAAGATATAGAAATGCTTGCCGGGTTTGAGAATGTGTATTGCAAGGTATCCGGAATCGTGACAGAGGCCGACTGGAATTACTGGAAAGCGGAAGATTTTACACCGTACCTCGACGTGGTTTTTAATGCTTTTAGAGCCGAAAGGGTAATGTATGGGTCAGACTGGCCGGTCAGCCTACTTGCGGCAATATACGGGCAACTGATAGACATCATGGAAGGCTACGTGTCGAAGAAGCTCTCCCTGCATCAGCAAGAACTATTCTGGGGCGGTAATGCAACTAAATTTTACAATTTAAAATAGCAATCAATGGATCTGCAATTAAAAGATAAAGTGATCATCGTAACCGGTGGCGCAAAGGGAATCGGAGAAGGAATCGTTAGGGTCCTTGCTAAGGAAGGTGCAATTCCGGTGATCGTTGGGCGCAATGCTGCCGACAATGAAAAACTCGCAGATAGCATTAAAGCTGAAGGAGGGCAGGTGTTTAGCCTTACAGCTGAACTAACCAATCCGGCAGATAATGAAAATGCAATAAAGCAGGTGCTTGCGCAATTCGGTCGCATTGATGGACTGGTAAATAATGCCGGTGTAAATGATGGCGTTGGTCTGGCCAGTGGCAACTATGAGAAGTTTGTAGAAAGCCTTCATAAAAATGTAGTTCATTATTACCTGATGGCGCACCACGCATTACCGGCATTGATCGAGTCTAAAGGCTCGATTGTAAATATCGGTTCCAAGGTAGCAGATACCGGTCAGGGTGGCACTTCTGCTTATGCTGCATCTAATGGAGCCCGCAATGCGCTGACCCGCGAATGGGCGGTTGAGTTACTGCCACATGGCATCCGTGTCAATTCAGTGATCGTAGCGGAATGTTATACGCCATTGTACGAGACCTGGATCAACACATTGCCTAATCCTGAAGAGAAACTCGCTTCCATCACGTCAAAGATACCTTTGGGACAGAGAATGACGACGGCAGAGGAAATTGCCAATGCGGCTGTGTTTCTGCTTTCAGAAACTTCAAGTCATACCACCGGACAAATGGTGTATGTTGACGGAGGTTATACGCATCTGGACAGGTCTATCAGTCCGCTTTAGAAGAAAGTTTTGTATATGATTCTGGAATGTAAATCTGGAATAAGTTCTGGAATAGAATTCTTGGAATAATAAAAAAGGGTCAATGTTTTCAAAACATTGACCCTTTTTGTATTTGTCATCCCGAGTTTCGAGGGATCTCTTTGTTAAGTTTTAACGGCATCCGGCTATTTAGAAAAATTAAGCATCCTCTTCGAAAGCTGCATCTGCTGAAGCTTCGCATCACCAGCGCTAATGCTTTCTCTGAGCAGCTGAATTTTTACTAAGCGCCTTATTTAAAGCGACCGTTATTATTTCTTTTTCAATTTAATCTCCGTCACCTCTTTGTATGTAATATTATTTTCAACGTCGATATCTTCTATTGAGATGTGCAAATCAGTTTTACTTAAAGACTTAATTTTAAAGACATCGGCCTCATCACCATCCCAGGTTATTTTTAACTCTGAGTCAGTCGCGGTCCATTTGAATGAATCTGAATATTGTCCGTCTGTCTGAATTCCATTGCCATCTGCCTTGAATTCAAGTGTCTCACCATTTCCGGCGTCTTCATCTCTGCCTGTCTCCACGTTGTTCTCATATTCTATGTCAAGAATACTTTGTACAGCCCAGGTTCCAACAAGTCTGTCAGAATTTTTTTCTGCTTGGTCTTTTTTACAAGCGAATAATGTTGCCACTACGGCAATGAGTGCGATTAATTTGATTGTTTTAAACATGTTCTTTAATTGGATAATATTATCGTCCGGCACCATGCCAGATTTTCTACAAAGGAACATCAAATAATCAAAAGGCAAAATACCCATTTATAGGTATTTTGATCCTATTATATCGCCTTTGTTTCCGTTTCTAAAAATGCACGCTCATCTTCATTCAACAGCGGACTTAACTTTTCAAACACCAATGCGTTGTATTCATTCAGCCATGCGATCTGCGACGCTTCCAATAAATCCTTCTTCACGATTTTAGTACTGATCGGTGCTATTGTCAGACATTCAAAGGCATAAAACTCATTGAACTCATTGCTCACACCTTTCACCGTATTTACCAGGTTCTCTATTCTGATCCCATGCTTGCCCGGACGGTAAACACCAGGTTCTACAGAGGTGATCATCCCCAGCTCTACCGCTACAGGGGTTGCCGTTGGGTTAAATACCTGCGGGCCCTCGTGTACATTTAAAAAATATCCTACACCGTGACCGGTACCATGGCCGTAATTGATTGCATAGTCCCACAAAGGCTTGCGCGTGATGGCATCTATCTGATAGCCGCATGTACCCTTCGGAAAACGAACCTTACAGCCGTCAATCATGCCTTTCAAGACCAATGTGTAATCTGTGCTTTCCTCTTCCGTGTTGTTGCCCATCGGGATGGTACGGGTGATGTCAGTCGTGCCGTAAAAATACTGACCTCCCGAATCTACCAGGAATAAACCTTCTGCCTTCACTTCTGAATTGCTTTCTTCTGAAGCACCGTAATGAGGCAATGCCCCATGAGGTCCGTATGCACTGATGGTATTGAAGCTGTCGCCAATAAAACCATCTTGTTCTGCTCTGAAACCGCGTAATACCGCAGCGGCAGAAAGTTCCGTAATGGTAGTTTTGCCAATGTTTTCCGACAACCATTTCAGGAAACGGGTAATCGCCACACCATCTTTAAGCATGGCAGTACGTGTATTCGCCAGCTCAGTCTCATTCTTAATGGCCTTCAACACCGTAGAAGGATTAATGGCCTTTATGATCCTTACCGAAGCAGGGATCAATTTTGCGTAGGCAAAGCAATTGCGCTTAGGGTCTATCAGTATGGTTTTGTTTTCAGGGATCTGTTGCAGGGCAGTTTCTATTTCCTCATAAGCAAATACAACTACACCGCTTTTCAACAGTAGCGCTTTATCTTCATTGTTCAGCTTATCGGGGTTGACAAACAGTTTCGCCTGGTCCTGATTGATCAGGGCAAAACTCAATACCACCGGGTTATAGCTTACATCCTTGCCACGGATATTGAATAACCATGCCAAGTCATCCAAAGAAGAAACCAGGTGATAATCTGCACCCTGTTTTTGAAGCATTGTCCTTACCGCAGCAAGTTTGCTGCTTACCGACTGACCGATATGCTCGTCTGCGATTAAAAATGCTTTTTCAGCAGGCAGCTGAGGCCTGTTTTCCCAAATCGGGCTTAAGTAATCTTTGCTGGTCAGGTTAATGCCCTTTGCAGAGAATTGCTGGGAGATCATATCACCCAAAAGCAGGGACAGCAATTTCTCATTGCTCGCTACAGTAGCACCTTTATCCAGTTTTTCTACCAGCCACTGAATGTACTCAGGAGCATGCTGCACTTTTTGTTTTACCAGTTCAAAACCGCTGTTTTCCAACTGTTCTGCTGCCTGTTCGAAATAACGGAAGTCAGTCCACAAACCTGCAAAATCATGCGTAATGACCAAAGTACCTGCAGAGCCGCTGAAGCCCGAAGTAAAAGGGATACATTTATAATGGTTTGGCAGGTATTCGCTGATGTGTGGATCAGCAGAAGGAATGATGTAGGCCGCTACATGATCGGCTTTCATTTGTTTACGTATTTCGCTCAGTTTTTCCTGGTAAGTCATATTTAACTATTTTATTGCTATACTATTATGGGCAAATCTATGCAATCATTTTACGTTTTCGTCATAATGTTCAGGGATTTTGGTAAATGTCATATAAAATCAAAAAAAGTGTTTAGTTTTAGTTAATATGTTATTCCAATGCGTATGAAATATAGCTCTACTTTTCTATTTCTGCTGTTATTTGCAGGAAATGTAAATGCACAGGTTAAAAAAATCACGATTGACTGGCCTTCTTTTATGGGAAGGCAGACTTTAAAGTGGGATTCCATCAGTACCAACTACTATACGGGGATTATTTTGGGGAATGGATTGTTGGGAACGAACATCTATAAGGAAGATGACCGTGCTGTCCGTTTTGATATTGGTCGCACTGACGTCACAGACCAGCGGGAGCATAGCAGCGAGCTCATGACAGAACCTTTGATTTCACGTGCCAGGCTTCCGATTGGGAAGCTGCTATTAAAAACATCGGGGACAATTACCGGGGCAAAGATGGAACTGAACATTTACAACGGGAAAGCCAGTGGGGTTGTCTATACCAGCAAAGGGAGCATCGAATTCGACGCTTACGTTCACGCCAATAAAAATGTCATCTACATTTCTGCTAAGGGAAATAGACAGGAACTCGTGCTCAACTGGGAGTTTGTACCTGAGAAAAGCAGGACACCAAGAATGGCTCAGAATAATGGAGGCAACCCTGCGGTATACACAGAAAACCCGCCTTTCAAGCTCAGCAGCGAACAAGGCTTCTCCATTTGCCGTCAGCCTTTATTGAACAATGGAGGTTACGCGACAGTCTGGAGCATTAAGAAAGCATTACGCACCGAAGTAATGATCTCGGTAGGTTACGATGCAAAAGGAAACCAGGATGAGGTCAGGGAAGCCACCACTGCGCTGAAGAGTTTCAATACCGCCAAGCTCAGTGCCGAATTCGCGGCCCACGCCAATTGGTGGCACCAGTTTTACCAGCAAAGCTTTATATCTCTTCCGGATCAGCGCATGGAATCTTTCTACTGGATCCAGCTCTATAAATTGGCCTCGGCTAGCCGGCAGGGTAAGCCCATGATCGACCTGATGGGACCCTGGTTTACCAGCAAGACCCCATGGCCGGGCATATGGTGGAACCTCAATACACAGCTTACTTACTCGCCGATCTTTACGGCTAATCACCTCGAACTTGGAAAACCATTGTTTCAGGCACTCAATCAGAATACCCAAAACCTGATCAATAACGTTCCTGCGGAATGGAGAAAAGACGCAGCCGCGATCGGCCGGATCAGCGGTTATGATTTAGTAGCGCCGGTTGCTGAGGCCATGCAGGAAAATGGACAATTCGAACTGGGTAACCTGACCTGGACACTGTTTTACTATCATCAGTATTATACGTATTCGGGCGATAGTAAAGAGTTGAAGTCATTTATCTATCCTTTGCTGAAACGTTCCGTAAACCACCTCATCTACCACCTCAAAAAAGACGATAAAGGTATTTATCACCTGCCGGTTTCATTTTCTCCGGAATACAAATCTGCTGCTGATGCCAACTATGTACTTTCCAGCCTGAACTGGGGACTACAGACCCTCATTCAACTGAATGCTGACGAAAACCTGAAAGATCCTGATAAAAGTAAATGGGAGGAGATTTTACAGCACATTACGCCATATCCTGTAGATGATACCGGCCTGATGATAGGCAAGGACGTGGCCCTGACCAGCTCGCATCGCCATTTTTCACATATGCTCATGATTTATCCGTATCGGGTGCTCAACTGGGACCAGTCTGAAAACAGGGAACTCATAGAAAAGTCCATGAACCACTGGCTTTCATTAAAAGGCGCATTACAGGGCTATACCTTTACCGGGGCAGCTTCTATCAATGCCATGATGGGCAGGGGAGATCAGTCTTATGACCTTTTAAACCAGCTGTTCGATAAATACATCCAGCCCAATACACTTTACCGCGAATCAGGACCTGTGATAGAAACACCATTGTCGGCGGCTACATCCATCCAGGAAATGCTGTTGCAAAGCTGGGGTGGAAAGATCAGGGTATTCCCGGCCATCCCTTCCAAATGGCAGGATGTAAGTTTCGACAAGCTACGTGCAGAAGGTGCCTTCCTGGTATCTGCCAAAAGGGTACAGGGGAAAACAGTATTCATTAAGATCTTCAGCACCAAAGGCGGAAAATGCAAGATAGAGACAGACATGCAGGTCAGCAGGGTGAGTTCCGATAAAACAGATTCGCCGGCACTGATGATGTCAGAAGTGGAAGGGAAAACAGATGTGGTGATCAATACTGTAGCGGGAGAAACGCTATGGTTGTCTGGAACCGAAGCCAACCATGATAATATAGTTCCGGTAAAGTCAACGCTATTTGAGCAATGGAGCTGGGGACTGAATAAGAAACGCTGAAGCTTTTCCGGTAGTGCATGAGTTTAGATCAGATCAAAAGCCCTGGCATACTGGCACACCTCATAATAAGAATTCGTATTCAGCTTTTGCCGAATGTTTTTACGGTGGGTCTCAACCGTGTTTTGTGAGATGAACAACTCTTCGGCCGTTTCTCCGGAACTCTTTCCCAGCGCCATCAAGCGGAGTATTTCCCGTTCCCTCGAGCTTAACTTGCTATAGATGTGAAAGTTTTTCCTAAGGAAGTTGTTCTCCTCCAGCAAACGGGACGCCTTCGTGGTCATATGGTGCATTGCATCTATGGGAAAAGACATGGATATGGCCAGTAAAGGCAGCTCTTCCTCATCGCGGAGGAGGATTTTGACACTGCTCATGTGCCAGGTCCAGTCGGTATTGTTGTCTCGCCTTACCTGCTGGAAAAACGTGAGTATTTCATCATCATTGTTCCTTTGCAGGAGTTCCAGAATTTTGGGTACATAATCCTTTGCATCTTCAGGATTAAAGAAGCGGTTGTGGTATTCGTCGGAAGTTTTTCCAATGATCTCTTCGGCAGTAACGTTTAGCCCCTTCAGACCCCGGTCAGACATCCATACAATGGACCAGTCCCTGAGGTTGTGAATCGTTACTACTCCGGGAAGTTTATCAGCATTAGCCGCAATTTCAGAAATGGTCTGATCAATACTAATACGAGACATAATTAATTTAGATAACCCATGGATAACCAAAAGTATAATATTTTTAGGTGAAACAGTGAGAATCTACAGGTTCAATTTTAAAACTGTAACAAAAGTCCCCTAAAATGGTCTATAAAGCGATATGTGGCCATTTATTTTTTTCTACAGAGGAAAATACCCAAAAATGGGTATTGTTGTTTAAACATCAATGGAGTTTCTTTGCAGCGGATAATTCAGCCCACATTTTTTTAAGGAAAATTTCATGCCTCTGATCATCGGGCATTGAATTTTATATAGGTGATTAAAAAATAAAATTTAGGTTAGAAAAGGATAGGGCAGTGGATGCTGACTATCCTTTTCTTGTTTTAGGTGGTAATGTGCTTGCCTTGTGCTCATATTTTGTTTTGCTATTCTTTTGCTTTCCTTTTGCTATTGTTTTGCTATCCTTTTGCTATCCTTTTGCTTTTAGCAAAATAAAGGCAATAGAGTAGTAATATAAATCCAAAAATATAATAAAGGAGAATAGCTGTGCATTGCAGAATGAACTGACATTAAGTGGAGGTTTACATCGCCGTTATTTCGGATTATCGCAAGGCGGTTCCGGATGGTGGATACTCAGGGAATGTGAGCATGAAGTCCTAAAAGTGTATTACATCCTCAAAATTATGTAGTTCGTCCCTAAACCGGAATATTTTATAGAGAAAGTTGGTTTTATAAAAAGTTTATTACCAACTTCGCAATGTAAAAATACTGTTAATGTTCTCAGCTCAATTAACTCTCTCTCTTACAGGCCTTAGCCTGTCAATCAATAGAAGCCGATTTCTGGCTTTAGTTAACTCTTATCGTGTTATCGTAATTAATTACAAACTCATTCTTATGAAAAAATCACTCGTTACACTTGTGCTGGGATTGGTATGCTCTGGCGCTTTTTCGCAAACCAATACGTTTCCTGCTAGTGGGAATGTGGGGGTTGGAACCACCACGCCAACTCAAAAGCTGACAGTGGTTGGTAATATCAATATTGAAGATCCTACCGCCGGGAAATATTTAGCGTTCGGTAAACCATTGGATAATGAATATAATACGATAGGAAGTCTCTATTCTTCTGCGGGTTTCACTATAAGTCATGGACTTAAGCCTCATCCATCGCAAGCTAAATTGGTCTATAGTTTTCCTACGATGTCGCGAAGTGCAATTATGGTTGGTGGGTTTAGTGAAAATGGGATTAACTTCTATACTCAGCAATCCAGTGAAAAAACTATGGGGGATTCCTTTGATGATAGTCCAAGGATGCTTATCAGAAACGATGGCAATGTTGGAATTGGAACTACTATTCCCAATGCGAAACTTGCAGTAAATGGCAACATCCGTGCTAAAGAAATTAAAGTTGAAACTGCTAACTGGCCCGATTACGTGTTTCTGCCATCTTATAAGGTTCCTACACTTCAGGAAATAGAAAAGCACATTAAAGACCATGGTCATTTGCCAGGGATTCCTTCGGCAAGTGAGGTAAAAGCTAATGGGGTGGATCTAGGGGATATGAATGCGAAATTGCTTCAGAAGATCGAAGAGTTGACGCTTCATTTGATTGAACAGAATAAAACTCTTGAGCATCAAAATAAACAGATTGAGCACCAGAATAATAAGATTGAGAGCCAAAACAAAGATTTGCAAGACCTAAAAACGGAAGTTAAACAGTTAAAATCTAATAAGAAATAACATGAAGAAAATTTACCTCTTAACAAGTTTAATAGCATCCTGTATTGTTTCATTTGGCCAAACGAATATTTTTCCTGCGAGTGGAAATGTTGGGATTGGTACGGGTAGTCCGGCTACTCCATTACATGTGACTGGTGGAAGCGCGATGACTTCCGGTTGGAATAAGACAGCCACACTTAGTGCCACGTATCCTGTTTTGATTTTTAATAGTAGTAATGCAAAATGGGCTGGAATTGGTTATGATTATAGTAGCAACCTCAACTTTTGGGTCAATGCTTCTTCTGATGATGTGAATGGAACCGGTAATGCAGTTTTCAGGATTGGCAATGATGGGAATATTGGTATGGGACATCCTGGTATGTCTTTTAAATTAAATGTTACTGGTGAGGCTTCGATTACCAAAAGTCTAAATCTCACTTCTGATAATCAGGAGATGAGATTTTATAAAGATGGAGCTGTTTATGGGTACCTATGGTCAAATGTTAATGGATTGCATTGGGGGAAAGGAAATCCTAACAACAGTATTACAATCGATAATAACGGTAACGCAGGTATTGGAACCAATTATCCTAATGGTTATAAATTAGCTGTGGCAGGTAATATGATTGCAGAATCTGTGAAAGTGAAGCTTCAGGGTGCTTGGCCGGATTATGTGTTCGCACCGTCTTATAAGGTTCCGACACTTCAGGAAACAGAAAAACACATTAAAGAGAAAGGTCATTTGCCAGGGATTCCTTCGGCAAGTGAGGTGAAAGCTAATGGGGTTGACCTTGGGGATATGAATGCCAAGTTGCTTCAGAAGATTGAGGAGTTGACGCTGCATTTGATTGAAATGCAGAAAGACAACGCAAGACAAAATAAAGAGATTGAACTTTTAAAAGCTTCAAAAAAATAGCTATGAAAAAATATTTATTGACAATGTTTTTTGCTCTTGCGGTAACAGATATCTTTTCACAAATCCATACTGATCAGAATGGGTTGAAGACAACAGTGATAAATAATATTCAAGCTAACGAAGCACAAGCAAGAAGGTATGAAGTTGCTACAATCGGTTATAATTCTCATCACTGGCAATTCGGCGGAGTAATAGTGATTGAGTTATTTCAACATTCTTTTCAAACAGGATATGAAAAATATATTTTGGAAAATGGGCATGGACAAGGTGCCAACAGCGGGAGTGCTGTTTTGAAATTAGTAGAAAGTGATGGGATAGGACATAATGCTAAGGTGACATTAGGAACGCCTTACGATCTCGGAACAAATTATTCCGATAAAGCAAATATGGGTTTGCCTGTATATGTTGATGTTAGGTTTTATACTAACTACAAAGTCAAAATTACTTATCTGCAGAATAGGGTAGAGACAGTAAATGATCAGAATCAAATTAAAATTAACACTTCTCCAATAGGAGTTAATATTGATGATTTTATACCTGTAGTACGCCCTAGTAAAGATCTTGTCACCATCGGTAATTTAAAAATAAAGGGTAACGGGTTAAACTACATAGAGGAAGGTACTTTAGGAATAGGTACTACTGACACAAAAGGATATAAACTAGCTGTAGCCGGTAATGTGATTGCGGAGTCTGTGAAAGTAAAGCTTCAGGGTGCCTGGCCAGATTATGTGTTTACACCATCTTACAAGGTCCCGACACTTCAGGAAACAGAAAAGCACATCAAAGATAAAGGTCATTTGCCAGGGATTCCTTCGGCAAGTGAGGTGAAGGCGAATGGTGTGGATTTGGGAGATATGAATGCAAAGTTGCTTCAGAAGATTGAGGAGCTGACGCTGCATTTGATTGAAAAGAATAAACAGCTCCAGGAACAAAAACTGCTTAACAATAATCAGGAAGACAGATTGAGAAAATTAGAGATGACAATAAATAAAAAATAATATGAGGAAAATTTACATTTTAATTCAATTAGTGCTTTGTGGAATTTTTGTAAATGCGCAGACAAATACACTACCAGCTAGCGGTAATGTTGGGATTGGAACACTAACTCCTGGTAGTCCCCTAACTGTTAATGGGGATCTACATGCTTCAGGAACAATTGGAGGAAACGGAGGATTTATTAATGTTTTAAAAATTCCTCCGTTGGATCATGGTGTTGCATACTTCTACATTAATACCAATATACCGGCCAGCGATTATGCTGCACCTCAGATCCAAATAACAGGCTATATGTACTATGCAACGAATAAGGCTATGAAGGCTACACTTGGATGGTATCATTATCAGGGCAATTTTTCCTGGTCGCAGTGGCAAAGTGATCTAGGGTATCAGAAGCCTTCTAGAATTAGACTTGGAACCTATATGAAAAACGGTTCTCCCTTTATCAGAATAGAGATTTCTAATAATTCGGTTTATTGGGCTAACTATACGATTTCAGCAACTGATTATTCAGACTCGTTTTATCATTATTACAGTGGCTGGACCTATGCCGTAGGCGAAATGCCAGCTGGAACAACTTCCCAAATTCATACTGTAAGTAGTAATAACGATGTACTCGTTGATGGAAAAATTGGAATCGGAATGAATACCCCTACAGAGAAATTAGAGGTAAATGGTAAAATAAGGGCACGGGAGATCAAGGTAGAGAATGCCAATTGGCCGGATTATGTTTTCGCTCCTTCTTATAAGGTTCCGACGCTTCAGGAAACAGAAAAACACATTAAAGAGAAAGGTCATTTGCCAGGGATTCCTTCGGCGAGTGACGTGAAAGCTAATGGGATTGATTTGGGTGACATGAATGCGAAGCTGCTTCAGAAGATTGAGGAGCTGACGCTGCATTTGATTGAGAAAGATAAAAAAATAGTTAATCTGGAAGACAGATTAGAAAAGATAGAAGCACTTATTAATAAATAAATCGATCATATGAAAAAGATATTTTTCTTACCTGTCTTACTGTTTTTCATTGTAAAGGCTAACGCACAACAAACAGTCCAGCAAGTCTTGTCCCTGACTAGTAATGGAATAAACTCCACGGAAATTTTGATGTATAAACAGAATAATTCTAGTTTTTATAGCCTTTATTCAAATAGTTGGGGATTCGGATTTACAAATAGTACCAACGCTAGCATTCCATTTCATATAAGTTCAGATGACTTTATTGGTTTGGGGACAACTACGCCAACTGCGAAACTAGATGTTAATGGAAATACCATAGTCCGGGGAAGCATTATTAGCAGTTTGTCTGATCCAAATATTGGCGGTTCAATACAGATACAAAATCCTGCTAAAACCGCTGCGGGAGCAGCTAATAACTGGCAGATATTTAACATGACTGGTTCGTATGGAAATAGCTTACAGTTTTGGGCTTATGATAATTTAGGTTGTACAGATCCGAATGGCCTTTGTGCGAGTCGACTTACTTTAATGGATAATGGGAACGTTGGGATTGGAACTTCTTCTCCAAATGAAAAATTAGCCGTAAATGGTAAAATCAGGGCTAAAGAGATCAAAGTAGAGAATGCTAATTGGCCGGATTATGTGTTCGCACCGTCTTATAAGGTTCCGACACTTCAGGAAACAGAAAAACACATTAAAGAGAAAGGTCATTTGCCAGGGATTCCTTCGGCAAGTGAGGTAAAGGCTAATGGGGTTGATTTAGGTGATATGAATGCCAAGCTGCTTCAGAAGATTGAGGAGCTGACGCTGCATTTGATTGAAAAAGGAAAGAAAGATAATGAACAACAACTCAAAATAGATCAACTTGAAAATCGACTCAACAGGCTACTTGAAAAATGCAAACAGCCTAGTTATTAATGCTAAAAATATGAAAAGATTATTATTAATTTCCTTGGTCTGTCTTGCTTTTCTAAGCACCAAGTCACAGACTCCAACACAAATTATCAACATTCCAGGGCCAAAGTATGTGTTTGTCGGAAGTTTGAATATGGGCAGTAACAATTCTGAAAATTCGCAGAAGTTGATTATTAAAATCCTTGGCGGAGGTTGGTTTGGGGATTCCAATGGAGAAACAAATTACTATATCTCTAATCGAGGGGGCTTACAGATTAGACAGGTAAGCTTTGGAGGATCTGCAAATATTTTAGTTCCATTAAAAGCATATCAGAATGGAACTAATATAGATTTCTTTATTGTGCCTGATGCTGCAAACTATACCTCGTTTGCTGTAAATGCTTTTTCATACGGTTTCACACTTACACCACATTACGTAGTGATTACCGAACAAACGGCTATTCCTCAAGGAACCGACATTACCTCTTCAGCTATAGTTAACACCGTTACCACAACTGACGGCAGCGGGAATGTTGGGATTGGAACTGCCGACACTAAAGGTGATAAATTGGCCGTTAATGGGAAAATCAGGGCGCGGGAGATCAAAGTGGAGAATATCAATTGGCCGGATTATGTATTTCTTCCATCTTATAAGGTTCCGACACTTCAGGAAATAGAAAAATATATTAAAGAAAAAGGTCATTTGCCGGGGATTCCTTCGGCTAGTGAGGTAAAAGCTAATGGGGTTGATCTGGGGGATATGAATGCAAAGTTGCTTCAGAAGATTGAGGAACTGACGCTGCATTTGATTGAAAAGAACAAACAAATAGAAATTATTAATGAGCGCAACAAGGATTATGAAAAACGATTGGAAAAGCTTGAAAATAAAAAATAGACTAATGAAATTGACATTCAAAATAATTGTTTTTGTGGTGGCAATGCAAGTTTCCGCTATAGAGAGCTACGCTCAAAACTTATTGAATCTAGAAGGTTGGACTGTAGGACAAGGGGCTCCAACCGGTTTTATACTATCGGGTTCGACTACAGAAAATTTTAGGGAATGGGGAGAAAGCCCACAAGGCAAACGTGCGATAATATGGCGGGCGAAACCTGATGGCGGAAATGACGCTGATGGGGGATGGAACACTGCACCTTTTCCTATTGTGCATTCTAATATGTACAGGTTTAGTGTTTGGTTGAAAAAGACAAACTCTAATAATGGGACATCGTATCTCGGATGTGATAACGTTTTGAACCTGGATAATACCGCAAATGATAACCCTTACTTTTGGTATGGCGACTTACCGGAACTTAATAAATGGTATTTACTTGTAGGATATGTGCACGGCAGTGGCGATAATTCCTCTGTTAGCTATGGTGGTATATATGATGGAGTTACAGGAATTAAAGCAGTCGATATTACTGATTTTAAGTTCCCTGTAGGTGCTACAGAATCAGTTCACCGGTCATATTTGTATTATGATCCGATCGTAAATGATGAGCAGTTTTTCTATGCCCCCCGTGTAGATTTAGTGAATGGTAATGAGCCTACAATAACATCCTTATTAGGAATACAGAGCTTAGCTTCTGCAGCTAATTTATCTTATTTTCTAGGGAAAGTAGGTATAAAAACGCCGAATCCGGGTAATTACGACTTAGCGGTTAATGGAAAAATTAGGTCTCAGGAAATCAAAGTGGAGACTGCTAATTGGCCGGATTATGTATTTCTGCCAGCTTATAAGGTTCCGACACTTCAGGAAACAGAAAAACATATCAAAGAAAAAGGTCATTTGCCAGGGATTCCTTCGGCGAGTGACGTGAAAGCTAATGGGATTGATTTGGGTGACATGAATGCGAAGCTGCTTCAGAAGATTGAGGAGTTGACGCTTATCATTATTGATCAAAATAAGCGGCTGGAAAATTTAGAGAATAAATCAAATTTAAATGCTGGAAAAAAATGATACATCGAAATATGCTTACTAAAGCATTCAAAACTTGTTGCGCATTATTAGTGGGGTTACTTATTCAGACCAATTGCTATGGACAGGCAAGCGAATTGAGTGTCCATGATACTAGAACTGTGAATGATTTGCCTAGCGCCTTTCAATACAAGGTCCGGTTCGATTTTAAAGATAGAGTTGTTATTGGTGTGCCAGGAACTGGTGCGTATTCAGGTATGATGACGATAGCACCTTGGGGAGACGCTTCGGGAGGTAAAAATCACCAGCTTAACTTCAATGATGGGGGCATATTTTACAGGACTGGGGCACATAATGTCAGTTCCTGGGAGGCATGGAGGAAATTGCTGGTAGAGGATGTGAATGGAAATGTGGGGATTGGCACTCTTAGTCCTCAGAACAGGCTCCAGATTGTAGGTGGACACAGCAATACGAATATGAACTTTCACTATGAAAATCCGATGCCAGAAAGAAATGCAGATCTGACATTGTGGGCAAGTGAGCCAGGATTGACATATACGGGCGTAGGAATTGGAAATAATGTATATAACAGTGTTGAACCGGTCGCTGGTATTCAACGAATAAGTACAGTAAAAGGCGGCTCTTACATGAGATTACTTGAGCAGGAAATCAGATTTAATGTAGTGAAGCTAGATGGAACTGATATTACGTCAATGGCGGTCGATGCTTCTGGAAATGTTGGAGTTGGTACGGCTGACACAAAGGGTTATAAACTCGCTGTGGCTGGTAATATGGTTGCGGAGTCAGTGAAAGTAAAGCTCCAGGGCGCCTGGCCGGATTATGTGTTTACGTCAGCTTATAAGGTTCCGACGCTTCAAGATACAGAAAAGCATATCAAAGAAAAAGGTCATTTGCCGGGGATTCCTTCGGCAAGTGAGGTAAAAGCCAATGGCGTAGATCTGGGAGATATGAATGCAAAATTGCTTCAGAAGATTGAGGAGCTGACGCTACATTTGATAAGGCAGGAGAAGGAAATAGGTGCATTGAAGGAATTGGTGAAGGGTGAGAAGATCAGTAAATCCAAAGAAAATATAATTAAATAGCTAAAAAATAAACATGAAAAATTTATATACAAGAATTCTATCTCTTAGCTTTTTCCTAGTGTTAAACTCGGCAGCTTTTGCCCAGGATAATGCTTACATAAAGAACAAAATCAAATTGCCGCCATCTCCAAATGCAGCGGCACTTGGGAAATATGGAGAGGTGCCGGTAAGTAAGTTTACTGGTATGGCAAATATCGGTGTACCGTTGTTCGAAGTAAAGTCTGGTAGCATTACAGTTCCTATCAATTTGAGTTATCATAATTCAGGTTTTAAGGTGGATGAAAGGGCATCATGGACAGGTGCTGGCTGGACAATAAACGCCGGAGGGGTAATTACCAGAGCTGTGCAGGGACAGCCTGATGAAGCATCATTTGGTTATAATAATGTAATGGGCGTTGGTGGTACAATTAACCCTCCAGATCCTATCCTTGATAATGCTGGTTTTAGTGCTGTTCGACCAAACCTTACAACATATCAGAAAACTGAACTGGCAACCGGTCATTGGGATGGTTTACCGGATATCTACTATTTTAATTTCATGGGCAGATCTGGGAAATTGTTGATCACATCCAGAGGTATTCAGGCAGTTCCGTACCAGTCGCTAAAGATAGAGAGATCAAGTGATAACTGGGTGATTACTGATGAAGGTGGAGTTAAGTATGTTTTTGGTGCTTCAGAAGATAGATACGGAATTGAGACCACTGAATACGATGATACAAATGGTGCACCAGGGGTTCCAATCCCACCAGTTACTAAGACCGCATGGTATCTGGTCGACGTAATAGCTCCTGATGGTGATGTAGTTAAATTTGAATACGTAACAGAAGGAACAAGTATCCTCGGTCAGGATTCTCAGACTAGGTATTACTTCGCTGGTGGTCCTACAGGTGATTTTCCTTCTTTGGAAAGGGCAGCATGTGAAACGATGACAAGTCCAGTTGATAACTATGCCACTTATTTGTATATCAATGGAAAACGACTGTCTAAGATAAAGTTTCAGGATGGAGAGGTTAACTTTATAGCAGAAACTACACGGGCAGACCTTTTCTCAGGAGGAGAGGCAAAGAGATTGGACCAGGTTGTATTAAAGAATTCCAATAGTGAAGTCATTAAAAAGTTCAATTTTGATTACAGTTACCTGGGGCCATCTAATTTTAACACGAGTTCTGAAATTTTTAACCGGCTCATGCTGAGTTCAGTAACAGAAGTGGCCGCTGACGGAACTCTGAACAAGCCTTATCAGTTCATTTATAATACAGCTTCAATTCCCTCATCCAAGACCTATAGCATAGATCACTGGGGGTATTACAATGGGGCAGCTAATGGGTCTAATCTGGTGCCGTGGAAATTGGGGACGGCATACGATCAATATTTTCAAACCTCTCTTTCCAGCAGGGAGCCGGATTCCTTATATGCCGCTATTGGTATGCTAACTAAAATGATCTATCCTACAGGCGGATCATCTGAATTCAAATATGAGGTACATGATTATAGCAGCATCAATGCTAATGCTCTTCCCCTGGAATATAAAAGTTCGCCGGGTTATGCTACGGCAAACGTAAGCAATCCAAGTAACGGTGCTAACGTTGTTAAAGAACAAACTACTCCTTTTACACTTCAGACGGCACAAAAGGTATTAATCAATTACAGGATCCAACGTAGTGCTTTCACTGCCTTGGGCGATTATTATGTGTCGCTCTATAAAGTTGGGCAGTCAACACCAATCTTTACCTACAATGGAGAAAATACAAATCAGCAACAGATTTATCTGGATTTAGTAGCTGGAAACTATACAATTATAGCTCATATAGAAGATAAGGGTTACACTGCTAGCATCAATGCAAATTACATTATCTATGATTTTAATGTAATTATTAAGAACAAGAAAGCTAGTGGTTTTAGGATCAAACAGATTATTAATGACCAGATAAATGATAATCTGGTGAAAGAAACGATCAATTATGTTTACAGGCTTGAAGGAGACGCAGGAGTATCAAGCGGAATACTTAATGCAAGTCCTAGCTATGAATATGAGACTAAAAAGGTAGGTACTTACATTGTGATGGGGCCAACACAGAATAATGTTCATGAATGCGAATGTAGAATGATCGCCAGAACTTCAAACAGCATAGCACCACTTGGAGCCTCTGATGGGGGGATAGTTACTTACAGCGAAGTTAAGGTGTTTAAGAACAATGGGGATAATGGTAGTACCAGAAGCTGGTTTACATCTGCTTATGATGCTCCGGATGAAATATTCAATCTTCCTCCGTTTCCACCGACACGCAGCAATTCTTTTAAAAGAGGTTTACTGAAGAAAGAAATTCAGTATGACAAAGACAATAGAAAGATTCAGAAAATTGTGAACGAATACGAATACAATAGCTCTCTGTCTTCTCCAAATTTGTATGGAAGCGGTACTTTGGCAGTAAGCTATGACTTGCATTATACACTTATGACCAGCCCCCCATCTTCTTTTTTAAGTGTTTTGTACGCCAATCGAAGTGAATGGCAATATTTAAAGAAAACAACAAAAATAGATTATACCTATAATTCAGTAGGGACACCGGATTCGGTAAGCAATATAACGGATTATATCTACAATAACCCTTTGCATGCGCAATTGACCGGTACGATCACAACTAATAGTAAAGGACAGTCTATATCGTCTGTAAACCGGTATCCTCACGAAATGGTTGCTTTAGGCAAGACAGTTCCTTACCAGGAAATGATAAACAGACACATGTTTTCTCCTGTTGTAGAACAGGAGCAGCTTGTGAATTCTGTAAGGCAGACAAAACAGATGACGACTTATAAAATGGGCTGGTCTCCCGCCATTACTTTAATACTTCCGGATTCTGTAAATACGCAGTTTAAAAATGAAACTCCTGAAGCCAGACTGCGCTATCTGCAATATGATGATAAAGGTAATCCCTTAAGTCTTATGCAGGAAAAAGGAACTAAGATCTGCTATGTATGGGGTTATGGAAAATCTGTTCCTATTGCTGAGATCAGTAATGCAGATTACGCGACTGTTGAAACCGCTTTAGGTGGCAGTTCTGCTGTAAGTACTTTCGGGAATATACTTCAACCTACAAATTCGCAGGTAGCAACTTTCCTGGCTCCCTTAAGAACAGCTATTTCTTTGAAAGATGCATCTGTAAATACGATAACTTATGCTCCACTGATTGGGACAACCAGCCAGACGGATGCAAAAGGCATGACTACTTACTATGAATATGATTCGTTCCAGCGGTTGAAATATATTAAAGATCAGGACGGTCACATCATCAAAAGTTACGATTATCATTATAAACCATAAACGCTCTTAAACATGAAAAAGCAATTTAACAAAGCGCTGAGAAGAGGCGTATATATGACCGCTGCTTTATTAGCAGTGTTTGGTATGGGGCGTGTAAGCGCCCAGCACATTACATTAAATACCTATAGTGGACAGACAGAGATCAAAGCCAGTGGCAGTGTAACTTTGGCTGATGGTTTTTATATACCTGCGGGTAATACCGTAAGGATTTTTACAGGAGGGAGTTTCCAGGATTGTACACCGTTGGCATGGACACCGAGTATGAATCAGAATTACATTCGTTCAAGGGTATTTAAAGTAGCGGGAGTAAACAGCACGAATATTGATAATGTAAGAAGCGTCTGCGAGGTAAACCAGACGGTTCAATATTTAGATGGTTTGGGAAGGCCATTGCAGACAGTAACAGTGCAGGGTAGCCCGACATTCCGGGATGTGGTACAGCCTGTGGAATACGACGCTTTTGGCAGAGAAGTAAAAAAGCACCTTCCTTATACTGCTGCTTTAGGTAGCAGCAACGGTAGTTATAAAAGTACGGCGCTTGCAGACCAGGTCGCTTTTTATAACAACCCGGTGGCTTATTCCGCTCCCGGGGTAAGTGCCATTGCTAATTCTGCTTTTGCAGAAACCAGGTTTGAGGCTTCGCCATTGAACAGGGTATTGGAACAAGGTGCACCAGGGGCGTCCTGGCAGCTCAGTGCGGGGCATACACAGAAAATGGAGTATGGAACGAACAATCTTTTAACCGGATATGCTACGACGGGGTTTGCAGTGAGGTTATATAAGGCTGATGAAGTAACAACATCCGGACAGGAATATAAAAGAACGCTGTCAGGAACTGGTTATTATGCGGCTAATGAGCTTTACCTGACCATAACGAAAGATGAGAATTGGGTCAGTGGTGATGGCAAAGCAGGTACTACGGAAGAGTATAAGGATAAAGATGATCGTGTAGTACTGAAAAGAACATTCAATAGGAAGCCGGATAACAATATAGAGACTTTGAGTACTTACTATGTTTATGATGACCTGGGAAACCTAAGCTTTGTGCTGCCTCCGGGCGCTGATCCTGATGCAGCTTCTATACCTACCCAGACGGTGCTGGATAATTTTTGCTATCAGTACAGGTACGATGGCAGGAAGCGTTTGATTGAGAAGAAGCTTCCCGGTAAAGGTTGGGAGTATATGGTTTATAATAAGCTTGACCAAGTGGTATTCAATCAGGATACTAAGCAGAAGAATGCCGGCAAATGGATTTTTACCAAATATGATACATTTGGTAGGGTAGTGATTACAGGTCTTTATGGTGATGCCTCAGAGAGACCAACATTACAGGCCACTGTGAATACCCATGCAGATAACGGCTTGCCGTTGTGGGAAACAAGAACAAGTAATGGTGTAACGGATTATACCAATGTTGCTTTGCCAAAGACCAATGTTGATTTTTACTATACCATGAATTATTATGATGATTATAATTTCATGGGTATGCAGTCTGTACTGCCTGCGCAAAATACTGCAAGTACTAAGACGAAAGGATTGTTGACTGGCACCAGGGTTTATCAGACTGATGGGGGTTTGTCAAGCTGGACGCTGAATTATTATGATGATGAAGGACGGTTACAGGAGTCTGTAGCTGAGAATCACCTGAGTGGTACCGATAGGGTAGTTAATACCTATAACTTTGCGGATGAGCTGATCTCCAGTACCAGGACACATGTTGTAGGTGGAGCAACTACAACTATTGCCAGTCGTTATGAATATGATCATATGGGAAGGAAGAAGGCTACGTTTGAGTCCATTAATGGGCAGTCAGAGGTTGTTTTGAGCAAGATGGATTACAATGAAGTTGGGCAGTTGCTGAAAAAATCATTACATAGTACTGATGGGGCAACCTTCCTTCAACATACAGATTACGCGTATAATGAGCGTGGCTGGTTAGGAACCAGCATTTCTGACCAGTTCAGTGTGAAGCTGAAATACGATAATGGAACGTCGCCGCAGTACAATGGCAATATTGCTAACCAGGAATGGGGTACAGGATCGAGTTTTCCGAATGTGTTTACTTATGGTTATGATAAGCTGAACAGGCTGGCAACTGGTACCAGTACGGGTATTACCATGTCAGAGGTATTGACCTATGATGTCATGGGAAATATTAAGACATTGAGCAGGGATGGCGGTGCAGTGGGATTGTATAACTATACAGGTAACCAGCTTCAGAACATTGCAGGCGGGCCACTTGCTACAGGCAGTTATTTGTATGATGAGAATGGAAGCGTGACTTTTGATGGCCGCAATGGCGTGACGCTGAGTTATAACCATTTGAGTTTACCTATAGCCGTAACAAAATCAGGTTTGAGCATGACCTACACTTATGATGCGACGGGTAAGAAGCTAAGGAAAGTGAGTAGTTCGGAAGCTACTTCAGATTACGTGGACGGAATCCAGTATACTGGTGGTGCGATCGAGTTTATCATGACTGAGGAAGGTAAGGCCAGGAATAATAGCGGGGTTTATAGTTATGAATATAACCTGGCGGATCATTTGGGTAATGTGAGGTATACGTTTAATAAACACCCTGTCACAGGGAGTATTCAAGCTCTTCAAATAGATAACTATTATGCTTTTGGGATGCAGAAGGTTGCAAGTGCCGGGGTGAATAAGTATCTTTATAATGGCAAGGAGTTGCAAACAGAGCTGGGACAGCTTGATTATGGGGCAAGGTTCTATGACCCGGTGATTGGGCGTTTCAACGTTGTTGATGCTTTAAGTGATGACGAAGAGCAGATCGATAAATCTCCATATGCCTACACTTGGAATAATCCCATAAATCTGATTGATCCGGATGGAAACTGCCCCGACCACCCGTGTGACGGAAGTTGCGGTATGTCAATGTCAAATGAACTAGGATTTATCGGTGCGGATATCTCGGAAGGATTTAAAAAACTACCTGGACTTTATTTGAGTTTTACGGATGTTAACGATGCAACCGTACTAGCTACTACTTTAACGAGAGGTTCAAAAGCAATAAATATAGATGGTTCAAGAGCAACAGCAGTAGATAAGACGGCCGCAGGCTTAGGGATTTTACTCCCTGTTATTTCTGGAAGCACCGCAAAGAAATTACTTAAGTATGTTGGTGAGAAAGTAGCCGATGTGGTTACACATGTGGGACAAAAGCTAGATGTTAAAACAGGTCAAAAACTAGGCCCTAGTGGTAAACCTATGGTACATACTGTACATCATTCTTCGCAAAAACAAGCAAAAGACGCTGCAAGGCAGGGTGGAAAGGGAACGCCAGTAAAGCATACTAAAGATAACAAAGGCGGATCGCATTATCACCATGGCACTGGCGTTAAGGGAAAAGGCAAGGGTACAAAGGATTATGGGACTAAGGCCGGAAAAAAAAGTGACAACGTTCATCATGAATATCCAAGTAAAAAGAAAAAATAATGAATAAGAAAATATGGTTGGCCTTAGTGGAAGTTATACCACTTGAAGGAAACGAATTCATAACCTCAGATGGAGCATATGTAAATGTTGCTTGTTTGGCAGAGAGTAAAAGCCAGTTTAAGTCTGAACTTCATTCTAATTTCGAACGAAATAAGTTTAAGGTACTTGATATAGATGACATAGAAACTGAGAAAAGTTTAATTGTTACTAATGCTGAAAATGCTGAGAGATTAAGATTGATTGATGAAATAAACGAGGGGTATGAGTTTGCATGGGGTACTTTTTATACCTTTGACCGGTAGGGCATGGGATAAACCCAAGTCGTAGAGGATCATTTTTTGTAGTCATGTGTGCTGGAAGTGGGGTTTGTAGAACGGATTAGTTGGAAAACAGCTAAAAAGTTATAGTAAGCCGCTTGACTATGGTGCGAAGGTTCTACGACCTGTTGATTAGAAGGTGGAATGTAGTTGATGAATTGGCAAGTGAGCCTGACTATTACTACACTGCAAAATATGATGTAAATCCAGAGCTCTATTCTAAACACAATTTTGGCAATTGTTACTATCTTATTTCTAAGATAAAAGCACTACTGTTGAAAAGTGTTTACGAGACTGCAAAATTTGTTTGACTAGTGCTGCGGTAGAAATTACACCAATGATTTTTAACGAAAAAGTATTTCTTATACCTGACAAAAGTAAAGTAGCTTTAGCAACTTGGCCGTAGATTTTGGGTTGTATACAAAGCTTATTGAGTTACAACTTTTTGATATGCTATATTGGGTCGCGATATGCGGATCGGATCATGAAATTTTATTGATCTTCAAGAAAAATTAATTAAAAGTGGTGATAGACAAAAAGATTATGTGTTGATGTTACGTCAAAATAAGTCGGCTGAAAGGCCGACTTGTTTTCATCTCAGTTAATGTAATTTTAAGTTACGTGATTGTCCTGATTTTCCTAGTTTTAAATGTCCGAGTCTCTGGGGAAAGTCGCAAAAAATAAAACATTTGATTAAATGACGAACAAATAGCAATATGTAATAAATTTAACGCACGGACTATTTGAATAATTCCTATTTGATCAATTATCTAAGCTGTATTTTAACATCCCATTACCAAACCATCCTTGGATAAGCTAAAAATAGCATTCCAAAATGCTATATAACCAAATTGGGTTTCTTATAAAAGGGAAGTGTTACTGATAATAGCCCCCTTTAACAAATATATACGTAACCACTTAGTGACTTAAACCTGTCCTTAGAAAATTTGGTCAGGTTTTTGCTTACAAGGGGGTAACAAATGAAAATGATAATTTATCTATTCGTGAATTAGGTAATGTAGCGAAATGACAAGTTATCACGTTAACGCAAACAAACACACATATAAATGAGCTATTTAGATTACAAATGCAGAAAATGCAACTCTGATTTCCACTATCAGGTACCACGGGGTTTCCTCCTTAAACAGGTCTTTGGTTTTGTTCCTGTAAGAATTTACTGGTGTCCAAAATGTACTACAAACAGATATGTTTTGCTTAAAGAAAAGAAAACAGGGCTTATTTAAAGCCCTTTTGTTTTTAATATTCTTTAATTTATAGATTGTCATGCGTTTTTTACAGATCGAATATTTCAGTATGTTTGTCCACTATGCCGGGTATTGAAAAGCCATATATTGCTATAATAGGATTAGGTTATGTAGGGCTCCCTCTTGCGATGGCATTTGCAAAGCATTATGATGTTCTGGGATTCGATATCAATGAACAACGGGTAAACGATCTGCTAGCTAATCAAGACCGAACTAAAGAAGCTGATCTGTCTGAGTTGAACACTGTTTTAAATAAAGGATTACGTCTATCGGCCGATAAAACACTATTAAACAAAGCCGATATCTATATCGTTACTGTCCCTACGCCTGTAGATCAGTTTAAAGCCCCGGATTTGAAACCATTGCTTACTGCGACTAAAATGATTGCCCAGGTTTTGACTAAGGGTGATACGGTCATTTATGAATCGACTGTTTACCCAGGTTGTACGGAGGAAGATTGCGTGCCAATCCTGGAAAAATATTCGGGCTTGAAATACAATGTAGACTTTTACTGTGGGTATTCACCAGAAAGGATAAATCCGGGAGATAAAGTAAATACCCTTACAAAAATAGTTAAGGTCACTTCAGGCTCAACGCCTGAAATTGCAGATATGGTAGATCAATTATATGGTCAGATCATTACCGCAGGAACACATAAGGCACCTAGTATCAAAGTGGCCGAAGCCTCGAAGGCGATTGAAAATGCACAAAGGGATTTGAATATTTCTTTTGTGAATGAGCTGGCCCTTATTTTTGATAAATTGAACATTGACACTTCTGATGTACTTGCGGCGGCGGGTACAAAATGGAATTTCTTAAAATATAAACCAGGACTGGTAGGCGGTCATTGCATCGGTGTGGATCCTTATTATTTAGTGCATAAGTCAAACGCTTTGGGCTATAATCCTCAGGTTATCCTCTCAGGAAGAAGGGTAAATGAAGATATGGGTGTGTTTGTTGCAGGTAAGGTTGTGAAGATGCTCATTGCAAAGGGGTCGGTTGTGAAAGGAGAGAGGGCATTGATACTTGGTTTTGCATTTAAAGAAAACTGTCCGGATATAAGAAACACAAGGGTAATAGACATCTATACCGAATTGAAGCAGTTTGGGATGGTAGTGGATCTTTATGATCCGTGGGCCGATCCGGAGGAAGTAAAGGAAGAATACGGCATTGAATTGCTTAAGAATTTAGACTCTTTGGAGTATAAGGCCATCATTATTGCTGTGGCGCATTCCGAATTTTTGAATTTGGACTACCAGCAATATAAAGATAGTGGAGCGGTAATATTTGATACCAAATCATGTATTGACCGCAAGTTTGCAGATGCTCGACTGTAGCAAAATAAATAATTGCGTATGTTTACAGACTTAAATATTAAAGCGTATAATCGATGAAAGTAGCCTTAATTACAGGGGTGACAGGTCAGGATGGGGCCTATTTAGCAGAGTTTTTGTTAAAAAAAGGATATTTTGTGCATGGTCTTAAAAGAAGATCATCTTTATTCAATACTGATCGAATCGATCACCTGTACCAGGATCAGCATGAGCAGGGAGTAAACTTCAAACTTCATTTCGGTGATCTAACGGATTCAACCAACCTGATCCGCATCATTCAGGAAACGCAGCCGGATGAGATTTATAACCTGGCAGCGATGAGTCACGTTCATGTGAGTTTTGAAATGCCGGAATACACGGCTAATGCAGATGGCGTGGGTACATTGAGACTATTGGAAGCGATACGTATATTGGGACTGGAGAAAAAAACAAGAATCTACCAAGCTTCGACTTCAGAATTGTATGGTTTGGTTCAGGCGGTGCCTCAGAGTGAGAGTACTCCTTTTTATCCACGTTCGCCTTATGCAGTTGCTAAGATGTATGCATATTGGATCACTGTTAACTATAGGGAAGCTTATGGGATGTATGCCTGCAATGGTATTTTATTCAACCATGAAAGTCCACTGAGAGGGGAGACTTTCGTGACGCGTAAGATCACCAGGGCAGCAGCTAAGATTGCTTTGGGTTTACAGAGCTGTTTATACTTGGGCAACTTGTCGGCACAGCGCGATTGGGGTCATGCTAAAGACTATATAGAAGCCATGTGGCTGATTTTACAGCAGGAAAAAGCAGAAGATTATGTGATCGCAACTGGGGTGACAACAACAGTAAGAGATTTCGTGAGGATGAGCTTTGCTGAGCTGGGTATAGATATAGAATTTAGCGGTAAGGATCAATATGAGCGGGGTGTAATTATCGATGTAGATCAGGATATGGTGGCCAAGTTTGGATTAAACGATGAGTATTTGAAGCCGGGCACAGTTGTTGTTCAGGTTGACGAGAAATATTTCCGCCCTACAGAAGTTGATTTGTTGTTAGGTGACCCTACCAAGGCAAATACAAAATTGGGATGGAAGCCAAAATACGATCTAGCAGCGCTGGTAAAGGATATGGTTCAGTCGGATCTGCATTTGATGAAGAAAGATGAGTATTTGAAAGACGGCGGATTTAAGACTTTGAATTATTTTGAATAGGTTATCAGAATGATACTCTAGTGTTAAATGATTGAATATTAATACAAAATGTGGTTGTTGCGGATTTTTCTTTATATTTTTGGCAGCGCCTGTTTTAGGTTACAGGGAAAAATTTGGATATGTTAGAATCAATTAAAAATAATTAATGTTTTCAATTTTTAACAAAAGTAAGCCGGTTACTGACCTGGAATGGCTGGGCGTCGATATCCATTCTCATTTACTTCCGGGTATTGATGATGGTTCTCCTGATGTTCAAACTTCTGTTCACTTGATTAAAAGGCTGAATGAGCTTGGTTTTAGCAAATTCATTTGTACCCCACATATCTATACTGAACTTTATCCTAATACGACTGAAACTATTTTGCCTGCTTTGGATTTGGTAAAATCAGCATTAGCTGAGAAGGGGCTGGATATCAGTGTCTCTACTGCCGCAGAGCATATGATCGACAATACATTTAGCGTTCATGAAAGTCTCTTGTGTATGCCTGATAAGCATATCCTTGTTGAGATGTCTTACCTATTTGAGACTCCTGATATAGAAAAAAGCATTTTTGATTTGCAGATCAAGGGTTATAAAGTAATCCTGGCACATCCTGAAAGATATAATTTTTACCATAACCACCATGCAAAGTATCATCGGTTGAAAGACATGGGGGTATTTTTCCAGTTGAATTTGCTGGCCGTTACGGGTTATTATGGTAAGGAAGTAAAGAAAACCGCAGAATATTTATTGTCGAAAGGCATGTATGACTTTGCTGCAACAGATTTGCATCATGAAAAGCACCTGGATGCATTATCTAATGCGGTAGCAAATGGTTCTTTGCATCAGAAACTAGGGAATTATCCGTTTAAAAACAAGGAGCTTTTCTTATGATGGTAAAAATAACCTGTGAAAATATAATTAAAAAGTTAAATTTGCGCCTGCCAATTTGATTATAACAATAATCGTACCTATGAATATAAATATTAACGTAATTAAAACTCTCAAATTAAGTCTATTTGTAGCAATTGTTGCTTTAGCATCTTCTTGTGTGAGCAATAAAAAGATCGCTTATTTCCAGGATATACAGGGCGTTGATCAGGCAAAGCTTGAAAATGCAGCTAAATTTACGGAGCCTGTTATTCAAACTGATGATATTTTAAGTATTAATATTTTTACGCTGAATCCTCAGACGGGTGCGGTTGTTAACCAGGCGGCGGCAACACCATTATTGGGGGGAAGTACAAATTCTGCTGCAGCAAGTCAAACCACAGGTTTCCTGGTAGACAGGAACGGTGATATTGAACTTTCGCTGGTTGGTAAAGTTAGAGTTGCAGGATTGACCACCTATCAAGCCAGAGAATTAGTTCGCGAGAAGGTGAGTAAGGATTATAAGGATCCGAATGTTCAACTGCGTTTTGCTAATTTTAAAGTAAGTGTGCTCGGTGAGGTTAATACGCCATCGACTTATACTTTACCCAATGAGAAGGTATCTATTTTAGATGCATTAAGTTTAGCCGGGGATTTGACCATCTACGGAAGAAGAGAAAATGTACTGATTGTTCGTGATAATGATGGTAAAAAAGAATTTGCAAGGCTGAATTTGAATTCATCAGAGATTTTCAATAGCCCTTTTTATTATTTGAAGCAGAATGATGTTATTTATATTGAACCGAATAAACGTAAGGTTTCTGCATCTAATTCAGGGCAAATTCAGACTATTGGCGTAATAGCATCAGTACTTTCTGTGATTGTAATCGCAATTACAAATCTCAAATAGATTTTTATTTATTATACTATATATACATGCATACAGCTGAAGGAGTTCCATCGAAGAACTTTGATAACGAAGAAAATAGCATTGATTTAAAAAAGGTTTTCAATAAATTGATTGATAAATGGCACTGGTTTATTTTTAGTGTATTTATATGCCTGGTTGCTTCATTTCTATATTCAAGATATACTCCGCCAACTTATCAGATAAAAGCTCGTCTCCTAGTTAATGACGATGAAAAAGGAGGGGGAATAAGTAAGCAGGCGGGAGCTTTGATGGATCTAGGTGGATTAATGGGTGGTAAAAATTCAGTCGATAATGAGGTCGAGATTCTGAAAACCAGATTTCTAATGGAGCAGGTGGTTAGACAAATGGAATTAAACATTGTCTATACACGAAAATCTAATTTAATAAGTAGGGAGTTGTATAGGGCCCCGTTTAAATTAAATATCATCAAAGGAATTGATACGATAAGGCAGACGAGACTGAGCGTAGAAGAACTTTCCGGAGACAGATTAAAAATAAGTTCTGATCATTTTGAAAAAGACGTTAAGTGGAATGAAAATTTTGATGTTGCAGGCATTGGAACTTTAAATTTAACCCAAAATAATGGTTTGAAAATGCCAGAGGGAGAATATTTTGTTACAGTTAGTTCTATTGACTCACGTGTTGCAGCATTAATGAAACAACTTTCTGTTAATGTTTCAAATAAACAAGTTTCGATTATCGACTTAGGGCTGTCTTACACCTTACCTAATAAGGGTGAAGACGTTTTGAATGCGCTGATTAATAGATATGCCGAGGCTAATTTAAGTGATAAAAATGCTATTGCAGATAGTACTTATCGTTTTATAACGGAACGGCTAAATTTGATTGCATCTGAATTGGGTGATGTAGAGAATAAAGTAGAAAGCTTTAAACAGCAGAATAAATTAGCAGACATGACAGAGCAAGGGAAGCTATTAGTGCAGAATTCGGGTGAGTTTGCATCAGAGTTAGCTAAAGCCGAGACTCAGGTCACCGTTCTAAGTGATCTGGAAGATTATCTTAAGGATGAAACTAAAAATAAGCGTGTCTTTCCAACCTCTTTACTACCTCAAGACCTTATATTTTCTAATTTGATGAATCAATATAATAGCTTGCTTATTGAAAGAGACAAACAACTATTAGGTCTTACAGAAGAAAGCCCTTTTATTCAGAATATCGATACCCAAATTACGGGACTGAGAAAAGGTATATTATCAAATATTCAGAGTACAAAAAATTCTTTTGTGGTAACGAGAAATAAATTAAGAACACAACTAAAAGAAGCCGAAGGTCAAATTGGAGGTGTCCCTCAAATTGAGAAGAATTATTTGAAATTA
Source organism: Pedobacter frigoris (assembly GCF_005116445.1). GTDB lineage: Bacteria > Bacteroidota > Bacteroidia > Sphingobacteriales > Sphingobacteriaceae > Pedobacter > Pedobacter frigoris. The sequence goes on from NZ_SWBQ01000004.1 coordinate 514,809, forward strand.
GCTAGAAAACAACAAATTAAGCAAGAGTTATATATTTTCTTGATGCAAAAAGCTGAAGAAACAGCAATATCAAAGACATCTAATATTTCCATAGCTAAAATGATAGACCCTCCAAAGTCAGAGGTATTGCCAACTAGTCCTAAAAAGAGCGGCATTTATTTGGCTGGATTACTTTTTGGAATAATTATCCCAATATTGATAATACTTGGAAAAGAAGTTTTAAACACAAGTATATCAACAAAAGAAGAAATTTTAGCTTTAACTCAGGTGCCTGTAGTTGGTGAAATTAGTCACAATTTAAGCTCAGATAATTTGATCGTTGCGAATCAGAGTAGATCTTCTATTTCTGAACAATTTAGAGCCTTACGAACTAATTTATCATTTTATTTGAAAACTAAGGATGAAAAAATAATTCTTCTAACATCTAGTATGTCTGGAGAAGGCAAGTCCTTTACTGCGATTAATTTAGGTAACATTTTGGCATTGGCAGGGAAAAAGGTTTTATTGATGGAATTAGATTTGCGTAAACCGGGACTATCTGCAAAATTGGATGTAAATAATGATGTGGGATTTAGTAATTATACCATCAGTCCGGATATTAATGTAAAAGACATCGTAAAACCACTTAAAATTAATCAAAATATGTTTATCATTTCATCGGGTCCGTTGCCTCCAAACCCTGCTGAAACTATAATGAGTGAAAATACCCCTTTATTAATAGATGAACTCAAAAAACAGTTTGATTATATTATCATGGATGCTCCCCCGGTTGGTATCATAACTGATGCACAGCTATTGTCTCAGTACGCAGATGTGACACTTTATTTGGTCAGACAAAAAGTTACTCAGAAAGCACAGCTTTCAATTGTGGAGGATTTATACCGTAAGGGAAAAATGAAAAACCTAGGTATTGTTGTAAATGATATTGCCAGCAAGTACTATGGATATGGATATGGATATGGGAATTATGGCGAAAATGATTCTGGTTCGTGGATCGGGAAAATGCTTAATAAATTTAAAACGAGCTAACTGTAAAACGAATTTTTATTGCAGGTGATGGTCTCAGAAAGCCCCATAGGCTTACAAACCGTATTATTTTAATAAGACAATATAAATAGAAGACAGTAAATAATGAATATTCTTAACCTAATTGGCAGAAATAAAGAATTATTTTTTCAAGACATAAAAAGTCATGAAACAGTATTAAAAGAGATTGTTTCAAATTCGAGTTTTTTAGTAATTGGGGGAGCGGGCTCAATAGGCCAGGCTGTAACAAAAGAAATATTTAAGAGAAATCCACTTAAACTGCATGTTGTTGATATTAGTGAAAACAATATGGTGGAACTTGTGCGTGACATAAGGAGTTCATTTGGTTATATTGATGGAGACTTCCAAACATTTGCGTTAGATATCGGATCTGTAGAGTATGATGCTTTTATTGAAAATGACGGTTATTATGATTATATTTTGAACCTATCTGCATTAAAACATGTAAGAAGTGAAAAAGATCCTTATACATTAATGAGAATGATTGATGTAAACATTTTTAATACTGAAAAGACTATTAATCATGCTATAGCAAAAGGAACTAAAAAGTATTTTTGTGTATCAACAGATAAGGCCGCTAATCCTGTAAACATGATGGGTGCATCCAAGCGGATTATGGAAATGTTTTTAATGAGAAAAAGTGAAGAAATTAGCATTTCCACTGCACGGTTTGCAAATGTTGCATTTTCTGATGGATCTTTATTACATGGGTTTAACCAAAGAATTCAAAAAAAACAACCCATCGTTGCTCCAAATGATATTAAGAGGTATTTTGTAATACCTAAAGAATCAGGTGAGTTGTGTTTAATGTCATGTATTTTTGGTGAGAACAGAGATGTCTTCTTTCCGAAATTAAGTGAAGATTTACATCTGATAACTTTTGCAAGTATTGCCGAGAAATATCTTGCAGAATTGGAATATGAACCTTTTTTGTGTAAAACCGAAGGTGAAGCCCGGGGATTGATTGAAACACTTCCTCAACAGAAAAAATGGCCATGTCTGTTTACCACCAGTGATACTACCGGGGAAAAGGATTTTGAGGAGTTTTTTACAGATAATGAAACCCTTGATATGGACCGTTTTGAAAATCTTGGAGTAATTAAAAATGAATCGGGTTTTGACCAGTATAAGCTTGAATATTTCAGTGATGCTATTACAAAGTTGAAGAGTAATAGATCATGGACAAAAGATGACATTGTAGACTTATTTCATAAGATGATTCCTGATTTTGGACATAAAGAAACAGGTAAGTATTTAGACGCCAAGATGTAACATGATAGAAAAATTTGAGAAAATAGTCACTTTTGTTAAAGAGCAGTATCCGGAGAGGGATTTTGTAGGGTTGCATGAACCCGTTTTTATAGGTAATGAACGAGAGTATGTTCTTGATGCTATAGATTCGACTTTTGTATCTTCGGTTGGATCCTATGTAAATAAATTTGAAGAAATGATGGCACAGATCACTGGTGCCAAATATGCGGTTGCCATTGTGAATGGCACAAATGCATTACATATGGCATTGATCCTGGCGGGTGTAAAATCTGGAGATGAAGTTTTATCTCAATCTTTGACATTTATTGCTACCGCCAATGCGATTAGTTATGTAGGGGCTTCACCACTTTTTGTAGATGTAGACAGAGATACTTTAGGAATGTCTTCTAGTGCCTTAAAAAGCTTTCTGGAACAGAATGCCGAAAAGAAACCAAATGGTACATATAATAGGTTAACGGGAAAGAAGATTTCCGCTTGTGTACCAATGCATACTTTCGGATTACCTTGCCGAATCGATGAAATTGGAGCAATATGTGAAGAATGGGGTATTTGTTTGGTCGAAGACGCAGCTGAATCATTAGGGAGTTATTATAAAGGTAGACATACCGGAGTTTTTGGTAAAATTGGTGTTTTCAGTTTCAATGGGAATAAAACTGTTACTTGTGGTGGCGGCGGCGCTTTAATAACAGATGATGAAGAGCTAGCAAAGAGAGCTAAGCATTTAACCACTCAGGCAAAAGTGCCTCACAAATGGGAATTCGTTCACGATGAAATTGGATTCAATTATCGGATGCCAAACTTAAATGCAGCCTTAGCCTGCGCACAATTAGAACAGCTGGAGAAATTTGTCGAAAATAAGAGGAATTTATCTAGTTCTTACAAAGAATTCTTTGAATCGCAAAATATCGAATTTATAGCCGAAATCTCAGAGGCTAAAGCTAATTATTGGCTTAATGCTTTATTATTTGATAATCGTGAAGAACGTGACGCATTTTTAACTTATTCTAACTCTAATGGAGTAATGACTAGACCAGTTTGGGAGTTGATGAATAGATTGGAAATGTTTAAAAATTGTCAGGCGGATGACTTAAAAAATAGCATTTGGTTGGCAGACAGACTTGTTAATATACCAAGTGGTTTCAGGGTTTAAAATTGGAGTTTATGTTGGTAATCCTGTAATAAAATAATTTAATGAAACATACAGTTATAATTGCGGAAGCGGGTGTAAATCATAACGGAAATTTGGATAATGCTTTCAAGTTAATAGATGTTGCTGTCGCTGCGGGAGTTGACTATGTGAAGTTTCAAACCTTTAAGGCCGATAAACTCGTCTCCAGCGCAGCAAAGAAGGCCGATTATCAGATAGAAAATACCCAAAATAATGAAGAATCTCAATTAGAGATGCTTAAAAAATTGGAGCTTTCCATAAAGGACCATGAAAATTTGATTGCTTACTGCAAAAGTAAAAATATTAAATTTTTTTCTACGGCTTTTGATTTAGAGTCTTTAACATATCTTTCAAGTATAGGTTTGGATATGGTTAAAATTCCATCGGGAGAGATCACTAACCTTCCCTACTTAAGAAGAGCTGCGGAATTATTTTCAAAAGTAATCTTATCTACAGGTATGGCTACGATGGAAGATATTCATTTAGCGATAAATGTATTCTTGAAAAATGGAATTGGAAAAGATGATATTTCAATACTTCATTGCAATACTGAATATCCAACACCGATGCATGATGTCAACCTAAAGGCAATGCTTCATATAGGGGAAGTTTTTGGGACAGAAGTCGGGTACTCAGATCATACCCTTGGTATTGAAGTCCCAATCGCAGCTGTGGCGCTGGGAGCTAGGATAATAGAGAAACATTATACACTTGACCGCAATTTGCCAGGGCCTGATCATGCTGCATCTTTGGAGCCTTTGGAGTTAAAAGCAATGGTTAGTGCGATTAGAAATATAGATGCAGCCATATCCGGATCAGGCCTAAAGGAGCCGTCTATTTCTGAAATGAAAAATTCGAGCATAGCAAGAAAGAGTATTCATTTAAACAGAGATAAAAAGGCCGGGGAGTTTTTATCTGCAGAAGATTTTGAAATGCTAAGGCCGGGTGACGGTATTTCACCAATGATTATGGATGATCTTATTGGAAAAGAGTTAAATAAAGATTTAGAGGCCGGTCATAAACTATCTTTTACTGACTTTGTATTATGAGGATAGGAGTTTTAACGAGTTCAAGAGCAGATTTTGGAATTTACCTTCCTTTATTAAAAAGATTAAGCGAAGACAAATATTTTGAATTAAGCATTATTGCATTTGGAACCCACTTGTCCACTTTTCATGGTGAGACGATCCAACAAATAATCAAAGAAGGATTTGAAGTAAAATATGCGATTGAGTCTATGCTCATGACCGATAGTCGGGAATCAATTTCTACCGCAATTGGGTTAACTACTATTAAATTTGCTGGTTTTTGGGCTCAACATGCTGCCAATTTTGACTTGATATTTTGCCTTGGAGATAGATATGAAATGTTTGCAGCAGTAACAGCGGGTATTGCATTTAACATTCCTTTTGCACACTTACATGGTGGTGAAACTACACTGGGGGCTATTGATAATGTATTTAGACACGCAATTACTTTAGCATCTAAATTTCATTTTGTTTCCACTGCATTGTATGGTAAGAAAGTTAGTGAAATCATAGGCTCAGATAATAATATATATTATATTGGGGCGCTAGGTCTTGAAAATATTTCAACCATTCCATTGTTGACAATACCTGAATTTAAAGAAAAATGGCATATTGACTTGTCTAAGGATACAATTCTTACCACATTTCATCCTGAAACAGTTTCTCCCTCAGATAATGAAAAATATGCTTATGAATTGGTCAATGTTATTAAAGATAATCCTTCTTTTCAGTTTTTAATAACAATGCCTAATGCTGATACTAAAGGCAATATTGTAAGAAAAATATTGGTTGACGAATTGAGAAATAACAACAACGTTTATTTAGTTGAAAACTTGGGCTCTCAAAGCTATTTTACTGCTATGAAGTATTGTTCATTCTTATTGGGAAATACTTCGAGTGGGATAATAGAAGCTGCGAGTTTTGGAAAGTATGTGATAAACATTGGAAATAGGCAAGAAGGACGAGCAACTAGTAAAAATATTTTGCAGGTTCCAATAATCCAGGCTTCTATTCAAGAAGCCATAAATACAATAAATGATAAAAGACATTTTTCTGAAGAGAATATATACTTTAAAAAGAATTCATCGAGCAATCTCATTAATATTTTAAAGCAATTAAAATGAATAACATGGAACAACATATTGTTAATTTGAATGCAGAAGCTAGGGTTGCTTTGAGGGCGCTTGATTTATTGAGAGATTTTGTGAGCAGAACATTGTTTGTTGTGGATAATGATCATAAGCTGGTCGGTTCTCTAACTGATGGTGATATTAGAAGGGGATTGCTTAACGGGCTGGAAATTTCACAGCCAATTTTTTCCTTCATGAATAGCAATTTTAAATTTTTAAAGAATAGTCAAGAGAATATTTTACTTATCAAAGAGTATAAGAAAAATGGCATTCAATTAATTCCTTTAATCGATGATAATTATCAACTTTTAGATGTAATTGACCTAACCAAAACGAAGACGATTCTTCCGGTTACAGCATTGATCATGGCTGGAGGTAGAGGAGAAAGATTAAGCCCGTTTACAGATACATGCCCTAAGCCCATGCTCAAAATAGGAAATAAGCCAATCATTGAGCATAATATTGATCGTTTGATCGCTTATGGTATTTCGGATATTTATATCAGTGTTAAATATTTGAAAGAACAGATCATGAATTATTTTGGAGATGGTACTGCAAAAGGGGTCAAAATCACATATTTAGAAGAAAAAGATCCTCTGGGAACATTAGGGGCATTGTCATTAATAGAAAATTTTTCTTATGATGATTGCTTGGTTATGAATTCGGATTTATTGACAAATATAGATTTTGAAGATTTCTATAATTTTTATACTGAGAATAAGGCTTGTATGTCCGTAGCCAGTATCCCTTATAATGTAAATATTCCATATGCTGTTTTAGAGACCGAAGGAAACCAAGTAAGTGCTTTTTCTGAAAAACCAACTTATACTTATTATTCAAATGGTGGAATTTATTTAATTAAATCACATTTAAAAAAATATGTAAATAAAGATACTTTTTTTAACGCTACTGATTTGATGGATATACTCATTGAGGACGACCAACATCAGCTTGTTCATTACCCTTTACTAGGATATTGGCTAGATATAGGTAAACATCAGGATTTTATTAAGGCGCAAGAAGATATAAAACATATTAATTTAACATGAAAACTTTAATTTTAATTCCCGCTAGAGCGGGCTCAAAAGGTTTGAAAGGTAAGAATGTTAAGAATTTGGGTGAACTTCCGTTGATTGCTTATTCAATATTATTTGCAAAAGAGGTAGCTACTCATAATGATATCGTTTGTATTAGTACGAATGATCCTGAGGTGATTGATATCGCTGAAAAATATAATTTACCCGTTCCGTTTGTAAGGCCGGATGCATTGGCGTCAGATTTTGCGGGATCCTATGAAGTGATTATGCATGCCTTAAATCATTACGATGCCTTAGATATTAATTTTGATAGTGTACTTTTGTTGCAACCAACTTCACCGTTTAGATTAGTTGAAGATTTTAACAAAATGAATGCTTTGTATACTGCAGATTGTGATATGGTTGTTTCAGTCTGTGTGTCAAAAAATAGCCCTTATTTTAATTTATTTGAACAAGATCAATATGGCTATTTAAAAAAGTCAAAAGAATCGGATGGCATACGACGACAGGATTGTCCAGAGGTTTATGCTTTCAATGGTTCAATGTATTTAATAAGTGTAGCAGCGTTAAAGAGAACTAATTTTCAGGGGTTTACAAAAATTATTAAAAGCGTGATGCCAGAGGAACGAAGTATTGATATCGATAACATGAGAGATTGGAAAATAGCAGAATATTTCTTAATAGAAGCGAAGAATGAAAACAGTTAGAATTATCCCTAGATTAGATATTAAGGGGCCAAATTTAGTAAAGGGAATACATTTAGAGGGATTGCGGGTTCTGGGCAAACCATCAGATTTTGCGAAGTTTTATTATGAACAAGGAGCTGATGAGCTTATGTTTATGGACGTTGTGGCCTCTCTGTATGAGAGAAACAGTTTGCATGATATTATTTCTGAAACTGCAAAGAGTATTTTTATCCCTATTACCGTTGGTGGTGGTTTAAGAAGTATTTCTGACATTAAAGAGGTATTAAGAGCGGGTGCAGATAAAGTTTGTTTAAATACAGCTGCCATAAATAATCCACAATTGATAAAGGATGCAACGAGAATGTTTGGATCATCAACTATTGTTGTCGCTATTGAAGCAATTAAAGAACAAAATGGACAATATCTTGCATACACTGACAACGGGCGGGAACATACTGGCTTAGATGTATTTGAATGGGCGCAGAGGTTAGATGATATGCGTGTCGGAGAGATAGTAATTACGTCGGTAGATAAAGAAGGAACTGGAGAAGGATTCGATTTAGAATTGATTTCGAAAGTAAGCTCATTAATTTCAGTTCCCCTTATCGCACACGGTGGAGCAGGAAAGAAAGAACACATTCCCGTTGTAATTAAAGAAGGAAAAGCAGATGCGGTTGCATTGGGATCTTTACTTCACTATCAATTTATTAAAGAGAATGAATCTCAAAAATCTGATAAAGAAGGAAATACAGAATTCCTCCAGCAGAAGAGAAATTTTCATATTTTTGAACCGTGCAGCCTCAATGATATAAAATCATACTTAGTTGACAACAAAATTGAATGCAGAATATAATGGGTGACTTTAAGAAAAAGGTAGTCATAATTGACTATAATCTTGGGAATTTATTTAGTGTAAAACAGGCATGTGATACAGTAGGGATGAATGCTATAATAAGTTCTGATAAGAAAGAGATTGAAGAAGCTGATGCGCTAATTTTGCCTGGAGTCGGGGCTTTTATTGAGGCGATGACAAATCTAGAAAATTTGAAGCTAGTAGAACCGATAAAAAATGCTGTGGGAAATGGCAAACCGCTGTTTGGAATTTGCTTAGGATTGCAACTGCTTTTTACTAAAAGTGAGGAATTTGGATCAGGAGAAGGATTAAATTTAATAGACGGTGTTATTAGAAAATTTCCAGCTATTTATAACGAAAGAAAAATAAAGGTTCCTCAAATTGCATGGAATAAGATTTATTCCTCAAAACAACATTGGGGAAATAGTCCATTATCTGAGATTGAAGAAAATGAATTTATGTATTTTGTTCACTCTTATTATGTCGATCCGACAGAAGAATCTTGTGTAATGACTTTAAGCAATTACGAAGGTTTAGAATATTGCTCAGGGATATCAAAAAACAATATATTTGCCACTCAATTTCATCCTGAAAAAAGTGCTGAAAAAGGAATTTCAATTTATAGAAATTGGGCTATAATTAATAATTTATTATAATGTCAGAAAAAAAATTAGAAGCTTATTATGGGCTGCCTCACGAGGTGAAATTTTGTGCTAAATGTGTAATGTCTAATCAAAGGCCTGCATCGGCAGTTGAGTTTAAACATACCATTGATAGTAAAAAGGTGACTATGCAGTTCGATGAAAATGGTATTTGTGATGCATGCAGAACAGCAGAAATTAAAGATAATATTAATTGGGGGATGAGAGAGGAGGAACTGATTAAGTTATTGGATAAACATAGGAAAAATGACGGATCTTATGATTGTCTTGTACCTGGCAGCGGAGGGAAAGATAGTGCTTATCAGGCACATATTTTGAAATATAAATATGGAATGAATCCTCTTACTTGTACTTGGCCCCCGATATTGTATACAGATTATGGGTTGAAAAATTGGAGAAATTGGTTAGATAGTGGATTCGATAACCTTTCTTTTTACAGAAATGGAAAGGTAATGAAACTTTTGACTAAATTATCTATAGAAAATCTATTACATCCGTTTCAAACATTTATTCTCGGACAAAAAAATTTAGCTCCAAAAATTGCTGCTGCGCAAGGTATCAATTTGATTTTCTATGGTGAAAATGAGGCTGAATATGGTAATCCTATTGCTGACAATATGACTTCATTGAGAGATAAGTCTTACTACAGTTTCGAGCATTTGGATGAGATTTTCCTGGGTGGAGTTTCAGTTCCCGAACTGATTGATAAATATGATGTCAGACTTTCTGATATCATGGCTTTCCTACCTCCAAAAGCAGAGGAGTTGGAAAGAGCTAACATTGAAGTTCATTATTTAGGTTATTATCTAAAATGGACTCCACAGGAAGTTTATTATTACGCTGTGGAAAATACCGGCTTTAAAGCGAGACCCTTTAGAACTCAAGGTACTTATAGTAAATATAGCGGGATAGATGATAAGATAGATGATCTACACTTCTACACTACATTTATAAAATTTGGTATAGGAAGAACTACTTATGATGCTTCTCAGGAAATACGCAATAGACATTTAACAAGGGAAGAAGGAATTGCCTTAGTTAATCGTTTTGACGGAGAATTCCCTGATCGTTATTTTGACGAAGTGATGCAATATATCGGAATGAAGCCAGAAGACTTTCATGCTCTATGTGATAAATTTAGATCGCCACACCTATGGGGTAAAGATGAAGATGGTAAGTGGAAGCTACGACATAATGTGGCAGGAAAAGGTTTAGATGATATCAAATAAATTATATAATATGAAGTTGATAATAATTGGAGCAGGCAGGATGGGTATGAGGCATGCGATAGGAGCTGCTAGAAATAATAATATTACAGAAATTTTATTGTTGGATATTAATGCCTCGGCATTAGACAATGCGAGGATTCAATTGGCCCAAGAATCATTACTGCATAAGTTTAAATTAGATTTGTTTGATAATTTATCTGCTTTAGATTTTAGTGCAGATATTGCGATTATTGCCTCCCCTGCTAAGGATCGGAAAGAAATTTGTCGTTTGTTAATTAGCAAAGGTGCTAAAGATATACTTGTCGAGAAACCATTAGGGCAAAATTTGAAAGAAGTTGAAGACCTATCATCGTATATTGAGAGTACAAACGTGCGTGCTTATGTTAATCTTAATATGAGGTTATACCCTTCCTTCATAACATTAAGAGATGACTTACAAAACAGACCTCAACTATCTGGATATAAAATCTTTTCAATAAATACCGGATCAATAGGTATAGGAGCAAATGGAATTCACTATTTGGATATGTTGTTTTTTCTTTTTGACGCGGATGAAGCAAAAATCGTTGCTGGTGAGATCGAGGAAGATCTTTTAGCAAGTGGACGAGGACCGGACTATGGTGATTTTGGAGGGTGGTGTACTATTAAGTTTTTTGCCAATGGTGATGAGGTGGGTAGGGCCCATGTTTCAATCACAGCTAAGAGCTCTGTTTTTGGTAATTGGGACATTATTGCGCCATTCGGTCATATAATCATTAATGAAATAGAACAAGAAAGAATAACAACTTTAAGGAAAGAAGATAGTGCGATGCCCATCCAAAGGTATGGTGCAGATTACTTGCCATCTTTAAAGTCGGAGTTTGTATCTCCATTTTTAGGAGAACTAACTTCTGTTTGGATTGATTCTATAGCTAATGGAGAGTCGGCATTACCTAGCATTAGTGAATCTTTAAAAGTACATAAATTGATGTTTGATTGGTTGGAATTGAGCCAACATCATACTGTTTTTCCAATAACATAATTATGATATAATGAAAGTTTTTGAAAACGACCTTTGGATTATAGGAACTGGTTTGATGGCAAAGGAATATGCGAAGGTCCTGAAGGCTCTAGATGTGCCATTTATAGCAATAGGTAGAGGTGAGAAGAATTATGAAGAATTTAGATCAGAATTTGGTGTAACTGTATATTGTGGTGGACTCTCAAAATTTTTAAGTGAAAGTCCAAAGATTCCAAAAAAAGTTATTGTAACAGTTGGTATCGAGGCTTTGGCCGACACAACATTACAGCTTTTAAATTACGGCGTTCTTGATATTTTACTAGAGAAACCTGGATTTGGATATCCATCTGAAATCAAATCAATTGTTAATACAAAAGCTGAAAATCAAACAGTTTTATTGGCTTATAATAGAAGATTTTACTCCTCTATTAGAACTGTGAGAAAGTTAATAAAAGCTGATGGAGGGGTTACTTCTTTCTTTTTTGAGTTTACAGAATGGTCTCATTCCATACGAGATTTAGTAAAACATCCTGCAGAACATAATAATTGGTTTTTTGGTAATTCTACCCATGTAATAGATACCGCATTTTATTTAGGAGGCAAGCCCAAAGTTCTCTCTGCTTACCATTCCGGATCAATTGATTGGCACCCGAGTTCTGCAATTTTTGTTGGTTCGGGTATTTCTACTAGCGAAGCCTTATTTTCCTATACAGCTAATTGGGAAGCGCCTGGCAGATGGGCCATTGAAATAATGACCAAGAAGCATAGGTTTATTTTAAAGCCTATGGAGAAATTGGCTGTTCAGGTTATAGGCAGTGTTCAAATTAATCCGATTGAGATAAAAGATGAAGAATATGACATCGATTTTAAACCAGGCTTATATTTGCAAACGCGAGCATTTTTAGAAAATGATTATTCTGATTTCTGTAGCATATCTGAACAATTTGAAATGATGGATATCTATATTAAGATGAGTGGTTATCCATATGAGTAAGAATTGGAGTTACAAGCTTTTTCAGTTAATCTTTAGATGTTATTAGATAATTTCTTGATGGGAAATATTAGATCATATTTAGTTTCTATTACATTTATTTTTTTATTTATAGCTCCTTTCACTATATCTATTTTTCTATCTGAAAGCAATACCAAGTTATATTATTTATTACTTGTTTTTTGTTATGGATTATATGCTATTCTAAATATAAAAGGATTAATATCTAAGATATATGTAAAACCACTGCTTCTTTCGGTGGTTTTTCTCTTTTTTGGTGTGGTCAATGTTATTGTTAAAGGAGAATTGGACAACTTTTTTTTTGTAGCTCCTATTATTACTTATTTTGCATATTACTACGTAAACAATAATAGAATAAAATCAAAGGTGATGGACTTTTATATTATCTTCCTATATATATATTATGGAATCGTATATTATGCAACATTGCCAAGTTTGCTGATCCATCCCGAATTAGAAGATTTTTTTGGCAAGGCATCGTCTAATGCAATACCATTGACCTTAAACATTTCACTATATGCTTATATGATATTAAATAAGTATTATAACGAAAAAAATAACAGGAAAATAGTTTTTTTTGCATCTCTTAACTTAGTATTGATCCTGATTCAACAAAGCCGAGCTGGAATAGTTATAGCTGTTGTTATTTTATTGATAGCTAGCTATGAATATTCCAAGAAACTGGCATTAAAAATGCTCATCATAATAAGTGTACTTTCATTCTTTTTTATAACTTATTATTATCATCAAATTCTAGAATATATTGACATCGTAGGCACTGTTGATACAAATAGCATAAAAGATGATATAAGAGGTGAAGCCCAATCCGCTTTTTTTCAAAAAATGAGTTTTCAAGAGGCATTATTTGGATATAAAGATGGGGACTTTGCGGGAATGACTTATACTTACAACAATTTTCTAGATATTTGGAATAAATACGGTATTATTCCACTGATAATTGTTTCGCTGCTATTTGTTTATAGATTTATTTTCTATAAACTTTTTAAATACCCCTTATATTATTTCGTTCCATTTTTTGTTTATAGCTTAGTTGAATCAAGATTTTTCCCGAACTTCTGGGATATAATTATTTATTTAATGCTTTTTGCATTAGCACGGACTCAAACATCTACTGTTCTTAATAAAAAAAGCCAATCCCAAAATGATAAAGTCATTAGCACTATTTAAAAATACAGCAATTTATCTTACTGCTAATGTAATTAACGCCGCAATTCCTTTTGCTTTAATTCCTGTACTCACAAATTATCTATCTCCAGAAGAATACGGTATTATAGCACTTTATACGCTTTTTGTGAGCTTCATTACCCCCTTCATAGGTCTTAGTGTTCATGGGGCAATTACAAGGAAATATTTTAGTCTCAACCGGATAGATTTTAGACAATATATAGGAAATTGTCTTTATATTGTTTTGATAAGTTTGATCCTATTTATTGTAATTATCAGTTTCTTAGGAACCCCTATTTCCTATTTTTCAGGATTACCTGAAGATATTCTGTATCCAGTTGTTCTTATTTCCTTTTTTCAATATATTACATTAATCTTATTGTCTATTTTACAAGTTAAAGAAAAGTCAATACAATATGGCATACTCCAAATAGGTGTATCTTTACTGAACTTTGGTCTTAGTTACCTATTTCTCGTAAAATATTTGGAGGGGTGGAGAGGACGCCTGCTTGCTTGGGAATATGCTGCGGGAAGCTTTGCTATTATTTCCTTCCTTATTATTCTTATCTATCAAAAGGCAATTTTTAAGTTTAAAATATCTTTTATAAAAGACATTTTAAACTTTAGTCTACCTTTAATCCCACATACCGTGGGAGGATTGATTATTGCTTTGAGTGATAGATTGATTATTAGCAAAATTCTTGGTTTAAACGAGACTGGCATTTATACCATTAGTTTTCAGATAAGTAGTATTCTTCTAATTGTATTGACATCTTTTAATAGTGCATATGTACCTTGGCTTTTTAATAAACTGAAAATAAATGATAAGAAAATTAATATTCAAATTGTTGTAATGTCTTATTATTTTATGGTTTGCATTTTACTAATGGTAGTTATTGGTTATTTGATCTCACCTATATTTTTTGAATTTTTTGTTGGTGAAGGCTTTCGGGAAGGGAGTAAATATTTATTTTGGATGCTTCTATGCTTTGGGTTAAATGGCATGTATTTTTTGGTTTCAAATTATATATTTTATGCAAATAAAACTAAGTTTTTAGCTGCCACTACCTTTTTTATTGCAATAATAAATGTTCCAATTTGTTATTTTTTCACAAAAAAATGGGGCCTGATGGGATCTGTTCAATCAAGTGTGCTATCGTGGTTTTTATTATTTTTAATTACTTGGGCGCTAAGTAATCGGGTTTATAATATGCCATGGAAGATTGGTTTTTTTGAAGCGATTAAATTTAAAATGAAATTTAGATTTTGATATAAATGTTAGGAAGGATAAAGCGATGGATAATTAGCATTCGTAATAATGCAAGAGGATTTCTAGTTTTAAAGCAAGTTGGATCTCATAAAGGCGAAATTTATGTTGGTGGTAGAACACGTTTGTCTAAACAAACGCATTTAGGAAGAAACCCTAATTTTAATGGCATGACTATTAATGGAATCGGTAAAGTATTAATTGGGGATAACTTTCATTCTGGTACAGACTGCTTAATTATTACTAGTTATCATAATTACGATTATGGTAAAAAGATCCCTTATGATGATACATACTTAATAAAAGATGTATTTATAGGTGATAATGTGTGGTTTGGAGATAAGGTTTTGATATTAGGCGGAATTGAGATAGGGGAGGGAGCTATTGTTCAAGCTGGAGCCGTTGTTAGTAAAAGCATACCGGCTGGTGGAATTGCTGGTGGCAATCCTGCTCAGGTATTTAAATATAGAAACATGGATCATTACTATGATTTAAAGGAAAAGGAGCAATTTCATTAATGAAAAATTATGTTTTTCTCATAGGAGCGCAGCACCAATTATTTCAAGTCTATGAGGCAATTAGGAAATATAGCGTTGATAGCTCTCAAGTAACAGTTGTAATTGAAGATACCGGTGATCAACGTGTGGTAAAGAGAGCACAGGACGAAGAGAAATTCGGAGAGGTCATTGTTTTTGAAAACTGGGTTTTTAAAGATATTTTGCTAAATCCAAATAAGCATCTGAGTTATATTAAATACTGCAAATCGCTAAGACCTATCTCAACGGATATTCTTTTTTTTGCAAGTCATTATGATAGCGACAATACTCTCCTTTTTTTATCTATTGTTAATCCGGCTCTGTTTTATTTGATGGATGAAGGAACAGCTAGCTTTACTGTTAGCTCCATGAGAGCAAAGAAAGATAATCGAGGTTTATTGTTTTTAATAAAGTCGCTTCTATATAGACATAGGATAAAGCTTAGTAAAGGTCTCATCTACTTTACCAAATATCAATTTGAAATTCAAAAATATGATCAAGTTGATTTTTATCTTCAAGAGAAATTCGACAATCCACTGGAAACTTTAGTTGATCACGAATTTATTTTCCTTGGTAGTAGTATTGTGGAGGTTGGGTTGCTCAAGGAAGAGGATTATCTATCTTTTCTAGCACAAATTTTCTTAATAAATTGCGATAAGAAAGTGCTTTATTATCCTCATAGAAAAGAAAGTGAAGAGAAGCTGGCAAAAGTTAAAGATATAGGTTTTGTAATTGTAAAAATTGATCTTCCATTTGAAGAGGAATATCAGCGTATGAAAAGATGCCCTGCAACTATTGGCTCTTTTTTCTTTACAACTGTACTGGACAATATTTCTAGAACTAATAAAAAAAATCCGGAGTTGGTCATTTATCATTTTAATATTGAACTTTTATCAGAAGATAAAGAGGTCTATTATAAAATACTAGCTCATTTATATACAAACAAGTATTTGAAAATTTTAGAAGTTCAAAAAATAGAGGCGTAAATTACTTTATGTCAGAAGATTTATTCATTTTTGCAAAAAAAATACAATTACGAAACTACATATGAGAGAATATCAGATTTGCACAAAAACTATTATGGACACTTCCGATCCAAATATTGTTTTTGATGAAAATGGCGTAAGTGATTACTATCATAATTTTCATAACACTATGCTCCCTAATTGGCATCCCGATGAAGAAGGAGAAAAAGAATTGATGAAAATGGCTGAAAAGATCAAGAAGCAGGGAGAAGGGAAAGATTTTGATTGTATAATAGGCATGAGTGGTGGGTTGGATAGTTCTTATCTGGCATATATTGCTAAAGTGAAAATGGGCTTAAGGCCACTAATATTCCATGTTGATGCTGGCTGGAATACGCAGCAAGCTGTAGGGAATATTGAAAAACTAATAGATGGACTTGGTTTAGACCTTTATACGGAAGTTGTGAACTGGGAAGAAATCAAAGATTTACAAGTTGCATTTTTGAAATCTCAGATTCCAGATCAAGATTTAGTTCAGGATTACGCATTTTTTTCTGCTTTGTACAAGTTTGCCAGAAAAAATAAAATAAAATATGTATTAACAGGTTCCAATATCTCTACTGAATGTTGTAGAGAACCTGAAGAATGGGGCGGATACGCGGGTATTGATACTACTTTAACGAAAGACATACATAGGCGTTTTGGTAAACGGCCTTTAAAAACATTTCCTTTGGTCGATATTCTAAAATATAAAATATACTATAAATATGTTCTTGGAATGCATGTTTTTAAGCCTTTAGATTTAGTTCCTTACAACAAAAAAGAAGTGGAAAAGATGCTTGAGGAGAAATTCGGATGGCAAAAGTTCCAGCATAAACATCATGAATCCAGATTTACTCGTTTTTATGAAGATTATTGGCTGCCACGAAAATTCGGTTTCGAAAAAAGAAGAGCTCACTTTTCTAGTTTAATTTTGACTAATCAAATGACTAGGGAAGAGGCCTTGGACAGAATTTCAAGACCGGAATTAGATGAACAATTCTTAAAGCAAGAGTTTGAATATGTAGCAAATAAGCTAGATCTGACAGTCGCCGAGTTGCAAGAAATTTTTGAAGGAGAAAACAAGACATATAGAGATTACAAAAACAAAAAGAACATCATTGCTCTAGGATCAAAAGTGATGAGGATTTTAGGTTTGGAGAAAAGGTTGTTTAGATGATAGCAATTATAGACTATGGAGTAGGTAATATTAGGGCTTTTGCTAATATTTTTAAAAAATTAGATGTCCCCTTTAAAATAGCAAAGGTTGCAGATGATTTAAATCATGTAGACAAGCTAATATTACCAGGAGTAGGGGCTTTTGATCATGCAATGGAACAATTGGATGGTTCTGGAATGCGCTCTAAACTGGATGAATTGGTCTTGAAAAATCAGACTCCTGTAATGGGCATATGCGTTGGCATGCAAATGCTGGCAAATTCAAGTGATGAGGGGCGGCTTCCTGGTTTGGGATGGATTGATGCAACAGTGAAAAAATTTGATGAAACTAAGATCAAATTCAAAACACATCTCCCACATATGGGATGGAATGATATTGCTCTCGTAAAAGAAAATAAGTTGTTAGCAAAATTGGAAAATGATGCGAAATTCTACTTTTTGCACTCTTATTACTTTAGTTGCAATGATTCTGAAGATACTATTGCTATCACGGATTATGGAATAGAGTTTAGTTGTGCAGTAAATAAAAATAATGTTTATGGAGTTCAATTTCATCCTGAAAAAAGTCATGATTACGGAATTCAGCTTTTAAATAATTTCTCAAGATTATAAACTTGCATAAATTAAAACCACCTAAGTATGCTCTTTAATTCCGTCAATTTTGCCATATTTTTACCGATTGTTTTCATATTATATTGGTTTGTAACTAATAGAAATTTAAAAGCCCAAAATATTCTGCTTTTACTTGCTAGTTATTTTTTCTACGCTTGTTGGGATTATCGGTTTTTATTCTTGCTTATTTTTTCCACTTTTTTAGATTATTTTACTGGACTGAGAATGGAACGGTCTAAATCTCAGAAATTTAAAAAAATGTGGTTTTGGATTAGCATTGTAGTGAATTTAGGGTTTTTGGGACTTTTTAAATACTACAATTTTTTTATCACATCATTTGTTGATGTACTTTCAAATTTTGGATTAAATGCGAATCTAGGTACCCTACAAATAATCCTACCTGTGGGTATTTCTTTTTACACTTTTCACGGTCTTTCCTATGTGATAGATATCTACAAAAGTAGAATAAAGGCAGAAGCTAATTATATTGATTATGCTGTATTTGTCAGCTTTTTCCCTCTATTAGTCGCTGGACCAATTGAAAGAGCTACGCATTTATTACCGCAAATTAAAAAGAAGCGTGTATTCAACTATGTACAGGCGGTCGATGGCCTTAGGCAAATACTTTGGGGGCTATTTAAAAAAATTGTTATTGCTGATAGTTGCGCTGAATTTGCTAATCAGATTTTCAATAATTCTGATAATCTCAATGGAAGTACTCTTGTTTTAGGCGCTATTTTCTTTACTTTCCAAATTTATGGAGATTTCTCAGGTTATTCTGATATTGCTTTAGGTACAGGCAGACTCTTTGGTATAGATTTGTTAAAGAACTTTTCATTTCCTTATTTCTCAAGGGATATTGCGGAATTTTGGAGGCGTTGGCATATCTCTCTTTCGACATGGTTTAGAGATTATTTATACATTCCATTAGGTGGAAGTAAAGGTGGAATGTGGGTAAAAATTAGGAATACGTTAATTATTTTTCTAGTGAGCGGTTTTTGGCATGGAGCAAATTGGACTTTTATTGCCTGGGGTTTGTTAAATGCTTTGTATATCATGCCTTCCATTATCTTTAATACTAATAGAAACAATTTGGATATAGTTGCGAAGGGTAAATACTTCCCTTCTTTTAAAGAATTATGCCAAATGATTCTCACATTTAGTTTAACTGTATTCGCTTGGATCTTTTTTAGAGCTTCTGATCTTCAACACGCTTTACGCTATATTACAAAAATATTTTCAAAGTCAGTCTTCGAAATTCCTATCTATTTCAATCGATTCGCATCATTAATTGTTCTTTTTGTTATTGGTATTTTTCTAATAATAGAATGGCAGGGGAGAGAAAATAATTTCGCTATTGAAAGGATTTTCACAAAGAATCTCCTTCTGAGATGGCTGTCTTATATTTTAATTATTTTGGCTATCATCGTTTCTTTCGGAAAGGCAGAATCTTTTGTGTATTTTCAATTTTAATCAACAATGGGGAGATTTATATTAAGGTTACTTTTATTTTCAATAGTGTTAATTGTTTTCTTAGCTCCATTGTTTTTTTTTAGAATCGGCGGCGAAAGACTGAAATATATTGACAATCCTGTTGCTGCTATTATAGATAAACATGAGAGAATAAAAAAAATTAATTCTCCAAGGTTAATTATAACCGGAGGTTCTAACGCATTCTATGGAATAAACTCAGCCAAATTAAGAGATAGTTTGAATTTAGATGTTTGTAATATGGCTTTGTTTGCAGGATTTGGATTGGATTTTATGTTAAATGAGCTTAAAGATGAGCTAAAATCCAATGACATAGTCTTGTTGAGCATTGAATACTTTTTACCTTCTCGTATTAATCCTAAGGCTGAAGAGCAATTGATTCGATATTATCCAAATTCAATTAAATACCTCAATAAAGATATTTCTACAAAAGAAAAGCTGTTGAATCCAATTAAATTAAATATTGAATCGGTTCAGAATTTTGTGTTGAAGCCACTGACAAGTAAAAGTAGTATTTTTATCCAAACCCGATTAACAAATGAATATGGTGACGCGATAGGGAATTTGAACTTTAAAAATCCTGCACATTCAGATTTTGCTGTCAAATTCGAATACAAAGATTGGGAAGGGATAGCTAAACTTAACCAATTTTTGGAAATTGCTGCTTTAAAAAATGTTAAGGTACTTTTTGTATTTCCACCTATACCAGAAGTTACATATAATATTAATAAGGATATTATTGCTCGCCTTGAAGCGGATTTGAAATCGAGACTTAAAATACAAGTATTATGTACACCACAAGATATGGTGTTTGATGATAATTTATTTTTCGATACAGAATATCATTTAAATAAATTTGGAAGAGAATTGAGAACAAACAAACTTATAGAAATGATAAAGGACTTTCAGATGTCCTTATTATAACTATTGACTGTTTCAGTTATTACGTAAAAATACAAATGCTTAGACCTAGAATAATACCTTGTTTGCTGGTTCATGATAAAGGATTGGTTAAGACCGTTAGATTTAAAGACCCAAAATATGTTGGTGATCCAATAAATGCTGTTCGTATTTTCAACGAAAAGCAAGTAGATGAACTAACGGTGCTTGATATTGACGCTTCGGTACAGAATAGAGAACCAGATTACAGAATGATTGAAAATCTTGCTGCTGAGTGTAGAATGCCATTATGTTATGGAGGAGGAGTTAAGACACCCGAACAGGCACAAAGGATTTTTAGCTTAGGGGTTGAAAAAATAGCAATTAGTTCTGCTGCAGTTGAGGATCCATTACTTGTGACAAGAATTGCCGAACGTGTGGGGAATCAAAGTGTTGTGGTGGTAATTGATGTTAAGAAAAAAATGCTTGGAGGATACGAAGTATATATTAACAATGGAAAAAAAAGTACTGGTAAAAATCCCTTTGAGTTAGCAAAACAAGTTCAAAAATATGGTGTCGGAGAAATCGTTATCAATTTTATAGATAACGATGGGGTTATGAAAGGCTATGATTTAAGTTTAGCGGAAAAAATGAGGGATAGCGTTACAGTTCCTTTGACTATGCTTGGAGGCGCCGGTTCTTTAGATGATATTGGTAAATTAATTAGTAAATTTGGAATTATTGGTGCATCTGCGGGGAGCTTATTTGTTTTCAAAGGTGTTTATAAAGCTGTACTCATTAATTATCCGAACCAAAACGAAAAGACGCAGTTAATCTTAAATAATTTCGATTTGAAATAACCTATTATTTGGATAAAAGCTTTATATGAACAGATTAAAGATTCTTATATTACTAGACTACTACCTGCCGGGATTTAATGGGGGTGGACCGTTAAGATCAATTAAAAATCTGGTTGATCAATTAGGTGACGATTTTGATTTTAGAATCATTACTTCTGATAGAGATTTAGGAAGTGATTTGCCGTATGATGAAATTCAAGCAGATACATGGATAAATTTTGAAGGGGTGAATGTTTATTATATTTCTCCTGGTAATCTTTCGATAAGCGGATGGTCAAAAATAATTTCAAATACAGAACACGATATTTTATACTTAAATAGTTTTTTTCAGCCTAGGTTTACTTTTTTGCCCCTAATGGCAAGGAGGTTAGGGAAATTGCCCTCAAAGCCTACTATTGTCGCCCCTAGAGGTGAGTTACTGGAAGGCTGTTTAAAGATAAAATCATTAAAAAAGACCATATACCTTTTCTTAGCAAAATCAATTGGTCTTTATAAGAACTTAAATTGGCAGGCTTCAAGCAAATTTGAGGTAGTTAGTTTTAAAGATGTAATGGGTTCTGTCGCGTCTAGGATACAGATTGCAACCAATTTGCCCCCAATTCCGCAAGAGATCAATATTGAAAATCCAAGAATAAGTGGGACACCCCTTAAAGTCTGTTTTATTTCTAGACTAACGCAAGAAAAGAATTTAGAATACGCACTTCAAGTGTTAAAAAAAGTAGAAGTTCCTGTGGTTTTTGACATATACGGACCAAAGCAAGATGAAGAATATTGGAAGATGTGCGAGGCTTTAATACTGGAACAAAAAGAACCGGTATCTGTTAGTTATTGCGGGGAATTGGAGCATAAATTTATAAATGAAACTTTTTTAAAATATGATCTATTTTTCTTTCCTTCAAAAGGTGAGAATTTTGGTCACGTGATTATTGAAGCAATGCTTATGGGAACACCTGTCTTGCTTTCAGATACTACACCATGGAGATCACTTAGAGAGAAAGGTGTAGGTTGGGATTTGTCACTTGACGACCCTCTTTCATTTGTAAAAGCCATAAATGATGCCTATAATGCTACACCTGAAGAATATAAGGTATTTAGGGAAAGCGTTAGGCAATATGCTATAGAGGTTAGTTTGGATAAAGAAGCTATAAAAGCAAGCAAACTCTTGTTTCTAGATGCATCATAAATGCAATATTATAAATAGTTCATAAAATATAGAGAATGTTTTTAAATAAGACTTTATTGATTACTGGTGGAACTGGATCATTTGGAAATGCAGTTTTAAATAGATTTTTATATACGGATCATTTTAAAGAAATCCGGATTTTTTCCAGAGACGAGAAGAAACAGGATGATATGAGAAATCAACTTAAAAATGATAAGTTGAAGTTCTATATTGGCGATGTTAGGGATTATAATAGTGTAGAACGAGCGATGAAGGGCGTGGATTATGTTTTTCATGCCGCTGCTCTAAAGCAAGTACCTTCATGTGAATTTTTCCCTATTGAAGCCACTAAGACAAATGTATTTGGGACACAGAATGTAATAGACGCTGCGGTTGCAAATAAGGTCAATAAGGTCATATGCTTAAGTACAGATAAAGCTGCTTATCCAATTAATGCAATGGGTATATCAAAAGCATTGATGGAAAAGGTCGCCATCGCAGCCTCAAGGAATTTAGAACACACAACTGTATGCCTTACACGTTATGGGAATGTGATGGCGTCCAGAGGTTCCGTGATTCCTTTATTTTTAAAACAAATCCAATCTGGGCAGCCTTTGACGATTACAGATCCTAATATGACCCGATTTTTGATGTCATTGGAGGATGCTGTTGATCTGGTGTTATTTGCATTTGAACATGCTAATCCGGGAGATCTTTTCGTAAATAAGGCTCCGGCGGGTACAATCGGAGACTTAGCAGAAGCACTTAAACAGCTGTGTAAAGCAGATAATGAGATTAAAATTATAGGTACACGGCACGGCGAGAAATTATACGAGACATTGTGTACTCGCGAAGAAATGGTTAAAGCTCAAGATATGGGCGATTTTTACCGTATCCCTGCAGATAACCGCGATTTAAATTACGCTCAATATTTCTCTGAAGGGGAAACGGATATTTCTAAAATAGATGATTACCATTCTCATAATACCGAGCAACAGGGAGTTGAGGGAATGAAAAGGTTGTTGTCAAATCTTCCTCTAATAAAAAAAGAAATTTTCGGTGATTTAACTGCTGTTCAATATCCGGGATAAAATGAATGAAAATATCATGGTTATCAAGGGTGGGCGACATATAGACAATCGGGGCATAATGGATTATATTAATGAATTTGACATGTCGTTGATTAAGAGAATGTATATGATCAACCATCCCAATAAACATATAAAAAGAGGATGGAGGGCACATAAATTGGAACAACGTTGGTTTTATGTTGTCAAAGGAGGATTTGAGATCAACCTTGTGAAAATTGACGATTTTGAAAATCCAGATCCTAATCAAAAAATAGAAACATATGAACTCACAGACCAACAACCGATGGTTATACATGTGCCTGTTGGTTATGCAAGTGCTTTTAGGGCATTAGAAAATGATTCTAAAGTCGTAGTATATGCGGATGCCAATATACAGGCGGCCGTTAACGATAATTATCAATATCCTATTGATTATTTTGTCAATTGGAAATAACCCTTTATAATGAGTAAAATAAGAATAGGCATAACAGGCCAGGAAGGCTTTGTCGGACAACATTTATTTAACACACTTGGTTTATTCCCTGATGAATTTGAGAGAGTTTCGTATCATATTGACTTTTTTAAAAATAAAGAAAGCCTTGAATTATTTGTGGGTCAATGTGATGTAATCGTTCATCTTGCAGCAATGAATAGGCATGACGATCCTGAGGTACTTTATCAAACCAATATAGGTTTGGTAAAACAGCTAATAGATGCGCTTGAAAAAACATCGAGCAAAGCACATGTTCTTTTCTCTTCTTCGTCACAAGAAGAGCGGGATAATCTATATGGCAAAAGTAAAAAGGAGGGAAGAGAACTTTTAATCCGGTGGGCAACCTTAACTGGAGGGACATTTACAGGATTAGTTATACCAAATGTTTTTGGACCTTTTGGTCATCCTTATTACAATTCATTCATTGCAACTTTCTCACACCAGCTTACGCATGGGGAACAGCCAAAAATTGAAGTTGACGGCGAAGTTAAATTGATTTACGTCAATGAATTGATTGAAGTTATCTTGGGTGAGGTGAGAAGTAAATTGGGTAACCCGCTATTTATAATCCCCCATACTTCTGTTAATAAGGTCTCAGAGATATTAGCATTATTAGAGCAATATAAAGAAGAATATTTTCTAGCGGGGATCATTCCCGAATTAAAGAGTTCATTTGCACTTAATTTGTTTAATACCTTCCGATGCTATATAGATATCAAGTCTCACAACCCAGTGAAACTGGTTAAACACACAGATCCTAGAGGGGCATTTGTAGAAATCATACGCCTGAAAGCAGGTGGTCAAGTTTCATTTTCTACTACTGTAGCTGGAATTACGAGGGGAAATCATTATCATACACGAAAAATTGAGCGTTTTGCTGTAATTAAGGGCAAGGCTCTAATTCAATTGAGACGTATTGGTACAGATGAAGTCCTGGATTTCTATTTGGATGGCAATGAGCCCGCTTATGTAGATATGCCAATTTGGTATACGCATAATATCAAAAATATCGGAAAAGAAGAACTCTATACGAACTTCTGGATAAACGAGTTTTTCGATCCAGATGATCCCGATACCTATTTTGAAAATGTTTAGATTTAATACACGATACTAATATTATGAAAGAGAAATTAAAGGTGATGACAGTTGTGGGTACCCGCCCCGAAATTATTCGATTGGCGAGAGTGATGGCTGCTTTGGATGCTTCTGACGCAATAGACCATATTATTGTGCATACTGGTCAGAACTATGATTATGAATTAAATCAGATTTTCTTTGATGATCTTTCTATACGTAAACCAGATTTTTTCTTAAATGCCGCGGGTAAAAGTGCTACTGAAACCGTGGGGCAAATTTTAATTAAGATAGATCCTTTATTGGAATCTGAACAGCCCGATGCATTTTTGGTATTGGGCGATACCAACTCTTGTTTATGTGCAATTCCAGCAAAAAAACGTCATATACCAATATTTCACATGGAAGCCGGAAACCGTTGCTTTGATCAGCGAGTTCCCGAAGAAACTAATAGAAAAATTGTAGATCATATTTCAGATGTAAATTTGACTTATAGTGACATAGCAAGGGAATATCTTTTGCGAGAGGGATTACCGGCGGATAGAATTATTAAAACAGGCTCTCCAATGTTTGAGGTATTGAGTCACTATATGACTCAGATCGAGGGTTCTAATATACTGGAACGGCTGAATCTTGAAGAACAAAAATATTTTGTAATTTCCTCTCATAGAGAGGAAAATATCAGTAGTGAGAAAAACTTTACCAATTTGATGAAGAGTCTAAATCTCATTGCCGAAAAGTATGGCTATCCTATTATTGTTAGTACACACCCAAGGACAAGAAATATGATCGAATCGAAAAAAATTGAAATGAGGCCAGAAGTTCAATTTTTAAAGCCTATGGGGTTCAATGATTACAATGCTTTACAAATGCGGTCTTATGCTGTATTGTCAGATAGTGGTACAATATCTGAAGAGTCTTCAACTCTTAATTTTCCAGCATTAAATTTACGGGATGCACATGAGAGGCCAGAAGCGATGGAAGAAGCATCAGTAATGATGGTAGGTATGAATCCGGAGCGCATTATGCAAGCTCTCGTTCAACTTACTTACCAGAAAAGAGGTACTGAAAGAAATTTCAGAAAGGTAGCGGATTATTCTATGCCAAATGTCTCAGATAAGATGGTTCGTATTATTATTAGCTATGTTGATTATATCAAAAGAGTAGTTTGGGGCGAAAGGGATTAAATAATGAAAATTCTTTTTTTGACTATAGTTAGAATTGATGATGTTTCGGAAAGAGGCATTTACAACGAT
This sequence comes from Pedobacter frigoris, assembly GCF_005116445.1. GTDB lineage: Bacteria > Bacteroidota > Bacteroidia > Sphingobacteriales > Sphingobacteriaceae > Pedobacter > Pedobacter frigoris. Next base: position 541,001 of record NZ_SWBQ01000004.1, read on the forward strand.
CTAATGTGTTATTTCAGAGATCAGTCGCATGAAGTTTATATAGCTTGCCCCAACGAGAGACGTTACCAAGAATCGACCCGGTTAAATGTTTCACATGGGATCCATGTTTTAAAAATTAGAACGCTAAATATTCAAAAAACAAATTTACTTGAGAAAGGAATTGGAACCTTATTGTTAGAGAGGCAATTTCTTTCTGGGATAAAAAAGTATTTTTCAGACATTAAATTCGATTTAATCATATATTCTACTCCTCCGATTACCTTTACTAATATTGTTAGTTATATCAAGCAAAAAAGTAATGCAAAATCCTACCTGCTTCTAAAAGATATTTTTCCACAAAACGCTGTAGATCTTGGCTTTATTAGAAAAGGAGGGGTATTACATCGATATTTTAAATATAAAGAGAGTAAACTTTATCGAGTTTCTGATCATATTGGCTGTATGTCTCCGGCAAATGTTAAATTTGTCCTTCAAAATAATCCCTATTTAAAAAGCGACGTTGTCGAGGTAAATCCTAATAGTCTTTTACCTGCTAATATCATAGAAAATGTAAACAAAGCCGATATTAGAAAATTTTATAACATCCCTATAGACAGTACCGTGTTTATTTATGGGGGAAATTTAGGCGTTCCTCAAGGTATTTCTTTTCTATTAGATATTTTGAAATCAAATTTAGAAAAGGCTGATATTTTTTTTGTAGTCGTTGGTTCAGGTACTCAGTATCACTTGTTAGAAAATTGGAATAATGAAACGCTTCCTAAAAATGTAGCGCTTTTAAAAGGCTTACCAAAAAAACAATATGATGAGTTACTCGGTGCTTGTGATGTTGGTTTAATTTTTTTAGACAAACGCTTTACAATTCCTAATTATCCGTCCAGACTTTTGTCTTATATGGAGGCCTATATGCCGGTTCTAGCAGCCACTGATACTGCTACGGATATTGGCATGATTATGGAAGAAAATGGTTTCGGCCTTTGGTGTGAGAGTGGGGACTTAGCGAAGTTTAATTCCAATTTGAATAAATTGATGTCAAACCTTAATTTATTAAAGGATATGGGACTTAAGGCAAATCAATTTATGATTGACAACTATCATGTTTCAAATTCATACAATAAAATAATTGAAAAATTCAATGTATAAGATTTTTGTAAAGCGACTAATAGATTTCTTTTTTGCGTTAGTTGGATTTATTATATTATTACCTGTTTTTTTTTTAGTTCTTTTATTGTTGACAATTGTTAACCAAGGAAAGCCATTTTTCTTTCAAATAAGACCAGGAAAGAATAATCATATGTTTAAAATAATAAAATTTAAGACTATGAATGACAAACGAGGCAAAAATGGTGAATTAATGCCGGATGTTGTTCGTTTAACAAAAATTGGAGCTTTTGTAAGAAGAACCTCTTTGGATGAAATTCCTCAACTATTTAATGTTATTAAAGGTGAGATGAGTCTCATAGGCCCGCGTCCATTACTGCCAGAATATTTACAACTTTATTCCAAGGAACAAATTAGGAGACATGAGGTAAAGCCAGGAATTACTGGCTGGGCACAAATTAATGGACGTAATGCAATTAGCTGGGATCAAAAGTTTAAACTTGATATTTATTATGTTGAGAATCTAAGTTTTTGGCTAGATTTGAAGATAATATTATTAACCATAAAAAAAGTATTGATCAAAGAAGGTATTTCTTCAGGAAGTTCAGTGACAATGGAAAAATTTACAAGAAATTAATGCACATAATAGGAGCTGGTGGACATGCAAAGGTGATAGTTGAAATCATACTGGAATCCAACTTTAAGATAGAAGGAATTTGGGATGAAAATCCTGATTTAATTGAATTTATGGGGTATCCTGTAAATGGAAATTTCAAATCTTTTATGGAAAAAATTATTCCTAATGAAGCTATCATAGCTATAGGTAATAACGGTATTAGGAAGAAGCTTGGTGAACAACTTTCGAATAATAAGGGTGTTGCGATTCATAAATCAAGTGTAGTATCTTCCAGTGCTTCGATTAATTTTGGTACCGTTATTATGGCTAATGCAACTATTAACGCACATGCAACTATTGGTAAATACGCTATAATAAATACAAACGCCTCTATAGATCATGATTGTCATTTAGGTGATTATGTGCACGTTTCTCCACAAGCTGGACTTGGGGGTAATGTAACTGTTGGTGAAGGTACGCATATTGGATTAGGATCGTCGATTATACAAGGCATCACAATTGGCAAATGGGCAACTATAGGCGCTGGTGCAGTAATAATAAATGATATTCCAGACTATGCAGTTGTTGTAGGAAACCCGGGACGAATTATTAAATATAATAAAAGACACGATGAACAATAAGATATGGCTTTCTTCGCCTCATATGGGTGGCGGAGAACAAAAGTATGTAAATGAAGCATTTGATACTAATTGGGTTGCTCCGTTAGGCCCGAATGTGATGGGATTTGAGCATGATTTGAAAAAATATTTACATCAAAATGTACATGTTGCAGCTTTAAGTTCTGGGACATCTGCTTTACATTTAGCTTTGATTCTTTTAGGTGTGGGTCCGGGAGATGAAGTTATTTGTCAGAGTATGACATTTTCAGCTTCTGCAAATCCAATAGCCTATTTGGGTGCGACACCTATATTTATAGACTCAGAGGCGGATACTTGGAATATGTCCCCTGAATATTTAGAAATAGCGATAAAGGATCGTATAGCTAAAGGAAAAAAACCGAAAGCAATTTTGCCTGTCCATTTATATGGCATGCCTGCAAAAATGGAAGAGATATTGACAATCGCCGCTAAGTATGAAATTCCTGTTTTAGAAGACGCTGCTGAAGCTTTGGGATCTCATATTAATGGACAAAACTGTGGTACTTTCGGGGAAATGGCCTGCCTTTCTTTCAATGGCAATAAAATAATAACTACTTCTGGCGGAGGGGCTTTAGTAGCGAAGCAAAAGGTAAATACTGATAAGGCGGTCTTTTTGGCAACTCAGGCTCGAGATAATGCCCCTCATTATGAGCATACCCATATTGGCTATAATTACAGAATGAGTAATATTGTTGCTGGTATTGGTCGTGGGCAAATGGAAGTCTTGGATAAACATATTCAGAACCGTAGAAATAATTTTGAATACTACAAAAGTGCATTTTCAAGTAATGAACAAATCGGATTGCTGGAAGAACCTGCGGGTTATTATTCAAATCGCTGGTTGTCTTGCATTCTTACTGACCGAGATTCTGAGGTTTCAAGAGAGGATTTAAGATTAGCACTGGAAGCTGAAAATATTGAATCTAGACCACTTTGGAAGCCTATGCATATGCAGCCAATATTTCAAGATGCCCCATTTTATGGAGATGGTACTTCTGAAACGCTGTTTGATAATGGTTTGTGCCTTCCTTCGGGATCAAATTTATCAGAGAAAGATCTTAGTAGAGTCACCAATTGTGTGGCATCTGTCTTTAAGAATCATTCTGTTAAGATGGAAAAAGTTAACTAGAAATTTAATTACAATATATGAAAATAGCCGTAATAGGAACAGGATATGTAGGTTTAGTTACCGGTACTTGTTTGGCTGAAACAGGCAATAACGTGATTTGTGTGGATGTGAATGCAGCCAAAGTTCAGAAAATGCAAGAGGGAGAAATCCCTATTTATGAGCCAGGACTTGATGTTTTATTCCACAGGAATATTGCACAGGACAGGCTGACTTTCACAACAGATCTTGCTGCAGGAATCAAAGATGCCCAGATCATTTTTATGGCCCTGCCAACTCCTCCCGGAGGAGACGGAGCAGCAGACCTTTCTTATATACTTGGGGCGGCAAAGGACATTTCTAAACTGGTGACTGACTA
>NZ_SWBQ01000005.1 GCF_005116445.1 Pedobacter frigoris
TCGAGCTTTTTGCAAAATACAGCGTATGCTTATAATGAGCGTGGCTGGCTGAAAGGTAGCAGTTCAGATCAGTTTAGTATGAAGCTGAAATATGATGATGTCACTGTTCCGCAATACAATGGTAATATTGCAAATCAGGATTGGGGCTCAGGAGTAAGTTTCACAAATGTTTATACGTATGGGTATGATAAATTGAACCGTTTGTTGAGCGGCAGCAGTACCGGCGTTGCGATGGCAGAGGTGCTTACGTATGACGTGATGGGGAATATCAAGACGATGAACAGGGATGCAGGAGGTGCTGGAACTTACAATTATACTGGTAACCAGTTGACCAGCATTACGAGCGGGCCGCTGGCAACAGGTACATATGTATACAATGGAAATGGAAATGCGACTACGGATGGAAGAACGGGTGTGGTATTGACCTACAATGTGCTGAATCTTCCTGCTACGGCGACCAAATCTGGATTAAGTTTGGCTTATACCTATGATGCATCTGGAAATAAGCTGAAGAAAGTAAGCAATGGAGTAACGCGGGAATATGTAAGTGGTATAGAATATAATGGAAGTACAATCGACATTATCCACACTGAGGAAGGTATTGCCAGGAATAACAGCGGCACTTACAGCTATGAATATAATCTTTCAGACCATTTAGGTAATGTGAGGTATAGTTTCCATAAGAATCCTTCGAGCGGCTTACTTGAACGCTTACAGAGTGATGATTACTATGCTTTTGGAAAAAGAAATTCAGGTTCTCCAGTTTCTGTAAATAATAAATATCTTTATAATGGCAAAGAGGTTCAGGATGAACTTGGTGAGCAATATGATTACGGGGCGAGATTCTACGATCCTATAATTGGAAGGTGGAATGTGGTGGATCCGTTGGCAGAGAAAATGCGGAGGCACTCTCCTTATAATTATGGGTTTAATAATCCGATAAGGTTTGTGGATCCGGATGGGCGAAGTCCTGAAGATAGTACTGATGATCCAGGAAAAAGAGTAATAGTAACTATCACAGCAGTTAGCACAATAAAGTTAAATAATGATTTAAAGAAAGCAACTGGCGTACCGGCAGCTTTATTACGTGAAGCCACTGGTGACAAGCTTGTCAGTTCTACTACATTTAGCGCAACTGTTGGAGACGGAAAAGTTTCTGATGCATCGATAAGTAGAGAACATTCAGTTTTGCCAACACATCCTGGTGGGCATAAAGTGCCATTTGGACTTGGAGAGGGATTGGACCCCACGAAAAGCAATCAGGGTAATGTTATTCAAGGAGAAAACGGAGTTGTCGGATCAGTTTCCAAATATGAAGCCCAGATAGGTACTGCAGGTCAAATAGTAGGAAAGACTTTTGTGCAGATGCAGTTACCATAACTCAAACTATAGGTATAGCCCTAGATCCAAGTGGCAACGTAAAAATATCAACCAATGCGAGTACCTTTCCTTCAACGAATTATAATATATCAATAACTACAATTAATGAAGATGGTACCAGTTCGAATAAAGCATTTACAACTACATTTACACAGTCTCCTGTTGACAAAGCAACTAAGCATTCTACGTTTTCAACTGCTCAAAAGCCTCAGGTTATCGATTATAATATTAATAGGCAAAAAAAATGAAAAGACTTAACCTTATAGCAGTAACAATTATGAGCCTGCTGTTCTCGTGTTCTAATAAAAATATTAAGGAAATTATAAGTGAAAATCTAAAAAAAACTGAAAATTGGAAATTAGGTGACGATATTCCTTCTTTCCTTTTAGAAAATGAGTATTCCAACACCTATTATCATGAACTCTATGAGTATGGTGGATTAGCAAATGTTGCATTAATTAATCAAATTAAAGACAAAGATCTTTTGCTATCGATAATCGGATCTTGTAATCAAATTATTGATAGCAAACCCAGGATGCAAGTACTGGAAGACATTGACTTTGGAGAAAATCGACTTTTTGATATGCTGTATAATTATTCGACCCGTCAAATCGCAATATTACGGTATAAGATTTTATATGGTCCAAAAGAGCTAGCAACACAAATAGAAAATTTGAATCCTGTTTGTAAAGGATTGAACTTAGACACAATGAGATTAATAAACAGTATTAAATATTCCGAAAATCAGCAGGCATCTCTTGGGTTTATTATTGATATTGAGCGGACAAAATTAAATAAACCATTAAAAGTGGATACGTTAAAAATGGAGAAAATAGCATCTCAGGTTTTGTTTGATGCCTCAGCAAAGTTGACATTTAAGAAAATAGATTTGATTTCTAAAGAGATGATTAATTCAATAGTGGAGTTAAATCCAAATGATACTTTTAAGATTGATTACACGGGGCCATATATTTTCGATACGGATATCGATCGGCTCACGATTAGTAAAGGAACCAGAAGTGTAAAACTATCTTTTCGAATACGCAAAGTTTATTAATGATTGCCGAGTAGCTATTTGAAAAAGGGAGTTTTAAGAGAATTGGAAATTGTGAAATAGGACAATATCAAATTATAGAAAACATCGCCCGTTATGATGAGGTCGATTTTTAAACAAAAATGTTCATTTAAAAAATATAATTGAATTGTGAAGCCCGGGCAGATATCCGGGCTTATTCATTTGATTTTATCTTCTTGGAGATCCTGACAGAGTTGCCAATGGCAGATGTTTATAGCGGTTTCATATCTTGATTCCGGATCCATTACCAACAACGTTAACTTTAGTGTGAGATCCTAATAAATTTGCTTCTCAATTTTTTGAGGTCAAGGTGACGCGCACGAGTTCATGAAGGAGTATTAATTATGCGTATTTGTCAAAAAGATAAGCGTTTTTGGCTTACTTAAAGGCGGTTTTCAGATAAATCTCACCTCTGTTTCCTCAGCTCCTTCAGCCCAATTACTGCGTTTATTACTCATTTAAAACGTTTGCATAAAATAAATAATTCTGATTTTTTGTGGTTATATCAGTTTAGTTTACTTAATTTCGGGCGATTAATTTTTTAACTATAAAATATGTGTGGAATAGTTGGTTACATCGGCCATAGGGATGCCTGGCCTATAGTACTAAAAGGACTTAAACGATTAGAATATCGCGGATACGACAGTGCTGGTATTGCACTCATCACCGATGAGGGCCTGAATATTTACAAGAAAGCAGGTAAGGTACAGGAACTGGAAAACTTTGCCGAAGGTAAAAACCTGTCTGGTACAGCAGGGATAGGTCACACGCGCTGGGCTACCCATGGGGCTCCGTCTGACAGGAATTCACATCCTCATACTTCCAACAATGGAAAATTATCCATCATCCACAATGGAATCATAGAAAACTATGCTACGCTTAAAGAAGAACTTCAAAGTCGCGGTCATGAGTTTAAAAGCGATACCGACACAGAGGTATTGGTTCACCTGATCGAAGACATTTATATCTCTGAACAGATCGATCTTTTTGAAGCAGTAAGGTTAGCGCTCAATGAAGTTACCGGAGCTTATGCCATTGTGTTGATGGATGCAGAACAACCTGACCAGCTGATCGCTGCAAGGAAAGGCAGTCCGATGGTGATCGGTGTGGGCGACGGTGAATATTTTATCGCCTCGGATGCAACGCCGATTGTTGAGTATACGAAAAACGTAATCTACCTGAATGATAACGAAATCGCTTATGTAAGGCGTGACGAACTGGTGATCAAGCGCCTCGATAACGTAGTGCAGACCCCTTATATCCATGAACTGGAATTGAAGCTGGAGATGCTGGAGAAAGGTGGATATGAGCATTTCATGCTGAAAGAGATCTTTGAGCAGTCACGTTCTATCCGTGATTGTATGCGTGGCCGTATCTATCCCAATGAAGGAAAAGTACAACTGGGCGGAATCAAGGAATATGCAGATAAACTGAAAAATATAGACCGCATCATCATCGTTGCATGCGGTACTTCGTGGCATGCGGGACTGGTTGGGGAGTACCTGATCGAAGAATATGCAAGAATCCCCGTAGAGGTGGAGTATGCTTCTGAGTTCAGATACAGGAACCCGATCATTACTGAGAAAGATGTCGTGATCGCCATTTCTCAATCGGGAGAAACAGCAGATACCATGGCAGCTATAGAAATGGCTAAGGAAAGAGGAGCAACTATATTTGGCGTTTGTAATGTGGTTGGTGCCTCTATTCCGAGGCTTACTCATGCCGGTGTTTATACCCATGCCGGTCCTGAGATAGGCGTAGCCTCTACCAAAGCTTTTACTGCGCAGGTGACTGTGCTTACGCTGATGGCATTTTATATGGCGCAGCAAAAAGGTACGCTGACCAATTCAAAACTGGTTGAGCTACTTACTGAGCTGGACCTTATTCCTGAGAAAATAGAGAAGGCACTGAAGTCGGACACAATGATCAGGGAGATCTCTGAGAAATTTAAAGATTCGAGAAACTGTCTTTTCCTTGGAAGGGGCAGTGGATTTCCGGTAGCACTGGAAGGTGCATTGAAACTGAAAGAAATCTCCTATATCCATGCAGAAGGATATCCTGCGGCAGAAATGAAACACGGGCCAATTGCCCTAATCGATGAGGAAATGCCTGTTGTAGTGATCGCGACCAAGAATTCTTCTTATGAGAAGGTAATCAGCAATATTCAGGAGGTGAAAGCCAGAAAGGGTATTGTGTTGGCTATTGTCACTGAAGGCGATACTGAAGTGAGAAAAATGGCAGATTATTGTATTGAAATCCCAGATGCAAGCGAGGCATTTTTGCCTTTGCTGGCTACCATCCCCCTACAATTATTATCGTACCACATTGCAGTACTGAGAGGCTGTAACGTAGATCAGCCAAGAAATCTGGCAAAGTCGGTTACAGTGGAATAAAAAATAAAAATAAGCAGCAGCCTGAAATAGGGCTGCTGCTTATTCAAATGGTACTTGTGCAAGCCAAAATCACTGAATGTTTTGGTGAAGTATTGAGCAAACAGACCAGATAGGAGGGTTATGTGCTGAAAGTATCTCAAAAAAGTATCGACATCAAGGCCAATACCAAGGCGGGGATCGTTTACGCCATGCAATCGCTGCTGCAAACGCTTCCTCAGGTGAGAACTAATGCCGCCCTGACGGTTCCGGTAATGGAGATTACAGATTATCCGAGGTTCAAATGGAGAGGGATGCACCTGGATGTGAGCCGTCATTTTTTTACGGCAGATATGGCACCTTGTTGATGATTAGGGCTGGAGAATAGAAATAAAAAAATACCCTGAACTGACGAAAACCGGAGCCTGGCGGGTAGATCAAAATGACAAAGTATGGGGCGACAGACCTCAGGCAAAAGCAGGGGAAATACCTTCTTATGGAGGATATTATACAAAGGATCAAATCAAAGAAATTGTGGCTTATGCTGCGACAAGGAATGTAACTGTGGTTCCAGAAATAGAAATGCCCGGGCATGTGGCGTCAGCTATCGCTGCTTATCCTTCTTTGAGCTGTAGCCAGAAGCATTAACTACCGATGACAGGAGGTAACTATACCGGTATGTCATCCAATTACTGTGCGGGCAATGAGGAGGTATTTAGTTTTCTGACCAATGTGCTGGATGAAGTTCTTGAATGTCAGGCCAGGATAAAAGATGAGCACCTTAAAGATGAAAATGAGCTGCAAAGTTATTTCATCACAAGAATGGGAAAGTACCTGATCGGTAAAAAAAGAAAGATGATCGGTTGGGATGAAATCCTGGAGGGTGGACTGGCTCCTGAAGCGACTGTGATGAGTTGGAGGGGGGAAGCTGGCGGTATAGAAGCGGCTAAAATGAAGCATGATGTGATCATGACTCCCGGTAATCCGGTTTATTTTGATACCTATCAGGCTGGGCCTGCCGGGGAGCCTGTAGCCATCGGCGGCTTCAATACTCTAAAGAAAGTATACGATTATGAGCCGATACCAAAGGAATTAAATAAAGACGATGAAAAGTATGTATTGGGCGCACAGGCGAATGTTTGGACAGAGTTTATCACCACTACAGAGCATCTTGAATATATGGTTTTGCCGAGGATGCTTGCCCTTGCGGAAGTAGTATGGTCTCCTAAAGAGAACAAGGACTTCGTAGATTTCAGCAAGCGCCTTCCTTATCATTTCAGAGGTTTTGAGCAGAAAGGGTTTCATTACAGTCCGGGTAATTATACCGTGGTTATAAAACCTTTTTCGCAAAATGGTAAGTTGCTCGTAGATCTTTCCTCAGAAATGCTGAATGCAGGTATCTACTACACTTTGGATGGTTCTGAGCCAACATTGGAAAGCAATAAATACAGCAGTCCATTCCCTATAAATTCTTCCGCGCTATTGAAAGCCTCGATAGTTTTGAATGGAAAAGTGATGGGCTACAAGCCCGCCGAGCAATCATTCGTGATGCATAAAGCGGTAGGTAAGGATGTGAAATATGCAAATCCTGTAAACAGGTATTATCTGGCAGATGGACCCAATTCGTTAACCGATGGTGTAAAAGGAACTAGTGCGGTAGGTAAATATTGGCATGGCTTTAATGGGACTGACCTGGTTGCTACTATAGATTTGGGTACAGACCAGAGGATTAAAACCGTTAGTTTGGGTTGCCTGCAAAATTACAACGACTGGATTTTCCTGCCTCAGCAAGTGAAATTTGAAATGTCTATAGATGGTGTAAACTACACCGAACTTGCCATCGTCAATAACACAATACCTGTGGATCAAAAATTCTCTATCAAAGATTTTAAAGCCGAGTTTCCGGAAAGAAAAGCGAGGTTTGTGCGGGTAACTGCTAAAAATCTTGGTGTTTGTCCTCCAGGTCACAGCGGTGCAGGAAAACCAGCCTGGTTATTCGCCGATGAGATCGTTGTGAATTAAGATTATAGAATATTTCCGGAAAGTTATATCTATTGTGTTGGTTTTTAGTAGATTGTCGAAAAATTGAACCGAACGATGGAAAAGGAATGGAATGATGAGGATTGGCATGAGCTGGCCAGTCAGTTAAGTGAACCACAAGGTGATGCAGGAATAAAAACCGGAGAAATGATGGCCTCATCAAACGAAAATATGATCTTTCGAACGATAGATTTGCTTGGACTGAGAGCGAATGAAGAGGTCTTGGAGATAGGACATGGTAGTGCCAGCCATTTGAGCACCCTGATGCGTAAAGCATCTGGTCTTGAATATACTGGTATCGATATATCGCTGACCATGATCGAAGAAGCAAAACGCATCAATACAGCTTTTATTGAATCCGGCTCAGTATCTTTTTATCTTTCCGACGGTTTGCATATCGACTTTTCCGATAACCAGTTTGACAAGATCTTCACCGTAAATACATTGTATTTTTGGAAAGATCCAGAGGCTTACGCAAAAGAGATCTATAGGGTGTTAAAACCAGGAGGACGTTTCTGCCTGGCTATCGCAACTAAAGACTTTATGGAAAAGCTGCCATTTACTAAATGGATCTTTCAATTGTACGACAGGCCGATGGTAGAAGAACTGTTAAGTGCCGCAGGTTTTTCTATTCAATCTGTTGCAGAAGAGAAGGACTTCGCAGTCAGCAAAACAGGAGAACAGGTAGAAAGAGACATCATCATTGTCACAGCCGGTAAATGATACACTGCTACAAACGCGGAGTAAACATAAACCCGAACCCAACAAAATCTGCTTCTGTTTTATGCACGTAGATCTTGGCCTGCACTGCAGCCCAGTCCAGCAGGTTATACTTCATGCCGGCGGTCCAGTAAGTATGGTTATCGCGGTAACTGTTGTAATGTAAATAGTAACCATACTTTACCATCAGGGCAAGTTTACCCATCCAGATGTCAGGTCCGAGGGCCATTCCGACACGCCAATGGTCGTAGGAAGTGGCGTAGGACTGATAAGTTTGTCCGAAATTAGCAGGGTCGAAAACAGAATGGTAATAGACTGCGTCAACACCGGTGCTCAGTGCCAGGATAGGATTTAAGCGGTAGTTGTATCCGGTGTAAAGCCCTGTTCTGAAGTAACCATCTTTACTTTGATATACCCCTCTTCTTCCTATATTGACTCCAATGTCTACACTATGTTTCTTATAGCTTTCTTCTGCACTGCTGATATTTTCAGAAGGCTTAGCGGGAGTATTTAGATATTGTATGATGCCAAGGCTCAGACTTGAGGAGTTGATCCCGTTGTTAGGTACACGAAATGCCGCGTTGGAATAGTGGAGCACATCGATCCCTGCAGCTAATTGTGTGGCAGGACTGAGGGCTGTTGTTACTTTTAACGATGCCCTTGAAGTAAAATTGATGTGGCCACCTATAAGCGGGTTCTGATTGGTGAAGAACGTTTCCCCGGCATAACCCAATCCAAACGCTGGAGAGAACAGGAATTCAGTTTTACCTGCTTTTAATAAGGAAATATTTAACCCGCCCAGTAAGGCATATGAATCTCCAAAAAGGCCTTTCCTGGCATCCCCGTCTATTTTAATATTGCTCATATTCTTGTAATTGAATACGACATCTATGCTTTTGAGGTGCATGGCTTTCATCCATGCTGTGGGATTATTTTCGGTGTTGATGTGGTACAATAACTCTCCGCCGTAGGCCGTTCCGGTCAATTTATGCTGTGCTGTAAAAACTCCTACAGAAAACTGCGGACTAAACTCTATGCTGTTTTTGGGTTCTTCCTGCGCTTTAATTGTAAAAGCAGTTGTCAATAGAATGAATACTGTTGATAAAGGTTTAAACATGGATAAAAATAAATAATATTGCAGTTCTTTTAGTAACTTAAGTTGAATTTAAATCCGCTCATAGAATGAAAAAATTTTATACTCTTTCATTTGCCTGCTTAATGGCATGTTTTTGTTTAAATGCAATGGCACAAGAACAGCCGGGCTTACGTGAGCGGGCTGATCAGTTGTACAGAGAATATAAATATGCAAATGCCTCAAAAATTTATCTGAAACTTACGGATAATAAAAAGCCAAGGCTTCAGGATATGGAAAGACTGGCGGAGTGTTACCGAAAGATGAACAATTATGAGGATGCAGAGAATTGGTATTCGCGGGTAGTCGCTGTGCCGGAAAGCAAGCCTGAAAACTTGTTGTATTACGGGGAAGTCCTAAAAACCAACTCGAGGTATGATCAGGCGAAAAAAGTGCTTCAGGATTATGCAGCAAAAACAGGCGACATGAAACGTGTAGCGAATGATATTTCAGGATGTGATTCAGCCCAGGTGTGGATGGCATATCCAACACCACACAGCATAAAAAATGAGGCTACTGTAAATACCACCAATGCAGAATTCTCTGCTTTTCCGATCGGTGATAAGATCTATTATACCGCAGAGCCTAATGAAAGCATTTTAAGTAAAACCTATGGCTGGACCGGCAATTCTTTTCTTAAAGTTTATACAGCCGGGCGTGCTGCCGATAATACACTTTCTTCAGCTGCGGTTGCGGGAAATGACATCAATAGCGAAACTTACCATGTAGGTCCGGTCGTTAGCAATAAAGCAGGTGATGTATTGTTCATTACCAGGACATATCCCGGAAAAAATGGAGAACTGAGCAAGGAAAACAACAACAAGTACAAAACCAATAAACTGGAGTTATATATTCAGAAAAAAGTAAATGGAGCGTGGTCGAAGCCGGAAGCTTTTGCCTATAATGATGTAAAAAAATACTCCGTCGGACATGCTTCTTTGTCTCCGGATGAAAAGATACTTTATTTTGTTTCGGATATGCCCGGCGGACAAGGTGGTACGGATATATGGTATGCCCAACTTGGTGCCGATAGTAAGTGGGGAACTCCGGTAAATGCCGGGAATCTAATCAATACGCCAGATAACGAAATGTTCCCCTCTTTCGGTACTGATGGGACATTATTCTATTCAACAAACGGGTTGCCTGGTATGGGTGGACTCGATGTTTTTAGCTCGAAAGGAAAAGCTGCTCAATGGAGCAAACCACAGAATCTAAGGTATCCTGTAAATTCCGCGGGGGATGACTTTGCTTTTATTGCTAATGAAAGTTATACTTCAGGTTACCTTTCTTCCAACAGAAAAGGGGGGAAAGGGAATGATGACATTTATTCCTACAGTTATGTGAAACCACGCATAGTTCTGGCATTAGCCGGAATAACCTATAACAAAAAGACTGGCGAAAAACTTCCTGATGCTGCGGTAACCTTGTATAGCGGAGGTCGGACCATCGTAGCAAAACAAACGAGCCAAAGTGACGGCACTTTTTTCTTTGAACTGGAAAAAGCTGCTGACTATAATGTTTTGGCTTCTAAGACTGGTTTCTATGCAGATTCAGCAAAGGTTAGCACCAGAGGTATCGAAAAATCGGATACCCTGCATGTATCTTTATACCTGAACCCACTATTTGAGAAAGGAAAGATCCTGGCCCTTGAAAACATTCACTATGATTTTGACAAGGACAATATTCGTCCTGATGCAGCAAAAATATTGAATGAACTGGTGCGTACGATGCGGGATAATCCAACCCTTAGCATCGAGTTGGGCAGTCATACTGATTCACGTGGCGTGGATATCTACAATCTTGACCTTTCTCAGCGTAGAGCAAGGTCTGTTGTCAATTACCTGGTTTCCCGTGGTATTGCGCGCGACAGGATGGTTGCTAAAGGATATGGTGAGACGATGCTGCTTAACCGTTGTGCAAATGGTGTGAAGTGTTCAGGAGCAGAGCATCAGGCTAACCGGAGGACAGAATTTAAGATTCTTGAATACTAAAAACTCAAATAGGCTATAAATGAAAAAGGGGAATGTGATTAAACATTCCCCTTTTTTATGGGATTGACTTGCTTATGAAGCAATAGTCGCGGTAGTTCTGCCTACAGCAATCTTCTTAATGGTCGCAATAATTGCATTGGTATCATAACCACAAAGGTTCCAGAGTTCCGCTTGCTCACCATGTTCTACAAATTCATCAGGAATACCTAAACGGATTACCTGAGCATTATATTTGTGATCTGCCATGAATTCCAATACTGCACTACCCATACCGCCCTGCAAGCAGCCATCTTCAACGGTGATGACATTCTTGTAGCGGGTAAATACGTCGTGCAATAGCGCTTCATCAAGAGGTTTTACAAATCTAAGGTCGTAATGAGCCGGATGTATGCCTTCGCTGTTTAGTTCTTTACAAGCTTCTACAGCAAAATTACCGACATGACCGATGGTCACTATCGCTACATCCTCTCCGTCACATATCTTCCGGCCTTTACCAACCTCGAGAACTTTTAGCGGACGTTTCCAATCTACCAACACCCCGTTTCCTCTTGGATAACGAATAGAAAAAGGCCCCATATTTTCCGTCTGCGCTGTGTACATCAGATTTCTGAGTTCTTCCTCATTCATCGGTGCTGCCACTTTCATATTCGGGATACTGCGCATGTAGGCCAGGTCGTAAGCGCCATGGTGCGTAGCGCCATCGGCTCCTGCGAGACCTGCACGGTCAAGACAAAAAACAACGTTTAAGTTTTGTATGGCTACATCGTGGATCACTTGATCATAAGCCCTTTGCATGAAGCTGGAATAGATGTTGCAAAATGGAACGAGCCCTTGCGTGGCCAATCCCGCAGAAAAGGTAACCGCATGTTGCTCCGCAATGCCCACATCAAAAGCGCGGTTTGGCATCGCTTTCATCATGATGTTCATAGATGAACCCGAGGGCATCGCAGGTGTTACACCCACAATCTTTTTGTTTGCCTCAGCCAGTTCCACAAGGGTATGGCCGAAGACATCCTGATATTTAGGGGGCTGTGGCTTCTCTACAGGAGATTTTTTGATTTCGCCTGTAATTTTATCGAACAAACCAGGGGCATGCCACTTGGTCTGGTCTTTTTCTGCCAGCGCAAAGCCTTTGCCTTTTACTGTTACACAATGCAGCAGTTTAGGGCCGGGAATATCTTTAAGGTCTTTGATTACCTGGGCAAGACGTACTACATCATGGCCGTCAACGGGACCAAAATACCTGAAGTTTAAAGCTTCGAAAAGGTTGCTCTGCTTCAATAAAGTACCTTTAATGCTCTTCTCAATCTTCTTCACAAACTTGTGCGCGTTAGGCCCAAGCTCCGAAAGTTTGATCAATACGTTAGAGATGTCATCCCTAAAGCGGTTATAGGATTTTGAAGTGGTAATGTTTGTTAAATATTCTTTCAGTGCACCGACATTAGGGTCGATGGACATGCAATTGTCGTTCAGGATGACCAACAGGTTTGAATTCTCAATTCCCGCATGGTTCAATCCTTCAAATGCCAATCCGGCCGTCATCGCACCATCACCAATTACTGCGACGTGCTGACGATCTGTTTCTCCCTTGTAGTGAGAAGCAACAGCCATGCCCAATGCAGCTGAGATAGAGGTTGAAGAGTGGCCTACGCCAAAGGTATCGTACTCGCTTTCGCTGATTTTAGGGAATCCGCTGATTCCGTTTAATATCCGGTTTGTATGGAAAACAGATTTGCGTCCGGTGAGTATTTTATGTCCGTACGCCTGGTGGCCAACATCCCATACCAATTTGTCATAAGGTGTGTTTAATGCGTAATGAAGTGCTACAGTGAGCTCAACAACACCGAGACTAGCCGCAAAATGTCCACCATTTACACTCACAACATCAATGATGTACTGACGCAGTTCTTTACAGATTTGCTCCAGATCTTGTTCCTTATACTGCTTTAAATCAGTAGGATAGTTGATGTTTGTTAGTAATGGACCATTAATGTCTTCCATGCAGTAATTTATCGAATAGAAGTACAAAGTAAGGTATTTTGTTGCCAAACTAAGAAGGAAAATCGTTAATTTTACAAAAATATACTTCGATAAATGACTAGAGATACTTTAATTTTTGATTTGATTGACAGGGAATTGGACCGTCAGGAAAATGGACTAGAACTGATAGCTTCAGAAAATTTTGTAAGCAAGCAGGTAATGGAAGCTGCAGGTTCTTGTTTAACTAACAAATATGCTGAAGGCCTTCCGGGCAAGAGATATTATGGCGGATGCCAGGTAGTTGATGAGGTGGAAACCATTGCTATTGAGCGTGCAAAGCAGCTTTTTGGTGCAGAATGGGTAAATGTACAGCCGCATTCAGGAGCACAGGCAAATGCAGCAGTGATGCTGGCAGTAATTCAGCCTGGCGACAAAATACTAGGTTTTGACCTGTCACACGGCGGTCATTTAACTCACGGATCTCCGGTTAACTTTTCAGGAAAACTGTATCACCCCTTGTTTTACGGAGTAAAAAAAGAAGATGGATTAATTGACTATGCAAAACTTGAAGAAGTAGCATTGGCTGAGCGTCCAAAACTGATCATTTGCGGTGCATCTGCTTATTCGAGAGAATGGGACTATGCATTTATCCGCAGTGTGGCAGATAAGATAGGTGCATTGGTGCTTGCAGATATCTCTCACCCGGCAGGTATGATTGCAAGAGGTTTATTGAATAACCCGCTTCCTCATTGCCATATTGTGACTACTACTACTCACAAAACCCTTCGCGGTCCACGTGGTGGTATGATCATGATGGGTAAAGATTTTGAAAACCCATTTGGATTAAAAACTCCTAAAGGAGAAACCAGAATGATGTCGTCAGTATTGGATATGGCAGTTTTCCCTGGTACTCAGGGTGGCCCTCTGGAGCACATCATAGCTGCAAAGGCGATTGCTTTTGGAGAAGCATTGAGCGATGAATACCTGACCTACATTACACAAGTTAAAGTCAATGCCCAGGCGATGGCTAAAGCTTTTGTTGCAAGAGGTTATGGCATCATTTCAGGAGGTACAGATAACCACCTGATGCTGATCGATCTCCGCAATAAAAATATAACAGGAAAACTTGCTGAAAATGCGCTTGAAAAAGCAGATATTACGGTAAATAAAAACATGGTGCCTTTCGACGATAAGTCGCCTTTTGTAACTTCAGGTATCCGTGTTGGTACAGCCGCTATCACATCAAGAGGCTTTAAGGAAACAGAAATGGAAACTATTGTTGATCTAATTGACCAGGTAATTACCAATGCCGAGGATGAAGAGAATTTAAAACAAGTGAAAGCGAAGGTAATTGAGCTGGTAAACCGTTTCCCATTATACAAATAAACCGGGGTTTACTAAAAAATAAATGTCATCAGAGAGCAGGAATTCATCAGCCAATGAGGATGAGCGTATTAAAGCTTTGCACAGGTATGGTATATTGGACACGCCGAAAGAAAACGAGTTCGATAACATTACCAAGCTGGCCACGTTAATCTGTAATACGCCCATCGCCTTAATCACAATGGTTGATGAAGACCGGCTCTTTTTTAAATCCATTACGGGAACCCAGGAACAGGAGATCTTACCTGAACAGTCATTCAGCTGGTTTACCATACTTGGAGACGACGTCCTCGAGATACCTGATATTTCAAAGGATGAGCGGTTTAAAAACCATCCCGGAGTAATCGGTAGTCCCAATGCCCGGTTTTATGCTGGCGCACCATTAATTGATGAGCATGGACATAAACTTGGTGTAATTGGCGTCTTTGATGTTGTGCCCAGACAACTTACAAATGATCAGAAGGAGGGGCTGAAAACACTTTCCCGGGAAATCATTACTCATATTTCACTAAAGCAAAAAAGTGCGGAGTTAGCGGCCAAAACGCAGCGCTTTGAAGACCTGCTCAATATTTCTACCGTATCTCCCGAGATCCATTGTATCCTTGATTATTTTGGCAACATATTGTTCATCAATGATGCGGTAACTACCATACTGGAATATACTGCAGAAGAGGCTACGGGGCTAAGCATATGGAATTTCTGCAATAAAGAGGACATCAATAGCGTTGTAAAATACATTGAAGATGGGCTTAGAAATAAGCAGAAGCAGTTTAATGTAGACTTTAGAATCGTTAGCAAGACAGGAATAATCCGTTGGCTGAGTTGGAGTATGGTCGCTAAAAACGGCAGGTGGTATGCTTACGGAAGAGACATTACAGACAGCAAGAGGGTAGAAAATGACCTGATGAAGCTATCTTTTGTGGCCAGTAAAATTGATAGTGGTGTAGTACTCAGTGATTCCAATAACCATGTAACCTGGGTCAATGCCGCATTCGAAAAGATCACTGGTTTTACCCTAAAGGATCTGAAAGGCAAGCGCCTTGGCGATCTTATAGCCGGGCCTAAAACAGATGCTCAACTGCTTGAAAGAGCGAGACAGCTGTCTAAACAGAATCAATCCTTTACAGTAGATCTTCTTGCTTATAGAAAAGATAAGAAACCCATCTGGCTCTCAGTGTACAATACCGTGGTATTGAATGAGAAAGGCAGCCTTGAGATGGAAGTGGAGATCATCATTGACATCACTGATAAAAAGAAAGTAGAAGAAGAACTTCAGGTGCTTTCGCTTGTTGCCAGTAAGACCAATACCAGTGTCAACATTTCTAACCGTTATGGCAATACCACCTGGGTCAACCAATCGCTGGAAAAACTAACCGGATACACGCTATCAGAGCTGCAAGGTAAAAAGCTAGGCGATATTTTGTCGACGGATGCATCCGAACATGCCATTATTGAAGCCTCCAGGAATAAAGCTCAGAATAATGAATCCTATTCAATAGAAGTAAAGGCAACTACAAAGGAAGGAAACCATGTATGGTTGTCGGTTTCGAACACCCCTATTGTCAATGAAAAAGGAGAGCTGGAGAGACAGATTGATTTAATTACAGACATCACCCAGCGTAAACAGGTAGAACAGGAGCTGATCACTGCTAAGGAGCAGGCTTTGCAGCTAAGTGAGGCAAAGGAAATGTTCCTTTCGGTAATGAGCCATGAGATCAGAACTCCGCTCAATGCGGTGATAGGGATGACACACCTGCTCCTGGACAATGATCCTAAAGCATCCCAGATAGATGACCTTAATATTCTTAAGTTCTCTTCCGAAAACCTGCTCAATATTATCAATGACATTCTTGATTTTACGAAGATCGAAACCGGTAATATGGTGCTTGAATCTATTCCTTTCAGCGTAAAGGCTTTAACCGGGGATATCGTAAATTCATTACAGGTAAATGCTGCAATTAAGGAAAATAGGCTAAGGCTTGACTTTGACGACCATGTTCCGGAAACCATAATGGGCGATAAGACAAGGCTGTACCAGGTTTTGATGAATTTGCTCGGTAATGCTATTAAGTTTACTGATCATGGTGAGATTACGCTAAAGGTTGGGCTTGCCACGGCAGCCTGTGAAAAATATGCGCCTATATATTTTGAAGTTAGTGATACCGGAATTGGTATTCCACAGGATAAGCAATCTTATATCTTTGAGACCTTCACCCAGGCAAAAACGGATATTTCAAGAAAGTATGGCGGCACGGGGCTTGGCCTGGCGATTACTAAGAAACTTCTAAAACTATACAATTCGGACATCGAGGTACAGAGCCAGGAAGGCAAAGGGACCACGTTTTCTTTTGCAATCAATTTTGATAGAGTGGCAGTTGTAGATGCAGCTCAAAAGGTAGTTGATACTGCCGACATTTTTGCAGGCAAAAAGATACTCGTGGTGGATGACAACGAGATCAATACACTGATTGCAGGTCGTGTACTGGGCAAGTGGGGGTTTGTGCTGGATTTTGCTGCCAGCGGGCATGAGGCTATTGAGAAAGTAATGAAAAACACCTATGATCTGATATTTATGGATATTAAGATGCCGGGGATTGATGGTTTTGAGACTACTGGTATCATCAGGGAATTACCCGGGCATTATTTCAAGTCGGTTCCGATTATTGCGCTGACAGCTTCGACTCTGCAGGATGAAAACAGCAAATTTAAAGCTTCGGGAATGAATGGACATATTCTGAAGCCTTTTAAACCTGAAGAAATCAGAAATATCATCACAGCCTACTTTTCTTAGTAGTATGGCAATCAATAAGTTTTATGGGTTTTAACGTATTTAAAGCGTCTTTTTGCCTGGGAAATCTTTAAATGATAAAGGGCCGATGTCCCACGAGAGTGGAAGTATCGACCCTTAAATTAACGCTCTCGGAACAAAGGAAAGAAAAATATTTGAATTGGCAAAATAATCTAGTTTTATTTTTGCTGATCGGGAAGAATATTTTTGTAATGCCTTTCCTTGGAATTTAAAGGGGCATAAAGTAGCTGAATAAATACACTTAAAAAGTAAAGGGCCGATACCTCTTCAAGAAAATATCGACCCTTACCATCTAAATTAACGCTCTCATCAATATAAACGAGCTTATTCTAAAAATGTTTTATTCAGGTGTATATTTTTTAAAAAATTATTGCTCATAACACCCTAACGTGGGTGTCTGATTTCGTAGCAGGCCATTTAAATCCTTATTTAAGTAGAGATTAAAATAAGGGTCGGCAGTTAAATCTGCACCTTTTTTCAAGGCAGTGCCATGGTTTGACAATCCGAATTCATATTTGCCGGAGTTGATAAAGCCGGGGTCAGTATTCAGCTGGTTATTATTGCCACTGTAAGCCTGCAGACTTGTTCTGATGATGTTGTTCCTGATGTCAGTATCAATGGAGCCCGTAGCTTTTTTGTCTATCAAAAACTCCTCCGTCAGGCTGCCCCAGATAATGTTATTCACAAATACTGCCTTTAAGTCTCCGGATTGACTGTTTTTCCCGAGATCACTCAGATAAACAGCAGGTGTTTTACGGGCAACTACGGGATTATAGCCCCCAAATGTATTTTGTTTGAAGTTGTAATTACCACCTGATGCGCCATAAAGTAAGTATTGTCCACAATTAAAGAAAAGGTTGTTGAAAGCAGCAACAGATGTTCCATATCCGGCTATTGCAGTGATGCTCATATTCTTTACCACACTGTTGCTAAGCAGTAATTTTGGTCCGCCATCCTTGCTTAGAGAATCTGCCGTGATGCCGACGATGGCATTTTTTATCGTGCTGTTGAGAATTCTGGAATTGATACTGCTGCTGTAAAATTGAATGCCTATCCATTGACCAGGTTCCTCAGCATAACTGTTTTCCATGCGGTCTCCTGCAAATAAAATAGGTTGTGTCACCTTCCCTTGCGCGTTGAGTGATCCACGGACTAACATCGCAGCTCCATTGTGAAACAGGACTTTAGTTCCCGATTGTATACTTAAGGTGACATGGGGGGCGACCGTGACAGATTTGTAAATAATGTAAGGCAATGTACTTGTCCAGGTAGTATTACTGCTAATCACCTGCCCGTTTATAAAAACGGCATTCTGTCCATAGGCTATTAGCTGCACTGTCTGTTCATTCCCATTTGTATTAAAGAGGATAGAATCCTGGACGATGAATGGCTGACTCTGATTGTTTGGATTGATGGATACCTTGATGAAAATATTGATAGAATCTTTACTGCCGATTTCAATATTGTCCCTTTGATTTACAGGCTGCCCATTAATGATCAGGCTGAAAGGAGAATTATCGCCACCGCTCAATCTGATATTACTGATGTTGATGCCTTTGTGGTGTATATTATAGATTTTTATCCTTTTATTCGTAGAACCAACCGCAGTAAACACGGTATCAAATAGAACGGTATCCGATGAGAAGGCCAGTTTTGCGTCTTTATCTGTCGTGATGTCATCAGACTTGCGGCAGCCTGTAAGCGCTATGATGATCAGGAAGATGAATGTCAGAAGTATCCGCATAAGACAAACTTATCGAAAAGTATTCAATCTGCAAATGCGATGGTTGCAATACTCAGCTTGCCGATCCCGTGTCTATACAATTCCATTGCACAGGCTTCTATGGTCGCGCCTGTTGTGATCACATCGTCAACCAGTAAAACATGCTTCCCCGCTAGAATAGCTGGGTCCGAGATGCCAAATACCTCTTTCATATTCTCATATCTCTTGTACCTGCTTTTCCTGGTCTGGGAGCTGGTGGCTACTTTTCTGATCAGACAGCCTTTAGCGACAGGGATATTCAGTGCTGCTGATAATCCATCTGCAATGCACATACTTTGGTTATAGCCGCGCTCTTGTTCTTTCTTTTTGTGCAACGGTATGGGAATGATCAGATCTATTCCCTGGTAATGAGGATTGCTTATTAGTTGTCCGGCCAGTATAGTACCCAGCTTAACACCCAGGCCTTTTTTTCCTTTGTATTTTAAATGGTGTATGAGATTCTGAACTGAATTGCCTTTCCTGAAATGCAATAATGCCATTGCCTGATGGAAAGGGATTCTTCCCCAGAGCTTTCTGGCTACTTTATTGTCTTTGTAAATGTGGTGGTCGGTATAGGGAAGGTTGTGTATACAAGAAGTACAGATGTCGCCCTCGCCATGGTGCAAAAGCGTGCTGCAGGCACAACATAGTTCAGGGAATAACAGCCCTGTAAGATCCTGTAACAGGATTAAAATTGCATTGAAGAATTTCACCCGCTAATTTAGTCCATTTTATCAGCAGGGTGGTTGAAATCGGGAAACTAATTTTGGTTTTTTACAGCAAGTTGTCCGCAGGCCGCGTCAATATCCTTACCGCGGCTTCTTCTGATATTGGTATTGATGCCCTGGCTTTTCAGGTAATTTGAAAACGCATCAATTTTATCCTCTTCAGCATTGATGAAATCAGCGAATTGAATGGGATTATATTCAATCAGGTTCACTTTACATGGTACATGCTTACAGAATTTGGCCAGCTCCATTGCATCCTCAATTTCATCGTTGAAATTATTGAAAACAATGTATTCGTACGTGATCGGATTCTTTGTTTTTGAGAAATAGTACTTTAAAGATTCAGCGAGTGCCTTTAATGAATTCTGCTCGTTGATCGGCATGATCTCATTGCGCTTTTTGTCATTTGCAGCGTGGAGGGAAACCGCCAGATTGAATTTTACGCCATCATCACCAAGTTTTTTGATCATCTTAGAAATGCCGGCTGTAGAAACAGTAATGCGTTTGTACGACATGTTCAGTCCATCGGGTGCAGTAATGCGTTCAATAGACTTCAAAACATTGGCATAATTGAGCAAGGGTTCTCCCATGCCCATATATACAATATTTGTCAGCGGGGCTTTGTAATTAAGCTTTGCCTGCTGATCTATCAGGACTACCTGATCATAAATCTCATCAGCATTTAAGTTCCGCTTGCGGTCCATATAACCCGTAGCGCAAAACTTGCAGGTCAGGCTGCAGCCTACCTGGGAGCTTACACAGGCAGTCATACGCTCTTCCATGGGAATCAATACTCCCTCTACAATGTTGCCATCGTAGAGCCTGAACGTGTTTTTTATCGTATGATCATTACTGAACTGAGAATTATTTACCTCTACCACATTGATGGAATAGTTTTCATTTAGCTTGGCACGCAGCTCTTTAGAAAGATTACTCATTTCTTCAAAACTACGGGCAGACTTTTCCCAAAGCCACTGGTAAACCTGTTTGGCTCTGTAGGAAGGTTCTTTCATGGCAGTAAAGTGCTGTTGCAGTTGTGCCAGGTCAAGCGAACGGATATCGGTTTTCTTTGTAGGAAGCATTTCGCTGCAAAGTTACCAAAAAAAGATTATTTAGTTGCAGGATTGATATTCCTGACTTAAGCATGAGTTATTAGCGCTTTGGACTCTTCACTTTTGCTCCCGGAGCGCCAGATCTGCCATTGCCTGGTCTTACCGATCTTTTGCTTGGTCCGCCGGCTTTAAACCAGTCTCCGCTACCTGAAGCAGCTTTTGATCCACCCGCCGCTCTTCCTCCTGAAGCTGATTTAGGTGCAGACTTACCTTTTCCTCCAGCTGGGCGGTCGGCACGGCTAACCGTAGCATTTTTTCCTGCAGCTCTTGATCCAGCACTTTTACCAGCAACTTTGGGTCCTGATGCTCTGCCTGAAGACCTACCAGGTGTTACGTTCTCCATGAAGTCATCTTCTTTTGGAGCTTTGGCTTTTTTGACTACTCTTTTTGGTGCTGCGGAGGCCGACTCAGAACTCGATTTGGCTACCATGTTGTAGATTTCAGTTTGCTCTTCGGGGGTTAGCTCACGCCATTCACCCACAGGAATCCCTTTGACGCTCACGTTCATGATGCGTACACGTTCCAGTTTAACCACCTCAAAACCAAAGTGCTCACACATGCGTCTGATCTGCCTGTTCAATCCCTGGATCAGGGTTATTTTAAATACAGAAGGACCTTCTTTGGTCACTTTGCATTTTTTGGTCATCACCCCAAGTACGGGAACACCTTTGGCCATCCCCGTTAGAAACGATTCTGTTACCGGCTTGTTTACCGTGACGATGTATTCCTTTTCGTGATTATTACCAGCCCTGAGGATTTTATTAACCAGATCTCCATTGTTCGTTAGGAAGATTAATCCCTGAGAATCTTTATCCAAACGACCGATAGGAAACACCCTTTCGCTATGGTTTACATGGTCTACAATATTGCTTTTTACGCCGGCTTCGGTAGTGCTGGTGATGCCTACAGGCTTGTTGTACGCAATTAAAATAGAATTTTCAACTTCTTTTGGTTCGATGGTCTGCCCGTTTACAGTTACGATATCCCCAAAGAATACCTTATCACCCACCTTTGCCTTTTTTCCGTTGATATATACATTGCCTTGCTCGATGTACCTGTCGGCCGCTCTTCTTGAGCATAGACCGCTTTCACTTATGTATTTATTTAACCGGGTTGTAGAATCAGACATGGGTAATGGAGTTATAAATTGATTTCTTTTTTTACAAAGGAATCAATTTATAACCATATATGCTATCAAAATATTTCAAAGCGTAGTGATATCATAAAGAAAGCAAGGTCATTCTCAGTACAAAATGACCCCACTTTAAAATAGAAAGGATGATATTAAAGACCCATTTCATCAGCACTTGGTCCATAACTCCCTGGAATGGGGATGTTCAATAAACGTAAATAAACTCCCAATTGGGCTCTATGATGAATAATTTGATTGATGCTCATCCGGATGATGTCCGCTTTAGGTTCTGTGGTATGAATTTGATCACCTGTTCTCAAAGTCCATGGTTTATCAAGTACGCTTTCATATTCATCTGTAAGCAAACTTGTTCCATCGGCCAGGGATTGTTCAAAATAAGCTAAAAGTTCTTCGGTGGTATTTAAATCCTTAGGAGTGTAGGGCGCTGTAGCAAAATCAAGTTCGTCAGTTGTCAGGGTCATCGTTACCCAAGCAGGCAATTCTGCGATGTGCGTAGCCAGGCTCTTGATCGTCATGCTTTTTGGGTGAGGCTGCCAGCTGAACTTGTCAGACGGGATACGCGCTAACATTTTGCGGGTGGTTACTGCTTCCTGTTCCAGTTCTTTCAGGTACGTTTTAATTCTGTTCATAATCTTTATTTGTTTGTATAGAACAAAGAAACGGAGGCCCACTGACAGCCCTATGGCAGTCTGAATTTAATATAGAAACTTTTTTATAAATGGTGGACTAATGGTGCACTCACCAGCCAGCAGGTACGAACTGAGTTAGTGGCTGACCGGAATCAATTTCATATAGTCATTTAATGGCGTATGA
Organism: Pedobacter frigoris; assembly: GCF_005116445.1. GTDB lineage: Bacteria > Bacteroidota > Bacteroidia > Sphingobacteriales > Sphingobacteriaceae > Pedobacter > Pedobacter frigoris. The sequence goes on from NZ_SWBQ01000005.1 coordinate 22,448, forward strand.
TCTTTTTTTCGGAAAGGAATGCCATGATTCCTGATTTTGATAATTCTGGAAGCCCGGAAATCACGGTACTCCTCGCGAAGGTGACACCAGGCAATCAGGTGCCAGTTGTACGCATAAAATACTAGTCCGATGGCTTCAACTTCCCGTTTACTGGTTTCACCTTTGTTATTCTGGTAGTCAATTTCAATGACGAACTGTCCCGAAATGGCATTCTGTAACGTTGCCAGATGGTCAAACTCGTCATTCATCATTTCATGGTGCAGCTGAAACTTGATGCTTTCATTGAGCAGTTCCAGCTTTTCCTTTTGACCGTGCTTCAAGACTGCCTTGACCTTATTGAGCGCGGTCGTATAATTTGTGAAAATGGATTTATCAGCAAAGCGGGAAACCAGGCGTTCCATGATCAGCAGGGCATTGGCTTCATCCGAAGTAAATGAAACGGGAGGGAGGAAATAGCCCTGTACAATAAAATATCCTTTGGGCTGTTCAAAACTGATCGGCACTCCTTGTTCTATCAGTGCCTTTATATCCCGATAAACCGTACGTACACTCATTTGAAACTGGTCTGCAATTTTATCCGCAGTGATGTATTTTTTGCTTTGCAGCAAAATCAGTATTCCAAAAAGCCTGTCTATGCGATTCATCGAGGTCAATATTAATGATCAGATACAAATATATTTATTTTCTTTGCATCTATGATTTCTTACCTGTCAGCATCATATGTTTATCCAGTAACGTCCGGACCGATAAAGAACGGGGTTGTCGGAGTAGAAGAAGATGGCAAGATTACCGCAGTATTTACCGCAGAAGATGCCGCAGAAAGGCAAATTCAGGATGTTGTTACTTATGACGGGATTTTAGTCCCGGGTTTTGTAAACACCCATTGCCATCTGGAGCTTTCGCACATGAAGGCCAAAATAGCGGGAAAGAAGGGGTTGGTCGATTTTGTGAAGAATGTGATGAAAACACGCAGTGCTGATGACTATAGCATAGAGGTAGATATGCTAAAGGCAGATGTGGAGATGTTTGAAGGTGGGATTGTTGCTGTTGGAGATATTTCAAATCAAGCCATTTCAGCATCAATAAAAAAAGGGAGCCCTATTTACTACCATACATTTCTGGAGGTAATGGGCTTTAATCCGGCGACTGCAAAATTGTCGATGGACCGGGCATTGGAGTTTGAAGAAAAATTCGAAGACCTATCCCTTTCTATCGTGCCTCATGCACCGTACTCTGTTTCTTCAGCGTTATTTGATGCACTCAAAGCAAATTCAGTTGACAAAGCTTCGCTGGTTAGTATCCACAATCAGGAAACTGCAGATGAGAATGCTTTTTTTGAGGATAAAACCGGTAGCTTTTTAGATTTATATGAATTTTTGGGTCTGAATATCGATTTCTATAAACCATCAGGAAAAACATCACTTCAGACTTACTTGCCATTGTTATCGCCGGATAATAAGACATTGCTGGTACACAATACGTTTACTTCAATGGAAGATGTGAAGTTTGCAGAGGCTGTTCATCCTAATTTATACTGGTGTCTTTGTCCGCGGGCCAATATGTACATAGAAGACAGACTCCCGGATGTAAACATGCTAAAGGATGCAGGTGTGAGGATTACTCTGGGTACAGATAGCCTTGCGAGCAACAGAAAGCTCAGCATACTGGCCGAAATGGAGGTGCTGGCAAATAATTTTGATATACCAATGTGGGATTTGATTAAATGGGCAACTTGGAACGGAGCTGATTTTTTAGGTGTAACTGAGCGTTATGGTAGCCTGGAGCCTGGTAAAAGGCCGGGTATAAATTTGCTGGGGTATAAAGAAAAAAATGAGGAGGCTGTCCTGAATTTTAAAATGAAACGGTTATTTTAAAGATAACTGGTTATTTGATGTAACAGTATATAGTTTAGCATATAGATCTGCTGATATGAACAATAAGATTACTGCCCTTTTTGAAATTGAATATCCCATTATACAGGCCGGTATGGTTTGGTGCAGTGGTTGGAGACTGGCTTCGGCAGTGTCCAATGCTGGAGGATTAGGTATCATTGGTGCCGGGTCGATGTATCCGGAGGTATTACGTGAACATATTCAGAAATGTAAGATGGCCACGGCAAAGCCTTTTGGGGTGAATGTGCCTTTGCTGTATCCGAATGTTCAGGAAATCATGGAGATTATTGTAGAAGAAGGCGTGCATATTGTTTTTACATCTGCCGGGAACCCGTCTGCATGGACCGGATTCCTGAAAGACAAGGGAATTACAGTGGTACATGTAATAGCCAATACAAAATTTGCTTTGAAAGCACGGGACGCCGGCGTGGATGCGATAGTTGCAGAGGGGTTTGAAGCAGGTGGTCACAACGGAAGAGAGGAGACGACTACGATGTGCCTGATTCCAATGGTAAGTGCTGCGGTTAAGATTCCTGTGATCGCTGCTGGAGGCATCAGTAGCGGTGCCGCCATGCTTGCTGCAATGGCTTTGGGTGCGGATGCGGTTCAGATAGGATCTGCTTTTGCGGTAGCCGAAGAGTCATCTGCACATCCAAATTTTAAACATAAAATTATTGAAGCATCGGAAGGCGACACAAAGCTCAGGATGAAGAAACTGGTGCCGGTCCGTTTGCTGAAAAATGAATTTGCAGATGCCGTTGCCAAGGCCGAAGCGGAGGGAGCGGATAGTCATACGCTAATGAATATCCTGGGGCGGGCACGGGCAAAATTAGGTATGTTTGAAGGAAATATGGAGGAGGGTGAACTGGAGATCGGACAGGTTTCGGCAATGCTGAAGGAGATTAAGCCGGCAGCGGAGATCCTGCAAGAGATCTGGGAGGGTTTTTTGGAAGCGAGAGCACGTATTTTAAACAGTTAAACATCCCTATATTTGTAGGCTAAGGAATAGATTTTAAATGAAAATAGTACACAATAATATCAAAATAACCGGTAAAGTGCAGGCGGTTGGCTTTAGGGAGACGACCAAATATTTTGCGGATCAGGCGGGGGTTAAGGGCTTTGTGAGGAATGAAGCTGATGGTTCTGTATATATAGAAGTAGAAGCAGAACAGTGGGTGCTGGAATCTTTTGTAGAATGGTGCAATGAGGGGCCGGACAGGGCAAAGGTGGAAGGATGTGAAGTGACTGTAAGTGAAGAACTGAAACACTTCAAGGATTTTGTGATCTTAAAGAAATAGGATGTCGGCTATCAAAAGGTTCCTCGGGCAAACAGCGATCTATGGTGTGACAACCGTGGTTTCCAGGATGTTTAACTTTATCCTTACCCCTTTGTTTACTGGGGTATTTCAGCCAGGGATCTATTCTATTTTTACGAAGATGTATGCTTCTGCATCATTGATCAATGCGATATTGGCTTTTGGAATGGAGAGTACTTTTTTCAGGTACCTGAATAAACATGAAGATAAGAAGCAGGAGGTTTACAATAATTCTTTTTTTTGCATTGCCTTATTATCGTTGTTGTTTCTGATCACCGGGTTAGTTTTTACGAAGCCGATTGCGGTTCATTTTTCGGGCAAACCTGAGGAAGTAGCTGATTATATTAAATATGTACATTATTTTATTTGGTTACTATTTATTGATGCTATTTGTGTCATTCCTTTTGCAAAGTTGCGTGCGGATGAAAAGCCGATGCGTTTTAGTTTGATCAAGTTTTTGAATATTGGAACTTTTATTGGCTTTAACCTGATATTCCTGTTTGTTGTTCCCGCAATCATCAGAATAGGAGGGCCTGTGGGAGCATGGTTTGCATCGTGGTACCGCGAAGGATGGATTGGTTATGTATTCATATCTAATCTCATTGCAAGTGTGCTGACGTTGTTGCTGCTGATTCCTGAATTGCTCAAACTTCAGTTGAAGTTTGATAAAGGTCTGTTCGCTAAAATGGTTTCTTATTCCTGGCCGGTGCTGGTGGCCAATTTATCCTTTGTAATCAATGAAAACCTGGACAAAATGATTCTTGAGCCACTGGGTGTTTCAGCTTTTAACCTTGGTGTATATGGAGGGGTTTGCAAGATTGCGGTATTTTTGAGCCTTTTCATCACGGCATTCCGGCTGGGGGCTGAGCCTTTCTTTTTTAGTCATGCCAAAAATACCAATGCAAAACAGACCTATGCAACAATCCTGAACTATTTTGTGGTGGCGCTAGCATTGATCTTTGTCGGGCTAGTAGCAAATATTGAGATTCTTAAATATTTTATAAATAATAAGGCTTACTGGGTAGGACTGGAAGCTGTGCCGGTTTTATTATTCGGTTATGTTTGCCTGGGTATTTATAGTAACTTATCGATCTGGTACCGCCTATCCGACCAAACTAAATATGGACTTTATATTTCAGTAGTTGGTGCAGTTATCACTATTGTGCTCAATATTGTACTGGTTCCCAGATTTGGTTTTATGGGTTCGGCTTGGGTATCATTGCTGGCGTATTTCATCATGATGGTGATTTCCTATATTTTTGGGCAACGGAACTACCCGATTCCATATGATTTGAAGAGGATTTTAATCTATTTACTGGTGTCAGTGGTGCTGGTGATTTTATCATTTTGGGTATTTAAGAGGAATATAATTATTGGCAATGCCTTGCTGCTGGCTTTTGCAGGCGGAGTATTTTATTTTGAAAAAGATCAGTTGAAACTTATATTGAAGAAGAAATAAATTCAGGATGACGATAGAACAAAGCATGTTGAAGATAGGACAACTCAGGATGATGACAGCGTAAGTGAACGACAGGATAAGTGTGAACGATGTATAACAAATAGGATCAGGATTGAATAGTTAAAAGTATATTACTTAAGAAATGAAAATAAATATTATCAATAAATCCGGGCATGATTTGCCGCAATATGAAACCGCTCATGCCGCGGGTATGGATATGCGTGCTTTTACAGAAAATGAAATTACAATTAAACCTTTACAGCGTGTTTTGATTCCAACTGGTTTATATATTGAACTTCCAATCGGATTTGAAGCCCAGATCAGACCAAGAAGCGGATTGGCTTATAAGCATGGAATTAGTATTGTGAATGCTCCGGGAACAATTGACGCGGATTACAGAGGTGAAATAAAAGTATTGCTGGTCAATCTTTCTGATACTGATTTTGTTGTAAATAATGGAGACAGGATAGCCCAGATGGTGATTGCAAAACATGAGACCATTAGCTGGGAGGCTGTAGAAGAATTAAGCGATACTGCGCGAGGAGCAGGGGGTTACGGACATACCGGTAAATAGAATGTTATGAAATTGAAGTTGTTTTTATTTTTATTGTTTTCCTGCGGAATGAATGCATTTGCACAGCAGCCGGTGATCTCTGCTTTGGACAGCAATGTGATAAAAACACTTTTTTTTACTGGATTAAAAGAAAAGCTCAACGAGAACTACGAAAAGGCGGCTGAAAGTTTCAATAAAATATTGGCTATGGATGCCGGTAATGCTGCGGTTCATTATGAGCTGGCTGTGTTGAATTTCAGGCAGAATAAACTTTTGGATGCCGAAATTGCAATTAAAAAAGCAACATCAATCAATGCAGATAACAGTTGGTATTGGAAGCTGCTGGCAGAACTATACAAGAGAAATGGTAATATGGATGCGCTGGTAGGGGTATTTAATCAGATGATCAGATTGTCGCCGGATAATGATAATTATTATTTTGACCGGTCAAATGCCCTGTTGCTTGGAGGAAAAGTGGAAGAAGCATTGAAAGGTTATGATGAATTGGAACGTAAATTTGGTTCATCAGCAGAACTTACTGAAGCAAGAGGGCGGGTGATGGGAGACAAGCAGGATACACGCGGTAAGAAAAAGGATAATGTTAATGTAGAGCAGCAGCAATCAGTGGGCGAGCAAGATCCAAATGATCCTAAGGTAATGGCCGCACAGGCACAACAGCTTTATAAAAAAGGGGATTTGAACGGAGCCCTTGAACAGCTTAAGAAGGTTCTAAAGATTACAGACCAATTGTACCCGGTATGGGAACAGGCAATGGATATACAGATGAATCTGGGCTTATATAAAGATGTGCTGAAGATGGGAGATGGGGCATTGGCGGTATTCCCTAATCAGGCGATTTTGTATTACTATATGGCCTATGCGCAACAAGAAGAACGTAAATACGACGAGGCGTTGACGAATATTAAAATGGCCATACAGCTGGATTCGGAGAATATGATTTACCTGGAATGTTTTGGAGATATTTTGTCATTAAAAGGAGATGCAGCACAAGCTGTGGTACAATGGAAAAAGGTACAGGCAGGTGGCGGTGGTTCTGGAAAACTAAAGAAGAAGATAGATGAACGGAAATACATTAAATAAACTGGCTTTTGCTGCCATGATTGTCCTGGCCATGGGCTGTAAGACAAAAAAGGCCGTAGTGGTAGTTCCACCAACGGATACAACTACTGCTGTGAGCAGCAAAAAGATAGAGACCCTGAAGATGCTGAAAGAAAAAGACATGGTTTTCAATACTTTGTCTATAAAAGCTAAGGCGACGCTGGATATCAACGGGAATGTAAATAACGTGACCATGAACTTCAGGATGGTTAAAGGAGAAAAGATTTGGGTAAGCATTACTGCTTTTGCCGGGATTGAAGTGGCGAGGGCTTTGATTACGCCTGATAGTATCAAGGTGAAAAACAGCTTTCAGGGCGTTTATTTGAAGAAGCCATTTAGCTATGTGCATACCTATACTAATAAACAGGTGAATTTTGCGTTATTACAGTCCATTTTTTCAGGGAATACCATAGATGATTTTATGGTTGAGCAATCAGATCTTGAACAGCAAGATGGTGTTTGGGTACTTAAAGGAGAACAGGGTGATCTGGCTTACAATGTTCTTTTTAATACGCTTTTTAAAATAGGACAAACCAATTTAAATGATGTGAAGTCAGGGAAGGCATTGAAAGTTGTTTACGGAGATTATCAGAAAATAGACGACGTTCTTGTACCTTCTAATATTAAGATCAGTTCGATGGCGGGCACTCAGAAAATAGGGCTTACACTGGACTTTTCTAAGATAGAACGCAATGTTCCACTGGACTTTCCGTTTAATGTTCCTACTAAGTATGAGGTAATAAACTGATTTTTTTTAATACTTTTGGTGCAATGAAGCTAAGCAAATTCCTCTTATTCCTGTTTTTTGTATTGACCGCATCTGTTGCTGTAGCACAAAGCAGTGCAGAACTTAAAAGAAAAAAAGAAGCTTTACAGCGCGAAATTGATTTGTTGCAGAAAAATGCGAACAAGGCTGCGAATAGCAAAAAACTTACTTTGGGTGAGATTAAGTCCTTAAATGCAAAAATAGGGCTGATGCAGAGCAAAATTTCGGTGATTAACTCTGAGATTAAAAATCTAGATAACCAGATCCATGAGAATACGAATACCGTACATAACCTAAAGGGCCAGCTTGGCCAGTTGAAAAAGGAGTACGGTAGCATGATCAGATTTGCCCAGAGAAATAAGAATGCATATGATAAGATGATGTTCATCTTTGCAGCTTCTGATTTTAATCAGGCTTATAAGCGAATCAAATATTTGCAGCAGTTTGGGCAGTATAGGAAGAAGCAGGCGGATTATATACAAGGCAAGCAAAAGGACCTGAATTATAAAATCGTAATTCTGGATAAAAACCTGAAAGAGAAAAGTAGCCTGCTTCATGAGCAGGAGAATGAAAAGAATAAACTCGGAAAGAATAAATCGGAGCAATCGGTAGTATTGAATAGATTCAGTAAGCAGGAGCGGTTGTATAAGCAGGATATTGCCAGTAAACAGAAACAAGCAGCGCAACTGGAGAGAAATATAAGGTCTGCAATTGCAAGAGAAATTGCATTGGCAAAGAAAAAGGCAGAAGAGGAAGAGCGTTTGGCTGCAGCCAAAGCCAAGGCTGAAAATAAACCTGCCCCGACCACCGCTGCCGAAAAGTCCAAGGCATCAGGCGGCTACCTGACTGCGACCCCTGAATCTGCAAAACTTTCAGCTCAGTTTGAAGGTAACAGGGGTTCACTGCCATGGCCTGTTACTATGGCTACTATTACCCAGCGCTTTGGTAAATATAAAGTTGGACAAGCTCAAAATGACAATGATGGTATTGATATTGAAACTCAGGAAGGAGCGCCGGTGCGTGCAGTGTTTAATGGTACCGTAAGTACGGTGAACAGTGCAATGGGCGGTTATTTTGTACTGATCAGGCACGGACAATACTTTTCAGTTTACAGTAACCTTAAGTCGGCAAGTGTATCAAGCGGACAAACGGTTACTACCAGACAAAACATAGGTGTGGCGGGCCATGAGGACGGCAGGCCTATTGTTAAATTTCAGATATGGCGTGGTACAGTTCCTCAAAATCCTGAAGCATGGCTTGGGGGCAAGTAAATTGGCAAACAAAATAGTTATATTTGTATTAAATCAATAAAAACACGCAAGAAAATGTATACAGGGACGTTAGCAGATTTCATGGGGATGGGTGGGCCAGAGGTAATGCTCATTATGGTTGTTATACTTTTGTTATTTGGAGGTAAAAAATTACCTGAACTTGCACGAGGACTCGGAAAGGGGATGAGGGATTTTAAAGATGCGTCAGAAGGTGTAAAAAGAGAAATCCACAGGAACATTAATTCCGTAGGTATAGTTGATGATGTAAAAGATATGGTAAGTGATGTGAATGACAATTTACGTCATCATCCGGGAGATACGGATTCCTCGCAGGAATATTCAGGAACCTCATACGAAACGGACGAACCTAAACGCAATATCAATTTTGAGAAGGAAGGCATTGAGACTGCTGATCATTCAGCTGCCGAAAGTGTAACTGCTCATGATGATTATACGGAGAACACAAAAATAGAAACGGATAAAACTAAACTTTAAGGAAAAATATCATGTTAGATACAACAATAATGGCCTTAGGGCTGGGAGGAGCAGAAATTGCAATCATACTGGTGATCGTATTATTGCTTTTCGGTGGTAAAAAAATCCCTGAACTGATGAGAGGCTTAGGAAAAGGCGTTAAAGAATTTAAAGATGGAAAAGATGGTGTAGATGGAGATCCTGCAGATCAAAATCGTGCAAACACCAATAAACCTTTGTAGGTTTTATTAACCAATTTCTATAAACCTTTAATGTATTCTTGAATTTGAAGAAGTATAACTCCTTAACAGAGATACAAACCCTTATTGGTCAAAAAAAAATAAGTTTGCCAGGGTTATTAGACTATTATTTTGAGCAAATAGAAATGAATAAACACCTCAATGCTTTTAATGAGGTGTTTTTTTATTCTGCGGCTGAACAGGCAAAAGTTGTACAGCAGAAAATAGGCGATGGAATAGCCGGTAAACTTGCCGGTATGGTGATCGGTATAAAAGATAATATCTCCTATAAAGGGCATGAGGTTACGGCTTCTTCTAAGATGCTCGAAGGCTTTGTTTCACCTTATTCGGCTACAGTAATAGAACGACTGATACGGGAAGATGCGGTGATTATAGGACGATTGAATTGCGATGAGTTTGCAATGGGTGGTTCCAATGAGACCTCTTACTATGGTGTAGTGAAAAATGCGGCGGATACCAGTCGTGTAGCCGGAGGTTCATCAGGCGGTTCGGCGGTAGCAGTGCAGGCAGATCTTTGTCTTTCTGCATTAGGTACTGACACCGGGGGCTCGGTTAGACAGCCTGCAGCTTTCTGTGGTTGCATTGGACTGAAACCTACTTATGGCAGGATTTCACGTTATGGTGTAATTGCTTACGCTTCTTCATTTGACCAGGTAGGTACAATTACTTCATCAGTTGGTGACGCTGCCATTCTACTCGAAGTTCTGGCTGGCGCTGATGATTACGACAGTACCGTTTCAAAAAATGTCGTTCCGGCTTATGCCAAAGGATTGGGTGCTTTTGAAAAGAAGAAGATTGCTGTTTTAAAGGAAACTTTGGAGAGCGAAGTACTTGATCCGGAAATTAATTCAGCTATACTTAGTTCAATTGAGCAGCTAAAGGAACAGGGACATACCATTGAGTATGTTTCATTTGATCTTTTGGACTATTTAGTGCCGGCATATTATGTGCTGACTACAGCAGAAGCCTCCTCAAATCTATCTAGATATGATGGTGTGCATTATGGTTACCGCAACCTTGAAGCGTCAAACCTGAATGAATTGTATAAAAAATCAAGAGCTGAAGGATTTGGTGAAGAAGTAAAGAGAAGGATCTTGCTGGGTACGTTTGTACTGAGCGCAGGTTATTATGATGCTTATTATCAAAAGGCACAGCAGGTGAGGAGACTGATCAGGGAAAAGATGGAAGAATTGCTGAATAGATTCGATGTAATAGTAACACCGGTGGCCCCGACACCTGCATTTAAAATTGGAGAAAACATGGAAGACCCGCTAGTGATGTATATGGCGGACATATTTACGGTGCTTGCATCTTTGACCGGCATTCCGGCTATTGCTTTGCCTCTGGGCAATAATAGTGAAGGTTTACCGTTAAGTATTCAATTAATGGCCAGGCACTTCGGTGAAGAAGATTTGCTGGCGCTGTCCCATAATTTTTTAAACGAGCATGTAAGTTGAGTGCTCACATAAATTGCCTATGAACAAAAAAGTACTCCTGGTATCGTATTGCATCCTGGCTTTTATCGGCTTTTCTGCATCAGCCCAACAACCGGCTATTCTTTTAAATGATACAACTTCTGTACCCCAGGTAACAGAAACTCCTTTGTTTAGCAACTATAATTTTACTTATAAATCGAGATTAGATTCCATTCAGAAGATAGTTCCTCTTTCTTATAATGAGTATGTGCAGAAGTACATAGACATTTATAGTGGAAGAAAGGATATGATGGGCAGGATGCTTGGTCTGTCGGATTATTACTTTCCGATCTTTGAAAAGGCCCTAAAGAGTCTAAATATTCCTGAGGAAATTAAATATTTACCGATCATTGAATCGTCTATGAACCCCCATGCAGTTTCCAGAGTTGGAGCTACGGGTTTGTGGCAGTTTATGTTTGGTACCGCTAAGGGCTATGGCCTGAATATGGATAATTTCGTAGATGAACGTAAAGATCCTATACAGGCAAGTTATGCAGCGGCAGCATATTTTAGAGATGCCTATGAAGAACTAGGTGATTGGTTACTGGCAATTGCGGCTTATAACTGTGGAATGGGTAATGTGAGGAGAGCGGTTGAAAAAGCTGATTCCAGGGATTTCTGGGAGATCAGGAAGTACCTTCCACAGGAAACCAGAAATTATGTGCCTGCATTTATAGCTGCTGTTTACGTGATGAAATGTTCTGAAAAGCATCAGATCAGATATCAGCGCCCTTCGTATATAAAAATTACAGATACCATCCAGGTAAATAAGTTTGTATCTATTCCTGATCTGGCCAGAGCACTGAGTATGGAAGAGGAAGAGCTTTGTGCCCTGAACCCGAGCTATAAGAAGAAGATTGTGAATGGGACTGATTTATCGCCCAAGCGCATCATTGTTCCGAAAGTTAGCCTGGCAAACTTCGCGCAGATTTATGAACTATTGAACTCAGACGCAGACACAGATATGAATGTCATTCTGGCTTCGACTGATGACAGGAGGGTGATGAAAAAGGCAAGCGCAGCTAAAGCCAAGCCTTCTTACCTTTACCATAAGGTAGCCCCAGGACAAAGTCTGGGACTGATCGCCGATAAATATCATGTCGAGGTTCAGGATTTGAAGGTATGGAACAAACTGAAGGGGACTACTATAGTGCCCGGACAAAGACTAAAAGTGTTTAACAGCCAGGCTGAAAAGGGTGCTCTTAAGCGTGTAAGAGGCTAGTTTTCATTGGCTTGTTTTGCCTGTTCACTTTGTTCATATTCATCAATTCTGCATTTCTATTCGCTAATTCGGTGACCTTTTTTTATTTTAAGGCTAAATAAAAGAATTGTAACTTTGGCGCTTTACAATTGACCATTTTATGAGTAAAATAAATAGGAAGCAAGACGCTTTAGACTACCACTCCCAGGGCAGACCGGGGAAAATTCAGGTTATACCAACAAAACCGACGAATTCACAAAGAGACTTAGCACTTGCTTACTCGCCAGGTGTGGCAGAGCCATGTTTAAGAATAGCAGAAAATACAGAAGATGTATATAAATATACAGCAAAGGGCAATCTTGTTGCTGTAATTAGTAATGGTACAGCCGTTTTGGGACTAGGAGATATAGGTCCGGAAGCCGGAAAACCGGTAATGGAAGGGAAAGGACTTCTTTTTAAAATATTTGCAGATATTGATGTTTTTGACTTAGAGCTGGACACCAAAAATGTAGATGATTTTGTGAAGATCGTAAAGGCTTTAGAGCCTACTTTTGGTGGGGTAAACCTTGAGGATATTAAAGCTCCTGAGTGTTTTGAAATAGAACGCCGCCTGAAAGAGGAAATGAATATTCCTGTGATGCATGACGATCAGCATGGTACCGCTATCATTTCTGCAGCTGCATTGTTGAATGCATGCGAACTGCAGAAAAAGAAAATGGACAAGATCAAGATTGTGGTTAACGGGGCAGGCGCTGCGGCTATTTCTTGCAGCCGTTTGTATGTTTCTTTGGGCGCAAAGAAAGAAAATATTGTCATGTGCGACCGTTCAGGCGTCATCAGAGATACACGTGAAAACCTTGATGCGATTAAAGCTGAGTTTGCAACATCCAGAGATTTAAGCACACTGGAAGAGGCTATGAAGGATTCTGATGTATTTATTGGATTGTCTTCTGCAAATTGTGTTACAGCTGAGATGTTAAAGTCGATGACCAAAAATCCGATCGTGTTTGCAATGTCAAACCCTGATCCGGAGATTGCTTATGATCTGGCTATAAATTCGCGAAAGGATCTGATCATGGCTACCGGACGTTCTGATTATCCTAATCAGGTAAATAACGTTTTGGGATTCCCGTACATTTTTAGAGGCGCACTTGATGTGAGGGCAACCAGTATCAATGAAGCCATGAAAATTGCTGCGGTAAAGGCAATTGCTGAGCTCGCCAAAAAATCTGTTCCTGAGGCTGTGAACATGGCCTACAATGAAAAGAACATCAAATTTGGTAAGCAATACATCATTCCAAAACCAATGGACATGCGTTTGATGACCAATGTTTCTATGGCTGTTGCTAAAGCCGCGATAGAATCAGGTGTTGCACGTAAGATCATCACTGACTGGGATGCTTATGTAGAGGAATTGAAAGGCAGACTGGGTGGCGATGATGCGATTATGCGTGCAATTACTAACAAAGCTAAATCTGATCCTAAGCGAGTGGTATTTGCTGAGGCGGATAACTATAAAATCTTAAAGGCGGCCCAAATTGTTAAGGATGAAAATATTGCCATTCCTATCCTATTGGGTAATAAAGAGATTATCAAGAAAATCATTGAAGAGAATGCGTTAGATCTTGAAGGGGTTGCAATTATGGACCCGTTTGAGGAACCTGAACGTATGAATAAATACGCCAATTCTTTATACAAGAAAAGACAAAGAAGAGGTGTAACCTTGTTTGAGGCAACCAAGTTGCTGCGGGACAGGAACTATTTTGGTGCCTCAATGGTAGAATTTGGTGAGGCAGATGCAATGATCTCTGGCTTGACAAAGAACTATGTGTCGACCATTAAACCCGCTTTGCAGGTAATAGGTACGGAAGAAGGGGTGAATCGTGTGGCAGGTATGTACATGATGATGACTAAAAAGGGACCTGTGTTCTTTGGAGATACCACTGTTAACGTAGATCCAACAGTTGAGGAACTGGTTGATTTGACCTTGTTGCTGGAGCGCTCTGTAAGCAAATTTAACATACAACCGAGAATTGCTCTGCTTTCCTATTCAAACTTTGGATCTAATGAAGGCATTGTTCCTGAAAAGGTGAGAAAAGCAGTTAAGATCCTGCATGAGCAACATCCAAACATTATGGTAGATGGTGAGATGCAGGGTAATTTTGCGATCAACAACGAGTTGTTGAAAGACAACTTCCCATTCAGCAGGTTGGTAGATGCACCGGCAAACACTTTGGTGTTCCCTAACCTCGAATCGGGTAATATTGCCTACAAGTTATTACAGGAGTTAGGCGAGGCAGAGGCTGTAGGGCCTATTCTGCTGGGTTTAAAAAAACCGGTACACATTGTGCAGTTAGGCAGCTCAGTGAGAGAGATTGTAAACATGGTAACCATTGCGGTTCTTGATGTACAGGGTAAGGAGCAGGATGCGAATCCGAAAAGAGGAAGTATATTGAGAAGAATTTCTAAAAAATAAAATATGTTTGCATATATTGATGGTAAGTTAACTTTTAAATGTCCGGCTTATATAGTCGTAGAAGCCGGAGGAGTTGGCTATCACATCAATATATCATTGAATACATATAGCAGTCTGGCAGATGCCGAACGCTGTAAAGTGTATACGTGGCTTCATGTAAAGGAAGATGCGCATACACTTTACGGTTTTGCTGATGAAGGGGAAAGGAGACTTTTTCTGCACCTTATTTCAGTATCTGGCATAGGTCCGAATACGGGTCGGATGATGCTTTCCTCTATCACTCCTACAGAGATCCAAACAGCAATCGTGAATGGTGACCTGACGTTGATCCAGCGTATCAAAGGAATCGGAGCTAAATCTGCTCAAAGACTGGTGCTTGAGCTGCAGGATAAGTTGAAAAAAGAAGGAACAGGATCATTGATCGCTGCGCCATTAAATAATACAGTAAAAGAAGAAGCACTTTCGGCGTTAATGATGCTTGGATTTGCTAAACCAGCTTCGGAAAAAGCAATAGACAATGCGGTGAAAACAGGGGGGCAGGATTTGTCTATTGAGCAAATGATAAAATTAGCCTTAAAGAACCTATAACCACGTTTACCCTTGAAAAACATATTAGCGCTAATTCTCTTTTTAATGATCTTTTTGGGTGTAAATCATGCCTATGCGCAGGTTGTTCCCAAAAAAAATGCGGTTGACTCTACTAAAAATTCTTTTGGCTTAAAAGAAAAACAAAGATTAGGGATCAGGTCGTTAAATAATCCATTTTACCCTTTGCCGGACAATGTAAAAAGGGAGGTAACTTATGATGCCCAAAATAAAAGATATGTAATCAGGCAGTTGATTGGAGACAGGATACTGGGAGAGCCTCAATACCTGACCATTGAAGAATACCAGAGACTGGTAAACAGTGAGATCAAGCGTGGCAACTGGAGGGTACTTTCTAATGAAGAAATAGAGGATGTCAGGAGAACGGGTATTATTCCAAGTTTGAAGATCAACAGTAAGTCTTTTGAAAGAATATTCGGAGGTACAAATATTGATATTCAGCCAAGGGGGGAAGCGGAGCTTACATTTCTTGGGAGGATCAATAAGAATGAAAATCCATTGTTTAATGAACGTCAGCGTGTTCAGGGGAATTTTGATTTTAACCAGCGTATCCAGATGGATGTGATTGGAAATATTGGAACGAAGCTGAAGATCAACATGAATTATAATACTGAAGCTCAATTTGATTTTGAGAATCAGGTGAAGCTGGATTATACGGGTGGAGAGGATGATATCATTAAAAAAATTGAAGCGGGTAATGTCAGCCTGCCGCTGAATACCACTTTAATTAATGGTACACAGGCACTATTTGGGATAAAGACGCAGTTGCAATTCGGCAAACTGAATGTGAATACCGTTTTTACTCAGCAGAAATCCCAGTCCAGGGAAATTCAGATAACCAATGGAGCCCAGCAAAATGAATATAGAATTAGCGGGGATAATTATGAAGCCAATAAACATTACTTCCTGGCTCAGTATTTCAGAGATAACTATAATAAGGCACTGATAAATCCGCCGACGATAACTTCCGGCGTGATTGTGACGAAAATAGAAGTGTGGATTACGAACAAGGCCGGAAATACAAAAGATTCAAGAGACGTACTCGGTTTTATAGATCTTGGAGAAAATAAACCTTTTAATACCGGACAGCTGGCAGGATTGGGCTATTCTGCACTGCCTTCCGGGTTTTCCAACCCGCAGTTTCCGAGGCAATCGAATAACTTATTAGAATTGCTGCCGCAGGATGCACGGGAAACAAATTCAAACAGTGTAATTTCATTTTTCCAGGCTAATGGCGGTACGGATAATTTTGCCAAGCTCACTTATGCCAGAAAGCTTGAAGAAAGGGAATTTACTTTCCATCCTAAACTCGGCTATATTTCCCTGAACAATGCGTTAAATACTGATGAAGTACTTACGGTAGCTTATCGTTATACCTATAATGGAGTAGAATATCAGGTAGGAGAGTTTTCTACAGATGTGCCGTTTGATCAAGAATCGCCAAAGGTTTTGTTTACGAAGTTGTTGAAAAATGAAACTACCAAAACCAATCTTCCTACATGGGACCTGATGATGAAAAACATCTATTCCATTGGCGGTTATCAGATCAGTCAGCAGAACTTCAAACTGGATATTTTCAGAATAGATGAGAAAACAGGCATTGAAAGACCTGTAATCACAGAGGGTGAAAAACTAGACCAGTTTAGAAGACCGCTGAAAGACAAACCCTGGATACAGGTAGGTGGTCTTGATCAGCTGAATCAGCAGGATGAGCAAAAGCCTGATGGTATTTTTGATTTTGAAACAGAGAATAATCCTTTTAATGCCAACGGGAATAGCAACGGCGCTTATAATTCCTTTGGAAATAGCGGTGTGAATGGAAATACTTCGACCAATACGACTAACAATTCGGCAGTGATGCTGACAAACACCAGAAATGGATACATCACTATCGATCCATTAAACGGCAGAATTATTTTTCCGTTGATCGAGCCATTTGGAAAAGACCTTGCAGATCAGTTTTTGCCAACCGAACAGTCATTTATTGATAAGTATACCTATACAGCATTGTACGATTCTACAAAGGTGATCGCACAGCAGTTATTTACCAAGCAAAACAGATACATTATAAAAGGTAGCTACCAGTCTGAAATTGCTTCAGAGTTTAACCTGAACTCTATGAATGTTCCGGAAGGGTCTGTTAAGGTTTTTGCCGGTACAATCCCATTGCAGGAAGGAACGGATTATACTGTTGATACTCAGGGAGGGAAAGTTAAGATATTAAATACAGCCCTATTGGTTTCGGGTCAGCCAATCAGGATTACAACAGAAAACAATGAGTTGTTTGGTTTACAGCAGCGTTCTTTGTTTGGAACACGATTAGATTATAGGGTGAACAATAAGCTAAATCTGGGAGGTACATTTATGAGCCTTACCGAAAAGCCATTGACACCTAAAGTAAATATTGGTGAGGAGCCTATTTCGAATACAATATGGGGATTGGATCTGAATTATAGCTCACCTTCCAGATTCTTAACTAAACTGGTTGACAAGCTGCCTTTATTGTCGACCAAAGCCCCTTCTACGATCACATTTTCCGGTGAGTTTGCACAGTTGCTTCCGGGACATCCATCAGCACTGAATTTTGGAGGTAAGACGGGAGGCGTAAGTTATTTAGATGACTTTGAAGCGTCACGTTCGATTATTGACTTAAAGAGTGCGATTGCATGGCAATTGTCAGGTACTCCGCAGTTGTTCCCTGAAGCAAGAAACATCGACGACCTGAGCTACGGGTACAACAGGGCCCGTATTGCTTTTTATAATATAGACCCGACTTTTTATGAGAGAAATTCGGCGACATTGCCGACAAGCCTGAGAAATAATAAGACTGAGCTGTCTAACCATTATGTTCGTCAGATTATAGAACAAGAGGTTTTTCCATTTAAAGAAACCAGCACAGGACAGGCGATCATGCTGCCTACATTAGATGTGGCATTTTATCCTACGGTGAGGGGGCCATATAACTTTACGCCTACAGGATTTACGCCTAATGGCCTATTGACAAATCCAAGGTCAAGGTGGGGTGGTTTATTCAGAAGAATTGAAGCAAACGATTTTGAGGCTTTAAATATTGAGTTTATAGAATTGTGGGTGATGGATCCAAATATTTATAAACCGAATTCTCCGGGGGGTGATCTGTATTTCAATTTGGGAAACATCTCCGAAGACATCTTGAAAGACGGGCGTAAATCATTGGAAAATGGATTGCCTGCTGATGGTGACCCTTCGAAATATGATGAGACGAGTTGGGGCAGGGTGCCAAAATTACAACCGGTTGTCCAGGCTTTTGACAATGATCCCAACGCAAGAAGATCACAGGATATTGGTTTGGACGGATTGTCCAATGCAGATGAAAAGACAAAGTTTGCAACCATCATTAACCAGATTAAAGCGCAGCTAAATCCTGATGCTGCAGCTGAATTGGATAAAGATCCATCATCTGATGATTACTCTTATTACAGAAGCAGAGATCTGGATCAGGCAAATGCCGGAATTTTAAAGCGGTACCAGAGATATAATGGCCCTGAGGGAAATTCTAAAACACCTCAGCAAAGTCAGGAAGATTTTGGTGTGGACAATTCAGCTTCTACTTCATTGCCAGACGGAGAGGACATCAACAGGGATAACAACATGACACAGTCTGACGAATACTTCCAATATAGAGTATCTATGCGTCCGGGTGATCTGATGGTGGGGCAGAATTTTGTGACGGATAAAATTACCTCGCAGGTGAAACTTGCAAATGGACAAACACAGCCTGTGACCTGGTATCAGATCAGAATTCCGCTGGCCCAATATCAACAGAAAGTTGGAAATATACAGGACTTTAAGTCGATCCGTTTTGTAAGGATGTTTATGACAAACTTTGCGGATACAACTGTTTTGAGGTTTGGGAAAATCCAGTTGGTAAGAGGCGAATGGAGACAATACAATGCAAACAACGATGCTACGCAGGTAATAGCAGATCAGGCATTACAGCCGGCTAGTCCTGATAATTCTACTATTGAAGTGGCAACTGTAAATATAGAGGAGAATGGTAAACGTACGCCTATTCCTTATGTAGTGCCTCCGGGTATAGAACGCGAACGTGATTTTAGCAATTACCGGGGTGATACCAGACAGAATGAGCAGTCGCTGGCAGTGACCATCAGGAATTTAAGAGATGGTTATGGAAGAGCGGCGTTTAAAACTGCTTTAAACGATTTCAGATCTTATAAGCACCTGGAAATGTATATCCACGTGGAGGCAATGGGAAATACAATCCTTAACGATAATGACCTAAGTGCATTCCTGCGTATAGGAATGGATAACCAGGATAATTATTATGAATATTCGCAGCCATTAAAGGTGACCAATCCCGGGACCAGTGATCCGTATGCGATATGGCCAGATCAGAATAAACTTGATATTGAGCTGGAACTATTCCAGAACGCAAAACTTGCGCGAAATAAAGCATTGCTGAATGGGCTGCCATGGCCGATCAATATTCCTTTTGATTACATAGAAAACGGCAGGACGATTACGGTGAAAGGACAGCCTGACATGAGTAAGGTGAGGGTTTACATGCTTGGTGTTAAAAATCCTTTGAGGAATTCAGCAAGTCCGATTGGAGATGATGGTCTGGATAAGAATGCCCAGGTTTGGTTCAATGAGTTGAGACTGACAGAATTTGATGAAAGAGGTGGATGGGCTGCTACAGCCAGGATGAATGCGCAGCTGGCTGATTTTGCAGACGTAAATGTGTCGGGAAGTAAATCGACCATAGGATTCGGTTCATTGGAGAAACGGGTAAGTGAAAGAAACAGGGCAGATAATGTTTTCTTCGATGTTTCTTCGAGTATGGAACTGGGTAAGTTTCTGCCGAAGAAATTGGGTGTGAAGATACCTATGTTTGTGAGCTATTCAAGCCAGATCAGTACACCTCAATACGATCCGCGTACGCCTGATATTGAATTGAAGAAAGCGCTTGATGTGTCTACTAAGGCTGAGAAAAAAGAAATCCTTGAATATGCCCAGGATTATACCACACGTAACAGCATTAGCTTTACAAATGTGAGAAAGGAAAGGACTGACCTTGAGAAAAAACCGAAGTTGTGGGATGTGGAAAACCTGAATGCAAGTTACGCCTACACTAAGTTTTCTCACAGGGATTTCATCAACCAAAATAATATACAGCAGACTTACCGAGCGTCTCTTGCTTACAACTACGCTGGTCAGTCGAAGACCATTCAGCCTTTTGAGAAGATCATAAAGAGCAATACGCTGGCTTTGTTAAAGGATATTAATTTTAGCCTATTGCCAAACTCTATCAATTTCAGAATTGATCTGGACCGGTATTATTCTGAGAATAGTTTGCGAAACAATGATCCCAATAACTCGATCCCTATTAACACGACATTTAATAAGAATTTCTTAGTGACCAGAGTTTATGGTATTTCCTGGAATTTTACCAGATCTCTTACACTAGATTTTGATGCCACCAACTATTCTATCATTGACGAGCCGGATGGAAGGATTGAAGGCTTAAAAAGAGATACACTTTGGCAGAATTTAAAGCGTTTGGGAAGGACGACTGATTACAGCCACAATTTGAACGTTACTTATAACCTGCCGATCAATAAAATTCCCGGATTGGACTGGATGAACGTAGCTACCCGCTACGGTACCAGCTTTAACTGGCAAACCGAACCATTATCTACGCTAAGGAACCCATTGATTGACTTGGGTAATACGATCCAGAATTCAAGGGTAATTCAGATCAATCCTAATTTGAACCTTGCCAGTTTGTATAATAAATTCGGATTTGTAAGAAAGGCAGGCGCAGAGGGAGATAAACAGAGCGGATCAGGAGTTTTAGTTGGATTACTGACAAGTGTTAAAAATATTGTGGGTGCATTTACACAGACTAAAGGTATTTTCTTGCCGGGTTACTTACCTAAAACCAATTATTTTGGTATAGATAACGTGAGTGGTGCTCCTGGTTTGGGATTTGTATTTGGCAGTCAGCGTGACATCAGGAGCATGGCGGTAAATAATGGCTGGATCACCGCTGATACACTGCAGTCCCAGCTCTATATCAATACATTAAGAGAAGATCTGAGTTTTACCAGTTTGGTAGAGCCTATAAAAGATTTGACGATTACCCTATCTGCTAATAAAAACAGGACGTTGAACTATTCGACCAATTTCAGGTACGACAGGGACAGCCGGAACTTTGAGAATCTGAGTCCATTTACGACCGGCGATTATAGCGTGTCATTTATTACATTGGGGACTACATTTTCAGAGAAATCAGGAAGTACCGTTTCGAAGTTATTCAACCAGTTTATGTCTAACAGGCAAGTGATCTCTCAGAGACTGGGTGCCGGTAATCCAAATTCTGCGGGAAGCAGGGGAGGCTTTGCGGATGGGTATGACAAGAATTCCCAGGATGTGGTGGTATCTGCATTTTTGGCTGCATATACGGGAAAGGATGCGGGCTCTGTTAGTTTGAATTCGTTTCCTAAGATCCCTTTACCAAACTGGAGGGTAAACTATAGAGGGTTGACCAGGATAGGATTTCTGGCTGATAGGTTTACTTCAATTGACATTCGACATTCTTATCGTTCTGTATACAGTGTGAATGGCTTCAATTCATTGGTGAGGTATCAAGAGACTAATGGATATGTGAGCAGTAAAGATGTTAATGGAAATTTCCTGCCGACTTACCAATATTCGCAGGTGACTATTGCCGAGCAGTTTTCTCCTTTGATTGGAATAGATACCAGGTTTAAAAATAACCTTACTGCTAATTTTGAAATCGGTAAGTCAAGACTGCTGGGCTTAAGTCTTGCCAATAGTCAGTTGGCCCAGTTGTCTGAAAACAACATGGTTTTCGGATTGGGATACAGGACTAATAAATTCAGGTTCCCGTTTGGCTTGTTTAAAGGATTGAAAACAGACAACAACATGGACTTTAAACTGGATGTTGCGGTAAGGGATAATAAAACGGTTATTTACAGAGCTGATATTAGCGAGGCAGAGGTGTCATCAGGAGCGAAGAATATTACATTGAGACCAAGTGTGGATTACATCCTAAACCAGCGTTTCAATATCAGGCTTTTCTATGATTCGAATGTGACCAAACCCTATACTTCCCAGACTTTTAATACATCGTTCAGTAACTTTGGATTTAGTTTGAGGATTACACTGAATTAGGATTGTTATAGACACTCAGAATAATTACCTTTGAAGGCGCGGGACAAGATCTTCGCTGCAAAAAAATAGAATAAGAAATTATAAACTTAGACAAATGAATTTTCCATCAGAACTAAAGTACACTAAAGACCACGAATGGGTTAAAGTTGAAGGCAATGAAGCTCATATAGGTATAACTGATTTTGCTCAGCGTGAGTTAGGTGATATCGTATACATTGATATCAATACAGTTGGTGATGAAGTAAGCAAAGATGAAGTTTTTGGTACTGTAGAGGCTGTAAAAACTGTTTCGGATTTATTTATGCCTGTTACAGGTACAGTAGCAGAAGTTAATGCTGCACTTAATGATAATCCTGAGCTGGTAAACTCTGATCCATATGGAGAAGGATGGATGGTTAAGGTAACTGTTTCAGATCTTTCAGAAGTTGATGGTTTATTAGACGCTGAAGCATATAAAGCTCTTGTAGGAGCCTAATTAATGAATAAATTAAAAGTATTGAGATACCAGATCTGGGCCATTCTGTGGACTGTTGTAATTCTGGTTCTTTGCAATATGAAAATGCCTGCCAGCGATGGACCAGGCTTTTTTTTTGAAGGTTTTGATAAGCTGGTACATCTTGGGTTCTTTTTCATACTTACGATATTTTTATTGTACGGAAAAATAAATCACCAGCATAACTACAGCTTTCGCACGTTAACTATATTTAAGATCATTTTGGTTACCGCTGCATTGGGTGCGGGAATTGAGCTGTTGCAATGGAAAGTTTTTACTTACAGGTCTGCAGAATGGTGGGATTTTACATGCGATATGGCAGGTGTATTTATGGGCATATTCAGTTATATTCTTTTACATAAATCTAATTACAATGAGAAGACAGATTAGTTTACTTGTTTTATTGTTGTCTGTAGCTGTGCTAAGCGGTTGCGCGGTATTTGGAGGGGGATGTAAGTGTCCGAAGGTGAGCTATTCTACTTATCCAAAACCATAGGATTGTTACCTCGTTATTTGGATTTATTATAAATTAAGGCTAAATTGCGGACCTAGTAGGGTAAGGATTAAATAACAAATACATAGATGAAACTTTCGCAGTTAAACCCAGGAGAACAAGGAACTATAGTAGCATTTACGGACTTAGAGATGTCTGTAAAATTGATGGAAATGGGTTGCTTGCCGGGTGAGATTGTAGAGGTAGAACGTTTTGCTCCTCTTGGTGACCCAATAGCTATTCGAGTAGCTGGTTACCAACTTTGTTTACGTAAGAACGAAGCATCTATTATCATAATTCAGTAGTAATTTTGGCAAAAGATATTAAAATTGCGCTAGTTGGGAATCCCAATACAGGAAAGTCTACGCTTTTTAACCTGCTTACGGGACTGAACCAGAAAATCGGAAATTTTCCTGGTATTACGGTCGATAAGAAGCTGGGGTATTGTAAACTTGCCGAAAACAAGCAAGCTGAAATCATAGATTTACCGGGTACTTATAGCTTGTATCCAAAAAGTAAAGATGAGAGCATTGTTTTTCAGGTATTGGCAGATAAGAATAATCCCAGTCATCCTGATATCGTTGTGCTGGTAGCTGATGCTACAAATCTGAGAAGGAACTTATTGCTTTATTCACAAGTTGCTGATTTGGGCCTGCCGGTGGTACTTGTCCTGAATATGACCGATATGGCCAAAAAAGAAGGTATTGATATTGATATCAATAAACTTTCTGAAAGACTGGGCATACAGGTTGTAGCAATTTCTGCAAGAAGCAATTCAGGTATAGATCAATTGAAAATGGCTATTGGAAATACCACTCCGATTGCTACTCAAACAACTGGAGCAGATATGCACATGCTGGCTCCCGAAGCTATCGACCTGGTAAAATCGCATTTGAAAATAGATAATGATTACCTGGCTTTGCAGTTATTGCACCAGCATCAGCCATTAAATGTTTTTTCTATTGAAGATCATAGCGTATTTGAAAAAATAAAGAGCAGCCACAATTTTGAATCATCGAAATTGCAGGCTGCCGAAACTATAGCACGATACAGGTATCTTGGGACAGTTTTAAGTGGTGTTATTGAAGATACAGGTGCAGTCAAGAAGTTCGCTTTTAGTGATAAACTGGATGCTGTACTGACCAATAAATTTTGGGGATTCCTGATTTTTATTGCTATTCTTTTCTTCATCTTCAATTCGATTTTCTCCTGGTCTTCTTATCCAATGGAGCTGATTGAGTATTCATTTGTATGGCTTACAGAGTTTGGTCATCAGCATTTGCCTGAAGGCGTACTGACCAATTTGTTATTGGATGGGGTTGTTGCCGGATTAGGCGGAGTGGTAATATTCATTCCTCAAATCGCAATTCTCTTTGCCTTTATTTCTATTCTTGAAGACACTGGATATATGGCCAGGGTTACTTTCATGATGGATAAGATCATGAGGAAGTTTGGTCTTAGCGGCAAATCAGTGGTGCCAATGATAGGAAGTCTTGCATGTGCTGTTCCCTCTATCATGAGTGCCAGAAACATTGAAAGCTGGAAGGACAGAATCATCACAATTATGGTAGTTCCACTGGTGAGTTGTTCTGCCCGTTTACCAGTATATACGTTATTGATTTCATTGGTCGTACCCGAGAAAATGCTTTGGGGTTTTATTAACCTGCAGGGGCTGACGTTGATGGGGATGTACCTGATCAGCATCTTTGCTGCGGTTATTGTGGCCTTTATCATGAAGCTCATCATCAAGG
Source organism: Pedobacter frigoris (assembly GCF_005116445.1). Lineage (GTDB taxonomy): Bacteria > Bacteroidota > Bacteroidia > Sphingobacteriales > Sphingobacteriaceae > Pedobacter > Pedobacter frigoris. Next base: position 47,250 of record NZ_SWBQ01000005.1, read on the forward strand.
CGAAAGAAAGATCCTACTTTATCATGGAACTTCCCGTGTATAGGATGCCAAGGTGGACCAACGTATTATACACCATGTATGAAAAATCCAAGACCTTTGTTTTTGAAGCCGGTAAGGTAATTATTGCAATTTCCATTATACTTTGGGTTTTGGCCAGTTATGGGCCGTCAGACAGATTTGAGAAAATTGATAAAAAATATGCTGCTATAGAAGCGCAAAAAGATAGTGTACAAATCAGTACCCTCGAAAGAGATAAGTCTGCTGAGAAGCTTGAAAATTCATATGCGGGCATTTTAGGTCATGTGATAGAACCTGCAATAAAACCACTGGGCTTTGACTGGAAGATCGGCATTGCGCTGATCACTTCTTTTGCTGCCAGAGAAGCATTTGTAGGAACAATGGCTACAATCTATAGTGTTGATGGAGGAGATGAAGAAGTGGCAACTATTAGGAATAAAATGCGTGGTGCTACAAATCCTGATACAGGACTTCCTGTGTTTACTTTTGCCACCGCATTTTCTCTGATGCTTTTTTACGCATTTGCGATGCAATGTATGAGTACGGTAGCCGTTGTTTACCGAGAGACGAAATCATGGAAATGGCCGGTGATACAATTGGTCTACATGACGGCAATGGCTTATGTCGCCAGTTTAATTGCCTATCAACTTCTAAAGTAATTTAGCTATCTTGGTTTTGTGGAAAAGGAGAACATCTTAGCACAATATATGCCTGCATCGGCAGCACCAATCATTGCGAGGTGGATAGACTATTTTCAATGCGAATTTAAGATATCTAAAAACCGGGCGACGAAACTGGGGGATTACCGACATCCTTTTAAAGGTGATGGACACAAAATATCAGTAAATAATAATCTAAACGGTTACGCTTTTTTGGTAACGACTGTACATGAGTTTGCTCACCTGCTGACCTGGAATGACCATAAAAACAAAGTGAAGCCGCATGGAGAGGAATGGAAGCGGAACTTTAAGCGGATGATGGTGCCTTTTATTGATCAGCAAATCTTTCCTGAAGATGTTCAAAAAGCCATTGTCAGTTATTTGAATAATCCATCTGCAGCGAGCTGTACCGATCTTAAGTTGTCACGCGCTTTAAAGAAATATGATCTTTCGACTGATGTTTCCCGTCTTGAAGAGTTGCCTTTAAATGCGGTCTTTAAGATTAAGGATGGAAGGCAGTTTAAAAAAGGCGAGCGACTTAGAAAAAGATATAGATGTTTGTGTCTGGACAATGGCAATATCTACCTTTTTAATCCACTGGCAGAAGTTACTTTAGCGGCGACCGGTACATAAAATGCCTCATCATTTTCGATTTTCCAATTCATATTCAATTTCTCCTCTTTAAATATGGAAGGATCGCTGGCCAGGCTGTCAGTTAATGCATCATTTTCGTTTACAAGTATCGTCGCGCTATAGTCGCTGGGGATTTTGCTTTTTAGCAAAATATATTTGGTATCTGGAGTAGAAATGAATCGGTCAAAGACCATTTCGTAATTGTTACTCCCTTCTATCATTTGATTTAACAAGTCGATTTTTTTCGTATAGTCGTCGGTGTTATTAGACATTTTGGACTGTTTAGTGTCGGCAAATGACATGCGCTGCAATTCTGCTAAAGAATGTCCAGTTCTGGCATCCTGCTTAAATGAAATATTATTTCGCAGATAAGTTCTTTTATCATCAAATGTGCTGCCATCAGATTTCATCAGCATCCGGTTTTCTTTGATGAGGATCAGGTCGTTATCTTTAAAATAGTATTTTCTTGTAATGGAAGAGAGGCCTTCATTTTTAATATGCTCTATCAGTAACTGCGGGATACCGTTCCATGTAAATCGTTCCACATAAGTATGTTCATTTTTGGTCTGATAAACGAGGCTGTAGTATTTCTCCATCTGTTGTTGGTTTTTGTCAATGGAATCCGCTAACTGAAGAATAGCACTATCCGTAAGTGCTTCAGTGGAGTTTTTATTAATCAGATCGGCCTGCGGATGCTTAGTCCCCTGGTTACAACCAAATGCTAATCCAACAAGTAGAAGAAATAGGAAGTAAAGTGCTTTTCTCATATCTGATTTGGGCGATTATCGTGCCAAGTACAGATTTAGTATGAAAGGAGTTTTGTGATGCTTTCTGAAAGTCGTGCTTTAGCCAAAAAGCTATCTTCCAAAGGCTTACTCATTGGTATAGCGGTGTCCAGACTGGCGCATCGAATCACCGGGGCATCAAGATGCTCGAAACAGTGTTCAGCAATCCAGGCAGCTATTTCGGCTCCAAACCCGCAAGTTAGTGTGTCCTCATGTAAGATCAATACTTTTCCGGTATTTTTAACCGCAGAGGAGACAGCTTCTTTATCCCACGGAACGAGACTCCTCAAATCAATTAAAGTAGCGGAGATGTCGGGATTTTCATCTAGATAGGACAGTGCCCAGTGAACACCAAATCCGTAGGTGACGATGCAGATCTGATGGCCATGTCTAATGACATTAGCTTTGCCAATCTCAATGGTATAAAATCCTTCAGGAACTAACCCGGTAAGACTCCTGTATAAGTACTTATGTTCGAAATACATTATCGGATTCGGGTCCTCTATGGCAGCTAATAACAATCCCTTGGCATCAGCAGGAAAAGCGGGATACACCACTTTTAAGCCAGGTGTTTTTGTAAACCACGCTTCGTTACTTTGAGAATGAAACGGACCTGCGCCTGTTCCCGCCCCAGCAGGCATCCTGATAACGACATCCGCTTTTTCTCCCCATCTGTAATGGGTTTTGGCAAGGTTATTTACAATCTGGTTGAATCCACAACTTACAAAATCAGCAAATTGCATTTCTACTATGGATTTGTAGCCATTTATGGACAAGCCGAGTGAGGCGCCTACAATAGCTGATTCACAAATGGGCGTGTTCCTTACCCTGTTTCTCCCAAATTCATTTATAAAGCCGTCTGTAATTTTAAAAGCACCGCCGTATTCTGCAACGTCCTGGCCCATAATCACAAGATTGCTATGTTTTATCATTGCAGTCCTGAGGCCATCGGTAATGGCATCTATATATCTGATGTTTTTTGTCTGTCCTTTAGGTTCATGAACTTCCTGCGCATGTGGGTAATACATGTCATTCAATTCCTGGTCTACATCAGCAAACGGCTCATTCTCACTGAAAGCACTTTCTACTTCAGTTTCTATATGGGCTTTAAAATCAGCTTTTATAGCTGATATCTTTTGTTCGGTAAGTATATTTTGAGCAATAAGAAAGTCTTCGTAATTCTGGACAGGGTCTTTTTTACTCCATTCATCAAACAATTCTTGAGGCACATATTTAGTTCCTGAAGCTTCTTCGTGACCTCTCATTCTAAAAGTGAGACATTCCACAAGTATGGGTCTGGGGTTTTTTCTTATCTCATTTGCGATAGACGTAATCGTGTCATAAACCTCTAATATATTGTTACCGTCAATCTGGAATCCTTCAATGCCATAACCTTTGGCTTTATCTACCAAGTCTTTGCACTTGAATTGTTCATTAACAGGAGTAGAGAGGCCATACCCATTATTTTCGATCAGGAAAATAACCGGTAAATCCCATACTGCGGCTACGTTGATGGCTTCATGAAAATCTCCCTCACTTGTGGCCCCCTCTCCCGTAAAAACAAGTGTAGCTTGTTTCCGGTTTGCAATCAGGTCTGCAAGAGCTATGCCATCTGCAAGGGCCATTTGAGGCCCAAGATGGGAAATCATCCCAATAATTTTATGTTCCTGCGTCCCGAAGTGGAACGATCTGTCTCGGCCCTTAGTGAAGCCGTTCAGCTTTCCCTGCCATTGGGCCATCAGCTTTTTCAAGGGAATGTTGCGGGTTGTAAACACACCAAGATTCCGGTGCATGGGTAGGATATATTCGGAAGCATGCATTGCAGCGGTGCTTCCGACAGCTATTGCTTCCTGACCTATACCTGAAAACCATTTTCCAATCCGGCCCTGGCGAAGCAGTATCAGCATCTTTTCTTCAATCATTCTCGGATAGAGCAATTGCTCGTATAACTCAAGCAGGACAGCATCGCTTTTATCTTTTCTGTTGAAGATCATTATTCCGGATAGTCTTAAGGGTTCTTGCCTTCTTTGTTCTTTTCTTCCCAAAGCTTTGCAAAAGACTTTGGAGAAATTACTGGCATAGTACGATATTTGCCCCATATTTTTTTAAATAGGGTTTTGAGGAAAAAGTTTTTGATCTTTCCTCCCAGGAGATCCATTCTGGATCTTTTCAGCATACCGATTTTCCAGATTTTCCAACCTATTTCTTCTGTTTTCGCATTGTCGTGCTGTGCAGCTGCATCACGCCTGTTCAGCAAAAGCATTTTGTGGATATCAATTTTTGCAGGACATACTTCAGAGCACTTTCCACATAAACTGGAAGCATAACTCAGGTGTTTAAAGTCCTTCATCCCCTTCAAATGAGGTGTGATAATTGACCCGATGGGTCCGCTATAGGTGGTATTGTAAGTATGTCCGCCAATGTTTTTATAGACGGGGCAGGCATTTAAGCAGGCACCGCACCTGATACAATAAAGACCCTGACGCTGTTCTTTCTGGGCAAGTAAGTTTGTACGTCCATTGTCGAGCAATACCACATACATTTCTTCGGGACCGTCTGTTTCTTCTCCTCTTCTCGGACCGCTTAAAATGGTATTATATACCGTTAAGTTCTGTCCTGTGCCATGGCTAGCCAGTAGCGGCCAAAACAGATCAAGATCTGCCATAGAAGGAATGATCTTCTCAATACCTACTATCGCAATATGTATTTTGGGAAACGTAGTGCACAATCTCGCATTTCCTTCATTTTCAGTTAGTGCAATGCTTCCTGTATCGGCAATTAGAAAATTACCACCGCTTATTCCAATATCAGCATTCAGGTATTTCTCTCTTAGCAGTTCGCGTGCTTTTTGCGTCAGTTGCTCAGGGGTAAAATCTATTGGCGTCCCAAATTTTTCATGAAACAGCTGTGCAATTTCCTCTTTGCTAAGGTGCATTGCTGGGGTAACAATATGGTAAGGGGGCTGACCTAATAGCTGAACTATATATTCTCCCAAATCACTTTCCAGGGATTCAATATTATTTTTTTCCAGAAATTCATTCAGGTGAATTTCTTCCGTAGTCATTGATTTGGATTTAATGACTGTTTTGCCTCCAACTCTGTTAATAATATTAAGGATTTCTTTTTGGGCCTCGTTTACATCATTAGCCCAGATCACCTTTCCACCTCTGCGCTGAAAATTAGATTCAAATTCCGGCAGGTATTTATCCAAATTCTCCATTACGCGCCACTTAATGGCATGGGCTTTCTTTTTGGAATTTTCTAAATTTTCAAACTTGGATAAACCACGTTCCACAGCAACGTTGTACTTTCCGATGTTGTGGTTGATGGTTTTGCGATGGCCTAAATCGAAAGCTTTCTCATCCGCCTTTATCAAAAATTCTTCAGCAATCTTAGTCATGCTCAAACTTAGAGAAAACTAAGGAAGTATTCAACAGAAATAAAAACATTACAAAATGCTGAGCATAAAAAAGCCTGCCGTTTAAGGGGGGCAGGCTTAATAGATATTTTCTATTTAGTTTTTAGGAGTACCGTCTTCGTTTTTATCTACACGGGGTCTTTTTAGACCATTGGCCAATTCCCATGCTGTAAAGTATACAAGCTTGGCTCTTTTCGCAAGCATTGGAAAATCTATTTTACTGATCTCGTCACTTGGCTGATGGTAATCTTCGTGAACTCCGTTGAAATAGAAGATCACAGGGATACCATGTTTGGCAAAGTTGTAATGATCAGAACGGTAATAAAATTGATTGGGATCAGTGCGGTTGTTATACCTTTCATCCAAAGTAATGTTTACATAATCCTTATTTGCTTTTTTGCCAATCTTATCAAGATCAGTACTTAGCATATCTGAGCCTATGATGTAAACAAAGTTATTGTCCGTAGCATGGTCTTTATCACCACGGCCAATCATGTCAATATTTAAGTTTGTAATCGTATTTTCCAGCGGGAAGATAGGGTGTTCAGAATACCATTCTGAGCCTAAAAGACCTTTTTCCTCACCAGTAACGGCCATGAATAAAATACTTCTTTTAGGGCCTTTACCAGCTTTCTTAGCTTTTGCAAATGCTTCTGCTACCATGAGAACTCCTGTAGTTCCTGAACCATCATCATCAGCGCCGTTGTTTATTTTGTCATCACCTTTAGCATTCGGGGTGATTCCGATATGGTCGTAATGACCGGTGATTACCAGAACTTCATTTTTTAACTTAGGGTCAGAACCCTCAAGGAATCCAAGCACATTTTCAGCCCTTACCTTTTTTTCTACCTTATTTGCTGACGCTGAAATGCTGATTTTAAATTCCTGACTGGCAGGTTTGCCGGTTTCAGAGATTTTCTTTTTAAGCGCATCAATGTTTGTATTTCCTGCAGAAAGAATTTTGTTGGCCAGGGTAGTTCCAATAGTCATCACTGCAAGACCTTGTGGATTGTTTAAACGATCCATGTTCTCTTTAGTTTTCATTACCATTTGCTCGGAAAGCAAATAGCTTTTCAGGTTGTCGGGCATATTGTCCATTGCAGGGTCGATTGCCAAAACAGCCAGGGCTTTTTGTTCAGTCAGGTATTTAACTTTGGCATTTAAAGCGGAGCTGGCGTTTCTTGATGTAGTTCCTGATGTGTTTTCTCCCTTAGGGTCGCCGGCTTTAAAAAGCAATACAACCTTTCCTGCTACGTTTTGACCCGCGTAATCATCATAACCATCTTTCGTAAGTCCATAACCGACGAACAGGATATCATTGGCATTGAAAGAAAAACCTTTTGCAGAAACGGACTGCGGCATGTTGTAAAAATCTTTTAAAGGTTCGGCAGGCTGTCCGTCTACAGTTAAGATCTGTGACAGACCATAAGTAACCATGTCAATCGACTGAAAATAATCACCATTTACAGGTCCTTTAAGTCCAATACTTTTAAAGTGATTTTTAATGTAATCAGCAGCCATCCATCCGCCTTTTTTACCTGTTTCTCTGCCCTCATATTCATCAGATGCCAACACAGACAAATGCTTGAATGCATTGTCTTTTGTAATGGTCTGACTAAATTTTACGGCATCTTTATTTTGCGCTACCGCCGTACAGCCCATTAGAAGCAGGGTAAGTGCGGTATGTAAAAAGTGCTTTTTTTTCATTTCTTTAGATTTTTAGCATGATATTTTTCCAACTCTTCCAGCATGTCTGCCACCTTCAAATTCCGTATTGATGAAAGTGGTAGCCATTTGTTGAGCAAGTTCCTCTGAAACAAACCTTGCAGGAATGCACAAAACATTGGCATTGTTATGTTGCCTGGCAAGTGCAGCGAGTTCATCCAACCAGCAGATCGCTGCGCGGATACCCTGGTGTTTATTTGCAGTTATCGCTACACCATTTGCACTTCCGCAAACCAATATGCCAAATGTGAATTCAGTGCTTTCTACAGCTGATGCTACAGGATGAGCGAAATCAGGATAATCAACAGATGCAAGAGAATGCGTTCCGAAGTCTTTTACCTCATAATTAGAGAGGTAAGATTTTAATAACTCTTTGTATTCAAAGCCAGCGTGATCTGCACCAATGGCAATCTTAATTTTTTTATCTGTTGACATTTTCAAAAATATATAGAATAATAACTATTAAACGTAAATTTTTTGTTAGGCATCTACCCTACGTACGCCGTAAAGTTCACTGTTCCTTTTTTTCTCAATATTTGCTGATATAAAGATACTTCCTTCATAAAGTAAGAACAGAGGAAAGGCCACCACCAGCATGGTAATGATGTCAGGGGTAGGGGTTACAATCGCCGCTATGATAAGTATAACGACAACGGCGTACCTTCTGCTTTTGCGCATAAAAGCAGGTGTCATCACTCCAATTTTCGAGAGGATATAAACCACTACAGGCAATTGAAATATCACTCCGGAGCCTATGGTCAGCGTTGATATTGAGGAAAGGTAAGATGTAATGGTAAAGGTGTTTTCAATATCAGAACTAACGGTATAATTGGTGAGGAAATTAACAGACAGCGGACAAATGATAAAATAGCCAAACATGAGACCTATGAAAAATAGCGTCGATGCAAAGAATACGAATCCGCTTGCAGATTTGCGCTCTTTATCATGAAGGGCAGGTTTAATGAAAAGCCATAATTCAAATAAAAGATAGGGGATACCCAGAATGATACCAACCATGACACATGAGTTGATCTGCAGTGTAAATTGCCCCGCCATCTCTGTGTTGATGATCTTTGCATCTATATGCGTGATACAAAAGTCTGAACTAATCAGGTTTGGAAATGCAGCGGTAAGCTTACACATCATCCTGTAAGTCCAGAAATCAGGGTTTTTAGGGCCCATGATCACGTCATGAAATATAAAATCGGAGAACCAGAAAGCACCCGCAGTAAATATAACTACAACTAAAAGCCCTCGTAACAGGTGTTTCCTCAGCACATCGATGTGGTCGAAGAAAGACATTTCAGCTTCTAATGTTTTCCCTTTTTCTTTAATAGCACTTAACAGGCCTTTTTTCTTAGTATCACTCATGTAAGTTATTTGTAAACAAAAATACCATTCTTGTTTTATTCAGAATGGTATTTACGTTTTAAATCTTATAAATAGTTTTTCAATTTGAATCTATTCTGAAAATTCGAAGGTTTCCATAAATTTCGTGGTAAAATTACCTGCTCTAAAGTTAGGATCTTTCATCAATTTTAAGTGGAAAGGTATCGTAGTTTTTACACCTTCAATTACGAATTCGCTTAAGGCTCTTTCCATGGTGCTGATTGCTTCTTCACGTGTTTGTGCAACACAGATTAATTTAGCAATCATAGAATCATAATTAGAAGGAATCTGATAACCTGCGTAAACATGCGTATCAACCCTTACACCATGACCACCAGGAGAGTGGAAATTGGTGATTTTGCCCGGACATGGTCTAAAGTTATTGAATGGATCTTCAGCATTGATCCTGCATTCAATCGCATGCATATCCGGCATATAATTTTTACCTGAAATTGGAACTCCGGAAGCTACTTTGATCTGTTCTTTGATCAGATCGTAGTTGATTACTTCCTCAGTTACCGGGTGTTCTACCTGGATACGCGTATTCATTTCCATGAAATAGAAGTTGCGGTGTTTGTCTACCAGGAACTCGATAGTACCCGCACCTTCATATTGTACAGCAATTGCTCCTTTGATAGCAGCATCACCCATTCTTTCTCTTAATTCAGGAGTCATGAAAGGAGATGGAGCTTCTTCAACCAGTTTCTGGTGGCGGCGTTGTATAGAACAATCACGTTCCGACAAGTGGCATGCTTTACCATATTGATCACCGATGATCTGGATTTCAATGTGACGTGGATCTTCGATATATTTTTCTAGATAGAGTCCGTCGTTACCAAAAGCGGCACCAGATTCCTGTCTTGCGCTATCCCATGCATTTTCAAAATCTTCATCTTTCCAAACCACGCGCATTCCACGTCCACCACCACCGGCAGTAGCTTTAAGAATTACAGGGTATCCCATCTCATTGGCCAATGCAATACCTTCTTTCACACTTTCCAGCAGGCCCTGGGAACCAGGGATAGTTGGAACACCCGCTTTCTTCATCGTTTCTTTAGCAGAAGCTTTATCTCCCATTGAATTAATTTGTTCAGGAGTAGCCCCGATAAACTTAATTCCGTAATCACGACAAACAGAAGAGAATTTTGCATTCTCAGATAAGAAGCCATAACCGGGATGGATTGCATCAGCATTTGTTAATTCTGCAGCTGAGATGATGTTTGGGATGCTCAGGTAAGAATCCTTACTTGGCGGCGGGCCAATACATACAGCCTCATCGGCAAAGCGAACGTGCAGACTTTCGCGGTCTGCAGTCGAATATACCGCTACTGTTTTAATGCCCATTTCCTTACAGGTACGGATGATACGCAAAGCGATTTCGCCCCTGTTGGCAATTAATATTTTCTTAAACATATATTTGATATAGTGTTATTTGCTTTAAGCAAATATTAAATTGGTTCTACTAAAAATAAAGGCTGGTCGTACTCTACAGGTGATGCATTGTCAACAAGGACTTTTACAATTTTACCTGAGACTTCACTTTCAATCTCGTTGAACAACTTCATTGCTTCAATGATACAAATTACTTTACCGGTAGAAACTTCATCACCAACATTTACAAATGAGGCTTTATCCGGTCCTGCAGAACGGTAGAAGGTACCGATCATCGGAGATTTAATGGTAATGTATTTCGAAGTATCGTCAACTGCAGCTACCGGTTTCACTTCCGCGGCAGGCGCAGCAGGTATAGCAGCCTGAACTGTAGCGGGAACAGGAGGAGCCATGGTGACTACTGTTGTTGCCGGAGTTTGATTTGTTTTAATAGTTATCTTGAAGTCTTGCTGCTCAATAGCGACTTCATTTACGCCAGAACGAGAAACAAATTTAATAAGTTCCTGAATTTGTTTGATATCCATTTTTTGGTGTTATTTTATGAAAACAATGTGTTTTTAGAATTAACTAAGTTATGATTAATTATTATAAAAGCTTAATAAGCCCATTTTAAGTATACAGAGCCCCATGTAAACCCGCCACCAAATGCAGCAAGTATAATGTTGTCGCCTTTTTTCAACTGACTTTCCCATTCCCATAAACATAGCGGAATTGTACCATTAGTTGTATTACCATAACGTTGAATGTTGATCATTACCTTTTCAGAGCCGACACCCATTCTTGATGCAGTAGCGTCAATAATACGTTTGTTTGCCTGATGTGGTACCAACCATTTTACATCATCAGATGTAAGTTGATTGCGCTCCATGATCTCAGCAGCTACATCTGCCATGTTGGTCACAGCAAATTTAAATACAGCCTGACCTTCCTGGTAAACTACATGTTCGTTAGCATCAACCGTTTCATGTGAAGCTGGTCTTGCCGATCCGCCGGCTTTCTGATGTAAAAATTGTCGGCCTGCACCGTCACTTCTCAGGATAGAGTCCATTACACCTAGTCCTTCTTCATTTGGCTCCAACAAAACTGCGCCACATCCATCACCAAAGATGATGCAGGTAGTTCTGTCTTCATAGTTAATGATCGATGACATTTTATCGCCGCCAACTACAAGTACTTTTTTATGTTTCCCGGATTCAATGAACTGAGCTCCGGTGGAAAGTCCGTAAATGAAGCCTGAGCATGCAGCCTGAAGGTCATATCCCCAGGCATTTTTAGCGCCGATTTTGTCGGCCAGTATATTTGCTGATGCGGGGAAGGGGAGATCTGGAGTGGTCGTACAAAAGATAATCAATTCGATTTCTTCTGCTGTAATTCCACGCTTATCAAGTAGTCCATTCACGGCATGAACAGCCATGTCTGATGTACCTAATCCTTCACCTTTTAATATTCTTCGCTCTTTTATACCGGTTCTGGAGGTTATCCATTCATCCGTAGTGTCTACAATTGACTCCAGCTCCTTATTGGTAAGTATGTACTCGGGAACGTAGCCATTAACAGCCGTAATCGCAGCGTGAATTTTACTCATCTTATCTATTAATTGTTAAATGCGGCTTGTATTTTGCCTACCAAACCAGTAGTAATCATATCCCTCGATTGTAAGATCATATTTTTTACAGCGGTAGGACTAGATATCCCATGGCCTATCACGACTGGTGCATTTACACCAAGAACTGGACTTCCGCCATAGTTTTCATAGTTAAAGCGGTCAAAGAACTCGTCTTTCAATCCTCTTTTTAAAGTTAGTACGTAAAATGATTCTGCAAGTTTAAGCATCACATTGCCTGTAAAACCGTCACAAACAATTACATCAGCTTTTTCATTAAACAAGTCCCGGCCTTCCACATTTCCAACAAAGTTGAAAAGATTGGTATCTTTCATTAACGGGAAAGTAGCAAGACTAAGCATGTTGCCCTTTTCGTCCTCTTCGCCTATGTTCATTAAAGCTACCTTGGGATTGTTGATCTGCATGACATATTCTGCATACAAACTGCCCAATACTCCAAACTGAAGCAGAACATCCGGTTTACAATCTGCATTGGCACCAACGTCGAGCATCAGGCCAACGCCGCCTGAAAGTTTAGGAAGAAAAGTAGTAAGACATGGCCTGATGATTCCTGGAATAGTTTTTACACTAAACACAGCGCCAACGAGCATTGCGCCAGAATTTCCGGCACTTGCAAATGAATCCAGTTTACCGTCTTTCAGTAAATTGAAGCCTACAGCAATACTTGAATTGGGCTTTTGAAGAATAGCCTTAGTGGGATGTTCACCCATACCAATCACCTCTTCAGTATGAACATACTCAAAGAGATCCGGATCGAATCCGTTTTCTGATATTAGGGGCTTAATCTGCTGAGTATCACCAATGAGTACGATTTGCTCATCCGGAGATAACAATGGATGGGCAGCTATTGCTCCTAAAACATTTGCTTTAGGAGCATAGTCTCCGCCCATTATATCGAGACCTATTTTCATAGTAAAAAATCAGTTTGTGTAGAAGGCAAAATTGCCTTTGTTTCCAATCTCTAAAGTTAAACTTTCAAAGACTTAAAACACAAACTATTTTTCAGAAAATTAACCTATTGATGTGCTTTCAATAACCAATTTGCCGTTGTAGTATAAATTACCATCAACGTTGTAAGCGCGGTGTGGTGTATGGATTGCACCTGTTGTTTGACAAGTAGCTAAAGAAGGAGCTTCTGCTTTATAGTGAGTTCTTCTTTTATCTCTTCTACTCTTAGAAATCTTGCGTTTTGGATGTGCCATTGCTGATTTATTTAATTATTTTATTTTAATTTTTTTAATGCTGCCCAACGTGGGTCGTCATTTTGTTGTTGTTGTTCTTCTTCTCTTTGCGTTCCTGAAGAAAGACTTTCCAGTCTCGCTATCATTTCCTGGTCGCATTGCTGACCATCGCCATTTTCCTCGCATATTTTAATGTAAGGAACTGACACTGTAATGAATTCGTAAATCAATCCCGAGATGTCAATCTCACTTTCTTTTTTACTCAGGGTAATGATCTCCAGATCATCACTTTCTAATTCATCTTCAGCAAATTTTACAATCTGCCTTTCCTGTATGTCAATCGGCGAGTTAAATTCTGCCAAACATTTATCACAATCTAACACTATTGTTCCTTTGATGTGGAACTGCAGGATTAGCATTGTTTCCTGTTTGTCTAATTCAACTTCTGCTTTTAAGCTTCCTTTTTTTACTAAAGAGTACTCAAAAGCATCAAAAAAGCTGTTGTCAATCTCAAAGTCAAACTGATGTTTGCCAATTTTTAAGCCTGTAAATGGGATTGAAAATTGTTTTAATGGTTTCAATTGTAACAAAATTTTAGCCCGCAAATGTATGGATTATTTTAATTGCGTGCAAATTCTTTTTTATCCTAATTTGCGTCGTCCTTTAAGTCAAATGCAGTCTCTACCAGCTTGCCCCCGCTTCTCAATTGATTTCTCAGTAAATCTTCCTGTTCCCTCCGGTTTTTTACAATATGTATTGCTGTAAAAATCGCTTCTATAAAAGAAGAAGGATCGGCAATGTTCTTCCCTGCAATATCGTATCCTGTTCCATGATCTGGTGACGTGCGTACAAAGCTCAGTCCGGCACTATAGTTAACGCCCGAACCAAAAGCAATTGTTTTAAAAGGAACGAGTCCCTGGTCATGGTACATGGCAAGGACAGCATCAAATTGTTTATAACTGCCTTTTCCAAAAAAGCCATCAGCAGGGAATGGTCCGAAACAAATGATTCCTTTGTCAAAAGCTTCCTGGATAGCCGGACTGATGATGTTTTCCTCTTCTTTTCCAAGCAGTCCATTGTCTCCCGCGTGTGGGTTCAGGCCTAGAACAGCAATTTTGGGTTTTTCAATCCAAAAGTCCTTTTTCAGGCTTTCATTCATCAACTGCAATTTCTTGACAATTTTCTCTTTAGTAATGCTTTTCGGTACATCGCCCACCGGAATATGTCCGGTCACCACACCCACACGGATATCGTCGCTCAGCAAAAACATCAGTACATCATTACTTTTGCTTTTTTCCTGAAGATACTCCGTATGGCCGGGAAATTTGAAAGTATCTGATTGGATATTGTGCTTATTAATAGGGGCTGTTACGAGCGCATCTATGTGGCCATTTACCAGATCCTCTGTTGCCTTTTCCAGAGACAATAAGGCATACTTGCCTCCTATTTCATTAGATACACCGAGTTCTACCTTTACATCTTCTTCCCAGCAGTTGATCAGGTTTGCTTTTTTTGGATTCGCTGCATCAGGACTGCTGATTACATTGAAAGCAAAATCGCTAATTCCCAATGCTTTGCGGTGGTATGAGGCAACTTTGGTATGTCCATAAACTATTGGAGTACAGTAATCAAATATTTTAGTTTCCGACAAGGTCTTCAAAATAACCTCTAATCCGATCCCGTTTACATCACCTATGCTTATGCCAATTTTAATTTTGTTGCTCATCTTCAAATAAGAATTTAGCGCAAATTACAGAATTTCACCATAATGTTGAGTCCTTACGACAAAACTTTACTTATTTTGCACCGAGTGAGCAAAAAAGAAGTTTAGCAGGTTCTGACAAGATTTACTTGTCTCGCCGTCATCCTGAATTTATTTTAGGATCCCGGAATAGACAGGCAACCTTAAGTTCGGGATCCGTTGTCAAGGGTCAAATAGCATGTGCGGGATCCTGAAATAAATTTAGGATGACGGCATACTTTTCGGATAGCCTTGTTAAAGGTATAACAAGCATTCAGTAAAAAAAAGAAAACATGAGTTTGGTAAAGGCAAAAAAACATTTAGGGCAACATTTTTTAACTGATAAAAAGATTGCGGCAAAGATTGTAAACGGCCTCGTGCATAATGATCAGTACAAACAGGTGCTTGAGGTTGGCCCGGGGATGGGAATTCTTTCCGATATATTACTGGAGCGTCAGGATCTGGAAACTTATCTGATAGATATTGATGTGGAATCTTATCATTTTCTACAAGAAAAATATCCTCAGTTGGGCAACAGGCTCATAAATGGGGACTTCCTGGCCCTCGACCTTTCTTCAATTTTTTCCGGAAAATATGCGATTATAGGTAATTTTCCTTACAACATTTCTTCCCAAATCCTTTTCAAGGTGCTTGAAAACAGGGCAAGTGTAGTCGAGATGGTAGGTATGTTTCAGAAAGAGGTAGCAGAACGTTGCGCATCCAAAGCAGGCACTAAAGATTATGGTATTTTAAGCGTACTGATCCAGGCCTACTATAATATAGAATACCTGTTTACGGTAAAACCGGGAACGTTTAATCCTCCTCCGAAAGTAAACTCAGGGGTCATCAGATTGAGCAGAAATGCGTTAGAAACCTTGCCGTGTGATGAGAAACTATTCTGGCGTACCGTAAAGGCAGGGTTCAATCAAAGAAGAAAAACACTTAGGAATGCACTTTCAGGTGTAGTTCCTAAGGATAAAATGGACGATCACATGTTTTTTGATAAAAGAGCCGAACAACTGACTGTTCATGACTTCATTGCATTGACCCAGCATTTAGCACAACTCTCCAAATAAAATGACCAAAAGAAAAATAATTATTGTTGATGATCTTCATCCTGCTTTTAAAGACGCAGCTATTCAAATGGGATATGAAGTCGATGATATGCCCCTAATCACAAGAGCTGAAACATTATCCATTATAAAAAATTATGAAGGTATTGCCGTACGCACAAAGTTTCTGATTGATCAGGAATTATTGAGTCTGGCGGCAAATCTAAAATTTGTTGCCAGGGCAGGCGCCGGTCTTGACAATATTGATGAAGCTTATGCTGTTAAAAAAGGGGTTCAACTATTAAATGCACCTGAAGGAAACAGCGATGCCGTGGGTGAACATGCCACAGGAATGCTGCTTTCTCTGATGAACAATTTTCGCAAAGGAGATTTAGAAATCAGAAATGGCATATGGGATAGAGAAGGTAGCAGGGGCTATGAACTGAAAGGCAAGACTGTCGGAATTATAGGCTACGGTCATATGGGTAAGAGCTTTGCCAGGAAGCTTTCCGGCTTTGAGGTGAATGTGATTGCCTATGACAAATATAAGACCGGGTTCTCTGATCAATATGCAAAAGAAGTGAGCATGGAAGAGATCGTAAAGCACAGCGATGTATTGAGTTTGCATATTCCGCTAACTGCTGAAACGAGACAAATGGTTAATGAAGAATACTTTTTTCACTTCCGAAAACCGATCTTTTTCATCAACACGGCAAGGGGAGAAGTAGTGAATACAACAGCCGTTTTAAATGCTATCCGGCAGCGCAAAATCCTTGGAGCAGGGCTCGATGTATTGCAGACTGAAAAATTCCCGGCATTGGCACAGCAGGACTGGTACAATGAGCTGATTCAATCAGGTAAAGTGATACTAACTCCACATGTAGGAGGCTGGACATTTGATTCTTATAGAAAAATATCAGAAGTGCTGGCAGAAAAACTAAAAAGGATTTCCAAATAATTTGGTTTTATGGTAATACCATATTATCTTCGTTACAATTGAAGCAAGACTATGTAGGTTAATAACCGATATAGTCTTGTTTGTTTTTTAGACTAACTAATAAAAATTAATGAGCTATGACAGAGGTGACCTATTATACCCAAGATGGTTTAGATAAACTGAAAGAAGAACTGCAGTATTTAAAAACTACCGGAAGGCAGCAAATATCTAAAGCGATAGCAGAAGCAAGAGATAAGGGTGATCTTTCTGAGAATGCAGAGTACGATGCTGCAAAGGAAGCACAGGGCTTACATGAAGCCAAAATTTCCAAGATGGAAAATACACTATCTACCGCAAGATTGATAGATGAATCGAAGCTTGATCTTACCAAGGTGTTGGCGCTTTCGATCGTAAAGATCAAAAACATTAAAAACGGCGCTACAATGTCTTACCAATTGGTAGCGGAGTCTGAGGCTGATTTAAAAACAGGAAAGATTTCTGTAAAATCACCAATTGCGCAAGGTTTACTTGGTAAATCTGTAGGTGATAAAACTGAAATTCAGGTTCCTGCCGGAAAAATTGAATTCGAAATATTAGAGATCAGCAGATAAATCTAAAAATATGTCAAGTATCTTTTCAAAAATAGTAAGCGGTGAAATCCCGGCATATGTGGTAGCTGAGACTTCTGATTTTTTGGCCTTTCTTGATGTAAACCCATTGGTTATGGGCCATGTACTTGTTATTCCAAAAAAGGAGATTGATTACATCTTTGATATGGATGAAGAAAGTTATTTCGGGCTGACGCTATTTGCTAAAATTGTGGCAACTGGTTTAAAAGAAGCTTTTCCATGTAAAAAAGTTGGCGTTGCTGTGATCGGGCTTGAAGTACCGCATGTGCACATTCACCTTATTCCAATGAATAATGTGAATGATATGAATTTTAGCAAAGAGAAGCTGAGCCCGACTCAGGAAGAACTTGCAGATGCGGCAGTAAGGATTAAAGGCGCGCTGTAGAAAGAGTAAACTTTTTGCCATGTTGTAATACAATTGACATCCTGAAATAAATTCACTGTTGTCCGGTTAACTTTATAAAGGAGATAATTTTATGGTCTAGCGTGTTGTTAGGCCATTTTTATGTTTTACAGCCTAGACCCAAGCCCCCTAGTACTAACTGATTTGTAATTTGAACGGATGATAGTTTATCTGGATTGTTGCCAGGATGAGCAGCGTAAATTCGTGGTTTTCAAGGTAAAACTGTAGCATTATACTCTCTTTGGCTAAAGAAAAACTCCAGTATCTGCTGAATGGGGCGTGAATGAGTTGGTTCATTCCAAAGATTTGGAAATTCACGTTTAAATGTGTTCGCAGAGAGTTTGGCGCTGTAAATCTCGATGTCTTCCTGGGCAGCCCTAAGGTCAAAAGCCAGTATATTGGTTTTCAATTGTAACTCTTCCAGACTGCCTACTGTTTTTTCCAGTACAGTATCTACCGGAGACATTTCTTTGTCCATTACATACATCCGTTTAATAAATTTTTCCAGTGCCGCAGAATCATCAGGAAAAGCGAATAAGGCGGGATCGGTTAAAAGAGAGTCGGTTTTAAATTTTGCCACTGTCAATTTTGTACAATAATCATCCAGAAGCTGCTTCCTTTTATTTAGCCTGGAAGAGAGTTCTACAAGTAGAGCAGATGATACAGCCAGATTTCTTTGGGTCTGATTACTGCACCGGTTAATCCAAATCCCCTCTTTTACCAATTCCAGCGATTTTTTTGTCTGGCGCAGGAACTCATTTAAACTACTGGTATCTACAGTTTTTTTAAGCAGTAGTTTGGCTTGATGGTTTAATTTTCTAATGGATTCAAGAGCGGCGATCTGTTTCCTGGCATTTTGTTCTTCTTTGAACTTAGCGCGACTGGAGATAATCCCCGTGCCTATTTTTTTACTTTAGTCACGAAGGAAGATTCCGTGGTTTGCTTTGTTTCGCACTATCTTGTTGGTCAAAAGCAGAAGTAAATAGCAAAAAGTTAAATAAAAACAGCAAAAACTTCATAACGGATGATATTTGCTGTTAAATTAAAAAAATAATACGATAATTGAGAATAGTGATTCTGTGCTGTCTTGAGTTTCATATTCAATGAATTTATGCTCATATTGATGATGATCAATCGTTTGCGTAAATATAATGTGACAAATAAGCGGCTTTCCTGATTAAGAATTTCTATTTTGAATAATGCCTATCGAATAAATTGATTGTTGTTGGTTGGTTGAATATGTGTGTGATAGGTTGTAAGTAATTCTTGTGTCGCATTTATTAATCTAAATCCTATAACCAAAACAACATGAAAAAAAATCTTTTTAAATGGGGAGCTGTTATGGTCTTATCCATCACTTCTATTTCCTGTAAAAAACCACTAACAGCTTTATCTGATGAAGGACAGTCATATAAAATACACCAAAAAATAGGTGTAGTTGGCCCCATTGTTACCCAAACCAGAAACGTTAACATTGTCTATTTTGTGCCCAATGATTTGGATACCATAGCAGGGTATAGAAAGCGTCTGAGCGATCTTTTGTTATGGACCCAGGACTTCTACAAACAGGAAATGAATCGGAATGGTTATGGCGATAAAACTTTTGGTCTGGCCAACGATGGTACGGGAAAAGTTAAGATTGTTACTATTCGGGGCAGTTTGCCAAAATCGAGTTATCCTTATGAAGGAGGCTCCGGTGCTGTGGCCTCAGAGATTAATGCATATTTCGCTACCCATCCGGCCGATAAAACAAGTGATCACAGCTTAATCATTATGCCAAGATACCAGATTGACGCCAATGGCACACCTGGAGGGCCGCCATTTTATGGTACCGGACGCTGGTGTTATGCTTTAGACTACGAAGAAATGGATATACAAAACCTGGGTAAAACTGATGCTGTCGGCAATAGGTTTAGCGTATGGTTCGGGGGTATGGTACACGAACTCGGCCATGGACTGAATCTTCCGCATAACCGTCAAAAAGTCTCAGAAAATGCTACTTTAGGTATGGCCTTAATGTGGGGAGGAAATGGCACATTAGGCAAAAGTCCAACATTTTTGACTGCGGCAGATGCTGCAGTTTTGAATGTAAACCAGGTATTTAACAATAACAGCAATACCTACTACGGTAACATCACATCCAATATCACCAAAATAAATGCAAGTTATAATACAGGCTCTGCCTCGATTATCTTATCAGGAAAATTTACGTCGACAGGAACTGTAAACAGTATTTTATACTTTAATGATCCTAATGTAAACAATGAAGGCACCGGGGTTAATAGAGATTACAATGCGATTACCTGGGAATCAAAAAAAATAGGAACGGATAGCTTTAGTGTAGTGATGCCTATTTCTGATCTGCAGGAAAAAGCGGATGGCATCCCATATGAGTTGAAAGTTAAACTGGTTCACACCAACGGTACCGTTACGGAACAAATTTACAGCTATACATTCGCAGGAGGTATACCATTATTAAATTTTAGTACCAGGCCAGAATTGAGCAAAACTGGTTGGAGCATTGCTTCTTTCAGTTCTGAAGAAACGAGCGGTGAAGGCACGGTTAACGGGCGGGCAATCAATTTAATCGATGGCAATGGGTCTACATATTGGCATTCCAGGTGGACGGGCTCGGCTGCGAGCTATCCGCATACCATTGTGGTTGACCTTGGTTCATCCAACTCTGCCGAAGGATTGAGTTTAAGTCAGCGTAGTGGGGCAAGCAGGGCTATTAAGAACTTTCAAATTTTAACCAGTAGCGATGGAACAAGCTTTACGGCAGTTAATAGCTATGTTGCACAAAATATAAGTGGTACCCAGTACTTTGCCTTTGGAAGTACTAAAACCTTCAGGTATTTTAAAATCATAGCAAGCTCTGCGTATGACGGGTTGCAGTTTGCAGCCCTGGCAGAATTAGGGCTGTATACAGACAATACTTCTGCCATTGAAAACGGTGCGTTTTATAAACTCGTGTCAGCCGTCAACAATACCAGTGTTCTCGATGTAAATAGTAGCACACCTGTAAATGGTACACTGGTTTCTTTATGGGCTAACAATAATCCTACTTCTAATAACCAGGTATGGAAGGTTAGGAAGGTGGCAGGAGGCTATTATACTTTAAAATCTAAATCAGACACTACTAAAGTTCTTGATGTTACCGGGGGTGGTTCAGTGAATGGCACCCAAATAGAAGTATATACCAGTAACAGTAGTAACGCACAGAAATGGACTTTAGATGATGCAGGTGGCGGTTACTATTATTTAAGTCCGGTATGTGCACCTGGTTCCAACCTTGACATCAATGGAAGTTTTACGGCCAATGGAACCAAGGTACAGATATGGACAAAAGGTACCGGCAATTCGCAAAAGTTCAAATTGGTTAAACAGTAACTTCTGTTGGTTATCCCAAATGCCAGTAATCCTGGCGTTTGGGATAAATTTGTAGTAACGGATGAAAAAATTAATTTACAAGATTGTTTAAACATTCATTCAATTTATTGTATAATGAGCATATTAAACGTTTGCGTAAAGTTATTTTTAATATTGATGTTTAGCTTGAATTTTTGGGTAAAAAAGGGGGCTGTTTGAATTGGGTACTTTCACCTAAAGCATAAAATAGCGAACCACTATCCTAAACGTTACACAAACGTTTGCGTTTGTTTTTGCATTACATATCCTGATTAAACATTTTACTTTAGATCAAGCCTATTGAATAAGTCGATTGTTGTTAGTTGTTTGAGTATCTGTATGATAGGTTGTGAGTAAAAGAGGATGAGCACCGGGGCCGGTGGAGTTAATGTTATCGCATTTTTTAATCTTAACCCTATAACCAAAACAACATGAAAAAAACAAACAAAACCTTCCTGACCATAGGTATAGCGGCAGCAATTGCGCTTAGCGTTGGCGCCTGCAAAAAAAGTCAGTCGACAATAGTAGCAGAAAGTACTACTTCATTTAAACCTAAAACTGTAGTTACGCCGACCTCAATTAAGATAAAAGTTTTACAATTGAACGTCTGGCAAGAGGGAACGTCTGTAACGGGTGGCTTCAATGGGATTATAGATGCAATTGTCCAATCCGGGGCAGACTTTATTACGATGAGTGAGGTTAGAAATTATAATAATGTAGATTTTTCTGCAAAGGTTGTAACCGCCCTGCAAGCAAGAGGCCTCACTTTTTATTCATTTCGGGATAACAACGTAGGCGTTTTATCAAGATATCCCATCGCTTCGTTTAAGGCGGCTATATTTGGTAATAGCTTTAATAAAGCAATTGTCAACCTTAATACCTATACACAGGTGGCAGTTTATTCGGCCCATTTAGATTATTTAAATTATGCATGCTACCTGCCGAGAGGTTATGATGGCAATGCCTGCAAAAGATGGCTCAGCCAATTACAAATGTAAATACCATTTTGGCCTCGAACCTGCAATCGAACAGGGATGAAGAGATCGCTGCTTTTATTGCAGATGCAAAGCTTGAGAGAGAAAAAGGAAGGATTGTGATATTGGGTGGGGATTTTAATGAACCTTCACATTTGGATTGGGTAAACGCACAAAAAAATCTGTTCGATCACCATGGTACAATTGTCCCATGGCAGGGTAGTGTAGCACTATATGCAAAGGGATTTCTGGATTCGTACCGCGTGAAAAATCCCGATCCGGTACAAAGACCGGGATTTACCTGGGCTATCTTTAATACCAGTGCAAGTTTATCTTCTATGGTCTGGGCACCCGATGCCGATGAGCGGGACCGAATCGATTACATATATTATGCCGACAACAGCAATAGGGTAACTGTAGATGAGTCTATTGTATTTGGGCCTTCTGATTCTATTGCATTTGGCCAGGGGTATGAAGATCCGACCTACACCAACCCTTTTCTTATCCCAACAGGAACATGGCCGTCTGACCATAAAGCTGTAATCACGACTTTTTCAATCAGCACAAATCAAGTCAGCCTGAGTTTAAATAAAACCAGTTATCAACGGGAGAAACGATCACGGCAAATTTTGCAGGTGGATCTACCGACGCTAATGCCTGGATTGGAATTTATAAAGCCGGGCAAACACCCGGCAGCAACAATTCCACTGTCTGGAAATACACTAATGGTGCCCGATCTGGAAACCTGACACTAACATTGCCTGCCTGCAGTACCGCAGGTAGTTACTTTGCGGCCTATTTTAAGGATAATGGATATATTGAAATCGCGCCCAGAGTTACATTTACTTATAACTAAATTGCCTTATAGTGCAAAAGATATGAAATGAAAATTTTATCAATAACAGCAGCATTTTGCTATACTGTAAGTACGTTATGGGGGCAGGCGTAGCCTGCCCCCATTGCCCAATTCAATTTTGAAAAGAATACAACGAATGATGCTGCAAAAGCCAATGGCAATGGCTTCTCGTTTTCCAAAGGACTGGATGGCTAAGCTAGCCTTTCCTGTTTCTTACATGCTCGGCGAGTTCATAACCTGTCCCTTCCTCCTTTTCCGGATTTTTATCTTTTAGAAACAGCAGGACTATTAAAGATATGATGGGTATAAGGAAAGAAATGAAAAACCAGAACCAAAAGTTTCTCCCCTGACTTTTCGCCAATATTCCCGCGACCAGCTGAGGAATGATCATAAAACACAGTAAGAGTAGTTCCGGCATATGCTATTGAGTTTATGTCTGCAAATCTCGTAATAAACGGGTAAATTTTATACTAATAGATAAGATGTTCGAATTCGCGCATTGGACTGTTCAGATCCGTACATCTTTGCATGCAAATGTCTATTTTAGTAATTGTACTGCGTATTTTGCCAATGGCACAGCGATTGAGCCTATCGCATGTAAATAATTACGATCATGTTTAAACATCATCTGCTGCTGATCTATAGAAATTTTAAAAGGTATAAAGGCTCTTTCTTTATCAACCTTATTGGCCTTTCGGCAGGTCTGTCCTGTGCATTGCTAATTTACTTATGGGTAAATGATGAAATGCAAATGGACGGCTTTCACAGCAAGCGGCTTTATCAGGTGATGGAAAATGAGCACATCACAGAGGGGGTAAATACGGTAGATGGTACACCCGGTATTCTGGGTGAAGCAATGGTGAAGGAAATGCCTGAAGTTGAAATGGCGGTTACCGCCTCACCTACTTATTGGCTCGCCAAGAGTAAGATTTCGACGGAAGGGAAGCCAGCCATCAATGCTTCAGGTAAATTTGCCAGTCCGGATTTTTTCAAAATGTTCTCATTCCCTCTGCTGAACGGCGATCCACGCCAGGTGCTAAATGGCAAAAATTCTATTGTGATCTCAGAAGAGCTTGCGATGAAGCTGTTTGGTACTACGGACGCGATCGGCAAAGCAGTCAAATGGAGCAATCCAGATATAAAAAGTGAAAATCATGTGTTGGTCTCCGGTGTTTTTAAGAATATTCCGGTAAATTCATCAGATCAGTTTGATTTCCTCTCTTCCATTGATGTTCTTTTTAATGTAACTACGTCGTTTAAAAAATGGGGTAATAATGGCCCCAATACCTTTGTGGTCTTGAAAAATGGTACTGATGTTCAGCGTTTCAACAAAAAGATCAATGGCTTTTTAAAAACGAAAGGGCAGACTACGCATACGCTATTTGTAAGGCCGTTTGCAGATGGCTATTTGTACAGCCGGTTTGAAAATGGAATGGTGGCGGGTGGTCGTGCTGATTATGTAAAACTATTCTCTCTCATAGCCATTTTTATCCTGGCCATTGCCTGCATTAATTTTATGAACCTTTCTACGGCCAAAGCATCCAGAAGGTTAAAAGAAGTGGGTGTGAAAAAAGTAATGGGTGCACAAAGAAGCTCGCTGATGTTTCAGTACATGGCCGAATCCTTGATGCTTACTTTTATTGCCTTGTTCATTTCGCTGTTGGTGGTAGAACTTTTGCTCCCACAATTCAATACTATTGTAGGCAAGCAACTTTCTCTGAATTTCAGTTGGAAACTGGTTCTTTCTTTACTTGGGATAGGGATCTTTACCGGGCTGATATCAGGTAGCTACCCGGCGCTGTATTTGTCGGGACTTAAGCCAT
This sequence comes from Pedobacter frigoris, assembly GCF_005116445.1. Classification (GTDB taxonomy): domain Bacteria; phylum Bacteroidota; class Bacteroidia; order Sphingobacteriales; family Sphingobacteriaceae; genus Pedobacter; species Pedobacter frigoris. The sequence goes on from NZ_SWBQ01000005.1 coordinate 71,897, forward strand.
CTGCTGCGCTGAAAGGTAAGTTGAGCATGACTGCCGGTGCATTATGGACCCGACAAGGACTAGTGGTGTTTCAGTTTACCCTTTCTGTTGTGTTAATTGTGGCGGTAGTTGTTATTTACGAGCAGATAGAATATATACAGACCAAAAATCAGGGGTATCAGAAGGATAATGTGCTGTATTTTGAGGCTGAAGGTAAATTTAAGAACAATGTGGATTTTGCATTGAAGGGCATCAGGCAAATACCTGGGGTTTTGAATGCATCGAGTATCGACAGGGAATTGTTGGGAGATTTGAACTATACCTTCGGTGATTTCAGCTGGGAGGGCAGAGATCCTAAGGAGGTCATCAAATTCCAGCGTGCAAATGTAAATACCGGACTGATTGAGACTTTGGGGATAGAGATGGCAGCTGGACGTAGTTTTTCTGATCAGTTTGGTTCAGATACATCAAAGATCATCATCAACGAGTCGGGTATAAAAGTGATGCGTCTGAAAGACCCTGTGGGCAAAATCTTCAATCTTTGGGGTAAAGATCTTCAAATCATTGGTGTGATTAAAGATTTTCATTTCGAATCGATGCACGAACCGGTGAAGCCGATGTTTTTTAGGTATATTCCAGAAGGCACCAACAGAATCATGGTAAAAGTGCAGAGCAGTGAGATGAAAGCTGTGATTAGTGAATTAAAAAAATTCAATACCGCATATAATCCAGGCTTTAATTTTGATTTTAAGTTTCTGGATCATGATTTTCAGGCCTTGTATGTTGCTGAGAATAAAGTGGCGGTACTATCCAGATATTTTGCGGTGCTGGCGATTCTCATCTCCTGCCTGGGACTGTTTGGTCTGGCAACATTTACCGCCGAGAGGAGGTTAAAAGAAATTGGCATAAGAAAAGTGCTGGGTGCCAATCAGTTTAGCGTGGTGTATACCTTGTCCAAAGACTTCGCCAAGCCGGTAATTGCTGCAATTCTGATCGCATTGCCTTTGAGTTATATCCTGACTAAATACTGGTTGGATTCTTTTGCCTATAGGATAGATCTGCAGCTATGGTACTTTGCTGCTGCAGGTTTCCTGGCGTTAATTATTTCCTTGTTGACCGTATCCGTACAGGCGATAAAAGCAGCAAACATAAATCCTGTTCAGTGTCTAAAAGCAGAGTAATTATTTCAGTTTTTCATTGTTCTTATGCCTGTCTGCATCGCGGATAGTTTTCTTTTGCAGGTTCTTTTCCATCGCTGCGGTGAGGTCTATGCCTGTCTGATTGGCCAAGCATATCAATACAAAAAGTACATCAGCCATTTCATCTCCAAGATCTACAGCTTCGTCACTTTTTTTAAAGGATTGTTCACCATATTTTCTGGACATGATCCTCGCTACCTCTCCAACTTCCTCCATCAAAATTGCGGTATTGGTAAGTTCATTAAAATAACGGATGCCTGTGGTGGTAATCCATTGATCTACGGTTTCCTGTGCTTCTTTTAGAGTCATATGCTAAATCCTGATTTCAAATATACTGATATGAGTCGCTATTTACCCCCTAAATTGTCGCATTCATACAAGTTGGGATTGAGCCTAATCCTATAACTTTACAGATACATCAACCAATGCAGGTTTTATGAAATCTAAATAACCATGGAGACTGAAATCATTAAATCATTGAAGGTATCTTTTGAAGAACTGATACAAATGCTCTCTGATCTGGATCAGCAACAACTCAATGAGGTGCCGTTTGAGGGTAGCTGGACAGCCGCGCAAGTAGGGGATCATTTGTTCCAGTCTTATGAACTCATTGATATCTTAAAGGAAAATGTGGTTCCAACAAGCAGAGCTATCGATGAGAAGGTACAGGGGATTAAGGAATTATTCCTGAATTTTAAAATGAAGTTTCAATCGCCTGTATCTATCTTACCCTACAGAGGCTTTATTGACAAAGCGGAACTTTTACACGGACTGAATTGCCGGACAAACCAGTTGATTGATTTTGCCGGGTCTAACGATTTATCGCTGACTTGCACAGACTTTGAATTTCCGGGATTTGGAACCTTGACCAGGTTAGAATTATTGATATTTATTGACGTGCATACAAAAAGACATACTCATCAGCTCAGGAATATCATCACTTGCTTGCAGCCTATTCCTTATTCTTAGTATCGATGGTTACGGTGACCGGGCCATCATTTATCAGGCTGATCTTCATATCGGCACCAAATATCCCGGTTTGTATCTGTTTGTTAAGCAGAGCTGAAAGTTTTCTGATCATGCTTTCATATAAAGGGATCGCATGATCCGGTCTGGCAGCTCTAGTAAAGCCGGGTCTGTTTCCTTTTTTAGTGGATGCAAAGAGTGTAAACTGACTGATCAGAAGGATATTTCCGTCAATGTCGGCTAACGACTTATTCATTAGCCCGTTTTCATCACCAAATACACGCATGGCGGCAATCTTTTGTGCCAGCCATTCTAAGTCCTCCTGTGTGTCGGCGTCTTCGATACCCAACAACACCATAAACCCTGTATCAATAGAACCTGTTACGGTACCCTCAACTGTACAACTTGCGGAACTGACTCGTTGAATTACTGCTCTCATACACGCTATGCCCTGGTTTCATTGCCATTATAGATGCTTAGATAGCTTTCATACCTACTGAGCTCTATTTCACCTTCCTCTACACCTTTGATGACTGCACAACCGGGTTCATTGACATGCCTGCAGTTGTTAAACCTGCACTGGTTCATGAGCGCCCTCATTTCCCTAAAATAATGACCCAGCTCTTCTGGTCTGATGTCGAAGATACCTAACTCACGGATTCCCGGGGTATCGATCAGGTATCCGCCGAATGGTAACGTATGCATTTCTGCAAAGGTAGTGGTGTGTTGTCCTTTGTCGCTGGATTCAGATATTTCTCCAGTCTTGATTTCCCTGCCCGGAAGCAATGCATTGATCAAACTGGATTTTCCTACTCCGGAATGTCCGGAGAATAGTGTTGTTTTATCTTTCAGCAAACTTTCAATCAATGGGATATTTGTACCCTCCAGTGCCGATACTGAATAGCAGGGATAACCTATATTCTCATAAATGCTTTTGTATTCATCTAAAATAGCAAGGCCTTCTTCATGAAACAGATCGAGTTTGTTAAATATCAGAACAGCGGGGATATCGTAGGCTTCTGCAGTAGCTAAAAAACGATCAATAAAACCTAAAGAAGTTCTCGGTGATGCCAGTGTAACTACAAGAAATGCCTGATCCATATTTGCCGCAATGATCTGCGCTTGCTTGGATAAGTTGATCGATTTGCGAATGATGTAGTTTTTACGTTCATGCAATTTATCGATGACGCCCTTATCCGAATTTGGTTCGAGTTCAAACTCTACCTGATCGCCAACAGCAATAGGATTTGTGGTTTGAATTCCCTGAATTCTGAACTTTCCCTTGATCCTGCAATCATAGTCTACGCCATCTTTGGCGTGTACCTGATACCAGCTTCCTGTTGATTTTATTACTAATCCTTGCATATAATGCCGTAAAGGTAAGAATTCATAATCCAATTAAATATTTTTATAATCTCTTGTTAATTAGAAAAATATAACTTTACTTTACAGCATAGCACAGTTAGTGTAAAAGATACAATGTATAACAATTCATCAATTATTACCATTATTACCACCACCGGGATTGCTCGGAGGAAGGTAAGCTAGTGGCTTGATTGAAAAAAATATAAAACCACAAAAAGCGCCTTCCTCTAATCGGGAAGGCGCTTTTTTTTTTAACCGCAGACTATGAATATTTTAAAATTTGGAGGTACTTCAGTAGGGTCAGTTGAAAGCATAAGTGCTTTGCTGGACATACTTAAACAGGAAAGATTGAAAGAAAACCCTATTGTGGTTTTATCTGCAATGAGTGGGGTGACGAATACTTTACTTGATATGGCAGAAAATGCCAGGAGTCTGAGGGATTACAATGAGGCCTTGAAATCAGTGGAAGAAAAGCACTTTAAAGTAATCAGGGCATTGCTTCCCGCCGGAGCTCAGAATCCTGTGCTAACCAAGTTAAAGATTTACTTTAATGAGCTGGAAGATATTTTGCAATCAGTGTACAACCTGAAGGAACTCAGTGCGCAAACTAAAGATCTGATCTTAAGCTATGGTGAGCGCTGCTCAACCGTGATGATCAGTCACATTGCGAAACAGCAATTTGCCGATGCCTTGTATGTAGATGGATCTGAGCTGATCAAAACAGATAGCAATTTTGGACAGGCGAAAGTAAATACATATATCACAGAAATGCTGATCAATGATTTTTATGAGGCTAACCAGAAGCAATTGCTTTTTGTAACGGGTTTTATTGCCAGCAACGACGAAGGCAGGGTAACCACTCTAGGCCGTGGTGGAAGCGATTATACTGCTGCAATATGGGGATCGGCATTAAATGCAGATGAAATTCAGATATGGACTGATGTTGACGGGATGCTAACTGCCGACCCGCGCATTGTTAAGAAGGCATTTTCTCTGCCTGAACTGAGTTATACTGAAGCAATGGAGCTTTCTTATTTTGGAGCAAAGGTAATTTATCCGCCAACCATGATCCCGGCTTTCCTTAAGAAAATCCCAATTGTAATCAAGAATACATTCCATGTTGATTTTGCGGGTACTTACATCAAACATGGCGTCAGTCCTTCTAACTTACCGATCAAGGGTATCTCCTCTATAGACGAGATCAGTATACTGAACCTGTCAGGAAGCGGAATGGTTGGTAAAGCTGGCTTCGCCGGAAGATTGTTCTCTTTGCTTTCACGTGAGCAGGTAAATGTGGTTTTGATCACCCAATCTTCATCAGAGCATAGCATTACTTTTGCCGTAAAACCCTCTGATTCTTTAAAGGCATTGTCGCTGATCAATAAAGAATTTGAATTGGAACTTCAGGCCAGAAAACTGGAATATCCTGAAGTGGAAAACGGACTTTCTGTGCTTGCAATAGTTGGTGAAAATATGAAGCGCACGCCGGGCATGTCAGGTAAGCTGTTTAGCGCCCTCGGCAGAAATGGTGTCAATGTAAGGGCAATTGCGCAGGGTTCTTCAGAATACAATATTTCAGTGATCATCTCCAAAACAGATCTCTCCAAAGCGGTAAATGCGGTTCATGATGCTTTCTACGCAGATCTTAAAAAGACCTTGCATGTCTTTTGTCTGGGAACCGGAAATATCGGTAAAACATTGTTCAAACAGTTGCAGGACCAGATGCCTTTCCTTGCGGATAATAACGATTTGCAGGTTAAGGTTATGGGAATCAGCAATACCCGAAAAATGTATCTGAATCCAAATGGTATTGAGCTTGACAATTGGGAAGCAGAGTTGAATGAGCAGGAGACAAAAGCAAGCCTACCGGAATTCGTTAAGAAAATGAAATCTATGAACCTGCCCAATTGTGTGTTTGTCGACAATACCGCGAGTCACAATCCCATTGAGTTTTACTTGGATATTTTGCAGTCCAGCATATCTGTGGTGACTTGTAATAAATTGGGTAATTCGGCCGACTATGAGCAGTACGCGGCATTTAGACAGGCGGCAAGGACTTATGGCGTGGACTTTTTCTATGAAACGAATGTTGGTGCCGGATTACCGATTATCCGTACACTCCGGGATTTGATGCTGAGCGGGGATAAAGTAGGGCGGATCGAAGCGATCTTATCTGGAACAATTTCCTACATCTTCAATAACTATAAAAATGGCGTGCTTTTTCATGAAGTAGTGAAGGAAGCACAGGATAAAGGATATACCGAACCAGATCCAAGGGATGATTTGAATGGCAAAGACTTTATGCGCAAAATGCTGATTCTTGCACGTGATGCGGGTTATGCTTTAGAGGAAAAAGACATTGATCTCCAGAATATGTTGCCGGCTTCGTGCATGGCAGCGACTTCCGTTGATGATTTTTATAAAGAACTGGAGAATAATGCGGCATACTTTGAGGGGTTAAAGGAAGAGGCTGCTAAAGACAATAAGGTGCTTCGTTACATCGGTAAAATGGAAGACGGTAAGGTTTCTATCAACCTGCAAATGGTAGGGGAGGATCATCCGTTCTTTACTTTATCAGGAAGCGACAATATCATTTCCTTTACCACAAATAGGTATAAAGACCGCCCGTTGGTGGTGAAAGGTCCCGGTGCGGGCTCGGAAGTTACAGCCGCAGGTGTATTTGCAGATATTATAAACGTAGGTAAACGATAACCATAATGAGTTTCAATAAAAAATCAATAAAAGTATTTGCCCCCGCTACAGTGGCCAATGTAGTATGTGGTTATGATATTCTTGGCTTTGCGGTAAACCAGCCGGGTGATGAGGTGATCATGCGGTTTACAGACGGTAAAGGCATGACGATCTCGAAAATAACAGGAGATAATGGTAAACTGCCATTGAATCCGGCTAAAAATACAGTAAGTGCCAGTGTGCAGCATTATTTAAATCACATTGGCAAACCCGATGTAGGCATTGACATAGAACTTCATAAGAAGATGCCGATAGGCAGTGGATTAGGATCCAGTTCAGCCAGTACGGTAGCAGGGTTATTTGCAGTAAATTCATTATTTGATGACCTGCTGACAAATAAAGCATTGGTTCCGTTTGCGATGAAAGGTGAAGAGCTTGCCTGTGGTTACGGACATGCTGATAATGTAGCTCCTGCCTTAATGGGTGGATTTGTGTTGATCAGAAGTTATGATCCGCTAGACATTATCAGCCTTCCATTTCCTGAAGATATGCACGCTGCGATAGTATACCCCGAGGTAGATGTGCCAACAAAAGATGCCCGTCAGATGATACGTTCTAAAGTATTGCTGAAGGATGCAGTAACGCAATGGGGGAATGTGGCCGGTTTGGTGAGCGGACTTTTCATGAAGGATTATGACCTGATTGGCAGAAGCATGACTGATATACTGGTGGAACCAACGAGATCAATCCTCATTCCTGATTTTGCTAAGCTAAAGTCGCTCGCTTTAAGAAACGGCGCCATAGGATTTGGTATTTCCGGATCCGGACCTTCAGTATTTGCACTGACTAAAGATGCTGGGACTGCGGAAAAGATCACTAAGAAGCTACAGCAACATTTACAATCTATCAGCATCAACAGTCTTGCTTTTGTATCTGAAGTAAATAAAAAGGGGCCGATAATATTGGATTAATAAAGACACTTAAAATGAAACTATACAGCACCAATAATCATGATTTAAATGTAGACTTTGCAACTGCAGTATTCAATAGCATGCCGCTGGACAAAGGTTTATACATGCCGGTTCACATACCGGAACTGGATCAGGAGTTCATCAACCATATCGATAAGTTTACACTTTCGCAGATCGCCTATAAAGTAGCTTCTGTATTGATGAAAGATACTATTCCATTGGAAGACTTACATTCAATTATAGACGATGCCATTAACTTTGAGGCTCCCGTGGTAGAATTGGGTCGGGATACCTATGTGCTTGAATTATTTCATGGCCCCTCTCTGGCTTTCAAAGATTTCGGAGCAAGGTTTATGAGCCGTATTATGGGATATTTCCTGAAAGACAATGAGAAAATGTTGGATGTTCTGGTAGCGACTTCAGGAGATACCGGCGGTGCGGTGGCGCTGGGATTCTTAAACGTACCCAATACAAGAGTGACAATTTTATATCCTAAAGGGAAAGTCAGTGAAATACAAGAGCTGCAGTTGTGCACAAATGGAGATAATATCCATGCGATTGAAGTTGATGGGACTTTTGACGATTGTCAGGCACTGGTGAAGCAAGCATTTGCAGATGAAGACTTAAATGGAAAACTCCGTCTAACTTCTGCGAATTCTATCAATATCTCTAGGTTGATCCCTCAGACATTTTATTATTTTAATGCCTATGCGCAGTTAAAAAGACAAGGTAAAAGTGATGTTGTATTTGCTGTGCCAAGCGGTAATTTCGGAAATATAGGTGCTGGTTTACTAGCTTATAAAATGGGATTGCCTGTAAAACAGTTTATTGCGGCGACCAATGCAAATGACACTGTTCCAAGATTCTTAGATACCGGTGTGTATGAAACCAGGCCTTCTGTGCAGACCTATGCCAATGCAATGGATGTTGGTGCGCCAAGTAATTGGGTTAGGATCATGGACTTTTTTAAAGAAGATGAAGCTGCTTTGAAACAGATTGTGAAGAGTAAAAGCTATACTGATGAGCAAACCTTACGGGCTATAAAAGATATTTTTGAAACATATGATTATGTGGCTTGTCCGCATACTGCAATAGCTTGGTTGGCATTAAAAGAGTATCAGAAAGACAATTCAGGATCAACAGGCGTATTCCTTTCTACTGCACATGCCTGTAAATTTCCGGATATCTTTCCTGAGGAGATTAAAGCCCGGATCGAAATACCTGAGCAGGTTGCAGAACTGAGCAAAAAAGAAAAGCTGGCAACACATTTGGATACCAGCTTTGAATCTTTTAAAGCATATTTAAACCGCTATTAGTCTATTTCTTATTGAATCGCATAATTGCGATATCACCCATCATAAAGTTGAGTGTCGTATCATTCGTAATGCTATAAGTGCCTACTTTCTTGAGCATTTCTACAAAAGTGGCCTCGCCTTCACCAGGGCATGCCATTTTTGTCATGGCCAAAGGTCCGGTTAAATTTATCGTTGTGTCATCAGCCACTAAAGCTCCTGAAAATGAATTACAGCTCGTATTTCCGCTTACTCTTTTCTCTGCTATCTCAAACTTAATTGTCGGTTTTTTACCTGGATATAATCCATTAAAAGCAATTCTAGGCCCTGAGATGTAATTCAGTTCCCATGTTCCGGCCAGTTGAGATAAACCTCCGTTTCCTATTGTCCCGGGTTTCATAGTTGTGCATGCACTTAGCGCGCAGGTAAAAACAAATCCAAGAATCACCAGTTTTTTCATAGCTAATCAATTAGTTCGTAAAGAGGATTTATCATAGATAAATTACTTGAAGACAAATCCTCTTTTATAGATGAAAGATACAAAGAGTATTCCAAAAATTAACTAATAGTGCTAAAATATCGCCTGTGCGATCTTTTTAGTAGGTTCAGGATTGCCCATGGTGTAAAAATGTAACACAGGAGCCCCCATATCTCTTAATTCCTTGCATTGATTGATCATCCACTCAATACCAATTGCTTTTACATCTTTTTCAGATTTACAAGCCTGTACAGCCTCGCTCAGCTCAACTGGGATGTCCAGATGGAATACTTTAGGCAAACTCACCAGTTGTTTGCTGCTCGTAATTGGTTTTAATCCCGGGATAATAGGGACATTAATTCCATTTTCACGGCATTTCTCCACAAAGGCCTTATATTTCTGGTTGTCAAAAAACATCTGGGTAACAATGAACTCTGCTCCAAGATCAACTTTTAGCTTAAGGTATTTAAAGTCCGTATCCAGATTTGGAGATTCAAAATGTTTTTCAGGATATCCGGCTACTCCGATACAGAAATCAGTGCGCTCCAGCTCACCTATGTCATCATGAAGATAACGTCCGTTGTTCATATCTGAGACCTGGCTAACAAGCTCAGATGCATAAGCATGCCCATCAGGAGTAGGGACAAAGGAGCTGTCACTTTTGCGGGCATCGCCACGTAAAGCAAGTACATTGTCTATCCCTAAAAATTGCAGGTCGATCAATGCATTCTCTGTTTCGTCTTTATTGAAGCCTCCGCAGATCAAGTGAGGAACCGCATCTACTTTGTATTTATTCATAATAGCTGCACAGGTAGCTACTGTACTTGGACGCTTGCGGTAAGCCACCTTTTCCAATAAACCGTTTGCATGTTGCTTATAGATATAGTCTTCACGGAGATAAGTTACGTCAATAAAAGGCGGATTGAACTCCATCAGTGGGTCAATGGCATCAAAAATGCCTTTAATGCTCTGGCCTTTTATTGGCGGTAACAGCTCAAATGAGAATAACGTTTTTCCGTTTGCATTTTTTATGTGGTCTACAATTTTCATTGTCTGTTTTGTTTAATTTGTGTTACTCGTCAAACTGAATTATTTAATACGCAAGATTAGGACTCAGCCATCTTTCCACTTCTTCTATTGACATGTCCTTTCTGATTGCATAATCTTCAATCTGATCTTTAGTGATTTTACCCAGACCAAAATACTTGGATTGAGGATGTGCAAAATAAAATCCACTTACTGCTGCGGTCGGGTACATGGCATAGCTTTCAGTCAGGCGTAAGCCTATTCTTTTCTCTGCATCCAATAATTCGAACAAAGTGCCTTTCTCGGTATGCTCAGGACAAGCTGGATAACCCGGTGCCGGACGGATACCTGAATATTCCTCTTTAATCAATGCTTCATTGCTAAGATGCTCATCTTTCGCATATCCCCAATACTCTTTACGCACCATTTCATGCATCTTTTCTGCGAATGCCTCAGCAAGCCTGTCGGCCAGTGCCTTAGCCATGATGCTGTTATAGTCATCATAAACGGCCTCGAACTCAGCAACCAATTCATCACAACCAATACCTGTAGTGAGCGCAAAACCTCCAAAATAATCCCGAACTCCTGTCTCTTTTTGAGCTACAAAATCTGATAATGCATAATAAGGCTGCCCATCTACTTTTTCTGCCTGCTGGCGAAGGGTGTGAATCACCACTTCTTTGCCTTCCACATCCAAAACAATATCGTCGCCAACAGTGTTGGCCGGCCAGAAACCTATAACCGCTTTTGCGGTCAACAGTTTTTCATCAACTATGCGTTTTAGCAATGTTTGTGCGTCTGCAAACAGCTTGCGCGCCTCATCGCCAACTGTCTTATCCTCAAGAATGCGGGGATAGGCACCGCGTAATTCCCATGTCTGGAAAAAGGGAGTCCAGTCGATATACGGAACTAACTCTTCCAAGGGATAATTTTCAAATACCTTTGTCCCGGTGAAAGCAGGAGCAGGAGCAACCAAAGCAGTATCTATCTTAAAGTTATTTTCCCTTGCTTCTTCAATAGTTTTAAAACGCTTATCTGAACGCTTGTTTAAATGCGCTTCACGTGCTTTATCGTATTCAGCCCTGATGCCGGCAATATATTCGTCACGTGTGTCCTTGTTCATCAGTGTACTGCAAACAGTTACGCTTCTTGAAGCATCCAGTACGTGTATCGCAGGGCCAGAATAGTTAGGCGCTACTTTCACTGCAGCGTGTATTCTGGAGGTGGTAGCGCCACCAATGATCAACGGAATGGTAAAGCCCTCACGCTCCATTTCTTTAGCAAAGTGAACCATCTCATCCAGAGAAGGAGTGATCAGTCCACTCAATCCAATGATATCAGCATTGATCTCCCTGGCCTTTTTAATGATGTCCTGCGCAGGAACCATCACACCCATATCCACGATCTCAAAGTTATTACAAGCCAGTACTACGCCTACAATGTTCTTTCCGATATCGTGAACATCACCTTTTACAGTGGCCATCAATACTTTTCCGGCAGATGAATTCTGATCCTGATCAGGATTGTCCAGTTTTTCCTGTTCGATGAATGGCAATAAATAAGCCACCGCTTTTTTCATGACGCGGGCAGATTTTACTACCTGTGGAAGAAACATCTTGCCGGCACCAAATAAGTCGCCGACGATGTTCATCCCATCCATTAATGGACCTTCTATCACCTGAATAGGACGTGCGTATTTTTGTCTCGCTTCTTCTACATCGGCATCCAGGTATTCAATAATTCCTTTTACAAGGGCATGAGATAATCTTGATTCTACAGGTTCTTTTCTCCATTCCTCATTCCGTACGATTTCTTTGCCCTTAGATTTTATGGTATCTGCAAATTCAACCAATCGTTCTGTAGCGTCATCCCTGCGGTTTAGCAATACATCTTCTACCAGCACCAATAACTCCGGCGGGATTTCCTGATATACTTCAAGCATACCCGCATTTACTATACCCATATCCAGCCCTGCTTTGATGGCATGATATAGGAATGCGGAGTGCATGGCTTCCCTCACGGTATTATTTCCCCTGAAGGAGAAGGAAATGTTGGATACACCACCACTTACTCTTGCATGAGGCAGGTTTTCCTTGATCCAGCGGGTAGCATTGATAAAATCAACAGCATAATTATTGTGCTCTTCCAATCCGGTTGCTACCGTCAGGATGTTTGGGTCAAAAATGATGTCCTGTGGTGGAAAACCAATTTCATCTACCAATATATCATAAGATCTTTTACAGATCTCTATTCTTCTTTCGTAATTGTCTGCCTGTCCTTTTTCATCAAAAGCCATCACTACTATCGCCGCACCATAGGTCATAATCTTGCGCGCGCTTTCGCTAAACTTGTCTTCACCCTCCTTAAGGGAGATAGAGTTTACGATCCCCTTGCCCTGCAAACATTTCAACCCCGCTTCGATAACCGTCCATTTAGAGGAATCGACCATGATTGGCAGTTTGGAAATATCAGGCTCAGAGGCGATCAGGTTCAGGAATTTGGTCATAGCCGCTTCCGAATCGATCATCCCTTCGTCCATGTTTACGTCGATTACCTGCGCACCTCCCTCTACCTGCTGGCGGGCTACGGTAAGTGCAGCTTCAAAATCTCCGCTCAGGATCAGCTTAGAGAATTTAGGCGAACCTGTGATGTTAGTACGCTCACCGATATTGACAAAAATACTTTCCGGTGTTAGCGTCACGGGCTCCAATCCGCTTAACCTCATGTGAGGATCTATCTGAGGGATTTTGCGTGGAGTTACGTTTTTAGCTTTTTCTGCAATACAACCGATATGCTCAGGAGTGGTGCCACAGCATCCGCCCACGATATTTACAAAACCATGCTGAATAAAATCCTCAACAAGGTGAGCAGTTTCATGCGGCATTTCATCATAAGCGCCGAATTCATTAGGTAGTCCCGCATTAGGGTAAGCTGAAACGTAGCATCCGGCTTTCGCAGAAAGCTCTTCAATGTGTGGCCTCATGTCCTTAGCACCCAAAGCGCAATTGAATCCGATACTTAAGGGATTGGCATGGATTACAGAATTCAGGAACGCTTCAGCAGTTTGTCCTGATAAAGTCCGTCCCGAAGCATCAGTAATCGTACCTGAGATCATGATCTCTATCTTACGACCTATTACCTCTTCATATTTTTTGATGGCATATATTGCTGCTTTTGCATTAAGGGTATCAAAAATGGTCTCAATCAGCAATAAATCTGATCCTCCATCTACCAGTCCACGGATCTGCACATAATAGGCATCTACCAGCTCATCGAATGTCAATGCCCTGAAACCCGGATCGTTCACATCCGGAGAAATCGACAAGGTCCTGTTGGTAGGTCCCACCGCACCGGCGACAAAACATTTACGGTCTGGATTGGCCTGCATGAATTCAATTGTAGCCTCCTTAGCAATTTTGGCACCTTCAAAACTCATTTCATAGTCCAGCTCTTCCATCTGGTAATCTGCCAGGGAAATGCGCTGCGTGCTGAAAGTGTTGGTTTCAATAATATCCGTACCTGCTTTTAAATATTCGGTATGGATGGCCTTGATGATGTCCGGATGGGTGAGGTTCAGCAAGTCATTATTGCCTTTCACGTCGCATGGATGATCTTTGAATCGTTCGCCTCTAAAGTCTTCTTCAGTTAAGGTGTAACGTTGAATCATGGTGCCCATTGCACCATCAATGATCAAGATTCTTTTTTCTAGTTCTTCTCTGATGTTCATTAAAAAAATATCATATGAGCATGTAATAAGCTATTTTTGATAGAGGCAATAAAGCCTAAACAAGTGCCGAACTCACTACATACAAAGCTTGGAAAGAGGATTTCGAGGTCTAGTGTGATAACAGCTGATGCCATTACTTAACTTATCTTTCGGATAACCGGCGCCGGTTCCAGTAGAATGTAGCACCTTGTAAGCACAGGTTGCTAAGACTTCGCAGGGTCTAATCCCTCCGTCTTTCTCTATAAGCACTACAAAAATGCAACAAAGAAAAATCAATTCCAAAAAATCAGTGATTTAACCCTATAAAATTGCAGCAACGTTGCAAATTTTGACGTGATGTGAAATTAAATTCTGTGAAGCCTGTGTTAAAACGCAATAAAACAATTGTTGGGGACTGAGCCGAAACTGAGTAAGGACTGCTTCGGATAAAGGTACCTATTATCCGAAGCAATCCCAAAGCAAACCCCTAGCAGGTCCGAAGCAGGTTAGTAAGAGATTACTTCTTTTGTTGAGAAAGGAAGGTTACCAATGAAGCCAGTTCTTCGTATGACAAAGAATTAGCCAACCCGGCAGGCATCATTGAATTTTCCATTTCCTTACGTGAAAGTATGTCGCTGGTTTTGATATTAAATACCTCGCCGGCAATATTCCGAAGCACTACTCTGGTTGCTGTCTCGCTCGTCACGAAGCCCATATAGGTCTGATCCTTTTTTGCTGTGATCATTACCGTAGCAAATCCCTGTGAAATAGATGCATCAGGCTTAAGGATTGATTCTGCAATTTGTTCGCGGTTCATAATCGATCCGATCTGACCCATGAAAGGTCCTTTCATTTCTTCACCTTTGCTGATGCTATGGCAAGCTACACAACCCTGACGCGAAAATAATGCCTTACCTTTTACCGGGTCACCAGGCAATTTAGCTATCGCAAGCAACACATCTTCGATAGAAGATTTCCCTACTTGTCCTTTTTGATTTTTGATTTTCTCGAGATCTATTTTAGGTTCATTCTTCGCTATCGCTTTTTCTTCTGTACCGAAAGCCGGGATCTCCATACGGTGACGTGCATTCAGGTCTACAAAAAATGATTTATTGGCAGCAGGTGCTTTTTCCCATTCTCCGATCAGGAAAGAGGCAATAGCCGGTGATGATTTCCAAAGTATAGCTTTATAATACGGCCCATGAGAATCTGGTCTTGTACCCCACCACCATGAGGCATCATAAGATGCTTCTTCTCTGTAAAGGCGTGCCATGGTAATCAGGATCTGTTTCCTTAAGTTTTCGTCTTTTGACTGCTCGTAAAAGTATACCAGTCCGTCAACCGATTTTTTATCGTGCATATAACGCAGTGCCCATAACGCAAGACTTGAGTTTTCGGTGCCGATGGCAGCTACGCAAGCATCAACAGCCTTTAGGTTTGCCAATGCCTGAACGGCTAAATGCGGGAGTACAATTGCTGAATTTGGAGTGGCATGCGGACCTTCAGTACCTTTTGCAGGAGCAACAAATGAAGCAGGAACTTTAGTTTGCAATAAAGCTTTTGCAGCATCAGTACGGCCAAGTCGGCCAAGGCCGATGATCGCTGCCGCCTGAACACGAACAGAAGGGTCTTTTAGTCCAGCTAAAAAAGGCTCACTAGGTACATTTTGTACATAGTCCTTACGATCAGCAAGCGCTTTAAGTGCAAATTCTCTGATCGCATCTTCTTTAGTGAATTGGACAAGAGCCTGGATTCCGTCTGCTCCGGCTGCCTGTGCATAAGTGAATATACCTGCTACACGTGAGTATAATGGAAGTTTGGCGTCTGCAGCAATTTTTAAAGCGGCATCTGCAGCTTCTTTTGCCGGACGGTTAAGTAATTCCTGAGAAGCAGTTAGACGAGCTACGGCACTTTCAGATTTAAGCATGGCAGCTAGCTGAGTAACGCTCGCTTTTGTTACATTCGGAAAGGCTTTGTACGCCCAGTTGGTAGGTACTGCACGAACCACATATCCTTTTGATGGATTACCAGAGTAGCCTGCACCATCCCATGCAGCAAGGTAGAGCCTGCCTGAACCATCTACATCAAGATCAGTGATTTGAGGTAACTTAATGAAATCTTCTTCCTTTTGTGTAAAACTCGGTCCATCAGGAGTAACCCTGTGGATGTATAACATGCTTCTTCCCCAGTCGGCCATCATAGGTACATTGTTGTATTTTTCTGGCCAGGTATCTTCGCTCATATACAGGGCACCTGTGCCCGAACCACCACCAAGATCTGCCAGTGCAGGAAGCATCTCGTCTGTGAAATTCTGGAATAAAAGAGGATATCCATATTCTCCTGATTGGACATGATGAGAGAAACGTACGTTCCAGCCACCACCATCATTTGTATTTTCACGGGTAAAGATGTTCATGTATGGATCAATTGCCACATCATAAACATTACGTGTTCCATGGGTATAAACTTCCATTTCAGTGCCATTAGGACGTACGCGAACGATACCACCACCCAACATGGTCATCTTTTTCCCAGAGCGGTCTACTGCATCGTGGAATCCAAAATCTCCTACGGCGATGTAGATCCATCCATCTATCCCCAGACGAATACCGTTGGTTGCATGGTCAGTTCCGCGTTCCTGGATGTATTTTGTATTGCTCAGGTTTTGGATAAGAGGCCTTGCCGGGCCATCTGCTTTGCCGTCATTATTTTTATCATCTAGAACGACAAGATCCATTCCTGTGGCCTTGCGGGTTTCTTTGGAGAAGGTGGTATGTAGCACAAAAACCTGGTCTCCTGAGGCGATAATTCCACGTGGATTGTCGACCATGGCAAACTCAGTATGCTCATCCATTTTTCCGTCATTGTTTTTGTCTACCAATTTAAGGATACGGCCTTTATCAGGATCTTTACCCAGGGATCCGATCATGTCGACCCCAACGAAGACCTCCCCAGTTGCGGCAACTGCAAGGCAGGCCGGACTAGGGGTTACATCGGGCCCGGCAAAAGGTGTGATTACCAATTCAGGTGGGGCAGCTCCGGCATTTTTAGGTCCTCCGAAGAAATTATTTAATCCTAAGACAATGATAATTGAAGATATCAATGTCAATGAAAATTTAATCATGTGTGTGTTTGTTTAGTGTTTATTGTTTTGCTACTCTTTTTTCTGCCATTAACTGGTCTACAACTTCTTTTAGCTTTTTTGGATCTTTGGCGTATTTTTCAAGGTCGATGATTTCTACTTTTCTGAATTCGACAGGATGGCTCTCGCTTTGTAATGAAATTGATCCGCCTTTAATGAGTTCGCCTTCAGCGGCTCCTTTAACAGGATCTTTCTGAGGCCTGTCATAGCGTAAAACTTCTTCGCCGTTTACGTAGTGTACGATAGTAGAATCTCCCAATGCAAGGACTTCTACACGAACCCATTGATCACCGTTGAATGTTTTGGATCTTGATTCTATGCAGTGAGCTTTGATAACTTTACCGTTCAATACGAACTGGGTGCCTGGTGTACAAAGGTTTGCTGTAGAACGGTCGCCATTACCTGCTCCGCCTAATAACTGCACTTCGATAGAGTTAGGGAAGTCCTGATCTTTTTTCATATTTGCAGGATCCTGGCCATGGATCATCACACCGCTGTTGCGGAAAGCCCATCCTGGCCCGCCTTTAACCTGATCACCGGTAAAGCGGTATTCTACACCTATTAGGTAATAAGAATAAGATTTTTTATAGAAGAGGTGTCCAAATTGTTCATCAAATTTTGTGTATTGGTCGTAGTTGACCTGAATTTTACCATCTACAATGCGGAATGTATTGCCATAATTTTCGTTAAGATCATGGTATCTTATTTTCGGTGTCCAATCTTTAAGATTTTTGCCGTTGAAAAGTTGTTGCCATTTGAGTTTTGGTGCAGGTTTCTTAACGGAGCTCCCTAAAAAAATAAATGGGAGACAGATGATAATTGCCGCCCTAAGCATGTAAGGAATAAATTTTTGTTTCATTATAGTGGTTTAAGTGTGTAGTTTTTACACAGTAAACTTAACAATAATATTTTTTAAAATTATTTTTCCTGAAAATTGGTTAATGTGGTACATATTGATAACCACAACTGTAGTCTATAACTGTACGCTACTACTACAGTATTTGACAGTTGTATGAAAGCTGTCGGCAAGGTCCTGTTGACCTAGCTGACACCTTGTTGTTATTGGCCGAATAAAGCGTATTATGTGATGACAAATATTGGGAAAACTAAAAAAGGGTGCCTTTGGGGCACCCTTTTAAATTGAGTTAAAGTTTTTATCTTCTGCTTCCAAATATCCTTAATAAGAACAGGAAGATATTAATGAAGTCAAGATATAAGTTCAATGCACCCATTATTGCTAATTTTTTGGCGTCTGCTGAAATCACCCCGTCTCCATTTGCTTCAATGCCTGCGCCGATATTTTTTAATTTTTGAACATCATATGCAGTTAAGGCTGTAAATACGGCAACTCCAATGAAACTCATCACATAGCTCAAAGTCTCACTTCCAATGAACAGGTTCACTAAACTAGCGATAAAGAGCCCTGCTACACCTACCATTAAGATCGGTCCAAATTTGGTGAGGTCGACATCTGTAGTGTAACCCAGAAAAGCCATTATGCCAAATATACCTGCAGCTGCAGCAAAACAAGCTACAATAGATCCTGCTGTGTAAATCAGCAAAATGAAACTTAAGCTAACTCCCAGTAAAATAGAAAATAAAACGAAAACGCCCAATAGCGCTCCGTAAGAAAGTTTGCTAAAGCCGGTACCCATCACCAATACGAGTGCTAACGGAGCAAACATCGCTACATAACCCAGTACTGTTCTCTGTCCTGTTTCGAAATTGATCAATTGTCTCAATGCTATTTCAGAATTTGAAATAAACAATGCCGCTAAAGTTGACAAGCTCAATGCTACGAACATCCATAAGAATACGTTAGCAAAGAATTTCTTGGCAACTACTCCAGTTTGGTTCTCCACAAAAACTGATTTTTGTGCCCAATCGTAATTATTGTTATTATCCATTTGTTTTAAATTTATTTTAAAGGTACGAATTGTTTCAATCATGCAAAAGCTATGCCCCAAGCCTTTTTGTCAGGATTTCTTCAACTTTCTTGAAAAACTGCAGGGGTTTTAATGTTCTCCATGCCAAATCGTCAAGCTGACCGCCAAAATTGATGTAATAATCTATATTGCTGTTTCTGAATTCATTGATTACATGTTCCTGGAAATTGATGCCTGTTATCCAGCCATCCTCTACTTCCTGAAACCATTCTTCGTAGTAACTGTCTTCTGAGGAGTGGAAATTAAGTATGTTTTCTCCAATGAGAATAAATTTGTTGATGCCTTCATCCATCATGAGTTCTATGATCTCTCTTTTCAAGAGCATAATGTCATTGTTTATGGCGTCATTCCATTCTCCGATAAATTCGATGATGGCATAGTTCCTGTCGTAATCCGCAAATAACACTTTGATATACATGGTGTTTGAACCAAAGTCGTCCCATTGAGGATGGATTAGGAAGTTATAGAGCTGCTTGTCGAAGTAGAACTCAGAATATTCAGTGTTGTAAAAAGGTGAACGTTCATCTTCTGCCGCGATATAATCGTCTCGCCACAGATAAAAGGGCTCTATTTCGTGCATGATCTGGGTTTACGATTTTAGATTGACGAATTACGATTTGTTGCTTCCACAGCTTTTCGGACACTTCCATAATGGATCAGGAGATCGGCAGCCTGGTCATGATCGATGTTTAATGCGTCCATTACCATTTGAGTACCCCTGTCTACCAGTTTATGGTTTGTCAACTGCATGTCTACCATTTTGTTACCTTTTACACGGCCCAGCCTGATCATCACCGCAGTGCTGAGCATATTTAGAATCAGTTTTTGTGCAGTTCCGGACTTCATGCGTGTAGAGCCTGTAAGGAATTCTGGACCAACGACTACTTCTACAGGGAAGTCACTTTCGGCAGCAATAGGGCCACCCTCATTGCATACTATGCAACCTGTTAAAACACCATGTTTACGGGCTGTATTTAGTCCGCCAATAACATATGGGGTAGTTCCGGAAGCTGCCAGTCCTACAAGCGAGTCTTTTTCATTGATGTTAAACTCCTGCAGATCTATCCATGCCTGCTCATTGTCATCTTCTGCATTTTCTACCGCTCTTCTGATCGCAGTATCTCCCCCTGCAATGATTCCTACAACCCAGTCGAAGGGCACCCCGAATGTCGGAGGGCATTCAGAGGCATCAACAATGGCCAGGCGTCCGCTGGTGCCAGCGCCAATATAAAATAACCTTCCTCCTTTTGTCATTCTTTCCGCAACAGCAGAAGCCAGTTTCTCTATCTGAGGTATTGCCTTTTCAACTGCCTGAGGAACTGTTTTATCTTCATTGTTTATCCCCTCCAGAATTTCAAGTACAGACATTTTATCTATGTCGTTATACTTTGACTCTTGCTCGGTTACTCTTATCATTGCTCTGTTTTTTTCCTTATTATTATTTTCTTCGTTTGTCAGATAACTCTTGAGACCTATCTTTTTATTTTCCATTAGGAGAAGTAAAGCTAGTAATGGTTTGTTAAAATTGGTGATTTTCTTTTTAAACGCGAAGTAATAGACGAAAAACGGTTGAAATTATTGTGTTTTTTTATGAAAACCGAGATTGGAACGGTGGCATAAAATAAATTAGCTTAAACAATAAAAATGATTGGGGGTTAATTACTTAAATGACAGTGTAATTTCATAACTTTACAATGTCTGAAATAATGAAAAATAATACCCGCATAAATCTCCTAATTGCCCTGACATATTCTGTTACTCTAATCGGCGGAATGTTCTTGGGATACAAGTTTTTAAAGGACCAGGGGTATGAATTTAAAAAGAGTGTCCACCTGGCAGATAATAATGCAGAAAAAGTGGATGAAATAATACATATCATCAACAGAAATTATGTTGATGATATCAATGCAGATACCTTAAATCATTTGCCTATCGACAGCTTATTGCACAAGCTTGATCCACATAGCATTTATCTTCCTCCTGCAAAAGCAAATGAGCTTACTGAGAATTTAGGCGGTAATTTTGGGGGTATAGGTATCGAGTATTATATTTTAAAAGACACGTTGCTAGTCACTAATGTAGTTAAAGACGGTCCAGCATATTTAGCTGGTATAAAACAGGGAGATAAAATCCTTAAAATTGATACGGTGTATGTGAGTGGTAAGTCTCTGCCGCGGGAACAGATGATGGGTAAAATCAAAGGTCGAAAAGGGACTCCTGTGAAACTGACGATCATGCACCCAGGGAACGCGCAGGCTGTAGTTTTTACGGTTAAGCGGGACAGGGTAAAAGTGAGCAGTATTGATGCCTCATATATGTTGAACATGGATGTGGGTTATATACGTATTAGTAAGTTTGGAGCAGAAACAGATAAAGACTTTGTAGAGTCGGTTAAAAATTTGAAAGCAGCAGGTATGAAAAAACTTGTGCTTGATCTTCGTGACAATGGCGGGGGATACCTCACAGCTGCAACAGGCTTAGCCAATCAGATTTTACAGGAAAATAAACTGATTGTATATACTCAGGGTAAGCATGAGCCCCGTACTGACTACATTGCAACCGGCGGCGGTGAATTTGAAGATGGCAAGCTTGCTGTGCTCATCAATGAAAATTCCGCCTCTGCAAGTGAAATTCTGGCAGGAGCGGTCCAGGATTTAAAGCGAGGCATCATTATCGGACGCAGGTCATTTGGAAAAGGTCTTGTGCAAGAGCAATTCCCATTTGGTGACGGATCAGCATTGAACTTAACCATTGCGAGGTATTATACGCCTTCAGGCAGAAGTATTCAGAAATCTTATAAAGAAGGGTACAGGGCGTATCAGAATGAACTAGAGCGCAGGTTTAATGATGGAGAACTTACTTCTGGTAAGGTTGTTAAAAAAGACAGCGTGAAGGGTAGATTTCTTCACGGAGGAATTCAACCTGATATCTATGTAAAACTAGATACCAGCGGGTATAATAAATTCTATAATACACTTTCATCTAAACGTGTACTGCTTGATTTTGTATATGATATACTTGCCAGTCGCTATACCGGCAGTTTTCTTGAGCAGAATCTAACTACTTTTAATGTGAGTGACGCTGATTTTAAGGACTTTCTAAAATATATCCAGACGCAGAGCATTGCCATTGATGCAAGGCAGCTTGCTACGGCAAAACCTGTGATCTTGAATGATATGAAAGTGCTTTTATGCAAATATCACTTAGGTGATGCGGGTTATTATAAAGCGCTTAACCTAAGTGATGCTGTGGTGAAACAGGCGATTAACAGCCTGCAATAACCTGATTTATTTTACTTGTTATTTTTGTCTGAAGTAAATCTGAATAGGTACTCCACTAAAATCAAAGTTTTCACGAAGCTTGTTTTCTATAAAGCGTTTATATGGCTCTTTTATGTATTGAGGCAGGTTACAGAAGAAAGCAAACATTGGAGATGTTCCATTGATCTGAGTGATGTATTTGATTTTGATGTATTTACCCTTCAACGCGGGTGGTGGGTATTTTTCAATGATAGGCAGCATTACATCATTTAGTTTAGATGTAGGGATTTTTTTGCCTCTATTTTTGAATACCTCTAATGCACCTTCAATGGCCTGGAAAATACGTTGTTTGTTGACCACAGAAGTGAAAATAATAGGGACATCTGTAAATGGTTGTAGTTTTTGACGAATCTGATCTTCAAATACATTTACAGTTTTGCTGTTTTTCTCGATCAGGTCCCATTTGTTAACCAGTATAAGGATACCTTTTTTGTTTTTCTCTGCAAGGTGGAAAATGTTTACATCCTGAGACTCCAAGCCTTCTACAGCATCAATCATAAGAATTACAACATCTGCTTCTTCCAGGGCCTTGATGGTACGCATTACGGAGTAAAACTCAATGTTTTCCTTAACCTTTGTTTTTTTACGCAGTCCGGCTGTGTCAATAAACATGAATTCGTGTCCAAACTGGTTGTAATGAATGTGTATGGAATCGCGGGTTGTACCGGCGATTGGTGTTACAATATTTCTGTCCTTACCTATTAAAGCATTGATTAAGGAAGATTTACCTACATTGGGACGTCCGACGATTGTGATTTTAGGTAGTGCATTTTCGTCTTCCGGAATATCTTCGAAATGTTCAATCACATCATCAAGCAGATCTCCTGTTCCTGAGCCAGTCATAGAAGATATGGCATAGATTTCACCTAAACCAAAACCGTAAAATACAGATGCTTCATTTTGTAATTGAGTATTGTCGACTTTATTTACTACTGTAAATACTGGCTTTTTACTTCTTCTTAGTAATTGTGCAATTTCATCATCCAGATCAGTTATGCCTGTGGTTACATCAACCATAAACAATAAAACTGTAGCTTCTTCAATTGCTATGATTACCTGTTCGCGAATTGCTGCTTCAAATACGTCCTCCGAATTGGCTACATAACCACCAGTATCAATTACAGTGAACTGTCTGTTCGTCCACTCTGCCGATCCGTAGTGACGATCACGGGTAACTCCGCTAAAATCGTCAACGATGGCTTTACGGCTTTCTGTTAAGCGGTTAAAGAGGGTAGATTTGCCTACGTTTGGTCTTCCGACGATTGCGATAATGTTACTCATGGTCTATTGTGAATTGTATTAATTATTAAGGGGTTGCAAAGGTACGCTTAATTTTCGTACCCGAAACTTTTTAAATAGTTCTTTTTGCTACGCCAATCAGGAATTACCTTTACAAAGGTTTCAAGGAAGACTTTCTGATCCAGGAACTTCTCAATGTCTTTGCGTGATTCTGTGCCAACTTTCTTAAGCATAGCGCCTCCTTTTCCAATAAGGATGTTTTTTTGAGAATCACGTTCTACAATGATTTCAGCGCTGATGCGTGTGATTTTTTCTTCTTCTTTGAACGAAGTAATGATCACTTCAGTGCTATATGGAATTTCTTTCTGGTAGTTGGTGAAGATTTTTTCCCTGATGATCTCCGAGACAAAGAATCGTTGGTTGCGGTCAGTAAGATCTTCTTTATCATAAAAAGGGTCATGCTCAGGTAGGAATTCGAGAACAGTAGTCATGATTCCTTCCAGATTATACTGATGGAGGGCAGATATGGCAAATATGTGTTTCGGGTTTAACTTTTCCTGCCAGTATGCAATTTTTTCGTCTACCTGTTCCTGTGTTGCGTTATCTATTTTATTGATCAGTACAATAACTGGGATTGTTGTATTGCTAATTTTTTCAAGTACATCATTTTCATCATGCTGCTCGTTAATATCTGTTACGAAGAGAATAAGATCAGCATCGGTAAGTGCGCCTTTTACTGAACTCATCATAGAATCCTGCAGTCCGTAACGCGGAATTATGATGCCGGGAGTGTCGGAAAATACAATTTGATAGCTTTCTTCGTTAACAATTCCCAGAATACGATGACGTGTGGTCTGCGCTTTCGGAGTAATGATAGAAAGCTTTTCGCCCACCAGGGCATTCATAAGGGTTGATTTGCCTACATTTGGCTTACCGATGATACTAACAAAACCAGCTTTGTGTGACATAGAAAATATTTTTTAAAATAAATTTGCACCACAAAGAAACGAATTATATCTTTGCATTCCAATTCGGAAGAAGAGTTAAACAAATAACGAAACTTAAAGAATTGTATATAGTGCGGGGTGGAGCAGTTGGTAGCTCGTCGGGCTCATAACCCGAAGGTCATCAGTTCGAGTCTGGTCCCCGCTACCAAAAGGTTCGCAGTTGTTAAAGACTGAGGCAATCTTAAATGGCCCGTTCGTCTAGGGGTGAGGACGCCAGATTTTCATTCTGGAAACAGGGGTTCGATTCCCCTACGGGCTACGATAAGGGAAAGAGGTTCAAATTGAGCTTCTTTCCCTTTTTTTATACCTTCTAATTGGCTGTTAATCAGTGCAATAACCTCTATTACGCCATTAGGTCGGGGTGTTCGATAAGTTGATCCGTCAAACTGCAATTTTTCAGGGTATAAAGCGCAAACAATGCGGCGTTTATCATCTACCTCCGCATTGATATATAGCTTATCAAGCTTTAACAGGCATGTAATGACCTTATCAACAAGTTTATCAACTCCAATTTTCACAAGTGGCTTATCTTGTAAGTTGCCCATACGGGCTTCTAAACGGCTTATTAAGGCTTCGCAGTCCGCTTTTATGGCCTTAAAGTCGGAAGGTTCAATATCTCCATCTAATAAAAGTGTTCTGGCTCTGCTCATTTTCACGTTTTGCTTTTCTATGTCCGCCAAAATCAGCTTTTTATCATTGAAATCGTTAAGTGTTCGACTTTTGTAGACAGAGGTTATTACTGCGGTTACCAATTCAATCGCAGAGGGATTAATTGTAAACTCCTTTAATTGGTCAAGAAACAGGTCATTAGCTTCAAGAGCGTTAAACCGTGTCCCACATTCATTAACACAGTGATAATAATAGTAGTGTTTGTTTTTTCCCTTGGATTTGCTGCCTGTTAGCATTCGGTGACAATTAGGACAAAGTATCAAACCCCTAAGCGGCAAGCTATCCAAAGAAACAACTTTAGCGGCTTTTTTTCTTTTCCTGCCATTCAAAACATCCTGTACGTCATAAAACAATGCTTCGGAAATTAACGCATCATGTTGACCATCCACAACTTTAAAATCTTCGTCCTTATGTTGGGGTATCATGATCTTACCACAATAAACAGGGTTTCTTACTAAACGATAAAAGTTCATACGAGGACACTGCAAGCCCTTTTCGTTTGCCATTTTGCGGATTTGATCAGCGGCATAGTTGTCTTTGGCAATTTCCTTAAACACCCATCTCATTAAACTGGCTTTAGGTTCATTAGGAGCAATATATTTTCTGCCATCCAGTGTAATGAAATTTTTATAACCAGTCGGAGCGGTAGACATCCAGCGGCCTTCTTTTTTTGCCCTGCGCATACCGTTAAAAGTATTTAACGCCCTGCGGTCGTTTTCCACTTCGGGAGCAGCAAGGTAAAAGGCAAGCATCATCTTGTTTTCAGGGACAGATAAGTCAAGCGGTTGCTCTACACCCTGTGGCTCAACTCCGTACTTTCTTAATATGGCAATCATGCCGTAGGCATCCCCTGTGTTTCTGCTAAAGCGATCCCATTTAGTAAAGAGGATTAAATTCCGCTGGCCTTTTGACCGTTTAATATCAGCTAAAAGCTTGATCCATTGCGGACGGTTAAAAGTTTTTGCGGAATGATCCTCAAAAACTACTTTGTTTATAGCGATACAATTAATATCGCAGTACTTTCTTAAACGTTCTTCCTGGTCACGCTGCGAATATCCTTTGTCGGCTTGTTCATCCGTGCTTACACGGATATATAAATCGGCTGTTTTCATAGGTTACTATTTTTCATTTGTTAACTATTTGATTTACAGACAATTTAACTAAAAAATATAACAATTCCAAGACTTTTTTTGCTTCTTCTCTGGTCACAATGATGCCGTTTTTAGCAAGTATTTCGATAGCAATTTCTGGCTTAATCATATCGAGGTTATAATGTTCTATTTCCATAGGCGGACTTACAAGGGGTTTAAAATCAAAAATGCGAGGACTATATAAGAGGCACTCCCAAGAAGGGACGATAAGGGGATTTTGCATATCTTTATACTACTGAAAGAAGATCTAGCCTAAATCATTTATTAAAATAAATTAGTTGGAATATTTTTACCATTACACTTCTGTTGAGAATCTTGCACTCATACTAAAGCACAGAACTTTACGCTTCAAGGCACTTGATACAGTTGATGACCTAAATGAGGGATTAACTAATGATGTAGATGAATATCGTCAATTTGTATTCGTCAGTTGTTGGACTGATCAGGATATAGAAAGTATACCGATCTGGAATATGTATGCAAAAGATATGTCAGGAGTGAGAATCGCACTTCCGAAGTATCCGTTTACCCACTATTCATTTGAGGATTTGCCAAATGAAGTTGTAAGTAATATACCATTCGCAAGAAGCACCATCGTAAATTACCTACATTTTGATAATGGTTACATATTCCATCAGGGTGAGCATTATCTTGTAAAGGTTGAATACACGGATGATATTGCACTATTAAAGCCAAATTTGGTTGAACCAACCTCTGAACAAGGTAAAACTATCTGGTCTGCCAGGATAGGTAAATTCAAGCAAAATTGTTGGGATTTTCAATCTGAAGTCAGATATAGAATTATTGTATATCCCAGGGGTGGTTTTAAACGTACAGAAACTGAGAAATTTAATTTTGAAAGCAGAATGAAGTCAAAACATATTGACGTGCCAATTAGTGAGGATGCTTTTGGCCAAATGAAAATATTGCTAGGCCCGAAACAGTTAGATGAACATAGTTTAATTGTGGAAGCCCTTATAGAGAAATATAACCCCGGAATTGAATTGCAAAGAAGCATTTTGAGCATTCGGCACTGACATACAAATACTAAGCATACTATTTTTCCGGTTTGTCCCCATCAGGATTATCATAGTCAATATCCCTGTCCTCTTCATCCCATTTATCATGTAGTTTATCCAGTGCATCAAGCATTTTTTCGGGAAGGTCACTATTGCCGCTAATGAGTTTTAAGGTATTGAAATCAATACCGTCCGAAAACGGAGTTTCCAGCCCGCCTTTAAGCTTTTCAAATAGTTCTTCATCGCTATAGGGCAAACCTGTTTCGGGATTGGGCGGCATACCAACTTGTTTTATCATTTGCACCACTTCCAAAAAATCGGCAGGGCTGCCGGTAAACGTCAGCTTGGTTTTAGGAACATCATTGCCAGAGATCACAGAGGCTTCAAATTCATTGTCAATATGATCTTTCAAAAGTTCCATTGCTCTGATTTTGGCAAAAGCATAATCGAAGCCAGTTGAAAAAGAACGATCACTATAAAAGAAAACAGGATCAATATCTATGGCAAGATCACGTTTGGCAAACCGATCTTCTACATTTCGGACAAAATACTTCGTGTCCAATGTATCTAAATCTTGTTTATAGTAATCATACAAATGGTCATTGCGCCTGAAAAAATCCTCAATTTCATCTACTTCATCAATCAGATATTCTTTATCCTCTGGGGTATGGTGAGCAGGGCGAAATACCTCAGTATTATAAACCTCACACATAAAAATGAGCCTGCCCATGACAACAGGTTTCACATACTTAAATAAATAGATTTCTTCCGATCTCTTTTTGAAAGGATGTTGCAAGATAAACGATTTGAGTTCATCCAGATAAAAATCAATACACGGAACAGAGGCTTGCGCCCATTGATCAGATTTTGGATGCTCTAGCCGAATATTAAACAGTTCGCCGTCCATTCGGTTAATTAGATCCTGGCAAAATGATTTCAGTTCTTCCATACAATAAGTGTGGTACTAATTTATACAATAATCTCCTAAAAACCCTGTGATTGCAATCGCAAAATTTAAAACCCCATTCATTCCCAACGTGGGAATGCCCGAAAAATTCAACATCAATCTTTGGCAGAAATAATAATTGCCATGAGATTAAATGTAAAATTAAGCAAAGATACCAAGCCCGATAAGCTTGCTTACAAAGAGGTGCAGCTAAAGAAAAAAATCAGACCGGAACGGCAGAAAATCCGGCAGCTTTTACGTTCCATGCTCCCGATGGAAGAAGAACAAAGACAACTCAAAGATGAGCAAAATCTTTTCCGATAACTCCCCGATCCCATGATGAAATGTTTAGTACTTAACCAAGTTCCCGAAGGAATTTTGAGATCGCGCAGCCCCCGTTTTGGGTGCAGCAAAGATGTATTTCCGTCTACGGAAACTTCTTTGCCTGCTCCCGCAGGGAATGAAGGGGCTGCGGAACTTGCCCCTTCTGGAAAGACAAAAAGATTAAACTAATGCCCAGGAAAAAATCAGCCGATCCCGGAAAAATATTGAGCCGCGTGCTGAGGATCAGGTTAACCGAAGCCGCATTTAAAAGACTGGAAAAGATCGCTAGAAGCAGCGATTGTCATACTGTTGGCGAGGCTGCAAGAAAGATCCTGAGCAAAGAAAAGATTACCCTTTTTTATAAAGACATTACCCTTAATTCCACAATGGAGGAACTGGCACTGATCCGTAAAGAACTGCGGGCAATCGGCATTAATATCAACCAGATTACCAAGGCATTTCACAGCGACAAACGGGAAACCCCACAAATGGTGCAGGTCACCAAAGTGACCAAGCTTTATGAAAAGGTAGAAGCTAAAACGGACACTTTATTAATCCTGATCAACAAGCTTGCTGAAAAATGGTTGCCAAGATCATAACTGGAAAGAGTTTGAGGGGTGCACTGCACTACAATGAAAACAAGGTGCTGGAAGGAAAGGCCGAGCTGATTCTTGCCAGCGGATTTGCCGGGGACATAGAGCGGATGAATTTTCACCAGAAACTCCATCGATTTGAAAACCTGCTTATGATGAAGCCTAGTGTTAAGACCAATACGCTACATATCTCGTTAAACTTTGATGCTGCCGAAAAGCTTACAGATGAAACGCTGCAAAAAATAGCGGTAACTTATATGGACAGAATCGGTTTTGGTGACCAGCCATTTATTGCTTATAGGCACAATGACGCAGGCCACGACCACATTCATTTGGTGACCACTAATATTAGGGCAAACGGCGATCGGATAGACCTGCATAATATTGGCGCTAACCAGTCGGAAAAAGCAAGGAAGGAAATAGAGGAAGAGTTTAAACTGGTTAAGGCGCAAAGCAAGCAATACAAACCAGAGCCAGGTATTAAAGCGATTGATGTGGAGAAAGTCGTTTATGGTAAGTTGCCTACCAAACGAGCGATCAGTAACACGGTTAATGCGGTTATTGGTTCTTACAAATTTACTTCGCTTGCCGAACTGAATGCAGTGTTGAAACAGTTTAACGTGATTGCAGACCGTGGGATTGAAAGCAGCCAAATGTTCCAGAAAAGAGGACTGATTTACACCCTGCTGGATCAAAAAGGTGACAAGATCGGCGTACCCATCAAATCAAGTTCCCTATATACCAAACCAACATTACCCTGGTTGGAAAAGCAATTTCCAAAACATGAACAGAGCCGGATACAGTTTAAACCACAGTTGAAGCAGTCAATACATAAAGTCTTGTCTGCAAAACCAGTGGATCAGGCGGCTTTTAGTGCAGCACTGAAAGCCCAGGGCATTGCTGCAATTTTCAGGATCGGTGTAAATGGTCAGGCCTACGGAATCACCTTCGTGGACCATAAAAATAAGACCATTTTCAATGGTAGCGATCTGGATAAAGCATACAGCGCAAAGACAATTTTAAGCGGAATTAATAAGCAGGATATTTTACAAAAGGCAAGCCGTCCTTTACAAAGGTCAATGGGAAAGACCCAAAAGTCAACGAAAATAATTGACAGTAAAGAATCAAAACAGGAGGCTATAAAATTCTCTTCCAGTAAACACTCTTTACTGGATATGCTGATGAAAGACCAATACGATCAGTCCGGTCAAATCCCGAAGAAAAAGAAAAGAAAGAAACTCACAATTTAAATCCAATTTACTATGCAGACAGGAGAAAACATACAGGCATTGCGCAAGATCGCAGACTTTACAAGGCTGCTGAGCCTTGTCATTCTTGCCATCCATTTTTACATCTTTTGTTATGCCGCATTCCAGGGCTGGCAATTAACGGCAGAACTTACAGACAATATTTTAGAGAAAATCAGCGCAATGGCCGTATTTAGAACAGAACTGCTATCCAAATCAGCAGCACTGCTTTTATTGATTGTTTCCCTGATTGCGGCAAAAGGAAAAAAGGATGAAAAAATCAGGAAGCAAACGATTATAACCTACCTGATAACAGGTTCATTACTATACAGCATCAGCCATTTCTTTTTAGGGCTGAATACTACGCCTGAAACAATTGCCTTGCTTTATATCGGCAGCACAAGTTTCGGTTACCTGCTGATGTTAGCGGGTGGCAATCTGCTTTCCCGTTTATTGCAAGTCAATTTAAGCGGGGATACCTTTAACAAAGACAATGAAACGTTTCCACAGGAAGAACGGCTGCTGGAAAATGAATATAGTATCAACCTGCCAACCAAATACCACTTAAAAGGAAACGTCAGGAATGGCTGGATCAATATTATCAACCCGTTCAGAAGTACGTTACTGTCTGGCTCTGCTGGTGCTGGGAAAACGTATTTTTATATTCGCCACGTCATCGACCAGCACCTAAAGAAAGGGTTTTCCATGCTGGTGTATGATTTCAAGTATAGCGATTTAAGCACAATGACCTATAACAAGTTGTTAAAATATGCAAAGAACTATAAAATAAAGCCCTCGTTTTACGTCATCAATTTTGACGATCTGATGCACAGATGTAATCCTTTAGAGCCACAAGGTATGACAGACATTACTGATGCTACTGAATCGGCTAGAACAATTATGCTTGGGCTAAATCGCGAGTGGTTGAAAAAGCAGGGTGATTTTTTCGTAGAATCTGCCATTAGCTTTTTAACAGCCCTGATCTGGTACTTAAGAAAGTATCAGGACGGAAAATACTGCACTTTGCCACATACCATTGAATTGATGATGACTGACTATAAGCGCCTGTTTACTGTGCTCAATGATGAGCAGGAGATACAAGCCCTGCTCAATCCTTTCATTTCAGCATGGGAAAAAGAAGAATGGGGACAACTCGAAGGACAGATCGGAAGTGCAAAGATCAGTATGGCAAGATTGGTGTCACCTAAACTCTATTATGTGCTGAGCGGTAATGATTTTACCCTTGACATCAATAATCCAGATGCGCCTAAGATTGTATGTTTAGGCAACAATCCGCAGAAATTGCAAACTTATGGAGCAGTGCTATCATTATATGTAAACCGTATTCTAAAACTGGTCAATCAAAAGGATAAACTCAAATGCAGCCTGATATTCGATGAATACCCCACTTTAGTTGCCGATTTGGTACCCACGATCACTACTGCCAGAAGCAATTTAGTCAGCTGTACGATTGGTATCCAGTCCATAGAGCAGGTAAAAAAAGAATACGGTGCAGAGCAGGCCAATATCATTGCAGGCATATCGGGTAACATCATCAGCGGGCAGGTAACCGGAGACAGTGCAAAAAAGCTATCAGAAACCTTTGGTAAAATTGTGCAGGACAGGCAAAGCCTGAGCATCAACAGCAGTGACACCTCTTTAAGTAAATCCACACAATTAGATTCTGCGATACCTGCCAGTAAGATCGCTTCCTTATCGTCAGGGCAGTTTGTCGGTATGGTGGCCGATAATCCGGATCAGAAGATTGAGCTTAAAATGTTTCATGCGGAGATCATTAACGATCATGCGGCAATTAAAGCAGAAGAAGATCTATACAAACCTTTACCAAAGATCAGAGCCGTAACCGATGAAGAAATTCAAGAGAATTATAGAAAGATCAAGGCAGACATTCAGGATTTGATTGCAGGGGAACTTGCGAAAATTTTGCCAGCGGTGACCGAACAAGAGGCAAAAAAAGAAAAAGAAAATCAGGGACAGCCTACAGCGAATGAGTCGCCCAGGCAAGTGGAGAAAAAAGTATCGCCTAAGCACCGGAAAACGCCAAAAAGAGAGAAGAAAAGTCTTTCGCTTTAATTTCAAGGAGGACGTTAAAGCGCATTTAATTCTCCGTTTCTTAACAATTCTCAAATAAAAATTTAATATTAGCGGAAATTCTGGGTAAATTTAATGTTAAGATACCCAGGGGACTAACTTTATTATGGCAAAAATGATTCATAAACTGATCAATGAGGCTGAACTGTTTGCAGGTCTTGCAAATGGTGACGAGAAAGCTTTTGAGATTATTTATCATCATTACAATAAGCGTCTGGCTCCATTTGTTCAAAAGACCGTTAAATTTCCCGAAATCACTGAAGAAATCATTCAGGATATTTTTGTGCAGCTTTGGATCAACAGGCATTTGCTCGCCCAGGTAGAACATCCTACAGCTTATCTCTTTAACATAGCGAAGAACAAAACCCTGAAATATTTAAAAAAGATCGCAAATGATACAAGGCTATTGGATAGGTTAACTTCGACAAGCCCTACATTCAGCAACGATACCGAAGAGCGGGTTATATTTCGGGAAAGTGCGGAAATTATCGAGTTGGCAGTTGCCGGACTGCCGGGTCAGCGGAAGCTGATCTGGGAGTTGAGCCGTAATGAAGGTTTATCACATGAAGAGATAGCCGAGCGATTAAATATTTCTAAAAATACCGTTAAAAATCAAATGGTTCATGCGCTGAAACATGTGCGGGGTTTCCTTGAAAACAGGGCGAGTATGCTATCGGCTTCGATTTTTTTCTTACTGAATAACAGATAGTTGCATTTTTATTTTTTTTTGAGTAGTCCTTGTTTGCCTTAAATGGATCACATCCCTTAAAGCAGGAAGTAGCGCACAACCAAAAATCAAGAAAATGAATATCGATCAATCCCGTATTAAATCACTTTTTCAAAAGCATTTGCAGGGTACCGCCTCGCCGGAGGAAATCCGTGAATTGTTCGATCAGATTGGTCAGGAAAAGAGCGACGAAGAGATACTTTCTTCTTTGGATTCGGAGCTTATGGAAACAGACCCGCTAAATCCCTATGAGAAGGAAAGATGGGATGCTGTTTTTGTGAAGGTTAAAGATGATGTTTCCGCTATTGAAGAAGAAGTTCCGGTAAGAAGGAGGAAATTTGGTTATGGGAAAGTTGGCATAGCCGCTGCGGTAGCTACCATTATCATTTCTGCCGGAATCTGGTTCCTGAAAAATCCGGCTAAAGAAAATCCAGATCAACAGTCTGCCTATATGAATGACGTTGCTCCTGGAAAACAAGGTGCAACACTGACTTTAGCTAACGGTAAAAAAATCAGATTGACTGATGCTGCCAATGGTGAACTGGCTAAAGAAGCAGGCGTAATAATTACCAAGACAGCCAACGGGCAACTGATCTATGAAATTAAAAATGAAAACACTGTATCTGATAAAATCAATATTTTAACCACCGATAACGGAGAGACCTATCAGGTGCGTTTGCCTGATGGCTCTTCCGTTTGGTTAAATGCAGCTTCAACACTAAAATATCCGGCATCCTTTGCAAAACTTAAAGACAGACGTGTAGAGCTTTCCGGTGAAGGGTATTTTGAAATTGCTAAAGACAAAGCACATCCATTTATCGTGAAAACAGCCGGGCAGGAAGTAGAAGTTTTGGGCACACACTTTAACATCAATAGCTATAATGATGAACCTGCAGTGGCAACTACTTTGTTGGAAGGCTCTGTGAAAGTTACCTCTGGTGACCAGAAACAAATCATCAAGCCCGGTGAACAAGCTGTCAATAATGGCGCAACGATTAAAATCGCCAAGGTCAATATTGACAATATAACGGATTGGAAAGATGGAGATTTCAATTTTGAACGTGCTGACTTTAAATCTGTAATGAGAAAGGTCTCCCGATGGTATAACGTGGAAGTCATCTACGATGAAGGCGTACCAAACGATATCGAGTCCCTAGGTTGGGTTTCAAGGGAAAAAAGTCTATCTAATGTGCTTAAAGCAATCGAAAATTCTGGTCAGGTACATTTTAAAATTGAAGGAAGGAAACTGTATGTATCAAAATGATCAGGATTATAAAAATATATCTCCCTATGTTGACAAGCGTATTAACAGATTTATTCACCTAAAAATCACACGGGAGATGAGAAGAATTCAACGACAGCAATGCTAACATAAGAACAAACCAGAAGTGAAGCACCCCTGGTTTGTGTTTGGACAATTAATAAAATATCAACCGTTTAACCGCAGAACGCCAACAGATTTCGACAGCCGGAGGCAAAACTGCACAGAACCAAACTTTACGTAAATGTATAAAAATTATACCAAGAAATCAGGTATACCCAAACGGCTATACCATAAAATATTGCTAATTATGCGATTAACCACCGTTATATTAATAGCATCCCTTATGCAGGTCAGCGCAGCAACGTTCGGCCAGCGAATTACCATTAATCAACAAAATGCGCCGCTTTCTTCTGTCCTTAAAGAAATCAGAAAGCAAAGTGGCTATGACATATATGCAGATAGCAAAGTCATATCCAAAGATCAAAAAGTTAGTGTAGCGCTCTCCGATGTTAGTCTCGAAGAGGCGTTAACAGCAACATTCAAGAATCTTAATATCACTTATAAAATCGATGGGAAAATCATTTCCATAAAAAGAAAAGAAAATCCTTCGTTTTTTGAAAACCTGGTTGCCCGATTTCAAGAAATTGATGTATCGGGGAAAGTGGTAGATGAGACCGGGAAGGGATTAGCTGGTGCTAATGTCAAAGTAAAGGGAACCAATAAGGTGACGACTTCCAATCAGGATGGAGAATTTCTCTTGCAGAAGGTGGAGGAGAATACCGTGCTGGAGATTTCTTATTTGGGGTATGTAACTAAAGAAATTAAGAGTTCCAAAAATTTAGGAATAATTCGGTTAGATGTTGCCACTTCAGATTTAGAAGAAGTGACTATTAATAAGGGATATTATACAACTACTAAAGAACTAAATACTGGTAATGTCAGCGAAGTGAAATCGGATGCTATCGCTCGACAACCTATTACAGATATATTGTCAGCGATACAAGGCAATGTACCTGGCCTCTTCATCCAACAGAACAGCGGTGTGGGCGGTCGAGAGTTTACCGTGAGGCTAAGGGGTCAAAACAGCTTGGGTAACGGAAATGAACCACTTTACATAGTTGATGGAGTTCCCTTTAATTCCACTCCCCTTAACTCTACTAGAGTTACTGTGGGAGCATCGTCTGTTTCCAGTCCTTTCGCCGCTATCAATCCCGCGGATATAGAAAGTATTCAGGTTTTGAAAGATGCAGATGCCACCGCTATCTATGGAAGCAGGGGTGCAAACGGGGTGATCATTATCAATACTAAGCGTGGCCAATCTGGGTCTACAACTGTAGATGTTAATGTGTACAGTGGAGTAGGAAATGTGACCAGAACTAGACCGTTACTAAACACCCAAGAATATCTCGGCATTCGGAGAGAGGCATTCAAAAATGATAATGCCACGCCAGGGCCCTCGGATTATGATTTGAACGGGACTTTTGCATTGGACAAGTATACCGATTGGCAGGAATTATTGATTGGTGGAACAGCCAAAGTAAATGATGCGCAGTTGGCTTTCTCTGGTGGTAGTCAGCAAACGAGTTTTAGATTTGCGGGAGGTTTTCATAAAGAAGGAACAGTATTTCCAGGAGATTTTTATACACAAAGGGCTTCTGGCTCTGCTGCTTTTGCTCATACATCAAAGAACAACAGACTGAAACTTGATTTTTCAGGGCTCTATGCAAATAACATCTCCAGATTACCTGGCACTGACCTCGCTCGTTTCATTTTCCTTGCGCCCAACTCGCCGGACGTTTATACAGAATCAGGCGGATTGAATTTTGCAAACTATACTTGGGTAAATCCGTTAATCACAGCAGTAGAGCAGAATCGGGAAGCCTCAAGTAATTTGAATACAAATGCTAAACTTTCGTTCCAGCCAGTTAAAGGGCTCTTTTTTAAAACAGGACTTGGCTTTAATTCAGTAAAATTTGATCAGACACACAAGCAGCCTACACCATCGTTCAATACTGAAGGGTTTACTGTCGAACAAATCAGGTTAAAAAGAACATACAACCTGAGTACAAGTAATTTGCAGACTTATGTACTTGAACCTCAACTCTCGTATACAACTAATATAAAAGGGGGTATGTTTGATGCAATTTTAGGTGGAACATACCAGGAAACTACTAACTCAAGGCTCTCCCAAAATGCCAGCGGTTTTGCAAATGATGAAGTCATGAATAATCTACTGGTAGCAACTGCTGTGTCAATAACAGAGAACCCCATTATTAAATACCGCTACAATGCTATTTACGGGAGGATAGGGTACAGTTATCAGCAAAAATACGTAATCAATTTGACCGGTAGGCGTGATGGAAGCAGCAGATTCGGTCCAGGCAAACAATTTGGAAATTTCGGTGCTGTTGGCGCCGCCTGGTTATTTGGGAAAGAAGATTTTTTTAAGAACTTTCCAATTCTTAGCTCCGGAAAATTGCGGGCCAGCTTTGGTACAACCGGAAATGATAAGTTGGTCGATTATCAATATTTGAGTACCTATACTGGTTATGCTTTTACTTATCAGGGCAATCCTTCCCAATTTCCTAGCCAGTTAACCAATCCCTACTTTGCATGGGAACGTGTCAATAAACTAGAGGTTGGCATGGATGTGGGAATGATGGACGAGCAGATTAATATTACGGCTAGCTGGTATAGAAACCGAACTATCAATCAGCTTGTTGGGTATAGCTTATCAGAAGTGACAGGCTTTAAAAGTATTCAAGCCAATCTTCCTGCGGTTTTGCAGAATAGTGGCGTAGAAATGGAAGTTAGTTTTGATCTACAGAAGAAACGAGGACTGAATTGGAATACATCACTTAACCTCACATTTCCACGCTCAAAATTGGTCGCCTATCCTAACCTCGCGGGCTCAGGAACCTATGCGAACAGATATGAAGTTGGAATGCCTTTAGAGATAAGAAAATTGTACAGGTACACCGGTGTAGACCCTAATACGAAGCTATTTACTTTTGAAGATGTGAATAAGGATGGATTAATTAGTAGCCCACAAGATTTGCGAATATCTAAGATCGGTCAGGATTTCTACGGAGCCTGGAATAATAATGTTACTTACAAGAGGCTGCAACTGGATGTAGTTGTAACTTTTGCAAAGCAAACAGGAGCCATTACACCATTTAATAATTTACCAGGAGCTTATGGTGGGGGAACTGGAAATCAACTGAAATCCATATTGAATGGTGAAGACTATCCTCAGTCTTACTCTCAGAATTTTACAACCCCAATCGCAAACCAAATGTTGTTATACCGTTTTAGCGATAGTCAGCTAGCTGATGCTTCCTACCTCCGTTTACGTAATGTATCCTTGTCTTGGAAGTTCAGTGAAGACTGGAAATTTATGCGATTGGGAAAAGTATTTATTCAATGCCAGAATCTGTTAACCATCACCAATTTCCAGGGTCTCGATCCAGAAACATCACGCATTGCCTATCAGGATGTAGTGCCGCCGCTTCGAGTTGCAACGTTAGGATTGCAGTTTATGCTCTAACCATTTATAACCTCATTATTATGAAAAAATATATCATATTATACTTCAGTCTCCTTGTGATGATCGCTCAAGGGTGTAAGGAATTGACAGATGTAGGTGTGCCTAATGATAAAGTAGTCACAGCCAATGTATTTGTGAATGATCAATCTGCAATTTCGGCTCTAACCTCGATTTATGCACGTATGCATCAAATTGGAAATATGCCTTATAATATTGCTTTGCTGACAGGTTTCTATGGAGATGAACTTAAAAGTTATTCTTCAACTGTTTCTTTAGTGCAAGTATATACTAATAGCGTTAAACCTTTAAATGATGTGTCGCCAAATATATGGGCGGTAGGTTTCAATCATATTTATCAGGCAAATGCGGTTTACGAAGGCTGTGAGGCATCACAATCGCTTACTCCAGTAGTGAAGCAACAACTCATCGCAGAAGCCAAATTTATACGGGCATTCTGGCATTTTTATTTGCTGAACCTTTATGGAAATATTCCAGTTGTAACTAGTACAGATTATACCGCAAATAATTCCGCGCATGCCGCTGATCCTACCATGGTCTACAAGCAAATTGTATCAGATCTTAAGGATGCTGAAGCATTGCTCAATGAAAACTACGTTGCTGGAAACTCCGTCTCTACATCAATAGAGCGTGTCCGCCCAAACAAAATGGTAGCAAAGGCATTATTGGCAAGGGTGTACCTTTATATGAAAGACTATACAAACGCTGAGATAAAAGCCACAGAGTTAATTTCAAGCAGTGTTTATCAGATGGATTCTTTTGCTAACGTATTTTTGAAAACAAGCAAGGAAGCCATATGGCAGATTGCTGTACCTCTTTCAAACGCAGGTATAGGATCAAATTTGGAGGCGTCAAACTTCATACTCACGGCAAAGCCAGCAAGTGGTCTAACTAGAAATGCAACTCTTAGCACATCACTACTGTCGAGTTTTGAAATTGGTGATCTACGTAAAGCAAACTGGACAAAGGAATTTAAAGATATGTCTGTTACACCAAATGTTAGTTATGTCTATCCCTTCAAAATGAAAGTAAATATAACTTCTTCGGCTCCCCCAGAATACGCCACACCCTTGCGCTTAGCGGAACAATACCTAATTAGAGCTGAAGCAAGGGCTTCGCAAAACAAACTTGATCTGGCAATCGCTGACCATGATATAATCCGTAAAAGATCCGGGTTATTACCGATCGCAGAAACAAATCCTACGATCAGCCAGCTCAACCTTATTTCCGCAATCTTCCAAGAAAGACGGGTTGAACTATTTACGGAATGGGGCCATCGATGGCTGGATATAAAAAGAAACGAAAGTGCAAATGGCATTATGACTGCCGCAGCAATTGAAAAGGGGACTGTTTGGAGCAGTCATAAACTACTATGGCCAATTCCGTTTAGCGATATCCAAAACAATCCAAATCTTAAGCAGAACCCAGGGTATATAAATCAATAAAACTTAAACAGATGAAACACACGTTGAAACTACTTATTGTTACTATTTTTTACATATCTGTTACCTCTCTGAGCTATGCTCAGGGAGGTATCAAGATCGGAGAATCTTTTCCGGATTATACATTCTTGGACACAGATCATTTTAAACAAAAAACATTTAGCACAAAAGATTTTCGTGGAAAATGGTTGGTTCTAGATTATTGGAGCGTATGGTGTGGAACGTGTATCAGCAGCATGCCAAAAATGAGCAAGATGCAATCCGAATTACAAGATCAGGTTCAAATTGTAATGGTTGGTAAGTTCTATAATAACAGAACATCCGATGATTTAAAAGCAACGAAGAAGTTGTTCGAAAAAGTTCGAAAGGAAAAAAATTTGAATCTAACCGTCGCTTACGACACCATTCTTTCTAAAACGTTGAACGTGGGCGGGATGCCAGACATTTTTGTGATAGATCCCAATGGGATTCTTAGAGCAAGGGTTGGCGGTGATTTTAATTTATCAGTTCTTAAACAAATCATGAATGGAAATAGTGAGGAATTATTAAATGTAATGAATATAAAAGGTAAAGAAGAATTTGATAAAAAGTTTAAAAATCGAAGTGAAAGACAAAACAATATACTTAGAAATGATCTGGATTATCCATTACTATCGCCAATGAACGATACATCAAAAGCTAAGTACTTGTATAGGAGCATAATCCTGCCACATAGCAAGGAGTTTCTTAATGGCGGTAGAACGGAAGGAAATGGACGATTAGAGTTTATCAATTGGCCTTTAGTTGAGTTATATAGACTTGCATATTTTGGGCGTCACTACTGGCATATGCAAACTTGGAAACAGGATAACGATCCAGCTGCGCTTTCCCTTCATAATGAATACTGGTTGGACCCAATTCTGGCAATAACAGATTCCTCAAAATTTATTTCGCAATATAAATTGGATAATCTATACACCTATAGTTTATGGTATCCCAAGATCTACCAAAAGGATATTTACGACCCTCAGCCTTGGTTAATTAGAAATCGGCCAGATTTAATGAAAAATATGCAAGATGCACTTAAAGTAGCTTTCGGATATAATGTTTCTATAGAACAGCGGAGGAAACCTTATTATAGATTAGTTGCTCATAATGATATAAGGGATAAAATACAGACTAAAGGTGGGGAAACGAAGCGTATTAGCCTAGGTAGATATAAAGGAATAAATATCCAAAACAGCCCGATCAGTATATTAATCGAATATTTTTTCGGCGTTCCCGGCTTTAATATTAGAATGCCTTTTGTTGATGAAACCAATATTGATTATAATATTGATATAGAACTTCAAGGTGGAAATCTCGAGGAAATTAGAAGAAGTCTTAGAAAAAATGGCTTAGATCTAGTTGAAGGGGAAAAAGATATGAAGGTTTTGGTTATCAGCGATGCGGGATCTAAAAAATTTGATTGATCTATCAGGAACGACCATTAAAATTCTCAACCTACTCTTTAAATAAATTACTATTCAACTTATATCATGAAAAAAATACTAAAATGGCTAATGGTCATACTGGTCTATTTGACATATTTACAAAGTGACGTCGCAGCACAATCTGTTAACATCGGAAAAGACCCAGTAATTGGAGAAAAATTTCCTGAATATGAGTTTGAGGAACTTGATAATTCTGAAAAACCCAAAATAGATGGCGGTACTTACAAAGGAAAGTGGATGGTGCTTGATTTCTGGAGTGAGTGGTGCGGGAGTTGCATCAGGAGCATGCCTAAAATGACTAAAATTCAGGAACAATTTAAAGAGAAAGCCAAAATCATTATGGTCGGCACCTATGCCAATTCAAAGTATTCCAGCGTAAAATCCATGAAAGATATCTACGCCAGGATGGTTAAATCATTCGGAGTAAATTTGACCATTGCATATGATGATAAATTAGAAACTCTATTAAACGTAAGACGATTGCCAGATATTTTCATCATTGATCCTGATGGAATTCTCCGGGCCAGGATTTCGACCCTAACCCCGGAATATTTAGATGCAATTATGCATGGCGAAAAAAAAACAGAAGGAGTTGATGTAAATTCAAAGGTTAATAGGAATAAGGCATATGTGAAATTCGATGCGAATAAGCCACTGTTGGTAGCTGACAATGGGGGAAACGATTC
The DNA here is from genome assembly GCF_005116445.1 of Pedobacter frigoris. Taxonomy (GTDB): domain Bacteria; phylum Bacteroidota; class Bacteroidia; order Sphingobacteriales; family Sphingobacteriaceae; genus Pedobacter; species Pedobacter frigoris. Next base: position 113,441 of record NZ_SWBQ01000005.1, read on the forward strand.
TAACTTTGTTTTCAGATCTATCATTGTGCCACATAGTGATTTAACCCCTCCCTATAGGTTAATATTTAAGCCTGGCAGGATGGAAATAATTGACGTGCCGCTAACTGTACTCTACAAATTTGCAATGTGGGGTGTTGGGTACTGGGATATTGGAGACAAACAATTGTATGAAAACTGTTATTCAAACCCCATTTTGTCACTAAAAGATTCCGCGGATTTCTATACAGCTGTAAAGCTTCAAAAATATTACAGCTATAGTTTTATTTATCCGGTGAAGCACGTTAATAAGAAAATGAATCTTGCTGATCCAAAAGACAATCCGGCATTGCAATCGAGGATTTTGTATGAGTTAAACAGCAATTTTGGTTATAATGTAAGAACAGAGAAAAGAATGATGCCTTGTTATCGGTTATCATACAAAAGTAAAGGTAAAAAGTCAATCATTACTTTCGGCGGATCGCAAAAATACGAAAAGTTAAAAGGATCATGGGCTGGGATAAAACTAGTTAACTATCCGGTTAAAACGCTTATAGAATATATTTACTATGCATGTAGGGGTAGTCTAGGGTTAGATTCTGCAATTCCAATCATTAACGAAACCGGGATTTCAGAAAATGTGGATATTGAAGTTTGGGGAACTTCGTTTTCGGATATCCAAGTCGACCTGGAAAGAAATGGTTTCAGCCTTAAACTGGATAAAAAAGAAATGGAATGTGTTGTAATTTCTTATCGTTAAGCTAAAAAGAATTAATCTGATTAAGATTAGAACAGTGGATCAAAAACTAAACGTTACAGTAATAATTTCTCATTGCGAGAACAATAGGAAATCCAGAAATTCTTCTAAAAGGATGTTTTAAATTTAAATTACGTATAAAGACAATTTGATTTCCTGATGCTAACCCATTGATCAACTCAATAGAATATTACTGCAGTAGTAGGGCAAGTCATCCCCCCTTTAGTGGATGACAATAATTTCTAAATTTTATAAAGTTATGAAAGTCAAAAATTTCTTTCTTGCATGCATTTGTGTATTGTCAGTGATCTCTGCTTTTGCATTTAAGCCGACGGTCAAAGAACCTAAACTAATGTTGAAAAGGTGCAGTTTTCCCAATCCATATGACCCGGAGTCATGGTGTTATATTGATAACATGACCGACGATGATTGTGCTATATTAAATACAGGATCTCAATGTACAGTTTGGGTTTCATGGTATGGTGCATATGTACCAGCTTTTGCTAATGATTCATGGATTCAATGTAGCGAACCTTTATATCATCCGTACTAAATTATAACTTTATAGACTCGGTAAAATATTGCCGAGTCTTAAACTTTTAAGAATGTTAAAGGCGAGAATAATTATTTTACTTAGTTGTATGTTAGCGGGGACGCTTATCGTGTTGTCGCTTTATACTTTCTCTGAATACAGAAGCAATCGGCGTAACGGATTTGTACGCCAATACCCTTCCAAGAAAGTGGAAGGGATCCGATTTATCGATCTGCGGTACACAGGATTTTATATTGCAGGCTGTTATGCTGATACACTATATTTCGGGCATACTAGAAATAAATTCACTTTGTTTATGGTAGCTTTAAGTACCAGAGATACGGCTAGTATACGTTTAAGAACAAGCCTAGACTTGAAATTGTATGACGGGAATTACCTACGCACTGATGGCAACAATCTTTACATTTTTGATGGGATTAAGCAGGAAATAGTATCAGGGAAAATAGGTGTATTCTCGCTCGATAAAACTGAAAAGTCTCCGTCGTTTACCGCTGCCTTGCCTATAGAAAACGACAGCAGGATATTGCGTGTGATGAACAAGAAGAGGGTATATACACTGATAAAACAAAGCGGGGCAAACGTGCAGGATAAGCATTACGTACTGGAAGCTCAGGGTGATGGCACATTTAGTACCGATGGGATGCTGGTTAAATGCAGTGATAGTAGCTTTTTTTACGTGTATTATTATCGCAACCAGTTTTTGCATATGGATAAAGATATGGATCTGTTGTACAAGGGTAAAACCATTGACACGGTAAGCTATGCAAAGATCAAATTGGGCAAGATAGAAAACGGGCGAGCAATTACTTTTGCAGCGCCGCCTTTGTATGTGAACAAGCATTGCGCTGCCAACGAAAAGTACCTGTTTGTCCATTCAGCCCTGAAAGCGGATAATGAGATCAAAAAAGCCTGGGATAGCTCGTCAGTAATAGATGTATATACTGTCAGAAATGGTAAATACCAATTCAGTTTTTATATATCGAACAAGAAAGACCAGAAGCTGAAGGATTTTAAGGTATATGGTGATACCCTGGTGGCCTTATATGAGAATTTCATTTATACCTATAAACTGAAGTTTTAAACGATGAAGAAAAAAGACATATTAATTGAGTTGAGCTGCGGTTTATTCATTGTATTAATGCTATATGCTGCTACCAGCAAGTTAATAGATTATTCCACTTTCAGGATAGAACTAGGCAAATCTCCTGTGTTAACCTTGTTTGCTAAATATGTAGCATGGTTTATTCCTGTTTTAGAAATCGTAATTGCACTGCTATTGTGTTTAGAGAGAACGCGTTTGTTTGCCTTATATGCGTTTGTTAGTATCATGACTATGTTTACTGCATATATCACTATGATATTAAACTATAGTAGTTACATACCATGCAGTTGCGGAGGAGTCTTGCAGAACATGAATTGGAATCAGCATCTGATATTTAACGGGTGTTTTGCATTGGTTGCATGCGTTGTTGTGTTGATTTATCCTATAAAGGAAACACAAACCAAGAGTTGATTAAACAAATGGAATGAGTTAAAAGATAATTGAGATAGTATTACTTCAATTGAAAATAAATTATGAAAATAAAATTAGTTATAATCTTATTGCTATTTCTTAAAATGGGCGCGAATGCACAGATTGAGAAGCCAATCAAATGGAGTTATGCGGCAAAAAGAATTTCTCCAACAGAAGTTTTATTGTATTTAAAAGCCGATATAGCAGTCGGCTGGCATATTTATTCGGTAAATCAGAAAGAGGGCGGGCCAGAGCGGACAAACTTTAGTTTCTTATTCTCAAAAGACTTCTCCGTGATTGGCAAGATCCAGGAACCAAAACCAGTAAAAAAGCATGAAGAGGTATTTGATATGGATGTCTTCTATTTTGAGAAATCTGTTTTGTTTACTCAGAAGATCAAATTGAACAAGGGAGAGGCCGTTGTCAAGGGGAAAGTCAGTTTCATGGCCTGTACCGATAAAGAATGCCTGCCGCCTGATGAAGTTGAGTTTTCAATTCCGATAAAATAACCTGAAAATATATGATTTTTAACCGCTTTTATAAGAAAGGCCAGCTATGCTTATGGATAATCCTTTTAATAGGATTTGCATCTTGTAAAGTTATTCAGGACGCAAAAGAAAGTAGTATCCTTTATGATTGGGAACTGGGTGTGCTTGTCGACAAAGGATTGATACTGGAAACTTTGAATGGTAAGGATGTGAACATCGTGCAAGCAAGTGAGGTAGCCGAACCATTAGGTTATAGGCTAGTCATGAGGTCGCAGAATGAATTTTATATGGATGCTTTAAGGAATAGGTTGCTCGCAACGGGCGCTTTACAGGTATCACTAATTAAAAGAAGCTATTGAATAGATGAAAATACAATTAAAGACTTTAGGTTAAATTAGTTAATTAGCACGTTCTGAATGGATTTTCAGACGTGCTTTTTTATTTCACAACGGATTCAAATTATTATAAAACGCAGTTACTCAAGCATCAGCCTTATGAATACAGTTGGCAAAAAACTTGAATTTTTTAGATTGAAACACCAATTTACACAAAAACAGGTGGCGATGGTATTAAATATACCTGTTGAAAAATATAGTGCATTTGAAAGTGGCGCCAGTGACATTAGCGCCGTACAGCTGGCCAGGCTTAGCGAATATTATGAAGTGAAAATCGATGCCTTCTTTTCATCGTCAGAAGAGAAATCTGAAATGGTAAAAGCTATAGGAAACCATGGCTTGACTGAAACCAAGGTAAACAAAGTACCTGCGGCTCGTGGCCCGAAAAAGGTAGCAAAAGCAAGAAAAACCAAGAGAATGGCAAATACCAGCAATACGCCACTTACCCAACAATATGATGAACACGCTGAAGGAAACAGTGAGGAACAGCAACTGATCACACTGCTGGCCAATATCATCGTAGAAAGCACCATGAGGGAGCTCGACGACCTTAACAAACTAGAAAAATCCCCAGGCGGTTACCATTACGAAGAGAAAAAAGCCTGCGTGATCTGCGGAACTGTCGTTTCAGGGGAAATGTCCTGGTACGACCGGAACGGTCTGAAATGCATCCACTGCCAAAAAGCGATCAATGAGCAGGTCATACCCTACTGGGTCACCAAATCTAAAGACAGTTTTTATACCGAGATCCAACTGGAGCTTGATTTCGGAATGAAGGGAAAAGTACTGAATGCTTTTAAAAAAGCCGGGCTGATCCATTCCAGAGTGATTCCTAAAGCCGAAGGAACAGGAAAGCATTTTGAGCTTTTTTTAAGGAGCGATAACCGGGATTTCCTGCCGCCCCACAAAAAGCTTAGGATCGGAGGTCCGGTAAAAGAAATCAATGCAGATGGCCTGGAAGAATATGTATTGTCCTATCCCTGGTATTATTTTGTCGATCCCATCGAACATTTAAAAGATTACGGAATCTCTAATTATATGCGCTTTGTACCCGAGAAGGATCTGCTAGAGGATACGGAGCAAGACCACTAATTATATTATCCTATTAATAAATCACTTTTACACAATCATTACCTATGAGAGAACACAAAGAAATTATCAGGAAATTATTTAAAATTTTATGCAGTTATAAAGAGCAGCCTTTGGAACTGGAAGCCCGGCTAAACGAAGTGATGACAGGTAAATTTTATCCTGTTCGTGAGCCGCTTTATGAAAAGGATGATACGGTAACGGATGCGTTGTTTGTGGCGGTTGGTTATGTTGTTCTTTATGGTTTTGATGCACTTGGGGATAGGCAGGTGCTGAACATCTATGTTCAGGATACCATTGTGGCGGGTAAAAGCTTTACGGAACAAAAACCTTCCAAATTTGAACTGGTGGCTTTGGCTGGGGCGTACGTGATGAAGATCGGTGCAGATCACATGACTGAAGTCTATGCGGATTTTTCAGATGCGGAAGAATTGGCCAGGTTAATTATGGCGGATATGGCCGAAAAAGATCTCGATCGTCTGCACCTGCTGAAAAGGGATGCGGAAACGGTCGTGCTGGATTTTTATACCCGTTTCCCGGAGTTTTTCATGGATAACCTGATGACGGATGCTGATATTGCTTCTTATCTGCTGATCAGTGAAAGTACACTACGCAACACCAGAGCGAAACTGATTAAAGAGGATAAGCTTTAATAAATCAACAGGAGTAAAAGATGTTGGTTGATGTTTAGGAATCTGTCTGAAAATCACATTTTTAGCAGTCCTGTTTTCGGGAGTTTGTGCATTTTCGTTTATTAAAAAAACTGACATGAGAAATACCATTAAATTGAAGATGCGAGCGATAGGGTTTTACCCAAGCGATTTATTTATCTTTACAATTCTTAAACTGATAACACGACACAGATATACCTGAGTTAATATATAATATTTGATTGCATCACTTCTTATCCCGGAATGTAAAACTGGTAATTTTAAACGAAACGGGAACAAGTGCAATGCCTGCGACAGCGCGGGCTTGCTTGTTCTGTTTCAGGGTATACCAGTACCTTCATTCCAGTTCAGGTTTTGCCCTCGCTGTCACTGGCAGCAATCTTCGCTACCTGCTTCCCGCAGGTTCAAGGTATACCTGAATAAATAACCCTTTTTACTAATCATACCAGACACCGCCAAAATGGTGCGGGGATTACTATGAATTTTTTAACTGAATATAAACGTTAACGGATCAAGCTTATGGATATAAATCTACACATCGCTTGCTGATGTAGTTCCGGTCACGCGAAGTTGACTGGCATCGGCTGGCATTTATTAAATCTATGCCCATGTTTAACAAATTTTATGATGCCCTTTATTCGCAGCTTTGCACTGCATTGTCTTTAATTCTTAGCGGCCATTCTGATCCTGTAAAGCGCCTTTCGGCGGCAATGGCCGAGATCGGCAAAATTCTTTCCCTGCTCAGGGAAAAAGTACTGTCCATTCCTTTTCCTTCCAATGAAATAGAGATCCTTTTCTTTAAGACCATCAAACCCAAATTTCTCGCGCAGAAGATATTTCATTTTGAATTGTACGGGCTGGATATGAATAGTCCAGTCGGGACAAAGGATATGCTGCTTGCGTATTACAATATCGAGTTAGCCTATATCGAGCGCTTCTTTTCATTGCACGCTGCAATTTACCATTACTATCGTACCAGGGGCAGAGAGATGGACAGCATGTATTTCGTGCGTGGTGTTGAAATTCCTTTGGTGCTAATTCCCGAAATGCCTGAAATAGACCCGCTGTATTCCACATCGATGGATCACCTGTTTGCTAAGTTCATGGCCTACGAGCTTTTGCAGAAAGAAATCTTAAAACGAATTGGCCTTTTGGACGGTTCCCTGGTTGCTGTACCAGCCTTAGCTGATCTGCCGGATTTTGGTATCAAGTGGACGGGTAAGATCGTGAACCTGGGTGAGCTGATCTATGGGCTGTATTATACAGGCCAGTTTAACAATGGTAATGCGCAGCTTGCGGAAATCGTGACTTTGTTTGAGCAGATGTTTCAGGTGAAGATCAAAGATGTGCATCATACGTTTGGAGAGATCAGGGAGCGCAAGGTGAGCAGTCCAACGAAATTTATCGATTCAATGGCTGCCAGTATCCGCCAACGTGTCGATGAAGATTTAAAATATAAGCCCGTTAAAAGCGGATTTTGAGCCGTACAGCTGTTAATCTTTCCCCATACAAACCCCTCTTGGGAAAGGAAAATTTGACCTAAGCCAACCTTTGTTTCGTCCCGGACAATTCCGTTCGGGACTTAAAAACAAAGGCTTATGTTATCAAATTTTAGCTGGTTGGAGTATGGAACTTTTACGCTGGTTTCCCTGCTCATTTATTACTCGGTTGTTCTGTTGCTGTATTACAGGCAGGAAATTAAAACGTTTGCTGGTTCGCTCTCGTCGCGTTCCGGTAAAGCTGGAACAGGCGGGAAAGAAAAATTAATCCCCGAAAAAAAAGAGGAAGCAGAATTGCTGGGCAAAGCGGTTCTGGAAGACGGCCTGAGCAGTGTCAGCCTGGATGATCTTGATTTTGGTGGTACTGAAAACACCGGAATGATGCAGGGCGATCTGGCCGACTGCATGGAAGAAATTGGCTTTACGGTTAAACTGGCTTTGGAAAAAGGCTGGAATAAAAAGAAGCTGATGGGTTCGTTCTTTGAAATTGCTGAATGCTACAAAGAAGTTTTTAATTCCAAATTGCGCGGGGAACTGATCGGCCATATCGCTGCCCAGTGCAGGGAAAAGCTGGAACTGGAAATTACCGAAGCGGAACTGCTTTCGGAATTGTCTGCTAAGGTGACCGGCTGGAACAAGCTGATTGCCGGAGGTGCTGCTATTCTCGCATTTTTTGCTCAGGCTGCCTATTCACAAGATGGGAATCAAGGTATCGCCGAAGCGACCAACAAAGTAGCAGGATATTTTGATACCGGGACTGACCTGATGTATGCCATCGGTGCTATTATGGGCTTGGTAGGGGCGGTTAAAGTGTATTCAAAATGGAATGCCGGAGAACCGGATACGGCTAAAGTTGCAACCGCATGGTTTGGCAGCTGTATCTTTTTGGTGGTGGTGGCTACTGTCCTTAAATCCTTTTTTGGGATATGAGCAGCGTCTATCAGATCAATAAAGGCATTGGCCGTCCAATTGAATTTAGAGGATTAAAAGCGCAGTACATCGGCTTTTTAGCTGGCGGACTGGTCGGATTGCTGTTGCTATTTGCTGCCTTGTACATCTGCGGATTGAATTTGTATATCTGTATTACAGTCATTGGAGGATTAGGAACCGCCCTTTTTATGACGGTGATCCGCATGAGCCATAAATATGGGGAATACGGGTTATTGAAGAAGAATGCGAAGCGTAGTATTCCCTCCGCGCTGGTTTCGCGCAGCCGCAAATTATTCACCCACTTAAACATTTCTGTATGTCAAAACCGATAGATTTTTCTAGCATTTTCCCAATCTACAAGGTGGAACATGGTTGCATTATTTCTATGCAGGGAGATTTGACGGTGGTATTTAAGGTAGACCATGCGGATATTTTTACGCTGGGATCGGCAGAGTATGAAGCCGGGCATCATACCTGGGTAAAGGCTTTAAAAACGTTGCCGATCGGTACGGTAGTGCATAAGCAGGATACTTTCATCAGGACCAGACACAAGGCAGACCTTAACCCCAATTTTACATTTTTGACCCTTTCGGGTGAAAAAGCATTTGACGGGCGGGTGTACCTGGATCATAGCTGCTACATGATGATCACCAAAAAGCCGGAAGACCGCAGAACAGCGACCAGCGGTTATTCGGGACTGATGCGCAAAAGTATTGCGCCAAAGCAGACTACCAGTCCGGCTCTGTTTGCTGACTTTATGGAAAAGGTCGGTGCCTTTGAACGGATATTATCAGATAGTGGTTTGGTGAACCTGCGGCAGTTAACGGACGATGAACTTGCCGGAACTACGGGTAAAATCGGGATCATTGAATCATATTGCTCGCTCATTGGTATGGGCAAAAGGCCGCTTTTGCGGGATGTACAACTGAAAGACGGGATCAGGATCGGTGAAAACCATTGCCAGCTTTTTTCGCTGGCCGATGTGGAAGACCTGCCTTCGCTTTGCGGAAGCAGGGTAAACTATGATAAGTATAGCACCGATAAGAGCAAGTTCAGTATTGGTTTTGCCGCACATCTGGGTTTACTGCTGGACTGTAACCACCAATATAACCAGTTTCTTTTTATTGGTGATCCGCAAAAAACGATCAAGGAACTGGAAGCCAAAAAGCTGCGCCTGCATTCCCTTTCGGCTTATTCCCGCGAGAATGCGGTAAGTAGGGATGCGGTAAACGACTTTTTAAATGAAGCCGTCGCCTCGGGGAGATTGCCCGTAAAGGCGCACTTTAATGTGATGGCCTGGACTGCTGATAAGTCCGAATTACAGGAAATCCGCAATAAGGTCAGCTCGGCAATGGCTTCAATGGATGCGGTAACCAAACAGGAAATCGATGGAGCGGCGCAAATCTGGTGGGCGGGCATTCCAGGAAATGCAGCTGATTTTCCGGTCAATGACACCTTTGATACATTCGTGGAACAGGCCAGCTGCTTTCTGAATATGGAGAGCAATGCCAAATCTGACGGTTCGGGTATCCGCTTTGGAGACCGGAATTTCGGCAGGCCAGTGTATTTAGACCTGTTTGATGGCCCCATGAAATCTGGGCTGATCACGAACCGCAACCTGTTTGTCTGCGGGGGTAGTGGCGGGGGTAAATCAATGGGCATGAACCACATGCTACGCACGCTCTATGACCAGGGGACACACTGCGTCACTATCGATATTGGTGGCAGTTATAAGGGGCTATGCGAACTGGTCGGCGGGTACTATTTTACCTATACCGAAGATAATCCGATAAAATTCAATCCCTTTTATATCGGAAAGGACGATGTGCTTGACATCGAAAAAAAAGAAAGCCTGAAGACACTGTTACTGGCGTTATGGAAGCGGGACGGCGAGAATTTCAGCCGTTCGGAGTATGTTGCAATCTCCGGTGCCATTACCCTGTACTATGAACATTTAGCGGAAAACTCGAATGTCTTTCCCGGCTTTAATTCCTTTTACGATTTCCTGATGCTGGAATATATGCAGGTGATGGAAAATGGCAAAGTCAAAGAAAAAGACTTTGATCTGGGTAACCTGCTCTATGTGCTGAACCCCTATTATAAGGGTGGCGAATTTGACTATTTGTTAAATGCTACAGAGAATTTGGACTTGCTCAATGAACGCTTTATTGTGTTCGAGCTGGACAATATCCGCTCGCATGAGGTACTTTTTCCGGTGGTAACCATCATCATAATGGAAATGTTCATTTCCAAGATGCGCAAGCTTAAAGGGCAGCGCAAGATTATCACGATTGACGAGGCATGGATCGCTATTGCCAAGACAGGAATGAGCCATTTTATAAAATATTTATATAAAACGGTTCGCAAATTCAACGGAATCGCTGCACTGATTACCCAGGAGGTAGATGATCTGATTTCCTCACCCATCATCAAAGAGACGGTGATCAACCTGTCAGATACCAAAATTTTGCTGGATATGCGCAAGTTCATGAACAAGTTTGATAAGCTGCAAGAGACTTTGGGACTGTCTGATAAGGCTAAGACGATGCTGCTATCGGTCAACAAGGCCAATGAAAAAGGCAAAAACTACCGTGAAGTATTTATAGATCAGGGCGGGCAGAAGCTAAGCGTTTATCGTAACGAGTTATCCGTTGCCGAATACCTTGCCTATACGACCGAGGAAAGCGAAAAGCTGAAGGTCATGGAATATGCCCAGAAGTATGGTAGTATGGAAAAAGGTATCACAATACTGGCAAATGAGCTTCGCCAAAAAGAAGGCTCTGGTAACCATTAAACAATTGAAATAATTATGAAACGTATAAAAATCAGGTTATTTAGCTGCGTTGCAGCGCTGCTGTTTTTCGCATCCTGCGAAAACAGCACGAAATCTTACATCGATGGCACCTATGCCAGTTATGAATCGGGTGAATACAGTATTTCCAAAGACACGCTGGTTATTATGCCCTATGGCGATAAAGGCGATTATCAGGTGATCCGAAAGTCAAGCTTCCAAACAGTACGGAATGGGAAGCTCCAGCCCAAGGAACAAAAGATCCGAGAGTATATGGGACGGTTCGATCCGAAAACCAAAATGCTCATTATCGATGCGCAGGGAAAGAAGATCAGCTTCTTTCCCGATAAAAACAGCCTCCTATTGATGCAGCGTGAATATCACAAGGTGGTTAAGCAATAACAGAGGGCAGCTTATGAGAAAATTATTAAACAAAACTAAGGTCTTCATGGTAGTGATGCCGTTGAGCCTTGTGGTACTGCTGGTAGCATTGCCCACCAAACAGGTTTCCGCGCAACTGGCTATAGCCGAAGTGATCAAGGCGGGGGTAAAAAAAGTGATCAAAGCCATTGACCTGAAAGTGCAGCGTTTGCAGAACCAGACCATTTGGCTGCAAAATGCACAAAAGGTTTTAGAAAACACCCTGTCTAAACTGAAGCTGACAGAGATTGCGGACTGGACGACCCGCCAGAAAGAGCTGTATAGTAAATACTTTGACGAACTGGCAAGGATCAAATCAGCCATTGCCTATTACCAGCGGGTCAAGGACATTACCCAGCGGCAGGTTGATATTGTAAACGAGTACAGGCAGGCAAAGAGCGTGTTTGCCAGGGACAAACATTTCAGCATTGATGAATTGGGGTATATGGAAGATGTCTATAGGGGTATTTTGGATGCCAGCCTGAAAAATATCGACCAGCTTTTGTTAGTCGTAAACTCCTTTAAGGTGCAAATGGATGACGCAAAAAGGTTAGAGATTATTGAACAGGTAGCAGTCAAAATCGACCAGAATTATCAGGACTTAAAACAGTTCAACACCCGCCAGATCAGGCTAAGCCTGGACAGGTCAAAAGAGGCTGGTGAGCTGAATAGCATAAAAAAACTGTATGGGATCGAGTAGGAAAATATGTGGGTTGATAGTGCTGGTTGCACTATCCCTGCAAAACCTGTCCAGTTCCGCCCAAACCTGGGGTGAGATTTTCAGTCAAAAGAAAACGCAGAAAAAATACCTGCTCCAGCAGATTGCGGCACTTCAGGTTTATATTGGCTATGCTAAAAAGGGCTATGATATTGTAGGCAGCGGCATTCATGCCGTAAAGGGTATTACTAATGGCGAATTTAGCCTGCACCGGGGTTTCTTTGCTTCACTTGCAGCGGTAAATCCGAATATTAAAAACAGTGCGGCCGTTGGCGAGATCATTAATAGCGGTTTAGGCATCATTTCAGTCCTAAAAACCTGGAAAGCATCGGAGCTAAATGCGGCCGATTGGGGCTATGTGTTCTTAGTCAAAGCGAACCTGTTAGCAGAATGCGCTACCGATCTGGAAGAATTGTTTGTAGTGATTACTTCGGGTAAGCTGGAAATGAAGGACGATGAACGTTTGGGGCGACTGGAAAGCATTCGGCTATCCATTCAGGATAAGTACGATTTTGCGCTGGCCTTTACCGCAGATTTGCAAATGCTGATCCGCGGGCGAGCAAGAGAAGAGGAATCCATCAATCAGATAAGGAGGTTACATGAGGTTAATTAAAATCATCCTATTGGGGTTATGTCTTTGTGGGATTGCTACGCCCCCTTTGCGGGCGCAATCTACGGAAGTGCAACAGTTGCTGTTGAATGTAGAAAAGCTCTCGCAGTTTAAAAATATCCTGAAGGATATGAAAGCCGGCTACCAGATCATCAGTACCGGATATAATGCAGTTCGGGATATTTCAAAAGGTAATTTCTCTTTGCATGAGACTTTCCTTGACGGCCTGATGGCAGTAAGTCCCCAGGTGAGAAAGTACCATAAGATTGCGGGTATTATTAAAATGCAGGGCAATATCCTTTCCGAGTACAAAGTGGCATTCAGTAAATTCAAATCTGGCGGGCAGTTTACTGTTCAGGAGGTGGATTATATGGCTTCGGTTTACGGGCAGCTGAATAAGCAAAGTCTGCAAAATCTGGATGCCCTGCTGATGGTGATTACTGCCGGAGAGCTCCGTATGTCCGATGATGAAAGGCTGAAAGCCATAGATGGCATTTTTGCAGATATGCAGGAGAAGGTATTGTTCCTGCGACATTTTAATACGCAAGGTATTGGCATATCCCGGCAGCGGACTTTGGAACAGAAAGACGTTGGGTCGATGCAGGAATTGTTTAAGTCAAACCCTTAAAATTTTTAATATGAATAGATTTTTAAAGGCCGCTTTTTTTGCGGCAATAGCTATGCTTTTGCCTTTTATGTCGTTTGCACAAGGCTTGGCAGGCGAGATGAAAAGTATGCACCTGGTCTTGGATCAGGTGTATAAGGAAATGATACCGCTTTGCTCGAAGCTGATTGGTGTAGGCCGTGGTCTTGCAGGCTTTGCAGCACTGATTTATATCGCATCCCGTGTTTGGAAGAACATTGCACAGGCAGAAGCGGTAGATTTTTACCCCTTGTTACGCCCCTTTGCGCTAGGACTTGCTATACTCCTTTTTCCGGCGGTGATCGGTTTGATGAACGGTGTGCTGCAACCTACGGTTTCCGCTACTTCTGCAATGGTACAAAACTCCGACCGTGCGATAGCGGTACTGCTTAAGCAGAAAGAGAACGCCATTAAAAAGACCGATCAATACCAGATGTATGTTGGTGCCGATGGTACTGGCGACAGTGATAAGTACTATAAATACCTGCATCCTGATGATCCAAACAGGCAGGATGAAGGTATGCTGGACAGGTTAGCGCATGGGATTGATTTTGCAATGGCAAAGGCTTCTTACAACTTTCGCAATTCCATTAAGCAATGGATGAGTGAGGTCTTGCAGGTAGTCTATACAGCAGCTTCGCTGTGCATCAATACGATCCGAACGTTCTACCTGATCATACTGGCGATACTCGGCCCGCTAGTATTTGCCTTTGCGGTATTTGATGGCTTTGAACATACACTTACGGTATGGATAGCGCGGTACGTCAACATCTTTTTGTGGTTGCCCATTGCTAATATCTTCGGGAGCATTATTGGTAAAGTGCAGGAAAATATGTTGCGCTATGATATTTCGCAGATCAATCAGCAGGGTGATACTTTCTTTTCACAGACCGATATGGCCTATCTCTGTTTTTTAATTATTGGGATCGTCGGCTATTTCTCGGTGCCTACCGTTGCCAATTATATCGTTCATGCAGGTGGCGGGAACTCGATTTTATCCAAGGTTAATTCGCTGGTTGTCGGTGGTGCCAGCACCACGACAAGGGCAGTTACTGGTGGCGGCGGTATGATAGCAGATGCAATGGGCAATTCAAACCGTAATTCAAAAGGGGGTAGCGCATCCGAAGGGAACGACTATTTCAAGAACAAATTAAAAAGTAACGATTAATCCCAAAGCCTATGTTTACACAACTCAAAAATATAGATACCGCATTCCGGCACATCAAGGTGTTCAGCTATTTGCTGATCTTAGCCAATACGTTTACCATTTGCTTTGGCATCTACAAATGGTGCCAGCTCTCCGGCGAGAAGGACGAAAAGATCTACATCCTGTACAACGGAAAAGTGTTGCAGGCACTAGCCTCAGATCGTAAAAGCAATCTGTCCGTACAGCTTAGGGATCACATCAAAACCTTTCACCAGTACTTTTTTAACCTTAGTCCCGATGATAAAGCAATCAAAGCATCAGTTTCCAAATCACTGTTTTTAGCTGACCTATCGGCCAAAAAGCAGTATGATAACTTGGTCGAAAGTGGTTATTATAACAACCTGATCTCGGCCAGTATCTCGCAGGAAATCGAAGTAGACAGCACTGTGCTGGACATCAATGTTTATCCATACACTTTCACATGCTATGCTACAGAAAAACTGATTCGGGCAAGTAGTACCTTGGTTAGAAAGCTGGTTACCAAAGGACAGGTCAGGGATTTAAAAACCCAGACCGATGATAACCCGCATGGCTTTTTGATACAGGGCTGGGAGATTCTGGAAAACAAAGATGTACCTAAATCTTATAGCAATGAGACTATTTCGCAATAAAAAGCAAAAAGTTTCTCCAGCTGGTGAGGCTCTGGCGGGGAAACTGGCTAGCCGAATTCTCCGTCAGCAGTCCAGGATTGCCAGATGGCTTAACCAGCGGACAAGTGCCTACTCCGCCTTCCGGTGGCTGGTTCTACTGATCCTATTCTGTTTAGGAATGGGCGGCACCTGCATTTATTTAATCATTTCATCCATTTACAATTAAAGACAATATAGCTTATGAATACAACACATTCTTCCGCTTTTTTAAAGCGACGCAAATTTCTAATGGTGCTGCCATTACTGATCCTGCCATTTATGACGATGGCCTTTTGGTCACTAGGTGGTGGTTCTGAACCAGCTGTTACCCAAGTGGCAGATACGAAAGGACTAAACTTAGCTTTGCCCGATGCAGATTTTAAGAACGAAAAACCTGTAGATAAAATGAGCCTGTACGATCAGGCACAGAGAGCGTTAATGGATTCTGCTGATCTGATCAGCCGGAATTATATCGCTGGTGAAAGTGCTGTGCTGGTTGGTGATGGACGCTCGTTTAAACCTGATCCAAGCGAAGCAGCAATTCAGGCAAAACTTGCGCAGATCAATGCGCAGGTAAATGCTAAACCTACGCCTGCCTATGGTACTGGTTCTGCCAGTGTGCGTCCTGCTGCTGATCCTGCCATGAGCACCGATATAGCTAAATTGGAAGCCCTGATGAAAAATATGCAGCAATCAGGCAGTGGTGACGACCCCGAAATGCGCCAACTAAATAGTATGATGGATAAAATATTGGCCATCCAAAACCCTGATCTGGTCAGACAGCAAAATGTTAAGCCTATTTATGTAAGTCCTGATAGCCTATTTAAAGCCATTCCCGCTGAAATTGCCGGAAATATCAAAGCAGTAGAAGGTTCGGTTATTGAGCTTAGGCTACTGGATACCTTAATCATAAACGGACAAGTGATTCCCAAAGGGCACTCCATATTCGGGCTGGCAAACTTCAGCAATCAGCGAATCAACCTGGAAATTAAAAATATCCGTTTGGGCAACCAGATCATTCCGGTCAGCTTAACGGTGTTTGATAAACGTGATGGTATGGTAGGCGTGAACGCGCCTGAAGCACTGCTTACCGATGCGGTGAACGGTGGTGCGGATGATGCCATCCGCAATATGCAGTTACTAAGTATGGATCAGGGTATCGCTACACAAGTTGCAGGTGCAGGGCTGGAGGCCGCGAAAGGTCTTTTTTCTAAAAATATCAAAAGGGTGAAGCAGAAATTGGTTGCAGGCTATGCTGTACTGCTTAGGGACAACAGCCGAAAGAATAATAAATAGTTTAATCATTTACTTTAAAATAGGAAAATATGAACGAGAACAATTTAGCGTACCTAAAGAAAACGCTCGACCGCATGGACTTTCCCGCAGAGGTTGGGGATAAACTTGCAAAAGAAATAGAGAAACAAGAGCCGGAAATTAAGTTGAACCATGAAGTAAACCGTGGGAATGAAACGGTAAACTATGATTTGAATTTCCGCAAGTCCGAGACTACCGACATGTATTTCTTCAACAGCTACAATGCTACTTTGAAGACAGGCAACGAAGCCCACGACAAGACACAGGAGTTCAGGATCAGGAACGGCAACAATATCGGTGCTGATGAAGCTTTTAATCTGATTGCAGGCAGGGCGGTGCAGAAATCAATGGTCAATGGCGATGGGGACA
The DNA here is from genome assembly GCF_005116445.1 of Pedobacter frigoris. Classification (GTDB taxonomy): domain Bacteria; phylum Bacteroidota; class Bacteroidia; order Sphingobacteriales; family Sphingobacteriaceae; genus Pedobacter; species Pedobacter frigoris. The sequence continues at coordinate 130,013 of NZ_SWBQ01000005.1, forward strand.
CTTATCAGGCCTGGCTGAAAGTGGATTTCTCCCAAAAAGACAATTACGGGAACCATAATGTTGACCAGTTCCATGACCGTTACGGCTACGATCTGGAAAAGGCGGTGAATAAATTCCCGATTGCCGAACTGGCTAAGCCCGAAGGAAAAGCCGAATTACTGGCTTCGCTTAAAGCTGGAAATTCCACGGCGGTAACCATGACTAAGGACAGTCAGGAAGCTATTTTATTCATTGAGGCCAATCCGCGCCTGCGCACCATCAACATTAAAGATGAAAAAGGCGTGTCGGTAAAGCGTGACCAGGTGGAGATAAAGGATAAGAGCCAGAGCCAAAAGATTGACGAAAATCAGGGGCAGCAGAACAACCAAAGCGGACGCAAGAAGCAAGGCTTGTCCGTTTAACCCCAATTACATATATTTAAATCCAATTAGTATTAACCCTATAAAAATCAATTAAAAAGTATGGAATTATTTTCAAAAGTTAAGGAACTGGTAGCGGGCATTGAGGCCGATGCAGAGAAATTTTATAACAGCAATAACGGTGCAGCTGGCACCAGGGTTAGAAAAGCGATGCAAGACTTAAAAGTACTGGCAGGCGATATTCGTAAAGAGGTCACAGAAAAGAAAAATGCAAAATAGTAGTTTGCGCAATGCAAACATAATAAACTGGCTGCTTTAGCGTATTTATATACGAGAGCGTTAATTTAGATGACGGGGAAAGATCGGTATGATCCTTCCCCGTTTCTTTTTACTGATCAAAAAGAATCGGTATTGCTGCCGGTGTAATAGTTGGCGTAGTTGTCTGGAATGCCTAGTGCCGTAAGAAAACTTCTGGCCGCTCCACCGTTTAATCGAGGTATACGGATCTGATTGCTGGATTTAAGTGAAAAGTCTGGAAATAGTTTAAAGCCGGAATCTTCTTTAAGTGCAACAGAGAAAATCAACCCGCCTACGATGAACAATGCAACCTCTAACTTCCATCCTTCGCCTACCTCTGGTGTTGGTATCATATCTACTATTTCCCCATTTGCACGATCTATTCTAACTATAGCCATCTCATACACCGTTTCTGCACCAGGATCGTCTTCCATAATCATTTTCCTCAATATTGGTTCGTGAGTAGGGATATGAACTTTCTGGAAAAATTCGTTGCTCGAATGATGTGCACGCCAGAGTAGTGACAGTACGAACAGCTTGAGCTGTTTGTAATCCATGCCGGTAATGTGAAGTGTTGTTAGCTGATCATTCTCTAGTTGAGCGACAACGTTGGTATGTGCATTTGTTGTAGGCGGGGGCAAAACAGACGCAGCGTATCGTTCCAGTCTTCCAATGATGACATTATCACAGTGTTCACAAAGCACATTCTTATCGTAAAAACCAGTTTGATAAAATCTGGGGCCACGATTATCTTTTAAGCTTGCCAGCAAGGTACGGTTTGTATGGTCAAACACACCTTTATATATGAAAGATGGATAAATGTGAGATTGCTTAAGCAATTTTTTTTGCTGACCACATAGCTTACATATTCCCTTTTTCATCATTGGAAGTTAGGATTTTTAAATCGTTATTAAAATGACGGGAAGTTATAGTTTAAATACTTGCCATAGAAAGCAATCATAAAGTTCAACATAAAACTAATTATAGTGGAGGAGAAGAGGGGAATCGAACCCCTCAGCCCGCATTTTGGGAAGCAATTGCCGCTTTGGTCTGCACTTCACTGAACTATCATGGGGTGGTATTTCGTACCAACATCTCCGCTAAGGCCCCACACCAGATTTTTCTTCCAATAGTTTTATAGTCTACCTTCATAATTCTTTGTTTAAAATGCTTAAATAATAGTTCCAGTATTTCATGGAGGATAATACCAAACACCACCCCAAAGGCCCAATGAAGCAAAAGAGCTACACCTACTTTAATCCCCAATATTTTTAATGTTTAAAGATATTAAAAGTATCTCAAACAAACTATATCTTCTCAGACCCTATGAAACCTTCGCCGGTACAAGAGTCCTCAAGGTCAAACGCAGGGATTGCTTAATCAAATATTCTTTGTACTTTAATAGCTTTAAGAATTAAATATGACGCTAATTGAATTTATAAAGTCACTGGTTACAAAGGATAGTCGCCTGGGCGACCTTGCAGAAGATGTAATGGGTGACAAAAATTTTCCATATGATCAACCGGAAGAGCGTGTCGTTTCCTATTTGAGATTTGTTCTGGGTAGACGCAACAATGATGGTGTGTTTGAAGAGCTTATGGCAGCTTACGAGGTTCAGAAAGAAACTCCCCTTAAGCTTACCGATTTGCACGTAAAATTTGCACCAATGAAAGCCGAGCGATGGGAGTTCCTAAAAGCGAATTTTCCATGTGACCGGGTTATAACAGTTGGCGAGTATGGAGATATATATCGTATATATGCTGTTGATGCTGTGGGGGAAACGGCGATTAAGTTTGATGTTTACGCAAAGCATAAGTTGACTGAATTGTCTATGGTTGACGTGCGAAACATTTATTTTGGCGACCTTACGAAAGAACTTACTGTCCAACAGGCTCTGGATCAACTTGCAGCAAATCATTTTAGCGGCACCCGTGAACCTACTCAACCGAATTATTCAGAGATGATTGGCTACCTGAAAAGCCAGTTAAAAGACCCTTTGGATATATAATTTTAAAGGTGCGAATATTATTTATCCTTGAAAATCCATTTGCAGTAGATGTCGCAAGAAATGCGTTGGGAAGCTTTGCTGAACCTGATTCAATTTACTTTGTCCATAATTTTAAGGATGCAAGTGAATACATTGAAAAGCAGGTGGTCGAAAAGCAATCAGCACTTGACCTGGTGATCACCCAGCATGAAATTTGGGGCGAGCAGGCATTGGATTTTAAAAGAATGCTAATCTCTTTTCCTAAACAAATTTACTCCCACTTTGATTTTAACCTCGAAAAACTACCTGTCGTTTTATTGCTGCCCGAAAGCGAAAATCTAGCTTTCTATGAAAAGCAGGGTTTCTCCGATTTCCTGCACTACTCGGGCGAGGAAGATTTGCATAAAATAATCCCAACATTCAGGAATGAAGTGAAAAAGTGGCGACGCAGCGTCGTTGACGAAATGGACAATCTGGGAATACGCTATAATTCAGGTTTTGTTGACTATACCTATTATTTTGAAAAAGTAAAGAGCTATGTTGACACAAGGATATTATCAGAGAATTTCAAGCAGTTTCCCCGCAAACTGAATTACTACTGGTTAACAGACAATAAGAACCAGATTGAAAAAGCAATAGATGAATATATTAAACTGCTAAAAAGAACACATCGGCAAAACAAGCAAAAGGAAGAAAAGCTTTACCACAAGTTTTTTAACGAGAACAACTTTTTCCTAAAGCGGGATAATTACACTAAATCCTGGTATGAACAACGCCTGCATTATAATGCCAAAAACTATCATGAGCCTGATTATAGCTTGCAGCCGAACACTAACTATCAGACAGACCTTAATATTTTGGAAGTTAAATTGCCAAATGAGGGCTTTGTGAAGAAAACGACCTTTCATCCAAATCTCTATTCAAGAGTATTTGGCCATTTGGGGCAGATCAATGACTATAAAGAGTATCTAGAGAGTGAGCAGTTCGATGATATTATCCGGGCAAAATACGGTTGGCGGCCGAACAAAATCAGTTTTCATCTTTTGATGGGCAGAAAACAGGATAAGGATGATAATTTAGAGGTGATTGAAAAGCGTGTCAGACATTTTTCTCAGGGGCATATTCATCTGATGACGTATGATGAGTTGTTGGAATATCAGGTTAAGTATTTGGAACGTGTTGGTCTTCTGGAAATAAAATAGCTCTTTTTAGTGTGATTTAGGAACTATTCGTAATGATCCCGATTTAATTCAATATGATAGAGGAAATCTGATAGCTGTTCTAAACTTTGATGAATGGCAGAAAATCGCTCTTCAAAGTTTTCAAGGTCGATCTCTACGTTACCGATCTGGTCAACATAAAAGTGATTTTCATATTTATTGTCAAAGGGATACCGCGAGAAATCCATTTTGTCCTGCCTGGCTGTAGCTTGTGTCTTTTCAAACAGTTCTTCTATATAATTATTCAATCCTTCTGTTTCCTCGTCAAAATGTTTAATGGTGATTTCGCCGCCATATTTTTTAATTTTTGAACGGACTGTAGCATAAATCTGACGAATATTATGAGCGCCTTCAATGCGCATATCTTCTTCCATTTTTTTGTTTAGCATCCAGGTTAATGCTTTTAAATATAATTCTATTCCATGATTGGCATTGGTGAGGATGGGAAAGATAAGTATGTCGGCAGCCTTATCGTCATTGTTGTTCAATGCGAATTTTGAAAGTTCGATAGCAGATCTCATGAAGCCGTCAGCAATATTAAGCATGTTTAAAATATCACTCCATTTATCAATCCGCCAATTTAGAAAGGCTATTTTGGTGTAATCTTCGTTTCTTGAAAAGATAGGTTTCATAAACACTAATTTACTATCAAATTTAGCGGGAATAGCTTGTGAATTATTAACATTACACCACTTATTGACTTCTGACTTGGCCGGGGCTTAATGAAGCCGTTATAGCTAAATTATTCTTATAGTGCATGTTATTGGGGTCAACGGTGTGCATAAAACTTTTGCCGAAAGATTTTATGATAAGTTATATTTGTTTTTCAATGCTAAACTATGAACCCATTTTATGACATTAGTGACCAAAAAGATTTGCCTGTCGAAAGTTTGCAGCTAAAAAATTTGGGAACTGAAAAGGTCTTTGCCAGCATCGGAAAGACTACCAGAAACGGCTGGGAAGGTCGCAGCACGCAGTGGAGCCACCATATGACAGCTGTCACACCTGAAGATTATGACAGACAATTTGTAAATAAACTGATGAAATCAAGACCTATTTATACGATGAAGAAGGTATTGGATCATCATTTTGAAAATTACTGTTCAATCCATACGCAGGGACAGGCAGATTTCTTCATACACATGCGTCATGTTGCGCTTCCAACTCTAAGAAAACTTAAAAGCAGTGAGGTTTGTGTGAATTTGTTTGAAGAATGGCTGGAAGAAAAAATGTCAGTTAATAAAAAGAGCCTAACGCCAAATACCGTGAATAATAACACCATAAATGTTGGTAGCGTCAATGCTCCAGTACAATTTCAGCAGAGTTCAGATCACTCTGTTCAAACCCAGCACAACCATTATCAAAAAGAGCACGTTAAAGAGGTTTTTGATTTAATCACCAGAGACATTCAAAATCTTAACGAACAAATTAGGAATGATTTTACGATGGAAATGAATTATGCCGTGGCACAACTGGAAAAAGATAGGGACATCAAACCTCAACTATTAAGTCTCGGCTCATTAATGAAAGATGTTGGGGTTGGTACATTTACCAATTTACTGGCTGCGCCAATTTTTGAAGTGATAAAGCCTCTGCTCGGTTTATAATATGAAAAAGGTCAGGCTTGAACGCCAGGTACTTTTAAGCTATGAAAGCGTGTTTGCCGAGTCTATCGACTTGGAATTGACCCTGCGTACTCTTCCACAAAAAGCAGCGCTTGAATTTATATGCTATCTGCTTCATCTGTTCAATGTCCGCAAAAGAAGCGATGAGAGGTTCCAAAGCGATCACCTCATGCAATGGATGATGAAAATGGGAGGTAGTAGCCAAAACAGTTTACTGGAATTTGTCACCGCTAACAGTGATACTATTTTCGGCCCTGGCTTTAAGCTGTTGGAACGTCGGCCCTGTCTTGATCTGATTCAGCATCTATTGGTACACGCTGATTCGCAGAGTGATCGAGAACTTGATAAAAATGATTATGGATTGCTCTTCCGGCTATTACTTACTTTTAATTCCAGTGGAGTCGCACATGAACAGGATATTTTTGACTGGGATCACAACGGCCCATTTCAGCAATTTGCTGACCGAATATTGAAAGTTCAGATCAGGAATATTGAGAACGAACGGTTCAAGAATTATGCACTACAATTTTTGAAGGTATACTATTTTTTTAAGTTCTGTGAATCCAACTCAGCTTATGCCAGTTCACTAAAGCTGTTTCTTGATAGCCTTTCGCTTTCATCTTATAAAAGCTATTTATGGAGGCTGTTATCACCCTATCTGAATTTGATGACCAATGATGAGCCGACGCCAAAAATGCACATTAAAGGAGATGCAGAGTTTCTTAGCTTTTATCATGGGCTGGTTGTCAATGGTAAAGCACAGATAGATAAGGATTATAAATCATTACGAACATTTCCCTTATATCTGATCGCTGATAACACCTTCCTATTTTTGGACTTTCGTTTTTTTGTTGACAAATTCTATAATGGTTTTCTTTTCGATTTTTCCGCAAGGACAGGGTTGTCTTTTGCAAAATTGAAGCAGGCAATGGGTGATGACTTTTCAGAGCGTATTTTGTTTTATACAGTCATGCAAAATTGCTTTGAAGAATACGGTGATGTCCGGCTGACAGGGGAGCTGTTAAAGAAAGCGCTTAAGGAAGCGGAACCGGATTATTATATGAGACAGGGTGCCGATGTTTTTTTGTTTGAATTCAAAGATATTCTTCTATCCGCCGAAGTGAAGTATGCCGACAGCATCGATAGCATAAAGAAGGGTTTAATCGAAAAACTGGAAAAGGATACGCGTGGAAAGCAGAAGGGTATTTCCCAACTGCTTAATAGTATAAAAGATATACAAAACGGAAAGTATGCAGAGAAAGGCGTGGATAGTCCACTTCGTGGTGACACAAGTATTTTCCCTATTATTGTTCATACTGACATAAGCCTCGAAGCATACGGGGTAAACTACTTTTTAAACCAGCGAATGCACGAGCTTGCGCTGAAAGAAGGAGGTTGCCTGGTTAATATTCAACCCCTCACGCTAATACACCTGGATAATCTGCTGCTGCTTCAGGATCATTTCAGAAGCGGGAAGCTTGAACTTGCGGATTGCTTAAAATCCTATCATACCTATGTATCTAGCGGCGATCCGGTAAACGACACGATACCTTTTGACGAATTTGTTAAACATCATTTTGCATCAGTGAATAAGGAATCAATAGGTCAACCGTCAATCTTTAAAGAAATAATCGCCGATTTCGAGCGAAAAAATAAATGAAATATCTGCCCTAGCCTAAATCATCGGCATCAGCTTGTTTGGGATATTTCTGGTTAAATTCATTTAGCAGGTTGTTGGTCAGCAGTGTGGTATCTTTGACAAATGATTCTAGTATTTTTTTATTCCGAATCCTGATCATGCCGACGCCGCTCGCCATAACTACATCTTCCTGCTGTAGAAACTTAAAATCTTTATGTTTTTCCAATGCTTTGTCTCCGTCATCTTGCATGATCCCACCATTGTGCGCTAGCAAATTTCTCACGTTTTGATAATGAGACATCCGGCCCCAGGGTGAACGTTCCCTTGATGCGCTGGCTAGTCCACCGACCAAACGTAGGTAATTGGTGTATTGTTCTAAGATGCCCCTGCCCGAAATATGGCTCAGTTTGATCTGAATACCTGGTTGGCCTTCAAGGGTGCTTGCGACTTTCATCAAAAAATGTTCAAAAGAGGCGTACATGGTTACAAATATCGAATTTAGGAAAAGCCATTCAATATTGTTCAGGTGACTGCCCTCTTCTAACCAGTCGGCGCCAGTTTCCTTTCTGATCATTCTTGCTGTGAAATTCTCATTCTGATCTTTAAATCGGTTAAGATTATCATCGGCTAGAATTAGGTAGGATTTTAGATTCTTTAAATAAAGCGTATTGGTTAACGGCAGGCTGTATTTTAACATTATATGAAACTTATTGATAGCGTAATATCTGTTTAGTTGCTTCCGAAGATAATCTACTAACATCACTATGCAAAGATATCAGGCATTTAATTATGGCAGCTATCTGTAAACAGCATTTGGAATTTATATAAACCTTACTTCAGTTTGAAGCTGGGCTTTATATTTTTATGCCTAATTTGCCACTTGAAAATAAGCCTGCACATGACATACAACGTATATATCCAGTCTGACAATGGTGAAACCAGTTTTCTTGCCGTCAACTTGCAACAGGCAGAGAAAATAGCTACTGTGTACAAGCAGGGCATAACTGCCTTCACGTTGAATTATATCGAATATGGGTTCAAGAGGATATACAGGATTGCATTTTTTGAAAACAGGGATGAGCATAGTGCGGAGAAATTAAAAAGCTGGATAAACTCTAACAGTAGTTTCGGACTAGAACCACAAATGGACCCGGAAACGATGAAATCATTCGGAGATGAGGTCACCCCTGATTTTATAGATGATCAGGAGTTTGGCTATGCGAAAAATCAGTCATTGCAAAAAAAGCAGGAGCGGGATGATTTTTATGTCAATCCTTCGCGGATACAGGAATTAATAGGATTAACATCAACATCCTTTGATCTTGCGAAATTAATTCGCTTGTGTGAGGAATTAAACGATAACTGGAAGAGGGAAAACTACTATTCAGTAGGGCTTATTGGAAGAAGTATAATTAACCATGTGCCGCCGATCTTTGGTGCGTTTACTAAGTTTGATCAGGTTGTAGCGAACGGCCCGAATGTTTCATTTAGGAAAAACGCGGGTAGCCTTAATGAATCACTTCGCAGTATTGCAGATAGTTATACTCATCATATTATTCGGAAAAAGGAATCCCATCCAAATGAACAACAGGTAGATTTTCGGGCAAATCTTGATGTTTTGTTGGTTGAAATCATTAGAATCTTACACGTTTAAGAGATGAAAAAATGTGCGTTATGTCTGGAACGGGAGGCCAATGATACAGGATCTCATATTATACCTCATTTTCTTTTAAAACGAATCTTCAATGTCGAAAATGCAAAGGGGCGTGATCAGGAGCTTAGTTTTAAATTAACGGCGTATGATGTGGAAACACATTTTGGTAGGGGTGTAAATCCTGACAAATTGGAAGAGGTTTTCGGGGAGTTAACTGATGAGGAACTGGAAGCAAAAGTGATAGCGCAGATGGTTATAGATCATGAATGGTGTACTGTTTGCGAAAAGAAGTTCGCCTATTTTGAAAGTCAATATGCCGATACTCTTAAAACAGGTGCGGAAGAACCCTATCAAAGCACAAAATCAGGCTTCACTTACATTTATGTTTTGGCTCTCTATTTTTTGGCGGGCGTCTCAGACCGATAACGTGGGTTTTGCGCTTAAAAAAGATGATCAAAAGATTGCTCGTGCCTTGCTGAATGATTATGATCCAGTGGGTTCAAACAAGGAATTTGAGCATAAATACCAACATGCTCTGGAAAATATAAGTTACAAAGTCTATCGGTCACCAGACTACTCAAAAATAAGGGGTACATTTTTGTTTATGGCGCATCAAAGCCAGCCTTATTCATTTATGGTAGATGAATTTGTAGTTCAAATGTATTTCCATGCCAAGCATAAGAAAAATAATAATCAGTTATTTTTTGGATTCGAGAAAATTACCGATGCTGCATTTAATGATTATCATCAAGGGGAGTTTATCCAAGGCTTAACCTATGATGATTTCGGTAACAGAATGGATAATTTCGTTGAATTCTATAAGGCATTGAGATTGCGGGTGTATGATAATCTCTTAAATAAATTGCATTATAAATTGGGTTTTAGAGGGACTATGGACAAAGGGATTAAAGACGAGATTCTTCAGCAGGTGGCTTCCGACACAACCAAGCTCGGAAGAAAATACACAAAAGAGGATTTTATTAAATGTACAACAACAGTGCTAATGAAATATGGGCTTAGACCCTGAATCTTTACTTAATTTATCTATCAACTACATAACTATTTTGACACATTGTTCTATAAGTTTTAAAATTATTCAGATATGGTTTTAAAATATCAAATTCTAAAAACTTGGTTTCCCCTAAACCCCAGGCATCCAGTTCACGAAGATATTTAGCATAGGTTCCTTCTATTAACTCTTGGTCAGTAGGTCTGTCCTGAAGTAAATGACCATATTCATGAAATATTGACCACAAAACATCAAGCGGATCTTCTCTTTCTCTAATGCCAATATATAGTTCAAAGTTCCTTGAAAGCATATTGCGTGGGGTTTGAGCTAAATGGGATGAATTTATTTGTGAATCAATTATTATGATCGCGTCCTTTGAATAAAACTCACTAAACAGAATATCAATAACTTGCTCAAAAGGCTTTAAATCAGGGATGGATGCGAATAATCCCCTTAGCGTATTTCTTTTTTTTATTTCCAATGGTACAACGGGCATAATTTTTACTTGGTTTAATGTTGAAGTTCCTGGGTGCCACTTGCGTCCAAAAGGTTAAAGAAATAATCTAAAAGGGAGTTAAAACTTCCAAAGTTCTGATCTTCATATTGAATGCCATGAAGCCTGCAAAACATACTCAGCCCAACATTCATTACCCTGTCTAAGTGGAACTCATTGCCCTCACTAAAAGAGGTTCGCTCTCTGGAATTAAAAACCCTTATATGGATGCTTGGGTGCGTCAGTGAAGTTAACCGGGTTTTAGCTTTCAGAGCAAACATACTGGAAAGACCAGCCATGATAATTCCGAGCTGTTTATGGTATCTTGTATCCTCGTCATCATTTGAACTTACCATACATTCATAAGCAAAAGTGTCAGCTTCCTGTTCCAGTTGGACACATAAGGCTTTTTCCTGTTCGTTTAAAACATCCCTATTTTTGAATTTAAGGCTGATTTCTTTATAGCTGCCCCAATGCCCGTTAACGATATGTGCTACTTCATGGAACATGATATAGCTGACTGCATCCATAAAAATAACGTTGGCTGTCCTGACTTTGTAACTAGTCATCGTTGGATTTGGTAGGTTTTCAGGCCACTCATCATTACTATTATGGTTCTTTAGGGAGAATGCCCAATCAAAAAGTTGATCGAGTTCTTTTACTTCGGTATCCTCGCTGTCCATAACCGTATAGGTATCGGTAATCTTTATTGCAGTCCTTGATTTATTTTGTGTGATTTCCAGGATTATATAGTTAAGGCACCACATCAGACATAGAAATCGTTTGTTCAGAACAATTTCTTTTGTGTCGTGGTCGGAATAAGGTGTTGAAAAATTACCAGTTTCGATTTTGATGTAACGGCTCAACTGCGAATCCTGATATTCCCTTAACCTTGCATTGGTGATCTCACTTGTGTTTTCAAAAGTATTTATAAGACGATCATAAAGTGTTTCAATTGGGTGTATGTTAGTCATACAGTAAAGATAACGCTTGTTATTGATGTTTGATAGGGGTGGAAAGGTACTGTTCTGCTGCTATTTCCCGGTAGCCCCGCCTTTTAGTCGGGTTTATTTTACCCCGTTTTGTGTTTCATAGGTGCTGTAGCTGCCCATGCATTTGACCTTTAACAGATAAATCAACAACCATTTTAATGCTCAATAAAGGAGGATGAACTTTTTAAGAAAAAGGGCAAAAAAGGAAAGCGAAGCTACTGGTTGCCTGCACCTGCGCGGGCATAATGGCTGCGCCACCCTTCGGGACTTATACCGCTCCGGTATGGTCAACCATGCTTCTGTTGCTTTCTTTTTTGTCCTTTTTTCTTTGGAAAAAAGTTCTGTCAGGACAGGGACAAGGAGGAAGAATTAACAGATTTTTCAACCTTTTATTTTTTTTATCATGAGTGTGCAAGTCCAAAATTCCTTTTTCTCCATTTCAGAGCTTAAAGTGAGCTATCAACCCAAATTTAAGGCTTCGGAACGGCCGCAGATTACTACATCGCAAAATGCCTATGACATTTTTTATCGGCACTGGAACCACGACATTATAGAAATGACTGAGCAGTGTTACATGCTTTTGCTGAACCGTGCCAATAAGGTTATAGGAATTAAAGAGCTTTCCAGTGGGGGAATGGCTGGAACTATTATCGATCCTAAAGTGGTCTTTTCCGTGGCTTTAAAGAGTTTATGTGCTGGGATTATCTTAGCGCACAATCACCCTAGTAATAGTCTGAAACCAAGTGAGGCGGATGTAACGTTAACCCGACGACTGGTTGAGGCGGGTAAATTACTGGACTTGCAGGTGCTTGATCACATCATCCTTACCAAACATAGCGGCTTTTATTCTTTTGCTGATGAAGGCATTCTTTAAAATTCAAAACCCTATTTACTTAATCTATCCTATTATGTGTTGTACAGATAAAACAGAAAAGAAAGCATTGTTTGAGCTGGCTAAAGCCCTTAAACATTTCTATAACCTTGATGATATGAAAATGCATCCGGGCGATTTGCATACTGCCCGAGTTGCCGAAAAACTGGTGCGGGGCATCATTGAGGATAATGGTTATACAGCCAGCTATCTAAAAAGACGTGGAACTCGGCTTTTCCAGTTCCGAAAATAAACCAGTAAATATTTTATTGATCACCTATTTCAAAAATATAGATTATGTTTTCAAATTTAGATACAAGCGGGCTGGTTATGTTTTGCATTGGCCTGCTTATCCGTTACCTGATCGATAAGCGCAAGTTCAGGCGCAGGAACATTGCAGGTATGCAGGTGTTTTCCAGTTATTTAAACGCTGTTGTTTTCCAATTATTTGAGCGGATTTTTAATCTGCTTGGATTGTTGCTGATTGTTTTAGGGGTAGTGACCATTCTTATGAGGTTGTGAGATATTCACATATCCATTCCAATTCAAAAGCCAGCAGATTTATGACCTGCTGGCTTTTATTTTTAATATTGTCGAGTAATTTTTCAAATTGATATTGAGCAACTTAATAGATCGGTTTCCAAAATTAGGCTAGTGCATGCGGAAATCTTATACTAATTGCTATCTTTGCCTCACGGTTAAGGCATTGGATCACCTCCAATGTTCGCCAAAAGCATTAAATCGTCCTGAAAAGTGTTCGACAAATGTAACGCTTGGGCTACAGTCCCGCTTTACGATAAGTAGAGCGGGATTTTTGTTTTACTCTTTTTGCCACTCTTCATTTTACTTCAATACGATTGATCTTTTGAAGTCGATATAATATTCTTTTCTTAAGAGTTGACTTTTTCTTAACCGGAGTGATAAATACTTTTCAAAAAAACTATTATAATTAATCGAAATGTATGATGCTGATAAGTGATTTGTGTGACATTTATTATTTCTATAGTTAATTTGGGCAATTTTTTTCGGGATTTGAGGGGAAAATAGAGGTGTGTGTTCTACACTAAGCAACTTGTGGTATATTGATATAGAGGCGTTTATAATTGTTACATAGGCCCCTGATTCTGTAAATATTCCGCTATTATGAGGTATTTGAGCAAACCATAGTGGTGCGACGGTTGGCTCGGCACGATAGTTCCTTATAGGTATCCTACCTAATGAAAAATATCCTTATGAAAAACAAGTCAACCCTGATTTATTTTTTTTTTGTTTTTTACTTTCTCTCAATAATAAGTAATTCAGCATCGGCACAAAACATAACAGTTACAGGAATTAATTCGAGTTGTCCCAATAGCGCAAGTATTACAGTTAATGTAACAGGCTTAGCGAGTCCGGTCAGTTATCAGCTTTTACAAGGTTCAACGATTATCAGGCCGTTTGGAGGTTCAGGTTGGACAACAACAAATATTTTTGCTGATTTGCCGGCAGGAACATATATCGTTAAAGCAAGGGGTAATGACGATGATAATACTATAATTACGTCAGCATCTGTTGCTGTTACAGAAAATTATACCCCGATTACAGCTTATGTTAATCCGGCTTCAATTATCGATTGTGTCGGGAAGCCCGGTTCTTTAAGTGTAACAGCAAGCGGAGGAAGTGGTAATCTTAGTTATGGTATTACTCCGGATAATCAAAATGTTGCTCCTGCAAGTTTTCAAAACTCTCCTGTCTTTTCAAATTTGCCTCCCGGTTCGTATAAATTTTGGGTGAAAGACAATAATTGTCCCACTGCAATTATAATGAATACAACAGGGGTATATACTCACGACCTGCCAAGATCTGCAACAGATTTTAATGCATATCCGATCTATTTAGAACTACAAAATCAAAATACTGCTACCGGAGGATATAAAATCATTCCTGCTAGATTTTTTACAGGTAATTATACAGAGATCCCAAATGATGAAAAGCAATTTTACCGGGTATCTGTAAAGGATGTGACCACTGGAATTACCTATGCTGAACAGTCTCTGACTTCGGATTATCTGTTCGGTGCCAATACTGTCGCAGGGCATACGCTTGAGTTTACCTTACGTAACATCTGCAATAATACGACTAAAACCTTTCCGGTCATCCAGATAGGCCCTGATGTAAGTGCCTTTGCAACCTGTGGGCAGGCGCAGGCACAATATTTAATCAAAGATATTAGTCTGGTTTCAATACCTGCAACAATTGTCTTTACGAATAATAATGGGACATCAAGCGGTAATCAAAGCATTACGGTCAGTAATAAAAGCGACGTTTATAGATTTGTCAATCTCCCTCCTAATTCCAAATTTACATGGAAAGTAATAGATAATGATGGCAAAACCTGGCCAGGGGGTGTTCTGGATTTTACTGTTGATTTGACTGGCGGAGGTTCGGCCGCATCCTATCTGTATAGCACTGCAAATGGCTGCGCATTAGATCAAAGTATGATACGTATCGCATTGCCGGGAATCCCAAATGCTTCTGCAGGCCTGACTTACAGAGTCACTGCCTCTAATAATCCAACGGTGCCTGTTTCACAAGTTGGGAATATCGTAGCTGATCCGGGTAATCAGGGATATCTTTTAGAATTGAATGGTTCAAATTATTGGCCTCATGGTGATTATACAATAGTGATAAATTCATCTGGAACCTGTTATAATAATGCATCATTGAATGTTTCTGCAACGGGGAATCAAGCAAATATAACAGGTGTAACTAAAACTGCAGAGTGTGGTTCTTTTAACTTTACTATAAATGGGAAATTTAGTAACCCGGGGAACGCAGGATATACAGGCGATTATGAATTGGTTATTTTAAATGGTCCCGGACTTACAGGTGGCACGACGAGAGCTGTTACAAGTATAACTACAACAGATCCTTTCACAAATATGCCTTATGGCACTTATAGTGTAGCTTTACGAATTAAGGGGCAGACATGTAATCTGATTGTTTTGGATCCGATTACTTTTACTGCTGCGAGCAGTATTGATTTTGATGCAATAAATAGTGGTGGTTTTGCCTGTGGACCAGGTGGAACAGGAGATTTGACGGTAGCCGCTTCGACTATCATCAATGGAGCACAGCTCCAATACAGCATAAATAACGGGGTTACATGGCAGACCTCACATATTTTTCATAACATTCCAATAGGTCCTCATTCAATCAGGATTAGAGAAACCGGCTGCGGAACAGAAACTACGCAGATTGTCACCGTGGTTGAGACCATTGAAGCAACAATAAATAATAATCCAATTATTGAAACGGTTTGCGAAGGCGGTAATGCTGTGTTAAATATCAATGCTATTGGTGGAACGAATTATACGTGGACTTATCCTGACGGAACTATCCACATGGGTAAGGTTCAGAATCTAAATAATGTAACAGCGGCAATGGCGGGTGTCTACTCCGTGGTAGTTACTACTGAGAGTTGTGTAACCCCTGCCCAAAAAGTAAGTTTGAATGTACTTACAAAAGCAACTGTGGAGGCTGTAGCACCTCAGGTAGCTTGTAATAACGAGATTAAAAAAATTCCTTTCACAGGTGTTCAAAGCCTTAAATATTCATCTCCTACTACTTCGGTTGCTGTGCAGACAACATATTCCTGGGTTAATGATAATCCTGCTATTGGTTTAGCCGCTACAGGTACAGGGGATATCTCATTTACTGCCGTAAATACGGGAGCAGTGGCTATAGTTGCCAATATTACGGTTACAGCAAATACCGATGCAGGTTGTACAGGTCCGTCTAAGACTTTTGCGATAACCATCAATCCAGGTATTGGTAAGCCAATTATAACTGGTGCTAATCAATTTTGTACAGCAGTGGGTACTACTTTGACCTCGTCTGCTTCTACAGGAAATCAATGGTATAAAGATGGTAATGCTATTTCAGGCGCTACAGGGCAAACTTATTTTGCATCAGAGGCAGGAAGCTATACTGTGGCTATTAGTGGAGGTAGTACTTGTTCAAGTCCGTCCGATCCTATGGTTTTAACCGCAGTTCCTTGTAAGATCACAGCTGAAAAAACGATAGCAAGCTCTCCTGCGACAGTGAAGTCAGGTGATGTCTTGACTTATAATATTACGATTAAAAATAGTTTTGGTACTGCTAAAGCTGGTGTTACAGCAAGTGATGATGTACCATCTACATTGGTTAATATCAATACAATCAGTAATGGTGGTGTTTTAACTGGTAATAAGATTGATTGGTCGGGGTTAACAGTTCCGGCAAATGGCAGTATTACTTTGAGTTTTAAAGCTACAGTTGCGGCTAACTTGCCTGTTGGGACGACAACAATTAAGAATGTTGCTTTTGTAATTGATCCTACAGATCCTGGTAATCCAATTACCCCTGAGGTTGAAGTGCCAACAGACGGCAAGCTTACTGCAACCAAAACAATTGTCGGTAATCCTGCTACGGTTAAGGCCGGCGATGTATTAACTTATAATATTACGATTAAAAATAGTTTTGGTACTGCTAAAGCTGGTGTTACAGCAAGTGATGATGTACCTTCAACGTTGGTTAATATCAATACAATTAGTAATGGTGGTGTTTTAACTGGTAATAAGATTGATTGGTCGGGGTTAACAGTTCCGGCAAATGGCAGTATTACTTTGAGTTTTAAAGCTACAGTTGCGGCTAACTTGCCTGTTGGGACGACAACAATTAAGAATGTTGCTTCTGTAATTGATCCTACAGATCCTGGTAATCCAATTACCCCTGAGGTTGAAGTGCCAACAGACGGCAAGCTTACTGCAACCAAAACAATTGTCGGTAATCCTGCTACGGTTAAGGCCGGCGAAGAATTAACTTATAATATTACGATTAAAAATAGTTTTGGTACTGCTAAAGCTGGTGTTACAGCAAGTGACGATGTCCCTGTGTCTTTGATACGTGTTAGCAGTATCAGCAATGGGGGTACGCTTACGGGCAATCAGATCAATTGGACAGGATTGACGATTCCTGCTAATGGTAGCATTACGTTAAGCTTCAAAGCTACAGTTATAGCGGATCTTACTCAGGCATCAACCATTAAGAACGTCGCTTTTGTAGTGGATCCAACAGATACAGGTAATCCATTGAATCCAGAAGTAGAAGTTCCTACAGTGCAGATTGCAGCTTTAATTTTGACTAAAACAGCCCTTCCCGGAGGACGTAAATTCGGAGATGTAATTAACTATAGTCTGGTACTTACCAACATTGGGAATGTGACAGTTACCAACATTAAGATCACTGATGCGAATGCAGATCAGGGCAGCATTAGTCCATCTACGATCGTTAGTTTGGCGCCCGGTGTGAGTGTGAATATTACAGCAAGACATACGATTACTGTGGCTGATTTGGAACGTGGTTATGTAAGTAATCTTGCTAAAGCAGATGGTACAGATCCGAATGGTAACAATGTTCATGCTGAGTCTAAAGATCCTGCGCCAGTGCCAGGTAGCCCTGTTGATCCGAACTGCCCTGACTGTACAATTACTCCAACACCTAAAGATGATTTCTTTATTCCAAATGTAATCACGCCCAATGGTGACGGTAAGAATGATACGTTCGTAATTGTGGGACTCGAATTCTTCAGCAATGCAGATGTTACCATTTTTAACCGCTGGGGCAATGAGGTATATAGGAATAGCAATTATAAAAACACCTGGACTGGTGAAGGATTGAATGAGGGGACTTATTATTATCTGCTAAAAATGCGAAAAGGCGAACAGGTAAGTGCTTACAAAGGTTGGGTATTGTTAAAACGATAGAAATAGATTATGAACAAGCATATCATAAAAGGTGCATTAATAAGTATAGGGCTTATGGCATTGGGAATAACTCGTTCCCATGCACAACAGAACATACAGTTTACCCAGTATATTTTCAATACATTAAGTGTGAATCCGGCCTATGCAGGTTATAAGGAAGAGTGGTTTGCGCAGATGGCTTACCGCAACCAGTGGACTGGCATAGATGGAGCGCCAAAAACAGCCCAGCTTTCGATTGATGGGGTTGCCGATCGAGAAAAGAAGAATGTTGGCCTTGGTCTTCAGATCACAGATGATCGTCTGGGCCCACAATCTTTGACCTCAATATATGCTAATTATGCCTACCGTCTGAGACTTGATGCCGAAGATACACAGCGTCTGAGTTTTGGAATTGGCGTTGGGCTCAGTCAGTATGGGCTTGACGGAGAAAAACTAAGACCTGTTGATCAGGGTGATGTTGACCTTCCGGTTGGTAAAATCAGCAGTACGATTCCTGATATGCGTTTCGGAGTTTACTATTATAATCCTAAATGGTATATCGGAGCTTCGGTAATGGATTTACTCTCGGGTGACAATTCAAACAGTGTTTTCAATTGGGACAATAATACCGTGAGTAATTTGAAGCGTAAGCGACACTTTTATTTAATAGCCGGTACGTTACTGAATTTATCGCCAGACACCAAATTGCGGCCGAGTATTATGCTGAAAGAAGATTTGAAAGGTCCTACGAGTTTGGATATCAATGGCATGTTGATCTTTGGTGGTAGATTTTGGGTTGGTGCTTCTTATCGTACGGGGATTACATTGTGGAAGAAAGATTACGCTGAAGGTCAGCAATTGAGTAAGCAAAACTCTGTTTCAGGTATTACCCAGTTTTATATAAATGATCGCTTTAGAATAGGATACTCTTACGATTATATTGTGAGTAAACTAAGTAGTGTTCAGAATGGCACACACGAGATTACCCTTGGACTAACATTCCCGGGAAAAGGAAAACGTGTACTGAGTCCAAGATTCTTTTAATAGCCTGGGAATTGCAAAGTAAATATTAATGAAAATCAAAATAAACGACTCCATGAAGAATATGTACAGATCACTTCTTATAGTGCTGATGTTATTAACGAGTTTTGTAGTAAATGCACAGGAACAGCCGGGGTTAAGGGACAGGGCAAATCAATTGTATAAAGATTATGAATATGCAAATGCGGCTTCAATTTATCTTAGGTTGGCCGACGTAAAAAAGCCAAAACTGACTGATCTTGAGCGGCTGGCGGACTGTTTTAGGAAGATGAATGATTACGAGGCGGCTGAAAATTGGTATGCCAGAGTAATTCAGTATCCTGAGAGCAAGGCAGATAATCTGCTAGCTTACGGCGCTATTCTAAAAGCGAATGCCCGATATGATAAGGCTAAGCAGATGCTACAGCAATATGCTGCAAAAACAGGTGATAAGAAAAGAGTGCTGAATGAAATCATTGGGTGTGATTCGGCACTAATATGGCTGGCTAAGCCTACTGCTCATAAGTTAAAGAACGAAGAGCAGGTGAATACAACTTTGTCTGAATTCGGTGTTTTTCCGATGGGTGACAAGGTTTATTATACGGGAGAACCTAATGCTGCTATTTTAAAGAACACATATGGTCGTACTGGGAATCCGTATTTGCGAATTTATACAGCAGAACGGAGGGAGAGACTAGCATTAGGAGCAGGAACTTTGGACAATTCGGTGTATAATGATGATCGCTATCATTCCGGTCCGGTAATTGGTAATAAGCGATGGAATCAACTCTTTGTTACCCGTACATATGTGGGGAAAGATGGAGAGGTAAGCAAAGAAGATCGACAAAAATACCGAACCAATAACCTTGAGCTGGTAATTTATACTTTAAATAACGGGATTTGGGAAAGCAGGGCATTTGCTTATAATGATGTACAACGATATTCGGTTGGACATGCCGCACTTAGTCCGGATGAGAAGATTCTTTATTTTGTTTCCGATATGCCTGGGGGCTCCGGAGGAACAGATATCTGGTTTAGTGAACTTCAGTCTGATGGGAGCTGGGGTGCGCCGCAGAACGCGGGTACGTCTGTCAACTCAGACGGAAATGAGATGTTTCCTAATGTGGCGGTTGATGGTACGATGTATTACTCCAGTAATGGTTTGCCTGGTATGGGTGAACTGGATATTTTTACTGTAAAAGGCACGAAAAATCATTGGAGTAAGCCTGTAAATCTGAGGTATCCTGTAAATTCGGCTGGCGATGATTTTGCTTTTGCTGGTAATTCTGAGGATGAAATTTCAGGATATTTGTCTTCTAATCGTCAGGGAGGAAAAGGTGGAGATGATATTTATAGTTTTACTAATCTGAAGCCAAAATTGATCTTTGCCTTAAAAGGCACTACATTAAACAAAAAGACGGGAGAAGTATTGCCGGCTACTGCAGTTTCTCTGTTTGGTAACGGTCGCCGTATTGTGGCCAGACAGGATAGTAAAGAGGATGGAACTTTTTTCTTTGATCTGGAAGCAAATACAAACTATAAAGTATTAGGTCAGAAACTCAAATTTTTTAGCGATTCAGCGACAGTGAGTACAAAAGGATTGGTTAAGTCAGATACATTGGTGGCTACATTACGTTTGCAGCCATTACTTGAAGTGGGGCAGGTATTTGTTTTGGAAAATATTCATTATGATTTTGATAAAGATAAGATCAGGCCCGATGCTACTGAGATTTTGGATGAACTAGTGAGAATCATGCGCGACAATCCGACATTGGAAATTGAACTCGGTTCTCATACAGATAGCAGAGGACTGGATAGCTATAACCTTGATTTGTCACAACGCAGGGCGAAATCTGCTGTGAATTATCTGGTAAGCCGAGGGATTTCAAGAAATAGAATGACAGCCAGAGGATATGGTGAAACTATGTTGCTTAATAAATGTAGTGACGGCGTGAAGTGCTCTTCTGCAGAACATCAGCAAAATAGGAGGACGGAGTTTAAAGTTGTAAAGAATTAAGATTTTTAAAAAAAGTTTTATAAAACGATTATGAATTTTATCTTTGCATCCCGTTACGATAATAAGAGCGATTTATTAAAAGTTGCTGGAGTGTAAAGTCGTTAGGAATGGCCCGTTCGTCTAGGGGTGAGGACGCCAGATTTTCATTCTGGAAACAGGGGTTCGATTCCCCTACGGGCTACTGAAAAGCCTTGATGTTCATTTAACATCAAGGCTTTTTTTATGCCCTTATGATTATTCCCAGGTCCGCATATGTAGTGCATCAACTGGTTTGAATTCAGGCGAACCTTTATTTCAGATTCTTATCAAGGAATTTGATAAAATACCCGCCAACCACACTTCTTGCCTGAAAGCCTGCCTTTTTTCCTGTTTCAGTTTCATGCCAGTCGGTTAGGGGGACACGCGGATTGGTTTCTAAAGTGAATTTATAAACGGGCTGAATAAGTTTATCGAAATCAGATTTTTGATCTGCCAGAGTAGCTGTCCATAAAATCCAGTCAGATTTCGTATATGATTTTCTGCTATCCAGAGGCAATCCATAAGCATTTTGTTTAGTAAGGTAATACTTGATTTCTTTTTGTGCTACTTCTTTCGGGAAGATATTTAATGCCAGTAATTTGTCCCATACAAGATTGTATTTTTGACTCCAGGTTCCCTGTTTTCCAAATGCAAGTACATAATGATCTCCATTGTCTGCAATTTTCATCCAATCCAGCGCCATTTTTTTTGCAATTGTGTTGTATGTTTTAGCTACTTCATTTTCCTTTAACATGTTGGCTAGCATGGCATAACATCCTAATCCAACGATGGCTTTTACGGATAAATTAGCATTTCTTGCCATATGTCCAGCGAAATCATCTGTACACAGCTGATTTGTAGGATCAAAGCCATATTTATTTAAGTATTCAGCCCAGGTGGTAAGCGTTTTCCAGTGCTTTCTGGCATATTCGGCATTCCCTTCTGCCTTTGCAATAGCGGCTGTAATGATCATCATATTGCCTGCCTCCTCTACCGGCATGTCTTCTCCGTAAGTCTGTCCATTTGCCAAGGGATAACTTCCAAGATCGTGAGCCGGGTAAGGCTTGCTCCATTTTCCGCTTTCACTATAATAGAAAATGCCATTTAGCATTCCTTTCATCAGTTCTGGATTGTATTCTAAAAACAATGGAGCGGAAGGATATGTTACATCTACAGTGTTGATGAAGCTCCCGCTGAAGTTTTCCTTAGAAAGGAATAAGATGTCACCCTGCGGGCTTTTAACTAACTTATGTGCTGATATGGATTGACGATAGGCCAGCTCGCATAATTTAGCATAACTAACTCCGCCGATTTGCTGAGCTTTATTATACATCTCATTGTCGAACGTAGTACATTTTTTTATAATTGAAGTATAATCCTTACTCGCTTTATTTAGTTGTTTTTCAATGGTGTCATCTGTAGTGTTTTTCCACCAGGGTTTCAGATTTTCTCCGAAATACTGAACTGAATATAAATCATCATAACCAAGCATTACATATTGTGCCTTTGTTTGAGTCGATACTTTACCCATATTTAGAGTTGTATTTAAAAAAAGCTGTTTTCCGGTTGAAGCATTGCTTTTTTTATTGCTTATTCCGAAGCTGTCTGCTATAAATTGAGAGGAATTTTGGTCCAGTGGTGTTGCCAGGTATAAATACCCCCAATCTATTCTTGAATCATTGTCTTTTCTTGTAAGCAGTGTTTGCTCTGTTGTACCTGCTTTAAGTATAGCGATCTGCCCGGATGTATATTTCTCCGCTTTAACTTCCTGCATGGAATTATTTGCCGCAATATCTGTGGAGGCTCCAAAAGAGATCTGTACATCATGGGATTTCCCATCCATTGACTTGGCAAGAAAGGAAATGTAAGAAATAGGGCGAGACAATAAGTCAAGATCATTTAATAAGAGAGGAGAAGTAAATGCCATTTGAATATTTACAGCACCACATTTAAGGTCATAAATGGTTTGTGTAGCCTTTAGTTGTACAGATTGCTGTTTTGCATCCACAATAAGCGATTCTTTTTTGTCTTCAATCTCTTTGACAATTCCGGCATCAAGGTATTGTCCTCCTGCTGTGTTCGCTACATGGATAGCCATTAGATTTTTCCCCTTCCTCAACTTTGATTTTGCTGTTTCTGAAAGCAGAATATACTCAAAGCCTGAAGTCCAGCCGCTATGCTTGTATATTTGTTCCCCGTTAAGATAAACTTCGATATTATCATCATGAAATAGCTTGAGGTATAGTTTCTCGTTACCGTTCCCTTTGAAGTCAAAATTGCGTCTTATCCAAAGATCATTGCTTGCCCATTTGGTTTTCGGCTTACCGGCATTGTGGCCAAATGGTGCATCGCCTTTTTTCCAGGAAGAGTCGTCGAAGTTCAGAGAGGCCCAATTTGTTGAGGGGGATTTTTCTAAATAATTAACCTGATAAGGTGTTTCATCCGCAGCAGGAACTAGGGTTTTGTATTTCAGCTCATTCTTTCCAAGCAAGCGATAAATCTTGCCATCTACTTTCGCATGAGCAAGTAAGGAAAGATTGCTGCCTGACCAATGGGTGGTGGTAGACTTATTGATCTCGTCTGTAGCACTCCAGATGCTAAAATAGGTGTCATGTGTAATCAATGGATATGCGGGTGCTTTCCTTTCCTGGCTAACTGCAGGTAAAGAAAGAAAAGCGGTCATAGTGAGTAAGGCAATGCGCTTAAGTTTCATTTGGTTGTTCATTTAAAAATTGATTAACAAGTTTAAATTAAAAAATGAAACGCAGTGCTCGTTAAAAGAACATTGAGACGATTTGAGTAGTATTTGAAACAATTTGTCAAATGCAGGGACCGCAGCCTTGAGCTAAATCATTCAGCAGATATGAATATCTCTTTGATAAATCTTAAAATATTTTTACTTATCTTGAAGAACAATTAACCATTCAAAAAAAACAAATCATTTCTTATGAAAAGTTCTATTTTTTATCTCCCTGCTATCGCTGCTGTGTTGGTTTTTTTTAGCTGCAATCAAAGTGACAATAAGACAACGATGGCATCAAGTGACGATTCGGTTAATGTTGTCGCTAAGACTGAATGTTTTATTTCGGCAGACAAGCTTGACTCGGCTTTTCTGAATCTAAAGACATTAAAAAATGGTAAGGTTAAGGGAAGCCTGGTCTTTACTTTTGTGGAGAAGGGCAAGAACGATGGAGAAATTGAGGGTATGTTTAAAGGGGATACCTTATATGTTGATTATACTTTCAAGATTGGGTCGAGTCAAACAATTTATAAAAATCCGCTTGCCCTCCTAAAAAGAGACGGTAAACTTATACTTGGAGTAGGACAGATTGAAACAACTCTGGGCAGGTCATATTTTGTGAAAGGAAAACCAATCAATTTTGATAAAGGTAGGTTTACGTTTATAGCTGCTGATTGTCAGGAAAAATAATTAATTGGGTTTTTGAAGAGCCTTCTATCAGAATCGAACCAATGACCTACTGATTACAAGTCAGTTGCTCTACCAGCTGAGCTAAGAAGGCTTTTAATCTGGCACCAGGCTAAAAAAAGATCTGATGATCTGGAAAGTCGACAAAATTAAACTTTTATTATTTCTATGCAAATTTTTGTCAGCTAATTGGGATTAAAGAGGATATGTTTTACTAATTGCATATTTATGAATTATTAATTACCTTTAAGTTTCTATGATGATTCAATATGGTAAAACTATTTAACTTTTGGTTGGTATTTCTGCGGTATTATTTGTTGCGAAATTGCTAAAGTATTGTTTTGTGAATTTGTTAAACGAAAATATTGGCAAATATTTCTTTAAGAATTAGCTCTAGAAATGCTTAAAAGGATTTTAATTTTAATCGAAGATCTAAAGGTAGTGAATCCATTGTTTGGGTCACTATCCACTGAGTTTGAAGTTATTTTCTCTTCAGGCAACAAAAACACCTTTGTAGTGCTAGATAAATTCAGACCAAACGCTGTGGTTATCGCATTTTCAGATTTTCAGACTGCTTTTGATTGCTGCTTTGCTTTACGTTTAAATCCGGATACCACAAACGTTCCAACCGTTATCGTTTCTGAGAATGGCGTAACCGATGAACAAATAAAAAAAAGCTATTGTAATCACTTTTTTATTATTCCGTTAGATTTCCAGAGATTCAAAAAGACGCTTTATCAAGTTTGTGCTGATGACCCATATTATGATTATTGAAATAAATAGGGTTGCTTATAACGATTGCTATATTTAGATTTATATTATGAAACACATATCCATTTTGGTTCCTAAAGGGGCTATTTTGGGAAGTCTTGAGGGCTCCCGACAATTATTTTCACAAGTTAACGAGTTCTATAAAGCTAAAGGCCTTGATCCTGTTTTTGAGGTGAAATTAATCGGGCTTTCAAAGGAAACCTTAGTGAGTGGAGGGTTATTTACAGTAAATACTGATTTACTAATTGAAGATGTTGAAAAAACAGATTTAATCATTATCCCGGCGATTGATGGAGAAATGCAGTCTGCCCTTGAAAAGAATCGTGATTTTATTCCCTGGATTGTTAAACAGTACAGTCAAGGGGCTGAAATAGCAAGCCTTTGCCTTGGGGCATTTTTATTAGCATCTACAGGGTTATTAAATGGTAGAAAATGTGCTACGCATTGGTTGGCTGAGAATGATTTTAAACGAATGTTTCCAGATGTACAGCTTGTCACGCAGAAGATCATAACTGATGAACAGGGTATTTATTCAAGTGGTGGTGCTTTTTCTTACCTGAATCTGATTTTGTATTTGATTGAAAAATATGCCGGTAGGGAAATAGCCGTACTCTCGGCTAAAGTATTTGCTATTGAACTGGATAGGGAAAACCAATTATCTTTTACGATATTTCAAGGACAAAAGGGGCATGAGGACGAGTGTGTTAAGAAAGTTCAGGAGTACATAGAGAACAATTTCAGTGAAAAAATTACTATTGATCAGCTCGCTGATATGCAGGCTCTTGGAAGAAGAAATCTGGAACGCAGGTTTAAAAAGGCAACTTCGAATACAATAGTCGAGTACATACAGCGTGTTAAAATGGAGGCAGCAAAAGTAAGTTTGGAGTCTTCCCGTGAAAATGTAAATGAAGTAATGTACAAGGTTGGATATACAGACAACAAGGCTTTCAGAACTACATTTAAACGCATTACCGGCTTGTCGCCAATACAATATCGGAGTAAATACAATAGAAGTATTATGGCCTAACTTGGTATAAGACTTATACCTTCGTGTATGGTCTGCCGTTATATATTAAAGTAAGAGAATGAGCAATGTCCCCAGAAAGAGTTTCATTAGTTCCATAAAAGGTAAAGTAATCATCTCGCTTCTATTGGCGTGTTTTGCCTTATTTATGGCATGGGGAGTCAGCAGAGTTGCATTTAAAGAGATGCTTAACACTGTGGAGCACATTTCAGCACCTAGTGAAAGGTTAAGGATCGTAAATGTCACTTCCAGAAGAATAGGGAGTTTGGACCAGCTTCAAAAGAAGCAAGCATTCAACGATCCTAGAAATTATGCCAAGCTCTTTAAACAGTCTAAAGATCTGCGGATGACACTAGACAGCCTGGCTTTGCTTTATAGTGGTGACAGCCTTCAATTGGATCGCATACATAAAATAAAGCGGCTGTTGAGTCAGAGAGACAAACAATTTATAAATTACCTTACTGTTCGAGAACGTTTGGTCAATAATAGTGTCTTTTCTGAACAGGTTCAAAATCTAAATAATATTGTGTCCAGAGGTGGTGAGCAGGCTGATAGCACTATTTTAGCAACAGAGGAAAAAACGTCGACAACGACTATCTATCCTGACGAAAAGCCAAGAAATTTTTTAAGCAAATTATTTGGCCGGAAAAGACCAGCTGAAGACAATTCATTCAAAATAATTAGCGAAGAAAAGGTAAAAAGAGATACTATAGCCTTATCAGCTGAAGACAGGATGGCTAAAAATCTGGAGGAGTCTATAAGAATTATTGAAAAAGAACAACGGAAAAAAAATGCCAGTTTTTTGAATAGAGAAGCAGAGTTGGCTAATGCAAATAGCCTGCTGATTAGTCAAATGCTTGATGTGTTACGACAGGTAGAAAGTGAGGTAGTCAATCAGATTGAAATAAATGGGATTCTGGCAAAAAAAGTTGTAAATACTAGTATTACCACAATAAGTTTGATTATGCTGGTGTTTGTACTGTTGACTGGTTTGTTGCTTTATCTGATTTTGACTGACATAAGTAAAAGTGGTCGTTATAGAAATGAACTTGAGCTTGCGCGGGATGAGGCCGAGTATCATGGACAGGCGAAGCAGCGATTTCTTTCAAATATGAGCCATGAAATTCGTACTCCATTACAATCGATAATTGGTTATTCTGAATTAATAAGGCATCAGGAGCATCCAAAAAGTACAGATATAGATGCAATCTATAATTCATCGGAACATTTATTGCAAATTGTAAATGAGGTGCTGGATTATAACAGGATCATTTCAGGTAAGTTCACTTTTTCAAACAAAGTTTTTGACATCAGGGACCTCATGGAAGAAGTGATTGCGATAATGCGACCTCAGGCAGAGTCTAGATCGTTAAAAATGATTGCTGATCTCGACTTACAGGAATTAAGATATGTAAACGGTGATCCATTCAGGCTGAAACAAATTCTTTTTAATTTGTTGGGAAATGCAGTGAAATTTACAAATCATGGAAAAATATCCCTATCCGTAAACTATAAAAGAAAAGAGGATAACCTCCATTTTACTTTTTCAGTTAAGGATACAGGAATAGGACTTTCAGAAGAAGAGACCAAACGCATATTTAATGAGTTTGAACAGGCAAATAGTTACGATAATGATGTTGTCAATAGAAAAGGCACGGGCTTGGGTTTAACCATTATTAAATCGCTTGTTGAAAATCAAGGAGGGCGAATATACGTAAAGAGTGAGGAGGGTGTGGGTAGCGTTTTTACCGTATATTTAACCTTCAGACTAGAGAGTGAGCCCGAAATCGAAAACCCAGCTAAATTAAAATCATTAAGTGCGAATTACAAAGTGTGGATTGTGGATGATGATCGGTTGATCCTGGATTTATGCAGCGTTATTTTTAAAAAGAATCATATAGCCCATAAGATTTTTAACTCTCCGTTAGATTTACTAAATACAGTGTGGGATAATGATGTAACACATGTATTAATTGATATGAGGATGCCGGAAATGAATGGGATAATGCTGTGCAGAAAATTGAAGGAGAAAATTGACGGTGAGGTAAAAATATATGCGATCACAGCCCAGGTGCTGCCGGATGAACGTGAGCATCTTCTGGATAATGGCTTTGACGGCCTAGTCATGAAACCTTTTAGAGAAGCAGAATTGTTAAGTGCACTTGAAGGCGGTAATTTGCTACACGAGCGGATATTTAAATCGACACCGGAGGTTGAAATTGATCTTTCTTCATTAAAAAAGATGACATTTGGAGATGAAGAACAGTTGGCCAAGATTTTGCTGAGATTTAAAGAGGATTCTTTGAATGATATAGAAGAACTGAGACGTGCTGTAAACGAAAATGAAACAGATAAGTTATGCCTGATCTGCCACCGTCTTGCGGGTAGAATTTCGCAGATTGGGGGAAGGTCACTGGCTGCTGAATTTAGAGTTTATGAACTCGATTTGAGGGGGAGAAAACAAATTCCGGATAAGAATAAGTTATTTCAGCTAATCGAAATGCTACTTAAAATGGTTTATTCTATTTCATAGCGTTCCATTTTGCTATATAACGTCTTACGGTCTATGTTCAATAATTTAGCCGCTTTTGATTTGTTGTATTTCACTTTGACAAGTGTTTCAATAATGAGTGCTTTTTCATTAACTTCATTTATAGCTTTTAAGTCTGAGCCGGTCGCTTTAGGGCTTTGATTAATTGCAATGATCATTTCTTCAGGAAGAGAATCTACGTCTGCGGTTTCATTGGGAGTTAGTAATACCATTCTTTTGATAACATTTTTTAGCTCACGCAAGTTGCCAGGCCAATCATACTGAAGTAACAGCTCTTTAGCTTGTGGAGCTACTTCCCTAACATTCCTGTTTAGTTCGGTATTTGAAAGCTTAATGAAATGTAAAATGAATAATTCGAGATCTTTTCCTCTGTCACGTAACGCTGGAAGTTGTATTTTAAATTCGTTTAATCGGTGGTAGAGGTCCTCCCTGAACGTGCCGTTGCCAACGCTTGTTTTAAGATCATCGTTTGTCGCTGTAATGATTCGAACGTCGACTTTTTTTGTCTTGGTACTTCCCAAAGGTTGAATGATTCTTTCCTGGAGTGCCCGTAATAATTTCACCTGCACCTCATAGCTCAAATTCCCTACCTCATCCAAAAATAAGGTACCCCCGTCTGCAGCTTCAAATTGCCCTTTTTTGTCATTTAAAGCTCCTGTAAATGCTCCTTTTACATGTCCGAATAATTCGCTGGCAGCCAAATCTTTGGATAATGCTCCGCAATCAATAGCGACAAAAGGCTTGTTTTTTCGTTTGCTTTGCATATGGAGTGCCCTTGCAGCATATTCTTTACCCGTTCCGCTTTCTCCCTGTATGACTACAGTCATATCTGTAGGTGCAACTAGGTTGATGTGCTCATAGAGTTTATCAGCTATAGGACTTTTTCCTTTTATAGCATCTGTATGTTCAATAGAAGAAACTGACTCATTGCCTTCTTTTTTTTCTAATGCATTTTTAATGATCATTAGCAATTCGTCAGGGTTTACGGGCTTTGTAATGTAGTCAAATGCACCAAGTTGTATAGATTTTACTGCCGTCTTCACATCATTAAAACTTGTCATGATTATTGTAGGCTGTATCAATCCCCTCTCTCTTAAATAGGATAATACATCTAAACCAGTTCCGTCGGGTAATCTATAGTCTATTAGCAGTAGGTCAAAGTTTTGTTGTTCTATTAAAGCAAAACTCTTTCTAACTTCGTTTACGGCATAAGGCTCAAATCCATGTTTGTTTAAAAAAACCTCTAATATCTGGGAGAAAGTCAGATCGTCTTCAATGATTAGTATTTTTGCCATAGGGATTTCGCTTAAATAGGTAACAAAAATACAAAAAGCAACATGAAAATGGCATAGGTATAAATTATAACTATTCATGATTACTTTCAGTAATGTTTGAAAATACAATAGTTGAGGTTAACTTTGAGTATGGAATTAACAGAAGCGAGATTGAAATTTATTGAGGCATGGGGTAAACTTGGATCAGAATGGGGGATTAACAGGACTATGGCTCAAGTCCATGCGCTTTTGTTAATATCTCCTGAGTCACTAACCACGGAGGATATTATGCAAGAACTGAATATTTCAAGAGGTAATGCTAATATGACGCTAAGAGATTTAATAGGCTGGGGTCTGGTGGATAAGCAGCATAGGCCAGGAGAGCGTAAGGAATACTTTTTTGCAGATAAGAATAGTTGGAATATTGCGAGACAGGTTGCGCAGGAAAGAAAGAAAAGAGAGCTGGATCCAATTATTAAACTTTTGAATGAACTTTCAGATGTAGAGGGGAGTGAGAAAGAACCCAATTATAGGGTATTTAAGAGTACAGTAAGAGATATTAATAAATTAGCAAAAAATGTAAATAAAACATTAGAAGCTATGCTTAAGGCAGAAGAGAGCTGGTTTTGGGGTTCTATTTTTAAAATGTTTAAATAAGTTTATGCCAGAAATCATTTGATGTTACATAAATCTTTTTTCTTAGCTTTGTTATATGCTGTCTAAGAAAACAAAATATGCAATAAAGGCACTGGTTGCTCTTGGTAAGAATCTGGAAAATCCTCCAATGCAAATCGTAAGACTGGCTACACAGGAAATGATCCCCAGGAAATTTTTGGAGCAGATTCTGCTGGATATGCGTAATGCTGGCTACCTTTATAGCAAAAAGGGAGCTGGGGGAGGATATAGCTTAAATAAAGATCCTAAAGATATATTTCTTGCCGACATCCTGCGGATTACAGATGGGCCTATTGCGATGGTCCCATGTGCAAGTCTTAAATTTTACCGGAAATGTGATGAATGTCATGATGAGGTAACTTGTGGTATCAGAAAAACATTTATTGACGTAAGAGATGCCACATTAAATGTGTTGGCACAAACTTCAATTGCTGATGTTATAGCAAGAGAAACAGATGGAAATAGCATGTTGTAATCAGATATTATTTCTCGTTTTTTATGCAAACCAGATTAAAAGTCTGGTTTTATCGTTTATGACTTGGTGATAATCACACATATGATAATCACTCCTTGATATTATAATTACCTAACTTTGTCTAAAATTTGTATATATGATTAAAATAAACGTAAATATTCTCCGCTGTCGTGTGCTGGGAATTTCTTTATTAACTGCATTACCTTTTATATCACTTGCGCAAAAGCCCAACTGGCAGAATCTGGATTTAAAAGCTGACACAACATTCGGTATCAGTACTGAAAAAGCTTATAATGAGTTATTAAAGGGGAAAAAATCGACTCCAGTAATTGTTGCGGTTCTCGATGGGGGTGTGGATATTAACCATGAAGACTTGAAATCTATCGTCTGGGTTAATAAAAGGGAGAAGGCTAGTAATGGCAAGGATGATGATAAGAATGGTTACATAGATGACGTAAATGGCTGGAACTTTCTAGGCTCTGCTAAAGGGTCTGTTAATCATGAAACACTTGAATTGACCCGTCTTATTCGCAGAGACAATGTAAGATTTGCTAATGCTGATGCGACATCTGTAGCGCCTGCTGACCTTGCAGCCTTTGAAGCCTATAAAAAGAATAAGGTGGAATTTGATAAGGAACTGGCGGAAGCTAGAATTGGATTGGAGCGTTTCGGTGGTTTTAAGATTGCGGTTGATAACGTGGTGAAAAAGATTGGTAAAGAAAATCCTTCTACTGAGGACTTTAAAGCGTTTACACCGACAGGCCAGATGGAAGCCAATATACAACGCATTATGGTTCAACAATTGAAAGATGTTAGTTTTAAAGAGTTTTATGATACTCAGATTACTCCCGGATATGATCATTTCAAGTCCCAAATAGATTATAATCTAAATCTTGATTATGATCCAAGGTCTATTGTTGGTGATGACCCAAATAATGTGAAAGAAAAATTTTACGGTAATAACGATGTGGCTGGTCCAGATGCTCAGCATGGATCACATGTTGCAGGAATTATTGCTGCCGTTAGAACCAATGATCTTGGAATTCGTGGTGTTGCGGATAATGTATTGATCATGGGAGTACGTAGTACGCCAAACGGAGATGAACGGGATAAGGACGTTGCAAATTCAATTAGATATGCGGTCGATAATGGTGCCAAAGTAATTAATATGAGCTTTGGCAAAAGTTATTCCTGGGATAAGAACGTCGTTGATGAAGCTGTTAAATATGCAGTATCAAAAGATGTTCTATTAATTCATGCTGCTGGTAATGACAATAAAGATCTGGAGGTAAAAGCTAATTATCCTAATCCTGATTATTTGAGTGGGGGAGCAGCTACTGCATGGTTAACTGTTGGTGCTTCCGGCTGGGAGAACGATGGTTCTATTAAAGCAAGTTTTTCAAATTATGGAAAAACAAAAGTTGATGTATTCGCACCCGGTGTAAATATTAATTCAACTGTTCCAGGATCAAAATATGAAAAATTAGATGGAACAAGTATGGCAGCACCTGTAGTTGCAGGTCTCGCAGGATTGATTCGTTCTTATTATCCAAAATTGACTGCTTTGCAAATCAAAGAGATCATAATGAAGTCGGTAGTTAAAGTGGAACAGTCTGTTGTAATTAAGGATGAAGAAGATAACAGTAAAACTGTACCTTTTAGCGATCTTTGTATAACGGGTGGAATTGTGAATGCTTATAATGCATTTAAGCTGGCTGCAGAGTATAAAAATAAATAGAAGCTTATCAATGATCCCTCATTGATCGATCGCATTAAAGGATGATTGATGAGGGGTTTTAACTTAAAATTTTTTGATCTCATTGGAGGGTAAAAAGATTAGGCTTGGAATATTGTTGTCTTCTATAAAACACAGTTTCTCATATTTATATTCATTTGCTTTTACTGTATCATTGGCCTCCATGAAGATTTCAATAATGAGATTATAGATAAAAAGACAATTCATATTTAAGCCATTTGTCTTGAAAAGATGCAGTGGTTCAAGGCAAAAATTGTATGCCATGGAGTATTGTTTTTTATGTTTCAACTGATAAGCTTGCATCATACGGATAATCGACTCAGCATATCTGGTTATTTTAAATCTTGATTTATTTTGGTCGAGCATAATCAATATATTTTCAAGCTGGTCAGCTTTTTTGCCAGGGTTAATTATGGAATTTATCAGGCCGTATCTGCTTAAGGCAAATATTAAGAAAGGAGAATCCCGATTAAAAACCTTTCCATTTTGGTCCAGAATCATTTTAATCAGGCGCAAGTTTGCTTTATGATCTTTGTAAAATAATCCTAAAAGCATAATTAATACATAGGATATCGCCTTGTCGGGTGTAGGGTCAGCTTCCTTTTTTGCAGCCAACGATTTTTCCAGACTTTCAATTAACCCTTCCCCGTGTGCTTCATTGTCTATAATCTTTGCGTGGATTAACTTAACGATTGCATTAGGACTGACAATCCAGTTGTCCGATTGGAATTTCGATAATATTTCCAGTCTACTGCTAATTAATTCAGGATTCAAGCTTAGAATGTCAAAAATTGCCAATAAAGAATGATAAACCAGACGGTTTTGTTCGGTATCTACAACTTTAAGGAGAACATTTATAGATTCTTTATAGCAGGCATCTATGAAATCGAAATTGACTAATTCCTTGATAATTCTGTCATGAAGGTTGTGCTCTCTTAGGAGTTTTATTGTTTCCGGACTATATTTAGCTCTATAGTCCAGATTTTCGGCAATGAATAAAACCAGATAGCTTCGTTCATAGTTGTTGAGTTCTAAATCAAAGATACTGATCAAAGCTCCCAAATCTCCAGTCCTCACAATAAACCGTATTGTCCATTGTAAAAGTTGAAATCTGGATTGACTGCCAGTATATTCTTTTCTAATATAGTTAAAGAATTCACTATCTACTCTTAGATGGAATTTTTCCAGCAGTTCTATAAAAAGAAAGTATTCAAATATGTTAGGATGAATAAAACGAACGAACTCTTTTGGATGAAACTGTTCATGGCTTTTTTCTTCCATTAATATCCCGTCCGACAAAAGTTCCATATATGCATTTTTAAATGCAGACAATTCACCTATTAAGTCGTCTTTTGGAACGGCTGTTCCTTTATTTCCAAAGTTTGTAAGTTGAACTATTTTTTTCAAGAATAATATCTTTTCCGTGTAATAGTTTGATCTGTATATTTTATCCTGAATGAATCTGGATATCAACTCATAAAAAGTAATATTCGTTGAATAGTTAAAGTGAGGGTCTTCTTCCTTTAGTTGATAATATAATTGTATGTGAAATGGGAATTTTAACTGAGTTTTTAATTTTGGATTTATATCAGTTGAGTTCAGGCGGTGAATTTTAGACAGGATCAGATTTACTTCTTTTTCTGTAAGAGGAGGTACATTCGATACATCATTCAGATTGAAATAATTTCCAGGAAACCATTTTGTTTTTAAATATGATGAGTGTCTGATGCAATCATAGAATCTAATCCAGGTAGTAGATCTCATGCTCATCACAAGTTTTATGGATTTATTATTTTCCACACTACAGATAAAATTGATGATGCTTTCGAAAAGTTGCTTTTTTAAATCTCTCCTCAAAACTAACTCAGAAAATCCATCAATTACTATAACCAGTTTGCCTCCGGTTGATTTATAGTTTTTATTAGCATAATCAATTAGACTATCTTTTGGATGTATTCCAAGTTGTAATTTCAACTGATCCTCGAAATTCAAAGTCATATGTTCCTTATTAAAGAACCCATATGCCGTGACGAAAAGCATTGTGGAGTTTTTGTATATAGGTTGCCTATCGTTGATGAATATTTCTGCGAGATGGCTTAAGAGGATAGTTCTTCCATAGCCCGGCTGAGAAATAAAACAGGTAAAACTATGGTCGCTTTTAAAAAAGTCCTCAAAGTCATGTTCAGCAAACTTCCTACTTATGGTCATCTCGTAAGGCATTCCCGAACGGTTCTTAATTCCTTTAAGCGTAAAGTCTGTAATCCGTGTAGCTTTATCATGAAGTTCTTTCCAGTTTTGTAAAGAGCTTTGTGCATTAGCACCTGCCGAAACGTGGTTAACATCAAGATATTCTTCGTTAACGTATTCTGAGAGGGTTGTTAGCGTAAATTTTGAAAAATTATGTTTAACCACAGCAAATCCAAACAAACGTTTAATCGTTGTTTCGCTCACGTTCTTATTCAGAGTTTTGCTAATCTCAATCGAAATTCTTTTACAATCAGCTGGCGTAATTGTTCGAATGCCTGTCTTGGATAGAATTAAGCTTTTAAGTTCGTTTAAGATAGATGTTTCATCCATATAACATTATAATTGAGCGTTAAATTCTTGATCATAACGAATATAATGCTTTATGTATGAACAATGAATGATTGTCCTTCTGATAAAAAATGAACATTAAAGAATGTTTTTGTGCAATTCGTTAATTGACAGTCAATTAAAGCCGTTTTAGGTCATTTAGGGTTTTTATTAACACTTAAAATGAACAAAATGAATAAGACGTACCTCTTGGAGTGTTCTAAATGAACAATTCGAACGGTTATTGCCACCTAATCTATTACTAAAATTGTACCAGTAATTTTAGATAATCTCAATTCCTCTCTTATGAAATGGACATCTACCCTACCAGGAAATTTTAAAAGATCTGTTGTTATACTTATATATTTATTAGCTATAACGCTGATAGGTTCTAAATCGTATGCACAATCCAGAATTTATGCAACTCAAGAAGTCCATACCGGACCATATACTGGTTTAGGTTGCGGATTTTTAGGCCTTGGTGCTTGTAACATAGCTACGGTTAATAATCCAGCTAATGCTTTGACTTCGGATAATTCAACTTACACCAGAATTATCTCAAATGCAGGACTTGCTTTGGGGCTTGCTTCATTTCAAGGGGAGCTTGAATTGAAATTTCCAAGTACGGTAGCTGCGGGTAAAACTTCTTATATAAGAATTAACGTTGCAAACCCAGATCTTTTAAATACACTTCTTGGAGGAAACTTGGGTAATGTTTTAACCAATGTAGTAGGATCGGTTGTTTTGGGTAACCGCTATTTTGAAGCCGGAGCAAGAATGGGAACTGGAAGTGCAAATAATGTAATCTCCGGGAATAGTTCAAATCCATTTTCTACAGAAAATATAAAACTCATTAAGGATGCAAATGGATATTATTATATCGCAATAACACCAACGGCAGCTTATGATCGTGTTTATATTAAAGATTTTACCAATGCGGTTTTGGGGCTGGGAGCAAATAGCTATACAGATGTGTATTATGCCTTTCATGGTGATGGTACTAATCCCTGCGCGCAGGCGTTTGCTACCTCCTATGAAGGCACGGGACTTACCGTTGATCTTTTAGGTTTGAGTAAAGCCGGCATTACTAATATGGAAAGGACAATCGATGCTGATCCTAATAATTATTCGGAAATTAGTTTAGGCGCTCTCGGAGTTGCAGGGACAATTAGTCAGAATATTTATTTTGAAACATTATCTAATGCCGGGGATGAATTTAACGTTAAGATTCAGGCTGCTCCGGCTTTACTCAATGCGGGTTTATTGAATAATGTTACATTGACAGCTTATAGCGGGGCAACTGAAGTATATACAGGAAATCTTTCAACATTACTTGATCTCGATTTACTTGGACTATTGAATAGTGGACAACCAGCAGCAGTACCTTTTGCGCCCGGAGTGCCATTTGATCGGGTAAAGGTTACATTGTCATCATTACTAAATGCTAGTCTTACACAAACCTTTAATTTATATTCAGTAGCCCGATCTGCAGCGCGCCCAACCTTTATAGCGCCGGCCTCTAACACCGTAAACAGATGTTCGGGCTCAACCGCTGATCTTACTGCAACAACAAATGCATTAAATGAATTGAGATGGTATGATGTAGCCACCGGAGGAACCGCTCTTGCCACAGTGCCATCGACTGGTACATTTACCACCCCCTCACTTACTGCAAATAAAACATATTATGTTTCTGCAAGAACTATAGGGTGTACTGAAGAATCTTTAAGGGTTCCTGTTAATGTAGTTATAACTCCTATACCACTTTCTCCAGCCGTCTCAACGGTAGCTCAAATTTGCTCAGGATCAACGGCCATTTTATCAATTAATACTCCCACTGTAGGGAATACATACAGATGGTATACAGATGCAACAGGAGGTACACTTTTGTCCACTGGTAATAGTTATACTACTTCCGCGCTCACAGCAACTACTACTTTTTATGCAGAAGCTGCTACTGGTACTTGCGTAAGTTCTTCGCGTACTGCAGTTGTAGTTACGGTAAATGGGTTACCAAATGTTCCGGTAGTTACTACTGCCAATGAAACAATCAGTGCAGGACAGTCCGCGACGCTTGCTGCCACTGCTGATGCAGGTAGTACTATAAAATGGTATGCTTTATCAGCTGGTGGTGCTGCAATTGCTACAGGTAGTACTTTTACTACACCAATCCTAAATGCGACTACAACATATTATGTTGGAACTGAAAATGCTTCAGGTTGCTCAAGTGCTACAAGAGTTCCTGTTACAGTAACAGTGACAAATGGCCCTGCAAATCCAAACTGTAATGCAGCAATAAGTCAGCAAAGTGGGATTGAAGGAATTTGCCTGGCCTGTAGTATTGTTGATGCAGGTAATTCAACTGATGCCGACTTAAATAATTTTACTAGAATTAACCTTGCCGTTGGCGTAGGAGCTGTTGGTTATCAACGATTACTGTTTGCAAGTCAGGGTTCTGCTACAGATAGTATACGTCTTGACCTGGAAACACCAACAGGACTGGCAGACGTCGGGGTGCTTGGTGGAATTACTGTAAGGGTAATGAATGGTACAAATGTGGTAGCAACCTATCCACTAAATTCCAGTTTGTTAAATTTGAGACTTATTAATGGCAACCGGTTCAAAGTTACTTTACCTGCAGGAGGAGTTTATGATCGTGTAGAGGTCCGTTTTGGAGCACTGGTTTCTGCCTTGAGTAATCTTAACATCTATGGTGCCGAGATTATTTATCCAAATCCAACTGTTGCTTCAACCGGATTATTTGCTTGTTCCGGTAGTACTACAACCTTAAATGCATCAGCAAATGGTGGTACTACATTGAAATGGTACGCGGCTTCAACTGGTGGTGCTGCCCTTGCAACAGGAGAAACATTCACAACAGACGCATTGTCAGGTACAACAACTTATTATATAGAAGTAAGTAAAGGAACATGTGCTAATGCAAAGAGAGTACCAGTTACTGTTACGGTTAATCCCGCTATAACTTTTGCAACAACTACTTTAAGCAATGCTACCGTATCCTCATCTTATTCAAGACAGATTAACCCGGCTACAGGAGGAACACCCGGATTTACATATACATTGGCTCCGGGAAGTATTCTGCCATCTGGTTTAACGTTGTCATCAACAGGCGCTATAGGCGGTACACCATCGACAGCGGTTAGCAATGCTGCATTTTCAATCGTGGCAACTGATAGCAAAGGTTGTTCGGCAATTACGGCATTTACTCTAAATGTCACTCCAGCTTTAGGATTACCGGCAGCAGTTTTACCTGATGGAGTTGTTGGTGTAGTATATCCAACGCAAACAATTCCTGCCGCTACCGGAGGAACTACACCATACACCTATACTGCTTCTAACCTTCCTCCGGGATTGACATTTAATATTACAACACGTGAAATCAATGGTACACCAACCCAGGCCGGTACTTATACAATACCTGTTACCGCTACAGATGCTAATGGCAATACCATATCAAGAGATTATACAATTGTTGTAAGAAATCCTTTAGTCCTCCCTACGGCGGCTTTAGCTGACGGAACAGTAGGTAAAACTTATTTAACACAAACTATTCCTTCG
This sequence comes from Pedobacter frigoris, assembly GCF_005116445.1. Taxonomy (GTDB): domain Bacteria; phylum Bacteroidota; class Bacteroidia; order Sphingobacteriales; family Sphingobacteriaceae; genus Pedobacter; species Pedobacter frigoris. The sequence goes on from NZ_SWBQ01000005.1 coordinate 169,085, forward strand.
GCTACAGGAGGTAATGGACCTTATGCCTATAGTGCCACCACAGGTTTGCCTCCGGGATTAACCTTTGATCCTTTAACCCGTCAGATTACAGGAACACCGACCCAAGTTGGAACATTCACTATTCCTGTGAAAGTCACAGATGCTGATGGTTCTACAGTTACTACTGACTATACGATCAAGGTTAGTGACCCACTATTACTTGCAGGAAAAATCCTTCCAGACGGAACTGTTGGAACTGTTTATACTACTCAAAATATTCCTGCAGCTACGGGAGGTACGGGGCCATATACATACCTGGCAACTAATTTGCCTCCGGGTTTGGCTTTCAATACGACTACGCGTGACATAACAGGTACACCTACACAGTCAGGTATTTTCAATGTCAGCGTTAAAGTTACGGATGCTGTTGGTGCAAGTGTTACACAAAATTATTCTATCAAAGTGAATGGAGTGTTGTCATTACCTACGGCTGTATTGCCAGACGGTCTTGTGGGTACTTCATATCCAGTACAAACTTTGCCAGCTGTATCCGGCGGCACTGCTCCATATACTTATACAGCTACAGGTTTACCTGCAGGGTTGAACTTTGATCCGGCAACACGTCAGATTACCGGTACGCCAACAGTCGGAGGAAGTTATAATATTACCCTGAAAGCGACTGATAATAATGGATTGTCTACTACTACTGATTATTCTTTATTGGTTAATGTTGGTGCACCAGTTGTAGCGGCGGCAACAACATGTAGCGGAACGACGGCTACGCTTTCGGTAAGCAATGCGGTTCCAGATGTTGTTTACAAATGGTATGGCGCCTCGGGAAATACAGTATTATTTACTGGAACTACATATACTACAGATGTATTGACATCAAACACGACATATTATGTTGAAGCTACATCAGGATCAGCTGTCAGCAGTCGTACCCAGGTTACAGTGAGTATCAATGCAGCTCCTGCGTTGGCTACAATAATTACAAATAATGAGACTATAAGTTCGGGTCAGACTGCTATGCTTCAGGCAGCTGCTGATGCGGGCAATACCATAAGGTGGTATGCTAATGCGACGGGTGGCGTAGCGTTAGGTACTGGAACATCATTTACTACACCAGCATTATCAGCTACAACAATTTATTATGTTGAAACACAAAATGCAGCAGGTTGTTTCAGCCTGTCGAGAGTACCTGTCACCGTTACAGTAACAAGTACTCCTGTAAATCCAAACTGTAATGCCGCTGTTGGTCAACAAAGTGGTATTGACGGTTTGTGCTTATTATGCACTGTTCAGACACCTGGAGGGTCGACAGATTCAGACCCGAATACATTTACTAAAATCAACCTTGCCGTAGGTGTAGGTTCTACAGGATATCAGCGATTGATTTTTGCAAATGCCGGTGCGGCCACAGATAGTATTCGCTTAGACCTGGCGACGCCTGTTGGTTTAGCTGATATTGGTGTTTTAGGAGGAGTTACAGTGACTGTAATGAACGGATCAAATATTGTCGCAACTTATCCTTTGAATTCAACCTTGCTTGATCTAAAACTGTTAAGTGGAAATAGGTTTAAAGCGACGCTTCCTGCCGGGGGCGTTTATGACCGTGTAGAAATCCGTTTTGGAGCTCTTGTTTCAGCATTAAGTAATTTAAGTATCTATGGTGCAGAAGTAATTTATCCAAATCCAACGGTTGCATCGACAGGTCAATCTATCTGCTCGGGTAGCGCAACAACATTAAATGCTACTGCAAATGGTGGTACAATATTAAAATGGTACTCATCACCAACAAGTACAACAGTTCTCGCAACAGGTGAAACTTTCACTACTGGTGCATTAGCATCGACAACAACATATTATATAGAAGTAAGTAAAGGAACCTGTGCTAACTTACAAAGAGTTCCGGTAACAGTAACGGTTACTTCTACGCCTTCTAATCCGGTAATAGCGGCTGTAGCTCCTGTTTGTGCAGGATCCACGGCTACACTGAATATCAATAGTCCTGTATCAGGTATAATTTATAATTGGTATGCTGATCCTACGACAGCTACTATCCTGGGTACCGGAACGAGTTACACAACAGCAGCATTGACATCAGATGCTACTTATTACGTGGAAGCTGTTGCTGGATCGTGTGTAAGTGCCGGACGTACGGCTGTTACGGTTACAGTAAATCCACTACCTGCAACTGTTGTAATTACCAGTAACAATGAAACAATCAGTTCCGGACAAACGGCCACTTTATCCGCTACTCCAATCGCCGGAGCTACCATTAACTGGTATGCAGCTCCTACAGGAGGAGCAATTTTAGCTAACGGTACTACCTTCACAACCCCTGCACTTACCGCTACTACAACTTATTATGCAGGTTCAGTTAATGCTTCAGGATGCCCAAGTGCAACCAGGACTCCGGTCACCGTAGTGGTAGTTGGAGGCCCAGTAAATCCTAACTGTAATGCCGCGATAAGTCAGCAAAGCGGCGTAGATGGAATATGCCTGCTATGTACTGTACAAAATGCCGGTAACTCTGTGGATGATAACTTAACTAATTATACAACGATTTCATTACCAGTTGGAGTTGGTGGTTCAGGATATCAAAGACTAATATTCGCGGGTACAGGAGCTGGAACAGACAGTATCCGTTTAAATCTTGAGACCCCAACAGGCCTCGCTGATGTAGGTGTACTTGGAAGCATTCAGGTGAGAATAATGAATGGCAACACCGTTGTCAACACATATACACTTAGCTCATCGTTGCTTAATTTACGTTTGCTTACCGGTAACCGTTTTATAGCTACATTACCGGCAGGGGCTGTATATGATAGAGTGGAAGTAAGAGCGGCTGGACTGGTTTCAGCATTGATCAATCTGCGTATCTATGGTGCAGAAGTGATTTACCCTAATCCTACAGTTTCAGCTTCGGGACAATTGATTTGTGCCGGGTCTGCTACGACACTTTCTGCAGCTGCGAATGGCGGAACGACCTTAAGATGGTATGCAGATGCGACAGGAGGAATGCCTTTAGCTACAGGAGAGAATTTCACTACGCCAATCTTAACTGCAAATACAACCTATTACGTAGAAGTAAGTAAGGGAAGCTGCTCAAATCAATTGCGAGTTCCTGTTAATGTTGCTGTAACCACTGCGCCGGCCGCTCCGGTTGTTGCGGCAGTAGCACCTGTTTGTTCAGGTTCTTCTACACCAATTTCGATAAGTAATCCTATCCCTGGAACAACATACAATTGGTATGCTGATCAAACTTCAGTGACACCTATTTTTTCCGGGACAACTTACACAACACCAGTATTAACTGCAAACACAACCTATTACGTTGAGGCTGCAAATGGTACTTGTACCAGTGCTACGCGTACAGCGGTAGCGGTTACTGTTAATACTTTACCGGTATTACCACAGGTACAGGCTTCTGCAACTACCATAAATGCGGGTCAGACTGTTATACTAACAGCTTCGTCCACTGATCCAAATGTTACATTCAATTGGTATACGTCTCCTACGTCGACAATTCCAGTTTACTCAGGATCGACCTATGTAACACCGCCTTTAACAACTACAACGACTTATTACCTATCGGCCAGTTCAACTGTTACAGGTTGTTCATCTGCCAGCAGGGTACAGGTGACTATCAACGTGAATGGGGGAGGAAGTAATCCTGTACCGTGTGAAGCTCCGACTACTCAAGTTAATGGAGTTAACGGACTTGCAGTTCTTGCAGGTGTATTTAATCCTCAATTGGCAATTGATAACGACACTAAGACAGCTTCATCTCTGGTAATGCCGGTTGGCCTGTTGGGTGCTTCAGTTTATCAACGCGTCGGTTTCGCCAATCCGTCCAATATCGGAGATACAATAAGGGTGTTGTTAACAGCTCCTGGTAAACTTCTTTCATTAGGCTTATTGTCAGAAATCAGAGTTGGTACTTATAACAATAATGTAAGCAACAATGACGGTCTTGCAATAAATAATCCTTTGATCCGTCTCGAATTACTGAGTGGAAATACAGAAGCTCTTATTTCTTTCGTGCCAACCCAGATCTTTAATCAGGTTGAAGTTAGCATCAACGACGGACTTGCAGGCTTATTAAAAACAGTAGATCTGAACTATGTACAACGTTTAGCTGTAGCTCCTAAAGTAGTTTCTGCAAATGTAACTGCGTGCGAAACTCAGACTGCGCTTTTAAGTGTACAAAGTCCAAATCCCGGAATTACTTATAAATGGTATGATGCAACGGGCAACTACCTTGCAGATGGTACAACCTTTACTACTCCGGCATTGACAACAAATACAAGATTCTTTGTAGAGGCAAATACTGCTTCAGGATGTACAAGCTACAGAACGGCAGTTAATGTAACTGTTACACCTAAACCTCTGCCTCCGGTATTGGTATCACCTACAGTTAACGCCTGTGCGGGAACTGATGTGATCCTGTCAGTGAGCAACCCCCTTGTTGGAATCACTTACAAATGGTATGATAACAACGGAGTATATCAGGCCGATGGAGCAACGTTCACAATTACTGGCATCACCGGTACTGTAAGTTATCTCGTAGAGGCTGTAAATTCTTGTAGTGTAGCATCTTCAAGAACTACTGCTACAATCAACGTAGGTATCATTGATAAACCCGTAGTAACTCCTGCTTCGGTTACCGTAAGATCAGGTTCTCCAGCTGTGTTGACAGCGACATCAAGCACAGTGGGGGCCACATTCAGATGGTATGATAGTTCGACGTCTACAACGGTACTGTCTACAGACGCACGTTATGAAACAGCTCCGTTAATTAACAACGGTGCCTCACCATTAACCATCACTTATTACGTTGAGGCTTTTGTTTCGGGAGGCTGTACATCAGCTCGTACTTCAGTTGATGTAATTGTAATTCCTAATGGCACACCGACTGACGTGCCTTGCGAGGCCGCTATTAATCAGGTGAGAAGTGGGGTTGATGGTATTGCATTGCTAACAGGAGTATTTAATCCACAACTTGCGGTTGACAATAATGTTGAAAGTGCTTCTTCATTGGTAATGCCTGTAGGTGTATTAGGTGCTTCAGTTTATCAACACATTGGATTTACAGGACTTTCCAAAATTGGTGATACCGTAAAAGTACGTATCAGCTCCCCTGGAAAACTACTTTCATTGGCCGTATTACCTTCTATAGAATTAACAACTTATAACGGATCAACCAGCAACAATGATGCGGTCGTTGCTAGCAGTCCATTAATCAATTTAGAATTATTTAGTGATAACAGCGGAGCAATTTTATCTTTTGTACCTCAAAAAGAATTTGATGGTGTTGAACTAAGATTAAGATCAGGTCTTGCAGCAGTATTGACCACGGTAGACTTTAATTATGCACAACGTGTAATTGCACATCCGATTGTAGAAAGTACTTCAGCTAGTGTTTGTGCCGGTTCTTCAGCTACTTTAGCAGTGAAGAATCCTGCATCAAGCGGTATAACCTATAAATGGTACAGAGGAACAACTTACCTGGCAGACGGAGCTACAATTTCTACCGATCCAGGGTTGGCAGCAGGAACATATGATTATTTTGTTTCGGCAAACCGCAATGGATGCGAAAGTGTAAAAACCAAAGTTGTGGTAACTATACTAGCCGCACCTGATGCGCCGGAAGCTAATGCAAACCCGCTTACAACATGCCCAAATACTCCTGTTAATTTGAGTGTTAAAGCTGTTACTGGCGTGTCATTTAACTGGTATACCGCAGCGGTAGGTGGAAATCTTTTAGCTGCTAATACAAATACCTATACAACACCTGCAAGTTTGGGCGGTGGCATTCATGATTTCTATGTAGGCGCTGTTAATAGTAATTCTTGTGGCAACACAACCGGACGAACTAAAATTACACTTACAGTTAATCCTACTGCGGTTGCTGCAGACGTTACAGTTAACGGAGCTGGTGCACCATTCTGTGCAGGAACAAAAGCTACTTTGAAAGCAACAAGTACTACCGTTACCGCTCCAGTATTTACCTGGTACACCGATCCTTCACTTACGAATGCAGTATTTACAGGAGATACATTTGTGACCGATGCATTGACTGGAACGACAACTTACTATGTAACTGTAAGGGGCACAAATAAATGCGCGAATGCTGCGGCCGATGCAAAAGTGGTGACCTTAATAGTCAATCCTCCTGCGACAGCAGCTGATCTGGATGTGACGGGTGCGGGTTCGCCATTCTGTTCAGGTACTACCGCTGTACTGACTGCTACAACCAGCACAATTATAAACCCTGTATTCACCTGGTATACTGATGCTGCTTTAACAAACGCAGTATTTACCGGAGATAAGTTTACAACACCAATGCTTACAGCAAGCATAACTTATTATGTGACAGTAAAAGGAGATAACAAATGTGAAAATCTTGCCTCAAATGGAGAAGTAGTTTCATTAATTGTGAATCCTCCGGCGCAAGCTTCAGACATTAGTGTAACTGGTGCGGATGCTCCATTCTGTGCAGGAAATACAGCTAGCCTGGTTGCTACAACAACTACAGTAACAAATCCGGTATTCACATGGTATAGTGATGCCAATCTAACAGTTGTTGTTTCTAATTCATCATCATTCACCACCCCGGCGCTTACTGCAACCACTACATATTATGTTACAGTAAGAGGATTGAATAAATGTGAGAATACAGCTGCCACAGCTAAAATTGTTACCGTTACAGTTAATCCTCCTGCTTTGGCCAGTGATATAAATGTCACAGGCGCAGGCACGCCACTTTGTGCAGGAGCCTCAGCTACCTTAACAGCGAGTAGTGTAACGGTTACGAATCCGGTGTTTAACTGGTACAGTGATCCGGCTCTTGCGAACGCAGTTTGGACAGGGCCAATATTCAATACCGGTGCACTTAATGCCACAACTAATTATTATGTTACGGTTTCAGGCTCAAACAGATGTGCGAATACAGCAGCTAATGCCAGGGTAGTAACGGTAACCATAAATCCTCCAGCTTTGGCTTCGGATATAAATGTTACAGGAGCAAGCACACCATTATGTGCAGGTACGACAGCTACCTTAACAGCTAGCAGTACTACCGTAATTAATCCAATATTTACCTGGTACAGTGATCCGGCGCTTACAAATGCTGTTTGGACGGGAAGTGTGTTCAATACTCCTCCAATCACCGTGACCACAAACTATTATGTAACAGTCAGAGGGGCCAACAAGTGTGAAAATACAGCAGCCAATGCCAGAGTGGTTACACTAACAGTAAACCCGCCAGCATTAGCATCTGATATCGCCGTTTCAGGAGCAAATCCGCTGTGCGCCGGTGGATCGGCCACCCTAACGGCCAGCAGTACAACTGTTACGAATTCAGTATTCACCTGGTATACAGATGCAGCCTTAACTAATGCAGTATCGACCGGAGCAATATTTAACACACCGGTGCTAAATGCAACGACAACGTATTATGTAACTGTAAGCGGTGCTAATAAATGTGCAAATACAGCAGCGACAGCAAGAGTTGTTACGATTACAGTTAACCCGCTACCAGTTACCCCGGTAATTGCTGCTACCGGAACGAATATCTGCAGTGGCGAGTCTACTGTATTAACAGTTCAAAATGCACAAGCGGGTGTGTCTTATATGTGGTATGATGTTGCTAATGGTGGAACTTCTATATTCACGGGTACTCAGTTTACAACCGGAATATTAAATACAAATACAGATTTCTATGTAGTTGCAGTAAGTGCCTCGGGATGTGGAAATGCTACCGGAAGAGTTAAATCAACTGTAACAGTTTCTCCAAAACCGCTTGTTCCAACGGTCGCTTCTTCGTCTGTAAGTATTTGTTCAGGTAGTGCTGCAGTATTGATTGTGTCAAATCCTCAAACAGGAGTAACTTACAAATGGTATACAGCTGCTACGAATGGAACTGAGCTTGCATCAGGTACCAGCTTTACAACACCTGGTATTACAATTCCTACAGTATATTATGTAGGTGCCTCTACAGCAACATGTACAAGTACAAGCCGCACGGCAGTTACGGTAACTCCGACAGCCATTCCGGTACCACCAGCATCTGTATCTGGAGCTTCCGGACCACTGTGCTCGGGCTCAACTACAGTACTGACAGTAAACAATCCTGATGCTGCGCTTACTTATCGTTGGTACAGTACTGCAACTGGAGGTACAGCATTGTCTAGCGGGACATCATTTACTACACCAGGATTGACGGCGACAACCACGTATTATGTTGAGGCTTCCAATACGCTTACTACTTGTACCAGTACAACACGTACTCCAGTAGTTGTAACAGTTCTTTCTAAACTGGATGCTCCGGTAGTGTCAGTTCAGTCAGCTACATCTACCAGCATTACGTTCCAATGGAATGTTGTTGCAGGAGCTACGGGTTATGAAATTTCTCTTGATAATGGTTTGACTTGGATAGCGCCTACTTCAGGCACGACATACCTTGCTGCCGGTCTGCAGCCAGATCAAAGTGTAACCATCAGGGTGAGGGCAAAAGGACAATTGGATTGCCAGTTAAGTGATGCGACATCATTAACAGCGAAGAGCGAAAATCCTTTGGGCAACACTGTTTTTGTTCCAAACACATTTACACCAAATAATGACGGAAAGAATGATGTATTCCTTGTATACGGAAATACGATTGCCAAAATGAAACTGCGTGTCTACAACCAATGGGGACAGTTCATATATGAGTCATTAAGTATTCAGAATGGATGGGACGGAACATATAAAGGTGACATGCAGCCGAATGGTGTATATGTTTACTACCTGGATGTTGAATTTAATGATGGTACAAAAACAACTAAGAAAGGTACAATAACATTATTAAGATAGAAGATGAGTCCAGTTAATATGAACTATTTACCTAAAACCTCGAAAAACAAATTTGTTATGAAGAAACTAATAAAAATACTGGCAATAGGAGCATTTTTAAGTTTGGGAGCCGTAAGGGTTACAGCCCAGATCGATCCTCACTTCTCACAATACTATGCACACCCTTTGTGGTTAAACCCTGCATTGACAGGAGTAACAGATGGAGAGTACAGAGTTTCACTCAACGCGAAGCAGCAGTGGGGATCAATTTCAAACTCATTTTTAACTGGTGGTGCGTCATTCGACATGGCACCGGTTAAAAACCTCGCTTTTGGTGCGATGGTCTTGAATCAAAATGCAGGAGATATTAGTTACAATCATCTAAGTGCACTGGTTTCAGGAGCATACAGGATCCATTTTGGAAGAGCTGGTTTAAATATGATTAATTTTGGACTACAAGCAGGTATCCTTAATAAGAGTTTTGATCCTTCAAAGATTACATTGGGCTCTCAGTTTAACCCCATTACAGGATATGATCCTAATTTCGGTATCAATGAATCATTCGCATCTTCTAATACGCTGGTTCCGGACGTAAATGCCGGAGTAATGTTTTTTGATGGAAATCCTGATCAAAGAATAAATACATTCGGCGGTGTAATGGCCGGGCATATTACGAGGCCGGTAGATAAGTTTCTGGGCAACAGCGTGAGAATGCCCATAAGGTATGCTGCTCATGGTGGTGCAAGGGTAAGAGTTTCAGAGGTACTTGATATCACTCCTAATATGTTGTATATGAAACAAGGTAATGCACAAGAGATTGCCGTAGGTGCTTATGCACAGCTGATGCTAAATCAGGAATCAGATTTACTTTTTGGTTCAAATTACCGCGTTGATGATTCCGCTATTGCATTTTTCGGCTTACATCTGAAGAACATGGTGTTTGGATTGAGCTACGACTTCAATACATCGAGTTTGAATCGTGCCACAAGAAGTCAGGGTGGATTAGAACTCTCTGTTTCCTTTACAAGCAGAAAAGGAATTATAGGTCCGAACTTCTTTTGCCCACGATTGTAACTAACGAATAGAATAATAGAAAAACATAATTTCATACAGATGAAACTGCTTAAAACATTGATGATCCTTTGCCTGTTTACAACTGCTGCCAATGCTCAGTTTGTAACGAATAGTAAGAGAGTAGCGGATGTATATTTTCAGAATAAGGAGTATTATGCTGCCGCCGAATACTATAAAAAGGCATTACAAATATCCCCGGATAGTGCAGGTTTTGTTATTCCTTATGGTTTTGAAAATAAGATCAAGGAAGAAAGTCCTAAAAAGGATGACTATGAGTATAGCGTATTCCAATTGGCTGAATCTCTAAGGTTGTATAAAAACTTTACTGATGCTGAAAAGTGGTATGCCATAGCCACAGAATTCACTAATCCAAAATATATATTGAGTACCTTTTGGTATGCTGAAACTTTACGTGCCAATCAAAACTATAATGAAGCAATCACTGCGTTCAACAGGTTTCTTGCAAAATATAAAGTAAATGATATTTATTCAGTTAAAGCTAAATCTGAAATAGCTTCCTGCCAGTTTGCCCTTTACGAACTTCGCTACCCAAGACTATTCATGTTGAGTAAACTTCAGAATGACATCAATGATAAAGGGTCTAACTATACTCCGACTTTAAAAGGTGGTAGTTTTTATTTTACTTCTTCTCGTCCTGTTAGTACCTCTGGAAAAAAAGAAGTACTGACTGATAAGAATAATGAGAAAGTAACCAGGAAAGAGACACCTTATTTAAATGCTGTGTATGAAGTTTCAGGAAATCCTTTGACAGAGAATGTTTCTGTTAAAAAACTTCAGGTTACCAGCAAAGACCGGGAATCGGCAGCACCGGCATTTCATCCAAATGGTAAGTTGATGTATATCACAAGCTGGACAGCACAGAATGATAAAAAAATTTATCAGCTCAATATAGGAGCGGATGGAAAAAGCTGGTCAGATCCTATTGAGTTGGGAGGTCAGGTAAACGTTAAAGGCTTCAGTTCGATACAGCCATTTGTAACCAAAGATGGTAAATACCTTATATTCTCATCTAACAGACCTGGAGGCTCAGGTAAATTTGATTTGTGGTACTGCCCGCTTAGGGGAGACGGCTCGCTGGGTCAGGCTATAAATTTCGGAAATACCATCAATACTACAGAAGATGATCAGGCCGCATATTTCGATAGCAGAACAAATAAATTATTGTATAGCAGCAACGGACGAGTGGGGATGGGAGGATTTGACTTTTTTGAAAGTGAGGGTGATTTTACTAAATGGTCAGAGCCTAGAAACCTGGGTTATCCATTTAACTCTTCAAAAGATGACATCTATTTTACGCCCTCTCCGGTTTCCGAAAATGAAGGCTACATCAGCTCGGATAGAGAATCACTGTGCTGCCTTGAGATGTTTCACGTAAAAAAGGAATTTCTTACCGTAAAGGGAACAATATTAGATTGCAATACTTTGAAGCCACTTTCCAATGCAACGGTTACATTGACTGATTCACTGGAAGTAATAAAATTCGTCACTGATGAATCTGGTAAATATGCGTTTAAAATAAATACCAATCGTAAGATTAAGATCACTGCAGAGAAAGAAAAGTACTTCAGTAAAGTCATCAATTTCAGTTATGATGACCTAGCAAAAAAAGATACATTATTTAGTCCTGACATTTGTCTTGTTCCGTTTGAAATGGATAAGCCTATCGTGCTTAAGGACATTTTATATGAGTTCGACAAAGCTACATTGACCGAAGATTCGAAAACAAAGCTGGATTATCTGTATACGATTATGGTTGATAATCCAAAAATTGAGATAGAACTTAGCGCCCATACCGATAGTAAAGGGGTCGAAATTTATAACCTCGATCTTTCTAACAGGAGGGCAAAGTCATGTGTGGATTATCTTATTTCTAAGGGGATTGATATCAACAGGATGACAAGTAAAGGTTATGGAGAAACCGTTCCAATTGCGCCTAATGAATTTCCAAATGGCAAAGATAATCCTGAAGGACGCGCGTTGAATAGAAGGACTGAATTTAAGGTGACCAAAAAATAATACTCTTTTATCAGATTGAATTAACAGGGCATAATTAATTGTGCCCTGTTTTTGTTAGAAATATTACGCTAAAGTTTCATTAAATTGTAAATTGGCATTTCATTTTTAACTATGCGCTACTCATCATACGCCATTTTGGTAATTCTACTATTAAGCTTTCAAACAGCAATTGGTCAGATCTATACAGTTACCAGCACTGCAGATAGTGGGCCAGGTACATTGAGGGAGGGTTTGTCTACTGTTCCGGCTGGTACAACGGGTTATACAATTAACTTCAATCTTCCAGGAGATCCATCCGATTACAATAATCGGACAATTCGTCTCCGAAACCAGTTACCCGTTGTTTCTTCAAATGTAATCATTGATGGAAGCGCTCAACCTGGCTGGCCGGCTCTTGGGGCTTCCGGGGCGAAAGTAATTATAGAACCTGAAAATGCAAATACCACTTTTAGCGGTTTAGTAATTGGACAATATTATGCTGATAACAGGGTCACTTCGGGAGTAGAAATTTATGGTCTCTATCTTCGCAATTTCTCAAAGATCAATAGCCTTCAGAATATTACAGGCAACGGATCTGGTATTGTCATCGATTACAGATCAAGCAATATCAGAATAGGAGCCCCCGGAAAAGGTAATGTTCTTGGAGGTAATCTAAATGGGATCATCATTCAGAATTCAAATTATTTTACGGCAACATCTCTTATTAATATAAATATTCAATCCAACCTCATCGGTGTTTTATATGATGGAATTACGCCTCACTCTAATGTGACAGGTATTTCTGCTAATTTATACGATTGCTCTCTTAATATTGGAGGCGATAATGCGGGAGATGGAAATGTGATTGCTGCCAACCAGATCAATTTAAATATTGTTAGAAATGGTTACAGCAACGCCTCGAATCGATTTGAAGTTAATATTGTAAGTAATAAAATAGGAGTAGATTATACAGGAACAAAGGACTTTCACGAACTTCCATTGTTTCTTTCTTCCTCTTCACTTGAAATTTCAGGAGTTAAAATAAATTCTTCTAATACGCAACTTTATATGCGTAACAACATCATCTCAGGTAACCGTACTTTTGGTGTATCCATAACAAATGCTGACTTCATATTAACAGGCAATGCTATCGGAACAGGGGTCGCCGGGACAGAGGTACTCGGCAATGGGATTGGAATCAAAGTCGAACAAGGTGCTTCAGGTACTGTAGGTGGTGCCAATCCAACTGATGCAAATCTTATCGGATATAATAATTTTGGATTTGAAAGTGTTTCTGCCAGGACTGTAAAAATCACCAGAAACAGTATGTTCTGTAATAAAGTATTTGGTATAGGTAAAGCATTAAACAATTATCAGCCCTATGTACAGGTTCTTAAAAAAAGAAGTGATTATATCTCGGGGAGGGCGACTCCAAATTCCGAGGTAGAATTGTTCTATACAATTAATTGTGAGGGTATTTGTGAAGGGAGAACCTATTTCAAGACCATACAGGCGGGAAGTGATGGACGCTGGGAGTATTCCGGGTCCATAACCGGTAATGTCACTGCCACAGCGAGTTTATTAAATGCTACTACTTCTCAGTTCTCAACTGCGGCACTATTGGACAATGAAGAAGTCATTGATCCTGTTACCTGTAACGGCAATGGCTCCATTAAAATTCCTGAGCCAAGAGAAGGCTTCACTTTTACCTGGAATAAAATTGTAAATAATGGGGGGAGGGTGTTTCTGGGTAATGATCAGCAAATTAGTGGTTTAGAGGTAGGCAGTTATGAAGTGATCATCGATGATGGCTGTAAGGCAATAGCTGAAGTATTTGAAGTAAAAGATCAGAAGTTAACGGATCCGGTCGTTACCTGGCCGACACCCGTTTGTGGTCAGCTGAACTTTGCATTTTCAGCTGAGGTATTGCGCGGTAAAGGGAATATTAAATACGAATGGATCAATAAAGCGGGAAATGTTGTCGCCAGTGGTAAATCAGTATCCCTCCCTCAGGGCGAATATAAACTGAAGATTACCGATGAAGCAGGCTGTGTTAAGGAAACTGCATTTAAGGAAATTAAGCGACTCCCGGCACCGGTGATCAGTACTTCGGGAATGACAATAGTGCGTGCCGCCTGTGGTAAACAAAATGGATCAATCAAAGGGATTACGGTTTCAGACCTTACCGGAACTGCTTCATATAAATGGTATAGTTATGATGCGGCAGGCCGTATAATTATAGGGGAGGTTGCGCAAACTCAGGACCTGGAAAATGTAGAAGGCGGATATTATATTTTTGAAGTAACCGATCAGAGCGCTTGCTCGCCTGTAAGAAGCAGTCCTATTCTAATCTCGATTTATAATTCAGTGGAGATCAGTGCAGGTATACTTAAGGGTGCGACCTGCAATACCAGTAATGGTTCAATTGCCAATGTAACCATTAAAGAAGCAGATAGGTACGAATGGCTGAATTCAGCGGGTGTCAGCCTATTAAAAGGTAATTATTCTACTGGAATGGTTTTGAAACTTGAAAATCTGGCGCCCGGTACTTACAGACTTGTGGCGAGTAACAGTACTACACCATGTGCCGATACTAAATCTTTTGTCATTGAGCAGATTGCGCCTACACAATATACGTTTACAGAGTCTGTGAACCCGACTACATGTGGATTGCAAAATGGTAACATCACATTGAAGTTTGCCGCAAACACCCCTTTGCCTTACAGCTATGTTTGGAAAGATGCAGCAGGAGCAACAGTTCCGGGGAGTACATATGCAGATAGCAGGACGATGGAAATCAAAGGTCTCACCGGAGGAAGTTATTCGATGATTGTCTATGATGTTTATAACTGCGAGACTGTTTTTGGTCCCTATGTCATTACCAACACTCCTTTGTTGGTAATAGAGCCAAATACTGGAACCGTAGTCAACGACGGCTGCAGTTTACTGAGAGGGTCAATAACGGGTATAAAAGTGAACGGCGGTATTCCGCCCTATAACTTCACCTGGGAGAATGAGGCCGGGGAAGTAGTAAAATCAAATCAGGCTAATGCGGACCTTACGGGTATACCAGAAGGAAAATACAGGATGATCCTTAAAGACAATACAAGTTGCGGACTGGCCACCAGTCAGTACTTTATCGTAGCGAATCCTTCTTTTGCAATTGAAACTCCTGTGGTCAATGATATGAGGGTTTGCTATGCTACTGAAGTTATGCTTTCTGTGATAGCGCCTCAGGATGGCACTTATCAATTGTACCAAACAGAAACCGATGCTGCACCCATTTCTGTGAACGATAAAGGAATATTCACTTTTAAGGTAAGTAAAACTGCCGATTATTACATCAGACGTAAATTGGGAAGCTGCTACAGTCTTTTTGAAAAAGTACATATCGAAGTGACCAATGATAATTTGGAGATCAAAAATACAATGACTCCAAATGGCGATGGAATGAATGATTACTGGATGATTACCGGACTGCCGGATTATGGAGATATCAACATAAAACTCTATACACGAAGCGGGCAGCTGGTTTACGAATCAGTAGGTAAATACGATAAACCATTTGACGGAAGGTTCAGGGAAAAAGAACTGCCTGCAGGTGTTTACTACTATAGTATAGACTTAAGAGCAGATTGTAAACCTATCGGCGGTAGTTTAACATTGCTTAGATAAGCTGTAGACTCAAAATTGCCTGGTCGAACATTTCACATTGTACCTGTTGTTCAGTAGTATACCCAATACAATTTCATGAGTTCCATTGTTTACCGATCTGAGTGCAGATGTCGTTACATCATAGGAATAAGAAAGATTAATCAGAGAAGCCACATTAAAGCCGGCAAGAGCAGAAAAGGAATCATTATTTCGGAAGCTTCCTCCGATCCAGAATTTATCCTGATAGGCAATTTTCAGATTTGCATCCAGGGTTGGAGGGGCACTCAACCAGTAGCTGAGCAACCCAGAAGGTATAAAAGCAATATCCTCGTCAACAAAGAACTTATAACCTCCTGTGATGTAAAAGTTGGTGGTTTGATAAGCGGATAGGTTTGTTTGTTTATTTGCAGTTTTCGATCGGTATCCTAATAGCTGTTTTGCTGATGCTCCCAGGAAAAATCTCGGACTGTATAGCCATATGCCTCCGCCAACATCAGGCCTGATTTTATTATTGTAGTCTGCACTTAGCAATGGATCAGAAGAATTATCGACGAATACACTTGCCACATCAATGCTTGTAGAAGATACTCCTCCAGAAACTCCTACGGAGAGGTTCAGGTCATAGCTTAAACCCAGATGATAAGCATAAGTTGCATTAATATTTGTTTGTCTTATCCTGCCAGCTTTGTCGGTAAGCGCATATACACCAACTCCGTGGTGAGGTTCTGCAGAAGTATAAGAGTTTACATAACTGCGACTTAGCGGATTATCTCCTCTTCCTGAAAAGGAATTAACTGAACTCCTTACAAAATCCTCCCCAATCGGAGCGTGGATAGAGATATATTGGGTAACAGGTGCACCTTCCAAACCTTTCCATTGATTTCTATATCCTAATTTTACATCCGTATAGTTATCTATTCCGGTAATAGCCGGGTTGATGAGGTAATTATTAAATATGTATTGTGTTGATCTTGGGTTCTCCTGCCCGTAGCATAAAGCAGACAAGAGGAGCAAAAAAGAGAGATTAATTATTGATTTCATTATGATTCAATCCGACTGAATGATCAATAATAAGATTATTTTTTTGTAACGCAATAAAATATCACGAAATCATTGTGAAGAGTGTGATTTTTTGATATGATTATTTTCTTCACATTGAGAAAAACTTTGCCCTATTTTAAAAAGGTCATTTTTTACAATAGGAATATTTTGTAAGGTTTTGAAATAGTGAATTAAATTATTCGCGCTTAAAATGTGCTGAAAATAGAATGTAAGGCCAGTTTTTCTCTAGAAATAATTTTGCAATCCAGGTTCTTAATAAATCAGGTATGGTAATTGTTTAATGCTACCAAACATCACTAATTGCTTGTTATCAATTCGTTGCGGGTATTGTTGAAGCATCGGGAGGTAAAGGATTAAAGAAAATCAAGATGATTGGAATGGATATTATTGCTCCAGATGAAAAGGAGCGCATTGAAAATTTGAACAAGTATAAAATCATTTATACAAAGTCTGAACCCGTATTTGATCAGTTAGCTGCCATTACAGCGACCATGCTTAATACACCTGTTGCGATGATAAATTTTATAGATCGTAATACTGTATGGACAGGCAGGACTGAAAATAAGATAAACAGTGAAGGCGCATTTGACTGTATTAGTTTATGTTCTTTGGCAGTGCTTAAAGGGAGTGAACATGCATTTCAAAATGTAACCAAGGAATTGTTCCTGATTTCAAATCCCCTGATTGCAGGAGAATACGGCCTTAAATTTTATGCTGCGGCACCAATAACTACTGATGATGGCTTTCATGTAGGCTCCGTTTGCATTGTTGATAAACAACACAGAAGCTTCGGCGAAGTTGAGCAAAAGAAACTGGAATGGGTAGCTTCTATGGTCAGATTGGAAATGAATAAGAGAATTGCCCTGAACGCCTGTGCCTAGAATATAAAAATAGTCCTATTTGGTTATTTTCATAAATAGTGAGGAGCTTTCCGGAAAATTTATTTTTATGGAAAAGCTGAAGGCATGCTTTTTTTGCAGCCGTTCTATTAAGGGGCGATCAGATAAGAGGTTTTGTAATGATCTTTGCAGAAGTAGCTACAATTATGGAATCCGGCGACGGACCTCAATGCTTTTGATCAGCCATATCAATTGTACGTTAACAAGGAACAGGCGTATTCTGGATAAACTGATCACAGCTGGTCATGCACAAGTAAGCAAAGAAGTTTTATTAAGTGATGGTTTTGATTTTGAACATTATACCAGTGTTGTCAGTGAAAGTTTCAATACCTATTGCTTTTGCTATGACCTGGGTTATCAGATCATTGGCGAAGAACAGATTTTGCTGATCAAAAAGGAGGAACTCTCCGGATTAAATTCTTGAGTCTGATTTATTCTTTAAGAATTTTGAAATGTCTGGTGCCCATAACATCAGATACCTGTAACAGATAAAAACCTTTTTCTATTTTTTCTATTCCTGACAATATGTTCTCCCCGGGTCTTAATTTTCTTTGTATAATTATTCGTCCGAAGAGATCTCTTAAAGTAATGCTGCACTCGATATAAGTCGCTCTTCTTAGAAACAGTTTGTCTTTAAAAGGATTTGGATAGACCATCATTCCCTCAATACTTTCATCCGGCGGCCAGTTTTCAGTCTCTAACTGAAGGGTAAATCGTTCACTTCCGTAGGTTTCCTTTATTGCAGGATCAATAGTAAACTCATATAAATAATTTTTTCCTGTTAATCTGAGACTTTGATTTAGGTATTTGTCAAGAAGAGATACCGTTGCGCCTTTAAAATTCTCAATACCAGTTAGTGTCAGCTGATACCTTCCGGCTTCCCATCCTTTAACATGTAGTGATACCTCCTTGTCAAATCCGTTTAGCGACCTTTCATTTATGGCCAGAAGCTGACCTTTCACCATACATGCAATACTTACGTAGCCCTCGTCTATCTTTAATGCATCGCGGTCATCTATTCCGTCATTACCGACGGCCGGGAATTTGATTTTACAATGCTGTTTAAAAATTCCTTTTGAAAGCTCAAGACTCAATGTGTTCACTTCCTTAGTCGCGTCAGGTGCGTTAATGACCGAAGTTTTGATGAATGATGCCGGAGCGGGGGGTACTGAAGCATCAGAAAAATATTTGCTGGTTTCAGTAAATGTGATTGTCCCACTGGAAAAGCCATTTTTAACCTTTACAAAAAAACCACTGCCTGAAGGAATATGCGTTTCCGGTAAATCACTCACGGTATAGGCATTGTTTAATGGGTCAAATATCCAAACAAAGTCAGCCAGATTCTCTTTAATTAACTTTCTCCAGGTTATTGCCGCAGGATAAGGATTACCAATTAAATTGAAGCCATCTCCATCTTTTCCCTCGTTCCTGTTATCAAGTGCAACAGATAAATTCCCGGTATGTATAATTCCCGAGTGAGTTAAAATATAGCCCTTAGGATTTGAAAATGGGACATTTTGTATCTGCTTCAGGTATGCATTTGATACGGTTTTTTCTCCTCTGGAAAATACGCAGAGACCCTTTCCAAAAGGGATGCTTATAAATGCATTGGCTATCGGGATATATTTTTGAGAGAGCTTTCCTGATACAGACTGATCATGAGTGTAAATAGTTGCACTATTCAGAGGGGAAGGGTCAAATCCATTACTTGCACCTCCAGAGCCTGTTACGAACATGCTATTTTGTATGGCTGCAATCGTATAGCTCCTGCTGCCTTGATTTTCGGAATGATATACAGGGGAAGCAAGAAGTTTCCAGCCTCTGGCGGTTGCGGGCGAAGGGTAGTCACCGTCGATGTATTTCTGAACATGCACAATTCCGGCGATGGCTGCGGAATCCGTTTTTAGTATAGGCAAAAGTGAAGCTGTTTGCTGTTGGGTTGCCAGTAGTTTGAGGTAGCCGTTTGAGTTGAGTGTGCCATTGTCTAATTTTACTTCTCCGGATACCAAAATAGGGGCATTCATCAAGAATACGTTTGCTGCGAGGGATTGGCTGTTCTCTATCCTGTAAATGTTTGTAGTTCCACTGCCCGTGAAATGTTGAACAGGCTGGTTGCCAGAAAAAATTAGCGTACCAAGGCGCTGAGCCATAGAAATGTTTCCATGATTTATGACATCTCCACCACAGTTTAAAGATGCATTATTACCGAGAGAGATTCTCGCCATTGACTTAATCTCCACTTTACAATTCACCTTCAGTTTACCTTCGATTAAGAGCTGCGCTCCGCTCTCAAGTATAAAGCTGTTGCAACTGAGGTTTTGTGCGGCTTCAATCTGGAGCACCTTGCCTGCAGCAATAACAATATTTGAATTTAATACAGGTATCGTGCTATTTTGCCAGTTCCCTGCCGTTGTCCAGGAAGAATTGAACGTTCCTGTAAACCTGGAGCGTTCTGCAGGATTGTATTCCTCGCCAGACACGCTATAAAAGTCAGCGTTGTTCTTTTGGTTCTCATATTCGGTCTGAAGCCATGGCAGGGTTCTGACGAGTTTATGTATCCTTAATTCATCCACAATCCCTTTGAATGGCAACGAGCTAGATTTATTTGTGCCAATTCTGATAGCGCCACCAGCGCCAAGTCTTTGCAATGTGCCCGACCTGCCGAGGTCTGCGACGCCATTCACAAAAAGATTATTGTCCTTTCCATTTGATGTAGCACAGACATAATACCATTTGTCTCTTTGCAATTTAATGCCGCCGGTACTGATGAATGTAGCCGAAGTTGCCCTGCGCATTTCAAATGCAAGGTTGTCGTTGGCATTTAGCTTGAGTGTATATCCATTAGCACCGAAAGTTCCGCTGGTATCATTACTGATGATGACTTGTTCCAGTCCTGTTGCATTTAGCCTGATCCATGCTGATAGCGTGAGGACCGTACTTGTTTCCTCTCCTGTAGTCATATACTGTGAGGTTCCGTTAAACTGTACCCCAGTGCCGAGTAGTGCCGTGCTGACATCCTGCGGCCCCATGTCCGGGCTTCCTGTCAGGCGGTTTTCAGAGGCCTGTGTTTTGGCATCCCTGCTTATACAGGGCGAATCATCCAGGTTCATGTGCCAGACCCTGCTATACTCACTGTCTGTCCAGGTATTCTTAGCAAATGATCCTTCAGTATCATGCAGAACAGACGAGCCATAATACAAGAACAAGGAAGTAGGGGTAGAAGTACTCATATTAGCCGATAGTGAAGGGATCTTCACCCACAGTCTTAACTTGCCCGTAGCGGCTTCATAATGCTCCAGCTCGAAATTAAGCGGGCTTGCTGCAGCTGTACTCAACGCCAGATTTATGTCTCTTCCTTTAATGTCTCTCACCTTGTTGCCGCAATTGCCGGGTACATGAATAAAATCCGGATCGGTTAATTCAATTAAGACCGGAAAATCTGTAAGGTCATAGTAAATGGTATTTGACTGGACACGAACGGCAATAGGGGATACTTTATTCTTATCAATCGTAATCTTTTTCCTGTGTGTGTAATTGCTCATCCAGGATTGTCCAAAAGACTGATGATGTAATAAAAGGAATGTACCCGTGATCAGAACTGAATTTAAAAACTTACCCATACTTATTTGCTTGCGCAAATTTGTATAGTCAGTAGGTTAATAGTCGGTTATTCTACGCTTAATTTTATTCGGGGTTGTTTTTCTTAGTGAAATTAGATGAATTTCGCCACATGAAAGCAAATTTTAAACAGCTGAAAGTGTACATTCTATTTACTGCGCTTATGATCATGAATACCATAGCGATGGGACAGGGTAATCCAGGATTGCCAGGTGAAGATCCCGATGTGCCTATAGATGGAGGTATTGGAATCCTCTTATTTGCAGGGGCAGCCTATGGTATTAAAAAGGTCCGGGAAATGAATAACTGATTTAAACCAGGATACCTTCTTTTTTCAGGATATAGTTATAAATCCCTTCGATAGGCTTTTGGTAAATTTTCCCTAGTTTGACATCATTTTCAAGACAAATTTCGCGTAAGATATCCTGATAATAAAAAGCTATTGATCCCACAAAATGACAGTCCAGGTTTTTATAGTTTTTGTAATCTTTGATGTTGGTGTCTACAAATTCCTGAAAGCCCTCACGAAGAATATCTATAATCCAGGGGTGATCGCGATGACCTGCCATAAAACGGCTGATGGAAGCAAGATAGGTGTTTGGGAAAGATTTCTGGTAAACATTGGTGATGACTGTTTCTTTATCTACCTGGTAAGTACTTGCAAATTCTTTACTCAGATCAGCAGGCATTTTTCCATAAAGATAAGATGTGATCATTTTGCGGCCAAAATAAGTGCCGGCTCCTTCGTCGCCCAGCACGTAACCCAGACCGTGAACACCATTGTGTACATCCTTTCCATCGTAATAGGAGATATTGGATCCCGTACCCAAAATGCAGGTAAGGCCTTCCTTATCGCCACAGGTAGCATACGCAGAACCTAGCAAATCATGTTCTACCGAAACGTAGGCTTTGGTAAAAAATGATGAAATTCCGTTAGATATCACTTCAATTTTATCAGGTGAAGAACACCCCGCCCCAAAAAAGTATATTTCCTTCACCCTATCTGCATATTCAGCAATTTCCTTTTTCTTAGAAAACAGCTTGAAGATATCGTGGGCGTTTAAAAAATAAGGGTTTATACCTTGCGTGCTGAAGTTGATTTGTTCATTCGGGCTGTAACCCATCCAATCGGTTTTTGAAGAACCACTGTCTGCTACTAGAATCATTTGATAAAAATACTAATCTTATTGAATATTTAAAGTGCCACTGATCTCTTTTAGACTGATTTCTGTAAGTTTTGCCTGATATTGGGCCTCCAAAAATCTTGTGATCGCATCAATTGAATTTTTTTGGGCCTCTCTTAGCTCAAGTGGCGCAATACTGCCTAACCTGTATTTTTCAAGGGTAATCTCCAAACTTTGTTTTGCAATATCAACATTGTTCCGTTCCACTTTTACCAGATCCAGATTGGTGCTGTAATTTTGATACGCTGCAATCAGCTGGGCACTGATCTCCTGTTTTACCTTGTCCAGTGTCAGTTCTGAAGAACTGATCTGTATCTTCGCATTACGCTCATTTTGTCTTTGCAGAAACCCATTGAATATGTTCAGGCTGGCAGTCACACCATACGTAAAGCCGTTTGCCTTCTGCTGGGTATTGAACCCGGTAGGGCTAGAACTTTTTTGAAATTCATAGCCACTGTTTACCGCCACCACCGGGTAGCGCTGGCCTTTAACCTGCTTCAGGTTCAGTTCGGCTATTTTTTTGTTGATGAAAGCATTCTGTAAATCGGGATTCAACTGTTCCATTTGGGAAGCCAGAGCGGTATAATCTAGTTTTGCATCAATATTTATTACTTCATCTACCTTGAAATCCGTATTAAGGTCTCTGGCCAACACCTGGTTTAGTGTGGTTTTGGCAGTCTTCAGCAAATTCAATTCCTGCAGGTATGCTGATGTATCTGTATTGTAGTCTACCGTCGCAGTCAATACATCCAGCTTAGAACCTCTTCCTATTGAAAGTTTGTTGTTTGCTATTCTCAGACGAAGCTGTGATACATCCATAGCACTATCTCTGGCTATTACGAGTTGCTGTTCTTTTAATACCGTATAGTATGAATTTACTACGGCGCTGATGGTCGTTAAAATGGTTGCTTTGGCATTTACTTCACCTAGTTTCTGAAGTTCTTTAAGTCTTTCATAATTGGTAAACATTTGCAGACCATCAAAGATTGTCCATCCAAGGGCTACACCATAGCTCATATTGCTGTTCCTTACATTATTTAGGGTTTGCTGATTGCCGCTGCTTTGTGTTCTGGTCGTATTCTGAATACTACCGCCTTCACTGAAACTGGCATCCAGCCTTGGCAAAATACCGGCATTACCAGCATTAACGTTGTTTTTAGCAATCTGAACATCGTTATTTACCAGTTTGATATCGTAGTTATTTTTTAAAGCAATGCTGATGGCTTCCTGGAGTGTCAATTTTTCCTGAGCAGAGACCAGCTGTACCGAACAGGCCAGCATGACGATCATTGAAAATAAATTTCTATTGCGCTTCATACCCCAATTATTTTTCGTTTTCATTCTGGATGCTGTCCTTTGTTTCTAGAGATGCCTGCAAGTCCTCGTTCACTTTATGTTCCTTTGACCAATAAGAATATATGGCTGGTATTACAAATAAAGTAAGTACCAGGGAGAATGTTGTGCCGCCGACAATTACGATACCCATGCCCATTCTGCTCTTCGCCGCTGCACCCAATGCCATTGCGATAGGCAGCGCTCCAATAGCAATGGCTAAGCTGGTCATCAGAATCGGTCTCAACCTTGAAACGGAAGCTTCCCTGATTGCGTCTTGTATACTCATGCCTTTTTCCTTCAGCTGATTGGCAAATTCGACAATAAGAATACCATTTTTCGTTACCAGCCCAATCAGCATGATCGTCCCGATCTGACTGAAAATATTCCAGCTTTGTCCAAATAACCATAGAGATAAAAAAGCTCCGGCTACAGCCATTGGCACTGTCAATATGATGATGATCGGATCAATAAAACTTTCGAATTGAGCAGAAAGGATCAAATATACCAATAGGAGTGCCAGACCAAAAGCAAATAATGTGTTGGATGAACTTTCCTTAAAGTCCCTGGATTCACCGCCCAAATCGGTAGAGAAACTTTCATCCAGTACTTTCTCCGAAATTTTATCCATTGCCGCAATACCCTCTCCAATACTTCTGCCAGGTGCCAAACCTGCAGATACTGTTGCAGAAGTAAACCTGTTATTTCTGTAAAGTTGCGGTGGACTGCTTTCCTCCTTTGCTGTTACCAGATTGTCGAGTTGTATCAGTCCCCCCTTGTCATTTCTTACATACACGGAGCTCAGGTCCAGCGGATCTTTCCTGTCGCCAACCTCAAACTGCCCGATCACCTGGTATTGTTTTCCATTCATAAAGAAATAAGAAAAACGCTGACCACTCAACCCTAACTGTAAGGCAGAACCAATATCTGCTGCCGATACACCCAGGTTCTTGGCTTTTTCCCTGTCTATAGTAAGGTCTATTTCCGGTTTATTAAATTTAAGGTTTACATCAGAAGTAGTAAAGGTAGGATCCTTTGAAACCTCGTCCATGAACAAGGGAACTTTTTCCCGTAGTTTTTCAAAATTCTGTGCCTGGATGATGTAATTTACCGGCAAGCCGCCGCGTCTTCCTACGGAAATAGTTGGCTGCTGCGTTACAGTCACTTTTCCCTCACTATACTTACGGGTCATGCCGGTCAGTTTTTGTGCAATCTCTGCCTGTGTGCGATCCCGGTCTCCAAGATCTACGAGACCCATTCTTACAAAACCACTGTTGGTAGAACCGGCACCGCCAAAACCCGGAGAAGTAATGGTAATGTTCACTTTCTTTTCCGGAACAGAATCCGTTATCAGTTGCTGCACTTTCATAATGAAACGATCGGTATAGGCAAAAGACGAACCTTCTGGCGTAGTAATGTTCATGTTGATCGCACTACGGTCATCATAAGGCGCGGTCTCCTTAGGCAAGATGATCCAGAACAAAGCAATTAGTCCGACACAGACAGCTATGATTGGAATGGCAAGCCAACGCCTTTCCAGAAACTTATTGAGTTTTTCTTCATAAACCTCGTTCAGCTTAACAAAATAGGGTTCAGTCAGATTATAGAATTTAGACTTCTTATGTCCCGTTTTTTTCATCAGGTATGCATTCAGCATTGGTGTAAGTGTAAGGGACACAAATGCTGAAATCAATACAGCAGCCCCTATTACGATTCCAAACTCTCGAAAGAGCCGGCCTACGAAGCCTTGTAGGAAAATTACAGGTAAAAATACCGCTGCAAGGGTAATGGAAATAGAGATTACTGCAAAGAATATCTCATTAGACCCTTTTATAGCTGCCTCAAAAGGTGAATAGCCTTCCTCTACTTTCTTAAAAATGTTTTCTGTCACCACAATCCCGTCATCCACCACGAGCCCGGTAGCCAACACGATGGCCAGAAGAGAAAGTACGTTAATCGAAAACCCAAAGATGTACATGATAAAAAAGGTAAAGATCAATGATACCGGAATGTCGATCAATGGCCTTATCGCAATCGCCCAGTCCCTGAAGAACAAGTAAATGATCAGGATAACCAAGATCAAAGAAAGGATAATGGTTTCCGCTACCTCTGTTACCGACGATTTGATGAACTTTGTGGTGTCCAGAGATATGTTTAATTTAATGTCCTTTGGAATGTCTTTTTGCAGTTGTTCAAAACGCTTGTCAAATTCTTTGGAAATGTCCAGATAATTGGCGCCTGGCTGAGGTATTAAGCCTACAGCAACCATTGGCTTGCCAGATTCCCTCAACACAGTTTCTTCATTCTCAGAACCAAGGGCGGCATATCCGATGTCCCTTAGTCTAACGATGTTGTTGGAATCGATTTTCAGGATCAGGTTATTAAACTGCTCTTCATTCGTTAGTTTACCTAATGTTTTTACGATCAGTTCGGTGTTTGCGCCGGTTATTTTTCCGGAGGGAAGTTCCACGTTCTCTTTGTCCAGGGCAGTCACAATATCCTGGGTAGTGAGACCGTAGGCAGCCAGTTTGTCCGGTGCAATCCTGATGCGCATGGCATATTTTCGCTGCCCCTGTATCTGTATGCTGCTGACACCGGAAATGGTCTGTAAACGTTCTGCAATTACATTTTCTGCATAATCACTCAATTCCATTACATTGCGTTTATCGCTTTGTATGGTCATGGTAATTACCGCATCAGAGTTGGCATCGGCCTTACTTACAACGGGATTCCCGTCAATGTCTTTAGGCAGACTTCTGGCCGCCTGAGATACCTTGTCACGGACATCATTTGCCGCATCATCAATATTTTTGTCCAGGTTAAATTCAATCGTGATGTTGCTCGTTCCCTGGTTGCTCGACGAGGAGATGTTCCTGATTCCATCTATTCCATTGATTGATTTTTCAAGAGGCTCCGTGATCTGCGATTCAATGATATCTGAATTGGCCCCCGGATAAGAAGTTCTCACAGACACGACCGTTGGATCGATGTTTGGGAATTCCCTTACGCCCAGGAAATTATATCCGATAACCCCAAACAACAGGATCATCAGGTTCATTACAATGGCCAGAACCGGCCGTTTTATACTTGTGGTTGAAATGCTCATAAGGTGATCTTAGTTTTTTACCACAGTTACTTTCACTGGAGCATCAGCTTTCAGCGCCATTGCACCGGTTGTCAATACCGTATCACCAACTTTTAAACCAGAGGTGATTACAATACTTTCCGCAGTGCGTGTTCCCGCTTCAACTGGTACCTGCTGTGCTTTCCCATTTTTACTGATGAAAACC
The DNA here is from genome assembly GCF_005116445.1 of Pedobacter frigoris. Taxonomy (GTDB): domain Bacteria; phylum Bacteroidota; class Bacteroidia; order Sphingobacteriales; family Sphingobacteriaceae; genus Pedobacter; species Pedobacter frigoris. Next base: position 196,034 of record NZ_SWBQ01000005.1, read on the forward strand.
GTTTTTCCTTCCAGTACAGGAATAATAGCTTCATTTGGAATCAATATGGCATCTTTTGCTGTATTCAGCGACAGCTTTATTTTTGCAAAAGACCCTGGAAGCAGTTCGTTTTTAGGATTTGGTACCAGGGCTTTGATTTGTAAAGTTCTTGTTTGTGTATTTATACCAGGTTCGATTGCGAATACTCTTCCTATGAATGTTTTCGTAACACCATCAGTCGTAAAAGATACCTCAGAATTCAATCCTATCTGTCCGGCATATTTTTCCGGAACCGAAAAGCTTACTTTTAAAGGATTGATGCTGGCCAGATTAGCTATCGAAGTAGAAGAAGTGAGGTATTCCCCGGTTGAAATTGAGCGTAAACCTATCTTTCCGCTAAACGGGGCATAGATGGAAGTTTTTGCCAACTGGGCTCTGATGAGCTGTGACTGCGCTTTTAAGGATTGAAGCGCTGCTAATGAAGTGTCGTATTCTTCCTGACTGATCGCCCCTTTTTCCAGAAGTTGCTTAGATCTGTTTTCATTTGTCGCAGCCAGCTGCTGTTTGGTCAGTGCGTCCTGCAACTGTGCCTGTATGTCCCTGTCATTAATTTTAACAAGCAAAGTGCCTTTGGTCACGTTCGCGCCTTCTTTAAAGTTGATGCTGGTTACCAGTCCTGATACTTCACTTCTTAATGCCACAGATTCATTGGCTTCAAGCGTGCCACTCAGATCCAGATTATTTGTAAAATCGCTTGACTTTACTACGATCCCCTCTACTTGTAATCCTTTCCCGCCACCTTTCATGTCCTTTCCACCACGTCCTCCTGCACCCTCGCCTTCCAGTTTTTTATTGGCAGAGATTCTGTAGTAAATCAGGTAAGCAAGCCCTAAAACGATCAGGGTATAAATTACATATTTTAGCTTCATATTGGGGGTCTTGAATTAGTTAACGTGCAAAAATATTCAAATATGATGCCTGATAAAACTTGTATTAAGTATGTTACAGCTTCGGCCGTATTAAGTGTGTTACACCATTCATTGTCAGAATTGTTTTGAATCTTCTGTTAAAGCTTTCGTCATCCTGCCCTCGAAGAAGCTGCGAAGCAAAATGAACTCGGGATGATGCGTGTGCTAATTATGTCAACATCTTTGATGTTTTATTGTTTTTACATAACTGGTATCAAGGTCTAAACTCCCATTTGCATATTTTTATTTAAGTTTGGGGCAAGTTAAATATCAGCACAATGAAACAATCACTAGCAGGATTAATCGTATTACTAGCAATAAGCATGACAGCTAAATCTCAGGTAAAGATAAATTTTGAGGCCAGTTTTACCGAGCCTCAGGCACATTACGTTGAAATGGAAATGAATATTTCCGGATTATCAAAAGAATATATAGATGTTAAAATGCCTGTTTGGGCGCCAGGATCTTACCTTGTGCGTGAGTTTGCTAAAAATATCGAAGGTTTTACAGCATCAGCAAATGGTAAGCCGGTCAGGTTTGAAAAAGTAAGGAAGAATGCATGGAGGATTTACTCAGCTAAAGCCGCTAATGTTAAAATCAACTATAGAGTATACGCTTTTGAAGTATCAGTACGTACTTCATTTATAGATGACTCACATGCCTTTTTATCGAGTACAGGTATATTCCTCTATCCTGATGGAATGCTTAAACAACCAAGTACCGTAAAAATAAAGCCTTTTAAAGGTTGGGAAAAAGTCTCTACTGGTTTGGAGCCTGTAGCAGGACAACCATTTACTTATACAGCGGCAAATTTTGACGTCTTATTTGACAGTCCTATCGAGGTTGGAAATCAAGATATTTTTGAATTTACTGCGTCTGGTGTAAAGCACGAAGTGGCGATGTTCGGTGGTGGCAACTATGATAAAGAAAAGCTGAAAGTAGATATGGCGAAGATTGTTGATCATGCAACCGCCATTTATGGAGAGAATCCCAATAAACATTATACATTTATTGTTCACAACTTCTTTACAGGTGGCGGGGGTTTAGAACACCTGAACTCAACTGTTCTTGGAGCCAGCAGAAATGGATATTCAGATATTAAAGCATATAAAGGCTTTTTAAATCTTGTTGCGCATGAGTACTATCACTTATGGAATGTTAAACGCCTGCGTCCTGTAGCGCTTGGGCCATTTGATTATGACAATGAAAACTACACCACCAGTTTATGGGTAGCAGAAGGATTCACTTCCTATTATGAAAATAAATTGATGTACCGTTCTGGTTTCTTTACAGATCAGGAAACGGCTCAAAATCTGGCCACAGCCATCACGAATGTAGTTAATACACCGGGGGCAAAAATCCAGACCGTGGCCGAAGCAAGTTATGATGCCTGGATCAAATCTTACCGCCCAAATGAAAATTCTAATAATGCTACCATATCTTACTATAGCAAAGGAGAGGTAGTGGGCATGCTGATGGATATTGAGATTGCAAACGCTACAAAAGGAGCTAAGAATCTTGATGATGTAATGAAGGCCATGTATGACGAGTACTACAAAAAACTGGGCAGGGGATACACTGATGCAGAATTCAAGACCATGGTAGAAAAAATCAGCGGCATCAGCTTTACAAACTTCTGGAAAACATATGTGAATGGTACAGATCCTATTGACTACGTAAAATACTTCGGTTATGCGGGTATTAAAGTAACCAATGAGCATGCAGGTAAGAATGTTCCTTATCTTGGTTTGGCGACTAAAAAGCTGGAAGGAAGAGTGATGATCACTGCTGTTTCCCGTAATTCCGGATCATGGATCGGCGGCCTGAATGTAAATGATGAAATTATCAGTGTGGATGGAAATCCTGTGGAGGCTGCGGTTGATAAGATGCCCGCAATAACAGGTAAAAATGTTGGTGATTCAGTAACGTTTACTATTAGAAGAGACGGAATTGTAAAAGACATTACCATTAAGCTGTTGGCAGCGACTTCAGTAAAGCTTACTGCAACTGTTGATGAAAATGCAACTGACCTTCAGAAGGCCGTAAGAAAAGGATGGCTGAACTAAGCTGGTCTGGACCACTGAGAATAGATCAACAAAAAAGGCTGCGGATATCCGTAGCCTTTTTTGTTGATAGGTAGATGTGTATGTTTTATTAGAATGTAAAGCGTACGCCTAAACCAACATCACCACCCCAAAAACCTGTGTCAGGAGTTAACTGTAATGCAGGAATCCAATCCAATGATAAATTTATAGGTGCACCCTTAAATTTATAATCTAATCCAAGCACACCATTCGCTGAAAGGTACACATCACCGTCGAATCCCTTTACCTTATAAGATCCTATGGTAGCACCTGCACCATAGTACCAGTTTAGGCCTTCAGCACCACCTATTGGATTGTATACTTCATACAAACCTGTCAGGTTAAAATAAGATGTCCCTTTGGTACTTCTAAAATTACCAATTAATTCCAACATCGCTTTTTTGCTTAATCCTGTTTTAAAACTCACTCCATTGGCAGACCCAAAGCGGCCACCAATAGCATTTTTGTAATCCTGTGCCTGAGCATCAGTTAAGCCCGCCGTAAATAGCGTAGCAATCGCAATAAGAGTAAAAAGTAATTTCTTCATAATTGTAAATTTTGTTTAATTTTTAAGATGAATTGAGCTAAGCAAGTATTGTGCCTAATTTTTCAGTGAAGCCATATCAATCACAAAACGATAGCGGACGTCACTTTTTAACATGCGTTCGTAGGCCTCATTGATATCCTGCATATTGATCATTTCAATTTCTGAAACAATACCATGTTCACCGCAGAAATCCAGCATTTCCTGCGTCTCAGCAATGCCGCCAATCACAGAACCAGCTACTGATTTTCTTCCCAGGATCATCGGAACCGTATTCAGCATAGGTTCAAGTGGTCCCAGGTAACCAACCAATACGATCGTTCCATTAATGTTCAGCGTCGGAGTGTAATGATTTACATCATGTACATAGGGAACTGTGTCTATGATCAGGTCAAATTTTCCTTTCGCAGTTAGCATCTGGCTGTCGTCTGTTGATATGATCACCTGATCTGCACCCAGTTCAATTGCGTCCTGCTCTTTTCCCGGTGATCTTGAAAACAGAGTAACATGGGCGCCAAGAGCTTTCGCCAGTTTAATTGCCATGTGACCCAATCCACCCAGGCCAACAACAGCGACTTTGCTGTCTTTTCCAACTTTCCAGTGTCTGAGCGGAGACCAGGTCGTAATCCCCGCACACAGCAATGGAGCGGCCGCTGCAGGATCTAGATTTTCAGGTACCCGCAATACAAAATGTTCATCTACTACAACTTTCTCAGAATAGCCACCAAAGGTCTGCATATTCAGGTGCTTATCCTTACCATTGTAAGTGCCTGTAAATCCGGGAACGCAATATTGCTCCAGATCTTGACGACAACTCGGACATTCCCGGCAGGAATCTACCATGCAGCCAACAGCAGCCAGGTCCCCCACTTTAAACTTGGTTACATCAGTGCCAACCTTGGTTACCCTGCCTACAATTTCATGGCCCGGAACTGCCGGATAGACGCTCCCTCCCCAGTCATTTCTCGCTGTGTGCAGGTCGGAGTGACATACACCGCAATAGAGGATATCTATTTCAACATCTTTTGAGGTTGCTTCCCTGCGTTCAATATTTAATTGTTTTAGTGGAGCTTTAGCAGATGGAGTGCCGTATGCTTTTACTTCAAATTTTTCCATTTTTTATAAATTTATGTTAGGGCCTCTGTTTGATGATTCTAAGTTCGCGTTTTCCTTGCTAATTCTGTGCTTTATATGAAATGATGACATAAAAAAAACCGCACATCCATGCGGTTTTTTTTGGGATAATAAGGGATAATAAAATGCTACATGCATAGCATAGACTTTAAAACTGTAAAACGATTAAGAAGCATGGAACAGGAATAAAAATAAATACTAAATTGCATACAACCGATGTTCGCCTTTTTACAGGCAACATCCAACCATATGCAGATGTCAAATATTACAGATCCGAATATTGTTCAATATTATCCGCTTGGTGATGCAGCGATTGTGCTGCAGTTTGGTGATGAGATCAGCAAGGACATCAATGCAATGATCCTCAATGTCGCTGCCTGGCTGGATGAATATACTTTTGAAGGCTTTGTAGAATACGTTCCTGCATTTACCAGCATTACCATTTACTATGAACCCTGGGTAGTCCGCTACTCCGAGGTGTTGTCAATGCTGAAGGAGATGATTGAGGATATGGAGGAAAATGAAAATCCGGAACCTCCTGGAACAGTCACCATCCCGGTATACTATGGCGGAGCTTCTGGCCCGGATCTTAACCATGTCGCAGACTTTCATCAGATGAGCGTTGACGAGGTGATCGCCATGCATACCCAACCGGAATACCTCGTCTACATGATCGGGTTTGCCCCGGGTTTCCCTTATTTGGGTGGGATGGACGAACGCCTGGCCACACCCCGACAGGAAAGCCCCAGGGCGAAGGTTCCCAAGGGATCGGTGGGCATCGCCGGAAGTCAAACTGGGGTATATCCCCTCGAAACACCTGGGGGCTGGCAGGTCATCGGACAGACGCCGCTCGAACTATTCGACCTCAGCAAAGAAGAACCCGCATTATTAAGGGCAGGGCAGAAGATCCGTTTCAGCCCGATAACCGAAGAAGAATTTCTTAAGATAAAAGCAGATCATGGGCATTAGAATTTTAAAACCGGGTCTGCTCAGTACCGTACAGGATACGGGTCGCTATGGACACCAAAAATCTGGTATGGTAGTCAGCGGTGCAATGGATACACTGGCATTGAAAATAGGCAACATGCTCCTGGGCAATGCCCTGGCTGAAGCGGCACTGGAGTGTACCCTTTCCGGACCAGAACTTATTTTTGAGCGTGATCAGTTGATTGCGATCACGGGAGGAAACCTCTCCCCTCAGATTGATGGAGTTCCGCTTACGATGTGGAAGCCCGTTTATGTACGCGAAGGAGCGAAGCTTTCCTTTGGAAAAGCGACGAGTGGCTGCCGGACTTACCTTTCGGTTTACCGGGGGTTTGATGTACCTGAAGTATTGGGCAGCAAATCCACGTACCTGCGTGGAGGAATGGGCGGATGGGAAGGCCGGGCTTTAAAGAAAGATGACTTTATTCCATTTAACGCCATTTATCAGGGACAACACAAGTTCGATTGGTCGGCCGGCAAATATCTGTATCCGGATTTATCCAATCATAAAGTAAGGGTTATAGAGGGGCCTGAATTCGGGCATTTTACAGCCGAAAGTATTGCCGCTTTTTTTAGTCAGCCATTCGCCATCAGCAATGAAGCCGACAGAATGGGGTATCGCCTAACCGGGCAAACCCTGCAAAGACATGAAACCAAAGAAATGCTTTCTGCAGCCGTCACTTTTGGTACCATCCAGGTCCCGGCTCAGGGCGTACCGATTGTGTTGATGGCCGATCATCAGACCACCGGTGGCTATCCGCGAATTGCGCAGGTTATCAGTGCCGATCTTACACTTTTAGCACAAATGCAGCCCGGTCGGGAAATCACATTTGAATTAATTACCTTAGAAGAGGCGCAGGCCCTGCTGCTTGCGCAGGAACAGCAAATGAACCAGCTTCGGCAAACAATAACTTTAAAATATGGCTAGTCAATACATTACAGACCTGAATTGTGACATGGGCGAAAGCTTTGGCACATGGAGCCTTGGAAATGATGCGGCCATCATGCCATATATCTCATCGGTCAACATCGCCTGCGGTTTTCATGCTGGTGATCCCGCTACCATGAAAAAGACTGTGAGGCTGGCGCTGGAGCACGGTGTGGCCATTGGCGCGCACCCCGGACTATCCGATTTGCAGGGCTTCGGGAGAAGAGAAATGAAGATTACGGCAGAAGAAGCCTATGATATGGTAGTCTACCAAATAGGCGCACTAGCAGCCATAGTCAAAGCCGAAGGCGCTATATTGCATCATGTGAAACCACATGGGGCACTGTACAATATGGCTGCGGTAAAAAGCGAACTTGCCGATGCGATTGCTCAGGCCGTTCACAGCGTTGATGAGGAATTGATTTTATACGGACTATCTGGAAGCGAGCTGATCCGCTCCGGACAAAAACTTGGGTTAAAGGTCTTCAGTGAGGTATTTGCCGACAGGACTTACCAGCAGGACGGAACGCTCACTCCCCGCAACTTACCGGGTGCTTTGATCACCGACCATCAGGAATCACTAAAACAGGTGCTGAAAATGGTAAAAGAAGGTAAAGTAATCAGTCAGCAAGGCAGCGAGGTTTCCATACAGGCAGATACCATTTGCATACATGGCGATGGAGCAACAGCATTAGATTTCGCAGAAAAGATTTACGATAGATTTAAGGAAGAAGGAATCCGGATCAAATGAAACAAATAAGCAATAGAACAGCGCTGGTAGGGGCGGCTTTTTTAATGGCTACATCGGCCATTGGTCCGGGATTCCTCACCCAGACTACAGTTTTCACACAGTCGCTGGGTGCCAGCTTTGGATTTGTGATCCTGACCTCCATCATTATCGATATCGGTGTACAATTGAACATCTGGCGGGTCATTGCTGTTTCTGAAAAAAGGGCACAGGATATTGCCAATATGCTGATGCCGGGATTGGGCAGCCTGATCTCTGCGCTGATCATTTTCGGTGGACTCGCTTTTAACATCGGCAATGTGGCCGGAGCAGGACTGGGATTGCAGGCCTTATTTGGCATTGATGTCATCACCGGTTCGGTCATTTCGGCCGGAATCGCCATCGCTATATTTTTGATCAAGGAAGCCGGACGGGCTATGGACAGGTTTGCCCAACTGATGGGTTTCCTGATGATCATTGCCATTATTTATGTGGCGATCAGTTCCGTTCCTCCCCTAGGTGAGGCCGTGCTTAGAACGGTGCTGCCGACAAAGCTGGACCTGGTCACCATCATCACCCTGGTAGGTGGGACAGTAGGAGGATACATTACATTCTCAGGCGGTCACCGTCTGCTTGACGCCGGTATAAAAGGTACTGCTGCCTTGCCACAGGTGAGCCGCAGTGCCGTAATGGGCATATCTGTGGCTTCACTTGTACGTATCCTGTTGTTTTTGGCTTCTTTGGGTGTGATCAGCCAAAACCTGCTCATCGACGAAGGAAATCCCACCGCATCAGTCTTTCAGCTTGCGGCGGGAAACATTGGTTACAAGTTATTTGGTCTGGTGATGTTTGCTGCGGCGATTACTTCCATCATTGGGTCGGCATATACATCGGTATCCTTTATCAAGTCCTTTCATAAAAAGATTGAAGAGCAGGAGAATAAGGTCATCATTGCTTTTATCCTGGTTTCCACAGTTATTTTTGTTTTTGTAGGTAAGCCGGTCAGCCTGCTCATCGTAGCAGGGGCGATAAACGGGTTTATACTCCCTGTCACACTTACGGTGATGTTACTTGCTGCCTATCAATCTAAAATTGTAGGCAGCTATAAACATCCAAAATGGCTGGCGGTGTTCGGACTGCTGATTGTTGCTGTGATGACTTACATGAGTGCGAATGTATTGATCAGGATGTTGGTTTAAGGAATCCATACGCTGTCACTCACGCTCAGCCGATCGTCGCCGGCAAAAGCAATATAGGCATGTATGGTTTGTGTGAGTTGTGCCGGTTCCAAAGGAATGAAATCCCGGAGTTCGCTTCTGCGGGCTCCGCTTAAATCAAATATGGCGGTCTTGCTTTCCGGAAAATAGAGCAGGAGCATGGCGCGGTTGTATAAATCGGCATAGGTCATATCTGCCGGTATCTGCCATGTAAATTCTACGCCGTTTGGAAGCTTGCTAATAGCTGGAGATTGGGCAGGAGGCAACTCCCCTTTGCTGACCAATGCTTTGCTGTAATCCATTTCTATATCTGGGTATTCGCCTTGGAGGGCAAACCGTTTGTTGTAGGAAACAGCTTCATTGTGCTGGTTGCGATCTGTACGTTGTACTGCAAAAGCAAAACCCAGATTGATGAGAGGCAGGATGGGTTTTAAGAAAGCATTTACTACAGCCATTTTCTGATAGTTGGCGAGCTTAGGTCTGGTAGGAGGTTTTGCTGTTTGCCCCAGTTCCCGAACTACGTTTTTCCCGTTTAAAGTATAGCTGACCAGATTTCCTACTTTTCCTCTTAGGTGGCCAAATGCCCCGTTGTCTAATGTTCCCATGGTAAATGATTTGGAATAAAATTAACGAGGTGTAGCTTAGACGGCGGGCTATTAATATCCCGAACAGCGACTATTTTTCTTTATCGAATGCCGGTTGTTTCCTATTGCGTTTGGTATCCTTTCGGTGTGTGATCGTGGGATAGCAACTGAAATGCAACAGCTGTACAATTCCTACATAACCATTTGAAAGGCTGTAGCCCTTCCAACCCTTGAGTAACCCCTATGAAGGGGTTGTGAAGTGCTTTAGTGGACACGAGTGGATACCGAAAGTGTGTTGAAAGTAGAGTGAAGTCCCATTAGGGTTTGTGGGGAGAGGTTACTGAAACGAGTTCAGCACAGGCTGTAAAATTGAAAAGCGCCGCAATGGTACTGAGAGGGTTATTTCCCAGAATTTTTACTGAACATGGTGTGTTAACGCTTTCAAATGTGCTTAAAAGTAAAAGTGCTATAAAGATGAGTATTCGTATTATCAGAAAATAGAAGTGCTGTTTACTTACCTGAATAACTTTATGGATAAGGTAGATGGTCCATAGGAACAAATTGGGTTTATGAGGAGTTCACTTTGCTGATCGGTAGGATAGGCAGGATGATTGAGCAAACAAATATTACTATTCAATACAAATCTGATACGATATCTTTGTCTCTGAAAACTCAACGGCATCCTATAACAGATAAGCGAAATCCAATGATCAAAAGAAAAACTACTACTGGAGCGAAAACCTACGAACATGTTATCGAGCGGGTTGATTTTACAATCGAAAGGCTAGATTCTACATACGAGTCTACAGAATTCCAAGCTTGTACATTTGGTGAGGTCTCTGGCATTGCTTTTACAGACTGCCTTTTTACTGCCTGTAATCTCAGTAATGCACAAGTAGCGAAATGCAAAGCAATGGACTTAACCTTCCGGGATTGTAAATTAATCGGCATCAACTTTTATCAGATGCTCGATTTTGGGTTCTCGCTGCAGTTTGAAAACTGCCTTATGGACTACGCAAGCTTTGATGGTAAGAAAATGAACAAAAGCAGCTTCAGCAATTGCAGGCTTCATGGTGCGAATTTTAGTAATGCTGATCTGTCCAAAGCCTCCATGACAGGATGCGATCTTGCAGATGCGGTATTCTCAGGAACAAACCTTTCTGGTATGGATTTTACAACGAACAGAAATTTTAGCATCGATCCTCAGCTTAACATGGTTAGAAAAACAAGGTTTTCTGCGAATTCCCTTGCAGGTCTTTTAACTAAGTTTGACATTGTAATTGAGTAGGGTCAAACCGAAAAAAATCAATTTACACTATGGATTCAATCCCTATTCAGGTTACTGAACTTCTGAATTATAGCTATTCATTAGCAAAAGCACTTCTTGAAGAACAAAAAGAGTTCTTTCCCTTTGGAGTAAGCATGGATTATGAAGGCAATATTAAACAGCGGTTGGTTCATGACGGAGACGCGTTTCCGCTGAGTAATGTGCTTGTTGATGTCATTCAAAGAGATTTTGATGCTAAACTGGTATCGAGAAGCCTATCAGCATATTCCATAATTTATGATGCCCGAGTTAGGAACACGATGTATCCGGAAGGAATTGATGTGGTGGTAGCGATGGTAAAGGGTATTCATGATGAGTCAGCTGAGGTGTATTATTTGCCATATAAGAAGATAGAAGGACAGTTACAATACTTTGAACCGTGGGGGGAAAGATGAAACATACTTTAGATGATATTGTTGTGCTAGTCGGGTCATTTATCCATCAGTTCAGTCCAGGTGTTAACCTTTTTTTTACAATCAAGGCTCAGTTAACAGCTTAGTACCCTGAATTATTGATAAGAAACTGGTATCTTCATAACGATGAAAGTTTTAAGAATTGTACCCAATTTTCAAACAGATAATTTAGAGGCAGCAAAATGTTTTTATCAGCAAATCCTGGGTTTGGACATCCTTATGGATCATGGCTGGATTGTGACTTATGGGTCGCTGGAGCCTATGCAGGTTCAGGTAAGTTTTGCGGCCAATGGCGGATCAGGTACAGCCGTGCCGGATTTATCCATTGAAGTAGACAAGCTTGATGTTGCCTATGAAAAAATGAGGGAGGCCGGGTTTGAAATTGAATATGGCCCGGTTAACGAACCCTGGGGTGTCAGGAGGTTTTATGTGCGGGATCCTTTTAATAAACTGATTAATATCCTGGCTCATTTGGAGAAAATGCCGGGTGAAAGTTAGGGAATAGAGAATGCATCAATATAAAAATGCCTTTGGTGTTTGCCCTGTGAATTTTTTGAATTCTCTGATAAAGTGTGATTGGTCAAAAAATCCGGCGTCTAATACCGAATCAAGGAGCTTATGGCTCAGGGGTGTATGGACGATTAAAGATTTCATCCGCACGATGTCTGAAAACTGCTTGGGTGTCGCACCCACCACTCTTCTAAACCGTTTCTCAAAAGCATCTATGCTTATGTAGAGATGGTCGGAGAGTTCCCTGATACTAAGTATCCCATTTGCTGTCTTTATCTTTTCGACAGCATGAGCGATAAGCAGATCATGTTGTTGAGGACAAAGTCTCGAAATAAAAAATTGTTGAACAGTATTTACTTTTCCATGAATAGATTGCTGAGCCTCCATTTGTTCCTGTAGCGCCATTAGTGCTGAAGGGGCGAAAAAAAGATCCAGGTTAACACTGGATTCGAATAACTCATGCATAGGTAAATCCAGAAATGCTCTAGCACCCCCCTCTTTAAAATGAACCAATATATTTGCACTGGCATCTGCATATTCGGCCATCCTGTAAGATTTTCTTAAGCCGGAGATGGAAAACGTGGGCAGTGCAATATGTCCGCTTTCGTTATTGAATGTTACTTGGCCTCTCAATCGAATTGCAGCAACTAAAGTTGTGTCAGGCAACAAGCGGTTTACTACGGGATGGGTGCTTTCAACAACCATAAAGGATTTGATGTACGGGCGTAAATAGGAAACCGGTTCAAATACTTGCATAATAATAAAAGTACAAATTTACTTAGGTAAGCGCAACCATTTCCAAATCGCTCTGCCGATTTCTTCTGCTGAATCTTCCTGTAAGTTATGATGTCCTTTGACAATTATATGGGTTTGATTTGGACAGCGCAAGCAGGCCTTTTTTTCATTATCGGCTAAAGTACCGGGACTGGCTTCAATGAATAATTTAGAGATACTGCTTTCTGCAAGCCAACTGCTATTTTGATGTATAATCTTAATAATTTCTGTGGGTTCTCCGCCTATTGGCAACTGACGGGCCCAGTTGAGCATCGCACGTCTGTCCTCGCCCGGCTCAAGAAAAGGCCGTCTGTATTCGGCAATTTCCGGCTGCGAAAGGCTGCGTAAAATAGTTTTTGGCAAATTAAACTCGATGAAAGAATTTTCATGGAGCACCATTTTCTCGCCTTGTTTTGTACGTAGTTTTTGAAAGGTTTCCCGGGCCGCTCCTGGCACTTCTTCCCAGGAGCGAGATCTTGTGAGGGCTTCCATATAGACAATTCCTTTTACTGCTCCTGGGTGATTCCTTGCCCAATAAAAAGCGAGTGGAGCACCCCAGTCATGCACAACAAAAGTAATGTTTTGCTGAAGGCCAAGGCGGTTGAAAAGTTCGTCAAGGTATTTTTCATTATTCAGAAAGGTATGGTCTGCTGGGTTAGCGAACTTATCAGAGTCGCCCATGCCCATCAAGTCTGGGGCGATGCAGCGCCCTGCGTCCTGAACATACGGGATAATGTTTCTCCATATATAACTTGATGCCGGATTTCCATGGAGAAAGATAATTGGATCACCTTTACCTTCATCATGGTAGGCCATTTTGTAGCCATTAATGATTTGGTATTTTTTAGTCAGCGGCTTGTTGGTTGGTATGATTTCCATTTTTTTCTCCTTTTGTGATTTGATAATGATCGTTGAATGTTCTTGTGCGGTGTTAGGTGTCGATGTTAGCATCTGTATGGCTGCAATCAGCCAGGCCTTATGTATCAGTTTCATAGTTATCGTTTATGCAAAGGGAAGATTTTCTAATTCCAGAGAATAGTATAAAATCATTGATTTTAAATAGATTGTGGAGATATCACAATGGATTGACCAAACAAACCTGATGTATTTGCGTTTATTATAGAAATTTTTTTGCCTAATACCATTAAACAAAACAATCTGGATCCGATGCTGCTTGTCACTGTACTGGAAGCAACGAATACGGGAATTGTGATCACCGACAATTTATTGCCGACAACCCGATTATTTATTGTAATCCGGCTTTTGAGCAATCAGGTTACAGCAGGGAGGAGATTATTGGACGGAATTGTCACTTCCTGCAAAGTCAGGACCGGACTCAACAAGCCCGTTTTTACATTAGAGAAGCTATCGATGCCGGGGAAAGCTGCGTGGTTAAGATCCGCAATTATACCAAAGAGCAGAAACTATTTCATAATGAGCTATACTTATCACCGGTAAAGAATGACCTAAATGAGGTCACGCATTTCATCGGGATACAAAACGACATTTCCGAAAGGGTTAGAGCAGAGCAGGAACTGGAACAGCAGTACAAGGAGACAGAAGAGAAAGTAACCGACCGTACCAATATGCTTCCGGAAAGTGAAGAATACTTATCCAGCATTGTGGAGACGATCAGGGAGAGCCTGATCGTGATGGATAAGAATTATAAGGTGCTGAGCGCGAATTAGACTAAGGGCAAATTGTTGTATGACTTGGGTAACGGGCAGTGGGATATTCCGGAATTGAAAAAGATGATGGAGGATATTCTGCCTACCAATAACCCCGTTCTGGATTATGAGGTGGAGCATGAGTTTCCGCATATTGGACGCAAGCTGATGCTGCTCAATGCACACCGGGTAGAGTTGGAGGGCAAATTCAAAGACCGTATTTTGCTGGCCATCGAGGATATTACTGAAAGAAGGAATAGGGGTAAAATCCATTAATCTCATTGAACAATACTGAACGCCTTATACTAGCCGCAAACTACATAAAGATAGCCCGGAGCACATTTCTCCGGGCTATCTTATCAAATTATAATAGAGGCTACTTCTTTTTTGGTTTGCTATCTGATTTGACAGATACGCCAGATTCATTAATAGACCTCGCTGCTGGGTTTTGTCCACTGAGGCCTTGTGATTCATAAAGCGGGTTAAGCGTAATAGCATTTGGATCCCCTGTCTTATTGCTCTTTAAAACTTCAACTCTTCTTCTTTGTGCCGCGTTTTTAGTGCTATCAGCAGGATTTGCTGTTGGGGCGGTCACTCTGCCGGTCGCGGCATAGGAAGCAGCTGCTGCACCACCACCGGCTCCGGCAAGTTTACCTACTGAAGATACGGCTTGTGCTGGTGCCAGGGGTTGGGTTTGAGGTTTTACTGGTTCTTGATTTTGTTTTTGAACAGGTGATTGGGCGATAGCAACTGCACTGATCAGTGACAGGATAATAGCTGGTAGTATAGATTTCATAATCTTGATTTTAAATGTTAATTTATGGTTGTTTACAGGTATATCAATCAAGACCAGATTTTGTTACCCCTCATCGGTAGGATAAAGGTTAAAATAGAAATTCGTAACTTATGCCACATCATAAGAGCAGAAAGATTGATATGCAATATTCATCAAAAGCAGAACAACTCCTGGAACAAATCAATAGTAAGACCAAACTTGGCGACCTGCGCAAGTTGGCAAAGGAAATCAAGATGGATCATGCCCTGGCTATTGAACTTTGGAGCAGTGGCGATTTCCTGCCCAGGCAGTTGGCCATCTTAATTATGGACAATAAAGTTCTTACGCAAGAGGTGATCGATAAACTGGATAGGGATATTCAGGAGCACCCGCTTAACGAGCGAAATCAATTGACAGACTGGCTCATGGCCAATCAATTTACCAAAAACAAGAAAATCATTACATCGATTGAATCCTGGGAAAACAGCCCTTCGCCTCTCCAAAGGAGGGTCTTCTGGTATTACCAAGCGCGGTTGAGATGGCTGGGGCAAGTTTCGCCTGACAATACTGAATACTTGCTTTCTGCAATTGAAGCTAGCATAGCCAGTGAGGTACCCGAAGTGCAGTGGGCCATGAATTTTACTGCAGGCTGGATAGGTATATATGATAAAAAATACCGCGTACGCTGTATTGCTATAGGCGAGAAAACGGGGCTTTACAAAGGTAAAATGGTGTCAAAAGGGTGTACTCCTGATTATTTGCCGGAGTTCATCGCTATTGAAAGTAGTAAACGAAGCCTGTGATGAGCTAGGAACCATGTAGCGTTAGGGTCATAAAACTCGTTTAATTGTAAATTAACCTTAGACAAATATGAAGATCATTTATCTATTAATCGCAGGATTATTACTTGCTGGCTGCTCCAAAGAAAAAACTCACGGTCCCTGGAATTTAAAGGATGGACAGGAAGTAGAAGTCCTGGTCAGTCACCGTTATGCTGCTACTGATGACCTGTTGACGCTGCTCCCTCAGAAAAAAATGGATATTGGTGGTGTTTATTCCTTTACAGATCGTGAGCCGGGATACAATTACAGAGTTAAAGCAAGAATGGTTGCTCCTGATGTGCCTCCGCAGGACGGACCCTCTTATTGGCTTGAACTGGTAAAAGTACTTAGTAAAGAACGATACACCGGAAATGATTCTTTTGTTATTGAGCTAATTTACAGAGGTTGGGGTTCTCCGGGTATCATGCTGGAGAAAAAAGACGGCTTATATGATTTCCAGGGAAAAGTTAAACTAACCCCTGCAACACCGGCAATTTCGGAGAAGTTAGCCGAGATGTGGGCGTATTACGAAGACTATCTACAGAGGATAAAAGGGTATAGGCCAGGCAATCCAATGCCTGTTTTGAAATGGAAATCCATTAAAGGCAGAGTGACACATGATCCCGCAAATTTCGGTAAATCTTATTTGGTATCAAATTTAGAATTTATGGAATAGAAGGGATATATGTTTGTTCTTAATTAGTCTTGACCTTTACATCCTTGAACATGAACGGATTGTCGCTGATCCTCACCGCTTTCTTGCTGGCAGTTGTGACGTTCCTGAGGATGACTTCATTGGTTTTGACATAGGGAAACTTTTCCTGATAGGTATTATCTTTCATTTCCGGATTGAAATTGGTGAAAATAGCAATTCCCTGGTAATTGTCGGGATGCCTGGAATCGTCAATCTGAAGATTTTCGATGGTGATCCGCTTCGGCATATAACAGGTATAACCGAAATTATGCTGACCTGAATAAGAACCGCTGATCAGAGAGGCACTGATAGACTTGCCGCCTGCCGGTATAAATATACAGTTCCGGATCACCAGCTCTCCCTGCCATGTACTGCCATAGTCAGGACGCAGATTCACAAAACTCCGCCCGCGGACGGTAGAATTTTCGATGGTCAGGAGTCCGCTGCCGATGGCATTGATGCCCATATGTCCGAGGATTGAGTTGCGGATAGTGGCATTCGCAACTCCCTGGTGGGCATCGAACCTGGAGAGTGTACAACTGTCATAAAGCAGGTTTTTGCAAAAGTTTGATCCCAGGATACCCCAGTACTTGTTGTCGTCGATGTCATTGGTTTGGCTGCAATTTACGAAAGACACATTGACTGCATGGTTGACGGAAAGGTCATAGGTGCCCATTGAAACAGGCTTGCCCGCTGCACCGATGGTACTGTAAGTCTTGTGTCCGGTTAGGACGGTGTTTTTTACCGTTATATAAGCGCAGTTGGCGATGTTGATAAAGCCTCCGTATGGCGCACCCTGTTCTCCTTCGCCCTTGATGTGGTGTTGAAGACCTTCAATAAGTACATGTGATCGCCTGACCGCAATATTTCGGTTATAATAGGTGTATTTTGATTCGGCTTTATTGGCAATTGTGGTGAAATGGCCGCCGGTGATCTTCAAAAGATGCTCATCGATGGGTAGGGCGGTGATGTCTGTGATCTGTTTAAAGTCCCAGATGATTGGAGCGTTCATGTCTACATTGCCATTTTTGTCCACAACAAAAATATCTGTCTGCGAAGAGCCCTTGTTTTGGTTTAGTCCAAACCGGACGTATTGCTTTAGGTTGGAATTCGTGACTGTAATTAAACATGGACCTGGTAAAGGCAGGCTGACCTTTTGCTGGTTCCGCTTTATCGAGGAAATAGTTTCCGGTTTAAAGGGTTTCTGGCTTGAACTTACTGTGAAAACAGACGCGTCGCGATTTTTTACATCGGTATCATCAATGATGAAAGCCGCGGTTCCGAAATCAGTGTCCGTTTGGATGAACGCCGTGCGGTCTTTACCTCCGATGTAGTAGGTGGCTCCGGAGTCTGCTTTGACTGGAAGACCATGCAGGTTGGCAAAAGCATGGGCCTCGGCAATAGCATCTATATCATCAGTCTTTCCATCACCTTTGGCACCAAAGTCACTGTAACGAACTAATCCGGTAGTTTTTTGCTGTGCCTGAGTGACCAGTGTGCAGTTTAATAATACGGACATCAGAAGTATGTATTTCATCATAAGGTTTGGTACGCCATTGTGAATGACGGATATAAATGTTTTAAACAATTTTAATCAATATACTGCGGATAAAAAAATGGCACCCATTACTTTTCCCTGATCCATTGGTCAATATGTTCAGCTACCTCTTCCCAGCCTTTCTGTCCAGCTATAAAATGACTTCGCCCTTTGAATTCTTTGTAGTCGACAATACTTTCAGGTGCTTTATATCTGCCAGCAATTTTACGGGTAAGTTTAGGAGAAAAAATAGTGTCTTGTTCTCCGGCTATGAATAACAATGGCTGATGTTTTTTGTTGAAATCAACGTTAGCAAATGATTTTAATAAAGTATCTCTGGCTATTTTTCTGCTTTCCGGCACTGCTATTTCTTCAAAGGCCCTGTTGCTTTCGGCCAGTGACATATTGTTGAAGAATGCTTTTTGGTACCAGCTCTTACTCCCCATAAAGGCAGAATTTCCTTTGAAAAAATCGACAACCGGGTAAACAATTTTGATGGTAGACCATGGTGCCAGTACATTTTTTGGAGGAGCTCCATCTATGCTGATGCCTGCTGCCGCTTTGTCTAATTCCACCAGTTTTTGTACAACTAGTCCGGCTAGTGAATGGCCTATTACAATTGGCTTTTCAGGAAGCGTATCGATCAGTTTAATGATGTTGTTTACCACATCCTCAAAGCTGGTTTGTGTGAGCTCTGGATGAATATGGGTTCTCAATGCTTCTGGATTTCCTTCATGTCCGGGATTGGCAGGCGTATAAACGGTGTATCCTTTTTGTTCAAAAAAGGCTTTCCATGCGGCCCAGCTGGTATTGTTGACAAACAGACCGTGAATCAGAATAATGGTTTTTGACTGTATCATTTTTTTAGTGTTTAAGATGAACTAACGATACAAAGTTGGGGAGTAAGCAGCAGTAAAAGTTTAACCCAGGTTAAAATCGCATCATCTGTGTGAAAGTCTTTTGCGGATCCTGCTTAATGAGGGACCCTGAATCCCCAGATAAGAAGAGATATGGTATAAAGGAACTGCATTGAAGATGTCAGGATAATCTTTGATCAGATTTAGGTAACGTTCTTCAGGTGTTTGAAAGAGAAAACTTTCTGTACGTGCCATCGCCACATTAAAGGCTTCCTGCGCGAGCAGCCTGCCAAAACTCTCCCATTTATGCGATTGCTGATAAAGTTTTAACAGGTCTGCAATGTGAATATGGATTACAGACGCGGGAGTTAACGCGGTGGTATGATAGTCGCATGGGATTTGCTGGATAAAACTTTTGAAAGAAACAACAAACTGATTGCCGGAAAACAAGAAAATGTTCTTTTCTTCCCCTGTTTTCTCGTCTATGATGTAGGAACGGAACACGCCTTCTACTACAAAACCCAGGTATTTGCAAACTGACTTTTGCTGATTGTAAAAATCTCCCTTTTTGTAATGTATGGTTTTCCAGAAAGGTACAGAAAGTTCAAAATCCTGCTTGCTCAGCCCGGCGAATTGTTCTAAGGCAAGGCCCAGTTTTTCGGTCAGTTCCATGCAATAAACTTAATTATTTATATCAGGTATTGCAAGTAGTCCTTATCCAGAGTTGCGGTTTACTATAATCTTTTTATTTTAGCGGAGAGAGACAAAATTATAAGTTATGAAGCGACTACTTTTTATTGCGGCACTGTCGTGCCTGTTGAGCACCAAGGTGCTGGCTCAGACCACCCATCAAAATACAGGATGGCTATTTCTTATGAACAGCACCAAAATTAATGAGAAATGGGGTGCCCATTTTGACCTCCAGCTCAGGTCTTCGGACAATTGGGAAGACGTAAGAAATTTGCTGATCAGGCCCGGTGTTACTTATTTTATTGATAAACAAAATGATGTGACGCTTGGCTATCTTTTTACACAAACTTATAGTCAGGCCGCGGGAGTGAAAAATGCCCTGACTGAAAACAGGATCTGGCAGCAATACATTCATAAGCATAAAATCAGTAGTGTGAACATCAGTCATAGGTTTAGGCTGGAGCAGCGTTTTATAGAACGGGCGAACAATGACGACCTTTTTGCCCAGCGGGCAAGGTATTTTGTGCGGGCTTTGATTCCATTGCAGAAAAAAGAAGATGCGTTTGATAAGGGACCGTTTGCAGCATTGCAAAATGAATTGTTCTTTAATATTCAGGGTAAGAGTGGGCTTAATGGGCACGTCTTTGATCAGAATCGTGCGTACCTGGCTGCGGGGTATAGATTTAGCAAAAAAATGGATGTAGAGGCAGGGTATATGAATCAGGCAGTAAAGGGTGCAGTTAGTAATACGAATAACAATATCATCCAGCTGGCAGTTTATACAAGGTTTTAAAATCTGATGTAGATGTTATCTGGTGCGAGATGACGAATGTTGCTTTCAATGTCTTAAGAATTTAATCTGGATGAAGATGGTTTTTCAGTGATAATAATTTAGTTATTTTTAATTAAGTTTGGGAAAGGCGATTACAAAAGATTCATATCCGCACCGTCGTTGATGGTTTTTTTATAACCCTTTTAACCGAATTCCTAATTATATAAGCTGAAAGTATGGCTGCGACGATAACCAGAGTATTTGATTTACTTCAATACAATTTAGAGAAATTTCCAAAGGAAGAATTTATAAGCGGTAAGGTAAATGGCGAGTGGATAAAATACAGCACTCAAAAATTTTGCAGTACTGTGGATACGCTGAGCAGAGGCTTGATCAGTATTGGAATTGGTAAGGAATCGCGTGTGGCGGTAATGTCGCACAACAGGCCTGAATGGAACATCACTGATTTTGCGATCATGCAGATCGGTGCGTATCAGATTCCGCTTTATCCTACACTTGCCGAACACGACATTAAATTTATCATAGAGAATGCAGCGGTAACAGTTGTCTTTGCTGCGGATGATGCGATCTATAAGAAACTGCAGGCAGTCAATATACAATTGGCTTCGCCTGTAAAAATCTATACGTTTAATGATATTGAAGGTGCGGACCACTGGAGCTTGCTCTTAAAGGAAGGAGACGCTAAAACAGATGTGAACCTAGATGAGTATAGAAGTGATGTAAAGCCGGAAGATATCCTGACGCTCATCTATACTTCAGGAACTACCGGAACTCCAAAAGGCGTGATGCTGACGCATGACAACCTGGTGAAGAATTTTGAAAACTCTGCAGTGCTGTTACCGGAGGGAATCAATACCGGACTAAGCTTTTTGCCGTTGTCGCATATTTTTGAACGGATGGTGGTTTATCTATATATGTATTCCGGTGTCGGTGTGTATTATGCAGAAAGTATGGATACCATCGTAGCAGATATACAACACGTAAAACCTAGTGTGTTTTCTACAGTTCCCCGCCTATTGGAGAAAGTGTATGAGAAAATCATGGAAAAAGGAAAGGCATTAACAGGTATTAAAAGAGGGATGTTCTTCTGGTCTGTTGCGCTTGCTGAAAAATATGAAATAGACAATAGCTGGTTTTATAACTTGAAACTGGGCATCGTCCGCAAGCTTGTCTTTAAGAAATGGCAGGAGGCTCTTGGAGGGAACATCATTGTGATTGTCTCTGGAGGAGCGGCTTTGAACCCAAGACTGGCGCGGATTTTCTGGGCGGCAGGTATGCCGGTATTTGAGGGCTATGGCCTGACAGAAACATCGCCGGTGATTACAGTAAATCATTTTGATAACGCGATGTTCGGCACCGTTGGCCCTGTGATAGAAGGAATGGAGATCAAGATTGCTGAAGATGGAGAGGTATTGGCGAGAGGACATGCGATCATGAAAGGTTATTACATGAGGGAGGACCTGACTGCGGAAACTATTGATCGTGATGGATGGTTCCATACCGGCGATATCGGTGAGATCGTAAACGGAAGATTTCTTAAAATCACTGACCGTAAAAAAGAGATCTTCAAAACTGCCGGAGGTAAATATGTAGCTCCGCAAACCATTGAAAATAAATTTAAAGAAACCCCATTGGTAGAGCAGGTAATGGTGTTGGGAGAAAACCGTAAGTTTCCTGCTGCGCTGATTGTTCCAAACTTCGCAGCTTTGAAAACCTGGGCGGCTAAAAAAGGAATTGCTTATACGAGCGATGAAGAAATGGTGAAGAACCCTCAGATTGTAGAGAAATTTAATCAGATAGTAGAATATACCTGTAAAGATTTTGGTAAATGGGAACAGGTTAAACGTATTGCTTTACTTCCTAAACAATGGAGCATTGATGGCGGGGAGCTGACGCCTAAATTGAGCCTGAAAAGAAAAGTTATTCTGGAAAAAAATAAAGACATTATAGAGAAGATCTACGCAGATGCGGAAAACTATAAAGGATAATGCATTAGTACTGTTTTGTTTATGTGTTTTTTTCTTGTCGGCCTGTGTAAACGGGCAACTAGGGAAAAACAACAGTAATGAATACCGGAATGGAATGGTGGTGTCTGCCAATCCAATTGCCTCGCAGGTAGGCGTAGACATTTTAAAGAAAGGTGGTAACGCTATTGATGCAGCGGTAGCTGTACAATTTGCGCTGGCAGTGGTTTATCCGAATGCAGGTAATATCGGCGGCGGTGGCTTCCTGGTTTACCGTTCGGCGTTGGGGGAAAGTAATACGCTTGATTTCAGGGAGCGTGCTTCAATAAACGCTTCGAGAAATATGTACCTGGACTCGGCAGGAAACCCAATTACAGATAAAAGTCTTTATGGTCACCTGGCAGCAGGAGTGCCGGGCTCTGTAGCAGGCATGGTTGCAGCCCATGATAAATATGGTAAACTAGACTGGGCAGATTTGCTGGAACCTGCGTATAGGCTGGCAAAAAATGGTTTCCCTGTTACCACCAGGCAAGCTGCTGAACTCAATGGAATGAAGACGCTTTTTAGTCAGTTCAATCCTGATGGTACAGCTTTGCTGAAAACAGACGAATGGGAAGAAGGCGACTTGCTCGTACAGGAAGAATTGAGCAGGACTTTGCAGGAGATCATGAATAAAGGCAATTCCGGATTTTATGAGGGATGGGTGGCCGACAGTCTGGTGAAAGAAATGAAGCGCGGAAATGGAGTTGTTTCGCTGGAAGACCTTAAAAATTATAAAGCCGTATGGCGTAAGCCAATAACGGGCAGCTACAAAGAGTATGGTGTGATTACGATGCCGCCGCCATCTAGCGGGGGTATCGCCTTATTGCAGTTGCTCAAATCGGTGGAGGGTTACCCATTGAAAAGATGGGGTTTCAATACAGATTCTACTGTTCAGCTTATTGTGGAAGCCGAGCGTCGTGCTTACGCAGATAGGGCTGCTTATCTGGGAGATCCTGATTATTTTAAAGTGCCTCAGGGTCAACTGACCGATCCGGCATATATTAAAAGCAGAATGAGCGGTTTTAATTGGAATGCCGCGACACCGAGTATTGTTATAAAAGAGGGTCAGATGATGGACGAGCATGAAGAAACCACGCACTTTTCTATTGTGGACCGGGATGGAAATGCAGTTTCCCTGACTACAACATTAAATGGTTCTTACGGTTCTTGCGTGGTGGTAAAAGGGGCAGGTTTTTTATTGAATAATGAAATGGATGACTTTTCTGTTAAACCGGGATCGCCTAACATGTACGGACTTGTTGGTGGCGAAGCAAATGCTATTGCTCCGGGCAAGCGGATGCTGAGTTCTATGACCCCTACGATTATTGAAAAGGACGGTGAGTTGTTTATGGTGGTGGGTACTCCCGGAGGCTCTACCATTATCACGTCAGTTTTTCAAACGATATTGAATGTGATTGAATTTGAAAAGAATATGCAGGCAGCTGTTGCCGCTAAAAAATTCCACCATCAATGGTTGCCGGACGAGGTGTATATAGAAGATGGCGCCCTAGATAGTGTAGCACTGATCAAGCTGCAGTCCAAAGGATATAAGATTGTACCACGCGGACAAATTGGAAGGGTAGATGCCATATTGAGAACGAAGTGGGGTTACTATCAGGGCGGTGCGGACCCGAGAGGGGATGATGAAGCGCTTGGCTGGTAATCTATAGTTTTTATAGTCTACAATAGTATTCGGTTTAAAAAGCTTTCTGATTGGATTAGGAGGCTTTTTTTATGACATAAATATTTGAAAATTATGTTTGCATCCTAATAATTATTTCGATAGCTTTGTTATGCAAGCATAGTATTTGATGAAACAGCAGGAAACGGTAGATTATTTTTTAAAGGTAGTGTGGCAGAATATGGCCAACACCTACAACCAGATTGCATCTGGTTTTGGTATTACACAAGCCATTGGTTATGTGTTGATTAATATTGACAAAGAGGGGACGGCAGTTTCTCAGCTTGCCGGTCTGCTTGGGGTTAAGGCCACGAGCCTGTCCAGGATGTTAAACAACATGGAGGAACTGGGGTTAATATACAGAGAAGCCTCGACTGGTGATAAACGCTCTGTAAAGGTATACCTGACGGATTTTGGTGTGGAGAAAAGGCACCTTGCGAAAGGGGTGGTGATCTCGTTTAATGATTACCTCAGCAAAAACCTGACGACCGGTGAAAAGAATAACCTGATATCGACTTTACAAAAGGTGAATAAACTCACTTTAGCATATACAAATATTGAACATGATGAACAAAAGAATAAATAAAGTAGCGGTATTGGGCTCAGGTATTATGGGTTCGCGCATTGCCTGTCACTTTGCGAATATTGGTGTCGAAGTGTTGCTGCTGGATATTGTACCTAAAGAAGGTGCAAGAAACAGCATTGTAGATGCGGCATTGCAAAATGCAGTGAAAACCAATCCATCTCCTGTTTACTCAAAAAAGGTGCTGACGAAAATCACTACCGGTAATTTCGAAGACGACATGTCCAAAATTGCAGCCTGCGACTGGATCATCGAAGTGGTAGTAGAAAACCTGGACATCAAGAAGAAAGTTTTTGATCAGGTAGAACAGCATCGCAAACCAGGTACTTTAGTTACTTCTAATACATCTGGTATTCCTATCCATTTGATGGCTGAAGGCAGAAGTGATGATTTTAAAGCAAACTTCTGCGGAACGCACTTCTTTAATCCCCCACGTTATCTCCGGTTACTGGAAATTATCCCGACCCCGGATACAAAACCGGAACTGGTGGACTTTCTGATGCATTATGGTGATAAATTTTTGGGTAAAACTACTGTTTTATGTAAAGATACCCCTGCTTTTATCGCAAACCGTGTAGGTGTTTATTCTATCATGGCGCTTTTGCACTTGGTAGAGAAAATGGACTTAACGGTAGAGGAGGTAGACAAATATACAGGTCCTGCATTGGGCAGGCCTAAATCGGCCACTTTCCGTACCACAGATGTAGTTGGTCTGGATACGATGATCAAAGTGGCGAAAGGTCTGTATGAAAACGTGCCGGACGATAAAGCGCATGATTTATTTAAGCTGCCTGCATATGTAGAGAAGATGGAAGCCAACAACTGGCTTGGTGATAAAACCAAACAGGGATTTTATAAAAAAACGAAATCTGCAGATGGAAAGACTGAAATCCTGGCGCTGGATTTAAAAACATTGGAATA
Source organism: Pedobacter frigoris (assembly GCF_005116445.1). GTDB lineage: Bacteria > Bacteroidota > Bacteroidia > Sphingobacteriales > Sphingobacteriaceae > Pedobacter > Pedobacter frigoris. Next base: position 221,232 of record NZ_SWBQ01000005.1, read on the forward strand.
CCGTCCGCAGCAAAAAGTAAAATCTGCGACGCTGGATGTGACCAAGCCTATTGAAAATGTAAAGGATAGAATGAAAGTTTTTGTGGCAGGTAAAGATAAAGCCGGTGAACTTTTCAGGGCCTCTTTCTTTGGTTTGTTTGAGTATGTGTCGGACCGCATTCCTGAAATTTCTGATGAACTGTACCGGATTGATGATGCCATGCGGGCAGGTTTTGGATGGGATTTGGGCCCGTTTGAAGTTTGGGATGCTGTTGGCGTAGCCGAATCTATTGAAGGAATGAAGAAATATGGTCATGAGGCTGCTGCATGGGTACACGAAATGCTTGCTGCCGGACATACTTCATTCTATAAAGTAGAAGACGGCATTAGAAAATATTATGACATTCCTTCGAAAAGCTATAAGGTTGTTCCGGGTACAGATGAGTTCATCATTCTGGATAACCTCAGGGCAAATAAAGTGATCTGGAAAAATTCCGGTGCTTCGATTATTGATCTTGGAGATGGCATTTTGAATGTAGAATTCCATTCGAAAATGAATACCATCGGCGGCGATACCTTGCAGGCCATTAATAAAGCCATCGATATGGCAGAAAAAAACTACAGAGGCGTAGTAATAGGAAATGACGGTGCTAATTTCTCCGCAGGAGCAAATGTTGGGATGATCTTCATGATGGCGGTAGAACAGGAATGGGATGAGTTGAATATGGCGATCAGGATGTTCCAGAATACTTCTATGCGTATCCGCTATTCATCTATCCCTGTAGTAGTGGCACCTCACAACCTGACTTTAGGGGGCGGATGCGAATTTAGTTTGCACGCGGATCATGTACAGTTGAATGCTGAGACCTATATGGGATTGGTAGAATTCGGCGTGGGTGTGATCCCCGGAGGCGGCGGAACGAAAGAGTTCGCATTGCGTGCTTCTGATGAGTTTAAAGACGATCAGGTTGTACAAAATGTGTTAAAAGATCGTTTCCTGACTATAGGGATGGCAAAGGTGTCTACCTCAGCTGTGGAAGCTTATGAACTGGGCTATCTGCAGAAGGATAAGTATTCCATTACCATGAACAGAAGTAGGTTGATTGCCGATGCGAAGGCTAAGGCAATTGAGCTGGCGGATGCAGGATATACTAAGCCGGTTCAGCGTACAGACATTAAAGTTTTGGGTAAACAAGGATTGGGAATTGTTTATGCCGGAGCGAACACTATGTATTCCGGGCATTACATCTCTGAGCATGATAAAAAAATCTCTGAAAAACTGGGGTGGGTAATGTGTGGCGGTGATTTGTCGTCACCTACAGAAGTGACAGAACAGTACTTGCTGGATTTGGAAAGAGAAGCGTTTTTGTCTTTATGTGGTGAACGTAAGACTTTAGAGCGGATTCAGAGCATTGTAACCAAAGGCAAACCTTTAAGAAACTAATTAGGCTAATAAAAGATACTGAAATGCAAGAAGCATATATAATAGCAGGATATCGTACAGCAGTGGGCAAGGCCCCGCGTGGTGTATTTCGTTTTACCAGGGCTGATGATCTGGCTGCAGAAGTAATCAGGCAACTGGTGGCTTCGGTTCCGAATTTGGATAAGGAGCATATCGATGATGTGATTGTAGGGAATGCTACGCCTGAAGCGGAACAGGGATTGAACGTTGGCAGGATGATTTCTTTGATGGGACTGGATACGGATAAGGTGCCAGGCGTAACGGTGAACAGGTATTGTGCGTCGGGCCTGGAAACCATAGCAACTGCGGTGGCGAAGATCAAAAGCGGAATGGCCGATTGCATCATTGCCGGCGGTGTGGAGGTGATGTCCGGGATGCCTTTTGGTGGCTGGAAGGTTGTCCCTAATCCGGAAGTAGCGATGAAAAATCCGGATTGGTATTGGGGAATGGGCTTAACTGCAGAGGCGGTAGCCAATGAATATCAAGTGAGCAGGGAAGATCAGGATGAGTTCGCGTTTAATTCTCATCAGAAAGCAGTAGAAGCCATTAAAAACGGGCATCTGAAAGCAGGCGTATTGCCGATCACGGTAAACGAGAATTACCTGGATGAGCAGATGAAAAAGAAAACCCGCAGTTATGTGGTAGACACTGATGAGGGACCAAGAGCGGATACGACCTTAGATAAGCTGGCGAAGTTAAAGCCTGTATTTGCCGCAGATGGCTGTGTCACAGCAGGAAACTCTTCGCAAACCTCAGATGGTGCTGCATTTGTTCTGGTGGTTTCTGAAAAGAAAATGAAAGAGCTGGGCGTGGAGCCTATTGCCAGATTGGTAAGCTATGGGGTGGCCGGAGTTCCTCCGCGCATTATGGGGATCGGACCTATTTATGCCATTCCGAAAGCACTGGAAAAAGCAGGGATGAAATTAGATCAGATAGATCTGATTGAGCTGAATGAAGCATTTGCCTCCCAGTCGCTAGCCATTATAAGAGAACTTGGTTTAGATACATCCAAACTGAATGTGAATGGGGGTGCGATTGCATTGGGGCATCCACTCGGATGTACCGGGGCTAAATTATCAGTACAGTTATTTAACGAATTAAAAAGAAGAGATCAGAAATACGGTATGGTGACCATGTGCGTAGGAAGCGGGCAGGGTGCGGCTGGTATTTTTGAGATGCTTTAAAATCTTATACAAGTATGGAAACTACAGACAAAAAAACAATTAAAGGCGGCGAATTCTTAATTACGGAAACGTTTTACCAGGATGTATTTATTCCTGAAGAATTTGATGAAGAGCAAAATATGATTGCACAGACCTGCCGTGATTTTCTGGCAGCGGAGGTATATCCTAATCTAGACCGAATTGATACCCAGGAGGAAGGATTGATGACATCATTGATGGATAAAGCAGGTGAATTGGGTATACTGGGTGTTTCTATACCTGAAGAATATGGAGGTTTTGGAAAGAATTTCAATACTTCGATGTTGGTAGCTGATGTAATTGGTGCGGGGCACTCTTTCGCGGTGGCACTTTCGGCACATACAGGAATTGGTACATTACCGATTTTATACTATGGAAATAAAGAACAGAAAGATAAATATATCCCTAAACTGGCAACAGGAGAGTGGAAAGCTGCATATTGCCTGACTGAGCCGAACTCCGGATCGGATGCAAATTCTGGAAAAACTAAGGCCAAACTTTCTGAGGATGGTGAGCATTATATCATCAATGGACAAAAAATGTGGATCACTAACGGTGGCTTTGCAGATGTGTTCATTGTGTTTGCGAAAATAGATGATGATGCTAACCTGACTGCATTTATTGTTGAGCGTGAATTTGGTGGCATCACGATGAATCCGGAAGAACATAAAATGGGAATCAAAGGCTCATCAACCAGGCAAGTGTTCTTTAATGATTGTCCTGTGCCTGTTGAGAATATGCTGTCTGACAGGCAAAACGGATTTAAGATTGCCGTAAACATCTTGAATATCGGAAGGATTAAGCTTGCTGCGGCTGCGATCGGCGCTTCAAAAGCGGTGATAGATACTGCTGTCAACTATTCTAATGAACGTATTCAGTTTGAAAGGCCAATTTCAAAGTACGGAGCAATCAGGTTCAAGCTGGCTGAAATGGCAGCAAAGGTATACGCCGTAGAATCTGCGAACTACCGTGCAGGTCAGAATATTGATGATGCTTATGATGCTTTGGTTGCCGGAGGCATGGATGAAGGAAAAGCAAAGTTGAAATCTACTGAGCAGTTTGCTGTAGAGTGTGCCATATTGAAAGTATGGGGTTCTGAGGCTTTGGATTATGTGGTGGATGAGGGTGTGCAGATCTATGGTGGTATGGGATTTTCAGCTGATGCGCCAATGGACAGGGCCTACCGTGATGCCAGGATCAACAGGATTTTTGAAGGAACGAATGAGATCAACAGATTGCTTACGGTGGATATGATGCTGAAAAGGGCAATGAAAGGTGAGCTGGACCTGATGACCCCGGCTACTGCCGTGGCGGCAGAACTGATGTCTATTCCTGATTTTGGGGAAGAAGACGACACTTTATTTGCTGCGGAGAAAAAGATCATCAAAAATTTAAAGAAAGCAACTTTAATGGTAGCCGGTGCTGCTGTACAAAAGCTGATGATGAGCTTGTCTAAAGAGCAGGAAATCCTGATGAACATAGCCGATATGGCAAGTTATATTTACGTAGCAGAGTCTGCAATGCTGAGAACTGAGAAACTGGTGAGTATTAGAGGGGCAGAGGCGTGTGAAGGTCAGCTGAACCTGATGCGTATGTACTTTGTAGAGGCGGTAGATGCAGTTCAGAAGGCCGGTAAGGAAGCTTTATGGGCATTTGCTGAAGGTGATGAACAAAGGATAATGATGGTAGGACTTCGCAGGTTTACCAAAATGGAGGCATTTAATGTAAAAGATACCCGTCAGAAAGTAGCTCAACAGATGATAGCTGCCAATAAATATTGCTTTTAAGATTAAGATTCATAATTAAACTGAGGACGCCCTTATTTATTAAGGGCGTTTTTTTATGCCTGATTGCTTAATCAGGGCTTTAATTGTTAAAATTGGTTAAAAATTGTTCTATCCCTAATAAAAGAGTATTTTTGTGCATTATGTTAAAAAATAGGCTTTTATTAGGGATGATTTTCATTGGTTGTGTAATTGCCGCCTGTGAAAAGCCTGAGGTCTATGATGAACAGTCACAGTATGAAATTGACGAAGCACTCATAAAAAAGTGGTCTGATAGTAGTGGAGTGGTGCTGACAAAACATGAGAGCGGGGTGTATTACAACATCATCAAAGAAGGAACAGGGGCGGATGTCGTTACCTTGGATGATACTTTAAAAGTGCAGTATGAGGGTAAGTTATTGACTGATTCTGTGTTTAGTCAAACGACTGCCGAAACTGATACATTTAGATTTGTACTGAAAACTGTGATGCCCGGATGGCAACAAGGACTGCCGTTGATAAAGGAAGGTGGGGAAATTCGATTGTTGATCCCTTCAAAATTGGGTTACAGAAACTATCCTGTTAAGCATGGGGAATTGCCCCGCCAGCAGGTGCCGGCAAATTCTGTGTTGAACTTTAAAATAGATTTAAAAAAAGTAGTTAAAAAGAAATAATAAATATGTTAAAAAAAATATCCTCGTATACCTTTGTTTTATTAGGGATGATCGTTGTGTTGAGTTCTTGTAAAAAGGAATATGAGTCAATTGAAAGTATAGATCAGGCAAAAATCCAGGAATATATTTCTAAAAATAACATAGCTGCGGTAGAAGACCCTGCAAAATCAGGATTCTATTATCAGGTAGTTACACCAGGTACTGGAGATCAGTTTGCAAACACGGACTCCGTATTGTATACTGTGACTGTAAAATCATTGTTGAATGGGACTATTTACTATGAGAGTCCGGTTTATAGTAATATAGGAACATACGTGGGGTATACCAATGCACTCCTTGGACTGAATGCCACTGGAGTTCGCACAGCAATCCAGGCCTTAAAACCAGGAGGTAAAGCACGGGTAATCCTGCCTTCCTACCTTGCCTTTGGCAAAAATGGAAATACTACTATCGGTATCCCATCTAACGAAATCATCGATGTAGTGATCTCTACGTATCCGGAGAAAAAGCAAAGATTACTTGATGACAGATTGATCAGGGAGTATTTAATTGCAAAAGGATTAACTGCAACAAAAGATCCTGTTACCGGAGTTTACTATATTGTAGTAGCACAAGGAACGGGCACTGAGGTAATAGATATGACAACTAAGATCAAGGCTAATTATACCGGACGTTATCTGTTGAACGGTAGTGTGTTTGATTCTTCCAGCGATGGATCATATTCATTTACGCTTACCCAACTGATATCAGGCTGGGATGTATTGACAAAATTTAAAAAGGGAGCGAAGGTTAGGTTGTTTATTCCTTCTTCAGAAGGTTATGGAACTGCCGGTTCTGTGAATCCAAATACAGGGCAGGTCATGATCTCTCCCAACGCAATTCTTGATTTTGATATCGAAATTTTAGACGTTACGAATTAAGCGCTTCTTTAAAGACTTTTAATATTCTTTCTCTTGCAAAAGCATGTTCGACAATAGGTTTGACATGCTTTTGTTGTTTATGTTCGGGTAGCCATTTATTGATGTACCTGTAGTCCGGATCGAATTTTTTGGTTTGAAGTTCCGGATTAAAAACACGGAAATAGGGTGCCGCATCGTTGCCACAGCCACAAGCCCATTGCCAGCCCCCAATGTTACTCGCCATCTCGTAATCCATTAGTTTCTCTGCGAAGTAAGCCTCACCCCATCTCCAATCTATAAGAAGATGTTTGGTGAGGAAACTTGCAACAACCATTCTTACCCGGTTATGCATATAGCCTGTTTCATTTAGTTGTCTCATACCGGCATCGACCAGGGGATAGCCGGTTTTACCTTCGCACCATGCTTTAAATTCATCCTCATTGTTTCTCCATCTGATCTTGTCGTACGCGGGTTTGAAGGATTGACTTACTGTGTGCGGGAAATGCCATAATATCATCATGTAGAAATCCCTCCATGCGAGTTCTGAGAGCCACTTGTCAGCATTTTGTTTCAATGCTTCACGGGCAGCATATCTTATGCTTATGGTTCCAAACCGGAGATGCATGCCGATATGAGTAGTCGCGTCATCGGCCGGATAGTCGCGTCTTTCTTCATAATCTCTCAGCTTACTCTCAAAATCTAATCCGGGCAGGGCCTGGGTAGATTTTTCAAATCCCATGTCCCTTAGTGAAGGAATCTCAAAAGGTGGCGTGGTCAGGAAGTTGTTGAAATATCTTTTTGATGGGTATGATTTAAGGTAAAACTCGTTCAGTTTTTGTTGCCACTGTCTGAAATATGGAGTAAAGACTGTATAGGGTTTTCCATCTGCTTTTAAGATCTCATCTTTCTCAAAGATGATCTGGTCTTTAAAAGTCCTGAAAGCAATACTCTCAGAGGACAGATATTCTGCTAATCCACTATCGCGTTCTGTCGCATATGGTTCATAATCGTGATTAGTGAAGACAGAGTTGACGTTGTAGGTGTTTAATAGGCCGGTCCATACTTCCTCTGGAGTGCCATATTTAACAAGTATTGAGGTGTCATATGCTTGGAGTTGCTGATTGAGATGAATGATGGTCTCATGGATGAAGTTTACCCTCACGTCCTTTTTATCTAAGAGCTTATTTAGTATGTTCTTATCAAATATAAATAATAACAATACCGGATCCTTACTTTTTAAGGCGTGATATATAGCGGCATTGTCATCCAGCCGAAGGTCTCTTCTTAACCAGCAAATGTTGATGCTTTGTTTACTCATTTGCTGTAAATATCGGCTAAAGCATCTTCAAGATGGGTGTATTTGAAAATAAATCCGGTATCTAGTAGTTTTTGTGCCGATGTATTTGTGCTGAGTGTAACGACGACACTCATTTTACCAAGAATCATTTCCAGTATTTTTTCCGGCACTTTGAGCGGCCAAACCGGACGATGTAATTCTTTTGCAATGGCCTTGGTAAGGGTAGCATTGGTGACGGGGAATGGTGCGCATGCATTGTAGGCTCCTTCGAATGTAGGATGGTCAACTGCTAGCTTAAACATTGATACTATATCATCAATATGTACCCATGGTATCCATTGTTTACCGGTGCCCAGTGGAGCTCCTGCAAAAAAGCGAATAGGTTTATCAAGAGATGCCAATGCTCCATCGTTCTTAGCAAGAACGAAGCCTATTCTAAATTTAGCTATTCGCAAGCTGAGTGATTTTCCTTCGTCTACGGCATCCTCCCATAACTTACAGCAACGCGCCATGAAGCCAGTTCCATTTGTCGATTCTTCTGTAAGGATCTCATCTTCACGATCGCCGTAATAACCAACGGCGGAAGCTGAGATAAATGTGCTAACAGGAGTTTGCGTTTCTCTAATGGTTTGATATAGTAGTTCTGTGCTCATTACCCGACTGTCTATGATTTGCTGTTTTCGTTCTTTAGTCCATTTCTTGTCAGCAATGGGTTCCCCTGCCAGGTGGATAATGGTGTCTATCCCGTCCAGACAGGCGGGATCGATCTGTTTATTATAAACATCCCATAGATAAACTTTTACGTTTTTTAAGGACTTGTTTTTTCTTGAAAGAATTGAGATAGTATGTCCATCTTGCAATAAGGCAGCGATTAGTTTTTTACCGACGAGACCAGTTGCCCCCGTAATTAAAATTTGCTTCTTCATAAATCAATAACCTGTAGTTTTAACTTTAGTTTCGAAAAATGGACTTTTAAATGTAATATTTTGTTTTGCTTATGTAAATATTGCATGAGGTATTCGTACTAACATAAAAAATCGTATATTTTTGTTGATTATAATAAAAGCCCTCTTTCAATTTAATGAAATCTAAGAAAATATTAGTTTGGTTTAGGAATGATCTTCGCTTGCATGATAATGAAATGTTGGTTGAAGCGATTGCTAAGTCAGACAGTATTTTGCCGGTTTATTTTTTTGACCCACGTTATTTTGATGACACCCGGTTTAGCACTTCAAAAACAGGATTAAACCGTACGCTTTTTTTACTTGAAAGCGTTGATGCCCTGCGAAAGGCTTTTCAACAAAAAGGAGGAGATATCCTTATTGTGCATGGTAAACCGGAGGAAGAGATTCTTGAGCTCGTGGAGCGTTTTGAAATCTCAGAAGTCTATCATCACAGGGAGGTAGGGCCCGAAGAGACGGCTATTTCTGCGAGTGTAGAAGATGCGCTTTGGAAGCAAAAAATTAATCTAAAGCATTTTATTGGGCATACTCTTTATAATAAAGAAGATCTTCCATTTCCGATAAAGGATATTCCGGATGTTTTTTCTCAGTTTAAAAAGAAAACAGAGCGGGATGCGATTGTGAAATCTTGTTTTGAAACGCCGCAAAATATTACTTTCGTAGAAAATGATATATGGGGAGATTTGCCTGATCTTCAAGTATTGGGTTTTGAACAGAATGTGGAGGAGGACAATTTAACTAAGCGTATTTCGGGTGGAGAAGAGGCCGGACTTGAGCATTTGGCTGAGCTACTTGAAGAAGGTTCAGAAATCTACTTGAAAATAAACTCTAAAGGTAATGCCGATAAACAAGGTTTTTCGTCCCGATTATCAGCGTGGCTTTCATTTGGTTGTCTGTCGCCGCGTAAAGTTTATTGGAAGATCAAGGATGCTGAGACACGGTTTGGAAATAACACTAATTTTAACCAGGTTTTGCTTGGCTTACTATGGAGGGATTATTTTAGGTTTATGTTTAAAAAGCATGGGGTCAACTTTTTTCAGGAAACTGATTTTCAGGAGTTGATACTTACCCCTGTGGAAAGTGATAGTGAAATCGTTCACCAATGGAAAACAGGTCATACCGGTCATGCATTGGTGGATAAATATATGCAGGAACTAAACGGTTCGGGCTTTATCCCACAAGCCGGCAGGCTGGTTGTTGCGACCTTTCTGGTTCATGTTTTGAAAGTACACTGGACGCGGGGAGCAGCTTATTTTGAGGAAAAACTGGTTGATTATTCTCCGGCAAGTAACTGGGGTAACTGGGCAAACGTTGCAGGGGCTGGTTTGGATCTGAAATCAAAAAACACTTTCGATCTGGAAAAACAAATTAAGATTCTGGATGTTGATTTAGATGAAGCAGTTTGATTTACTGAAATTTTTGTCGGCTGTTAGTTAGGTTTTATTCTTTTAGGTAATTTTAAGTTGCCAAAAGAATGAAGCGTTGGAAACATATTGAAATGTTAAACAAAAATTGTTTTTTAGCCAAGTTTGTTTAACATTTGTTGTAAATACTAACGTGAAGAAATTCTCAATAAGTGACATAGAAGGCCTTATCGGCATCAAAGCACATACTATAAGGGCATGGGAGGTAAGGTATGGCCTGGTACCACCTAAAAGAACGCCTACTAACATCAGGTATTACGACGAAGAGGACCTTAAAATTCTGCTTAACATCGTTGCCTTAAATGAGAATGGCTATAAAATCAGTAAGATAGCCAAAATGGGACATAAGCAAATCTCTGAGCTTGTTACCCAATTAAAAACGGACTGGAATAATGATTCTGTTCAGATGCTGAATCTTTCTAATGCTGCTATCACCTATAATGAAGAAGTTTTTTCTGAAATCCTGGCTGGTTGTATTACTGAGATGGGTCTGATTAAAACTATGGATACTGTGCTATTCCCTTTTATGAAAAGGGTTGGGATGCTTTGGCAAACAGGAACAATAGATCCCTCACATGAACATTTTGCTTCAAATCTGATAAGAGACCGGATTATAGTGGAAATTGATAAACTAAGTAAGCCTGAAAAAAAAGATTCCAAAAGATTTTTGCTTTTTCTGCCTGAGGCTGAGATGCACGAGACCGGTTTATTGTTTGCCAGATATTTACTAAAAAAGTGTGGCCATGAAACGCTTTACCTAGGTTCGGAAATTCCATACTCAGATCTTAAAAAAGTTGTAGAATCCTATAAGCCAGACTATTCATTTATTGTGCTTACATCTTTAAATTTGGGTAAGGACATTAATAAAATTATTGGTAAGGTAATGGACAATCTAAATGTTCCTCTTCTCGTAGGGGGAAGTTTGATCTCAGAATTTGATATTCTTGTGCAGGATCAACTCACGCCATTGAAAAATGTTTGTGATATGGTTGAATTTCTCGAAGATTTATAAAGAAGTTTACCTGTTATTAAAGGTAAAATCCTAATTTTGCAACACTTATAGCAATTCATACATGATGGATAATTTATCTTATCTCAACGGCGCAAATGCCGAATACATAGAATCCTTATATCAATCTTATAAAGAAGATCCTAATTCAGTTGAATTTGGATGGCAAAAGTTCTTTGAGGGCTTTGATTTCGGGAGGGGGTCAGCAGGAAGTTCTGTTAGTGCAGAGACACCTGAGCACTTTCTGAAAGAGATCAATGTTTTGAACCTGATTAACGGATACCGTCAGCGCGGCCATTTATTTACCCGTACTAACCCGGTAAGGGAGAGGAGATTACATCTTCCGACTTTGGATATTGAGAACTTTGGTTTAATAACGACAGATCTTGATACCGTGTTTAACTCGGGTATAGAAATCGGTATCGGTGCCGCTAAGCTGAGTGATATTATTGCTTTCCTGAAACAGACATATTGCCATTCCATAGGTGCGGAGTATAAATATGTGCGTACTCCTGAAGTTTTGAGATGGATTGAAGGGAAAATGGAGGGTGTCCGCAATACACCTAATTTTTCTATTGATGAGAAGAGGAGGATTTTAAAGAAACTGAATGAAGCGGTTAGCTTTGAAAACTTTTTGGGGACAAAGTTCCTTGGGCAGAAACGCTTTTCACTGGAAGGTGCGGAATCATTGATCCCAGCATTGGATTCAGTTATTGAAAAAGGTTCTGACCTGGGAATTGAAGAGTTTGTAATCGGTATGGCACACAGGGGACGTTTAAATGTCCTTGCTAATATCATGCAGAAGACTTATAAAGACATCTTTGCTGAGTTTGAAGGTAAGGGGTATAGTGCAGAATCTCCATTTGGAGGTGATGTGAAATACCACCTTGGATATTCTACAGATGTTACCACAAATAATGGAAACAGCGTACACTTGAGCTTATGCCCAAATCCGTCGCACCTTGAAACAGTAAACGGCGTGGTAGAGGGAATGACCAGGTCTAAAATAGACTTTAAATACGGCGGGGATAATTCACGTATTGCACCTATTTTGATACATGGCGATGCCTCCGTTGCAGGACAAGGTATTGTTTACGAAGTAATTCAAATGGCAGGTCTGGATGGTTATAAGACAGGTGGTACCATACACCTGGTGATCAATAACCAGATTGGCTTTACGACTAACTTTAAGGATGCGCGTACCAGCACATATTGTACAGATATTGCTAAAGTAACGTTGTCTCCCGTATTCCACGTCAACGGAGATGATCCTGAAGCTTTGGTTTATGCCATTAACCTGGCAATGGAATACCGTCAGAAATATAAAAATGACGTGTTCATTGATATTCTGTGTTATAGAAGATTTGGCCATAATGAGTCTGATGAACCTAAATTCACTCAGCCATTATTATATAAGAGCATAGAGAAACACGCTAACCCGCGTGATATATATATTCAGCAATTGATAGGAGAAGGTAAGCTAGAGGCCAGCCTTGCGAAGGAAATGGAAAAAGAATTCCGTGGAATTTTGCAGGAGCGCCTTAATGAGGCCAAAGAAATTACTTCTACTTATCAGGATGTGAAATTCGGTGGCGCATGGTCCGATATGCGTATTGCTACACCTAAAGATTTTGAGAGTTCACCGAATACCTCGGTTAAGAAAAGCACATTGCTTGAAATTGCCAAAAGAATCAGTACGCTTCCTTCAAATAAAAAGTTCTTTAAGAAAATTGAAAAGTTATTCGAAGAACGGAGCAAAATGGCAAATACTACCAATGTATTTGACTGGGCGATGGGCGAACAGCTTGCATATGGTACTTTACTTGCGGAAGGTAAACGTGTTCGTTTGAGTGGACAAGATGTGGAGCGTGGTACATTCTCTCACCGCCATGCCGTACTGACTCTTGAAGATTCAGAAGAAGAATATATCCCATTGGCTAATATTTCAGATCAGCAGGCGACTTTTGATATTTACAATTCGCATTTATCAGAATATGGCGTGTTGGGTTTTGAGTATGGTTACGCCATGGCTAACCCTAATGCATTAACCATCTGGGAAGCTCAATTTGGTGATTTCTTTAACGGGGCACAAATTGTCGTAGATCAATATATTGCAAGTGCTGAGACTAAATGGCAACGTGAGAACGGATTGGTTATGTTATTGCCACATGGCTATGAAGGACAAGGACCTGAGCATTCATCTGCAAGGATTGAACGTTTTATGGAACTTTGTGCGGATTATAACATGCAGGTAGCCAATTGTACTACGCCGGCAAACTTCTTCCATGCTTTACGCAGACAATTTAAACGTGATTTTAGAAAACCTTTAGTCGTATTTACACCAAAGAGTTTACTTCGTCACCCTCAATGTGTTTCCCCTCTTGCTGACTTTACTGATGGTAAATTCCAGGAGGTGATTGCAGATCCTAATGTGAAAGCAGCGGATGTAAAACGCGTATTGTTTTGTTCAGGTAAAATCTATTATGAATTGCTTGAAAAACAACAAAAAGATCAGATCAACGACGTAGCTATCGTTCGTGTTGAACAGTTGTATCCTACTCCTTTGGAGCAAATGGAGACCTTATATAAAAAATATAAGAATGCAAAGGAAGCCGTTTGGGTACAGGAAGAGCCTGAAAACATGGGTGCATGGCCATATTTGCTGCGCAGATTAAGAAGAACTATCTTTAGTGATATTGAAGTTATTTCAAGAAGAGAGAGCAGTAGTACCGCTACAGGATTTGCAAAACAACATGCAGATCAGCAGGCATATATTTTAGCTAAGGCTTTTGAGATGCCGGTTACTGAAAAAGAGCAGAAGATTGCTAAGAAATCAGTGAGTAAAGTATTTAATGTAGATTAGAAAAAATAATACATCAGTTATGAGTATAGAAATAAAAGTTCCGCCAGTAGGCGAGTCGATAACCGAAGTTGTTTTGTCACGCTGGGTGAAAAACGATGGCGATGCAGTAGAAATGGATGAAGTAATTGCCGAATTAGAATCGGATAAAGCAACGTTTGAATTAACTGCAGAGCAAGCCGGAACTTTAAAAACAGTAGCTGCTGAAGGTGATACTTTGGCTATTGGTGCTGTAGTTTGTAAAATTGAAGATGGCGGTGCTGCCCCTAAAGCTAAAGAAGAAGCGCCGGTAGCAAAAGCTGCTGTCGCTGAAGATAAAGTGGCTGCTCCTGCGCCGGAAAAATCGGCAGAGAGTTACGCCACTGGTACGCCGTCGCCTTCTGCCGGAAAAATCCTTGCAGAGAAAGGTGTTGATGCCGGATCTGTAAAAGGAACTGGTGTTGATGGCAGGATCACTAAAGAAGATGCAATAAATGCACAGAAATCTGCTCAGCCTGCAGCGAAAACGGAAGCTGCTAAAACAGCTACGACGCCTGCTGCGGTAGCCGGATCTAGATCTGAACGCAGGGAGAAAATGTCTCCACTACGTAAAACAGTAGCTAAACGTTTAGTTGCCGTGAAAAATGAGACAGCAATGCTGACCACTTTCAACGAGGTGAACATGAAGCCTATCATGGATCTGCGTGCCAAATACAAAGATCAGTTTAAAGAGAAATTTGGTGTTGGTTTGGGCTTTATGAGTTTCTTTACCAAAGCTGTTTGTGAAGCTTTAAAAGATTTCCCTGCGGTAAATGCACGCATTGATGGAGAAGAAGTTGTTTACAATGAATTTGCTGATATTTCTATTGCGGTATCTGCACCTAAGGGATTGGTAGTTCCAATTATTAGAAATGCGGAGAGCATGAGCCTTGCTCAAATCGAAAAGACGGTAATTGAACTGGCAACTAAAGCACGTGACAGCAAATTGACGATTGAGGAAATGACAGGTGGTACTTTTACCATTACCAATGGTGGCGTTTTTGGATCTATGATGTCTACGCCAATCATCAATGCGCCACAGTCTGCAATTTTAGGTATGCACAATATCATTGAGCGTCCAATTGCTGAAAAAGGCGAGGTTGTAGTCAGGCCGATGATGTACGTAGCTTTATCATATGATCACAGAATTATCGATGGTAGAGAATCCGTTGGATTCCTGGTAAGGGTAAAGCAATTACTGGAAGATCCAGCAAGATTGCTTCTAGGCGTGTAACTTTAAAGAATAGGTATATAGAAAGCTCCGGTACATGTGTGCCGGAGCTTTTTTTGTCTGCAGGTATTCTAAAGACTAATCAACGGTCTTCAGGTTGATGTAGAAATTCGGATCTGCCTTGAAGTTATCCTTATTGATGCTTTTATCCACAGCAATTGTCTTCCATGCTGTGCCTGGCTTGATCAAAGTATACACACCCGGTTTTAAAGATACCTTTACTGGCATGTCAAAATCTTTAACGTCCGCTACCCATTTGTATTTCAATTGATTGTTCTCGATTTTGTATTCCATGGAGGGAATGTTGCTGTGACGCAGGTATTGATCAAATATTTTATTGAGTTTTAATCCGCTTTGCTTGGCGATGTAATTCTCAATTTCCTGAGTAGTTACTGTTCTATGATAGAATGTTTTATTCAAACCTCTTAGGATGCTCCTAAATTTTTCATCATCATTAATGAGCTGTCTGATGAGATGCACCATGTTTGCGCCTTTATAATACATGTCTCCGGAACCCTCACTATTGACGTTGTAGTTACCTATGATAGGGATGTCGTTTTGAATGTTTCCTCTAATGCCGACAACATAGTCAGTCGATGCAGCTTTTCCATATTTGCTTTCAGTGAATAGTGACTCTGAATAATTTGTAAAGCTTTCGTGGACCCACATATCGGCAATGTCCTTGGTTGTGATGTTATTTCCAAACCACTCGTGCCCACTTTCATGGATGGTAATGAAATCAAATTTCAATCCCCATCCCGAACTGGATAAATCTTTCCCCAGATAGCCCATTTTAAATTGGTTGCCGTAGGCTACTGCACTTTGATGCTCCATGCCCAAATGAGGAGCCTCAACAAGTTTATAACCATCTTCATAAAAAGGGTAAGGGCCAAACCAGTGTTCAAAGGACTTTAGCATAGGTTTTACATCAGCATCCCAGTGAGGACGTGCTTTGGTGCTGTCTTCCTTTAGAGACCAGAAGTCCAGCGACAGATTTCCTTTTTCTCCTTTATACTGATCTGTCCAGTGTGCATATTTTCCGATATAAAGCGTGACATTATAGTTGTTAATGGGATTGGATACAAACCAGTTGTACTGTGTGAAACCATCAGGTTTCTGAACAATGCTTCTGAGCCTGCCGTTGGAAATATCCTGAAGTCCTTTCGGAACAGAAATGCTGATGAGTATACTATCTACTTCGTCGCTCTGATGGTCTTTGTTTGGCCACCATGAGCTGGCACCAAATCCCTGACAGGCAACTGAAACCCAGGGATTGCCGGACTTATCTTTGGTAAATATGAAACCTCCGTCCCAGGGGGCTCTTTTGGCAATTACAGGATTGCCTGAATAAAACACAGTGAAGTGCTCTTTTGTGCCTTTTTTTACCTCATTGGGGAAGTTTACAAATACAGCATTGAACTCTCTTATAAATTGAAGTTCAGTACCTTTGTAAACAACTTTTTCCACCTTTAAATTACTAAAAAGGTCAAACTGCAGTTTTTTGAAATTCTGAGTGGCAGTGAATTGAAATTCATTGCTCCCGCTGATGAATTTTTTATCTATATCGACCTTAACATCAAGGTGATAGTAATTGATATCGTAGCAGCTACGTAAAGGTGTTATCATCCCTCTTAGTGTGTCCGCACGGGTAAAGGTATGCTGGCCATCCATTAACTGCGCGGAAGCCAGCTGACAGCTCAATAAAACAGCAATTGCACTAAAAAATAAGTTCTTCATTTAAAATTATGGTTTTAAAACGTTTACGGTTATTGTAGATGAGTTGTAAACATCATGGAAAATTCTGTGTGTTGCTTTTCTAAAATCTCCGGGTTCTGCCTGATAGATATCCATAAATTGTTGGGGATTTCTATCAGCCAGAGGAAACCAGGAATTTTGTATCTGTATCATGATGCGATGACCCTTTTTAAAAGTGTGTGCTACATCAGGTAATGTATAATTAACTTTAGTAATTTGCCCAGGTACAAATGGCTCAGGTTTTTCAAAGCTATTGCGGTATTTTCCTCTCATAATTTCTCCACGTACCAGCATTTGATAACCACCCATAATGATATTTTTAGGGTTAGGAGCTGGGTTAGGTGCATCTTCCGGATAAACGTCTATTAGCTTAACCACATAATCGGCATCTGTACCTGTTGTAGATACTACGAGTTTTGCAAGCACAGGTCCGGTAAGGGTTATATCTTCTGTCAATGCTTCGGTTTGAAATACCTTTACGTCAGGCCGGCGAGCCGCGAAACGCTGATCGTCTACCATATATTCACGTGTTCTTCTGGCTTGTACGCCATCCTGATAAGGTACAGGTGCGTTTGGATCACTTACATACTCGTCCCAGCTATCTGTTCTTTGTACTTTTTCAAAACTTAGCTTACCATTAGGCTGCAGATATAAGGTTCTTTCTTCAGTATCTTTAGGTGGCCAGGTGTTGAATTCTCTCCATTGGTTACTGCCTGTTATAAAAATATTGGCTTCACCCGTCTTGAAGTCACCTTCCCCTTTTAAATAATGCTTAAAGAAAGGTAATTCAAACTTTTCCTGGTAAAGGGTGCTGGTGGCTTGTCCAAAGTCTATGTCTCCGAAACCACTACCTGTACCACGTACCCATCCTCCATGATACCATGGCCCCGCTACAAGAATATTGTTGGCTCCGGGGCTTAATTTTTCTATTGACTTGTAGGTTGCAAAAGTTCCATAGGCATCTTCAGCATCAAAAAAACCGCCCACTACCATAACTGCGGGTTTAACATTAGTGAGGTGCGGCTGTATGTTTCTGGCTTTCCAGAATGTATCCAGGTTAGGATGAGCAAAAAGGTTATTCCAGAACCTGATGCTATCTGCAAAATATTTTTCTTTGAGGTTTTTAACCGAGCCTGACTCAAGATAGAACCGGTAGTTGTCCTGAACAGGAAACTGAAAACCTTTAGGGCCTTTATCGGGAGTAATCGGTTTTGGTCTAGGCACGCCAAAACTACTCATAAAACCAAAAGCATCCATTAGAAACAAAGCTCCATTATGGTGAAAATCATCGCCGATAAACCAATCTGTAACTGGTGCCTGCGGAGAGACAGCCTTTAATGCAGGATGGGCACCAGGTAATGAGGTGGTTGAATAGAACCCAGGATAAGAAATTCCATAAATCCCTGCCTTTCCATTGTTGTTCTTTATATTTTTTACCAGCCAATCTATCGTATCATAGGTGTCTGAGCTTTCGTCGATGTCTTTCTTAGTTTTTTTGTTGGCTACATGAGGCCTGATGTCGTCAAAATTACCTTCACTCATCCATCGGCCTCTTACATCCTGATAAACAAAAATGAAACCTTCTCTCATTTCGGCCGGGAAATTACCCAGACTGGTCTTGTATTTGTCTTCTCCATAAGGAGCAACGGTATATGGAGTCCGGTTGATCAGGAATGGATATTTTTCGTGCTGATCTTTTGGTATATAGATCGAGGTAAATAACCTGACTCCGTCCCTCATGGTAATGTAACGTTCGATTTTTGTGAAGTTATCGCGTACAAAGGTAGAATCGGTTTGTTGCGCAAATAGGGGAGATAAAGTAAAAATGCATATAGCCGTAAGCCATAAAAATTTAAAACAGGCCATGATATTGAGTTGGTTTTGAAAATCTAAATATAGCAATTGGAAATGTTTCGGCTGACAGTTGTTTCTGAATTGATTAAAGAAGTTACAATCTTTCCAATATGCGCCATATTTCCATATAGGTTTATTAACTTTGTGCCACAAAAAAATCCTTAATATGCAATACGATGTAGTTGTAATTGGCTCGGGCCCGGGCGGTTATGTAGGAGCAATCAGATGCGCTCAGTTAGGCTTAAAAACAGCTGTTATAGAAAAATATAAAACTTTTGGTGGAACTTGCCTCAATGTGGGATGTATTCCTTCAAAAGCGTTGCTTGATTCTTCGGAGCATTACCACAATGCTGCACATACTTTCAAAACCCATGGTATAGACCTAAAAGATCTGAAAGTAGACATGCCGCAAATGATTGCCCGTAAGAATGACGTAGTGGCACAAAATACAGCAGGTATACAGTATTTATTCAAAAAAAATAAAATAGATTCATTTGAAGGAGTTGGTTCATTTGTAGATAAGAATACAATTAAAGTGACCAAGTCAGATGGTTCCACAGAAACCGTTACAGCTAAAAATGTAATCATTGCTTCTGGTTCAAAACCAACTGCATTGCCTTTTTTGCCGATTGATAAAAAACGCATCATCACTTCTACAGAAGCTTTAAATATTACAGAAGTTCCTAAGCAAATGATTGTTATAGGTGGTGGTGTAATTGGATTGGAGTTAGGATCTGTTTATGCGCGTTTGGGTACTAAAGTTTCTGTGATTGAATTTATGCCCTCCATTATCGGTACAATGGATGCAGGTTTGGGTAAAGAACTGCAGCGAGTACTTAAAAAGTCTCTAGGTATGGAGTTCTTTATGGGACATAAGGTAACAGGTGCTGCTGTGAAAGGTAAAAAAGTAACGGTTACTGCTACTAATGCCAAAGGGGAAGAAGTGAAACTCGATGCTGACTATTGTATCGTTGCAGTCGGACGTACCGCTTATACTGAAGGCTTGGGATTAGAGAACATCGGTATCAAAACAGAAGAAAGAGGAAATAAGATTCCGGTTAATGCACATCTGGAGACATCGGTACCCGGTGTATATGCGATAGGCGACGTGATTAAAGGAGTAATGCTTGCGCACAAAGCCGAAGATGAAGGTATATTCGTTGCAGAACGTTTAGCCGGACAGAAACCACATATCAATTATAACCTGATCCCTGGAGTTGTTTATACCTGGCCTGAGGTTGCATCAGTAGGGTATACTGAAGAGCAATTAAAGGAGCAAGGCGTACAGTATAAGTCAGGGTCATTTCCTTTCAAAGCTAGTGGCCGTGCTAAAGCAAGCATGGATACTGATGGCTTTGTTAAAGTATTAGCAGATGCAAAAACTGATGAGATTCTTGGTGTGCACATGATAGGTCCACGCGCAGCAGATATGATTGCTGAAGCTGTTGTGGCTATGGAATTCCGTGCATCTGCTGAAGATATTGCCAGAATTTGTCATGCTCACCCAACATACACTGAAGCACTAAAAGAAGCTGCAATGTCAGCGACAGAAAATAGGGCGATTCATATTTAATCATAATCCTGTTATAAAATCAAAAGGGTCTCAGAACAATCTGAGACCCTTTTGATTTTAGCTCGTGGTCTTTATATTAATGACCATGGTCCAGATCATATTCCAAAACATCTTTATGATCATATGGTTCTTCCATCATCTCATCGATGGTCTTGCCTTTTTTATTGAAACCGAATCTTTCCAATATATTATCGAAGATTTGATACATCACAGGTACAACGACCAGCGTTAAGAACAGCGAACTCGTCAAACCTCCGATGATGACCCACGCCAGACCATTTTTCCAATCGGCACCTGCACCACTTGCCAATGCGATCGGTAGCATACCAATTACCATGGCGATGGTAGTCATGAGAATCGGGCGCAGACGTGCATGGTTTGCCAATATCAAGGCCTCATGAGTAGTTTTGCCCTGTGCCTTCATTTGGTTGGTAAAATCCACCAATATAATCGCATTTTTCGCAACCAGCCCCATCAACATGATGAAACCAAGGATGGTGAAGATACCCAAAGCATTGTTGGTTAAGGCCAGTGCGAGTAAAGCACCGATTAACGCAAGCGGTAAGGAGAACATCACCACAAAAGGGTAAACAAAACTATCATATAAGGCTACCATGATGAGGTATACCAAAACGATTGCAGCTAATAATGCGATCCCCAAAGTACCAAAACCCTCACTTTGGTTTTCCTGTTCGCCCGCCCAGTAGAAGCTGATGCCTGCAGGTTTTTTCAATTTATCTAATTCCGTCTGGAAATCTGTTACCACCGAACCGGTTGGCCTTCCTACAGTTTGTGCTTTAACTGTTACGGATGTAGACTTGTTTAGTCGTTCTAACAAACTCGGACCAGAGCCTTCCTTAATCGTTGCAAACTGCGATAGCTTAATCTGCTGACCAGCCTGGTTTACGAAAGTTAAGTTACGCACATCGTCGATATCCTTACGGTCAAAATCCTGGTATTGGATATTGATGTCATATTCGTACTCGCCCTGACGGAATTTACCGTCAGTATTTCCGGCAAAGGCCGTCTGCATGGTTGCACCTACAGTTTGCAGGTTTAATCCCAGGGCCGACATTTTATCACGGTCTACTTTAACGTTGATCTCTGGAGTTCCTTTCTCAACCGATAGCTTAGTTTGTGTAGCGCCTGGTATTTTTGACAATACAGTCTGGGCTTTTTCTGCGAAAGTTAACACACTTTCTAATTCTGAACCCAATACAACAAGTTGGATAGGCGCATCATCAGCAGTTCCCAATATTCCAATTGGAACAGTTTTAATTTTAGCTCCTACCAGTATTTTCTCCAATTCACGTGTGTAAGTGGTGGAGATGATGTCGGATGCCACGTTGTTCCGCTCCGGTTTGTCTACCAACTTAACGTTGATTTCAGATTTATATGCAGTGGCTGTTGTACCACCCATACCCTCACTCGATTGTCCAACAGTAGTAATCATCTGCACAATTTCCTTTTTCTCGCTCAGATAGTTTTCAGCCTTTTGAGTATAAAGGTTGGTCTGTTCCAATGACACATCTTTAGGCATCTCTATTTGCAATAAGAATTCGCCTTTATCCGATTTAGGAAAGAATTCGAAGCCGATATATCCGGCGCCAAGCAAACCGCAGGAAGATAGAAATAACACAAACATAGACATTAAGGTAATCGCTTTGTGTTTAAGGGTCCATTCTAATATATTCGTAATCCACCTGGTAAACTTATGCAGTTGTTTTTCGAACCATAAGATAAATTTACCAAATAAGTTTTTGCCCTCGATGCGCTCCAGTTTGCCATAACGCGAGAAAATTAAAGGGACAATCGTAAATGAAGCGACTAATGAGAGCAATGTAGATATAATAACCACCACGCAGAATTGACGTAAGATATTAGCCACCATACCCGTACTTACCGCGATAGGGAAGAAAACCACCACGATAACGAATGTAATGGAAACCACAGTAAAGCCGATTTCACGTGTTCCATCCATAGCCGCACGTACTTTATTTTTACCCATCTCCATATGCCGCTGGATGTTTTCCAGCACCACGATCGCATCATCCACCAAAATACCCACTACCAGTGATAAGCCCAGTAAAGACATCAGGTTCAAAGTATAGCCGAACAGTGCTATCCCGATGAACGTAGCAATTAACGACGCAGGAATAGAAACCATTACAATAACTGCATTACGCAAGCTATGCAGGAAGAAGAGCATGACTACCGCTACTAATATTACTGCCAATATCAAATCGTGGATTACTGCGTCCGCAGACTGCAAGGTGTAAACTGAACTGTCGTTTACAATTTTAATGTCTAATCCAATGTTTTTATAATCAATTTTCAGCTTTTCGATAATCTCCTTCGTGCCTTTACTAACAGTTACCGCATTCGCGTCACTTTGTTTAATAATTTGTAAGGCGATAGAGTTTGACCTATTAATACGGGCAATTTTATCAGTCTCTTTTTGTGTGTCCTGTACGTCGGCAATATCACCTAAGCGGATCTGGGCGCCATCTTTACTGGTTGTGACCACTAAGTTGCGCATCTCTTCTACGCTGGCATACTTGCCCGATAGACGGACTAAGATATCTTGAGCCTTAGTTTTTACACTACCTGTAGGGAAATCAAGATTTGAGGCTAAGATGGCTTGCTGAACATTCGGAACCGATAAACCATAACCCTGCATCTTTTTAGCATCTAACGATACTTTGATCTCACGCTCAGCACCGCCTATTAAGTTGACCTGAGCTACACCAGATACCCGGGAAACGATTGGGGCGATACGCTTGTCCATCAAATCGTAAAACGAGATATCGTCCATGTTGCCGGATGCCGACATGGTAATCACGGGGAAATCATCTAATGAGAATTTGCTCAATGATGGCTGCTTAACGTCGTCTGGCAAATCGGCCAGGATCGCATTTACCTTTCTTTGTGCATCATTTAAGGCAATGTCTATGACTGCTTTATCAGTAAGCGTGATGATCACTACTGATAAACTTTCGTAAGAGTTTGCGTTAATTTTCTTGATGTTTTCCATCGAAGAAACTGCGTCCTCAATCTTTTTAGTTACGGTACTCTCCACCTCATTTGGCGACGCACCGGGATAAATAGTAGAGATAGATACTACGTTGGGACTGAACTTAGGTAACAGCTCATATCCTAACGAGAAATAACTCAGCATGCCCAGCATGGTAAGTGCGGCAAAAACCACAATTACCAGCGAAGGTCTTTTTATAGATATATCAGTTATTTTCATTTCTTTTCTTTCTGTAATTGGTTATTAATGCCATTTAGCAGTATTTATTTAATAACCGTAACTGGAGTGCCTTCTGTTAAATTAATTTGTCCACTTGTAATCACTGTCTCACCTTCCTTCAGTCCCTCTAGAACTTCAACGTTATCTCCTAAAATACGTCCAGATACTACTTTGCGAGTCTCAGCTGTATTTTTAGATGTGTTTAATACGTAAACTTCGTTGCTGCTTACACTGCCGACAAATGATGTGCGGGGAACTAAGATCGTTGGTGCCTGCTTAGGGAATTTGAAAACTGCAGTACCATACATGCCTGCTTTTAAGCTGTTTTTAAAGTTGTTGGCCACTTCAATTTCTATTGGAAAGTTTAGTGTTTCATCAGCTTTTGGTGCAATGAATGTTACTTTTCCGGAAAACTTATCCGTAGGGAAAACTGATGATTGAATGTCTACCGTATTTCCGATTTTTAAGTTGGCTACTTGGCTTTCGTTTACATTTACTTTCAATTTTAATTTTGAGACGTCAACGATCTCAAATAGCTGAGTTCCTGGAGTACCGGCTACAACCGCACCAACCTCTATGTAACGTTTATTGATTATGCCATTGATTGGCGACTTTATATGTGCGTCACTGACTCTGCGTTGAGATGCCTGTAAGCGCAACTTCGCATTTTGAGTAGCGAGTTTGGCTTGGTCTAGTTGCTGCTGAGTCACTCCGCCGGTCTTGAATGAGCTTTGGTATCTGGCTTCATCACGAACAGCATTTTGATAAGTGGCCTCTGCAGTTTCGCGATCGGTGTTAATGATTTCAGCGTCAATGCGTGCCAGGATCTGACCTTTGCTTACACGATCACCTTCATCTACGAAGATCCGGCTAACACGGCCAGAATTTTCGGCAAGGAAATTCAATTCTTGATTTGCAGCGAAATTACCATTTGCAGTAAAATCTAAATTCATTTCTTTACGCTCGACTGTTGCTGTTTTCACTGCTACGGCACCACTGCCTTTAGCAATAAAGTCAGTTGTTTCCTGTGCTTTCTTTTTATTATTGTTCAATACATAAGCTATTCCACCTAGCACCACAACAAGAACGACGATTATGATTATTATTCTTTTCATTATAAAAGTGATTTAATATTTCCTTGAGATTTGATTAATTGAATTTCGGCTATTTTATAGTTTAGCAAAGCCTGCGTATAACTGTTCTGCGCTTCTGTTAGTGCATTCTCGGTGTCTAATAAGTCTGTTAGACCTGCCAACCCATTATTGTAGTTATTTCGAGTGCTATTGTAAATCTCCTGAGCCAATTTTGCATTTTCACGTTGTGAATTAATGGTCGACAAGCTATTTCTCAATTGTATCTTGGCATTTTCATAAGCAAGGTTCAACGAGTTTTTCGTGTTTCTTATGTCTTCGTCAGCTTTATTTATGTCTACCTGAGCCTGACGTATTCTAGCTCTTGTTGCAAATCCATTAAAAATTGGAATTCTTAGACTTAGACCTATAGCAGAAGCATCATACCAAAAAGCTGTACTGTTAGATTTGTATAAATCGAACTTATCACTCATTCCTGTGTAAGAAATGTTTCCTGTTAGCGCTAAAGAAGGATAATATTCAGATTGATAGGCTTTCTTTTGCAACGTCAATAGATCCCGCTGAACATTTAACAGCCTAAGCTCAGTTCGGTTAGTCGTGCTGATGCTGTCGCTAAGGGCAGGTAATACCGGCACATTATTTAGTTCAGTAGGAGGTAGTGTGATGGCATTCTCAACAGGCATGCCTATAGAAAATTTCAACTGATTTTCCAATTGAATAACAGCGTTTAAAGTTTGTTCACGACGAGTTTGTAGATTAGTCATGTTTACTTTTATTCTATCAACGTCAATTTTCCTCGCCAGGCCATTTTTGTATTGATCGCCAATCAGCTTTTCAATCACCCTTACATTTTTAATGTTAGTGTCAATTACATTTAGCTGTTGTCTATTGACAAGTACCTGGTAGTAATTGTTTGCCACAACTTCGATGACCTGTTCGTCAGTCATTTGAGCATTAAGCCTATAATAATTTTCACTTGCTTTTGCTGCCTTTAGTCCGGTAAAAATGGTTTGATTAAAGAGTTGCTGATCTAACTGGACACCAACATTGGAATTCCATGTTCGCCCCATTTGGAAGGACTGATCTCCAACTACAAGTTGCCCAATAATCGGATTGTAGGTTAACCCCGCATTTCCGTTAATTTGAGGCAGGGCCTGTCCTCTAATTTCGTCAGTTTTATATTTTCCGTAGTCAATGTCAAGTTTTGCTTTTCTAACATTTGTGTTGTTTTGGATCGCATAATTTAATACATCCTTTAAGCTTAGTGTCTGTTGTGCCGTTGCGACATTTGATAATATCAACCCCATCAACAGTAGCGGGATTATTTTTATCTGTTTAATTATTGTATTCATATGATATAGTTAGTGGTCTTTACTTTAGTCCTTTGACAAAAATTCTTGATAAGTTAATCTGTTTTTCAAGCATTGCTTTGAACTCTTTTTTACTGGGAAATAGTTCTTTGTTTCCATGAAGGATACATAAAGAACTAATGCCTGCTAAACTATCGAGGTATAGATCGGCAGTTTTTTCTGCATCTGTTTCTGCAATTTCTCCATTGTTTATTGCCTCTTGAAAAAGGCCCGCATGGAATTGCTTATTCTTTTCCTTCATTTTCATAAAGTGGGATTTCAGCTCTTCAGAATTCAAAGAAGAATCCGGGCTTCCACCTGATAAATGAAGCATATAATATTTTTGAAAAAAACGGTGACCGATCTCTATGAATGAGAGTAATTTGTCTCCCAATAAAATAATAGAAGTGTTTTCTTTTTCTATCAGTTCAAAATAATCAGAGAAAATTTTATCAATCACACCGAGCACAAGGCTGTTTTTGTCGGGGAAATAATAGTATAAGGAGGGTTTAGATACCGACAAGTCTTCCGCAATTTCGTTCATCGTGGTTTTATTAATTCCATAATGAATGAAACGTTTTATCGCCCCTTCTATAATAGTGTCCCTTTTTTTATCTGTCTCTACCATTCTACTTTTTTACTTTTTGACTTTTTTATTTCAAGGGTCAAAAATACTGCCATAATTTTGGTTAAAGAATTTTAGTGTTAAAATCAATTAAAACTGACAAAGAAATGACGAACGGGGGGTTTATTTGACTTGCAGACCTGCCATGTATATATCTGCAAACATTTTTTCTTTAATGAATATTTGCTTGAATTGTTCTTTGCCAGGGAACATGAGCTTTCCTTTACTCAGTATGTTAAAATGGATTCCAGACAGCGCCTCGATAAAGATGTCGGTTGCCAGCTTAGGATCTTGTATCACAAGTTCGCCACTTGCTACCCCTCTTGTAAATAATGAGCTAATAATAATTGCTTCAAAAGTCTTAGCCCTTTGAAATTTCTCATAAAGATCTTCAGGAAGTTCATTCCCTATAATTTGATTCGATTCAAAGAGATTATAATATTTTTGAATATAGGCCTGTCTTTTTTGGAGTAATTTAAGTATCCCTTCGGTTGAGGTTTTGGTTTTGTCGATTGACTTTACCAACTCCCGGCTCATTATGTGCATAAGGTGTTCTACAGCACTTACATATAGACTCAATTTGTCTGGAAAGTAATAATATAGGAGTGCTTTTGAGAAAGTGATGTCTTTAGCAATTTCTGTCATTGTAGTTTTTGCCAGACCATAATGTGCAAATCTTTTTAGAGCGGCTTCAATGATTAGAATTCTTTTTTTATCCTGATTTTCCATACAAATAATATCGGTCTCCTGTCAAATAGTCTAAAATGTCCGGTCTTTTAACAATCGAGAGGAAAAATAGGAAAATTTTTCAAATATTGATTTAAACATATTTATTACGGCCCTTTCAGTTACATTTGTACGTTATTAATCTGTTCAAACTTCTATGTCTGTATTACAAGAAAACAAATCCTTAAAATCATATAATACGTTTAGAATCGATGTTAGCGCTAAGCATTTTACTGAAATTTTTAGTGAAAAGGATTTAATAGAATTGCTAACCTCAGACCCTGCCATTGATCAGGATCTACTGGTTTTAGGTGGCGGAAGTAACGTTTTATTTACAAGAGATTTTGAAGGATTGGTCATTAAGGTCAGTATCCCCGGTATTTCGAGCGTAGTTGATGGAAATGAGGTCATAGTTACAGCAGGAGCAGGCGTAGTATGGAGCGATTTTGTAAATTATTGTGTGGAGAATGGATTTGCTGGAGTTGAGAATCTGAGTCTTATTCCAGGTACAGTAGGAGCCTCTCCGATACAGAATATCGGTGCATATGGGGTCGAAGTGAAGGACATATTTAGTTCTTGTACCGCTTATGAAATAGCTACTGGCATTCCTCGTCATTTTAACTTTGAGGATTGTAAGTTTGGATATAGGGATAGCATATTCAAAAATGAACTGAAAGGGAGATACATTATCACATCTGTAAGCTTTAAATTAAGTAAATCTGCGCGGCTCAATACTCATTATGGGGCTATTCAGGATGAATTGAAAAGCAGGGGTATTTTAGATCCTAATATTGCAGATATTTCTAAAGTAGTATCTCAGATAAGGGTTAGTAAATTACCTGACCCATCTACAATAGGTAACGCAGGTAGTTTCTTTAAAAACCCGGTAATAGATAAGAATTTATTTGAAAAGATACTTGATCAATATCCTGACATAGTACATTTTCCAGTAGCAAACGATCGGATAAAGCTGGCTGCTGGTTGGCTCATAGAACATTGTGGTTTTAAAGGAATTATTGTTGGGAATACTGGGACCTGGAAAAATCAGGCCTTGGTCCTTGTCAACCACGGACATGCAACAGGTCAGGAAGTGTATAGTTTTTCAGAACAAATTATAAATTCCGTCGATGCCAAATTCGGTGTGAGATTAGAAAGAGAAGTAAATATTCTGTGACATCATGATAGAAGGATATATACGCCCATAAAATTTATTTCATAATATAGGATTTAATTTTTTGGTACACGAATTGTATATGTTTTAGTGTGTAAGATTAAACAAACCAGAGGTCGCCACTCTAATTTTCTTGTTTGTTTTTGCTTGTTAAACCCTAAAACTTAAAACATTATGACAAAAAATGAATTCAATCTCCAGCTCAACGACCATTCAGTTTCTTTACAGTCATTCGCTTTAAATTTTACCAAGGACATTGAAGATGCTAATGATTTAGTACAAGACACAATGTTGAAAGCGGTAACTTATTACAGCAAGTTTAAAGAAGGGACTAATTTAAAAGGGTGGTTATTTACAATTATGAAAAATACTTTTATCAATAATTACAGAAGATTGGTAAAAACAAATTCATTGATTACTCAATCGGACGATATTTCTTCAGCTAATTTGCATTATAGTGCATCGAAGAATAATAGTGAAAGTAAATTTATCATAGGCGACATTAATAAAGCTTTGGCTACTCTTCAGCCAGAATATTACGTGCCGTTTATCAAATATTTTGAAGGCTTTAAATACCATGAAATCGCAGAAGAACTGAACATTCCTATTGGAACAGTAAAGACAAGGATTCACGTAGCTCGTCAAATTCTTAAAAAATTCTTAAAGACTTACTCAAAAGAAATATTAGGCGCTGATGTTGCCTAACAAAAAAGCCGCTTATTAAGCGGCTTTTTTGTTTATTGCTTCTCTATAAACGCTTTTAAATTTGATAGTCCTTTATCGTAGTCTTTTCCAATCATAGGATCATAGGCTAGCGACATCCATCTTGAAAAAATTGAAGTATTTTCGCCCTTGAAATCCCAGGTTACTTTGGTCCCTCCAGAAGTAGTTGGCTCAAAATAGAATGAAGTCATTGCAGTGCTTTCAAAAGGTTTGATAAAGACCAATTTTTGGTCTATTTGCTTATAGGCATTTAATTTGTCCATTATAATTGCTCCTGTCCCGACTTCCTTTCCATCCCAGCTGAACTTTGATCCGGTAGAGATACCGTCGCCCGTTACATTAAATTTTGCGGCACTATCCATTTGCATCCATGGGTTCCAGGAGCCAAGATCATTTAGATTTAGGGTCTTCTGATACACGATGCTATCAGGTTTGTTGATTTCTATTGATCTGCTTACATTATAAGTTTTGGGCAGAAATAGTCCGATGATGAAGAACAGTGCAACAAGTACGACTATAATGCCAGCCAGAATTTTAATAACTTTCATGGTTTATTTATTTGGTTAAATAAATTTAACTCAAAATGTTTTCACCAACAAAATTTTATAACCTAAAGAATAATGAATTTAAATTTAATCTTCCTGTTTCTTTTGAATTGTTCGTTATATCAATAACACCCGCAAAGTATTATATGTTAACAAGGATTATAGTCGTAAGTATTTTTAAAATTTCATTCCAAATTATTATCCCAAAAACCGCATGTATGTGCGGTTTTTTATACACTTGAATCTTACTTTTTGTACGCAGTGTGCTGAAACGGGAGTTGAGAAATGGATTGTCGATCTCTCAGATATGACCTGTATTTATTATGATAAATCCCGAACCGAAATATTGGTAGAGTGTATACCTGTTCCTTAGGGAATAGTTTTTCTTTTATAATGAATTCTTTTTAATACCGATAACCCCTGCAAAATCATACTTTTGGGTGGAATTTAAACGAGTACATGAATTATACTTACTTACTGATAGATGTGGTCCTCCTGCTGCCTCAGGTATATGCATACTTCATGCTGATTATCCTGCTTACTGTATATGTATTTGAATTGTTCAAAAGTAAAGTCAGGGTATAATGGAACTGCCTATTTATACCAAACAGCAGCTGGCGTTGCGCAACGGGCAAGACAAACCGCAGATCTGGGTGGCCTATAAAGGTTTCATTTATGACGTCTCAGACAGCAGGCTTTGGAGGAACGGCAAGCATTATGAACATTGGGCAGGGCAGGACCTGACTGATGAATTACCAGATGCCCCCCATACGGAGACAGTTTTCGAGAAGTTTACCATTATTGGGGTATTAAAATAACAAAGGAGCTAATCAGATAGCTCCTTTGTTAATACCGTACTGTGTAAACAACGAATTGTTTTATGCATCAATTGTGAATGAACTCAAGTTTACAAATTCCTGAACACGGGAGGCAACTTCTTCGGCAGAAAGATTCAGGATTTTCTCAGTTCCGAATTTTTCTACGCAGAATGAAGCAAGGGCAGATCCGAAAATAATCGCATTCTTCATGTTATTAAAATTAACCGTTCCAACTTTTGCCATATACCCTATAAAGCCACCTGCAAAACAGTCTCCAGCCCCTGTGGGATCAAATACTTCTGCTAAAGGAAGGGCCGGAGCAGAAAAAATCTTGTCTTCATGGAATAGTAAAGCCCCATGTTCACCCTTTTTGATGATCAGGTATTTTGGTCCCATAGTTAGGATTTTCTTTGCTGCCTTAACCAATGAATACTCTCCGGATAACTGGCGGGCCTCTGCGTCATTTATCGTAAGTACATCAACTAATTTAATAGTCTCTAATAAATCATCCATCATAATGTCCATCCAGAAGTTCATCGTATCCAGGACGATTAATTT
The DNA here is from genome assembly GCF_005116445.1 of Pedobacter frigoris. Classification (GTDB taxonomy): domain Bacteria; phylum Bacteroidota; class Bacteroidia; order Sphingobacteriales; family Sphingobacteriaceae; genus Pedobacter; species Pedobacter frigoris. Next base: position 252,053 of record NZ_SWBQ01000005.1, read on the forward strand.
TGGACGATTTTTAAGACGCTCAATAACTGTTCGCTGTACAATTGGAGTTAGATTACCAAGCATCAGGTATTCACAATCCTGGTAGCTTTCTGGTATAATGGGATCAAAGGTTTCCAGTACATTCAGCTCTGTAGCCAATGTATCACGGCTATTCATGTCATTGTGATATTTTCCCGACCAGAAAAACGACTTTTCGCCTTCTTTAATCTGTAATCCTTCAGTATTTATACCATGTTCTGTAAACTTGTCGATATTCTCTTTTCCGAAATCATCACCAATAACTCCGACTATTTTTGTGTTATTGTAGAAGTAAGAAGCCGCTAAACTGGCGTAAGTTGCGGCGCCACCTACTATTTTATCGGTTTTTCCAAAGGGAGTTTCAATTGCATCGAAGGCTACAGTACCTATGATTATCAGGCTCATATAAAATAATTAAAATTTTTTTTAAATTTTTTCACTGCAAATATTGCATAAATAATTTAAAAGCCCTAATATTGCATTCCCAAAACGAACAAGACTTTATGTTCTTTAAGAGTTCAAAAAGTACGTTTTGGTAGCCGGATACTCCTTCTTAGCTCAGCCGGTTAGAGCATCTGACTGTTAATCAGAGGGTCGCTGGTTCGAGCCCAGCAGAGGGAGCTCACAATCAGTGAGTTAGCCCCACTCCGTCCGAGTGGGGCTTTTTATTTGCACACGATTTGCACACAAATTTTGGCTAAAAAAAGTTTAATTTTTTTTCCACATTGCTGTTGAAGCTGGCTTTTATCTTGACTTTTTCCTCCCTTTATACATTGCTACCATTTAATATAGGTTATAACCTTGGGTATAATCCATTACTAAAATACCATGTCTGCAATTTTGGACACAGAAATTATTAGATGTGTCAGTCCGAATTTTGCTAGGAATAATTAATTCTCTGCATGGATATAAATCTAGATCATAAAAATTAATGAACATCTTTTCAATTCTAATTGGATAATTCAGGCAAACTCAAGTTTGCAGCAAGATGTACCAATGCATGCGCATTGGGAATCTTGCCGTCCTATTGGCCGGAGAATTACTCGGAACTCGTAATTCTAAAAGTACCAGAAATGTCAAAGAAAAAGACCAGCGAAGATGAACTGTTAAAGCACAATCTGATCATTCGGGTAAACGATTCACTGCATCAGAAATTGACCAAACTCCTAACTGAAAGCGACTGCCAAAGCATTGCAGAGGTAGCTAGAAAAATCCTGACCAGCCAAAAGATCAACTGCTTCTACAAGGATGCGAGCATGAACGAGCCGATGGAAGAAATGGCTTTGATCAGAAAAGAACTTAAGGCAATCGGCGTAAACATCAACCAGCAGACCCGGTACTTTAATGCCTGTAAAACCGATGCCGAAAAGAAGTTCCATAGTGACCAGACAGTAGCCTTGTTTACCAAGGTCGAAGGCAAGGTGGAAAGACTGTTTGAACTCATTTCCAAACTGGCAGAACGATGGTTGCAAAAATAAAGTTTGGCAAGAGCATGAGAGGGATATTGATCTATAACGAAACCAAGGTTGAAAAGGGCGAGGCCAATATCATTTTGGCCAGCGGGTTTGCTATGGACATTGACAAATTAAACCTCAACCAAAAAATACAGCGCTTCAAAAACCTCACCGATCTAAACCCGACAGTAAAAACCAATGCGATGCACATCAGCCTAAACTTTGATGCCACTGACAAATTGGACTTGCAAAAGGTACAGCAGATTGCCCAAACCTACATGGAGCAGATCGGATTTGGCGAACAGCCTTTCATTGCCTATCAGCATCTGGATGCAGCGCACCCACATATCCATATTGCAACCACCGTGATGCAGAAAGACGGCAAACGAAAATACACCCACAATTTAGGGCGACTAGTTTCAGAGCCCGCAAGAAAGGCAATTGAAATCGAGTTTGACCTAATTAAAGCCGAGGGCAGAAAGCAAAATAATACGCTAGCCATTAAACCTGCGGTTTATGGAAAGCAGCCCACCAAACAGACCATCAATTCCATTTTGCTATCGGTCAGGGGAAATTATGCATTTACCTCATTAGCCGAATTCAATGCCATTCTCGGGCAGTTCAATATCAGGGCCGACAGGGGAAATGAAGAAACTGCCATGTTCGAAAAAAAGGGATTGCTTTATTCCATACTTGATGAGAAACAAAATCCAATTGGCGTACCGATCAAGGCGAGTAATTTTTATAGCCAGCCCACGCTTAAAAACCTTGAGAAGGATTTTCAGGCGGGTATGGAAAAGAGAAGACCAATGAAGGAAAACTTAAAGAAACGGATTGATTGGGTATTGCAGAAATATAATACCGTTTCCAGAAATACCCTCGTCAATGAACTGGCCAAACAGCATATCGGACTGGTATTAAGACAGAATGAAAAGGGAATCGTCTACGGGTTGACCTTTGTTGACCATAAGCTTAAAGCCGTTTTCAATGGTAGCGATCTTGGGAAAGAGTATAGTGCAAAAGCAGTTACCCAAAAATTTGCAGTCCAAGATCAGATCAGAACCTATCTCAAAGCAAATACTCCGACACATTATCTTGGAAATCCACTTGAAGCGCTTCTTGAAAAAGCAGATTATGATGCGCCAACTTTCATCGGTAAAAAGAAGAAAAAGAAAAAATCTAACCAGCAAAATTTATAGACATGAATACAGGGGAAGACATACAGGGACTAAGGAAGATCATAGATTTTACGCGGCTGATCAGTTTATTTATATTATCCATCCATTTCTACTTGTGCTGTTATCAGGCATTTGCAGGCTGGGGATTTACGGCAGGCATCACGGACAGGCTTATTGAGAATATTTCACGTACCGGACTCTTTACCGGACTGTGGCGGGCAAAGTTTGCCTGTCTATTATTGCTGGTTGTTTCGCTCATCGGGGTAAAGGGAAAAAAGGATGAAAAGATAGAGGTCAGAAGTATCATTGCTTTTTTACTGACTGGACTGCTTCTATATTTTGTTGCAGCACTTGTTTTTTACCTGCCTGCAAGTTCATCTATCATTGCCATCTGCTATATCGGCATTACCTCCATTGGTTATATGTTGATTTTGACTGGCGGGGGGCAGTTGAGCCGATTGATCAAGGACAAGCTCAACAAGGATATATTCAACGAGGAGAATGAAACCTTTCCACAGGAAGAGCGATTGCTCGAAAACGAATATTCCATCAACCTACCAGCAAAGTATAGACTTGGGAAACAATTACGGGATAGTTATATCAATGTGATCAATCCATTTCGGGGACTGCTGATTGCAGGAACGCCCGGAGCTGGTAAGAGTTATTTTGTTATCCGCCACATCATAGACCAACATATCAAAAAAGGGTTTTCGATGTTCCTATATGATTTTAAGTTTGATGACCTGAGCAAACTGGCTTATAACAAACTATTGAAATACGCCAAGAATTATCCAATAAAGCCCAAGTTTTTTGTAATCAACTTTGATGACTTGAACCGTACCCATCGTTGCAATCCCTTGCATCCAGAAAGTATGGAGGATATTACCGATGCAACTGAAGCCTCACGGACTATTATGATGGGACTCAACCGCGACTGGATTAAAAAGCAAGGCGATTTTTTTGTGGAATCCCCGATCAATTTTTTGACAGCCTGCATTTGGTATCTGCGCAAATATGAAAATGGGAAGTATTGCACCTTACCACATGTGATCGAGCTGATGCAGTCGGACTATGACCAGTTGTTTGCGGTACTGGAAACGCAGGATGAGATCAAGGTCTTGATGAACCCCTTTATTTCAGCTTATCAAAGGGATGCGATGCCGCAGCTGGAAGGACAGATTGCTTCTGCTAAGATCGGGCTTGCAAGATTAGCTTCGCCCCAGCTCTATTATGTGCTCAGCGGTAATGATTTTACATTGGATGTCAATAATCCGCAGGAACCAAAGATCATTTGTGTGGGAAATAATCCGCAGAAACTGCAAGTTTACGGGGCAGTCCTATCGCTCTATATTTCTACCATGATCAAACTGGTCAACAGAAAAGGTCAACTCAAAAGCAGTCTGATCTTTGATGAGTTTCCAACGATCTATTTCAACAATATGGACTCACTAATTGCAACAGCAAGGAGCAACAAGGTTTCTACGGCTTTGGCTGTTCAGGATTTTAGCCAGCTTAAAAAGGATTATGGCGCAGAACAGGCTGATGTAATTACAGGGATAGTGGGAAATGTAATCAGCGGACAGGTGACCAATTCGACAGCTAAAACATTGTCGGAGAATTTTGGCAAGATTTCCCAGCAAAAGGATTCAATGAGCATTAATAGTAGCGATACGTCCATTACTAAGGCAACCCAGATGGATTATGCCATTCCAGCTAGCAAGATTGCCACGCTTTCTTCGGGGGAATTTGTTGGGGTTGTTGCCGATAATCCAGAGCAGAAGATCAAGCTAAAAATGTTCCACTGTGAAATCCAGAATGACCATAAGGCAATTGCAAAGGAAGAAGCTGGTTATAAAGATATTCCGATCATTAAAAATGTTTCATCAGAAGATGTAATGGCAAACTATAACAGGATTAAGGAAGAGATTGCGGATTTGTTGATGGAAGAACTGAAGAAATTGCCGCCGCTCCAAACTACGACAGAAAAATCTGGTAAGACCAAAAGCGAGGGTCCCCGAGCAGATAAGTCGGTTTCATTCTGATCATGATTTTGTACAATTCTAATAGTAAATTTAGTTTCACCAAAACCAAATCAAATGTTAGAAATACTCAGCTCCCGGTTACTTGGGAAAATGGAAAGCGAACTGGAAGAGATTTATCATGGGGAAGAAAACCTTCAGGAAAAAACGAACCTGACGCTCAAAAAATCTGCCCATCTCATAGGAATAATAAATAATCATGTCGCTACCAACGGATTTGAAGACCAAGAGCAGGAAATCGATTTTTTCCGCAATACGCTCCCAAGTTTTTATAGCCTCAAAATATTCTACGATGAAATTTATTTCATTGAGTTAAGGATGCCTATTGGTGGACAGAAAAAAGTTGTCAGTTTTTATCAAAGTGAAATTGATATTATCGAGCGGTTTTTTGAAAGGCATTGCTTCTTTTTTGGTTATTATAAGATGAATGCCACCGACCTCGATCATACCTTTTTTGTTCAGGATGTGAAACTAGACAGTGTGCTTTTGATGGGACTGGAAGAGGTCGAAAGTAATACTAGTACCCCGGTCAGCTATCTGTTTGCTAAGTTCAAGGCCTATGAACAGGTGATGGTGATCTTAAAGCACAGGATGATGGAACAGATCAAAGGAAATATCAATTTCAGAACCACCGTCAAAACCTTGGATACATTGGTCTGGACTGGCGAAGTTATAAACCTTGTCGAACTGGCGTTTGGTATTTATCATACCAAACAGCTTAACAACGGTTCCGCTGGAATTGGTTCGATCTGCCATTGGTTGGGGGAAAGCTTCGGTGTAAATTTGGGCGTTCCATCTAAACGGTGGTCTGAAATTGCTCGTAGGACAACGATGAGCCATACTAGATTTTTGGATCAGATGAAAAAAACGATCATTTCAAGAATTGAGGATGATGCAGCAAGAAAATCCGAACCATCTAATCTTATTTGAAAAGTAAAATATCAAAAGTGGTTACCTTACGCATAACCACTTTTGGTAAAACACTAGTTCTGATTAATACTCATTTAATTATTGGCCTTGAGCCTGTTCATCAGCCTGTGCGGCCAATTGGATTACATAGCCAACCAAGAAAGAATCGACGAATGAAAGCGCATAGTCACGGTCTATGGGCAACATGTCCTCGCTCAGTAGTTCTTTGTCGATAAAATGTTCCGCATTCCATAATGCACGGGTCAATTCTGGGTTTTCAGGTTCGATGCGCTCGAAGATGCGCTCAAACGAGCGATTTGCCGCTTTAATAAATTCATCACGATCATCTCTGTTGAGCGGGAGAAATGTGATTTTTGCGGTTGAATTACTTTCATTATCCTGAACGTATCTTTCATCCGGCAATAGGCGATAATCGTCATAGTAAACATCCTGTTCCCTTTCCAAAAATACCTCTTTAAATATCTGTAATCTAAAGTCGTCATCAATCGTAACTTTATTTTCAGTTTCTATGCGGGAGATGTATTCTTCCCAGTCCCGCACACTGACCCTGTCCATGTTATCGAACAGCAGGATTGCTAATTCAACTCTAGCAGGCAAAGCTTTTAGCAGCTCAACCCATTTGGTAAAGCCACATAACTTGGCAATGATATGCTGTGCATTCCCGAGTTTGAAGCTGTCTTCATTGATTTTGAAGTCAGGCACGAGCATATCGAACTTAAAATAATTCGGTTCGTAGTCGTAAACTTTACTTCCCAATTTTGGGTCGAAAGAAAAAGTTTGGGTTTTGAAATCTTTGTTAAGATTTTTTGATTGGATTTTTAAATACTCAATAGGTGTCATAACACATTCCTGTTTAGAGCTACTTTATTATCCGGGGGTATTTGCGTTCGTCATCTTGTTTGGATAATAAGCAGGAAGGTTTGCATTATTAAACAATTAATTGGCTGAATCTATCTTTACACGAACGGGAAAGCTTGCCAATAAGCTTAGGCAATTATAGAAATAAAAATTATCATTGTCAATACCTAGATTCAAAATCGTAGTGCTTTTCTTTTATGGCCACCAATCGGATTGTTTGCCACATAGTTGATTGCTTCCTGCTCTATCTGGTCATTGCTTTTTATTCGATAATTCAGCAATATCTCATTCAGCGCTTTTTTCTCGAACCTTAAATATTTACCATACTTCAAAAAAGGGATTTCGCCGCTGCTTGTTTTCTTGTACATCGCAGATTTGCTGAGGTTCATGAACATGCAGGCCTGCTCGATGTTTAAAATCTCATCCTCTTCGAGTGAAAATCCTTTTTTGGATAGCAAAGCTTCTATGCGTTTAACTGCACTGATCAGTTCGCTGATTGCTTCAGGCAATTGTTCAAAGGTTAATTTTTCCATTTAATCTTTCCTTTTGTGGGTTATCACAAGAACTATCATTTTTAATCTGGATGGATTCAGCACTAAAATAGAGAGAACAACAAACTGTTCAGTTTCATCCGGAGAACTTTTATGGCCTTATGGATCTGTTTTTTGACAGTATCATCGGCAATGCCAAGTTCCTGTGCGATCTGGCTATGGCTCATGCCCTGTTTTCGGCTAAGCTCAAACACTTCCCTCATCTTTGTTGGAAGCTTGGAAACCTCCATCTCCACCTGTTGGGACAGTTCCCTGAACCTGACCTGCTCATCGGTGACAAATTCCCCCTTTTCGTAGATTTCCGAAAGCGAATCCAAATAAAATCCCTTTACCTTGCTGTGGCGGATCTTGCTGATGATGCGGTTACGTACCGACACATAGAGATAAGATTTGATAGAGCTGGTGATGTCAAGGGTTTCGCTGGCGTTCCAGATATTCGTGAATACGTCCTGCACGATGTCGACGGCTTCGTCTTCATCCTCCAGAAGCTTGGTGGCAAAACTGGCCAGTACCGCCCAGTACCGGTTGTAGATTTCGGTGAACGCGGCACGGCTCTGCCCCTTGAGTAGTTCAAGCAGCTGATGGTCCGTGTATGTGCCGTCTAATTTCATCTGGAGTTTGATTGGAGCTAGCTAAATTTACTTAAAATAACGGGCAATGTTAAATATTTATTTCCTAATTGTAATTCTTTTAACGTTTTTATTGCCCTTTCTTCCAGTTATTTAACATTTAATTCCCCACATTTAAAAAAATTCATTTTTTTCTGAATCCCGCGTACCACCTTGGGCCGAGCTGTGCGTCCTATTCTAAATGGGGGCAAATATTCCCCTTGGCATATGGAAGAAAAACAGGCAAAAGAACTTTTGGACAAATACCTTTCCGGAGATTGCACCGAGCGGGAAAAAGCGGTCGTGGAAACATGGTTCAATTTGCAGGCAACCAAAAAGGAAAGTCTGGGCATAGCTGATTTTGATGCGATCAACCAAAGAATCATGGAAGGTCTTCCAGAGGGTTCAGTCATTAGGCCAACAAAAGCTAAGTTATGGCCTCGTCTTGCCGTTGTTGCTTCTATAGCTTTAGCGGTAATGGTGGGTGGTTATTATTATTACGACAGTATAAATGAAAATAATATTCCCCAGATCGCCCAACAGCATGATATTGCTCCGGGCAAGGATGGGGCAACGCTGACCTTGGCCGACGGAAGGAGGATCCTGATCAACGATGCGCTGGCTGGAAATATTGCCAGTCAGTCGGGGGTTAAGATTTATAAGACTGCGGACGGCCAGATCATTTACGAAGTGACGGATCAGCAATCAGGATCTTCACAGTACAATACCTTAACTACCTCAGCAGGGGAACAGACACGGGTGCGTTTGCCTGATGGTTCGATAGTGTTTTTAAATGCGGCCTCTTCACTCAAATATCCGGTAAGTTTTGCTAAATCAGCGGCCAGGCGGGTTTCTTTAACGGGTGAGGGCTATTTTGAGATTGCCAAATCTTTTGCCTCAATCGGGGGACAACGGACTAGGCAGTCTTTTGTGGTGGAAAGCCGTGGTCAGCAGGTGGAGGTATTAGGTACGCATTTCAACATCAACAGTTATGCGGATGAGGCTGAGGTGGCGACGACTTTGATTGAAGGGAGCGTGAAGGTGTCGCGAGCCGGTAAAGAGGTGATCCTGAAACCTGGGCAGCAGGCGCTGAATAAAGAAAATGCATTTGTGGTGGCGGCAGTGGATACGGAAAGCATTACGGACTGGAAGGATGGTGATTTTCACTTTGAACATGCGGATTTTCGTTCGGTGATGCGCAAGATCGGCAGGTGGTACAATGTGGAGGTAGTCTATGATGCCTCGGTACCGGACAACATTACCTCCAACGGTCTGATATCGCGAAATAATAAATTATCGGAAGTATTGAAGTCTATTGAGAAGGCCGGAGAGGTGCATTTCAGGATACAGGGAAATAAAGTATACGTCACCAAATAAATATTATTACCTATCGATACAATCAACTTAACCATTAACAACTAACCAAAAAACATGAAACAATTTTTACGACAGCGACATTAGGGAATAAAGCAAACCAGAAATGCGGACACTCCTGGTTTGTGTTTGGAACAATTCAAAAAATTCAAAGTGTTAACCGCAGCAAGCCAAAGTTTTCGACGACATGGGGCTGCTGCATAGAACCAAACTAAACAAATGTACGATATTATATCACCATTTGGTAGGCTTCGGCTATACCACAAAATTATGCTAATAATGCGCTTAACCACCGTTATACTCATAGCATCCCTTATGCAGGTCAGTGCGGCGTCCTTCGGGCAGCGCATTACCCTGAACAAAACCAATGCGTCCTTATTTTCTGTGCTGAAGGATATCAGGAAGCAGAGCGGGTTTGATTTTTATTATGAAGAAAAGACGAATTTGCAGGATCAGAAGGTTAGTCTTTCGATTTCCAATGCGACTTTGGAGGAAGCGCTTTCTACTGCGCTAAAAGGTCTTGATCTTGTTTATGAAATTGACGGGAAGATTGTGTCTATTAAAAATAAGAAGGTGCCTTCCTTTCTGGATCGCTTGGCTGAGCGCTGGGCTGCTATTGATGTTCGGGGTAAGGTGGTTGACAATAAAAACGGCCCGCTTATAGGTGCTACGATAACCATTAAGGGAACGACAAGATCTGTCAGAACTGGAGATGATGGAGAGTTTAGATTAACAGATGTGGACGAGAAGGCGGTTCTAGTGATTTCTTATTTGGGATATGAAATTAGGGAGGTAAGTGCTAAATATGACTTGGGTACTATTACGATGATAGTCACTGAAGCTAAGCTTGATGAGGTAAGTGTAGTGAGTACGGGCTATCAAACCATTCCAAAAGAAAGGGCGACTGGTAGTTTCGTGCAGATTGACAATGAACTTCTAAATCGCAGGGTTGGAACAAACATTTTGGATCGGCTGAACGGTGTAGCCAGTGGCGTCTTCTTTAACGGCACTGCTTCAAATACAATTGCAACGACGGTAAATAACAGGAACAACGGTATCACCATACGTGGACAAAATTCATTTAGCACGACCACAGCGCAACCTCTGATTGTAGTTGACAATTTTCCGTATGAAGGTGAGATTAATAATATCAACCCAAATGACATAGAATCGGTTACGGTGCTAAAAGATGCCGCCTCAGCTTCCATCTGGGGTGCCAGGGCGGGAAACGGCGTAATTGTAATTACCACAAAGAAGGGTGCTAAGAATCAAAAGATGAAAGTGGAGCTTAATAGTAATGTTACGATAATTGATAAGCCGGACTTGTACAATAGTAAAGATTTTCTGAACTCAAGTAGTTATATTGAAGTAGAGAAGGTATTATTTGATGCGGGATTCTTCAATTCAGATATTACCAATACATCGGCAAGACCAACAGTTTCACCGGCCGTCGAGTTATTTGCTTTATTGCGGGCAGCAACTAATGATGCTGATAAAGCAGCAATCAATGCAAGGATAGGTGCCTTGAAACAATATGACGTGCGTGATGATTATGATAAGTATGTGTATCAGAAAGCCGTAAATCAGCAGTATTCGCTAGGAATCAGAGGTGGCGGAGATAACCTGTCTTATTCATTAAGTTTGGGTTACGACAATAATTTAAACAGTTTGATTGGTAATTCATACACCAGGACAACAGTAAATTCTACAAATACCTATACACCGGTTAAAAACCTAGATCTCACTGCTAGTATTAACTACAGCCAAAACAAAACTACCGAAAACAATGAATTTGGCTATAAGACTTATACAGGAACAGGTGGAACTAAATACAACTATCTATATCCGTACGCAAGATTAGCCGATGATAACGGAAATCCCTTATCTGTTGACAATAGTATTAGAATGTCTTACCTGGATTTAATGGAAAGCAGGGGTTTCCTAGATTGGCACTACCGTCCGTTGAATGAAATCAAGACAAATGATTACACGACTAAAATAAATGATTTGACCATGCGGCTTTCAGCCAGATATAAGATTCAGCCTTCGCTGAATGCAGAGGTAATTTATCAGAATGAGAAGCAGATCATTGACAGAAACAACCTGAAAAGCCAGGATACCTATTATACACGTAATTTGATCAACAAATATTCAGTATACAACGCTGCAACTGGAAAAGTAACCTATGTATTTCCATTGGGTGGAATACTGACCAAAGGTAATTATGACTGGAGTAACTACAATGTAAGGGGCCAATTAAATTACAACGAAAAAATTGGTCAGCATGAGATAAATGCCATTGGTGGTGCGGAACTAAGGGAACTCAGTAATGAGGGCTTTACAAGATTATCTTATGGTTACGACGATCAGTTTGGTACTTCGGTGCCCACTCTTGATTTTGTAACAAGTTATCCAACCAATCCATCTAGTTCAGCTAGGATACCAAGTCTATCATCCAGCATAAGTGGGTTCACAAATAGATATTTATCCTACTATGCGAATGCGGGTTATACCTACAATGAAAAATATACCTTAACCCTAAGTGGTAGAAAAGATGGAGCCAATTTGTTTGGTGTAAATACCAATGATAAGGTTACCCCTTTGTGGTCAGCAGGTGCAGGCTGGGACATTAGTAAGGAGTCTTTCTACAATGCGGAAATTGTACCTTATTTGAGATTAAGGACGTCCTATGGGTATAATGGAAATGTGAACAGGAATGGTACGGCTTTACTGACAGGCTCTTACACCACCGACCCAATAACTGGGGCTAAAATCATTTCTGGAGCTACTGCTCCCAATCCAGACTTAAGATGGGAAAAGATCAAGAACATCAATATCGGGATAGATTTTGCCTCTAAAAATGACATCTTAAGAGGTACTATTGAAGGATTTTATAAAAAAGGATTTGATTTGTTCCAAGCTACGGCATTAGCACCACAGACTGGTTTTACCAGTTATAATGCAAATGCAGCAAATTCACAGTCAAAAGGAATTGACCTGACTTTGCAAAGTCAAAATCTTCGTGGAATTATTGGTTGGAACTCTACGTTGTTATTGAGTACATTAAACGATAAAGTTGTCAAATATGATCCACCATTGACTAGTAACAGCATTACAGGTTTGGGGTTTGTCGTCGGCTATCCTATGTATTCCATGTTTAGCTATAAATGGGCTGGATTAAATGCAACAAATGGCAACCCGGTGGGTTATTTAAATGGAAAGACAAGCGAAGAATACACGGCTATTCGCAACAACTTCAAACCGGACAGTTTAGTATATAGTGGTTCAGCAAGGCCGACGGTTTTTGGCTTTTTAAGGAATGACTTCACATACAAAGGATTTAATCTATCGGTAAATGTGAGTTACAACCTCGGCTATGTATTTAGACGAAACACTACATCTTTGAATTACCGGGACGTGTTGTTAACCAGACAACATGAGGACTATGATTTGAGGTGGAAGCAAGTTGGAGATGAATCAAAAACAGATGTTCCTTCTTTAGTTTATCCTAATAATAGCGATAGGAGCACCTTCTATCAGTATTCAGAAGTACTTGTCGAGAAAGCAGATAATGTTAGGATACAAGATATTCGGTTTGGATATGACTTTTCGCCGAACATATTGAATAATCTTTCCATACGACGGTTACAGGTATTTGCATATGGAAACAACATTGGAATAATCTGGAGGAAGAATAAACTTGGCATAGATCCAGATGCTGGCCTATTTTCCAATCCCCGGTCTATTGCGTTCGGTTTATCCGCAAACTTTTAAAATTAAGGGCATGAAAAAATTTAATACATACATATTAATTATTCTTACGATTTCCGCACTATCAGGTTGTAAAAAACAAAATGATTGGCTTAACGAAAAGACGAATAAATCAGATATTGTTCCTCAAAAAATTGGCGATTATCAGGCAATTTTGGACAACACCCTTGAGATGAACGAAAGGGCATTTATTAATTCAGGTTTAGTTGCCTCAGATAATATGTTTATCCGGGATAAGGATGTTGCAGTTTTATGGGAATACGAACGTAATATTTATTTGTGGCAGGGAAACTACTGGGAAGGTGGGAATTCTTCTGAATGGAACTATGGTTTTAGGGGAGTTGAGTTTTCAAACCTTGTTCTTGAAGGCTTAGCGGCGATTAATAATGTGACTGCCGAACACAATAATGTAATGGGTCAAGCCTATTTTTATAGAGCATTTGCTTTGTATAATTTGGCGCAACTATTTTGTAAGCCCTATACAGAGACATCGGCAGGGTCAGATTTAGGATTACCTATACGGGAAACATCAGATGTGAACGTGATCATAAGAGAACGTTCATCGTTAAAACAGACCTATGATTTTATTCTTGCAGATCTTCAACATGCTATAGAACTATTACCTCAAACGCAGCCATATAATACTAGGCCAAACGTAAGGGCTGCAAAAGCGTTACTTTCAAAAGTATATCTTGTAATGGAAGATTATGCAAAGGCTGGTATATATGCTGATCAGGTGCTGACTGCGTATGGTCAATTATTGGACTTCAATAATACAAGTATAATCAATTACAATAGCGACAATCGCTTCCCCCTGTATGGCACCAATAATCCCGAAATACTGTTCTACGCACAAAAGTATAATTATACAAGTATTACTGCTGCCACCATTAATACGGGTGTTATCGTGCCAGAGTTGTACACATCCTACTCCTCCGATGATTTACGGAAGACATTGCTTTATACAACAAGAGACGGTGCGGTGCGGTATGTGGGATCATATACCGGGTGGTATTACAATTTTGTGGGTATAGCTACCAATGAACTTTATCTGATCCGGGCGGAATGTTCCGCCCGAAATGGCAGTAAAGACCAGGCACTAGCGGATCTTAACCTGCTGCTACAGAAGAGATTTAAAACAGGCACGTTCACAGGTATCACTGCTAGCAGTGCGGAAGATGCTTTGAAGCTTGTACTAATTGAAAGGCGTAAAGAACTGCCCTTTACTGCCAACTTACGATGGGAAGATCTAAGGCGGTTAAATCGCGACCAAAGATTCCAAAAGACAATCACGCGAACAGCTAATGGTACAGTTTATACCCTTTTGCCTAATGATAAAAGATATGTGTTCCCAATTCCTGATTCGGAGATTGAGCAAAGTGGTATACAACAAAATGAAAGATGATTAGATTATTAACGTATAGTATGAAAAATTTTTATAAAATTTCTTTACTAACTGGGTTTTGTACAATCGCTTTAATGGTCTTACCCTTTCAGTTGAATGCAAAAGCTTCATCCTTTAAACCAAGTAAAAAGATTACGCTGAATGTGACTTTTTTACAAGCGACAGATAGTTTGAAACTTAGGATTTCTAATAAGTATATCGGGGCCTTTGTTGACGAGCCAGCAACATATTACGGATTCAAAAATAGTAATGGTTCGTTCCAGTTTACTATACCGGTAAATGCTGATTTCGGTTACTTTGAATTGAGTTCCCCAAGAACTCATACAGGCATCGGGAGCTCAGATGATTACTGGATCATTATTGAACCCCAGTTTTGGGAACAAGGCGACAGCATCGCAATTCAAATTTCCGCAATTGAAAAAAAAGCGGGAATTTATGCTCAGTGCCAATTTTCCGGCAGAGGTTCCGGGAAATACCAAGCGCGATATGAGATACAACAAGTCAAATACAAAAATGGCCGGCCCACCTTCGACGGAAACATATTAAAGTCAACTGACTATTTAGATTTAAGTAAATCTGCTGAAGAAAAGTTAGTTAAATTAACTCAATTGAAATCTAAAATGAGTTCTCTTAGTTTTGATATACTGAAAGCCGATATTTTCTTTTCTGACCGCGAGGGTCTTTTCTTTTTTATTCAACAGTATTACCAAAAAATGATTAAATCTAATCAAACTGATAGTGCGAATTTTTATAGGATTGCTTTTTACAAGAAGTTTGGTTCGGAATCTTTTAATGGTCTGTCCGAAAAGGGAATGGAAAATTCTATTGGCTTTATTGGGTATTCATATCGAAAAGCTACGTGTATGACGTATCTGAGTCATGGCTCTTTCTCTTCGCATTTTCTGTTTAATACTCTAGTCGATAATTTTAAAGGTAAGGCAAGAGAAATTATGCTTCTTTATTATTTTAAGACAACAAGGAAAAGCGAATATAGCGCCGCCGAATTTCAGAAAGCAGTTTTAATTATAGCAGAAGAACAGAACCAGAAAATACTAAAACATTTAAGCAATGCTTTGCCCGGAAGAAAGTTTAGCGATTATTCCTTAACTGATTGGAAAGGCAATAACATTAAGTTGTCAGACTTTGATGATAAAATTGTGTTTTTAGATTTTTGGTTTACTGGATGTGGGTATTGTTCTGTATTTTATAAAACGGTGTTGTCGAAAATTGAAGATAAGTTTAAAAACAATCCCAACGTAGTGTTTCTTTCAATTTCGACAGACAAAACTCTTGAAAAGTGGAGCGTGGGCATAACTAGTGGTGATTACACATCTTTAGGAGCCGTTAATCTGTTTACGAATGGAGAAGGGTTTAATCATGCCATAATTTCAGAGAACAATATTTACGGTTATCCTACAACTATCTTACTCAGTAAGGGGCGCGTTCTTCATTCATTTAACGCGGAAAGTTTATACAAGTATGATTCTTTATTGAAAGAAATAGAAAGTTTGCTTTAACTAGCTTTAGGTAATAAGCGGATATTTAATGCTTATTACCTTTATTCTAGATTTCGATCAATCTCTTAATGTTTAAGTGGATACTGACAATTGAAAAATTAGATAAAAAGAAATTGCTATGATAGAATATATTGCTGGGACACCAGTTGAACATGACTTTCCTTATTTCTTCATTCAATGTGAGGGAAAAGGGAAATTGATGCGGATATTAAAGGATGAGATCTTATTTGTGGAGAGTGCGTTGAACTATCTGCGTATCCATTTGCATTCTTGCAGTTATACTACTTATCTGACGATAACCGAGATTGGCGAGATTTTACCTGAAAAGCAGTTCTTGCGGGTACATAAGTCTTTTGTGATCAATATTGAAAAGATTACTGGTGTGGAGGGGAATATGGTATATCTGGGTAATAGCGTGACAGTAGTACTTGGACCGAATTATCGAAAGTCTTTCTTTGACAGGCTGGAGCCGATGTTGGTTAGGAGTAAAAGGAGAGGGTAATATAACTTAGGTTTAAATATGCCGGTATCAGCCGGCATATTTATTCAGTGGTCGTTGTACCTAACAAGTTTTAGAAATAGTTGGTAGGGTCAAAACGGTCGTTGACATGTTCAATATGCCTTCCGCTTGATTTTTTTTAAATTTAAAAGCTGTTTTTCTTTTCAACTGTGTTGTTAATGTTTTCATAATGAATAATTTTTAAGTGATTGAATTGTCTATTTAAAAATAATACTAAAGGTATCCAGTTCCAATTATTTTACACCAACAGGCGTTTTCGGTAGATCAAAAAAGTTATTCTTCTGTTTGGCCTTTTCCCTTTGCAGTTCTTTGGTCAAAAAGTAATACATGATCATTTCATGGCTACGCTGGTTGGTGCTAGATAGACGGTTTATATGCATGTGTATCAGGTCTCCTAGCAACTGTCTTCTTTTGATCGCTGGCTGACATCCTGCAATAGTTTGGTTAAAGGATTGGGTGAAGCGCTGGCGGAGGAATTGCTGCGCCTGTGTTAGAATGATTTCGGGTTCAGCTTTGAATTTCTTATAGGCGATATTCAGTTCTTTGTAGTCGGCAGCCTCCAGCTGATGCTCCTCATTAAAGTAGGTGGAGACCTTGTTGATTACATAGGTGAATTCATCGTCTTTGGAGGTGAGGACTCCTGCTTTATCAATGTCCTGGGCAAGGGTGATGCATAGCTGGTACAGCTGGTTAGTAGATGGATTAGTAGCGAGCAGCGCTGTAACGTAATCGCTGTCTTTGCTGAAGTGTGATTCAACGGCCTCAATGCCGGCATGGCCGTACCTGGTGATCTCTCTTTTATAGGTTTTGATCAGGAATTCGGAAACTACTCCGGATTGTATTTCTTGCTTTAGCCCTTCAGTCAGGGCAGCAGTTATGTAATGTGCGTTTGTGGGATCGTTTAACTGTATTCGAAGACGTATATGCTGGCCATACTCATTATAACGGATGAAAAACCACTTTTTGATGAGAGCTGAATATTCGTCCACCAGAGGCTGGATATGGTTTGTCAATACCTGGTTGCTGCGCTGGGGATGGGTATAAATTTCAAAATACAGCCAGTCCTGACCTGGGGGAATGTTCTTTTGGATGCAGTTTTCATCTGTATGTGGTGCGGGGACATAGGTTTGTCGGTAAATTTGCTCTTTGTGGGTCAGGCTCAACAGATACTGACCAAGATAGGGCTTTCCTTGACTGTCTTGAACCAGGCTGCTTGGGAGAAGGGCTTCTTCAACATAAGTGCTTTTTTGTTTACGCAGGTACTGAAGGAAGGCGGAAAGATCGGCGGATTTTTCCCTGTCGAAGCAAAGCGTTTGATCGGCAAAACCAGCTTTGAAATACCTGCTGACCTTAAGTTTTTCCAGTTGTAGTTTTAAGCTTTCTTCAATTAACGGTGTAGCATGGTTGTTGGTTAGGTCTTTAAAGACTATTTTCCATTTTCTAGGTGACAATATAAAATTTTTGAACTGCAGCCTGGGGTAAAAGGCTGCATCAGGAAGGATAGCTTGCAGGTCAAGCGCCAAATTAGCGGTAATCCCCTGATTCTGCATCGCGCACAACAGCCGAAACAGGGATAGGTCTGAGCGTGAGTAGTTATAGGCGGTAGCCAGCCGGGGTATGAGCCGCTTGTTATGTTTTTTTGAACGGAGAATCAGCCAGCCGCGCTGCGCAGATATCATGATGTCGTTTAAAGTGAGTGGCTGCTCGGTCGTGTCGTAGTTTAACAAGCTCACCTGCATAGGATAAACAACTGATCTGCGGCTGATGTTGTCCACATTGTTCTCAGCGATATAGGCGATGTCAAAAAAAAGAACTTCGGGATTTGCCTGTTGTTCAATGGCTGCAAGTTCTCGGCTTAGGCCTGTATATTTCTTTCCGGCTAGGGTAAAGCGACCAAGCAAGGTATTGGCATTATTGCCGCCAAGGGAGTCAACGCTAATGTATTCATCTCCTATAGTAAGTAAAGCACTGAGCGTATTGGGCAGAGGTAATTTGGCTGATTGTGTGCCTGACTGAAGTTGATCGAGCTGAATGATCTGATCGGGGTTGGGCTGCCCGTTCAATAGCGCAGATAGCAGCGTAGTTTTCAATTCAGTTTCAGCAGTTTTGCCAGTGTTTTTTTTTGCAATAAGTTTATTGATCAGCGGATCGGGATGGTCCGATTCTTCCAAATCATCAAAACCGACACCCAGTTCAGGATCGAGTGCCTGCATTAGGGGAATTTCCTCTTCGCCGAATTTTTGGCTTAATCTGTTGATAAATTGTTTTAGTGGTTCGTTTTCTGTCTGTGGAACCAGATTGTGAAGCAAGTTTATCAGCTCGTCTAAATTCTTAAAAAGGGATTCGTCTAGGTGTCCTGAGATTAATTTGCGCTCAGCTATGATGTATTTATCGGGGTAGTTTTCCGATTGGAGATTGATCCGGTTAAAGTATTCCTCGCCGATCAGATTGGGATGCTTGCTGCTGAGCAGGAGCTGCAACTCGACCATTTGTTCAATTAACGTTGCGATATCTTCGGTTACATAATTCTTGTCACGGAGTGCTGTTACCATCGTGCTGTAGGGGATCGGATGCTCGCATATTTCAAGGATGGTGATGAGCATTTCATCCCAGTCAAGTTCTGAGATCTGGAATTCTCCATCCAAGTGTGTGATATAACGGATCAGTTCTTGGAATTTATAATAACTGCTGTTGGCAAACAATTTCAGGTCTTTGTCTACGATTTCATCAATGGTGATTTTGATCTGCTCTTTGTAGGGCCAATCGATAAAACTGTGCAGTACTTGCTGTCCATCTATTTGCAGTTGGGATGACGCATCGCCTTTTCCGATTGGACAAAGCCCCACACCTGCAAAGCTAGCGTAAGGAGTAGCCCTGTACTTTGCCCGGTTAAAGTATTTCCATATGGTGTATTGCATGGCAGTTGTTAAGGTGTCCAGCTGATCTGCTTTGATGTCTTTGATGTTTTTATAGAATTCGGTCGAGGAAAGGGAAATTGCTGTTTTAAGTTCTTCCCAGGACTGTTCGAGGGTTGCGTTCAGCGGAAATAACGGCACTCTAAATAATGCGGTAGGATGGATAGTGACCTTCATGTGCTTTAATGTATTTTGACACATTAAGCTAATGGATAATGGGTGGTTTTACTAATCTTTTACACCAATGGACACATGCGCTAGCTGTACAGGTTCATTTGGTAGATGAAGTGTTTTAGTGGATTTTTTATTTGTTGGTGACGTTTGTGGCCGTGTTTCTTTTCTTCATTTTTTTGGTTGTGTCGCATACCACCAGACGCGGAGCTGTGCGTCCTATAGGAAATGCGGTTCTATTTAAGGCGTATTTAATTTAGGTAAATAATTAATGAGGGGCTGGCTTCGGTCAGCTCTTTTTGAAGGCTTAGTTAACCAAATGGATATGAAAAGAATACTGATGAATTTGGGATTGATGATGTTGTTCGTGGTACTTGCCTCGGGTGTAAGTGCACAGATCCAAAAACCGGTGAAATGGAGCTATGCGGCAAAGCGGACAAGTTCGACCACCGCGACACTGTATCTAAGGGCGGCCTTGGATGAGGGATGGCATATCTATTCTACAGGACAAAAGGATGGCGGGCCGCAGAAGACGGTTTTCCGTTTTGAACCTACAAAGGGCTATGTGCTGTTGGGGAAGCTTGTGGAGCCCAAGCCAAAGGTGAGGCATGAGAAGGTTTTCGATATGGACGTGCAATATTTTGAAAAACAGGTGGTATTTACCCAAAAGATCGTGCTGAAGGCAAAACAGGTTTTGTTGAAGGGAACGGTCGAGTTTATGGCCTGTACTGATACATCTTGCCTGCCGCCAGATGAGGTGGCTTTCAGCATTCCAGTGAAATAAATTTTTAGGAAGTAATAGTTAGTTAATTAATGACATGTGCTGGATGGATGTCCGCACATGTTTTTTGTTTAGAGAGGATTTTAGTTTTATCATCTGGATGCGTGGTTTTTAGTAGATGATAAATTTTTTTTCGCTAACGACCCTTAATTCCCCACTCGGGGCATAAACACTGTCGAACTTGCTTTAAAAACAGATAAGCATGAAACCATCATGATCTCTGACAAAAAAATATAAAATGATGAAAAATATTGATTTTGAAAAGGCAAGTTTTAAGGACTTCGAAAACATTCAAGGAATGGATCCGTATGGATGGGCAAAACTTTGGAGTGAGTATGTAACTGACCGTAGCAAGAATGGGCAGTTCAATTATCGACAGGAAAATCTTTCGGGCTGTGGACCAGAGATCGAACTTAATCTGCCCAGTAACCCACACCGTAACTTTGTGAGTTTGGTTTCAAACGACTACCTCGGTTTTACCCAGCATCCAAAGGTAAAGGCAGCCGCTATTGCCGCAATCGAAAAATATGGTTCTGGCGCTGGTGCTTCGCCCGCAATCGGTGGTCATTACCTTTTCCATCAGGAAATTGAGAACAAGATTGCCAAATTTTTTAAAAGGGATAGTGCAATTGTATTCAGTACGGGCTATACGGCAAATAGTTCATCATTACAGGCATTGCTTAAGAAAGAGGACTTGGCAATATTAGATATGGCTGTTCATGCGAGTGTATATGAAGGCTGTCTCAATACTAACGTGAAAACATTTCTACACAATGATCTGGAGGCGTTGGAAAGGATTTTGAAAACTTCAAAAGACAATTACCGTACCCGGATGGTGATCATTGATGGGGTGTATTCGCAAGATGGAGACTTGGCACCACTGGATAAGATCATTCAGTTGACCAAACATTATGGGGCTTATTTGGTGGTAGATGATGCGCATGGCACAGGTGTAATTGGCGATACAGGAAGAGGAGTAATCGAACTGCACAATTTGTATAAGGAGGTGGATATCATTACGGGTACTTTCAGCAAGACCTTTGCCCATGTTGGAGGATATTTGGTGGCCAGTCCAGAATTGGTTGGTTTCCTGAAGTTTCAGGCCAGACAGCATATTTTTTCTGCAACGCTTTCCCCAGCCTCGGCATGTATTTCCAAGGCAATTGATCTGGTGGATGAAGAGCCGATATGGATGCACAAGCTTTGGGACAACATTGAATATTTGAAAACCGGGCTTGAGTCGTTAGGGCTAGATACGGGGATATCACAGTCTGCCATCATCCCTGTAAAAATTGGGGATATCAATTTGAATGCAAAAATTTGCGGGATGCTGCTTGAAGCGGGTATTTACGCCAACCAGATCAATTATCCAGCCGTATCAAGAAAAGATGCAAGGGTGCGGATGAGCGTAATGGCGACACACACGCATACACAACTCGATAAGGTATTGAACGCTTGGGAATGGGTAATCAAAAAAACACATCTGGAAAAATAAGATTTTGACTAAAAGACGCCTAAATAAGATCAGGGATGCGGATGCGACAAAAAGAAAATTTTTGGATGTAATAGGGACGATTTTGACCGAACAGGGCTTTAGTGCAATAAGAACGAATAATATAGCAAGGTTACTTGGAAAGGACAAAAACCTGATCCGCTATCATTTTGGCAGTTTAAATGGACTTTTGAAAACCTATATACAGGATAAGGATTATTGGAAGCCATTTTTTGAGCGTTTCCGTTTTTCCGATAATCCAGATGCCAAGGAAATTGAAGCTTTATTTGTCGGCCTGATGCAGGAGAACTTTAAGGTTTTCTCCGCAAGTGAGGAAATGCAAAAGATCATCCATTGGCAGATATCAGAGGCAAGTGCGTTAATGAGAAGCATTTCTGATGAACGTGAGGTTGAGGGGGAAAAACTGTTGAAAATGGCAACCCCCTACTTTAGGGAAAGCGCAGTAAATTTTAAGGCAATTATTGCGCTGTTATTGGGAGGAAGCTATTATATGGTGCTACAACATAAAGCAATCAATGGCGTGGTCTGTGGTATCGATCTTAATAGCGAAAAAGACAGGGCCGATGTGATGGTGGCGATAGAAAAAATAGTGGAATGGTCGTGGCAATTTGCCCAGGAGAACCATAATGATAAATTACAATCTACCGAAAAGATGAATTACGAATTTGAACAACTCGAAGAATTATCGGAAATCCTGATTAAAGATCCAAGGGACGCTACGGCATTGAACAAATTGGAAAAGGAACTCAAACGCCTGGAACGGGTGTTGTTAAAACAATTGCTCGAGCTGTCCAATGAAACGCAGATTAGTAATTTCCTGCAGATCAACCTCTATCGGATGGGAGAAATATGCGATGACCATTTTGAGCCAAACAGAAAGGAGAACATGGTGGCGCAGGCCATACTTAATTTGATGGATCACCTGACTTCACAGGTTGAGCCATTACTGCCAGACACCTTGAGCCTTCCCAAACTTTTCTGCAAGCAACAGTCCCTGATCTATTATGAGAAATGGCAGTTTCTCAAGAACTGGCTACAGAAAATAGGAATAGATGAGCAGCTTTTGTTGGTGACGGGAATACCATTCGATCAATTTACCCATGATGGAAAAATGCGATGGCACAATTATAAGTACCTTAAGAAGTATGAAAAGGTGTTTAACGAAACAGGTGAAGAACTTCCAAGGGATAATTACGAGCTGATGCATTTGCTAGTAGGCCTTGGTTTTAACCACGTCAGGTTTGAGAACTATTGCACCAAGCTCCTTTCAGCCAAGATGGATGGCCTTGGCGGCGCAGAAGCAAAATCACTGCTGAAAACCGAAAGGACAAAGGTGTTCCAGGTCAACCTACATACAAAAATGGTGTTTGATCAGGATAGAAAACCAGTGGACGAAGCTTTGGCAAAATGGATCGATGCTACCATCAAGGGGCTGACCGAGAGGCCGCAGGATATCCAGCTAAATCCATTGAAGCTGAAAACAAGATTGACGGCGATGCAGTTGGCACTGTTTGAAAAAACGCTATATGCTCATGGCTTTTATGATGAACCCAACCTTGATGTTTTCTCGGAAAAGATTGCCTGTAATTTTTCTACCAAGGGGCAGGATGTACTTTCGGCACCAAGCGTGAAATCGAAGATGTACACCAAGGATATTTCTGCTATCAAACCTTTGGAACCAATGGTTGCTGCGGTTCTGGAAGACCTGCGCAGTTTTTTAGTATAATAAAGTTATTAGTTTAGTATAGTTGGGGCCTGGCAGATTAATCTGTCCGGCCTTTTTTATGGGTCAATTAGATGTGCCATTTGGTTCGACTCCATAAATTCTACATACTCATAGATTAGATGTTGGGTGAAACCGGGGAGGTTTAACAGTTTAGCTGTACGGTGTTGTAGCAGTTCTGAAAAAGTATGAAAGCCAAGTATCTCTGTTACTGTCTTAAACTCTGTACTTAATGGGCTTTGTGCAATTGGCTGATCAAGAATAGCAACATTTTCTGATTGCTTCATAAGATTGGTTTAGGTCTGCCATCCCGAATGCAGAAAGTATATAAACGATATAGCGCGGGACACAAGTCATATCCGCTCTAGAGGTCCCGCTAAGAACCCGACAAACAAGACAAACTGCGCCCGCGCTTTAGCGCAGACGATCAGTCTATTCTTCCTTGTTTGTCTTTTGAAATTTAGCGGGTTTCTAGAACAAGTCAAATAGCTATCGCTATATAATATTTTAACTGTGGCAAATATAAGCATAAGGTTGAGAATTCGGTGTACATGTTTTATACATCCACTTTTTCCCTGCGTGGTGAATTGTGTTCTTTGGGCTCAGATCCGTCTAGGTTGAGCTCTTATTTACTTACTTAAACTTATAATTATGATGGATGAAAAGATGAATGGGCTGCTTGTCAGCCTTGAAAAAGAGTTGGAAGGTTTTGCATTGCTTTCGCCACTGGAACGGATGCGTTCTGAAATTGCTTCGGTGAAAAGGGTGCTCGTGCAGGTCTATGGTTTATTTGATGTTTCAGGCTTCTCGAGGAGGTCAGAAGAAATCGGATTTTTTAAGGTGATTAAGCCAAGGTTTTATTCGCTATTGATCCTTGCGATGGAGCGGTACTGGATGGAGCTGGAAAGACCTATTGGCGTTGGCGCTGATCTGTCCTCTTTTTATGATCGGCAACTGGATCATATTGCTAGGTTCTTTCGCCAACATGAATTCTTTTACCAGTATTATAGGCTCGGCGGCGTGGAGCTTGACGAGCAGTACTTTGTAAAGGATACGATTGCTTCAGTTCTGGTGAATTCGGATGTGCCGGAGCTTGACCCATCTTACGCCACCATTGGGGATTACCTTTTTTCAAAGTTTATGGCGCTGGAACGGCTTCGCGAGGAAATCCTTTTGGAGATGCAGGGTGGTGGTTCTTCACCGGTAGTTTCGGTCAAGAGCAAAAAAGGCCGCGAACTGCGTTGGACGGGTGATGCGAGCAATTTGATTGAAATTCTTTATGGTGTTTTTGAAACCAAGCAGTTCAATGATGGGGAGGTGGATATTGCAGATCTGGTGGATGTTTTCGAGCGGGTGTTCCGTGTCAACCTTTCCAACTACTTCCAACGGTTTGCAAAGATCAAGCAGCGAAAGCTGGTTTCCAAGACCAAGTTTCTGGATGAGATGGTGGTAGCGGTTGCTAAACGCATCGATGATTCTGATGCCTATGTTCCCTCCTGGGCGAAGTAGGCTGATTATTTCTTGGGTTATCTACCGGGTTATAAACCCATTTCAATTTGCGGGTTGCTGAATTTTGGGATGTGCTAAGGGCAATTCAGCGCCTAGCGAAAATTATAAAGATATGTTACAACAGTTTACTTGGGGGCAGTTTCTGCTGGCCTCGTTCATGCTAAGTTTTTTATGGTACTGCTTTGTGATCTTGGTTTTTTACCGCAAAGAGGTATTGGGTCTTTTGGGCAGTGGGGTTTCCGAGCCATTGCCGCACCGTTGGGAAAAGGGGGTGGAAAGCTTGGAGGCAAATGCAGGTTTTGGTGAGGGTCTTGATGTCGGTTTGGATGGTTCGGATTCGCTGATGGGCAGGCCGGCAATGCCCGAGGGGATGGCTATTGTTGGGATGGGCCAGCTTTCTTTTGCAGGCACTAGTGGTTCGGATGGAAGGTATGATCAGGTCGGTATGGTTGCAGATGTGGTGCAGGAGCTGAAACTGATTTTTGCTAGGCTGGAATCAGAGGCGGGCTCGAAGCTTGATTTTTTTAGGCTGCTGGAAAAGGTGAAAGAGGATTATGGGAAGATAGGTGCACATCCCAGTGTGGGTGCCATCAATGAATTTATTGCCGCCCATGTGCCGTTCCATTTGAGCGCCGATGAGCTGGAGAACTTATGGTACTAGGTTTTATTTAAAGGATTTTTTATGAAAAGATTGAGCGAAAAAAAAGAGTTTGGGTTTCGGAATTTGGTGATTGGGTTTTGCAGTGTGCTGGTGCTGTTGTGCGGGCTATGTTTTGGGCAGGACGGCAATGCGGGGATACAGGAAGCGACCAATAAGGTAAAGGGGTATTTTGATACTGGCTGTGACCTGATGTATGCCATTGGTGCAGTTGTGGGGGTGATCGGTGCGGTAAAGGTTTTTTCCAAGTGGAATGCAGGAGAGCCTGATACCAATAAGGTGGCTGCGGCCTGGTTTGGTTCCTGCATTTTTCTTGTTGTGGTGGCGACAGTTTTGAAATCATTCTTTGGGATTTAATTTATCGGTTATGGCTAGTGTATACAGAATAAATAAAGGGGTTTCTAAGCCGATTGTTTTTAAGGGACTAAAAGCGCAGTATATCGCCTATCTGGCGGTTGGGCTGGTGTTTCTTTTGGTGCTATTTGCGGCCCTATATATTTCAGGACTTTCGCTTTTTGTAGTATTGCCGCTCATCCTTTCTTTAGGTTCGGGACTATTTTTTACGGTGTTCAGGCTATCCCACAGGTTCGGGGAGCATGGGCTGGGCAAGTACTTTGCTAAGCGGGGTATTCCAAGGTTTATCAGGTTCAGTTCCCGTAGGGTGTTTATTGCTTTGAAGGGAGGTCGTGATGAAAGAGGCTAGGAAAATACTTCCGATCTATAAGATTGAACACAACTGTATCTTGTCAAGGCAGGGTGATATAACCGTAGGATTTAAGGTGACTTTGCCAGAGATATTTACCCTATCGGACAGGGATTATGAGAGCTATCACCAGGCCTGGGTAAAGGCGATTAAACTCCTTCCCCAGCACTGCGTTTTCCATAAACAGGATTGGTTTTGTGCGGGTAGCTATAAGGCTGATTTTGGTGCTGCTCGTGATAGTTTTTTGTCTCGTTCTAGTGAGCGTTTTTTTAACGAGCGGGAATGTTTGGACCATTCCTGTTATATCTTTTTGACAAAAAAGCCGCTGGGAAGGAAACTGTCTTCTTCGGTGTATAGCAATGTGCTGCGTAAAAGTATCGCTCCAGCGCAGGTCATAAATAAATCTTTGGCTTCTGATTTTCTGGATTCGGTTGGGCAGTTCGTTAGGGTAATGGAAGATTCTGGGTTTGTATCCCTGCATCGGTTGACTGATGATGAACTGGCGGGAACTGCGAATGTGCCAGGGGTGCTGGAGCGATATTGCTTTCTTTTGCAAGATGGACAGGCTTCTGTGATTAGGGATATCCATTTAAAGGAAGGGATTAAGGTTGGTGATAAGGCACTGGAACTGTATACGCTTTCTGATGTGGAAGACCTGCCTTCACTATGTGGTTCTCAGATCAATTATGATAAATATTCTACCGATCGGACCAAGTTTTCTGTAGGGTTTGCTTCTCCCCTTGGGCAGCTATTGCCCTGCAACCATATATTGAACCAATATGTGTTTTTGGGGGATTCTTCGGTTACGCTGAAGAGGCTTGAAGCGAAAAAGTTGCGATTACATTCGTTATCCAGTTATTCTAGGGAGAATGCGATCTCGCGGGATTGCGTAAATGATTTTTTGAATGAGGCGATTGCCTCGGGCAGGCTTCCGGTCAAAGCGCATTTTAATGTTTTGGCGTGGAGTGATGATACTAGTGGCCAGTCTGATATGCGTAACCTGGTTTCCTCTGCCATGGCGCAGCTGGATGCTGTGGCCAAACAGGAGACCGATGGGCAGGCGCAGATCTGGTTTGCGGGACTTCCGGGCAATGAGGCGGATTTTCCGATGAACGATACCTTTGATACGTTTCTGGAACAGGCGACCTGCTTTTTTAATCTGGAAAGTAATTACCGTTCGAGTGTTTCGCCATTTGGTATACGTTTGGGCGACAGGTTAACTGGGCGTCCGGTACATGTGGATATTTCTGATGAGCCGATCTCTTTGGGCTTTGCGACCAACCGGAACAAGTTCATCTTGGGCCCTTCTGGTTCGGGTAAATCCTTTTTTACCAATCACATGGTTCGCAGCTATTATGAGCAGGGGGCGCATGTGGTTTTGGTGGATGTTGGGCACAGTTACAAGGGATTGTGCGATCTAGTGAATGGCTATTATTTTACCTATTCACAGGAGAATCCGATCGCCTTTAATCCCTTCTATCTGTCCGATGGTGATGTGATGGATACCGAAAAAAAGGAGAGTATAAAAACGTTGCTTTTAGCATTATGGAAAAAGGATGATGAGAACTTTAGGCGTTCAGAGTACGTGGCGCTTTCCAATGCGTTGACCCTGTATTTTGAGCATCTGGAATCGCGGAGTGATATCTTCCCCTGCTTCAATACCTTTTACGAGTTCTTGCAAAGTCAGTACCAATCGGTACTCGACCTGTCCAAGGTGAAAGAGAAGGATTTTGATATGGGTGGATTCCTGTATGTTCTTTCTCCCTATTACCGTGGTGGCGAGTTCGATTACCTATTGAACGCTACCGAAAACCTTGACCTTTTGAATGAACGCTTTATTGTGTTCGAACTGGACCAGGTGAAGGATCACCCCATTCTGTTTCCCGTAATTACTTTGATCATCATGGAGGTGTTTATTTCCAAGATGCGAAAGCTCAAAGGGGTGCGAAAGGTAATCCTTTTGGAAGAAGCCTGGAAAGCGATTGCCAAAGAGGGAATGGCAGAATACATCAAATACCTTTTCAAAACGGTTCGTAAGCATTTTGGGGAAGCGATCGTAGTGACCCAGGAAGTGGAGGATATCATTTCCTCTCCCATCGTTAAGCAGGCGATCATCAATAACTCGGACTGTAAAATTTTACTCGACCAGTCAAAATACCAGAACAAGTTTGACCAGATACAGGAGCTGTTGGGTCTCACCGAAAAGGAAAAGGCTCAGGTGCTTTCGATGAACAAAGCGAATGATCCAAAGCGGAAATACAAGGAGGTATTTATTTCCATTGGAGGTCAGCTTTCCAAGGTCTATCGTACCGAAGTTTCATTGGAAGAGTACCTGGCCTATACCACCGAAGAGCGGGAAAAGGTGCAGGTACATGAGTATGCAAGGCGGTACGGCTCGATCCAAAAAGGCATTGCGGTGTTGGCAAATGAACTGAGAACTAAATAAAAAAAGCTATGAAAAATTTATTGTTAAAAATGGGTGCAATAATGTTGGGCCTAGTGGTTTTGTTGGGATGCTCATCCGACAAGGTCAGGGATTTTATTCCCGGGGTTTATGTGAATTCAGCAGGTGGGGAATTTTCGGTGGCGAGCGATACGCTTGCTGTTGAACTAATCGAGGGCAATAATTATCTGATTCATCGTATGACTGGCTTCAATCTGGTAACCAATGGGAAACTAGGTAAAAGAGAATATGAGGTGGAAAAGTGGATTGGGGTTTATAGTTCCGATACTCAAAGGTTAACCGAAACCAAAAAGGGAAAACTGATCTCGTTTTTTCCTGAAAAAGGTTCGCTCATGGTCGGACAAAGGGTCTACAGAAAGGTGGACTAGTGATAAAAAATTAATGTGGAAAATATTTAAAAAGTTGAAAATGAAAATATTCAAGAAGATGAAAAAATTTATGGTTATCCTGCCGTTGAGTACGATGACGCTGTTTGTCGCATTGCCTGTCGGGGCGAATGCGCAGGTAGCAGTTTTGGAAGTGATCAAGGCGGGAGTTAAAAAAGTAATCAAGGCAATGGATCTGAAAGTCCAGCGCTTGCAGAACGAAACGATCTGGCTACAGAATGCGCAGAAGGTGCTAGAAAACCAGTTATCCAAGTTGAAGCTGACTGAAATTTCAGATTGGACGCAGAAGCAGAAGGAACTCTATTCCAGGTATTACGAGGAGCTGTGGAAAGTGAAATCGGCAATCGTCTATTACAAGCAGCTGAAGGAACTTTCCGCCAGGCAACTGGATATTGTGGAGGAATACCGCTGGGCCTGGAGCCTTTTTAATAAGAGTGGCCACTTTTCGGTGGATGAGCTTTCCTCGATGGAAAAGGTGTACTCTGGGATATTGACCGAAAGCGTAAAAAATGTAGACCAGATCTTGGTGGTAGTAAATTCCTTTAAGACCCAGATGGGCGATGGGGCTAGGCTTGAACTAATCTCCGAAGCTGCAAAGGAAATGGATCGCAACTGGTCAGATTTGAAAAGGTTCAATAGGGAAAATAGTCTGTTAAGTATTCAAAGGGCCAAATCGGTTGATGAGGCGGCTAAACTAAGGGAGCTATATGGGATCGAAAATTAAAATATTGGTGTTAGCGGTTTGTTTGGCTTTCGTCTCCAGCCTTTCATTTGGACAGACCTATGCGGAGTTTTTTAGGCAGAAGAAAACGCAGGAAAAATATCTGCTGAAACAACTTGCCTATCTGAAACTGTATGCGGGTTACCTGAAAAAAGGTTATGATGTTGTTTCTGATGGACTGGGTACGATCAAGGGGTTCACCTCTGGGGAGTTCGGTCTGCATGAGGCGTTCTTTGGTTCGCTTGCTTTAGTAAATCCGCTGATCAAAAATGATTATCGCGTTTTAGAGATTGCTTCGATGCAGGGCAAAATTTCAAAGGCATTTAATTTGATGCTCCGTTTGGATCTGGGGAATGAAAACCTTACTTATATCCGCTCGGTTCGTGATGGGGTAATTGAAGAATGCAATAAGGATCTGGATGAACTGCTGCTGGTGGTTTCAGCTTCTAGTTTAGAAATCAGTGATGAGGATCGACTTTCTAGGCTTGCTAGGGTGCACGGCTCGATGTCAGAAAAACTGGAATTTGTTTCGGGATTTTATGTGGAGGTATCTTCGATTGCACAGTCTGGAAGAGATAATAAAAGCGAAGTTTTAAAAATAAGGAGGTTATATGAAAAGGATTAAAAAGATTGGGGTTTTAGGAACTTTGCTTTTTCTGCTGTGCGTTAATATTTGCCTGGCACAATCTTCGGAGGCAACGCAGTTGCTCTTGAACATAGAGAAATTATCACAACTGAAGAACATCCTGACGGATATGAAAAAAGGATATACCATTGTGTCAAATGGTTACCGTTCGGTAAAGAATATTGCAGAAGGGAATTTTTCTCTGCACGAGGTGTTCTTGGATGGGATGATGCTGGTGTCTCCGGAAGTAAAAAAATATGCGAGGGTAGCAGACATCATTACCTATCAGAAGAACATTGTTTCAGAATATAAGCGGGCACTGAAGGCTTTTCGTTCGGCGGATATGTTTTCAGCGGATGAACTCGAATATGTGGGACTGGTCTATGAAAATCTGTTTGACCAGAGCTTGCAGAACTTGGAGGATCTGACAATGGTGATTACTTCTTCTAAACTCCGCATGAGCGATGATGAAAGGCTTCGGGCAATAGATAGGATATTCCTTGATGCCCAGGACAAGCTGATGTTCCTTCGAAACTTCAATTCAGAGACCAATATGCTTTTGCTCCAGAAAAAAAAGCAGAAAAAGGAAATTGGACAGCTCAAAGGCCTTTACTGATTTTAAACTAGAAAATTATGGATAGAAAGATTTTTTTAAGCGCCGTTTTGGTGCTGATCGGGATGGTGTTGCCCCTGGTTTCCTTTGGGCAGGGAGTATCGGAGTCGCTTCGTGGGATGCAGCCGGTTTTGGACAGGGTATATTCGGAAATGATGCCGCTCTGTGCTCGGCTCATTGATGTTGGTCGTGGTTTGGCAGGATTTGGTGCGCTATGGTATATCGGTTCTCGGGTATGGAAACAGATTGCCCAGGCCGAGGCAATTGATTTTTATCCCTTGCTTCGTCCGTTTGCCTTGGGGCTGGCAATACTGATGTTTCCTATGGTCATTAGTTTGATGAACGGAGTTTTGCAGCCGACAGTTTCGGCAACTGGTGAAATGGTGAAGGATTCCAACAAGGCGATTGAAAGGTTACTCGCTGAAAAGGAAGCTGCCTTGAAAAAGACAAAGAAGTGGCAGGTCTATGTTGGGGAGTCTGGGGATGGTGACAGAGAGAAGTGGTATAAGTACAGACATCCAAAAGACCCGAATGGTGATGATGAAGGGTTTTTGGACGGGATGGCCAACGACATCAGTTTCTATATGGAAAAGCAGCAGTACAACTTTGAAAACTCGATCAAAAAGTGGATGAGCCAGGTGCTGGAGGTATTGTATGCGGCAGCTGCGCTTTGCATCAATGTGGTACGGACGTTTATGCTGATCGTTATGGCAATCCTTGGGCCTTTGGTTTTTGGCTTTGCGGTATTTGATGGGTTTCAGCAGACTTTGACGGTATGGATTGCAAGATACGTGAACATTTTTCTCTGGCTTCCCATTGCCAATATCTTCGGGAGCATCTTGGGTAAGATCCAGGAAAATATGTTGCGCCTTGATATTTCCCAGATCGATTCCGCTGGAGATACCTTTTTCTCCTCGACCGATATTGCTTACCTCATATTCCTTTTGATTGGTGTGGTTGGTTACGCCTGCGTACCCTCGGTTGCAAATTACGTAGTCCACGCAGGCGGCGGAAATACGGTGGTGCAAAAAGTGAATTCGATCATTTCGGGAAGCTCTTCTGCTGGGATGCGTGGGGCTTCAGCAGGTGCGGGTATGGCGGCGGATGGTCTTGGTGACCTTGCAAGAAAGGTAAGCCAGGGATATGCGGCTCAAAGTACTGGTGATTATTTTCCAGATGGTGGAAATGCGCACCAACGCGATAAGCTTTCGGGCAAGTAAGCCTTGGTCTAACTACTTTATACTAATTACTAAATACTAGAGAAATGTTTACACAATTTAAAAATATAGATACCGCCTTTAAGCATATCAAGACCTTTAGTCTCTTCCTGATCACTGCCTGCGTACTGGTTTCGGGTTTTGCGATCTACAAGAGCTTTGATATGGTGAGTACAAACAATGCCAAGGTGTATATCCTTGCCAACGGTAAGGCCATCGAAGCGTTTTCGGCAGAGCGAAAGGATAACATTGGCGTTGAAATTAGGGATCATGTGAAAATGTTCCACCACTGGTTTTTTACGCTCGACCCGGATGAAAAGGTAATTCAGCGCAATATGCTATTGGCGCTGAACTTGGCAGATCAGAGCGCAAAGAAAAGTTATGATAATCTGAAAGAGCAAGGTTATTTCACCAACCTAATTTCTGCCAATATCTCCCAGGAGATTGCTGTGGATTCGGTGGAACTTAATCTAGATGTCTATCCCTATTACTTCAAGTGTTTTGCCACGCAGCAATTGATCCGCTCCACTTCGACGGTTGTTAGGCGTTTGGTAACCCAAGGTTATTTGCGCAACGTTTCTCGTTCGGACAATAATCCGCACGGGTTTTTGATCCAGCGCTGGGAAACTTTGGAGAATTCGGATGTGGTAAAGCCGTAAGCTATGGGATGGTTCAAGAGAAAAAGCAAAGAAGAGACTGGGGATAGGTCTTTTGATGTGGTGGCTGAGCGGATCGCAGGAAAAATACTTAACTGGCAGAACTTGCTTTCAGCAAAGCTGAATGCCAAGGCCAAAAAATATAATCCAAAAAAGATCCTATTGGTGATGGCTGTCTTAGGATTGCTATTCGGAGGCTACTGCCTATGGCTGGTAACATGCCTATTTAGATAATCGATTATTTATACAAATCAATTTTTATGGAAACAATTAAAAAAACAAGGGACAAAAGGAAAATCCTTTTGGTGCTGCCGCTGATGCTTTTGCCATTTATGGCACTTGCATTTTATGCGATGGGTGGCGGTCGAGGTGAGATTATTGATACAAAGCTTGCAAGCAAGGGAATCAATACCGCGCTGCCAGATGCAAATTTCAAGGCGGAAGAGCCTGTAGACAAGATGGGGTTTTATGCCAAGGCGGGAAAGGATACTTCAGCTGAAAATGGTGTTTCGGGAATTGCGGGCAAACTGGGGTTTGGAGCAGAGGATCAAAAGACCTCTGAGATCAATGCCAAGCTGGAAGCATTGAACAGGGAAATCAATTCACCGGTTGCACCTACGGTGGAAGCAAAGGCGAAAGTTAATTCGGGTAGCGGAAGTGCTTCGATTTCTGCAGATGTCGACCGCTTAGAACAGATGATGAAATCCATGCAAGAGGGCAAACAGAAAGACCCGGAAATGGAGCAGATGAATTCCGTTTTGGAAAAGATATTGGATATCCAAAACCCTATTCGGGCGCAACAAAAGGTTTTGGGCAGGATCTATTCAGGACAGGATCTGGAAAAATTTTCAGCAATTACTGCGGTGATTGATGGGAATCAAAAGGTGGTACAGGGAGCTTCGGTGAAATTGCGGTTGACCGATTCGGTACTGCTTTCTGGGATAATAATCCCGAAGGGGCACCTGCTTTTTGGTTTGTGCAAGATTACCAATCAGCGTTTGTTACTAGACATCAAGAATGTGCGTCTGGGTAGCCAAATTATTCCGGTTGACCTTTCGGTGTATTCGCTAGACGGTATGCCAGGGATTGATGCGCCTGATGCGGTTTTTCGTGATGCGGCTGGCATGGGTGCGGCTGATGGGATTTCGGGTGTTTCGGTTTACGGCCTGGAGGGTGTTGGAGGGGAACTCGCTGGTGCTGGGATCGATGCGGCGAAATCGCTTTTATCAAGAAAAGTGCGTATCGTGAAAGTTAAACTAAAGGCTGGTTTTCCTGTATTGCTTCGAGTAAACAGGCAATTGTAGAATGGAAAAGCTTAGCCGTCAATTGGCGGACATTGGGCTCTCGGATGAAAATTTACGGCAAAAAATAAACGCTTTTTTTGCCGAGGGTAATCCTTTGGTACTTGAACGTTCCATCGGAAAAGCTAAGGTCAGGTTCGATTTGGAAATCAGATTGGCTGAAAATGGGGATGTCGAACTGTTAGGCTATGAGCTATGGAAACCTAGGTTAGTGGAGATACCTGAGCATTTCAACTATGGCACCCCAACCCAACCGATTGAAGAGCAGCTGAAGCTAATTGATTTTCCCTTGGTGCTTCCACAGGATTTTATGTCACGACGGGATGAAAATGAAACGTTTGATCAGATTGGCAATGTGTTCCAAGAATTCAACCACCTTGAGTTTTTTCTTTTGGGAGAGGATGATGACGTGGAGTTCAAGAAGGTAAATCAGATGCAGAACATGCTGCTTGTCAAATATGGGGCCGGCAATGGTATGAAAGATTACCTATTAAAAATCGATAAAAACTACTGGAAGAAAAAGTTTTATGAGACATTTCCTTTTCCACCAACACTGCATGTAGGTGCAGTAATTAACAGAATTAATGACACGGGCAGGCTTCAGCACTTAAGTGAGCTGACAAAGGGCTACCCCGAAAACAAATTGATTATGAACTTGAATAATTTAGAGAACCTCCGTGAGGAGATGGCGAACTTGGGTTTTAAAAAAGAGCTCATTGAGCAGATGGAAGAAAAGATGAAAGCGAATGTGGCTGATTTTAAATTGTATGATTCAATGGAGGCAACAAGGGGCCGAGTTGACATGACTTTGTTCTTCAAACAGTCGGGTCAATCGGATTATTATTACCTCAATAAGTTTGAGGTGTGCCACGAAAAAGGTCAAGCAATACCAGATGGACAGAAGATCATGGTGCTTACACAAATGGAGGGGGCGGATAAGGGAATGAACAAAAATTTCGTTCATATTGCCGAGGGCATTGCATTTTTCAATGGGCAGAAAGATATGCTTAAAGAACAAAAAGGAATTAGTCATTTGATGGTTGGCAAGGATGCCAATTCTGCGGTCAAACTGGCAACAATGGAAGATGGAAAGGTGAATTATGTGCAAAAAGAATTTGGACAGACCTATCGTACCTCGCCGATCAACCAGACGATTTATGTTGAAAAAGGAAAAGGGTTTTCGGCCGAGCAGGCAGTGAATTTAATCCAAGGTCGCGCTGTTTACCGTGATGACATGGTTTCCCAAGCTGGCCAGCAGTACAAGGCTTGGATCAAATTGGATTTCGATGTGCCAAAGGATAGATTTAATAATTTTATGATTAACCAATATACTGACCCGGCTTATGGGTTTGACTTATCTAAGGTGCTTGATAAATTTGAGATCAAGGAATTAGGCGACCCTGCAAAACGTGAGATTTTAGAAGGAAGCATCCGTAATGGTAACAGGGCAATGGTGACAGTTGAAAAGAATGGTGAACCTGTGAAGTTGGAGCTGGAAGCGGTGCCGCGTTATAGCCAGATCAACCTTTACACCAAGGATGGAAGACCTGAAAAACGTGAGCAGTTCTTAAAGCAACCTGATATGAAGCAGGAATATGCGCAGAGCAGGAATAAGGCCCAGGAAAAAAATAAAAAGCAGGGCCAGGGATTGGGCGTTTAGATTGTAAGGATATTCAAAGGGTTGCAAATAGCAACCCTTTCTTAATTTAAGAGACAAAATCACTTTATGCTTTCCATATCTTTTATTTTTGTTAACTGCCATCCAAGCTTCTTAAAAGATTTAATCATCTCTAACTTCTCAGGCTCAGAATGTTCATCCTCAAGCTTTGCATAGCCGAAAACAAAATCTTCTCCACTTCTGGACATACCCAATGCTCCAACTTCTGCGCATTTAAAATCATGTAGATAATGATGGTGAGTTAAGCTTAGAGCAATAAAGTCATCCAAATCTTCTCGATTAAAATCATCGTCAAAGAAAATAAATACCATATTGATTTTAGGCATTAAATAATGTGTCCGGTTGAGCTTGATTTTTGATGACTTTCCATAAACACAATCTTCATGATATTTCAGAAATGCTCTGGCAAAGTCAGCACGATCAAATCGGTTGAGTCTAAAAAAAAGTTTGGCTAAAAAATTCCCATTTTCTGTATTTATCAATAGGTTTTTAACCAAATGATCGATAAAATAACTTTCCTGCTCAAAATGCTCTTTTTGTGCAGAAAGCTTAGACTTTAAATATTTATTCCATTGTCCATCTAAGAACATCGAAATTCCATTAACTAATTTGTGATTTAACTCTGGGGAAAATTTAAAACCTGAATTGATGTAATTTGCAATTAAATCTAGTTCAGAACCTAAAACCATAGTCACTTTTTCTCCATCTAAAGCAATTTTTTCAATGGCACTTGCTGCGCTAATTTTATCATTTGTATGAAAGTCATACTCTTCCCTGGGAAACATAAAGGCGGGGTGGGTGCTGAATAAATTACAACGTGAAGTTAAGTATTGAATCATGTCAGGAAGTGTACTCATTTCAGTAATTGCAGATTTCCAAGCAAGAGCATCCATTATAGTGAAATGTTTGCTATTTCTAAATACTGATGTTTGGTAATACTTTACATCTTGACTGAGATTAATGACAATTCTGTATACATGATTAATGGTCTCTTTAATAAACACTTCTTCACTACGATCAGGATGTTTAAGAACAATTGGGCGTTGTCCAAATAGTTTTCTTTCGGCTCCTTCAATCTGGCTTATTGCTTTTTCAATGGTGTTATTAAAATAGCGTTCATAATTGCCCTTAAAAGTGTAATTTTTAACCGAAACAATTAAGCAGATATCATCAAATACAACCAAGAGATCACAGATTTCTTTATAATCTTTTGCAATGTCCAAGGGGCCAGGAAAACACCAGTATTTTAAGAAGGATTGATATGCAATAAAATTGACAAAATCTTCCCCTGCTTGTCCTTTATCCAATTCTAGATCGTTGTTCATCATTTATGCTTTGGAGTATTTAATGTATTCTAAATTTGAATGATTAAATCGCTAATGCAATTAGTAAAGCCATAATTAAATTTAAAGAAATATCTTTCTATAAATTGAAATTATTGAAGGTTTCAATTGTATTTAAAAGTTGATCTTTTGAAATGATTAAAAGGTTAGATGTATTAAATGTTGGCTTATCTACATTTCTAAGGAATTCAAAATATCGGTAAAGGTTTAAGAATGCACGATGCTTCTCATCATTATAACCGACGGCAATTCCAATTCTTCCCAATACTGAGGCATTGATTGCGCCTCCCATCAAATGTTTTCTGCTAACATTGTTTTCAACTTCAATCGCCATAAAGCACCTAGCGTTATAATTTGTGTAATAGAGCACCTCCACTTTTTGGTTAATTAATGCTATAATTTGATTACCATCCGTCGCCTCATTTATCAAACCGAGATTTTCCAAATGAATCTTGCATAACATTCTGAAAAATTGGATTTGGTTATTAAAAACATCATTGTGTTCAGCAGTCATATGTATTCCATCTTCAATGGCAAAAGGCCCGATTGCGACATCGACCCTGGGTGCATAAAGCCCATTGCCCATTTGCGACCGCCACTCAACAATCGTTTGGAACCCGAGTCTATCCTCTAAACTATTTTTTAGTATAGCCTGATAATTACCTACGCTCATTTTTTGAATTGATACTTAGTTTCTCTTTTGTAAAACGCATCCTTACCTCCCTCTAAGCTGACTAGTGTTTCTTTAGTCTTGGGGTTTTCAATTGTGGTACTGTGGATTTGTGTTTTGCCAGTCGTTTCATCGTTAGCGAGTATGTGGATATATTCAGCATCTCCATTGATTACGAAATTTGCATTATGTGTTGCGAAAATAATCTGCCTGCTTTGTTTAGATTTTTTTAGCACGTCCACTAAATAATTTGCAATAAGTAAGCTATCTAAATGCGCCTCTGGCTCATCTATTATTATTGGATTATTCCCTAACAATAACAAGATCACAAGGACGGCTGTGCATCTTTGTCCGAATGATGAAGAATCAACGGGCCTTCCGTCATAAAAAACATTTATTTTCCTAAAAGAGGCATAATCCAATAAGTTACGCTCACAAAGCCATTTATAAGCTTCAAAATTTGATGCCTCAGCAAATAGATCGATTAGAAAGAGTTTTGCGGCACTTGAACTGCTGTGAGATTTAAGTGCTACCAGCATTGTATCCCTATCTATAATATCTTCTGGATTAATTGTAAACAGTAGTTCTTTTAGAATTCCATCACCCTTATGCGCACTTTGATTAATGCGACCTTCGAACAGAGATTTGAAGTTGTCGAAAATTGCCTGTCTTGCAGCTTCCATATCAAAATCCAAGTGAAGTGAAATAGGTTTGACTGACTTATTGTCGATGTTTTCCAAGATCTCACTAATTGTTCTGATTTTGATTTCCAACTTTTCCTTGTATTCTATTGATGATTTTTTTAGTTTTTCCTTGTCAAAATTTTTGAGATTTTCTTCAAGGCTAGTGATCTCTTTTTCTTTCTCTGCTATTTCTCCTTCAAGCCCGCTTATTATAATTGCTGCATTGGAAATATCATTGAGATTTTCACTAGTAACACCTTTATCGGATAAAAATTGTCTTAGTTCAGCCTGCTTCACAGCAATAGTATTTTCCAAAGCCGTTAACTGTTCCTCTGCCTTTATAATTTCTCCTTCTGAAGATTTTGTTAGGCTACTTTTGATTTCGGAAACAATTCTTGCAGTTTCCTGATCAAAATAATTTTCTGTAGGCCGGCTACCAAGTGCTTTAATCAATTCTGATAGATCAGTTCCTAATTTGATGAAAGTTTCTTTGCCTTTTAAGAAATCACCGTAAACTTTGGTTGCATTTTGAACTGCCTGGCTAAGCTCTTTATATTCTGGACTGGAAAAAGAGTCAACTATTTTTTGATAACTGGCTTTCTCTTTTCTTTTTTGCAGAACATCTTTATTTAAACTGTTTAGCCGTGTGATGACGATCGTATTTAAGCGATATTTTAGAAGGTCGTTTTTTAACGCTTCCTCAAGTGTTTCAATGGATCCATCAATGTCGGATTTTAATAATCTAGAGTAGATTGCATTTGTTAGTTTGCTGTAATTTTGGGCAAATTCTTCTATTTCGTTTTGACTTAAAAATTCAATTTGCTTATCGTCATCATCATTGTCAATTTTTACACATTCGCTAATATCTATGACTTTTCCGTCTGCACCCTTTATTTTCTTGCTCCTGAAAAATATATTTTCACTTGGCTTTAACTTCTCATGTATGAGGTTTAATAATGTACTTTTGCCTGTTCCACGACCACCTATAATGCAGGTGAAATTAGGGCTAAAGTCAAGTTCCAATCTTCCGCTAAAACA
Source organism: Pedobacter frigoris (assembly GCF_005116445.1). Classification (GTDB taxonomy): domain Bacteria; phylum Bacteroidota; class Bacteroidia; order Sphingobacteriales; family Sphingobacteriaceae; genus Pedobacter; species Pedobacter frigoris. The sequence continues at coordinate 291,644 of NZ_SWBQ01000005.1, forward strand.
AAAAGGTTCACCTTCAAATTCACAATTTTCAGGAAAGTCAAAAACTACCTTATCGATACTTCTAAGTGGATTTATTGGAGGTTCTTGCCCAACATAAACTCTATAAGATGGTTCATAAAGTATTTGTTTTAATCCTTCAAAAGTAGGCTCTGCTTTAATCCAAAGATTTTGTTTGACCGAGTAACTGTTGACGTCATGGTTGTCCGAGCAAATTATTGTTGGCATACTTTTGCCTGTTGTGCTCAAAACATGAGGTAAAACCATTTGGGCGTAAGCTTCAAAATCCTTTTCTTTTCCTAGTTCAAAAATATCAACTAATCTTGCAATATCTTCCTTTTGCGCCATACCGTGCGGTATAGCATGGGTAATGCGTTCAAAGCTATTAGATTTGGATCCAGCATGGATGGTTACAATTCCCCCAAGTTCCTTTATTTTTTCAATTGTTGATGGAAGTTCACAATAGACTTCATTATGTTTTTTTCCTTCACCTTCAATTTTTTTTAAACTGGTATTATGTTTCAGCTCGCCCCAAATGTAATCTAGTTTGCAGTCTTCGTCAAAAATCGCAATAAAATGGATTGGATCATCTGCTCGGGAATCGGAAAGAAATTCAATCCCAGGTAGAACAGTCAATCTACCTTTTCCTAATTTCTGTAGATTTCTTATACGAGCAACATCAATTGTATTGTGGTCTGTAATTGCAATGACCTCTACTCCACAACTAACTAATTTATCTACAATTTCTTGATCAGTAGTTGTTTTTGATTGGTGGTCATATGATGTTTGGGTGTGAAAATGTAAATCCCATTTCCTCCATTTTGAACCTGGCATAAGTTGAGCGTTATTATTTGAGTAAAGCTACTCATTAAATTATAACCACCCAACTCAAAGGTTAACAACAATTAAAACTAAAAATGTTAGTATATTGTTAATAACTTACTAATATTATTAGTATAAATTTGTAGTCCCAATTAACTATTCAAATTATGTCTGGCGATAAGCACATCATCCACATGGATCAAGATGCTTTTTTTGTGTCCGTTGAGGTCCGAAAAGATCCATCACTGATTGGTAAGCCCGTTATCATCGGGGGTACTGCGGATCGTGGTGTGGTGGCTTCGTGCAGTTATGAAGCCAGAAAGTTTGGGGTTCATTCTGCCATGCCCTCGCGGATGGCAAAGCTGTTATGCCCCCATGCCATCTTTGTTCGTGGGAACATGGACGAGTATTCCAAGGCTTCCCTAGAGATTACAGATATCCTTCGTGAACGTGTACCGCTGATCGAAAAGGCTAGCATCGATGAGCATTATATAGATATGACCGGAATGGACCGTTTCCATGGGGTGATGAAATATGCGCATGAACTGCGGGCAACGGTGATCAAGGAAACTGGGCTTCCCATTTCCTTTGGGCTTTCGGTGAATAAGACGGTTTCCAAGATGGCGACCAATGAATGCAAGCCAAACGGGGAGCTGAATATCGAACAGCCAGGGGTCGTTCCGTTTTTAAATCCGCTGTCGATCAAAAAAATACCTGGGCTTGGGGAAAAGACATTTATCAAGCTTTCGGATATGGGCATTCGCAAGATCATCAACCTTTCGCAGGTGCATCCCGATATGATGGTCTCGGTTTTGGGTAAAAATGGGCTGGTGCTATTGAACAAGGCGAAAGGGATCGACCATTCTCCGGTAATACCCTATGCCGAGCAGAAGAGCATCGGAACCCAGAGCACTTTTAAAGCAGATACGATTGATGTGGAAGCGATCAATCAATTGTTAACGGCTATGGTAATGGATTTGGGATTTGAGCTACGTGAGAAACAGAAACTGACCGCCTGTGTAACGGTAACGATCCGTTATTCCAATTTTGAAACGGTGACCAAACAGGCGATGATTCCCTATACTTCGCTGGACAAGGTGCTGCTTTTGAAAGTAAAGGAACTTTTTAAATCGGTGTATTCGAAACGTATGCTTTTGCGATTGGTCGGTGTGCGTTTTTCGCATCTGGTTTCGGGCTTTGAGCAGATGGATATGTATTCTTCTTCGCAGGAAGCCTATTCTTTATGCCAAGCGATGGACAAGATCAGAAGAAGGTTCGGCCAGGATTCAATTGCCCTTGCCTCCACTTTAAACCTAAATATGTAAGTGATGTATATCAATGTCCACTCCCAATATAGCTTGCGTTATGGCACGATGTCGATTGAAAAAATTGTTTCGGAGGCCATTGGTTTTGGGGTAACCCAATTGGTTCTGACCGATATCAATAACTCTACTGGAGTAATGGACTTTTTTCGCGAGTGTAGCGAAAAGGGAATAAAACCGATTGCGGGCATCGAGTTTCGTCGCGATAAAAAACTGCTCTTTATCGGTATTGCCAGAAATAAGGAAGGGATGAAAGAACTGAATGATTTTCTCACCTATCACAATTTGGAGCAGTTGGAACTTCCAGATGTTGCTCCGGCTTTTGTTCATGCGAACGTAGTTTACCCTTTTGGCCATTTAGGGGAACTGCTTTCAAATGAATATTTGGGAATCCATTTCTCGCAATTGCATGAGCTTTATGATAGGGATATTTCTGCCATTCGATCTAAACTTGTTGCGCTTCAACCTGTGTTTGTGGCCGATAAGATCGAATACCGTTTGCACGAATACCTTAGGGGGATTGATCTGAATACGCTACTTACGATGGTAGAGCCATTAGATAAATGCAGGTCTACCGACCGCTTTTTAAAGGCTGGGGAAATGGAATCAAAATTTGCAAAGCACAGTTTTATTTTGGATAATACCAGGGCGATGATGAACGATTGCGTGATGGATTATCCACTGGGTAGGATCAATCTGAATAGGAAAACGTTTACCGGTTCTAAAAAAGATGATAAGGCATTGCTAGAAAAATTGGCGATGAAGGGAATGGTCTACCGGTATGGTAGCAAGAACAAGGAGGCTTTGGGTAAGGTAAAACATGAGCTGAAGGTAATTGTCGATCTTGATTTCTGCGCTTATTTTCTCATTACTTGGGATATTATCCGCTATGCCAAAGACCAGGGATATTATCATGTAGGACGCGGTTCGGGTGCCAATTCTACGGTAGCCTACTGTCTGTGCATCACCGATGTTGACCCGATCGAGCTCGATCTGTATTTTGAGCGGTTCTTGAATGCAGAACGGACTTCTCCGCCAGATTTTGATTTGGATTTTTCTTGGGATGAGCGCGAAGATGTGCAGGATTATATCTTTAAGCGCTACGGCAGGGAGCATACCGCGCTGCTTGGTACAATGTCAACCTTTAAAGACCGTTCAGTGATCAGGGAAATTGGCAAAGTGATGGGTTTGCCCAAATCCGAAATTGATGGGTTCACCGACCCGACTAGAGCAGGGCTCAACAGGAACAATGAAACGTTCAAGAAAATTACGGCCATCTATAACCTCATGCAGAACATGCCCAACCAAAGGAGCATCCATGCTGGAGGAGTACTGATTTCAGAAGAGCCGATTACCTATTATACGGCTTTGGACTTGCCACCAAAGGGGATGCCTACGGTGCAATGGGATATGTACGAAGCGGAAAGAATAGGTTATGATAAATATGATATTCTTTCCCAGCGTGGTATCGGCCATATCAAGGAAGCGGTTCGACTAGTTGAGCTTAACCAACAGCGCACCATTGATATACATAAGGTGAAAGATTTTATGAAGGATCCGAATTTAAATGCTCGGCTAAAAGTTGGTAATACCATCGGCTGTTTTTATATCGAATCGCCAGCAATGCGACAACTGTTAACCAAACTTACCTGCGATAATTATTTGACCTTGGTGGCGGCGAGTTCGATCATTCGGCCTGGAGTTGCCAGTTCGGGGATGATGAAAACCTATATCCAAAGTTTCCATAATCCAACGGCTGTAAAATATCTGCACCCAGTAATGGAGGAAAGGTTGAAGGAAACATTTGGGGTAATGGTCTATCAGGAAGATGTGATCAAGATCTGCATCCACTTTGCAGGAATGGATGGTACGGATGCAGATATCCTAAGGCGTGGGATGAGCGGCAAGTACCGTTCCAAAAAAGAGTTTGATCGACTGGTCGAGCGGTTTTTTGAACTGGCCGAGGCACTGGGCAGGCCAAAAGAGGTAGTTGCAGAGGTCTGGCGACAGGTTTCCAGCTTTGCGGGCTATAGTTTTTCGAAGGCGCATTCGGCTTCCTTTGCGGTGGAGAGTTATCAATCGCTTTTTTTAAAGACCTATTATCCAAAGGAGTTTATGGTGGCGGTGCTGAACAATTATGGAGGCTTTTATTCAAGGTGGCTATATGTGCATGAACTTTCAAAGGCTGGGGCAAAAGTACATCTGCCCTGCGTGAACTGTAGTTTTGGAGTGGTTGCGATTTTTGGCGATGATGCCTATTTGGGCTTTATCGGAATCCAGGGATTTGAATCGAAGTACATCGAGATCATTACCGAAGAGCGGAGGATGAACGGGATTTATGCTTCGTTGGAAGAATTCGTAAAACGTGTGGGTATTACTTTGGACCAGTGCATTATTCTGATAAGGGTTGGTGCGTTGCGGTTTACCGGAAAGAGCAAAAAGGAAATGCTTTGGGAAGTTCACTTGCTATTTGGTTCCAAGGTCAAACCGAATAACCATGGGGAGCTGTTTGCAGTCGAGCATAAGGATTATGCAATGCCCGAACTGACCAATACTGCTTTGGAAGATGCGTATCATGAACTTGAACTGTTGGGCTTTCCGCTATCACTTTCCATGTTCGACCTACTGAAGACAGAATATCGGGGTGCTGCATTCGCACGGCAACTTTCTACTTTTGTGGGCAGACCAGTTCGGATGGTTGGACATTACGTGACCGAGAAAACGGTACATACCAAGAACAATAAAAAAATGTGGTTCGGTACGTTTTTGGATGCCGAAGGTGAATTCTTTGATACGGTTCATTTTCCCAATTCCACTCCTTCCTATCCATTTAGAGGCAGTGGATGTTATCTGATCGAGGGGAAAGTGGTGGAAGATTTCGGATTTCCTAGTATTGAGGTGCAGAAGTTCGCCAAATTGCCAATCGTAGAAAACCCAATTATGGTATAGGAAACACCTTTTACCGCATATACCTCTATAAAGGATATTCTGCTTTTTGTTCCAAAATCTCCTTGAGTTTTACTAATCTCGACTTTATGGGTTCATTTACTTTTGAATCGGGGTTTTCTTCCAATGCCTTAAAATGACTTTTTAAAAATAGACCAACATCGTTGATTCGCGCAGATGGGTCTAGGTAAACGGGTTCTTTTGGGATTTCGATGGAATTAAAGTAGTCTTTAAGTTCTTGGATCATCTTGCGAAGATAACCGCATCCAACCTAATTCCTCTCAAACTTTAACCTGAAGTTTTCCACTTTGAGTCCTATAAAACATTTAAAGAACATTTTTCATATAGGGAAATATAGAAATCTAAATTGAACTGTTTTCATCATACTGTTTTTCAACTGCATTCAAATACATCCAACCTTTTTGAGTAGCAAATTTCTGAACAATTGATTTTTCGAAAAGACCAGGCCCCCAAGGGGGTTTGCTGAAAAAATCTTCCCTGCTCGCTGCGCTCACGAGGTTTTTTTTCGCAAAGTCTTGTCTTGCAAATCAATTGTGTCAAGGTGAGGGGGCTTAACAAAAAGCCAGGAGGCGCTAGCCGACTGACCTAAATAATTAAGCCATGATAAGATTAAAAGACAGAAGCCCACCGAAAAAAAGCAGTGCCAAAAAATTAACTGCTCGAATTAGAAAAACTATGCCCATTGGGCAATTAATCAAAATTATCCACCCACAATTTTTAAAAACAGAAATCATGAAAACGTTAGATTTAAAAAGAAAAGCAGACAACAACGGTTCAAACGGAACAGCTACGGCAGTTCAAACGGCACAGGCTAAAAATGGAGCTATGCCAAATAGCACAACATTTGGCTATAAAAAGGAGGATGCCAAAAAAGTAGAAACCGCACAAGCGGTGCAAGTTCCCCAAACTCCAAAACCACAGACCGAAGAACCAAAAGCAGAAGAGAAAAAAGAGGAAGCAAAACCAATCATTGCTGAAAAACCAGCGTTAAACTTAGAGGGTACGTTAAAACTAGTGGAAGAATTACACAGACGTAAAATCCACCGTGATAATTTGCTGTCTACCATTAACACTTTGGATGGCTTTAAAGTACTGGTACAGGATGAAAATGAAGATATCGACTCGGCACAGTTCCAAGGTTGTAAATTGACGATTGAAGATGATGATAGAAATTCATTCATAACTAAAAACCCTGCAATCATCAAAGCGGTTGCCGATTACGTGAATAAGCTGTGTGTTGACAAATTGGCTGAAATCGAAGCTAATATTGTTATCCCTGCCTAAATCTTTTGCCCTTTGCCTATTGGCAAGGGGCAATTTTTTCTAATTCAAATTTACCAAAATGAAAAAGTACCACACCCTTTATTTAATGGTTAGGGTAGTTGCAGAAACTGAACTAACAACTATTTCCGATGCCGTCCACCAGGTGGAAATACATTCACGTTTGAATTTGCCCGATACGCCAAATGTGAAGATATTGGAAACAGAAATATTATTAACCCGAGTAACTAACCCAAATCGAATTAACCATGGCACACAATCTTAATTTCAATGAAGCCACGCAGAAACACAGTTTTTTCAGCGTTAAGGAAAAAGCCTGGCATGATCTCGGGCAGATTATCTCCGATTATCCAACAAGTGCCGAAGCTATCAAACATGCGCAGTTAGATTACTTGGTAGAGAAACGCCCTTTATTTACCTATGATAGTGAAAACCACAGGGGCAAAACGGATTTGATTATCCCCGAAATAGAAGTGAATAATTTTTACGCTACAGTTAGAATGGATACCGACCAAGTTTTAGGGGTAGTTGGCAAGGATTATCACATCGTACAGAACATTGACGCATTTGCATTTTTTGATTCCATTGTTGGCGGAAAAGATGGGATTCTATATGAAACCGCTGGTGCACTTGGCAACGGGGAAAAGATATTTATCACCGCAAAATTGCCCGATTATATCCGTGTAGGTAAAAATGATTTGATAGAGCAATATTTGTTTCTGACAACTTCGCACGATGGTTACGGAAGCATAACGGCAGCATTTACGCCCGTTCGCATCGTTTGCCAAAATACGCTAAATGCAGCGATGCGGAATAAAAGCAATTGCATTAAAATCCGTCACACCTCCAGTGCAACCGATAGGTTGAAACAGGCTCATGAACTGTTAGGCATTACCAATTTATTAGCGGGAGAAATGGAGCAACTGTTTAACCAATGGGCAAAAATCCGCATTACGGATTCCGAGGTTAAAAAATTGGTACAAATGGCAATGGCTCCAAATAAGGAAACCTTGCAGAGCCTGCAAAGTAACCGAGTAGATGAACTTTCGAGCATCTATAATAATTCGGTTAGTGCTGTCTTGGATTATGCAAATTCGCATCCTTCCCAATTAGAAGCCACCACACAAGGTACATTATATGGTGCTTACAATGCGGTAAATGGTTACTTTCAGAATGTGCGCAATTACAAGGATGAAGAGAGCAAATTTAAAAGCATTATGTACGGCACGGCATTACAACGAAACCAGACAGCATTTGATTTGTGCCAAAATTTTTTCAAAAGTGGCGTAAAGGCTTTTAATTAAAGCTAGTTTAGAAGTTATGGAACGTCTATAGGGATATAGACGTTTTTTTTGTGCGTTTTAAGTGCCTGATAAGTGAGGATTAAGGGAGTCAAAATTATTAATTTTTGTAGTACATTGTAAAGCCACAAAAGACCTAAAAGATGTGCGCTCAAAAGCTGTTTTACTGCAAGTATGGATAAAGAAATATTCAAGATTATCAATGTTGATCGGGATGCAATAGCTGTCAATAGAGGGTTTTATTATCAATACCTATGCTTATTAAAAAAGTGGATCAATAATTTTATAGCGGATAACTGCACAGAATTGTATTCCGAGGTTGGCGATGATATAAAGGAAGTTGGCGATGGTCTGGTGTTTACCCAGCTCAAGTGTTATTCAAGTTCGTTTAACTTAAAGTCGCCTGAAGTAAAGAAAGCTATATTTAATTTCTTTGTGCTTTATCTTAACGAAAAAGAGTTGATGCCGGAAATTCGTTTTGTATTTGAAACAAACTCCAGCATTGCTCCAAAAGAGAAATTATTGAAAATATGGGTTGAAAACCAGCAATATGTTGATGAAGAGCTTTTTACCTTGATTATAGATAAAATATCCGAAATTATTTTATCTGAACTAAAAAGATTGAGGGATGGTAAATTGCAGTCACCTAAGATGTCCGTAGAAAAGAGAGAAACCATTAAAAGGGCTTTTGAGAAATTTGGCAACGAAATTAAAAAAAATGGAGTAGGTGATTTTGTCAATAGGATCAGTTGGCAATTTGGCAATCAATCTCCTGAAAGCGCAATTCTTTCTACGGTTCATGAAATTAAATTCTTGCTGAAGGACAAAAAGTTCAGTAACAAATCCGAAGATCTATTAATCGATGTGCTTCTTTCAGAAATATATCGTTGCTCACAAGAAAAAGACCAATCAAGTCGAAAATTAGACAACGTCAAACTTTCAGCAATTTTAAGCAAGAATGATCAAGAACTTGAATCTCATATCAATAAAAAATTAATTGATCTCTTAGGCGGTAAGTTCATAGCAATGCAACATGCTATTGAAGAGCTTCAGAAAAGTCAGACCTTGCTAACTCGGCAGATTGAATCGATACAAAATAATGTTGACGTTAAGACATCGAAAGGGGCTCTGCCAAAATATATTACACCAGTCCCCCCAATTTATCCTGACCAAATTTTTGGGCGCGAGAATGATGTTGGTCTTGTGAAAAGCATGATAAGTAAACAAAAGCATTTGTCAATTTCAGGTGTCGGGGGAATGGGAAAGACTACATTGGCTAAGGCTTATGTAAATCAGGAAGCAGAAAATTATGACCATATAATCTGGGTCAATGTTCAGAGCAATTTGATTTCGAGCTTTGTAAACAACAATAGTTTTGAGTTACATTTCCCAGCAGGTCAAAATGGAAAAGAATTAGCAATCAATCGTTTTGATAGGATTTTAAGCCACTTAAATGATGCAAAGGGAAAAAACCTAATTGTCATCAATGATTTCAATGATGATCTAAAACATCTTAGTAAAATAAAAAGCTTGACAAATTGGGAAGTATTGGTAACCTCAAGGATGCTTTTAACAGGCATATCATCATTAAAGATTGCTGGGTTGGGTTTTGAGGCAGCAAAACACCTCTATCGAAAATATGAACCAAGTAGAATTGCTACTGATGAAACATTTTTGGTTTTTTTTGAAAGGATTGGCTATAATACACTGATAATTGAACTTGTTGCAAAGACCATAAATAACAGTTTTGAGCTTGACTTACTTGGGTTTATAGATTATATTAATTCCCAGGCGCTAGATGATTATGATTTGCAAATTGATATAGAAGATGATGTTCAAGAGCAAACTTCCCGACTTTTTGCCGTTCTGCAACAAACCTTCAGTATCGCAAACCTAAGTGATGTCGACCAGAGCCATTTAGTTTTCTTTGCCATTCTGCCTTCTGAAGGGGCAAAAATAAGTGAATTAATAGAGTGGTATGGCAAAGACCATGAAAAGCAGAACAAGGTGCAGTTCCCCAATCTGATCAACAAGCTTCAAAAAATAGGATGGATCGATAGAGATGGTGATGATGTTTTTATGCATAAAATGCTTCAAGAAACGATCATATATGAGGCCAGAAAGGAACTCAGTCCTTTTATGGGACAATGTCTCCAAATGGTCTGGCTTTCACGGAGATTAAATGAAGGTATAAGTAATGATCCTGCTAAAGCAATGCGATTTCTTAAGTATGGAGAATCTATTCTTGAGGCGATCAAAGAGCCATACAGAACGTCGGTTTACCAGCCTCTTCTAATTATAGAAAATGAAGTGCTTAATGTTTATAATTGGCTCATTGTCAAGCAAGATATGACAGCAAGATGGAAAGATCTAATGAAGCGTGCAGAAGGTTATTTAGGACCAGATTATGATGATCTCTTGGGGACAATCTATAATAACTATGCATTGTCGCTAAGTGTTAATCACCAAAATGAGGAGGCAATTTCTTTTTATAAAAAAGGAATTGTCATTCTACGTAAATATGGAGAAAAGACTGTCGCTAACCTGCTTTATGCTCTGAACAATCTGGCTAGAGCATATTCGGAGATGGAGCAGTTCGAACATTTCAAAACAACATTTGAACAGGCAATGGAGATCCGTGAGAGATATAAGCTGTTTAATGACCAGACTTTTGCAATACAATGTAACTTAATGGGCGTGGCAAATCAAAATGTGGGAAATTTCACTGCTGCAATTGATTTCTTTAAAATGGCGATCAAAGCACAGTACCAAATTCCTGTGGATAAAAGAAATGATCTAAATTTGGTAATATTTTTTAACAATCTTGCCTACAATCTTATGCTTATTGGTGAAAATGATATGGCGATGGGCTTTGTAAACAAATCTTTAGCTGAACTTGAAAAATTGGAGCTCTCCAATAATATTATATTTCCAGAAATAATCCGAACGCTGATTTTAATATTGGAGCAGCTAGGAGAGCATGATAAAGTAACCCAAATGAAGGACACATTGAAAGATATCTTGACTTAGTTGAACATAACCAGTAGTAGAATGAAACAGTTGACTGCTTTTCAAAAAGATTATCTCGCGAAGTTAAGGGAAGAAGAAATATCGGTTCTTGCAGAAAACTTTGAAATAATATCTTCTTTTAAGAAATATTGTGAGGCAATGGGTATTTTCCTTGGAGACGATAACTTCAAATATTATCACACTTCGGGGATCATTGCTACTTATCCCAATTTAATTGCATTACTTAACGATGATTTGACTGTAGATAAAGAAGGATTGTTGGATTTTGATATTCTTTGTAAGCAATTTGCCAGGAAGAGATTCATGAACGGGTTTCTGGATTGTGGGAATTACATGCTAATGGCTCATTATTACTTTAGACGTGGGTATCACCAGATCAATAATTTTGCCCCAAGTTTTATTGATATGTTCTGGGAACTTCCTAAGCCGAAAATGCAGAGCTATATTTCCATAGATCCAGATAGTGTCAGGATAAATATGGATGGCTATGCAATTATGGAGCGTGACATGTGGTTTGGTGCAAAGTTCGACAAGTTTATAGAAAGCATTCCTGATGGAATAGTTAAGCTAAGACCGCCATTGGATGTTGATGATTCTATCCTTTCATTCTTTTTCGCATCCGCCTATTGCCTAGATGTCAAATGGTCAACAAAGGAATTTATTAAAAGCATTCAGATCGAAGAATTCAAAAGTGAAGAAATTACAATAACTAAAAATACGAATGATTACTATCCAGTTAGGTATATCCACGCTGAATATGATCTTCAATCGCAATCATTTAGGCATTTTGATGGGGCTATTCATTTTTATTCTTCGGAAGAATATTTTCGTAGACGGGACAATGATTTTAATTATAATTCTAAAAACACCAATCATATTAAAACATTATCTCAAAAGCTTTTCAAAATTAATGGAACGGTTGAAGTTGAACATTTTGTTGAATTTACCTCTCATTTTTTCACAAAAAACCCATTAATTATTGAATATTTTGAAGGTGGGTATCCAAAGTACATTATTGAAATGTTGGAGAAGGTTAGGGCTAACAATTAGAAGATGGAGACGAAGGAAATATTGGCACGGATTGAACTTGCAATGGATAAGGTTATCGAGGAATATCAGAATGATAACTTTATTATTTTTTCTGACCATAATGATAAACAGAAATTTCTTTTCGACAAGGACTACTTCAAATCATTAAGATTTGGCAAAACGAATACCTGCATGTTTTTGGGATGTGTTCAGAGAGCAATTAATAATTCCCACACTATTCAAAAGGCGACATCCATTTCAACTATTTCAGAAGATGGACATTTGCTTTGGCCGACCTTTAATCACAAAAAAGGAGTTCTAGAGCTTAGCAAAATTGGATTAAATTATGCTTCAACTTTTCCTGGATTTTGTAGAGCTCATGAGCAAATGTTCAATCCTTTTGAAGAAAAAAAAGATATGAGTACAGAACAGGACTTTAGGCTTCAAGTTTACCGTTCGATCTGTAGGGAGATTGTAGAAAATAAACGGTCACTAGATACTTCATTGCTAAGAAGGAATCAGTACATTTTATTTCGAGATAACAAATTGTCTGAAATGATTAGAGCGGAAGCAGATGCTCTTCATATCGATAGCAAAAGTATTGTTTCGATGAGACATGAGTTCGTTGATTGGAGGTTAAGGGAACTAAACAAATCTGTAAAGCAAAGTGAAGCATATCTCGCTGATCTGCATAAACTTTACCTTTCTATTCACAATGATTTAGTAAAGAACAAGGCTCAGAAAGTTTTCGTGCAAGCAATGGAAGTTGATTGGGTGATCCCGTGTTGTTTGGCAGGAAGGGGCGGGTTTAAACTAAACAATAAGTCTAAAAGGAGAGCAGATATAATCCTAAATGCACTTCCTTATGAAAACAAAACTTTTTTGATTCTAGCCTCACATTTTAAAGACAAAAGATTTGTTGATACATACATCAACTCCTTTACCAAGCATCCGTTTCATCTGATAAAAATGGTAGAAAGCTGGATGTTATATGGATCAGATCACTGGTTTATTAGACCAAGTGTGTGGGAGTCACTAGCTGATGATGTAAAGGATAAAGTTTTAAAAGAGTTATTCAATTTCAATAAAAGCATATATGCTGTTGCCGATTTTGAAATTTTTGTTGGTTTGAGGGAACAACTGATATTAAGACAACAAACATAGGACATCCTTATAGCACAGAAGTGCAATAATTTGATTTTTAGGAGGTTGTATTGTAACGTTTAAGTTACAATAGATGTCTTGTTTACTAATATTCTTAGCTTTGAATACGTCAGTCATAAAGGTGTTTTTAACTAGTTAAAAACACCTTTATGACTGACCATTGTTTTAATAAAATTACTAAAATAATTAGTTTTATTTTGTATTTTTGCTAACAAATAAATGTGATGAAAAATATAAATGAAGTATGTGATTTCGTAGTTTTTAGATTGACTGGAGAAGGAAATGAATCTTTAAGTCACCTTAAACTGCAAAAAATACTTTTCTACATACAGTCGTGGCATTTAGCATTTGATAAGCAACCTCTGTTTGATGGAAAATTTCAAGCGTGGATACATGGTCCTGTAAATAGGACTATTTACAATAGGTTTAAGGATAGTAAGTATATGTATTCTTCGATTACCATGTCAGATATCCAATCCGACCTTACTTTTCCTTCATTAGATCAAAGTGACCGAGATCATATTAATGCGGTATTGGAAACGTATGCCCAATATAGTGATGTTCAGCTTGAAAAGATGACACATGATGAAAAACCTTGGATTGATGCAAGGGATGGTTTTCAACCATATGAAAGATGTGAAGTTGAAATAAATGAGTCAACTATGCAGAGTTATTATGCTGCTAGAATAAATGGCTAAGCAACCTCGTCTAGCAGAAAATATAGTACCTGAAAAGAAAATCCGTTCGGGAGTTCCGCAAGAGGAAAGGGCAATCCCAAAACCAATCGTAAAACCTGCACTAACAAGATTTACCTTTAGCTTACAATATTTTAAACAGATAAAATACTTTGAGATCGGCCAGCAACAACAAGCTTGGTATATATCTTTGATTGATCGCCTTCAGGAGCTTTCGTCCAAAACAAGAGAAGTTTTTTTGCGTGATATTACAGAGAAGCAAAATTTCAGATACCATGAAATTGATTGGAATGGAACAAACGTGCCAATTAAAAGAGAAGATCTCAATTGGATTGATACTGCTTACCTTTATAATAAAGAAGAGTACCCCTTTGTTCAATTTCATATTTCATTGGCGCTTGGAAGGGTTGTTGGATTTTGGGATGAGAACCATGTATTTCAAATCGTATTATTAGACCCTTTACACAATATACAGCCTTCAAAAAGATATGCTTATAAAGTAGATGATACTCACTTCATGAGTTCTCAGATATCTTCCCTATTGGTGGATATTCAGAAAATTAAAGCTAAAATTAAAGAGGGTTGTTCTTGTGAAACATGTTTGGAAATCAAAAAAATCCCAACAAAAATCAATATGACAAATTTGTTGATAGCTCATTTGGATGACTCCTATCTGGAAAAAATTGAAGGCTCAACCTTACATATTGAACAAATTTTAGAACTTGGCTTATTATCCATCGAGGAATGATATAATTGCTAAATCGTTTTTAAAATAAGAACTTTCTGATCATAAAATGGATGTATATTTTCGTAACGTTAGGGAATTAAAAAGAAAGCTAAAGTCAATAGAGGAACTAAATTTAGAGAACACCCCCTTAAGCAAGATATCAAATATCATAAATAAGGAGCTTTTTGTGCCCGTAACCGTTGCTAAAATCCATGCAGGACAATACGTAGAGCGTGTTCGGATTAATGCGGTAGGCGAAATTTTCAAACATAAGCAAGAACTCTCGTATAGATCAGATCCAGAAAATATTAAAAATTATGGGAGAGCAAATTCTCCAGGCAATTCGATATTTTATGGTTCGGTTAAAAGCAGTTTGGTTTCGTCTCCTAGAATAGTTGCCCTGGCAGAAACTGAAGAGGCATTACAAGGCGAACTCAAAGGAAATAGAGATAAAAAACTAATTATGACCGTAGGCAAATGGATTGTCAAAAAGGATATCCTCGTTTCAGAAATGGTGTTCAAGCGGGATGCAATTAATGCGATTTCTGAAGTAAAAATGGCATTCGATTTCCATTCAAATTTAATAAAACAAAACCAACCATCAGATATCGCTAAACAAAGTATTTTGTTGTTAGAATATTTTTCAGAGGTAATGTCAAAGCGAACAACAAAAAATAGCGATTACAAAATCAGTGCGGCATTTTCTGAAAGTATATTAAGATCTCCAAATATAGGGGGAATTCTATTCCAAAGTGTGCAGGCTAACTTCGAAGGAACAAATGTAGCCCTTAAGCCTGAGATAGTTGAAGATTGTTTATTTCTTGAGGAAGCTTTAATGGTACTTGTTGAAATCAGGGGTAAAAGGGTTTTTCTTGATAATATTGCCACAACGGGAACTCTGAAGCCAAACCAGACAATATTTGAATGGAAACTTTTAAAAAGGACCCCAAACAAAATAATTGAAGATTATTTTTTAAGTGGGACATTACCAGAAATCAAGTAGCATTTACAAAGTGCAATAACGATTTTAAGGCAAATCTTTGTATCTTCCATGATATGTCTTAACAAATGCAAAACGAAGATCTTACATTTTATTCTTTCGATGGGAACAAGGAAAACTTAATGGAATTCTTTGATAATTATGAAATTGAGAATATTTTTATTCCGCCAGATAGTGCCGTCCGAAACTTAAAAAAAAGGCCAGATAGAGTTTGTAGGTACTGCGGTCTTGGAGCAAACCAAACTACTTTTAAGAAAGAAGCCCACATCATCCCACATCTTATGGGAAATAGGTATATGGTATCTGATTTTGAATGTGATAGCTGCAATGAGCTTTTCTCGAAATATGAAAACCATTTAACCGATTTTTTGGGGATTACTCGAACGATATTTGGTACTGATGCCAAAAAAGGTACTCCGAATTATAGATCAAGGAATGCTGGACTAAGTGCTAAAGCATTAAATCTGCCGTCTGATCATAAAGCAATTGTTATTTCTGATAATAACGGGGAAAATTTTGAAATTGATGATGATAGCGGTAGGACAGAAATTTCGTACCAAAAAAATAAATATATCCCTCTGTTTGTTTATAAGAGTTTCTTGAAAATTGCACTAGGTCTTATAAAGCCTGACGATGTCATTAATTATAAGTATGCTTTTGAGCATTTAATTCATTCCCAAAGTGATGTCCAACTTGGTAAAGTTGCAACCATAAACGAATATAGTTATACTAGAAACTGTAAAGTCCACTGCTATTTATTTCGAAAACGTCGTAAAGACGATTTACGGCCAACCCATATTTTTCAGATATACTATGAAAATCTTTTATATCAATTTTTCATCCCGCTAAATTTAGAGGATTTGAATTTATATGATGGCAAAGAATTTACTATAAAATGGTGCCCACCTTTATTATTGTGGCCTCCAAAAGAAGGTGAAAACTGCAGGTCCAGAGCAAGAGATTTATCGGGACTAGAAAAGATTGATGAAGAAGGTCTCATATCGATGGAGTTCCTGCCGGGCACTATGAAAACGCTTTCTAGTTATGACCCAATAACAAAGGTCTTCATAGACGCTTCTGATTTTGATATGCAGAAAATCGTGAAGATACTGCTTGTTCCGCAAAATCCAGATATGGATTTTAAAGAGATCTTTAAGGACGGATTGCCTCCTGGGTATTAACAGCCATTTATGCCAGAACAATATTTTGTTGTAAACGAAACTTAAATTGATTTATTGTTTTCTTGAATGGATGGATAAAAACCTGTCTTCAGTTGTGTTTATGAGGTCAGTATTAGATTGTCTTTTACCCGAACTAATCCACTCCAATAATTCTGATCTGGAAAAATAAAGCCGTTTTCCCTTTTTGCAAAATGGAATCTCCTTTAGGCTGACCTTGCTGTACAATGTTGGCACAGCTAATGTTACAAGCTCTGAAGCTTGTTGAATGTTTAACAAATCTTGGTCGGGAAGGTTATAGCTTACTTTTAGATCTGTAATCATTTTCTCTATTGACAATAGCTTGTCATAAAGCACTACTATGGCTTCGGGCAATTGGTCAAAGGTTAGGTTTTCCATATCATCTTGTATGTGACAAAGATTGCACTTGAAAACCTATCAATAGTTTTATAAACCAGGTTATAACCCTAAGTAATAAAGTCCAATAACTTCTCTGCTACCTCGTGTTTTACCTTGCTCTCAAAACCTGCCCAATATTTTTGTGTTGTGGCAAGTGTTGTGTGTCCAAGCGCTTCTTGGGCAAATTCTAACCCTATTTCCCGGGTTACCGCCGTGGTAAAAGAATGCCTTGCGTACATTGTGCCAAGGTTAAACGGAATACCGACTATCTTTGCCAATCTGTTCATGTGCTGATTAACAAAACGGATAAAATTTTGGTTGACACGATGTCTTTCCTTTGCGTCCATTCCTTGTTCGAATATAGGGAATACATAATCTCTATCGTCTCCGTTTTTCCTGCCGTATTTGGAGATTATCCTGGCGACTGAAGCGGTTATTGGCACGACAATCGGCGTTGGGTCTTCTCTGGTTGTATTTAGAGTCTTGTGCCTAAGAAATGAAAAGTAGTCATCAGTAACATTCTTGAACTTTAGTTCAGCAATATCCCTAAAATTAATTCCATTGCACTGATAACTGAAAAACCAAAAATCTCTCGCCTTTATAATGAATTCATCATCTGTTTCCCAAGTGTAAAGTGATTTAAGTACATCTTTTTCAATGTTCTTCTTGATGTTTTTACCGGTAGGGATCTTGTATTTTTTAAAGGGATAGACTTCTGGTTCAATATCACCGTTTTCTATTGCTGTATTAAAAAGTTTTCTTAATGGTCTAAGATAGATGCCTACCGTACTTCGGCTCATATCTTTGTTAAGTGCCCACCGTTCGTACCTTTGCAAAAATTCGGGTGTGATGGTATCAAAAGTTAGCCTTTCAACTCTATGTGCCCTGTCCAGATTTACAAACCGCAAAATGGAGTTCATACTACACCTGTAGTTCGAGGCAGTACCAATCCTGTCTTGTCCCTCAAGATCGGAAATATATTCGCTGTAATGATCAATGATATTATTGATGCTTGCTTTGCTTCTGAACAATGCCCTTTCAAATTTTGCAAAAGAAAAAAAACGTAGAGTATTCGCGGCCTCTATTCCTTTGGATTCGATAGCTTTTAGACTTATCTGAATTTCTCTAAACCTACCACGGGGTGCGGGTTCTAAATATCCATGCTCAAATTCTTCAAGCGATACAGCCATTCCAGTCTCATACATTTTGGCTTTTTGATAATAGACACGCAACTTTATCGGAAATTTTCCATCCTCTAATGGTCTGCGGGTATCGTGGTAAAGGGAGATCAATGCTTTCTTCATACTATAACAAATATTTTTTGGCTTTTCATTTGCACAGATTTTGCACAAAAATCTTCGAAATAACCCAAAAAGAGTAAAATCAAAGATAAGAATAAAAAAGCTAAATACCTGATAAACAGAATACTTATAGATAACAATAGACATCACAAAACACCAAATAACTCCTGTTAATCAGAGGGTCGCTGGTTCGAGCCCAGCAGAAGGAGCAGAATAAAGCCCTTTACAAATCGTAAAGGGCTTTTCTTTTTTATCGTTTACCCTGCCCATCATGAAGAGATTTTTATACGGAATTGATTTTGGAACAACCAATTCGGCACTCGCCATTTATGATGAAGACGCCAAAGAAATTCATAGTACCATTATCATTCCATCCCTTATTTATTTTTATCATCAGCTAAATGCCGGGGATGACAAAAGTTACGTGGTAGGTGAAGAAGCCATCCATGCCTATCTCCATGATGGCATGAAAGGCCGCTTCATTAAATCAGTTAAACAAATCCTATCCAGAAGCAGTTTCACAGAAACACGGATACATAATAAAAGATATAATGCTTCTGACCTTGTAGCAATCATTCTAAAAGAATTGAAAAGCAGGGCAGATGAAGTGACCGGGCAGGACTGCCGAAAGGCTGTTATTGGCAGGCCTGTCTTTTTTGATGATGACAATGTACAAAAGGATACGCTGGCACAAAACAGACTTAATAAAGCTGCTGAAATTGCAGGTTTTACGGAAGTCCGTTTCCAGTTTGAGCCTATAGGTGCCGCTTTCGCTTATGAAAAAACGCTGCTAAAAAAAGAAAGTGTACTTGTTGCCGATCTAGGCGGTGGAACAACAGATTTTACTTATTTAGTTCTTGATCCTACAAAAGTAGGGAGTAAAGATCGAAAGAATGATATGATGGCCACCGGAGGAATTTATATAGGAGGTGATAGTTTTGATTCTGCTTTTATGTGGGAAAGAGGAACGCCCTACTTCGGTAAGCATACACAATACGAGGCAACTCCGGGTAAGGTATTAACGGTGCCTAAATCACTTTTCGCAAATATCTGCTCATGGGAACAGATGAATTTTTTTAACGGACAACGTATTCGAAAGGATATTGAAGACTATTATTATTTCTCCGGGAAAGACCGAAAGTTTAAAAATCTGATTACGCTCATCGAAAATAACTTAGGTTATTCCGTGTTTCAGGCGATAGAGAAGACTAAGATCACGCTGTCTAAATCAAATACATCAGAATTTCGGTACGATGGTATGGATATCCAAATTCAAGAGGAGGTCTCCTTGTCGGATTATGAGCAAATCATAAAAAAGGATGTTGATCGGATTTCAAATTATCTAAATGAATTTATGTCCCTGCACAATATTGGTGTAAATGATATTGACAGCCTTTTTCTAACTGGGGGTACTTCTATGGTTGGTAGTATTCAACAATTATTTAAAGATAAGTTTCCACACATCACTATGAATTCCGGAGATAATTTTAAAAGTGTTGCTAAAGGTTTAGCTTATAGTGGTTACCTGTTTGGGTAAACTAAATGATCGACTATCCTATTTCTTTGATTATTCCAGGACCTGTAAAGTAAGGTACTTTATCGCATCCTGATCTTTGTATTCCTGAGCTGCTGTGAGGAGCTTGGATTTGAAGCTCTTTAGCAGCGCTTCATACTTTTTGTCTGCAGCAAGATTATGAAGCTCATGCTTGTCATTCTTAAGGTCATAAAACTCCCAGGAGTTTAATTTCCCGTAAAAACGTATCAATTTATATTGTGAAGTCCTGATTCCAAAATGAGGATGTACCAGATGCGGACCCGGATATTCATAATAATGATAATATACCGGCTTTTCCGCGAGTCCGGTTTTGCTGCCATTCAGTGCAGACCAAAAAGATCTTCCTTGTATATCCATAGGTATCTTTCCTCCAGCCATATCTAATAAGGTAGGAGCCCAGTCGATATTTGCAACTACGTTATTGACCTTGCTGCCTGCCTTAATCTTTCCCGGGTATCTGATGACGAAAGGTGTTTTTAAGGATTCTTCGTACATAAATCTTTTATCAAACCATCCATGTTCTCCTAAATAAAACCCCTGGTCGGATGCATAAATTACTATTGTATTTTGTGAAAGCTCCTTTTTATCCAGGTAATCCAGCATTTTTCCTATGTTTCGGTCAAGTGAGTTTGCAGTAGCGTAATAATCCTTCATATAACGCTGATATTTCCATATCGCGAGTTCCTTTCCTGATGGTTTTTTGGCCTCGAAATCTTTAGTCACCTTTTGGATGTAGTAATTAGAAAACGCCTCACGCTGTGCTTTATTCATTCTTTTATAAAGGAGGAAATTTTCGAAATCAACGTTGACTTTTAGATCACGGTCCAACTCCATTGCCTTAGCTATACTCATGTATTGTTCCTTCGCAGCTTCACGACCATCATAATCATCGAAGAAAGTAGCTGGTATTGGGAAGTTGACGTGGTCATAGGCTCCAAGATCCTGTATATCAGGCAGCCACTCACGATGAGTGGCTTTCTCTCCAACTACTAAAAAGAATGGCTTTGTTTTATCCCGCTTATCCAGCCAGTCAGTTGCCTTTTGTGTGATGATATCGGTTACATAACCTGCTGTCCTGACTGTGTCATTTTGCTGATTGATGAAATCAGGGTTATAGTAAAAGCCCTGATCCGGCATGATCTCCCAATGATCAAACGCCTTCCCGGGTAAAGTGCCGAGATGCCACTTCCCAATCCAGGCAGTTTGGTAGCCTTCCTTACTCAACAATCCAGACAACATTTGTTGTTTTACATCAAATTTGCCATCATTAGCTTTATATCCGTTTATATGACTATACTTTCCAGTCAAAAAACAAGCTCTGCTGGGGCCACATATGGAATTTGTAACCAGCTGATTGTTTAATATAGCTCCTTCTTTTGCCAGTCGGTCAATATTTGGAGTTTTGGCAATTTTATTCCCGTAGGCACCTATTGCCTGATATGCATGATCATCTGAAATGATGAAAATGATATTTGGCTTCTGAGGTGCGGCTTCCTTGTGTCTGTTTATGCCAAATAATTTAGCGGATATTAATACGGCCGAAATGCCAATAAAAGCAAATATTGTAAGTAATCTGAACATCAATTAAGGATTTTATACAAAATAGCAATTTAAGTTATCGCTTACAAATCCAACTCAGCCCTGATCTGTTGAATATAGGTTGTCCCCGTTGTGATTCTGCTTTGCTTTTTATCAGTCATTGTGATGATCAGTCGATTATTAAAGTGTTTACTGATCTCCCCGATCTTGTCCTTATTAATTATGAAGGATTTTTGTACCCTTATAAAATTGGCAGGTAGTTTCTCTTCCAGGTCTGATAATGATAACTCGGATAAATACTCAGTTCCATTGTCGGTATATAAGGTAACATAACCAAGCTGAGATTCCAGATATACTAAATCCGGGAAGCGAACCAATAGGATCTTGTCTTTTACCTTTACCGGAAGGGCTGTAGCTTCTTTTTTAGGCTGCATCTGATCGAAAATCTCTTTTAGTTTTAAAAAATCGACCTGCATATTGCTATTATTCCAGCGTTTTATCTTTTCAATTGACTTCATAAACCGGCTGTCCTCAATAGGCTTAACGAGATAATCAAGTGTATTTTCCTGAAAAGCCCTGATCGCATATTGCTCAAAAGCAGTAGTGAAAATTACCAATGGCTTATGTCTAAGCCTGGTCAGCATATCAAATCCATTTAAGTCGGGCATGTGAACGTCAAGAAAAATCAGGTCAGGCTTTAGGTTGTCTATCAATTCAATCGCCTCTATTGCATTAGACGCCTCGGCAATGATTTCAAGAACATCGGGGTAATTTCCTGCGAGTCTGCTCATCATCAGTCTGGCAGGTCTCTCATCGTCAATGATAATGCTTCTCAATTTAGTGCTCACTATACTTTCGTCTTTAAATCGCTGATGGTAATTCTGACTTCTTTGGGTTCATTTAGAAAGGCAATCTCATACTTGCCTGCCGCTAATATATCCAATTTATCGTACAAAGATTTCAATCCATAACCAGGTTTTAAATCTGTATCAAAAGCCTTGCCTTCATCAAATACGCTGAGTATAATGTCTTTGCCGGATTTTTTAATACTTATGCTGATGACAATCCCATTTGGACCGGCACCGTATTTAACGGCGTTCTCCACCAGGGGCTGAAGCAAATGCATGGGAATTAAATCATTTTCAAGCCCTGGTTGGATTTTACTCGTGTATTGCAATCTTTCCTCAAATCTGATCTTTTCTATTTCCAGATAAAGAGAAACCATTTCCATCTCTTCGTTCACAGTAGCATAGTTATTTTCTTCCCTGTTGATGTTATAACGAAATAGTTTCGATAGGGCGATGGCCATATTCCGGGTTTTTAAGCCATCTTCCGTAGCCAGTCCGGCTATAGAATTTAATGAGTTGTATAGGAAATGTGGGTTTATTTTTGAAGCTAATGCATCCAATTGAGATTGAGCGACCTGTTGCTGGAGTCGAGATATCTGCAACTCTTTTTGCTGAATTTTGAATGCATTTAAGCGTGTCGCATAGCTGTAAATCAAAACAGCCAGACTAGTGCCGAATATTGCCGATGATGCAATTGCAAGACTAAGAAAAGCACGTTCTATGCCATATCCACTGCCTAATCGCATATTCGCGGTAAATTGAACGATTACTATTCCAATGCAGGCAATTAGAAACATTGTGAGAGCTTCGTAAAATGGTCTTTTGGCAGGGTTCTTTACCTCATTGATCCATCTTTCCTTAGCCCAGAAATAGATGAGATAAACTGAAGAAATAATTAGAGATATAACAAGACATCTAATTATTGGCAAAGTTGAGAGCCCAATATCCTGTCCGTCCGATCCAAATCTGAATTTCATGACAAGCATACCGAACAACTTTAATATTCCATAGCTAATGAACAAAATTATAGTTGACAACCAGGCTGCACTAAATGAAGCAAACCATTTATTCCTGATCGGCTTAGTAACTTTTTTAAAAACAATATTTATTAGTAAAAGGAATACAATAACTACTAAAAATGTGGCAATGGTATCTTGACTTAATACGTTGTTGAGCGCTCTTAGAGCTATGCTTTCTCTGTTCATAATTATTATTGTAAATAATGGATTTTTATTCAAATAAACAGGCCTCGAGCGCATATTGAAATTAAAATCTTGTAAACCTGAAGAAAACTGCTGCAAACCTGAAATAAAAGTCAATTCATTTTCTTAACATTGCTATAACCTAACGCCACAAACTAAACTAACCAAATGGACAATAAACTTGTGCACCATTTATTATGGGAACGCATCCGTTCCGGTGATAATAATGCATTCTTTGACCTTTACAAAGCGCTGTACTATGAACTTGTGAATTTCGGCATCCGTGTTTGCGGAGATGCTGAAACAGCAGGAGAGGCTACAGATCAGGTCTTTGTTACCATTTGGGAAAAACATGAACAACTAAACAGGGTCGACAATGTGCCGGCCTACCTGCGTACTTTTTTAAAACGTAAAATACTTCGGTTGCTCGAACGTAAAAAGAAGATCAACGATGCATTACAAAATGCTGGTTCGGAAGGGGAATGGATGGAGATGTCTTATGAAGAGTTTATTGTTAAGGTGCAGACTGATGAGTTAGTTAGGTATAAATTGAAAACAGCTCTTGAGAAACTAACCTTCAGACAAAAGCAACTCATCCATTTGAAGTTTTTTGACGGATTAAGTTACGAACAGATTGCAGAACAAACCCAGCAAACCATCAAGACTGCTTACAATACAGTTTATGATGCGCTTAAAATATTGAGAAAAGAACTCAAAGATTAGTATAGCGTTTCCATCCCACAGTGTCTTTTTTATCCAAAAAAATAAAAAAGTAAAATTTCCTTAGGAAAAGTTGAAGTTTTCAGGCACTGTCTTTATAAAAGCATAATATTATGATTGATCGTAGTCTTTTCAATGTCGAAGACTTTTTAGTGGATAATACTTTTCAGCTTTATTGTGCGGGAACAGATAAACTCTGCGTAACCTATTGGGAGAATTATATTGAAACTCATCCTGAACAAAAAGCCGTAATAACAGAAGCCAGACGTTTGTATGTCATCCTCAGTGGAAATAAAAAACCATTGAATCTGCAGGTCGAAACGCTAAAAGAAAACATTGAACACAAAAACAATATTGTCCCATTCCAAAGGAGATATAACTGGTTGAAAATTGCAGCGGCTATATTACTGCTGGCCGGTGTTTCTTTTTTTTACTTTAAAGCAGGGGATAAGGAGGGGGTCAAACAAATTATGGTCAGCAATTTTAATACGAAGGCTGGCGAACGCAAAAAGATCACGCTTAAGGATGGATCTGTAATTTTATTAAACGCCAAAAGTTCGTTATCCATTATCAAAGGGTTTAATGAAAAAACCCGTGAAGTAAACTTGGTAGGTGAAGCCTTTTTTGATGTGATGCATCAAAAGGACAAGCCTTTCAAAGTTCATACGGAAGATTTTGATATCAATGTATTGGGCACCTCTTTTAATGTGAAAATTTATCCTGACGAGCCTACATCAGAAGCTACTTTAATTAAGGGACTTATTGTGATGGAGGGTAAGGGGAGTAAAGGCAGTTCTATTACTTTAAGGCCAAGTCAAAAAGTGACATTCTATAAAAATCTGGACATTCAACCCCAAGCCAATAAACCCATAAAAGCCAAAAAACAATTGCCGGAAATTGCGATCAATCATTACACCAGGGTAAATGATAGCATCATCGCTGAAGTTGCCTGGACGCAAGACCGACTCGAAATTTCAGATCAGAGTTTTGCAGAAGTTAAGGGGGTATTGGAACGGTGGTATGATGTACAAATCAAATTTACTGATAAAGAAGTAGAGAAATATCGCTTTACGGCATCTTTCCCTGTAGAAAATATTGAGCAGGCATTAAACGCTTTACAAACAGCAGAACATTTTAAATATGAAATAAAAGGAAAACAAATTACCATATCGAAATAAGAAAGGGACGGTGTTGACGCACCGCCCCTATAAATTTTTTTGATATCAAGCAATGGCAGTTTTATGCGCAAACAGATTGCTGCCAAATACTATAGCAACCAAAAAAACAAAAATATGATTAATTATTACTTACTGCAAGCGCGCCGTGATTCCAGGGCGTTCTTAAAATTCATTATTTTAATGAAATTAACGTGTATCATAATTTTTATAACCTGCCTCAATGTCTCGGCATCGGTCTTTTCACAGCAAAAGATCAGCCTTGATGTGACCAAAACCAAGCTGAGTAAGGTCTTGAAAATTATTGAAGAACAGAGCGATTATCACTTCGTTTACAGTTCGGCAAATGTGCCTGTGAATAAAGATGTTACTTTATCTGTGAAAAACACATTGGTAACAGATGTACTCGCCGCAATCTTCAGCAATACCAATCTCAAATATTCCATTTCAAAAGAAGGATTAATTGTAATCAGCAGGAGAAAAGATACTAAGATTACCGGGACCGTAAAAGACAATGCCGGAGGACCATTGCCAGGAGCCACCGTCCGGGTAAAAGGTTCGGGAGCTGGTTCGTCTACAGATATCAATGGTAGGTTTTCTATCTCAGTTCCCGCAGGAGCCACTCTTGTCATTTCATTCGCCGGATTTCAAACTAAAGAGATCGCGGTCGACAATAAAACGGATATCGATGTAGTCCTTTTGGAAGATACCAAGTTGTTAAATGAAGTGGTGGTTACCGCTTTAGGTATCAAAAAGGAACGACGTGCTTTGGGGTATTCTGTTTCACAGGTACAAGGCGAGTCTCTGACCCAGGCCAGAGAAAATAATGTTGCCAATTCTCTGGTCGGCAAGGTAGCTGGTTTAGATATCAGTTCAACTTCAGGAGGTGCCGGAGCAGCTACAAGTGTGCTGATCCGCGGTGTGTCCAGTTTGAGCCAGACCAACCAGCCTTTGTATGTAATCAATGGTATTCCAATGGAAAATACGCCGACGGGGCTCAACAATCTAAATCCTAACGGGAATAAAGGTAGTCAATGGGACAATGCTCCGGATTTAGGAGATGCAGTTGGCAATTTAAACCCTGATGATATCGAAAGCATTTCTGTACTAAAAGGCGCAGCAGCCTCCGCATTGTACGGATCAAGGGCTAAAGCTGGTGTTATTTTGATCACCACCAAAAGTGGAAAGGGAAATAGCATAGATTTTAACAGCAATTATGTTGTAGAACAGGTGATGGATAGAACGGATTGGCAATATGTCTATGGACAAGGTGCCAATGGAGTAAAGTCCGCTGATGCGGCGGCGGCAGCACAGGTCGGAGGATCTAGCTGGGGAGCCAAACTGGATGGAAGTAATGTAGTTCAGTTCGATGGCGTGGCAAGACCATATTCTGCACAGAAAAACAATATAGAAGATTTTTATCGCAGTGGCGGAACCTGGTCAAACACCATTGCATTAAATAAGACATTTGAAGGTGGAACTATTCGTTTCTCTGCCAATGATGTACATAATAATTCTGTCGTGCCAAACTCTGGTTTGAACAGGCAGTCATTCAATTTGGTCGGCACATTTGAGCCTATAAAACGTCTTACGATCGATGCCCGTACCAATTACATTTTGGAACAGGCAAAAAATCGTCCTATGCTTTCTGACGGAGCAGGTAATGCCAACTATAACGTGGTATTCTTGCCTACCAGTATTGGTGTTAAAGACCTGAAGCCATGGAAGGATGCGAATGGAAATGAAATCCAGTACAATAAGGGGAACGCATACGCTACAAATCCCTGGTTTGCTGCAAATGAATTTAGAAATAACACCAAACGCGAACGCGCTATCAGTAGCTTCAGCGCAAAATACATTTTCGACAATGGCTTATTCTTGCAAGGTCGTGCAGGAAGAGATGCTTATAATGACAGCTATACCAATGTAGTTCCTTCAGGCACTGCTTATTATGCGCCTGGGAAAATAGCCGAACAAAAGACCAAATTTGCTGATGTAAGTACTGATATCCTGCTTGGTAAATCATTTACTGTACAGGATGATTTTACCATTACCCCAAATGTTGGTGCAAGCTACAGAAATACGCGGATCAACCAGACTACAAACAACGGGACTGATTTTGCGGTATTTGGTATCTATAATATCCTTAATGCAAAAAACAAGTCTGTTGATTATTCGGAGGCAGAATTTGAAACTCAATCTGTCTATGGTACCCTTGAGCTTTCGTACAGAGATATTTTATACCTGACAGGTAGCGGTAGAAGCGATTGGTTTTCTACACTTGCCACTCCTGGGAAAGATAATAAATTAAGTGTTTTCTATCCTTCTGTGAGTGGTTCATTTGTGTTTTCAGAACTATATAAGCCAAGCTATTTAAGCTTTGGTAAGTTAAGAGCCGGATATGCCATTGTTGGTCAGGCAACCGGTCCGTACCAAACCCTACTTACCTATGGTTTCAGAAGTGAAACCTTAAATGGTAATCCATTGGGGGTCATCAGTAATCCAAGTATTCCCAATCCAAGTCTGAAAGCTTCTAAAGCTACCGAATTGGAGATCGGTACTGAATTGAGGTTCTTTGGTGATCGTCTTAATCTTGATGTGACCTGGTATAAAAAGCACTCTAAGGATGAAATTTCTACCATAACTACAAGTAGCACGACAGGATATAGCGGAGCTGTACTCAACTCTGGAGAAATCGAAAATAAAGGAGTAGAGGCCTTAATCTCAGGGGTTGTCATTAAAAATGATGACTTCAACTGGACTTCCTCTATCAATGGAACTTATAATGAGAATACCATACTTTCATTAGCTAAAGGAATTACCTCTCAATTGCTGGCAACTTCACGTACCGGGGTGGGATACCTGCAAAATATTCCGGGAATGGCGGCAGCCCAGGTGATGGCTTATGATTTTAAATACGATGCCAACGGAGCTATCGTTAAAAATGCGCTGGGTGCACCAGAAAGAGGAGTTTTGAAACCATATGGCTCGGCTTACAATAAATGGTTTGCTGGCTGGAACAATGAATTTACTTACAAGGGCATAAATCTTTCATTTCTTATAGACGGTAAATGGGGAGGTAAGGTCTTTTCTGCTACTGATTACTATGGATATATATTTGGTTTGCACAAGGCAACCCTTGAAAATCGGGATGCTTTAGGCACTACCGCCGCTAAATTCTATGAAAACACGGCCGACAATGCCTCTCATAAGTTTGTTCAGGATGCAAGTTTCATTAAATTCAGACAATTGACACTGGGGTACAATTTCCCGGCTAAAATGTTCAATAACAAAATCAAAAGTCTGAATGTAAGTGTGGTAGGACGCAATCTGTTTATCCTGATGAAGAAAACAGATAACATCGATCCGGAATCAAGTTACAATGCAACATTCCCGGGTTTAGAACTTGGAGGTGTTCCTCCAGTGAGAACTTTTGGTTTAAACCTAAGTGTTAAGTTTTAATTATTTAAAGAAAGAACGATGAAAACGAATATATTCAATAAATATAGCCTGATGATTCTTGTGGGCATTTTAATAACCTTCGGTTGTACCAAGGATTTTAAAGAGATCAATACTAATCCTGTAGCATACGGACCTACCAATTTTGATCCTAATTACACGCTGACTACTTCACAGTTAACTTATACCGGAAGTATCGATTTTGCATACGATACCTGGAGAGGAAACCTGATTTATGCCTCGACTATGATGCAGGGATTGTCGACGGTAGTGAGTTACTGGGCCGGTGATAAATATTTTCTTAATGAAGGCTATACTGCGGCATATTGGGGCAATAGTGCAGTAGGTGCTTATATAGAACAGGTGAGACCTATAGTAGATGTTGTAGAATTTACAAAAGGAAGCACTAAATATGCTAACGTTCACCATGTAGCGCGTATATGGAAGGCTTTGGTCTTTGCCCGTATCACCGATTTGTATGGGGATGTTCCTTACTCTGAAGCTGGTCAGGGATTCTATAAAAGTATTTTTACACCAAAATACGACAGGCAGCAGGAGATTTATACAGACTTGCTTAAGGAAGTTGATGAAGCAACCAATGCCTTGAATGTGAGTGGCGATAAAGTCACCGGAGATGTGATCTATGGTGGTGACATCGCAAAATGGAAACGCTTTGGTAATACTTTGCTGGTACGACTGGCCATGCGATTAACTAAGGCTGATGAAAACCTGGCGAAAACCTATGTGCAAAAAGCAATAGGCAAGACCATGGTCGATAACAGTGATAACGCAACTATAGCTCATGACGTTTCAGGAGCAAGGGTAACTCAGAATAGAAATAGCCAGGTATTACTTGGAGATGGCGGACAGGAGAACTATTATACCAAATGGTCCAAAACATTTATCGATCTATTAAAAAATGCCGGTGACCCAAGGTTAGAAAAAGTAGCAGTCACCAAACTTTATCTTGTAGAATCGGGAAAAGATCAGAATGCAGCCTATGTAACAACTCCTGCGGTTCAAAAAGGAATGCCCAATGGAAAGGACTTAAGCGGAATTGCAGGAAGGGATATCAGACAAGATGCTGCTTATACGAGCATCGCTGATTATTCTTCGCCAAACCCGGGTATGATCAAGAGAAATGGAATTACTTTCATCCTGAGCTTTTCTGAAGGAGAGTTTTTATTAGCAGAGGCCGCCCAAAGGTGGGGTATTGCAGGTTCTGCTGCTGATCACTATAAAGCCGCATTAAAAGCATCAATCACTTGTCTTGGAAAGTACGATCCATTAATGGTAGTGTCAGACGGGGTTGCAGAGACTTTTGCTAGTGCCAATCCTTACAATGCAGCCAATGGTCTGCAGATGATCAACACACAATATTGGTTGCATACCAACACCCTGCTTGATTTTTATGAGACATGGGCCAACTGGCGTAGAAGCGGCTTTCCTGTGCTTGTGCCCGTAGTTTACCCGGGAAATGCTACAGGAGGGACCATACCAAGGAGATTCCCTTATCCTTCGGAAGAAGCCGCAAACAATGGTGTCAATTATCAGGCTGCCTCATCAGCGGTACCTGGTGGTGATAAGCTAACCGGCAGAGTATGGTGGGATAAATAATAGAATTAATAATAATAAAAAGCCCTTCAATAAAAACTGAAGGGCTTTTTTAATGCTGGCTTTCTTGTAATGCTAACGCAAATCATGTAAATTCACTATTAGATTCATCCTAACACAATCATCATGTCAAACATTCAGCTGATTATAGAAGAAAGACCAAGTAATATTGGGAATTTTATGGTGGGAAGGTTATTGCCATTTCGAGAAAAAAGAATGGTAGGTCCTTTTGCTTTTATCGATCATATGGGGCCGGTATCTTTAAATGATTACGAGAATCTTGATGTACCTCCTCATCCGCATATTGGTCTTTCTACGCTAACCTACCTTTTTGAGGGATCAATCATGCACAAAGACAGTCTGGGCACTGAAGTTGAAATAAAACCCGGACAGGTAAACTGGATGACGGCAGGGAAGGGTATTGTTCACTCTGAAAGAACACCGGCTTACTTAAGGAATTCTACTAAAGTGATGCACGGATTGCAGATCTGGGTAGCATTACCTAAGCACCTCGAAGAAATGGAGCCCGAATTCTTCCATTTCGATGAAGAGGCCATGCCGGTTTGGGAAAAAGATACTGTCAGTTTTAAATTGATTGCCGGGGAAGTAATGGGACATCAGTCGCCGGTGCCGGTTTATAGTAAACTGTACCTTTTAGAATTAAAATCCAGGACTGCACAAACCATCAGAATAGGAGATGATCTGTTTGGAGAAAGTGCATTGTACATTTTGGAAGGTGCTATAAAGAGCGAAGAACACACTTTTGGCCCTAAGCAAATCCTCATTGCAAAAGACAGTAAATTATGTGAGTTTGAAATGCAGGAAAACACAACCGTTTACATATTTGGTGGAGATGCTTTTCCGGAAGAGAGATTTATCTACTGGAACTTTGTGGCCTCCAGCAGGGAACGCATTGAGGATGCTAAAACAATGTGGCTTGAGCAAACTTTTATACCAGTACCTGGCGAAACCGAATTTGTGCCCCTTCCTCTACAGTCTAAAAACGTAAGATAAAATATATATGAAAATCCTAGCATTTGCCGGAAGTACAAGCAGACAATCCATTAATCGTAAACTCGTTCGTCACTCACTTAGTTTTTTCCCGGATAATGACATTACATTCCTGGATCTTAATGATTTTGAAATGCCGGTATTTTCTGTGGATAAAGAAAAATCCGACGGTTATCCGGAATATGCCCACCAGCTTTTGTCATTGATTGAGGCTGCGGATCTGGTTATACTTTCTTTGGCTGAACACAATGGAAGTTACAGCACTGCTTTTAAGAATACACTCGACTGGTGTTCCAGGATTAACGGAAAGGTATTTCAGGATAAGCCTGTATTTTTAATGAGTACCTCTCCCGGTGGCTTTGGAGGAGGAAATGTAATGGCAGCAGCATTATCCCGGTTTCCAAAGATGGGTGCAAACATCATTACTCACTTCTCATTGCCGTCATTTCACCAGAATTTTCAGGAAGAAAATGGAATAGTTAGTGAAGAACTGTCAACCCTGTTCCTCACCGCTATTGATGAGGTGAAAAACCATTTTGCTACCTACCCGTAAGATCGATTACGAATTCATCAAACAGTGCTGCGGATCCATAGTTTTCAAAGGGCATAGTATAATATTCTCCTTTAATTGTAAAGCGGAAAGGTGTTTTTTCAATGGCTATTTTTAAAAATCCATGACGGTCATCACAATAATTTATAAGCTGGACATTTTCAAGCAATTCATTGTCAGTTCTATATGTGTTGTCAAATGGATCTGCCAGCTGATGCAGCTCTTCGAAACCTCCCGCACCAGCTACAATAAAAGGAACGCTCTTCCCATCTTCGTATGTCTTGATGAATCTTTGATAATTGTGTACATGACCGCTAAATATGAGATCAGGTTTTACAGCTGCTGCTGTAAAACATTCTTCCACAAATCGAATCATAGGCATACTAGAACCATGATTGAAGTCTGCTGAATATGGCGCATGGTGCATACAAATAATGATTGCTTTTTCAGGGTGCTCGGTTGCCGTATGTTGTAATTCTTTAATAAACCAGTTTTTTTGCTCCTGTGTAATGTGACCATATTTGGGAACATTTGTGTGCAATCCAATAATAGTAGCGAGGGGTGTTTGCATTGTCCAGTAAACATGGGGCTGCGTCTGGCTTTTTCTGATCCGGTTTTCGCCAAAATGTATTGTCCGCGGAACAGTATTGCAAAAAGCTGTATAAAAAGCTTCAAGGCTGTCATAATTTTCATCCGCATCAGGATTAACGTCAGTGTCGTGATTTCCTGCGATTGCATAAATTGGAGCCGGATATACCTCAAAAGGTTTTAAGAATTGTGCATCATACTGTTGGGCTTCACCATAATGGTAGACAAGATCACCAAGGTGATACAGGAATGCAGGCTCATCACTTGTGGTTAAAGCATTCTTACATTGATTGGTTAGCTGATCAGCCAATCTTTGTTGGGTATCTGCCGATTTAACCCCGCCCGTATCGCCAACCATATGAAAGACGAGCTTCTTAGTTAAACTGTCTGCCGGCTGTTCATCAAGTGTCAATCTGTAAGGATAGCTTCCCGCCGGCAAAGGTAGCGGCTGGATTTTATGAAGGTCGTCAATCTGCTCAGTTTTGAATACGGCAGAGTAAAGAATTTTGGTGCTGATCATAATGTTATCGCTTTTGGTGATCACAATAAAGTTAACTACCTAATATTAAGACAATATTAAACAGGCATTATATTCTTTTCCATCGGATTTGGTATGTAAATTTTTCATTCTTTATTTAAGATCAGCATGAATGCTTGCACAGATTTATCTAAGTTTGATTAAACACTAACCTAAAATTCATGATGAAGAAAACTAAAAGTCCTTTTAGGATCCCTGTTGTTGCTAGCGCAATATTAATATTTGCAGCCTGCAATAATCCGGATAAACAGATGGATCTCCATTCAGGTATCATATTAAAAAATATGGATACCACAGTTGTTCCCGGCGATAATTTTACCGATTATGTAAATGGAATATGGATGAAAAATACCAAAATGCCTTCAGACAAATCCAGGTATGGGGTAATGGCGATGATAAACGACAAGGCGCAGGAAGATGTGAAGGCGATTATTGAAAATGCGACAAAGAGCGGGGGTAAGGATGGTTCTGAAGAACAAAAGATTGGTGATTTTTACGATTCTTATCTAAACACAAAAGTTCGTGATTCTATAGGCCTTGCTCCTTTAAATGAAGAGTTTAAGAAAATTGAGGCAATCGCTTCGGCAAAGGACCTGACTGCCTATTTCGCGCATGCAAATAAAGTAGGTTATAAAATACCTTTTAATGTCAGTGTCAGCGAGGATTTTAAAGATCCAAAACGCTATATGCTATTGACCTGGCAGGGAGGTTTAGGTCTGCCGGACAGAGAATATTATGCTCTTAAAGATGCTAAATCTGCAGAAATCAGGACTAAATATATTGCACACATTGAGACCATGTTAGGTCTGGCAGGTATTCCTGACGCCAAAGCTAATGCTGCACAGATTATGGCACTGGAAACATTGCTCGCATCTAAGCAGATGAAAAAAGAAGAAACCAGAAATATTGCTGGCCTGTATAATAAATACGCGGTGAAGGACTTAAAAACCCTTACCCCTGATTTCGACTGGAATACCTTATTGTCTGAAGCAGGTATTAAAAATTCAGATAGTCTTGTGGTCACCCAGGTTGCTTATACAAAAGACCTCAATGCAATTATTAAGAATACTCCGCTGACTACCTGGAAGACCTATTTGAAATGGAGCGCCGTAACGGGATCTGCTTCTGTTCTGAATTCTGCTCTTGATCAGGAGAATTTTAATTTCTACTCAAAAACGTTAAATGGTGTAAAAGAACAAAAACCGCAATGGCGCAGGGCGGTTGATGTGGTGAACAGCAATCTTGGTGAGATGGTCGGTAAACTCTATGTGGAGAAACATTTTTCACGGGAAGCAAAGGATAGGATGCTGAAGCTGGTAGACAATTTATTGAAAGCTTATGAAGCCAGCATCAAAACATTAGACTGGATGAGTCCTGAAACCAAGAAACAGGCGCTGGATAAAATCAATAAATTCACCCCCAAAATTGGGTATCCTGATAAATGGAGAGATTACAGCTCACTTAAGATTGTTAAAAATGATCTTTTTGGAAACATGCAGCGTGCTGCCGAATTTGAATACAACCGTACCATAAACAAACTTGGTAAACCAGTAGATCGTACAGAATGGGGGATGACACCTCAAACGGTAAATGCTTATTATAATCCTCCAATGAATGAAATCGTTTTTCCTGCCGCAATTTTACAACCGCCATTTTTTGATATGAACGCAGAAGATGCTGTAAATTACGGGGGAATCGGCGCTGTAATCGGACATGAAATTGGTCATGGTTTTGATGATCAGGGAAGTACTTTTGATGGAAATGGTGTGATGCGCAATTGGTGGACGGCTAAGGACATGAGTGAATTTAAAAAGCGTACCAACGCACTTATAGCACAATACAGCAGTTTCAAAGTTTTTCCTGATCTGAATGTAAACGGAGATTTCACATTGGGAGAAAATATCGGGGATCTTGGCGGTTTGAGTATTGCGATTAAAGCTTATAAAACAAGCCTATCGGATAAGCCATCACCAAAAATGGATGGCTTTACCGGTGAGCAACGCGTATTTATCGGATGGGCACAGGCCTGGTTGAGTAAATCCACTGATGAGGCTTTAAGGACACAGGTAGGTACTGATCCTCACTCTCCTGCTATGTTTAGGGTAAATGGGGTAGTGAGAAACATCCCTGAATTTTATACTGCATTTAATGTAAAACCAACAGATTCCTTATATCTGGCACCAGATAAAAGGGTTAAGATCTGGTAAGTAGATCACAATTAAGAGCCCTGGCCGTAAAGCCGGGGCTTTTTATTTAACTGCTAATGTAATTTTCCAGCTGAGATATGGTTAATTTCTGGTCAGCGATGATGAACTTAACTACGTCTCCGATTGACACCATTCCCTGTACTACATTGTCCTGCATGACAGGTAAATGCCGAATGTGTTTCTCCGTCATGATTTCCATGCACAGGTCTATGCTGTCTGCTGGCAATACCGTAATAGGGTTTGCAGTCATTACTTCTTTGATTGACGTTTCTGCCGATGATTTTCCATGCAAAATGATTTTTCTTGCATAGTCCCTCTCCGTAAAAATCCCACGCAATTCAGGCCCCTCCAGAATCAGCAAGGCGCTTATGTTTTTTTCCATCATTAGCTGAAGTGCTTCTAAAACAGATGAGTTTTCTGAAACAGAAAAAATATTAGAAGGCTTTGTGCCGAGTATTTGTTGTACTGTCTTCATAAGCGTTTAAGAATTAGCTATTTAAATTTAATGAAAAAATATTAGATAGCCATGAAGTTCAGTAAAAATATATTACCCGAAATAAGTAGACGATATCAACTCAATAAGGGAAGAATTTCTTCTACATATTTTCTGTCATTGGACAGGCGCGGTACCTTATGCTGCCCTCCAAGTTTACCTTTTGATTTCAACCAGTTGTAAAAAGTGTTACTTGGAGCATTGTGTACTTTTGGTCGTCTAAGGGCCATGTCCTTAAATCTTTTAGCATCATAGTCAGAATTAACTTCTCTTAAAGTTTCATCCAGCACGTCTATAAATCTTTCAAAATTATTGGGCTGCTGGTCAAACTCAATGATCCATTCATGACCGCCTACTTCTTCGCCTTTAAAGTAAATAGGACATGCCGTATAGTCCTTAAAAACGGCGCCTGTCGCATCACATGCCCTGCAGATGGCCTGCTCAGCATTGTCTATGATGACTTCTTCTCCGAAGGCATTGATGAAATGCTTCGTCCTGCCGGTTATTTTTATTCGATAAGGAGAAAGACAAGTAAATTGAACTGTATCTCCAATCATATACCTCCACAGGCCACCATTCGTAGAAATGATAATCGCATAATTCTTATTTAATTCTACCTGATCGAGCGCAAGCGTGTCAGGATTTTCATCTTCCATCTTTTCAATCGGAAGAAACTCAT
This sequence comes from Pedobacter frigoris, assembly GCF_005116445.1. Lineage (GTDB taxonomy): Bacteria > Bacteroidota > Bacteroidia > Sphingobacteriales > Sphingobacteriaceae > Pedobacter > Pedobacter frigoris. Next base: position 328,035 of record NZ_SWBQ01000005.1, read on the forward strand.
AATAAATTCCATAATCTAGCATGAGCAGCATCTCGTCTGAATTTACTTCATCCTGTATGCCAAAGAAGCCCTCAGAAGCATTATAAGTCTCCAGGTAATACATGTTGTCACACGGGATCAGTTCTTTAAACTGCTCTCTGTAAGGCTTAAAATTCACAGCGCCGTGAATATAGAGCTCCAGATTCGGCCATACTTCTAACAGGTGCTTCTTGCCCGTCATTTCCAATACCTTTTTGGCAAGCACGATTGTCCAGGTCGGAACCCCTGCAATGTTGGTTACGTTTTCTTTAATGGTAGCTTCCGCCATTTTCTCCATTTTTTCTTCGTAATTGTCCATCAAAGCAATTGATATGTTTGGCGTGCGGTAATATTCTGCCCACATCGGCAGGTTCTTGATCAATACGGCAGAAAGATCACCATAAAAAGAGTCTTCATTCAACTGGTTGATCTGGTGACTCCCGCCAAGTACGAGTCCTTTGCCTGTCAGGATCTGATTTTCAGGCCTGTTATTGCAGAAAATAGAAAGCATATCCTTACCACCCTTAAAATGACATTCCTGCAAAGATTCTTCTGACACGGGAATGAATTTACTCCTGTCATTGGTAGTGCCCGATGATTTTGCAAACCATTTGATCTCTGAGGGCCATAGGATATTCTGCTCTCCTTTGAGCATGCGCTCTATATAAGGTTTTAAAGTATCGTAATTTTGAATCGGTACGCTTTCCTTAAACTGTCTTACGGTCTCGATCGACCTGTAATTGTATTTTTCACCCCACTCTGTATCTTCTGCACTTGAGATCAGTTTCTGGAACCATTCTTCCTGTACATCATGCGGGTATTTCATGAAGAGCTCGATCTGGTGAACCCGCTTTTTCATATACCAGGTAAAGATTGAATTTACAAATGCCATGAGTCGATCTAAAGTGAATTATAAGTTTTTACTGCGAAGTACAAAGTTTGATCCGAGGTAAACCCGTCTAACCATTTCGTTTGCTGCCAGTACTTCAGGCGTGCCGGATTCCAGAATCTTGCCTTCAAATAAAAGATAGGCCCTGTCTGTGATGGATAATGTTTCCTGTACGTTGTGGTCGGTAATCAGAATGCCTATGTTCTTTTGTTTCAGCTTGGCAACTATTGTCTGGATTTCTTCTACCGCAATTGGGTCAACTCCTGCAAATGGTTCATCAAGTAAAATGAAGTTAGGACTGGCGGCGAGCGCCCTCGCTATTTCTGTCCGTCTTCTTTCTCCTCCTGAAAGCAGGTCGCCACGATTTTTTCTAACCTTGTGTAAGCTAAATTCGTTAATCAATTCCTCCAGTTTCTCATGACGCTCTTCTTTATTCATCTTAGTCATTTCCAGAATGGCCATGATGTTGTCCTCAACAGAAAGCTTTCTGAAAACGGAAGCCTCCTGAGCCAGATAGCCGATGCCTTTTTGTGCCCTTCTGTACATAGGATCGGTCGTAATCTCTTCCTCGTCTAAAAAAATCTTGCCTTCGTTCGGTTTAATTAAGCCAACGATCATATAAAATGAAGTGGTCTTCCCCGCACCATTCGGGCCAAGTAAACCAACGATTTCACCCTGACTCACATCAAAAGAAACATCGTTTACTACAGTCCGCTGTTTATATTTTTTTATCAGATTCTCCGCTCTTAATATCATCCAGGTGTATTAATTATCTATGTTTATCGCTTTAATATTTAACTGCAGTTTCTTTTGGTCTTTCCAGACGTTTTCTTCTACGGTATAACAAACAGAAAAAGGTCTGTTTGGTTGTAAAAGTTTTTCATATTCCGCAAGGCCGAAACCAATGCTTTCAAAAATAACGGAATTTTGTTGTTTTAAGTTTAATTTTAAATGTTTTGTGCCAACAACATATGGCCTTCCTGCAATGGATACGTTATGGGTAACAAAAACCGGAGCTGGATTATGGGGTCCAAATGGTGCCATTTGAGCTATAATCCGCTGGAACTTACTGGTTATCTGATCAAAATTAATCTCTGTATCTATGTTGATCTCCGGACAAAGTAAATCGTCAGTGATGGTGGAGGCAACTATCTGCTCAAACCTCTCAGAGAACGAACCTATGTTTTCAGGTTTTATCGTAAGGCCGGCAGCAAATTTATGTCCGCCAAATTGTACCAGCAGATCTTCACATCCAAGGAGGGCCTCGTAAAGATCAAATCCTGCTACTGAACGTGCAGAGCCTGTCAATAGTCCATTCGACTCAGTTAGTACTACTGTAGGTCTGTAATATTTCTCGGTAAGACGTGAAGCAACGATTCCTATGACACCCTTGTTCCAGCTCTCATGGTAAACCACAGTCGTCTTTTTGTTGATCAGGATCTCACATTCATCTATCAATGCAAGCGCTTCGGCAGTGATGTTCTGATCTGAAGTTTTTCTTTCGGTATTCTGAAGATTGATGAATAAACTTTGCTCCTGTGCCAGCAGGTCTTCATCGCAGATCAGCATCTTTACGGCCTGGTTGGCGTGATCCATTCTGCCCGCGGCATTAATTCTCGGTGCCAGCGCAAAAACTACATCAGTAAGGCTATAGTCTTTATTTCTGCCTGAAATATCCATCAGTGCCTTAAGGCCTATGCAAGGATTTGTGTTTAATTTAACGAGTCCGTGATAAGCCAGAATCCGGTTCTCATCCTCAACAGGGACGATATCAGCAGCGATACTAACCATTACCAGGTCCAGATATTGCTCATATCTTTCGGCTGGCAGGTCGTTTTTTATACAATAAGCCTGTGCGAGTTTAAAGCCGATGCCGCAACCGGCAAGTTCCTTAAATGGATATGGACAGTCACTGCGTTTTGGATCAAGAATAGCGACTGCCATTGGTAGTTCTTCTCCCGGCAAATGGTGGTCGCAGATGATAAAATCTATTCCTAAAGTATTGGCATAAGCTATTTTTTCGCCGGATTTTATTCCGCAATCCAGCGCAATGATCAGACTGAAGCTATTTTCTTTGGCATAATCTATTCCGGTCGTTGAAATTCCATAGCCTTCTTTATGGCGGTCGGGAATGTAGTATTCAATCGCAGTCGTAAAAGCCGTGAAAAAACTATAAGCCAGTGCCACGGATGTTGTTCCGTCTACGTCGTAGTCGCCATAAATCAGGATTTTCTCATTGTTCTTTAATGCAGTCTCTATTCTGAGAATAGCTTTATCCATGTCTTTCATTAAAAAAGGGTCATGAAGATGCGCCATTTGCGGACGAAAATAATCCCGTGCCTGGTCGAAGGAAGAAATGCCACGATGAACCAATACCTGGGCCAGACTATTGTCTATATTTAATTGTTGTGCAAGCGATTCAATCGTTTCTTTATTGCCCTTTTCGGCTTGCACCCATCTTTTCTTCATTAGAATATCTCGTTTTTATCGGGAACCGGAACATGAAGTTCATACAGGTTCCATATCTTTGCATATGATATCGTAAATATATCATTTAATTTAATTACTACGCCATTGCAAGTTTTCACATTATATGAAGGCACTTATTCTGTAGCCGCTGATAAGAAATTTATTCCCTTTAACCCGGAAATTGACAATCCGAAAGACCGTCCGGCTTCTTTGTTTGTCAATATACAGCCTTTTCTGGTTAAGCTCAAAAATCATCTGGTGTTATTTGATACAGGATTAGGATATAGTGATGATGCTGGTGAACTCCTGCTTCACAACAACATTAGGAAGGCCGGTTTTAATCCTGATGATGTAGATCTGGTACTGATGTCTCATTTGCATTTTGACCATTCCGGGGGAATGATACATCATGTAAATGACAAGATAGAGTTGAGCTTTCCCCATGCCACCTATGTGATTCAGCAAGGCGAATGGGAAAGTGCATTTACAAACACTTCATCTTCTTATAAAACCGAAATCTTTGATTTTCTTCAGCGTAATGCACAGCTAAAGTTCATTGAAGGTTCAGGTCAGCTTACCGACGAGATTAGCTATGAACTTACCGGCGCCCATACACCATTCCACCAGGTATTCCTGATTACTGATGGACAGGAAAAGGTTTTCTTTGGTGGTGATGTATTGCCGGAGCCTGAAGAGTTGCTTAGAAAATTCATTGCCAAGTATGATTTTGATGGAAGGAAAGCAATGGAGTTGAGGGAAGAATTCGGGAAAAAGGCAGCCGCTGAAAATTGGAAATGCTTGTTTTACCATGCAAAATCTAAAGCAACGGGGCATGTGACCTTAACTGACGGGCAATTTAAAATAACTTGATCAGGGAGTAACTAAGCGAAGCAGCTCTGAAAGTCTTTCTATAGTAAGTGGCTTGGAAATGAAACCTTTAATGGTTTTGTAGCTCTTTGCCTTTTCGATATCGTTTTCATAAACCGAAGAAGAAAGCATGTACATGTCTGATTTTTGAGGAAGATTAAGTTGTTCATAAGCCTCAAGAAATTCCCAGCCGTTCAGTATAGGCATGTTAATATCAACCAGCATAAGTTGGGGAAAAACATCCCGATTATCAGCAATTTCGGTCAAATATTCCACAGCTAACTGGCCGTTACTTCTGGATACCATGTTAACTTTATAGCCTGTTTTTTCTACGATTTTTCTAATGATGAATATATTAATATCATCATCGTCAATGACAAGAAGGTTGATTACAGAATCTGCCATATAATTTCAAAAAACAGGAGGGGATTGATCATTTACTAAGTTATAAATAAAATACAAATGTTTAAACTCCTATTGTCTTATGTAACAAAAAAAAAGCCATTATGTTTATAATGACTTTTTCTTTAGGATGTTAGTCCAAATTATTTTTTTGCAACTAGTTTAATCGCAAGCTCAAATTCATCATAGATCATTTTATCACCCACATCAGGGAACATTCCTTTTGATCTGTATTTAATTCCGTATTTAGTTCTGTCAACCAGCACTTTATCAGCATTTGCTGTTACGGTTCCATCTGCATTCCAGGTAATTGTTGCTGGAAAAGTAATAGAATTGGTGATGCCTTTGATGGTAAGGTCGCCAGTAACATTTACCGTGCTTCCACTTGCAGCGGCTACTTTTTTGATGACAAAAGCAGAGGTTGCAAATTTATCTGCTCCAAAGAAATCATCAGCTTTTAAGTGCCTTTCCAGATTAGCACTTTTGTCGGCATCTTTAATAGTGGTCATGTTGATCGTAAAATTACCGCCTGTTAATTTTTTGCCGTCAAATAATAGATCGCCGGATTGCAGGTCAATAGTTCCATTGTGACTTCCGGTGAGCTTTTTACCTACCCATGTCAATGTAGATTTCGTAAGGTCAACTTTATAGGTAACTGGTTTAACTGGAGCAGCTATAAAGGCCGAAGATGCGACTACTATAAGAAGTAATGCCAAAGAGGTGATTTTTAATTTCATTGTTCTTTTATGTTTTAGTTTTTAAACTAAGAACCTGTCTTAGCCTTTTGATACATTGTTAGAACACAAATGTATCAAAAGGTTTAACCGGTTAGATTAATCTATAATAAGATTTTTGTTACGCGAAGCTTTCTTCATAGCTCTCGATAGGAGGGCATGAACAAACCAATGACCTGTCGCCATAGGAATCATTCACCCTGCCCACTGATGGCCAGAATTTATAAGCTGCCACATAAGGAAGAGGGAACGCAGCAGTTTGTCTGCTATAGCTATGGTTCCACTCATTGCCGGTTACTACGGTCGCTGTATGTGGAGCATTTTTCAATGGATTGTCTGTCTTGTCCATTTCACCTGCCTCTACCGCAGTAATTTCATTTCTGATGGCGATCAGCGCATCACAGAAACGGTCAAGCTCGTGCTTAGGTTCACTCTCTGTAGGTTCCACCATTAGTGTTCCTGCAACCGGGAATGATACTGTAGGCGCATGGAAGCCATAATCCATCAAACGTTTTGCAATATCAACTACCTCAATTCCGAAGTTTTTGAAGCCGCGGCAATCCAGGATCATCTCATGTGCACAACGGCCTTTTGAACCTGAATACAATACCGGGTAGTGTTGCTCCAGACGTGCTTTCATATAATTCGCGTTTAAGATCGCGTACTTTGTAGCATTTGTTAATCCTTCTCCACCCATCATTGCGATGTAAGCATGGGAAATGATCAGAATAGAAGCAGAACCCCATGGCGCAGAGGATACCGCGTGAATAGATTTTCCTTTATCAATATCCACAACTGCATGTCCCGGAAGGTAAGGAATAAGGTGTTTTGCAACGCCGATTGGACCCATGCCAGGACCACCACCACCGTGAGGGATACAGAATGTCTTATGTAAATTCAAGTGACAAACGTCAGCGCCAATATTTGCCGGACTTGTTAATCCAACCTGTGCATTCATGTTTGCTCCATCCATATATACCTGACCTCCATTTTCATGGATGATGTTACAGATATCAATAATGCTTTCTTCAAACACACCATGTGTAGACGGGTAAGTAACCATCAAACATGATAGATCTGTAGCGTATTGTTCTGCTTTAGCTTTAAGGTCATCCACATCAATGTTTCCGTTCTCCAATGATTTTACAACAACGATTTTCATGCCTGCCATTGCTGCAGAAGCCGGATTGGTTCCGTGTGCAGATGAAGGAATCAAAGCGATGTTACGGTGATCATCACCACGGTCCTGATGATAAGCCCTGATGACCATCAGTCCGGCATATTCACCTTGTGCACCGGCATTAGGCTGTAAGCTCATCGCAGCAAAGCCTGTGATTTCACTTAACCATCTGTCCAGTTCGTTAAATACAGTATAATAACCAGCTACCTGATCAGCAGGAGCGAAAGGATGGATTCTTCCAAATTCCGGCCAGGTTACAGGAATCATTTCAGTAGTTGCATTCAGTTTCATGGTACATGAACCCAAAGCAATCATAGAATGACAAAGCGAAAGATCTTTAGTCTCTAATGATTTGATGTAACGCAGCATTTCATGCTCTGAATGATGCGCATTGAAAACCGGGTGACCTAAGTATGCTGAAGTACGTTGTAGTTTTTCAGGGATTACAGAGGTGATATTTTTGTCATCAGCAAGCTCTACAGCATCAGATGCAATTGCTTTTACTTTTGAGAAGATCTTAACCAACAATTTAATGTCTTCCGCAGAAGCGGTTTCATCTAATGCGATGGTTACAATACTTCCATTGTAATTTAAGTTTATCTCATTGTCAATACACTCTCTGTGGATCGAATCAACAAGATCGCCAAGGTCTAACTGAATCGTGTCAAAATAAGCACTGTTCAATTGTTTGTAACCTATTTTCTCCAGCGACTGGGCTAGGTTTATAGCCAGGCCGTGAGTACGTTCAGCGATTAATTTTAATCCTTTCGGACCATGATATACGGCATAAAAACCAGCCATAATAGCCAATAATGCTTGTGCAGTACAGATATTAGAGGTCGCTTTATCCCTGCGGATGTGTTGCTCTCTGGTCTGTAAAGCCATACGTAAAGCATAGTTGTTATTGCTGTCGATCGTTACACCGATGATACGTCCAGGAATAGAACGTTTGTATTCTTCTTTAGTAGCGAAATATGCTGCATGCGGTCCGCCAAATCCCATTGGCACACCAAAACGCTGAGTTGTACCAACAACGATGTCAGCACCCCATTCTCCCGGAGGAGTTAATAACGTTAAGCTTAAAAGATCCGCAACAACAGTAACTTTTACATTCTTCTCATGTGCATTCTGTGCAAAACCGGTATAGTCAAATACCTCACCATTTCCTGCAGGATACTGGATGATTGCACCAAAGAATTCTTCATTCAGCTCAGAAGATTGATGATCGCCGATCACCAGCTCAATTCCAAAAGGATTTGCACGGGTTTTCAGGATGTCTATGGTTTGAGGGAATAACAGTTCCGACACAAAGAATTTAGCAGCCTGCTGGTTCTTACGCAAGCTGTATTGCATAAACATCGCCTCAGCTGCTGCAGTACCTTCATCCAGTAAAGAAGCATTGGCAATTTCCATTCCCGTAAGGTCTATCACCATCGTCTGGAAATTTAACAATGCCTGTAAGCGGCCTTGCGCAATCTCGGCCTGGTATGGAGTATATTGTGTGTACCATCCCGGGTTTTCCATTACGTTACGTAAAATTACCCCTGGAGTGATCGTATCATAATATCCCTGACCTATGTATGATTTGAAAACTTTGTTTAAAGAAGCCGTTTGTCTTAAGCTGCTCAGATAGTCTTTTTCAGACTTAGCTGCCGGCAGGTTTAATGGCTGTGCCAGTCTGATCTTTTGAGGAACAGTTTGTTCAATCAATTCGTCAACAGAACCAACGCCAATTGTGGCAAGCATTGCATTTGTGTCATCTGAATTAGGTGCAATGTGGCGATCTTTAAAGTCTTCTTGGTAATGAATGTTTAAGCTCATGTAATCTTGAAATAAAAAGTTGCGCAAAGGTAATAAAAAATCCCCTTTCTTTAACCTATTCCCCGACCAATATCCATCCTGTTTCTTTCTTAAACTTTACTTTATAAGTTTTTGTGATAAAATCACTTGCAGTTCCCTTGTTTTTCAGGAATACAGCAAAATCATTCTTTACCTTTTTTAACGAAACGGTCACTTTTGCAATCCTGGAATCACTCTGTAAAAGACTGATTGGCTGTTCTTCGTCCAGCTCATAATTAACGGCTTTTACAGTAGCATGTCTTTCGTCCTGCTTTAGTATATAAGGCTTCGACTGATCTGTAAGGCTCACCATATAAAAATAGGTGCTGTCTTTAGACAGGAACTTTTTCTTTTGTTTCTGAAGCGTCAGGTCTATCAGGCCTTTTTCTTTAAGGCCTTTGTATTTTTTGAGCAAAATCATATCATTTATGCTCCTGAATCTGATTTCTCCCACATCAATTTTTGCCGTCTCATACTCAGGGTTTGATTTTAGATACGCAGTCACCAGGTCTTCCGCCGTACTTTCGTCTAAAGCCGCATTGTTTTTACAGCCTGAAGCCATAAATAGAACCAATGCAGTAAGCATTAATAGTGTGTTTTTCATGGTAGCATAGATTTAATGTTTCAATTGCTTCAGGTATAGCTGTATCGTATTTTCCAGTCCGAGATATAAAGCGTCACTGATCAGGGCATGGCCTATGCTTACCTCAAGTAAACCCGGGATGCTCTCCGCAAAATACTTAAGGTTATGCAGGTCCAGATCATGGCCGGCATTAATACCAAGCCCAATCTCGTGCGCCTTGTGGGCTGCGGCTACATATGGTAAAATCGCCTTTTCCCGGTTGTCATAATAATTGTGTGCATAAGCCTCTGTATACAGCTCAATCCTGTCTGTACCGGTCAATGCCGCCGCCTTAACCATCTCCACAATTGGATCTACGAATATAGAAACGCGTATGCCTGCAGATTTGAAAACTGCAACCATTTCTTTAAGGTAATCTTCATGTTTAATGGTATCCCATCCGTGATTTGAGGTAATTTGTCCTTCTGCATCTGGTACAAGTGTCACCTGGGCAGGCTTATTCTCAAGCACAAGGTCTACGAATTTTTGTTCCCTGCAATTTCCTTCAATATTGAATTCGGTAGCGATGACAGACTTAAGGTCATAAACATCCTTATAACGTATGTGCCGCTCGTCCGGACGAGGGTGTACAGTGATGCCTTCAGCACCAAACCGCTCACAGTCCAGCGCCACTTTTACCAGGTCAGGATTGTTGCCCCCGCGACTGTTGCGGAGCGTAGCGATTTTGTTGATGTTTACAGATAACTTCGTCATAGAGCAAATATAAAATATTGTAAAACTTTAAGGTGCTACCTGTTTGCATTATTTTCACTAAATTTAATTTGTATAAAAACATAAAAAGCCCTTAATCATGAAAAAACTAACATTATTGTTCCTGTTGCTGCCTTTTATAGGATTAGCGCAAGAAAAAGGAACCCATTTTGAACATGGCCTCAGCTGGCAGCAGGTCAAGGAAAAGGCAAAAAAAGAAAATAAATACCTTTTTGTTGATTGTTTCACTACCTGGTGCGGCCCTTGCAAGTACATGGCCAGCACTATTTTTCCTCAGGAAAAAGTAGGGACGTTCTTCAATAAGAATTTCGTGAATGTAAAAATCCAGTTCGATAAAACCAAAGACGATAATGAAGAAGTAAAAGCCTGGTATGCAGACGCTGAGTCCATGAGCAAAGAATTCAATGTCCGTGCTTACCCGACCTTCCTGATCTTTTCACCCGATGGACAATTGGTTCACCGTATCGTAGGTGGCGGCGAGGCTGATGACTTTATCGCCAGGGCAGAAAAAGCTTTGAAACCTGAAACACAATATTATACGCTGCTGAAAAAATATGAGGCAGGTAAGTCTACACCGGAAGAGTTAAGACAACTGGCCATGACTGCGGCGGGTGCTTATGATCAGGAAAATTCTGATAAGGTGTCAGCAGCATATCTGAATACACAAACCAATCTTTACACTAAAGAAAACCTGGAATTCCTTGGTTTATTTACCAATAACAGTAAAAGCAAAGGCTTTCAGTTGATGTTAAAAGAGCCTGCTAAAGTAGATGCAACCCTTGGAAAAGGTAAAGCCAATGAAACCGTAGGACGGGTAATTCTTTCAGAAGAAATCTACCCTCACCTGAGAAAACCTAATGCCAATATAGATTCTCTGATTGCCGTGGCAACCGCTAAATATCCTACTGTTGACATCAGCAAGTCAACTGACCTTTTGAAGGTTCAGGTTTATCAGGGTGCAAAAGCCTGGGACAAATTCCAGACTGCAGTGCTTGCTTATATGAAAAAATACGGTACCGAAGTAAACCCTCAGATGCTGAACAGTTTTGCCTGGACAGTCTTTGAAAACTGCAAGGATCCTGATTGCGTCGCCTCTGCCTTGGCATGGAGCAAACGCAGTGTTGATGCAACTCAGGAAAAAGAACCTGCTTTCCTGGATACTTATGCAAACCTGCTTTACAAATTAGGTAAGAAAGACGAAGCAATTGCGATGCAGCAAAAAGCAGTTAACCTGGTTGCCGCAGCAGAAAAACCGCAATACCAAGGTACCCTGGACAAAATGAAGAAAGGTGAAAAAATAGAAAGTAAAGTGGAGTAATTCGTCATCCCGAATTTATTTCACTGTTGTCCAGAAAAAATAATGGGTTAGCTTTTTAGCTAGCCCATTGCTGATATATTTGAGTTACAATACCTAGATAAAATCAACATGGGCAAGAGTAATATTTTCCTCAGACTCCTGTAAATACCCATTTTTAGGTATTGTAGTTACAGTAAAATAGTCATTTCTTTATAGTTAAACTATAACTGCGATATGGCGTTTTTTGGTGCTGATAAAATTTCTTTAAGCAAATTAACAGAACTTGAGGAGAGCTCTCCTGAAATAATTGTTTATGCAATCCCTGTAATGGCCTTTTTTACTTTCCTGGAGATTGGATTTTCATGGTTTGAGAAAAAACAAATATATAAAACCAGGGAAAGCATTGGTTCTACACTGGTTGGTCTTGGTAACGTATTTATTAATTTTTTAATAAAGACAGGCATGATCTATGGTGCTGTCTGGATTTATAATCTTGTACCCTGGCGGATGGAACTGAGTTGGTGGACAATAATACCTTGTTATTTGCTATTTGATCTTTGTAGTTATTGGTCTCACAGAATTTCTCATGAAAACCGTTTTTTATGGGCTACCCATATTGTACATCATTCTGCTGAAACCTATAATTTAACTGTAGCTTTTAGACTAAGCTGGATTCAGAACATAAAAATATTGTTCTTTTTGCCTGTAGCCTTGTTGGGCTTTCATCCAGTTGTATTCTTTGTTACCAGTCAGGTAAGTGTGCTTTTTCAGTTTTGGGTACACACGGAGTACATTGGAAGGTTACACCCATATCTTGAGTATCTTTTGGCTACACCGTCTAACCACAGAGTTCATCATGGCCGTAATGAAAAATATCTGGATAAAAATTTCGCTGCAACCTTTATTTTCTGGGACAGGATGTTTCGAACTTATCAAAAAGAAGAAGAACGACCCGACTATGGAATTACCACTCCGATAGGAAACAGGCTAAATCCGCTATTTCTGAATTTTCACGAACTCAATGACATCATAAAAGACGTGAGAAAAGCAAAGGGTTTGAAGAAGAAGCTTTTTTACCTGTTTGGAAGTCCAACAGACATTTATCATGAGAAGTTAAAAGATAAAAGTCAGTAACCTTTGATTAAATAATAAAAAAGGATGCTGCAGTTATTTTTGCAACATCCTTTTACACTGCATGGGAAAGTTGTAAAAACTAAAATCCCAGACAGTAAATCAAATTAGTATCTGTAAGCATCAGGTTTAAAAGGGCCTTCTACCGGAACACCAATATAATCAGCCTGGTGCTGATCTAAAACGTCCAGCTCTACACCAATTTTTGCAAGGTGTAAACGGGCAACTTTCTCATCCAAATATTTAGGAAGAACGTAAACTTTGTTCTCATATTTATCTGTATTCACCCAAAGCTCCAATTGCGCAAGCGTCTGGTTGGTGAAAGAGTTAGACATTACAAAGCTCGGGTGACCAGTGGCGCAACCTAAGTTTACCAAGCGGCCTTCAGCCAATAGAATGATGTCTTTACCGTCGATGGTATATTTATCTACCTGAGGTTTGATCTCAACTTTAGTATCCCCATAGTTTTTGTTTAACCAGGCTACGTCGATCTCATTGTCAAAGTGACCAATGTTACAAACGATTGCTTTATCTTTCATGGCTTTGAAATGCTCAGCACGAACGATATCGCAGTTACCAGTCGTGGTAACGATAATATCAGCTTCTAAAACCGCTGTAGCAAATTTCTTCACTTCATAACCTTCCATTGCAGCCTGCAGTGCACAGATCGGGTCAATTTCTGAAACGATCACACGTACACCTTGTGAGCTTAAAGATTCAGCAGAACCTTTACCTACATCACCATAACCGGCTACAACTGCTACTTTACCAGCCATCATTACGTCAGTTGCACGACGGATCGCATCAACTAAAGATTCACGGCAACCGTATTTGTTGTCAAACTTAGATTTTGTAACTGAATCATTTACGTTGATTGCGGGTAAGTGCAATGTTCCGTTTTTCATGCGCTCATATAAGCGGTGAACTCCGGTTGTAGTTTCTTCAGAAAGACCTTTGATGTTTGCAATTAATTCAGGGAATTTATCAAATACCATGTTTGTCAGGTCACCACCATCATCTAAGATCATGTTTAATGGCTGACGCTCAGGTCCGAAGTGTAAAGTTTGTTCGATACACCAGTCAAAGCTTTCTTCGTCTAAGCCTTTCCATGCATATACCTGGATACCTGCAGCGGCGATAGCTGCAGCAGCATGATCCTGGGTAGAAAATATATTACAAGAAGACCAGGTAACTTCAGCACCTAGTTCTACCAGCGTTTCAATTAAAACTGCAGTTTGGATGGTCATGTGCAGACATCCCGCGATGCGTGCGCCTTTTAAAGGTTTTGACGGACCGAATTCTTCGCGTAATGACATTAGTCCCGGCATTTCAGCCTCTGCCAATCCGATCTCTTTGCGGCCCCATTCTGCCAGTGAAATGTCCTTAACTTTGTAAGGAACGTAAGTTGTCTCTACTGATGACATATTATTATTATTTTTAAATGTTTCTTTATTTTAAACAGTAATCACTGCTTTCGTGATGCAAAAGTAGGCAATAGTTTAGCCAAATTCAAAAATGACGGCCGTACCATTGCATAAGTACATTGTTTTGACAGTCAAGCCTTCAGTTCGTGCTGTGGTCGTAATTGCTCCGGTACAACTGCGCTCCATCTTCGGTGTTGATTCGATCCCAATCGAACCAACACCGAAGATGATACGGAGGAGTACCCTAGTTGATACGAGCGCATAGCGAGCACAATGTAATCTGAGATTGTGTGGTCTTGAAACTTACCTGCTTCGGGTCTGCTTCGCAAAAGGGTACCCATTTTCCGAAGGAATTTTCTATCAGTTACGAATCAGTCTACTACCAGTCGAATAGTTGGACACATCCAGGGGTGACTTTCAGTAGTAATATAGAATATGTAATCTAAAATCTTTCGGCATAAATAAGGTAATGCTTGTAATTTGAGGGTAAAAACTATGCTTCAACAAGCCTAAGCCTTTGATGCTAACTGCAAGTGCAGTACATTTGTCGCGTTGAAATAGAAATTATTAAAAGCATTTAAAGATATGTATCCAGAATATTTAGTTGAGCCAATGCGTGCAGAGCTTACAAAAGTAGGTTTTGAGGAATTGAAAACAGCAGAAGAAGTTGATAATGCCATTAGCGGTGAAGGAACTGTATTCGTTGTGGTAAATTCAGTATGTGGTTGTGCTGCGGCAAATGCACGCCCTGCTGCGAGACTTGCAGCGGCTAATGAAAAACATCCTGATAAACTGGTAACAGTTTTTGCAGGTATGGAAAAAGAAGCGGTAGACAGAGCAAGAGGTTATATGATGCCTTTCCCTCCGTCATCTCCTTCTATGGCATTGTTCAAAGACGGTAAGCTTGTTCACATGATCGAGCGTCACCAGATTGAGGGACGTCCTGCACAAATGATTGCCGATAGCTTAATCGGTGCGTTTGACCAGTATTGCTAAGCAATTAGGTAGATAACAAAAAAGGAGTATTGCTGTGTTGCAATACCCCTTTTTTTTATTGAGCTATTTTGCGGAGATTCTCCATATCGTACTACTCACATCATCAGCCACCAATAGGGCGCCATCCTTAGTTACAGCTACTCCCACAGGCCTTCCATATACTTCACCTTTATCCGGATCAGCTATGAAACCAGTGAGGAAGTCCTGCACAGGGCCGCTGGGTTTCCCATTTTTAAAGGGGACAAAAGCAACCTTATATCCCGATAGCGCAGATCTGTTCCATGACCCATGCTGACCGATAAAAGCGCCATTCTTATATTTTTCCGGGAATTTATCTCCAGTATAGAACGCCAGTCCCAGAGACGCGGTATGGGCGCCGACCGGCACATCCGGGGAGATGGTTTTATTTACCATGTCAGGATGTTTACCTTTCCATCGCGGATCTTCATTTTTCCCAAAGTAGGCGTAAGGCCAACCATAAAATGCACCTTTTTTCACGCTGGTGATATAGTCAGGTACCAGGTCATCTCCCAGGCCGTCCCGTTCATTTACTGCTGTCCACAAGGCGTCTGTACTTGGTGCCCAAGCCATTCCAACAGGATTCCTCAATCCGCTTGCATAAATTTGCTCGCCTGTGCCATCCGGATTAATCTCCAGGATATTTGCTCTGCGGACTTCATGCTCCATGCCGTTTTCTCCGACATTGCTGCCTGAGCCTACAGAAACATAGATTTTAGAATTATCGGCATTTGCGATCAGGTTACGCGTCCAGTGGTTGTTGTAGCCGCCCGCTGGCAGACTTAAAATTTTGGTGCCTTTTCCGGTGATCTTTGTGTCGCCCGTTTTATAAGGATATTTCATCAGTCCATCGGTATTGGCTACATAAAATGCATTTCCGAAGATCAGCACACCATAGGGCTGGTTTAATCCTGTGATGAAATCACTTTGTATTTCAGGCGTTCCGTCGTTATTGGCATCTCGCAGGAGGACCACGGTGTTGGCACTTTTTCCCGCTACTTCTGCTTTGGCTTTGCCGGTGATGGCATTGGCTACCTTTTCTTTTAGCGAGCGTTCGGAGTTGGACAACACGATAAGAATATCTCCATTGGGCGCAACATAGATATTTCTCGGGCTTTTATAATCAGTGGCAAATTTTGTCACCACAAAGCCCTCTGGCGCTACAGGTGCTTTGTCAGCAGGCCAGCCTATTACTTTGCTGAATTTGTTTTTAGAAGAATTGGTGTCTGGTGCGGGCAATGCAGCATGCTGAGCAGTATCGCTGATTGCGGTGTCTGTAGCCAGGCTATCTGTCACGGACTTGTTAGATCTCGTATTGGAATTGCATGCGGCTAGGAATGCAGCAATAACGATTAAAAGTGATGTTCTCATAGTTAAAGGGTTGATTTCAATAACTATAACACTTTTTTAAAGCTAATGTTTAAAGGACAGAGAATTCAGGCGCCAGGATTGTATTTATCCAGCCTGACCAAACAAGTATATACCGAAAACACCCAGGATAAGGTATGGTACAAGTCCTGCTGCACCTGCATAATCCTTTGCAATTCGCTGTCCCAAAAACAGACAAACTAAACTTATGACAGACAATTGCAGGCCGATTACCAACATGATGCTTTCCTGTGTGAGAAGATAGTAAATACTGCCAGTACTACATAAAATGCCAGCTGCGGTTTCCAATAGCAAAATCCCAATAAAAAGAAGAGGGGAGAAACTTTTTAAAAATGTTTTCTCAAAAACACTGTCAATATAAGATTTATTGTCCCGGTAATTAAGAACCTTGTCTAAGCCCGATTGAAGGAATAAGATGCTGAAAAACAGCCCGATGATAATCTGAATGAAAATGAGTAGTGAGTAATCCATGATCTATAAATAGTTTGGGCTTAAAGTTAAGTAAATATCAGGCAAGGGTGTTAGTAAGAAAGCATTTAACACAAACTCTATGCAGGTCTGATCATCATATACTCGAAAGCTGTGTTTCTAACAAATATTTTCTTTAATATTGGATAACAATACATGGACATAGAAAACAATTTATTGGAACGGATAGCTCAGAGAGACGAAAGTGCTTTCAGGGTTATTTATGAGAAATACTATCCAAGAGTCTATACTTATGCATTGAGATACCTCAAATCGGAAACAGATGCGGAGGAAGTGGTTCATGAGGTATTTTTAAAATTGTGGTTGAGAGATTCCAGTGCATTGCCGATAAAAAGCCTGAACCCCTATCTGCAAACATTAACGAGAAATCGTTCCTTCGATATGTTACGACGTAAGGTATTAGAGAATCGCCGCGATCTTAGTTCGGCCGTGACCTGGCATGAAGATCATAATGAAACAGAAGAACTGATTATTCTCAACGATACTAAAAAGGTTTTGGAGAAAGGCATTGAACTCCTGCCGGCTCAGCAAAAGCAGGTATACCTGCTTTGCAGGGAAGAAGGTTTGAAATATGAGCAGGTAGCGGAAAAGCTTCATTTATCGCCTGCAACAGTACATACGCACATGAAATTGGCATTGAAATTTCTAAGGGTATATGTGCAGCAGCATACTGATATTGCTGCTTTATTGATTATTTATAAATTATTTCAATAAATTTTAATTTTCCATTACCCCGATGGAATTCCTCATGCGTTCTTATAATAAAGGGGGCATGGAGGATCGTTATCCGAAACCAAAATATTAAAAGATGAATAAAGAAAGAGTAGATTACCTTCATCAACAATATATTCACAATCAGATGTCTTCATCTGAATTTGAGGAATGGAAATCTCTTGTAGGAAATCTATCCTCAGAGGAGGATATAAAAGTGGCGATGGATGATCATTGGACTTCATTTCAGGACGATCATCTGCTTCGTATGCCTGTAGCTAAATCAGACGCAATATACAACAGGATGCTTGCCGGGAGAAAAATAAAGCGGATCTATTGGAAATGGATCGCTGCAGCGGCAGCGATTATAATGGTGGTCGGGTCAGTATCGTTGCTCAATTCTACAGATGACAGGATACACGTGGAAGCAGGTAAAAATACAGCGACCCTTACGTTGCCAAACGGAAAGGCGATTGCCTTAAGTGATGCGAAGTCGGGATTGGTGATAGATGCAGGTAAACTGACTTACGATGACGGCTCTTCTGTTTCAGATGCAGCGGTGGGATTGAATGAAGATAATGAGGCTGCGATGCTAAGTATCAGTACACCGAAAGGCGGCACCTATGAAATCGTGTTGAGGGACGGTACCCATGTTTGGCTGAATGCTGATAGTAAACTGGAGTTTCCAGCAAAGTTTTTAAGCTCCGGACGTGTGGTGAAATTAAGTGGAGAGGGTTATTTTGAAGTAGCGAAAAACAAACAGGCTCCTTTCAGGGTGCTGACTAAGGTACAGGAAATAGAGGTATTAGGAACGCATTTTAATGTAGATGCCTATGATAATGAAAAATCGGTGAAGACGACGCTGCTTGAGGGGCTGGTTAAGGTTTCTGCAAATGGAGTGGATAAATTATTAGATCCCGGATTTCAGTCGGTGAATACCGGCAACCGGATTTCTATTGCTAAAGTAGATGTAAATGCTGCAATAGCCTGGAAAAATAAGCAGTTCGTTTTCGAAAGTGAAAATATAAAATCAATCATGAGAAAAGTAGAGCGCTGGTATAATGTGGAGGTGATATATACCGACGAGGTTTCGGAAGAGACTTTTAGTGGAGGTGTGTCTAGGTTCGACAATTTATCAGAGGTGTTAAAGTCTTTAGAATCAACAGGAAATGTATCTTTTAAAGTAAAAGGAAGAATAGTCTACGTTTCCAGGTAAATAATCAATTATTCAACTAAACCCATATCAATGACCAAACCACTACGATAGACCACAATCAAAAAAACCAGACTTCAAGAAAGCCTGGTTCAGAGTTGGCTCCGGCCAATTAGAATTAACCGTTAACCCGCAGAATGCCAATGCTTCGAAACCTGGGCAAACTGCATAGAACCAACTAAACAAATGTATAAAAATTATACCAGGAAAAGGGGTGTACCTTCACCTCTGTACCACAAAATTTTGCTAATTATGCGCTTAACCACCGTAATATTGATAGCATCCATGCTTCAGGTTAGTGCTTCGGTACTGGCCCAGAAAATTAGCTTGTCTAGTTCTAATGCACCGCTGAAGTCAGTCCTGACCGACATAACCAAACAAAGCGGTTATATATTTCTTTACAGCGACAACCTGATGAAACAGGCGATACCCGTAGACATCAAGGTTGACGAAAAGAACATTAAAGAAGTGCTGGAAAAAATATTTGACAACCAGCCTTTAAATTACGAAATCAATAAAAATACAATTACCCTTAGGGGAAAAGAACATGATTCTTTTCTGGGGCGTGTTGGTGATTTTTTTGCAGACCATGTGGTAAGAGGTATGGTGACCGATGAGAGAGGTTTGCCACTTCCGGGGGTAACCGTAAAGATCAAAAATGACACCAGAGCTGTAGAGACTAAAGCTAACGGCGCCTTTGAAATTACGGTGCCTGATGAAAAGACTGTTTTGGTTTTTTCTTACGTAGGATATGCTACAAAAGAAATGGTAGCCAGGACTGGTATGATGGTGTCTATGGTATTGGAAACAAACAGACTGGAAGAGACTGTGGTGGTCGGTTATGGTACGACGAAAAGAAAGGACCTCACGGGATCTGTTGCTTCGGTAAGTATCACTGAGGTAAAGGATGTGCCTTTTGCTACTTTCGATCAGGCGCTGAGCGGTAAAGCTGCCGGTGTGCAGGTAGTGCAGGCAGATGGTTCTCCGGGAGGGGTTGCCAAGATTCGGATCAGGGGTGGAACCTCTTTGATGGGGGGAAATGATCCATTGTATATCATCGATGGCGTGCAGATACAAGTTCAGAACCGCTACCAGCAAGGAGCATCAGATATCGTGAGTCCGGTGGAAAGAGGCGGAAATGACGACCCTAATTTTACGGTGGCAGGTTCTTTTGCACGTGGACTGAATAGTTTGGGTGGACTGAACATCAATGACATTGAAACTATAGATATCCTTAAAGATGCTTCTGCAACAGCTATTTACGGCTCAAGAGCGGCAAATGGGGTAGTGATCATCACGACCAAAAAAGGTAAGATGAATCAGAAGCCAGTCTTTGAGGCTAATTATTATACAGGAGTAAGCTTAGCTGAGAACGAAAAGGTATTGAACAGAGATCAATACATCATGATTGTCAAAGAAGCTGCTAAAAACCTGAACGATGCACGTGCAGCGAAAGTTCCGGTACTTGCACCAAATGCACTTGCTACGCAGATCCTTACTGATCCGGGTTATTTTGGAACAGCAAACACGGACTGGCTTGACCTGGTGACCCGTACAGGGATCACTCAAAATGCAGACCTTTCGGTGAGAGGTGGTGGTTCAGGTTCGCGTTATTATACTTCACTCAGCTACAACAGTTCGCAAGGAACGGTATTGGGAACAGACTTCAGGCGTATCGCCGGAAAGGTAAGTCTGGACAATGACATCACCAGTAAATTGCGTTTCAATACCAATCTGGATTATGGTTTCAGTACCAATAACATCACCAACGGATTGTATACACAGGCTATATTTGCACCGCCTACGGTAGATCCATACAATGCGGATGGCAGTATTAAAATTATTGACCCTGCATCTATCGGTGCCTATGCGTATGAAGGATTTCAAAACCCGCTTTTACTTACCAAAGGGATTAATAAGTCGAACACACTTTTCCTGATCGGTAGTCTGGCAGGTGAATATGACATCGTAAAAGACCTCACCTTTAGAAGTTCGGTTTCTGTAAACTACAATAATTACCGTCAGAACAACTATATCCCAAGTACTGTAGCGGTGGCTACACCTAATGGAACTGGAAGCTCTAACAACGGTACGGCTACACAGGCACAGGCTGAGCAGGTAAATACCTTTGTTCAGAATACGATAACCTGGAATAAAGAATTCAATGAAAATCACCGTTTGAATGTGGTGGCTGGTACAGATTGGCAGATCACGAAAGGGAATGCTTTTTCTGCAAGCGGACAGGGCTTCCCCGACGATGAGTATTTAAATAACCTTTCTTCAGCAGCGGTAACTTTACCATCAACAGGAACATCAGATCAGAATTCATTGCTGAGTTTTTACATGAGAGCTAACTATAGCCTGATGGATAAATACATGTTCACATTTACAGGGAGGTCGGACGCTTCTTCAAAATTCCCGGTGACCAACCGTGTAGGTTATTTCCCTTCGGGCGGTGTGGCATGGAGGATTTCACAGGAGAATTTTTTAAAGAATGTGAAATGGATCAGTGAGATCAAACTGAGAGCGAGTGCCGGTTATACTGGTACTCAGAATATTGGCAACAACCTGTTCTATACCCTTTATTCACCGGTATCATATGCGGGGTTGAATGGACTTTCACCTTCACAGCTTGGTAATGAGCGGTTAAAATGGGAATCCACCTTACAAAAAGATGCGGGTATCGATTTTGCCTTTTTTAATTCCCGTCTTCGCGGAGGAGTGGGTTATTATGAAAAGACCACTAGTGGAGTGTTGTTCCCTACAACCGTTGCGGGAAGCTCCGGTTTTGGCCAGGTGACTTCAAATATTGCCAACATTCGTAACCGTGGTCTGGAAATAGAACTGAGTGGAGATTTTATACGGGGTAAAAATTTCCAATGGTCAGGGAGTTTTAATATATCCGGCAACCGTTCTAAAGTACTTGCGCTATCTAACCAGGTTGACGATCCGGACAATCCGGGCATCTACCAGTTTGGAAATACTGTGCTGAAAGTAGGAGAACCAGTGGGGCTGCTATACGGAAGGGTGTTCGATAAAATTCTTAGCACACAGGCTGAGGTGGATGCATATAAAGTAGGAAATGTGCTCGCGGGTAGTTATCCATACCTCGGTATCGGTGACCCTAGTTATATATTAGATCCTAATGCTTTTGGTCCCGGAATCAGGTATTTTGCGGATGATATCATTGGAAAAGCCGAGCCTAAATTTTACGGCGGTTATACCAACAGGATGAGCTATAAAGATTTCAGTCTGACCACACTGGCAACCTTCTCTTATGGTGGAGATATTTACTATCTGGCAGATGTGCAGAACCAGGACATGGGAAAGAGAACAAACAAAGGTATTAGAATTCTAGACCGCTGGACTCCTGAAAACACGGATGCCACAAGACCACGCTTAATTCAGGGTCAGGGCGCTTATGCTTACGCCGCAAGTAACAATGTGTATGATGCATCTTTCATCAAATTAAAATCGGTAACCTTTGCTTACCAGTTTCCAAAAAGCCTGACCAGCAAATGGAAACTGAATGGTATATCTGCGTACGTTTCCGCGACCAACCTGTTCACCATCACCAATTATCCAGGTGTAGATCCTGAGACAAGTAATGATCCGTACAGTCTGATTGGCGGATATAGTGATTCAGGAGGTTATCCATATGTGAGACAGTTCAGCCTGGGAATCCGGGTAGGTTTATAGTACAGGGGAATAAAATTTAATTAGAACAAAGGACATGAAAACATTATATAAATTTCTGACAATGGGTGTTGTGCTCATTGGGGCCTACGGCTGTAAAAAAGAATTGAATGCACCACCTAAAAATGCCAAAGTAGAAGGGAATACCATTTTAGATCAGGCAACCTCTCAGATTGCTTTGAATGGTGCTTATTACAATTTTGCCAATGCCAATAACATCAGTACAGACTGGCAGCAGCATCAGATTCTTCCGGCAGAATTTGCAGGCTATTTAGGCTATGGTTTTGGTGCAAGTCCATCTGAGGAGAATATGACAGAAGGTAGCTCTGGTACATATTGGAACGAATCTTACAAAGCCCTGAATAGCACCAACGGTGTGATCAAGGGTGTGAATGAGCTTGCGGACAATAAGTTTACAGGCAACAGGAAAAAAGAAGTGATTGCCGAAGCGAAATTCATTCGTGCTTACGCACATTTCAAACTGTTGAGTTACTATGCAGAATGGTACAAGATCGGCAGTACGCAGGGGGTTCTGTTGAGGGACGAGCTTTCAACGTTGACGAATATCATAAAAAAGCGTAGTACGGTTAAGGAAAGCTATGATTTCATCATTGCTGATATAAATGAAGCGATTGCTAATGGGCCATCAAGTAATCCAAACCACTATGCGACCAAGTGGGCGGCAATGGTGCTGAAAATGCGTGTATTGATGAGTAGGGCGGGAACCGGAGATTATGCTGAGGTAATTACACTTGCAGACAACATCATGCAGAATAGCCCGTATGTATTGGAAGCCAGTCAGCAAAGCCTGTTTCACACGATTGGTTTAGCCAGTAAGGAAGTGATTTTAGGGGTTAAGCCACAAGCGCTTCAGCCTACCGATCCCTATTCCAAAACCCGACAATACTTTCCAGGGGCTTCAGCTCTGTATGTAGCCAAAGGAGCTTTGAAGGATCTTTACGCCAATGATCCGCGAGGAAGCTGGGTTATTGGTACCGCAAATCCTAATGCACAGTATTCGCCTAATACCTTTTATTTCAACAAATACAATGCACAGGGCGTTGCTCCCTCGGCATTGACTGAAACAGACTATGCGATGCGCCTTACGGAAGTCTACTTACTGAAAGCAGAAGCTATAGTAAGATCTGGAGGTAGCCTGGCCACAGCAAAAACATTGATTCATCAAATACAGGCAAAGGCAGGTATAACCGCAATTTCTAATAATTTTCACTATTTGGCTGTGGAGGCGGCAAACACTCCTGATGCAGTATTATTGGAGTTATATAAGGAAACTTCAAAAAGTATGGTGGGAGAGGATGGCAGCGAATGGATGGCGTTACTGCGTTTCCCGCTGTCTGTTGTGACGCAATTGAAACCGACCATTACGACTCAAACTCAGTATATTATTCCTGTTCCAAAAGGTGAATTTATCTACAATCCGCAGTTTGGTGAACAAAACACGGGATATAGCGCAAATTAAACGACTTATTATATGAAACCATCAGATTTGTCAAACCACACAGTGGGGTGATAAATCTGATAGCTTCATCACAAAAGAAAACAAATTTAAACAGATGAAAAAGTACTTATTGACATTATCATTGCTGGCAGGTATGATTCCGGTACTGGCCCAGGATGGTTCCTTTACATTGCAAGGCAAGATTAAAGGGCAAAGTAGCGGGATGTTAAAATTAACTTACCCGGATACAAAAGACGGATATAAGCAGGACAGCGCTGCCATTCAGAACGGACAATTTGAATTCAAAGGTAAAGTGGCAGGCCCGGTGATGGCTTACATCATGGGAGCTGTAAAAAGCCAGGGCTTCGACGATCCGAATATGGCTACCTTTTTTATTGAGCCAGGGAAACTGAGTTTGGAGCTAACCAACGGAGATTTCAAAAACCTGAAATTAAAAGGTTCTAAAACCCAGGAAGAGTTAGTGGCCCTGAATCTTCGTAAAAAAACACAGCTGGAGCAAATGCGTGTATTGTCGGCAGCCTATAACAAGGCCAATACGAACTACATAGACGCAAGAAAGGCCGGTAAACCTGAAGCAGAACTGGAAGCTCTAAAGGAGGCTGCAACGGCAGAAAAGGACAAGATGGATCCTGTGAGAGAGGAGATGGATAAAATTGATATGGAATACATCAGGACTCATCATGATTCAGATTATTCAGCCTATGCTTTAAGCTGGAAGGTTTCTTCGTTGCCACTTGCAGAATCTAAACTGCTTTACTCGAAACTATCAGACCGTATCAAACAAAGCAGCTATGGTAAAAAAATTGCGGAGGAGATCAAGAGCCTGGAAGGCGGATCGCCAGGGGGTATAGCTTCGGTATTCAGCTCGACAGATATTAACGGACAGCCGCTGAGTCTCGCTGATTTTAAGGGCAAGAAGTATGTGTTGCTTGATTTCTGGGCCAGCTGGTGTGTGCCATGTCGTAAGGGTAACCCTCATTTATTGTCCTTGTATAGCAAGTACAAAGATAAAGGTTTGGAAATAGTGGGGGTGTCTGATGATGACGGTAATCTTCCAGCCTGGAAGAAGGCTGTAGAGCAGGATAAGATCGGAGTGTGGAAGCATGTGCTGCGCGGTCTGAAACGCACGGCAACAGGTTATGATAAGTCGGCAGACATCAGTGAACCTTACGCCATCCATACATTGCCAACTAAGATACTAATCGATAAGAACGGAATCATCGTTGGACGCTATGGTGGCGGTGGCGAAAATGATGAGGCTATGGATAAAAAACTGGCTGAGATCTTCAACTAACAACTTAAACAAAAACATAAAAAAACGATGAAAGTAATTAAATCATTGGCAGCTGCAGGACTGCTGTGTATGGCGGGTGCCGCTTTTGGGCAGCAGGCTAAAGTGACTGGCGACATCAAGGGCCTTGGCGACGTAGACGTCAACATCCATTATTATGAAGGAGCTGAAACAAAAACAGGTACGATAAAGACCACAGGAGGAAAGTTTAGCTGGACAGGCAATATGCCGGCTCCTCAGAAGGTGACACTGATGTTTCCAAACAGGGCAGCATGGGTATACCTGGAGCCCGGAAATATTTCAATTAAAGGCACAGCAGACTCTCTGCATGCGCTGAAAGTTACCGGTTCTAAAACACAGACAGAAGCAGATGCATTTGAGGCCTCCCAAAAACATCTGGATGATCAGCTGATGCCGCTATACCAGAAATATGGAAAGTTAGGCAAAGAAGAACAATTGGCCCTGGAAGAAAAAATTAATGGGATCAGGAAACAGATGCGCGAGATGGAGAATACATACATCGCTGCTCATCCTGAGAGTGCGGTGAGTCTGGCCATGGTAACTGATCGCGCCGGCATGGGTAGCTATCAGGACATCCAGACGATCTACGAGAAACTGGGGCCAAAAATGAAAGCAAGTGCTGAAGGGAAACGCTTGTCGGAGCGACTGACGGTTCTGAAACGCAGCTCGATTGGTGAGCAGATGCTGAACTTTACCCAAAATGATATGGAAGGTAAACCTGTAAGCTTTGCTTCTTTTAAAGGTAAATACGTGCTTGTAGATTTCTGGGCGAGCTGGTGTGGCCCCTGTCGTGCTGAAAACCCGAATGTGCTAAAAGCCTACAATACCTATAAAGACAAGAACTTTACCGTAGTGGGTATTTCACTGGATGATAAAGGTGACAACTGGAAAAAGGCCGTTAAGGATGATGGTATGCCATGGACACAACTGTCGGATCTGAAGGGCTGGAAAAATGAGGTATCTACCTATTATGGCATCATGGGTATTCCAAGTACTTTACTGGTAGACCCGCAGGGGAAAATCATAGCCAAGGATTTGAGAGGAGAGATGCTGAATAAGAAACTGGAAGAGTTATTTAAAAACTAAAAATACACAGTATGATGATGAACAAATTAAAGAACAGTTTGATGGCTGTAACCCTGGTTGCGGTAGCAGGCTGTGCACAAAATAAATCTTCGGATGGCTACGCCATTTCAGGTAAAATCAAGGGAGTAGATTCAGGCATGGTCAGATTGATGCACTATAATGAAGCTGACCGAACTTCTAAGGCTGTAGATAGTGCTTTGTTAAAAGACGGTGTTTTTGAACTGAAGGGGAAAATAGATAACCCGGAAGTGATGGGGCTGCAATTTTCGTCCGGCAACTGGGGGATGAGGTTGTTTGTAGAAAACAGCAAGATTACTGTTGATATTGATACTACAGGTGCTGAGCATTACGATTATACAGCTTATGGCATGGGAAAAGGTGCAAGCCTGAAGACATTTAAGATAAGCGGTTCCAAAGTGAATGATGAATATGAGCAATATGAAAACAATCCTGAGCAACTTAAATTTAAGGCAGCCTATGCAGCACTTGATAAGATGAAGGGTGCAGACCATGAGGCATTGCGTGCCAAGTCAGATTCCATCAGCAAACTATACAAAGCATGGCAGTTGAAATATATTAATGATTTTGTGGCAAAAGACCCCGCTTCTGTAGCCGGAGTATATATGTTTAGCAATTATTATATGTTTGAATCCTCTATGCCTATTTCAAAGGTAGAGGCTATGCTGGCTAAGTTTCAATCAGGCGCTAAAGGGTCAGCTTATTATGATAACCTGAGTGAAAACATAGAGATGAGAAAGCGTGTCTTGCCAGGCAAATCTGCTCCTGATTTTACTTTATTAACACGCGATAGTACCTCATTCAGCCTTTCTTCAACAAAAGGTAAATATGTGATGGTCGACTTCTGGGCAAGCTGGTGCAAGCCATGCAGAGAGGCTATTCCACACTGGAAAGAAGTTTATCAGAAATATAAAGACAAAGGATTTGAAATTGTGAGCGTTTCTAATGACAGCAAGTGGAAGGATTGGTTTAAAGCCATGGACCAGGAACAAATGCCATGGATCCAGGTATGTGATGAATTTCCTTTAAAGAATATGCCGGCTAAGGTTTCTACATTGTACCAAACCCCGTCTCTTCCTTGTTATGTTTTGTTGGATAAGGAAGGTAAGATCTTAGTGCACACTATAGAAGAAAAGGACATAGACCGTAAGCTTGCAGAGGTATTTCGTTAATACCTCTGCTTTTCGAGTTCTACTTTGAACTCCTCTTTTACATTTTTTACCTTTTCCATCCATTCAGGAGCTTTCTCTTTGAGATCATCCATTATTGATCTCCCGTTTAAGTCCTTTTTCGTTACATATTTAATGACGCCGTATACTGCGGCGCCTATTAATGCTGTTTTTAATAAGCCCATTTGTTTAAAGATTGATGTGATTGAAGAACAACTTACGCTTTGAAAGGTTTTGTTTTATTTGTAGCGTTTTGTTAAATTCTACCGTTTCCTTTAAAAACCGATAAACGATGAAGAGAATTGCGCTTGCATTATTAATGGCCGGGACGTTGCTGGCCTGTAAAAAAGACAGAAATAATACTGACTGTGGAAATAAGATTTGCACTGATATTTTTGTATCGGCAACCGTAAAGTTTGTAGACAATAAAGGTCTGGCCGCCGAAGTAAAAGACTATAGTGTGGTGAACCAGCGGACCGGCGAAAAAATTGATGCTCATTTTACCAGTTCATATTATGTGAAAGGCTCCTACTTAGTGGTAAATGATAATTTTACTTCGAAGTTGTCTGAAGCGGGTGACGATTTGAAGGTTACAGGCACATCTGTAGAGACCAACCAGACCAAATCTGCAGTGGTAAAAGTAAAGGGTGGCGAATGTGCCTGCCATATAGAAAAAGTTTCGGGTCCGGAACAAATTGCTTTCAATTAGTGCATCAGCTGTGATTGATAACATAACATTAACTAACCAATGAGTTAAAATAGGTTGTCTTGTTTTGCGCTCAACTAGCAAGGTTAGATCACAACATGGAAAAAGCACAAATAAAAATCAGCTCAGATCTGCAAAGGTTTATCGACAAATTTGAACCGAACAAATTTAAACTGCTGTCTAAAGGAATTGAGATCAGAGGTATCAATGACATCCACAGGAACATTATCCAGGCCAAAGCTTTGATTGAGAGGCTGGAACTTAATCTTGTAGTGGCGCACAATGCTGAAATGCTCAGTTATGGAGGTTTTGAAGTGAACAACGCGTAAAGAGAAAGAGGTGCATTTGCATTGCCTTTGATTTCTTTTCGATATGCGTTCGTATAATTACAACATAAACGTATTCTACGGTGATAATGAGTGATTCTACGGTGACTACAATGGATGCCACAGCAAAGGATTCTATTGTTGTGGACACTGCAGTGAAAAAGTAAGTAATCTGACTTTGACCAACTTTTAAAAGAGCCTGCAAATTTCTAGGCTTTTTTTGTAGGCTGAAAAAGAAATGAGCCGTAATTGATGTTTGGTTAATATTGATAACTTACCTAATCTTGCAGAAATTTAGTAAATTAGTAACGGGGGGAGGTAATTTAATAAACGTCATGGCTGCTTACGGTACTTATACAGATCAGGAACTGATTGCTTTAATGAGGCAGGGGGATGAGCATGCCTTTAATGTTTTATTTGAGCATCATCAGCAGCTTGTTTTTAGTATAGCCATGAAAATGACACATTCCAGATCCCAAGCCAAGGAAGTAGTACAGGATGTGTTTTTGAAGATATGGATAAAACGGGGAGAGCTTGATGGTGTTGAAAATTTTGGTGCTTACCTGAACAGAATTGCAAGAAATCAAAGCATTGACGCATTAAGACGAATTGCCCGGAAAGCGCTGAGGACGGTCGAACTAAAAGAGGAGCAGTTAGAAAATGGTGAGGATTTGACTGAACAAACATTGAGTTATCATGAAATGGGGGGCATGATTGCACAGGCAGTTGAAACCCTTTCACCACAGCAGCGTAAGGTTTACCAGCTTTGTCATGAACAGGGATTGAAATATGAAGAAGCTGCAAATCAACTTGGCCTGAGTGCTGGTACTGTTCATGCTCATATGAAGGTAGCTTTGGGAAATATCAGAAAGTATCTTAAAAATATGGATGCGATGCTGGTCTTGATTCTATTGATGAATAAATAAAAATATTTTACATCACACTACCCCGATACCCTTATTCATTTCGTCAAGCTGTTGAAAGGCATTAAAATGTACCTGTAATTTATGACTGCTGATTCAGAATTTTCTTTATTGTTCCGCAAATATGTCGATGGAAATGCATCACATGATGAACGACTTGCGTTTTTAGAGCTGGTTAATCATGACGAAGTGCAGGCTGAGCTTGCTCAGCTGGTAGATGCTGAATTGAAATCCAGGAATACCTATAGCCTGGATGAAGACGAACAACAGGAAATTCTAAATAACATTTATAAGATGGCACCTGTAATGCCATCTGCCGATAAAAAAATAAAGCTGTCAGGGTTTCGGATCACCTTAGGAATGGCGGCAGGTATCGCAGCTGTAGTGGGAGGGCTTGTTTTTGGACTTTGGTTCTTCAATTACAGATCTGAGATCGCTGGTGGTTCCCATGATAACAAATATAGGTATGCCAATGATATCACACCAGGTAAGAACGGGGCAACAATTACACTGGCCAATGGCAAGGTGATAAAGCTAAGGGACAACAAGAGTGGGGTAGTGATAGGTGAGGACAGGTTGGCCTATAGTGATAATAATGATGTAGTAGATTTGTCGCTGCGCTCTGTCGAGATGACAGCCGAAACAGAGAAAGGCCAGACCTACGAATTCACGTTACCTGATGGTACTAAGGTGTGGATAAATGCTGCCAGTAAATTGCAGATACCTTCCAGCTTTTCGCGGGGAGGTGTAAGAAAAATTTATTTGGATGGCGAAGCTTATTTTGAAGTGACTAAGAATAAAGAGCGTCCCTTTGTGGTAGAAAGTAATGGGCAGCAGGTAGAAGTACTTGGTACTCATTTTAATATAAACAGCTATGCTGATGAGGGTAGTGTGAAAACAACATTATTGGAAGGATCTGTGCGTGTTGCTACGCACTCTTATGGAGTAGAAAGCAGCACGGTACTCAAACCCCAGCAGCAGGCAACCCTGATTAATCAGGCCATTAAAGTAAAAGAAACAAATACCGAAGAAGTGCTGGCCTGGAAAAATGGCAGCATCGTATTCAGGGATAAAACACTGGAGGGACTCATGCGTGAATTGGCCCGTTGGTACGATGTGACAGTTGTGTATGCCGCGGATGCACCAAAGAACGTCACATTTAGCGGCGCAGTATCAAGAACCAGAAACATATCAACTGTACTGGAGAGAATGCAAACTACTGGCAGTGTGAAGTTTAAAATAGAAGGCAGGACTGTAACGGTAATGAAATAAAGACTATTTAATTAAATCATATAATCAACAACCTAAACAACCAGTTATGAAAGAAATTCTACGCCACTAAGACCAGAGAAAAAGGGGCTTTTAAATAAAAAGCCGAAAAGTGGTTCGAACACTTTCCGGCAATAGTTTGAGCAACCATTCCTGAAAAATTTCAGGAAGAACAATTATTTGCTAACAATCAATTCTCAACTCAAACCAATTCAAACTTAGGCATTATTGCTTAACAAAGCAATATGATGTCTGTCGTCGACTTCCTGTGTTTGAATACAAAACAATGACGAAGTATGGAAAACTATGCTTTAAATCGAGGTATGCCTTTTAAGTGGCTGCCAACCAAAATTCTATTGATTATGAAGTTAATCATAGTGCTAATGACCACCTTTTTGATTCAGGCAAGTGCTGCAGGCTATGCTCAGAAGGTTACTTTAAATGAAAAAAATGTTTCGCTTGGAGCAGTAATTGATAAAATACGTTCACAAACTGGGTACGACTTTGTATTTAACTCTGAGGAGGTTAAAAATGCTAAAAAAGTAACCATCAGCCTGAGCAGCGTGGAACTGAAAGATGCTTTGAGGGCTGTTTTTAGGGATCAGGATCTTACTTATTCGGTAAAGGATAAATTCATTGTGATAGAGCCCGCCAAGCCCTCCTTTATAGATAATCTAAGTGCAATGTTTTCAAACATTGATGTGCGTGGACGCGTGGTAGATAGTGCCGGCGATGTACTTGTTGGAGCTACTGTAACGGTTAAAGGACAAAAGCAAGGGGTCAGAACAGGTGCGGATGGTTCGTTTTTTCTGCAAAATGTAGATGATGGCGCAATACTGGTTATCACTTACACAGGCTATAAGACGAAAGAAGTCAGATCGTCAAAAGACGTTGGAACCATCCGAATGGATGTTGCCGTAGCAGACCTGGAGGAAGTTGCAGTAACTGTTAACACGGGCTACCAGCGGATTAAGCCGGAACAGAGCACAGGTGCGGTTTCGCAAATAGGTACTAAAGAATATGAATCAAGGGTAAGTTCTAATTTCCTTGATGGACTGGTAAACCGTTTACCAGGATTGTTGATTAACAACAGCGTACAGTTTACCAGTACTACTCCTGGCGTTGGTGAAACTACCAGGCCTTTGTTCAATATCCGTGGTATTTCTACCATGTCAGCCAACCAAAGTCCGTTAATCGTAGTGGATGGTTATCCAACAGAGTTGACGCTGGATATGATAGACCCAAATGAAATAAAGTCGGTGACGATCCTTAAAGATGCCGCCTCTGCCACTGTATATGGGGTAAGGGCATCTAATGGAGTAATTATTATTGAAAGAAAACAGGCAAGCCCTGGGGCTGCACAGTTTAATTTCAGGACTACATTGGGCCTTACGCCAGAGGAAAATTATAGCCGCTACCGGTGGGATCCAGAGGCGTCGGGCATCAATGCAAATTACATACGTGAAAGACAAGCGCTAATTGTCACACCATCTAGCTGGAATGCCTTGTATGCGCCGGGATCTTTAGGGGGTAATGTACGTCGTTCTATTCCCTACTATATTCAAGCCCAGCTAGCCGCCGGCATTATTACACCTGCACAGGCTGAAAGCTCTTTTGCAGAACTGGCTAATTATGACAATCTTGAGGATTACAGTCGTTTATTCCAGAGGACGGCAGTTGCGCAAACAAATACCTTGAACATTTCGGGTGGTGTGCCAAACGCACTATATTACATCACGGCCAATTATACGGGTAACCGCAATAATGCCATCCTGAATGACAACAACAGATTTCAACTGACGGGCCGCACTACCCTTAAACTCGCAAAACGATTGAGTTTGGAACTGATAACTGAGTACCAGGAAAGTCGTATCAACGGCGCTCCAGTACCGGGTGCTGCTACCTATGCAGGTTATGAGCGCTATGAAGATGTAAATGGTAACCCTGCCGCCATCACTTCACAAAGCTACGCACCGGTTTACAATAGTTTCCTCCTATCGCAAGGCTTGTTAGACCAAAACTATTACCCGCTAATTGAAGCGAATAAAGTAAGTAATAAAACGCGCACGTTAAATAACAAGACCATTGCCAATTTTAACTATAATATTGGAAAAGGATTTAACCTATTGTTCGGCGGGGTATATGAAACGTCCCGTACAGAGTTCAAGCATTTGGCTGGCCAGGGTTCCAATGAGGTGAATAGCTACGTAAATAATTATACCATCACTCCTACGGCTGCTAACCCTACGTTGGCATTCAAAAGGAATCTTCCTGACGGGGATTTCCTCCGTCAACAGAATACTACTTCAACTAGTTATACGGCGCGGACGCAATTAAATTATAATAAAAGAATTGGTAACCATTCCCTTAACGGTATAGCAGGTGCTGAAATACGCCGCGTATTAGCTAAAGGTAATTTAGCGTCTTACTTTGGCTATAACGATCAGAGTTTGTTGCATCAGCCTGTAGATTATGCTGCGATATTTAATGGTGTAACAGGAACTACTGGTACACTTGTTACGGGAAATGGCCTTGGACTTTTGAATAGTTTTTTTAACCAGAGCTATGATGACGACCGGTTTGTATCGGCTTTTTCTAATGTTGTCTATTCCTTTAAAGATACGTATTCCTTATCGGGAAGTATCCGCATTGACCAATCAAACCTTTTTGGTAGTGATCCAAAATATAAATACAAACCATTGTGGTCATTAGGTGCTGCCTGGAACATACATAGGGAAGATTTTATGAGCAAAATAAACTGGCTTCACCAGTTGAAACTGCGCGGTGCTTACGGATTTAATGGAAATGTAGCTAAACTTTCGCTTCCACAGGTAATTGCCAGGGCTCAGAACAATTCACAGAATTCACCTGTGCTTCCTTCGCTCATCTTATCCTCCAATGCCAATACAGGCCTGCGTTGGGAACAGACTGAGAACTTAAACTTTGGGCTTGATTTTGATGTTTTCAAAAACATTACCGGTAGCCTTGAGTATTATACCAAAAAAACAACCGATGTAATGGGTAATTCTACGATCGACCCAACGCTCGGTGCCAGCTCTGCCTTAATCAATTATGCCACCATCAGAAATAACGGGCTGGAATTTAGCCTGAAGTCTGATTGGATCACCACCCGGAACTTTAACTGGAATACGGGTATTGTGATTGCTAAAAATAACAGCAAGGTACTTGATGTGTATAGAACGGGACGTTACGATCCGCAGATTCTTGATGTATTGGGTTATGTAAGTGGTTATCCAGTGGGTGCTATGTTTTCTTACAATACAACAGGACTTAACAATGAGGGCCACCCCATCATTATGAATCAAAATGGGGAATCATTTGTGGTAAACACCAGTACTACAGGAACACCTTTAGTTACTGCGATGTCAGATAAGAATTCAGGACTGGTACAATATTCGGGAACATCTGTTCCAACTATTAGCGGTGGACTAAGTAACAGAGTGGATGTTGGCAATTTTTATTTCTTCGCAATGATCAATTATTATGGTGGTTTTAAAGTACGCGTGCCGAGACCGACACCGGAAGTCACCAGACCTTTAAAAGGGTCAAATAACTTTTGGAGGGTTGCTGGCGATGAAGAGCGCACAGATATTCCAACCCTAACTGACCTGAATAGCTTTGCGCCAGGATTGGCTTACCGTTATAACAGCAACTATGTGGTTAATGGTGATTACATGACACTAGGAGATGTAACGGTTTCGTATCGGTTAAATGACGTTAGCTTTACAAAAAAGGCTGGTTTCAAGAACTTTGAGATCAAAGCCCAGGCTTCAAACGTGTACTCCGTTGGGTTTAACCGTGAAAACTTTAGTATGGCTACGGGAAGTTACGCAAAATCGTATCTAACTCCTACGTATACACTTGGTTTGTTCACTAACTTTTAAAATTTAAACTGATGAAGAAATTAAAATATATAACCGCCAAACTGTTGCTTTGCTGCATGATTTTTAGTGGTTGCGACAAATATCTGGATGTGGAACCAAAGGGCAAGCAATTGCTGAAAACAACCAATGACTATGATCTTTGGTTAAACGCAATAGCATTCACAACTGAAATGAGCAGTCCTTATTTGGATTATATGACCGACAATATGGATTACCTAAGCGTTAATACTCCGCCAGTTACGCTTGCTGATTTCGTTTATACCTGGCAGCCACAGTTTACAAATGATGTTAGTGCAGCCGCCTATCTATGGGCTGACCATTACCAACGGATTAGTTTGTACAATACTGTGTTGTTAGGTATTGACGCTGCTGAAGGCGGTACTGCATCTCGGAGGAACAGTGTTAAGGCGGAAGCCTTACTTGGCCGTGCATTTTCTTATTTTTACCTGGTGAACGAATATGCCAAGCCCTACGACGCTGCAACTGCGGCTACTGATTTGGCTGTACCTTTTGTCACTTCAGACAATGTAAGTCAAAAAGCTCCACCAAGAGCTACGACGGCTGAAATTTATCAACATATCATTGACGACATCAATGCGGCTATCCCAAACCTTCCTGTTGACAATAGCAGCGCAAGGTTTCGTGGTTCCCAGGCTGCTGCATATAGCGTATTGGCACGCGTTTATTTATACAGAAGAGAATATAGTGAAGCGCTGCGTCATGCAGAGCTGGCGCTAGCAAATACCCGTGCAACAATGATTGATTATACCACTCCTGCTTCCTTTCCAATCACGCAACTTGTAGTGTCTCATCCGGACGCGATTTACGGTAAGGGATATGCTGCTGCCGGTATTCCGATAGCCTTAGACTTCAAAGCTTCGTTCGCCAGCAACGACGCAAGAAGGACAATTCTTTATTCGAGCTGGACAAGTACCGTAAGAGGGGCGACTGCGTTCTACGCAGCTGCAGTTACACCAATTTTTCAGCTAACCAATTCCGGTACGACTGTGCAGGAAATGCGGTTAATTGCTGCGGAATGTGCCGCAAGGGCAAACAATCTTACAGACGCTCTAAATCATTTGAATATAGTTCGCAGGGCCAGGTATACAGGCACGAGCAGAGATTTCAGTTCGGCTGATCAAAATGTTGTGTTTAATGAAGTACTGGCCGAGAGAAGGCGTGAATTGCCTTTCCATAGCTTACGCTGGTTTGATATGCGGAGATTTGACATGGAAAACAGGATGCCGGCAGTAACCCGGACCAATGCGCAGAATACAGTGATAGCCACGCTTGAGCCGCATAGCCCGAGATACACGCTGCAAATACCGATACAGGTGACGGCCTTTAATCCAGATATGCCCCAAAATCCATAACTATAAAATCAAGAGATGAAGACATATAAATTAAATTTATTAGCAATATGCACGGTAGCGCTATTGTTTATGGCTTGCAAAAAAGACAAAACTGGCCGCGAAGCCCTACCTGAAGGTAGTGTAACTTTTGATGTGCCGGCTTCAACAGATGTTGTGGCGAGAGATTTCGACATCAGAAATGTGTCTGTAGTTACCGTAGAAATGAAAGCGGCGCTACAAGGTAGTTCGTCTTCGGATGTTCATTATGTGACCTTTGCCACTGATACGACTAAAATAGCAGATTATAAGCTGAAATATGGCAATGCCGCCCTTTTACTTCCCACAAAAAGCTATCTGTATTATAAGCCAACGGTAGCCATCGCTGCCGGGACTAATCTTTCAGAAGCGGCGATACTAAATCTTAGTTTTCAGACCACACTGCAGCCATTCACCACCTATGTGCTGCCGTTGACCATTGCATCTGTAGACGGCGTAGCGCAGGATCCAAAGGCACGTAAAGTTATTTACTATGTCTTTAATACAAAAGAACCACGTTATGTGAACCATGCCGGATATACTCCTACTGCTACTGCATCTTCTACATTTGGAACTAACGTAGCGGGCAGAGCAATTGATGCAACTACTGGTACAACATTTTGGGCAAGTTCTAATACCGTGCCGCTGCCACAATTCTTAACTATTGATTATGGACGCAATGTTACCTTTCCTGGATTAGACTATTTTTTTCCAACGGGCTTAACCGCTGCCAATGGAGCTCAGACAACCTCTGCTAAAGTGGAAACAAGTGTAGATAACATAACCTGGACAGATAAGGGTACGTATGCAATCAATGTCAACAATACCGCTAAAATGCACACTATAACTTTGCCTTCATTAACTACAGCCAGATACTTACGCTTCACCATTTTGGCTGCAAATCCATATGTAGCATCAGCAACAATCACTTATAACATAGGTTTTGTGGGCGGGATTTTGTTGTTAAATTAAAAAAGATAACTCTTAATCTATAAAAATAGAAAAATGAAAAAAACAATATTTTCAGTTTTGATGCTGCTGCCCTTTGTGGTAGCAGCTCAAAAAAGCTATACGATATCTGGAAAATTACCCGCTATAAAAGGTCAGGCCAAGGCATATCTTGTTCTTTTAAGGAACAATGCATGGAAGGAAATTGATTCTACGGAAATCAAGGACGGCAAGTTTCAGTTTACCGGAAGTGTTGAGGAGCCTCAAAGTGCAATTCTCACAGTTAGACGCAATGGTGCAGCAGATTTCGGAAGACAACGCGACTCCCAAGGTTTTTTTATAGAGAATTCGAAAATTTCTATGGTTGGTACAGATCTGATCAGCAACGCCCAAATCACGGGTTCAGTTGCTGATTCTGAAAATCGTGAAAGAGAGGCCATGATTAAGCCGGTTACGGCCAGAATCATAGCATTACAGGATGAATACGGAAAGAAAGCCGCAGACGGGAGCTATGTGAAATCATTGGAAGAACGTAAAATGGCGGGCGACAGTGTTCAAAAGCTGGTAGCTAAGAATAAGGATATCAGTGTTAGGTTTGCAGAGAGCCATTTAAATTCTTTTATGGGGCTTTATACCTTTAACATGTATGTGCTGGACAGTAAATTCGAAGCCTCAAAAGTAGAGCCCTTGTTTCATCGCTTTTCTGCTGTATTAAAATCCTCTCCTCTTGGCTTGCGGACCGCCGAGAAAATTGAAATAGGTAAGCGCAGACAGGCAGGATCTAAGGCAACAGATTTTACTCAAAATGACCTCAACGATAAACCATTCACGCTTTCTTCTTTAAGAGGCAAATATGTGCTGGTAGATTTTTGGGCCAGCTGGTGCGTGCCTTGTCGCGCGGAAAACCCGAATGTAGTAAAGGCATACAATGCACTAAAAGGTAAAAACTTTGAGATTGTAGGTGTGTCGCTTGATTATCCGGGAGGTAAAGCTGTTTGGGCAGATGCAGTTAAAAAAGACGGCCTGCCATGGATTCATGTGAGCGACCTGAAAGGCTGGAAAAATGAGGTGGCTGTGATGTACGGCATCAATTCGGTGCCTCAAAACCTGCTGATTGATCCGAATGGAATAATCATTGGTAAAAACCTGAGAGGTGAAGCACTCACGGAGAAATTGAAGGAATTGATTAAATAGATTTTAATAAATGATGAACATAAAAAAAACACTTGCTTTCTTCCTGATTCTTTTGGCAGGGAGCAGCATGGCGCAAGATAAATTTGAAATATCCGGCAAACTGGCTGAGGCAGGAAAGGATAAAATGGTAATGCTGAGTTACAAAAACAGCGAAGGGAAAGATGCCAGGGATAGTGCAGTTGTAAAAAATGGAAAGTTTTTACTTAGCGGTACCACGGCATTTGCAAGTAAAGCATATCTGTCATTGGTACCTCTGAAGAAAGATACAGCTAAGCGTGGGGGCCAGTCTGACTATCAGGAATTTTATCTGGAAAAAGGCAAATATAAGGTGACTGGTAAGAATAGCATGGCTAAGGCGAGCATTATAGGTGCTCAAGCACAAAAAGATTATCTTCAATACAATGAACAACTAGGCGCAATGCTTGCGCAATTTAAAGAGATCACGCAAAGGTTTACGAAGGCATACTATGCAAAAGTGAAAGATACCGTTGAGATCAAAAAGATACAGGCGGAAGCAAGACCTGTGCACGCAAAAATAGAAGCGGCTCTGGACTCCTTTATCTTCAGTCACCCCGATTCCTATGTGACACTTGATCTCATCAGTGAGAACAAAACTGCTGTTATTGATCCTGGGACATTCGGACGTTATTATGATCCGCTTAGCAAAAGGGTTCTGGCAAGTTATACCGGACAGAGGCTGACAGCGAAGTATGATAAAGCTAAACAAATTGCAATCGGAAAAGCAGTAGATTTTAGGCAGACAGATGATAAAGGAGCAGAATTTAAACTGTCATCCTTAAGAGGTAAATATGTACTGGTAGATTTTTGGGCTAGCTGGTGTGTGCCTTGCCGTGCAGAGAATCCACATTTGTTGAAAGCTTATAATCAACTGAAAGATAAAAATTTTGAAATCGTGGGTGTTTCCCTTGATGAAACAAAGGCTGCATGGCTGAATGCGGTGAAGCATGACGGTATGCCTTGGATCCAGGTGAGTGATCTGAAAGGGTTTAAAAGTGATGTAGCTGTTAAATATGGTATTAGTGCAATCCCTCAGAATTTCCTCATCAACCCTGAAGGGGTGATCGTAGCGAAGAACCTGAGAGGTGAAGATGTGAACGAGAAAATAGCTGCTTTTATTAAATAAGAGATGCAGAGAACAGATTGCACCCATATTTAAGTGCAATCTGTTGGAGATCGAAGTTTGACGGGATAAGCCCTAAATATGTCGCAATTACGCCTTTACATTCCTTATAATCTTCCCGATCTTAGATTAACATAAACCTTAATGATAAAGACATGGAAAGATTAACATTTAATATCACGATTGACGCCCCAAGAGAAAAAGTATGGAAACTTCTTTGGAGTGATGAATCTTATCGCGAGTGGACTTCTGCTTTCTCTGAAGGATCACGGGCAGAGACTGACTGGAAAGAAGGAAGCAAAGTTCTCTTTTTAGGCGAAGGTGAGGACGGAATGGTTTCGAGGATCGTCAGAAATATACCCAATGAATTCATGTCTATAGAGCATCTGGGGATGATACAAAATGGTGTGGAAGATCTGGATAGTGATGCAGTAAAGGGATGGTCCGGCGCTTTGGAAAATTATACGCTAAAAGACGTAGATGGAAAAACAGAACTCTTTATAGAAACAGACATGGATGAGAGTTATGTAGAGCAGTTTAAACAAATGTGGCCAAAGGCTTTGGATAAATTAAAGACAATGGCGGAGAAGTAAAGGGAAAGTGCCTGTTTTAGTAACTGTAATTCATTTTTTATTGGAAGCTTCATGAGTATCATTGTGACCAGAAGACAACTGATATTAAATCTTGAAGATGAAAGATACAAGCCGTTTTGAAAGGGGAGGGTATATCACGCCCGACAGGAAATTGGTAATAAGACTCGAGGAACTGATTGAGCATTCTTTTAAGTCGGAACATCACCCTAATTTCTATGCAGATGAGATGAAAATTTCTATGAAACGTTTGAACAGCTATACCATGTTTTATGTTGGTAAAACTGTAAACAGGATGATTGAGGATAGGATTCATGAAGAAGCATTAAAATTGTTGTGCTCAACAAAACTTTTGATCAAGGATATCACCTATCTGCTTGGAGTCAATGACCCTTCCTGGTTTAGCCGCTGCTTTAAGAAGTATACCGGATATTCGCCAAAGGACTGGCGACGTATGAACATGGGCGCTTAAAAATCTTTGTTCAGTAATTTCTCCAGTTCGCCAAAAGAGACGTTCATTCTTACACGGCCCTGTTTTGCATAGGCAATTTCCCCTGTTTCTTCCGAGATGATGACAGCAACCGCATCGGTGGTTTCTGAAACGCCGATTCCGGCCCGATGGCGCAATCCGAACTGAGGCGGAAGCTTGTCATTATCCGTAAGTGGGAGAATGCAGCTTGCACTTTTGATCTTATTTTCAGCAATGACTACGGCCCCATCATGCAGCGGACTGTACTTCTGGAAAATGCTTTCCAGTAAACGTTTGGAGATTTTTGAGTCTATCATCTCACAACTGTTGGCAAATAGCTGATCGTCATAAAACTTCACAAAGACGATCAATGCACCTGTCCGTGATTTCTTCATGCTCTTGCAGGCATCAATGATCGGTTTGATACGCACGAGATTGTCTCTTTCGATATTTTTACTACCGAACAAGTATCCCCACCAGGCCTTGTTTTGCTGGAGAAATGTGTTTTTACCGATCAGCAGAAGGAAACGCCTGATCTCGGGCTGGAATATCACAATCAACGCGATAATCCCCACACTCATGAATTTTTCTATAATTGCGGTAAGCAACTCCATGTGTAATTGTTTCACCACAAACCAAATGATCATGATGATCAGCATTCCGAGCAGAAGATTTACCGCAAGGGTATTCTTGATGAGGTTGTAGATGTAATAAATGAGCAATGCAACAAAGACAATGTCTACAACATCAGTTACAGTTATTTTGAGAAAATCGAAATCAATTGTTTTCACTTCGTATTTATGATTTGGTTTGAGCTCCGTCAGCTCGTTTGTACCAAGGTAAGAATTTTTATAGTTTCAACAGCTTCTTTGACATCGTGTACACGCAAAATACGTGCACCTTTTTGTAAAACGATAGTGTTTAATACGGTAGTTCCGTTTAATGCTTCTTCCGGCGAAGTTCCAAGGAATTTATAGATCATCGATTTTCTGGATACGCCGACAAGTAAAGGTAATTGAGGTATCTGCAGATGCTCCATTTGCTGCATTAGCTGATAATTGTGCTGGAGGGTTTTTGCAAATCCGAAACCGGGATCCAGAATGATATCTTTTACTCCCAGCTTTTTCAATGTCGAAATTTTATTAGAGAAATAATGCAATACTTCCAATCCTATATTTTCATAATGAGGATTTTGCTGCATGGTTTGCGGTGTTCCCTTCATATGCATCATGATGTAAGGGACCTGCAGTTGCGCAACGGTTTCAAACATGGCTTCGTCCATGCCACCTGCCGATATGTCGTTGATGATATGTGCTCCTGCTTCAATACTTTCTTTGGCGACCTTTGCCCTGAAAGTATCAACAGATAATATCGCTTCTGGTAACTTTTTTGTGATGGCTGCAATCACCGGAAGCATTCTTTTCAATTCCTCTTCTGCACTGACCTCTGCTGCGCCTGGTCTGGAAGAATATGCACCAATGTCTATAAACGTGGCTCCATCCTTTAAAAATGCTTCTGTTCTTTGTAAAGCGTCATCCACAGAGCTGCTGCGGCTGTTCCCATAGAAGGAATCCGGCGTAAGATTTAGTATGGCCATAACTGCCGGGGTACTTAAATCTAATAGCCTTCCTTTAACGTTTAATGTGGTCTTTCCGTTTAAAAATGTATCTTTAGCCATTGTTTGAGTACAAACTTAGATAAATGTTTCTATATAAATTATTATTCTTTTGGCAACAAATACTTCACAGGAATACGACTCAATAATAGCGGTTTGCAAATCGCTTTTTTTGAAGAAAACAAATGATTATGGCACTGCATGGCGTATCCTAAGACCATCATCAATTACAGATCAGATTTTCATTAAGGCGCAGCGGATCCGTACGCTTGAAGAGAAAAAAGTATCGAAGGTAGGTGAAGACATCACTTCGGAATACATCGGTATAGTCAATTATTGTATCATCGGAATGATTCAGCTGGATATGGGGCCGGAAGATCCCAATGAGCTTGAAGTGGCGCTTGTAGAACGTTTGTTTGATGAGAAAGCAAACGATACAAAAGAATTGATGTTTGCCAAGAATCACGATTACGGTGAGGCATGGCGCGACCTGCGTATCAGTTCTCTGACAGATTTAATCCTGATGAAAATTTTCAGGGTGAAACAAATAGAGGATAACCTGGGGCAAACCCTCGCTTCCGAAGGTGTGGATGCGAATTATCAGGATATGCTGAATTATGCAGTTTTTGCATTGATCAGATTAGGTGTAAAGTAGATATTGAAATAACCAGATGAAAAAAAGCTTACTTAACTTTTCAAGAATATTTGTTGGAGTCCTGTTTATATTTTCGGGCCTGATAAAAGCAAATGACCCACTTGGCTTTGGCTACAAGCTACAGGAATATTTTGAGGTATTTCACATGGACTTTTTAAGTGGCTGGTCAACCGGAATAGCCATTCTATTATGTGTCTTTGAGATTGTACTTGGTGCATTGTTGCTCTTCGGCTTCTGGCGCAAACAGGTAACAACAGGCTTGTTGCTGGTGATCATATTCTTTACGTTCCTGACGTTTGTATCGGCAGCATTTAAAGTGGTGACTTCATGCGGATGCTTTGGCGACGCAATACCATTGACTCCATGGCAGTCTTTCTCTAAAGATCTTGTGCTGCTTGTATTGATCTTAATCTTATTCAGGAACAGGGAACGCATTATGCCGGTTACGGAGAATAAGGGTATTCAGAATACGCTATTTGGACTGGTATTGACAGCTTCTTTATTGTTTAGTCAATACACCTACAGCAGGTTGCCGATTTTGGATTTCCTGCCATATAAAATAGGAGCCAATTTACCCGAACTGATGAAAATCCCAGCAGGGGCAAAGCCTGATGAATACCAGATCATGTACAACCTGAAACACAAGGAAACAGGGGAGAAGAAAGTGATGAGTGATAAGGACTACCTGAAGACAGAAATCTGGAAGGACGACAACTGGGAGATTGTAGGAACACCGGAAAGTAAATTGATTAAAAAAGGCTACCAGCCGAAGATTAAAGATCTGCTGATCACAGATGCTTCAGGAACAGATTATACCAAAGAACTGATTGAAAATCCATATTACAACCTGATCGTTGTAGCCTATAATTTAAAGGAAACAAATGATGATGGGATGTCTAAACTGAATGCGCTTGCACTTAACGCGGCGGAGCAGTTCAACATCCGGGCGGTATTATTGACTTCAAATTCTGCCCAGGACGCGGATGCTTATAGCAAAAGAATGAAGCTGTTTATGGAAGTTTTCTATGCTGATGCTGTGCCTTTAAAAAGTATGGTTCGTGCTAGTCCGGGAGTTTTATTGTTGAAAAACGGAGTGGTGATTAACAAATGGCATTATAACAATGCTCCTTCAATAGACGAGCTGGCAAAGGAATATTTTGCCAGGTAACATTGATCAATTAGAAAGTTAAGGTAATGAAGATATTCCTGATTGGCTTTATGGGTTGTGGTAAAAGTACGCTGGGCAAGAAGCTGGCGACAAAGCTTGGCTATGATTTCATAGACCTTGATCATCAGCTGGAAAAGGAGTTAGGAGATAGCGTGGGAAATTATTTTGCCACTCATGGAGAAGATGCTTTCCGTAGACTGGAAAAGAAAACCCTGCAGGAATATAACTATCCTGCCAATATTGTAATTGCAACAGGTGGCGGGGCGCCATGTTATTTTGACAATATGGAGTGGATGAATGCCAATGGGAAAACGGTTTATATCGAAATGTCGCCTGTAGCATTGGCAAAAAGGCTCGAAGGCGGAAAAGAGAAGCGCCCATTGATCAAAAATCTCAATGAAGTTGAATTGATCGCTTTTATAGAGGCTAAGCTTGCCGAGCGTGAAGTCTTTTATAAACAGGCTGCAATAAACGCCAATGGCATCAGCCTTACGGCCGATGCACTCAGGGCTATATTGTTGTCAGAAAGCTAAGTAGCTTACCTGTAGATGGTTTGTTTTCTTTTCATTGCCTGATCTACTGAATAGGGTCCAGAGCCTACTACCCAGAACAATACCAAGAGCATCAATACAATGATGGACAACCATAATTCAGAGTTCAGTACTGAAAATCCCTGTGAGAGATTGACAAAAAATACTGCACAAAGCAGGATCGGAATCTGAATGACTACCGCAAATCTTGTAACCAGTCCGATGGCAATTAGAATGCCCCCAACCAGGTGTACAAAACCTACAATGTGAATGGCTAAACTGGCCATCATTCCC
The DNA here is from genome assembly GCF_005116445.1 of Pedobacter frigoris. Taxonomy (GTDB): domain Bacteria; phylum Bacteroidota; class Bacteroidia; order Sphingobacteriales; family Sphingobacteriaceae; genus Pedobacter; species Pedobacter frigoris. The sequence continues at coordinate 372,337 of NZ_SWBQ01000005.1, forward strand.
GAAAAGCCAAAAACATTATTTTGCAGCAGCAAGTTCTGAAGGACTTCAGTATTACTCACGATGGCGATGCCCTTGCCGAAAATGAGAATTCCTAAAACAATCCGAATTACATCGAGCCATTTGGCGTGGTGTACATCGCCCCAATGCTCAATTTTTTGAATAACAGTCATAATAATGCCTCCTATTTATATTGGTCTATTAAAGCTAACGATAATAAAGTAAATTATCAATAGCAATAAATTATCAATCAGTAGCTTATAAAGTTCTCCAGGTAACGTCTGTTTGTTTCTGAAGAATGGATGAAAATTCTACGCGTGGAGGGAGGTTTAGGTAAGGATAGGTAACCTTTGAAAGGTACAGTCCCTGGGGATGTGCAGGTGTAATTAGTTCAGGTGTGGTATTGGTGATCAGGTAGTTTTCAAACTCATCCACACTCAGTACACCTCGCCCTATTTTCAATAGCTGCCCCATAATAATACGGATCATTTTACTGAGGAAGCGATTGGAAGAGATCTGAAAGCGTAATTTGTCGCCATTAGTGTCGACTGCAAAAGATGCCGACATCACGTTGCAGATCGTGTGTTCGTATTTATCGGGACTGGTACAAAACGCCCTGTAGTCTTTGTATTTTGGTAACACCGCAGCTGCCTGTTTCATTTTATCGAAATCAAGGTTATCTAACAGGTAGAACGAACTTAATCCGTTCAGAAAAGGATCTTTATAGGTATGGATAAAGTAATCATAAGAACGCTGTACAGCATCGAAACGCGCATGAGGCAGGCCTTCCATAGGAATGATGTCAAACACCGCAATGTTTAGTGGCAGCAGTTTATTAAGCCTGAACTTAAGGTCAAAATCCCATTCCTGTTCGATATCCATGTGAAAAAAGAATTGGCTGGCATGTACATGCGCATCAGTACGGCCGCATCCATTGATGAAGACCTCAGTCTTTAGCGCCTGACTTAGGTATTTTTCTATTACACCCTGTACATTCAATACGCCCGGTTGTTTTTGCCAGCCATTGTATTGTAATCCATTATATCCGATGTGAACGAAGTATCTCAATGTTATTTTCTCCAGGCTCTTTTATTCAATTCTTCTATTGGCATAACCATCATGCGGCCCGCTGGTTTCTTACCTTTGTAGGTGATCACTTTTAGGGTAGCCGCGTCTTTAGGAGGAGTAATCTTCTCCGTATATTTTGGATAGAAACGATCAGGGAAGGAATTGTCAAAGCTATAGTAGATATCTAACCCCTGAACTTCTGTACTCAGCTCAATCATCAGCTGCTTGTCGGCCGATCTGCTCACCGAGAATATCGGGTCATATACACTTGGTGCATATTTGGTTTCTGCGATATCAAGCCTTTTGAAGTGCTGTTCTACTCGGTTGAAGAAATTACTCCAGTTCTTCTTCTCAGGGGGAGACCATACGGATTCAGCTATTGCAAAACCACGTGGCCAGGTCATATATTCCGCCTGGCGGATGTTGTAAACTTGTTCAGTCCATAGGTTTGCTTGTCCACCTTTGATAAATTTAGGATCCACGCCTGCAGGTATCGGGTCAAACTCGTAGGATTTGCTCAGGCGAAGTGAAGCATAAACTTTAGGTTCGGTGATGACATCGGCTTGCATGTAATCCAGGTAAGCATAAGTGCTGGGGCTCATGACTACTTCATGTTTCTTTTTAGCTGCATCAATGCCATATTTCATACCCCGCCAACTCATTACCGCAGCACTGGAAGGCATATCCCCATCCAGAATCTCATCCCAACCCATAAACTTCTTGCCCTTGGCCTCTACGATCTTCTGAATACGTTTTTCAAAATAGCCCTGGACCTGGTGCATGTTCTTTAAGCCTTCTTTTTGCATTAGTGCTTTAATGGCATCATTCTTTTCCCAGAAATTAAAGGGAGCCTCATCACCTCCCATGTGAATATAATCAAAGGGAAATAACTGGGCTACCTGTGTAATTACTGTATCCAGAAAGCTGTATACCAGTTCGTTTGCCGGACAAAGCGTGTTGTCTACCAAAGCAGTAGGAGGCGCACCTCTGGACCAGTCCATGATCCTTTCACCCGAGCGTACCCTGTAATTTGGTGCGGCTGGGGTGCATGACAGTTCAGGGTATGAAGCGATTGCCGCCAGACTATGTCCCGGAACATCTATTTCGGGCATGATGTCTACAAATCTTTCCTTAGCATACTGCACCAGTTCCCTGATGTCATCCTGGGTGTAAAATCCTCCGTAGGTTCTGGGTTCATCAGGGCCAGGAGTACTGAAGTTCCCAAATTCTCCGACTTTCTTTACATTCCATGCGCCGACTTCGGTCAGCTTTGGATATCCCTTAATTTCAATTCTCCAGCCTTCATCGTCAGTCAGGTGCAGGTGCAATAAGTTGTACTTGTAGCGTACCATTGCATCGATGTATTGTTTTACCTCTGCTTTTGTAAAGAAGTGACGGGCCACGTCGAACATCAGTCCTCTCCATCCAACACGGGGATAATCAGTAATTTCAACACAGGGTGCTGTCCAGTTGATTTCTTCAACAGGCTCCTTGCTTTCTATCTCCTTGGGGAATAGCTGCATCAGACTTTGTATTCCATAAAATAGTCCGGCTGCTTTATTGGCCCTGATGGTAATGTGGCTGGGGGTTACAGAAAGCTGATAGCCTTCTTTTCCAAGAACTGAACTGGCCTTTTCATTGATGATCAGTTTAACTGTAGCAGCCTGGTTGTGCGTATTTACTACGGATACAAAACTACCAGTCGGTATAGACAGCCTTTCCTGAAGAAATGCAATGGCCTGTTTCAATTCAGGGAGGGCAGGAGCGGCTATCAATATGTTTTCAGGGATAACGAAATGTCCTTCACTTTTAACCACTGAGACCGGCTCAGGGATAATGGCTACCTCAGGTGCGTTGTTAAAAGAGGGTATAGATTCTGTGGTTGCTGAACTTTCAGGTGCAGCATTCTGGCTGAATGTAGCGTAGCTAATTACATTAAAGAATAGCAGTAAAAAAAATCTCTTCATAAACTTTCTGCAAGTTATCATTTCTTATTTTAAGGCGTCCAGTACTTTAAATAGTTTTTTATTGATTCCTGATCCGGAATAGTTATTAATATTGATGACAATAATATATTTTCGGCCTGCATTATCGGTATAATATCCTGCGAATGCAGAAACATCATTTATGGTTCCGCTCTTTAGCCTCATTCCATTGTTTTCAGGTAGAGACTCATAGAACGCCGGAAACCAGGTTTCTTTTTGAGATTGAAACAGCACATTGGCCATGGCAGAGGTCGTAACTCTGGTGCCTGGAGAAAGGCCACTTCCATCCAGTATATTTAATGCATTCCTATCAATTCCTTTTGATTCCCAGTAACTGATTACAGTCGCTGCCCCGTTTTTGGTGCTGACTTCTTTTCCGGATTTCCAGGCAAGTGTTTTCAACAGGTGTTCGCCGTAAAGGTTTACACTTTTTTTATTGAACCAATAGACAATCTGGCTCAATGTAGGAGAGCTTATGGTCGCCAGTTTGTGTGTCACTGAAGGTAAAGGTTTCCCTTCTATATTAAGCAACCTGCTCGTCGAAGGATTGCCTGAGGAAGATATCCCAATTCTTTTCAATGTATCCTGTAAGCGGAAAGCAGCATCAAAAGCAGGGTCTGGCAGTGCTGCAGATATGCCGGATTTTGCAATGCCAAGTGCCCAGGTGCCTCTTAGGTAAGCAACATTCCCTAATGGAGGCAGATAGGCATACACTCTGTCACCAGTACCTTCAGCACCTGCTTTCAGTTCATTTACCACTTTGATATAAGGCATTTCAGGAACGGCTTTTAAAACCGTAACTGAGCCGTTAGCTCTGTTCGCCCTCAGGTGAAGGTCAAACTGATTTTCTCTCCATGATAAGGCAGAGGCACCGGCTCCATAATAATTTCCTATGTCCTGCCATATCCAGCCATCTGGCGTCGTTTGCGATCCCCACAGATTCTCATCCCCTATTACACTTCCTTCTATTTTTTTGATTCCGGCAGCTATGATAGCCTTTACCCATTGGTTCAATACAAATCCTTCTTTGCTGCCCTCATATCGCCATGATCCCAATGTAGGGTCCCCGCCCCCAACAATGATCAGGTGGCCTTTCAAGGTGCCTTCATCATCAATTTTACCAGTATATGAAAGTGTGGTCTGGTATTGAAAATCTTTGCCCAGTAAATTAAACGCTGTGGCCGATGTAATGACTTTTAGTGTTGAGGCAGTTGGCAGTCCTATATTTTCATTGCGTGCGAACACGGTTTTGCCGGTACTGGCATCAAGGACACACAACGAGGTGATTGCATACTTTGCTTGCGGGTCGGCAATGAGATTGTTATAAGCTTGTTCCAGCCTTTGGACTGGGGCTTGGGCGAATGAAAGATTCGTGCTTAGCAGGAAAAACAGGAAGAGTAGGTTTTGTCTTTTAAACATAGTGTAACAATCGTGCTTAATCAGTGGTAGTATTAAATAAAACGGTCGTCATTCTGATTTATTTCAGGATAACGACCGCCATTGTGTGTTTACTAATTTTATTATATCAGTTCCTTGCTCACAAGATACTCGGCAATTTGAACTGTATTAGTTGCAGCACCTTTACGCAGGTTATCGGCAACGATCCACATGTTTAATGTGTTTGGCATAGATTCATCGCGTCTAATCCTTCCTACAAATACCTCATCTTTCTCATGAGCATCCATAGGCATTGGATATTTCAGGTTTGCAATATCATCCACAACGATTACCCCAGGAGTTTTTGTCAGGATATCCCTTACTTCAGCTACATCATAATCATTTTCAAATTCGATGTTCACAGATTCTGAGTGTCCTCCCATAACCGGAATACGCACTGTCGTTGCTGTAACCCTGATGCTGTCGTCACCCATGATTTTACGGGTTTCCAGGATCATTTTCATTTCCTCTTTAGTATATCCGTTTTCAGTGAACACATCAATCTGAGGAATTACATTAAGGTCGATAGGGTAGGCATAAGCCATAGGGCCGTCAGTGATTCCTTTACGTTCGTTCATCATTTGTTCTACCGCTTTCACACCAGTTCCTGTTACAGACTGGTAAGTAGATACTACCACACGTTTGATCCTGTATTTATCATGAAGTGGTTTTAACGCTACCACCATTTGAATGGTTGAACAGTTTGGATTGGCAATGATTTTATCATCTATAGACAATACATGGCCGTTTACTTCAGGAACTACCAGTTTTTTCGAAGGATCCATTCTCCATGCAGAAGAGTTGTCAATCACCGTTGTACCAGCTTCAGCAAAGCGAGGAGCATATTCCAATGAAGTACCACCACCAGCAGAAAACAACGCGATATCAGGTCTCATTGCAATTGCTGTCTCCATGTTTACAACAGCAAACTTCTTACCCTTGAAGCTGATTTCCTTACCAACACTCTTCTCAGAGGCTACAGGGATCAATTCGGTCAACGGGAAGTTACGCTCTTCTAATACTTTTAACATTACGGTGCCTACCAGTCCGGTGGCACCTACTACTGCAATTTTCATCTTTCTAATTGGTTGTTTTACTTGTTTTTAAATTATTTAATAATTGTATTAATGGTGAATAATAAGTCCCCAAAGATGCGGATTATTTCAACATAAAAAAAGGGGAGCGGCCTTTTCTAAACCACTCCCCCTGTTATTGTTAAGATATATATCTTAAATCAGTTCGCGGTTTACATAATCAAAGCTTTGTTTAATGCTTACGAATGGATCAATTGAGAAATTCTCCTGCTCCACAATCAGGTGCTTTAATCCGGCCTGTTTGGCCTGTTTATAAATTGGTTTAAAGTCAATGGTTCCGGTACCAACTTCCGTATTGATCCCATTGTTGGTCTTATCCATATCTTTTACATGCCACATCGGGAAACGGCCAGGATGCTTAGCGAATAATGCAAGTGGATCATTTCCAGATCTCACCACCCAGTAAAGATCCATTTCAAACTGAACCAGCTTCTTATCAGTTTCCTGAAGCATGATCTCATAACCGTTTGTATCACCAAATTTCTTGAATTCAAAATCATGGTTGTGATAGCCAAGTTGCAATCCTGATTTTTTACAAAGTACAGCTGCTTCATTCAAACGGGCAGATGTCTTTTTGAAATCATCTGCAGTGGTTCTTAAAGATGGGTCTAGCCATGGACAAGTTAAATAACTCATGCCAATGGCGGTTGCACCTTCAATTAATGGTTTAAGTAGGTCCAAATTGCCAGTTTTGATGAAGTCATCAATACCAAAATGTCCACTTGGCGCTTTTAGCCCATTACTATTCAGCAAAGCTTTGAATGATTTCGCATCGAGTCCCCAATAGCCATCTTTAGGAGAGTAGCCATAAGTTTCGACCTCTTTATAACCTGCCTTTGCAACTTTTTCTATTACACCTTTTACATCTTTAGAAATCTGATCTCTCAATGTATATAGCTGAAGTCCAACTGCTTTAGCTGCTGCTGGAGATGTACAGGCAAAAGAAGGTATTAATAATGCTCCTGCTGCGGCAATCCCTGCTTGTTTTAAAAATATTCTTCTAGAATTCATATGCTTCAAATTATACGTCACAAATATTTACCGCTTCCTTCAGGGATTTTATGCCATCTTTTTGTTTTGGAATAAATTCCTGCGCCAGATATCCTTTGAAACCTGTTGCCACGATAGCTTTAATGATTGCCGGAAAAAATAGCTCTTGTGTATCATCAATTTCATTTCTTCCAGGTACGCCGGCGGTATGGTAATGAGAGATGTATTTATTGTACTTTTTAATGTTGGCGATGACGTTTCCTTCATCGATCTGCATGTGGTAAATATCGTAAAGTAATTTGAAATTTTCAGATCCCAAACGTTTACACAGCTCTGCACCCCACTCGGTATGGTCACACTGATAATCCTTATGGTCCACTTTACTGTTGAGCAGTTCCATCACCAATACCACATTGTGTTTCTCCGCTATTGGAAGTACTTGTTTTAAACCCTCTACACAGTTTTTTAATCCTGTTTCATCATCTTTCCCTCTGCGGTTCCCACTGAAACAGATCAATTGCTTATAGCCAGCTTCTGCAACGCGGGGAATCATTTCTGAATAGTTTTTGATTAAGGTGGCATGAAACTTCGGATCATTCCATCCGTCTACCAGGTTAATTTCTGCGCCATTGCACATAGATGAATCCAGCCCGTGCTTCTTTAGTATGTGCCAGTCATTGGGGCCAATCAAGTCAATGGCTTTAATGCCTATTTTCTTTGCTTCTACACATAAAGTATCCAGATCCAGGTTGCCGAAGCACCAACGGCATACAGAATGATTTACATTTCCTTTTAACATTGTTGATTTTTCTTCTTCAAGAGCAAAAACAGGCATTGCTGCCGAGACCCCTAAAGCGGCGGTTCCGGCAACAATGGTTTTTAATGCATTTCTTCTGCTTAGTTCGGAGCTCATTCTAATATCGATTAAACTGCTTCTGCCTCAATTTTCTTTTTATCAGTAAAGAAAACTGCAAATAAAAGGAATACTACCAAGGCAATACCTGAAGGGATGATCCAAATCATTTTCCAGTCAAATACACCATCGGCGGTTTTATAACTATCAGTGATCATACCTGCTACTTCAAAGCCGATCAGCATCCCTACTCCGTAAGTAGCGAGGGTAATCAATCCCTGAGCAGAACTTTTGTATTTTTCTCCTGCAGCAGCATTGGTATAGATCTGGCCCGACACAAAGAAAAAGTCGTAGCAGATGCCATGTAAAGCAATACCGATAATCAGCATGAAGCTAAGATCGGTTGCATTTCCATAGGCGAACAGCGCATAACGTACAGCCCATGCCAGCATACCTACAAGAATTGTTTTCTTGAATCCAAAACGGGTAAAGAATACCGGCAAAAGTAATAGGAACAATACTTCGGAGATCTGACCAATGGTCATTTTTCCTGTAGGATTATCTACACCTACATTCGATAAGAAAGGGTGTGCATTTTGATAGTAAAATGCCAGTGGAATACAGATCAGGATAGAAGAGATGAAGAAGATAGCGAAGTTTTTGTCCTTTAAAAGCTTCAATGCATCTAATCCCAAAATTTCTGAAATTTTCACTTTCTCACCGCTAGCTCCTTTTGGTGGAGTCTTAGGAAGAGCGAAGCTGAACAGACCCAATATCAGTGATGCGATTCCGGCCATTGCGAAGGTGTTTTTTAACAATCCCGCAGTAGTGCTTTCTGCTGAGTCCCAATGGAAGATATAACTGATCATCAAACCTGCTGTAATCCAGCCAATCGTTCCAAATACCCTGATCGTAGAAAACTCTTTCTCAGGATCTTTCATCTGGTTAAAGGAAACTGAGTTTACAAGAGCCAGTGTAGGCATAAATAGAATCATGTATCCCAGTACGTATGGGTAGAAAACAGAAATATCTTCTGAATTGTACATTTGGTACATCAGGAGCGCACCTACAATATGTAATACACCAAGAATTTTCTCAGCGTTGAAATACTTATCGGCAATCAATCCGATGATAAATGGCGCAATAATAGCCCCCCATGACTGGGTAGAAAATACAGAGCCGGTCTGTGCTCCGGTTGCATGAAGGTTATTGCCCAGGAAAGTTCCCAGGGTAACAAACCATGAGCCCCAGATGAAAAATTCCAGGAACATCATGAAAGATAATTTAATACGGTTACTTGAGTTCATATTTGGTTTTTTGATTTGTCTTTAAATGTATTGATTATAGCTCTTTAATCATAATGTTACGGTACCACACGCTATCGCCGTGATCCTGCAGTGCAATTTTACCCATTTTAAAGGTACCCCAGTTTTCCCAGCCTTTAAATTTACTGCCATTGATCAGCGTTTTCCAGTTGTCGTCCCATAGTGTGGTAGAAACGACTTTTACACCATTCAGATACTGCTCAAGTTTACCATTTTTACTGATGATCTCTGCGCTGTTCCATTCTCCAACGGCTTTAACCGGCTCAGAACTGCTTTTGATCAGGTCATAAAGATCCCCTGCACGATGTTTAGTGATCTTTCCATCAGGATGACCATCGTTATCCAACACCTGCATCTCCAGACCAGTGCTATATGTTGCGCCATATTTAGCCTTGTCTTCATGTACATAGAAAATCAGCCCACTGTTTGCCTTTGGAGCAACTTTCCATTCGTATTTCAAATGGAAATTGCTGTATTCTTTATCTGTTACAAGGTCACCGCCGCCATCACCAGGTCCTTTTGGATCAAGATGCAGCGCGCCGTCTTCAACCTTCCATTTAGCACCTGCAGTAGTTTTACCGTAAGTATGCCATCCTGTAGTTGTTTTACCGTCAAACAATCTTGTAAAACCTTTAGTGCCAGTCTGGCTTTTTGTACTGCTGCAGCCTAGCATTGCGGTAATGGCCAGCGCAGATACTGCAGAGAGAATGTATTGTTTCATTTATGTATTTGTTTTAAATTTTTAAACCCCAAGTGTCCATCCTTTACGGTATTCACGTTTTACGAATTGATTTACGTCATCCAGATTTGTCACCCTCATATTGTTATTGTCCCAAAGCAATTTGATGTTCCGTCCAGGATAAATGATATTGCCTTTGTCATTTTTGCGTTGAACATCAACACCACGAATAGCGAGATTTGCCATTAATAAAGCCTCTGTCAGCGGCCCTGCAATTTCAAAAGGAGAGCTCACTTCCTGTTTGCCATAACCTGCAATCGCGGCTTCAACCCATTGCTTATAATGTCCGTTTGCACCCTCAGGTACACGTGCAAAACGCTGTTTTAGATTGATGTCTTTGTTTCTGCTCAGAGGAAGCAACTTAGGGTTTGCGCTGTATGTGCTCGCCATCATTTTGCCTTTCGTTCCGATAAACAAAGTTCCGTTACCGCCATCGCCAAAAGTTTCGTTTGCCTGCAATTCTTCAGGCCTCTCCGGTTGTATACCGCCGTCCATCCAGTGCACAGTAACATCACCTTTTGTTTTGTTGGTTTTAGGGAACTTTAACGTCACATGACTTGATGGAGGACAGCTGTCAGGAAAATAACCTCTTTTGAATTCATCCACATAGACCGAGCCAACACTTGCCTGTACTTCACTAGCATATTTCAGGTTGAGCACACTAAAAGGAGCTTCAAGCAAATGACATCCCATATCGCCTAATGCACCTGTTCCGTAATCCCACCAGCCGCGCCAGTTAAACGGAACTAGCTTATCGACATAATCCTTATAAGGCGCCGTTCCCAGCCACAGATCCCAATCCAGATCAGCAGGCACCTGGGCTTTGTTTGTAGACCATGGGACACCCTGAGGCCATACCGGACGGTCAGTCCAGGCATAAACGGTATGTACATCACCAATTAATCCTGCATCATACCATTCTTTCATCTGACGAGGCCCATCATTTGATGCACCCTGATTACCCATTTGCGTTACCACCTGATATTTTTTAGCAGCAGCAGTAAGTGCCCTGGCTTCATAAATATCGTGGGTTAAAGGTTTTTGCACATACACATGCTTACCGAGCTGCATAGCAGCCATAGCCTGTACCGCATGGTTATGGTCCGGAGTAGAAATGGAAACTGCATCAAAGTTTTTTGATTCCTTTTCAAACATTTCACGCCAGTCCTTATAATATTTTGCTTTTGGAAAAGCCTTTACACTTTTAGCAGCCCTTGAGTCGTGAACATCACAAAGAAATCCAATATCTGCTTTGCCGCTTTTATAAAAAGCATCGATATCTGACTGCCCCTTACCACCCACACCAACACCGGCGATGATCAGCCGGTCACTCGGCGCCAAAAAACCTTTTCCCCCCAACACATGCCTGGGAACAATCATGAATGCAGAGGCTGCAATAGTCGTCGTTTTTAGAAAGCCACGTCTAGATGTAGCGTTCTGGTCTTTTTTCATTTCTTCCATGGTTTCTGGTTTAGTTTTTTTAAGGGTTATGATATTCCTAAGATCTTGTTGTTAAAATCATCATTTCCACCGGATGCCGCAAAATCATCAAATGCTCTGTCTGTCACTTTAATGATGTGTTTTTTTATAAACTCTGCACCTTCAGCAGCGCCTACCTGTGCATTTTTAATACAGCATTCCCATTCCATCACAGCCCATCCCTTATAGTCATATTGTGCCAGTTTGCTGAAAATCGTTTTAAAGTCTACCTGTCCATCGCCGGGAGAACGGTATCTGCCGGCACGGTTCGCCCAGCTTTGATAACCACCAAAAGCTCCCTGCTTACCAGTTGGATTAAATTCTGAATCTTTTACGTGGAATGCTTTGATACGTTCGTGGTAAAAGTCGATGTATTGGATATAGTCGAGCTGCTGGAGTACAAAATGTGAAGGATCATATAGCAAACAGGCGCGCGGATGATTGTTTACCTTTTCCAGGAACATTTCATAAGTGACGCCGTCAAAGAGGTCTTCACCAGGATGAATTTCATAGCACACATCCACACCACAGTTGTCGAACTCATTTAGGATCGGCATCCACCTTTTTGCAAGTTCAGTGAAGGCGGCATCAACTAACCCCTCGGGGCGTTGCGGCCATGGGTGAAACATGTGCCATAATAGCGATCCGCTAAAGGTAGCATGTGCGTTTAAACCAAGATTTTGCGAGGCTTTTGCAGCATATTTCATTTGCTGTACAGCCCATTCAGTACGTGCCTTGGGGTTGTTTTTATACTGATCAGGGGCAAAAGCATCAAATGCCAGATCGTATGCAGGATTAACTGCTACAAGCTGACCCTGCAAATGTGTAGATAACTCAGAAATCTCCAGTCCGTACGAAGCTACCTTGCCTTTCAGTTCATCAGCATAGGTTTTACTTTCCGCAGCTTTTTGCAGGTCTATAAACCTCGCGTCAAGCGTAGGCATCTGGATTGCTTTAAATCCCAATCCGGCTGCCCATTCGCATATTGCATCTAAAGAGTTAAAAGGAGCTTCGTCGCCAATGAATTGTGCAAGAAAAACTCCAGGGCCTTTAATTGTTGTCATCTGTTAATTATATCTTAAAATCAAACCATTTTTGATCTGATGCACTTGAAGCTACTACGGCATCTATAAAAGCCATTCCTCTTACACCATCTTCTACTCTTGGGAAATCCAGCATGGCATCAGTAGGGGTAGTGCCGTTGATCTTTGCCACTACTGTAGATGCGAAATTTCTATATATATTGGCAAATGCCTCCAGATAACCTTCTGGGTGGCCACCCGGTACGCGCGTGTTGTGTTTGGCAATATCTGATAAATATGCTTGTCCGGCACGATAAACCTGCGCAGGCTCATTCAGCCATTTTACAATCAAGGTATTGGGTTCCATCTGGTGCCATTCCAGACCTCCTTTTTCACCATATACTTTAATCTTTAATGCATTTTCCTCTCCGGCCGCAATTTGAGAAGCCACAAGTACACCGTTGGCACCATTATCGAATTTCAACAATACGTTTCCATCATCATCGAGTCCTCTTCCTTCTACCACAATGTTCAGGTCTGCACATACTTTGCTGATCTTTAAGCCTGAAATATATTCAGCCAGTTGAGCAGCATGAGTACCTATATCACCCATACATCCACTTTTTCCGCTCTTTTTCGGGTCAGTACGCCATGCGGCGCCTGCGTTGCCTTCTCTTTCTGTAAGGGTGCTGAGCCATCCCTGAGGATATTCAACCATTATTTTTCTGATGGCACCCAGTTTGCCTTCTTTTACCATTTGTCTGGCTTGTTTTACCATTGGGTAGCCAGAGTAGGTATGAGTAAGACAAAGTACAAGTCCGGTTTCTTCCACCTTTTTCTGCAATTGTTTTGCTTCATCAAGCGACAAAGCAATAGGCTTCTCAATAACCACATTAAAGCCATTTTCCAAAGCCAGCATTGCAGGAGCAAAGTGGGCAAAATTAGGAGTCACTATCGTCACGAAGTCGATGCGTTTATCGGCAGGGAGTTTACTTTCCTTTTCGATCATTTCTTCAAAATTCATGTAAACCCTGTCTTCAGGAAGAAACAACATCCGACCTGATTCTTTAGCTACTTCCGGATTGATGCTCAGGGCTCCGCAGCAAAATTCTACCTGCCCGTCCATGTTTGCGGCAATGCGGTGAACGGCGCCGATGAAAGCATCTTTACCACCGCCAACCATGCCCATTCTAATTTTTCTATTCATTATTATAGATTACCTTTTTTTAATTCACTTACAGCAAAATCACAGGCTCTTGCTGTTAAAGCCATATATGTCAATGATGGGTTCTGACACGCCGCTGAAGTCATGCAGGATCCATCTGTTACGAATACATTTTTCACTTCATGCATCTGGTTCCATTTGTTTAATACCGAGGTTTTAGGGTCATGACCCATGCGGGCTGTTCCCATCTCATGTATAGCCATACCTGGGGCAGAGCCGTTGTCATAGGTTTTCACGTCTTTCATGCCCGCAGCTTCCAGCATCTCCGCAGCATCATTCATCATGTCAACACGCATTTTGCGCTCGTTGTCTTTAAACTCACAGTCGATTGCCAAAACAGGTTGTCCCCATTTGTCTTTTTTTGTCTTGTCTATAGAAACCTTGTTCTCGTAATGAGGCAGGGATTCTCCAAATCCGCCCAGTCCCATGCTCCATGCACCGGGAACAGTCATCTGGTCTTTAAACTCAGCACCGAAAGCCATCTCTGCAACATCAGCATGCCAGTTTCCGCGACTTGCACCACCCTGATAGCCAAAGCCTCTCAGGTAGTCACGCTTGTCGCCATTCATGTTCTGGTATCTTGGTATGTAGATCCCGTTGGCGCGCTTGCCATAGGTGTATTTGTCTTCAAATCCCTCTGCTTTTCCTGATGCCCCGCAACGGAAATGGTGATCCATAAGGTTGTGACCCAATTGACCGCTGCCATTGCCCAGTCCATTAGGATGCTCGTCCGAAGTGGAGTTCAATAATAAGAATGTTGACCCTAAAGTAGAACCGTTCACAAATACAATTTTAGCAAAGTACTCAATCGTCTCCTTGGTTTCAGAATCAATTACCACCACGCCCTTAGCTTTTTGAGTCTCTTTATCGTAGATGATTGTGTTTACGAGAGAGAATGGGCGTAAGGTTAGGTTTCCGGTGGCTACTGCAGCCGGTAGGGTAGAGGATTGGGTACTGAAATAAGCACCATATGGACAGCCTCTGCTGCAAAGGTTTCTGTACTGACAAGAGCCTCTTCCGCCATGCGGCACGGTTAGGTTAGCCGTACGTCCCATGATCATGATCCGGGATTTTTTCCACTTGTCTTCAATACGTTTTTTAACTTCCTTTTCAACACAGTTGAATTCCATTGGCGGAAGAAAGTGTCCGTCAGGTAATGCCGGCCAGTTTTCTACTGAACCACTGATCCCTGCGAATTTTTCTACATGATCATACCATGGTGCCAGGTCCTTATAACGGATAGGCCAGTCTACACCATATCCGTCTTTAAGGTTGTCCTCAAAATTCAGGTCACTTAAACGATAACTTTGCCTGCCCCACATCAGCGACTTGCCACCCACGTGAAAGCCACGGTACCAGTCAAAACGCTTCACCTCAGTATACGGGCAATCCAGGTCATTTACCCAAAAGCTTTCATTAAACTCCTGGTAAGGATAGTCCCTTTTTTGCACTGGGTGGGTTTCTTTTTGTGCCTCAGTTAATTTGCCCCTGTGTTCAAATTCCCAGGGGTTTTTCATTGCGGTGGTATAATCTTTTATATGTTCAATGTTTCTTCCTCTTTCGAGTAATAAAACCTTTAATCCTTTTTCAGTTAGTTCTTTTGCTGCCCAGCCGCCGCTTATTCCGGATCCCACAACAATGGCATCATAAGTATTATTGGCTGTTGCCTTGATATTCAAATTGCTCATTTTAATTTTATTGAAGGTTAACTATGCCCAAACTCTCTGACCTGGTTTCAGATCTACGCAGCCGTCGTAACGGCCAGGTACCTGGATGTACTGATACGCTTTTGTACAACCTATTTCAGAAGTGAAATAACCCAGCAGTGTCAGGTCTCTGACGATCGCAAAAAAGCGGGGTTCCATCTTAGGTTTGTCCTTTGGTAAGATAGAAATTGTACCGGCGTTTTCCGTTTGTGACTTAGCCTTGTCATCAGGATTAACGGTTTGTTTATCCTTTTCAGCTGATTCCTGCTTGTCCAGAGCGTCTTTCTCCGTCTTGGTGGCGGCAATCGTTTCCTCCCTAAGTTTATTCAGTAATTGCTGGCGTTGTTCTACTGAAATTTCAATAAATGATTTCTTAAACTCTTCTTTAGATTGTTTTTCAAGGTCTTCCAATCCTTTAACGAAGGCTTTCTGAGCATCATCCGGATAACAATCCTTGACCATCATAGCGATGAATGGCCCTACACCTGCTGCCTTAGCACCTGGTGAACTTGTGGTAGGGATGATGATGTCGGCAACTTCCGTAATCAGCAATTGCTGGTCATCAGTAAATAAGCTGTCATTGGTTTTTGTGGATGGAGAATTGCAACCCTCAAGGAATACTCCGATCGTAGTTGCTGATAATGCGCCTCCCATTAGAAAGGCCATATTCTTCACTGCTGCTCTTCTGTCCATATTTGGCGATTTAGGTGTTTTGGTGTGCTCTAACTGTGTTTTGTTTTGTAATATTAAGAAAAAAATAATAGTTAGTGTTCAAAATACACAATTAAAGTAAATATATAATGTTTTTGTTACTTTATGAATTCAACGTCGAATATACCTAGAATCTTATGTGAAATTTCTATTCATATAGCTTCTAAACAGTTAAATATTAGTGCTTAAATATTGTGTGCAATAAACATTTTTTAATAGGTTTGTCCATTTAATTACTTTTGCCAAAATCCACATAAAATCAATGACAGAAAAAATAGTAGTATTAGGTTCCAATGGTCAGATCGGTACAGAACTGGTAACAGCCTTACGTAAAACATATGGTGAGAGCAATGTTGTTGCTTGCGACATCCGCCGACCTGATTATGACATCAAGAATTCAGGCCCTTTTGAGTTTGTAAATGTGCTTGAAAAAGACATCTTAAACGATATATTTCAAAAATATAAGCCAACTCAGGTATATCTTCTGGCGGCATTGTTATCCGCAACAGGAGAGCAAAATCCAAAACTGGCCTGGGATCTGAATATGAACGGACTACTTAATATTCTGGATCTGGCAATCACTTATAAAACTGCAAAGGTTTATTGGCCAAGCTCAATCGCCGTATTTGGACCTAATTCTCCGAAGGACAACACACCTCAGTTTTGTGTAATGGATCCCAACACAGTTTATGGCATCAGTAAACTGGCTGGTGAAAGGTGGTGTGAATACTACAATCAGAAATTTGGTTTGGATGTACGCAGTATCCGTTACCCTGGACTGATCAGCTGGAAAGCCGCTCCAGGTGGTGGTACAACAGATTATGCAATTCACATTTTCCACGATGCATTGAAAAAAGGAAGCTATGCTTCTTTCTTAAATGCCGAAACTGAATTGCCTATGATGTACATGGATGATGCCATTCGTGGTACTATTGAATTGATGGATGCAGAAGCAAATAAAATTTCTATCCGTTCAAGCTATAACTTTACCGGTGTGAGCTTTACTCCGGAGATTTTGGCTGCCGAGATCAGAAAACATATTCCGGATTTTAAATTAACTTACACAGATAATGATCCGCGTCAGGCAATTGCGAACAGCTGGCCAAGATCTATTGACGATAGTGTCGCTGTAAAAGATTGGGGCTGGAAACCTGAATTTGATCTTGCAAAGATGACAGCAGATATGTTGGATAATTTAAAGAGCAGCAAATAATACATTAAGAAAAATGGGAAGAGCATTTGAATTCAGAAAAGAGAGAAAATTTAAACGTTGGGCCAAAATGGCCGTGCAGTTTACTAGGATAGGTAAAGATATCGTGATGGCGGTGAAAGATGCTGGTCCGCATCCCGAAACGAATTCACGTCTGCGTACAGCAATACAAAATGCGAAAGCAGTAAATATGCCTAAAGACCGTGTTGACGCAGCCATAAAAAGGGCTTCTGATAAAAGCATGGCCAACTATGAAGAGATTGTTTATGAAGGATATGCACCCCATGGTGTGGCAGTACTTATAGAAACCGCTACTGACAATACCAACCGTACGGTTGCTAATGTGCGCAGTTATTTTAACAAAACAAACGGTACTTTGGGTAAAACAGGCTCACTTGACTTTGTATTCAACAGGAAATCGATCTTCAGATTTGTACCTTCAGAGAACCTGGATCTTGAGGAACTGGAGTTTGAACTGATCGATGCCGGACTGGAAGAATTGTACGTGGAGGCTGATGAAGAGGGGAATGATATTGCAGTTGCACAAGGAGCATTTGAAAATTTTGGTCCCCTGCAGAAAGCTTTAGAAGAAAAAGGTATAGAGCTAAAAAGTTCCAAACTGGAGCGCATTGCGCTTTCTCATCACGAAGTGACAGAAGAGCAGGCTGTAGACGTACTGAAACTAATTGATAAACTGGAAGAGGACGATGACGTTCAGGCAGTTTACCACAACATGGCAGAATAAGTTTACTTTTTCTGATTAGAAAATAACCATGGCAAGAGTTGGGGTTCGGCAAAAGCAGGATCCCAACTGTTGTGATTGGCCTCCGGGTATAATGTCAGTTTTGGCTCATATCCCAGTACTTTCAATTGGTTGGCCACAATCAATGAATTCACGGAAGGCACCACATCGTCTTTCTCTCCGTGAAAAATCCACAGCGGTACTTTTTTGTATTTCTGAACGTTTGCCACGTTATCCCCTCCGCAAATCGCAAATGCCGCTGCAAAGGTTCTTGGCTTCCGCCTCAGCATTTCATAAGTGCCCATGCCTCCCATAGAAAGTCCGCCAACATATACCTGCTTTTTATCGATGAACGGTTTTTTCAAAAAGTCCTCTACCATCCCCAATAATGCGTGCATGGCTTTCGTAGGTTTTCCTCCTTTTGCAAAATTGAATTCACGTTTGCTATTAACAGTGTTGATGTTCACGTTGGCCCAATAGCTATCAGATCCGCATTGAGGAAAAACAATAATGGCGGGGTGTTTTTTACGGAATTTATCTTCCAGAAACTGTTTTGCTCCATGAGTCAGCTGCTTCTGATTGTCCTTTCCACTTTCTCCTCTGCCATGCAGGAAGAACAGGATTGGATATTTTTGCTTCGGATTGAAGTTCTCAGGAAAGAGAATCCTGTAGGATATACTGTCTTTTCCTTTGATAAAACTTCCTTTATCGTACTTGCTGAGATCCTGGGCCTTACTGTTCAATCCAAAAAGCAAAACCATAAGAGTGGTTAATGTAATCTTGTTCATTATACTAAACTAAACAAATTTGAAATGTTTTAAAAATAAGGAGGTCGTTCGTTCGTCATCTGACCGCGCAGTTATGCGCGGTGCCCAATGACAGTTATCTCTGAAGCGGTCGTCCTCTCGATACTGAAACAAGTTCAGCACAGGCTGTAGGAGAGATGTTTTAAGCTATGCATGAACAAGAGATCCCTCGGTTCCTCGGGATGACAACGTGTTGTAGCATCGGAAAGACGAGGGGCCTATAACATGAGGTCTCAGCATAATGATCGCTTTAGCGTAACGTAAACTTAATTGTACTTACATCCTTGGAATTGGCCCCAATAAATAAATTAAAGTCTCCAGGTTCAGCGATAAACTTTAATTCAGAATTGTAGAATTTCAAATCTTCTGCACTAATTTTGAAGGTCACAGTTTTACTTTCGCCTGCAGCGAGGCTGATTTTCTGGAAGCCTTTTAATTCCTTAACAGGACGTGTAGAAGAGCCCGCAAGATCTCTGATATAAAGCTGCACCACTTCCTTTCCGGCCAGCTGGCCGGTATTCGTGACGATGATGCTTGCAGTAATGCTTTCTCCCGGCTTGAAGCTGGATTTACTCAATTTAAGATCGCTGTAAGCGAATGTTGTGTAGCTTAGGCCATATCCGAATGGATAGAGAGGCTCATTGCTTACATCCAGATAATTGGAGCGGAATTTACTAAACCATTTTCCGTCAGGAAGAGGCCTTCCGGTATTCTTGTGTGCATAGTAAAGCGGTATTTGTCCAACATTCTGAGGAAAAGTAGCAGTCAGTTTTCCTGAAGGGTTAATGTCACCAAACAACACATCAGTAATGGCCTTTGCAGTTTCAGTACCGCCGAACCATACATTCAGGATGGCAGGTACATTTTCATTTTCCCAGTTGAGCACCAGTGGTCGCCCGGTAAAGAGTACCAACACTACTGGCTTGCCGGTTTTAAGCAGTGCCTGCAGCAGGCTTTTTTGCACATCAGGAATTTCAAGATTGGTACGTGAAGAGCTTTCCCCACTCATTTCAGAAGATTCTCCCAGTGCGGCGACAACTACATCTGATTTTTTTGCGATGTCAACAGCTTCTCTGATGATGTCCTCTTCAGGTCTGCTGTCCCTTGGAATATCACGGCCAAACATGGTCGCTCTTTTCTGATATTCTGCATCAGCAATCAGGTTAGAACCCAGGCTATGCAGAATTTTTACATTTGCACCTAAAGTTGCTTTCATGCCGTCCAGAAGAGAAGCAGTATTGGCAAGATCACTGTTTACACTCCAGGTACCAGGCATATTAGGACCCGAATTAGCTAAAGGGCCAATTAAAGCAATTGTGCCGGTCTTTTTGAGCGGCAGGGTTTGATTGGCGTTTTTAAGCAATACAAAAGATTGAGTAGCAGCCTCACGTGCGAATTGCAAATGCTCTGGCTTTAGTATTTCTGTTTTTGCACGTTCTTCATTGCAGTAACGGAACGGATCTTCAAACAGGCCCAGTTTATATTTAGCCTCAAGAATCAATCGGCAGGCATTCGTGATTTGCTGTTCTTTTACTTTGCCTTCCTGAACTGATTTTTTTAAAGTAGTCAAAAATCCTTCGCCTACCATGTCCATTTCCACACCCGCATTTAGTGAAAGTGCAGAAACAGCCTGCAAGTCACCCAAACCATGGTCTACCAATTCATTTACAGCAGTATAATCCGTTACTACAAATCCTTTAAATCCCCATTGCCTACGCAGCAGGTCTGTCATCAGCCATTTATTAGCTGTAGCCGGTATCCCGTTGATGTCGTTGAAGGAAGTCATGATGCTTCCCGCGCCTGCATCCACAGCTGCTTTATAAGGAGGGAGATATTCATTGTACATTCTGTCCAGACTCATGTCAGTGGTGTTATAATCCCTTCCGCCTTCAGCAGCTCCATAGAGTGCAAAGTGTTTTACGCAAGCCATCATGGTGTTGTATTTTGAAAGATCATCGCCCTGGTAGCCTCTTACCATCGCTCTTGCAATTTGAGAACCCAGATAAGTGTCTTCTCCTGAGCCTTCAGATATTCTGCCCCACCTCGGATCCCTTGAAATATCTACCATAGGAGAGAAAGTCCAGTTGATCCCGTCTGCTGTAGCCTCTATAGCGGCAATGCGCGCAGTTTTTTCAACAAGAGACATATCCCAGGTGCTGGACAATGCAAGTGGAATAGGAAAGGTGGTTTTATAGCCATGGATGACATCCTGACCAAATATAATTGGGATTTTAAGCCTGGTTTGAGTTACAGCGATCTCCTGAGCCTTGCGGATCTTTTGAGGAGTGGTAAAGCTAAACATACCGCCAACCTGGCCTTTTTTGATCTTGTTCTCTACGTCCATACTCATTACTGATCCCGTAGTTGCTTCACCACCTGTCAGCAGGTTCAGTTGTCCAATCTTTTCATCCAGTGTCATTTTAGACAACAGTCCATTGATAAAGGTGTTCATTTTCTGATCGGCTGCCGAAACACTCTTTTTTTGTTGCGCTTTTAAGCTTAGCGAACTAAAAAATATGCCTAGGATAAGTAAGTATGTTGCTTTCATTGTAGTGTGTTTTACTCGTGTGTATTAAATTAGGGCTTGATCACGGTGGGTTCATATTTTTTTAATGCCGGACTGGTAAAGCCCAGGCGCATCAGCCCATTTACCGCCGGTAAGCTTTTCATGAAAAGGTTCCACAATAAACCCGTCCTGTAATTTTCAATCATCACAATGATAGGGCCCTGATCAATCGCCAGATGTGATTTTGCATGCCAGTTTTTCTCTTCACTAAATGCATCTATAAATCCGTACTCACTCCATAGCTTGTCGCCCATATCAAAGTAGAAATGTTTTAAAGCCTGCATAGAATATTCCGGTGTATAGGGGAACGATGACAACGCAGCAGTAGGAGTAATCACACCATGATCATTTGTTGGAGAGTGGGCGTCATATCCGGACCAGCTGTCAGAAGCAGTAAGCCCCCAGTTATTGGCACCATAGCCCTTAAATTTCTTCGGATTGTCAATGCAGTAAGCCCGGTTGATTAGAGTATGGTTTTTATTTTGCTCCCAGTAATCTGCATACTGGTCTTTCAGTCCTCTCGGATCAAGTCCGGTGAAGGAATAGTGTGTGAAAAATAGCGGTCCGCCAAAATCCATCCCCAAGGGGAGGTTGATGTCGTAATACTTTTTGCCATTTAAAAAATGTCTGCCCTGTGCCCAGCCATCTGCATATACCTGTCTGTTTACAGGAAAGCGCTGCGCACCCGCGGCCAGGATGTAAGTAATCAGACACTCATTATATCCCCTGATCTGGTGGTTCATGGCCCAACCATTATTGGGGCTCCAATGCCAATACAGCATGTTTTGATTTTGAGTGAACCAATTCCATTCTATTGCTTCCCACAATTGACTGATCTTACTCCTGATGCTGTTCTCTACCGGATTTTTTTCAGTGTAGTATTCCCTGGCCGTCAACAGTCCCTGAAATAGAAAGGCGGTTTCTACAATATCAGCACCATCATCTTTCAAGCTGAAGCGGATGGTTTTGCCGGTAGCACCATCCAGCCAATGGGGAAAAGCACCATGGTACATGTCTGCTTTATACAGGAAATCTACAATCTTTTTAGTTCTGGCTGCCGCTTGCCCACGGGTGATGAATTTGCGCTCGGCCGCAACTATGATGGACATGACACCAAAACCAGTACCTCCTGTTGTGACTACCTCGCTGCCATAATTGAACGATTCATTGCTTCGTTCACGTGCCATACCGCTTACTGGGTGACCGAAATCCCAAAAATACCTGAAGGTCTGCTTTTGTACCAGATCCAGCAGCTGATCGTCAGTCAGATTTTTCTGGATCTTCATTTCAGGTTTTATCCCTTCATTTTTACCAGCTTCAGCTTTTTTCTGGGCACAGGCAATATTGGTAATCAGTGTTATAGCAAGTAGTATCGGTGTAAAAAGTAAGTTTCGTTTCATGTTCATCAATTAAAGACTGGCGCTGCTAAAACCCAGTTTTAGCATACCTGCTTTTACCTCAGGTGCGCTCATAAATAAATTCCAAAGTAGTTTGCTCCTGTGGTTTTCTATCATCACGATGATAGGTCCCTGATCAATAGCGAGGGTAGAAGTGGCAAACCATTGTTCTTGTATAGAAAATGCATCTACAAAACCATAATCCTTAAACAGCTTGTCACCCAGTTTATAGTAAAAGAATTTAAGCGCCTGCATGGATTCTGTCGGTGTATATGGAAATGAAGAAAGCGCTGCGGTAGGAGCAATCACGCTCCTGTCATTTTCAGGTGAGCTGGCCGTATAACCATTCGGTATATCGCTGGCTGTAAGCCCCCAGCAGTTTTCACTGTATCCTGCATATTTTTTTGGATTGGCCGCACAGTATTTATAGTTGATCAGCGTGTGGGCACGTGTCTGTGTTTCATAGTTGGCATAAGCATCAGTTAGTCCATTGGGGTTGATGCCCATAAATGAATAGTGGGAGAAGAAGAGCGGACCTCCGTTAGTCGACCCCAAAGGCAACTGTACACCAAAGTAACTATTGCCATTTTTTATAGCTCCGTTTTTTGCCCAGCCATTGTCATACACTGTTTTTGGTATCGTATGCGTTGTGGAAGAAGCGGCCATCACATAAGTAATGAGACATTCGTTCCAGCCGGAGACTGGAAGGTTCATCTCCCAATTGTACTGCGGACTCCAGTGCCAGTACAGCACATTGCTATTGTCTTTTTTATACCAGTCCCATTCTACACCGTTGTAGATGGCGGTTATGTCATTTCGTAAAGTTGTTTCTGCAGCATCGCCATTAGAAAAATACTGGCGTGCAGTGATGAGTCCCTGCATCAATAGAGAAGTCTCTACCAAGTCACCACCATTGTCTTTTGTGCTGAATGGGAGGGCGACTCCTGTATTTCCATCTATCCAGTGCGGGTAAGCACCATGAAATCTGGTGGCTTTATTTTTGAGAAAGTCTACAATCTTTTGCATCCTTGAAAGCCCTTCAGCCCTCGAAATGAAGTTACGGTGGACACCTGTAACCAGGGCCATAACGCCAAAACCTGAACCTCCTGAAGTAACCGTATTACCGGAAGTATTTCTTTCTCTTGCCAACCCACTTACCGGATGCCCAAAATCATAGAAATACTTAAATGTTTTTTGCTGAACGAGCGTCAGCAGCTCATCATCAGAAATGCGGGGAAATTTATCCGTGTCATCCATACCTGTACTCAGAATGATATTGACAGGATTGATCAGTTTACCGCCTTTAGCAGAAAGTAGCGCATTGCTGACAGACAAGGTGTATTTTGCAAAACCAGGTAAATTATTTTGAGGTGTAATGGTGATTGTTTTATCAGCATCCTGCACCGTAGAAGTATAATTTATGGCATTACTGCTATTGTCAGCCAATTTAATGGCAGCAGCTATGGTGGAAGTGTTTATAGCTTCTGTAAAGCTGAATTTAATAACCGGTTTCGCACTTACTGCATAGTTTAGTGTACCATTATAGATGCCATCAACGGTAAATGATAAGGAAGCATTTGAAGAACCAGCGACAGGTGTACTGTTTTTTTTGCAGCTAAATACCAATACCAGCAAGCCAAAGCACAACGCTGAAAACCTTAGATTTTTTCTCATCATTAATGATTATTTTGAATGAATAAATTAAAGGGTATTCCGCATGAATATTGTTCAGCTGAATACCCTTCTGGTAATATTATTTACCTGCGAGTCCCAGGTTGTATAAAGCTTTAATGTGTGCGTCTGAAATTACCGTATTGAAAATTCTTAATTCATCAATATTTCCCGTCATGGCAGCGTAGGTTACGTTTGTTCCAATTTCTTTACCAGGAATTTGGCTATAGGTAGCTCCTATGATAAATTCGCTAGGCTCGTATGCTTTAAAAAGGTTATTCCCTGTTCCGCGATTGTTGTATGAACCAATCTCTATACCGTTACCCCACTCCTTGAAAATGCCCGTAGTGCCATCATAAGTTAATACCAGATGAGTCCATACTGTCGCGCCGATCTTTGGTGATAATGAGGCATTGAGGTTGTCTTGATATCCTCCGCCAATAGTTCTGAAGCGTGGGCCAACTTTTATCACGTCTGTGTTGGTGGCAGGAAGCTCATTGGTGTTCAACCGGTATTCGAAGCTTCCGTCTAAAGATCCAGGACGTGTTAAGGTCATTAGCATTGTTTTTTTAGATCCATTATTTGTAATCTGAATCCAGCTGCTAATGGTAAAACTTTTTAAAGAGTCGGTTTTGAAAGCATCTAATTGCTTTGCATAATATAGATACCCGGCACTAAGTTTTAATGATTTTCCTTTCATTCCCGGCACGAAAGTGTTATTGCTCGCTTGTGTTGGAGCACTTCCTGATTTCAGTTCGTTGTTTGTGTCATCGAATGACCAATAGGCCTTTAGGTTTTTTGGATAAATCTCGTCAGCGCTTCTGTAGCCTTCTATTGTTCCCTCATAATCTGAAGGATTGACATCAGGGAGGTTGTTTGGATTATCACTTTTTTTACAAGCAGAGAAGATTAGGGCGTAAATCATGATGCCAAATGAAATCTCTCTTATATATGATTTTGAAAAATTCATGTCCTTTTGAGTTTAGTTATAACCAAAGTTTTGTGTAAGAACGTTTTTGCTGATCTCAATTTGAGCTGCAGGAATAGGCAGCAGCTCATGTTTCCCGGGTACAAATGCTTTGCCCGCCTGCTGAAATGCTTCAGAGGCTGTTCCCCAACGTACCAGGTCGAAGAATCTGTCGTGCTCCATTGCAAGCTCTATTCTTCTCTCCTGACGAATTGCACTCCGCAATTGGGTCTGATCTGTAGTTGTGATGTCTGGCAGAATACCCGCATTACTGCCTCTGGCCCTTTTTCTAACATCATTCAGTGCTTTTAAAGCCGCTGTAGTATTAGCAGTTCCACCTAGTTCATTGGCGGCCTCTGCATACATCAATACCACATCTGCATAGCGCAGAATCCTGATGTTCATCCAATAACTGAAATTGTCCAATATGGCATTTCTTGTTGCAGGGTTACTGTGTATTTTGTGATTATAGCGTGTATTTGGTAATGAAGCAGGAACTGCTTCTCCGAAAACAGATGTTCCGCCTGCGTATAAGAATGTTCTTGCCTTTCTAGGGTCATTGGGAGTTTCATAAGCAGCTTCCAGTCTGGTATTAGGTATGTTGAACCCCCAGCCTAAATTCCAGATGCCAGTTCCCCTCACGGCTTGTATGCTCGCGAACTGACTTCCATTGGCTCTTTTCTCAGTTAGACTTGCGGTAGCCTGGAGTTCAAATACTGATTCCTTGCTGTTTTCTCCGGTTTCTTTGAATATGTCATCGTAAGGAATAAGCAGGTCGTAATTGCCAGAAGTCATGACAAGGTTTGCAGTGCTCATGGCCATTCCCCAGTTTTGCCTGGTCAAATACACCTTGGCTAATATTCCGTTAGCAGAGCCCTTAGTGGCACGGCCTGGAAACTTGGAAGCGTCCCAACTTGGAGGAAGACTAGCGCCTGCAAACTGGAGATCACTTTCTATTAGCGTATAAATAGCCGCCGGTTCACTTTGTTTAACATTAGATTGCGCTACCGGATCATCATATAATTTATCGATTAACGGCACTCTTCCAAAGAGACGCACCAACATAAAATAGGAATAGCCGCGCAAAAATTTAGCTTCCGCCTCTGCATAAACTTTAGACTCAGCTGGAGTACCCGGATCCTGGTCCTTAGTTACTTTATCGAGTACGATATTACACTTTCCTATTACATTAAAATATCCTCTCCATAAATCATTCACCAACACGTTGGATGGAGTGATGGTGAAATTATCCATTTCAAGCGAAGTCGGGCCATCAGTTGGGGTACTACCTTTATCTGCATCGTCACTTCTTATTCCCGTGGCGGCTATAAATCCACTTCCCGAACAATCGTATGACCTTAAAATATCATAAGCAGCAAATATCTCTCCGTCAAATGGTCCTGATCCTTTAGGATAAGGATAGGTATCAGAGGTATAGGCACCCTGTGGTTTACGATCAAGGAAATCTTTTTTACAGCCACCCAATATACCTATTGCTGCCATTGCAAGAATCGCAATGCAGAAATTTTTACTGGTTTTTATATATGTTTTCATTGTCTGATATTATAATGATTCAATTAAAAAGTAACATTTATGCCAAATGTATAGACAGCTGGAAGTGGGTATACTCCGTTATCTGCTCCGCCTCCCAATATGTTGCTTATTGGAACCTCAGGTGAATAACCTGTTGTTTTAGACCAGGTATGTATATTTTGCCCGCTTACGTATAGACGTAGATTTTTAACACCGGCTTTTTGGAGCGCCTCTGGCTTAAAGGTATAGCCCATCTGAACAGTACGCAAACGGAAATAATCGCCAGGTTCCAGATAATATGTACTCATCAGGTAATTGTTGCCTCTCCTTACAAGTGTGGGCTCGATATTGCTTGTGCCGGGACCGGTCCATGCGTTTATTCTGTTGATTTCATAATTGACATCAGTGAATTGAGCTGTTCTTCGCTGTGTATAAACATAATTTCCTGCTACACCTTGTCCCTGAAGAAGAAGGTCAAAGCCCTTGTATCCAAGATTGACATTCAGACCGTAGTTCCAGGTAGGAAAAGGTGAACCCAGATTTACCTTATCTGCATCTGTAATCACACCGTCCTTGTTTACATCTTCATACGCGATATCTCCCGGCAAAGACGTACTCATTCTTGGTAACTTATCTAAATCTGCTGTAGATTGATAGATACCAACTTGTCTAAATCCATAAAAGTGACCAATGGATTCACCTGTGACCGTTCTGTTATTTACCCCATTGCCAAAAAGAACGAAATTAATGTTGTTTCCAATGGACTCCACCTTATTTTTATTATAGCTAAAATTTGGAGATATATTATAGGTAAAATCACTTCCTATCTTATCGTTCCAGCCCAGACTAACTTCCACACCACGGTTTGTAATTGTTCCAAGATTGGTACGGTAACTTGTATTGCCGCTCGAGCTTAATAAGGTAATTTGAGTGATGATGTCCTTAGTAGTTTTATCATATAAATTGATCTCTCCACTTAAGCGGTTGTTTAATGCCCTGATATCAAGGCCGAGGTCAGTTCCCCGAACTACTTCCCATTTCAAATTTGGATCTGGAATATAGGCAGGCGCTACGCCTGGATAAATGTTGTCCCCAAATACCCCTGAATTGGAGGTGCTGAGTCCTGGCAGGTAGATATAATCTGCAATACCTTGCCCGTTACCTACGGTACCCCATGCTCCTCTTAGTTTCAAAAAGTCTATACCTTTTATGTCCTTGAAGAAACTCTCTTCTGATATAACCCATCCTAAACCAACACCGCCAAAATTACCCCATCTGTTTTGAGGAGCCAATCTTGAGATACCATCTCTTCGATAGGTTGCGTTTACAAGATATTTTTCCAGGAAACTATAGTTTACTCTGGCAAAATAACCCATTGAAGATACTTCTCTACCTCCGCCAGTCACATTGCTCGGGTTACTTTTGTCTGAAACGCCTAAATACCAGAACGAAGGATCGTTAGGGATATTCAGTCCTATATCAGTTCTATCTCCAGATAGTGATGTAGTGCTTTCAAAGATTGAAGTGAAACCCGCAACAGCAGTCACTTTATGATCTTCATTTAATGTCTTCTCATAAGTAAGCGTATGGTCTTGCTGGAACTTTCTGTATTCGTCTGAAGCCTGTCTAACGCTTGTCCTTGCATTGGGATTATTAAAATATTCAGTAGGGGCTGCTCCTTCGCCAAGGTTGATTACGGTGAAAGGTAAACCTGTGTAACCTCTGCTGTTATTGAAACCGAGATCTGTATAAATCTGAGATCTCCATTTGAAATCCTTTAGAAAGTTGACTTCTCCAAATAAACTTCCTACCACCCGATAACCTTTATTGATGCTGTTTCCGTCGTTTTGGTAAATTCTCGCTACAGGGTTTCCTACTTGTGCCCTTTGAAAGTTTGGCATGGCATAGTATGCTGTTTCGCTTTCCCGTACACCGACAATCGGTGCGGCCCAAATCGCATTATTGAGATCGCCGCTTGAACCATTAAGATTCCAGTGACTTCCGGTAATATCAGCTCCAACTTTGATGTTATCCGTGATTTTGACGTCTTCATTTACCCTGGCGATGTACCGCTGAAACCTGCCAAACTTTAATACACCTTCTTGTGTATTATAACCAAGATTAATTAAGGTGCTGGTTTTTTCTCCGCTGTTGGAGATGGTCAGGCTATTGTTGCTTAGGAATGCCGACCGCAGTATTTCTTTTTGCCAATCAGTATCAGCAGTATAATTTCTATAATCCATCTGTCCGGCACCGGAGGCGGCAAGGTAGGTGTCATAGAGCGTTCTGAATTGTGCCGCATTTGTCACGCCGATAGTGTTTACTACTTTTTGTACCCCGGCAGAACTTTGCAGGGAAACTCTCGTTTCGCCTTTCGCCGCCCTTTTTGTAGTCACCACTATAACTCCGTTTCCTGCCTGCAATCCAAATATAGCAAGTGAAGAAGGGTCTCTTAAAACCTCAATGTTTTCGATGTCGGCGGGGTTAATGTAATCAATGTTGCTCTGATGCACCCCATCAACGACGTATAGAGGGGATGAGCTATTTGTACTATTTACACCTCTTATCCGTACTGTTGGCGCCGCGCCAGGACTTCCGCTATTTACGACAGTCAGACCTGCTACTTTGCCCTGTAACGAAGATAGGGGGTTTGTATTTGGCATTTTAGCGATATCATCACCCTTTACCTGAGTGATAGCGCCGGTAAGGTCACGTTTTCTCTGCGTACCGTAACCCACGACTACCACGCCTTCAAGGTCCTGAGAGGATTCTCCCATCTGTACATTAATAGTTGTCTGATTGTTTATTGGAATTTCTTTCGTCGTATATCCGATGTAAGTGAATACCAGTGTTGCGTTTGCAGGAGCGCTCAATGCGTAACTTCCCGATGCGTCTGTTGTTGTACCCGTTGTAGTTCCTTTTACCAAAACACCAACTCCCGGCAGAGGCAGCTTATCAGCCCCATCGGTAATTACACCTTTCACAGTTATATTCTGTGCAGATGCCGCGTTCATAAAAAGTAAACATAGAAAAGTAAAAACAGAGAATTTTGTAAAGATTCTTTTCATGCTGCTTGAGTTTATTTTAGTTGATTAAATTTCCATCAGTATTAACGCTAAACCAAATAAACCACCTCTACATTAATACATCAGTACGCATATTTCTACTATCTCAAACAAATAAAGGAAGGCTGTTGTTCAGCTAAAAACCTTGTTATTGACCAATCAGCTGAAATATATACACCACACAACAAGGCCTTTTAAAACACAAAATTACCAAAAGGAAAAAGAGGGCATGAGAGGTAATGATGTAGTGTTATAGCTCCATCAGGAACTCTACAAGGTTCTTGTCGTGGGGCACATCAAGCTTTTTACGCAACCTGTAACGTCTGATCTCAACCCCCCGCAAAGAAATGTTTAACAATGATGCCATTTCTTTACTGCTCATGTTCATATGAAGGTACGCGCAAAGCTTCAAATCATTCGGCACCAGATCTGGATGATTAGCCTTCAATTTCTTAAAGAAACTTTCATGGGCCTCATTGAAACTGCTCTCAAATAAGTTCCAGTCGCGCTCATCATTCATCCCTTCATCGATCACTTTTTGGATCTTTCTCAATTGGTCTTCGGCAAGCGGTTTGCCACTTGAATCTTTCAGTTTCAGGATCTCCTGACTTAGCTTTTGAAGGAGCTCATTTTTGTAAACCAGGCTCATTGCCGAATTGGCCAGTTCCCTGTTTTTTCCCGCCAGCTCTACCTGTAGCTTCTCTGTCTGCAATTTGATAATCTGTCTTTCGGTAGCTTCTGCTTCTTTTTTCAGGTAGGCTTCTTTTTCCGCTTGTAGTCGGTCTGTGATGATATGCTTATCCTTTTTCAGTTTCTTTTCATATAAACGCTTAGATGAAATCAACAGCAGTACAAGGACAATAAGATAGCATAAGATCGCCCAGTTGCTCGCATAAAAAGGAGGGAGTATCGTAAACTCAAACTCTGTAACGTCACTTACAATACCCTCACTAATCTTAGCTTTTACCTTTAAGGTGTAAGTGCCCCGGCTTAAGTTGGTAAAATCTTTCTGAGATGCAGGGCTCCAGTCAGACCATTGTTTGGAATACCCTTCCAGGAAGTACTGAAACTCAATTTTAGCCTGTCTGTAATAGGGTAGTGCATAAGAAATCCTGATGTTATTTCTGCTGAAAGGGATTTCTATCTCAGCACCGGAGTTTCCGACCTCACTGATTGTACTATAAGTATCTGTAACATCTTCTATTTTTCGTATCAGCACTTTGGGAAGCCTGATCTTTGATGCAGTTTGCTGTCCGTTGGTAGCATTATAAATCACAAAGCCATCATCTACGCTGATCAGATAAATTTCATTGCTGATCTTACTGATGTTCTCATAA
Source organism: Pedobacter frigoris (assembly GCF_005116445.1). GTDB lineage: Bacteria > Bacteroidota > Bacteroidia > Sphingobacteriales > Sphingobacteriaceae > Pedobacter > Pedobacter frigoris. The sequence continues at coordinate 403,262 of NZ_SWBQ01000005.1, forward strand.
TACTGAACCATACGGCCATCCAGGATACTAAAGCGGTTGGAGTCTATTTCTATTTTACCGGGTTCTTTTAAATGTACCAGGCCCATTCTACCATGATTAATGAACCAATACCTGCTTTTGCCCGCCTGGATGATTTTATTGGATGATGAGAATGCCCCAAGTTCTTTATTGAGTTCCCGATAGAGTGAAAAGCGGTTGCTGATCTCATCATAGATGAAAAAACCTTTAGAAGAGGAGAAGATCAGCCGGTTTTCAATAATGAAAATGTTGATGTTGTAATCACTGGGCAGGCCGTTCTTTTCGTTATAGCTTTTTGTGCTGGTTACTTTTTTCAGATCGGCACTGAGGGTCAGTTTGTAGAACCCCTTGTAAGCATGACTGACCCATATGTCTCCGCGTGCATCCTGCTCCACATATCTGGAAGGTTCACCAAAGCCTTCTATTTTATGGTAGAATTTCCATTGCCCGGCAGCGTCTTTGGCAAACAAAACCAGTCCGTTATAAGTGCCCTGTATCAGGTAATCCGGATTGGAAGCCAGTTTTTTAATTGTCCAGCCCCCTTTTATAGTCGAAATACTTTCCAGGGTATTACCGTTTACTTTAAAAGTGCCGTCATTGTGCCCGCAAAAAAGTTGCCCGTCTATTTGTGTCAAGTCCCATACCTGTCCCTGGGAATTGGGGATGAGTTTGAAATCAAATGCATTAAATATGTTGCTGCCCGTCCATGCACTATAAAATAAGCCCTGATTGGTGCCCAGATAAATGTTGTTTTTATAGATCAGACTGGAATATACTGTGCCAAACTGACCTGTTTTATCAAAATAGAAATACAGGGGGGAATTTAACTCGATCCTGTCAATACCATTGTCAAGACCTGCCCACAAGTTTTGGTCATCATCAGCATAAACACTAAGCACCGTATTGTTTTGTAAACCGCTGGATTTGTTGATCCGCTGCACAGTATTTCCGTTCTCATCTATGATGATGATTCCATTGAGAATGGTGCCGAAGGCGTAATATTTATTGAGTATCCTGGTGCCGTTATTGAGTTGATAGGTCTTAAGAAATGCATTTGCAGGTGTATTTAACGGACTGAAACTTTGCCCGTCGTAGAGGAACAAGCCATCTTTACTCGTCCCGATCAATAGCCCCCCGTTTTTATATGGCAGGATGGTCAAAATTGCAGATGGATTGATTGCAGAACTGTTTTTGAGTGCAACCAGTTTGTTACCCGACAATTCAAATAACCCTTTGCCGAGCGCTTCCACATAGAATTTGCTGCCTACTTTATGTAGGAATAAGAAAGCAGATGGACCCTTAATGACGGATATCTTTTGGTTTTCGTAGATATAGATGCTCGAAAAAGACTGAAAGATCACACGTTTACCATCAATATGAATCTTCCAGATCTCGTCTTTTATGCTATGTGGTTTGGGTATTAATTTAGTGAGTGAAGTGTAGGAGAGGTGCCTGTCTTTGTTCGACCAGTATCCAAATTCTCCGAAACCACCAGCGTAAATCGTCCCTTGTTCATCGGCAACTACAGATCTTACGATTTGTTGGTTAGGCATTTTATACTGCTGCCAGTACTTCCCATCGTAGGTTAGGAGTCCCTGCGCGTTGCCAAAATACATGATCCCGTTCTTATCCTTGGTGACAGACCAGTTCTGGTTGCCGGAGAGGTAGACTGATTTGGGATAATTCTGGATATAAGGTACACCAATGCTCTTGATTTCATCGGCCAGCGCGCTTACTGAAATGAAACAAAAGAACTTAAGTAAAATGTATTTGATATACCTGTTGTGCATTAATAGCTAAGATAGGTATTAAAAGCTACTATTTCTTTGCTGTGTTGACCGGCTGAGGAACTTTCACATAATAACCTGTGCCGTCATACGGACGTTTGCGAGGATTGGTTGTGCATGCTACAGAGCAGCATCCCTGTAAATCATCACCGCATTCATCGCACTGGGTAACATGCTCATTGCACTCCGGATTTGCACAGTTGATCATCTTAGGTGTCACCTTTCCGCAGTTGTAGCAGGTAGATATGACTTTTGGATTCACGGAGTTTACCTCTACAGCAATCCTGTTGTCAAATACATAGCATTTTCCTTCAAAATCCTCTCCGCCCGCTTCCTTACCATACTTAATGATCCCTCCGTGAAGCTGGTATACATCATTAAAACCATGATGCAATAACAATGCTGAGGCTTTTTCGCACTTGATGCCACCAGTACAGTAGGTTAATACTTTTTTGTCTTTGTATTTTGCCAGTTCATTGATCTTCTCAGGAAAATCCCTGAAGTTTTCGATATCCAGTGTTACTGCATTTTTAAACTTACCGAGGTTGTGCTCATAGTTAGAGCGTACGTCTAGGATCACTACATCCTCCTGATCAATCATTTTCTGGAATTCAGCGGGTTCAAGGTGCTTGCCGGTCTGCTTATTCGGATTGATAATATTAGGGTCTCTCAGACCTGAATGCACAATTTCCGATTTGTAGCGGCAATGCATTTTGATGAAAGAAGGTTCAGCTACGTTGTCGATTTTAAAGTCAGTTTCGGCAAACCTTTCATCGGCGTGAATAGCAGCCATATAGGCTTCGCAGGATTCCTGAGTGCCCGATACTGTTCCGTTTAAGCCTTCGTCGGCGACGATAATACGGCCTACAAGGTTTAAAGATTTACAAAAAGTAAGGTGATCAGCAGCAAATTGTTCTGCATCAGCTATAGGACTATAGCAATAGTAAAGTAAAGTCTGGAAATTATTCATAATTCATTGATACCGGTGCAAATGGCGTTTAATGCGCTGCAAAAATAGGAAAATTTACGTTCTTTTCAAAGACGGGAAAAATTTACGTTCTCTTCAAAGGCTGCATAATTTCACTGAAAAAGTGAAAAAGACGCTATGCCTTTTCTGAGAAGCAAATTTTTTAGGGTAACAAAAAATAAATCGGTTTCTTAAGTGTAAGGAAGTATAACGGTTTATTACCTCGCTTTTGAAGAGTTCGTAGTCGGCTTAGATTTGTGGCAGATTTTCAGCAGATTTTGTACGGATGCTAAACGGGTTTGAAGCGGGTTTTAGCCGTACCAAACCCGCTCCAAACCCGTAGCAAATCCGCTGCAAACCCGTAACAAACTAGAATACATCTACAACACAGATTATGTAAAGCATATCTTCACGTTTACTGGTCATATATTAGTATATTTATTTGAAATTAATTTTGATGATGCAGAGCTATAAAAATCACATCCGTTATTATGCACCTCACCATTTTGTGTTTTATCCGATTGTTGGGATTTTAATTGCAATTACAGTGAGGCAGGCAATTGTTGATGAAGCCAATTCACTATTGTGGATCTTTCTCTCGATTAGCTTTTTAATGCTGGGCTGGTTGTCTTTTATGGTTAGACAGCATTATGCGCTTACACTTCAGAATCGGGGCGTAGTTCTGGAAATGCGCTTTCGATATTACACTTTGACAGGCCGGAGGCTAGAGCCGCTGGAGGAACATTTAAGTTTCGGGCAAATTGCAGCACTTCGTTTTGCTTCGGACGAAGAATTGCCGGGGCTGGTTGAAAGGACTTTGAAAGAGCAGTTATCTTCGGGGCAGATCAAAAAAGCAATAGAGAACTGGCTGCCGGATAATAGTCGGGTTTGAAGTGTTTTAAGCATCTGAATCTAGAGACTGAAAAGCTCGCAATCCAACTCAAAAAAATATTTTGTTTGCCTTTTGTTGGTTAAAATATAATTCTAAATTTTTTATTATTTTAAAATAAAATTTTATATCTCAAAGATTTGTTTATCTTTGGATATAATTTAAATAAAATACAATGCAACAAGGAACAGTAAAATTTTTCAATGAGACAAAAGGTTTTGGATTTATCGTGCCAGCGAATGGTGATAGCGAAATCTTTGTTCATTCTTCTGGTTTAATGGACAACATTCGTGAGAATGATTCAGTAAGCTATGACATCGAGCAAGGTAAAAAAGGCTTGAATGCAATTAATGTTAAGATCAGCTAATTAGATTTCAATCATAATTGATAAAACATCTGCTTTTAGCAGGTGTTTTTTTTTGTCTATCCAGTTTGTCTACCGCCTGTCCAAGAGGCTTTTATCTTACCGTTATGGAAAACAAAATTAAGCAGATCAGTACATTGATCGAGCTCAATGACGAACTCGAAAATTATTTCAGAAACACGATTATCCCGCAACTTTTTGTAGATGCCCAGCTGATCCTGCGGAAGTTTACTCCCCCGGCGATGAAACAGTTCAGTCTGGCCTTAACAGATGTAGGCCGGCCGATTGCGGATATTAAGGAAAACTTCCGGTTCCCTGCCATTGTAGATAATATCCAGCATGTCATTGATACCGGTGAAATACTGGAGAAGGAAATCCAGACAACGGATATGCGCTGGTACCAGATGAATGTGCTGCCATACTTGGTGCAAAAAGAAAATAAGACAAACGGGGTGATCATCACGTTTGTGGAGGTGACCCGGAGGATTAAAGACCTGAAAGAGCAGGAAAAACTGATCGCAGAACATGAAATGTTGCTGGATACGATTTCTCATGACATAAAAACCCCATTGACCAGCCTGGGACTCAGTATTGAAATGCTTAAAAAAGTACCGGAAAAGGGAATGGACAGATTCCCGCTTTTGCTGGAAAAGGTAGAAAACAGCCTATTTAACATGCAGCAGATCATTGACGAGCTGACGACTTCCCGCTTGAAGGAACACCGGTTTCAGGCAGTGGAAGAATTGTTGGATTTTGAACATATACTTGAGGATGTAAGGCTTACCCTTGCGCCACAGATCGAGGAATCCGGGGCTGTGATCAAAAGTGATATTGGTGTTTCTGAGATCGTGTTTGTCAGGCGGAAGCTCCGCAGTATGATCTATAACCTGGTGAGTAATGCCATTAAATACAAATCTCCTGAGCGTAAGCCGGAAATTCATATCCGCACCGAAAGGGAAGGTGATTTTATGGTCATCAGTGTTATCGATAATGGGACCGGGATTGCTGAAAAGGATCTTGATACTATCTTCAGCAAGTATCACCGTCTTACTGAATTGATTGAAGGTTCTGGAGTTGGTTTATATCTGGTGAGCGAGATTGTGAAAAATTCCGGTGGAAAGATTGCTGTGGAAAGTGATCCAGGTAAAGGTTCTGTATTTAGAATTTACCTGAAACTAGAACCCCAGTTGTAGAATATTTTGAACTTTATTCGGGAACAGGCTCTTTGGGCATTTGAACTTTCAGATATTTCATAACCAGGTTTGCCGTCATTCCATGCATGATGATGGATAACAGCAACGTGAAAGCGACAATTGCCCAAAGCTCGCCTTCATTTCCAAAGGAGGTATGCCCCAGAGCAAAAGCAAGGTAATAGACAGAACCAATACCTCGAATGCCAAAAAAGCTGATGGCAAGTCTTTCCTTCCAGTGTACCGATGTGCCATATAAGGACAGGTAAGCAGATATAGGTCTGATGAGTATCAAGAAGCCAAAGGAAAATGCCGCCATCTTTAAAGTGAGTGGCGATAAAATGCCGGAGACCAGCGTTCCACCGAAGAATACCAATAGGATGCCCAATAACGCACGTTCGATCTGGTCGGTGAAGGCATGAAGTTCTTTATGGTATTTGTGTGTTTTTTCTGCATGGCGTAGGGTTAGGGCGGCAACGAACACCGCGATGAAGCCATAGCCGTGCAGTAACTCAGTCAGCCCATAAGTGCAAAGCATCAGTGAAATGGCCAGGAAGCCATCGGTGGGTTTAAGTAACCTGTATTTTTCTGAAATGTTGAAGACCAGAAAGGCTGTTAATTTTCCTGATAGCCATCCAAGGAGGAGTCCGGCAGCAATTTTATAAAAGAGGTGGTAACTCAGCCAGTCAAGCACAGATGCGGATTGCAGTCCTGTTGTCGCTGCCAAAATAGCGAGCCAGGTAAAAGGAAATGCAAAGCCGTCGTTCAGTCCCGCTTCCGAGGTCAGCGCGAACCTGGTTTCGGACTTGTACTTTTCGTTTGGGGGCCCTACCTGCACGTCAGATGCTAAGACAGGATCTGTCGGCACCAAAACTGCACCTAACAATAGTGCTGCGGGAAGCGTCAGGTTTAGCATAGACATTCCCAGAAACACGCAGGCAGCGATACATAAGAGCATAGCGATTCCGATCAGTCGGAATGGAGAAGACCAGTTGCTGAATGAAAAGCGGCGGTCAATCTTGATACCGGTACCCATTAGTGAGATGATTACAATTATTTCTGTCAGGTGGGTGGTAAGCTCAATATTGGAAGAAGGTAATGGAGAGGGCAACCAGTCTCCGAGCAATAGATAAATCACCACCCCGGCTACGAGGTAGATTAAAGAGTAGGATACGCCCGTACGCTTGGATACCGCCGGCATAAAAGCCATACCTAAACTGGCCAGGCCCGAAATTAATAAGACCGGGAGATAATGATCCATAGTAGGGTATAATGATTAACAACAAACGTGATACGGATATGTTCTACCGATGATGATGTCCTTAGGGATATTTCACCTCTAATCCCTCTTTAGCAATCAAAACTTAAATTTATTTTCCTTTGTAGTTGATTTATATATGGAAACAAGTTCAGCACAGGCTGAGAGGTAAAGGGTGGCGACCGTTTTAATAAAAATTATTTTTAGTGGTATTTGGTTTATATGGGATAACTTATATAATCTTGTAGAATCATTTTATTATATTAGTGACAGGGGACAAATGAATCATCATGTCTGATTATAGTGCGTATTCTGACCAGGAATTGGCAGCACTCTTTAAAGAGGGCGACTATTCTGCGTTTACTGAAATTTACAACCGAAACTGGGAAGGCTTACTGAATTATGTCTCTAAAATTACGAATGAAGAACATGATGATGCTCAGGATATTGTTCAGGAAGTATTTGTTTCTTTCTGGAATAGGCACCGGCATGTGGAAATTGCTAATTTTTCTTCCTGGCTGTATGGAGCTGCCCGTAAAAGCGCATTGTTTTATCTTCGCACCAGTAGAAACAGGACAAAATATATTGAATCTCTGGCCGGTTATCTTACCGAAATTTCGGAATCACCCGATGAATTATTGATCGCAAAGGATCTTTCTGATTTTATTGACAAGGAAATAGATACGCTTCCAGCTAAGATGAAAGAAGTTTTTATCCTAAGCCGCAGAGAACATCTTTCTTACAAGGAAATTGCACAGCGTCTGAACATTTCTGATAAAACGGTTAAAAAGCAAATCAGTAATGTTTTAAAGCACTTTAAACTCAAAATGGATGAAGAGTCTGCTGGTCTGATTGCAGTGACCACCATCCTTCTTTTCCCCAGTTAGAAAAATATTTTCAATTTATCTACTACCATAGCTGCTGAGCTGCAACTTGTGTTTATAAGGCATGATTATGGACAGTAAAGCAGCAGCAGATTTATTAGAGCGGTATTATCTTGGGAAATGTACGCCTGAAGAAATCTCATTGATTGAGGACTGGTATGAAACACTACAGACTAACGATCAAAATATGACAGCAGCTCAAAAGGCTAGATTGTCTGTTCAGCTTAAGCAAGAAATCGATGCGAAAACAGGACGTAGAGTTGATTCGAAAACTACCAGATTATGGCGGGGCTTTGGGATCAAGCCCGGAGTGACGATTCTTGCTGCAGCCGCAGCAGTGGCGATGGTCGTGTTTGGGGTGTGGTTTTTTAATGCTCCTGATCCAATCGTAAATCGTAATTCTGCAATCGTAAATCATAATGACATTGCCCCCGGTAAAAACGGCGCGACGATTACGCTGGCTAACGGCAAGATAATAGAGTTGAGCGATGCGAAGGGTGGAGTTGTGATCGGGGATGATAAGTTGGTTTATAGTGATGGAAGCCCTCTCTCCCCGCAAGGGGGATCTCTCCCAGAGGGAGAGAGTAACGCGGTGGCAGAAACGGCCAAAGGCCAGACTTACGAGTTCACATTGCCGGATGGCACCAAAGTGTGGCTAAACGCTGCCAGTAAGTTGGAAATTCCTTCTAGCTTTTCTGGTACCGATGTCAGGAAGATTAAGTTGGAAGGGGAAGCTTATTTCGAAGTGGCCAAGGATAAAAAACGTCCTTTTATAGTTGCCAGCGGGGGACAGGAAGTAAAAGTTCTTGGTACTCATTTTAACATCAATGCCTATAAAGATGAACCCAATATAAAAACGACTTTACTGGAAGGCAGTGTAGAAATCATTGCCGGAAGTTCCCGTGCTGTAATCAGGCCGGGAGAACAGGGGAGTTTCAAATCTAATGAAATTAACGTTGCCGATGTAAATGTAAATACCGTGATTGATTGGAAAAATGGAACTTTCAGGTTCAAAAACGAATCACTAACCAGCATTTTGAGAAAGGTATCCAGATGGTATGATGTAAAGATTATTTATGAGTCTGACCCGACTAAGATGCCAACCTTCAGTGGTGCAATTTCCAGATTGGAAAATGTCTCGGGTATTTTGCAGATGCTGGAGGAAACGAGTGATGTTAAATTCACCATTGACGGGAAAACAATAAGAGTAGAGTAAATAACACTTGGCCCGACCAGCCATTTAATTTGTCAAATCAAAATCAACTAAAACAAAAACGAAATGAAGAAACAGCTACGAAAGAAGAATTAAAGAAAGGGTTTTTAAATGCCATTAAAAAGCCATGAATCCCGATAGCCGTCGGGACCATGGCAATGTGGATGAGTTAACCCCTAAAAACAATTTTGCGAAGTGTCTTAACGTATTAACCCAAACCAAACGAAAGTATGAAAATAAAAGCAATTTTATTAATTATGAAGCTAGTCATAATTATTCTCATTACAGTTCTTGTGCAGGTCAGCGCCGCTGGTTTTGCACAAAGACTTACTTATACTAAAAAGAATGCAACACTGGAGCAGGTTTTTCAGGAAATTGAAAAACAGACGGGCTTCCAGGTATTGTATTCCGACCAGAAATTAGATGATGCGAGGAAACTTGATGTGAATTTCAGGAATTCCAGCCTCAGGGAAATTCTTGACTTCTGTCTTCAAAATCAGCCCCTGACTTATAAGATAGAACGTAAAACAATTTTGATCAGGGATAAAATCCCTGCTTCACAGCTAAAAGCCATTCCGCTTGCTGTAATAGAAATCAGGGGAAGAATAACAGATGCCAGGAATCAGCCTATGGCTGGTGTAAATGTGACGATAAAAGCCAGTAAGAAGGGAGTAATTTCTGATGGGGACGGTCGTTATAGCATTCAGGTTGATGAATCTGATATACTTGTATTTACTATGGTAGGTTTCAAACCCCAGGAAATTGCTGTTAGTGGCAAAGAACAGCTGAACGTAGTTTTACTGGAGGATATTGGCGAACTGGAACAGGTGGTGGTTACCGGATACGGAAAAAAGAAGGTGAGTGAACTAACCGGTTCATTGGTTACGGTGAAGGGAGATGATTTAAGGAATGTTGCTTCCGCCAGTATTGTTCAGAATTTAAAAGGAACGATGTCAGGCCTGATCGTAAGTGACCCAGGGGGTGACCCGAATGGAGTAGCCAGCTTAAATGTAAGGGGTGTGGGTTCGTTGGGCGGAAACTCATCTACGCAACCCCTGATCGTGATTGATGGGCTGGTTCAGGATTTTACGAATATACCTAGTGTATCAGGTGCAGCGAACATCATTAACCTAAGTCCTAATGATGTTGAATCCGTTACCTTGCTGAAAGACGCCGCGTCTACCTCCTTGTACGGATCAAGAGCGGCAAATGGTGTTTTGGTGATCACCACTAAAGCCGGATCAGGAGTCGGAGGCGGAAAGCCCCAAGTTAACCTTGAATCAAACTTCAGCTGGGAGAACCCGGTTTTCGGTAAGTTCAGAATGATGAACAGTACGGAAAGATACGACCTGTTGGGCCAGGCTTATACAAATGACTATAAAAACCTGAACCCGACCAAAACAGATGCAGAAGTGGCTGCCTACCTGACAACGGTAATGCCCAACAGGGAGGAGGCATTGTCGCACAACACGGATTGGATGAGGGAAGGTTACAGAACCGGGAAAATCCAGCGTTATAACCTATCAGTATCAGGTGCATCAGAGAAATTTAATTATTATGTGGGCACAACCTATCATAAAGAATTGCCGGTAGCTATTACTGATAAGTTTGAAAGATATGGTCTGAGGGTAAACACAGAGTACAAGGCAACTCAAAAACTGACCATCAATGCAGGATTTAATGGGACATTTTCTCCATTGCAGAACTCGGGATTGAGTAATTATCGTAGTGCATTGTATAAATTGATGCCATGGGATTACCCAAAAAATGCAGATGGCAGTTATCGCTTAGGAGGTGCAAACGAGGTCAATTGGTTTAGCAAGGGTTTGTTTAATCCGTTTTACAGTACACAAGAAGATTTTAACTACCGTTATGACAAGATATATGTAGCAGGTGCTGATGTGAAGGCAAGTTATAATTTTAATTCCTGGCTGAGCCTTTCAACTGCCAACCGGATCACCCTGACGAGTGCAAAAAATGGTTTTTATATAGACCCGCTGGACCTGGCGTCGGGCCGGCCGGGAGGATCTTATTCACGTAACATCACACAAAATGTCAATTACATCACTTCCAATATTCTGTCCTTTCAGCGGGAGTTTGGGTTGCATCAGGTCAAAGGTCTGGCGGGTTTCGAATTCAATAACATAAGGAATGAGACGACTGGAGGTACAACCAATGGTATTACTTCCGGATTGATGTCTTTAAGTCAGGGTACTTTCCAGGGCATTACTGAAAGCATCAATGAAGTATCTTTCCTTTCATACCTGTCGGAAGCCAATTACAGTTATGATAACCGATATTTTGTTTCAGGCTCATTCAGACGGGATGGTTCCTCAAAATTTGGCGCCAACAATAAGTATGGTAACTTTTATTCAGTGGGAGCATCGTGGACAGTGAGCAATGAGGCTTTTTTAAAGAACAATAAGATCATCACAAACCTGCGTTTAAGAGCAAGTCATGGTACCACTGGTAATGCCGATCCGGTAGGGCCGTATTCTATTTACGGTGTGTATAACTACGTAACAGGAACCTCACAGTATGATGGCAAATCTGGAATTATACCAGGCTCAAATGACAACAATCCGGACCTGCACTGGGAGGTGCAACAGATGAATAACCTTGGGTTGAATATTGGTTTATGGAACCGCATCAACCTGGCGGTAGATATTTATGATAAAGCAAATACCAACATCCTAAGGACTGTTCAGGCACCGATCACCAGCGGCGTAACCGGTGTGGTAAAAAACATTGGCAAGGTGTCAAATAAAGGTATTGAAGCAGATCTTAACTCTTTGAATATTAATGGAAAAGTGAAATGGTCCACCAATATTAACGTGGCGTTTAACCGGAATAAGGTACTTTATTTAACTGATGTGCCTGCTGTCTTGCCTACTACAGGCGGCTTAGTTATTGCACCGGGATATGCCATCGGTACTATTTATGGTATAGTGTACAAGGGTGCGGATCCGGATACTGGCAAGCCATCCTATGAAGTGCTGAAAGACGACGGGAGCAGGAGTACTACCCTGAACATCAAGGAAGCGACTCTGCAGGTCCTGGATTCTCAGCAACCGGATTTTTCAGGAGGTATCGGCAATTCTGTAAGCTACAAGGGAATCACTTTAAGTGTGCTGTGCAACTTTATTACCGGTTTAAAGGTAAACAACGACCTGCGGGGTTATATATTTGGTCCGCTGGAAATAGATGGTGCATCAAAAACGGTGAACAATACCGCTTTGCCTGAGGGGCAGACGCGCTGGCAGAAAAAAGGTGATCAGGCTTTTGCACCTGCTGCTTCTTTAAGCGGTTATCCGGAAGCCAACGGCTATACCACAACCAGGTTTATCGATAATGCAAGTTTTTTCAGGGTACGTAACATCAGGCTGACTTATGATTTACCGTCTACATGGCTGAATAAAGTGAAGATAGGGAAGGCAGCTCTTTATATTGCTGCCGATAATGTTTTTACCATCACCAAATTTACCGGGCTTGATCCGGAAGTTGGCGGCGGAAACTTTGAAAATGCCGCAAAATATCCGATCAACAGAAAAATAACCCTGGGCTTAAATGTTGTCCTTTAAAGAGGCTATTCACTTAAAATATTTCAATCATGAGATTAAAAATCCACAACTATACTTTGCTGCTTTTAACACTGATGTTATTGGCAGCCTGCTCTGAGAAACTTGATTTGCGCCCCGAAACCAGTATGGATACTGATAAGGCACTAACCGGTGAAGCCAATCTGCGGTTAGCTACCAGCGGCAATTACAGTTTGCTCAATTATTTTGATTATGTAAGCGCTTACTTTCACCTCACTGAATCGCCGGTGGACAATGTAGAAGCTACCTCGGTATTTGATCCGGGTGGTACCAGACAGTACGGGGCGTATTCTTATATACATTTCCCGACAATGAGCAACTCAAGCGGAGTTTACAGCAATGCCTATAAGTTAATCCGGGGAGTGAATAATGTAATTGCCGCTATCCCAGATGATGCGAGTCCAGCATTGCTGCAATTAAAAGGCGAAAATCTCTTTTTGAGGGCTTTTGCTTATCAAACACTGGTCAAAGTATTTGGCCGTCCCTATTTGCAGGGAAATGGAAATAATCCAGGAGTAGTCATTCTTGATAAACCTACCCCCAGCCTGGAACGCCCTGCCAAGCGTAACACCGTAAAAGAAGTTTACGATTTTATAGTGGCCGACCTGCTGAAAGCAGAGGGTTTAATGACGATAGATAACAACAATGCATTTGCGTCTAAATATACCGCGCAGGCTATGTTGTCATCATTACACCTGAATATGGGAAATAATGCAAAGTCAATAGAATATGCAGACAAGATAATTGGCATGACCAGCAAATTTACCCTGGCACAGGGCGATGCATATAAAAGCTATTTCTCTACCAACCACAGTGCAGATAAGGAGACCATATTCTGCATCAAAAACCTGGATGGAACAGGTGGTGGTTTCTATTATTATAACCAGAGTTATACAGTAGAAAAATTTGCTGCGGTGTCGCCTCCCCTTTGGAATCTGCTAAACGAAGGAACCGGGGATCTGCGGAAAAACTTTTATAAGGCCTTAAAAACAGCGGATGGAACAACCTGGAACTTTACTACTAAGTTAATACAGAACCCGGCGGCAAATCCTACAGAAAAAGTAAGTTCTCCTGCAATATATCGCCTGGCAGAAATGTACCTGAATAGGGCTGAGGCCAATGCAAAACTTAATAACGGACAGCTGGCGCTTGATGACGTGAACACAATCCGCAGGCGTGCGGGGCTTACTGGAGTCGATCTTTATGCTACTGACAACTTACGTGGACGGAGCAGTATACTACAGGTTGTGTTGGATGAGCGTAGACTGGAATTTGCCTTTGAAGGCGGACAACGCAGGGATGACCTCCTGAGAAATAACCTGCCTATGATCAGAACTTATGGTAAAGCAGGACAACCCGGATCGAACATTAGCGTTCAGCCTACCGATTTGCGCGTGGTGTATTTTATTCCACTAAATGAAACCAATGGTGTAACCAATACTTTAGATCAAAATCCTTAATTATGAAGACAAATTTTTTTACTATAAAAAGCTCGATTTCGGGTATGCTTATGATGGCCTGCCTGGTCGGTCATGCGCAACAAAAAGACAATTTTACGCTTTCGGGCAAGATCAAAAAGCAGAATTATGACCTGATCTATCTGCGCTACAATATTCCATCAGGAGGGTTTGTACTCGATAGTACGAAAATTGTGAATGGCAATTTTCAGTTTAAAGGCAAGATCAGCGAGCCAGTTGTGGCCGCCTTGTATGGAAAGATGACGAGCCGGAGCATGGACGATCCAAATTATACCAGTGTATTTTTGGAACCGGCTGCGATGAGTATTGATGTCACTGCAGGTGATTTCAAGAATGCTATTGTTAAAGGGTCGCGTAGTCAGACTGAACAAGAGACACTAGACCGGCTTAAAGCCCCAATCAGAAAAGAGATGGAGCCTGTTCTAGAACTTTACAGGAATGAAAAGGACCACGAAAAGGCTGCGGAAATCCGTGAGCAGTTTGAGCCTTTCAATGAAAGGATGGATAAAATAGATTACGCTTTCTTTGCGGCACACCCGGATTCTTATGTGTCTGTCTATATGATGCGCTTTAAGGTAGCTAAATTGGGCATCGCGGAGCTGAAGAAAATTCGCAGTAGCTGGACGGAACGCATCCGGGAAAGCAGTTATGGTAAATACATCGGAGAAGAGATCAGGAAGCTGGAAAGTGGGTCTCCGGGAAGTAAGGCGGCGCTTTTTTCTGCAAAAGACATCAATGGTGAGCAGCTCAGTCTTTCTGATTTTAAAGGCAAAAAGTACGTGATGCTTGATTTCTGGGCGAGCTGGTGTGTGCCTTGTCGCAAGGGGAACCCACATTTAATATCCCTGTATAAGAAATATAAAGACAATGGACTGGAGATTATCGGCGTGGCTAATGATGATTCTGCTGTAGCTGCCTGGAAAAAAGCAGTCGAAGATGACAAGATTGGAATATGGAGACACGTGCTCAGTGGTTATAAACGAGAGGCTAGTGAAAGTGAAAAAGCAAATTATATCAACGAACGCTACGGCATACATACGTTGCCTACAAAAATACTGATTGATAAAGATGGGGTAATTGTAGGTCGCTATGGTGGGGGCGGCGAAGATGACGCTGCTATGGATAAAAAGCTGGCGGAAATTTTTGGCGGAACCTAGAGCCCTGATTTTGCCAGTCGCCGTTTTTTTACATAAATGTTGTGGTATGCTTGTGCAGTTTATTTAAGTTTGCACGTTATATAACAATAAGTACAATACTAACTTTAAACATAAATGACTAAAACTTCAATGAAATCATTGTGGATGGCTGCAGGCCTTCTCTTTGGATCTACTGTAGGCTTTGCACAAGACAACCTTGTAAACTCACTGAAAAATAATGCAAGTGAAGGAAGCAAAAACAGTTTTACTTTTACACCTGTGATCAATGCTGAAGCGACTTCAGTTAAAAATCAAAAATCTTCTGGTACTTGCTGGAGCTACAGCACGAACTCATTCCTGGAATCGGAAATGATCCGTATGGGTAAAAAACCAGTGGATCTTGCTGATCTTTTTACTGCCCGTAATGCTTACATCGAAAAAGGAATCAACTATGTACGTATGCATGGTGCATTGACTTTAGGAGATGGTGGTGCTTGTCATGATGTGACCAACATGTTTGCTAAATATGGTGCTTTGCCTCAGGAAGCTTACAACGGTAATGATTATGGTAGTCCGGGTTCTTCTGACAGGATGAACAAACTGACAGAGGCTATCCTGAAAAAAGCTGTTTCAGGTAAATTTGATCCAAGCTGGAAAGCGAAGTATATCGCGACTATTGATTCTTGCATGGGTGCTGTTCCAGAGAAATTCACTTATGAAGGAAAAGAATATACCCCTAAAACTTTTGCTAAAGAAGTTGTAGGTCTTAATGCTGCTGATTATGTAGAGCTTTCATCTTTCAATACTTCTCCTTACTACGAGAAAGCTGTATTGATGGTACCTGATAACTGGTCTTTTGATCAGGTGTATAATGTACCAATGGATGACATCACTAAAATCATTGACAATGCATTAAAAGGTGGCTTTACCATAGCATGGGCTACTGACGTAAGTGAAAAAGGCTTTAGCTGGAAAAACGGTGTGGCTTTTGTTCCAGAGAAGGATTTTGCAAGCATGAGCGATGATGAGAAAAAATCGATGTTCAACGGTCCTAAACCAGAGAAAGAAATTACTGTGGATATGCGTCAGGCTGCTTTTGATGATTATGAAACTACTGATGATCACGGTATGCAAATCACTGGTATGGCTAAAGATCAGAATGGTAAAGAATACTATATTGTTAAAAACTCATGGGGTGCCACTAACGATTACAAAGGTTATTTATATGTAAGTAAAAACTTTGTGAAGTATAAAACAACTGCGTTTTTATTACATAAGAAAGGAATTCCTTCTGATATCAGAAAGAAACTGAGTGTTTAAGATTTTCTTTTTTATACAGTTCGTCATCCTGAATTTATTTCAGGATCCTGTTTGAGCAGGTTTTTAATGACTTGTTCGGGATCCTGAAATAAATTTAGGATGACGTGTTTTATAGGTAATTTCTTTTATTTCAAGTTGTGGAGTAGCTATGATGCAAAGTTGGAAAGGTCATTAGCGCTTAATTTAAGAGTGATGAGAGAATTGCAGACCCAGAAAGCTGAGCATAAGTTGCGTGCTTTTCGTAAAAATCAGATTATTGGTGTAATTCTGGGTGTATTATGGATTGCTTTTTTGGTGTTTTTAGTGGCTAATACTTTGGATAACATCTACTTTGTGGTATCTGTGGGCTTTATCATATTGTTTAATGTTTTTGCAACTATAGCCTATATCAGACATATTGTGATGCTTACAGAAATAAACATCGAAGACAGTGTTACTATGTCCCAACTAAAAATAACTGAGATCCAATCTTCTTTTACTAACATTGGCCGGATATTGGTTTTGCAAACTCCATTTTACTGTACCTTTTGGTACAATAGGGATTTGGTGGCAAATGCAGGCATAGTTTTTTGGTTAATTCAGTTGGTAATCGTTTCGTTTTTTACCTTCGGCTCAATATACTTATTCATAAAATTGACTTACAAAAATATTCACTTAAAATGGGTTAGATCCGCTCTGGAAAGTTTCGGAGGAAAAACTTTAACCAAAGCAATAGAATTTCTTAAGGAGATTGAGGAGTATAAGACCGAGAAGCCATAATTCTAAAACCCGTAGCTTAATCTGAATCCATGATTCACACGCTTATTGCCATCATAAGCAAAACCATAAGTCGCTCGGAAAATCAGGCGCTGCAGACCGAAATAAAACTCATAATAGTTTCTTTTTACCGGCTGGCTCAAATAGCTGGCTCCGACAACCTCTTCCAGTTTCAATTTGCGTAAGAGTGGTACTTTGTTTGTAAAAAGCCCGGAGAAGTTGTGTTCGAAATGCGCCTCAACATATTCCCTGTCTGTGCTGAATAAGTAAAAATCAAGGAATAAAAACCTTCTCAGATTCGGTAGGGTAAATAAGGAGTTGCTCCCCCAGAAATGTTTGGCCTCAGGATAATACACCTGGCCGTTGTTCAGGAATTTTCCAACACCTGCAACGAAAGAAGAATACCCCCATAAGCCGGAACTGATCCTGTTTTGCGAAACTTCCAGTGCAACCAGATCATAATCTACATCACTGTTTAATATACCATTTACTCCTTTTCTATAAGAAAGATCTATTGTAGGGTATTTGGAGGGTTGATAAAAGCGGCCGTCGGGACGGGTAATGTATTTCTGTCCTATGGTATAATTTAAAGAAGCAGTAATCGTAAATGCTTCATAGGTTGGGAATAGTGGCAGTTCAAATTCAGGATTGAAGGGATTGTTTGAAGTAAATTCCTCTCCTTTAAAATCCTTGATCTTAAATTGAGTGGTGTTAACGAGGTTATAATTGCGGGAATATCCTGCTCCAAGACTGGCTTGCAAACCGATGGCCAACTCTCTTGTCGTACCAATATTTGCAAATTCCTTTTTGTAGAATTTAGAGAAATTGGTTTCGAATAACAGGGAGTTGATGGTATTGCCCAATAAGCTCATAGACCCATGATTATTTAAGTCATATATGCCTGACCCTCCTGAAATATAGATGTTGGCACGCTTAACAGGATCGTAAACGTAGTTTGCAGACAGACTCCCTGTGAGGGTCTTGTTTGAAAAGCCGTACCTGATTTCAGGCCTGATGCTGTACTGCCGGCTGTCTTCCAGTCTTTTAGTATAGGTGGCGCCGTATTTTATTGCAAATCCTTCTACTGTATTGTAAAAGACAGCCTTGTATAAAGGATCCAAACTAACAGATGTTCTTTTATAGCGATTATTGATCGTATATCCGCTTACAATGAATTTAACTGCTCCAAACTTATTGTTTGCTTTTTCCAGGGAGTCCAGGTAGCGTTTGGAGGTTTTTAGGGCAGCGATACTGTCTTTTCGAACGTAGTCCCGACTTTCTTCAGCGGTAAGTGGGATAGGCCGGTTATTGAGCCAGAATAAAGAATCCTTTTTATTTACAGCTTTGGTGATTTTTAGAATTTCGCCATTAAAATAGTTCTTAGGGAAATCAGGATGCAAGTTGTAATTGTTGTAGACGCCTACATAATATCCTTCAAATTTGAATCCCAATATGTTTCCATTGAACTGGAAGTTGATGTTGGACGGCATATAGGTGTCTTCCACCTTTAAGAACTGCTGTTTGATATTTAAGATGTCAATGAGATTGATGCCTGAGCTTTTGGTAAGGAATACCTCCGCATTCACCAGGTGCCATGAATCATCCTTTATATAAATAATTCCGTTAAAGACCGGATCGTACCCTCGTCGTGGAATAATCTGTATCTTATTTATAGTCGCGCCATTTTCATTACTAACTCCCAGCAGTTTATATCTGTAATACAGCATGGCATTATCAGAGATAGGTGAGACAAAACCCCTGGTGCTTAGTTTGTTCTCTAAAAGGATGTTGTCGTAAAAGTTAATGATCAGATCTGAAGCTTTATTGAAGCTGAAGGCATTGTTTTGTCCCGCCGTTTTGGAAGAAATCATTTCCTCGTGTATATTGTCAGGGCGCTGGTAAGCAAAAGTTGATGTAGATTCAGACAGGTAGAGGATTCCTTTTCTATTGGTATCGAGGTCCAGTGTTTTCTGAATGTCGCGTCCAAAGAATCTTTTAGGTGCGCCTACCAGTTTTTGCACGCCTTTGATGTAAACATTGGTCGTGTATGCCGCAACTTCAGTTAAATGCTGTTTTCTTGCTTTAATGGCCTGCCTGATGATCTCATAAGCGGGGTCTTCAGCATTTGCCTTTATGGTCACGTTGTTTAGTGTGTAAGCTTCGGCAGATAAGGTGATGTTCTGGGTTGTATTTTCAGTGAGCTCAATACTTTTTTCTATAGCCTTATATCCAATTGCGCGATATATAATGGTCACCGTCCCCGGATTTACTGCAAAAGAATAAACTCCATCTATATTGGCAGATGTTCCGGTTGTGGTGTTTTTGATGTATACCGAAGCAAATGGTACTGGCTGTCCATCCGTATCATTGATTGTTCCGCTGATTTTGAACTGCTGTGCAAAGCTATTTAGAGCACCCGTAAGGATAAGTAGCGTTAGGTATATGTTCTTCATTACAAGGTTTAAAGCTTAAATATCGGTTTTGTTATTTAAGAAAACACAATTATTATGCTAAAGTTTTTTAGCATCATTTAATTCCGTTCTATGTAGAAGATGATATTTTTATAACTTTGGTTGCAATAATTAAAAATACATATGTACAAAACACTACAACCCGCTCTGCAACAGGAGTTGGAGCAAATAGAAAAAGACGGTTTATATAAACGTGAGCGTATTATTGTAACCCCGCAAGGTGCAGATATTAAAGTAAGCACAGGTCAGGAAGTGATTAACTTCTGCGCGAATAACTATCTTGGATTGTCTTCAGATCCTAAAGTTATTGAGGCAGCAAAGAAAGCTATTGATAAATATGGTTACGGAATGTCGTCCGTTCGTTTCATTTGCGGTACCCAGGATGTACATAAAGAACTGGAAGAGAAACTTTCTAAGTTTCTCGGAACAGAAGATACGATTCTATATGCAGCGGCTTTTGATGCCAATGGTGGTGTTTTTGAACCTTTATTCAACGATCAGGACGCAATCATTTCTGACGAGCTGAACCACGCTTCGATTATAGATGGTGTGCGTTTGTGTAAAGCAAAACGTTTCAGGTATAAAAATGCAGATATGGCTGATCTTGAGCAGCAGCTGATTGCAGCTAAAGATGCGAGACACCGTATCATCGTTACCGATGGTGCATTTTCAATGGATGGTGTTGTAGCTCCTTTGGATAAAATCTGTGATCTTGCTGATAAATATGAGGCATTGGTAATGATTGATGAATCACACTGTACTGGTTTTATTGGTAAGACCGGTCGTGGTACACATGAGCATTTTAATGTAATAGACAGGGTAGATATCATCACCGGTACTTTAGGTAAAGCGCTTGGTGGTGCATCAGGTGGTTTTACATCAGGTAAAAAAGAAATCATTGACATGCTTCGTCAGCGTTCACGCCCTTATTTATTCTCTAATACTTTGGCCCCGGCTATCACAGGTGCTTCGGTTGCAGTTTTGGATATGCTGAGTGAAACGACTGACTTAAGAGATAAATTAGAGCGTAATACTGTATATTTCCGCAAAAAAATGACAGAAGCCGGATTTGACATTAAAGAAGGTGTGCATCCAATTGTTCCGGTGATGCTTTATGATGCTAAACTGGCGCAGGAATTTGCAGCTAAAATGCTGGAAGAAGGTATTTATGTGATCGGTTTCTACTACCCTGTAGTAGGTCAGGGCAAGGCGAGGATCCGTGTACAATTGTCGGCAGCACATGAACAACATCACTTAGATAAAGCAATTGCTGCATTTACTAAAGTAGGTAAAGAGTTGGGCGTACTTAAGTAGGTCGCCCCTGCAAGCTTATAAAATAGTCAGACTGAGTTCATTTTCTTCCATGAAGCATACTTCAAGTTGATTTTTGAACTCAGTCGCTAAGTTTTATTCTATAAATTGCTGTATATTTGACGCATGTTACAAGATAAGATAACACAATATACTGCAGAAATAAATGCGTTTTCTACTGATAACGCTGATGAATTAGAACAATTCCGCATTAAATTCCTTGGTACGAAAGGAATAATCAAAGATATTTTTGATGAATTTAAAGCTGTTTCACCTGAAGAGAAAAGAACTCTAGGTAAAGTTTTAAATGAATTTAAGCAGTTGGCAGAAGCCAAATACCAGACGCTTAAAGATCAAAGCAGTTCGACTGAAAGCCAGCAAGATTCAGGTCTGGACCTGACTTTGCCAGGAGAGGGCTTTGAAGTAGGTGCACGTCATCCGCTGGCATTGGTAAGAAGAGAAATTATAGAAATATTCAATAAGCTTGGTTTTGTTGTGGCCGAAGGTCCGGAGATTGAGGACGACTGGCACAACTTCTCTGCCCTGAACTTTCCGGAAGAACACCCGGCACGTGATATGCAGGATACTTTCTTTATCAAAAAAGGAGGTGAAAATGGAGACATTGCGCTGCGTACACACACCTCATCTGTGCAGGTACGTATGATGGAGGCGGGACAGCCGCCGTTCAGAGCGATCATGCCGGGAAGGGTGTACCGTAATGAAGCCATTTCTGCAAGGGCACATTGTTTCTTTCATCAGGTAGAAGGTCTCTATGTAGATGAAAATGTTTCGTTTGCAGATCTAAAACAAACCTTATTTTACTTTGTACAGGAGCTTTATGGTGAAGGTACAAAAGTGCGTTTCCGCCCTTCGTATTTCCCGTTTACTGAACCATCTGCAGAAATGGACATATCTTGTACGATCTGTAAAGGAGAAGGTTGCCAGATGTGTAAGTATAGCGGATGGGTTGAGATTCTTGGCTGCGGTATGGTAGATCCGAATGTATTGGAAAATTGCGGTATAGACAGTAAGAAATATAGTGGGTTTGCTTTCGGAATGGGGATAGAGCGTATTGCTAATCTTAAGTTTGAGATTAAGGATCTGCGTTTGTTCTCAGAAAATGATACCCGCTTCTTAAAGCAATATAAAACTTCATTAATATAATGATCAGAAAATTATCAGGCGTGTTTTTACTGGTGCTGACTTTCGTTGGCTGTGGAAAAGACAACCTGGTGATTCCGAACGTTCCTGTGAATTTCAGCGCTCCGCTGACTGACCCGAGATTGATCAGGTTAAGTAGTCCCGGAGGAGCTGTGGCGTTTTCTGATTATGGTGTAGCAGGAATAGTGATCTATAGAACTACGAATGGTAGTTATGTGGCCTACGATCGGTGCAGTACTGTAAATCCGCAGAAAATGTGTGCAGTGGAGCTGGATGAACCGAGTTTTACGGTGACCGATAAATGTTCGGGCGCAAAATACCTGTTAGAAGATGGCAGCCCTGCGAAAGCTCCGGCGGAGATTGCATTAAAAAAATACACTACTTATATAGCAGGGAATACCTTACATGTAACCAATTAATGGAACCAGAGAAAATAAAAGAAAGCATAATTAGGGCTGCTAAAGAGTTGTTCAGGAAATACGGCTATCATAAAACCAGTGTGAATGAGATCGCTAAAAAGGCCAGAATAGCAAAAGCTACTATATATAAGTATTTTGAAAGTAAGGAGCAGATACTGGATGCGATCCTGATGAATTACCTGGACCTGAACCTGCATGAGATCCTGAAAAATAAAGCACAGTTTGCGGATGAAGAGGAGCATTTGAAAGCTTTGGTCATGAAGACCTGCAGATTGACTTACACGGTGTGTAATGAATTTATTGGCTGGGACTTCGTTCGTGAGAACGCAAACTCTCAGGAATTTTTAAAGCATTTGTCTGATCAGCTGGAATCACTGTTGCTGTCCGCATATCTGGAACTTGATCATTTTAAAAATAACCCTTCCCGCAAAGAGGGACTTGCATTTCTGCTAAAAGCAAGCAAAAGTATCTGTTTTTCTTTTGCCTTCACTTCGGTGAGTGATGCCGATGTCCGTAAGAACTTTGTGAGTTTTCAAAAAGAGCTATTGCCGTTTCTCGTAAAGGCTGCCCTGTAGTTTCTTTACATTGCCTTAACTTATACCGTTTTGGTATTTGGTATAAAAAGGCTTACCTTTGGCTGTATCAGTCATATAACTATGAGTAAAGAGGTTTTAGAGATTTCTGTATTGGTAGAAGAGAAGTTTGATATGAGCTTTAACCTGGTTGAGGGTGTTTTTGGTTTAATCCTTAAGATCTTTGGCAAGTAAGGTTTGATATTGTGATTTTCTTCATCCTAAGGTACCGCCCGGTGCCCGCCTAAAATTCCTATGTCTGAAAAAAATCCTGTAAGTTTGTATTATAATGAGTAGAAATAGAAAAGCCGGAACGGTAACCATCATTCCAAATCTAAGTATTATTGATATTGCCGAAGAGGGCAAAGGGGTTGGTAAGGCAGATGAATTGGTCATATTTGTAGATAAAGCAGTGCCTGGTGATGTGGTTGATGTCCGCATTGTAAAGAAGAAAAAGAATTTTGCTGAGGCTGTTATCGAAAGCTTGAATACAGCATCTGAATTGAGGACAGATTCTTTTTGTCAGCATTTCGGAACCTGTGGTGGTTGCAAATGGCAACACATGGGCTATGATTCTCAATTGAAATTTAAGCATAAAAACGTAGAGGCTGCATTACAGCGCCTGGCCAAAATAGATACATCGGCCATGGAGCCTATATTGGGGTCTGCGGAGAACAAATACTACAGAAATAAACTTGAATATACATTTTCCAATAAACGCTGGCTGAATAAACAGGATATGGCTGAAAGGCCGGAAGACTTCAGCGGGCCAAATGAAGAACTGGAAATGAATGCGCTTGGCTTTCACGTGCCTTTAAGGTTTGATAAAATATTAGATGTGCAGCATTGCTATTTGCAGGCTGAGCCTTCAAATTCGATCAGGAATAGCGTGAGGACCTATGCTTTAAATAATGGCCTGAGCTTCTATGACCTGCGTAATCATGAAGGTGCATTGAGAAACCTGATCATCCGTACCTCATCGACCGGTGAAGTGATGGTGGCTGTTGTTTTTGCTTATGTGGAGCAGGCGCAAGCGGATGGACTGATGGAGTTTCTTAAAGTTAATTTTCCTGAGATTACTTCATTATTGTACATCATCAACCAAAAGAAAAATGATACCATATTTGATCAGGACGTAATTACCTACTCGGGCAGGGATCACATTTTTGAAGAAATGAATGGTCTTAAATTTAAGATTGGCGTCAAATCATTCTACCAGACCAATTCTGACCAGGCACATGAGCTCTATAAAATTACCAAAGAGTTTGCCGGATTTTCAGGAGATGAGCTGGTGTATGATTTGTATACAGGAGCGGGCACAATCGCTAATTTTGTGGCTGGGAGTGTAAAACAGGTGGTGGGGATTGAATATGTGCCTACTGCTATTGAAGATGCGAAGTTTAACTCTGCACTTAATAAAATTGATAACACCGTTTTTTACGCCGGTGACATGAAGGATATTCTGACAAGGGATTTTATTGCTGAGCATGGCAAACCAGACGTGGTAATTACCGATCCGCCAAGGGCAGGTATGCATACTGACGTTGTGGAGAGGCTACTGGAGATGGAAGCAGAAAAGATCGTTTATGTAAGCTGTAATGCGGCTACACAGGCGAGGGACTTGGCTTTACTAAAGGAAAAGTATGAAGTAGTACGGATCAAGCCGGTGGACATGTTTCCGCATACTCAGCATGTTGAGAATGTAGTGTTGCTGAAATTTACAGGTAGCAGTAATATAGTTGTTTAAAAGAATAAAAGATTAGCATGGATATAGAAGAATTATTGCCTCAGCCTGAGCAGGAGAAACCTGAACAAAAGAAGCAAAGCCCTCTCGTTAGTTTAGAAAAGGATCTGGAATTGTATGCAGATTCAATAAAAGAAGTTGCAGTAGAAATAATGGTTCAGGGAATTTCCGCAAACCCAATATTTATTGCCCATCAGTATACAGTAAGCATAGGAGAGGTAATCCTGGATAGAAAAGAATTAAATACGGAATGGACCATCCAGGCCTCAACTGTTGAAGAGTTTGTAGAAAAAGGAATTATACAGCCTGATAAAAAGGCGTTGTTTTTAAAGAACTATAAAAAACCAGAAGATTTTATGTGCGTTTTTGTAATTGTACCTGAGGGGGCGAATTTTATCTTCTATCCTTACAGGGCGAGAAATTAATTCAGTAAAAAACCCTGACATACATCCATATGGCAGGGTTTACTAAAAACTAAACTCTAAATTTTAATCGATCCTGCTTACTTCTCCGCTCTTACCCGAAGAGGTTTTTCTAACCGAAGCATTTCCTTTATAATTGATGTCACTGCCGCCACTTGCGTTTGCTTCAAGTGCTTTCGTAACATTGATATTTGTGTCTGAGCCGCCGCTGGCATTTACTTTTGCATATTCCACTACAAATCCCAGCGCGTCGATATCGCTGCCTCCACTTACATCAATCTGCATGTTGGATGCTGATCCTTTCAGGTCAATATCGGCACCGCCACTGCTGTTGATGTCAATGTTCTTTACCATGGCATTCAGTTTTAGATCCGCGCCACCTGAGGCATTGATAGATAATTTATCCGCCTTTAAAGTGTTTTGAGTATATACATCGCTGCCACCGCTTGCACTAATTGATTGAAGCTGTTTGTAGTTGACGT
The DNA here is from genome assembly GCF_005116445.1 of Pedobacter frigoris. GTDB lineage: Bacteria > Bacteroidota > Bacteroidia > Sphingobacteriales > Sphingobacteriaceae > Pedobacter > Pedobacter frigoris. The sequence continues at coordinate 428,703 of NZ_SWBQ01000005.1, forward strand.
ATACCTTGATGTCCTGCCCCTTAAATAACTTGGACCAGCTGATGTTGTTTTTGTATTTGACATGCAGGGTGCTTCCTTCTTTTTCGATGACTACATTTTTTAAAAGATCAGGGTGTGCAGATACACGAATATTTTCGGCAGTACTTTGTGTAAGGTAAAGATCTATGCCGCTGGAAACGGTAATTTGATTGAAATTGCTGATCGGAACTGTTTTACTTTGTTGTGCATTCGCTACTATAGCGATTGAAAGCAGTGTAAGAAATGTGAAAAGAGATTTCAATACATAGGGATTTTTCATGGCGATTGTAGTTTTGACTTTCAGAAACGGTCATGAAAGGTCATGATGGTTTCATGTTGTTTTAGTTAGGTTATATTAATAAGACGCAATTAGGAGCCAAACGTTGCAGAAATTTTAATTTATTTTTATCTAAGTTTGAATATGAACCTTAAAATCGTTCTTTTTGTAGCATAAACAATGTGATAACAGATGGCAGAATCTCAATTACTAATTCTTGATAAAAAACAAATACAGCAAAAAATCAACAGGATCGCTTACCAGATACTGGAGGATAACCTGAATGAAAAGGAAGTCGTATTGGCCGGAATATGGGATAGGGGATATAAGCTTGCATTGAGATTAAAAAAGGTGCTGACCAAGATCTCTGATATCAAGGTGATCATGCTGAAAGTCGAATTGGATAGGGTAAGTACCAAATTGATTGCCAGTACTGATTTGGATGAATCATATTGGAAAAATAAGGTGATTATTCTGGTAGATGATGTATTGAACAGTGGCAAAACCCTTGCTTATGGCCTTGGAGTTTTCCTGAATACGCCGCATAAAAAAATCCGCACGGTAGTACTTGTTGACCGTAGCCATAAAATATTTCCGATCGCAACAGATTTTGTCGGGCTACAGATGGCCACTGTTTTAAAGGAGCATGTAGATGTAATCATGGACGTAGAGGGAGAAGAAGACAGGGTTTATTTGAGTTAGTCATTTGGATTTGAGGCTATTTTTTCTCATTTTAGAGGGATGCACCAGTCTCAAAAAAGCCCTGTAATCTATAAGATCTTTTCCTGGTATATCAACTATATTGTTAAAAGGGATTTCTCTGCCTATACTTTTAATGCGATAGATACAAACAGAAATGAAGCAATATTGCTTTTTTCTAATCATTTCAGCTGGTGGGACGGGTTTTTGATGTTTCAGTTAAACAAAGTCGTTTTTAAAAAGAAATTTAATGTACTGGTAACCAGTGACGACTATGCCAGACATTGGTTCCTTAAATACCTTGGCGCTTTTGCCGCCGACACAAAGGGTAAAGATGTGGTAGAAACTTTAAATTATGCAGGACATTTGCTCAATGATCCTGATAATCTTGTGCTGATGTTTCCGCAGGGTAAGTCCTACAGTAGCTATGTAAATAGTATTGGCTTTGAAAAAGGAGTAATGCAGGTTGTGAATGCTTCTAAAAAGAAATTCCAGATCGTTTTTGCAGTTACACTTTCTGATTATTTTGGAAAGAGGAGGCCTGAGATGAGCACGTACCTACAAAAATGGGAAGCTGAAGAATATATGAGCTTGCAGTTATTGAAAAGTGAATACAATAAGCACTACAATGAGGCGTTAAAGAGCCAAAACAGTAAGGAATGATCACTTTTGTATATGCGGTCCTGGTTTTTCTCGTACTCCGATTTTCTGTAACTCTCTTTAACTTTTTGTCCAATCCCAAGTTAGGCTATTACGGGAAACATTTTACAGATAAAGTTTCCATCATTATTGACGGAAGCAGAAAAGATGCGGAGAATTTACTCGATACAATTGCAAAGCAGGACTATGAAAATGTAGAAATACTTTTTAAGCAAGAGGTAGAAGCCGCTTCCGGAATTCTTGAAGTTACAGGTAAGTATATCTTGTTTACTAATGTCAATGCAACGATCGGCAGGGGATTGATCAATAACCTAATTTACCGCGTTAAAGTATTTCATCTCGACTTGCTGAGTCTGATTCCTAACCGGAAGATTTCTGGCTTATGGGCCTGGGCCTGCTTTCCTTTGAATGATTTTCTATTGTTGAGCCTGTTCCCATTAAGATTTGTCAAAAGCAATCAGCTGGCTCTTTCGATAGTAAATGATGCTTGTGTTTTTTATTCAGCAGAAAGCTACAGAAGGATCAATATGCCTTTGGGGGTTGATGATGAGCAGCAAAAGTTAAAGATAGAAGTCCTGCTCGCAAATCAGTTCGTTTACGTTAACGAGATGGTTAATCCCCGGAAAATAGCTGAACAGCTCATCAGAACATTAGGGAACAGTGTGCCTGTGGTGCTTATCTATCTGGCATTGGTGATTGCCGGCCCGCTGGTAATTTCCTTCAGTTATGAGCCCGCCATTTTATTTCTGCCGGTAGGATTGATTTTTCTGACCAGGGTGATGATTGCTTTCCTGACAGCTCAAAATCCTTTACTGGACGCAGTGTTGCATCCGTTACAGATGTTGATGATGGTGGTTTTGCTAATTAAGGGGATTTGGAATAAGTTGTTTACTTTTTTGTCTACTTTTGTATTACTATAAGTTTTTCAGATAAGAGATGAAGTACGATTTAACGGTAACTATAGATAAGGCATCAGGATTTTGCTTTGGCGTCGTTTATGCGATCGACATGGCAGAAGACATTCTGGCCAGTGATGAGTATTTGTATTGCCTTGGAGATATTGTTCACAATGATGAAGAGGTTAAACGTCTGACAGATAAAGGTCTTCGTATCATAGATCATGAGCGATTGAAGCACTTACGCAATGAGAAGGTGTTGATCAGGGCGCATGGCGAAGCTCCATCTACTTACCAGCTGGCTCTGGAAAATCAATTGACGCTTATTGATGCTTCTTGTCCGGTTGTGCTCAAGTTACAGAACAGGATCAAAAATTCTCATGATGAAGATGAGCAGATCCTGATTTTTGGAAAACACGGTCATGCTGAAGTTTTGGGGTTACAAGGTCAGACTGATGGCAAAGCCATTGTATTTATGGATATTGCAGAGCTTGACCATGTAGAGCTGCCTTCCAAATTTACGTTGTACAGTCAAACCACCAAAAGCACAGATAAATTCTATCAGATTAAAGACGAGCTGATCAGCAGGGGATACGAGGTGAAGGCCAATGACACGATTTGCAGACAGGTATCCAACAGATATGGTGACCTGGAGAAATTTGTGGTCAACTACGATAAAATCCTGTTTGTTTCCGGAAAGAAATCTTCAAATGGAAAAGTACTATATGACGTTTGTAAGAAGTACAATGACCAGTCTTACTTTATTTCCAATATTGAAGAAATAGATAAAAGTTGGTTTGCTCCAAATGATAAGGTTGGGATTTGCGGGGCTACATCAACCCCTATGTGGCTCATGGAGCAGGTAAAACAGGAACTGCTGTCTTTTTAAATCATATTTATTCATCATTAAAAAGTAATTTCCTTTTTTCTAAGAGGATACAAGATTATAATCAGTTAATTTCGCGCCATAATGGGAAAAAAGGGTATATTATTAGTGAATTTAGGAACCCCGGATAGCCCGGAGGTAGGCGATGTACGTAAATATCTTAATCAGTTTCTGATGGACGAACGGGTAATTGATGTCAATGCCCTTAAGCGTACTTTACTTGTGAAGGGTATAATTGTTCCTTTTCGTAGCCCTAAAACTTCTAAGCTGTATAAAGAAATCTGGGATGAGAATGGTTCGCCTTTACTTTATTTCAGTAAAATACAAACAGCACTTGTTCAGGAACAGTTGGGAGATGACTACCATGTTGAGCTAGCCATGCGCTATCAAAACCCTTCTATCTTATCTGCTTTGGAAAAGATGAAGGCAGGTCTTGTGGAGAGCATCAAGGTGATCCCGATGTTTCCACAGTATGCATCAGCGAGTACAGGCTCTGTGATCCAAAGCGTAATGGAAATTGTGAGCAAGTGGGCCACGATACCACCCGTTACCTTCGTGAATTCTTTCCACGACAACGAACTGATGATTGAAACTTTCGCTGATAATGCGAATAAATATCAGCCTGAAACTTATGATCATGTATTGTTTAGTTTTCATGGATTGCCAGAACGCCAATTACTAAAATGTGACCATACAGGACACTATTGTCTGAAAAAGGACAACTGCTGTGATACCATGAATGATACCAATAAGTTTTGTTATTCTGCGCAGGGACATGATACAGCCAGACTCATAGCAGAAAAATTGAACATCAAAAGAGAGGACTATACCGTTTGTTTTCAATCGAGGTTAGGTAAAGAGCCATGGGTGCAGCCTTACACTACAGATGTATTGAAAAGACTTGCTACAGAAGGCAAAAAACGTCTGCTTGTATTTAGTCCTGCTTTTGTTGCGGACTGTCTGGAAACCCTATATGAGATTACTGTAGAGTATCATGAAGAGTTTAAAGAATTGGGTGGAGAGCATGTGCAGCTGGTGGAAAGCCTGAATGATAACCCTAAATTTATAACTGCTTTGGTTGATATGGCTAAAGCCTAGAAGTATTTGGAGATATGCGTTAAGATCTGGTCGGTCGAGCCTATTTTAGACATTACATATTTCTTTGCCCTTTCCGCGGCGTTGTTCGCAATGAGCTTTTCAAAAGCATTGTCCAGTTCTTCAAAATTACTTATTGAGGAAGCGGCACCTATGGAAATGAGGTCTTTTGCTTCCTGAAACTTGTCGTACTTAGGGCCAAATATAACTGGTATTCCAAATGCGGCTGCTTCAAGTGTGTTGTGAATGCCAACGCCGAACCCGCCTCCAATGTATACGATATCTCCGTATCTGTAAATAGAAGACAATAAACCGATGTTGTCTACAATTAAGACCTGGGATTTCTCCGGATTGGCAGGCATTTCTGTATACCTGATTGCCTCTGGAATAAGCTTTTGTATCTCGAGGATGTGAGCGTTGTCAATTTCATGGGGAGCAATGATGAATGTCCAATCGGGATGCTGTAAAACCAGTTTGCTAAGCAATTGTTCATCTGGGGGCCATGTGCTCCCGGCAATAAATACCTTCGATGTGCTGCAAAAATTTTGAATAGCCGGGATGTCCTTTGGATCGGCAGCATTTTGCGATACCCTGTCAAATCTTGTGTCGCCGCTAATGCTGACATCCTTTATTCCGACGCTGCTTAGCAACTCCAGACTTTCTTCATTTTGCACGAAAAAGTGGTTCACAAAGCGGAGGATCTTTCTGTTAAAGCCACCATACCATTTAAAGAAAACCTGTTTTGGCCTGAATATCCCCGAAATGATAAATATTGGAATGTTGCGGTCATTTAGTGCCTTAAAGTAATGGAACCAGTATTCATATTTCGTAAATACGGCCAGTTCGGGATTGAATAAAGCAATCAGTTTTTTTGCATTTGAGGGCGTGTCCAAAGGCAGGTAAAAAACGCCATCTGCCAGAGGGTAATTTTTTCTGATCTCATAGCCTGATGGGGAGAAGAAAGTAATGACGATCCGCTTTTGCGGATGTTTTTCTTTTATGGCTTCCAATACAGGTCTTCCTTGCTCAAATTCGCCTAAAGAAGCGAAATGGAACCAGATATAAGAGGAAGAAGCATCCAGTTGATTTCGGATCTTTTCAAAGATATTTGTCCTGCCTTTTATGAAAAATGAGGCCTTGCTGTTGAACATAGAAAAGATCCTGACTACTATCCCATAAAATTGAATTCCTATATTATAAAGCAAAAGCATTTTGTATGTTTATTTCTTATCTTAGCCGAAGATAGCTTAATAAAATTAAAACGGGATTAATCTATGAAACCATCATCGTCAGTGCTTGCAAAAGTAGTATTTATGAGCTATGATCGTTTCATTACCCTTAAAAATAAAACAATATAAAAGATGAAGATAGCCGTAATAGGAACAGGATATGTAGGTTTGGTTACCGGTACTTGTTTGGCTGAAACAGGCAATAACGTGATTTGTGTGGATGTGAATGCAGCCAAAGTTCAGAAAATGCAAGAGGGAGAAATCCCTATTTATGAGCCAGGACTTGATGTTTTATTCCACAGGAATATTGCACAGGACAGGCTGACTTTCACAACAGATCTTGCTGCAGGAATCAAAGATGCCCAGATCATTTTTATGGCCCTGCCAACTCCTCCCGGAGGAGACGGAGCAGCAGACCTTTCTTATATACTTGGGGCGGCAAAGGACATTTCTAAACTGGTGACTGACTA
>NZ_SWBQ01000006.1 GCF_005116445.1 Pedobacter frigoris
TTGTTTGTTCTTCCTAACTTAACTTCTTTCAATAATATGTCATTGTTATATGTTGAAATATAAAGCCTGTACTGCTGCAAAGCGATACAGAGATATACAACTAAATAACATTAAAAATATTTAGGTGCCTATATCGGTGGTGTCCACCTCTTCCCATTCCGAACAGAGAAGTTAAGCCCACCAGAGCCGATGGTACTGCGGTAACACGTGGGAGAGTAGGTCGGTGCCAAATCTTAAAGAAAGCCTGTAGCTAAAACTACAGGCTTTTCTTGTTTATAATCTTTTCTCATTTGTAAATCCGCTGCTAGGCAGAGAACTTTGATTGAATAACCCCATCTTTATTTTTCTCCGGTATACACATGCCCTGGGTTTTGCCTTTTCATGGTATAGAAGTTTGGCTACTCTAAATAAATTACTCCTCACATCAATACTATGCCATATTTTTTGGTTATATTTGAACTGGATTATTAAATATAAAACGAATGAGTTTTTTCGCAGAGAAAAGAGGGGAAGTAATGGTGCACATAGAGAAGTATATGCTTGAAATGATGCATACATACCTAAAACCAATTGATACAAATTGGCAGCCATCTGATTTTTTGCCTGATTCAACAAGCGAAACTTTTTTTCAGGATATAAAAATATTACGTGAGAATGCCAATGATCTTTCTTATGATTTGGTAGCAGTATTAATTGGTGACACCATTACAGAAGAAGCTTTGCCAACTTATGAATCATGGTTGGCCATGGTAGATGGTGTAAGCCGTAATGAAGATGGTGGTTGGATGAGATGGAATCGTCATTGGACTGCAGAAGAGAATAGACATGGCGATTTGTTAAATAAGTACTTATATCTTTCAGGCAGGGTAGACATGCGCCAGATGGAAATTTCAACTCAGTATTTAATTGCTGATGGATTCGATATTGGTACAGGTCACGATCCTTACAGGAACTTTATTTATACAAGTTTTCAAGAGTTAGCTACAAATATTTCTCACAGAAGGGTAGCCTCTCTGGCAAAGAAAGACGGCGATACTTTATTGTCTAAAATGTGTGGTGTGATCGCTTCAGATGAGGCAAGACATGCTAAGGCTTATAAGGACTTTATGAGTAAAATTTTTGAGGTTGATCCTAATGAAGCGATGATTGCTTTTGAGGATATGATGCGTCAGAAAATCGTAATGCCTGCTCACTTCCTTCGTGAAATGGGAATGAAAATAGGTCAGACTTTCGGTCACTTTACAGATGCAGCTCAACGCCTCGGTGTGTATACAGCTATTGATTATGTAGAGATCATGCAACAGTTGATCGAAGAGTGGAAACTGGAAGGTATGCGCGACCTTAATGATGCTGGTGAAAAGGCCCGTGATTATATCATGGCTTTGCCTGCAAGGTTATTGCGCGTTGCTGAGCGTATGAAAAATCCAACTATGGAATATAAGTTTAGCTGGATTCATGCTTAGTACTTAGAACTAAATAAAACAAAGAAGCCTGAATAATTATTATTCAGGCTTCTTTGTTTATGAACGAATAGTCGTCCTTTACATGTTTCGTCTATACTGTCCGCCTACCTCGTATAACGCATTGGAAATTTGACCTAGTGAACAAATCTTACATACCTCCATCAACTCTGAGAATATGTTTCCTCCAGCTACCGCTGTTTTTTGCAGGGTTCTGAGTACTTCAGCAGTATGGTCTGCATTGCGTTCCTGAAATGCTTTTAACGCGCTTATTTGATATTGCTTTTCATCTTCAGTTGCTCTGATCACTTCGCCGGGTACTATGGTGGGTGATCCATTTTTATTTAGGAAAGTGTTAACACCAACAATAGGATATTCTCCGGTATGTTTCAGGGTTTCATAATAGAGACTTTCTTCTTGTATTTTTCCTCTTTGATACATGGTTTCCATTGCGCCAAGTACACCACCACGGTCATTGATACGCTTAAATTCTGAGAGGACAGCTTCTTCTACCAAATCTGTAAGGTCTTCTATGATAAATGCGCCCTGCAAGGGGTTTTCATTTTTAGCAAGTCCCAGCTCACGGTTTATAATTAGTTGTATAGCCATTGCCCGACGCACAGATTCTTCAGTAGGCGTTGTAATCGCCTCATCATATGCATTGGTATGAAGGGAGTTGCAATTGTCGTACATGGCGTAAAGCGCTTGTAGTGTAGTACGGATATCATTGAAATCTATCTCCTGGGCGTGTAATGAACGTCCGGAAGTTTGAATATGATATTTCAGTTTTTGTGACCTGTCGTTACCTTTGTATTTGTTTTTAATCGCTTTTGCCCAAATTCTCCGGGCTACACGACCAATTACAGAATACTCAGGATCGATTCCGTTGGAGAAGAAGAAGGATAGATTTGGTGCAAAATCATCTATATTCATCCCCCTGCTCAGATAATATTCTACAAAGGTAAAGCCGTTGCTTAAAGTAAATGCAAGTTGTGAAATTGGATTGGCACCGGCCTCTGCAATATGATATCCGGAAATGGAAACAGAGTAGAAATTATGTACTTTTTCGGTGATGAAGTAATTTTGAATGTCGCCCATCATTCTTAGTGCGAATTCGGTTGAGAAAATGCAGGTATTTTGTGCCTGGTCTTCTTTCAGGATATCGGCCTGAACCGTACCTCTCACTGTACTGATTGCGTAGGCTTTGATTTTGCTATAAATGTCAGCAGGTAATACTTCATCTCCTGTTACACCCAATAGCATCAACCCTAAGCCATTATTTCCTTCAGGCAAAGTGCCATTATAGCTCGGTTTGATGATTCCTTTTGCTTTATATATTGCATCGATTTTCGCGGTTACCTCTTTCTCTAATTTGTTTTCTATGATGTATTTTTCACACTGCTGATCAATAGCTGCATTCATAAAAAAGCCAAGCAGCATAGGAGCGGGGCCATTTATTGTCATCGATACCGAAGTAGATGCGGCACATAGGTCAAAACCAGAATATAGCTTTTTAGCGTCATCAAGTGTAGCGATACTTACTCCCGAATTACCTATTTTACCATAGATATCAGGTCTGATATGCGGATCTTCACCATATAAAGTTACGGAATCAAACGCTGTAGATAAGCGGTGTGCAGGTTGGCCAAGTGACACGTAATGGAATCTTTTATTTGTTCTTTCCGGGCCACCTTCACCAGCAAACATACGTGTAGGATCCTCCCCGTCACGCTTTAATGGAAACACACCTGCTGCATAAGGAAATTCACCTGGTACGTTTTCAGTAAGTAACCATCTGAGAATATCTCCCCAATCTTCATAACGAGGCAAGGATACTTTAGGTATTTGTAGTTTGGACAAGGATTCGTAAAATAAGGGCTGTTTGATTTCCTTATCGCGTACTTTATATACAAAAAACTCTTGCTTGTACTTTAATTTGGTGTCAGGCCACTGTCGGAGTAAGCGTTTACATTCACCATCCAATTGTTCTTCCAGATGTGTATAGACATCTTGAAGAGTATCAGAAAGATGTTGTCCACTATCGATGTCACTGATGATTTTTTCATCCTTAGATAAGCTTATTACACCTTGAAGCTGGTATAGTTTGCGTGCAATGCTACTTTGTTTATTTACCCATTCGTCATAAGTCTGGCTGGCTTCTGCAATTTCAGCAAGATAACGCGTACGGTCAGGTGGAATGATATAAATTTTCTCTGATGTTCCTGCGATTAGCTCCATTTGAGGCTTGAAGTCGACCCCTGTTTTCTCTTTGATGGTATGCATTAGAGAGGTAAACAAACCGTTCATGCCGGGATCATTAAATTGAGAAGCCATGGTTCCATAAACCGGTATGGCTTCATCTTTGGCATCAAAGAGGTTGTGATTTCGCTTGTATTGCTTACGAACATCACGTAAAGCGTCTAATGCGCCTCGCTTATCGAACTTATTGATGGCTACGAGATCTGCAAAGTCGAGCATGTCTATTTTTTCCAGTTGGGTGGCAGCACCAAACTCAGGTGTCATCACATATAAAGAAACGTCGCAATGTTCAGTAATTTCAGTGTCTGACTGACCTATTCCTGATGTCTCCACAATGATTAGGTCGTAACCGGCAGCTTTGCAGATGTCGATACTTTCCTGTACATTCTTCGAAAGTGCAAGGTTGGCCTGCCTGGTAGCAAGTGAACGCATATAGATCCGGGGATTGTTGATGGCATTCATTCGGATTCTGTCGCCAAGCAGTGCTCCACCTGTCTTACGTTTGGAGGGGTCTACTGATATGATTGCCAGTGTTTTGTCCTTAACTTCGATCAAGAAACGTCTAACCAGTTCATCAACTAAAGAAGATTTTCCGGAACCTCCTGTGCCTGTGATGCCGAGAACCGGAGCATTATTGTTGACAGAAAGTGCTTTGAGCTCATCTACAAAAGACTGAGCGGCTTCGGGATCATTTTCTGCAACTGTTATTGCTGATGCAATACTTTTTATATTTTTCTGAGGTATGGTTTTGAGTTCGCCTTTCAAGGATTTTGTTGTGATAAAATCAGTTTGCTCAAGCATATTGTTAATCATCCCCTGGAGCCCCATTTTTCTACCGTCATCAGGAGAATAAATTCTTGTTATCCCATAATCCTGCAATTCGGCAATTTCAGAGGGTAGGATTACTCCTCCGCCTCCTCCAAATATTTTGATGTGAGTTGCACCGCGCTCCTGTAAGAGATCGTACATGTATTTGAAGTATTCGATATGTCCGCCCTGGTAGGAAGTCATTGCAATACCCTGTACATCCTCCTGAATGGCACAGTTGACGACCTCATCTACAGAGCGATTATGACCTAAGTGTATGACCTCAGCGCCGGAAGATTGAAGAATACGACGCATGATATTAATAGTTGCGTCATGACCATCAAAGAGTGCTGCAGCAGTTACAAAACGTATTTTATGCTTGGGTTTATAGATTTCAATGTTTTCCATAGAAGGCTTTATATTCGGTAGGTAAAGTTAAGTAAAAAGTAACCTTGAGAGGTTATTTTGACAGAAGCAAAATACACTAAGGCATATAAACTCCTCCCTGCAAATAAAAAGGCCACTCAGAGTTGATTGAGTGGCCTTTTTCACAGATCTGTTTATTAAAACTGGTGTGTTAGCTCTGTAATAGGTTCTCCTATACATCCGCTCGGCATTTGGATATGGAGCATCGCAGCTATCGTTGCAGCAATGTCAGTCATATAATGTGTTTTATTTGTTTTGCCTGGCTTTACATTCCAACCCATAAAAACACATGGGATATGAGAATCATATGGATAGCCGCTACCGTGTGTTGTTCCGGTTTTAGATCCTTCAATAACAGCTGGCCTGAGAAGAATATATATATCACCACTTCTGCGTGCGTTGTAGCCATTGGTGATTGATTTTTTCAAAGATTCTACTAGGGTAGCTTCAGAGAGTTTACTCAGGTCGAATGCATCCGCAACATGAGGTAATTTTCTAAATTCAGCAATAGTTGTTCTTTTAATGGCGTCATAATCTGCCTTAGCTTCTTCAATGGCTTCATGATTGAATACGATCTGGCTATTGGTGGAGGTCACAATGGTTTTTTTAATATTGTATTTGGACTCAAACAGCGTGTTTAGTTTTTTAATTATTTGTGAATCACCAAATGTACCGCCAGGGAGTTTGTTCTCTTCCAGGAATCCCGGAGCATGAGCCGCACCATGATCTGCCGAGATAAAGAAGAGATAGTTGCCTTTCCCGTATTTATTGTCGAGGAAATTAAAGAAGTCTTCAAGGTCCTTATCTAATCTAAGATAGGTATCTTCGATCTCTATAGAATTAGGGCCGTATTGGTGACCTACGTAGTCGGTAGATGAGCAGCTTACAGCAAGGAAATCAGTAGTACCACTTTCCCCTAGTTTCTCAGAAGTAATGGCAAGCTTGGCCAGGTCCAGAGTCATGGTATTTCCATAAGGCATACTTTTGATCATCTCGTAGTTCTTACCTGCATATAATTTAAACGGATGAGGAAATACAGGCGCTTGCTCACCTCTGGATTTTCCTTCATAAGATCTGTCGTCAGCTGTACTTAAGCTATAAGTCTCAATAGGATATAAAGTGTTCCAGTTTTTCTCAAGAAATTTATCAACCATTTTAAGATTGTTATAGTTCTCCACCCATGCCGGGAGTTTTTCTGTATAATAGGTACTTGTAATCCAGTTCCCGCTTTGTCCGTCGAACCAATATGCCGCATTTGCTGTATGTCCAGCAGGCAAAATGGAACCCCGGTCTTTAAGTGAAATGCCTATTACCTTGCTTTTGAAGTTTGTAGCCAATCTCAGCTCGTCTGTGATGGTAGAGGATAGCATGTTTTTTGGTGACATCAAACCAGCTCTTGTATTACTTCCTACTGTCCTTACAGATGTATCTTCGGCACAATAAACACTGCGTTTTAGTTGGGAATCATACCAGTCGTTTCCAATAATCCCGTTAATAGCAGGTACAGATCCGGTATATATACTCGCGTGTCCGCAGGCTGTGTAGGTAGGAGTGTAAGGTATAAATGTATTTTCCGCAGAAAAACCTTCTTTCACCAGTCGTTTAAAGCCTCCATTGGAATATCTATTACTAAAACGGTATAAATAATCCCATCTCATTTGATCAATGACCATTCCAATTACGATTTTTGGTCTTTTTACATCAGTTGAAGGTTGTTTTGACTCAATAGCTTTGGTCGTTTTCTTTTGAGCGATTGAAATACTGCTGATAAAGGCAAGGGCAGTAAGCAACAAGTAAAATTTTTTCATCTATTCTATTATGTGTTAAGATTTTAAAGGTAGTAATTCAATACTAAGTACAAATTACTAAAGTGTAAAGATTTTATAGCACTTCGGCTACAACAAAAGTACTTCCACCAATAAAAATAAGGTCGTCATTATTTGCATTTGTTTGCGCCTGAGTTAAAGCTTGGGCTACTGTGCTGAATATTTCTCCTCTTAGGTCGTATTTAAGGGCTTCATCGGCTAGTTCAGCAGCTGATAATGCTCTCTCCAGTTGAGGCTGGCAAAAGTAATAACTGGCACGCTTTGGGAGCAGCTTAAGTACACCACTGATATCCTTATCTTTTACCATTCCAATTACGATATGAAGGTTTTGAAACGGGGTATTATTAATATTCTGAATTACTTCTGTAATTCCGGCGATGTTGTGTCCTGTATCACAAATGATCAAAGGCGATGTTCCCAATGTTTGCCACCTGCCTTGTAATCCTGTCAGCTGTTTTACATCTTTTAAAGCACTATAAATTGCCTCGTCATCTATCTTATAACCTCTGGATCTTAATATTTGTATGGATTTTATAACGGTTAAAATATTCTTTAGCTGATAGGTTCCGTTCAGATCCAATTTTAGCTCTTCAATAATAGGCTTTTTGTTGTCGGCAATAGATACATTTAAAAACTCGGTTTCTTTAACTGATTTGGTGAGAGATAACTCCTGGTCAGCAAATGTAATTTCACTGTGGGTTTGCGCAGCTTTATCAATGAATATCTGATCTGTTTTTCGATCTCTTTCTCCGATCACTACCGGAACCCCAGGCTTTATGATGCCGGCTTTCTCAGTCGCTATTTCAGCATAAGTATTTCCCAATATATTGGTATGGTCCAGGCTGATGTTTGTGATGACAGACAGTTCGGGAGTAATGATATTTGTGGAGTCTAAGCGTCCACCTAACCCTACTTCAATTATCGCAATATCTACTTTTTCTTTTGCAAAATGAGAGAAAGCCATCGCTACTGTCACCTCAAAGAAAGAAGGGCTTATTTCTTCAATGATTTCCTGTTGTTGATCAACAAAGCTGGTGACGAAATCCTCTGAAACCATTTCACCGTTGATCCTGATCCGTTCTCTAAAATCTTTTAAATGGGGTGAGGTATATAAGCCTGTTTTATAACCTGCTTTTTGGAGAACAGCTGCGAGCATGTGGGAAGTAGAGCCTTTACCATTGGTGCCTCCCACATGCAGGCTTTTGAATTGATTTTGAGGATTACCCAGTTTCTCGCACATAGCGATGGTGTTATGCAGATCCTTTTTAAAGGCCGAAACACCAACACGAGTAAACATGGGTAGCTTACTGTATAAATAATCAAGAGTTTGTGTATAGTTCATTACCGTGACTTAGCAAGGCAAAATTATCAAAGCTTATGGATTATTTAACTTTAAAATTGAAAACAACCACACCAATTTGCACATCAGGTGCTGATTCGGATTGAGTGAGGCGTGCGCCCATCACAGCGTCTTTACATTTTTGCCAAAGCTCCCTGTCGTTTAATGTTGTTCCTTTTACACCAGGGGTAGCATCTATTACAATTCCGCTTTTGTTAATCTTTATTCGCACAGCAATTTTACCTGTTTTTTGTCCGTCATCCTGAGGAGTTACCAGGTTGGTGAACTTTCGCAAAGCAATCGGGGTTTCACCGAAACCTGAGCCACCTTCACCATAGTTATTCGATAAAGGATCACCATCTTTATCTCCTTGGTTACCTGGAGTTGTTCCGGTACCATCACCACCACCTGTTCCTTTGTTCGCTTTGCCCTTATACAAAGCATTCTGGTTGATAACAGGTTTTGCGGGCTTGTTTTCTGTATTTGCTGCCGGTGTCGAGTTTTTATTGGTGTTTTTTGTATTGACACTTACGGCATCCTCAGAGTTTTGAGTTACAATTTCTTTATCACTCGTTTGTACGGACGGAGTTTGTTTGGTAGGTTCAGTAGGAACTACCTTATCCGGAGGTCTGTTGTTTGCATTAGGATCTGCAGAAGGTTCTTCAATACTAGTATAATCTGTGCCCATTCCTTCAACGGAAGTACCGTAGTTGACTACAATCCCACCCATACCTGCTTCTTCTACGGGCTCAAAGCTTCCGATAACAATGAAAAAACTCAAAGCAAGCAACAGAGCCATGATACCGGTAGAGATTGCCAGTGCCTTCGGATAATTGTTTTCTTCTTTAGGGTAGGTCATTATTTCTTCGGTTCTACAGCTAAAACAACTTTTAATTTCAATTTGTTGGCCACATCAAATACAAGCATTGTATTTTCAATTGAAACACCTCTGGCTACATAAAGCACAATTGTCAGATCCGGAGCGGCCTTTTGATAAGTCTCAATTGCAGTCTGAAGATTTTCAAGAGTAGTGGGTTGTTTGTCTACAAAATAATTTAACTTATCGTCTATAGATACTGTAACGGTTTTTTGAGCATTAGATTGTTGACCTGATTCTGAACGGGGCAATAATAATTTAACTACCTTCGGATTAACTACTGCGGATGCCAGTAAGAAAAACAAAAGCAGGAAGAACATAATGTCATTCAATGCTGAAGTATGTACCTCTACCGTTCCTTTATTTCTTTTGCGTAGATTCATTATTTTCCTGGCTCCTCTAATAGATCAATAAACTCAATGGCATCAGTTTCCATTCTTAAGATGATTCTTTCAACCATCATATTTAAAATGTGGTACAATACATAGGCTATAATACCAATGATTAGACCGGTAGCGGAAGTAATCATTTTTGTATAAAGACCACCTGAAATTGTTCCAATTTCTATAGCACCTTTTATGGATACATCATGAAAGATGGTAATAACTCCTATAATTGTACCTACGAAACCAAGCATCGGTGCAATACCTGCAATAATACCAAGGACTCCAATATTCTTCTCAAGTTTAGAGACTTCAAGCTTACCATTATTTTCAATAGCAGCTTCTATATCTTTTATTGGTCTACCAATACGTTTTAGGCCTTTTTCAAGCATTCTTGCTAAAGGAGAATTGTTATTTCGGCATAAAGCAATTGCATTTTCCAGACGGCCGTCATGTATGTATTGCTTGATTTGAAGCATCAGATTAGATTCAGTTTTCGATGCTTTTCTTATGGTCAGGTATCTTTCAACAAAAATTACCAGACCTAGGAAGGCTAAGAAAGCAAGTGGAAGCATAACCCATCCACCTTTAAATAACAGGTCAATAAAGTGAAGTTCGGGAGGTGCGGTAGTAACGGCTTGTGTTAAGTTGTTAGCAGTGTCAACAAGTTGGTTTGCGGTATCAGTGGCACCTTGTAATAATGCGATCATATTTAATTATGGTTTGTGTGTGTGTTTAATTGGATAAATATAAATTCCAGGAATTTTTGTTGTTTCTTTTAGTCTCTCAAGTTCATTTTTAGCAGCCACTTCATCTGTAAAAGTACCTATGCTGATCTTAACTCTCTTTCCTGGCATATTAGCAACTTTAGCTGGAATTCCTTTTCTTTTCATATCCTGTAAAAACCTATCTGCCTCTTTTTTGTTCAGAAGAGAAGCAGCTATAATCTCATAAGATATTGCTGTATCTATTGGAGCTGAAATTACTTTTACAGAATCTTTTAATGTATCGGTAGGGGAAATTATTTTTTTGAGACTGTCAGCAGATGCCAACGAATCTTTTTCTAATTCTTCTATCTTTTTATTTGGTATGGAATCAATTGAGTGATCCAGTTTGTTTTCTGTCATTCCTTTGAAGACATCCGGTTTAATGAAATAGACCGCAATCAATGCCAGCAAAATAAGTCCTGCAATAGCAAGAATTATTTTTAAATAAGACGTTGGCTTAGCATCATTATTTTCAGCAGGTTCTTCGGTAACAGTTTCCTTTTTAGGATTTAATATCGGGTTTTGATTAAACGTCCAGACACTGCCAGGATCAGCAGAGGTTGTATAGAAAGGCTTTTTACTTTCCTCTTCAGTGTCTTCTAATCCTTCAGGTGTTTCAATTAAGGCCGACGGTGTTGGTACAGGTTGGACCTCAGGTTTAATCTCTGAAATCTCTTCATATGTTTCCTGCTCGTCAATATCCTTCTCTTCATGATGTGATTCATCAAAGTTTCCGGAGCCATCACTAAGATCAGCGTTGTGGTCTTCAAGGATTAGCTGCTCTTCAGTAACCTGTGGTATTTCATCAGTAGTTTGATGATCAGTCAAAGATTCATTCGCCTCCTCTTTAATACTTGGTAGGCCATAGGATTCAAATCCGATATTTGATTCGCCTTTAGCATCAAAAACCAAATGATTGTCAATGATAGATAGCTTGCCTATGTTACCAAAATCAGCATTTTTCTGTTCCGACAATTGCTTTTGTATGGCCTCTGAAAACTGGTCTATGTAGTAGCTAGCCGATTCAAAAGAAATGTTCTCTTGCATTGAAACATAATTGGCCAGAGATTCATGTTCCCTTAACTCAAGAGTAAAATCAAGAGCATAACTCGGAGGAAGAAACGAATGCGTATCAGCATCATATCTTCCGGGAGATTTTTTTTTATAAAAAGTCCCTATACCGGGAATCCCTACTTCTTTACGGGTTTTTACAAGCTCAGTAAGGTATGATAAGATCTCCATTCTGGTAAAAATAAATTTTAATTCCGTATCAACCAATTATTAATTAAAAAGCCGTTAGAATGAATAACTGATTCCTCCAAATATATTCATTCCAATTGTTTCATAATGCAGGTATCTGCTATATGAAGTATTCAATAAATTATTGGCTCTGGCAAATGCAGAAAACTTATTGTTGATCTTATAACTTACGCCAGCACCAAGGTCAACAAAACCTCTAACTGTAACTACTTTTTCATTCGCAGGATCTGGAATAAGGTATGGATTGGCAGGAGCTGCAGTATAAATTTTGGCTTTACTGTCGTCTTGGATTGCCACCGATGCCTCTAAAGTTACTTTTTTATTTATTATATAACTTAAATTAGAACTTATACGCATCTGAGGTTTAAACCAGCTTTGTGTTTCAGCAGCAGGTTTGTAATCTTCAAAATTCAACTTCCCCGTCCATTTTAATTCGTCGCTTACCTGTACCGATAACTCACCTTCTAACCCTACGAGCTTCATGGTGCCAAAGTCATAAATAACATCGAATTTATTAAAGCTGCCAAAGTTATTTACAAATAAAGGCATGTCTTCAATTCTTTTATGATAGACCCTTGCTTTATATCCAAATCCAGGCCCTCCTGTGCCTTTGATACCTCCGCTTATACTCAATTTTTCGATGGTGTTCCTTATACCTATATTACTGTTCAGGAAAGGATTTTCATCGGTAAATAATTTTAAGGAATTTCTTGTGACGTCGCCTTTTACTTCTCCAAATATTTGTAAATAATCAGGTATTAATGTGAAATCTGCAGTTACCGCCGGGAATATTCTGCTTGAAGAGACATCTCCAAATTCCTGAACGAAATTGATTCCTGCTGTAATTTTTACACCACTGGCCTGTAATCTGATGTAAGGATTTAGTTTTAACAGGTTATTGCCAACTTTGGCGATTGAATCTTTACTGCTCCCGAATTCGGCTGAAGCAGCGAGACCTAGATTAAATTTACTGATACGTTTGTTTAAATAGCCGTTTAACACGATAGAATTTTCCTTTGCGCTATATTTATCACTCCAAACGTACCCGTTTAACTTAGCCGCGTAACTTAAAGCGTCTGGATCTTCAGTATACTTATTTACAATTTCACCTTCTGCTTCAAAAAAGTTCAATACCTGCTTTTGAGGGTTAGGGTTCAAGGAAGGACTGGCTTTATCAATTCCATAGAAGAACAATCCGTTTCTCTGGAAGTTAACTCTACCACTCATGGTGTTCACTTCACCGATGCTTCTTCCAAATACACTTATCTTTTGCTGATCAGATTGTTGTTTATTCAATTTTCCTGATTGTCCGAAATGCTGAAAATATGCGCCTGCCTGAAGGGCCGGATCGTTTCCTATGTTTACATACGCCTCGCCCAATATAGTCCTGGCAGAGCCAAAAGCACCTTTAACATAGTTGTTGATCAATTCCGCTTCTCTTTCAGCCGCAACTTCTTGTGCCTGTAATTTATTGATGTCAGAGTTTAATTCCAGCTTTCTATCTGTAAGATTATAACCAAACTTTGCTTTGTAGGTCTTTACATCATTTAAGTCGGGACTTCTACGCAATTTTACTGCTTCTGCAAGAACTGGTTTATAAGGTCTCACTACTTCAATCTCTTCTGTAACTGCCTTTTCTTCTACTTTCTTTTCACCTGTTTTCGGATCCTGGGCTTTTACGCTTAAAGTTCCTGCCGTAATAAAGAAGAGGGTACTATATATTAGTTTATTAAATCTCATGTCTCTTAGTCTTATTTAATTTTTTCTAGTTTGGCCTTGGCAGTTGCAACAATATCATCATTGCCTTCATAGTTGTCTATCAAACTTAGAAGTGTACTTTTTGCTTGTAAATTGTCTTTTAGGGCCACATAGTTGTCGGCTAATAATATGAATGATTTAGCTACCCAATAATCATAAGAAGGCATATTGTTGATCAGATCAAAACAAGTTTTTGTTGAGGTCTTATAATCTCCTTTGGCATACTGTACAGCAGCTACATTGTATTTAGCTTCGGCCGCTGCCAAAGTCTTGGTCTTAGTCACTACTGTATTGAATGCTTTTACCGCAAGAGTAGTATCTGCTTTTAATAAGTAAGCTTTACCTGCATACAGATCCGAACTGTTTTTTTCCTCCTCAGAAGATTTTTCTGATTCCTTAATCAGTTGAACATACTTAAGGATGTCATCAGGCATATTTAACGCGTCATAAGCCTTTAACAGGTTGTTAAGCGCATAAGTATAATGTACTTTATAATCTGCTGTGGTCTCTAACCTTTTTAGATATACAATAGCTTCATTATACTTTTTCTGGTCTAAGAAAAGTTTAGAGATACTTACCAATGAACGCTCTGTATAATCGCTTGTCCAGTCGTTAAGAATATATTCGTAATCAGGTACGGCTTCGATAGGGCGACCTAACTTGACCAGAGACTCCGCTCTTATAAATTTCGCTTCTTTATCATGGATTGCTTTAGGGAATTTATCAAAATACGCATTTATAGCCTCAAACGCTCCTTTTGCGTCACCCTTTAAATATCGATTGTTCGCAGCTTGAAACACGATATTGTCTTGCTCGGCAGTTGAGTAGTTGCCAAGTGGAGTTGTTCCTGCATAAGCCATGAAACCTTCTGAGTCGCCTCTGTCAAGGTATATATTTTTAATAGACTCCAAAGCTTGTTTAGCTTCTTCGCTACTTGGATAATCTCTGATTACTTTTTTAAATGATTCAAGAGCGTCATCATCCATATCCTGATTATATTGAACCAATCCGATGGTAACTAATGCACGAGGCACGTAGCTGCTATTTGGATATTGGCTGACCAATGAGATCAAATCAGATTTAGATTTATCATTATCACCTTTGTTAAAATAGGTATAGGCTGTCTCGAATCCTGCATCATCTGCATAATTAGAACCTGGAAACTGCTTCAATAAATTTTGCATGGTAGCAATTTTCGCATCATTCTGATTCTCCAGTCCCTGAATCATTCCACGTTGGAATAATGCATAGTCTTCACCGGTAGCTTTGCTGCTGATGATTTTGTTGTAATTTACAAGAGCATTACCATAACTCTTATTTACAAAGTACGAGTCAGCAAGTCTGATGATGGCATCATTAACTGTTTTCTGATCTTTATCATCCCCTCTTAAAAAGCGCTCAAAATAAGTCGCTGCTTTTCCATAGCGTTCGTCTTCAAAAGCAGCATATGCCAATGCGTAATTTGCAAAGTTGTATACTCCTGTTTTATCAGCACCGGGCATATCAAGGAAAAGCTCAAAGTTCTTAACTGCTTCACCGAATTTTCTGAGTTCATATGAAGCTTCAGCTTTCCAATAAGTGCTTAGTGCAAGGATTTCCTCGTCCTGAGGGAATTTCTCCGAGCGAAGGAACATAGAAAGTGCATTGGGAAATGCCCGTTCATTATAAAACTCTAGCCCCCTGAAATAGGTTACCTTTTGGTAAGCCTCCTTCGCCTCAGGTGATTTGTTCGGTATTGGTTCAAGGATATCAATGGCAGCCTGATAGTTTTTACTTGTTAGCAGGATTTCTCCCAATAAGGTTTTTGCATCATTTGCTTTTCGTGAACTAGGAAACTGCTTTAAGAAGTTTTGAGTGGCTTCAAGCGCTTGCTGATTAAACTCCAGTTCATAGCTCAAGCGTGCGTAATTTATCCATGATTCCTCCTGAATGACCTTATCGAAGTCTAGTCTTGATGCCCTGAAGAATGCACTTCTCGCTTTTTCTTTATTCTTTAGTTGAATGAATGACCGGCCAAGCGTGTACATACCACTTTGCAAATAGATATCATCAGAATTTAGCTTTTCCAGTACACTAACAGATTCAGTGTATTTTTTTAATTCAAATAAAGAATACCCATATTGGTAAATAAACAGATTATTCTTGTTTGCCGATTTATCTGCAGCATAAAACTCTTTAAAATATTTTTCCGCATTGATGTAATCGGATTTTGCAAAATATGAAGCAGCGATAAGGCTTAGCATTTCTGCTTCATATTGTTGCTTTGAGTTTTTCAGTATAGGAGTGGCATAATTTATCACATCATCATAGCGCTCATCCAGATAATACATGGAAGTGATGTAATAAGGGTAGCTGGCTTCATAGGTAGGAGAGCCTTTTAGTTTTTCAAAATTACTTAGTGCGGTTTTATACTCCTTGTTTAGATAATTAATATAGGCAAAATAGTAGGTTGCACTTTCCTGAAATGGAGATTTCTCTTTCTTTACAGCTTCAAACAATGGTTCAGCTTTTTCATTGTCATTCTTTGTGAAATAAGCATAACCCTGTTTAAACTGATACTCTAAGCGTTGTTTTCCTGACAGGGTAGATGGATCTGTTTTTTCAAACCATTCTAATGCTTTTGTATAGTTCTTTTGTGCAAAATATGATTTTCCAACGTGAAAATAAGCCAGCTTTGTATTCGGATTTAGGGGATAATCTCTGATGAAGTCCTGAAACAAGCTTTCGGCATCGCTATTGCCCAGTTCAAGGGCGCAGACAGCAGCATAGAATTTTGCATTCTCTTTAATTAATGATAGTTCAGCATTACTTTCCTGTTGTGTGCCAGGCTTTTGCCTAATTTGTTCAACCAATTTAAACTGTTGTGCTGCTGCTACAAATTTTTCATTGTCTAACAGTTCTAAACCCGTTTGGTAATTTTTATTTAAATTAACTAATGTACTTGACTGCGCATAACTAGTGGTGAAGCCACCTGCCAATAACAGCGGTATAAAAAAGTATTTTTTTTGCATCTGATTTCAAATATGGTTGCTACTAATATAAAAATAGTATTACGTCTTATTAACACAAGAAATTAACATGTGTTGATAACACAGGTTTAACGAAAAGAAAAAGGAATTGGTATGTAACTGCGGCTAAGAAGTTAATCTCTTTGTGAAGCAAGCAGATATAATACAGCCATTCTTATTGCTACACCGTTTTCTACCTGTTCCAAAATGATCGACTGTTTGCTGTCCGCAACGTCACTTGTGATCTCCACACCACGGTTAATGGGGCCTGGATGCATGACGATAATCTCTTTATTCAGGTTGTCGAGGATTTGCTTATTTAGGCCGTACATCATTGCATATTCTCTTAAAGAGGGAAAGTACTTAATGTCTTGTCTTTCCAGCTGTATACGCAGCATATTGGCAACATCACACCAGTTTAATGCCTTGATCAGGTCATGCTCTATCTTTACGCCTAATCCTTCAATGTATTTAGGGATCAGGGTGGTAGGGCCACATACCATCACTTCTGCACCAAGTTTTTGTAAACAAAGAATGTTTGATATTGCTACTCTTGAATGCAAGATATCACCAACAATAACCACCTTTTTACCAGCCACATCTCCAAGTTTCTGACGAATTGAAAAAGCATCTAACAGGGCTTGAGTAGGGTGTTCATGTGCACCGTCGCCGGCATTTACGATCTGTGCTTTGATGTGCTTGCTCAAAAACTGACCTGCTCCAGCATATGGATGTCTCATTACCACCATATCTACTTTCATCGCAAGTATATTATTAACGGTATCTATTAAAGTTTCACCTTTACTTACAGAAGATGATGAAGCCGCAAAATTGACAACATCAGCAGACAGCCTTTTTTCTGCCAGTTCAAATGACAGTTTTGTGCGTGTAGAATTTTCGAAGAAAATATTTGCAATGGTGATATCTCGTAAAGATGGTACCTTTTTTATCGGACGGTTGATTACATCTTTAAAATTATCAGCAGTTTCAAAAATCAATTCAATATCATTTCGGTTAATATCTTTGATACCTAAAAGATGTCGGGTTGATAATTTTTCTACTGCCATATTATTTATTGCTTTCTGATATTAAGATAACTTTGTCTTCTCCTTCTGTTTCTTTCCAGCTTACTCTCACTTGTTGAGAGTTTAAGCTGTCTACCTGCTGACCAATATAGTCTGGTTCTATAGGTAGTTGTCTTGAAAAACGCCTGTCAATCAGAACCATAAGTTCTACTTTGGCGGGTCTCCCATATGCTAATAAAGCATCCATGGCTGCTCTGATCGTCCTTCCCGTCCATAAGACATCATCTATAAGGATCACGTTTTTGCCTTCTATGATGAAGTCTATAGTGTTGCTGTTTGCAGAAACAATTCCGTCTTTTCTCCTGAAGTCATCCCTAAAAAAGGTAATGTCCAAATTTCCTTTTTTGATGTTAGCTTTTTTAAGGATAGACGAAAGTTCTTGTTGTACCCGGTCAGCGAAATAGCTTCCTCTTGGTTGGATGCCGATTAAAACAGTATTCGAAAAATCGATGTGGTTCTCAATTAATTGATGACAAAGTCTCTTAATTGTGATCTGGAATTTTTGACCGTCTAGCAGGGTTCTCTTTTGCATTGACTTAATAATTGCACAAATATAGCCAAAAAGTTGTAACCCCAAACTCAGTAAGTGGGATTTTATCAGTTTAGTTGATATCTGCTTTGTTTATAGTGTTTTGTTGATAAGGATTAATTAATTTGAAGATATTTTTTGCTGTAATTGATTCTCATAAGGTCGTACCATTGAAATTTAACCTTTAGCCGTTTCTGAAAATCCAGATAATCTTTTTTGTTTTTGGGAGTCCAAAGCACTTCACTTAAGGCGGACAGCCTTGGAAATAACATATATTCTGCTTTAGCTGGATTGGTAATGTATTCGGACCACAAATTACCCTGGGCTCCCCAAATGTATGTGCTTTCCTGAACGGTTAATATTGCAGGAACTGGTTCGTAATCGTATACATTTTTTAATGGTAGATATCTGGCCGCAGTAAGTGAATCGTCCTTAAGAAATTGCGAATGGTTGAAGTACATGAAGTTTTCAGGTGTCATGATCACCTTATGCTTTTGCTTAGCTGCAGCGATGCCCCCTTTCTCTCCGCGCCAGCTCATAACAATTGCGTTGGGTGCCAGCCCTCCGTCTAATATTTCATCCCAACCGATTATAGTTTTACCTTTAAGGTTTACGAACTGCTCTATCCTGTGGATCAGGTAACTCTGCAAACCACTTTCATCTTTCAATGCCTTTTGTTTAATGAGCTGCTGGGAAACAGCCGATTGCTTCCACCAGATTTTTGAACATTCGTCACCACCTATGTGAATATAAGGAGAGGGAAATAAGTCCATCACTTCAGTAAGTACTTCCTCAAGAAACTTAAAGGTCTTTTCGGTAGGTTGTAACACATTGTTGAACTTGTTGAAAATGCCCCAGGTTTGTGCAACCTGATAGTTCTTACCTGGAGTAGTCCCCAATTCAGGATATGCCGCTAAAACGCTCATGCTATGTCCAGGCATCTCAATCTCCGGAATCACGGTAATGTAATGTTGAGCCGCATATCTTATCACTTCCTTTACGTCATCTTGCGTATAATAGCCGCCATATCGCAAGCCATCATTTCCCGTGCCCGGATAAAGACCGATAATCGTTCCGTTACGCCAGGCACCAATACTTGTCAACTTAGGGTGCTTTTTAATCTCAATACGCCAGCCATGATCATCGGTGAGGTGCCAGTGGAAGTAATTTAACTTATGTAGCGCCAAATAATCAATGTATTTCTTAATAAAAGTGATGTCAAAAAAATGCCGGCTTACATCTAAATGCATCCCACGGTAGGCAAAACGCGGATGGTCTATGATAGATACACCAGGTATTTGGATCGGAAAATTGGTGTTGTTATTAGGCAATAGTTGGATTAAGCTCTGTATTCCATAAAAAACGCCAGGCCCAGATGTTCCAACAATTGAGATATTATCTTCTGATGATGCTAACAGATAGGCATCGTCAAACTCGCTGCTTCTTGTGTTCAGCGCTAAGTTGATACAGTTCTTTGAAATTTCTTTATTTGTTATAGAAAGTTTTATTTGAAAGTATTTACTTAAATATTCATTTAAGTTGTTGGCTGATTTTAGCAAAGTGCTGTCTTTTAATACAATTTTAGTGTCTTTATTGATGACAAAAGATTTTGATTTCTTTTCGACATAAGCCGGTTGAGGGATAATGTGAATATCCTGAGCAGAAATTCTTATAGAGACCATTAAAAATAAAAGTAAAAAGATTGTTTTCTTCATCGCAGATCAAGGTGGGTTAGCTTTTCAAAAGTAATAAACGTAAGTATATAAGTATAAAGGGAGTGAAACAAAAAAACCCCTCAATTTTGAGGGGCTTTTAATATGTAAGTTTTAAAGATTACAGACTATTTCTTAGCCTTGTTTTCTTCACCTTCCATTTGTTGTTTCAACTGCGCAAGCACACCTAAATCACCTAATGTAGATTTTTCAACTGAATCTTTAACTTTTTTCACTGCATTGCTAGATGCTTTAGCTTCTTTTTTCTTAGTAGCTCTTTCTTCAGCAACAGCTTCAGCTTTAGCCTCTTCCCAGATACGGGCATGAGAAACAACGATACGTTTAGCATCTTTGTTAAACTCAATGATTTTGAAATCATTAGTTTCTTCAGCTTTAATAGTTCCGCCATCTTCTTTAGCCATATGTTTAGTCGGTACGAAACCTTCTACACCATAAGGTAAAGCAATAACAGCACCTTTATCAGTTACTTTAACAACTGTTCCCTGGTGAATTGAATCTACTGTAAAGATAGTCTCAAAAGTATCCCAAGGGTTTTCTTCTAGTTGTTTGTGACCTAAGCTCAATTTGCGGCTTTCAACATCTAATTCAAGAACAACTACGTCTAATGTATCACCAACTTTAGTGAATTCGTTAGGGTGGTTAACTTTCTTAGACCATGAAAGATCAGAAATGTGAATCAATCCGTCGATGCCTTCTTCAATTTCAACAAATACACCGAAGTTAGTCATGTTTTTAACTACAGCAGTATGTTTACTTCCAATTGGATATCTTTCAGCAACATTTTGCCAAGGATCTTGAGTCAATTGTTTAATACCTAAGCTCATTTTGCGCTCGTCTCTATCTAAAGTTAAAACTTCAGCTTCGATTTCGTCGCTAACTTTCAAGAATTCTTGTGGGCTGCGTAAGTTTTGTGACCATGACATTTCTGAAACGTGGATCAAACCTTCAACACCAGGGATGATTTCTAAGAAAGCACCGTAGTCAGCTACAGTAACAATTTTACCTTTTACTTTAGATCCAACAGCTAAGTTAGTATCCAAAGATTCCCAAGGATGTGGGGTCAATTGTTTTAAGCCTAAAGCAATACGTTTTTTCTCGTCATCGAAGTCAAGAACAACCACATTGATTTTCTCATCTAAGCTCAGTACTTCTTTTGGATGCTCTATGCGGCCCCAAGAAATATCAGTGATGTGAAGTAATCCGTCAACGCCACCCAAATCGATGAATACACCGAAGTCAGTGATATTTTTAACAGTTCCTTCCAATACCTGACCTTTTTCAAGTTTAGATACGATTTCAACTTTTTGGCTTTCCAAGTCGTCTTCGATCAAGATTTTATGAGATACAACTACGTTTTTAAATTCGTGGTTAATCTTAACAACTTTGAATTCCATTGTTTTACCCACGTATACATCGTAATCGCGGATAGGTTTGATGTCAATTTGAGAACCAGGTAAGAAAGCTTCAACACCCATGATGTCAACGATAAGACCACCTTTAGTACGGCTTTTAACAAATCCGTTGATGATTCTGTCATTGTCAAGGGCCTCATTGATGGTTTCCCATGATCTTTGAGTTTTAGCTCTTTTACGAGATAAGATTAATTGGCCGTTTGCGTCTTCCGGAGCTTCCACGAAAACGTCAACTTTATCGCCAACTTTCAAATCAGGTGTATCACGGAATTCAGAAGTAGATACCAAACCGTCAGATTTAAATCCTACGTTCAATACTACGTCTTTGTTGTTAATTGAAACAACAGTACCGCTGATGATTTCACCTTGAGTGATTTGATTGAAAGTATCGGTATACATATCTTCAAACTTTTTACGGTCTGCGTCACTGTAATTACCGAAAGCTTTGTCATCTGCATCCCAGTCAAAATCTTGATCTGGTGTAGCCAATGATGACTTGATCTGTTCGATAGACACTGAATCAGCTTCTGACTCAATCGTCTCTTTTTCTGCCAGGCGAGCATCTGCGCCTTGCAATTCGGCTGTTTTAGCCTCTAGTTCTTTTTCTGCTACTTGTTTTTTAGCCATTAAAATTAAATCTCCTTTTTCCCGTTAGGGACGGCAAAGATAGAAATTAATATTTTTAAAGAAAAGATTTTTTTTATAAATGTTGTTGATTTTGAAGCGGTTGTAAAGAGATCGAATGTTTTTAGTTGAAATCTCTTAATTCTTGCCAACATACAGGCTACAAATTGATATGAGGTTTCTTCAATAAAATTTTTCCAGTTGAATGTTAATTGATACTATTATCAGAATAATCATCAGCTTTCTTAATGAATTTGCTCGAATAGCAATGATTTTAGTTCGATTTGCTATATTGCACTGCAAAAGGGAAAAATTTTAATGGAAAAAAAGGTTTCAATAAAAGATATAGCTAAACGTCTTGGCATTTCTATCAGTACAGTTTCTTTTGTAGTAAATGGAAAGGCTAAAGAGAAAAGAATTAGTGAGGAACTGACCAAAAAAGTATTGCAGCTTGTAGAAGAGCTAGACTATAAGCCTGATGCATTAGCTAAAAGTTTTCGTACCGGTAAAACCAATATCATCGGTTTCTTGGTTGACGACATTTCTGAACCCTTTTTTTCAGGTATAGCTAGATTTATCGATGAAAAAGCCTCTCAAAAAGGATATAAAATAATATACAGCAGTACGAGAAATAGTAAGAAAAAAGCCATTGAATTGTTGCAGATTTTTCAAGACAGACATGTTGATGGTTATATCATAGCGCTTCCGGAAGGGCTTGAAAATGAGGTGCAAACTTTAACGAAAAGTAGCAAGCCAGTAGTGTTATTTGATCGGTATTTTCCAGGATTAAAAACGGATTATGTAATTATCAATAACCAGGAAAGTACATTCAACGCAACGGCACATCTCGCAGGCAATGGGTATAGAAATATAGGATTTGTAACTATCGATACAATAGAACAGCAAATGCTTGACAGGTTAGAGGGATACGAAGAAGCAGTTGCAGCGAGAGGATTAAATGCAAATGTTATCAAAATACCTTATTCAAAATCGGCAGATGCTATAGAACAGATATCTGTTTATCTGCAAAAGGAAAAGCAGTTAGATGCAGTTATATTTGCAACTAACTATTTGTGTATGGATGGATTAAGGGCTATTCAACGCTTAGGACTAAAAGTTACAGAAGACTTGGCTGTTGTATCTTTTGATGATTTTGAATTGTTAGAGTTTTCTTCACCAACTATAACTGCTATAGCTCAGCCTTTGGAAGAAATAGCAGAACATATTATGCAAATCTTACTTAGTAGGTTGAGTAGCCCTCGATCAGAACAAGGACACAAGCAGATTATTCTGCCGACAACTCTAAATGTTAGAAATTCTTCCCTTCCTAATATGAATTTACATCTTTAGGTCCCGGCCTATTTTAAATTTATTTGTAAGCTTTATTTATATTATCGATGCTTTTGCACTAGCAGAAGTACCAGCCGCTTTATTTCCTTTTTCGGACAAAAAACGGGAAATTTTATCTTACTACTAGGCAATTCTCATTCAAAACAATAATTCTTGTCGATTTTAATTTAAATGTGTTAATAGCTTTTTTCTTATAGAATTTTGCGGTCAACAAATTAGATATCAAAGTCTAAGTCGGACATGCATCTCGATGCAAAACCACTTAAATTTCTAATTTATAAACCATAAAATGCATGAGACAAATTAAAATCAACAAGACAATAACCAATAGAGACTCCAATTCGTTAAATATATATTTAGCAGAGATCAGCAAATTTCCATTAATCAGCACTGAAGAAGAGGTAATTCTTGTTCGAAAAATAAGGGAGGGTGATCAGGCCGCTTTGGAAAAACTTGTCAAATCAAATCTTCGCTTTGTGGTTTCCATCGCAAAGAGTTATCAGAATTATAGAATGACATTGAATGACCTGATTAATGCAGGAAATATGGGATTAATTGAAGCGGCAAAACGTTTCGATGAAACCAGAGGATTTAAATTCATATGTTATTCTGTTTGGTGGATCAGGCAATTTATAATACGTCTGATCCAGGAAAACGGAAGAGTAATCAGGCTGCCTAATAACCAGATTCATTGGATTACACAAATCAACAAAGTCAGGGATATTTTCGAAAGTCTATTTGAACGGTTACCTACAAATAATGAGATCGCTGATACTCTTTATTTGACAGTAGAAAAAATTAATGAATACATTAATAACTCTTTCTTTACATACTCTCTGGATGTGCCAATTGGTGAAAAAGATGTTATTACTTTATTGGATATTTTAGCCGACGAGAACTGCGATAGCACCGATTGTTTGGTTTGTGACAACACTTTCGCGTCTGAAGTAATCATGCGTTTAAAGATTTTACCTGTCAGAACGCAGCAAATTATAAATCTTTATTACGGTATTAATGGAAATCAGCAAACTACGTTGATAGAAATTGCCCATATCTTACACCTCAGTAAGGAAAGAGTCCGTCAGATTAAAGACGATGGAATTAGAAAATTGCGCAGGTACTGTAATGTTAAGCTATAAATGTAAAACCGAATGCTTGTTAAATAAAAAGCCGCCTGCTGACATACAGGCGGCTTAGATAACCAAAATCTAGTAAGAGATTTTTTCCATGCCTGATCAATAGTATAACAATCTTTTCCAAGAAAGGTAACCATTTCAAGCGCTATTGTTTTTTATCTTCTATGACCAGAATATTCATAAGTTTTAGTTATTCTTCCAGCCTCCACCTAAGGCTTTATAAAGATTTACTATAGCCTGTAATTTTTGTAACCTATCGTTAGTACTGCTTAATTGTGCATTAAGAAGACTTTGTTCAGAAGTCAATACATCCGTATAATTTGTTGCAGAACTATAACGTAACAATTCTTTAGTGAAGTCAACTGCTTTTGTAAGGGATAAGATTTGTTTGGCTCTGGTAGTCTCCTTTTCCGCCGCAGTTTGATAAGCAAACAGGGCGTTAGACACTTCTTGGCCACCAACTAGTAAACTTTGCTGGAAACTGTAAAATGCTTGTTGTTGTTGTGCTTCAGCTGTTTTTAACCTGGCTTTATTCTGTCCCTTATTAAAAATAGGTTGAGTAAGTCCGCCAATCAAATTATAAAAAATAGAATTGTCAAAAAAGTTTTTCAATGTCAAACTGGACAGACCACCGTTAGCTGTTAATGTAAGTGCAGGATAAAAAGAAGCTTTTGCCACGTTTTTATTTTCAAATGCGGCTCTGAAAGCAAACTCAGCAACTTGCACATCAGGACGATTTTGTAACAGCTGGGCTGACACGCCGGTTTGCAGATTACTGTAAGCTATCTGTTGGTCCAAAGAAGAGCGGTCGATACTACCGGGGCCTTTCCCCAATAAAATACTTAGCGCATTTTCTGTTTCACGAATTGTTCTCCTCAAATCTGGTATCGTTACCTGAGCCGCATATAAATTGGCTTCGCTCTGAACTACAGCAGCTCCATTTACGACAGCACCTTCTTTTAAAGATTTCATCGTCTCCACATCGCTTTGTCTGATCTTTATGGTTTGTTCTGTAATCGCAAGTTGTTTATCCAGAGTAAGTAAACTATAGTAATTATTAGCAATATTAGCAATAAGCTGGGTCTGTACGGCTCTTTTAGCTGCGTCAGTTTGTAGTAGCGAAGCATATGCCGATCTTTTTGCACTACTGATCCTGCCCCATATATCTGCTTCCCAACTCGTGCTAAGCTGGGCTTTATAGGTTTGAGTCTCTGTATTGATGTTGATGCCAGCAGGGAAGTTTAAGGCTGCGCGCGATTGCTTTGCATCTGTTACAGACAAATCCCCTGACAAACTCGGTAGCAGTGCTGCCCGGTTTTGCTGTAAGGTAGCCTCTGCAATTTTGATACGTTCTATTGCTTGTTTAAGATCCAGATTCTCAATCAATCCCTGCTGGATCAATGCCTGAAGCTTTGTGTCAGCAAATAAGGTTTTCCAGGGTAAATCTGCAATTGTAGTGGTATCTGAACCCGAATTTTCGCGATAAAGATCACCGCTGTTTACAGCCGGGCGCTCATATTTTTTAGTGACACAGGAAGCCAGACTTAAAACAGTAAAGCTTATAATTAAATATGATTTATAATATTTGGAGTTCATGTTCTTTTAAAATTAATGTTCACGTGTGTCAGCCTCAGGGAATTCAATCGCTTTCTGCGTAATGTCAACACTTTCATCAAATGGAGATTTACTGCTTACTTTTTCTTGTAAACTCTGGAAGACGATAAATAATGCCGGAATAACAAATATTCCAAATACTGTACCGATAAGCATACCTCCAACAGCACCAGTTCCAATTGATTTATTACCAGCAGCACCAACGCCTGTTGAGAGCATTAAAGGCAGTAAACCAAGAATAAATGCAAAAGATGTCATTAGAATGGGGCGTAAACGTGCAGTCGCACCACTTATAGCCGCACTTACGATGCTCATGCCTTTTCTTCTTCTATCAACAGCATATTCTACAATTAAAATGGCGTTCTTGGCAAGTAGACCGACGAGCATGATTAAGGTAATTTGAGTATAGATGTTATTGTCTACCCCAAAAATCTTATCGAAAATGAATACGCCAGCCAAACCAATCGGCAGAGAAATCAATACAGCCAAAGGTAAAATATAGCTTTCATATTGCGCACATAACAGGAAGTATACGAAAATTACGCAGAGAAGGAATATAAATATAGTCTGACTTCCGCTGGACATTTCCTCGCGTGATAATCCTGAAAACTCATAGCCATAACCTACAGGCAAGTGTATAGCGGCTTCTTCCTGGACTGCTTTTAAAGCATCTCCAGAACTATATCCCAGGTTAGGGCTGCCAGTCACCGCTATAGAAGTATATAGATTGAAACGTGAAATTGCCTGTGGTCCATATACCTTTTTCAGGGTAATAAACTCACTTATCGGCGCCATAGTACCGCTGGAATTACGAACATAAATGCTATTCAGGCTCTGCTGATTTGCGCGGTATTGTGCATCGGCCTGATACATCACCCGATATTGTTTTCCAAATTTATTAAAGTTTGAAGCGTAAACCCCTCCGTAATATCCTTGTAATACTCCAAGTACATCACTTACACTTAATCCGGCCTGTTTTACACGTGCAACATTTACATCAATTTGAAATTGCGGGAAATTAGGGTTAAATGAAGTCGAAGCATACTGGATCTCAGGTCTTTTACTCAATGCAGCCAGAAATTCATTGCCAACAGTATTGAATTTGTTAATATCGCCGCCAGTTTTGTCCTGTAGCTGGAATTCAAAACCTCCACTGGTACCAAAACCCTGAATAGTAGGAGGTGCGAAGAAGATGATCTTAGCGCCCTTAACATTCGCCGTTTTTGCGAACAACTCCCCGATAATAGCTTTTACATCACGTTGACGTTCGTCCCATGGTTTTAACTTGGAAATCACCATTCCGTATGAACTTCCAGAACCACTGATCATACTTCGCCCTACAACAGTTAAGGAATATTTCACCTCGTCAATCGTGTGTACAATACTGTCTATCTCCTTAATCACTTCGTTGGTTCGCTCCAGTGAAGTTGAGGGAGGCAATGAAATGTCAGACATGATTGTTCCCAAATCTTCGTTCGGTACGAATCCTTTCGGTGTCGTATTCATTGCCCATACCAACGCCACCGCAAAAACTGCAATGCCCAATCCGGCCAGCCATTGTTTTCTTGCCAAAAAGCTTACTGATCTTTTATAACGATTTGTCATTAGGTCAAAAGAAGTATTAAATGCAGTATAAAATCTCTGCATGAAATTTTTCTTGTGTCCATGATCATCTTCATGAGGCTTTAAAAGCATGGCACATAATGCAGGGCTTAATGTTAAAGCGTTGATTGCTGAAAGGATAATCGCAATCGCTAAAGTCAGACCAAACTGTTTGTAGAATACTCCAGATGAGCCTTGAATAAAACTAACCGGAATAAATACTGCTGCCATTACCAGCGTAATCGAAATAATGGCTCCCGTAATATCTTCCATCGCATCTATTGTTGCCTTTTTGGCCGATTTATAGCCATGGTCTAATTTTGCGTGTACAGCTTCTACAACTACAATCGCGTCATCTACCACAATACCGATAGCAAGTACCAATGCAAATAATGTGAGTAGGTTGATGGTAAAACCAAATAAACTAAGAAAAAAGAATGTACCTATAATAGCAACGGGGACACTAATTGCCGGAATTAAAGTAGACCTGAAATCCTGAAGGAAAACAAATACTACAATAAATACCAATATAAACGCTTCAATTAATGTATGTATTACTTTCTCAATAGAAGCATCCAGGAAATCATTCACGTTCACCAGTGCAGTGTAATGAACCCCTTTCGGGAAGTTTACAGACGCATCTTCCAGCACCTTCAATGATCCTTCAATTACGTCTTTTGCATTTGATCCGGCTGTTTGATTAATTGCGATACCTAAAGCTGGTTTACCATTAAATCGTACGGAGCTTGCATAGCTTTGTGCACCAAGTTCTATTCTGGCGATGTCTTTTAATCTCAAAACCTGACCGTTGGCGGCAGTCCTGATAATGATGTTGCTAAACTCAGTCTCATTTTTTAACCTGCCGGAATACTTCAGTGTATATTGAAATGATTGTTCTCCACGTTCTCCAAACTGTCCTGGTGCAGCTTCAATATTTTGTTCTGCAAGAGCAATACTTACATCATTTGGAACCAAGCCGTAAGTTGCCATGACATCGGGTTTTAACCAGATACGCATGGTGTAATCCATCAAGCCAAATGCACTTGCATCACCCACACCATTGATCCTTTTAATCTGGGGAATCAAATTGATATTTGCATAGTTTTGCAAGAAGCTTTGATCATAAGAAGCGCTGTCACTATATATCCCAAAGATCAACACATTACTTGCCTGCCTTTTTGCTGTAATTACTCCTGATCTGGTTACCTCAGCTGGTAATAGGCTGGATGCTCTCGCTACACGATTTTGTACGTTAACTGCTGCCAGATCTGCATTGGTCCCCAGTTTAAAATTGATGGTGATGGTCGCAGTACCGTCGTTGCTCGCAGAAGAAGTCATGTAAGTCATGTCTTCTACACCGTTGATTTGTTCTTCCAATGGAATTACAACGCTACTCATGACTACATCCGCATTGGCTCCCTGATAAGAAGCCGAAACCTGAACGGTAGGAGGTGCTATTTCAGGGTATTGGGATACAGGTAATGTTACCAGACCCAATACACCCAGGATAACTATGATAATCGATATTACCGTTGATAATACCGGTCTCTCTATAAATTTTTTTAACATATATTCTATTTCAACAGGTTTGAAAACCTAAATGTGATAAACAGTTATTTACTTTGAAGCTCGCCATAAACTGAATCTGCGCTCTTTTCTTCAGGTTTAATCTCAGCTCCATCTTTTAAAGATTGGAAACCCTCAAGAACTATCTTATCACCAGCTTTGAGACCTTTTGTAACTACATAAAAGTTTCCTTTCGTCAGCTCCATAATTTCCACCTCAGTATTTTTAACCATGCCTTTATTGTCCACTACGTAAACAAATTTTTTGCCCTGCAGATCAATAGTTGATTTTTGAGGAATTAACAATGCATTGTCCAGATGCTGGGGGATACGTACTGATGCACTTGCACCACTTCTTAGCAGCATTAATGGATTACTAAACGTGGCTCTTAAACTTGCAGAACCTGTATTTGTGTTTATCAATCCATTAATAGATTCGATTTTACCGTTTTCTGCATAAGCCGTCCCATCTGAAAGTACCAGAGAAACTGCCGGGATATTTTTCATTTTGGCACTAAGCGTGTTCCCTTTGTAATTTCTTGAAAAATCAAGCAATTGCTTCTCATTCATAGAAAAATAAGCATAGATTTTAGAGATATTTGAAACGGTAGTCAAAGGCTGTGCACTTGACCCGCTAACAAGGCTTCCGGTTTTAAAAGGAATACTTCCAATTACACCGTCAACGGGGCTGGTTATTTTTGTATATCCTAAGTTTACGCGGGCATTTACCAATTCAGCTTTCGCTTGTGCAAGTGCGGCCTGTCTGCTTTGCAGGGTTAATTGAGCAGCATCAAGGTCATATTTGCTAATGATGTCTTTATCTACAAGTGGCTTAGTTTTATTCACCTGCAGCTGAGCTGCATTTACATTGGCTTCAGCACTGCTGATTGCGGCACTGGCAGTTCTCACCAGCTGTTCGTATTGAGGGGCATTAATCGTAAAAAGCAATTGTCCCTTTTTGACAGTCGCACCTTCATCAACATATATTTTCTCGATAAAGCCATCGACTTTCGGACGGATATCCACATTTTGTATCCCCTCAAGAGTAGCAGGGTAGTCAGTTTCAAGACTCGTAGATTGAGCGATAACTGCTACTACTGGGTACGCCTGAACTTGAGCTGGTCCGCCGGCAGGAGCTTTTTTCGGATCATTATTTCCGCAGGCACTGATCATCAGTAGTACAGGTAATAATAGGTAGAGAGATTGGATGTTAGTTTTCATATGTTAAGGGGTATTGTGCGTTATTGGGGAAATATAGTTTCAAAGATTAGTTTTTTTCGTTCTTCCATGAGTGATGTATAGTCCTGATCATTCATGTTAAATATTATTTTATTTAAGGGGGCAGTAACCAGCGGATAGGCCATCATCGAAAAAAGGTTAATTAAGAAATGTCTTGGGTTCATTTTTCTTATAGTTCCTTTTTCCATCTCGGCCCCGATCTCCTGTAGCATGCCATTTACTTTTTCTACACGGGCTATTTTTGACTCGATTATATCATGTCTGTTCATCTCTGTAATGATAAAAAGCTCACGATAAGGAAATTGCATCGCCTGATTCATAAAAACATCTATCAAATTCTTCATTTTCTCTTTGAAGGCCATGTCTGAATCGATCACCTCGTCTAAAAGATCCAGCAGTTCCTTTTGGGCATCGTGAAATACCTGGTCAAACAAGGCATCTCTTGAGCGGAAATAATAGTTTACAAGAGTGCGGTTTACTCCGGCTGTATCCGCGATCTCTTGCGTGGTTGCATGAAGCTTGCCTTCTGCAAAAAATAAATTCTTGGCCGTATTTTTAATTAATTGTTCTGTTCCGGTATCTCTCGCAGTCATGATCTTTTAAGTTTGACAAAAATGTTAAACAAAAGTATAGAACAAGGATTTTAGTTAAAACATCGAATTGTAATGTTTATCTGTAAAATAGATTTGTAACTAAAGATTTGCAGAAAAGAAAATACGAGAGTCTTGCTTTTTTAGAAAGAGTTTCTGGTTAAATAGGCATATGCTCGTGAACCTGTGAAAGTGCAAAGTCAAGTTGCTCTGTTTCACTAAGTTCAGTGTTGTCCAGAATAATTGCATCTTCAGCCCTGGTCAGTGGACTTTCTACGCGTGTAGTGTCTGCATAATCTCTATGAGCCAGGTTTTCAAACACATCTTCAAGAGAAGTAGATGTATCACCTTTACTTTGTAGCTCATTAAAACGACGTTCCGCCCTTATTTTCGGATCTGCAGTCATGAAAAACTTAACCTGGGCATCAGGGAATACTGTGGTTCCGATATCTCTGCCATCCATCACAATGTTTTTAGACTTACCCATGCGCTGTTGCTGTTTTACCATTTCTTTTCGCACAAGTTTATTGGCAGATACTTCACTTACATTCTCTGAAACGGGCATTTGCCTGATTTCTTCAGAAACCTCTTCTCCATTAAGTGTAATATGTGATTGATAATCTCTTGAATGGAAATTTAATTCTATATGTTCAAGGGCGTCCTTTACTGCTGCTATATTATTGATTTCAGTATGATTTCGAATGAAATAAAGCGTTACTGCCCTATACATTGCTCCGCTGTCTATATAGATAAAACCTAGTTTTTTTGCCAATGCTTTAGCAAGAGTACTCTTTCCGCAAGATGAATAGCCGTCAATAGCAACAACCAGGTTCTTTCTCATATAAAGCAAAGGTAATATTTTAAGAGATCGTTTTAAATGAAATTTTTATTAACATAAAGATCCATATACTACATTTGCCGAATGTTACCCAATAAGGAAGATATATTAAAGGTTGCAGTTTTCAAAACATCTAGGAGTGGTGGAAAAGGCGGGCAGAACGTAAATAAAGTGTCTAGTAAAGTAGAGCTGATATTTCACATCGCAAATGCGCCATTTTTTACTCAGGAAGAACGCATAATTCTGAATGAGAAATTAGCCGGTCGGTTAGATCAGGAGGGTAACCTGCATATTGTGTCTCAGGAAGACAGGAGCCAGCTGATGAATAAGGAGAGAACAATAATTAAACTTATTGCTTTGCTCAAGTCAGGTCTCCATGTTCAAAAGAAAAGAAAACCGACCAAGACACCTAAATCTGTAATTCGCAAAAGACTAGCAGATAAACAATCTGTTTCAGCTAAGAAAGAAAACCGAAAACGTCCCGCACTGGATTAATTGAACCTGTAAAACATACTTATGGTTCCATACTGATGAGCTTTTGCGCTACTCTTAATTTCTGTTGTTTTAAAGAGCATTCCAAAGTCAAAAGTAAAACGTTGCGAACTGTAGTTAAATCCAATTTGCTGTGCAAATACAATTGGTTTTACACCAAAAGTAACCGGACTATTGTTGTTGAAAAGACTCCCTTGAACAGTGGCGTCATAAGCTATAAAGTTCAACTGTGGCTTAGCATAGAAGAAAACCTCTCTTTTAACCAGTGATTTTGCCTTCGCATTATTTCCTATTACTGAATTAGTATATGCAGAATTGAACAGTTGGTTAAGTCCACCAGCCCGGAAAAGAATCCCAGCACCTGCTGCACTAAATGTTGTGCCTGCATTTGCATAACCCTCAAAAGAAAAGTCCGTTGCATTATTTGATGAGCGATGA
The DNA here is from genome assembly GCF_005116445.1 of Pedobacter frigoris. Classification (GTDB taxonomy): domain Bacteria; phylum Bacteroidota; class Bacteroidia; order Sphingobacteriales; family Sphingobacteriaceae; genus Pedobacter; species Pedobacter frigoris. The sequence goes on from NZ_SWBQ01000006.1 coordinate 32,418, forward strand.
AGTAATTTGGTGTACTGAGCTGATAAATTAATAGCTATTTCGTTTTTTATCTGATATTGCCAGCCATCCAGTTCATAAAATCCAACTGTATTGTGTAGTAATTCCTGGCCATCTTCTGCAAGAGAGTTAGGGCCTGTGGTCCCAAGTTCTGCACTTAACCTTAAAATGCTTTCATTTTTCTTAAACCAGCTTAAGCTGCCTCCCGCATAAAGATATCCTGAGAACGGACGGTCTTGTTTTTCCGGATCAGGAGCATAGCCTGAATATGGATTATACATTTTCTGCCCTGCAGAGAGCTCATATATTTTTTTTTCTAAACCTGGGTTTAGCTTTTCCTGATCCGTTGCCCTCCTGAAAGAAATGAATAAGCCATTTGTATAATAACGGTCAGAGCCCTGGGCCAGATAAGAATCGTTGTCACTCTTAAAGCCAAATTCATTTTTATAGCTCTGGGAGAAAGCAACAGATGAAAACAACAGAAAACCAATGAATATATAAGTATGTTTGCAGTTCATAAACGATATAAAAAAACTCCGGAGGTCTGCCGGAGTTTAGTTTTTTAAATTAGAAGGTATAACCTAAGCTAAGTCCACCATAATATGGTATAAAAAAATCTTTACTAAATACAGGGCTCAATCCCGCTCTAAAAGAAAATCCACCGTCAGCCGGCTGCACTCTATAAAAGAAACTCATAGTTCCGATGACATTGCTCTCGTTTTCATTGAAGAGAACTTCACTGCTGCCACTGGTACTGATATAAGTAGCACCCAATCCTATTTCGAAGAATTTGTTGCCTTTTCCCAATAAATAATTAAGTGAAAGTGGAACGGTGGTTACTTTATCGCCGTCAACTGAAAAATATCCAATTCCTGCACGACCACCCAAGCCATCTCTTTTATTGGTAAAACGTGAATCATAGTTTGCTGTAAAAGTCAGGCCTTGTCCACCCAGTTCAATGAAAATATTCTGACCACGTTTGACTTCAGTATTGTTTTCCTGTGCCTGCGTGTACTGAAATCCTAGCGTGGTGAACAGGATTCCAAGTATCAATGTAAGTTTGTTCATTTATCTAAATTGTTAATTTGTGAATTCAATGATAGCTAAAAACTAATTAGTTTGCAATTGTTTTTGGTTTCGTGCTTAGGTCTTGCGGTTTTTTTACCTTATCCTTAGTGAGCGCCAGTTCAATTACCTCTTTCATTTCTGTCACATAATGAAAATTAAGATCCTTGATATAGCTTTCTTTGATTTCCAATATATCCTTACGGTTAGATTTGCACAAAATGATGTCTTTTATATTTGCTCTTTTTGCAGCAAGTATCTTTTCCTTAATTCCACCAACAGGCAACACTTTACCACGTAACGTAATCTCGCCGGTCATTGCCAGGTTGGATTTTACCTTACGCTGTGTGAATGCCGAAGTCAGCGCAGTAAGCATGGTAATTCCGGCAGATGGACCATCTTTCGGTGTAGCACCTGCAGGTACGTGAACATGCACATCCCAGTAATCAAAAAGAACATTGTCGATTCCGAATAGATCAGCATGAGCTCTCAGATAAGCCAAAGCAATGATTGCTGATTCTTTCATCACCTCACCAAGATTACCGGTTAAGGTAAGTTTGCCTTTGCCTGGGCTCAAGCTAGCTTCAATAAATAGGATATCGCCACCTACAGACGTCCAGGCCAGACCGGTTACTACTCCAGCTACCTCATTGCCCTCATAAAGATCTTTATCGAAAATAGGGGGACCCAGAATTTGTTCTACATCATCAGCGCTCAGATTAGGTTCATAAGTTTCTTCCATGGCTATTTTTGTAGCTACGCCACGAACCAGCGAACCAATTTTCTTTTCCAGTCCGCGAACTCCGGATTCCCTGGTGTAATCCTCGATTACCTTTTCTATTAATGAGGTTTTTAAAGTAATATCCTTTGAATTGATACCGTGTTGCTCTTTTTGCTTCGGTAAAAGGTACTTTTTAGCAATTTCGATTTTCTCTTCTATGGTATAACCATTTACCTCAATAATTTCCATACGGTCTAATAACGCAGGCTGTATAGAGCTTAATGAATTGGCTGTAGCAATGAATAGGACATTAGACAGGTCGTAATCCGCTTCAACATAATGGTCGTTAAATGCGCTGTTTTGCTCCGGATCTAAAACCTCCAAGAGGGCAGATGAAGGATCTCCTCTGAAATCAGTCCCTACTTTATCGATTTCATCCAATACAAATACCGGATTTGCTGCTCCCGCTTTTTTAATTGATTGTATGATGCGGCCGGGCATTGCGCCTATATAGGTCTTTCTATGTCCGCGAATTTCTGCCTCATCTCTGATGCCACCCAGTGCCATACGAACATACTTGCGGTTCAATGCTTTTGCTATAGACTTACCGAGAGAAGTTTTTCCGACACCCGGAGGGCCTACCAGGCAAATAATAGGAGCCTTCATGTCTCGTTTTAACTTCAAGACGGCCAAATATTCAATAATGCGTCGTTTAACTTTCTCGAGACCAAAATGGTCTTTATCCAGTATTCGCTGCGCACGTTTCAGGTCAAAATTGTCCTTCGTGAAATCATTCCACGGAAGGTCAAGGAGAAGCTCAAGGTAGTTAATTTGTACAGAATAGTCAGGAGCAGCAGGATTCATCCTGCCTAATTTTTCCAATTCCTTATTGAAATGGTCCTGAACCTGTTTACCCCATTTTTTCTTTTTGGCACGGACTTGCAGTGCCTCATATTCCATGTCAGATGAGTTACCTCCCAATTCTTCCTGGATAGTCTTCAGCTGCTGGTTTAGGAAATAGTCTCTCTGTTGTTTATCAAGATCAGTACGGACCTTAGACTGGATCTGGTTTTTAAGTTCCAGCATCTGTAGTTCCAACGTCAGTAACTCCATAACCATAGTTGCCCTTTCACGAAGATTTGTCATCTCAAGCATTTTCTGCTTGTCAGATACATCAGCGTTCATGTTAGAAGAAATGAAATTGATCAAAAATGATGTGCTTTCAATATTTTTCAAAGCAATCCCAGCCTCACTCGGTATGTTGGGAGACAGTTGGATAATCTGAGAAGACATTTCCTTTATTGAAGCTACCAAAGCTTTAAATTCTTTGTCAGTCTTGTGCTTATCTTCGGTAAATTTGCTGATAGTTACCTTGATGTAAGGCTCAGACTGTACTTCTTCGATCAAACGGAAACGCTGTTTGCCTTGTATGATCACAGTAGTATTCCCGTCAGGCATCTGCAGCATTTTAATAATGTGAGCTACAGTACCAACGTCATTCAGCTGTTCAAAAGTAGGGTCTTCAATTGAAACATCACGTTGAGAAACAACGCCAATGATTCGATTGCCTTTATAAGCCTCCTTTATTAGTTTTATAGACTTATCTCTCCCTACGGTAATTGGTATCACGACACCGGGAAATAATACGGTATTTCTTAAAGGTAATATTGGTAAAATCTCTGGAGTTTCTTCATTGTTCATTTCATCTTCGTCCTGCTGAGACATCAATGGAAAGAACTCTGTATCTTCATTTATGATAGGTAGTGCATTGCTAAAATCAAACTGATCTTGTTTACTCATTAAATTCCTCTTAAAAATTAAAACGACAATCTGACAGCATGTCGCCTGCGAAATAATTAATTATATTCTGTAAATGGTATTTTCAACTCCTGTGCCAAAAGCACAAATGCAGCTTTTGCATGTTAAAAAGTCAGACACGTAACAATAATTATAAGTAATATCATATTTTCAATTTATACACGTTTATCTATAAGATATTTATTAATGGTACGGTAGTTGCCTGCTTAACAGTTTATGTGATACCTGAAAAATAATTATACATTTGTTTAGGGATTAGATAAAACTAAATACATTTATTTTATTAAATAATAATTGATGAACTATTTCAAGCAAACGATTTTAATATTACTTGTTGTTTCTGCTAACAAGGGTATCGCACAAAACTACGATAAGTTGGGTATGCAAGCCTGGATGAAAGGAGATTATAAGGGAGCTGTAGCGCAACTGGAAAAGGCTGATAATAAAGATCCAAATAATGCATCTGTATTAAAAATGCTTGGATATTCTTACTTTCAATGCGGTGATTTTGAAAATGCAATTTCAACATACAGCAGGTTCATTACTTTGAAACCCTCTGACTATTCAGCATATTATTACAGAGGAAAAGCAAGGTTAAATGTTGCTAATGATCCCAAGGAATCGTTGAACCAAATGAGAGAAGGTTTCTACCTTTCTGCCATTAAAGACTTTACTAAAGCGATAGAAATAAATGGGGAAGAAGATCCTCAGTTGCTACAAAATAGGGGACTTGCTTACAAAGATTATGCGATTTACAAATCTTATAAAGTAAAAAAGTCTGCGGAAAAAGCTGCGTGTATTTTGTTGTTTAATAATTCAACAGCCGATTTTAAAAAGATATTGTTGGTGCAGCCTCAACGTAAAGATATTATCGGTCTGATCGACTATGTAAAGGCGCAGGTAGTAAGCTTAAAATAATCATTACCTGAACCTGCCGGTCACCTTGTAATTTCTATCAGACAGTAATTTTATCTTCTGAGATTTAACAATCTTATAGACACTGTCAGGGTAGTAAAACAGACTATCTGCGGAAGTATAAAGTGAGTTATTATTTTTTACAATGATTAATAATTTACTCACCTCCTTTGAAGAAGTATAGGTTATTTCTATTTCTTTGATCGGGACCTTCTCATTATCTGAAACATAAGTCTCTTTGTCTGCTTGTTTTATTATCTTAAATAATCCTTTCCAGGAATCCTTATTGATATCTGCCTCGGAAAATATAGCCAGTTCTTTTTTCCAATCCGTAATCTTTACGGTTTTTGTTTCGGTAGAGCCATTCACCTCAACCATTTTATAGATGGCAGGACTTGACTTTTGTAATCTGTTTACTTCATTTTCAAAATAGCCTTTTACATCAAAATAGCTCAAGTTAATCTTTTGTTTTTGTTCAGATGTATAACCGCACCCGAACAAAAACAAAATAACTGCATAAAATAGTATTATCTTTTTCATCTATACCAACTCGTTCCCGGTCATAATATCTGGCTTGGCGATACCCATGATTTTTAAAATAGTTGGTGCAACATCTCCCAACCTTCCGTCGGCAATGTTTTTAAAATCATTGTCAATTAGTATACATGGAACCAGATTAGTCGTATGCGCTGTGTTTACAGAGCCGTCAGCATTTACCATGTATTCTGAATTCCCGTGATCAGCAAGAATGATGAAAGAGTACCCATTTTCGAGGCCTTTGTTGACAACAATTTCTGCACAGCTGTCAGCTGTTTCAACGGCTTTGATTACTGCCTCAAAAACGCCGGTGTGACCCACCATATCCGGATTTGCAAAATTCAAACAAACAAAATCAGGCCAGCCGGATTCCAGTTCTTTACATATCGCTTCTGTAATTCCTGCCGCACTCATTTCTGGCTGAAGATCATAAGTGGCTACCTTAGGCGATGGAATTAAGATTCTTTTTTCATTCTCAAATTCCAGCTCTCTGCCGCCTGAAAAGAAAAATGTCACATGTGGGTATTTCTCTGTTTCTGCGATTCTGATCTGGTTTTTATGATTTTTTTCAAGTACTTCACCTAAAGTTTGAGAAAGATCGTCTTTAGTAAATACAACATTAACGCCGCTAAAACTTTCGTCATAAGTCGTCATTGTTACGTAATACAAAGGTAGCTTGTGCATGTCACAATCAGGATAATCCTGCTGGCATAATACCGAGGTAATTTCTCTGCCGCGGTCTGTTCTGTAGTTAAAGCAGATGACTACGTCATCAGGACCTATGGTCGCAACCGGTTCTCCATCTGTTTGTGTAACTACAATAGGTTTTATAAACTCATCTGTAATCCCGTCTCGGTAAGACTGTTCTATAGCCATAACCGGATCACTTACCCTATGTCCAGTTCCTTTTGTCAAGAGATCATAAGCTAATTTTACCCTTTCCCATCTTCTATCCCTATCCATAGCATAATATCTTCCGATTAAACTGGCTATTTTTCCTGTCGAACTTTGAAGATGATGATCCAGATCTTTAATGAAATTTAAACCTGAATAGGGATCAGTGTCTCTTCCATCCAAAAAAGCATGTATAAATACATCAGTCAAACCTTGCTGACCTGCCGCGTCACATAACGCTTTCAGGTGATTGATATGTGCATGAACACCTCCATCTGAAACCAAGCCTATAAAGTGTACTCGTTTATTGTTGGCTTTTGCATAATCGAAAGCTTTTAGTAAGACCTCATTTTTATGAAATGTACCGTCACTTATGGCTTTGTTAATCCTCCCAAGTTCCTGGTAAACTACTCGCCCAGCACCAAGATTCATATGTCCAACCTCTGAATTTCCCATTTGACCCTCCGGTAAACCAACAGCTTCGCCTGATGCCTCTAGCCTTGAATTTGGATATCTTTCTAACATCGAATCAAAAAAAGGCGTATTAGCCATATATGCAGCATCAGAGCTGTCCTTTTTCCCATATCCCCATCCATCAAGGATAAGCAGTACTAATTTCTTATTGTTCATTCGTGGTATAATCTTATTGTTTTTATGTGACAACCGCACATAGCAAATATAAGCCTATTAGCTCTTTTTTTTGAACCAATTTGTTTTTTATGATCTATTAATGGCATAATTTATGTGCGAATAAAGCATTAGCTATTATAGAGATGATTAAGCCTTTACTTTCTTTACTTATACTTTTTGTTCAATTCCCCTCCTTATCTGTGCTTCAAGGTGATATTATAGATACTTTGTCAACTCATTTTAAGAGTGGAAATTCAAAAGAAATTGCTGTAAATTTCTCTTCATCTGTAGATTTAATAATAATTGATGAAGAAGATGTGTACTCTAAAGCACAGGCAGAACAAATACTTAGAAGTTTTTTTTCTAAATATCCACCCACCAAATCAACTGTAATTCACAGGCTAAACAACAATCCAAACTATAGGTATGGGGCGCTTTCTCTAGGTACAAAAAATGGAGTTTTCAGAGTATCCATTACAATGAAAAAGACTGGGAATGCTTTTTTTATAACTGAATTGAGAATTGAAGCGGATAAATAGTAGTAAAATGCTATTTTTGGGTTTAAATTTAAGTTTTGGATAAGCAAATCATAGATAATTTTATAAAGAACGCAATTGCTGAAGACCAGGGTGATGGCGATCATACTTCCCTCTCAACAATCCCTTCAAATGCACAGGGTCAGGCAAAATTGCTCATTAAAGAAGCTGGAATACTTGCAGGCGTAGCGTTAGCTTTACAAATTTTCAATCATATAGATCCCAAATTACAAGTTGAAGTTTTTATTAATGACGGCGCAACTGTAAAATACGGCGATATTGCGTTAACAGTATCAGGAAGTACACATTCAATTCTTTTAGCCGAAAGACTTGTGCTAAATTGCATGCAACGCATGAGCGGAATCGCTACTAAAACCAATCATATCGTTAAATTACTGGAGCCTTATCATACCAAATTATTGGATACCCGGAAAACAACACCTGGATTACGGTACCTTGAAAAATGGGCTGTTCGTATCGGTGGGGGAGTTAATCATCGCATAGGGCTCTACGATATGATTTTGATCAAAGACAATCATGTAGATTATGCAGGAGGTATTGCAAATGCTATTAATGCCGCTAATCAATATTTGAAAAATCACAGTAAAGCATTGCAGATAGAGATTGAAGTTAGAGATCTGAAGGAACTCGATCAGGTTTTAGAAACTAAAGGTATTGATCGTATTATGCTCGATAATTTTAGTTTTGAAGATCTCAAAGCAGCTGTTAAAATGATTGATGGCAAGTACATCACTGAGGCTTCAGGAGGTATTGTAGAGGAAAATGTAACAGCGTATGCTGAATGCGGTGTGGATTTTATCTCTATGGGAGCATTGACACATTCGGTTAAGAGTTTAGATATAAGTTTAAAAGCTTTCTAGAATATGATATCAATCTATTCTATATCTGCAGTTATTTTAGCCTATCTCTTTGGTTCTATACCTACTGCAGTTTGGTTGGGGCAGGCTTTTTACGGGGTAGATGTACGTGAATACGGAAGTGGTAACGCAGGGGCTACAAATACTTTCAGGGTATTGGGCAAGAAAGCGGGAATTGCGGTGATGACTATAGATATAGCCAAAGGATTTACAGCCACACAACTTGCATACTATATAGGTCTATCTGTTACAGGACCGCACAATTCTTCTCAATTCATCAACTACCAGCTCGCATTGGGCGTTACCGCTGTAATGGGCCATTTGTTCCCTATATTCGCAGGTTTTCGCGGGGGGAAAGGAGTTGCTACTCTTTTTGGAATGATTTTGGCAGTTAACTTTCAGGCAGCGATGCTTTGTGTTCTTGTCTTTGTGGTAGTACTGTTGGCGACTAAGTACGTGTCATTAAGTTCCATTTGTGCAGGCTTTACATTTCCTTTGAGTATTGTATTCATTTTACATTCCTCAGTGAAATCAGAGGTTTTATATGGGATGTGTGTATGTATACTTATTTTGGTTACCCATCAGAAAAATCTTGAAAGACTACTCAAGGGAAAAGAATCCAAAGTATATCTGTTTAAGAAAAGAAATTAGCTTTTTTAGCTAAAAATTCATTAAACAAATAAACTTATGAAACGTATATTATTCGCAGGCATAACCGTAGTAACGTTAGCCTTCTCATCTTGCTCCACTGTTCCCCTAACCGGAAGAAGCAGGTTAAATCTAGTTAGTGATGACCAGGTTCTGCCAATGGCATTTCAGGCATATAGCGAGTTCCTGACAGAGAATAAAAGCGCTGTATTATCAGCATCCAACGCCCAGGCTTCCAAGGTCAAAATGGTCGGAAACAAGCTAATCGCGGCTGTTAAAAGTTATATGAATGCCAATGGGCACGCCGAACTCATCAAGAACTATAATTGGGAGGTCAATGTTGTACAGAGCAAGGAACTCAATGCTTGGTGTATGCCGGGAGGCAAGATTGTGGTTTATACAGGTATCCTGCCCGTAACCAAAGATGATGCAGGTCTCGCTACAGTAATGGGGCATGAGATTGCTCACGCAATTGCAGGTCACTCGGCCGAACGCATGTCGCAGCAGATGGTGGCTCAAGGCGTAGGTGCACTGGGAAACGTGGCAACTGCTAACAATACAAAAACACAATCTATTTTTAATACATTATACGGCGTAGGAACACCTCTTGCAATGTTGAGCTATGGTCGTAACCAGGAGCTCGAAGCGGATAGGTTAGGACTTATTTTTATGGCTATGGCGGGTTATAACCCTCAAAATGCAACTGCTTTTTGGCAGAGGATGTCGTCGGCATCTTCAGGAAGTCAAAAACCACCTGAATTCTTGAGTACACACCCTAGTGATAACACGCGTATTGCAAGAATACAAAATGCCTTGCCTGAAGCGCAAAAATATTATAAACCATAAATTCTAACGATTTATTAGACAGGCTGCCAGCTATTTGGCGGCCTTTTTAATGCCCCAAAGTTTGCATGATGGCTTCAGCCTTCAATAGACACTCCTGATATTCCAGTTCAGCAACTGCAGCATAAGTAATTGCACCGCCTACCTGGAAAGATAAATACCGCGATTCCGCATTATAAAGAATACTCCTGATCACTACATTGAAGTCGAAATCACCCTCAGGCGTAATGTATCCAAATGAACCTGAATAAGCCCCTCGTTTGCTGGATTCATACTGCTCTATCAATTCCATCGCTTTTACCTTTGGTGCTCCAGTCATAGAACCCATCGGGAAGGCGTTTTTCAATACATCAACGATGTGGACTTCCGCAGCAAGTTCTGCACTTACTGTAGATATCATCTGATAAACTTGTCTGAAACCATAAATTCCAAATAACTCTTCAACTCTTACACTGCCCTTTACGGCACTTTTTGTAAGGTCATTTCTTACCAGGTCTACAATCATTACGTTTTCAGCCCGTTCCTTCTCATCTTGTTGCAGGCTAACTTTGATGGATTCATCTTCAATCGGATCTATACTTCGTTTGGCTGTACCTTTTATAGGCTGTGAAATCAGCCGCTTTTGTCTTTTGCAGATAAATCGCTCTGGACTGGCAGATAGAATATAGCAATCCTTTATTTTAAAGAAACCCGAAAAAGGGGTAGGGGAGATCTTGTTTAGTTCCCTGTAAATTCCAAGCGGATCAATACTGGCATGATGTGCAAAGAATTCCTGACAAAAATTGACTTCATAAAGATCTCCTTTAAGGATATGCTGCTGTAATTGCTTAACCGTTTTTATATAGGCATCTTTGGATATTCTACTCGTTATCTCTGGTCTTATCCTTACTGTTTCATCGTTAAGGACTAGCATGTTTATCTGATCTAAGATATCTTCTTTATTTCCAATCAGTACTTTAATCTCCCCATTCGCTATTACAAAAAGATATTGAGGTATAAAAAAGAACAAATCAGGAAAACCAAGTTCATCGGTATTTGCAGAATTTAAAGCTTCAATCTCATTTTTCAGATCATAACTCAATAGCCCAAACATCCAGTCCTGATGTTCATCGTAAAAGGATTTGAGCCCTTCAAATGCATTGCCAGAATGATGCGTAATGCTTTTATCGATCCCTGCTGCAATCAAAAAATCAAATGCACCATAAGCATCTGGGTAATCATTAGAGTCCAGACAGCAACAGGTATCAAAACTACCGGCCCATTGCAGTGCCCTCTGCTTAAAAAGATGTAAATCCTGAACCTTCATTTAGTTGCGCAAATGTATATAATAAGCAGCGGATTTCGCAAATGAAAGCCAATGAAAAAGGCGACCATTGGCCGCCTTTACAATATAATAGTAAGTATTAATCTAATATCAATGTTTGAGTTCTGTCAGGCCCCACAGAAAGATATTTCACAGGCACCTCAAGCTCTTGTTCCAAAAATGCAATGTATTCCGCCAGTTTAGCCGGAATTTCGTCAGTTTTAGTAATTTTGGTTACATCTGTTTTCCAGCCCTGAATTTCTTTAAGAACAGGGGTAGGTTTTACAGTGATGATATCATATGGCATGTAATCTATCGTTTCGCCGTTATGCTCATAATGCGTACATGCATAGATCGTATCAAAACCATCCAAAACATCAGCTTTCATCATGATCAGCTCTGTTACACCATTTAGCATAATCGCGTATTTTAGTGCAGGAAGATCGATCCATCCGCAACGGCGTGCACGTCCTGTTGTTGCTCCGAATTCATGACCAACTTTACGCAAAGTTTCGCCAACTTCATCGTCAAGTTCAGTAGGGAAAGGTCCGCCACCAACACGTGTGCAATATGCTTTGAAAATACCGTATACATGACCTACTTTATTGGGCGCTATGCCCAATCCTGTACATGCACCGGCAGTTGTAGTATTGGAAGAAGTAACGAACGGATAAGAACCAAAATCTACATCAAGCAAAGTGCCTTGGGCACCTTCTGCCAATACAGTTTTTCCTTCTTTCAAAAATCCGTTTACATAATGCTCACTGTCAACATGAGGAATGTTTTTAATGAATTCTATGGCTTCAAAGAAAGCAGCTTCTTTCTCTGTAAGGTCGTATTCAAACTCATAATGAGAAAGAATTTCTTTGTGCTTCTCAACAAGCCTGTTATAACGTTCTTTGAAATCAGGTAAAGTGGTGTCGCCTACTCTTAGTCCATTACGGCCGGTTTTGTCCATGTAAGTCGGACCTATACCTTTTAAAGTAGAGCCAATTTTATCCTTGCCCATTTTCTGCTCATTAGCAGCATCAAGTAACTGATGCGTAGGTAAGATCAAATGTGCTTTACGTGCGATAACAAGTTTTCCTTTAGCAACAGGATCATGACCTGCTGTTTTAAGGTTGTCTAATTCTCTTTTTAAAATGATGGGATCAATTACCACACCATTTCCGATTAAGTTCATTGTTTTTTCATTGAAAATACCTGATGGAATGGTATTTAAAACAAATTTTTTGCCATCAAACTCTAAAGTATGTCCGGCATTCGGACCGCCTTGAAAACGAGCTATCAAATCATATTGTGGACTTAGTACATCAACAATTTTACCTTTGCCTTCATCGCCCCATTGCAGGCCCAGAAGCACGTCTACTTGCGTCATTCTTTAAATTTAAAAATAGAAATATTTATAATTGGATATATTAACTAGCGTTTTTAATGTTAGCACTTTGGGTATTCATCGCTGCTTTTGCAGAGCAATCAAAGCAACTGCCGTATAAATTAAGCGAATGGTGTTTAATCTCAAATTTAAGCAAATCACCAATCATACTTTGAATCTGATGAATACGGGGATCGCAGAATTCTACCACTTTTCCGCAATCGATACAGATTACGTGGTCGTGCTGATGATAGCCGTAAGATTTCTCAAATTGTGCCATGTTTTTACCAAACTGATGTTTTGTAACCAGGTCACATGAAACTAATAATTCCAGTGTGTTGTATACAGTTGCCCTGCTCACACGGTATTTCTGGTTTTTCATATGGATGTAAAGTGTCTCTACATCAAAATGATCATCTCTTGAATAAATCTCTTCTAAGATGGCAAAACGCTCAGGCGTTTTTCTCAGACTTTTATTTTCGAGGTAGGCTTCGAATATTTTTCTTACCAGCTCGCTGTTGTGGTTTGTAGACATAGTTTTTAAACTCCTTTCAAAGTTACCAATTTTTAGATAAAACGCTAATCATTTAAAAGTATTTTTAGGCATCAAACCTCGTAACACCCGTCACACCTTTTACCTGCAACAGATTTTTAATCAGGTTATCCAGGTGGTCTTTGTCGTTTACGAAGATCATAATTGACCCGTCGAAAATTCCATTGTCCGTATCTACCGTAATAGAGCGCATATTTACTTTGAAATCATTGGATATTACCTTGGTGATGTTGTTGATTAATCCGACATCATCAATTCCGATAATGTGCAGTCCGGTCAGGAATGTCAATTCCTGTTGTTTGTTCCATTTTGCTTTTACCACCCGGTATCCATAATTCGCCATCAACTGTGCTGCATTCGGACAACTCGTACGATGGATTTTAATCCCTTCATTTACAGTTACAAATCCAAATACATCGTCGCCTGGAATAGGATTACAGCATGCTGCTAATGTATAATCAATCTTCTGAAGATCCTCGCCTATCAAAAGGGTGTCGGATTCGGGACCTTTTACTTTATTGAGTAAAGTTTCAATCTGATGATGGTCATTACGCTCCATCCCCCGATTCTCTATTTCTTTTTCACTCGCCAGATAATCTTTCAGATCCTTGAGCTCTATCTTGCCATTGGCCACAGAGATAAATAGTTCCTGGGTAGAGGGCAGTTTAAAGAAATAACTTAATTTATTCAGATTGTCGGTATTGTAAGTAATCTTCAGCGATTTCATTTTACGCTCAAGGGTTTCCTTCCCAGTTTCAGCAATTTTTCTTTTTTCTTCTTTTAATGACGATTTGATCTTGGATTTTGCTTTCGCAGTCACCACTATATTCAGCCAGTCTTCTTTCGGAGCCTGTTTTCCTGAAGTAATGATCTCAACTTGATCTCCATTCTGAAGCTTATGAGACAAAGGTACCAGCTTATGGTTTACCTTGGCTCCGATACATTTAGCGCCTACGTCCGTATGGATCTCAAAAGCAAAATCCAGCGCCGTTGCACCCGTTGGCAATTGTATCAGCGCTCCCTTAGGTGTAAAAATGAAAATCTCATCCGAAAAGAGGTTCATCTTGAAATCATCCAGGAAGTCCAGTGCATTGGCCTCTGGATTATTCAGCATCTCTCTGACCTTCATGATCCATTGATCCAGGCCATTGTCATTGCTGGACTCTTTATATTTCCAATGTGCCGCAAAACCCTTTTCCGCAATTTCATTCATTCGCTGTGTACGGATCTGAACTTCCACCCACTGGCCTTTTGGACCCATTACCGTGGTATGCAGCGACTCATAGCCGTTTCCTTTTGGTGATGAGACCCAGTCTCTTAATCTGTCAGGGTTTGGCCTGTACAAATCCGTCACTATCGAGTATGCTTTCCAGCAGTCTGCTTTCTCATGCTCCGGCAGGCTGTCCAATATAATTCTGATGGCAAATAGGTCGTAAACTTCCTCGAAAGGAATGTTTTTGCTTTTCATCTTGTTCCAGATGGAATGGATAGATTTCGGGCGGCCGTAAATATTTGCATGGAGGCCCTGTTCAGCCAGGATTTCATTTATAGGTTCTACAAACCGTTTAATAAATAACGTTCTTTCTGCCTTTTTTTCGTTGAGTTGCGTCGCAATGTACTTGTAAGTATCGGGCTCAAGATATTTCATCGACAAGTCTTCAAGCTCAGATTTAATCGCATACAAACCCAGCCTGTGTGCCAGCGGGGCATATAGGTAAATGGTTTCCGACGCTATTTTCAATTGCTTCTGTCTGGGCATAAAATCCATCGTCCGCATGTTATGGAGCCTGTCGGCAAGTTTGATTAAGATCACCCTAACATCATCGGCCAGAGTAAGCAGCATCTTCCTGAAATTTTCTGCCTGCAGGGAGCTATTGTAGTCAAATACGCCTGATATTTTGGTCAGTCCGTCAATGATCTTAGCAGTCTTTTTCCCAAATTCACGCTCAATGTCTTCAAGTGTGATGTCGGTATCCTCTACCACATCATGAAGTAGCGCACACACAATTGATGTCGTACCCAGTCCAATTTCTTCAGCAGCAATCTGTGCCACAGCAATCGGATGATAAATATATGGCTCCCCTGATTTCCGGCGCATATTTTTATGACTTTCCAGAGCCATATCAAATGCTTTTCTGATTTCCTTTTTATCCCCTCTCTGAAGTGTTGGTTTACAGGCACGTAGAAGTGCCCGGTATCGTTTTAATATCTCCTGCTTTTCTGCTTCTAAATCAATTACTAGCGCGTTCTTCATCGGTATATGCATATTTGTGGTGGTAGTATCCCTAAATCTAATCTTTTTTTATAAAGAAGATGCCAATTATAAACAATAATTCCTCCAAAATTAAGTTTGTCATTAGGATTTAACGTATTGTATTATTTACGTAAAAAATATGGCCTTTAAAGGTTAAAATATTATATTAGAGTTTAAAATAGGAATCAGCAAGCTAAATTAGCTTTACCTTTACAGAGGCATAAATTTATGAAATTTTACAGGTTATTTCTTCTGCTGAGTGTCATTATTAGCTGCGTGTCAGTTAAAGGACAAACTGGTGCAATACCAACTAAGCAAATGGATGTAAAAATGCCTCAGCTCAGTAAAAATGATACCATACGTGTTGCCGCTACTAATGATAACGGAGAAATGATTGCATGGATCCCGCTACGTGAAGTTGCCATCTACGGAATCAGGATATTTAAGACCCAGGCAGACCGTGTTGCATTTGACAGGCTGAGGTATAACGTATTAAAGGTAATGCCTTATGCTTTATTCGCAAAAAGGAGATACGAACAACTGGAAAGGGACTTGGCACAGACTACCGTAAAAAAGGAACAGAAAAAACTGGTCAAGCAATGCGATAAGGAAATAAAGGACATGTTTAACCGCGAAATAAAGGAATTGACAATAACTCAGGGCCAGATTCTAACAAAGTTAATCGATCGTGAAGTAGGGAGAACAACCTATGACATTATAAAGGAAACCAAAGGTGGGATTACTGCTTTTGTATACCAGTCCGTTGCAAGGGTTGTTGGCCATAATCTTAAGAGTACATATAATCCTCAGGAAGATAGAGACATCGAATCCATCATCGTTTCCTCAGGATATTACCAATAACATCATGTCTGAAAGCACAAAAAGCATACACCAGTTCAAATTAAAATTGAATGGTGCTGATAAAAGTTTATCCGATTACAGGAATAAAATGTTACTGCTGGTAAATATCGCATCCGGCTGCGGTTTCGCTCCTCAGCTTAAGGAACTGCAACAGTTAAGGGACGAGTTTGCTGCACAGGGATTTGAAGTACTCGGATTTCCCTCAAATGATTTCGGCCGTCAGGAGCCTCTTGAAGGCCAGGCCATTAATCAATACTGCGAAGCAACATATGGTGTTCAATTCCCTGTTTTTGAAAAGATATTCGTTCGCGGCGAACATGCTCATCCATTATTCAAAATGCTCACACAGACTTCCACCCCGAGATGGAACTTTCACAAATATCTTGTCAATAAGGAAGGTGAAGTGGTCGACTATTTCTTTCCCTTTACAAAGCCTTTATCTTCCAAAATAAAAAAGAAAATACAAAAGTTGATTTAATACGCCCTATAAATACACAAATTGAATATCATGAAGTTAGACATACTTGTACTGGCCGTTCATCCTGATGATGCAGAGCTGGGCTGTTCAGGAACAATAGTGAAGCACATTGCACAGGGTAGAAAAGTAGGAATCATAGATTTTACCAGAGGTGAACTGGGCACCCGGGGTACCGCAGAAACCCGCGATTTAGAAGCTGCTGAATCTGCTAAAATACTCGGCCTGCATGCCCGTGAAAACTTAAGGTTCAGGGATGGATTTTTCCAGAATGATGAATACCATCAGTTAGAAATCATCCGGATGATCCGTAAGTATCAGCCAGAGATTATTTTAACCAATGCTTTGCACGACAGGCATCCTGATCATGGAAGAGCGGGAGATCTTTCCAATGATGCCTGTTTCTTATCTGGCCTTGCCAAAATCAGCACTGAAGTGGATGGTGCGGAACAAAAGCCATGGAGACCTGCAATGGTGCTTCAATACATTCAGGACAGGTACATCAAGCCGGATATCATTGTTGATATCACCGATCATATGG
The DNA here is from genome assembly GCF_005116445.1 of Pedobacter frigoris. GTDB lineage: Bacteria > Bacteroidota > Bacteroidia > Sphingobacteriales > Sphingobacteriaceae > Pedobacter > Pedobacter frigoris. Next base: position 49,262 of record NZ_SWBQ01000006.1, read on the forward strand.
ATGCCAAAATAGCCTCTATAAAAGCCTTTAAGACTCAATTCTTCAATCCTGAACTGGATGGGCCGGATACTTACATTTCGTCTCCCGACTTTTTTGAAAGCGTAATCGGCAGGGCCCGCGAATTCGGCAAATCGATAGGTGCTACTTATGGAGAAGGGTTTACCTCACGCAAACTTTTGGGAGTAGATGATCTTTTTAACCTCAGATAACCGGGTCAAATTTCGTAAATCCAACAAAAATGGCCATATTTTGTTTTGTTATACAAACTACAGCATATGGCCAATATCTTTTCTTCCCTCAAAAATGCATATACACTCTTCAAGAGTGTTGATTTTGCAAAACTCGAAGCACTTTCCAAAAAGGTAGACCTTACTAAAATTGTTGATACTGTTTCTAATCTTGATGAAACCCAGATAAAGGGCCTCATGAAAATGATGGAAACCCCACACAAAAAGAGAGAACTGCCACCTATCGAAGGGGATTTCTACCATCTGGGTGAAGAGGCGCTTAAGGATGAAGATAGGGCACTTCAGTTAACCGTCAGAGCCTTTCTGGAAAAGGAAGTAAAACCAATTGTAAATCAATATTGGCTTAAAGCCGAATTCCCCCATGAGCTTATTCCTAAAATAGCAGAACTCAATATATGCGGACTTACCTATAATGGCTATGGATGTCCCAATAAATCAAATCTGATGGAAGGAATGCTCGCAATGGAGATGGCCAGGGTCGATACTTCTATTTCTACTTTTTTCGGTGTACAAAGCGGACTGGCGATGGGTTCTATCTATCTGCTGGGTTCGGAGCAGCAAAAACAGGAATGGCTTCCGTCTATGCAGCAATTCAAGGCCATAGGTGCATTTGGACTTACTGAGCCGGAAGTGGGTTCAGGGGCCGCAGGCGGACTCACCACTACTGCCAAAAGAAATGGTAATAAGTGGATCCTTAATGGACAAAAGAAATGGATCGGCAATGCTACCTTTTCAGACATAACCATCATCTGGGCCCGTGATTTGGATGATAACGAAGTCAAAGGATTCCTGGTAAGGAAAGGCAATAGAGGATTCAAAGTAGAGAAAATGCAGGATAAGATGGCGCTCCGGATTGTGCAAAACGGTTTGATTACGCTGACGAACTGCGAGGTGGATGAGGAAGACAGGCTTCAAAACGCCAATTCATTTAAGGATACTGCAAAAGTACTCAAAATGACGAGGGCAGGGGTGGCATGGCAGGCTGTCGGTTGTGCCAGAGGGGCTTATGAAAGCGCACTCGCCTATACCCGCACGCGTAAGCAATTTGGCAAACCCATTGCGGCTTATCAGCTCATCCAAAATCATTTGGTAGAAATGCTTTCCAATTTGACTGCGATGCAAACACTCTGTTTCCGTTTGTCACAATTACAGGATCAAAATCTGCTTACGGATGAGCATGCTTCTCTCGCCAAGGTATTCTGCTCTATGCGTACCAGGGATGTTGTCAGCCGTGCGAGGGAAGTGATGGGCGGCAACGGTATACTTTTGGAATATGATGTAGCCCGCTTTGTTGCTGATGCCGAAGCCATTTACTCTTATGAGGGCACCAAAGAAATCAATACCCTCATCGTCGGACGCGCCATCACCGGTTTTTCCGCCTTTGTATAAGCAATTATAAGCCCGGTAAAATGCGTTCCATTACAGCCATTCCTTCGTCAATGTGTTTCTTCTCTATGCAAAGCGCAGGTCTGAAACGTATGGTCTGACTGCCGCAGCCCAGAAACATCACATTGTTTTCCATCCCTTTGCTGATGAATGCATCACGCATGGCTTTTTCAGGAAAATCAAATGCACAAAGTAATCCTTTACCTCTTACATTACTGATTTTGTCAAATGTCCCGGCAAGCCGTTCTAAGTTTTCTTTCAGATACTGCCCAACGACAGCTGCATTATCGCATAAATTGTCTTCAGCTACAATTTGCAGGATCTGAGAGGACCTCACCATGTCTACAAGATTCCCTCCCCATGTTGAGTTGATGCGTGAAGGAACTTTGAAAACATTTTTTTCTACCTGATCTACCTTGTTGCCTACCAGAATACCACATACCTGCATCTTTTTGCCAAAGGCAATGATATCAGGTCTTGCGTGTTCACTATAATGCTGATGACACCAGAATTTACCAGTCAGTCCTACACCCGTCTGTACTTCATCATAGATCAGGAAGGCATCATTTTCATCAGCAAGTGTTTTCAGCTGGATCAAAAACTCTTCTCTTAAATGGTTGTCGCCACCTTCGGATTGGATTGGCTCTACAATAATGGCACAAATGTCATCTTTGTGATCAGCAAAAGCCTGTTTAATCTGGGCAATGGATGTTTGCTCCGTTTCTATAGCCACCCTTAAGTTTTCATCCTCTAAAGGAAATTTCACTACAGGAACAGCCACTCTCGGCCAGTCAAATTTTGCAAACCATTTTGTCTTATCAGGAAGGGTATTAGTCAGGCTCAGTGTATATCCTGTGCGTCCGTGAAAGGCCTTTTCAAAGTGTAATACTTTAAATCCTTTTTCTTCTTTATAGCCTTTCGCAAAATTCTTCTGAACCTTCCAGTCCATGGCTACCTTAATGGCATTTTCAACTGCCAGTCCGCCGCCAGCTATAAAAAATGCATGAGGCAGGTAGGAGGGAATGCCGTGTTTAGAAAAAGTATCTACAAACTGGGCATACTGCTGCGTATACACATCCGAATTTGATGGGTTGGCTAATGCCGCCTGAAGGAGATTTTTTTTGAAGGCTTCATCATTGACCATTTTAGGATGATTGTAACCTAAGGGAACGGAAGCAAAGCAAGTAAAGAAATCCAGGAGAGCACGGTTGTATTTAGAATCATAAATATAAGCTCCCTGACTTTTTTCCATGTCGTAGGTGAGGTCAAGCCCATCGGCTAAGATATGCTTACTTAGCGTTTCGTTTACTTTGTCCGGAGCAACAGTTAGCTGATACATAACTTCTATTTTTGATATGTATCAAAGGTAACTAAAATTTATCCTTCATGCCCATTATCCCAAGCAGTCCTCCGGTATGGATAGCGAGGATCTTTTCATTTGCTTTGAAGTAATCTTTTTTCAGCAGATCATCGATAGCAAAAAACATCTTCGAGGTATAAACCGGATCTATGAGCATGCCTTCTTCAGCAATAAAGCTTTTCATAAAATGAATGAGTTCTGGTTGTGTTTTCGCATAGCCTCCAAAGTGATAATCGGTATGGAGGGTCAGCTGGTCAGATTTTCCGGTATAGCTTACGATTTCATCGGCTATAAAATCACCACCTTTTAAAACTGGGATCACATGCAGCTGCGTTTTGAGTCCCTGCTGATGAATGCCTTTTAGAAGGCCCGCTGCGGTAGTACCCGTGCCGGCTGCACAAAATATATGATCTATATTGTTAGGGAGTTCCCCGATGATTTCAGCACAGCCTTCCACCGCTTCAGTACAGGCGCCGCCCTCGTCCACAAAAAATGCGTCCTGATCGTCGCCGTAGTGAATGCTGAACAGTGAGTTCTTATCTTTATAGCTTGTTCTGTCGGTAAAAATCAGGTTCATTCCGAACAACTTACATAATGCAAGCATTTCATTTTCTACCTGTTCGCCACGTACAAAGGCAGTACTTTTCAGTCCGGCCCTGCAGCATGCAGCGGCGGTTGCTACTAAATGATTGGAATAGGCACCTCCAAAGGTCACGATGTGACTTTTAGATTTTTCCTGAACTTCCTGAAGTATGTATTTGAGTTTACGCCATTTATTCCCTGAGATGTAAGGGTCAATTAAATCATCTCTTTTAACCTGGACCTGGTGTCTTGACTGATGTTTTAATTGTTGTAATGGGCTATAAATATCTGTAAACATGAATACAAATATAAATGCCTTTGCTGATAAACCTCGCTATTTATTCGCGAGGCAACAGTATTAAGGTCTGAAGTATATTTTTCTGATCAGGTAGGGGAAAAAGTTAAGGATGATCTTAACATTTTGAGTAAAATTTTTCATAAGCAGTTTTTTATATGAGAACAAGCAGTCCTCAAAGAATAGGCCAATTTCTTTTTCTGGATGTTCCCGGTAAAAGATTAGTTTTGCAGTTGAAATACATAATGAACTTTAATGTTATCTAAACGTATAACAATGCAGGAATCAGTGTGTTTCTTAACATAAAGAAAATATAGTTTTAATGGAAAATATCACCAGCGGGCAGGAGTTAGAAGATCAGGATCTGTACGAACATCTGAACATTGTTGTAGATAAAGGACAGTCTTTGCTACGAATTGACAAATTTTTGATGTATAGGGTAGAAAATGCTTCGCGCAACAGGATACAGAACGCCATAGATGCTGGGAATGTCCTGGTCAACAAAAAGACGATTAAGCCAAGTTATAAAGTTAAGCCTGCCGATGAAATTTCTGTTGTCTTCCCGCATCCGCCTAGGGATACCGAAGTTTATCCTGAAGACATACCATTAGATATCGTATATGAAGACAATGATTTGCTTGTGGTAAATAAACCTGCTGGTATGGTCGTGCATCCGGGCTACAACAATTATACGGGTACACTGGTAAATGCGCTGGCCTTCCATTTTGAGCAACTTCCTCAGCTACCTGGTAATGAAGGCAGACCAGGCCTCGTACACCGAATTGATAAAGATACATCAGGCTTATTGCTCATCAGCAAAAACGAAATCACGATGACCAAACTGGCCAAACAGTTCTTTGACCACAGCATCACCCGTAAGTATGTTGCCCTTGCCTGGGGAGATATCGCTGACAATGGTACAGTTACAGGTTATATCGGGCGTAGCTTAAAGAACCGCATTGTGATGGATGTATATGACGATGAAGAAAAAGGTAAGTGGTCCGTAACACATTATACCGTTCTTGAGCGTTTAGGATATGTAACTTTAATCAGCTGCCAGTTAGAAACTGGCCGTACACATCAGATCAGGGCACATATGCAGCATATCGGACATCCTTTATTTAATGATGCCAATTACGGGGGCGATAAAATTGTAAAAGGTACTACCTTCAATAAGTACAAGCAATTTGTTCAAAATACTTTTGGGCTTTTACCGCGTCAGGCACTTCACGCACAAACTTTAGGATTTATTCATCCTACTACTAAAAAATACATGGAATTTGAAGCGCCTTTGCCTTCTGATTTCGACTCCGCTCTAAACAAATGGAGAAATTACATTGTACAGCCCCAATAAATGCAACAGGAATACATCATACATAACGACGAGTTTATACCTGTAAATCAACCCATTCTTACTGCCCATAACCGGGGATTCAGGTATGGCGATGGACTGTTTGAGTCTATGCGCATGGTTAATGGGAAGCTTAAATTTGCCGAGCAGCATGCCGACAGACTGAAAGCCGGGATGAAAGCATTGAAAATGGAAGGGGCAAATCTGCTCGATGAGTATTTCCTGAAGCAGAAAACAGCAGAACTTTGTAAGAAAAATAAACTGAAAGACAATGTACGTTTCCGTTTGTCAGTTTATCGGGATGGAGAAGGTCTCTATACACCCGCGACCAATAAATCCGGTTATGTACTGGAGGCAAGTCCCCTTACGGAAAGTACTTACGAGCTCAATAAAAAGGGATTGATCGTAGATGTATACGATGAACTCACAAAATCTGTTGATAAGCTTGCTAACTACAAGACCTGCAATTCTTTGGTCTATGTTATGGCCGGTCTTTATAAAAAGCAACACAGCCTGGATGAAGTATTTATCCTGAATCACAATGGCTTTTTATGCGAAAGCATCAGCTCAAATGTATTTGTGGTGTACAACAAACAGATCTATACCCCGGCATTATCTGAAGGCTGTATTTCGGGGGTCATGCGCGGAGTAGTGATGAATATCGCCAAAACCAACAACATTCAAATCGTAGAAGCACAGATCAATCCGGAGGTTTTAAAGGAAGCCGAGGAGGTATTCATCACCAACGCTATCGGGGGAATCCGCTGGGTGATGGGATACGGCAGAAAGCGTTACTTCAATGAGGTGACCAAGCTGCTGAGTGCAAAACTCAATGTACTGTAATTTCCGCCCGGCTTTATACTATTTGTGCTATATTTACTTTTATGAAAATCGCCGTATTCAGTACCTGCCAGTATGATGAAGAATTTTTAAGCCGCTTCAATACCGGTCACGAACTGTCTTTTTTTAGCGTTGCCTTAAACGAAGATACCGCTAAACTGGCTGATGGATTTGATGCGATCTGCGTTTTTGTAAATGACAGCATCAATACTGCTGTGTTGAACCAACTGCATAAAAATGGCTTAAAATTAATTGTTCTGCGCTGTGCAGGCTTTAACAATGTAGACATTTCCACTGCAACGCAATTCGGTATTCCGGTACTTCGCGTACCCGCTTATTCTCCAGAGGCAGTGGCTGAGCATGCAATGGCATTGATCCTTACACTCAATAGGAAAACGCATAAGGCTTATAATCGCGTAAGGGAAGGTAATTTTTCTCTGGAGCGGCTGATGGGATTTAATCTTCACGGACGTAAGGTTGCCGTAGTAGGTACAGGAAATATCGGAGCTGCCTTTTGCCGGATTTTAGCCGGATTTGGCTGCCGGATCAATGCCTATGATCCCTATCCCTCAGAAACACTAAAAAGGAATGGAGTAGTTTACGGCAACCTGGAAGACACACTTGCAGATGCTGATGTGGTAGCCCTGCATTGCCCTTTAACGGAACAGACCAATCACCTGATCAATGCCGAAAGCCTTAAGCTTTTAAACAAGGGGCTATGCTGATCAACACCAGCAGGGGCGGACTCGTCGATACCAAAGCAGTTATTGAGGCTTTGAAAACAGGGCAACTGGGGTCACTGGGTTTTGATGTCTATGAGCAGGAATCGGCGCTCTTTTTTCACGATCGATCGGAAGATGTGATACAGGATGACCTCATCACCAGGCTCATTTCCTTTCCCAATGTGCTGATTACCTCACACCAGGGGTTTTTCACCAAAGAGGCCATGGAGGAAATCGCCAAAACTACTTTCGGAAACCTTGATGCCTTTGTCAAAGGAGAAGAGCTGGTCAACCGCGTAAAGTAAATGCTCTCAGGCGCTCTCTATAAGCGCATTCCCCTTAAGAATTCATCAACCAGCATTCGCTTTTTACCCTCATATTGAAGATCTGTCAGCTTGATAAACCCATCTCTGGCTGCAAATTTCAGGTAAGTCTTACCGTCGGATAAGAACGCTCCCGGTGAAATTCCCGGTTCCTTATCTTCCAGCTCTGCTTTAAAAACTTTCAGCGTCTTATCGTTCAGTTTTGTAAAAGCGGTTGGGTACGGACTCAATCCGCGTATCAGATTGTATATCTTTGCGGCCGGTTGGTTCCAGTCGATCTGACAATGCTCTTTAAAGATTTTAGGTGCATGTTTAAGTTCATCACTCTGAGGTTGTGGCTGCTCTGTATATTCACCTGTGGCAATAGCCTGAACAGTGCGGGTCAGCAGACCGGCACCTACATTCATCAGTTTATCATGCAATTCACCCGCAGTTTCATCCTCAGCAATAGCTACACCTTCAGAGAAAATAATATCTCCGGTATCAATTTCATGTTTCAGGAAAAACGTCGTAACCCCGCTTTCTTTTTCCCCATTGATGATCGCATGGTTAATTGGTGCGGCACCCCTGTACTGCGGCAGAAGGGAGCCGTGAAGATTGATGGTGCCCATGCGAGGCATGTTCCAAACCACTTCAGGAAGCATTCTAAACGCCACTACTACATGCAGATCTGCCTGCAATGCCCGTAGTTCTTCAATAAACAAAGGGTCCTTCAGTTTCAGGGGCTGCAATACCTTGATGCCTTTTGATATAGCATATTGCTTTACTGCACTTTCCTGAAGTTTTTGTCCGCGGCCGGCAGGTTTATCTGCTGCGGTTACTACAGCTGCAATGTCAAATCCTCCTGCTACCAATGCATTCAGGGAAGCAACTGCAAAGTCCGGGGTGCCCATGAAAACTATTTTCATAATTTCTTGTTTGTGATTAACGGTTATGACGCTATTGCAAAATAACTAAAAATTAAACGCATTTTTCAGCATATCCTTATGGTACAAACCTTAGAAGAGATCAAATCCAGTGGCTTGTCCTATGTAACAGATAGCCAGCCAGGGATATACAGGAACGGAAAGCCTGGAAAGTTTTATTACACAGATAAAGATGGAAAGCGCACCGATGATGAGGCCCAGCTTAGCCGCATCAAGTCGCTTGTCCTGCCGCCGGCCTGGCAAAAAGTCTGGATCGCACCAAAGAAAAACGCATACCTGCAGGCTACAGGCATTGATGCCGCGGGAAGAAAGCAGTATCGTTATCATCCGGAGTGGACTTCCCGGCGGTCGGACAGTAAGTATTTCAGACTCTTGGAATTTGGAAAGGTGCTTCCGAAAGCCAGGAAGCGCATCGCAAAAGACCTGAGAAGAAAAGAATTCGACGAGCAGAAAGTACTCGCCATTTCCATGCAGGTCATGCTCAAAACGCTGATCCGTGTAGGCAATGATGCCTATAAAGAATTATATGGCAGCTATGGACTGACCACCTTGACAAATAAGCACGTTAAGATTGAGGGCAATAAACTTAAGCTCACTTTTAAGGGTAAAAAGGGTGTGCAGCAGAATGTGCAGCTCAACGACAAGACGCTGGCTAAGCTGATTAGACAATGTAAAGAAATACCGGGACAGGATCTCTTTCAATATTATACTGAAGGTAACGAACACCGACCAATAGACTCGGGGCGGATCAATAATTACATCAGGGAGATTACCGGTAGCGATTTTACTGCAAAGGATTTTCGCACCTGGGGAGGTACGCTTGAGGCTTTGAGACAACTGGCCATTTGCTGCAGTAATGATGATCAGGAGAAACCCAAAAAGAAGGTCATTGTAGAAGTGCTGGACTGTGTGGCAGGGAAGTTGGGCAATACACGTGCGGTTTGTAAAAGCTCATATGTATATCCGCTGTTGCTGGAAGCTTTTGAAAATGATCAGTTGGCAAAATACCTTAAAAAGGTCAATAAAGACCATAGTGAGAGCATCAAAGCTGTGGAGAATGATGAGAAAGTGTTAATGCAATTTCTGAGAGCCGCACAGAAGAAGTAATTGTTCGATAGTTTTAAATAAAAAAAGCGCCTAATCTTTAGGCGCTTTTTTTATTGGATGTACTGGCTGTTCACTTTGCTCCCTTTGCTTTGCCGGGTTTTTGAAGTGTGCCTCTTCTCCTTTATAATCTTCATCTTCTGCCTTTTTTACGGCTTTATCTCCGGCAGGAACCTTATCTTTCGGGATTTCTTCCCTATAGTTACTGCTCGGCTTTTCGTTTTTCTTTTTTGGTTCGCTGTTCATAAGTATGGTGTTTACCTCAATGTTCGTACACGGTCGAAAGATCTCTCCTGTCGTCGAGATGACGATCCTTGCCTCATTTAAGGATACAACAAATACTTCTTACGCATTGTTTTATACTTGCTCAATCCCGGTTCCCAGCTCGCCCTGATTTCTTTCTCCGATTTACCTGCAATGATCTGTTTTCTGAAATCAGCTACACCAATCAGCCTTTCTATTACCCCCATCTGGTTGCTCAGGTTAGAATTAAAAAAGTCTGCCTTATTCGGCGAATTTTTATAAAGCTCAATCATCCAGCTCAAATTAAGCTGCTTTGTTCTCCGGAATATCGACGTGTCATAATTGCGCAGGTCCAGTCCATGACACACCTTATTCATAAAAATAGGGGTTTCAGACATGCCCTTTATACTTACCGGGGTAAAAGAAAAACTGTATTTGCCCTTCAGTGCCGGTGCACCTACTATCGTAAACGGAAACTGTGTGCCCCGGCCATAGTTCAGGTAAGTCCCCTCAAAAAGGCACATGCTTGGGTACAATAAAATCGACTGTGGAGTATTCAGGTTTGGTGAGGGGTTCACCGGAAGTTCATATGGTGTATCATGGGTGTAATTCGCCACTTTGATGATCTTAATCTTACATTGTAGCTTATTGTCCAGCCAGTTCTCACCATTCAGCATTTGGGCATACTCGCCAACTGTAAGTCCGTGCACTGCAGGAATCGGTTTCAGACCTATGCCCGATTTGAACTGCGGGTCCAATATCGGGCCGTCTATGTAAAAACCATTCGGATTTGGCCTGTCCAGTATCAGGACTTCCTTTTTGTGCTCGGCACAGGCTTCCATCACATGTTGCAATGTATTGATATAGGTATAGAAACGTACGCCCACATCTTGTATGTCAAAAACAACAACATCAACATCCGCCAGGTCTGCTGCAGTCGGCTTGGAATGTTTTCCGTATAACGAAACCGCCTTAATTCCGGTTTTCACATCAATTTCATCGTTTACATGCACACCGTTGCTGGCATTGCCCCTAAAACCATGTTCAGGACCAAAGATCTTTACAATTTTAACACCCAGGGTCAGTAAGCTGTCTACCGTAGTTTCTTTTCCAATGATTGAGGTCGGGTTTACCACCATTCCCACACGTTTCCCTTTCAGATAAGGAACGTACAATTCTGTTTGCTCTGCACCGGTACGCAACTTTTCGTTGACAGGTTTGTCGAAGTTCTCCGCTTTTACCTGATCTGGTTTAGGTACGCCCGGATTAAAAACTACTTTGCCGGTTGAACCACAGGCCTGTAATGAAAAGGAGAGCAGTGCTGCATTTAAAATATGTATAAGTGATGAAGTCATTGGTGAACCTTTTTTTATTAATATACGTTTAAATCAAAATCAATTGAGCATTTTTGCTAAGTTACAATTTATTGCAAGAGGTTGAATACAGAATATTTCATAGCAGGACGGATAGCCGTTAAATCTGAACGTACATTTTCAAAGCTGATCGTTCGCATAGCAATCGCGGGCGTTATGCTCAGCCTGGCTGTGATGATGCTTTCTGTGGCAATTATCAAGGGTTTTAAAAGCGAGATCCAGGAAAAGGTAAGGGGATATATCGGAGATGTGAGGATCTTTAAATTCGACCTGAACAATTCCTTTGAACTCTCTCCGTTTACCCCCGCTGCCGAAACCATCAACGACCTCAAGAAGAATCCGGATGTCGAATACTTTCAGCCTTATGCCACCAAGCCCGCCATCATATCTGTCAATGATGAGGTGGAGGGGATCGTTTATAAAGGAATTGACAAGACCTTCAACTGGGATTACATCCGCAAGCACCTTGTCAGCGGCAATGTGATCAACTTTACCGATAGCGCAGCGGCGATGAAGCAGATCATGATCTCTCAGTTTACCGCCGACCGCCTCAAACTGAAAACCGGAGATAGTTTCATCATGCACTTTGTACAGGACCCCCCGCGGCCGCGTAAATTTACCATAGCAGGTATTTACAGCATCGGTGTGGAGGAAATAGACAAAGGATTCGTCATTGGCGATATCAATGTGATCCGGAGGCTAAACAACTGGAAGCCAAATGAAATTGGCGGACTCGAGATCAGGGTTAAAGACTTTTCTAAACTGCAGCAGGTATCCAGAACCATCTATGAAGGACTGGAAATGAAGCTCAAATCAGAATCTGTACAGGAGTATTTTCCGGCAATTTTCACCTGGCTTTCTTTGCTTGATGTCAACACCAAAGTATTGCTGATCCTGATGATGGTAGTAGGTGTCATCAATATGATTACCGCCTTGCTGATCATGATACTGGAACGCACCAATATGATCGGGATGCTGAAAGCCTTCGGGATGACGGACTACGGTGTCATGAAGATCTTCCTTTACAATGCGCTTTACCTTGTCGGCATCGGACTCATACTCGGCAACATACTTGGACTAGGCTTAGCCTTTCTGCAACAGACCACTCATATCTTTAAGCTCGATCAGACTTCTTATTATCTGTCTTACGTGCCCCTGGAAGTCCATTTTATTGATGTGCTGCTGCTCAACATAGCGACAGTGGTCATCTGCTTAATCGTGCTGATCCTGCCTTCTCTGTTGGTCAGCAAGATCAGCCCGTTAAAAGCAATCAGGTTCAAATAACTATTTCGCGTTTTTCACGTATTTATCCAGCCAGGTATTCATTTCCCATAGCATGTGCAGTATGTTTTCCTTGCCGGCATAGCTATGTGATTCATAGGGCAGGAACACAAAGCGAGTTGTTCCTCCAAATCCCTTAATGGCGGCAAATAATCGCTCGCTGTTGATCGGATAAGTGCCAGGATTGTTGTCCGAATCACCGTGTATCAAAAGCAGTGGGGTTTTTATTTTGTTGGCATAGCTGAATGGACTCATTTCATAATACAACTGGGGCGCATCCCAGTACGTACGTTCTTCATTCTGGAAACCGAAAGGAGTCAGGGTTCTGTTGTATGCACCACTGCGGGCAATTCCGGCTTTAAATAGCCCGGTATGGGCCAGTAAGTTGGCAGTCATGAAAGCTCCATAGCTGTGTCCGCCCACAGCCATGCGGTTCTTGTCGCCTACACCCATTTCAGAAAGTTTATTGATAGCGGCCTCTGCATTGAGTTTCAGCTGGTCTACAAAAGTGTCATTTGGTTTTTTGTCTGCAGCCGCCACAATCGGCATCTCCGCATTGTCCAGCACGGCATAGCCCTGAGTTACCCAATAAATCGGCGAAGCCCAGCTGATGGTCGTGAAGCGGTCTTTAGAACCCCTGATCTGTGCCGCATCTGAAGCCGAGTTAAACTCACGTGGGTAAGCCCATAGTAAAACAGGTAGTGGCCCGTCTTTAGCTTTATCATATCCCTTTGGCAGGTAAAGATCGCCCGTCAGGTCTACGCCGTCCGCACGTTTATAAGATATTTTTTCTTTAGATACGCCCGTCAGCAATGGATAAGGGTTGGTAAAACTGGTGATCGGTTGATCTGCAATCCTCAGCATGAGGTTCTTGATGTAATAATTAGGCACATCTTTTTGTGATTCTTTCCTGGTTAGCAATACCAGTTTATTGGCATCCAATACATCAGATACTACTTCATAAGTACCTTCGGCACTGCGCCAGAGGATATCATTCTTTTTGGTATTCAGGTCAAACTTCGCCAGGAAAGGCAAGTCGCCTTTCGCAGAAGAACCGGCAGTATTGTTCATCAATAGTTTAGTTCCATTTTCCAGTACCTGGATCACCTGTCTGCCGTATTTGTTTTTTGTCGTCACAGGCGATCCCGGGTCGTTGTAAGCATCCGTCTGGTTCCGCTCGATCAATGTCTCCAACGCACCGGTCGAAGGGTTATAGCGGTTAATTCTTACCGTTTGTTTGCTGCGCAGGCCTTCCTGAACCAGGGCAAGTGTTGCATCGCCCCAGGAAATGCCCCTGAAACGTGTTTGCGTTTTAAACAATTCTTTCGGCTGACCGGTAAAAGGAGCACTTAGCGCGTAAACGGCATCATGGTAATCCACCTGTTTTTTGATGAGTCCGCTGTCCAAAGGCTCTGCCCAGGTAATGGTTGCAGGTTCATCATCACGCCAGTCGTATCCGCGCGCTACATTTTGCGTATTATCATATCCCGAAGGAGTACCTTCTGAAGAAGGCAATTTGATGATTTCCTTAACCAGTTTTCCATTCAGATCGGTAATCGAAATGGTAGAAGGGAAGCCTCCCGCTGCTACCAGGTAGGAGAAAGGTTTTCTGATGGTTCTGAGCATCAAGTAATTTTTATCCGGAGAAGTACTTACCCCTGCATAAATGGCTGGTTTTCCTATCGGTATTTCCACCCCGCCGGTATTTTTTACCAGTTGTGAAGTCGCGTAAAACTCAAACAGCTGCTCGTCGTAAGGTGATTTAATCAGATCCTGGTAAGTCACACTAGGCGCTGCCTTACCCAGGTTCTGCTGAACGGTTGGACCTTTTGGCATCAAAGGCTTGGGAGGTGCCAAGCTTGCCGGTTTTGTTGCGATCCTATACAATAAAGTGGCATTGTTCAGCCAACTGATTCCGCCGCCTAAGACCACATTTAAAGCGCCTTTATTAATCTTTACAGCTTTTTGTGTAGCCACATCGATGGTATACAGATCCACACCTTTTTGCGTGGTGTTTGTAAAAGAGATCTTTTTCTCATCCGGACTCCAGCTGATGTTGCCCGCATACAGCGGAGAAGGCACGCCGGTTACCACAGTAGTTTTTCCCGATTTGATGTTCTTTATACTGAAACTGTTGACGAACACCTGTCTGCTCGGAGAATAATTATTAGGGTTGATGCGCAATCCGGCTATACGGTATTCCGGCATCGCCAGTTCTTCTACAGAAGCGTAGGAATTGCGGTTGCTGAGCAACATCCATTCTGCTTTTCCGTCAATGCTCACACCAGGAGTAGGTTTGGCCAGCAACAGATCTGCCATCGCCTGCGGCGGTATCTGGTAATCGACAGCATCCTGGGCATAAACCCCTATAGATCCTGTAAACAGGAATAGATTAAGTATCAGTTTTTTCATATCAGTCCATATTTTGATGATACAATATTAAGGATAGTTAGGTTTAGATAGAGGCATGGTGTCTGAAAAGTTACGTTGCATGCTATGCGCGTCATCTCGACGAAAGGAGCATTATCAAACCTTTACTGCGCCGTAGCGATCTCCAGCAAGCCCCCATCCCTAAACAAATCATGAGGCACAAAATAGCCTTTAACCACCTTGCCGTTCATTTTAATGCCTGTAATCCTTCGGCCTTTGCTGGGTTTTTTAATCGTAAGCAGCTTACCAGTACTGGTCGTCCATTTGATCTCATCAAATAAAGGTGCCGTTACAAGGTATTCCGGATCAGTAGCAGAAAAAGTATATAGGCCAAGTGCGCTCAATACATACCAGGCCGACATTTCACCTGCGTCATCCATTCCGGCAAGTGTGAGCCCATCCTTCATCCCATACAGGTTGTTCAGTATATGATCCAATATCTTCTGCGTTTTTTCCGGCTTTCCAATCAGGGTATAAGCAAAAGGGGCCTCATGATCCGGCTGGTTGCCATGGCAATACTGACCAATAAACGTTTCCACGTTCCGTGCAATGTATTTAGGGTTCCATGGGATGGTAAACAGGGAATCCAGCTTTGCTTCAAATTTATCCGCTCCGCCATAGAGCTCAATCAGTCCGGGCATGTCATGCGGCGCAAAGAAAGACACCTGCCACGCATTGGCTTCCCTGTACATGTACTCATAGTAAGGGTATTGAGGATTGAAATTTTTAACCCAGCTGCCATTTTCCAGCCGTCCTCTCATGAACCTGGTTGAAGGATCGAACATATTTTTATAGTTCTTGGACCTCGCCATCAGGATCCGGTAATTGGCAGTATCACCCAGTTTCTTCGCAAGCTGCGCTACCGAATAATCATCGTAAGCATATTCCAGCGTTTTAGAAACACCAGCCCTCGCTTTCGTTTCCACATGAGGCCTCTCCACATCAGGGTCCGAAATATAACCCTTGGCCAGGTACTCCTCAAGAAAAGGGCGTGCCCGTCCGGGTACATTAGCGTTTTTCAGGAGCAACTGGTAAGTAGCCTGAACATCAAATCCATCAATTCCCCTGAGGTATGCCCCTGTGATAGACGATGCTCCATGGTCTCCGTGGAAGAACGTAGGAATAGCCCCTGTTTTATCCCCCACATCTTTCATGGATTTAATCACATCAAGAGCAACTTTAGGACTCATCAACCCCAACAATACATCCTTATTTCGATAAGTATCCCACAAAGAGGGCTCTGTATAATAATTAAAATCAGCTTTTGAAGTATTTCTTTTTGCATCCCTGTACTGCCCGTTTACGTCACTGCGCAGTGCAGGCCAAAGCAGCGAACGGTAAAGAGAGGAGTAAAGCATGGTTTTTTGCTTTTCATTTCCTCCTTTTAGCTGTACGGTTGAAAGGATGTCCTCCCATGTGTGATTTGCCTTATTTCTAATCTCTTTAAACGATTTAGCACCGATTTCCTTAGTAAGATTCTCCTTGGCATTATCAGCACTTACAAAAGACAGACCTATCTTCAATTCAACAGGGCTGGTGCTTCCATTGGCAAGATGCAGGATGGCGTAACCATCTTTTTGTCCTGGATTTTTTTGCTCAATACTGTCGATCTCCGTGTTCAGGATCACATAGAAATGTATGTTCTCTCCTCCCTGAAAACCCTTCAATGTATTTTTGTCGATCTGCTCAATATTCCATCTTGATACCCCACTCAGGGCTTTGGACAGGTCGAACAGAATCTGTCTGTTCTTGTTGTTTTTATATTCATACCTGTGATACCCCGCCCTTAAGGTAGATGTCAGGCTCACGTTAATCTGGTAATCATCAAGATATACCTGGTAAAATCCAGGGGCTGAACTTTCGTTTTTATGAGAAAAATGAGAGCCGAACTTAGCGCCGGGATTGGACATCGGCAGAATCGGAACATTGCCTAGGTTCCAGTGCCCCTTATTGGTATGGGTAAAACTCACAATCCTGTCATCTTCATATTCATATCCAGCGCCGGCAGGCTGATATTTAGTCATTGGACTCAGCTGTACCATAGCATTGGGCAGTGAGCTGCCAGGAAAGGTAAGTCCCGACCAGGCACGCCAGCCTTTAGGTAGTTCATAGCCCAGGATCTTAGGGTCGGTAAGCCCTGAAGTGCCGACAAATGTGTTGACATAGCGGGCATTGCCTTTTACTTGCTGCGCCTGACCCTGCTGGCTTACCGTGGTAAGGGTAAGAAGAAGGGCAGAGCTTAAAATAGTCTTAAATTGGTTTGTCATTGGTTAATTAAATTGTGTGTACCCAAATATATAAAATTCGGCCAAGTAAGCGCCAATCTCTTTTGGATATACACATTTGTTACTTTTTGTCGTCGGATTATTCCGAGCAAACCAGCAGGTTGGATTGTCCCAGTCGCTGACAGCCCCTGCTGACTGGTACAGCTACATCTCCAACCGGAAGGAACTTAATTGTGCCTGCAGATTTGGGTACATAAATGACAACTTCGGTTTTGGAATAAGAGTGAGGCAGGTATTTGATGTAATAACCATCTGGATGCAGTCCCCATACTCCGCTTGGAAAATCAGGATCGGCAGGTGCTATACCACCAAGCATAGCCAGACTTTCTATCTGATCATAAGATGCATTGGCCTGGTACATCAGTCCCCTGATTTTGTTTTCTATTTCGATTATGGTTTTTGCCGGTTCAGGCAGGTTGCTGGTCAGTTTGGTCATCGCTTCAGCAGAAAGGTAATCTACAATGGTGCTACCCAATGCTGAAATGTCATTCTTATTTAAAAGCACACCTGCAGTGAGTTGCAGATCGGCCGACAATTTGCTGAAGTTGGTTTTTGCAACAATGGCCCACAGCAGCAGCTGTACTTTTCGCTGCTCAATTTCAGGATGCTGCTCCCAATTGGCGATAAGGGTTCTGGCGATCTTTTCTTTTGGTCCGGTAAGCGGAGCAAACAAATATCCGTTTCCTTTATCCGGTCCGTGTGTACCCGCCTGTAAGCAAAAACTTTTAAAAGTTCCGGTATAGAAGCCGGGTTTTAAATTGAAACCTTCTGTTGCTGAATAGCTGGACTTAAGGTCACATAATTTCTTTTTTACAGAATCGGCGCCAAACGAAGGAGGCATGAGCTCTGTTTTGTTGCAGTCGTCAAAGTTGGTCGTAATCGGTTGATTTTGCAGTAATTTTAACTGTTTGCTATTTAACAACGAAGAAGCACCATTGTTAAGGGCGTCTTTTAGTTTGCCAAATTGCGCATAGGATGCAGTTGCCATGGCAAACAAAAGTAACAGCGCGGGAATGATTGTTTTTTTCATAGTTGGTCATTAGATGGGGTCTTCAAATTTAATAGTTTTTAACACATTTATTTTTTTAAAGTCTCATTAAAATTACTCCACTTCGGAGTTAGATTTTTCCGCGCGCGCGAGATAAAGCAGCGCTAAGGGCCCGCTTATGCCTGACTTTGGTTTGTTACGGGTTTGCAGCGGATTTGTTACGGGTTTGGAGCGGGTTTGGTACGGCTAAAACCCGTATCAAACCCGTTTAGCACCCGTACCAAATCCGTTAAAAATCAGCCTGAAACATTGTCGGAGTCCAAACAGATCACTATCTTTGTATGTATGCTGTTATACAGCTTTTTAACCAAATATAACATGGCAAGAATGAAGAACGGACCCTTCGGGCCTATAATAGGCAAGATTGGCAATAAAATAGCTTATATACGACTAGGGGAGCCTATTATTAAAATGGCTCCGCATAAATCTAATAAACCCCGGACACCGGCTCAGATAGCTGCCAGCGACAGGATGCGGGTGGTGATGGAACTCATTAGTCCTCTGAACTCTTTCACCAATGTCGGATTCAAGCTGGCTGCAAGGGGCACCAACAAAACGGCACAAAACAAGGCGGTATCTTACCAGCTTAACAATGCCCTACAGGGAGTATATCCTGATCTAAGTGTTGATTATTCCAAAGTGCGGCTCGCAGAGGGAAAACTAAATCCTCCGGCGGATACCACTGTGACCTATGCGGATGGAAAACTGACGTTTACCTGGGACAAGGATGCGGATGATACGTATAATAACTATCGCCTGCATGTGATGATGGTAGCTTATTTGCCGGATACAAAGACAGAGTATTGCTGCATTATGGGAGCCAGAAAGCTTGCAGGAGAAGATTTTCTTCCGTTTGTACCTGCTGATGGTACGAAGCCTTACGCCATGGTCAAGGAAACCTGTGCGGAGACTTATCTTGCGTTTATTTCTAATGACGGAGAGGCTATTTCCAACACAGTTTACACCGGCCGTGTAGTGTTTTAATCAGATTTTCCGCTGAAGGGTCAAACAAAATACACCTGATTTTTATTAGGTGTGTATGAATTTGAACACGTCAGCTACAATAAAGGGTTATACTACAGCGAAATTGCTGTGCCTGGGAATGGTTTTACTGGTAATTGGTCTGCAGGCCTGCCGGAAAAGCCGCTCTGAAATCGGAAAGGAACTTTTTAAGGAAACCCGCAACAGCGTGTTCAAAAAAATTGAGAATGATGCCTTTGCCGAGGTATTCAAACAGGTACTCCAGGAGCAGCGTTCTTCGCTGAAAAATCCTAAACTGATCAGTGCTTTCTATGAAAAGAATGAATATGAGCCTGCTTTGCTGCTAAAATATCTTCCTGAAGATCAGATGAAGGTATTTTCTGAATACCTGAACCAATCGGCTGAACATGGCCTGGATTCTAAACTTTTCCAGGCCGCGGAGGTGGATAGCCTGCTCAAAAAAATATATGACAAGAAAGCGATCAAAACGGTTGAAGAGGCCAGCAGGTATGTAGCTTTATTGGAATTGCGTACGGCCAATTCCCTGATCAATTACAGCAATGCATTGCAGTATGGACTGATCAGCCCGAGGCGCATCTACGCCCAGTATTATACGGAAACTGCACGTCCCGATAGCACTTCTATGAATGGCGTTTTGGCAACAAAAGGCTTGAAAGTGTATCTGGACAGTATACAGCCCAAAGGTGCCTCTTATGTTGCACTGCAAAAGGCACTAAAAGAAGGGATAACCACTCCGGGTATGAGTAAGGAACAGACGCAGCGTGTGCTGCAGGTGAATCTGGAACGTCTGCGCTGGAAAAACAGGAAGGAAGCCGGTAAAATGGTCGTGGTAAACATCCCGGACTTTCATCTGGATGTAATAGAAGGGGGTAAATCTGTGCTCGGTATGAAGGTCTGCGTTGGAGAGGCAAGGGAAGCCAATGTGAATGAGTTGCGGGAATATGATGAGAGCGACCTGAAAAAGGACCGCCCGTTTTCTAGAGAAACCCCGCAGTTGGGCAGCGTGATCCATAGTGTTCAGGTAAATCCAATATGGAACATTCCGCAAAGTATTGCCACCAATGAAATCTCTAAATACGCGGCGGCAGATCGTTATTACCTCGCAAACAATAATATTGATGTGTATAAAGACGGGGAACTGGTGCAGGATACTGAATTGATCGACTGGACTGCAGCCGACGCAGGTAAGGTCTATAAGTTTAAGCAAAGGCCGGGAGACGATAATTCGCTCGGAAAGATCAAGTTCCTTTTTGACAACCAAAGTTCGGTATACCTCCACGATACGCCGGCCAAAGCAGCGTTTAATCAGTCTATGCGGGCTGTGAGCCATGGCTGCGTAAGGGTAGAAAAGCCCCTTGAGCTGGCGCGCGCACTGTTTGGAGAAGGCAGTAAGTTTGAGTTCATCAAGAAACAAATGGAGAATAAAGACAATCCTGAAGCCAAGGATCTGGCTTTACCTAAGAAAGTTCCGGTGTACCTGACGTATTACACCTGCTGGACAGATGCCAATGGTACCCTGCAATTCAGAAAGGATATTTATGGTCAGGATGTGGTGCTGTATTCTTACCTGCAAAAAATGGGGGCTTAAAAGCCCCCATGGTCGTGTGGTTATATGTCTAATGCGCTTGCTGCGACCTCTTCATTAAGGTATTTAGAGGTATAATGTTCTCCGCTTGAATTGATGAACAGCACAGTTTTTCCTGCTATAGTATTGATGACTTTATCTGTCAGTTCCGGGGCAACTGCCGGGCATCCGTGACTGCGGCCGAGTCTGCCCAGTGCATTTATTGTGCCCTGACTTACATAAGGAGCGCCATGCACGACGATGTCACGCATGCGGGCATTGTTGTTGTAGCCCTCGTCCATGCCGTCCAGACGCAAAGACTTGCCATGTTGTCCTCTGTAAATTTCAGCAGTTACATAGAAGCCCAGACTGCTTTGATGGGAATCGTTGGTGTTAGAGAATTTTACTGCTTTATCCGCACCAGTACGCTCTCCGTGAGCTACCCACGTATTGAGAAGCAGGTTCTTTTTGTCGAGGTCTACGATCCACATTCTTTTTTGGCTACTGCCTAGATCAAAGTCCGCAATGGTGATGATCGACTTCTCGGAAGATACTTTACCCAAATTTTTCAGGTTATAAAAGCCGGTAACCGCTTTTTCAAATACGTTTAAACGGAGTCCGCTGGCAGCCAGATGTGCGCTGTCGTAGATGTCTTTCAGGTAATTACTGAAGATGGAGTCTGTAGAGACTTGAAGTAACTGAGGATGCTGTTTCTCTGTAGAAGCAGTCCAGCTGAGGATGGTAACTACCAGGCTCATTGTGGCGGCGAATGTAATACCTAAAATGTATTTTCTCATAGTGGGATGATTAAATTTACGCTTCTTTTCTATTTAAGCTATACTAGTACAGTCTATCCAAATTTTAATATTGTTTAAGTGTTTGTGGTTTCCCTTATACAAATATACGTAAGCTATTTCCGTAAAATACCTCTATTTTAAGGTATTACGTTCAGATGACTTTTCTGTAATGAGTTTGTTACGCGTAACAAGAGGTTTTACCTGCCTCAATTTTTGATGTTTATTTATGGCAGATCATGAATGCTAACTCAGTTTTAATTAAGTTTGTAAATTATATTTTAACAGAAGAAAAGTGTCGTTAGATAAATTAAAACTCAGCAAGCCACTGGTATCCGCTATGAATGATGCCGGATATATTTCAGCAAAGGAAATTCAGGCTAAAACCATGTCAAGGATCATTGGTGGTCAGGATATCATTGCAGTAGGTCCGGAGGGTAGCGGTAAGACCACCAATTATGTGCTCGGAGTTTTGATGAAGTTAAAATACAGCACAGATGAGGCGCCTAAGGTGCTGATCCTGGTGCCTGATGCAGAACGCGTAGAGGCTGTTATTGACCAGTTTAAAATGCTGAGTGGTAATAGAAGTCTTCGGATCATAGGGCTTTATGGAACAGGAGGGATGGATGAAGTGATTCAGGACCTGCTGGACGGGATAGATATTGTGGTAGCAACGCCAACGAGAGCGCGTGCTGTCTATCTGAAACTCGGACTGAACCTGAACAGGTTGCAGATCCTGATCGTTGATGACGCAGAAGTGATCGTGAAGCAGGGAATGCAACTCCCGGTATGTGAACTTGCAAGAAGTGCCGGTAAAGTACAACACCTGATTTTTACTACAGTAGTACACGATAAGCTGAGCCATATGATCGATCAGTTTATGAACTTTCCTGTAACCATTGAGGTAGAAGAGCTGGGCGAAAGTCAGGCCATAACCCATGAATTGTTGTTATACCAGGTTCCTAATTTCAAAAGTAAGATCAGCCTGCTGAATTCTTTGCTGCGTGATGATGAAGTGTTCGAAAAGGTTGTGGTATTTGTAAACAGTCGCCTGACTGCACAAAAGCTTGGAAAGAGCCTCGTTTCCTATAAACCTGGTGAAGTGTCCGTATTGAATCCCTTGTTTTTTGATGAAGAGGGGTTTGACCATATAGAAGATTTTAAAGATACTCCTGAAGCAAGAGTGCTGATTGTGGCAAATGAAGGATTGACTTCACCATTGGATATCTCTGGTGTGCCGTTTATTTTTCACTTCGAAATACCTGAAAAGAAAGAAGTATTCCTGAGCCGCGTGGTAAAATCCGGAGATGAAGAAGTGGTGGCGATCACTTTCGCGACAGATATGGAGCTGGTTGATCTCCGTAAAATTGAGCAGTCATTAGGATTTAAGATTCCTGTAATGGACCTGCCTGAAGATGTGGTGGTTGATAAGCCTGCTAAGGCCCCAAAAATTAAAACAGTTAAAGAAGATGTTACTGCACCAAAAGGCGGCGGTGCATTCCACGATAAAAAAGAGAGCAACGCGAAAACTCATAATTATGGCATTGGGCAGAAAGCCAAAATGACCATGAAGAAAAAGCACGGGTAACTCTCCTGTGCTTTACAATTGTTTGGCTTCATTCCAGTACACATCCATTTCGGCCAGGGTCATGTCCTGAAGGGCTTTGCCGTTTTCCCTGGCTTTCCCTTCGAGATACTGAAAGCGCTTGATGAATTTCTTATTGGTTTTCTCTAAAGCATTCTCTGGATTGATGTTGATGAAACGGGCATAGTTGATCAGAGAGAAGAGCAGGTCTCCAAATTCGCCTTCGGCTTTCTCAATGTCTATGTTGGCGGTATCTGTTACGTTGAATTCGTCTTTGAACTCCTGAAGTTCTTCCTCAACTTTTTCCCACACCTGGGTTTTATCCTCCCAGTCGAACCCAACTCCACGTGCCTTTTCCTGTATGCGGCTAGCCTTTACAAGCGAAGGTAAGCCTGCAGGAACTCCCGCAAGCACAGATTTGTTACCTTCTTTCAGCTTGAGCTTTTCCCAGTTGCGCTTTACATCATTTTCGTCCTGTACCTCTACATCGCCGTAAATATGCGGATGTCTGCTGATGAGCTTATCGCATACGCTGTTTAGTACGTCGACTATCGTGAAATCGTTGGTCTCAGATGCAATCCGTGCGTAAAAGACAAGGTGCATCATCACATCACCCAGTTCTTTTTTAACCTCTTCCAGGTCTCCTTCCAGTATGGCATCTGACAGTTCGTAGGTTTCTTCTATGGTCAGGTGACGCAGGCTCTCCATGGTTTGTTTTTTGTCCCATGGACATTCGGTACGTAAGGTATCTAAAACAGTGAGTAATCTTAGAAAGGCTGAAAAGGGATCTGCGGCGGTAAAGGGGGGTATATTGTGGGGCATCGAGTTATTGTTTTACGAAGTTAAAGGTAATCATCATTGTGGTTAAAAAAAGAACAATCAATCCTGAAAGAAAGATAAAGTCGGCCACTTTTTCAAGCTTCTCGTTGGAGCCTGATGTTTTTCTCATGGATACAAATGACAGGATACAGCTCGTCATAAAAAGAAGGATAGCCAGTGCAGTGGTTTCATCTATTAATGTGCTGTCTGCCATTTTAGATACCTTAATGGAAGTGAGCACAACAAAGCACAATCCCAATAGGTTAGCTGAAGTGTTCAGGATGTGTGGAGACTTGTCGTTTGTCATGTTGAGTTATTCCTGTTCCTCTAATTTGATGTTTTTTGTGATGCGGTATACCCTGCGCTTCTTATTTGGTTTTTCCTCGCCTCCGAGCAAAATTCCCCATGGTTTTAACTGATCCACGCGGTCAAAAATGATTTTTAGCATTGCCAGATAAGGGATGCACAAAAACATTCCTGAGATGCCCCAGATCATTTCGCCTACAACGATGCCTATGAATGCGAATAAAGCATTGATCTTTACTTTGGAGCCAACTACCAGGGGCATTAAAACATTTCCATCGACGGCATGTACGGCAACGAAGGCAACGATTACCAGTAACATTTTGGCTGCTCCTGCTGTCGCAAATGTGATCAATACACTGATCAGCAATGCTGTAAAGATGCCGATATAGGGAATGATGTTGAACATTCCGGCGATGAGGCCCAGCAACATGGCATATTTTACATTTAATGCCCATAGTACAAAGACCATCAGCAGCGTAACGATCAACATCTGTATAAATAGGCCGGTGATGTATTTTTTGATGATATACTGAATGCGCTGTACGATTTCGCTTACCTTCTGGGTATGTTTTTCTTCGAAAACTGAGGTTAGAAAGGTAAATAATACCCTTCTGTAGTTTAATATGAAGAAAGTGAACAGCAAGAGGAAGGACAGAAACAGCAGGGTAGAGGAGACGGTCATCAAAGTCACACCCAGTACTGTTGCACTTGTGGCCAGTGCACTTGCGGCACTCTCTTTTAAATAGTCTATTTGTTTATGTGCGTTTACATTGAAGGTGTTTGAAATCCAGTTTTGCACATCATGGAAGGAAGTTTCCGCCTGCTTTTTCAGCAAAGGCCAGTCTTCCCACAGGTCGCTGAGCTGATTGGCCAGAAAGTACATGACACCGCTGATGAAAGCGATCATCAATACGACTGAAACAATCGATGCCATACTTCGTTTGAAACGCCATTTGCGCTCCAGAAAATTGGCCAGAGGCAGGAGCAGCAGGGCCAGTAAAAAGGAAGTAAGCAAGGGAGCTAAGATGGTTTGCCCTAAAATGGCAAGGTATCCGAGGCAGATGATTGCAAACAGCACCATTGCAAGTTTGGTGTAAAAAGGAAGGGAAATGTTTTTCATCAGGTAGCCTGTAAGTTAATTTATAAGGGTAAGTTACCTTAAAAACAAATGCCCTGCCAAACTTAGATGAAATAATTATTTCCAGGCACTTGCATCATCCAGCATTGCGATTTCTTCGTTGTCTAGTTTTAAAGCTGCGGCCCTGATCAGGTCGTCCAATTGTGCTAAGCTGGTTACACTGGCGATGGGTGCGGTAATGGAAGGTCTTGCGATCAGCCAGGCAAGGGATACACTTGCGGGATTGGTATTGTATTGCTCTGAAACATCGTCAAGCGCTTTTAATATTTTAAAACCCCGGTCATTTAAATAGGTCTTGATGCCAGCGCCGCGTTTGCTTTTATTGAGGTCGGCCTCTGAACGGTATTTTCCGGTTAAAAAGCCACTGGCGAGTGCATAATAGTTGATGACACCTAGGTTATTATCGATTACAAGCTGTTCAGATTCTGTTTCGTACTTTTCCCTTTTGTAAAGGTTATATTCAGGTTGAAAGGTTTGGTATCTGGGCAGATTTGAGGTTTCTGCGATTTCAAGAGATGCTTTTAGTCTGGCAGCTGAGAAATTAGAAGCCCCTATCCACCGCACCTTTCCTTCTTTAATGAGCTGGTCATAAACTTCAAGGGTGTGTTCTATTGGCGTTTCAGGGTCATCATAGTGCGACTGGTACAGGTCGATATAATCTGTTTTTAACCGCTTTAAAGAGTTTTCTACACATTGCTTGATGTATTCAGGCGCTAAAGATTTTTTATCAGAGCCGGGAATAGAACCTACTTTGGTTGCAATGATGACCTGGTCCCTGTTCTTTCTTTCCTGCATCCAGTTGCCGATGATCGTTTCAGATTCACCACCTTTATTGCCGGGTGCCCAATGTGAATAAGAGTCCGCAGTATCTATAAAATTAAATCCCGCACTGGTGAAGCCGTCTAATATTTTGAATGATGTTTGTTCGTCTATGGTCCAGCCAAATACGTTGCCTCCAAATGTGATGGGGTATACGAGTAAATCTGTATTGCCTAATTTTCTCTTTTTCATTATTGTTTAACAAATTTAAGCTATCGGAGTTTGCCTAGACCTGATCTTTTCTGGCCCTCAGCATCTCTCTTTTACCCGGGGCACCCGGTAGTTTTTCTATGGTAAAACCTACACTTTTTAATGCACGTTTTAATTTTCCTGTGATGGCGTAGGTTACGAATATGCCGCCGGGTTTTAAAAATTTACAGGTATGGGCAATGATTTCGTCAGTCCACATTTCTGGCTGGTGCTGTACAGAAAAAGCATCATAATAAACCAATTCGAATTGTTGGGTGCTTTCATATCGATGAAGGTAGGTATGCAGTATCCTTAATTGCTGCTCGGGAACAATATGTACTGCCTGCTGCATGGCTTTGCCATAATTACCGACCAGCCCTTCCCAGATTTCCTGCGGTACATATTGATCGTAGCCTGTTGATTCAAGTTCTTCGCTTCTTAGCGGAAAAGCTTCCAGGGAGGTGTATTTAAGCGGGATGTTGTGGGCTGAACAGTGAGCAGCACTGAGCAGGAAATTCAGCCCTGTACCGAATCCTACTTCCAGAATGTTTATATCCTGATCTGGAAATAGGGCAATGGTATGCTTTAATCCCGCATCTATAAATACATGTTTGCTCTCTTGCAGTGCACCGTGCTTAGAATGGTAATGCTCACCAATGCTTTCGTTGTACAGTGTATTCGATCCATCGGCAGTTAATGTGATTTTATTCATCGCTGTAAAATTAGCTAAAACTCATTAACATTAATCTCTTTGCTCGCTCTCTTTGTTCGCTCTTTACCAAAGCCTGATCCTGTCTTCCGGCTTCTTGTATAGCTTATCTCCGGGTTTCACGTCAAAGGCTTTATACCAGGCGTCCATATTTACAGGAGCACCGATGGTTCTGAACTGACCGGGTGAATGTGGGTCTGTCTTGACCAGTTGTGCTGCACTTTCAGGCAGCACGTTGCCTCTCCAGACCTGTGCCCAGGATAAGAAGAAGCGCTGATCCGGGATGAAGCCGTCAATTTTTTCATCAGACTGACCTTGTTTGGTCATTTTGAAGGCTTCATAAGCGGCGTTCAGGCCACCGAGATCTCCTATGTTTTCTCCCATCGTAAACTTGCCGTTCACAGAGATGGTATCCAGTACTTTGTAGCTGTCGAACTGCTCACCAAGTAATTTTGTTTTTGCATCAAATTTCTCGCGGTCTTCTGAAGTCCACCAGTTACGCAGGTTGCCGTCTTTATCGTACTGACTGCCGGAGTCGTCGAATCCGTGCGACATTTCGTGGCCGATTACGGCACCGATTCCGCCATAATTTACGGCATCATCGGCATTGGGATCGAAGAAAGGGAATTGCAATATCCCGGCCGGGAATACGATTTCGTTCATGGTCGCACTGTAATAGGCATTAACCGTGGGAGGAGTCATGCCAAAACGGGTGCGGTCTACCGGTTTGCCCAGTTGAGCTACCATTTCCTGGTAAGCCCAGGTGCCTGCATTGCGCAGGTTTTGCAGATAAGTATCAGGACGGATGGCCAGTCCGTCGTAATTGCGCCATTTTGATGGATAGCCTATTTTGGGTACAAAAGCATGCAGTTTGTCGAGTGCCTGTTGCTTGGTTACGTCACTCATCCAGTCCAGGTTTTTGATCCTGATTGCGAAAGCCTTCCTCAAGTTTTCAATCAATTCGTCCATGCGCACTTTTGCATCAGACTTGAAATATTTGGCTACGTAAAGCTGGCCCAGTAAATCGCCTATGGTACCGTCGGTTAGCTGCGACATGCGCTGCCAGCGCGGGGTTTGAACCTTCTGCCCGGTCTGCGCCTGGTTGAAAGCAAAAGTGGCGTTTACGAAAGGACTGCTTAGGTTTGGCGCCGCACTCTTTAAGATGTTCCATTCCAGATAGGTCTGCCAGTCGGGCAGCGAAACACTTTCTAACAAACCGTTTAGACTAACGAAAAATTTAGGTGAGGAAACTAGAACAGTATCCTGCTGGCCGACTAGCAATTGATTGAACAGAGATGACCAACTGATCGCAGGAGTACTTTTGTTAAAATCCGTTAAGGTAAATTTGTTATAGGTTTTATAAGGATCACGCATTTCCAGGCGGCTCATTTGCGCATCGGCGAGTTGCTTTTCTATTGCCATTACCACAGATGCCTTTTTTGATGCCTGAGTTTCTGTACTGCCTGTTAACTTGAACAGGGCGGTCATATATGTAGTATAAGCTTCGCGTATTTTTACACTGCGGCTATCGTCTTTGAGGTAATAATCGCGATCGGGGAGTGTCGTTCCTCCTTGTCCGAGTTGAGGAAGGTATTTGTTGACATTTTTCTTGTCCTGCGATACACCAAAGCTAAACATTGGAGAGGCAAGGCCATTGGTTCTGAGGTAAGCAGCATGGTTCAGTATATCAACTGTACTTTTAAGTTGCTTAATTTTTTCGAGTTCGGCTTTAATAGGTGTATAACCTAATTTTTCGATGGCTATACTGTCCATCGCTGCCCTGTAAAAATCACCGACACGTCTTTTTACAGATCCGGCGGGTGCAGATTTGTCTGCGGCAGCGTTTTCAACCAAGCCTTTTACAGCGTTGATGTTGAAGTCTCTCAACTGGTTAAAGCTTCCCCAGCGGGTTTCTTTAGCAGGGACAGGATTGTTTTTTACCCATTTTCCACTGGCATATTTATAAAAATCATCACCTGGCCTGACCGATAGGTCCATGTTTGCAGGGTCAATAAATTTCTGTTGTGCACTTGCTGAATAGCTTACTGCCATAATGCCCAAAACGGCAAAGCAGGCTTTGCATATTGTATTCATCATAAGAAATAGTTTACCGATGTAAAGGAACATCACCGGTATAAAATTATCAAATGTACTCCGTAAAGCAATGATATTATGAAATTATTACTTATCAGAACTGATCAGTAATTCCTCGTCTTTATTGAAGCGCCACACCTGTCTTTCCTGCATTCTGTCAATGACGAGAGAAAAGGAATCTGCAAGCTCATTGATTTCCAGAACAGGGCCAAGATTGATCAGTTGATCACCAACTCTTAGTTCGGAAATAGGTAGGGTAGTAAGTTGCTCTGATGGTTCTATAGTTGAGGTCATAAGAATTAGGAAGATGATTTTTTACAAAAACATTTGCTAAAGATAATTCGACAAAGTTTAAAAACTGGTGACATATGCAATAAATTTACTAATTTAAACAAATGAACACTAAACCAAGAAAAATAGTTTCCGGTGAAATAAGGGATAAAGAAAAGACCATGCTCAAATTGATCAATGCCGTTGGTGAGATCATTAAAACAGAGGGATATACTGCGCTGGGAGTTAATAAAATTGCCAAGAAGGCAGAAGTAAATAAAAAACTGATCTACCGCTATTTTGATAATAATGTAAATAATCTGATTGAAACCTATGTAAAAGCAAAAGACTATTGGATTGGTCTCTCTGAAAATATGGAAGATATATTAATGCAGGCCGATGTGGATCATGGGAAAGAGCTTTTGAAGTCTATTTTGAACAGGCAGCTTACTTTTTTTTATACTGCGGAAGAGATGCAGAAGATCATCATTTGGGAAATCAGCGAAAAAAATAAGATGATCAAAGATGTTTCTTTTAAAAGAGAAGAGTTTGGTGAGGAAATATTTAAGCTGATAGGTCCCTATTTCGAAAATGCAGATACTGATATACGGTCTTTGCTGGCCTTGCAGGTAGCTGGTGTCTATTATATGGTGCTGCAGGCAAAAGCAAATGGAAATACTTTTTGTGGAGTAGACATCAATGAACCAAATGGAATGGAAAGGGTATTAAAAGCTTTAGATAAAATTACTGACCTCGTCTATAAGGATGCAGAAGACAATTTGAAAAATAAGGCAAATGCAGCTTTAGATAAAGCAGCATATTAAGATTGAGGGCGCTGAATCTGTTTATAGCGCCCTCTTTCTTATGTTTGAGCGTATTGATCAAAAAAAAACTACAACTGGCTTAATACCAGCCGGTCATCACCGCATTAGGAGTAAGTTAACACTTATGATTGCATAAAAGTAAAACATAGTATTTTACCAAGTGGTGACATATTGTTTTTTTAACAAAATATGTTTGATGAAACAAATATTTACT
The DNA here is from genome assembly GCF_005116445.1 of Pedobacter frigoris. GTDB lineage: Bacteria > Bacteroidota > Bacteroidia > Sphingobacteriales > Sphingobacteriaceae > Pedobacter > Pedobacter frigoris. Next base: position 79,386 of record NZ_SWBQ01000006.1, read on the forward strand.
TATTGAACCAATAGTAAATTCTGGTCAGGCTGAATTTTCTTAATATACTACCTGTAATGAAAAATATTCTTATAGTTCTCATAAGTCAGTCTTTTTATATGTATTTAACATATTTTAACATAATTTATTGTGTAGAAGCAATAAATTATGTTTACTGAACTTTCTTTTTGAAGTTGTTTTTTTGACCAAGATACAAGCCGAATACGACAAGCAATGTTCCTGCGACAGTATAAAGCGTTATAGGCTCATCCAACAACCACCAAGCGTAGAAAAAACCAAATAAAGGACATAAAAAGAGCCATAGAGAGGCTTTGACGGTGTCAATTTTTAAAAGATAGAACCAGCAGATCAATCCTATTACAGAGACAGCGAGACTGAGCCATAGTACTGAAAATATCAGCCTGTTGTCTAATGTTATGGTTGAAAAATCGCTCATGGAAAGCGTGAAGGGAATTAATAACAGTCCTCCAATGGTGACTTGCCAGCCATTGATTAAAATATTGGGAAGCTTCCATTTTACCCTTGCATAATACACACTGGCGAATGAAACAGATACCATACTCAACATTAAGATGGTGAGTCCGGACAAGGTGGTGCTGGCGTTTTGTAAAAGTGGGTAAGTGGCAATTGCGATTCCGATCATGCCAATAATGATACTGAATACCTCTTCTTTTGATGGTTTTCTGCTGATCATCCACGAAGAAAGCAAAACGATGAGCAGGGGATTGGTAGATGTCGCAAGACTGCCAATGCCGGCTGCGGTATATTTCATCGCATATACGTACATACCCAGGTATACCGTTGTGTTTAGAAATCCGAAAATAGCAAGGTGCTTCCATTCCTCAGCTTTGGGCCAGCGGTAGGATTTGTCCTTATTGAACATATATCCATAGGAGAGCAGCACAAAACCGGCAATGAAAAAACGCATGTTGCCCAATATCAATGGGGGTGCTGACAATATCCCGAATTTGGTAGCTACTGATGCCGAAGCCCATAACATTGCAAAAAGTAAACCTATAAAGATGTTTTTCACACATCAAAGGTAGGATGTTATTTGCTACATTTTATCTAAGTTTGCCGCATAACTAAATTATTCATATAAATTTTGAGCCAGCTTCGACTGGCAAATAGAAAAATAATGAAAAGACTTATTTTATTAGTTCAATTGATAGCTCTTGCTTTTTTTGGCAATGCTCAGAACAAACAATTGACCATGCAGGATGCGATGTTAAATGCCCGCACTACTCTCGCTCCTGAAAATCTTTCGCAGATTCAATTTATTTACGGTACTGAAAATTATGTATACGCCAAGCGTGTAAATGGCAGTCCGGTTTGGATCAGTGGCAATTTCAAAGATAAAGAGGAAAAGAGTTTTCTTTCTTTAACCCAATTGAACCAAAAGCTGAGTGCAGCAAAGCTTGATTCAGTGAAGATGATGCCGATGATTCAGTTTAACCAACAGGCGGAATGGATCGTTTATTTAAACGGAAGTAAAATTGCCCTAAACCCTGCTAAGAATACCTATGAAGTTTTGATGGATCAGACGCTGGCAGCTAAAGAAAATGCGGAAGGCGGTAATGCAGGTTATGTAGCTTATCTGGATGATTTTAATCTTTTTGTATCGAAAGGTACGGATAAACAGCAGGTGACCAATGATGGCAGTAAAGACATTGTTTATGCATCTTCTGTACACAGAGATGAATTTGGAATTTCAAAAGGGATATTCTGGAGCAATGCAGGTAAATTGCTTGCGTTTTACAGGATGGACCAAGGTATGGTTACGGATTATCCGATCATTGACTGGGCCAGCAGGCCTGCAAAAAACGTAAACATCAAATATCCTATGGCAGGTGATAAAAGTCACCAGGTAACTGTTGGCGTTTACAATCCTGAAACTAAAAAAACGGTATATCTGAAAACGGGCACTCCCGTAGAGCAATACCTGACCAATATTGCCTGGAGTCCTGATGATAAGTATGTGTACATCGCAGTGCTTAACAGGGAACAAAATCACATGCGCCTGAACCAGTTCGATGCAGTTACAGGAGAGTTCATTAAGACACTATTTGAAGAAAAAGATGATAAATATGTAGAGCCATTGGTGCCTATATTGTTTCTTAAAAATGATCCTTCTAAATTTATCTGGCAAAGCAACAGGGATGGCTGGAACCATCTTTATTTGTATAATATCAATGGAAAACTTGTTAAGCAACTGACTAAAGGTCCCTGGGAGGTACTAGAGGTGAAAGGTTTTGACGCGAAGGGCGATCAATTGTTCTACATTTCTACTGAAGAATCTCCGGTAACTAGGAATCTCTATGCTTTGAATGTTAAGACCGGGAAGTCCAGGAGAATTACGCAGGGTTATGCGGTTCATAATGTACAGATCAGTACCTCAGGAAATACTGTCGTAGACAATTATAGCAGCCCACAGGTGCCAAGAGTGATCCAGATATTTGAAGCAGCAACGCCTGCGAAACCTAAGGTACTGTTGACAGCTGCAAATCCTTTGTCGGCTTATGCTACGGAGAGCTCCACTGTATTTACCATCAAAGGGAAATCAGGGGATGATCTTTATGCGAGCTTGTATAAGCCTGTTGGCTATGATGCTTCAAAAAAATATCCTGTTGTGGTATATTGGTATGGAGGCCCTCACGCTCAACTGATCACCAATGGCTGGAATGCCGGCGCTGGTGATTATTGGTTCAGGTATATGGCTGAACGTGGTTATGTGGTACTTACGGTAGATGTAAGGGGAAGTGACAACAGAGGTCGTGCTTTTGAGCAATCCATGTTCCGCAGAGCGGGAGAGGTGCAAATGGAGGATATGATGACTGCGGTGGATTACCTGAAAAGCCTGCCTTATGTTGATGCGACTAACATGGGATTATTTGGTTGGAGTTTCGGTGGTTTCGCTACTACGGATTTCATGGTTACACACCCTGGTGTGTTCAAAGCTGCGGTAGCGGGTGGTCCGGTGATCAACTGGGCTTTCTATGAAGTGATGTATACTGAGCGTTATATGGATACGCCTCAAGAGAATCCTGAAGGTTATGCGGCAACTTACTTGTCTTCAAAAGTAGATCAGTTGAAAGGCAAATTGTTATTGATCCATGGTCAGCAGGATCCGGTTGTTGTACAGCAGCATTCTGTAGATTTTGTGAAAAAGGCGGTGGAAAAGGGTGTGCAGCTAGATTATATGATTTATCCGGGTCATGAGCACAATGTGATTGGAAAGGATAGAGCACATTTGTACCAGAAGGTAACGGATTATTTTGAGCTGTATTTGAAAATGGCAAAATAATAAGTAAAATAACAGGAAAAATAACCGTTCTCTTCTACGGCTGCATAATTGCGCTGAAGAAGCGCAAAGACGCTATGCCGTTTCAGAGAAGGTGATTTTTGAGGAAAGCGAGGGTGCTAGACTGGAAGTGCTGTTGTCAGAGCAGGTTATTTTTGGGAAAGCAAGGAGCGAAAGAATGAAAGGGTAGTACTTGTAGGTACTGCCTTTTTTTTTGCTTTTCCCAAAAAAAATCAGTGTTGGGAGCCGACATGCAAATGTTTTGCCCTTCAGCAAAAGATTTGGCGAGGCGAGCAGCATCTGTTTTTTTTTCCTTATTTTTACGCCTCAAAATCTGATACTTTTCAAAATAATGAGCATTTCTACAAAATACGATCCGGCAGCAACCGAAGATAAATGGTACAGCTACTGGATGTCGAAAAACTTTTTTCATTCTGAGCCTGATGAGCGTGAGCCATATACCATTGTAATCCCTCCGCCTAATGTGACGGGAGTGCTGCACATGGGGCATATGCTTAATAATACCATCCAGGATGTATTGATCCGCAGGGCGCGTATGCAAGGCAAAAATGCCTGCTGGGTACCTGGTACTGATCATGCGTCTATTGCTACAGAAGCTAAGGTGGTCGCCATGCTTAAAGATATGGGTATCGATAAAAAGGACCTGAGTAGGGAAGAGTTTTTGAAGTATGCCTGGGAATGGAAAGAAAAGTACGGCGGGATCATTTTAGAACAGCTGAAAAAGCTTGGTGCCAGCTGTGATTGGGAGCGTACCCGTTTTACAATGGAGGACGATCTGTCAGAAGCGGTGATCGACAGTTTTATTCACCTGTATAAAAAAGGCCGTATTTACCGTGGGGTAAGGATGGTAAACTGGGATCCGGCTGGTAAAACTGCTGTGTCTGATGAAGAAGTAATCCGCAAGGAGGTAAACCAGAAGCTTTATTACATTAAGTATTCTATCTGTGAAAAAGCTTTGGTAGATGGTGCAGAACTGGATGCAAGCAATTCCCTTACCATTGCAACTACCCGTCCTGAGACCATCATGGCAGATGCCGCAATCTGCATAAACCCTAATGATGAAAGATATACACATCTGAAAGGAAAGAAAGTTTTTGTACCGCTGATCAATCGTGAAATCCCTGTTATAGAAGATGAGTATGTAACCATGGATTTTGGAACCGGCTGTTTGAAGGTAACACCTGCACACGATCTGAACGATTATGAGCTGGGAATAAAACACAAACTGCCAATTATCGACATCTTAAATGATGACGGTACGTTGAACGAACTGGCGGTAGTATTGGTCGGCGAAGACCGTTTTACAGCGAGGAAGAAAATTGCTGTTCTCCTGGAAGAAGCCGGACACCTGGAAAAAGTTGAGGATTATAAATCGCAGGTAGGTTTTTCTGAACGTACCAATGCAGCGATAGAACCTAAATTGTCCATGCAATGGTTTTGCAAAATGGATGAAATGGCGAAACCCGCTTTGGAAGATGTACTTAATGGAGACATTAAACTGATTCCTGAAAAGTTTGTAAACACCTACCGTCACTGGATGGAAAATGTGCGCGACTGGAATATCAGTCGCCAGCTTTGGTGGGGACAACAAATTCCTGCCTGGTATGACGACAAGGGAAACTGGGTAGTAGCTAAAACAAAAGAAGAAGCTTTGAATGAATTTTTAAAGCTTAAAGATATAGACGGGGTATTTACGGCTGATGAAGCCAATGGATTTAAGCACCAGCTTGCGCCATTTGTTTCGCAGGATCCGGATGTAATGGATACCTGGTTCTCCTCATGGTTGTGGCCTATATCTGTTTTTGACGGGTTTAAAAATCCAGACAATAAAGACATTAATTATTACTACCCAACAAATGATCTGGTTACTGCTCCGGAAATTCTATTCTTCTGGGTGGCACGTATGATCATGGCGGGCCATGAATTTAGAGGTCAGAAACCATTCACCAATGTTTATTTAACAGGTATTGTAAGGGATAAACTGGGCCGTAAAATGTCTAAATCACTTGGCAATTCTCCTGATCCGATAGGCCTTATTGAAAAATACGGTGCCGATGGGGTAAGGGTAGGCATGCTATTGTGTTCTCCGGCAGGTAATGACCTGATGTTTGATGAAAGCTACTGTGAACAGGGAAGGAATTTCGCCAATAAAATCTGGAATGCATTCAGATTGGTTAAGGGCTGGGAAGTAGATGAAAACCTGGAGAACCCTAATAGTCAAGCCATCCTGTGGTTTGAAAACAGGTTCAATGAAGCGCTTGCGGAGATCGAAGATAACTTTAAACAATATCGTTTGTCGGAAGCATTAATGGCTTGTTATAAGCTCGTATGGGATGATTTCTGTGCATGGTACCTGGAAATGGTTAAACCGGCTTATCAGCATCCCATAGATGCAGACACGTTGAAGGTAACTATTGGTTTCTTTGAGAAGATATTGACTTTGCTGCATCCGTTTATGCCATTCCTGACAGAGGAGTTGTGGCATGACGAGTTGTTCGGAGAAAAAGGAGAACTGGATTGCTGTATCGTGGCTGCCTATCCTGTGGTTGGTCTGGCTGATTCAGCTTTGCTTAAAGAGGTAGAGGTGATCAAAGGACTGGTTGCAGAAATCAGAAATGTGAGAAATACGAAGCAGATTTCGCCAAAAGAAGCACTGCCACTTGCCATTAAAGTTAACTCTGCTCTGGACTATGAGAAGTGGCTGAATATTGTTTTCAAGCTGGCAAACATCAATGAAGTGGAGTTTGTGAATGACAAAATAGCTGGTGCGACAAGCTTTATGGTGGGGAATGATGAGTTCTTCATACAATTGAACGAGACTATCGATGTAGATGCCGAACGTGAGCGTCTGAATGCGGATCTCATTTATTTGCAGGGCTTCTTAAAATCTGTGGATGCAAAATTGAGCAACGAAAGATTTGTACAAAATGCAAAGCCCGAAATTATTCAGAATGAACGAAATAAGAAAGCTGATGCAGAATCGAAGATTAAGATCATTGAGGAAAGCTTAGAGGCATTGGGTGTCTAATAAGATGCAGTGAAATGGCCAGTTTGAGAGAGCTGGCTTTTTTATTTAAATACTTCAAAACTATACTGTGCATCAGTCCAAAATTCATCTAATGCAATAATCCTTGGTTTAAAAAAGGAGATGAGCGCCGGCCAGTCTTCTTTTTTGAAAATACTCACGCCCGGCAATGTTTTGCTGATCCTGGTGATGACCTTTCCGTATTCATCGTGTATGTGGAGGTTCCAGTCCCATTCTTCTCCCAATTGACCTTCAAGCAATTTTTTAAATTCCCTGAACTGTTCAAATACCAATTCCTGGATACCTGGGTCTGCATGGGTGATTTCTATGGCAATAAATGCAGCTTTACTATCGGCCTGCATTTTAAAAAACACATGTTTTAACCCGGTTTTATAATTGATCCAATTGACCTTTAATCCCTCAGTAGAAAGCTGTGGCGCTATGTAATGCCCGAATGTGGTCCAGAAAGTCTGTTTGAGTTGTGAAGCCTGATCTTTTGAATACAATGTGATAGATATTGAGGGTATGAAATAATATGAATTGGAATCAGCTTTAAAGCAATTGATACTCCGGTAAAGTTTCAATAAATAAAAACTTTTCTGCAATATGGTCTATCTGCGCATAGCAATGCTTTAAGCCATTTGTTACCACGAGCCACCTGGTTTTGTGTACAGAGTTGTAGCGCGCAGCCTGATCAAAAGTAGCCTGAATAATTTTGACCGAAGGGGCTTTACATTCAATGACCATGATCCGTTCGCCAGCTGTATTAAAGATGACGATGTCGGTTCTTTTCTGTAGCCTGTTCAGGTTCAGTCCACCCTCAATTTGAATCAGTGATTTAGGGAATTTCTTTTCCAGAATCAGGTATTGGATGAAATGCTGTCTTACCCATTCTTCAGGTGTGAGCACCAGGTGTTTTTTTCTAATTTCATCAAAAATGTAATGATGCTGATCCTTTAATGTGATCTTAAAAGGATATTGCGGAAGGTTTAAGGGTGTTGGAGTAAATGACATTTCTGTAAAAATAGACAAAAATTTTTATCTAAGTTTGAACATTCATATGAGTGCCTCCGATATCATCAAAGACATAAAAGCCAGAAAGTTTAAGCCTGTTTATTTATTACATGGCGAGGAACCCTATTATATTGATCAGATTGTTCATTATATGGAGGAACATATATTAAACGATATGGAAAAGGGGTTTAATCAGACCGTTTTGTATGGTAAGGATACTGACATGTCGACGGTCATGAATGCCGCCAAACGTTACCCTATGATGTCTGATTATCAATTGATCGTCGTGAAGGAAGCTCAGGACCTCAAATGGGCTAAGGAGACGGAAGGTAGCAGCAAGCAGGCTGAATTTGTGCTCAATTATTTTGAGAAGCCGATGCCTACGACGATACTTGTGCTTGCCTATAAGTATGCAAACTTTGATAAACGTAAAAAGATCTATAAGGCGATAGACAAAGGGGGAGTGGTTTTTCAGTCGGACCTTGTCAGAGATTATAAGCTTGCGGCATGGATAGATGAACTGGTCAAAGAAAAAGGATATAAGATCGCACCACAGGCTTCCGCATTGATGGCCGAATACCTGGGGACTGATCTCTCTAAGATTGCCAATGAGGTTGAAAAGCTGATGCTCAACATCACAAAAGACATCACCATTGATACGGATCTTGTACAGAAAAATATAGGCATTAGTAAAGAATACAATGTATTTGAGCTGCAAAAGGCACTTGCGGTGAAGAATGTTTTGAAGTGCAATCAGATCGTGAATTACTTTGCGGATAATCCAAAGGCCAACCCAATGGTGATGGTGATGGCCAACCTGAATGCTTATTTTTCAAAGATTTTAAAATACCATTATTTACCCAATAAGGGAGATGCCGCAAAAGAGCTGGGCGTCAATCCATATTTTGTTAAGGATTATGAAACAGCTGCACGGAGTTATGGCTTAAATAAAACATTCGATATCATTAGTTTACTTCGTGAATACGACCTCAAAAGTAAGGGGGTAGACAGCACGGGTAATATAACAGATGGAGAACTGCTCAAAGAATTGCTGTTTAAAATGCTCCATTAGTGTAACTGTAAAGTTATAATTCCACCGTTTTTATTTGAATCCTAGTAACTTATCTTTGGTGCCTAAACTATTATTCAATAATGAAGAAAACTATACTTTTAGCTATGCTTGGGGTAGCTGCCGCATCTTATGCAGATGCTCAGGTAAAACCAGCAAATCCCGCAGGTAATGTTCCCGCTAATCCGAATGCGATGAATCGTCCGGGTGCCCCGGCAACCGGGCCAAAGCCGTATAAGCAGGTAATCACAAATAAAGCCAAGACAGATAATGGATTGTTTAAGGTTCACAATGTAGAAGACCGTTATTTCTTCGAAATTCCTGATTCTCTCCTAGGCAGAGAGATCTTAACCGTAAACAGGATCAGTAAAGCTGCTGCAGGCAACCGTGCGTCTATGATGGGATACGGTGGAGACCATATCGGAGATAACGTGATTAGTTTTGAGAAAGGACCTGCCAACAAAATTTTCCTGAAAGCAATTTCTTTCAGTGAGCGTTCAGTAGACAGTACCGATCAGGGAATGTATAAATCACTGAAAAATTCAAATATTCAGCCACTGGTTGCTTCATTTGAAGTTAAAGCTTACCAGGATTCAGCATCAAAGGTAAAATGCTCTGTTATCGATGTAACAGATTATATGAACGGTGATAACGATATTTTCTTTTTTGAAGCAGGTGCTAAAAGAGCGCTATCTATCGGAGGCATAATGGCTGATCGCTCATATGTCAAAGAGATTAAGGCTTATCCTTTGAATATCGAAATCAGAACTTTAAAAACCTATATGAAGGCTCCAAGCCAGGGTGCTAGTGCAATGGGAGGGGGTGCTCCTCCGGCTTCTACACCGGTAACTTATGAGTTGAACAGTTCGATGATTTTGCTTCCTGCAAAGCCGATGAAGCCAAGGTTTTATGATTCAAGAGTTGGATACTTTGCAACAGGTTATGTTGACTTTGATGCAAATCCACAAGGTATAAAAAACCAGGCCGTGATCACTAAATGGAGATTAGAGCCTAAGCCGGAAGATGTAGAAAAATACAAAAGAGGTGAATTGGTAGAACCTCAAAAACAAATCGTTTATTATATCGATCCTGCAACACCCAAGAAATGGATACCATATCTGATCGCTGGTGTTAATGACTGGCAGGTAGCTTTTGAAAAAGCTGGTTTTAAAAACGCGATAGTTGCTAAGTTGGCGCCAAATGATCCAAATTGGAGCATTGATGATGCAAGGCACAATGTGATCGTATATAAACCTTCTGATATTCCTAATGCAAGTGGACCGCACGTACACGACCCGAGAACCGGCGAGATCTTGGAGACACACGTAAACTGGTACCATAATATCATGCAGCTGGTTAGAAACTGGTATATGGTTCAGGCTGCGGCAATAGATCCTAAAGCAAGGAAACTGAAATTTGATGACAAGCTAATGGGAGAACTGATCAGATTCGTGTCTTCACATGAAGTAGGTCATACTTTAGGCCTGCGTCACAACTTTGGTTCGTCTGCTACGGTTCCGGTTGAAAAACTGAGAGACAAACAATGGGTGGAAAAAAATGGTCATACACCATCTATCATGGACTATGCACGTTTCAATTATGTAGCACAACCAGAAGATAAAATTACTGAAAAAGGCATATTCCCAAGAATAGGCGATTATGATATGTGGGCTATTGAATGGGCATATAAATGGCTTCCTCAGTATAAAACAGCTACAGAAGAAGAAGCTTATTCCAATAAGACAATCATCAAAAGGATAGCTGAGAACAAAAGACTGACGTTTGGTACTGAGTCAGATTCAAGTGATCCGCGTAACCAGAATGAAGATTTGGGTGATAATGCCATGCTTGCTTCAGAATACGGTATCAAAAACTTAAAACGATTGATTCCTAATGTGCTTGTATATACGAAAGAGGAGAATGAGGATTATGCAAATGCAAAAACTTTATATAATGAAGTAGTCGGACAATTTGGTCGCTATATGGGGCATGTTGGTAAGAATGTAGGTGGTATCTACACGTCGCCAAAAACGATTGAAGAAAAAGGACCTGTTTACGTACGCACGGCAGCTGCAACGCAGAAAGAAGCGATGGACTTTTTAAGCAGAAACTTATTTACTACGCCGACATGGTTGTTAGATCAACCATTGATGGACGTTATTGGTGAAGATCCGGTAAATGTTATAGGTAAAGTTCAGGGGCCAGCAATTGCCCGACTAACCAGTACATTCACGTTGAATAAACTGATCTCAGCTGAAGCAGCTGACGGAGCAGCAGCTTACAAGATCACAGATCTTTTCAGCGATCTTAATAATTCAATCTTTACAGAGCTAAAGTCAAATGCAGCAATTGATGTGTACCGTCGTAATCTGCAAAAGAACTATGTAGATAAACTGATCAATATTGTTAAACCTCCTGCAGCAGCTGCACCAACTGGTATGGGCGGTATGATGGGACAATCTGGTGGTGGATCATCACAAAGTGATGTAGTATCAGTTGTTAAAGGACAATTACGTGAAATTTTGGCATCTGTAAAATCAGCAGCACCTTCGGCATCTGGTTTGAGCAAATACCATCTTGAAGATTTATCAGAGCGTATTGACAATGCTTTGAAATCTAAAGATTAATCAGGTTAATTCTTTTTAAAGAAGAGAGGCCATTCGAAAGGATGGCCTCTTTTTTTATTGATACGCTCCCTTGCTAATCAAATTGGCTACAATACGTGTCTGACCATCTTTGTCTGTTGTACCATTTACTGTTGCGGAAATAACTTTGCCTGTCTGCTTTGCAGCAGATGCAGGTTTTAAATGCAGGTCATAAATGCCGGGATTTATAAACATCGGGTCTATCCCCGCTGTAGAACCGGCATCGCCGCCACAAGCATTTTTCCATAAGTTGAAATCGGTATAAGGGATATTGTTCCATCGCCATATGTTTAGCCCGTCAGAATGGTACAGGTTATTTGTAATGGCATTATTTGTTCCTCCAGTGACTTGTTTATTGATGAATACACCACGTTCTGCTCTTGGATATATGATGTTGTTGTTGATCACATTATTATTGCAGTTTTCTGTCAGTCTGATTTCTCCCTCTACTTCATTTGAATAGCCAAGATCCTTATTGTTGTGGAAAATGGTATTGTTCACGACATAGCAATTATTGGTGCCACCACCTGTATAGCCGATGTAGCCGCCAAGGTAGATGCCGGCAAGTGAAGAATTGTATACCAGGTTATTCCTTACTAAGCATTCCTGTGTAGGAAAATTGTTGGTTTCGCTGACAATACCAATACCGCGGCCACAGTCCCTTACCAGATTTCTTTCAACGATGATATTTCTGGCTCCGTCAACATAAATCCCTATGGCTCCGTTATGATCTTTAAAAGCCGGTATTGGTCCGGTTCTGCCATCCAGATTAAATACTTCATTGTCAGCGATGATACCATTGCGCACATAATTTAAGGCAGGATCTGCATTTGCAGCATACCCGCCTGCAGCTACAATGCCTATGTTCTCGCCGTTATAAACCTTGTTTTTCCTCACCTCAAAACCGTCTACATATCCGTTAATTGTTAAGTTCTCACTATAACCGGTATTGCAATCAAAGATTTCATTTTCTTCTACCAGAATTTTAGTCATGACGACCGTCGTATTTCCAATGACATGTATGCCGTGTCCGCTTCTGCCTTGTTCAGCAGAAGAATTATTCTCAATATTATAGACACGATTTTTCCGCAATGTGATATTGGTGGAGCCGCCTTTGACAACTATGCCGTCTACATTTACCTGTCCGGCAGTTGTTTTGAAATTGCAAACATCAAGTCCCTCAACAATGACAAAGCTTACTCCGTTTAGTGTAACCAGGGCTTCACTTCTGGATACAGAAAGTCCTTCTCCGCTGATGATAGCCTGCTCCCCCTGGTAGGATTTTAAGGTGATAACTTTGTCTTTTCTTCCTGATTTGGGAAATACTACTTTCTCTTTATAAGTGCCCGCCCGGACATAAACAGTAAATCCCGGAGTAACCATTTCCAGTGCTTTTTGAATGGTATTTACCGGATTTTCAATTGTCCCATTATTGGCATCGGAGCCGTCGATAGCTACGTAAATATCCTTTCCAGTGGCCGTTTTTTCGCCATCTGAACCTGCTAAACTGTTCTTTTTACTGCATGCATGCAAAACACTAAAAGAGAAAAGAAAGATCCCCAACAGGAAAATGAGTTTAAAGTGGCCTAGTTTTGATGTATTCATATTTGCATTATTAAAACAGCAGGTAAGGGATAGAGAGCCCTTTACCTGCTGCAACATTTGTGTGTATGAATTAGATAGTTACTCAGATACTATTTTGCGGACAGTGTTGTTGTTCCTGTCGAGTACATAAACAGTTCCGTTCTTGTCGACAGCAACACCTGCTGGCGCGTTAAACGCAGCAGCTTTTCCAATCCCGTTTACATAGCCGGAATTGGCAGATCCTGCAAAAGTGCTCACTTCGTAACTGGCGCCATCTATGTAACGGACACTTTGATCAGCATTTCCATAACCGCCGCCACCTGCACCATTCCCTGCTATATATAAATTATTGGCTGCATCAATAGACATGCCCCATGGCAATGAGAATTTAGCAGTAGATGCCGGACCATCCAGGTAACCCTGAACGCCCGAGCCTGCAATGGTACCACCAGTCCAACTGCCTGCGAGGAACTTTTTAACTACCTGATCGCCATGTACGTTTACAAACATGTTGCCTGCATTGTCGAAGGCGATTGCGGAAGGATAATTGAGCCCGGTAACGGTCTGGGTAGTTGTCCCCTCTGGTGTAACCTGGTAAACAATAGCAGGAGAGGTACATGAGAAATAGAATATGTTGCCTGTTTTCTTGTCAAATGCGAGATTCCATGGCTCTGCATTGGCCCAGGCATATATCGAAGCCGTTCCATCCGGTGTTATTTTTCTGATGTCCCAATTGCCCGGATCCGCAGTATACAGGTTGCCAAGGTGATCAATGGTGAGGCCATAGGGAATATTGAATTTAGCTGCAGTTCCCTTACCATCGGCGTAGCCTCCGCTACTTGGATTGCCGGCAAAAGTGCTTACATTTCCATCCTTGTCAATTTTCCGGATGCAATGGTTGCCGACATCAGTGACGTATACATTCAGGTTGTCATCAACCGCAATTCCGCTGCAGCGGTACCAGGACTCGCCACTAAAATTAAAACTAGCGTCGGTACCTTGTCCGTTTGCAAACCCTGCAACCCCTGAGCCAGCCAGAGTAGTTACGGTTCTCATGAATTCGTAGAAGAAGGTCGTCTTGCTGGTCACGCTTTTGTCGCCGATCGTGATGGTAATGGTGCCAGATCCGGCCTTTTTAGGCACTACAGCCATCAGCTGATTGCCTTTAACCCCAATTATTTTCAGACGTTTCCCATTAAGTGTAACCTTAATCTGGGAAGTGTCCGTAGTGAAGTTACTTCCGTTGATCAGAATTTCAGTGCCACCGCTACCTTTTTCAGGAATGAACTGGTCAATGGTGATCGGGGAGGAGGTATCATGCTTAAATCCTTCTTCATTCTTTTTGCAACCCGCAATAAACACCATGATGATGAATATGCAGGCATGTATATATCTTTTCATAATATTCTTCGTATTAATAAATGACGCATTTTAATTTACCAGCCCGGATTTTGTACCAACGAGGTATTTTTATCTCTATCACTTTGTGCGATAGGGAACAGGTACATTTTATCAGCCCAAACTCTGTTTTGCAGTAGGGTCCGTTTGTTGAAATCGGCAAAAGCAAATCCCTGATTGCCGTCATTGGTGATGGTATTCATCCGGTAAATGGTCTGTATTTTAGGATCATTCATCATCAGTCTCCGGATCAAGGTAAAATACCTGTCGCCCTCAAATGCCAGTTCTACCTGTCTTTCATGAAGAATACGTTTTCTCATTTCAGTCTGATCTCCTATAGCAGACGGATAAACGGTTTGTAAATCGGGAACACCTGCACGCTGTCTTACCAGGTTTACATATTTAAGAATATCCGGATGGTTTGGCTCAATTTCATTTAAGGCTTCTGCATAGTTTAAATACATTTCAGCCAGACGAAGATGGATGAAAGGACGGTAAACCACAGTGCTTGTCCTTATATTTGAAGCAGGACTCACATTTTTCAGTACATCATATCCGGTAATGTCGCTGTTGTTATTTACGCCAACCCCGGATTTTCCGGAATAGTAGAATTCAGCTCTTCCTGTTCCATCTTTATTCGCATCAGAAGAGAAGTAATTCCTGTCATCCTGTGTTGGCGCCGGTAAAACAGGCTTGCCATTGTACTGGATACTTACATAAAACCTGGCTTCGCGATTGGCATACATATTGGCATTTCCTTTTACATAACCCCTGTTTACCCCATCTTTCGATTTACCCCAGTTAGCAGGATCATCGGTTTGTACGAATCCTGATTCGACATACTGTGCCTGAGGGTCATCTATAGTTCTTCCATTGCGCATGTAAAATGCATCCACTACATTTTGTGTCGCATTCTGCATGTCATATCCCGCTGGTTTTGGCGCACAGCGGACCTCATGTCCCCATTGCCACGAACCGGCCATATTGGTAGAAAACAGAATTTCGGTATTCCAGTTTGTCAGGAATAAATTGCGAAAGGAGAGGTATGGATCAAACTGGCTGTCACCCTCGTCCAGGTTTGTAAACAGTCTGTAGCCCTGAAGGTCTATGACAGCCTTGGCGGCATTTGCAGCAGTCCTCCATTTGTTCACATCATATTGTAACGGGGCCAGTGCTTTTCCATCATTATTTTTGAACGCTGCAAATTTTGGATTTCCATTCCATAATGGACTGGCGGCCCATAAAGCCAACTGGGATTTTACGGCCAGAGAGGACGCCTTATTCGCTCTTCCATAGTTGGAAGAAGAAGCCCAGCTTGGAGGTAAGTCAGCTGCAGCAGCGTCCAGAAGTTCATTGATGTGATCCACACATTCATCAAAAGATACTCGTGGATATTTGTTGTAATCTTCATTGAGGCTAAGCAGCGATGTAACCTTCACAAACGGACCGTATTGTCTGAGCAGCTTCCAATAAAACCAGCCCCTTAAAAACATTGCTTCGGCCTTATATTGCTTTTTAAGATCCGGGCCAATTATGGCGTCAGACATCTTGTCTATGTTCTGTTCAAATACGATACTTTGTCTGATGGCCGCATAATTCTGAGCCCAATAGTACCAATGGTTGCTTTGTGCATTCCAGTTGCCGGAAGTCATTTGTCTGACCGAGACACCCTGAATGCTGCAGGAAGTTTCATCGCTGCCACCAAGCATTGTATGGTCGTCGGCAGGAATGCTGACACGCGCGTACACCTGGTTCAGGTATCCTTCAGCGTTAGCTCTGGTCTCCCAAAGCATGTCGGAGGTCAACAGGTTATCAGGTGCTACATCTAAATATTTACAACCTGGGACAGACATTAATAAGCACAATGCTATGCTGCCTGTGAGAATATTTTTAAATATGTTATTCATCTTAATCATTGTTAAATGGTAATTAAAACTGTGCCCTCATCCCAAAAGTCATCATCCTGGTGATGGGATATTTTGCACCATTTGATCCCAGCTCAGGATCCCATATTTTAAATTTGCTGAAGGTCAAAAGGTTTTGTCCTGATGCATAGAAATACAAAACAGGGATGCGCGCCTTTTTCAACTTCTCTGAGCTGAGTGTATAGCCCATAGAAGCCTGTTTTAAGCGCACATACGAGCCATCCTTAAGCCAGTGTGTGCTGTTCAGGTAGTTGTTGTCAGCCAGGCCTGCCACCGACAGACGGGGATAATAGGCGTCCGGCCGAGGATTTTCTATCGTCCACCTGTCCAGTACCTGAGCCATGGTATTGTTCTGGTATTGCCCCAGTCCGGAAAACGGCACGACGCCGACTCCATCTACCCCTGCTCCATTTCCGTAAATGAGTGAGCCATTCGCCATAATGCCGATATCAGCAACTCCCTGAAAGAAAAGTGACAAATCGAATTTTTTAAAGGCTAGGGAAAATCCTGCACCATATAACCAGGAAGGAAAAGGGGATTTGCCAAGTCTTCTCGCATCATAAGCATCAATTACGTTGTCGCCATTCTGATCCAAATAACGGATGTCGCCCGGCCTGACTACACCAAATTTTTGTTCTGGATGGGTATCTATGTCGTTCTGATCTGTGTAATAGCCATCGGCTATATAACCAAAAAACTCATTGGAGCCAAAGCCAGCCTGATTTTGATAGGCGTACTTTCTTACCGGCTCATCCGCAAAGATGATTTTATTTTTGCTATAGGTTACATTTCCAAATACCCTGAGACCTACTTTACCAATCTGATCATTGTATTCTATACTGGCGTCCATACCGCGGTTGCTCATTTCGCCAAGATTTGCAAATACTGAAGTAGACCCAAGTCCGACTATAGAGGAGATGGATTCACGCATGATCAGAATGTTTTTGCGTCTCTCATCAAATACATCGAAAATAAGGTTCAGTTTATTGAACAACCCTATTTCAAGTCCGATGCCACCTTTATATGATTTTTCCCAGGTCAGGTTTTCAATACCAATTAAATTCTCGGTCAAACCCTGGTACCAGGTGCCATTTAATCCGAAGCCGGTATTTGAGCCGTTTCCTATTTGGGTTAAATAAGGGAACCTGTCGCCTCTGCCCACATTGTCATTTCCTACAACCCCATAGGAGCCCCTCAACTTTAATAAGCTGAATGTATTCGCGAAGGGTTTAAAGAAGGATTCATTAGAAATTACCCAACCTGCTGATATTGAAGGAAAGAGACCAAATTTACTTCCCTTTTGAAAGTTTTCAGATCCTGTGTAGCCACCATTCAACTCCAGGAGATATTTATCCATATAACCATAAGTGAGTCTTCCTGCCAGACTCTGATTGCGGAATGGGATGGCGGTGATTACATCACCAGCGGTACTTTTGAGCCTGTTTCGCATATTGTATAGAAACATAGCGCCTATGCGGTGATTGCTGAAAGTACGGTCATAATTAACATTCCCCTCCAGATACATGATCCTTTCACCATCTGAACCTTGCTGATAACCTAAAAACTGTTGTCCAATACGTGTTTGCGTAAACAAAAGTTCACCATTGCCGTCACGCCCTATAGCTTGCCAGTTGTCGTTGAGGCCTGTTCTCCTGTTGTTAAAATCTCCATAGCTGTCAAAAGAGAACCTCGCATATGATGATAGCCCGGGCGTCAATGCATCCAATCTTTGAGTTACAGTAAAAACGGATTGTACGGCAGGTCTGAATTCATCAGAATAACCATTGTTTTGAACTGCATTTAAGGGGTTGGTGCCTCCGCTGGAAATAGGACCCGCCCATTTACCGCCAGGATATTTTGTTGGAAAAGCAACAGGTGTTGTCGCATAGGCCTGGTACCACAGGCTACCCGCTCCGATGCCAGGATAACGCGCATTGACAAGCATTGCGCCTATGTTCAGCTGTAAAAGGGTACTGCTCGTGACATTGACGTCAATGTTACTTCTAAAATCGTAACGCTTAAAGTTAAGATTGGGGTTATACCCGTTCAGTTTCTCCACTTTGTAGGGTCCAGTCTGGTTGTAAAACGAACTGGAAATATAATAGCGGACGGTTTCGGTACCACCATTGATATTTAAGTTGGCATTAGTTATGGTCGACTGGTCTTTGTAGATCTCATCGATCCAGTTTACATTCGGATACATGTAAGGATCCAGACCACTGGCTGTTTTTTGTATCAGTTCCTCAGAAAAATTAGGTAGCAGTCCCATATTGGTTCTGGCTTCATTTAGCAGTTGCATGTATTGAATTCCGGTCAGCATATCAGGTTTTTCTGTAAAGCCTGTTGATCCGGTCTCTGCTTTTAGAGAGATTTTCGGTTTGCCAGCTACTCCTCTTTTTGTCGTGATGATGAGTACACCATTAGCCCCTTTTGCCCCGTACATGGCTGTTGATGATGCATCTTTGAGCAGTGAAATGCTGGATACGTCTTCTGGATCTATATTGTTGAAGGAGCCGCCGAAAGCACTGTTTACATCATCACGCTGTACACCGTCGACAATAATCAGAGGAGAGCTGTTGCCGGTAAAGGTTCCCAATCCTCGGATCGTGAACTGAGAGTTGTCGTATCCCGGTTCGCCGCTCGACTGCATAGAAATGATACCCGCCACTTTTCCGGCTAATGCATTAGAGAGACTGGCAACGGGTGTTCTCATATCGGCCATATTTACAGAGCTGATGGAGCCGGTTACCGTAATTTTCTTTTGGGTTCCATAGCCGACTACGAGCACCTCGGATAGTTCATCTACAGCCTCCTGAAGTGTTACATTTAAAACGGTCTGCCCGTTTACCGGTATTTCACGTGTGATGAAACCTGTATAAGAAAAAACTAAAACCGCATTGGAAGACGTAACCGCGATGCTGAAATCACCATTGTTATTGGTTGTCCCTCCGCCTGTTTCTCCTTTTATTCTTATGGTCACACCGGGTATTCCTTTTCCCTGAGCATCAACTACGCGACCGCGTATGTCTGCTACACGTTCTACCATCCTTACTTTCAGCGGAACATCCGGTTTTTCCTTTAATACGACAGTACGGTCTTCGATGGTATAAGACAGGGGCTGTCCTGTAAATATCTTGTTCAGAACTTCGTCAAGCAGCGCCTGGTTAACGTCGATGTCTACCGTTTTGGCATTTTGTAACAACTCATCAGTGTAGATAAAGTCATAATTACTTTGTTTTCGTATTTCTTTAAAAATACTTTTCAGGGTCGCCTTCTTTTTAGAAAGGGTAATCTTTTGTGCGAAACCCGCTGCACTGACCTGCATTATGGTTGCTATTAATATTACGGTGGTTAATCGCATAATCAGCAGTAGTTTATCGACGTACCGTTTGGGCACACCAAGTTCATTAGCATAATTTTTATACATTTGTTAGTCTGGTTATTTGCAGGTAATCCTGATCCTTAGGGATCTGTGGTCGCCCGCGAGTTAAAGTTGATTGAATCGCAAGTTTTGTTGACTGAGTAATCATGGCATTAGCCAGTTGTGTTGCAAGCACTTCTGGCTTTTTGTTTTTCAGGATTACTTCACGTAATAAGTAACTATCTCGTAACTATAATCCTCCTTTCTTCTATTCTAAAGTGAACTTTATTGGTTAATTCCAGTTTGCTCAGAACTTTTGAGACATTGCTGAAACGGCTAACAGTACCTCCGAACCGGTCGTCGGGGACTTCTCCTTCATATACAATATCTACATCGTACCACCTTGAAATTCTTCGCATTACTGATTTTATATCTTCACTATCAAAAATAAAGTATCCGTTTTTCCAGGCCAGAACCTCTTCAATATTTGCTTCGGTAACGGTTAGCCCCTCAGTTCCAATTGTAGCCTGATTTCCGGGTTTAAGGAATTTGGAGAACCCCGGGCCGTTAACAGCTACAGAACCTTCTATAAGGGTGGTTTTGCTGAGGGGCTCGTCTGTATAGCTGTTGATGTTAAAATGTGTTCCCAGAACTTCGATTTCAGCCTTGTCTGTCACGACGATAAAAGGCATCCTGGTTTCCTTGCTTTTTGCCGTATTTCCCTTGACCGTTACTTTAGAAACCATAAAATAGGCTTCTCCTTTCAGCTTTACCCGCCTTTCTTTAGCATGAGCAAAAGAAGTCGGAAAGGTCAACTCGGAGGCAGCATTCAGCAATACGCTTGTGCCGTCAGGTAAAATCACCTCATACTGTCCACCTTTTGGCGTTTCTACAGTGTTAGGCTTTTGACCGGTCGCTTTGCCAGATTTCACCGTATATACAATTTTTCCATCAGCCTGCTTGGTAATGATGACGTCTGACTGGTTTGCCAGTTCTCCGTTTTTAGCATCGTTAAGGATCACTTTCTTTCCATCAGCCAGCGTAAGTATTGCCCTGTTTCCTCCTGGGGCGATGTCATTTGCTAAAGTGGTGGAGACAGGCTGTCTGGATAAGTAATAAAATGCTCCTGCACTTAAAGTGATTAATATAATTGCGGCAGCAGCGATTCTTTTCCAGTAAGAACCTCTTCGGGGCAATACAAGGGTGTTACTGTTCGTTTCTGTAATAGAATCTTGTATTTTTTTATACCATGCCACAGTTTCATGAGCAGACATTTCTGATTGCCGGGAGCTATTTACCAGAGCAGAGGCTTCTTCAGTGAGTACAAACTCCCATTCATCCTGATGACTTCCGTTTTCAATGATTCCGAGTACTTTTTCAAGTTCATCTTTACTGCATTGATTATTTAGATATTTTATAATCAGTGATATGATTTCGTTGTCCAATTTTTCCTCCTTTTGTAACTAATACAAATGGCAGCGACAATACATCTATCCTGAAATAAAATTATTTTACTACCGTGGCTAATAGTATCAAAACAGCCGTTCGAATGGTGATAAAGCTCCGGATACTTTTAAATGCTTTAACCATCTGGTTATTGACGGTGCTTTCCGAAATACCAAGTTCTGCTGCAGCCTGCTTGTAGGTTAGTCCCTGTATGCGGCAACGGATAAAAACCTCTTTCCTCTGTTCAGGAAGCTGGCTGATGGCTTCGATAAATATGGAACTACTTTCGGTGTAGTCGATCAAAAGTTCGGTAGAATTTTCTTCGGTAACCACACTTTTCTTAATCTCTTCCAGTATGTTGACCTCATGCCTGGCCCTTTTTAAAAGATTAAGCAGATGCCTCCTGGCAATTGTGTATAAATAAGGTTTAAAAGGTTGTTCACAGTCTATTTTATCTCTGTTTTCCCAAACCTTAATAAAGGTGTCATGTACAACATCTTCAGTAAGGGTAGCAGATTTAGCCGTTCTTTGTACAAAATATTTCAACTGTTTAACATGCAAATAATACAGATCGCTTAGCGCATTTGCATCACCCTCAATCAGGAGACCCAGCAACTGTTTTTCACTGTAATTATTGTAAATGTTCATCTTGTTTGGCTGACCGTAAACTTTTAGATCTATTTGGCTGCACCAATATACAATTATATACTTTCTAATTCTCCCTGATTTCTTAGCTTTGGTGCAGGTATAATAAGAAGGTTCCAAAGATTGAACTTAAAACCACCCTTAACAAAATTAATTAGTTACTAAATGAACCATTGGCTAGTCAAATCAGAACCTTTTAAATACAGCTGGGAAAAATTCAATAAAGATGGCAGAACATTCTGGGATGGTGTGCGCAATTACCAGGCGCGAAATAACCTAAAGGAAATGAAGGAGGGTGACCTCGTTCTTTTTTACCATAGTAATGAAGGGAAGAATGTTGTGGGAATTGCCAAAGTTGTGAAAGAGTTTTATCAGGACCCAACTACGGATGATGCCAACTGGGTCGTGGTTGATCTGGCTCCGGTAGAATCGCTGAAGAATCCGGTAAGTCTGGAGCAGATCAAGGCTGAAGAAAGCTTAAAAGACATTTCTCTGGTCAGACAAGGCCGTTTGTCTGTTATGCCTCTTAGAGCAGAGGAGTTCGATAAAATCCTGGAAATGGGAAGCTAATGAAAAAGATAATATTAGCGCTCTTCGTTGTTTTTTGCACTAAAAGCTCAGGACAGGGACTACGAAGTAAAAGTAGTGTCTGCTCATATGCAAACTGTCAAAGGCATTCTTCAGAAAGTAAGTAAAGACGGATTGGCAATCCAGGATTACAAAGGGAATTATCTGATCTTTAAAGCAAATGACATTGTTAGGGTAAAAGTGAAAAAGAGGGGCCTGACGACGTTAAAAGGCGCTGGTACAGGAGCGCTGACCGGGGTAGTAATAGGGGCTGCACTTTTATCTCTTGAACCCGAAGACGAGGCCTCGACTGAAACTTTTAAAATTGCCGCAGTCATAACAGCATGCACCACAGCAAGTGGTGCTTTAATTGGTTTTGTATCTGAAATTGTCAATACAAAACACAATTTCTACATCAATCAGAATACCGAAAAATTTGAAAAGAAATATCTGCTTCTTGAAAAGTACATCAGGACAATAAAAGTGGAGCACTTTTAATCCTTAAAGAATAAAGCCTTGAGCTCAAGGGCATCATTGGGTTCCATTTTTCCACCTAATATCAGGCGCAATTGCCTCCTGCGTAATGCACCTTCATACAATTCTATTTCGTCAGCAGTCTCTGCTTTTAATTCAGGAACAGGAATGGTTCTTCCACTTTGGTCAACCGCTACAAAAGTATAATAAGCCTCATTTGATTTAACCCTGCTTCCTGAAGGAATATTTTCAGCCCAGACATCCAGCCTTACTTCAACAGAAGTGTTAAAAGCACGTGTTACTTTAGCCTCAATAGTAATTACATCGCCGAGTTTTATAGGCTGTTTAAATGATACATTGTCTACGGAAGCCGTAACCACAATCCTATTGCAGTGTTTCTGAGCTGATATTGCTGCTGCAATATCCATCCAGTGCAACAATCGGCCTCCCATCAGGTTGTTCAATGTGTTGGTATCATTTGGCAATACCAATTCATTCATAATGGTAAAGGACTCTTTAGGGCTTTTTACTTTTGTGCTCATCTTGCTGCAAAAGTAAGTAAAATCGGACAGAAAAGCACAGATCTTACCAGATGAACGCGGTTAGGCCTAAGCCAAAGGTAATGTGACTGAGTTTAAGTTTGAAGTAATCGTCCGGCATGGCTTCGTAGGTAAAGTGACCATCGTTGTCAATATCCTGAAGTTTACTGATCTCAAAATTATGAGAAGAGAGAAAATAAGTAGAATAGGCCTTAATGGCTGTATTCCTGCCGATCCTCTTTTGTATTCCTCCACCAATAGAAAAACTTGGGGTCGGCTGTGGTTGATACTTGATGTAAGGCAATTCAGATACGCCAAACTCAGCTTCATGCTGCTCATCTAAAAGTAAAACTACATTTCCGGTACTCCCGGTAGAGACACCTCCGGTTATCTTTCCGGTCACAAACCAATTATGCGGCAGGGGTAAACTGAAATAGGGCCCTCCGTGCAGGTATCTTACGCCAAAAGCCTGTGTGTAATTTCCAGTACTGATCTCCGAAATTTCAGGATCGAGTACAATGTTGTCTGAATTTACAGGGAAGCCACTAAATGCGAACTCGCCGCCAATACCAAAATTCTTATTCATAAACCAGGCTCCTTCAAGTCCGAAGTTAAACCCCCTGGTGGTAAATAATCCTTTGGCTTCAGAAGCCGGATCTTTGCTGGTAGTCATGGCATATCCGAGGTGAATTTCTACAAAACTAGGGTTGTTTCCTATCGGAATGGGATTGTTTCTCAGAGGAGCATTGATTTCATGACCCCTGAAAATCTGTTCGGCCAGCAGATACCCCAACTCAGTTGAGACGATGCCGACCGCAGCCCCCGCAAGTACGTCTGTCACCCAATGCCTGTTATTTAATCCACGCCCGAGCGCAGTTGCCGTAGCCATACCGTAACCGGCCACGCTGTAAAGCTCATGTCTGTACTGGCCATACTCCTTATGCAGTACTGTTGCATTCATGAAAGCGGAGGCCGTATGTCCTGATGGAAAAGAATTCTTTGACGCCGCATCCGGTCTCTGTACCTTGGATGTGTATTTTATTCCATTCACCATAGCACCCATAATACCTATTGAAAAAGCATAAGAAACAAATGTACGGGCAGGACTATGTTTGCCTTTTATACCTAATGAATTGAGGGCAATCACAGTAGCTGCGGGTGCGTATTGGAGATAGTCATCATAATGATAACGGAAAGTTGGGATATACCGGTTCCTAACTTCTCTGATGTCCTCCCGTTTTGACCATACAAGTGCTGTAGAACCAAGAAGAATAGCCGGGACGGTAGATTTTTTAACAAGTTCGCTTTTCCAGAATCCTTTCGCAGGTAATGGCTGAATAGAATCTGCAATCTGTGCGTGCAGACCGGGACTGACTAGTGCCAGAATGAGAGTTAAGAGGCGACGAAGTACTTTTCCTGAATTTCGGGGTGAGTGCATCAATAGCAGAATGTTAAAAGATTATCTTTTTAGTGTATTTATCTGGCTGTAGCCAATCAGTTCCTCCCATCTCGACCCAGGTTTTTTGTAATAAGCAAAAACCTGGTAAGTATTGGCAGTTTCAAAGAAAGACCCTTCGAAGATGGTTTGATCAATCTTTCCGGTTTCCTTATTCAGCCATATATACTTATAGTCATACAGGCCCTGTTTTAGCTTTATATTTCCGTAGAAACGCTTTTTTGAAGAATCAAAAGTGAGTTTGCTTGATGGATTTAAAGTGTAGTTATTAAACCGACCTGTTACATAAACATCACCGCTGGGGATGAGAGGGACCGCGTTTAGTGTAAATGTGATATTGGCATAATCGCTTTCTGTACGGTCATCACGCCCTTCCTGATTGCGGATGTAAAAACTTCCATTCTCATCTACCAGGTTGCTATATTTTGCTTTGCTGGTATTCACATCCTGGAAAAGAATTACGTTTGTAGAGGTGTCCTGCTTCAAAATTTCCTGTACATTTTCACCTTTATAACGTAAACTGCGGATGTCGAACTTTCTAAACTCATTTCCTCCCGGAAAATCGTTAGTGTTCAGTTCATTGTAAACCAATGAATTTGGGCGGATGAAAGTAGGCTTTGTATTCGTTATCGCAGTCTGTGGGTTGCCGTTTTGCATCACCACCGCTTTTAGGTCATTGTAAGGATTCTGGATGTTGATCTTATGATTGATGCTGAAGTTGATCTTCTGATTGCTGAACCTGGATGTGACCTGGCTACTCGCCACCACTTCAATGCCGATATTAACGATGTTCTCTACTACGTAAAAGCGCTGGGAGATCACTGGTTTTTGCTGATTGCCGTCCTCATAAACTTTCAACAGGTAATTGCCCGATATCTTTGGTCTGATCTGGTTATTAGGTATCGAAAGTCCGTAGTGTGTATATTTCTGGATGGTTCCGAACGAATACTTATAATCCGTGATCCTGTCTTCGGGCAGGCTTTCCAAATAATCCAGCTGAGATAAACGCGAAGACTTCCAGTCGGAGGTACAATGCTCTATGGTATACCAGTAGACTTTACTTCCGCCATTGAGGTCATCAAAGGAAAATATAAGCTGTTCAGCTGATTTTAATGTAATGACGGGAATGGACTGTTCTTTTTGGGAGTTGTAGCACTGCACTGTTTTTATCTGGGACTGATACACCAGATTGTCATACACAAATTGCCGCTGTGTTTGGGCAGCAGCAATTTGTATGCTTATAAACAGTAAAAAGAATAAGCCTTTTATTTTTGTCATTTACCTTCTAATTCCATGATATCCGATGCCAATTCCTCCCATGTATTCTGAGCAGCATCAAGTTCATGTTTCGCTGTCAGGTACTTTTTATTGGCATCTGCCAACTTACCGGCATCTGAATATACGGATTCATCTGCAATTTCTGCTTCTATGTTCTTGACATTAGTTTCCAAAGCAGTAATATCCGCTTCAATCTTCTTTAATTGGTCATTCAACTTTTTAAGTTGCTGCTGAGTATTAGGTGCAGGTTTTTCTTTTTCTTCAACCTTTGGCTTCACTTCTTTATCTGGCCTTACGGGAATGCTGGATGGCTTTGCAGGTGGTCTTTTGCTGTTCCATTCTTCGTATTCCGCATAAGTTCCCGGATATTCCTTAATGTCTTGATCTTCAATAAACCAGATCTTATTCGCCACATTATCCAGGAAATACCTGTCGTGGGATACAGAAATGAAAGTTCCCTCATATTGCTGCAACGCCTGGATCAGGATGTTCACCGACTGGATGTCCAGGTGATTCGTAGGTTCATCCAGAATCAGGAAGTTTGAGTCTGTAGTCAGGGATTTTGCCAATGCTACCCTTGATTTTTCACCTCCTGAAAGTACACGGATCTTTTTGAATACATCGTCTCCGGTAAACAGGAAACAGCCCAATATACCACGTAGTTCTGTATCAGTGTGTTTAGGTGCAAAAGCCTGTAATTCGCCCAGAATGTTATTGTCCAGATGCAGAGACTCCAGCTGATGCTGAGCAAAGAATGTAGTAGTTACATTATGTCCTGTCTCGCATTTGCCCTGAAAGCCTTCAGTACCTGCGATAATTCTCAATAAAGTAGATTTACCTTTACCATTGGCACCGATTAAAGCGATTTTATCACCTTTTTCAATTACCCCTTCGGCATTGTGAAGTATGTCTATATTCGGATAGCTTTTTGAAGCTCCTTCAATTCTTACTACGTGACGACCAGATGGCTTAGAGAATTTAAACTGGAAGTTTACTGTAGGGTTTTCATCATCTACATCTTCTACACGTTCCATTTTATCCAGTGCTTTCATCCTCGACTGAGCCATTTTAGCTTTTGATGCTTTGGCTTTAAAACGCTCGATAAGGCGTTCTTCCTGTTTAATCTTGGCTTGCTGGTTTTTAAATTCGCCTTTTTGTATCTCTCCCCTCAAGGCCTTTTCTTCCAGGTAAAAAGAGTAATTACCTGCATAAGAAGTCAGCTTTCCTTTACGCGATTCTACTGTTTTGTTGACTACTTTGTCCAGGAAATACCTGTCGTGAGAAACGATTACGATAGCACCTTCAAAGCCTACAAGGTAAGATTCCAGCCATTTGATGGAAGGTAAATCCATGTGGTTGGTGGGCTCATCCAGTAAAAGGATATCAGGTGTTTGCAGTAGGATCTTGGCCAGCATGACACGCATACGCCATCCCCCGGAGAAAGTATTCAGTGGCCTTAACTGGTCTTCTGTACTGAAACCCAGACCTGCCAGAATCTCGTTCGCTCTGTATTCAATATTATAGCCATCCAAAGCTTCAAATTCCTGTTGCTTGTCGCTCAGCTTATTTAAAACCTCTTCAGAATAGTCAGTTTCGATTTTCCTTAACAAGTCTTCAATCTCATCGTGTAACTGGTTTTGGCGCTCGAAAGCCTCCATTGCCACATGTAAAATACTATGATGAGAATCATAAGATAATAAATCCTGGTTCAGGTAACCGATTTTTAAGTCCTTGGACATAGAAATAGTTCCTGACGAAGGGGCGTATTCCCCAACAATTATTTTTAGTAAAGTGGATTTTCCGGTTCCATTGGCACCAATCAATCCCACCCTGTCGCCTGGTTTTATATGCCAGTTTGCTTCATCATACAGCGCTCTGGCACCTATTAAGAAAGTTAAGTCGTTTATTGAAATCATTTGGCTGCAAAAATACAACTTTAAGGGCTATTTTTATTATTAACCATTTGAGCATCTTGAAATTATTTTGTTATATATATATTTGCACCATGTACCGTCTAATTAAGCCAATATTTTTCAAATTCGACCCGGAAAAAGTGCACTATTTTGTAGTGAAAAGGTTGAAATGGTTTCATGATCACTTTCCATTGGGACAAACCATCCTGCGCGGAAGTTTTGATATCAATATCAAAGGACTGGAACGTGAAGTATTTGGGATTAAATTTAAAAACCCGGTAGGTCTTGCCGCGGGATTCGATAAGAACGGAGAATACATAGAAGCTCTGAGTGATCTGGGCTTTGGTTTTATAGAAGTGGGTACAGTTACGCCTCTGCCTCAGCCGGGAAATGATAAGCCCAGAATGTTCCGTCTGGAAGAAGACAGTGCCATCATCAACAGGATGGGTTTTAACAATAAAGGTGTGGATACCCTTGCAGAGCGACTGCGTTTATTGAAATCTAAAAATTCTGATATTGTAATTGGTGGTAATATCGGTAAGAACAAGAATACGCCAAATGAAGATGCGGTAAGTGATTACATCAAATGTTTTGACAGGCTTTTTGATGTGGTGGATTATTTTGTGGTCAATGTGAGTTCTCCGAATACACCGGGTTTAAGGGCTTTGCAGGAAAAAGGACCTCTGATGGAACTTTTAAATACTTTACAGCAACGCAATTCTAAAAATAACATTTCAAGACCGATTCTTCTAAAGATCGCACCTGACCTGACCAATGAGCAATTGGATGATATTGTTGAAATCGTACTTAAAACTGGTATTGCAGGAGTTATTGCTACCAATACCACTATTGACAGAAGCAGCCTTTATACCGCGGAGGTTGTAAAAAACGAGGCAGGTGGTTTAAGTGGTAAGCCGTTGACCGTGCGTTCTACCGAAGTGATCCGTTACCTTTCAGAGAAATCAGGCAAAGCATTTCCTATCATAGGAGTGGGGGGCATTCATTCTCCTCAGGATGCGATCGATAAACTGGAAGCCGGTGCTTCACTAGTTCAGTTGTATACAGGCTTTATCTATGAAGGGCCGGGCATCATTAAGAGGATCTGCAAAGAACTGGTTAAAACAGTTTAATTTTAATTTTCTGACCAGTAAGAGCTTGCTATCGGGTATGGTCTGCTTCTGCATGCGTTTGTATTGACAGCACAGTCCTGACATTATGAATACGCTATGAGTGCACCTTTTTCTAGGTAAAAGGTGCACTCACCGTGCACTCATAGTGCACTCATGGTGCACTCAGTATAAAGGAGGTTCGATGTTATCTGCAGTCAGGAGTGAATCTGGCACGATTCAATACAGGCAAATTTAAGGCATAAAAAAACACCTCTGCTTGCAGAGGTGTTTAATTTTTTTAAGAGATCTTAACTTATGCTTTTGCAGTAAGTTGAGCTAAAATTGCATTGTTTTTAGCCAATTGATCTTTGGTAGACTGTCTTGAACGGCTACCTAGTTCAATGTTAGTAGCAAGTTTCAAGTTTTTCACATCTAACTTTGCGAATGTTTTATTTCTTCTGTCTTTTCTTTTTAATCTGGTAACTGCCATGTCTATTTCTTTAATTTATAAAAATCTGGAGGTCGAGAGCGGATTCGAACCGCTGTAGGAGGTTTTGCAGACCTCTGCCTAGCCACTCGGCCACTCGACCCTGTTAAAATTCAGGCTGCAAAAATAACAATTATATATTATGATCCAATTTATTTCTGCAAATTTCTATTAATATCTGCACATAATATCGCTGCTGAGATGGCAACATTCAATGACTCAGCGCCTCCAACCCTCGGAATGGTTACCGGATTGGTAATTAAATTCATGACTTCATTACTGATTCCCTGACCTTCGTTGCCTAATATCACCAACCCTTCATTGCCCCAATTGGTTTTATACATGCTGTTTCCATTAAGTACCGCACCAAATATGGGTAGTTTTGTCTGGCTTAAAAGTTCCTGCAGATCCAGGTAAAAAGTATTTACCCTGCTTAGTGAACCCATCGTTGCCTGCACTGTTTTTGGGTTATAAACCTCAACCGTGTTATTTGAGCAAATTACATTTTTAAATCCAAACCAGTCAGCAGTACGAATGATAGTGCCCAGATTTCCCGGATCCTGGATGCCATCCAGTACCAATGAAAATGAACCTTTTAAAGCGTTTAAATCCAGGACAGCGCTTTTAGGGATATGTACCAGCGCAATAATTCCCTGCGGTGTTTGTAATGTACTAATCTTATCCAGTTCAGCGTTGTTTACTTCAAATAACTTTATATTTGCAGGCAGACTTGGTAGTAAAGACTGGTATTGAGCCAGATAATAAATGCTGTGGATTTGATAAGATGACTGGATAAATTCTACAATAGATTTTATACCTTCGATGATAAATATCCCATTTTCTTTACGGTACTTTTTTTGATGTAACGATTTTATAAAAC
Source organism: Pedobacter frigoris (assembly GCF_005116445.1). GTDB lineage: Bacteria > Bacteroidota > Bacteroidia > Sphingobacteriales > Sphingobacteriaceae > Pedobacter > Pedobacter frigoris. The sequence goes on from NZ_SWBQ01000006.1 coordinate 109,523, forward strand.
TTATCTGAGATTTTGAAAGCATACTATAATTATAAAAGCAGTGTCCAGTTTGGTGCAATATTACTATTTATTATTGTTTTTGTCACAGGATGTTCATCAACAAAATATATTGAAGACTACCAGTCGATCGTTAAACATGTAGACATAGACAGTATTGATAAAGCTTTTGAAGAGGAAGCATACAACTACATCCAGAAAGACATCAGGCCTACTTCTACAATAGGTATTAATGTATTGATATATAACGTGTTTAATACTAAGAATGGTAAATATAAAACCAGTGACATTAAGCCCCTGGGGACACCTCCTCCAATCCTGGATAGTGCACTCGTAGAGATTTCAAGAACTCAGATTGAAAAATTCCTAAACAGTAAAGGGTATTTTAAGGCGAAAGTAAAATCAGATATCAAGGTGAAGAACCAAAGGGCTGATCTTCATTTTAAAGTAGACCCGGGGCCGGTTTTTACTGTCAATAAAATCAAATATGAAATAGCTGATCCTAGTGTCAGGGATTTGTATTTGTCCAAAAAGGCAGCTTTCACGCATTTGAAAGAAGGTATGAGGTATGACGATGATTCGCTGGGCTATGAAAGGGATCAGATCTATCAGGTGATGAAAGAAAATGGTTATTTTGAGTTCGCGCGTCCGTATGTAAAATATGATGTGGATTCTAACCTGAATGCCAGCAAAGCGAATGTTACCTTATTTATTGATAATCCATTGAATAAGTCGGCCCACCAGCAGTTTACACTTGGAGAGACCAATCTGATCATTGCACCTGATGCCGATGGCTTCCCGGACAGCCTGAATATGAATGATAAAGTATTTCGGGGTTTGAGATATACGGATCTTTCAAAAAAGTTTAGACGCAATCCAATTGTGAGGTATAACTTCCTTCGTGAATCTGAAATGTATGACATCAGGAATGAGAACCTTACCTACGATCGGATGTATGAACTCAATGTGTTTAAAAATGTTAAGATAGAATACAATAAAGCACAGGATAGCTCCAATAAAGTATTGCCTGTGATCCAGCTGATCCCTCAAAAGATCATGAGTAACAGGGTAGAAGGAGAAGTTCCGTTTAATGCGGGAACTGTTGGTTTTACCTTGAGTAATACGTATACAAATAACAATCTTTTCAGAGGAGCGGAACGATTTGATTTTCAGGTGAAGGGCGGCTTGCAATCGAGGATAGGCCAGGGCAGAGGTTTTTTTAATGACATTTATCAGCGCGACTTCTCAATTAGTGCGAACCTTACCGTTCCCAGGCTGATGCTGCCTTTAATCACAGCAAGACCCAGCAGAAAAGGGGGGATGCCGCATACGATTTTCTCCAGCAGCTATACGTACGCTCTGCAAAAAGATATTTTTGAACGACGCCTATTGCAGACCTCGCTCACTTATGAATTTGTGGAGTCCAAATCAAAATTTCATACCGTTACGCCTTTGAATTTCGAATATCGTTTTGGCGGATTACTTATTGATAGTAATTCAACGAATGTTCCGAGTGGCCTGCTCGATGTATATACGCTGTCTCAATTGATTAGAAAAGACCTTACGCTCGGTATTAAATATTCGTATTCTCTTAATGCTGACAAGCTCGTGGGAAACAGTGATTTCATCTACTTTAGAGGAAGTTTGGATATGGCTGGGAATCTTTTACAGCTTGTTTCGAAACTGGGGGGAAGTAAAGGAGCAGAAAATGGTAAGGATGCCAAAATACTTGGATTACCATTTAATCAATATGTAAGACCGGAAGTTGACTTAAGGTGGTATAAAAATTTAGGTGGTGAAAAGCAATTTGTGGCCAGGATAAATGCAGGCGTTGGCTATGCATATGGGAATTCAAGTTATATGCAGTTCGAGAAACTATTTGCTGCGGGCGGATCAAGTGGTGTAAGGGCATGGCAGGCAAGGACACTGGGGCCGGGAAATTACAATAGAGGAGAAAGGCTCCCCGATGAGGCAGTGCGTAAAGCATTATATGGTCTTGATCAATTGGCGGATATACATATTGAAAGTAATTTGGAGTACCGGTATAAACTGCTCAATAAATTCTTTGGTGCAAAATTGAAAGGTGCGTTTTTTTTGGATGCCGGTAACGTTTGGAATATAGCCAGTAGTGACGGATTTGAGGAGACCTATTTTAAGCTGGATAAGCTTGGTAGTCAGATCGCCTTAGGAACTGGTATGGGATTCAGGTATGATGTTCAGTATTTTGTGTTCAGGTTTGACATCGGATTGAAGCTTAAAGATCCTCAGTTCCGGGGCTCAGAGCAATGGGTGATCAGCAAATTCCTGGGTGGCGGGAAAACATTTAAGGATGAATATTACCTTAAAAATAGCCCTGACAGGTACAGGTTTGTTCAATATAATTTTGGTATAGGAATGCCTTTCTAAAACAGATTTTTTAAACCGTCGAATATACTTTCAAAAAAGGTAGACAGGTTTAATCCGTTACTATGATTGAAGTAGATGAATACCAGCATAATTACTACAGCTGCTATGATAAACTTTCGGAATGTAAATGCCAGCAATATAATTGCTGCAGGAAATAATACCAGCCATACGCTGCTGATGGCATAGGGACTTAAAGTGCCATCCTTTTTATATACGTAGAGCAGTTTACTGTGTGTCCCCTGATCATTTTCATGTTTGATGTATACAAATGCTGATTTCTCCAGTTTCATTGGGAGTATGGCTACCCCGTCGTTAAAGGTGAGTGTTTGAGAGAATCCACTTACTGTAAAGGTATAGATTCCATTGATCTGTTCTAGCGGGTTCTCCGTCGAATCTGCTGCTATGATCGCCAGTTTACTGTTCTTAAGCAGGCTTTCTTTAACAAGAAAATTATTGATATTGGTCTTAGAATTTTGCGCATATGAGGAAGTGCAGCATATGGAAAGCAAGATCAGCAGATATATTCGTTTCATTCTATAGATCGTTTGTTGTAAATCAGATACCCCAAATGTAACAAAATGCCGTTTCTTTTTATCGGATCATCGTATATATTATAACTGAGGCTTACAGGACCAACCGGGCTATGGTATACTATGCCTGCTGTTGCAGCGTATTGCCATCGGGTAAGCGGCTTCATCGTGCCTATGCCCTGAAAGCCCTGCCTCTCAAATTTTTGATAAGGTAAAAACACATATCCCTCTGCTCTCAGGTCAAGGTTCCTTTTGACGGTATATACATTTTTGATACCTCCGGCCAGGTAGCTGGTTGCTCTGAAATTTTCAAGAAATACGGATCTGCTGTCTTGCAAAGGATAAAATGCCGGGGCGACAAGCAAGGTTGAGTGATAATTTGAAAACAAGGGCTGGTTGGAATATACACCTTCTGCAAGGTATCCTAATGCGTATTTTGGGGTAGTAAAGAAATAATTTTCGTCGCTTATTTTAAGGTTGATCCATTGCCGGTATGTTCTGGTGGTTTGGGCTTTATTCAATGTCAGTTGATTTCCGGTGATATTGCCTGCTGTATAATTTTCCCGGCCTGCAAAGTAATTGAAGCTCAACAGAAAGTCTCTGCCTCTATTGGCGTATTGTTTTCGGTTAAAGGTGTATTGCTCGAAAGCAAAAGTAGATCTGGAACCATTAAAGACTGTCTTATCCAGTATGTCGCCTATGGTAAACTGATCATTTGGACTATATCTGTCATTGTTGTTAATAAATGAGGTATTGAGCGTCACTCTGGTATTGCGGTTCAACGGGAATCCTACTTTTAAATCTATTTTCCTATCAGCTTGCTCAATATAAGTAGGGTGTGGGTTTTCTATAAATATGGAGCTTGTTTTATAATAATCGAAGTGGTTGTAAGTCATTTCGGCTGCCAGGAATAAGGGTAAGCGAGAAGGGTAGTCTATGCGGCCGCTAAGCTGCAGGGACTCATAAAAACGTCCGGAGTATAAGTTGGTGCCGAAGGTATATGATTTTCTGTTGAGGTAATTGTATTGGACGCCCAGAAATACATTGCTGATTGGCCTTGTTGCAATATTTCCTCCGAAATCTACCTTAAAGCTTTTCTGTGGTTTAGCTATAATTTCAAAGTTATAGCTGTCACTTAAAGGATTATAAGCGATTTTAGGGTAAACGGTTTCGAACGTTTCATCGGCTACGAGTTTATAATAGCCTTGCTTGATGTCGTTGAGGTTGAAGGTAGCCTGATCACTTTTAAAAAGACGTTCAATGTATCTTTTTTGCTGTGTATTTACTCCGGTAACAGTTACGCTGCTAAATACGAGGTCTCGCTTTTTATTGTTGAAGCTATTCCTTCGCAGCATGACTTCAGGGATGCTGACGCGTTTATGGATTTTTTGCTTGATCTGAGACATTTCCGCAATCGTAGCATCATATCCCTGTTTAATGAGCGCAGCTACCGGATTAAAATTAGCAACAGAATAGCCACGAAGATCGGGCTGTATGTAGATCCCGTTTTCGCCTATAAGTGTAGAATCTGATTTTGAAAGGAACATGAAAACCATAAGACGGTTCATTAGCCTTTCATCATTTTTAGGGTATTCATTATAGTTTTTGGAAGAAACGTTTGAACCGATGATGACATCTGGATTGAAATCTTTTTTCATGACATCTGCAGGAAAATTATTGTATAGACCTCCGTCAAATACATACTTTTCGTCCAGCTTAATGGGTCGGTAAATAAGGGGGACAGTCATGGTTGCTCTAACTGCTTCGGCAAGACTGCCTTTACTCACTGTGATGCTGGTTTGAGATAAAACATCGGAAACCATACAGCGATAGGGGACAAAAAGGTTGTCGAAATTATCTTTAGAAATGGCGGAGGCTTGCGAAAAAAGTTCCAGCAAAGCAAAATTTAGAGGTATGTCATTGACAAGATTTGAGCGAAAATTGAGCCGCAGGTTTGTGTCTATGGACAGTTTGGCGGTTAGGATTGATGAGTTGATACTTTTCTTCTGGAAGAAGAAACTATAGTCGCTCTTGTACCTGCCGCTTACCCAATCCTGAAAATCTATGCTTAGTGCAATCTTTTCAATTTGGGCCGGTGAATATCCTGAGGCATACATGGCGCCTACTATACCACCCATGGAGGTCCCCGTTATATAGTCTATCGGAATGTGATTTTCTTCCAGAGCCTTTAGAATTCCGATATGGGCAAGTCCTTTAGCCCCTCCTCCGCTCAATACCAGTCCTACTTTTTGCGCATAGCCCTCAATGGCAGGGCATGCAAGTAAAAACAGGGTCAGTATTTTAAGGAGTTTCATAACTTAAAATTAAGGTTTTTTTCTGTAGCTACGTCATCCTGTCCCGCACAGAAACTCTGCTTGCAATTTCACCCGCTTTTCCGCTCACATTTATCCTCATCTTGTTGATGCCGCAGGAATAGAAAATCAAGCACCAATGAAGTTTTGCAAGGCCAGACATAGGGCGCACTGATCGACTTTAAATATATTTTCAAATAAATTTGCGTAACTCATGGGTTACCTATATATTTGAGTAACCCAAAAGTTACTCATTATGGCAAAAATTATTAAACACCAGTATTTCTTCGCGCACCCCATTGATATGGTTTGGGAATACCTGACCAATTCTGAATTGATGGCGCAATGGCTCATGAAAAATGATTTTCTACCTATAGTAGGTCATGAGTTCCAGTTCCGAACCGGCGCAAAAGCGAATCTGAATTTAGACGGTATCTTTCATTGCAAAGTGTTGGAGATTGAACCATTAAAAAAATTAGTTTACTCCTGGAACTGTGGCCCGGGTGAAGGAAAGATCAACCTGGAGTCGGTAGTCACCTGGCAGCTGGAAGTAAGAGAAAATGGTACAACAGTTGTTTTGGAACATCGTGGTTTTAATCAGGAAGAGAATCTTGATATGTATCATGCGTTGTTACATGGCTGGTTAGAGAAATTCCAGAATATTGATAAACTTTTAAAAGCTACAGACCATGGCCATACCAACGCTTGATGCCTTCCAGGTAATCGGGGATCCCAGCAGGCGAAAGATGATCATGTTGCTTTCTGAAGATAGTCTGACCATCAACGGCCTGGCCGATCATTTCGATATGAGCCGGCCCGCTGTTTCCAAACATGTGAAAATATTGGAAGCCTCAGGGTTTATTTCCATCCAGGACATGGGTAGGGAACGTTACTGCACGCTAAAAAAGGACGGATTCGAGGAATTGCAAAACTGGTTAAACTACTTTGATGAGTTCTGGACGTCTAAACTGAAAAAATTGGACACCTTATTGAATAAAAACCAGCAATCTGAGCATAAATGCTAATTAATCAACCAAAAATTATAACCATGACGACAACAGATTTTACCACTACCTTCTTGGTAGACCAAAGCCCGGAACAAGTGTTTGGGGCTATCAATGATATCCGTGCCTGGTGGTCGGAGGATTTCAAAGGCCAATCCGAAAGACTGGATGATGAATTCGAAGTCCGCTTTGCAGACATGCATTATTCCAAACAAAAGCTAACTGCAGTTATTCCTAACCAAAAAATAGTCTGGCTGGTTACAGAAAGCCATTTGAGTTTCCTCGAGGACAAAGAGGAGTGGACAGGAACGCAGATTTGCTTTGAAATTTCTCAAAAAGAAGGTCAGACACAACTGTGGTTCACTCATATGGGTTTGGTTCCTGAGAGCGAATGTTATCAGGATTGTTTTAAAGGCTGGAACTATTTCCTGCAGCATAGTTTGTTTAACCTGATCACCACCGGTAAAGGACAGCCGCATCGCCTGTCGGATGCGGAGGTTAAGACTGAGGTTTAATCGGTCTGCTAATTCAATATAAAGATGTTATAGGTAAGCAAGGTTGCAAAACTCACCCACAAGATATAGGGTATAAAAAGAAGTCCTGCAGTCTTGTCTATCTTATAAAAGACCCTTGCATTGATGATGATCACGATGAGAAATATAATGATTTCGAATAGTGCAAGATCGATCTTCTTTACGTAGAAAAATATAAAAGACCACATCAGGTTTAGCAGCAACTGAATTAGATAAATAGCTACTGTACGCGGAAAATTCTCAATCTGAGCCCTCTTTTGCCATACCAGGTAGGCCGAGATGCCAATCAGGACAAAGAGCGTTGTCCATACAGGTGCAAATAAGCTATCTGGAGGATTAAAAGAAGGTTTATTCAGTGTTTTGTACCAGGTCTTTACCGATTCTGCGGTAAATATAGATCCAACATAGCCAATTCCCAGTGGAATGGCTATGTTGATGATAAATGCAAGTGGTTTAAATTTCATCATCTTAATTTTCTTTGATCACAATCATCCAGCCTTTGCGTGGTGCAACTGTAATATCATCGTTGGCATTAAACACTTGTGCCGGCTGAAAGTTTTTAATATCTGGAGCAGTAATCGTAGCTTTTGCTGGATCTATGCCCAGTGCTTTCCAGTCAATGTTGAGTTTTATTTTTACATCTTCCTTTGCCCAGCTTGCCAGTGCAACCAGTGTGCTTTTTTCTTTTTTATAAATGGTGGCCAGTACTTCCGGATTGCCGGTTTTAACCGGGTTGTTTTCTACCCAATATCCGATCATTTTACTACCCTGCATACCAAATTTGTCCCATTCTTTCCATATCGGACGAGGATCTGCACCATCGCTCCAGGGCATACGATTTGTCATTCCATAGATCATCCCTCTCCATGCATTTCCGCCATCCTGAAGCATTTCTCCCATCAATCCGAATGGAATGCCAGACACTTCTGTCATGAAGAAATCCGGTCCGCTTTTCTCATAGTCAAAGTACTCGCCAAACCATAAACGATTAAGGTATGGGAAATGTTCCATGTAAAGATTCGCACTGTTGTTGAAGCCGTCGCTTTTGTTGTATTGATTCGCTGAATGCAGGTCTATAATTCCAGGATGACCGTTTTGGGTAAGTACAGTTTTGATGCGTTTCATTGTCGTGCGGTCAAAAGCCACATCATCAAGATAGATACCGTCTATACCTACATGTTTAACCAGCCAGTTCATTCCTTCAACATAGTAATTGTGCCAGCGGCTCATTCCGCTGTTTACGATTGCTGCATCTTTAATTTCCGGTACATACCATGCCGCGATGTAGTCAGTACCCACATGCTCTTGTAACCATGAATAACCACCACCTTTGCCTGTAGAGTAGATCTCATGGCCTAAGCTGCGCAAAGGAAATGTCTCGTAGGCACTGTTGGAAAGTTCGCGGACCGTATTGTATATTTTTACTTTCAATCCCTTGCTGTGTGCTTCATCAATATAGCTTTTCATTTCCTTATGAGCGATGAAAGGGTAGTTGATCACTGGATTGATAGGGGTGGCGTGGTGTATATTGATTAATGTTGCGCCTGTCGCTTTTATCGTATCCAGCTTATTGTATTTGTGATAAAAGCGGTTGCTCCACTGGAAATCAGTATTGATTGGATGGAAAGGAGTGATCAATAAGGTGAAGTTGTAATAAAGAGTGTCTCCTTTTTTCATGAAGTGTTCGCCGCTGTAGTTGTCTGCCAATACCGCCGCACCTTTTTTAAAGATCTGGATTCCGCCTTTACCTTCATTGCCCCACGAAGTAGGTAATAATAGAGGTTTTTGAAGATAGAAGTTTGTATTTAGCGGACGTATATAGTGCTGATCCCTTAGTGAATATTGAATACCCGCATTTACATCTCCGATCCATGCCCCGTCCTGATTTTTGGTGGCAACCTCCCATTTCCAGTTCAAACTATCAGGTCTTGTCCCCCCTTTTTGTCCTAGCCCCATTAAGTATTTGGCTGCTGCAGGCTGAATAGGCATATGCAGTCTGATGTCATTTAATTTGATGTCATTTTTGGCCAGGAATCTTACCGTATAAGACATAAAACCATCCGATTCTAAAGAAGCATTAATGTCCATATCCAGGCTATCGGAAATATTTTTGGTAGCCCATTTTACAATTCCAGGTTTTGTTTCTGTAAAGACAACACCTTCATTTTTCCATACTAGATCTTTATTATTTGATTTTATAACATGGAAATGAATAGGTTCTGTGAGGATGTTCTTTGGTGTACTGGAAATCCCGGTCATCTCCGGGGTAAAGAAAGTCTGGATCTGAGCAGGTAGCCCATCTTTATTTACCGTTACTTTTCTTCCTAACAATGCAATGGTTTTATCTGTTACGACCAGCGGGATATAAGGAGCTATGACTTCATTTTTTTGAGCCAGTGTTGAATTGAGCCAGGTAAGCCTGGTTTGTTTCCATGGCTCATTGATTCCGCCTTCTTTAGCTAGAGTGTTGCTTACTGTAAGGTTAATTTTAATTGTGTTGCTGGCAGTCCCTTTCGTAGTAACGGTGGCTGTACCTGAATAAGTTCCGGCTGCTGCAGTAGCAGGCAGATTTGCAAGTATCCATAGCGCTTGTACTTTCAATTTGGGCACATCAACCACTTTGTGCAGTTTCGAGCCGTCCCAGTTTGTTCCGTCTGTGTTCAGGCAAGATAAAACGCTGGAAGGAATCGAGTTTCCTGCTTTGTTTTTTAGACTGCTGAAACTTACCCTAACATCATTCAGGTCTTTCTTAGCGGCATATATCCCCAGCTGAAATGCGTAGTTTTCTCCTTTGGAGGCGGTTCCGCTAAAAGAGTTGGTCAATCCTTTTGCGATCCACCTTTGAGGAAGATCATCGGTCATCTTAATGGGATTGATCCTGTCTTCCGTAAACACTAGATAATCCTTTTGAGGGTGCTGTGAGATCAGGGTTTGTGTTTCTTTTGCTGTTGCAATAACTTCCATTGGGTAAAAGCTATTCATTGCATTTATGGATTGTATTTCTTTTACCAGTGCAGGAACAGCATTTTGGGTTGCGCCCGACCATTGTGTATTAGGTTGGTTCTTTACATACTGAGCATTTGGATAATTAGATCTGCCTTCTACCTGGTAAGGCATGTAGTAAACGTAGTATGTGCCCGGACCAGATGTGGGCTCGAAATAGACAGTTCCCTGTTCACGGTTAACATCTGTAGCGTTGGTATTTTTAATGATTTTGTTAGTCCTGGCATCTACCACCCATATGGCTTTGAGTTCAGGTTTAGTATCCCTTCTTCTCCAGTCGATCGTTGCTTTCGCTACTTTTCCGGCATTACTTACCTGAAGTACGGCGCGGTGGTTTCCTAAGGAATCAGGATTCCAGGAGTCATTTCCATTGGTGTATTTTATTTGTTGAGAGAAAGCGCCCTTCATCAGGAATAAAGTAAAAGTTAATGCAATAAATCGTTTCATTTGTGTGGGTTTAGAAAAGGGGTTGATATGGGTTGTTGCGTCACCGTTAAATGATGCAGAACAAATGTAATAAATCAATAATCTTTTCTAAATTACAATCGCTTTAATTACAAGCTATATTAAAAACGTTACAACGCATCTATCTACTATGTTTCAGGAGAATATACTTTTTATACTCGTGCTGCTTTTTGCAACTTTTATGCTGATCATGCTCGCGCAAAAGCTCAAAATATCCTATCCGATCTTTTTAGTACTTGCAGGTTTGGCCATCAGCTTCATCCCCGGAGTGCCGGTTATCGAAATTGAACCTGAATTGATCTTCGTGATCTTCCTGCCCCCCTTATTGTATGAAGCTGCATGGTATACCTCATGGAATGATTTCTGGAAGTGGAGGAGGCCGATAGCGATGCTGGCTTTTGGGCTGGTATTTTTTACCTCAGTTATTGTTGCTTATGTTTCATCATCTATGATACCGGGATTTACGCTGGCACTCGGGTTTTTACTCGGAGGGATTATATCACCGCCTGATGCGGTAGCGGCGACTTCGGTATTGAAGAATGTGAAAATACCGGGACGGCTTACCACGGTACTGGAGGGAGAAAGCCTGATCAATGATGCCTCCAGTTTAATTGTTTTCCGATTTGCGGTAGTTGCTATCATCTCCGGAAAGTTTTCACTCGGGGAGGCTGTCGGACAGTTTTTCATAGCAGCGATCATGGGTGTGGTTATAGGTTTGGCCATAGCACATGTCATGTATGTGGTGCATCGGTTTTTGCCTACTACGCCAAGCATAGATACCTCACTGACGCTAATGTCACCGTATTTTATGTACATCGCTGCAGAACATTTTCATTATTCGGGAGTGATGGCGGTAGTAGCCGGAGGGTTATTTTTGTCCTACCGGTCGCACGAGATATTTTCGCATAGCAATTCCAGGATTCAGGCGGTAGGCGTATGGGCAACTGTAGGTTTTGTTTTGAATGGTCTCGTGTTTATTCTCATTGGACTGGAACTCCCCGTTGTGATTGAAAATCTGGGTGACTATTCTATTGCAGAAGCCATAAAATATGGGCTGATCATCAGTTTGATTACCATATTGGTGAGGCTGGTTTATGTCCTTCCGATCGCCTATGTGCCCAAGTGGCTGGGGAATACTAAACGTATGGATCCGCAAAATCCGCTTTGGAAAGGTCCTTTGATTGTGGGCTGGGCCGGTATGCGTGGGGTTGTTTCCCTTGCATCGGCATTGTCGGTTCCTCTTTTACTTAAAAATGGTGAAGCATTCCCGCATCGCAACCTGATCTTGTTCATCACATTTATTGTGATTTTAGTTACACTCGTATTTCAGGGGCTGACCTTACCATTGATCATTAAATGGATCAAAATAAAAGATATCGAGGATTTCCCACCTTCAGGAGAGCAGGAAGCTGCGATAAAAGTTCGTTTAATGCGGACTGCACTTAAACGGTTAAATGAAAGATATTCATTGGAGGCAAAAGATAACGAGTTGATAGGTTTTCTAAAAAGGCAGCTTGAAAGTGACGCTATACTTATCAATGAAAGGCTGGAATCACTGGAGTGTGTGGATACAGAGAAAGAGGAAATTGAACTTTATAACCATGTATTGCTGGATCTTTACGAAGTACAGAGGAAAGAACTTTTTGCCATTCGCCGCGAGCGGACATTCAATGATGAGGAAATTCGCAGACAGGAATATCAGCTTGATTTTGAAGAGGCAAAAATTACAGGAGCTTCCCATTGATGTTTTTTTATGTAACACATAATAGACTCGGGATTTTGTTCGATATTTGCATTACATTATATTTGAAAAGTACGTCAGCACATTGACGATTAAATTTATACAAATGGAGTTACTAGAATCTATCAGGCAGGTTGACACAAGTTCTTTAGTAGACCGTGTTGAGGCAAATCTTGTGGAGCTGCTGCAGGTACGGAAATTGAAGGTGGGGGATAGCATACCAACAGAATTAGAACTTAGCACTTCACTTGGTGTAAGCCGAACGGTGGTTAGGGAAGCATTATTGCGTCTGAGGATGATGGGCCTGATAGAAACCAAAAAGAAAAAAGGTACTGTGATTACCAGTCCTGATTTATTTGCAATTCTAGGCAAGAGCATGAATCCGCATATCCTGGATCAGGAGACCTTAAAAGAGATTTTTGAAATTAGATTGGTACTGGAAATAGGTATGGCCGATTTCCTGTTTAGCCACATTACTCCTGAAGATATCAAAGAACTGAAGGAAATTGTAGAAAATGAGCCGGAGACTGCAAAAGATTATATTTTTGACATTGATCATGAAATTGCTTTCCACGGGAAACTTTACGAGATTACGGGCAATCAGACATTAAAGAAATTTCAAAGAATGTTGCTGCCTGTTTTTGATTTTGTAAACAACAGCGGACTCCTGAAAAAGAATGTAACCCTCAACAAATTTGTATCCCATAAAGGTTTGGTAGATATTTTAGAGAATGGTTCTCCTGAGCTTTTCAGAAACGCCATGCGTAATCATCTGGAAAATCATTTTCAACGAATCCTGTAAGAACTAATTACACTTAAATCCTTTTTTCGGCAAACCAGGGATGGTCTTCCCTGGCCTTGTTTTGACATCAGTTTTGAATTTTCTCCATCTTAAAAAATAACTTATATTTGACAGTGTGAATTAGATTTACATCTATCACCTCGTCATATAGTTAGCTCTTTTTCATTTGTCTGTACTGATCTTGTGGAATTGATGTTCCTGATAATAGTATAATTTGATAGAGAAGCTTAAGAAATAACTCTTATATGGATAAAAATATTCCGGCTATAGATTTTGAAATGCTTATAAAACTAAAGGCTGGAGACAATGCTGCCTTTGATTTTTTTTATAAGCAATACAGAGCCCGGATCTATTCAAATATCCTCAAAATGCTAAAATCTCCCGAACTTGCTTCCGATGTTTTGCAGGAAGTATTCGTGAGTCTATGGAACAACAGGAACTCTATAGATCCTGAACAATCATTTGATAACTATATTCTTCGTATCGCACAAAATAAAGTATATGATTTTTTCAGGAAAGCTTCAAGGGATAAAAAGCTGGCGGAAAAACTCATTGCGTTATCGGTAGGAGATGAGTATAATCCAATAGAAGAGGGCCTGCATTTAAAATGGAATTTAAGTCTTTTAGAAAAAGAGATCGAATTATTGCCTCCAAAATGTCGTGAAGTCTTTAAATTGTGTAAAGTTGAAGGTAAAAGCTATAATGAAGTAGCAGAATTGTTAAACATCTCTACCGCGACAGTCAATAACCATATCGTAAAAGCGACACGGATCTTAAAGAAGAATCTTTCGAGCATAGATTTAATGGTGATTTTGTTTTTATTTACCATGGCTAAATAAAAATATCATATCAGAGTAGTTGCTTTTTCTCTGACGAGCGTATATGCTTAAAAGAGAGAAGAACAAATGAAACAAAGCACCCAATTATTTAATCGCTATCTTAACAACGAATGTACTCCGGAGGAAGTAAGTGCTTTAATTGCACACTTTGGAGGCCAGCAAGATAATGAGGAATTGAAACTGCTGATTCTGGAAGAATTAAAAGGAGGGGTGCCTGAAAATTTTGAACAACGACCAGAAGTAATAGCAGTTTTTAACCAGACTGATGCTTACCTGAAAAATCAGCTTTTTACAGAAAAACGGTCAAGCGTTCTTCCGCTATTTGTAAAGTATGCTGCTGCAGCCTGTCTTGCAGGAATGGTTTTCTTTTCTGTGTATTTTTACATTCAATATAACAAGCCTAAAAACATCGTAAATCAACTGAGCAGTGTAAATGATGCACAGCCGGGAACAAATAAGGCTGTTCTGACTTTAGCAGATGGAACTTCCGTGGCACTAGGTGGTGCAAATGATCACACAGTACTCAATGATGCCGGTATAAAAATAAAGCGTACAAAAGACGGTACGCTTGTTTATGAAGCAGGTGCTGTCGCAAATGATGGTGAAACTAAATACAACCAGTTGACCACTCCTAAAGGCGCGCAATACGAAATCATATTACCTGATGGAACAAGAGCGTGGCTCAATGCTTCTTCTTCATTGCGTTATCCGCTAGCTTTTAATGGGGAGGAAAGAAGAATTCAACTCAGGGGAGAAGGGTACTTTGAAGTAGAAAAAGTAGTCAGGAATGGAAATCACATTCCCTTCTTTGTAGAAACACCAACTCAGATCGTACAGGTTTTAGGTACGGAGTTTAACATCAGCGCTTATGAGGATGATGAATTGGTGCGGACAACCCTGATTTCGGGCAAAGTTAATGTGCAGGAACGTTCGGGTAAAAGTAATAAAGTCCTTAGTCCGGGGGAACAATCCATCCTTTCACGAAACAACAACCTGCAAGTGGTGAAAACCAATGCTGAAAATGCAAGGGCCTGGAAAAATGGGAATTTCGTATACGAGGACATGTATTTAAAGGATATCCTGAAACAATTGTCGAGATGGTATGATGTAGACGTAGATTATACGCAAGTTCCTCAAACCCGTTACAACATGATGATCTCGAGAAAAGAGACCCTGCAAAGTGTATTAAACATGCTGAGAAAAACAGGAAATATTAAATTTCAATTGGTCAACAACGTGATAAAAACTTCCAGCTAGCATAATTTTGAATCAATTAACTAACCTAACCAACTAAACCAACGCTTATGTAATACGAATGTACTACCCTTAAAAAACTAAACCGATTGCGCGGCAACGCAACCGGTTATGATGAAGGCAACGGATCATCAATCAACGAAGAGTTAACCTATTACCTTACAACTAAACAAACATATGAATTTAATTGTTCAGCGCAAGCTATTGCTCCGCCTATGGAAGCATTTTTTACTTGTTAAAGACTTCACCACCAAATTTTCACTAGCCATGAAATTAACTGCTCTTTTAATAGTTATAGCAAGTTTGCAGATCTCGGCTAAGTCATTCTCTCAGAAGATTACCATTTCGGTAAAGAACACTCCACTGAAAGAAGTATTGCAGGAAATCAGAAAGCAAAGTGGTTACAAACTTGTTTACAATACCGATTTACTGAGTCAGGCCCGACCAGTAAGCATGTCTGTGCAGGAAGCATCTTTAAATGAGACGCTCAATAAAGCGATGACGAACCAGCCATTTTTATTTGAGATCGAAGGAGAAACCATTTTAATCAATCCCCGAATCCCTAAAGTCAGCAACTTGGCAAAGGCTGTGCAACAGGTAGTGATCACGGGTAAGGTTACCGACGGTAAAAATCCTTTGGCAGGCGCTACGGTAAGTGAGAAAAATACAACAAATGTGACCAAAACTAATGCTGAGGGTCAGTTTTCTTTGAAAATAGATAAAGCAGGTGCGACATTGGTGGTCAGCTATATTGGTTTTAACAAACGCGAGATTCCCGCTGCCACTACTTTTATGAATATCGTTTTAGATGGCGGCGACTTAAACCTCGGAGAGGTAGTCGTTACCGGTTATCAGAAAGTAGATAAAAAGACATTTACAGGGTCTATAAGCCAGGTTGATAAAGAAATTGTCAACCGTTCAGGCTATACCGATGTTTCCAGAATGCTGCAGGGTGCTGCGGCGGGTGTAAGTGTGGAGAATGTGTCCGGTACTTTTGGAGCAACTCCAAAGATCAGGATCAGGGGTAATGCATCTATCAGTGCCAATCAGGAACCATTGTATGTGATCAACGGGGTGCCTATTGCTTCACCGGCAAACGTCAATGTGAGCCAGCTGTATTCAGGAGATCCTGCGTCGTTGCTTGGTTCAGCTATTGCCGGATTGAGTGCTGCCGATATTGAAGACATTTCTATTTTGAAAGATGGATCTGCAACAGCATTGTATGGCACAAGAGCAGCTAACGGTGTAATCTCCATCACCACCAGGAAAGGAAAAAAGAATTCCAGTATGATCAATTTCAGTACGGCATATACCATTGGTGTTAAACCAAATATCAATGAATATAACGTCATGAACTCTGAGCAATCTATGGATCTTTCCTATGATTTATACAATTACGGATACCTTTCAGTGCTGAACTATCCATCTACAACAGGTGCTTTTACTGATGCTTATATGAAATACGCATCAAACATGATCACTAAAGACCATTACAATGCAACGCTAAACAGGGCCCGTTCTGTAAATACAGATTGGTTTGATGTGTTGTTTAAAAATAACCTGTTACAGGAACACAGTTTATCATTCTCTGGTGGTGGTGATAAGGCTACCTATTATTTATCAGGTAGTTATGCCGGCGATAATGGATCGGCTATAGGATACAACATGAAAAGGTACACAACGGATTTTCGTTTAAACCTAAACATTACCAGGAATTTTGATATTGATTTTAATGTGAATGCCTCATTGCGTAACCAGTTATCGCCAGGAACATTTAACAGTACACAGACCAATTTCGAGACAACCCGCTCTTTTGAGCTGAACCCGGCAACATACGCATCTACTACCAGCAGAGCCATGTCACCATATGATGAAAATGGGAATCCACAGTATTATCTGCGTAGTTATGCTCCTTTTAATATTCTGGAAGAACTTAAAGAGAATTTCAATACTCTGAAATCACAGGACATCAGGTTCTCTTTGAAGCCAACTTACAAGATCAGCAATACGCTTACTTTTGAGACGCTTTTGTCTGCCAGAAAAACCACAGCTAAATACGATCATGTAATCACAGAATATTCAAACGTGGCAAATGCATATCGTGTGGCGACCAATGATAAATTAAGAGAGGCAAATTCACTGTTGTATAAAGATCCATCAGATCCGAATTCAATTCCGGAAACTATTCTGCCACGTGGTGGTATACTTGATGCCCGCAACAACGATGGTAATTTCCTTTATATGAGGAATACCTTAAGTCTGAAAGAAAGCTGGAACAACAAACACAATCTGAATGTTTTTGGAGGTTTTGAAATCAGCTCAGATAGAACAAACAGTAATTTTACCCGTGGATATGGTTACCTGTATTACGGTGGTAAGATTGTTTCACCGAGTGTTCTGGCACTCAAGAGAGCTATAGAACGTGATGAAAGACTTTATACAGAAGGTTTTACCCAGGAGAACAGAACAGCTTTGTTTGTGTCTACCCAATATAGCTTTGACAACAAGTACAATGTGGAGCTTGCAGGCAGGGTAGATGGTAATAACATGTTTGGAAGAAGAACTCAAACCCGCTTCCTGCCTAACTACAGTGCAGGTGTTTCCTGGAATGTTGACCGCGAAAATTTCTTCCGCGCCATCAATACCTCAGGAAAAATAGATTTTCTGAAACTGCGTGCCAGTTATGCTTTGCGTGGTAATGCTTACCAGTCGTCGCCAAACATCAATGCTAATTTTGTGAATTTAAACCGTCCGGATGTGATCAACAGTGAGATCGGGATCAGGATATTTGCCCCTGAATTGTACAGCTTAAGCTGGGAAAAAGATTATATCGCCAATATTGGTTTAGAAGCAGGATTATTTAATAAACTGACTATTGCTGCGGAATACTATTCAAGAAACAACAATCAGCTGATCAAAGAAAGCACAGTTGGCTATGAAGATGGGTTTCCGACCAAGACCATCAACTGGGCATCGATGCGCAACAGAGGGGTTGATATTACCTTGGGTATAAGAGACATCGTGGCTACCAAAGATTTTAAGTGGAATGCCAATGTGATCTACGGATATGTAAAAAATACCATGACAGAAGGAGACGTATTCTCTCCATTGCTAACTGAGAAAACTAAACCTGAAGGATATGGGACTATCGGCAAGCCATTATATGGCCTGTATGCCTATCGTCTGGCCGGATTGGATGCCAATGGACAACCTTTGTTCTATGATGGTAAGACTGGTAAAACAACCGATAATATACAACTTTCCAGCACAAATGATTCCTTGATTACTTATATGGGGTCAAGACAACCTACTACAACAGGGTCACTGACAAATACTTTTAGTTATAAATCGATGGAATTAAGAGTATTCCTGACCTATAGCTTAGGAAACAAAGTGTTCAGGTCACCAATGGTCAACCGTGTCTACAACGATAACCTTGCAGCATCTCAGGATATTGATGCCCGCTGGCGTACTGCCGGTGATGAAAACCTGACCAATATACCAGGTTTGGTATCAAGCATTCAGAACGCATATTTTACTTCTGCATTTATTCAGAATGAATTTGCCTATAACCGCAGTGATGCGATGGTAACCAGTGCCAATGTATTACGCTTAAGTGAGGTGATGCTTTCTTATAATTTAGGAAGTAAGCTTTTGCAGAAGACTCCTTGGGTGAAAAGTGCGAGATTGATGTTTTCTGCAAATAACGTCCATTTCTGGGCGAGTGGGAAGTTGCGTGGTGTAGATCCTCAGACCTTGATTACCGGGGTGAGTTTACCAAATCCAAGAAGTTATACATTAAGATTAATGGCACAGTTTTAAAAATATATCAAGATGAAACTATTGAATACAAAAAATATTATAGCCTCATTGTTAACCGTGCTTGCATTGTGTTCATCAGGCTGCAAAAAATTTACAGAAAAACCTTATGACAACAGGATAGATCTTCAATTTACGGAACACTATCAGCAAATATTAGTGGATGCTTATCCGGCCAGACAAGAGATGTTTACAGACATCCTGACTGACGATTATGAGTACCATGCTAACCTTGCGCAGGCATCTATGACGAGTTATTTCCTGCCGATATACCTTTACAAAGATGAATATCCGGATAACGGTTTTACCAATCCTGATGTAGCTTATCGTGAGTTTTATGCAAAGATATACCGTACGAACATAGCCATACATGGTGTAGGGTCATCTACGCGTGGATCTGAGGAGTTTAAAGCTGCCGTAATGGGGGAGGCATTGGTCTTAAGAGCATATTGCCATTTTATGTTGGTCAATCTATTCGGTAAGCATTACAATGAAGCTACAGCTGCTACGGATCTCGGCGTGCCTATTGTTCTGGAGGTAAACGAGGATAATGTTAAGAAATATCCAAGATCCACTGTCAAAGAGGTATATACCCAAATAGAAAAGGATGCAACAGAAGGTATCGCATTAATGGAAAAAGGTGCTGCTTTTGCGCCGAAGAATCCATATCATTTTTCGGTAATCAGTGCCAATGCATTCATGAGTCGTTTAAAATTATATAAAGGCGACTGGTTAGGAGCTATAAAGCACAGTGATGCAGTCATTGCACAAAAAGGACGTATCGTAAGAGACCTGGCTACAGATCTGACAGTAATTACGGCCAATGGTATTCAAACCTTCACTGTAAAATACATGGATCCGACTACGCACCCAAGTATCCTGATGAATTATTATTCGGCTACCAACTTGAGTTTCCTTGCCCCTACGGGATTTACCCGTTCCGGATTTTATGTGTCTGATTTCCTGACAACTTTATTGCCTACTACAGATTTAAGGAATAAGCTGACTTATCCGGTTGGAACAGTTATCGATAAAAGGGTTATGATCGCGAAATATGAAACACAACCAAACAATCCAAACAGCAATTTCAGAGCGTCTTACTTCTCTATGGAGGAAGTGCTTCTGAACAGGGCAGAGGCGGTATTGAGAAGTAACGGGACTATTGATGAAGCATTAAAGGATCTTGAAGTATTACTCAAATCACGGTATAGTCCATATACGGCACTTAATCCTGCTTCCTTTACCAATGAAACACTTTTAACTACAGTCTTGCTGGAACGTAGAAAAGAGTTCATAGGAGAAGGATTACGCTGGTTTGATGTGAAACGTTTAGGGATCAAGGTAGAACACCTGCTTGGCAGAGGTGAGGCACCCGCTGCGACACTGATGCCGAATGATTTAAGAACTGCATTACAGATTCCTTTGAAAGAAAGACAAGGAAATCCGGGTATTCAGTTGAACCCAAGATAGACCAATTTTTTAGTGTTGACATTTAAAAACATGAAAATGAAAAATATATATTTAATGGTGCTTGCGGTAATGTTTATTGCCAGTACCTTTATTACAGGCTGTAAAAAAGACGATGAAATCGTCGTTGAGGAGCTGATAGACTACACTGCGGTAAAAAAAGGGCCTTGGAATGGATTGGATAGTCTTACTGATACCATCTTTAAAAACTATGGGGTTAGGGTGTATTATGAATTCAATCCGAGGGTAATAGACCCAACTACTTTTTATGTGCCGCCTCAATATGATAAGGCCAAACTGTATACCAAATATGTGGTTGAAAAACTATGGCTTGAACCTCTGAAGAAGAACTTTCCTATGTTCTTCAACAATCAAAAACCTATTGAATTTTTAATTCTGGGTACTTACGTACACTTCAACTCCATTAGTTCGGGTACAGCAGCAGGTGCGGGCTTAAATGGTCAGTTTTATCGTCTGGGTATGGGTGGAGCTGATAAAATTGCCTATACCAAAGCGGGACTCAGAGATCATATGAATACACTTTTTCATGAACATGCGCACCAACTTGATCAGAAATTTGGTCGTGGCTATCTGTATGACAGGGTTTCTCAGGGAACTTATTACCAGTTGAATTACCTTAGGAAACCGGATAATACAACCAGAACAGATAATGATGCACAGTTGGATGGGTTTTTTACTCCTTACGGAGGTTTTGCGCCAGAAGAAGATTTTGCTACATCTGTAGAGTCTATGATCCGTTATTCAAAAGCGCAGATCCAAACCATAGTTGCCAAGAATCCTAAACTGGCTAACAAGTATCAGATGGTATATAAGTTTTACCTGGATAAAGGAATAGACTTGCATCAAATGCATGATATTTTGAATCAGGTAGCAAGTACTTTGCCATTGTAATGAGTTAAATTTTAAATGAACGAAAGATGAAAACAATATATAAAATCACTTTTTTTATCGCCATCATGGCGATGCTGGCCTCCTGCAAAAAGGATGAGTTGTTGGATGGAAGTCAGGCAAAAAGTCGTGCAAATGCCTTAGAAAAGGAATTCAAGACGCAATTGCACAATTCAAAAGATGGATGGGTATTATTCATCACCACTACCAATCCTGACATCAAAACAGCTGTGCCGCTTATTTTGAAATTTGATACTGCGTTAAACAAGGTAAGTGTCAAATCTATTTATGGCAATGAGGACAGGACTACCTACTTCAACATCTCGGCGGCTACCGGTATGCCGTTGTTTAGCTTTGCTACCGGATCTATTATTTCAGATATCTATGAAATAGGCGGTACCAACGTAACAGATTATTTCTTTAAGGTACTAAGCGTATCTAAAGACGTTATTGAATTGCAGTCTTATAGAAAAGGAACTGCCTCCGCAAGTGAAGGCGGTGCGATTTTTAGAATGGTGAAGAATGAGAATCTGCCATGGGTAAAAGACTGGGAGCAGGAGACTATTAAGCTATTTGCCCAGACACGTTTCTTTGGTTTTTACCTAAATGCAGAAATGACTTATGCCTCCGGAGATGTATTTACTCCGGCAAGGGTTTACTTTTTAAACCAGTCGGCAGGAAATGTTACATTTTTGAAAGCCAACTATCCAACCATCTCTAACAATAAAACAGTAGATGCAGTAACATTCGGATATGCACCGCCCGTGGGTGCTGCGCAGACTCCGCTCGCCATGATGGGTTACAATTCTATTTTTTATGAATCTACATTGTCATTTACACCTGCTTCATTATTTAGTACAGGACCTCAGGCCCTGATGAAGCTATTTAAAACGAACTATTTCCTGATTAGAAAAATCAACACCTCATCTATTGATGTATTTGCATTGGACAAAGACGGTAAAGAAATCATTACCGGGAAAATCAGTCTTTAACTAGGAAATACGCTCTAATATAGCCTCCTGTAGTTTTGTTGAGAACTACAGGAGGTTTTTTTCATCAAAATTCTGAGATTTTATAAAATATTTTGGACTGCTAAACAGATTAGTATAATTTTGTGTGCTGACTAAAATTATCAGTATTCTGTTATGGATTTCAATTCTTCCTTATTCTCTTCTACTGATGCATTGCAGGCTGGTCCTGAGCGAAGAGAAAAGCAGGTAATGCGATCCTTTGGAGAAACACCCTGGCACCGAAACTGGAAAAAAGTTTTTCCGCGTACTTTTCAGGAGGTAAGTTTTGTGGATAAAGGGTTAGGGAATTTGCATAGAGCAGATATATATACACCATGTGGCACAACCATTGAATTCCAAAACTCTCCTATTTGCATAGAAGAACTGGAAAGCAGGGAAGCATTTTATCCTAAACTCGTGTGGGTATTGAATGGAAAGAAGTTTAAAGGTTTCAGGATTCTGAAGCATTTGCCGAATGTAGATGATCCCCGGCTTGCAGGATACGAGTTTTGTCATGCCGACCATTTGTCTATGATCCGGAAAACAGACTTGCTCCATGGACACGAGAGGGCCAGACCGCTGAATTTTCACCATCCTGAATTGAGGGATATTTCCCTCACTTCTCATTATTATTCTTTTTGCTGGAAACATCCTCACAGGGTATGGTACCAGGCTAAATGTCCTATCATTGTGGATCTTGGTGGTCATTTTCTTTACCAGCTTAAGCAAAGGGCTCAATTGTCCGGAGATTATGCCTACCTGCATATGATCCCCAGAAAAGATTTTATTGACAGGTATATTAGTTTTTGAGAGAAAAATTCTGGTTTTAGATAGATGTTTGCGATTGGCTTGTAGCGTTTTAAATAGTTTTAACGTTTTGATGAAAACCAATAAAATATGAAAAAAATAGCGCTTTTATTATTGATGGGCACAGCCATGCTGTCCTGTAGAAAAGACAGAGAAAAATCTGATTGCAATAAGATGTGTACCCTTGACTATCGTTCAGTAGGTATAAGATTCGTCGACAAAAACGGCGCACCTACTGAAGTCACGGGCTTTAGTGTCGTTAACCAGAGAACAGGAGAAAAAGTATACGCCAGCTCCGCCGCGACGATCAATATGATAAAAGGAGGTTTTTTAGTGGCTGATGACGGAAATTTACGTAACCTGTCTGAAGCAGGAGATAATTTGAAAGTTACTGGTACTTCAGTAGAAACCAATCAGACCAAATCCGCTGTGCTTAAAATAAGCGGAGGCAAATGTGCCTGCCACATCGCCAAGCTTTCCGGGCCTGATCAGATTGCCTTTGATTAATCCACCTTTTTAATTATAGATTTATTTACAATGCAGACTGGAGCAAAAGGTTCAGTCTGCCTATTGTGGTAGCACAACAGGACAGTACATGACACCTGTTTGAAATATATTGCGGATACTAGTGGAATCCGAATATATTTAAACCATGATGAAACTGGCTACTCAAATACCCGTTAAAAGGTTAATGCAATTTGCAGTATTAGTACTGTTATCTGCAACTCATCTTCCTGTCTTTGCCCAAAAACTGGCATTGTACGACCTGAAGGTCGAATATCAGGACAACCCACTCAACATAGAAACACCTCAACCCAGATTGAGCTGGAAGCTCCGCACCGAAGTTAAAAATACGATGCAAACTTCCTATGAAATCAGGGTAGGTACTGACCTAAAAAATATAGGTGCCAACTGGAAGTCTTTAAAGTCGAGCGACCAGTCGGTGCATGTGCTTTATGAAGGAGCTGCATTGCAGCCTAAGACACGATATTATTGGCAGGTGCGGGTAAAAGACAATCATGGGAATACGTCTTCCTGGAGCGAGCCAAAGTTCTGGCAGATGGGCTTGAATAGTGCTGAATGGACTGCAAAATGGATCTCTGCTGATCAGGATACATCGAGAAAAAGTCCCTTATTCAGAAAGCAGTTCAATCTGGGCAAAACCCTGAAACATGCTATTGCTTACATTACAGCAAAGGGCTTGTATGAAGCTCAAATTAATGGTAAAAAGGTTGGTGACAGCTATTTTACGCCGGGCTGGACCAGCTATGCCAAGCGTTTGCAATATCAGACTTATGACATTACCGGGTTATTAAAAAAGGGCGACAACGCTATTGGTGTCACCCTGGGTGATGGCTGGTACAGGGGGTACATTGGCTTTGGCAATCAACGAAATTTTTATGGCAGTACCAGAGCTTTGCTTTTGCAGATTGAGCTGACTTATACCGATGGTACAAAACAAACCATCCAGACCGACGATAGCTGGAAAACCAGTTACGGGCCTATTTTATCTTCTGATATCTACAATGGTGAATATTATGATTCCACGTTAGAAAAGAATGGCTGGAATAGTACAGGGTATACTGAAGATACTTCATGGAAGCCTGTAAAAGTACTAAACGATGGAAAGAATGAGTTGGTGGGCATGGTCGGACCAACGGTGAAAAAACATGAAGAATTTAAAGTGTTAAAACTGATAAAGACGCCCAAAGGTGAAATAGTGGTTGATTTTGGACAGAACCTCGTAGGTTGGGTGAAGCTCAAAATTAAAGGTGCTGCCGGTACAAAGATTTTACTTAGTCACGCAGAGGTACTGGATAAAGCCGGGAACTTTTATACAGAGAATTTAAGGAGGGCAAAACAGCAAAATACTTACATCCTGAATGGAACTGAGCAAACATTAGAGCCTCATTTTAGCTTTCAGGGCTTTAGGTATGTAAAGATTGAGGGCTATCCCGGTCAGATAGATACTGCCGGTCTAACAGCCATTGCGATATATTCTGCTATGCAGCAAACAGGATCTTTCGTCACTTCCAATAAACTGCTAAACCAATTGCAGCGCAATATCCAGTGGGGACAAAAAGGCAATTTTGTTGATGTACCTACTGATTGTCCCCAACGCGATGAACGTCTGGGCTGGACAGGTGATGCACAGGCTTTTTACCGCACTGCAGCTTACAATATGGATGTAGCAGGCTTTTTTACCAAATGGCTGAAAGACCTCAAGGCGGACCAGCAACCCAATGGAAGCGTTCCGCATGTCATTCCGAATGTGCTTGGTGCAGGGGATGGAGGATCTGCCGGTTGGGCAGATGTATCTACTATCATTCCGTGGGATATGTATGTTGCCTATGGAGATAAACGTATCCTTGAAGAACAATATGAAAGCATGAAAGGCTGGGTAAATTACATGCAGGAAAAATCAAAGAACAACTTGTGGAACACTACCTGGCATTTTGGCGACTGGTTGTTTTATACACCAGATGATGATGTAGACGGTAGGGCGGCCGTGACAGATAAACACTTGATTGCACAGACTTTTTATGCACATTCTACACAGCTACTGCTCAATGCAGCAACAGTATTAGGTAAACAGGATGATATAGCGAAATACACCAAATTGCTGGCAGATGTGAAGGCCGCTTTTGTGGGTGAATACCTGACGCCAAATGGCAGGATGGTTTCAGGAACCCAAACAGCTTATGTTCTGGCTTTACAATTTGATATGCTGCCGGAAGCATTAAGGGCGCAGGCAGCTGAGCGACTGGCGAAAAATGTAAAAGATTATGGAAATCACCTGACAACGGGGTTTTTGGGAACACCGTACTTATGTCATGTATTGAGCAGGTTTGGTTATACCGATGTTGCCTACGATTTGCTAATGCAGGAGAGTTATCCTTCCTGGTTATATCCGGTAAAAATGGGTGCCACAACAATATGGGAAAGATGGGATGGGATTAAACCCGATGGCAGTTTCCAGAACGCAGGAATGAATTCTTATAACCATTATGCATACGGTGCTATCGGCGACTGGATGTACCGGACTATGGCCGGGATCAATTCTGAAGAAGCAGCACCCGGATATAAAAAGATTACCATAAAGCCACAACCTGGCGGTAAAATTGAAAGTGCCAGTGCGGAATTGATGACCAGCTATGGATTGGTAAAATCTGCATGGAAAATAGAGGGCGATTTGCTTAAACTGGATGTGGTGATCCCTCCAAATACCACTGCTTCGGTGATTTTGCCAGGAAAGCAGGCGCAGGAGTTCGGCTCTGGTAGCTATCACCTGGAAACAAAACGCTAACTTACCTTACAAAAAGAGATACTGATGAAACTTAATCTACTGAAACTATTTCGTTCCTGCGTGCTGATGCTGGTTGCCTTGCCCTTATCTGAAAAGGCTTATTCTTTTGCTGGTGCTAAGCCAATCGGCCTCCAATGTGAGCATCTATCTAATCCGATAGGAATAGATGCGAGGCAACCGCGGTTGTCCTGGAAACTAATGGATGATAGACAGGGAGCAAGACAAACAGCATACAAGTTAATCATCGGAACGGATTCGGTAGCGGTAACCAAAAAGAAAGGCAATGCCTGGGACTCAGGTAAATTGCTTTCCTCAAATAGTCTTGTCACTTATAATGGCAAGCCTCTGAGTCCTTTTACCAAATACTATTGGCTGGTGGAAGTGTGGGACAAGGACGGTAAGCCGGCTATAAATGCAGAAGTTTCCAGCTTTGAGACCGGGATGATGGAAATGAGCAATTGGAAAGGCAGCTGGATCAGTGACAGTCAGGATATCAATACCAAGCCCGCACCTTATTTCAGAAAGGTCTTTAGCGCAGAGAAAAAAATCAAATCTGCCAGGGCATATATTGCTTGCGGCGGATTATACGAACTGTATCTCAACGGCAGGAAAGTAGGCAATCACAGATTGGATCCGATGTATACCCGTTTTGACAGGCGTACGCTATATGTGAGCTATGATGTAACCGGTCAGCTGCAGAATGGCAAGAATGCCATGGGTGTATTGCTGGGCAATGGCTGGTATAACCATCAATCGACAGCAGTCTGGGATTTTCACAAAGCGCCATGGAGGAACCGTCCTGTATTTTGCCTTGATCTGAGGATTACCTATACGGATGGTTCTGTAGAAACCGTAACTTCAGGAAGAGAATGGAAAACAGCGCTGAGCCCAATCATTTTTAACAGTATTTATACGGCAGAGCATTATGACGCAAGGCTGGAGCAGAGCGGCTGGAATGTGGTTAACTTTGACGATACTAAGTGGAGAACATCTGTTCCAAGAACTGCACCATCTGATCAGATCGTTGCGCAGGTATTGCATCCGATAAGAAACGTAGAGACAATTCCGGCAAAGACAGTAAACAAGATTAATGATACAGCCTATGTTTTCGACCTTGGAAGAAATATATCTGGTGTAAGCCAGATTAAAGTTAGGGGTGAGGCGGGTACTGTAATCAGGTTGAAACATACAGAACGCCTGTATTCAAATGGACGTGCTGATATGTCTAACATCGACCAGCATTATCGCCCCGTTGGTGATAAGGACCCTTTTCAGACCGATATTTTTATTCTGAATGGCGCTGGAGAGGAATCTTTCATGCCTCATTTCAATTATAAAGGATTTCAGTATGTGGAAGTAACTGCGGATAAACCTATAAAACTAGATCAATCATCCTTAACCGGATATTTCATGCACAGTGATGTGCCCGTAGCCGGGAATATCAAATCTTCTAATCCTACGCTGGATAAGATTTGGCACGCGGCCAATAATTCATACCTGTCTAATCTCTTCGGATATCCGACAGATTGCCCACAAAGGGAAAAGAATGGATGGACGGGGGACGCGCATATTGCTGTAGAAACTGGATTGTACAACTTCGATGGTATCACCATTTATGAAAAATGGCTTGCCGATCATAGGGACGAGCAGCAACCAAACGGGGTGTTGCCGTCTATTATACCTACCGGTGGCTGGGGCTATGAATGGGGTAACGGGCCAGACTGGACGAGCACGATTGCCATCATTCCATGGAGTATTTATCAATATTATGGTGACGCAGGTATATTGACCAGTAATTACAAGAACATCAAGCGCTATGTGGATCACATCCAGGATATTGCTCCTTCGGGATTAACAGAATGGGGACTTGGCGACTGGGTGCCGGTAAGCACGAAACCTCCGGTTGAATTCACCTCATCGGTCTACTATTTTGTGGACGCTACGATACTGGCAAAGATCGCCGTAGTGCTAAATAAACCGGAGGATGCGAAGAAGTACCTGGCACTCGCTGAGAAGATAAGAGGGGCTTTCAATAAAAAATATTTAAATTCAGGTACGGGAATATATGGTACAGGGCTGCAAACAGAACTGAGCATGCCGTTGTACTGGGGACTGGTACCCGACTCGCTTAAATCTAAAGTAGCGGCCAACCTGGCAAAAAAAGTAGCTGATAGTCACAATCACATAGATGTTGGTTTGTTAGGGACGAAAGCCATTCTGAACGCACTCAGCGAAAATGGTTATGCAGACCTGGCTTATCAGGTTGCGGTTCAGGAAACCTACCCATCATGGGGATGGTGGATCGTAAACGGCGCTACCACGCTTTATGAAAACTGGAGAATTGATGCTAAAAGTGATATTTCTTTAAACCATATCATGTTTGGCGAAATAGGTGGCTGGTTCTTCAAAGGCATAGGCGGAATTAAAGTTGATGAATCAAAACCTGGATTTAAAAATGTTTTGCTACAGCCAAACTTTGTATCCGGTCTAAAGCATTTTGAAGCGAGTCATGACGGCCCTTATGGAAAGATCTTATCTTACTGGAAACGGGAAGGAAATCTGGTGATCTACACAGTAGCTATCCCTGCAAACTCCACGGCGACCTTAATGCCCCCATTAGAAAATGGAAGGAAAGTCTACCAACAGGGAAAGGTGATTTCAGGAAAAATGGAATTGAAAGCCGGTAAATACGAGTTTGAAATTAAATAATCTGTACTTTTAATCATGAAGCTGCCAGATTTTTTTGACTTTATTCATGTAGATGAATACTCGGCTACGCCCAAATATTTGCAGCTTTCCAATGCAATTATTAAGGCTGTAGAGCAAGGCCAGCTGAAAAAGGAAAGTCTGCTGCCATCAATCAATGAACTGAGTTTCAAACTGGAGATTTCACGGGATACAGCGGAGAAGGGATATAAGTACCTTAAAAAAATCGGTGTCATCAACTCCGTGCCCGGTAAGGGCTATTACATCTCAAAAAATGACATCAAGCGAAAGCTGAAGGTATTTCTGCTGTTTAATAAGCTGAGTGCTCATAAGAAGATTGTCTATGATGCTTTTATTGCTGCGCTGGGAGATGATGTTTCAGTAGATTTTTACATTTATAACAACGATTTTACCCTGTTTAAGCGGTTTTTAATAAACAGGAAAGAAGATTATTCTCATTATGTGATTATCCCTCATTTTATAGAAGGTGAGGAATATGCGAAAGACATTATCAATACCATTCCCAAGGACAAGTTAATTCTCCTTGATAAAAAGATACCGGGTATTGAAGGAGAATATGCCGCTGCTTATGAAAACTTTGAGAAGAATATTTATGATGCCCTGGAACAGGCGCGTACCCACCTTGGTAAGTACCATACCTTAAAGATCATTTTTCCAAAACGCAGTTACTTCCCTAAGGAAATACTCGAAGGCTTTCATCGCTTTTGTCAGCAATACGCATTTTCGCATAAGGTAGTAAACGACATTGCTGCAGAGCCGATCCTGGAGGGAGAAGTATTCATCAATCTGATGGAAGATGACCTGGTGACCCTTGTAGAGCGGATTGTGGGCATGAAGCTAAAGATTGGTAAAGATGTAGGTGTGATCTCTTACAACGAAACCCCTTTAAAAAAGATCATTCTGAATGGTATCACCACCATATCAACAGATTTTAAATTTATGGGAACGGTTGCTGCACAGCTGATCCTCGACAATTCCAAAAGGCATGTCGAAGTTCCTTTTTATTATACCAAAAGAGCTTCTATCTGATCCCGCTGTTTAAGGCGAAATAACATTGGTGCATCATGATAGTACATGACAGTTGATCGCTCCAACTTTCATAAATTAGGAATCATTATTCTAACCAAATATAAAGCTCAATCAAATGCAGGTAATTCTGGGTGTCATTTTTCATTTCATTGGCGGCTTCGCTTCCGGTAGTTTCTACATTCCCTATAAAAAAGTGAAGGGTTGGTCCTGGGAGAGTTACTGGATTGTGGGTGGAGTTTTTTCCTGGCTGATAGTACCACCGCTTGCGGCATACCTGACCATTCCTGGTTTCGGGGATATCATTGCCGCTACCGATGGAAAGATCATTCTGCTTACCTATTTCTTTGGCGTTTTGTGGGGTATAGGCGGATTGACTTATGGTCTGGGAGTACGCTATCTCGGTGTTTCACTGGGTAGTTCCATCATCTTGGGGCTGTGCTCGGTATTCGGGGCCCTGATCCCTTCAGTTTATTACAATTTTAACCCTATACCGGGCAAGGATAGTTTTTCAGATATGGTTGGCAGTTCATGGGGACAAATGGTACTGATCGGGTTGGTGGTTTGCGTAATTGGAATCATCATATGTGGTAAAGCCGGCGGAATGAAGGAAAAGGATCTGATTGCTGAAGGTAAAGGCGATCCTTCCAATAAAGAGTATAAACTGGGCCTTGGACTTACGGTATCTATCATATCTGGTATTCTGAGTGCTTGCTTTGCCTTTGGAATAGATGCGGGTAAAGATATGGCCCATCAGGCCAATGAAGTATGGAAAACTACGCATGCCGGAGCAGGTGAGTTCCTATTCCAGAATAATGTGACCTATGTGGTGATCTTATGGGGAGGCCTGACTACCAACCTGATCTGGTGCATGCTCCTCAATTTCCGGAACAAGACTTTCGGAGATTATACCAATAAAAAGACACCTCTGCTGGCCAATTATATCTTCTCAGCAATGGCAGGAATTACCTGGTTTTTACAGTTTTTTTTCTACGGAATGGGAGAGAGTAAACTGGGGAATGGGGCCAGCTCCTGGATACTGCACATGGCATTTATCATACTGATCGCCAATGCCTGGGGATTGGTGCTTAAGGAGTGGAGCGGGGTAAAGCGAAAAACACTTGTTACTATACTTGCAGGTATCGGAATTATTATCCTATCGGTACTTATAGTGGGATATGGAAATTCGATTAAATAAAACACATCAATTAATAATATTTTATGACTGCTAGGACAACCGATTTTAAACACGTAAGCTATCTGTGGGATGATGAACGGGCTGCGGCATTTGCTGGCGATGAGGTTGCATTGCTGATCTACCGTTCGAATTTACTGGGTGCAGATTTGCGTCTCACCAATTATGGAGGCGGAAATACTTCCTGCAAGGCAATGACGAGACATCCTCTGACTGGCGATGAGACTGAGGTAATGTGGGTGAAAGGTTCAGGAGGAGATATCGGTACGCTAACAAAAGACGGGCTAGCGGCCTTGTATGTAGACAGACTAAGGGACCTCAAAAATGTATACCGCGGATTGGCACATGAAGATGAAATGGTGGCACTCCTTAACCATTGTATTTATGATCTGCAATCTAAAGCACCATCCATAGATACACCATTGCATGGTTTGCTGCCTTTTAAACACATAGATCACCTGCATCCTGACGCAGCTATTGCTATTGCTGCGGCAAAAGATGGCGAACGGATTACGCAGGAGTTGTTTGGTGGAAGTATTGGCTGGGTACCATGGCAAAAGCCTGGATTTGAGCTCGGACTGATGTTGCGCAAGTGCCTGGATGAAAACCCGGGCATCAAAGGAATAATGCTGGGCTCTCATGGCTTGTTTACCTGGGGTGACACCGCATACGAGAGTTATATAAATACCCTTGAGGTTATAGAACAATGTGCTGAATACCTGGAGCAGAATTACGCAAAAAAAGGGCCTGTATTTGGCGGCCTGCGCCTGACAGATATGTCACAGGATTTGAGACAGCAACAGGCAGCAGCCATTGCCCCGGTATTGAGGGGGTTCTGTTCTAGTGAAAACCACATGATAGGCCATTTTACTGATGATGCCAGGGTAATGGAATTCATCAATTCCAATGATCTGGACAGGCTGGCCCCTTTGGGAACCAGTTGTCCAGATCATTTTTTAAGGACCAAGATCAATCCGCTGGTGCTGAATCTTAAACCTGATGAAGATCTGAGTGATGCAAAGTCCCTTAGAGAAAGACTAAGATCGGAATTTGAGGCCTACAGGAAAATGTATATCGAATACTATAATACCTGCAAACATGCGGACAGTCCTGCAATAAGAGACGCCAATCCGGTAATCATTTTGTATCCGGGCATAGGCATGTTTTCTTTCTCCAAGGACAAGCATACTGCCCGGGTAGCCTCCGAGTTTTATACCAATGCCATCAATGTGATGAAAGGGGCAGAAGCCATATCTGAGTATACTTCTTTACCTAGGCAGGAGGCGTTTAATATAGAATACTGGCTGTTGGAAGAGGCAAAGCTGCAAAGAATGCCTAAGCCAAAGCCACTCACAGGAAAGATTGCATTGGTAACCGGTAGTGCGGGCGGAATTGGTAAAGCTATAGCGAGAAAGTTTATCCAGGAAGGCGCCTGTGCAGTAATCAACGACAATGATGCCGGCAGACTAGAGAAAGCAGATGTGGATTTTAGAACAGAATTTGGAAGAGATGCCCATACCTCGGTACTGCTGGATGTGACCAGCGCTGAAAAAATCCGTAGTGCTTTTGATGCCGCTAGTCTTGCCTTTGGAGGAGTAGACATCGTAGTAAACTGTGCCGGAATTTCTATTTCGAAACCGATCGAAGAACATACAGAGAAAGATTGGGACTTACTGTATGACATTTTAGTGAAAGGACAGTTTTTAGTGACACAGACTGGGGTAGAAGTGATGCGTAAGCAGGATATAGGTGGAGATGTGTTGAATATTGTCAGTAAAAACGCCCTGGTGTCCGGACCGAATAATGCGGGTTACGGATCAGCCAAGGCGGCACAGCTTCATTTGAGTAGGTTAAATGCAGCTGAACTGGGGGCGGATCACATCCGTGTGAACACCGTAAATCCAGATGCCGTGATCTCTGATAGCAAGATTTGGGAAGGTGCATGGGCAGAAGGAAGGGCCAAAGCTTATGGAATTACTGTAGAAGAGTTGCCCGCTTTCTATGCAAAGCGTACCTTGCTAAATGAAATGATCCTGCCGGAAGATATTGCAAATGCTTGTTTTGCTTTTACAGGGGGGTTGCTGAATAAATCAACAGGTAATGTATTGAACGTGGACGGGGGTGTTGCCAATGCCTTTGTCCGTTAGAAAATAAACAGATATGAAACTTGAAAATTACCACATAGAATCGCATAACAGTGAACTACTCGCCAGACATGAGCAAAGGCTTTCCTTTGTGAAATCAGAAGTAGCTGATGCAGAGTACATCATACAAAAACTGGTAGATTTTCAGATTGCCATTCCAAGCTGGGCTTTGGGGACCGGAGGCACCAGATTCGGACGCTTCTCATCAGGTGGTGAACCCAGGAATATTGAAGAAAAAATAGAAGACATAGGTTTGCTCCACAAGCTGAATGGCTCCAGCGGAGCAATATCATTGCATATTCCCTGGGATACCGTTGAAAATACAGCTGGTATCAAAGCATTGGCTGCTCAAAACGGCTTAAAATTTGACGCCATGAACTCCAATACCTTTCAGGATCAGCAGGGACAGGCACTAAGCTATAAATTTGGCTCGCTGCAGCATGTAGATAAAGCAGTGAGGCAACAGTCGATTAATCACAATATTGAAGTCATCAGACAGGGTGTGGAACTTGGTTCCAACGCCCTTACGGTTTGGCTGGCTGACGGTTCTTGTTTCCCTGGTCAGCTCAACTTCAGAAATGCCTTTCAAAATACACTGGAAAGCCTGACTGAAATTTATGCAGCATTGCCTGCCGACTGGAAAGTTTTTGTGGAGTATAAGGCTTTTGAACCCAATTTCTATTCCACTACAGTTGGAGACTGGGGACAGTCGCTGCTGTATACCTCTAAACTGGGTCCAAAAGCCTTTACACTGGTCGACCTTGGTCATCACCTACCTAATGCAAACATTGAACAGATTGTGGCACTGTTGCTAATGGAGGGGAAACTGGGCGGTTTCCATTTCAATGACTCGAAATATGGAGATGATGACCTGACAGCAGGAAGCATGAAACCTTATCAGTTGTTCCTTATCTTTAATGAACTGGTGGAGGGGATGGATGCCCGTGGAATGATCCATAAGGATGATGTGGCTTGGATGATCGATGCATCACACAACGTGAAAGATCCCCTGGAAGACCTGCTTCAATCCGTTGAAGCCATCATGATTGCCTATGCGCAGGCACTTTCGGTAGATCGTAAGGCCTTACAGGAGGCGCAGGCTGTAAGCGACGTGGTGCGGTGTCAGGAAATTTTGCAACAAGCTTTCAGAACTGACCTTAGGGCATTGGTAGCGGAAGCACGTTTGCGTGCTGGAGCTGCTTTGGCTCCAGTCGAGGTATTCAGAAAATATCAGATCAGAGCAGAGCTGATCAAAAATCGCGGGAACAAAACAGTAGCTACCGGATTATAAAAATGGAAATCAAAAAGATTCCTGTAGTAGCGGTATTTGATGTGGGTAAGACCAATAAAAAGCTGTTTCTGTTTGATGAACGCTATAAGATCGTTTTTGAAAGGTCAGCAAGGTTTACCGAAACGCTAGATGAGGACGGAGACCCTTGCGAAAACCTGGAAAGTCTAAGGCTTTCAGTCTTTGATTCCCTGCGTGAAGTATTCAGAAATCCGGAATTTGAAGTCAGGGCCATTAACTTTGCCACCTATGGAGCTAGTTTTGTCTGCATAGATGAAGAAGGGAAAGCCCTGGCACCTCTATATAATTACTTAAAGGCATATCCTGAAGCCCTAAAAAAGCAATTTTACGACACCTATGGTGGGGAAGAAGCTTTTTCTAATCTTACTGCTTCCCCTGTTTTGGGAAGCCTGAATTCAGGCATGCAGTTGTACCGAATCAAATATGAAAGGCCCGAATTGTTCAGACAGATCAGGTATGCACTCCATCTGCCACAATACCTGAGTTACCTCATTTCAGGAAAAGCTTATTCTGATATCACCAGCATTGGATGTCATACCAATTTATGGGATTTTACAAAAAATAAATACCATGATTGGGTTTATAGAGAAGGGATATCGGAGAAGCTGGCGCCTATCGTTCCTTCAGATACCGTAATGCCGGCTAATTTTCCAGGGAATAGCTATGCTGTAGGAGCCGGCCTTCACGACAGCTCATCGGCCCTGGTGCCTTACCTTGTGAGTTTTAATGAGCCCTTTATCTTGCTTTCTACAGGAACCTGGTGTATCAGTCTGAATCCTTTTAATGCGGCACCACTTACACCTGAAGAGTTAAAAAATGATTGTTTGTGCTATCTCCAATATGAAGGTAAACCAGTGAAGGCATCTCGTTTGTTCGCCGGGTACATTCACGAGCAACAGGTAAAACGTATTGCTTTGCATTTTCGAACAGATATGATCAGTTACCGTACATTCGCTTATGATCCCTCAATTGTGGCCGCCCTGAAAAATGAAGTGGTGATGGACTTCTCGGAAAGAGACCTTCAAAATTATCCTTCGGATTTAATTGCGTACCATCGGCTGATACTTGACTTGGTACATCAGCAATACATTTCTACCACAATGGTATTGAAGGACACCGGTGTAAAACGCATATTTGTAGACGGGGGATTTAGTAAAAACACCATATTTATGAATCTCCTGGCACGGGCCTTCCCCGGGCTCGAGGTTTTTGCTGCCCACATGGCGCAGGCCACAGCTGTAGGTTCGGCACTCGCTATTCACAAATCATGGAATGCAAAGCCAATGCCTAATGACATTATTGATCTTAAATACTATGCCGCCAGCCGGTGAGTCAGGATGCATTCTATGAAAAATCTTGACATTTTTACCAAAATATAATATTAACATACAAAATATTAATTTATAGGAAATATTTGGTTTGTATTTTATCTTATAAGTATATTTGATAAAATTAAAAGTATGTATTAAGCCAATATTATACATTACTAAACACTTCAAAATATTTGAAGTGTTTAGTATTTAAGAATCCCTGTATCTTATTGGTTTGCCATCAAGTCAAACTGAATTTGTATGAAAAGATCAAAGGTGCCAACACCATATATTCTAATAAAAGCAAATACCACCAGTAAATGGGACGAAGTTACATTCGCGATCATATGTGCTTCAGAAGATTGGAAAGTGTTGATGAGCCAACGCTTAGAAGTAATCAATCAATTTAAAGCAAACCGGGATTTTTACTGTCATGTTTATTGGGATGCCCCATTGGGGTATTATGTAGGTACTATGCCAACCAATCTGCTCGAGAAAATCCTTCGGCGTCATGAGGATTATATTTTCGTTACACTGGAACCTGGAGAAGAAACAGCACTGACTAAGCCAATCAACAAGCTCGATGTACACCAGCTGTTCATTACCAAGAATGGAATAGCACATTACAAAGCCTATGGTAAGTATACTGGAGAGGAGTTCCGGACAGAAGAATTCAACCTGAGCAGGCTCGTTAATCACTAGCAACAAATCTCATCTTGGATATGAACAAAATGATACAATTGGTCTTAATGCTTGCATTGTGTCTGAACTTCTGTTTCGGTCAGGTTAGGAAAAATTCTCCTCCGCCCTCAACTACCCGGACTTACGTTTATTCTTTCAGGGATTATAAATCGGGCTACAAGATGGGGTATCGCCTCAGCAGGGATGAGGTTTTGAAAGGAAGAATCATTGCGGTTAGCAACCATACGATCGCTCAGCTTTTTGCGCTTGCCTTAAGATTAGAAAATCAGAAGCAGATCGCTATTGAGGTACGTGAGCCTGAGAAACTAAAGAGGAAATATTGTTATAAACTAGTAGTTCCTTATCATCATCAGGATGATTTTTATATACTGATGCTAAAAAGTTTGAATGATGAGTTTCCGGAATATGATGTGAAAAAGGAACTGAGGGACAAAAAATATTTTATGGTAATCAGGGATAAAATCTATTAAATGAGCCATGTACAATTAGATTATTATTCCAGGTGTTATAATGCTTTTTCAATCCTTCCCATTTTACAATCCATAAGCCGTCTTTAGGAAAATCAGAAGTTTATAAAAAAACAGTCAGATCTGATAAAGACCTGACTGTTTTATGTGTCCCCGACGAGATTCGAACTCATATCGTTGGTACCGGAAACCAAAATTCTATCCATTGAACTACGGAGACAATTGTTTTTCGAGCGCATGCAAAAATAGGAAACAAATCTGGATAATAAAACCGTATGGAATTTATAAAGTAGAACAGTTAAAAAAAACGATAATATTCTATTTAAATGCCCAGTTTTTTAAAAATAAAAAGGCATTTTTGCAGGAATAAGGCAATAAGGTCATGTAAAGAAATCCCCCGGCATATGGAAGAAATGGTTGTTGAAGAAATCGAAAAGCTATTAGAGCTTGAAGATGATGCGCAATTAAAAGCTTATCTCGACGATCTGAATATCTCAGACGTAGAGCATCTGATAGACGAACTTCCCCAACACGCCGTTAAATTCATCGATACACTTTCTGTAAAAAGGGCAGTTAACGTATTCAGGATTCTGGATTTTCCTACCCAAGAGCGAATCATCAAGAAACTTTCAGGAAATAAGCTTGCCGAACTGATCAACCTGCTTCCTCCCGATGACCGTACTTCATTGTTCAGTGAACTGAAGGGGGATGCCGTTAAAAAGCTGATCATTCTTTTGCCGGCCAAAGACAGGGTGGAGGCATTATCATTATTGGGTTATCAGGAAGACAGTGTGGGCAGGTTGATGACACCTGACTATGTTGCCGTAAAAAAAGACTGGACGGTAACACGAGTACTTTCTCACATCAGAAGGTATGGGAAAAACTCCGAAACCATCGATGTGATCTATGTGATTGATAAAGAAGGAGTCTTGCTGGATGACATCAGGATCAGGGAAATCCTCCTGGCAGATCCTGATGCAAAGATTGGAGAACTAACCGACCACCGTTTGATCTCGCTCAAAGTAGCCGACCCTCAGGAAGAGGCCATCAATGTGTTCAGGATGAACAACAGGGTAGCGCTGCCTGTAGTAGATGATAATAATGTGCTGTTAGGTATAGTAACGGTAGATGACATTCTATGGATTGCCAACGAAGAATATACCGAAGATATTCATAAGATAGGGGGTACCCAGGCGCTGGATGAGCCCTATCTTGATGTGCCGGTTTTTGAACTGTATAAGAAACGTGTGGTATGGCTGATCGTACTTTTCTTTGGGGAGCTGCTGACTATTTTCGCCATGTCCAATTTTGAAAGCCAGATAGAAAAAGTAGTGATCCTGGCTACGTTCATCCCATTGATCATTTCGAGCGGCGGGAATAGTGGTTCTCAAGCTGCGACGCTGATTATTCAGGCCATGGCATTGGGCGAAATCACGATTAAAGATTGGTGGCGGGTAATGCGGAGGGAGATTTTTTCGGGTATTTTCCTGGGAACTACTTTATGTCTGCTGAGTTTTTCTGTGATCATTTGCTGGCAACTCATTTCGGGGTCGCTGGAAGAGCCGACACGGATAGCTCTTGTAGTAGGTTGTTCGCTGGTGGGTGTTGTACTTTGGGGCACATTGATGGGATCGATGCTTCCCTTACTGTTGAAGAAGCTGGGAGCTGACCCTGCTGTGTCATCTACGCCCTTTGTTGCCACACTTGTAGACGTAACCGGGTTAATCATCTATTTCTCTATGGCATTGCTGTTTTTAAAAGGCGTATTGCTTTAGTCTACCTTTCCTGATATTTAAAGTCGTAGTTTTACTTTTATAAAGTCGACCATATGTTTAGTATTTTAATTAACACCATAGGCTGGCTGGGAGTAATTTTGTGTACTCTTGGTTATTTATTGTTGAGCATGAAAGTGATCAAGGCGGAATCACTTAGCTTTCAGCTTTTGAATATTGTTGGCGGATTGTGCCTGGTAGCTACAGCACTGGAGACCCGTGATCTGCCCAACGCTGCAGCCAACCTGCTGTGGATGTTTATCGGTGTTTATTCACTTTCCCGTCATTTCCGAGACAAGCGTAAGGTCAGTAAGCAGTAGCGGCTCTATTCCTAAAATCTGGTATGCCTTATTCTTATAATAATGCAACCTTTCAGCATATGCTTTTTTATCGCTCTCCAGCGAAAGGTAAAAATAAGCACCATCTACCAATACAAAGATCAGATCCGCTGCGGTTTTAGGGTCCTCCACTTTCGTAAACTCCTTCTCATTACACCGTTCTATCATTGAAGTAAGCGCAAAGCGGAGAGAATCTAATATCGACTTGTATTTTTCTTTGATCTTTTTTTCTCTGAATGCTAAAGCATAAAAAGTGTAGAATAAACCGTCATCAAAAAGCAGGTTCCATTTTTTAGAGAAAAGCATTTCGATGGTTTTTTGCAGATCCGAAAGCGTCACACCCTCTTTGTCTTTAATGGTATAGATCAATAAATACCGTTCGAGGATATAATCGATTAAACCATAGGTAAGGTCTTCTTTTGTTTCAAAGTAATGTATAATGAGACTCGGATTGATGTCCATTACTTTGGCTATTTTGGCGATTGAGGTATTCTCATAGCCTTCCTTCTTAGCAACCTTGTAAAATATCTTTATAATTTCTAGCTGTCTTGCCCCCTTAAGGCTTTTTCTACCCATGTTAAAATTTCTGAATCATCCAAACTACTCAAAAGTAATGTTATTTTACAAATTTATTTTTATAGATTGAATGTATGTTCAATTAATTTATTAATTTAGTTCTAACCTAATATTAATATTGTACCTAGAACTTAGCACCGTCTAAACAGTATTGTATACCAAACCAAATAAAACCTAATCTTAATTCAATTATGAAAAAAAAGCTACTAATGATTTGTCTCATGCTTTTTGCGGCAAAGGGTTTTGCTCAGAACATCACCGTAAAGGGTGAAGTTTCGGACGTTGATACCAAGGGGCCAATTCCGTCAGTTAACGTGAGTGTTAAGGGTACAACCCTGCACACGGCAACAAATTCAAATGGTATTTACACCCTGGCAAATGTTAGCCCAAAGGCTATTCTTGTTTTTTCCTACATCGGTTATAAGCCACAGGAAATTAACCTGG
This sequence comes from Pedobacter frigoris, assembly GCF_005116445.1. GTDB lineage: Bacteria > Bacteroidota > Bacteroidia > Sphingobacteriales > Sphingobacteriaceae > Pedobacter > Pedobacter frigoris. Next base: position 149,738 of record NZ_SWBQ01000006.1, read on the forward strand.
ATGGTAAAACACAATTAAACGTAACCTTAACCCCTGACTTTGGTGATCTTAACGAAGTTGTTGTAGTTGGTTTCGGAACGAAAAAGAAAATTAATATTGCAGGAGCAATAGATCAGATTTCTGGAAAGGAACTGGAATCCAGGCCGGTTGCCAATGTGATGCAGGGATTGCAGGGTATCAGTCCGGGATTAAACATCAGATACGGCGGCGGATCTCCGGGCTCAGTACCCGTGATCAATATACGCGGCTTTACTTCTATTAATGGTGGAGCGCCGTTAGTGGTTATTGATGGAATTCCAGCGACCAGCAACGATGACATGTTGAGGTTAAATCCTTCAGATATTTCATCGTTTACGGTATTGCGTGACGCAGCTTCGGCGGCCATTTATGGAGCAAGGGCAGCTTTTGGAGTGATACTGATCACCACCAAACAAGGTGCATCTGGCAGACAAACTATTAGTTACAATGCTTTTACGTCATGGGGTAAACCTACGGTATTGCCAAAGCCAGTTACAGATCCTTATATATTCTCCAGGGTTTTGGAAACTTCGACTGATAATACGCCATGGGATTATGTAAACTATTCCGATGAGCATTACAAATGGGCTAAGGAAAGATCAGATAATCCATCCATTGCGGATACCAGGCTTGATCCTGCAGACCCAAAAAGATGGGCTTACATGGGGAGTAATGATTGGTATGGCTATTTTTTTAATGATGCAAGTGTATCTCAAAACCATACATTGTCTTTGTCAGGAGGTGCTTTGTTAAACAATACCCCGCTTACCTATTATCTCTCTGCGGATTACGCAAAAGAAAATGGGTTGAATAAGCTTGCTCCTGATTTCTGGGACAGATACGGACTGCGGTCAAGAGTGGGCTTTTCTCCTTTGAGCTGGCTTAAGGTAGACAATAACCTTAATATTTATGAAACTAAAAGGTCGCTGCCCAATACCAGTATAACCGATCTTTATTACCTGAGACCAACTGACGTTGCTAAGAATCCTGATGGATCCTGGGCAAATACGGATGCAGGCAGGCTTGCAGCTCGATTGGTAGATGGTGGTGGCAATCTTCAGAACATGTTCGGCTTTCATAATATCACGGGTGCTGTAGCTACTTTTCTTAATGGAGACCTTCAGGTAAACGGTGATGCTTCTTTTAAACGTGAATTGTGGAAGTATCACAATGACTCGAAAAAGTACAAAATAGGATACGGCCCTGGAGATATCAGGGAAGAGGGCGGTAACGGCTACGTAAGTGAAAGCAATGGTTATCTATATAATAATGCTTTCAACTTGTATACTACGTACAAAAAGACTTTGGGAGACCATTCTCTAAGCGCGATGGTCGGATTTAATAGTGAAAATTATAATTATTCAACTGTAAATGCGCAAAGGGATGTGTTGATTTCATCTTCACTACCTTATCTGGGATTAACTACGGGAGAAGCGAAAATAGGTACATCTTACCAGTCGTACGCAACCAACAGTGTATTCAGCAGGTTAAACTACACCTATAAAAATCGTTATATTTTAGAAGGTACAGGACGTTATGATGGCTCATCTCGTTTTCCTACAGAAAGGAGATGGGGCTTTTTTCCATCGGCGTCATTAGCCTGGATAGCAAGTTCAGAGGAGTTCTTTAAACCACTTGCACCTGTGCTTTCAACCTTCAAGTTAAGAGCTTCCTATGGTGATCTGGGTAACCAGAACGTAGGAAATTTCGCCTATATTCAAACATTACCGGCTGGTCCTTCAAGTTATTTAATAGATGGAGCTCAGCGTCAGATCATCACCGGCGCGCCACAATTGTTCATCAATCCGGAAACCTATACCTGGGAAAAAGTGTCAACACTCAATATGGGTACTGATATTGGTTTGCTAAATGATAAATTCCAGATCGCTTTCGATTATTTTATCCGCGATACAAAAGGTATGCTGACTGGCGGACAAGAATTGCCGGGAGTACTGGGGACTACTGTACCTGCTCAAAATGCTGCAGACCTTAGAACCAGGGGATGGGAATTGTCGGTGACCTATAAAGACAGGTTTGACATTGGGTCTAAACCATTTAATTTTCAGACGAAGATATTTCTCTCTGATTCCCGCTCAAAGATCACCAAATATAAAAATGAACAAAACTTGTTCTCCTCATATCGCGTAAAACAAACGCTCGGAGAAATCTGGGGACTGGAAAATGATGGATTGTTCAAGAGTAAGGCAGAAATAGATGCCTTAGATGAATCAAGCCTTATACCATGGGGTGCGCTGGATATCATAAACGGTTGGCCAAAATACAAAGATCTTGATGGAAATAAAAAGATAGAGCGGGGATTAAGTTCAGATAATCCTAAGGACCTTAAGGTTATTGGTAACAGTACTGACCGCTATAGCATCGGTGCTAACCTGAATATGGACTGGAATGGTTTTGACCTTTCTGTATTCCTTCAGGGTGTATTGAAAAGAGATTTTTATCCGCATCACTACTTATTCTGGGGTCCGTATCAGCAGCCTTATGCCAACGTGTATCCGTGGAACCTGGACTATTACAGAGCAGCTGCTGACTCTCCGGAGCAAAGGGCAAAACATTCTGCTTCGTATATCGCCGCAGGACTGGCTGATGCAAATCCTAATTCTTATTATCCTGTGTTACAGTCATGGCTGGCAGATGCCAATTATGGTGCAGGTTTGGACATTCCGCAAACCCAATACCTGTTGAACGGTGCCTATTTAAGAGTTAAAAACATTGCATTAGGATATACCCTTCCGGCTAAATTGACAAAGCGTGTCAACATCAGCCGCCTGCGTGTATTCGTATCAGGAGAAAATCTTTACGAGTTTTCTACCATCAAGAAATACATAGATCCCGAGGCAGTAAATCAGGGTTCCAGTGCCTGGGCATATCCTTTCCAGAGAAAATATGCAATTGGGTTAAATCTGGACTTTTAATCATCTGAGTTTTACAATTTAAAAAATAGTCATGAAGAAGAATATATATATACTGCTCACGATAGCTGCGATTGCAATCGGGGCCTGTAAAAAAGGTGAATTGAGTCGTTTCCCGCAAACTTCTATTTCGCCAGACCTTTTCTTTAAAACGGAAGAAGATCTTGCGTTGTACGTAAATGGCCTGTTGTCGCTGCCTGACAGAAATAGCTACCTAAACGATCAAAGTAGTGATAACGTCGCTACTACTGCATCAGTTGAGGTAAAAAACGTAATGGGGGGCAATACCAGTGCACAGAATATCACATCGGGATGGAGCTGGACAAGGCTTCGTAATATCAATTACTTTCTGGAAAATTACAATAAGGCAAACATCAGTTCAGATGTTAAAAAGCATTATGTAGGCCTGGCGAAGTATTACCGTGCAGAGTTTTATTTGGATAAAGTAAAGCGCTTTTCTGATGTTCCATGGTATTCCGGGACATTAAATCCGGATGATAAGGAATTGTTTAAACCACGTGATTCGCGTGCATTAGTTATGGATAGCATTATGGCTGATCTGGATTTCGCCTACAAAAATGTAAAGGAAAGTGTACCTGTCGGAACTCCCGGCAAATGGTCTGCCGCTGTTTTATACATCCGGGCAGCGCTTTATGAGGGTGCCTTCCGGAAATACCATAATGAACTTAATTTAAAGGCTACAGCAAATGCATTTCTGGAGACTGCTGCCAGGGTAAGCGGAGAAGTGATTACGGCAAAGAAATTCTCTATTTATAATACCGGAAAGCCACTGCAGGATTATGCAACGTTGTTCTCAAGTCAGGATTTGAGTACTAATAATGAAGTTATCTTAAACAATATTTTCGATCAGGCTAAGAACAGATCTCAGAATGTAAATGGCGTCGTGTTTGGTGATTATGAGCAGGCACCGGCCAGAGACCTTGTTCAGACTTATCTGATGAAAGATGGTACCCGCTTTACAGATCTTCCTGGTTATGATAAATTTGACTTCGTAAAGGAATTTGAAAACCGCGACCCTCGTTTGTCACAAACTTTGGTTTATCCGGGGTGGATAAGGGTTCCTGATGCAAAGCCTTATTTGCAAAGGCTTAATAAAAACTTTACCGGTTATCACCAATTAAAAGGATATGTGAATAGTACTGATAATATCATTCTGAATAGTGTAGACTTTCCGGTGTATCGCTATGCTGAGGTGTTGTTGAGCTATGCAGAAGCCCTTGCTGAACTTGGGACCTTAAATCAGACACAATTGGATGCGTCTGTTAATCTGCTGAGAAAGCGGGCAGGTCTGCCAGACCTTAATCTGGCTCTTGCAAATGCAAATCCTGATCCTGTGCTGCAACAGCAGTTTGACAATATCGAATCAAATAAAGGTGTGATCATCGAGATCAGGAGAGAGCGCAGGGTTGAGTTTGCATTTGAAAATTCAAGATATGACGATCTAATGCGCTGGAAAGCCGGGAAATTACTGATCAAAAGTCCTGAAGGTATGTATTTTCCAGGTCTGGGCAAGTATGATGTAACGGGTGACGGAATTGAGGACATTATCCTGATAGACAGGAGTCTTACGATCCCATCGGAAGCACAAAAGGAAAAAAACTCTTTGGGCGTAACACTGGTATATTATCGGACAGGTGCTATTGGATCGGATGCTACTGTGTTTTTAAAGAACGGGGCTTCTGGCGGAGCAATAGTAACAGAGTCTGTTACCCGTAAGTTTGAAGAACCAAAGTATTATTATCGTCCTATTCCACAACAGCAGGTGGTATTGAATCCTGCACTTAAGCAGATTTTTGGCTGGTAATTTTAAAGCAGTATTTCAATGGAAAAGACAAATATTAAAAGAAGATCTTTACTTAAGGCAGTCGGGTTAGCTGCAGGAGCAATGGTGTCTGGTACTCTGCCTTCTTTGGCAGCAGTACCGGAAAATCAGGGTGCTAAAAAGAAGAAGGTCGCGCTCACAGTTGCGCATATAACCGATGTACACATAGGGGAAGGGGAAAATGCCCCTGAACGGTTTAAAAAATGTTTAAAGCATATTGTCGCTAAGCATAAGCCTGATTTCTTTTTGAATGGTGGTGACTCTATTGGTGATGCGTCTTACGACAATGTTGTATATGATCAGGTAATTAAGCAGTGGAGTATTTGGGACGATTGCTTAAAAACACTGAATAAATACGAAGTGCATAGTTGTATTGGGAACCACGATTCATGGTGGAAAGCTCCCTCAAAAGACCACGAAATGTATGGGAAAAGCTATGTGGTTAAGCGTCTGAAAATTCCTAACAGATACTACAGTTTTACAAAGAAGAACTGGCATTTCATTGTACTTGACGGGAACAATGGCAATATCTCATTAGACAAAGAGCAGTACGAATGGCTGGAGAAAGAACTGGATAAATTACCGGCTTCTACACCAACGTTATTGATGTCGCATTATCCAATTTTAGGAACTACTCAGGTTCTCGTTGGTGGAGGTCATTCTGACAGTAAAAAACTAAAAGACCTGTTTTACAAACATAAAGATAAGGTGAGGGTTTGTCTGAGCGGCCATAACCACTTATCAGATAACACCCATTATAATGATGTTTTGTATTGCTGCAACGGCGCTATGAGCGGTTTCTGGTGGGGTAAGGGTGATGCGGAGTCTGCCGGGCCGGGTTATTATTTAGAAACGCCTCCGGGGTATGCAATGCTCACTTTGTATGAAGACGGAACAGTAGATAACGAATACGTCGCCCATACTTACTAGTATGTTCTTAAACAAAAAGCTCCCGGTTGTTTGACCGGGAGCTTTTTGTTTATAGTTTTTTAAACGTTGAAACGGAAGTGCATGATGTCACCATCTTCCACAACATAAGTTTTTCCTTCCACGCCAAGTTTACCCGCATCTTTACATGCAGCCTCAGATCCAAGGGTTACAAAGTCAGTATATTTGATTACCTCTGCGCGGATAAAGCCTTTTTCAAAGTCGGTATGAATTACACCGGCAGCCTGAGGAGCAGTGAAGCCTTTGGTAATTGTCCATGCCCTTACTTCCTGCACACCTGCAGTGAAATAAGTATACAGGTCAAGTAGCCTGTAAGCTGCAACGATCAGTTTATTTACACCAGATTCAGTTAAGCCCAGATCAGCAAGGAATTCCTGACGGTCTTCATAGCTATCCATCTCAGCAATTTCTGATTCTATTTTAGCAGAGATCACCAATACTTCAGCGTTCTCATCTTTAACAGCTTCTTTTACGCGGTCAACATAAGCGTTTCCATCGATTACAGAACCTTCATCTACGTTACATACGTACATTACCGGTTTCTGGGTAAGTAAGCCTAAATCCTGGATAAATTCAAAATCATCGGCTTCAACAGCGGCTGAACGTACGGATTTGCCTGATTCTATATGGGTTTTGATCACACTTAGGACATCAAAAGTTCTTTTGGCATCCTTATCAGTTTTAGCCATTTTCTCAACTTTCTGAATACGTTTTGTAACGGTATCCAAATCTTTAAGCTGTAGTTCTGTATCGATGATTTCTTTGTCACGGATCGGGTCAACAGAACCATCGACGTGGATAACATTTCCGTCATCGAAGCAACGCAAAACATGGATGATTGCATTGGTGGCCCTGATATTTCCAAGGAACTGATTTCCCAGACCTTCACCTTTAGAGGCACCTTTAACCAGACCTGCAATGTCTACGATTTCAATCGTATTGGGCACTACACGGTTTGGTTTAACCAACTCTTCCAGTTTAGTCAGTCTGTCGTCCGGAACAGTGATTACACCAATATTTGGTTCTATCGTACAGAAAGGAAAGTTAGCTGCCTGAGCTTTTGCGTTTGATAAACAGTTAAATAAGGTAGATTTTCCAACATTTGGTAAACCTACTATACCACATTGTAATGCCATGTATGATTTTTTTCTTGATTTGGCGCAAAGGTATCAATTTTTTAAAAATATTCTTTATGTTTAGCACAGCGAAAAGCCCCTAAATATAATATAACAGAAATATGGATGATTTTAATGAAACAGCATCGGACAAGAACAAGGAAGTTGAAGAACTAATCGTTACAGAAGATATTCGCAGTTACATTTACGAAACTGCAAAGTGGGCAAAGTTTCTGTCTGTTGTAGGTTTTGTTGTGGCCGGATGGCTAATTATGCTGGCGTTTAGTGCTTCCGCTTTCGAAACCGCTTTGAACCAGACTCCCGGAGGTGCGCAGTTTGCGGCAATGGGAAGCACTGTATTAACTATATTCTGTTTACTTAGCGCACTGCTTTATTTTTACCCGAGTTTAATGCTTTTTAAATATTCAACCGCTGCAAAAAATGCTGTGCTTTTTGCAGAGCAGGAGAGTCTCGTGGTTGCGATGAGCAAAATGAAGTCTTTCTTTAAATTCTGGGGCATTTTAACTATCGCAATCATCGCCTTTTATGCGCTGGCATTGATCCTGGTGATCTTTGCTAAAATGGGGATGGCTTAAGTCCCCTCAATACGATGTTTGAAGCTTTTGATTTCTTTTTTCAGCAGGCTTTCAAAAAAAGGATTTAACAATTGAGCTAGTCCGATACCAATACCCCCGATAGGCGGGTGGTAAGACAGTACAATTTTTAAATTAGTACCTCTTCCGTCCGGGCTTTCTTCAAATTGTACCCTGCCCACATGATGAATCAATGAACCCTGAATAGATTTCCATCCTATCAGGCGTCCCGGCTCATCTTTTACAATCTCAGCATCCCAATCAATAGAAAACAGGTTTCCCATTACATTTGCTTTCCAGTGTGAAAGCTGGTTGTCTTTAATTTTAACATCCAAAAGATGTTTGATGCTTCCCGGCAGGTTATTTAGGTTTCGCCAGTAAGCATAAACCTCTGCCGCTGGTTTGTCTATTTCAAATTCACCGCGTACGTTTATAGCCCTTGGTTTGCTGGCATCGATCCCCAATCTTTCATATAACAAACATCGACCTGTAAAAGCTCTATAGGCCAGGTAAGTGCCGTACAGAAACTGTCCTTTGAAAGGTCTTTTAATACCTCTGCTGATCAAAATACCACTCAGAAACATAGATACCATTCGTTCTGTTAGTCCTATATTTTCATAATGATGCTTTTCTATTGAAAATTTACCAGATCTTAATTTCAGATTAGTTTCATGTAATTCCATCGTGTCGGTTTGTTTATAGTTATCCATAACTGCTGCCATATTTTATGTTTAAAAACACTTTGTGGATTGATAAGTTTTAGCTATTCCGGCTTTTGTTTGAAATCATGCCAAAATCATTTAATTTAATGGCAAATTCATACAATTATTAATACCCGTTATGTTGCATTTTTAGTTATCAGTATGATCAATCAAACGTTATGAAGCCAATACAAAAAATTACGACTACAATCATGCTCTCTTTGATGGGTACTACTGCTGCCTTTGCGCAGCAAGCGCCTGCACCTTACGGGGCATTGCCAACAAAACACCAGCTGGCCTGGCAGGATATGGAATATTATATGTTCATCCATTTTGGTCCAAATACATTTACCGATAAGGAGTGGGGACATGGCGATGAAGATCCTAAAATTTTTAACCCTAAGAAACTAGATGCCAGGCAGTGGGTGCGTACCGCCAAAGCTGCCGGGATGAAAGCGATTATTATCACAGCAAAACACCATGATGGATTTTGTTTATGGCCAAGTAAATTCAGCACGCATACAGTGAGAGAAAGTGCCTGGAAAGATGGTAAAGGAGATGTTTTAAAGGAACTTTCGGCCGCTTGTAAGGAGTATGGGTTGAAGTTTGGCGTATACCTTTCTCCATGGGACCGTAACCATCCTGATTATGGTACACCAAAATACAATGACGTATTTGCCAGTACCCTGAATGAAGTTTTGAGCAGCTATGGTCCGGTTTTCGAACAATGGTTTGATGGGGCAAATGGCGGCGATAAGAAGCAGCCTTATGACTGGAAGAAATTCTATACAGCAGTGTATAAAAACCAGCCTCAGGCTGTTATATTCAGTGATATAGGCCCGGGTGCAAGGTGGATGGGCAATGAAAGAGGTGTTGCAGGAGAAACCAACTGGTCTACTTTAAATACAACTGGTTTTGGTGTAGGTGCCGAGGCTCCTTCCACTGACGTGTTGAATACAGGTAATGAAAATGGTGAACACTGGATTCCTGCGGAAGTAGATGTGTCAATCAGACCGGGTTGGTTTTATAGTGCAGCTACTGACGATAAAGTTAAATCCGTTGAGCAGTTGGTGTCTATTTATAACACTTCAATAGGACGTAATAGTAACCTGCTTTTAAACGTGCCGGTAAACCGCGACGGATTGATTCATCCAAATGATTCGACCCGCCTGATGGAGTTTAAACGAGTAATCGACGCTTCTTTTAAAACCGATCTGGCGAAGGGAAAGAAAGTTACTGCCTCTGATTTAAGAGGCACTTCCAAACAGTTTTCAGCTCAAAATCTGACAGATGGTAATGCCAATACTTATTGGGCGGCTAAAGACGGTGTTAAAAGTGCATCATTGGTTATTGATCTTGGTAAGCAAACAGCGTTGAACCGCATTCTTTTGCAGGAATACATTGCATTAGGACAGCGGGTCAAATCTTTTTCGGTGGAGTACTGGAACGGAAAAGATTATGAGCAGATTGATAAACAGACCACTATTGGTTATAAACGTATATTGTCATTTCCGACGGTTAAAACAAGTAAAATCCGTGTGAAGATACTGGAGGCTAATGCTTGTCCGGTGATTTCAGCTATTCAGTTGTACAACGCGCCGGAGTTATAGTTGATTGCTCAGATGTAAATTGATTGATATTCGAAACATACCTAAGGCTGTCCGAAAAGTCAATTATTCTTGCCGTCATCCTAAGGAATATCTCGTCATCTCGAGGATAGGAGAGATCTCTTGATTGTGATAATCAAGAGATCCCTCGGTTCCTCGGGATGACGATTGGTATATTAAAGATCTACATACCATAACGTCCAATCCCGATACTATAAGGTCTAGTCCCTGTTCCAGAATGCCGGTGGCTCTATGCCCAGACTTCTCAAATAAACAGTTCCCTGAGCACGGTGGTGAATTTCGTTGTCTATAAAATATAGAATCGTAGAAAAAGCCTGACCATCGTACATACCAAATGCAAGTACATTTTCCTGAAAGCGTTCTTCGCTGATCTGTGGCCAATAAGCGATGATCTGTTCAGTTGCCTGATCCCACAGTGCAAGGAATTCTGTCTTGCTGGATGCTACAGCTTTTGCGTTGTGGTCCCAATTACTGCCCGCTGGCCATTCGTCGGTAGCGATCCCTTTTATACCTGGTCCCGAGATATCCAGGATTTCCTTCATCATATCAGCAAAAGTTCGCATTCCTCCAATGCTGTAATCAAAGAATTTGTCTTCAGGAAAAGCTTCTATGACACGTTTTGTTAGTCGACGATGTCCCAGCCATTGGTTTAATAAATCGGCCGGAGAAATGAATAAAGGAGCTGAAAGTGTTTCTGTGTGGTTGTTTTGAGTTTCCATGATATGTTTTTTAAGGTTAACTATGATTTCTTATGCAAAGAAAACTACCGCCACTGACAACCCTATGGCAGTCTGTTTTTTTAGATGAAAAAAAATTACAGGGAGTTGGTCGAATAATTTCAGGCGTTGGTCGTGAAGTGTTCAAAGCTGGTATAATACGACGAAAATAGCTGAAACGTTTGTCGCCCGAGGTCGTCTTAATAACAAACAATAAGAAAACTTTAAAATATTATATCATGAAAACTTTAACAAAAACATTATTCTACACAGTATTCGCAGCAGTACTTTTAACTTCTTCAGCAATGACATCTTTAGCTGCTAACACCATAAAGATTGAAACGATAAAAAATAACTTTAACAAGATCTGGGTTGGCGGAAATGTAAAGATCATCCTGACGCAGAGTGAAAATGAAGGCGTGTTTGTAGATGAGAATTTTAATGCAGACAAAACATTTGTGACCAGTAAAGGGCAGACTTTGTATGTCAATTCCATGGCTGATGGACAAGTAACCATTAAGGTTTCGGTAAAAGACCTGCAAAGGATAGAAGCTGCAGGAAGCTCGGTAGTGGTGACCAGCAATAACTTTGATGTAAAATACCTTCAGGTTTTTCTGAGTCAGAGCGCAAAAGCAAAAGTAAGTGCAATTACAGGTAGCTTATATACCGTGGTGAATGATGATGCGAAGTTGAAAATGAGCGGTTCTGCAAATGAACATACACTACTGGCCAGCAACATGAAGAATATTAAGTTCGGAGATTTCGTAAGTCTAAAAACAAATCGTCAGGGTTCTCCGTCTTTACCGGCAGATCAACTGGCTGGTATAGCAAAATAAGATAGATTGGATGGGTTAGGGATAAAGCGGCAGGTGAAAACCTGTCGCTTTTATAATTAATTGAAAATAATATGATTACATAAAGATTTGCTGTACCTTTGCGCAAATTTTATGAAGAAGATAGTAGATTACAGAAAGTTATTGGGTGTACAGAAGGATGCCGAATTAAAAGAATTGAAGACCATTTACAGGAATTTAATGAAAGACTGGCACCCTGATAAGTTTCAGGATAGCGAAGAAGCAAAGCTGGAAGCAGAGACTAAAAGTAAAGAGATCATAGAGGCCTACCACTTTTTGGTGAGTATCGCGCCTGAAACACTTGCAATTTCCAAAGAAGAGTATGACCAAACTACAGGAACTTGTGGTATTGCAGATTACAACTGGGCGGGATTGGTATTAACTGTACATTTCCTTGACGGAAGTGCTTACGAATACTTCGGTGTACCAAAAGCAGTTTATGTAAAACTGGTAAATGCTGATTCGCCCGGAAGGTTCGCACGTCGTCATATCTTCAGCGAGTTTCCATATAGAAATATAGCTAAGCTGGCAACAGCATAATAGCTAATTAAAATAATGAAAGCCCCCTCTGACAATTGTTCGGAGGGGGCTTTTTTTATTTTGAATTCTCTTCCGGATGAATTCGCCTAATGAAGATGGGTAGAGGAAATCAAAATAAATCATATCTTTAATGATATGATGTTCAGAAGCTTTTTTATCACACTGTTTACCTTGAGTATAGGCAGTACAATCAGTAAGGCTCAATTATTTAATCCAGATAGCCTCAGGTTAATTTCAGATCAGTTTTCTTTTACCGAGGGGCCGGCTGTGAATAAGAAGGGGGAGGTATTTTTCACGGATCAGCCTAATGATAAAATCTGGAAATACGGGCTTGATGGTAAACTTTCAATCTTTATGGATAAATCAGGCAGAGCCAATGGTTTGCATTTTGACCGTTCGGGTAATCTGCTGGTTTGTGCTGATGAGCAAAACCAGTTGTGGTCTATTGACAAAAATGGTAAAATCAAAGTATTAATAAAAGATCTCGATGGTAAGCAGCTGAACGGGCCAAATGACCTGTGGGTAGATAAAAAGGGCGGTATTTATTTTACTGATCCCTATTATCAACGGGATTACTGGACCAGAAAGCAGCCTGAACTGGAAAAGCAGAACGTGTACTATCTGCCAGCAGGCAAAAAGAAGCAGTTGACGCTGGCACTTGATGACCTGAAACAACCTAATGGCATTGTAGGTACTCCTGATGGAAAGTATTTATATGTATCGGATTTGGGTGCCCGGAAAACATACCGGTATGAGATTATGGCTGAGGGTAAGCTGGGTAACAAAAAGCTGATGTTTGAAAAAGGATCGGATGGGATGACGCTGGATGAAGAAGGTAACATTTATATTACCGGCAACGGGGTAACGGTGTTCAACAAAGAGGGTTTACAGCTTGCTCATGTTCCGTTGAAGGGCTGGACAGGCAATGTTTGTTTTGTTGGTAAGGACCGGAAGCAACTTTTCATAACTTCAGGTAAAACGATTTATATCGTCCCAATGAGGGTGCGTGGGGTTGAATGATAAGAAAAAAATTGTATGTTAGGGGATCAAACCAAATATGTATGAATCCCAAACTGATACTTTTTATTTTTTTACTACACGCTGGTTTAGTAGCTGCGCAGACTAAAGTAAATACTGAAAAATTCAACAAAAAGAATGAAGCTTCTCTAAAAGTTGACAAGGATATTCTGGAGATCACCTGGCCTACCGGCGCGAATAGTAAGGGTAAAATCGAGTTCAACATGCGAAAAGATGAACCCTTATTTAAGCGCATTCAACTAAACTCAAATGTAGTTGCCACAGAATTAGATCCAGCATTTTTATTGAGTATTGGAAAAAGAGATTTAATGTCGCAAAATGGATGGATGATCTTTTTTGATAAGGTTCCTTTGAAGCCTTACAAGAATTACCCCATTGAACTGAAAAAGAATAGTTTCTCGGTAAGCAGTATCGGGAGCAGAACCGTAGTAACGGTTTCATCCCTGAGCGCAGATCGTTTTGCCGGTAATCTGGAAGTTACTTTCTATAACGGTAGTCCGCTGTTCAATGTGGCTGCGGTGATGAGCACGAAGGAAGATGCTACGGCAATTGTTTACGATGCCGGTTTGATGGATACTAAGAATGCCTGGAAAACGATCTCGTCTATAACGACAGAAGGGAAAATAATTGATGCTCCGGTAAATAAGACAGACACTGCGGTGAACCTAGCGGTGAAGTACCGTACAATTGCAGCCAGCAATGGGTCTGGTACACTGGCCATTTTCCCTGCTCCGCACCAATATTTCTACCCGCTGGATGAGGCCTTTAATCTGAAATTCACATGGCATGGTACTAAATATAGAAAAATGCTTGATGGGTATGGAATTGGTATCAGACAGGACTTGAAGGGGGATAACAGGTTTGTGCCCTGGTTCAATGCTCCGCCACAAACGAAGCAAAGGATGAATTTCTTTTGCCTGCTGAGTGATCAGCTGGGTGAAGCTGCTTTTACCGAGGTAAAGAAATTTACAAACAATGACGCTTATGCAAAGTTGCCGGGATTCAAAACCATGTCGAGCCACTTCCACAATGAAATAGTAATGAAGGTTTTAATGGCCAACAGGGAATTGCCTGAGGTTCCGGATTTCATGAAGGTATTTAAGAGTACGGGGATTGACATCGTGCATTTGGCTGAATTTCACTACACCGCTCACCCCAAAGGACCAGATGAACTAAGATTGCTGGAGCTAAAGACACTTTTTGACATGTGTAAGCAATACTCCGATGATGAGTTTTTATTACTGCCTGGCGAAGAACCAAATGAATTTTTTGGCGGGCATTGGCTGCAGTTTTTCCCTAAGCAAGTTTACTGGATTATGCAACGTAAGCAGGGACAGCCACTGTATGAGGAACACCCGGTGTATGGAAGGATATACCACATCGGGGATAAAGACGATATGCTAAAACTGCTGGAAATGGAAGGTGGTTTGGCCTGGACTGCTCATGCCCGTACCAAAGGTTCGGTAAATGCGCCTGATGTATATAAGGATGAGGCTTTTTTTAAATCAGACCGGTTTATGGGTGCTGCATGGAAGGCCATGCCGGCCGATCTTTCAGAGCCTAGGTTGGGAAAAAGGGTGCTTGATCTGCTGGACGATATGAACAACTGGGGTGAGAAGAAAACAATCATTGCAGAAGCAGATTTATTTACCATTACTCCTGAAAACGAAATGTATGCCCACCTGAATGTGAATTACATGATGCTGGACAAGCTGCCGAAATATGAGGAAGGCTGGAATCCGATAGTAGAAGCTATGCAGAAGGGCAAATTTTTTACCTCGACTGGTGAAGTTTTGATACCGATGCTGACTGTCAACGGAAAAACGTCTGGTGAAACCATAAAGCTGGATGCTGCAGGCAATGTAAATATAAAAATGCATTTGAAGTGGACATTTCCAATGAACTTTATTGAAGTGATCTCCGGAGATGGCAATAAAGTGTATAGGGACAGAGTAGACCTGACAAATACCAGGGCTTTTGGAGATCAGGTTTTTGAATTTAAAAAGAAACTAAAAGGCTGTAAGTGGCTGCGCGTAGAAGCCTGGGATACTGCAGTAAATGGAGCTTTTAGTCAGACTTTCTATATAGGCAAGTAAAAAACACTGCGAAACCATATTCCCCGATAACTGTTATGACTTTAAAAGAAGGTTATGAGTTTGGAGAAATATGTCAAAAAGCGAGATTTCAGCAAGACTAAAGAACCTGGTTTAAAGAAAGCCAAGCTTGAAGCAAAAGCTGGGAAAAAAGCTAAAGCCACTGCAGGTAAAAAGCTAACTTTTGTAGTACAACGTCACCATGCTTCACACCTTCACTATGACTTTCGTTTGGAAATGCAGGGCGTATTAAAAAGCTGGGCTGTCCCTAAGGGGCCGTCATTAAATCCTAAGGACAAGCGTTTGGCAATGATGGTAGAAGATCATCCTTACGAGTACCGCACTTTTGAAGGGGAAATTCCTGCCGGAAATTATGGCGGCGGAACTGTACATATATTTGATAAGGGTACCTATCAGGCTCTGGAAAAGGGCAGTGAGAAAGACTTGTTAAAAGGCCTGTATGCCGGTAATCTAAAATTTAAACTTAATGGTAAGATCCTGAAAGGCGAATTCGCTTTGGTGAAAATAAAGAGTGCTGAAGATAATGCCTGGTTACTGATCAAGCATAATGATGAATATGCGGTGAAGGGTGAATTTGATAGTGAAGACCTGGTACCATCGACTATAAAGAAGAAAGGCATTGCTTTTAAAAAAAATGCAGGCAAACAGAAGGATCTTGTTGAGCTTGAAACAGAGGTCACAGAAGAACCTTTAAGGAGTACCGGGGATAGTTCCTATAAACCAATGCTTGCAAAACTTGCAGATCATATTTTTGATGATCCGGATTGGATATATGAAAAGAAACTGGATGGTTACAGAGCCCTTGCTTTCACAGAAGCAAAAGGAGGGGTAAAGATCATGTCACGAAATGGGATTGACTTCAAAGAAAAGTATAAAGCTGTTTCTGATGCGCTCAAAGATTTGGGCTTAGATGCTGTAATAGATGGTGAGCTGGTGGTCGAAGATAAAAAAGGCAAAGGCTATTTTCAAAAGCTCCAGAATTATGATGCTGCAACAGAAGACATGGAACTTAAGTTTTACGTATTTGATCTGCTTTCTTTGAACGGACACGACATGAGGGGTATGGAGCTTTTAAAACGTAAAGAGCTGTTGAATAAGCTGATTGATGGTTTAAATGAATCCTCCATCATTTACAATGATCATGTTTCTGAAAGAGGAAGCGAATTATTTAAAGCAGCAGAAAAACATGCATGGGAAGGCATCATCGGCAAGCACGCACATAGCACCTATTCGAGCGATAAGCGTTCAGATCAGTGGCTCAAATTTAAACTCCAGAATAGTCAGGAAGTAATCATCATAGGGTTTTCCAAGCCGGAAGGAAGCCGGAAATATTTTGGCTCAATTGCGTTGGGTATGTATGAAGGTACGGAACTCACATATATAGGTAACTGCGGGACCGGGTTTAATGAAGAAACCTTGAAGGATCTTTATAATAAGATGAAGGCATTGGTCATTAAAAAGAAGCCGTTAAAAGAAAAAGTACATAAAGAATATAGTTTCACCTGGGTGAAGACAGAGCTGGTAGCAGAAGTTACTTATAGTGAGTGGACCGAAGATCAGCATTTGAGACACCCGGTTTTTAAAGGACTTCGTATGGATAAGGAAAAGGATAAAGTTGTCAAAGAATCAACAAGAGAAGAGACAGGCGATAAGGAACTACTGTTTGGCCGTAAAAAAGTGAAATTGACCAATTTGGGTAAGCTGTATTGGCCAAAGGAGGGGATTACAAAAGGTCAATTATTGGCTTATTATGAGAAAATGTCAGCGTATATCCTGCCTCATTTAAAAGATAAAGCCTTGTCGTTAAACAGACATCCCAATGGAATAGATGAACCTGGTTTCTTCCAGAAGGACCTGGACACCGACAAGATTCCTAAATGGATCAAATCAGCTCCTTTATATTCAGAAAGCAACGATAAGCATATCGATTATCTGATTTGCAATGATGAAGCTACGTTATTGTGGATGGTAAATCTGGGTTGCATAGAAATCAATCCATGGTTAAGTAAATACAAAACACCGGACCACCCTTTGTTTGCGGTACTTGATTTAGATCCGCATGACATAGATTTTAAAGAAGCAGTAAAGGTTGCACTGTCTGCTAAAGAATTGCTGGATAAGATGAAACTGAAGTCTTTTATAAAAACATCCGGATCTAAGGGACTACATATTTTTATTCCTATAGGCGAAAAATATGACTACGATGTTTCCAAGGACTTCATTAAATACCTTGGACAAATGCTGTTTGATCTGCATCCGGATACCACAAGCCTTGAGCGAAGCCCATCGAAGCGCAAAAACAAGATCTATCTTGATTTTCTTCAGAACAGACGCGGGCAAACCATTGCTGCGCCCTATTCTGCGAGGCCAAAGCCTGGAGCTACTGTTTCTGCACCTCTGGAATGGACTGAGGTAAACGAGAAACTAAACCTGAAAGACTATACGATTTTTAACATGGAAGAAAGAGTGAAAGAAAAGGGTGACCTATGGAAGGGAGTGTTAAGCGTTAGAAATGACCTGTTAACCGGATTGAGAAGACTTAAAGGCTGAGCAGTCGATTTGTTGGCATTAAGTCAGGAAGCAAAATATTGTTTCGATTTATTTTCATACCATTACTTTGTTAACACTGTTAGCTAATTTCTATTCTTCATGACTTGGTATCCATCCAGATCATACAAAAAGAAGGAAGGCCTGATGATAATAAAAAGATGATTCTTCAGGATGCGATTCGGGATTTATTACAGCCCTGACAGCTTAAATAAAAACGCTATTGTAGTGTCGTTTCTACCTGTATTTGCCAGAGATGTGCTTGCCTTGTGCTTATATTTTGTTTTGCTATTCTTTTGCTTTCCTTTTGCTATTGTTTTGCTATCCTTTTGCTTTTAGCAAAATAAAGGCAAAATTATAGTAATAAAAAGCCAAAAAAATAGCAAAGTAAAATATCTGTACACCATAGCCTCATCTTTACCTCAGCATGAGTAAAATCAATTTTTATCCTAGTGGTAAGTTGCCTATATTTACCGTAAAATATTCACTATTTAATCATAAATCAAAAACAGAATTCGAAAATGAAAAAGCTATTTAATACCAATTTTAGCAATGAGGGCGTACACTTTATGTTACTTGTTTTACGGGTGGCATTTGCAGCATTTATGATGGTTCATGGCTATCAGAAATTAGGCGGGATCACTGCAGGTGGAGAGGTGCAATTTGGCGACCCAATTGGAGTTGGTCCCGTGGCTTCACTTTATCTAACTGTATTTGCGGAATTTTTCTGTTCCATCTTATTGTTATTGGGACTTGCTACTAGAATAGCGGTTATTCCTTTGATTATCACAATGCTTGTGGCAGTATTTATCGTACATGCCCCTGATGGTTTTGATAAGAAAGAAATGGGTTTACATTATCTGG
This sequence comes from Pedobacter frigoris, assembly GCF_005116445.1. Classification (GTDB taxonomy): domain Bacteria; phylum Bacteroidota; class Bacteroidia; order Sphingobacteriales; family Sphingobacteriaceae; genus Pedobacter; species Pedobacter frigoris. Next base: position 168,187 of record NZ_SWBQ01000006.1, read on the forward strand.
TTGTTTATCTGTTTATATTTGTTGCAGGAGCTGGAAAATACAGTATAGATCATATCATCAGCAGCAATTTGAGCCGCAGGCGCTAATTGTTGCCGTTTATATCATTTAATGCGTTAATCCCGTTATAAGTATTATGAAAAAGATTTTATTGATTTGCCTGACGGCTATCGCGATATCAGGTTGCGGAATAAACAGACAGGCCCAGCAAATTAAAGCGCTTGAAAAATGTAAGTACAGGATTACTTCGGCGGATCAGATTACCATTGCAGGAGCTGATGTAAAGAAAATGATCAATGATCAGGACATCAATATTGCCAGTCTTCCAGGACTGGCGCTAGGTTTATTGAGAAGAGATGTTCCCCTTAAGGCCAGGCTAAACCTTGAAGTTAAAAATCCTACAGGAGATGATGCTGCGATCAATCAGTTTGAATATAAAATTTTAATCAACAGGCAGGAATTGGCTAATGGCTTTGTAAATCAGGAAGTGAATGTCGCTGCCGGACAATCTACCGTTGTGCCTGTGGATATGGAAGTAAACATTTATCCCTTCGTTTCTAATAGTAAGGTAATGGGTGAAATCAGCGATTTTATCAAAAGCGGTAAAAGCGGAGCAGAGAAAAAAGGAATGCTAACTTTAAAGATCAGACCTAGTATTAAAGTAGGCAATACCTTGGTTAAGTATCCGGGTTTTATCACGATAGACAAAGAAGTTTCCAGTAAGATTCTCCTATAAAACATGTAGTACTTTTGCAGGATTGTTACGGAGTTTAATTTGTATAAAAAGTACAGATTGATGATTTTTGGTTATTTTCGAAAAATAAGATCCGTATATGAAATCTCGTTTATATCTGCTGGTGATATCAGCAGTTCTCCCATTTTTTTCTCAGGCCCAGATGATGCAGCAATTAAATGCTGCTGAAATCAAACAGGGACTACAGGCTTTAAATGTTACAGGCAGTGTATTGTACGTTGCTGCTCATCCGGACGATGAAAATACACGTCTGCTGGCTTATCTGGCCAAAGAGAAGAAGGTAAGAACCGGTTATCTTTCCCTAACAAGGGGAGACGGAGGTCAAAACCTGATCGGTAATGAGCAGGCAGAGCTTCTCGGACTGATACGTACACAGGAATTATTGGCTGCAAGACGTACGGATGGTGCCGAACAGTTTTTTACGAGGGCAAATGATTTTGGTTTTTCCAAAAATCCTGAAGAGAGTTTTAAAATATGGGATAAGGCTAAAATACTTGCGGATGTAGTCTGGGTAATCCGTAAATTTCAACCAGATGTAATTATTACCCGTTTCCCTGAAGATTCGAGAGCCGGACATGGTCATCATTCAGGTTCTGCAATACTTGCAAAAGAAGCTTTTGTCGCTGCTGCAGACCCTAAGCAATTTCCGGAGCAACTTGCATTTGTGAAGCCCTGGAAAGCTAAACGTATTTTATGGAATACTTCTAACTTCGGAGGAAACAATACCACTTCGGAAGATCAGCTAAAAATAGACGTAGGAACATATAACCCATTATTGGGGAAAAGTTATGGTGAAATAGCGGCTGAAAGCAGATCCAATCACCGCAGTCAGGGCTTTGGTTCGGCCAGGCAAAGAGGAGGAAATATTGAGTACTTTATTCCTGTTGCGGGTGAAAAGGCTGTTAAGGATATATTTGACGGAATTGATTTTACGTTAAACAGGATCCCTGGAAGTACTGTTATTCAGCAACTGATAGCTGAAATTAATACTGAGTACGATGCTGCTGAACCATCAAAATCTGTAGCTAAACTTTTAAAATTGCGAAGTTTGGTGAAAGACAAGGCGTTTAAGCACGGCTTACTAGACGATTTAATTCTGGCTAGTGCTGGTATCTGGCTGGAAATGCAGGCTACAAGTTCGACATATGCGTTAAATACACCAATCAAAGTAAAGGTGCAGGGGATAGCAAGGATAAAGCCAGGATTTCCTTATACCGTTGCAGTTGAAGAGACAAATACCGGCGCATCTTTTAGCCTGGCTCCAAATCAGTTTGTTTCAAAAGAAGGCTCAATTCGGGGGGGGAAGCAATTGACACAGCCTTATTGGCTGGAGAAATCACATGCTCTGGGGACTTTTGTAGTGGATTCTCTTTCAAAAATCGGCCTTGCTGAAAATCCGATCGATTTAAGCGGCGTTTTTCGGGTGAAGATTGGCGATGATGTCATTGTGAAAAAACTTCCGTTGATTTATAAATATACTGATCAGGTAAGGGGTGAGTTGTATCAGCCTGTTGTGATTGCTCCGCCCGTTACGGCGACAATGAGCGAAAAAGCATTTGTATTTAATGGAAATGAGTCGAAGCAGATTGCTGTGCGATTGAAGAGTTTTAAGGATAATGCTGCAGGTACAATTACGGCTGTCCTTCCATCGGGATGGAAAGCTTCGCCTGAAAAGCTGGAATTTAACTTGAATAAAAAGGGTGATGAACAAATTGTTTCATTTACTGTCACCCCTGCAGGTGCCGTCACGGGGGGAGATCTTTCCTTGAACGTTTCGGTAGATGGACTAACTTATAACAAATCATTGCGGGTCATAGATTACGAGCATATTCCGGTTCAGACACTGTTTCCTCTTGCAGAGGCCAAGGTGGAAAAAATTGATTTGAAGTTTGCAGGTAAAAGAATAGGATATCTGGCAGGGGCAGGGGATTTAGTTTCCGAATCTTTAAAGCAAATTGGATATGATGTAGTGGATTTAACAGAAGGTCAGGTGATTAATGGTGATCTTTCTGGATTTGATGCAATTGTTACAGGTGTCAGGCTTTACAATGTGAATGAGCGTATCAAAAGCATGCAGCCCAGGTTGATGAAATATGTGGAAAATGGCGGTGTGTTAATGGTGCAGTACAATGTAAGCAGTCCGCTTAGGTTGGATAACATCGGCCCATATCCATTTAGGTTATCTAGGGACAGGGTAACGGAAGAAGATGCGAAAGTTAAGATAATAGCACCTGCGGACAAGGCATTAAATTACCCAAATAAGATTACAGAGAAAGATTTTGATGGCTGGATACAGGAAAGAGGATTGTATTTTGTAACAGGCGCAGACCAAAAGTATACTTCTTTGTTGAGCATGAACGACCAGGGAGAATCTGCTAAGGACGGATCCTTGATCGTTGCTGATTATGGAAAGGGTAGATTTGTATATACGGGGATTTCATTTTTCAGACAATTGCCTGCCGGTGTACCTGGAGCATACAGGTTGTTTGTGAATCTGATTTCAGGTAAGAAATAGTTAATATTCGAAATATGGAACAAGGCAAGCCATTACAGGATACAGAAGAGCAGGACCTTCCTCCTTTTGTGAAGACCTGGAAACAATTTTACCGGCTACTCATTGGCTGGCTTGTGTTCCTGATCTTAGTTTTTTACGCTTTTACCAGGTATTTCGAATGAGTATCATAGATTGGTCAGTATTGGTCGTTACGCTTGTGGTGATCGTAGTTTACGGCATCTACAAGAGCAGGGGAGCCCAGAATATTCAGGGGTATTTATTGGGTAATCAGTCATTGCCATGGTACCATGTTTGCCTCTCTGTAATGGCGACCCAGGCCAGTGCCATTACTTTCTTGTCTGCCCCAGGTCTGGCATATTCATCGGGGATGAGTTTTGTGCAGTTTTATCTCGGATTGCCCCTGGCTATGATCGTGCTGTGTATTACGTTTGTGCCCATATTTCACAGATTGAAAGTCTATACCGCGTACGAATACCTTGAGCAGCGTTTTGATTTGAAAACCAGGGCGCTAACCGCATTTTTATTTTTGATACAAAGGGGGCTTTCTACGGGGATCACGATTTATGCACCCTCTATTATTCTATCGACTATATTAGACATCAACACCACATACACGACACTATTTATTGGTAGCTTGGTGATATTCTATACAGTTTACGGGGGTACAAAGGCAGTTTCTTACACGCAGATGCTCCAGATGAGTATTATTTTTTGCGGGTTATTTGCAGCTGGTATCATGGTGGTGCACCTTCTTCCAGGTGATATAGGTTTTAGCAAGGCAATTAGTATAGCTGGTAAAATGGGCAGGACAAATGCGATCGATTTTAAGTTTGATCTTAACAATCAGTATACCGTCTGGACGGGGTTGATTGGAGGCTTTTTCTTGCAGTTGTCTTATTTCGGAACTGACCAGAGCCAGGTTGGCCGCTACCTGTCGGGTTCCTCCGTGAGTCAAAGTCGCCTGGGCTTGCTAATGAATGGGCTCGTTAAAATACCTATGCAGTTTTTGATTTTGCTGATAGGGGTTTTGGTATTCACATTCTATCAGTATAACCGTCCGCCAATTTTCTTCAATAGTTTTGAGTTGAATAAACTGGAAAACAGTAAATACGCGCCGGAACTCAATCAGATCAAAGCTGATTATGAGCAGGCATTTGAATTGAAGCAGGTCGAAGTAAATAAAATGAACATTGCCATTGATCAGGATGATAAGGAGGCAATTGATGCTCAACGTGTGGCGCTACAGGCAGCAGATGCAAATGAAAAGGCCATTAGAACAAAGGTTACAGACCTGATGGTTAAGAATGATGAACATGCCAATACTAAAGATAACAATTACATTTTTCTGAGTTTTGTTACGCAGTATTTGCCGAAGGGGCTGATTGGTTTGCTGATCGCTATTATTTTTCTGGCCTCTATGGGATCTACCGCGAGTGCATTGAATTCTTTAGCCTCTACAACAGTTATTGACATTTATAAGCGACTGATAAGAAAAGATGGATCCGATCATGAATACCTGCAGGCATCAAGGCTGGCAACGGTGTTTTGGGGCGTTATTTGTATTGTAATGGCTTTGTATGCCAGCAAGATAGGGAATTTGCTGGAGGCAGTGAATATACTTGGATCTTACATATACGGAACTATACTGGGTGTGTTTTTGGTAGCCTTTTATGTGAAACAAGTAGGAGGAAGGGCTGTGTTTTTTGCAGCTTTGGCAGCGGAGATATTGGTTGTGGTAATTGGTCAGATGGAACTGGTTGCCTATTTATGGCTCAATGTAATTGGCTGTATGCTGGTTGTGTTGTTTTCGCTTATTATTCAAAAGCTGGTTTCCTCCTCAAGGTCAATTTAAAAAAATCGTCATCTCGATCGAAGGAGAGATCTCTTGTTTAAGAATAGTTCAAGAGATCCCTCGCTTCCTCGGGATGACGACCGTACTTTCAGCATGACAAGTGTCATACTATCGTATTATTTATTTCTTAGCTTCAGCAATCAAAGCTGTATTCAGGCGGATGTATTCTGCATTGTTGATTTCTGTAGCGATTTTTAAACCTTGCTCAGCAGTTGCAGCAGCAGCTTTTTTATCACCCATTTTCAGTTGTACGCGACCTTTCCAAAGTTTTACCCAAGGTGCTGTCGTGTTTCCTTCATCAGCTTTATTCATCCATTCCATGGCTTTATTGATGTCTTTGCCGTTTTCATAGTAATACTGAGCAGCCTGAAAATATGGCTTTTTCTCACCTTGCATTGCCTGATCTATGCTGGCCATCACTTTGCTGTCTACTTCAGTGCCCAGGTTGATGTTGATGCCGGTTTTATCCCACAACAATTGTAATTGAGCCGAGGTAGGATATACATTTGCCAGCTGAATAGTGAAGGTTTCTACTTTATCTTTTAAAACTGTTGGTTTTATTTTTACCCTAAGCACGTCATCCGACTCTTTATAAGTGTAAGATCCCCATTGTTTAGAGCCTTTATTGAAGATAACGATCCATTCTGTTTTACCGGGAATTGTAAACAAACCATATTCACCTGCAGGTAAGGTCTGTCCTTCTACTTTTACTTCTTCACTGAAAGTGATTAAGGTTGCAGAGTTTGCACCCGTACGCCATACTTCCCCATAAGGAGCCAGTGCGCCAAAAACCTGGCGGCCTTTCACATTTGGACGTGAATAATTCAAGGTCATTTTTCCCAATCCAAAGCTTTGGGTAATTGTTTGTGAGGTACTCGCTTGTGGCATGGCGAGTCCTTGTGCCTGAAGTTGGGAGTTAATGGAAACTGCCAGCGCCAGTGTCAATAGAGTTTTTAGTGTCGTTTTCATATCAATGAATTGATTAAGTTTTGATTATGCTAAATTACGTTTCTTGGACTTAGTTAACGGAAAAATTTTCTTTGTATTCAAAACTTGACTTATGAATTAGAAAATCATTAACTAAATTAGCCAGATGGTTCACTTTCGTTACACACTTGTGCTGCTCTCCGTATGTTTACTGTCTTTCTCGTGGATAGATGACCTTCCAAATCCAAAGCTGGAGACAGGTGTTTCCAAGGCACTTGCTGCTTACCGAAAGTCGGTCTTGAGTCAATTGAATTACAAACTTAGTCTGGATATTCCGGCTGATAAAGCCTCGTCTATTGCTGCTAAGGCAAGGGTAAGTTTTCAACTGAAGACCAACAAACATCCGCTTCAACTGGATTTTAAGGAAAGGACTGAAAACATTAAGAAAATAGTGGTCAATGGAAAAGCTGTAACTATCGTTCATAGTGACGAGCATATCGTGATCGAACCAAAATACCTTAAGTCAGGAAAAAATATTGTCGACCTGGAATTCATCGCCGGAAATGGGGCATTGAATCGCAATGCCGATTATTTATATGCTTTGTTTGTTCCCGATAGGGCCCGGACTGTATTTCCATGCTTTGATCAGCCGGATTTGAAAGCTACTTATGATCTGACATTGAGTATGCCAAATGACTGGACTGCACTAGCGAATGCCAAACTCAAAGATTCATTGCTAGCACCGGACCGAAGGACTTACGTTTTCAATACTTCAGATACTTTAAGTACCTACCTGTTTTCATTTGTGGCGGGTAAATTTAAAACAGTATATGGCAAAACAGGGCGGATGACGTCGGAGTTTCTTTACCGGGAAACAGATAGTGTAAAAATCAGGCAGAGTGTGCCTGAAATCTTTAAAATTCATTCCGAATCTTTGGACTATTTCGAGAAGTGGACAGGTATTCCTTATCCATTTCAGAAGTTTGGATTTTCTGCCATCCCGGATTTTCAATTCGGTGGCATGGAGCATCCGGGAACGATACATTATAAAGCTTCCACCTTCTTTCTGGATGGTGGCGCGACTAAGGACCAGTTGAATTCGAGAACTCACCTCATAGCGCATGAAACTGCGCACATGTGGTTTGGCGATCTGGTAACCATGAATTGGTTTACTGATGTATGGATGAAAGAAGTATTCGCCAATTTTATGGCTGATAAAAGTACAGAAGGCAGCGAAGGTGCCAATGTTTTTGATCTTAAGTTTCTAATAGATCATTTTCCTGCAGCTTACGGAATAGACCGGACAACCGGTGCGAATCCGATCAGGCAGCCCCTGGATAATCTAAAAGATGCCGGTACTTTGTATGGAAACATTATCTATCATAAATCACCAATCATGATGCGGCAATTGGAGCGGCTGATGGGGAAAGAAAAGTTTCAAACCGGCGTAAGAGAATACCTTAGGAAATTTTCGAATGGAAATGCCTCATGGCCGGATTTAATAACAATCCTGGACCGCTACGCCAGTGCTGATCTGCAGAAATGGAACAAGGTGTGGGTGGACGAGCCTGGCAGACCAGTTATTCATTATGATATGCAGCAAGAAAATGGGAAGATCAAAAAGTTCAGCATCATGCAATCGTCCGAATATGGAGCTAAAAGGTACTGGCCTCAATTATTTGAACTCAAGCTTATTTACCCCAACTACAGCAAGGAGATCACTGTAGATCTAAATGCTGATTAGGTAGAAGTGAAAAATGCGGCAGGTTTAGACGTGCCTTTATATGTGCTGTTTAACTCCACAGGTCAGGGATATGGGGTGTGGCCGATTGATAAAAATATGGTAAATCATGTTTATGATATGGAATTGCCGCTAAACCGGGCATCTGCATATATATCACTTTATGAAAATATGCTTAATGGCAGGAGTATATCGCCGAAGGAATTACTTGAAGTCTTCAGGGAGGGATTGACAAGAGAAAAAGAGGAGCTCAATTTAAGGTTGATCAGTAATTATCTCAACGTAATTTATTGGGAGTTTATCACAGCAGAAGACAGACGATCACTTTCGTTATCAGTAGAAAAATCTTTATGGAGCGCACTTGAGCAGCAATCCCTGACTAACAACAAAAGATTGCTATTTAAGACTTATCAGGACGTGTTTTTATCAAAAAATGCTAAAGATGAGTTATATGCTATCTGGAATCAGCAGAAACCCGCTCCCGGAGTTCTAAAACTTAATGAGGATGATTATACATCGCTCGCATTTAACCTCGCTTTGAGAGAAGATCAAAATTCAGAAATTCTGAAAAAACAATTGTCGAGGATTACCAATGCTGACAGGATTAAAAGATTTGAATTTATTATCCCTGCAGTTTCTTCGAATCCCGCAGATAGAGATAGATTTTTTAAAGGCCTGGAGCTGAAATCGAATCGTGAAAAGGAGTCAAATGTAGGAACCGCCTTATTCTATTTACACCATCCCCTTAGGCAGGCCACGTCTGAAAAGTATTTAAAGAAAAGTTTGGAGATGCTCCAGGAAATCCAGACAACGGGGGATATCTTTTTCCCGCAAAACTGGCTGCAGTCTATATTCAGCTATTACCAAAGTCCGTTTGCAGGTAAAGTAGTTAGGGATTTTCTACAACAAAATCCCCAATATAATCCAAAGTTAAAAGCAAAAATTCTGCAGGCTGTGGATAACCTTTTTAGGGCTGAATCGCTTTTGAAAAAATAACCGTCACTTGATTTCCTTGTAGGTTATTTTGTAGGTCTGACTTTTATTGTTTTTAGCAATGGTAAGTTCAGAGGGATAATTTTCAGAATTATATTTATAGGTATATGTTGTTTTTTCGGTATTGGAATTATAGCCGAGTGGGTTATTAATAGCGTGATTGAAAAAATCGTAGCCGGTTTCTAAGAATAACAGCTGAGTATGTTTAACACTTTTGAAAATCCCATTTTTGCTATCATAGGAGTAACTAAAATTAGTTGTGAGGCTGGATACGAGGTCGTTTGTAGATATGGCCGACGGGTTAAATGAAGAGTACGTAAGTGTTTGCTCTTTAAACAACTTCTTGTCCGCACCAAAATAGCTGATCTTCATAATTTGATCTGCTGCATTTTTTGTTAGAAATCGATGACCTGTGGGGGTTAGGAGATTGCCATCTTCATCAAAGGAGCTGATTTTAGTTTTCATGACGTCTGAAAAATTATACTCACTAAAGCTCATGGGCTTATCATATTTAAATCGCCTCAGTTTTAATGGCAAGTCATTTTTATAGGTGATTTGAGATTTATAGCCATCAGAGTTTTCAATTTCAGTGAGGTTATTGTCTTGATATTTTAAATAAATCGCCAGTTTATCAGATTCGAGTTTAACAGGAAGAAACACTTTTTGTGCAGGCCGGTCCTCAGGAGGCTGAATGGGATCTGGTTTAAATGATTTATTTTTTTTACAGGAAATGATCAGCAGTGACAAAAGGTAAATGATAACTGTTTCTTTAGCTTTCATGATTATAAGTTTTATAAAAACAAATATATATGTATTTATCTTTATGTGTACTTTTATTTCATTTTTAATTAAACATAATTTCTTGATATTAAATTTAAATTTCTTTATTGTGTTGGTTGAATACTGAATAGTTATCCGGGATTGTTAATCTTGAATACAATTTTTTGGAATATTATTTCAATTACTAATGCTTGGTTTTGCTGACATTTTTTTACTGAAAATAGCCTGTAATTTGATTCAGAATGACGATTCTGTGCAAATAAACCCTTACTTTTATAGCAAATTTTTTAGCACGTAACGTTTATTAAAATATGGACGATTTTTTAGCTGCCCGCCTCCAGATGGCCTTTTCACTTGGCTTTCACATTATTTTTGCTTGTATTGGTATGGTAATGCCTTTTTTTATGTCAGTAGCACACTTTTATTGGCTTAAGACCAAAAATGTGGTCTACAGGGATGTTACCAAGGCCTGGAGTAGGGGTGTGGCTATTTTTTTCGCAACTGGTGCTGTTTCCGGGACTGTACTGTCATTTGAACTTGGTCTGCTCTGGCCCAAATTTATGGAGCATGCCGGACCTATATTTGGAATGCCGTTTTCTTTAGAGGGGACGGCATTTTTTATAGAGGCGATCGCATTGGGATTTTATTTGTACGGATGGGATAAAATCAATGCCTGGTTTCATTGGGCTACGGGAGTTGTTGTTGGAATTAGCGGATTGTTGTCGGGGATACTTGTGGTTGCTGCAAATTCATGGATGAACAGTCCTTCCGGTTTTGATTATATCAACGGGGAATACCTGAATATAGACCCTATTAAGGCTATGTTTAACGATGCGTGGTTTTCACAGGCATTACATATGTGTATTGCTGCTTTTGTCTCTACGGGTTTTGCAGTTGCTGGCGTACATGCTTTAATGATTTTGAGGGGTCGGAATGTGCAGTTTCATCATAAGGCTTTTAAGATCGCAGCAATATTCGGAACTGTAGCTGCTTGTCTGCAGCCCTTAAGCGGAGATATTTCTGCTAAAGATATTGCTAAACGCCAGCCCGAGAAACTTGCAGCAATGGAAGCGCATTTTCATACTGAGAGAAATGCGCCGTTGATCATCGGCGGGATTCCGGATACAGCTAATAGCCGTGTGGATTATGCGATTAAGATACCTGGATTGCTGAGTTTTATGGCGACAGGCGATTTTAATGGGGAAGTAAAGGGATTGGATCAGGTGCCTAAGGAAGACAGACCTCCGGTTGCCATTACACATTATGCTTTTCAGATTATGGTTGGTTTGGGTATGGCGATGGTGTTGATTTCCGTACTATACTTCATTGCCTTATGGAAAAAGAAATCCTGGATGGAAAGTAAATGGTTGATGAAGTTGTTCGTCATTGCTATACCTATGGGGTTCATTGCATTGGAGGCTGGGTGGACTGTCACTGAAGTAGGTCGCCAGCCCTGGATCATTAGAGGCATCATGCGTACCGCAGATGCAGTTACCCCAATGCCCGGTATCGCATATTCTTTTTATTTGTTTACCGCAGTTTATATCTCACTATCCATCATTGTGAGTTTATTGTTGTACAGGCAAATTACAATGGTGGGCAAGTTATATGATTCAACTGCTAAAGATTCTGAATTATGATATATGTAGTTATTGTTTTCCTCTGGACATCTATTCTTTTGTATATACTATTAGGCGGGGCTGATTTTGGTGCGGGAATAATCGAATTGCTTACGTCTAAGACCAATAAACCTAAGACGCGTAAAACGATGTATAAGGCAATTGGTCCGATATGGGAAGCCAATCATATGTGGCTGATCATAGCAATTGTGATCTTGTTCGTTGGTTTTCCAAAAATTTATACCACAATATCCGTTTACCTTCATATACCTCTTGTATGTATGTTGTTGGGGATAATAGCGCGGGGAACTGCTTTTGTATTTAGAAATTATGATGCTGTAAAGGACGATATGCAGAAGATATACACGCCTATATTTGTTTATTCAAGTCTGATTACCCCCTTCTTTTTAGGGATTATTGCGGCCAGTTCAGTTTCCGGGCAAATCGATCCTCAGGCAAGTGATTTTTTATCTGCCTACGTATTTAGCTGGCTCAATTGGTTCTCAGTAGCTGTAGGCATTTTTACGGTCAGTATCTGTGGTTTTCTTGCAACTATTTTTATTATTGGCCAGACAGACAATGATGGCGACAGGCAGCATTTTGTAGGTAAAGCAAAGCGTACCATTTTTATCGTCATGTTTTGCGGAGCTTTGGTTTTCATTGCTGCACATGTAGAACAGATACCTATTGTCGATTGGATATTTGGTGATACCCCTGGTCTGATAGCCATTATTGCGGCTAGTATTTCTTTGATTTTTATGTGGTATGCATTGAATAAAGATCAACCTATATCATTACGTCTGCTGGCAGGTTTTCAGGTGACAATGATTTTGTTTGCGGCTACGTATACTCATTTCCCCGACATCGTGTTGCTTAAGGGCGGTGCTAATCTGTCATTACTTACACATCAGGGGCAGGCAAAAACGATAGCATCATTAGGCTATGCGCTCCTCATTGGGAGTATTTTTATATTACCTGCATTGGGTTATCTGATTTACATTTTTCAGCAGAAAAGGTAGGTTTGTGTTGTTTTATCAGGCTTTGGATATAAAGATTTAAAATAATTGAAACAATACTGACGTATAAATCCTTTTTAAGCAGAGGTTTAATTTAGAAAGAATATGGATCGGTTAATCATAGAAGCAACATTTGAAGATGTAAATGAAATTTCTTTGTTGAAAAACAATAACGCTTTGGATCCAAATGCCACGTTGGTGCTTGGGTTTAAGATTGTAAATACAGATCAGGTAATCCATGCTTTTTCAACATTGAAGAAAATCGCGGTGCAGCATTCTTTTGAACTTGTAATTTGTAAAACCATGAATGCCCGCATCTATGATATTGAACTCAAAACAAATGGCCTTGACGAACCGGTAAGGATCAATAATAAAGCCATCACCAACGAAACTTTGGGATCTATCGAGGACGAGGCTACCAGTAAAACTGCAATGAGAATTGGACTTAATGTTAGTCCTGAAGAAAACTGGATACCTGTAACATCGATAAACATCAAAAATTGTGAGATTACATCCTAGGTCGTTTTGTAACAATTTAGTATGACTTAACTTTATTGTTTTTTTAAACTAAGCTGTAATGTTCACCTGGTGTGGTTGGATTTGGGTTCAAAATTGTAATGAACCGAGTTTGTAATCCCAACGTAGGCCCTGTATAAGGCATTTATTACTTGCCTTTTCTTCCTGTAACAAATAGGTGAGCAACCTTCAAAGATTTAAATTTTGTGCGTAATTCGCGGATTATTGTTTGAATAAAACTTAACGTTTTAATTAAACCTAAAGCAATTTGTTTAGTCATAATCTCAAAACACAAATTAAATATCAACTTTTCACTAGTTATGAAATCAGGATTCTCAAAAAATATGTTAAATACATTACTACTGGTTGGTTTTGGATTGACAGCTTCAGCACAGAAAGTTAATGAATTACAGGAAGTGAGTATAGTAGCTCCCCACAGTCTGAAAATTGACGGTAAGAATTTTGAGTGGGCTGCTGCTGATTTTTCATCTAATAAGCGTACTAGTATTTCTTATATCATCAGTAACGATGACAAGAACCTGTACCTGGTAGTGAAATCTACTGATTTAACTAATAATAGTAAAATTCTGGCTGGGGGAATTACTTTTTCTATCAATCCGGATGGTAAGAAGAAAGAAAAAGAAAGTCTGGCTCTTACTTACCCTAGTATTGCCCGCCCAACAAGAGGAGCTGGCGGACAAGGTGGCGGAATTAGAATGGATAGGGTAATGGGTGGCATGGGTGGAGGCGGAGGTACTCCGCTGACAACAAAGCAAAGGGATTCAGCTTCAGTAGCCAGATTAAGAACTCAATTGGTAACAGCGAAAGAGATCAAAATCAGTGGATTTAAAAAGACTACAGATACCTTGGTTTCGATTTATAATCAGTCGGGAATTAAAGCTTTTGCTTCTATTGATACAGCCAATACCTATTTTTATGAAGCAGCTATCCCTCTTGAGGAATTGGGAATTTCTGCCGATTCAGCAAAAGAATTTGCATATAACATCAAACTGAACGGATTGCAAATGCCAGGCTTTGATGGCGGTGGCGGCGGCGGCGGTCGTGGAGGATTCGGCGGTGGTGGTGGCGGCGGTCGCGGAGGTTTTGGTGGCGGTGGTGGTGGATTCGGCGGAGGCGGTGGTCAACGAGGTGGGGGAATAGATTTTCAAGCCCTGATGAGTCCTACAGATTTTTGGGGAAAATATACTTTATCCAAAAAATAGGTACTAATCTCTAGTACCGAAATCCAGCACAACACACACAAACCAAACCATATAAACACACAAATGAATTATTTTAATCCGGTCACGGCCCCAGGGCCGGGCCATTCTATGGGCGTGAATTACGCCAGGCTTTGTAAACTGGCCGTTGTACTGTTTTTGTTGATAAGCAGCACAGCTAAGGTATCAGCGCAACAGCCAGCAAAAAGAGAGACACCACCACCTTTGCCTACCAGAGAAATTAGTGGAATCGTAAAAGATACACTTGACCTCGGTCTTCCAGGAGCTACAGTAAGTTTAACCTCGGACAAGGATACTTTAAAAACTTCAACTAATAATGATGGTATCTTCGTGTTTAAAGATGTAAAATCTGCTACTTATACTATTGTGGTGCAAAGCTTGGGGTATCTTAAAACTTCGCCAATGCGTTTCAAACAAAATGACTTGACTCCGCGAATTGTCATGGATCCAATTGTCATGAAAGAAGAAAAAAACACCTTAAATACTGTAGTCATCAATGGCACGCCTTCAATTACCTATAAGACAGATACGGTAGAGTATAAAGCAAGTGATTATGTGGTCAGGGCAAACTCTATGGTTGATGAGCTATTGAAGAAAATGGAGGGAATGGAAGTTGGGAGTGACGGATCGCTTGTGCATAATGGCGAATCTGTTCTAAGGGCTAAACTAAATGGAAAGGAATTTCTGGGCGGCGATGTCGCTAATGCAATTAAAAATCTCCCTGCCGAAATTGTAGATAAAATACAGATTGTGGACGACTACGGTGATCAGGCTGCGCGTACCGGTGTTAAAGACGGCGATCCTCAAAAAATATTGAACATTACAACCAGAACTGATAAATCTGTTGGAAATATAGTAAGATTAAGTGGCGCTGGGGGAAGCAATGACCGTTATAATGGTGAGATTAATGGAACCAGGATTAATCAAAATCAAACGATTGGTGTAGATTCAAAATACAGAAATACAGTAAATGGCGTTGGAGGGGGAGGCACTGGAGGTACAACTACATCTGGAGAGGCTTCGTTTAGTATCCGGGACAAAATAGGTAAAAATGTTAATTTCAACGTTAACTATAAGTATGACGGAAATGATCAGCTTAATTTAAGCAGTACTTTTTCCAAATCAGTGACGAACCTAAGAAATATACTTAAACTTCAAACGGATTCACTTGTAAACACCTTTACTACCAGAGGCAGTCAAAGGACTAATGATTCCAGAGGCCATAATTTTAGGGCAGAAATAGAGATCAATCTGGATAGTAATGATTACTTAAGCTTTAGGCCTTCAATTAATTATTCATCATCTTCTTCAAATCAGGCAGACACTTCATATCAAACAGGTTACAGACACCAATATCAGGTTAATGCAAATTCTTCTAGCAGTAAAAGTCCACAATTGGGATTGGTGGTTGGATATCAACATCGTTTTGATAAGTTAAGAAGGAATTTCTTTGTTGAGGGAGAGGTAAGAACAAATAACAGAAGCAGCGATTCGGATCAGGATCTTTTTCTAAGATACTTTTTGAATGAAGACGAATCGGAAAAAAGTGATTCCCTGGCCTATAGGCTAAGATTAAACAAAAATTTAAATACAAGCTATAGAGGTAGCATGACTTATGTGGAGCCGCTGAGTACAAATACTCAAATTGAATTAAATGCCCAGGTTAACTATAACGGTTACGACAATAATGCTACTACCAGAAATCGGGTAAACGGCGGAGTTTCTCAGGTAATTGATTCACTGAGTAATATTTTTAATTATTCATTTACCCAAGCCAGGTTTGCCGTGAATTTCAGATATGGAATGAGTAATACGTCAAGAATCAGGTTTTCTGCCGGACTTACCGCAGTGCCTGCATTATTGTCTGGAACAAAAGTCAGCTTAGGTACTACGACGAGGAGAAGTAGTTTTAACCTGATTCCGATAGCCCGGATGGAATATTTATGGTCAAGACAGCACAAAGTTGCATTAAACTACTCAGGGAATGCTTCTGAGCCGACCTTCGACCAGATTCAGCCGGTACGGGATGTAACTAACCCTAATAATGCAGTTATAGGTAATCCAAATCTTAAAGCCAGATTTGTTCATACCATACGGTCAGATTACAATAACTATATCGCAAATTCAAAGTTGAATTATTCAATAGGAGTGAATGCCTCATTTAATCAGAATGATGTAATATCAAGTTCTGTTGATATTGATGATCCAAACGTCATAGTTAAGCCAGGACAGAATCCTGTCAAAATTCGAGAGACCAGGTATATAAATATGAACGGTGTCTATAGGATTGGCGGAAACTACAACATCAGTAAACAACTAAATAATAGGAAATACAATTTATCGTTAAGCGGATCAGCAAATTATAATAACAGGATTACCATGACAAATGGTGAAAAAAATATCAATATTGTAAAAAGCTTTAGAGAAAGTTTTGGTCCGAGAATAAATCCTACCGACTGGTTTGAGATCAATCCCTATGTTTCATATAACCACCAAACCTCTGATAATACAGTTTTAAAAAATCAGTCTGAAACAAATACACTGGCATTTAATGTTGATGGAACAGTTTATTTTCTGAGAAGCTGGATCTTTAAGTATAACGCAAGTAAAAACTATATAAGTGGGATCAATGCAAATATTAACAATAATCCGTTCGTAATTAATGCAACCCTTGAAAAGGAATTGTTCAACAGAAGAGGAAGAGTTACAGTTCAGGCATTTGATGTTCTAAATCAAAATAACTTTGTAAACCGTGATTTTAATGATACCGGTGGTTATACAGATACCAAATCAAACGCAGTTAGCCGCTACTTCATGGTAGGATTGAGCGTGCGTTTGCAAAAATGGAGTGGTGCCAAAGGCGGTCGCGACGGAAGAGGCATCCGACGCCGTGGAGATGGTAGCTTTATGTAAGAAATAATAACTTTGCACAAATTTAGTGCAAATAAAAAAGCCCTGCTCATTATATGAACAGGGCTTTTCTGATTTATTTCTTTAGAATGAAAAATCGTCGTTTTGTATTCTGCTAGGTACACCATCTTGGTTTTCAGAATATTCGTAGCGTTTTTCCACTACTTCCTGATGGTTTTTAATGTAATCAACAGTTTCATTCAATCCTTCTGCAAATTTTTCAAAATCTTCTTTGTATAAAAAGATTTTATGTTTTACAAATACTCCGTCTTCAAGTCGTTTTTTACTTTCAGTTAGGGTTAGGTAATAATCTCCTGATCTTGTTGCTTTAACGTCGAAAAAATAAGTTCTTTTACCAGCTCTTACTTTCTTTGAAAAAACCTCTTCTCTCTCTTTGTTGTCAAATTCTCCCATGGTTGCTATAGCTCTTGGTTTTGGTTCGGGTAAATATAAAGGAATAATTATTAAACTTCAAAATAGAAATCATATAGATTTACTTTCCTCTTCGAGCAATTGATTTTGATACATTTCTGCATATGCACCTGAAAGTAGCAGTAATTCTTCATGCGTGCCTTGTTCAGTGATCTCTCCATTGTCGAGAACCAGTATCTTATCTGCATTTTTTATTGTAGATATTCTATGTGCAATCAGTATACTGGTTTTTCCATTCATTAGCCGACCAAGATTGTTTAAAATCTCCTCTTCTGTTCTGGTATCTACGGCTGAAAGGCAATCGTCGAATATCAGGATCCTCGGTTCCTTAATTAACGCCCTTGCGATAGATACACGTTGTTTCTGGCCGCCAGAGAGGGTGATGCCACGTTCTCCCAGCATGGTTTCAAACTGATGCTCAAATCCTATGATATTGTGGTATACAGCTGCATTTTTTGCGGCGGTTTCCACCTGTTCTGTAGTGGTTGTATCGAGCCCAAAGCTGATGTTATTTTTTATGGTATCTGAAAAGAGGAAGACTTCCTGAGGAACAAAGCCAATGTGGTTTCTGTAATCCTGGAGATTCAGTGATTTCAACGAAGTACCATCAATTTTTATGTCTCCTTTATCTACGTCATACATTCGCATGATTAGATTGGCCAGGGTAGACTTTCCCGAACCGGTTCTGCCGATGATAGCAACAAACTGACCTTCTTTAATTTCAAAGCTTACATTTTTGATGGCTTCTATCCCAGTGTCGGGATAAGTAAAGCTCACATTTTGAAAGTTTATCCTGCCTGAAATTTCAGTTTTATCATGGGCCTCTGACGTGATATCAGGTTGAAGCTCCAGGAATTCGTTTATGCGTTTTTGCGAAGCTGAGGCTCTTTGAATTAATGTAGTTACCCATCCCAGCATGGAAACCGGGAAAGTGAGCTGATTCACATAGACAATAAATTCTGCAATATTTCCAGGGGTGATGGAACCATTAATGACTTGTTTACCACCTATGTAAATAGTCAGTATCGTACTAAGTCCGACAAGGAGCACCATGGTTGGGTAGAACAAAGCCTGAACTTTGACGAGACCCATAGCATTGTTTTTATAGCCCTGACTTTCTGCCGCGAATACCTTTTCAGTATGTCCTTCACGAACATAAGATTTAATCACCCGAATTCCTGAAAACCTTTCCTGAACAAAACTGGAAAGTTTTGAAAGCTGCTCTTGTATCAACTCGCTTTTCTTATTGATTTTAGTGTTTACAAAGTAAATGATGACAACAAGGGCTGGTAATGGTAGTAAGCAAAAAATTGCCAGCTTGGTATTTACGGAAAACATAGCGTAGATAACCAGCAGAAATAAGACGCCCGTATTTATGGCATACATAATTGCTGGGCCAACGTACATCCTCACCCTATTTACATCTTCAGTAGCTCTATTCATTAAGTCTCCGGTATTGTTTCTCCTGTAGAAGCCAAGACTGAGTTTCTGATAGTGTGCATAGATTTCATTTTTTATATCAAACTCAATATGCCTCGACATCAGGATGATTGTTTGTCTCATGAAAAACAAAAACAGACCTCTTAATAAATACAATATCAATACCAGTGTTCCAAAGTATAACAAGCTGTAACTAAAGATGTCATATATAATTTCTTTGCGTTCGAACCCTGAAAAAAGACTGTACAACTGGATATTCTCAGTAATTAAATTAAAGGCATGACCAATGACCTGCGCGGGAATCACACCGAATATATTTGATATGATTACAAAGAAAATTCCTGGAATAATCCGCCATTTATATTTATAGAAGTATTTGTTTAGGTAGCGGAGATGTTTCATGAAGTGGTAAAGTTAGCCAAATGCCGATAATTTTTTCAAAGAATTGGTTATTACTAGGTAAAATAATGTTTTTTTAAGTAGTTTTGCGGCTTATCTGATAAACAAAAGTTATATGTCTGGTAATAGTTCTCCCGTGAATTCCGTCTTAGATCAAATTGGTGCCTCTGGGCATAAGAAGGTTGTTTTTTGTAATGACCCTGATACTGGTTTAAAAGCAATTATTGCCATTCATGATACCACTCTCGGACCTGCAATAGGAGGAACCAGGATGTGGAGTTATTCAGGAGAAGCTGAGGCGCTTGAGGATGTATTGAGATTGTCCAGGGCGATGACATATAAGGCTGCGATAACAGGTCTTAACCTTGGCGGTGGAAATGCAGTGATTATCGGAGATTCAAGAAAAGGTAAGTCGGAAGCCATGATGAGGAGTTATGGCCGCTTTATCAAAAACTTAAACGGAGAATTTATTACAGCCGAAGATGTGGGTACCAATACCAAAGACATGGAGTACATCCGTATGGAAACTCAACATGTTACTGGTGTTCCTGAATCATTAGGTGGCGCAGGCGATCCATCACCAACTACTGCAAAAGGGGTTTTCTTAGGTATTAAAGCCTGTGTGAAAGAGGTGTTCGGTACAGATATGCTGGCAGGAAGATCCGTTGTGGTACAGGGGATAGGTAACGTAGGAGAGCATCTTGTAGAATTGCTGAGAGCAGAAAATGTTGAAGTTTACATTAGTGACATTAACGAAGAACGCTTACAGCATGTAGCGAGAACTTATAAAGCCAAGCCAATTGCCGCAGATAAGATTTTTGGAGTGAATGCTGATATTTACGCACCATGTGCATTGGGAGCCACAGTAAACTCTAAAACCATTGAGAAAATGAAGTTTGCCATCATAGCTGGTTCAGCAAATAACCAATTAGCTGATGAGCAGATTCACGGAAAAATGCTGCTGGACAAAGGGATTTTATTCGCGCCGGATTATCTGATCAATGCAGGGGGACTCATTAGCTGCTATTCAGAATTGACAGGGTTTGGCAAAAAACGTACTATGCAGCTTACCGAAAATATATACAACGCAACGCGTGATGTGATTAAAATGTCTAAGAAGGATAATATTCCGACAGTATGGGCAGCTAACCGCATTGCAGAACAAAGAATCATCGATATCAAAAAAATAAAATCATCATTTTAAATAAACAGGTAATTTACCACTCGTTCTTACATTCATGTTAAACAGAAGGCACTTAAGAATTAAAGCTTTGCAAAATATATTTGCTTGGCACATGACAGACAAAAGAGATGTAGCTTCTTCCAAGAAGGCGCTGATGCAAAGTATTGACAATGTATATGAAATGTACATATGGATGCTTTCTCTTTTAGTTGAGGTTACAGAATACACAGGAATTGACGCTGTAGAAAGAGCAAATAAACATTTGCCGACTGCAGAAGATCTCAATCCTAATTTAAAACTGTTGAACAACAAGTTTACAGTTACACTAAAAGCAAATCCAGATTTTAATGCTGCGGTACATAAGTACAAGATCAATTGGATGGCAGATCCTGAATTCGTTAAAGGTATTTTTAACACGCTGAAAGTGACTCCTGAGTACGCAGCTTACCTTGCCGACGAAGACAATAGCCTGGAAGAGTCGAAGACGATCATTAAGTACATTTTTAGAAAAATTATACTTAAAAGCCACAACATTATTCAGGCATTTGAAGACAAATTCATCAACTGGTCTGTAGATAAAGAGGTCATGCAGGGAATGGTTGCTAAGACATTGAAAAATTTCACGTCCGAAGATCCTTTTGCTAATAAACTGACGCCAATTAGTCAGGATTGGGAAGAAGACAGCAAGTTTGTGGAAGATCTGTTTGCTTACACGCTTAAGAATGACAAAGATTATCAGGTGATGATCGGTGAGCGTACCAAAAACTGGGAATCAGAACGTATTGCTTTGATGGATACAATCCTGATGAAGATGGCAATTTGTGAACTTTTAAATTTCCCTTCAATACCTGTTAAAGTAACCATTAATGAATACTTAGATCTGTCAAAAGATTACAGTACTCCGAAAAGTAATTCGTTTATTAACGGTATCTTGGACAAGATTATGGGCGACCTTAAAAGAACCAATAGCATTACTAAAATTGGTCGCGGACTTATAGAAGAATAATAATTATGAAAAAAACCTTGTTACTGGCATTGGCTGCTTTAACATTTGCATCCTGCCAACAAAACAAATCATCTGAAACTGAGGCTGCGACAACAGTGGCTTCAGACTCATCATCGAATGTAGGTGCTGTTGCAGGTGCAGGAGATGCGGTGATAGCCTTTGAAACGGCTAACTATAATTTTGGGAAGATCACCCAAGGTGAAAAAGTGTCTTACAGTTATAAGTTTACAAACACTGGAAAAGGACCGCTCATCATCACCAATGCAGAAGCTAGTTGCGGATGTACTGTGCCTGAGGTTCCAAAGGAGCCAATTAAGCCAGGTGAGGACGGTGAGATCAAAGTAGTTTTTAACAGCGATGGTAAAATTGGTCTTCAGGATAAAGTAATCACTGTTACTTCTAATGCGGTTCCTTCTGTGACTGCATTACACCTAACAGGAGAAATAAAAGAACGTCAATAATTTTAATAATAATATGATATCAACAATAATTTTAAGAGCAGGATCACCAGATATGTTGGGTACCCTGGTTCCTATGGTACTCATCATGGTTGTGTTTTACTTCTTCATGATCAGACCTCAGGTTAAAAAAGCAAAAGACCATAAAAAATTAGTCTCAGAACTAAAAAAAGGAGATAAAATCGTGACAACTGCGGGTATTCATGGAAGAATCGTGGATATGAACGAAACAACCTTTTTAATTGAAGTAGAGAGCGGTGCAAAAATCCGTTTTGATAAAACTGCAGTTTCATTGGATGCTACTAAAGCTGCGGCACCTAAAGTAGAAACTCCAAAAATTGATACTACAAAGGCTTAAGCCTCACAATTAACTTTTAAAAGCCGCTTCAGTATTTGGAGCGGCTTTTTTGTTTTAGTAAGTTTGTCTACCTTACAATTATGCCGTTTATAAAACTCACAAAAATAGAACGCAAGCGTATCATTGTTTTAATTACCTGTTTATTGATGGCAATTGGAGCATGGTTATTTCTTGCACTAAATAATAAATATGTTTATACGGCCAAGACAGTACTTGTTTATAAAAATTTCCCTCAAAAAAGAGCTTTCCATGCGTTGCAGTCTGATACCGTAGACCTGCAAGTCGAAGGAACCGGATGGCAATTGCTTTTTGCCAGGCTTAGGGTAAAGCCTCAATCCATAAGTATCAGTCTTGAAAAATTGAATAATAGAAATTTCATACTTTTCTCCGAACAGTTGTTTAACGTAAACAGGCAACTTGAAACTTCACAAAAAATCATTTCTGTCAGGCCAGATACGCTTTACTTTGATTTTTCTGAACGAACAGTGAAAAGAGTGCCTGTAAAACTGGTATCTAACTTTACTTTTTTAAACCAGTTTGGAATTTCCAACGACATAGAAATCGTTCCTGAATATGTTACTTTATCAGGCCCCGAACAGGAGCTGGAAAAAATAAAAGAATGGCCGACGGATACGCTGGCGCTAAAAAACATACAGACTTCCGTAGGCGCCAGAGTTGCTATGGCTCAAAATAAGCTAAAGAATGTCAGTATTTTTCCTAACAGTGCTGAGGTGAAAGTTCCTGTAGATGAATTTACTGAAAAGACAATCGAACTGCCTCTTACTATAATTAACAATAAAGAATATTATAACGTTAAGTTATATCCGAAAAAGATAAAAGTCACATTTCAGGTATCATTGTCAAAATACCAGCAGATTGACGAAAATTTTATAGATGCAGTTGTCGATTTAAGTGAATGGAGGAACCTTAACCACAATCAGCTGAGGGTAAAAATAGCCCGTTTTCCCGATTATTGTAAGTTAGTAAAGATAGCACCAGCAAAAATTGATTTTATTATTGAAAAATGATGTCTAAGTCATTATGAATTACTTTTCCAAATTAAAATGATAAAAATAGGGATTACCGGGGGAATTGGGAGTGGTAAAACCACAATTTGCAGGGTGTTTGAAACGCTCGGAATACTGGTTTTTTATGCAGATACGGTAGCAAAGCAGATCATGGTAGAAGATGAAATCCTGATTAAGGGAGTGAAAGATACTTTTGGTCATGAAAGCTATTTTGGTGACGGAACATTGAATAATAAGTACATCGCAAATATTGTCTTTAATAATGAGGCAGAATTGTCAAAGCTCAATCAATTGGTACATCCAGCTGTTTTTAGAGCATTTGATGTGTGGGCGGCAAACCTGAAAACTGAGGTGCCATATGTTTTGAAAGAAGCTGCATTGCTGTTTGAAAGTGGATCCTATAAAATGTGCGACAAAAACATTTTGGTAACTGCACCTTTAGAATTAAAATTGAACCGGGTGATGAAGCGTGATCAGGTAACTGCAGACCAGGTTCAAGCCAGAATGGATAAGCAATTTACTGATGAACAAAAAATGAAAATGGCCGACTACCTGATCCACAATGATGAAAGTAATTCTTTAATACTACAAGTACTGGAATTACATCAGTTATTCTTAAATATAAAACACTAAATGATACTTGAAGATTTTATAGTGATCGATAAAATCGGTCTGTTTTGCCGTTATGGCAATTTTTATCTGGATCCAAAGGAACCCGTGAAGCAGGCTGTAATTTCGCATGCTCATGGTGACCATGCTATCGGAGGGAACCTCAATGTGTACTGTACTGAAGCAACTTCCTTATTTATGAAGCACAGGTATAGGAAGTTTGCGGGAGGGGAGTTCCATATCTACAATTTTAATGCTGTTTTTGATGTAAACGGAGTGAAGGTCACCTTTATCCCCGCGGGCCACATACTGGGCTCTGCAATGGTTTTAATGGAGTATGACGGAGTTAAATACCTATATACGGGAGATTACAAATTGCAGCCTGATAAGACGTGTGAACCAATTTCTTTTGTAGAAGCGGATGTATTGATTACGGAAACAACCTTTGCCGACCCCGCGACGCAGCATCCTGCTGCTGAAGAGGAAATCCTAAAGTTAAATTCAACGAAAAGCAACATCATGCTTGGGGCTTATGCGCTTGGTAAATGCCAGAGACTGATTAGTTTAATGAATGATCATTGTACGGAAAAAAGGATATTAGTACATCACAGCATGATGCCTTTTGTGAAGATATATGAGCAGATGGGGGTCAATATGAAGAAATATGAAATGTATGACAGGAAAGTCATGAAAAATAATCCTGAACATATGGTCTATATTGTTCCGCCAATGGTTTTTAAAAGCTATTTTAAGGCAATAAATGTGGTTCGTGTGTTTGCAACGGGCTGGAAGCACCTGCAGAGCAGCCATGAAATACAACTTTATATATCAGATCACGCCGACTGGAATGACATCATTTTTACTATTGAAAAGGTCAAGCCGTCACAAGTTTGGACCAACCATGGCAATGGCAATTACTTAAAAACGCATTATGAAAAAAGTTTGGTAGTTAAATTGCTTAGTTGATGGAAAAGGATGTAGACTATTACTTTAATGAAGAGGGACTTATGGTTTTTACCGAAGCCTATCATTTGAAAAGAGGACACTGCTGTAAAAATAAATGCAGGCATTGTCCCTGGGGTTATGGAAAGCCCAAAGTAAAAAGTACATCTAAAAAAGATAAGAGGATATAATATGCAATTGCAGAACGAAATTCAGGCTTCCCGATTTGAAAGTACACATCAGCAGGCAGTTGTGAATGTAATATTTACATGTAACTGGTGCAATGATAAGTTTAAACAGGCTATGATGCCTTATAATGTGACCACTCAGCAATTTAATGTGCTAAGGATTTTGAGAGGACAATATCCCAAGCCAAGTACGATCAATCTTTTAAAAGCAAGAATACTGGATAAAATGTGCGATGCTTCGAGGATTGTAGACAGGCTTGTACAGAAAGAATTGGTGGTAAAGGAATCCAATCCAATCGACAAACGGGCAGTAGACATACTCATCAGTGAAAAGGGACTGGACCTTTTAAAACAAATGGACCTGGAAGTAGATCTTTCTGCTCCTGTTTCATCTAATCTAACTGATGAGGAAGCGGAACAACTTAACTATTTGTTGGATAAAATGAGAGGCTAATGCGAATGACCGGACGTGAAATATCCTATTAAAGCTATACCTATTCCACAAAGCACTGCGATCATTTTTCTTTTAGTTACTTTATGGTCAACACTTGATTCAAACAAAATGGTTGTTGATATATGCAGGAATATACCTATTACTATCCCCATGATCCGGCTGAAGTAATTTTCAATACCGCCGATGCTTCCATTACTGATGCCATAGCTCACGTAAAAGCCCAAAGGAGCCATTATCGCAAATATTGCAATATAGACCACTATGTTTCCTCTTTTGAAATGGTTTTGCATCAGGATGCTTCCCAATGCAAAAGCAGCCGGAATATGGTGAAGGGAAATCCCAAATATTAAAGCATTGTGCTGGTCTTTTGCCAGAGGCATCCCTTCAAGAAAAGCATGCAGACATAAGCTGATCATAATCCCATAAGGGAAGATCTTAGCATCGTTGTGTTTGTGGATGTGGCCGTGTTCCACGCCTTCAGAAAACTGCTCCAAAAATACCTGTAGCAAGAAACCTATCAGTATAAAAATTCCGATATCTTCATGATCGGCACCATGATATGCATCAGGTATCAGGTGCAAAACAGTAATGGCAAACAAATAAGCTCCGCTAAAGGATAAAATCAGTTTTAGCAGTTGAGATTTATCATTTTTAACCAGGAATATGCCCATGCCCCCTAAAAATGCACTAAAGAATAAAATAAGTATCTTCCAGATTTCCATTATAGTTGTGGTTGTAGTGTTTTATAAAGTTTTGATGTGCATAAACCAATGATGATACCCAGTACTGATCCGACCATAACGTCTATCGGATAATGCACCCCCACATAAATTTGAGAGAATGCAATGATAAAAGCCCAGGCGAGCCCTACAGGCAAAATTGGCTTCCATTTGTCATAAAAAACAAATATCAGGAATATGGCAATCGCAAAATGATTGGTGGCATGTGCAGAGGGGAAGCTATAGCCGCTTCCGCAGGGCACCCGATGAATGATATCGTCCGCAAGAGTAAGCTCGTTACAAGGTCTTAATCGTCCTATCAGGGGCTTAATTAACCTGGATGCCAGCATATCTCCGATAGCAAAGGTGAAAAGGAGCATACCTATGATGTACCAACCCTTTTTTTTATATTCAATAAAACAGAAAACAAGAATAAACAGGTAAAGTGGTGCCCAAAAAAAACGGTTCCTCATCAGGGGTAGCAACCAATCAAAAATAGGATTGGAAAGTCCCCTGTGAATCTTTAGAAAGAGTTCGGCATCAAATTGCTGTAAACTCTCTATCATGCCTTTTTACAAACTAAGATTAAACGGTCGGATTGGATCTCGTCGTAAGCGTCGAGCGCATAACTGCCAAAAGTAGCCGTAATGGTTAGTCCGCTTTTCTCAAACATGCGTTCAAAGTCGCTTAATTTGAAAGCCTGTACACGCTCTTCGAAAGCATAAGCTTTGCCTCTGTGTTCAAAGTTAATGTGTTTGATGATCTTTCCTTCTGAGACAAACTTATGCAGATGGAATTCTATCCCCTCTAAGGTTTTAGTCTCCTGGTGAGTAAGATTCTTAACGATTTTTTCCGTGTTGAAATAATCGATCACCAAAGTGCCATTTTCTTTTAATCCCTTTCTGAAAGCTTTCAATGCATTTACATGATCTTTTTCCGTTTCAAAATAGCCAAAACTGGTAAACAGATTTAAAGCGATGTCAAAATAATTGATAAACGACAATTTACGCATATCGTGGACAAAGAAATGCAGGTTTTTCTGCTCAAATTGCTGGGCATACCTGATGCTTTGTTCTGACAAATCTATACCTGTTACATCGTATCCTTTTTTATTAAGGTATATCGCGTGTCTGCCTCTGCCACAGGCGATATCAAGTATTCTCGACTGTGCAGCTGGTTTCAGATAAGCAGATAAATTATCAATTAAAAATTCAGCTTCTGCATCATTTCTCTGACTATATAGAATATGATAAAACGGAGAATTAAACCAATATTGAAACCATTTACGCTGCATAGAGCCAGTATTTTGATGTTTTAGAAAAAGACAAAGATAGTATTTTGAACTGCATCCTTAAGTATTATTTACTTTGTTGCATTTGTTTAATTCCAATCAATATTGAATTTTTTAAAAAAATGTTCACCACTGATGCACAATTTATCTAAGTTTGAAAAAAATCTTAAAGCTTTGACACTAATAAAATCTATCTCTGGTATAAGGGGAACTATCGGCGGTATAGCCGGTAATGGTCTAACTCCTATTGATATTGTTAAATTTACAGCAGCCTACGGCTCTTGGGTGGTTAATAAAACAAATAATAAAAAGATTGTTTTAGGCCGTGATGCAAGGATTTCAGGTGAAATGGTCAATAACCTGGTTATTGGTACATTACAAGGTCTGGGAATCGAAGTAATCGATTTAGGGTTGTCTACCACACCGACAGTAGAAATTGCTGTTCCAATGGAGAAAGCAGGAGGCGGTATTATTTTAACTGCAAGCCATAACCCAAAGCAATGGAATGCTTTAAAACTTTTGAATGAGAAAGGCGAATTCATTAGCGATGCTGATGGAAAAGAAGTATTAGATATTGCTGAAAAGTCTGAATTTGAATTTGCTGATGTAGATGCATTGGGAAAAGTAACCCCAAATGATACCTACCTGCAGAAACACATTGATGTCATATTGGACCTTCCATTGGTCGATGTAGCCGCTATTAAAGCAGCCAACTTTAAAATTGCAATTGATTGTGTAAATTCTACGGGAGGGATATTTGTCCCTGCTTTATTAAAAGCCCTTGGTGTTGAAACAGTTTATGAACTGTATTGTGAGCCAAACGGACATTTCCCGCATAACCCTGAACCGCTTCCTGAGAACTTAACAGAGATAGCCAAAGTTGTGCAAAGTAAAAATGCAGATCTGGGTATCGTAGTTGACCCTGATGTAGACCGTTTGTGTTTTGTAAATGAAGACGGAAGTATGTTTGGAGAAGAATATACCCTGGTTGCTGTTGCGGATTATATTTTGAAGAATACCCCTGGTAACTCCGTATCCAATCTTTCTTCTACAAGAGCATTGAGAGATGTTACCGAAAAATCCGGAGGTGAATATCATGCCTCTGCGGTAGGCGAGGTGAATGTGGTAAATAAGATGAAAGCAACTAACGCAATCATTGGTGGCGAAGGTAATGGAGGTATCATCTATCCTGAACTACATTATGGCCGCGATGCATTAGTGGGCATTGCATTATTCTTGACCCATCTGGCTCAATTTGGAAAACCTATTTCCGTATTGCGTAAAAGCTATCCTGAATATCATATTTCTAAAAATAAAATCACCCTAACACCTGAAATGGATATTGATGCCCTGATGCTTAAAGTTCAGGAGCGTTACAAAGATCAGCCGAATACCACAATTGATGGCTTGAAGATAGAATTTGACAAACAATGGGTACATTTGCGCAGGTCAAACACAGAACCTATTATTCGTATATATAGCGAGGCAAGTACAGAAACAGTAGCTGAAAATCTGGCCTCAAAAATTATATCAGACATCAAAGAAATATTAAAACTGAGTTGATAAAATGAACAGGATTTATTTAGATAACGCTGCAACTACTCCTCTTGATCCGGTTGTAATAGCAGAAATGGTCAATGTAATGAATACACATTATGGCAATCCATCTTCTATTCATGCGCAGGGCAGAGAGGTGCGGACTCTTATAGAGAAAGCAAGAAAGACAGTTGCCGGACTTTTAAATGCTACTCCTGCTGAAATCTTTTTTACCTCAGGCGGTACAGAAGCCGATAATACGGCCATTCGCTGTGGTATCACAGCTTATAACATTAAGCACGCGATTACCTCTAAAATAGAGCACCATGCCGTTGAGCATACGCTAAACATGCTACTGAAGCAAGGTGTAATTGATAAACTGAGTTTTGTCAACGTAGATAGCAAAGGCAATATCGATTATGATCATCTGGAAGAATTATTAAAGACCAATGAACGCTCATTTGTATCCTTAATGCATGCCAATAATGAATTGGGAACATTGACCGATATAGAAAGGGTAGGAGACATTTGTGAGCAGTACGATGCGATATATCACTGCGACACCGTGCAGACCATGGGACACTATGCACATGATGTCAGAAAACTCAAAGCACATTTTATCGTTTGTGCGGCACACAAGTTACACGGGCCTAAAGGAGTAGGGTTTTTATTTGTGAACCATACGATAAAGATCAGTCCAATGATCTTTGGAGGTGCGCAGGAACGAAATATGCGAGGCGGTACTGAGAATGTATACGGTATCGTTGGTTTGGCGAAAGCACTTGAAATTGCTTACGCTGAAATGCATCAGCATCAGGACCATATCCAGGAGCTAAAATCTTATTTGAAAGAAAAGCTGACTGCCGAAATCCCTGATCTTTATTTTAACGGAGAAACCGCTCCGGAAAAAAGTTTATATACAGTACTTAATGTTTCTTTTCCGGCAATGGATATGGCTGATATGCTCTTGTTCAATCTGGATATAAATGGTGTTTCGGCATCTGGTGGCAGCGCTTGCTCTTCAGGCTCCAACATTGGCTCCCATGTATTAACGGGTATTTCTGCTGATCCTAATCGCCCTTCAGTGAGGTTCTCATTCAGTAAATACAATACAAAAGAAGAGCTGGATTTCGTAGTTGATAAAGTAAAACAGATTGTCAGTCAAAATGTAACAGCCTAAAGCTTTTTTAAACAATATGATTTGTAGGGTGTTAATAATATGGTAACTCATTATTTTTTAACTTAACCCTATGAATCATGAGCATTTCAGAGAAAACAAATCAGGACAAGCATAAAAAGACAGTTTATAAAGAAACTGAAGTCAACACAGAAAATGATACTAATGGAGAGACTTCCTCGGTAGCCAATCTCGACAGATCGGCATTTACAAAGAAACCAGCACGTCAACATAAACCTTTAGGTTCCAGTCATGAACCAGGAGTGATGCCGGGAACTGAGACTTAAAAAGTTTAAAACGTATAATCGAAGAGCAGTATGTATATCATACTGCTCTTTTTTTGCTTTGTAATTTCCTTTTTATTATGTTTATTTGTTTTCGCTAAAACGTTTTAAAACTTGAAACACATATGAATAGAACAATTGCGTTATTATTTTTTATCATTCCCTTGCTGGCGATAAAGCAATTAAATGCCCAGGAAAAGGAGACTTTTAAAAAACATGGCTTTACACTAAATTTCACCAGTCTCGATAAAGATTTTGATCCTGCATTAAAAGCCAGGATGGTAGAGACCTTCTTCATCATTTATCCCAAATTGGTAAAAGAATACAATAAACAAGCAGATAAGGAAGTAAATTTTGTAATTGACACTGCATATAAAGGTGTAGCAGCAACGGGTGGGGGCAGGATAGTTTACAGCCCGGCATATTTTAAAAATAACCCCGGTGATATTGATGTGGTAACTCACGAAGCCATGCATGTGGTACAGGCATACAAAGGACGTTCCGGACCAGGATGGCTTACAGAAGGTATTGCAGATTATGTAAGGTATAAATTTGGTGTGGATAACAAAGGTGCCGGGTGGACGCTGCCTGAATACAAAACCAATCAGAGTTATACCAATAGCTACCGCATCACCGCAAGATTCCTTGCCTGGCTGGAAAGCAATGGCCACAAAGGAATTGTAAAAAAACTAGATAACAGCATGCGTTCTCATACTTATACAAAAGACATCTGGCAAAAGGAAACAGGAAAAACATTGGATGACCTATGGAAAGCCTATTCCGAAAACCCGACCATTTAAATCACACAAAACTAAATATATGATCAAGCAATTTTTAACCGCCTCCCTTGTTTTGGCATCGTTTGGTACTTTTGCCCAGACCGTAGGGAAAGTTACAGACCCGGTAGAGTGGATCAATCCACTTATGGGAACGGCAAGTAAGCCTTCATTATCAAACGGAAATACATATCCAACTATTGCATTACCCTGGGGAATGAACTTCTGGACGCCCCAAACCGGTAATATGGGAAATGGTTGGGCATATACATATGATGCCGACAAAATCCGCGGATTTAAACAAACTCATCAGCCTTCTCCATGGATGAACGATTACGGACAATTTTCTGTAATGCCGGTAACTGGAAAGCTCAAGTTTGCTGAAGACGAACGTGCAAGCTGGTTTTCGCACAAAGCAGAAACTGTAAAACCCTATTATTACAGCGTGTATTTAGCTGATGCTGATGTGACTACTGAAATTACTCCTACAGAACGTGCAGCGCAATTTCGTTTTACCTTCCCCAAATCTGATGAGTCTTACATAGTTGTAGATGCTTTTGACAAAGGATCTTACATTAAGATCATTCCTGCGGAAAGAAAAATTATAGGCTATAGTACCAGGCATTCTCATCCGGTAGATGATAGTTTCAAAAACTATTTCGTTGCTTATTTTGACAAGCCATTTGCATCTGCAAACGGATGGAAGGGAAAAGAACTGCTGAAAGGCGAACTTGAAGTAAAGGCGGATCACTCCGGAGCTATTGTTGGTTTCAAAACAGCAAAGGGCGAACAGGTACATATGAAAATTGCTTCTTCTTTTATCAGTATTGAACAGGCTGATGTCAACTTGAAAAGAGAACTGGCTAATGATAATTTTGAGACGACAAAATCAAAAGCTAAGGCAGTTTGGAACAAAACCTTAGATAAGATTTCTGTAGAAGGCGGTACTATCGATCAGACACGTACATTCTATTCCAGTCTTTACCGCGCGCTTTTCTTCCCTCATAAGATGTATGAAGTGGATAAAGACAATAAAATTGTTCATTGGAGCCCTTTCACCGGGAAAACTTCACCTGGCTATAAGTTTGCCGGTACAGGATTCTGGGACACGTTCAGGGCATTATATCCTTTCTTAAATCTGATGTATCCATCAATCAATAAAGAGATGCAGGAAGGCCTGGCAAATGATTACAAAGAAGGTGGGTGGCTGCCTGAATGGTCTAGTCCTGGTTACTCAGATTGTATGATCGGAAACAACTCAGCTTCTGTCGTAGCGGATGCTTACATCAAAGGCTTACGTGGTTATGACATCAATACACTATGGGATGCTGTAAAACATGGTGCAAATAATGAAGGGCCAAGGGCAACCGGCCGTCGTGGTGTAAACTATTATAATGACCTGGGATATGTACCTTATGATGTAAAGATCAATGAAAATGCGGCAAGGACCCTTGAATATGCATATGATGATTTTGCGATTTATCAATTAGGTAAGGCCTTAGGAAAACCCGCTTCGGAAATTGATATTTATAAAAAACGCAGTATGAACTACAAGAACTTGTTTGATCCTGCAAGCGGCTTAATGCGTGGTAAGAATAAAGATGGCAAGTTTCAATCTCCATTCAACCCATTTAAGTGGGGTGATGCCTTTACTGAAGGAAACAGCTGGCATTATTCATGGTCGGTATTTCAGGATATTGACGGACTGGCCAGGTTAATGGGCGGGAAAGAAAAATTTGTAACCAAACTGGACTCTGTATTTACGTTGCCTCCAATTTTTGACGATAGTTATTATGGTGGAGTGATCCATGAGATCCGCGAAATGCAGATTGCGAATATGGGACAATATGCTCATGGAAATCAGCCGATTCAACACATGATCTACCTGTACAATTATGCAGGTGCGCCATGGAAAACGCAACATTGGGTACGGGAAACCATGAACAGGATGTATAGAGCTACGCCTGACGGATATTGCGGAGACGAGGATAATGGACAAACTTCAGCATGGTATGTGTTTTCTGCGTTAGGATTTTATCCGGTTACTCCTGCGGTAGACCAATATGTACTTGGTGCGCCATTGTTTAAGAAAGTAACTTTAAAACTGGATAACGGAAAGACCATTGTCATCAATGCACCTAAAAACAGCGATGATAACAGGTACGTTCAGAGTTTGAAATATAATGGTTCCGTTCATAGCAAAAACTGGCTGAGCCATTCTGATCTGTTGAAAGGTGCGGTGTTGGATTTCGATATGACTGCGACGCCTAATAAGACAAGGGGTACCAAAGAGGCTGATTTTCCTTATTCGCTTTCAACAGAGAAGTAAAGGGAAAAATTAAGTGATCTTTTCTCCGGCTGCATGATTTAAGCTTCGCAAAAATAACGCTATGCCGATTCAAAGACACTGAATTTTATGGAAAGCAGGGAGGTAAGTAAAATGTCTTAATAAAACAATAAAGGCCCGTTCAGTCTGAACGGGCCTTTATTGTTATCAGTATTTTTATAAATACTTAATTCTTCATCATCTTCAGGAACGAAGCCAATTTCGCTTTCATTGCTCTTCTGTCTACAATAAAGTCAAGGAAACCATGTTCCAATACAAACTCTGCAGTCTGAAAACCTTTAGGTAAATCCTTTTTAATGGTCTCTTTAATTACGCGCGGACCAGCGAAACCAATCAACGAACCTGGTTCGGCGATATTGATGTCTCCCAGCATCGCATAAGAAGCTGTTACGCCACCTGTAGTAGGGTCTGTAAGCAAAGAGATGTATGGAATTTTTGCCTGGCTTAGGAGGGCTAATTTGGCTGATGTTTTTGCCATTTGCATTAATGAAAATGCAGCTTCCATCATCCTTGCACCCCCTGATTTTGAGATCATCAGGAATGGAATTTTATGCTTGATCGAATAATCGATCGACCTTGCAATTTTTTCACCCACTACAGAACCCATTGAACCACCAATAAAATTGAAGTCCATACAGGTAATCACCAGGTCTTCACCTTCTATCTTACCAACACCTGCTCTGATGGCATCTTTAAGGCCTGTTTTAGCCATGCTCTCTACCAGTCTGTCAGTGTACGGTTTGCTATCGGTAAACTTAAGCGGATCTCCTGAGGTCAGGTTAGCAAAAAGCTCCTCAAAAGTATTATCATCAAAAAGTACCTGGAAATATTCTTTTGATCCTACCCTTAAATGGTAGTCACAATATTGGCAAACGTATTTATTTTCAATAAGATCAGCACTGTGAAGAGCTTTTTTGCAATTCGGACATTTGTTCCACAAACCATCCGGTGCTTCTTTCTTTTCTTCTGTCGACGTACTGATACCTTTTTTTTCTCTCTTAAACCAAGCCATGTGTTATATCTTGAAAAATTGCGACCACAAAGAAACGAAATAAATCCCTTATTCATTTGCCCAAAGTGATATTTTTCATAACTTCGGCATATATAAAATTATAAAGAATGAGTTTAAAAGGCTACAAAGGCGTAATTTACGGAGATGCCGTTCAGGAATTATTTGAACAGGCAAAAAAACATCAATTTGCATTACCTGCAGTAAATGTTACCGGTACAAATACGATTAATGCAGTAATGGAAACTGCTAAAGCGGTTAATTCACCGGTGATTATTCAATTGTCAAATGGTGGTGCCCAGTTTTATGCAGGTAAAACATTAAACAATGACAACTTAAACGCTTGCGTACTAGGTGCAGTGTCTGCAGCTAAGCATGTTCATTTATTAGCTGAACACTATGGTGTGGCAGTGGTTTTACACACGGATCACGCTGCTAAAAAGTTATTGCCATGGATTGACGGATTATTGGACCATGGCGAGAAATTCTTTGCTGAACATGGAAAACCATTGTTTTCATCGCACATGCTTGACCTTTCAGAAGAGTCGATCGAAGAGAACATGGAAATCTCTGCAAAATACCTGGAGCGTATGGCTAAATTAGGTATGACTATCGAAATCGAACTTGGGGTAACCGGTGGAGAAGAAGATGGTGTAGACAATAGTGACGTAGACAGTTCTAAATTATATACACAACCTTCTGAAGTAGCATATGCTTATGAAGAGTTGAGTAAAGTAAGTGATAAATTTACAGTAGCAGCTGCTTTTGGTAACGTACACGGTGTGTATAAACCAGGAAACGTGAAATTACAGCCTGTTATTCTGAAAAACTCTCAGGATTATATCAAAGAGAAGTTCTCATTGACTGCTGAAAAACCAATCAATTTTGTATTCCACGGCGGTTCTGGTTCTACTCAGGAAGAGATTAGAGAAGCCATTTCTTATGGAGCAATCAAGATGAATATCGATACAGATAT
Organism: Pedobacter frigoris; assembly: GCF_005116445.1. Classification (GTDB taxonomy): domain Bacteria; phylum Bacteroidota; class Bacteroidia; order Sphingobacteriales; family Sphingobacteriaceae; genus Pedobacter; species Pedobacter frigoris. The sequence continues at coordinate 203,660 of NZ_SWBQ01000006.1, forward strand.
GCAATGGGCGTTCTGGGAAGGTATTTTAGATTATTATACAGCTAACGAAGCTTATCTTCAAGGCCAGATCGGTAATCCGGATGGAGAAGATAAACCAAACAAAAAATACTACGATCCACGCGTTTGGTTACGCAAGGGTGAGGAGAAGTTTGTTGAGCGTTTAAAACAGGCTTTCGAAGACTTAAATTGCAAAGACGCCAGCGATAAATTGTAATCCTGGATTCAAATTATACCAAAGCGTCACAAACACCATTTTGTGGCGCTTTTTTTGTTTCAAAATCACCGGTTATTTAACATAAATTATTCAATCATGGAAGCGCTACAGGTAAACAAGGTAAATAGCAAAGAGGACTTAGAAAAAGTATTTGCAGTAAGGAAAACCGTATTTGTTGATGAACAAAATTGTCCGCCTGAACTGGAGTGGGAACATGAAGATGACTCCGTGCACTTTCTTGCCCTGTTAAATAACGAACCATGTGGTGCATGCAGGTGGCGCAAAACGGACAATGGATATAAGCTGGAACGCTTTGCAGTATTAAAAGAACACCGCGGCAAGAGGATAGGACAGGCATTGGTGGCTGCTGCTTTGTCAGATTTACCCAGCGATGCAGGATACATATACCTCAATGCCCAACTGCAGGCCATGCGTACCTATGCCAGGTTCGGCTTTATTGCCGAAGGCGAACAGTTTGAGGAAGCCGGAATCCAGCACATGAAAATGGTAAAAAAGGCTTAAAAGCAACTTCTGCTTAAAAGAATACCCTTGATGAAAACTGCAGGGCTTCCTGCCATTTGCTCATATTTAATCCCAGATTTTCTCCCTTGCTTTGCAGGTAACTGATCAGGTCTTCAGTGGCCAGGTTGCCGGTTAGGTCGTCAGTTGCCATGGGACAACCACCAAACCCCATCAGCGCACTGTCAAAGCGTTTACAGTCGCTTTCATATGCTGCCTCAATCTTTTCCAACCGCGTAGCAGGCGTACTGTGCAAATGCAATCCGATTTCAACACTTTCAAAACGCTGTACTAAAGCGGGCAATATTTGCCTGATCTTTTCAGGAGAGGAGACACCTGTAGTGTCCGATAAAGACAAGATCTTTGCTCCGTTACCCACCAATTGTGAAGCCCAGTTTTCCACTATCTCTTCGTTCCATTCATCCCCATAAGGATTTCCAAATCCCATAGACAAATAAATCACTGCAGTTTTATTATTCTTATCACAGAGTTCCAGCATCTGCTTTATAGTTTCCATGGATTCAATAATACTTGAATTAGTATTGCGTTGCTGGAAGGTCTCAGAGACTGAAAAAGGAAAACCCAGGTAACTGATCTCCGGATGCAGGATAGCTTCCTGTACGCCTCTTAAATTGGCTACAATGGCAAGCAGCTTCGAATGTGTATCACTCAGATTAAGCTTGCTCAATACTTCCGCTGTATCTCTCAATTGCGGAATCGTTTTTGGAGATACAAAGCTGCCAAAATCTATGGTATCAAAACCAACTTGCAGCAAGAGGTTGATGTATTCAGCTTTTAAATCAGTATCAATGAAATCATGGATACCCTGCATCGCATCACGCGGACATTCAATTAGCTTAATTGAGCTTTGACTCATCGTTAGTTTTTTTGAAAAATGGACGTATAATTAATCTTGTACCTCTGTCATAACTAAAATAGCTCCATACCCAGTTCACAAATACCACGAGTTTATTCCTAAACCCTACCAGGGTCATGAGGTGGACAAACATCCAGGTGAACCAGGCAAAAATGCCTTGAAACCTGATCTTATGAAGATCGACCACCGCACGGTTGCGGCCGACTGTAGCCATAGCACCCTTGTCGAAATACTTAAACGGCTCTGTAGGTCTTTTGTTAATGATATTTAAGAGGTTCTTTGCAAGTAGTTTTCCCTGTTGTATAGCAGTAGGCGCTACTCCGGGATGCCCGTTAGGGAATTCAGTAGTGATCATCGCAGATACATCGCCAATCGCGTAAATGTTCTCATGCCCGTCTATCCTGTTGATCTCATTTACTTTTAACCGGTTGCCCCTTACGATGCTTTCAGCATTCAGGCCATCTAAAACTACACCTTTTACTCCGGCCGACCAGATTACTGTAGAGGTAGGGATATTTCTACCGTCGACCAGATTCAAAACCTTGCCGTTATAAGCCTGTACCCTCGAATTGGTCATCACAGACACACCAAGCTCTTTTAAGAAATCTTCTGATTTTTTCTGTGCCTGCACAGACATAGCGCCCAATAGTTCAGGAGAACCCTCAATCAGGTAAATGTTTACCTGATTCAGATCAAGTTCGGGATAATCATTCTTCAGCACATGTTTTTTCAGTTCGGCAATTGCCCCGGCAGTTTCTACACCTGTTGGGCCGCCGCCAACCACCACGAAATTCAACAGTTCCGCTTTTAAAACCGGATCTTCTGCAATCTGAGCAGCCTCGAGGTTTTGGAGGATCAAGCTCCTCAAGTTCAATGCTTCCGGAATTGATTTCATCGGCATGGCATTGCTTTCTATTTCTGCCTGCCCGAAGAAGTTGCTCGTAGATCCTGTAGCAATGACCAGATGATCATATTCGATGGAGCCGATGCTGGTTTCCAATACGTTTTGCGCAGGTAAAACCCTTTTTGCCTCTGTAACCCGGAAGGTCAGGTTTTTCTGACCTTTGAATATCTTTCTTAATGGAAAAGCAATGGAATCAGCTTCCAGACCTCCTGTGGCTACCTGGTAAAGCAACGGCTGGAAAGTATGATAATTATGTTTGTCGAGCATCATCACCTCAACATCTTGATTTTTAAGCTTCTTAGCCAATTCAATCCCGCCAAATCCGCCTCCTACAATTACAATCCTTGTTTTACTGCCTTTAGGAAAATGCTGATCCATAAATATCAATTTTGGTAAATATACATAACAAACAAAAAGGCATCCAAAAAGGATGCCTTTATTTATCACAAAGAAGTAATTTCTTATTTTTTCTTGTTACCCAAATCAATTACGATAGGGGTAGAGATACATAGTGATGAGTAAGTACCGATGATACGACCAATCAGCAATGCAAAGATAAATCCGCGGATACTAGCTCCACCGAAAATAAAGATCACAACCAATACGAAGAATACCGTTAACGAAGTTAAGATGGTACGACTCAATGTACTGTTTAATGCAAAGTTGATCAGTTTGTTTCTTTCTTCACCATATAGGTCGTCTTTACCCGACTCAGCAAGTTTCTCACGGATACGGTCAAATACAACAACAGTTTCAGTCATCGTATAACCCATTACTGTCAATATCGCCGCGATGAAATCCTGACCAATCTCCAGAGAGAATGGAAGCACACCATCAAGAATCGTGTAGAATGAAAGTACAAGCAGCACATCATGGAACAATGCGATTACCGCACCTAAACCATAATTTAGTTTCTTAAACCTGATTACGATGTAGATAAACATCACCAAGCAAGAGAAAAGGATAGCACCATAAGCACCGTAAACGATATCACTTGCGATGATTGGACCTACTTTCTCGTTACTTTCAATAGTATATTTAACACCAGTTTCAGTTAAACCTTTATTCAAGGCAGTTTCTACTAATTTATCAGCCTGAGTATCAGTGTCAGTAATGTGGTAAGTAGTAGTGATTTTCAACTCATTGTCAGCACCTGCTGTCTTAACGATGGTTTCAGACTCAGTAAATACTGAGTTCAATTTAGCTTTTACATCCTCAGTATCCATTCCTTTATCGAAGTGAACGATGTAAGTTCTACCACCTTTAAAGTCGATACCAAGATTTAATCCATCATTTTTGATGTAGAATATAACACCCAATGCAATGATTACTGCAGAGATGGTGTAATATAATTTCCTGTGTCCAACGAAGTTGAATGCGATGTCTTTAAATGCGTGGATTGTATATTTGTTACCGAAGGTAATGTTAGATTTTTTCTCTAATAACCACTCAAATACCAGACGTGAAATTAACACAGCACAGAACAGTGATGATATAATACCGATACACAATGTAGTCGCAAAACCCTGAACAGGTCCTGTTCCGAATACATAAAGGATAGCACCCAATACAAATACCGTTACGTTTGAGTCGATGATCGAAGACATTGCATGTTTGAAACCTTCTTTGATCGCTACAGGAGTAGGCTTGCCTAAAGTAAGCTCTTCCCTTACACGCTCAAAGATCAGGATGTTCGCATCCACAGATAAACCGATTACCAACACGATACCAGCGATACCAGGCAATGTCAATACAGCGCCGAGAGACACCAATATTCCCATGATGAAGAATAAATTGATCACCAAAGCAAGGTTAGCTACCCATCCGGCTTTGTTGTAATACATGGCCATGAAGATCAGGATCACGATAAATGCAAGTACGAATGACAATAAACCATTGTGAATTGCAGTTTCACCCAAAGTAGGACCTACTACGAACTCACCAACGATTCTTGCAGGAGCAGGTAATTTACCAGCTTTCAAGATGTTCGCTAAATCCTGTGTATCCTCTACCGTAAAGTTACCAGTGATGGAAGACCTTCCGCCAGCAATTTCATCATTTACAGTAGGAGCAGAGTAAACCTGGTTATCCAATACAATTGCAATAGATCTTTTGTTGTTTGGATCAGCAGAAGCCTCACCAGTCATTTTTTTCCAGATTGCAGAACCGTCACCAGTCATAGCCATTGACACTTCCGGTTTTCCGTTTTGATCGTAATCTGCACGTGCATCACTGATTGCTTCGCCACCTAAATCAGGTCTGCCATCCAATGAAGTCACTTTAATTGCGTACAATTCAAATATTTTGGCACCACCTACAGGAGATCCAAGATCAGCAGGTTTCACACTCCACATGAATTTGTAGCTCTGAGGAATGATAGAAGCGATTTCTGGTCTCTTCAAGAATGCATTAACTTTTGCAGTATCTTTTTGAGCTACCCAACCCACAGCAGCACCCGGACGCAATTGTTGCTGACCATTTTCTCCCATGTAAGAAGGAACTGTCAACACTGCAAACAACGGGTTAGATTTTGCTGCTTCCTGAGTTTTTAAGCTAGCAGAATCAGCAGTAGTAGTTTTTTTAGCTAAGCCTGCAAGTTTACTTTCAGATTTAGTAGCTGTATCAGTACCTGCAGCTTTAGTTGTGTCAACAGCTTTGGTTTCTTTTAAAGAAGAAGCCAATGTTTTGTTGATGTTTTCCAAAACAGGATATACTTCCTGGTTTTGGTATACATGCCAGAACTGAAGTTCAGCAGAACCTTGTAATAATTTATGTACCCTTTCCTTATCCTGAACACCTGGCATCTCAATCAGGATACGGTTAGTACCTTCTTGTTTCTGCATGTTCGGACTCACCACACCAAAACCATCGATACGGCTTCTGATGATGATGAATGAACGGTCGATCGCACTGGTAGCTTCTTTAGAAAGGAATTTCTTAACTTCAGCATTGCTTGCATCAGGTTTCAATTCCTTAGCGTTATCCTGGTTAGAGAAGAAGTCTACCAATTTTACATTAGGAGATAATTTTTCAAACTCAGTTACAAACAAATCGATGTAATCTTTACCACCAGCATTTAATTTTTGCTGTGCAGTAGCCAATGCCTGATTAAAGTTGGCGTCAGAAGTATTGTCAGCTAAAGATTTAACCAATTCAGCTAACGATATTTCCATCGTTACGTTCATACCACCTTTAAGGTCTAGCCCAAGGTTAATTTCTTTTGCTTTGCAGAACTGGTAGTTAAATCCAAATAACGGATAAACCGGGACTGTGGCCATTGAATCCAGATAAGCTTTTTCTTTTTCCGGATCTCCTTTAGCATAAGCTTTTGCGTCTTTTTCAACCTTTGAAGTAACAAAGTTGAATGAGAGAGAATACACACAGACAATACCTAAAAGTATCGCCATAAATTTTATAAAACCTTTACCCTGCATTATTTGTTTGTGTTTGTAATAATTAGTCTATATGCAATATATTTTTTTAACAAGTCGGCAAATCTAATTATTTTTTTAATTAATAGGCTACCTTCTGAATTTTTTAATTATAACAGCGCCCTGTCATCAATTATAACTACGCTCTGTCGTCAACTATAACAGCGTCCGTCATCTCGACGATAGGAGAGATCTCCTGTTCAGGCATGCTCAAGAGTTGAAAACGTATAAGCTACCTTGTTTTTTTCATCAGGCTCATGATGTTCTACATCACGCTCTTCCCAATCCTCACTATTGATTTCAGGAAAAAAGGTATCAGCGTCATAACGCTGATGAACCCTGGTTAGATATATGCGGTCGGTATCGTTTAGCGCATGTTTGTAAATCTCTGCGCCGCCTATCACAAATACTTCTTCCTCATCGTGGCAAAGCTCAATGGCTGCAGCAATATCGTTTACAACCTCTACTCCTTCAATCTCCAAACCTGTATTGCGTGTGATGACGATGTTACGTCTGTTTGGCAAGGGCCTGCCGATAGAATCATACGTCTTACGGCCCATAATAATCGTATGGCCGCTGGTGATCTGTTTGAAATGTTTTAAGTCGGCCGGAAGGTGCCATAACAACTGATTATCCTTGCCGATAGCATTATTTTCAGCAATAGCTACTACGATAGATAAAATCATACTGCTACCACTCCTTTAATGTGTGGATGGGGTTCATAACCCTTCAGTGTAAAATCTTCGTATTTGAAGCTGAATATATCTTTCACCTCAGGATTGATCTCCATCACCGGCAAATCTTTGGTGTCACGGCTCAACTGCAGCCTGGCCTGCTCAATATGGTTGTTGTACAAATGCGCATCGCCCAGCGTATGGATAAAGTCGCCATACTGCAAGCCGCACACCTGTGCTACCATCATGGTCAGCAAAGCATAAGAAGCAATATTAAAAGGCACACCTAAAAATATATCCGCACTGCGCTGATAAAGCTGGCAACTCAATTTTCCGTCGGCCACATAAAACTGGAAGAAGGCATGGCAAGGCGGCAAAGCCATATTGTCTACCTCGGCCACGTTCCATGCAGATACGATGATCCTGCGGGAATCCGGGTTATTTTTGATGGTATCTATGATTTTTGAGATCTGATCAATATGACCGCCATCAGGTTTAGGCCATGAACGCCATTGCGAACCATAAACAGGACCAAGGTCGCCGTTTTCATCTGCCCATTCGTCCCAGATCCTCACACCATTGTCTTTCAGGTATTTGATATTGGTATCGCCGCTCAAAAACCAGATCAATTCATGGATGATAGATTTGAGGTGCAATTTTTTGGTGGTCACCATCGGAAAGCCCTTTTGCAGGTCAAATCTCATCTGATAACCGAATACACTAATAGTTCCCGTTCCGGTACGGTCGTGTTTTTGCGTGCCATTATCGAGCACATGCTGCATCAAATCTAAATATTGCTTCATAATTTTTTAAGACAGTATACAAAAGTAAGGGATTTACCCTTCAAGTTCAGCAAAATTAAGTTTTATTTATCCATCCTTGACCATGGCGAAGCCTTCGATTTAAACTCCGTTTTTTCTAGGGGAGGTAATACGAATGTTCCTGGTGTGATAACCGCTCCGAATACTGCGGCAGGGTTTAGTGTTTTTGTGTTCAAAGGTTTTTTTATCGACTGGTGGGTTTGAAAGTACTCTACGTTTATGGAAAGTACACATAGGCATCCTTCCGCTACTTCGAAAGTAAAATCATGTGCAGGTACCTGTTCTCCGTTTACTACGGTCAGCTTTTGTTCTTCCCTTTGCTTTTTCACCCGGTCTGCGAGTACATACTGTCCTAGTGTTACAGTTATTTCAGCTTCGTTTGCCCTTACAGGCATTGTCAGTTCTGTCGGGACAGCAAAAGTCGGGAGGCTTAGCGTCAGGTTGTTTCCCTCCAGCGAGATTACCTGCTCTACCCAAATATGGGCTGAAAGTTTGGCGTAATCATTAAATTCAAATCCTACCAGATTGTTGAAGCTATCGCTTTGATAGGTGTAGATTTCTGTTTGCTTATCAAAACAATGTTCCATGATGGATCTGTTTACTGTATTGAGCCGGTTGATCATTGTTCCGTCGTAGAACTTTCCGGTCAGACAGCGCAGGTCATCCCTGATGTTTCTGGATAAAACGCTTGCATTGCCAAAAACGCCCGCAGTTTTCTGTGATGCTTCTGTTTGTGTTACTTTTTCAGCTTTAGACTGAACAATAGTGTGTTTTTTGCTGTTTCCATCTCTGAAAATGTAAGGGCCAATTATTCCCCTGAGTCGTTTCCCGTCGTATCTTGCCATTAGTTGTATTATAGTACTGCCACAATTAATCTATAATTAATCCACAGTGACCCCACCTTTTTGTAAGAAAAAGATGGGGTCACTGTGGGGTTATGGTGGCCTTACAGTAGGGTCATATTATTTTATCAAAAAATTATTTATTTTCTCAAAATTTAGGATTTGAAAATGCCGAGTATGCCTATGCTCAACCGATTTTGTAAATTTTTCTTTCTAAATTCATTAAAAAAATTATACAAGTGACTATTTAAAAAATTACATTTGGGTATACAATGCTTAGTCACTGAAAATGAGCATCTAAATTAAACGCTAATACTCAATCTTATGGAAAAACGCTTTTTATCTCCTCTCAATTCTTTTCTTTTAGAAATAGCTTTCACTCTCAACATCATTAAAGATCTTCTTTGGCCTTCCTTTGATACTGATACGGCTTAACTAAATTCCATTTTTTTTATAAGTGAATGAACTACAATAGTATGTGGTAGAGACTCTGTGTTAAAAAAAAATATAGAGCAAATCAAATAGAGAAAAACCGAATAACAATTATAAAATGAGAAAATTAACAATTCTTACATTTTTGCTTTTATTTAATCTAATCATTAAGGCCCAGGTAAGTCCTATTGGAGCGAGCAAGGCGATTGAGCAATCAATGAATCATCCGGTATCTTATAATACAGGATTGCCTCAAATCCAAATTCCTCTGTATGACATTGATTTTGGAGGGTCAAAGATTCCCATTTCTTTGAGCTATCACGCCGGAGGCCTGAAAATGAACCAGAAGTCTGGTTTGGTTGGCGCAGGTTGGTCAATTTCGACAAATTTTCAGATCTCTAGGACAGTACGTGGAAGAGAAGATGAATATTATCCTATGACTGATCTTGATAGTATGTATTTAGAAGGAACACAGGCGGATATGTCGTCCTATCCTTCTAATACATTTTATAACAGCGCTTTTAGAGATATGTATCTTTCGAAGTTTATTTTCCCGGATCCAGCTAGGGATGGATCTTCTACAAGCATTTATCATGCTGACTTGCACACAACGGACTATCGTGATTCAGAAATGGATATTTTCAGATACAATTTATTTAATACGTCGGGACGGTTCGTGTTTACTTCCAGAAGTCCTTATGTTATAAGCACGCTGGATGAATCATTTTTAGGAACGGATATTAAGTTTTTTAATGGGCCTATAGCTAGTCAATATTTCGCAGTAAAAGATGAGCAGGGAACCCAATACGAATTTGGAAAGGATGCTGCGATCCAATTTGTCTACACAGACGTTAGCGCTATAAATACAGCCTGGATGTTAAAATCTGCTACTGCGTTAAATGGGGATACAGTGTCTTTTAGTTATTTCATGCCCTGGCCATCAGAAAAAAGATTTGGTAAATCTGTACACATCAAAGAAGGATGTAAAGAGTGCTTTCCATATAATGAATCAATTTACAATTATGTAAGGTCAGATAGTTCAGGCGTCACATATGGTCAGGATCAGATTCCGGCGGGCATTAATTTTCCTGAAGGGATCGTTACATATGGTTATCAAAATATGACCATAGGGGGTGTGGTTGAAGATTTGATCAATGAGATAAAAATCATGGATCTAGACAGTAATTTGATCAGGAAGGTGAATTTGTATTATACACAAGGATTGCGTTTCGCGTTTCTTGACTCAGTAAAGATTAACGGAGGAAGTGAACAAGCGTTGGTCTATCGCTTCACGTATCAAATGAAAGATCAGAATAATGTCCTGTTTGATAGTTTAGCCTTGGGTACGGATAACTGGGGGTATCTTTCGAAGAGGGTAAATAATATTGTAAAGAAAACATCCATTCCATTTAACGAGGGGATTGGCCAGGGGGTATCCATATATAAACCTGATTATGGAACCTACGGATATTTAGAAGACTATGTGTCGAGCATGGAGTTTGATACGCGATTAGTAAATACTGCAACCCCACCAATTTATTTACTTAAAGAGATAAAATACCCTAAAGGTGGAACGACCACATATTCTTTTGAAAATCATTTAGTTTCCTCATCACCTTATCAAGTATATGGACCTGGAGCCGGTTACAGGGTCAGGGAAATTATCAGTAATGATGGCATTATAGGACAGGCTCAAAGGCGCACTTTTACCTATGGTGATAACGACGATGACAGTCCTCAGTCAGGGAATATACCGCTGGGAACGGGTTATGTGCTCAACATGGACAACATTGTTAATTGGGGTAATACAATCAGGCAAGGTGCAGAAATAGGTGTTTTGCCAGATAATTTAGGAGATCCATCAAATTGGATATTATACAATACTTACAATTTTAGCAATCAATACAAAGGAAATCTGGATTTTGCAGGTTTTGAAGAAAATCCTGTTTACTATGCAAAAGTCACGGAGAAAATATACAATGGCAATGTTGCTATATCCAAGACTGAATTTGTATATGATTCACTGATTAATGTAATAAAACCAAGTATTCCTTTAATAACAGAGAGGAATACCAATCCTAACATAGCTGGAAGGGGTGTCATCTCAAGGATATATAAACCTGAGAATTTTAGAGCGGTTATTTTAGGATATAAGCCGAAGATGCTTTCTGCTACGAATTACCAGATGATCCAATCCACCTGGAAAAAGACAAGTAGAGAAGAATATACATATACGGGTTCAAATATTGATGATATGCTTACTTATGGTTCTGGGTTGAGAAATATCAGGATCAGTAATTATGCAATGATGGCGCCCGATTACTCGGGAGGTATGAGTCTGGAGGGTATTTATACTAGTACAGGTATTCAATCTGTGTTTGATTTTAACAGTTACTTGATTTTACCTTATCCAAATCGGTTTCTTTCGAGCCGCATTGTAACAAAATATACTGAATAATTTTAAAGACATTGTTATGAGATCTAAATCAATATTTATTATCTTCTGCTTAACTTTTATAGGTTTAGTCAGCAAGGCGGAACCGTTGAAGCCGGTTAAATCACTAACAGACTCTACTAAACTATACTATCAATATACCTACCTGTCCAGCAACGCTATTTCTGAAGAATTCATATCTACAGCAGATGGTAAGGTGAATAGAGTAACGAGATATTTATATCCTAGGGACTATTGGTCTGGCTCAGGTACTCCTATGATAGACAGCCTAATCAATAACAGATTGTTTAGTTTGCCTTTGGAAACAGTTGTTCTTGATCATGATAGCATAGTGGGTGGACAAATATCTCTTTACTATCCATCGGGAAAGGCGCTGATGCGGGAACAGTTGGCGCTAGTTAGACCTGTGAACGGATTTACTAGTGAATTTGGTTATTCTAATTTAAACTCATTGAGCACACCACAGCATTTGACTGATGGAATAAGTCCTGACTTGCGCTACGAGAAGAGGGTTACCTACGATGTTTATGACGGTATGGGGAATTTACTACAAAGTACTGCCACCAATGGGATTACAAGTTGTTCTGTATGGGGTTATAACAACCGTTATGTCATTGCTGAAGTCAGTAATGTGGCCATCACTGACGTTGCTTATTCCAGTTTTGAAAGACGGGCAAAAGGCAACTGGACTTTTTCAGGCACATGCAGTGGTGATGTGACCTCGCCGGTTGGCGAACAATGCTATAATCTTGCAGGGGGTAATATCACCAAAACAGGGCTTTCCAATTCGAAGACATTTCAATTGAGCTATTGGGAGAAGTCGGGTGCAACGGTTTCCGTTACCGGGATTGGAATTACGTTTATTAAGACGATCACGGGGAGAACCTTAGATGGATGGTCGCTGATCACTAAATATTTAACTACTTCTTCGGGGTCTATTACTATATCAGGAACAGGATATATAGATGATTTGAGGTTGCATCCAAAAGAGGCGATGATGAGTAGCACTGCGTTTAAACCATTAGTAGGGATCATTACAAAAGCAGATGCCAGGGGCAACACCCTGTATTATGATTATGACGGCTTTCAGCGATTAAAGTACGAAAGGGACATGAATAGAAACATCATTAAAAGTTATAGTTATAATCAAAAACAGTACTAATCATCTGATTTTATGAGCAAACAATTAACGCAAAAAAGGCTTTTTAAGACCTTACTGGTTCTCTTATTTGCAGCGGTAACCAACGGGGTATATGCGCAGCAAGATATCGTGCTGAACAATTATAGTAGTCCACTGATCGCAGCACGCAAGTCGATTACGCTGACAGACGGTTTTTATGTTCCTTATGGTAATAACTTCCATGCATATATTACTAGCAGTGCTTACCCTACATTCTCGTTTTCGCCAAATGCAAACTTAAATTATAGTAGTGTACGGGTATTTAAAATCCCTGGAATCAAAACAAGTACTCATGTAAACCAGACTGGCAGGAGTACCAGTGAGGTGACTGAGTCTATTGAATATGTAGATGGTCTGGGTAGGCCCATGCAGAGTATTGTAGTGCAAGGATCTCCCTCAGGCAAAGACATTGTGCAGCCATTAAATTATGATCAGGCAGGGAGAATGCACACGCAGTACTTGCCTTACACGACCAGTACAAATGTGGGTGGGGGCTTTAAAACAGATGCTTTAACGGGCACAGGCGGCTATTCAGGCAGTGGACAATACAGTTTTTATCAGCAGACAGGTCAGGGCTATCCAAACACAACTTATCCATATGCTAAGACTATAGTTGATCCAACTGCACTTGGCAGGCAGGAACAGGGTAGTGCAGGGGCGGCATGGCAACCCTATGATTCAGGTATTGCCTCATCCGGTCATACGTCAAAAGCAGATGTAGCACTAAGTGTAAGTGGTGACGGTATTGTAAACTGGCAGAAGAGCGGTTCTACAATTTCAGGTTCCGGTACGCTTTCAGGCTTATATAAACAGATTGCAATGGATGCCAACTGGGTATCAGGAAAAGCTGGGACGAAAGAAGTTTACACAGACCAGGGAGGAAGACTGATAGCAGAGAAGTTGTTCGAAACGGGAAGCGTTGCCATCACGACTTATTATGTTTATGATCCTGTGATTACCGATAGGGTTTTGTATGTTTTGGCACCATCGATAGTGGCTTCAAGTTTTGTTGAAGGTGATACTACGTTTAAAAAACATGTGTATGCTTATCATTATGACGAGCGGGGCAGGTTGGTTGAAAAGAAAATACCTGGTGCGGGCTGGCAGTATGTTGTGTATAATAAGCTGGATATGCCTGTGCTTACCCAGGATTCGGTACAGCGTACCAATCAGGAATGGACATTCATCAAATATGATATGATGGGTAGGATAGCACTTTCAGGTCGTTATCAAAATAGCGGCAGCAGGGCGACGGTGCAGGGATTGATAAGTGCATCTACAGTAAATTGGGAGCAGCGTGACGCAGGCGGTGCACTTGGTTATACTAATGTTGCTTTTCCTACCAGTAATGTAGCAGAAACCTACAGTGCCAATTTTTATGATGACTATGATCTGCCCGGTTCTTGTCCATGGAATACCTTGCCATCGGGCAGCACTGAGACGGTAAAGGGATTGCCTACAGCAAGTGTGTCAAAGATACTAGGCACCGGCACTTATCTCTGGAAAGTTAATTACTATGATGAAGAAGGACAGTTGATTGTTGCCAAAGCGCAAAACAACTTAAATGGTACGGATGAGTATTACAGCTATTATAGTTTTTCTGGAGCTATAGATTCTATCAAGAGGATTAGTGTGGGAAACAGTGTGACAACTACGCTCAGGGAGTATTATGAGTATGACCATGCAGGACGTTTGTTGAAAACCAAACAACGCATTAATAGCCAGACACCAGTGATCTTGTCCAGTCTAGAATACAATGAGCTTGGTCAGGTGATCAACAAAAAGCTGCATTCTGTTGATAATGGCGCTAATTATTTACAGACTATAGATTATGCCTTTAATGAACAAGGCTGGCTGAAGTCCATTAATAATATAGGGGTCTCTTATTCAGGGAATACTAAATTCGGGCAGGAACTAAAGTATGATGATGGGGCTAGCCCGCAGTATAATGGGAATATCAGTGAGAGCAAATGGAAAGTGGCCCGTACCAGTACTTCACCGCAATTGGGATATAAATTTTCCTATGATAAGCTTGATCGCTTGACGGCTGCGGTGTCTTCAACCTCGGGGACAGATAACGGTAATTACAATGAGAATGCGACTTATGATAATCTCGGTAACGTAAAGAAATTGAATAGATATGCTTTGCTGAGCGGGGTGAGGGAAAAGATCGACAGCTTGGTTTATGATTATGAAGGGGGTCGGCATGTAAAGATCGATGACCTGAGCGGGGCTTCATCAGGGGTGAAGGCACTGGGCTTCAACGACCAGGCGCAGCAGGCCACTGAATATGTGTATGACGGGAATGGCAGGCTGATATCAGATGTAAACAAGGGTATTACTGCTGTTGCTTACAATGCGGCAAATTTGCCGGATGAGATTACCTGGACTTCAACTAATAAATTGGCCTACCAGTATACTGCCGA
>NZ_SWBQ01000007.1 GCF_005116445.1 Pedobacter frigoris
GTATAAACCTCACCAGTAGTCGTGTTCACATAAGTATCTCCATTGTTGCCTGTTCCAGCCCCTGGAGCACCAGTACCTCCAGTAATTGATTTACCATCAATACCGTTTTTACCGTCTATACCATTGTCTCCTTTCGGACCTTTGATATTTCCTGTTACAGTCCAGGTTCCGTTTACGTTTGTATAAACATCACCTGTAGTCGTGTTCACATAAGTATCGCCATTGGCGCCTGTTCCAGCCCCTGGAGCACCAGTACCTCCAGTAATTGATTTACCATCAATACCGTTTTTACCGTCTATACCATTTTTCCCATTTGCACCATTCACATTTGTCCAAGTATTTGTGGTCGGATTATAAATCCAGGTTCCGCTATCGTTTGTTACAATTGTAGTTCCTGCACCGGGTCCACCCTGTTGACCTGGAATTCCAGGAGTCCCGGTTTTACCAGGCTGTGCTTCAATGATAATTGATCCGGGATCACCTTTTGTACCTTTTACAAAAACCCATTTCGTTCCGTCATTATAATAAATTCCGGGAATCAAATCTTTACTTGTTGCAGTATTGTAAACCATCATTCCTGCTACATGAGCAGAAAGTGGTGCTGGGTTGATACTCTCAACCAGTGCTACTCTTGCATGTAATAGACCTTTGTTGTTGCTCTCCAGTTCGAGTAAAGCATCTCTGTTCGGAAGACTTCCATTCGCAACCGTACCATCCTTTACTTTCTGTTGAGCGACCGCACCCAGAGTACTTAGTACGATAGTCAAACTCATTAGTAAGCGTTTGTTCATAATCAAAATTAATTTATAGGTAGTTTTAATTTAAAGCCTATGAGATCATCATAGGCTTTGTAGGAAGGCTCTAGTCAAAAACATATCCAATAGGAGAAAAGCACACTGATAACCCTATGGGGATATATTCGCATAAAAATTATCGAGAAATATAATTCCCAAATAAAAATATTAAGGAAAATAATTCCCCAAAAACAGCTAACTCAAAAGATGTCTTTAGGCAAAAAAATCCCTTTGCACATCAATTTTGGACAGTTAAAACATAAAAAAAAGAGAAAACATTGGCTGAAAGAGCCAGTAAACCGATAAAGCAAACGGAAAAACGACAGTCCAAAGGACAGAGAAATAAATCCCCAACTATTCCCTATTAAAGGAAATAATTACACACAGAATATCTACTGAAACGCTGATCCTGGAAACAGAATTTAGGACAAAAAAAGCAGGTACGCTACCACACGTACCTGCAACCTAACTATCGCTAACTATGAAAATCTTAGGTTCTCAATACAAAGTTGCTACAAAACCAGCGAGCTGACTACAACTGTATTGTCCAGCTTAGCAACTCTTTAGTGCTAAAATGATAAAATCTACTTACTGATGCTTTCCCTCAGCTGTTTTTCTTTGTCTCCATTCCAATAGGCACAATCCAATTGCAGAAAAACTGAAGTATAAGGAATAACCTCATTTGTCTTGATGACCAATACTTTAAACAGTTTTGATTCCATATCCAGTTTCTTAAAAACAGAATCATGAAGCATGGTTTGGACAGGCTGGTTACCAAGCGTACTTTTGATAGCCGTTTTAAACCGTGTAACGCCACTGGCCTGCTGCTCAGTAATGAAGCCTAGTTCTTTATCCTGATAAATAATAGGTTTAACATGACCAGATTGATTGACCTGTGTAAGCACCTGTTTCAGAACAGCATTCAATCCTTCATTAGCATAAATGTATTCCATGCCCGCAGCATTTTGTTCAGGAAAGGCCTTATCTACCACCAAAATCCAATTTCTATGACCCAGCATAGGCAACTTTGCATAAAATTCCTGCTCCCAATTTTCAGGAGCATCTGCCGAATTGTCTTTTTGTACTCCCGGCGTCGTACATCCCGCAAGAAATAAGCTACCGGCAATCCATAAGACTGCAGGTAATTTTATAAAATTGAATGGTTTCATATCTTTAATTTAAGAAATGGTGATGGTTAAAATCTGATTTTTCTGGACATTAAGCCTTTCTTTTACGAGGATGTCCACCGCATTATTTTCCTGTTTAAAGGTCGATGGAATTTGTCGGCCACCCAACTGAGCTGAAACACTACTCACCTTCGCTCCTCCCAATTTTTCAAAGGACAGTTTATTTAGCGCCAGGGTTCCGTATTTCAATTCCAGGTTGTGGATCTGCTTAAGACCGGATTTTTGCTGATGGTATGTCCCCCACCCCTCTGCCGAAGTAAATGGGGCCTTAAAATTTTCTTTATTCCATTTTGGTGCAAAAGCGATATATCCCTTCGGACCGTGATACTCAAAACCACATGCAGTGATAAAAGTACCATAACTGGCCATTGCCCTGGCATAATGGTCGCTGCATTCAATTTCATTAAATGGATTTCTCTTTGCCGCATGGTGCCTGTCGTGAATCACCCTTGTCAGCACAAGACTTTCTTCCAACATGCCTTCTGCCATAAAGTGCGCAGCCACCTGGTGTTCAAAACCGCTCATGCATTCATGAAAATAACCAAGCTGCCAGCTTATATTTTCTCCAAATGGTTTGGGTTCATTCCGAGGATTGGTATTCATAACCATTCCTCCCTCACCGGAAAGTGCATACGGACGCCCGCCTGTATGCGTTTTGATGTAAGGTCCAACATCCATGGTAAAATTGTATTTCCATAATGCCTTGAGTGCGGCTATTGCTTTTGCTTTATCCAACACACGGGGTAATCCTACCTGAAATGCCCAACTTTGGCCATACACCTGGTCAATATGACAGGTATTGTAAGAACCGAGGTTTTTCCGGCCCTGAACAGCATCCGGACGGTGGATAAAGTATTCTCCATTGAACAATTCCTTCTCCATATTTCTGCGGCCATTACTTACATAATTTTCACAGATTTTAGCAAATGTATCATCCTTCATTTCTTCTGCCATGGCTTGTCCTGCTCTCGCCGCAGCTATACACAACCCAACAATCCATGCAATTTCTCCTTCCCATACTGCATCAAGTGTATTCTCCATAGGCGTATCAGTCATGCCATCTCCATTCTTATCCTGCGACAGCATAAACTGTATTGCCTTTTTAATTTTAGGCCAGTTGGTCTGCAGAAAAGTACTATCCTTACTCATTTGATGTTCGCGATAGAATCGCAGCACTGTACCCGCCTGACCATCAATGGCTGGCCTGCTCTCATTTTCTGCACGAAAAATAATTGCTCCGCTGTCTTCCTTGAATCCTACTCCCAGATCAACCTTTTCGCGTAAGCCTCTCTCCAGTTCCGGAAAGATTCTCCCTACAGCCTGCGCATATTGCCACACATGCGTACAAGTACCTGCACATGCACCTACACCTTCCCATCCCCAGAACCTGCCATCTGCAAAACGATAAGTATTAGCGGTAGCAAGCGTACCTATATTCACAAAAGTGCGCTCTAAAAACCAATGCGGTAATGTAGAGTTGTTCCAGGTATTACTCCACAATTCTGTAGTGGAGGATAACTCATTGAAATTGGCATTTATAAATTCTGAAACTGCCCTGGCATCCTTAAATCTGGCTCCATAGTGATAGCCCGCTTCGGCATTTTTAACCAGTTTCTTCAGCTTTGGGTTCACATTATTAAAATGCCAGCTAACTGAATAATTTGCTTTAAGGGATTTTCCTGGCAATAAATGCTCTGAAAAGCCGAGAGACCCTACCAGTTTTTCAGGTGCTTCTACATTTGCGGGGCTCATGGCGGCAACATCAAAATGTTTGCCTTCAACCGGCCATGGACTAAATGAAGTCTGAGCTCTACCCTTTGTGCCATGCAGTACAAAACTCATGCTTCCGCTATCAGTCGCTCCTCTTACTTCTTCATTCGTGGTCTCAAAAGAAGAAAATATACCAGTTGATTTTTCAAGACTGATGACCTCATTTTTTCGCTGTCCTGTTTTTGCTTTTCCTGTTAGTTTATTCACGCCATTCTCCATCCAGCCCAGCACGGAAACATTCAATGGACTTTTACCTTTGTTCACTGCTTCAAGTTTTAGAATTGTAGCAGGTAAGGCAGATTTCTCCGCATCAAGTGGGATAAAAGGTGAATATACTTTTAGGTTTACCTCCAAAGGGAATCCTTTGCTGCTATACTTAATGTTAGCCACGGGATAGGATGCAGTAAAACTAACCTCTTCCCAATCGTCTTCATTCAGTTCCTTAACAATTGTTTTTCCGTTTACGATCGCTTTGATGGCAAAGCCCTGATCGAGTACACGTTTGTTATTCGCTATAGCAGGTTCCACATAAGCTGCGCCATCTCTAACACGTATTTTACGTACTGAAGTACCATCATTCCAGTTGACGACCTTTGGATCTATACCTTCCTGTGGCCCCTCAAAGGTTTCATTATAAATCTGCCACAACCAAAGACGTCCATCGCCCCCCACATAAACCGTTCCTGCATGCAGACCTCCGGCAGGCATACCAATGTACTTTAATTCATTTCGGCTTTTCAAATAGGTGGTAGCATCACCCCTGTTAAAGAGGGAACGTGCCCAGGCAGGATCTATCCCTTTGTTTTCGGGGATGTTGTGCAAGGGATATCCTTCAGCAAAAATGCTCTGTGCCCATACCGGAAATTGCAGTGCTGCAAAACCCGCTGTAAGCAAACCTGCTTTTTTAATAAAGTCCCTTCGGTCAACAGTCTTATTGTTCATATTTGGTTTTGTGTGTTGTGTGTTCGGTTGTATGCTACTAAAATTAAACACATTAAATGACACTATTCAACTTATGCCAAAATCACTTAATATTATGATCAAATGGTAAAATGAAAGCCCCGCAGCATCTATGCTACGGGGCTTTCATGTTTACGTTATCCTAAAAAATCACCTTCTCAGAGAAGACCTCAGGCGGTTTTGCCCTTTTAGCGAAGCGGGCAAAAGATGCCAGTCTTCGAAGAGAACGGTTATTTTTCACTACATGAAACTACCGTCACCTCTTCTCATAATATCTCTTCCGTTTCTTCCCTGCGCTCCTGTCCATTTTTGCAACCTCATGGTTAAGCGTAACATAAAATACCTGCTCAACGCATTTGATTTCGTATCTACATAACCACCATTTTCTGTTAAGTCACGTGTTACAAAGTTATTCTGATTTAGAATATCAAATGCCTGCAAGCTAATTTTACCCCTTCTGTTAAAAAGTTCCTTTTCTATGGATGCATTAATTACAAAAGGGTTACTTGTGATATTTGCGTTGATACCATTTACATAGTTTTTGCTTGCATTGTAATTGAACAGCCAGCTATCCCACAGAATAACCCTTCCATCAAGGTTTAATGCAAGTGTATTGGTTGTATAATCTGCAGACGGCAATGAGCTATTAGATTTAGTGACATTATAAGACACATTCGGATTAATTTCAAACCATTCTGTCGGATTGATCCTCGGACCAAAACGTTCTACAAATGTCCAGGTATCTGTAGTAGTCAGTAAGCCGTTACTCATCGACAAGCCATGGTTAAAGCTGACATTTCCATTTAACGACAAATTATATTTACGGTTATTCAATTGTTTGCTGATGGAATAGTTTCCACCTAATCTGTATGCGCCATCTGCATTGATGAACCTGGTTTCAGTAATGATACCCCCGTTCACGTCCTTATATTGCACATTATTTCTGATGACCGAATTGTCTATGAAAGAAGCATTGAAATTAACTGAATAGTTTAATTTAGCATTAGCAATGTAGTTATTATAGTTTCCGTTGATGGCGTGCGTGAAAGTAGCCAGCAGGTCCGGATTACCTACAATAGGATTCTGCGGGTTAATCACGTCACGTACCGGTTGTATCTGATCAAACGTAGGCTCATTTGCATTACCTGAATAGTTTAATGAAATCCGGTGCTGACGTGAGAAAACATATTCCATACGGGCAATCGGGATCAGATTAAAACTGCTTCTGTTAGTAGAGGTACCCAAACTTTCTTTAGTCCCCGACAATACCGCTGGTATACCAGTTAAACCGAGTGAAAATCTCACTTTTGAAGTGCTGCTCAATCCATATCTGAAATTCAGTGCAATACGTGCCTGTGTAAACGAGTATTTATAAATATTACTTAATGAATCAATGACTTGTGAACTTCCGCCTGCATCTACATTTCGGGTGGTTGCGTTGTTATCATACCCATTGTAATTTAGCTGCGCATTCAATTCCAATTGTGTATTCAGACTTAAAGGTTCTACATAGGTTAAACTTCCTCTGTAATTGTTCTGTAAGTTCTTGCGCGCTATAATCCTGTTGAGTAATTCTTCAGTCGTAGCTGTGCCATTATAATAAGTAAACCTGGTATCTTGTTGCTGCTCGTTCTCGCTGTCATTGCTATTGATATCTGCTTGTAGTGAGAAATTTCTTCTTGGCTTATTGAAGGTATGCTGGTAAAAGACAGAAGCCCCAAGTCTCGGTGTCGTATTTTTAGTATTATTGAAACTGATTTGGTCCTGACGAAAATCTAAACCGTTTAAAGTACCATTCTGATAAAGGGAGTCACGTCGCAGACCGATTGTCGAACCATAGGTTATCGTCGGTATGAACCTTAGAAAGTTATTGCTATCCAGATCAGCTTCTAATTCCAGTCTCAAGTTATGACTTTTGGTATTATTATTACTCAAATTCCCTTTTGTAGCATAAATATCACCTGTAGAGGTAACATCTAAAGAACTGCTGTTATTTAAAGAATTAACATCTGATCCTGAATAATTATAGTTTAAGTTGACCCCAACTTTACCCAATTGATCACGATAGCTTAGACTCCCATTACCAGCATTGGTAGTTCCTCCACTACCCGAACCACCTGACCCGGATTGCAAAGCTCCTGAAGTGTTGCCACCACGGCCTCCTCCTCCTTGTCCGCCACGACCGCCACCACCTTGACCGCCGCTGCTAAAACCACCACCGGATCCGCCACCGCCACCAGCCACGCCATTAACAGTATTGTTGAAATTCCCATTTACACCAATAACCTGATCACCATTTACCCTGGTAGCAAAAATGCCGGATTCGTAGCGTTCATTATTTCCTCCACCTGCATTCAGGTTTACCATATTGCCTACAGACTTGTCTGTCCTAGTTGTGATGTTTAATATTTTTGAGGGATCCCCATCCTTAATGCCTGTTCTCGCTGCCTGATCGCCATAATCATCTACAATTTGAATTTTATCTACGATTTCAGCAGGCAGGTTTTTAATCGCATTAGCGATATCCCCACCTAAATATTCCTTTCCGTTTAATTTCGCTTTCGCCACCGCCTCGCCATTATGCGTTAAACTTCCGTCCGTGCCGACTTCCATACCTTCCATCTTTTTCAAAAGTTCATCGACACTCGCATTGGCCCTCACCACGTAATCACTGGCTCTATATTCTACAGTATCTGTTTTATAGGTGATAGCGGGAGTTCCGGTAATCACAACAGTATTTAATGTATTTTTTTCTTCCTTCATCACAATCGGATCCATTACGATGCGGGCAATCATGTCGTTCTGTTTGAAACGCATTGGCTGAGTTTTGAGATAGCCAAGACTTTGAACTACAATTGTATAGGTAGCTGATTTTACGTTCTTGAAAACAAAGATCCCGTCAGTATTTGTAGAGGTCTTTAAAGTGTCCTTGTCTGACGTCAGCGATACTGTTGCACCTGGCAAACCAAGATCTAAAGTATCCTTCACAATTCCGCTGATTTCACGCACAGGAAGTGGCGGAGGCGGCGTCTGTACTGGCTTATCCTGGGCACTTACCTGGTTTACGCAAAGGAAACTTGTTATTGCTAAAATCAGTATTATAAAATTCTTAATCATCTTCTAAAGTGTTGGTTTTGGGGAATAGACGTGTAAACCTGGGATTGGTTTAATCAAGTTAAACAAGAATTAACAATCACCTCTATTTTGTTACAATTCATAACTTATGCAACAATTAAGTTACTATATTAGGATTAAACCTATTTCAATTTCTCCGCTCAAAGTCATCATTGATAACCAAAAACTATAACAAGATGAAAAAATTAATGATGATCTGTATGCTGGTTTTCGCAACAGCTGCTTTTGCACAAGCACAACAAGGTGGTGGTAACCGTGGTGGTACTCCGGAAGAAAGAGCTAAAAGAAATGTAGACCAATTGAATGAAAAAGTAAAACTTACTGATGATCAAAAAACTAAAGTAACAGCACTTTACCTGGAGCAAGGCGCTAAAACAGCTAAGATTTTTGAAGCGATGCAGGATGGTGGAAACCGTGATTCAGTTCGCGTAATGATGACCAAAGCAAACGAAGCTACAAATGTTAAAATCTCGGCTTTATTAAACGATGAGCAGAAAAAAGCTTTCACTGCATGGCAGGCTGAGCGTGCTGAAGCGATGAAAAAACGCATGGCAGAACGTTCAGGTGGTCAATAGTACCAAAACACTTTTAAATAAAAATCCCCCGGAACTTTCATAAGTCCGGGGGATTTTTATTTAAAGCAATCTATTAATAAGCACCGATAAAACGATGTCCTGTACCATTTGCTAATTTAGCACCTTTGGTAAGCACACCAGTTTTCCAGTTGTAAACAAATACGTTTCCTGCCTCGCTTACCGGGGTCAACGGAACATACACAAAATCTCCCTGAACCGCGATGCTCTGGTGCTGATCAAAGTTCAGTCTTGCTTCATATTCAGTTGGTATCTTCGTAGCTGTCTTAGTATTTAAATCAATAAGAGCAAGGTAACCTCCCGCTTTGTTGATGTCATACATCACAAATCCTTTATTGTTTCCAAGGTATCTCCATGCCTTAATAC
This sequence comes from Pedobacter frigoris, assembly GCF_005116445.1. Lineage (GTDB taxonomy): Bacteria > Bacteroidota > Bacteroidia > Sphingobacteriales > Sphingobacteriaceae > Pedobacter > Pedobacter frigoris. Next base: position 8,806 of record NZ_SWBQ01000007.1, read on the forward strand.
CTGCGCCAGTCACATTTAAAGCCTGAGATAAATCAAACAGATAAGTGTTATCATAATCGTTTGTATTTTTATCTATGCGAAGGATGTGCGGACAACCTGTAGTATTTACGCCTGTCGCCTGATAAACATGACCATCGTCGCCAATATGCTGAACCATAGTACGGTATCCATTATTACCATATTTACTTTGCGTAGACCAGATTAGCTTAGGATTTTTCAATGTTGGATAGTCAAGAACTATAGTAACCGTACCTGCAATATTTGCAGCGTCACTAGGCCATGACACAACCCCTGAAGTTGCATTTTGGGTAGGCGTACCAATTGGATTGATCTTAGAGATATTACATCCAATATATACTTTATTCTTTGCCTGGTTGATGATCGGCACATCAATACGTCCGATCGAATAGCCCTGCGCCAATTGTTGTGCGGTGAAAGGAACTTCAAATGATGCCGTATTTAAGATACTTGGATTGTCAAGATTAAGAGATGCAACCGCTGCAGTGGATTTAATAGACCCAAAAGTTACAGCAGGAAAGGTTCCGGTATATAAAGTCTCGTTAGCAATACTTACGCCAACACCAACTCCTTCGGCAGATTTTACCCAACGTGGAGATGTACCCAAAATAATGGCAGCGTTAACTTCATTACCTTCTCTTACATATTTACCTTGTCCATCGACTCTGAACTTTTGAAAGATACCACCATCAGCACCAGTATACTGAATATCATACAGATATTTTCCATCGGCTGATGCCTGTACACGCGACGTACGCGGAGACTCCAGTTTCAATCCTTTACCTACCGGAAAAATATCTAATTCAAATGCCGGATTAATAGCCTGGTCGTGGCTAATCGCGTAAGCTAATGTCCCGCCATTACCGTCGCCGTCATTCGTTTGCTTTAGCGCTGCAGTAAGCGTAATCCATCGCGTATCGTTCTGAGGCTCATCAATAGATGGCTCTTTATCCTTTTTACAGCTGCCTAAAGTAAGGGATGCAATTGCAGCACCAAAAAGTGCCCCTCTCAATAATAGTCCTTGTTTCATATTCCTATTTATTTTGTTTTTATTGTTTATGATCTGTTTAAAATTTGCCTATCGTGTAATTCAGTTTAAAATAAATTCCTCTTCCTGGTTTTTGCACTCCAAAATTGTCATACAAGGCCGAATTGAATACGTTCTTTGCATCAAGACTGGCGATGATCTTTCCCGCAGGGAAACGATAGCTGGCTCCTAAATCATGCGAAAACTGAGCTGGAGTAAGACTTCCTTCAGAAGGATGCCAGGCGATGTCATAAGCGCCAACGAAACCTGTGTTGTAATAAACGTTGGTAATGGATTTATCTTGAAAGAGGTTATTTAACCTATATTGAACGTTTGCATTGATGGTAAAAAAAGGCTCATTGGGTATTTGAAGGTTATAACGATCGTCTACAACACCATTATCATCGTGGTTTCTTTTGTATAAAGCATTGAACTTTGAAAAGTTAAGCGCCGCGTTTAACCGGTTGTTAAAAATATACAGCACCTCTGCTTCTACCCCTCTCGATTGCGTTCTCCCCAGATTGACAAATGAAGTTGCCTGTATATCCAGGTCGGAATCAGTCACTACACTATCAACTGTTTGTCTGGTAACTTTATCATATCCGTTACGCCAAAATGCACTGCCATAAAATGAAATCTTATGTTTACCAAAATCCAGGATCCCCAACCGGAAACCAATATTGTAATTGATATTCTGCTCAGGACGCAGACCTAAATTGGGCAAAATGTTATTTTCGAGGTTTCCATACATCTGCTCTTCTGTAGGCATGATGTAACTGTTCTCCATGGAAGCTATCAAATAAAATTTAGATACGGCATTATAGGAAACGGTCGCTCCATAACCAAAATTATCATCAAATGTTCTTGATGTTTGCGGATCAAGCTGATAGGAACCATCGGCGTTATATGTTGCCTTAGGGTCGGTCTGCATGGTATTGTTTGCGGTATATTTAACCATTGCGTTGGTACGCAATTTACGTCCGAAGGTTTCTGCTTCGTAATTTGCAGACACAATGTTTTTAGACACCTCCATTACGGTGATGAGATCCTTATTAACCGGCCTCAAAAGATTTGTATCATCTCTGTCGGTTCTTTCAAATTTGTGGTTCAGGGAAAGTCTGTGACCAGGAACAATGGTATATGCCAGATTTGAACGTGCATTGATGATTTTCCTATCCACGTTGCTGATCGTAGGGAGCCCTTGTTGTGCACCGTTCATGGGAGCCTTCATAATTATAGGAGGTTCACCGGCTTCAATCATGTAATCCGTATGTAGTATTAAAGGATTGCCATCCCAATTGTAAAGGGTAGTAACAGTATCCTGCACATAGGTGCTGCGGCTGCTTCTTACGGCATTTATATTTAACGCCAACCCGTTTGTGAAAAGATTATTCTTGTTGTAATTCAAACTGAATACATGAGCCTGGTATTCTGTAAAACGCCCTACATACGGCTGTCCCGTTGTAGTGCCATGTGGAATGTCCTTATAAGTGTCTGATATATTGTAGCCGAGGAAAAACTGGTCTGCCCATTTTACGTCGGTAAATCCAACTTCGAAACGTCCGCCAATGGATTTATAAGTATCATTAAATCTTTTCGCCCTGAAATCACGGGTTAAGATCCCGTTTCTATCGGTATATTTCGCGAATTTGCCCCACATTTCATAACTGTTGTCCGAATAGGTATAAAAACCGGATCCTCTGAACGAAAGTCCTGATTTATTATTACGCATGATTACACTGGCATCGGCATTATAGGTGTTGAACGATCCGTAAGACATGGCGACAGTTGCATTGTTCCGGGAAGCATCTTTTTTTAATATCACATTTATCGCCCCGCCAACATAGTCTCCAGTCAGATGGGACGGCAATACACCTTTATAAACTTCTATACGATCAATCATCGCCGGAGGTATATTATTCAGATTGAAAGAAGAGCCATAAGTCGAGGCTTCTATCCCGTCGATAAAAATCCCGATGGTGCTGCCCGACATACCATTCAGATTATATTCAACATTTGAGCCTACTCCCCCATTCTGTCTGACACGAACGCCAACTGCCCTGTCCAGGAGTTCATTTGTAGTCAGGTTCCGTAATGATGCTTCTTTTGTTTCTATAATTGCCACCGCAAACCCGGAAGTTTCCATTGCCTTTTTGACCGTCTTTTCCACTACAGTGACCTCGTTTAGACTTTTGTCGCCTGCGGGAGCTACAATGGCATTATGAACTACTACATCCTGGTTTATTTTTACTTTCGTGGAATATAATCTGGACTCGATGGAACTGATTTCCAATTGATATTCACCGAAAGAGAGGTCTTTCAATTCATAAATACCTTTTTCATCCGTAGGCACCATTCTGTTTAATGCTTTGATCTGCACCGTTGCACCTTCCACAGCTTTTCCGCTTTGATCGCTCACTTTGCCTGAAAGTTTACCGGTCTGTGCTTGAACAACGCAGCTGATGAACAGAATGGTTAGCGTAAGTAAAGCTTGTTTCATGTATATGATTGTAATTTTTTTATGTCTTCTTTAGAAATAGTCTTAATAACCTTAACTTCGCCGCAAAGATATACGCTGCTTATGACGCCAAAAGGAGAAGAGTTAACGCTAAAGGGAGAAATTTCCAGTCACATTTTCAGTGTCAACCGGGAGGTAACGTTATATCATTCCAGCAATGCAGACTCTTTTTCAGCCCTTGTTGATAAAATAACAAATCAGCAAGGCGATAACCTGCAGATGATCTTTGTAGCCAAAGGCAGACTAGGCTGCACGCTTCTTAATGCTAAAAAGCCTTTCTTCACCTTTGAAGATCAGCAGCACAATCTCCTGGCAGCCAATAAAAAATTAATGTGGGATATAGAAGAGGAAGAGCATGATATCCTTTGTTTAAATATCAGTTTTTCATTCTTATCGCGCTATCTCCCTGATGATCACTCCGGTTATTTAGATTTAAAGAAGGGCATAGAACTATCCAAACCGGCTGCGTTTTCTAAAAACAACCTGTACATCACTCCGGAGATCAATGCGATATTAAATACGTTAAAATCATCTCCGCACACCGGATTTTGTGCAAAGCTGTTCTTAGAATCCAAGGTACTCGAACTGCTGATGCTGCAGTCCTCACAATTTGAGCAGTCCAGGGCATCCGAAACCACGTACCAGTTAAAAAAAGAAGAGCTGAACAGGATGCAGGAAGTAAAGGAAATCCTAACAGAAAATATAGACACTCCATTTTCACTTCGTACACTGGCGCACATGGTCGGAACCAACGAGTTCAACCTGAAGCGCAATTTTAAAATAGCATTCGGAACCACAGTATATGGCTACCTTAACCAATACAAGATGGAACAGGCTAAAGCCATGCTGATTGAAAAGGACATCACGATAGCTGAATTATCGGGAAAAATGGGTTATAAATATGCTACGCATTTCACCAGTGCCTTTAAAAAATATTTTGGGTACCTTCCTAATAAACTGAAGTCGGGTAAATTATCTTTATTGATCTTTGCAGAAGAACTTGCTGCGACACTGGAGCATTTTTTAATAGCTATGGTATAAATAGCGACTTCCCTTTATCAGTGATTAGCACACCTTTATATCCAGGGAACCGCTTTAAAAGCAGTATACCGTCCCGCTCTCCTAGTACCATAATAGATGTACTCAGGGCATTTGCAAATTCAGCTGTCGGCCCATAAATTGTTACGCTTGTTAATCCTGTAGCTGGATAACCGGTCTTTGGATTTATAATGTGTGAATAATGTCGCCCGTCAATCTCTGCATATTTTTCATAACTTCCTGAGGTTACCACAGCACTTTCCTTCAGCTTCAATGCTTTTATGATTTTATGTCTTTTGAAGGGATTGGTGATTCCTATTACCCATGCCTTACCAGAAGGCTGTTCTCCCCAGGTAGTCATATCACCCGATGCATTTACTATGCCTCCTTTTACGCCTGCCGCCTGCATTAATGCTCTTCCCTTATCCGCTGCATACCCTTTTCCTATAGATCCAAATCCTATTTTCATACCTGTCCGTTCCAGGTAAATAGTACAATTGGCACTGTCGAGTATGATGTGCTGAAAGCCTACCCTTTCCACAGATTTTTTAATAGCTGCCTCTTCAGGCATCTCATCCATGCTTCCATCAAATCTCCATATCTTATCCATAGCGGCAATGCTAACGTCAAATGCACCGTCCGACATTCGGGAATATTGAATGGCCCTTTTTGTCAAATCAAATACCTCTCTGTCTACCTTTACCGGCCTGACGCCTGCATTTCGATTCACTGCTGATATTTGAGTTTCCGGTTGCCATTCAGAGATCAGCTGCTCTATACGTTTCACTTCAGAAATTACCAGTTCCATATTTCTTTTTGCAAGTACACTGTCCCGGTCTACCAATGTAAACTGGAACACCGAGCCCATTAAAGTAACTTGCCGCTTCAGTAAAACCTGTGCAGTGCTGGAATTGCAAAAAGCTATAAAGCTGTTCAAAAGCAAAACAACCTTTAAAACCTGGCTTTTAGACATAGGCATCAATAACAATCGGTCAAAATCTGGTTTCTATCCTTATAATACGTTAATGGTCTATCATTCTTAGCTAAAGAAAGCTCTTCTAAAACCTGTTCCACATCCTTTTGCATATTTAACGAACCACAGATCATTACCACTCCATTATTTTCCAAAAGGTCTATAAATTGTGCAGCATCCCTTCTGATCAGATCCATTACATACTGCGATTCCTCCTCTCTGGAAAATGCGATATCGAACTTATTCAGTCGCTGCGCTGCGATTTCCGTCGCCGCAAACTCCTGGTATTGCTGAGTAAGTGCATTGTTATACCTGAAACCCGCGTACAGGCTCACAGGAACCTGTTTACCATTATCCATAATCATACCCAAAAACGGCGCGATACCTGTACCGTTTGCAATCATGGCCACTCCTGCAGCATCTTCAGGGAAATGAAATCCGGAATTGCTCATGATGCGGGCCTTCAGAATGCCTTGCTCTTCTAACTGATACAGAAACTCTGAACCCAGTCCACCTGCATATAACTTCACCATCAACTGGATCATTCCATTACTATTGCCGATAGAATAAAAACGTTCCCTGTTATCATTGGCCGGATATATAGCCAAAAGATCTCCCGACCGGAATTTAACGTTTGAAGCAGGCTTCAATACCATCTTGAATGTGGCGTTGTCTTCGCTCACGGCAGTTTTAGCAACTACCTTAAATTTCTTCAGTCCAGCTACCTTTGTGTTGTACACAGCAGAGGCCGTAGCCAAAGCAATGAGCGATTGCTCACTCCAGTGATGTGCCCATTTTACAAATTCCTCGGTAGACCTGTCATTGACTGTTTGAAGATCCAGGAAACGTGAAAATGATTCATGCTGCTCCAATAAGACATCTATGTGTTTTGAATAAGCGCAATAATCCGGATAGGCCTTTGAACCAAACCCCACAACAGAAAACTGAATGCTTTGTTCCTGCTTAATTTTACCCAGTAAATTTTCAAATTGTAATGCATTCGTTGGCGCAGTCCCCAAACCGTAAGTTGAAGTAAAAACCAGCAGATGCTTTGCCTTTGGATAATTCCGGTATTGGTTCATTTCTGCGATAAATGAACTTTTCCCATCTGCCAGCAATTGCTTATGAATTTGATTTGCGAAGAACAATGTGCTTCCGTTTTCAGTCCCCACCAGAATCACAATTTCCGCTTGCTCTGCTTTAAACTTATTCCTGATCTTTGTTCTTGTTCGCTTAAAAGTAATCACGAATCCGGTATAGATAAAAAACAGGATATTCAGTGATGCCAGTCCCAAAACGATGGCCCAGAGCATATTTGTACGCCCGGTATGCAAATCGAGGCTCAGTTTTTCCAAAACCGCAGCGTAAGGATATTTACTTTCCTCCACAATCGCCCCGTTGATTTGACTCACCGACAGCTCCCTGTCCCGTAATTTCAAGACATAAAACTCTTCTGGATCGTCTTCCATAAAAGGAAACGCTACTTGCTCTATCTCTGATAATTTGCTTTCCTGAAAAACGGCAAACTCATTGGGTTTCTTCAAAGGAGCATCCTCAATGTTTTGCGCGTGCTCCACCTTAACGCTGGCATCCTTGATGATTTCCATCCGCACCATAAACAAATGTGTCCCGGTAAGCGCAATGAGAAATACAGGTATTAAAAATATCCTTCCTGTGAGAACATGGAAGTATTGGGCAAAGAAATCCCGGTTTATTTTCGCGAAAAAATGCCTGATGCCCTGCTGACGTTTTGCAATGAGTATCACCCCTGTTATCGTAATCACGAGTAACAGAAATGAAGTAACCCCCACAATGATCCTTCCCGTTTCCTTTAGAAACAAAGAGCGGTGCAAAGCAGTCGTCCATTGCACAAACTGGCTTTTAGGCTTTAGCTTACCCAGTACAGCACCGTTGTTCGGGTCTATGTAGGCTTTTACCGTATTGCCATCCCCGTCCAGCGCTTCGATGCTCACAAACTGGTTGTGGTCGACCGAAATTTGCGTGATTTCAGGATAAACCTTTTTTAGTTCAGGAATCACCTGTGCAAGACTTAGGGAATTGAAATTTTCTGCCCGGTAAGCCGGCACCTTTTCGCCTACAGCATCAATCGCCAGTATAACTCCTGTAACAGAAAGAATCAGCACAAACAAGGAAGATACAATCGCCAATGCCAGATGCGCGTATCTCCAAACAGATAACGTCATTCCGTTTTTACTGAACTTTATTAAGTTTCACCAGACGGATATATCCTTTTCCTGTAGCCTTTTCAGTAATAGCGGCAGTCGTCAACGGAATCTCCACATCAGTTACATGGTACTTTTGCTCTTCTACCGCAGATTCAAAACGCAGTTTGTAGCCCTTATTCATTTTTGAGTCTTCGATTTCAATGGTCCGCATGGCACGGTCGCCACCCCCAACAGAAGCTCCTGTCACCGCACTCAGCTTCTCCTTAGATTTTGCTTGAAATTTATACCAGTCTTTCAATGTATTATACCACTGTTTATCAGTACCCAGTACAGAAAGCGTCTTTTCATAGCCACCTTTTGGACTGATCAAAGACACGACTACATAAGCGGCTTCACCCTCATAGCTCGTCATTTGAATCATACATTTATATTTGCTCGACTGCGCAAAGGCATCACTCGTAAAAGCTACAAAAGCAACTATAGGTAATAAGAATCTTAAAGAAAATTTCATGCTATTTATTTTAGAAAATCAACAGGTACATTGTTTTTTGAAAGGAACTCATTCTCCTTCGCAAGGTCATAAGCTGTTTCATCAAATTCGGTTTTCAAATTCTTTTTTGCACCCAACTCAACCAGTGATTTCAACAAAGTATCGTTTTTAGCAATCAGGGCCGCTTTATGCAATGCCGTCGCACCTTCGCTATCCTGTGCATCGATATTCGCACCAAGCTCTTTTGCCTTTTTAACCAATTTCAGGTTGTCCTTAGCTACAGCTAAATGAAATAGCGTACTTCCATTCTTTTGAGGAGCGGCTACATCAAGTCCGCTGCTTTTTAAAACAGCCAGCTTACTCTCAAACTCATCACCCTGAGGACGTTGAGCGCCAGTTCCCTGCGAACCGCCACCTTGCATACCGCCTTCCTGTGGTCTACCCTGAGCTCCTGCCGGTGCAGCTTCTCTGTACGTGTTAAACCAATAGTAAGCCAGGTTATTCCCGTCTTTATTCAGCACTTTAACATCTGCACCATTTTTTATCAATAATGAAGCTACTTCCGATGATCCTGTTGCAATAGCCTGGGTAAGCGCAGATTCTCCTTTTTCATTTACCGCGTTTACATTCTTTGCTTTCGACAACAACAACTCTACCAGCTGGACATCTCTTCCGGCAGCAGCAGCCATCAATACAGTATTGCCTTCATTGTCAGCCTTAGCAACATCTACTCCCTTACTCAGGAAATAATTAATGAGTTCAGTATTAGGTCGGCGTACCAGCGTATGTAAAATAGTTGCACCGTCTTTCGGGTTAATAGCTTTCGGATCCAGTTTCAATTCTTCCACGAGATATTTGTAGGTTTCGATGCCGTTTTGAGACATTCTCGATCCCTGTGTTGCAAAGAAAAGCGCCCTGTTGGTAGATTTGATGCCTTTGGCCATTAATTTTTCTATCAATTGCTTGTTGCCCAGCTTCGCTGCATAATCTACAACAGTACTGCCATATTCATCCTTATCATTAAAAGACAGACCTTTAGAAACCAAATAATCTGACAATTTCAAATCGTTATCCCTGGAAATTGCCTGCATCAATAATGTAGCACCATCCTCATATTTCTTTTTAGGATCTACACCTGCACGAAACAACGCTTCGTAAACAGTTCTGTCCTGGTTTCCATTAGCAGCAGCATTAGAAATAACGGCTGCTCCATGGCTATCAGTCAAATTTACATCAGAACCTTTTGCTATCAAATAGGTGATCAGTTCTGTATTTCCCCTGGATGCCGCCCAATGCAGATAAGAGGCACTATGGTGTGTTTTTTTCTTTACTCCATTACCCTCCTGCTCCACCATGAATTTAATCGTTTCTAAAGGCGCATCGTTAAGAATAGCTCTTGCTGTTGGGTCCCAGGAAGCAGCGTCAGGTTGCGACGGACTATTTCCTTTAGCGATCTCAGCTTTTACCTGATCGATGCTGGGTTTGGTTTTCCAAAAATCAGCATTCATTAACGTGTTGTTCTGCGCATTCGCATAGAGTCCGGATAATAAAAGGGCGGATAGGAGAATCTTTTTCATTTTATTTATACTAATTCTAAATTGACTGCGAATATATAAAAATCTAACTAAAAAAAACTCTAGTGTAATATAAATTTTAGATGCGACCCTGCGCTGTGTATAATTTTACTTCAAAAATTTAGTTAACGTTTTTTCCAGCATTTCAACTCTTAGATTTTTAGCCACAATTACGCCATTAGGATCAATCAGGAAATTCTGAGGAATTGCAGAAACTGCATAAAAACCGGCGGCTACATTTTTCCAACCCATCAGATCACTTACCTGGGTCCATGGCAAAGCATCGTCTTTTAAGCTGCAAGTACATTTGAATTTTCTGCCCGGCAAGGTCCACACCAGCTTACCCAAAAATCAAGCAGTACATATTTTCCTTTATATGAGGATAAAGAAACGAGTTTACCATTTACGTCCGGCTGACTAAAATCCTTTGCCTTTACCCCAATTGCGATCATGATAAGGCATTGTAGTCAGTTAACGCTGCGTTCGCTATGCGTTCGTATCATCTAGAGTACTGCTCCATATCATCTGGGGTGTTGGTTCGATTGGAACCGAACCAACACCCTATCAACACTGAAGCACCACCCTGGCGACACCCTAGTTGATACGAACGCACACCGAAAACAGACCAAACGTCCCTTACTGATATCGCTTAACGTCGGGTTAAGTCTATTATAGGAGTGGGCAAAAATATTGAAGTTCCGGATTGTAAAATTGTTCTAATTAGATGCTTATCTTTGTACCATATCAATAAGCAATGGAAGAAGCAGTTGTTCAAAGTGTATTAAAAGGTGGATATTGTAATAGCCTCACCCAATATTCAAGATTCTTAACAAGGGAAGTTAGCATTGGTGATATCCCTATGGGCGGCTTAAACCCCATCCGTATCCAGTCTATGACTACTACAGACACCATGAACACCATTGCTACCGTTGAGCAAACCATCAGAATGGTAGAATCCGGATGCGAATATGTCCGCATTACGGCGCCTAGCATGAAGGAAGCAGAAAACCTTGCTAATATTAAGAAAGAGTTACGCTTAAGGGGCTATACAGTTCCATTGGTTGCAGATATCCATTTCACCCCAAACGCTGCAGAAGCCGCGGCCCGCATCGTAGAAAAAGTAAGGGTAAACCCCGGCAATTATGCCGATAAAAAACGCTTTGAAAACATAGATTATACGCAGCAGGCGTATCAGGCAGAACTGGATCGCATCTATAAAAAATTCACTCCCCTTGTAAAGATCTGCAAGGAATATGGTACAGCAATGCGTATCGGAACCAATCATGGTTCCTTATCAGACAGGATCATGAGCCACTATGGTGATACGCCGCGTGGTATGGTAGAATCCGCTATGGAATTTATCCGCATGTGTGAAGACCTAAACTATTACAACCTGGTGATCTCCATGAAAGCCAGCAATACGCAGGTGATGGTACAGGCTTACCGTCTTCTGGTAGAAACTATGGTAAAAGAGGGCATGAACTATCCTTTGCACCTTGGTGTTACAGAAGCCGGGGATGGTGAAGACGGACGTATCAAATCTGCTGTCGGTATAGGCACTTTGCTTGAAGATGGTCTTGGCGACACGATCAGGGTTTCACTAACAGAAGACCCTGAATTTGAAGCACCTGTAGCCAAAGCACTTGCACTTAGGTATGAGAAACGAGCAATTGAAACTGTGAAAGAAGAAAGGGAACAGATCAGTATCAGACAACTTCCTTATAATCCGTTCGAATATCAGCGCAGACACACAGAACCTGTGCAACATATCGGCGGACATCATCATCCCATAGTGATGCTGGATGTTTCAAAAGAAAACCTGAAAGACCCTTACTTTCTAACCTCAGCAGGTTATAAGTATAGTGCTGGTCTGGATAAATACAATATGGCCGATCAGGCTTGTGATCTTGTTTACCTAGGGGATGCTTTGCCTTCTTTTTCTTTCCCCGGAAACCTGAAGCAGATTTATAATTACCAGACCTGGCTGGCACTTCGGGATAAAACCAATTGCCACCCGCTGATGAGTTATAAAGAGTTTATTGGTACAGAGGTCAAAGATCCCTATCTAAATCTTGTTAAGGTTAACCCGGCTGAAGTGCAACAAATAGATGCTGTGGCTTTAAAGAGCAATAGCATTTTGGTTTTGGAAACAACTGCCAGTCATGGCATGGCAGAACAACGGGAATTCTTCATTTCACTCATCAATAAAAACATCACTATCCCTGTGATCATCAAAAGGGATTACGAGGGACTAAGTGCAGATGACCTGATGTTATATGCTGCGACCGACCTGGGTGCTTTATTAACCGATGGTATGGGTGATGGTGTCTGGATCAATGCAGATCATTCGATTGATCTCTCACTGATCAATTCTACCAGCTTTGGCATCCTGCAGGCTACCAGAACAAGGATTTCTAAAACAGAATACATCTCCTGCCCTAGTTGCGGACGTACGTTATTCGATTTACAGGAAACCACGCAGATGATTCGCTCACGTACAGATCATTTAAAAGGCATCAAAATAGGCATCATGGGATGTATCGTTAACGGACCCGGTGAAATGGCTGATGCCGATTATGGTTATGTTGGAACAGGCCCAGATAAGATTACCTTATACAGAGGCAAAGAGGTCGTAAAAAAGAATGTAAATTCGGCCAATGCCTTAAATGATTTGATCGAACTGATTAAAGAAGACGGCAACTGGACTGAAGTAAAGCAAGGTTAAATAAGCCGGTCTTTTACGACCAAAGTATTCGCAATCGCATCATGAAAACACTGCTGTTTTTTATTGAGGAAACTATAAAGGTAGCCAAAGAAAAAAGGTGCGGTAGAAATGATCTTCGCAAGATTTCTTCCAAATGAGTTGGTCATCGAAATTTGATTCCCTCCCAGATCGGTTACTTTGATGTTCAGCAGCTTTTTACCTATTGTGGCTTGTTGCGACGAAGCCTCTGCCAGACTTCCGTAAATAAATTTAGCGATGGGCACCAAAGGCAATCCGCCAAAAGCCATCGCCATACGTGCAGCCTGATCTTCCACAAAAACGAATCCTAAAAGTACCAAAAGTATGTACCCTAAAGTCAATAAGAAATAATCTATTGCTGATGCCAGCAAACGCTGATCAAAGGAAGCAAAATACTGCGGAGCAGTCTGCTGATAGGTAAAACCAAGAAGCTCACGCAATTCCGGGAATTCGTGAGCTTCTTTATAATCGTCCATTCCAGGCACTCTGATAAAAGTGCCGACGTGAATATCCATTGTTTTTAATTGTTCTAACTGATATGGTCCCTGCGGTTTACCATTTATAACAACTGTATATTGAATATGCTGATCATCCATTTATTGCTAATACCTCTGAACCTCAAAGTTACTCAATCCACCATCTAAATTGATAAAAATCTTTTTAGTGGACGCTTTGTAATTGGGCGTCTCATAAGTACCATTATCCAGCTTGGTAAAGCCCGTAAAATCTTTAGATGACAAACCTGTTTTGGTCTTTATTCTACATCCTGATCCCTCTGGAATATTCAGTTTCACATCGGCAACCCCTGTTTTTACATTGACGTCTGTTATAGGTAAAAGATCCCCGAACTTAATGTCCAGAGCAGCTGCCCCGCCATCAAAATTAAAGGTCCTTACCTTATAGCCTGAAAGGTCAAAATCAACCTCACCGGCGCCCATATTCATATTAATTTCCCAGTTAGGATTGGTGTTCAGGTCAAAATCTACATCGTTCCCGCCATCACCCATATTCCATTCACTTTTACCCTTCATCTTGAAAAAGATAGAGGTCACACTATCCTGTTTCATCGTTTCCAAAGAAAACTTACCTGCTTTATTCTGAACTCTGGCCTCTATCAGGCTATCCGTTGCCCCCTGAAGTTTAAAAGATGTTCCTCCACCTGAAATATTCAATACCGTTTTTACTGCGGTTGAATCATCATATGGATGAGAAAAAGTCAGGTCTTCATATTCCCCTCGGTCGATGTTCATTTCACTTTCTACACGGTCAACAATCCTGTTGTCGGCCGGCGGACGTTGTCCTTTAAAGAAAAGCAGTATAAGTGTTATAACAAGTATCCCCAGAGATACTATCCCGCCGATCTGTGATTTATTCTTATTGAACAAGATATTTACTCCTGCAATGATTAGAAAGATTGGCCAGAACCGCCAAACACTGCCCCAGTAAAATTCAATGAAATGAAAATTTTCTAAAAGGAGTACGCCACCTATAAAAAGCAGTACAATACCCCACATTATTCTGTCCAGTTTCATATTATATGTCTCTTTTAGTGAATCTATCGTCTATTTTCGGTCCTTCCTGACGCGGTTCTTCATTAGGACCATCCGCTACCGGAGTGTCAGTTACAGGAGCATCTGCTGCTGGAGTCTCTGCCACCGGCATGCCTGTCGGCTGTTCCGTAGGGTTTACAGGATTAGCATCATGGCTGCGTATATCTGCGTACAAATCTTGCTCCTGCTGTCTCTTCCACTGCTCCCATGCATTTTTCTTATTGGCCTTCAAAATAAAACTAACGCCTATGGCAACAAATACCAGGGGCCATAATTTACCTAAGCTAAACCAGAATGGAATGAAGTTGAATTCATTCATAAGGAAATAGATACCAATTACCAGCAGGAACATTCCCCCTACTGTACGTCCGGTTTCATTATTCTTCTTAAAAGGCTGAAAGTCTTCCGGTTTTGGTGCAGCTTTAAAACCAGCGTCATTTACAGTCGATGATGTCCATCCCTGACCAGTACTAGTACTTCCAGGATTGTTTGATGGCTGTGAAAATGGATTGGGGTTGGCAAAAGGATTGTTTTGCTGACCCTGATAAAAATCATTAAACCTTGAAAACCTTCTTGTCGGGTCATTATTTACCGGCACCACAATCCACATGATCAGGTAAACCAATATTCCTGTACCCACTAAAAAAATGGTGGAGAGTACGAACAGTAACCTGATTATCGTTACATCCACCTCCATGTATTCTGCAACTCCTGAAGATACCCCAGCAATTACTTTCTCATGCTCATTCCTAAATAATCTCTTGTCCATAATAAATGTCCTCCTATGTTTAAAATTGTAAGGGTTTTATCGTCACCTCATCAACATTTACGCCACTACTTAAATTTAAGATAGTATGTATGGTTTTCGCAATATCATCAGGCTGTACAAAACGTTCATGCGGGATTGTTGTTCCTTCCCAGGATGAAGTTAGTGTAGAACCAGGCAAAATCGCTGTTACCTTAACGTTGTATTTTGATAACTCTTCCCTAAATACATGATTAAGACTAAGCAACGCTGCTTTAGTTACACTATAGCTACCAGCATTTTCAACAATTTGTTTACTTGCGATGGAACATATATTGAAAATATGCCCTTTCTGTTGCTCACGCATCATTTTTCCGAAAAATTTGGAAAGGTAATAAACTGCATTAAGGTTCAGGTTAATCTGCTTTTCAAACTGATCATCAGCCTCATCCAACAGCAGACCGGGGAAATATATGCCGGCATTATTGACTAAAACATCTATGCTTTCGAACTCTTGCTGAACAGCATTGCAAAAAGCATAGACCTCAGTTTTAATGCTGCAATCTGCCTGATAAGTGAATATCCTCGCATTCGTATGTTGAAGTTCCTCTGTCACTTGTTCAAGTTCGTCCGCATTCCTGGAACACAATGCAAGATTATATCCTGTTTCCGCCAGTTTCACGGCTATAGCTTTTCCTATTCCACGGGTAGCACCGGTAACGATCGCATTCATGATTATTGTCTTCTTTGTCGCAATTATACAAAAAGACATGCATAGAAAACTTTGTGGCCAAGAAGTTGTTAGAAAATTGTTTCTTTGTAATAATATTGCACAAATACTATAGCTAATTTTTTACTGAATGAATTTCACCAATTTTGGAAAGTATCTTCTCTTATTAAAAGCGGTATTTAGAAGACCTGAAAAATTTAAAATATATCTAAAGGCCATTTTCAAACAAATGGACTTTATCGGCGTGGGTTCTATAGGACTGATCGCGATCATCTCTACCTTTATTGGTGCTGTAATGACTTTACAGATTGCCTTCCAGCTGGTGAGTGATTTTATTCCGAAAACAATCATTGGCTCGGTAAACAGAGATTCAAGCATCCTGGAGTTGAGCCCTACGATTACTGCAATTGTACTTGCCGGGAAAATTGGCTCAGCCATTTCTTCTGAAATCGGCACCATGCGTGTAAGTGAGCAAATTGATGCGCTGGAAATCATGGGGATCAATTCCCCGGGCTACTTAATTCTCCCAAAAATACTTGCAGGTATTACCATGGTCCCACTATTGGTGATCATGTCTATGTTCTTAAGCATCGGCGGAGGATACTTGGGCGGAACATTATCCGGTGCAGTTTCTCCGGCTGAATATATTCAGGGAATTACTACAGATTTCAATCCATACACAATTGTTGTTGCCCTGGTGAAAGCATTTGTGTTTGGCTTTATCATTACTTCTGTACCTGCCTACGAAGGTTTTTATGTTAAAGGCGGGGCATTGGAAGTAGCACAGGCCAGTACACGTGCTGTTGTGGTGAGCTGTATTTCTATCCTTGCCTGTGACTATATCGTAACCCAGTTATTACTATGATCGAGATCAAAGACATCTACAAGTCGTTTGGCGACAATGAAGTACTGAAAGGAATCTCAGGCAAGTTTGAAGCCGGGGTAACCAATTTGATTATTGGGGGCTCAGGTTCTGGTAAAACCACTTTACTGAAATGTATGATTGGTCTGCACCATCCTGAGCAAGGAAGTGTAGAATACGACGGACGCGAGTTTACGACCATGAATTTCGAAGAAAAGATTGAGATTAGGAAAGAGATCGGTATGCTTTTCCAGGGCTCTGCGCTTTTTGATTCCATGACCGTAGAAGAAAACATCATGTTTCCTTTGAACATGTTTACCGAACAATCCCGCAAAGAAAAACTGGAACGTGTAAACTTCTGTCTCGAACGTGTAAACCTGGAAGGCAAAAATAAACTCTTCCCTGCTGAACTTTCAGGAGGGATGAAAAAACGTGTAGGAATTGCACGTGCAATTGCCATGAATCCAAAATACCTCTTTGTAGATGAGCCAAATTCAGGTTTGGACCCTAAAACTTCCATCGTAATTGATGAGCTGATCAAAGAGCTGACCGAGGAGTACAATACCACCACTATAGTGGTCACACATGATATGAACTCAGTAATGGGAATCGGGGATTATATCCTCTTTCTTCATGAAGGAAAAAAATTCTGGGAAGGTTCCAACAAAGAAATCGCCCACACTGACATTCAGGAACTAAACGATTTTGTCTTTGCAAGCCGCTTTATGAAAGCAGCTAAAGGCAAATTTTAATATATTTTATTTTATGATAAGCCTGCTTACCCCCACGCACTGGAAAGACTACGAGTTGCTTGATTGTGGTGATTTTGAAAAATTAGAACGTTTTGGAAATCTAGTATTATCCAGACCGGAGCCTCAGGCTGTATGGAAAAAAACACTATCTGAACAAGAATGGAAAAAAGCGACACACATTCGCTTTAAAGGACGTTCTGCTACTTCGGGTGAGTGGATTAAAAACTCGGCACATCTGCCAGACAGGTGGAATGTGGAGTATAAAAATGATGATGTAACCATCAATCTTCGCCTGGGACTCACTTCTTTTAAGCATGTAGGTGTGTTTCCGGAACAAGCGGTAAATTGGGACTACATATCTTCATGTATCCGCAAATTCAAAACGCCTAGTCCTAAAGTCCTCAATTTATTTGCCTATACCGGCGCAGCATCACTAATTGCCAAAGCAGCCGGAGCAGATACGACACACGTAGATTCTATAAAACAAGTGGTCAACTGGGCAAATGAAAATCAGGAGCTTTCTAAATTGAAAGATGTACGCTGGGTAGTGGAAGATGCCTTAAAATTCGTGAAAAGAGAATTGAAAAGGGGCAAAAAATACAATGGGATTATCCTGGACCCCCCTGCTTTTGGGCATGGTCCAAATGGTGAAAAATGGAAACTGGAAGACCATATTCAGGAAATGATGCATGATGTTGTGCAGTTGCTTGATGATGATGAACACTTCCTGATCTTAAACACGTATAGCTTAGGTTTTTCTTCTGTAATTGTCGAAAACCTGATTAAAACGTCTTTCCCTCAGGTGAAAAACCTGGAAACAGGAGAATTATACCTGCAGGCAACTTCAGGGATTAAACTTCCACTGGGTGTATTTGGTAAATTCAACAAGTTTAAATAAAAAATAAAGCGTCGGGGACCTAATCCGACGCTCTCAAACACACCTAAACCAGTAACACCTTACTGAACTAAGTTTCTTTCCAGCGATTTAAAAAGGAGCTTCCGGAAGGGCTCCGGAAGCATTTCTATCAACTTAAACCAACCAAATTTATCTTTATCATCCTGACCACGTCCATGGCCAGAAGAATTATTTAGAATCATTTCAAATAACTCTGCAAGTATAGCAAGTTATTTAGAATAATTCCAAGCAACTTGAATAAATATTTTAATATATCCTTGCCGACTAATTTTTAATTCGTTGTAAGAATGGTATACTTGTATGATTTTAAAATTATCAGGTCAACAACTAATACTTTAATATCTTACCATAAAAAACACAATCAAAAAATGAAATTATCTCATCTAGCAGGGATGCTTTTAGTTGGAGCTGCATCATTCGGTATATTCACCAGTTGCTCTTCAGAAGCTAAAAAGACAAACGGAAAAACTATTAAAACGGCAGCCGGAGTCGACTCGACTTTAATTGAAACCGAAGGGGAAACCGAAATTGTACGCGAACCAATTGACACCGCTAAATACAATGCATTGATTAAGAAAAATGCAAACGGAGATACCACCGGAAAATGGCCGGTTAAAAAACAACCCTATCCTTTGGACGGCGCCATACTTCCATTTAAACGTATTGTGGTATATTATGGCAACCTGCATTCTAAAAAAATGGGCGCTTTAGGTGAGTATGCGCCTAAAGAAATGTGGAGAAGATTAAATGCTGAGGTGAAAAGATGGGAAAAAGCAGATCCTTCTACTCCTGTTCAGGCTGGTGTACACTACATCGCTGCTGTCGCCAGCGGCACGCCTGGAAAAGATGGAAAATACATCAACAGGATGGGCAACAAACAGATTGATTCTGTGCTGAAAATTGCCAAAATGCAAAAAAACACGATCGTGTTTCTGGATTTGCAGGTTGCACTCAGCACCATCAAAGCTGAGTTGCCGCATATAGAAAAATACCTGCAATTGCCTTTTGTACACCTGGGTATCGACCCTGAATTCTCTATGAAAGATGGTTCTAAACCAGGTAAGAAAATTGGAACTTATGACGCTGCAGACATCAACTACGTTTCGCAACACCTTGCAGATATGGTAAAAAAATACAACCTGCCTCCCAAAGTATTTGTGATACACAGATTTACCCGTAAAATGGTAAGTAACTACCAGAACATCAAATTACGTCCTGAAGTTCAGATTGTAATGCACATGGATGGATGGGGCGAACCTGACTTAAAAATCGGAACATACCGTCACTTCATTTACTCAGAGCCAGTGCAGTTTACCGGATTCAAGTTATTTTATAAAAACGATTTGAAGAAAGCACCAAACCGTTTGATGACACCGGAAGAATTATTGAAGTTAAAACCGGCGCCGATTTATATTCAGTACCAGTAGATCATTATAGCAATAGAACCAGAGGCTGTCCGAAAAGGCACCCTCTGGTTCTTTACCACACGAACTCAGCCTTGCTATTCGGATTGTCCAATTTAGTACTCTTCCTCTTTCCTCCTACAATCGCATGGATCATATTGATCTGTGTTTCATGTTGTTCATACAGAATGTCATTTTGCACACTTATCGACTGTACCGCAGCCAGTGGCACCGTTTCAAAATAACACCAGGCGGCATCTTCCTGTATTTCGTAGCCTTGGTATTTTAAAACCACGGCCTTGCCATTTGCCCGGACCTTTAGATGGTCGGTCAAATAAGCTGAAATTAGCTGATCAAGCTGCTTGCGGTCTTTGGGTTTTAGGATATTTACCCTCGTCTTATACCGTTTATCCAATGCCT
The DNA here is from genome assembly GCF_005116445.1 of Pedobacter frigoris. Taxonomy (GTDB): domain Bacteria; phylum Bacteroidota; class Bacteroidia; order Sphingobacteriales; family Sphingobacteriaceae; genus Pedobacter; species Pedobacter frigoris. The sequence goes on from NZ_SWBQ01000007.1 coordinate 28,751, forward strand.
TTTCAAAATCATCAAAGAAAACACGTATGCTCACCTGGACGGTTTTTGTTTTTACGTTTTGCTCTATTTCAGTCACACTGACGTAGAATGGGTGGAAGAGGGTGGAAGAGGTTGAAACAAAAGAACAAAATGAACTGGAACATAATTGTTTAATTTCGATGTAAATTAAGATATTGCTTTGAATTCGAATCAAAAATATGAATTAAACACCAATGGAAGATTTTAGTCTCTATTTTAACCTCGGCTGGCACCATATTCTAGACTGGCAAGGTTATGATCACATCCTCTTTCTGCTTGCGCTATGTGGCATGTATACTGCCGCAGACTGGAAAAAAGTACTGATACTGGTAACAGCTTTTACCATAGGCCATAGCATCACACTTGCGCTCAGCGTACTAAACGTAGTAAGCATCAACACGGCCCTCATAGAATTCCTGATACCGGTAACCATACTGATTACCGCAAGCGCCAATATCCTTAGCAAAAAACAAAAGCCAAAAAATATCAGGCTTAAATACACTTTCGCATTATGTTTTGGTCTCATCCACGGCATGGGCTTTTCCAATTACCTCAAAAGCCTGCTCGGCAAAAGCACGAGCATTATAACTGAGTTGCTGGCATTTAACCTCGGACTGGAATTTGGACAGGTAATTATCGTAACCGGAGTACTGATCATCTCATTTGTACTCATCTGGTTTGTAAAAATTAAGCGATGGGACTGGAATTTCTTCCTTTCATCAGCTATATTTGGTATCTCGTTTATCATGGCTGCAGAACGGCTGTCAGCGATTTTATAATTTACCTCATGAAGAAAGCTTTACTTCTGTTTGCAGCAACGATGCTCAGTGCTTCAGCATTTGCACAATTACTGAACAATCCAGGTTCAAATCACGGAAACAAATTCGAACAACTGGGAACCATCATATCTGATCCTAATTCTTACCGTTCCGCTTCAGGTGCTCCCGGACCTGCATACTGGCAACAAAGGGCAGATTATGACATCAATGCAGAACTGGATGAGAAGAACTTAAAGCTTACCGCCTCGGAAACCATTACGTATTATAACAATTCCCCTGACCCATTAAGTTATTTATGGGTTCAATTGGATGAGAACCAGCACAAGGCCACCAGCGACAATAAGCTTACTGAAACCAGTAAAATGTCTGATAAGATGAGCTATAAGGAGCTGGACGGCATCATCAGAAACGAAAATAACCTGGGTATAAACATCATCAAAATCACTGATGAAAATGGGAAGTCCATCCCTTATGTCATCAACAACACCATGATGCGCATAGACCTCCCGGTTACATTAATGCCTAAAGGAAAATACAAATTCAGGATTTCATGGAATTACAACATCCCTGACCGCATGACCGTTGGCGGAAGAGGTGGATATGAGTATTTTGCTGAAGACGACAATTACTTATTCACCATGACACAGTGGTTTCCGCGCATGGCAGTATACTCTGATTTTCAGGGCTGGCAAAACAAACAGTTTGAAGGCCGTGGTGAATTTGCACTTGCTTTTGGAAACTATAAAGTGAACATGACTGTTCCTGCTGATCACGTAGTAGGCGGCACAGGAGAATGCCAGAATTACAGCCAGGTACTTAGTGCAGCCAGTATGAAAAGATGGAACGAAGCACAATCTGCCAAAGCACCTATAGAAATTGTAAACCTTGGTGAGATCAAATCCGGTCTTTCCAAAAAATCTTCCGCTAAGAAAACGTGGACTTATGTCGCAGAAAACGTAAGGGACTTTGCCTGGGTATCTTCACGCCGCCTGGTATGGGATGCTATGGCCACTTACATAGATGGCAAAAAGATCATGGCCATGTCTTACTATGGACCTGAAGCCTATCCGCTATACAACAAATACTCTACGAAAGTAGTGGCCCATACGTTAAAAGTATATTCTAAACACACCATTCCATACCCTTATCCGGTAGCCATTTCTGTAGAAGCAGCGAACGGCATGGAATATCCAATGATCTGCTTCAATTATGGCAGGGCAGAAAAAGACGGCACTTATACCGAAGCCATCAAATATGGCATGATCGGTGTAATCATCCATGAAGTGGGCCATAACTTCTTCCCGATGATCGTGAATTCTGATGAAAGACAATGGAGCTGGATGGATGAAGGACTGAATACTTTCTGCCAGTTTTTGGCTGAGCAGGAATGGGACAACCATTACCCTTCTCAGAGAGGCCCGGCACACAAGATCGTTGATTACATGAAAATGCCGAAAGACCAGCTGGAGCCTATCATGACCAACTCGGAAAACATCATCAATTTTGGACCGAATGCTTACGCAAAACCCGCAACAGCGCTCAATGTATTGAGGGAAACCGTGATGGGCCGTGAGCTATTTGATTATGCCTTCAAAGAATATGCTAGACGCTGGGCGTTTAAGCACCCCACTCCTGCTGATCTGTTCCGGACAATGGAAGATGCATCTGCAGTAGACCTCGACTGGTTCTGGAGGGGTTGGTTTTTCAGCACAGACCCTGTTGATATTTCTTTGAATGACGTGCGTTATTACCGTATGAACAGTATGAAACAGGCTGTAGAAAACGTAGAAGACAAAAAAGCTTACGACAAAGATTCCAAATACATAGGCCGTGAACGCAATAAAGCGGCGGGTGTTAAATTTGCGGTAGAACAGGATACCAGTCTCCTTGACTTCTACAACAAGTTCGACCGTTTTGAAGTCAGCAAATCTGCCGATGACCAGTTTAAAACCTATTACAACTCGCTTTCCGCTGACGAGAAAAAACTGTATGAAAGCAAAAAGAACTTCTACGAACTGGAATTCTCAAATGAAGGCGGCCTGGTGATGCCTATCATCATCGAATGGACATTCAAAGACGGCAGTAAAGAAACCGACAGGATTCCTGCGTATATCTGGAGAAAGAATGAAAACAAAGTAACCAAGGTATTTGCCAAAGATAAAGAAGTGGCGTCAGTACAAATAGATCCTTACAGGGAAACAGCAGATATCGATGAGTCTAATAACTCATGGCCAAGAAAAGCACAGCCGTCTAGATTTGAATTGTTTAAACAACAACAGGCTCCGAGGGGTTCTTCTACAGGAAGTAATCCAATGAGAGATGCGAGACAGCGGTAAGATAATTACCGCGTCATCTCGAAACTTCAAAAGAAATGACGAAGCTTTAAAACAACTTCGTCTGGCCTTTATCGTCGATTTCCAGATCTCCCGGATTGGTGATCTCCAGCTTAATTTCCTTTTTTGGTGTAGACCAGGTCTTTTTAGCAGATTCTTTAGTAACAGGTTCTTTAGTAGCAGGTTCTTTAGCAACTGGCGTCTCCTGTACAACAGGTGCTTCTTTCACTTCTTCAACCTGTTTCTCTATAGACTCGGCCTTTTCCTCCAGCGGTTCAGTCTTTTTCTCTACAGGTGGCTTTTCGGTGGTAAAAGCACGTTTTTTAGGCGCAGGCTCCGCTTTCGTTTCAAGTGCAGCAGGCTCTGTCTTAGTCTCAACATCCTCAACCCATGAAACAGTCAGCTCAGCAACACCCTCCTGCTCCACAACTTCTTCTTCAGCACCATCCTCAATACTTTCTGTTTCCTCTGTTTCCGGAAGCGGCACCTCTTCTCCATCAGCATCCTTACTTAGTGCAGGATCTACCTGCTCCTCTTTGATGTCATCATCGAGTTCTATCTCTTCGTTGTGCAGTATGGATATATTCTTAACTTCATGCTGGGTTAGCCTGTTTCCATTTGCCTTGATCCCCTTCACATCAATAAATTCGGACAACACGATTTCCAGAGTCTCAGGAATCTGAGTTTTGCCTTTCAGAACATCTACGGTAAGTACCGCAGCCGGGTTGCTGGTCAGGTAGAGAAATTTGGAACCGCTCTCTTCGCTGATCAGGCTAAACTTCTTGCCCACTGCTATAGATTCAAATACAAAGCGTTTGATGAAATAGTTCTTTGCTTTGTCTTCATACTGAACTACAGCAAAAGGTTTTTCAGGATCAAACTTCTGGATCAGTACCAGGTCTGCATCAAAGTGATTGCTCAGTTCGAAAGTGCTGAGCTCATACCAACCCTCTTTATGTACCTGAAGGATTTTATCATCTCCGTCAAATTCACCAAGATACTTACCCCTGCCATCCACATTCAACCTTCTAAGCAGGTCATCATACCATATTTTTAGTCCGGAAAGTGTAGATACACCTTTGCTCTTCAGCAATACCTTTTTGATCGGGTATTTCGATACGATATTACCCTGTGATCCGCGTCCTTTAATAGTCACCTCAGCATAGTCAATATCAAACTGAAGCTTTTTAAGTTTGGTATGTGGCTTAAGCTGTACCGTAACAATCTCGGCCTCACCATTAGGATTGGCAGTAAAATACAGTATCTTAGAACCTTTGCTACCCTTGGTCAGGTCATACTCCTTATCACGGGTCACGCCCACAACCGCAAAACGCTTGATATAAGAAACACCACTGGCGCCATCTTTATAAATCAGGTTATAAATCGTACGTTCATCACCTTTCTTAAACACCTGTGCATGCAATATACCTTTGCCAACAAAGGTTTTATCAGCCACTTTGGTGATGATACATTTGCCATCCTCTCTGAAAACAATGATTTCGTCCAGATCCGAACAATCTGCCACAAACTCATCTTTACGCAAGCCTGTACCAATAAATCCGTCTTCACGGTTCATGTATAACTTTACATTGGCCAGTGCCACTTTAGAAGCCTCTACCCTATCAAAAAGACGGATTTCTGTTTTACGTTCCCGTCCCTTTCCGTATTTATCTCTCAGTTTTTGGAACCATGCAATGGCATATTCAGTGAGGTGACGCAAATGGTTTTTCACCACCTTGATCTCATCTCCCAGTGCCTTCATATGGTCATCCGCTTTCTTCACGTCAAAGCGGGTAATGCTGCTCATCGGTTTATCGATCAGCTTCTTAAAATCCTCAGGAAGAATGTCCCGGTAAAGATCAGGCTTGAACGGATCAAATAAGATATTCAATACCTCAACTACAGTATCAAAATTCGCAGAGTTTTCATATTCTGCATTTTTATACATCCCTTCCTGAATGAAGATCTTCAGCAATGAACTGAAGAAGATTTTCTCCTGCAACTCATGAAGCTTGATTTCCAGCTCCTGTTTCAGTAAAGCTTTTGTATGCTGTGTATTTTCTATAAGGATATCATTGACACTCAAAAACTGCGGCTTTTCACCCTTAATCACGCATGTATTTGGAGAAATAGAGACCTCACAGGAAGTGAAAGCATACAAGGCATCAATGGTCACATCCGGAGAGATGCCCGGTGCAAGGTGCACCACAATCTCCACATTAGCAGCCGTATTGTCTTCTATTTTCTTGATTTTGATTTTGCCTTTGTCATTCGCAGACAATACACTATCGATCACCGACCCGGTAGTTGTGCTAAATGGTATTTCGGTAATGACCAAAGTCTTTTTATCCTTTTCCGTGATCTTTGCCCTTACCCTGATCTTGCCGCCCCGCATGCCTTCATTGTATGCAGAAAAATCGGCCATACCGCCGGTAAAGAAATCAGGAAGGATGTTTGGACGGGTACCTTTTAAAACCTCAATGGAAGCATCAATTAACTCCAGGAAATTGTGGGGCATGACCTTGGTGGCCAGACCTACCGCAATACCCTCTGCACCTTGTGCGAGCAGTAAAGGAAACTTGACCGGTAAAGTAATCGGTTCATTATTCCTTCCATCATAACTCAACTGCCAGGCCGTAGTATCCGGATTAAAAACCACATCATTGGCAAATTTGGACAAACGGGCTTCGATATAACGCGGTGCAGCCGCACTGTCGCCGGTTACAGGATCACCCCAGTTACCCTGGCAATCGATCAAAAGGTCTTTCTGACCGATCTGCACCATTGCATCACCAATGGAAGCATCACCATGAGGATGGTACTTCATGGTATTTCCGATCACGTTGGCCGCTTTATTAAAACGCCCGTCATCCATCTCTTTCAAAGAGTGCATAATACGTCGCTGAACCGGCTTTAAACCATCATTGATGTGTGGTACGGCGCGATCCAGAATTACATAAGAAGCATAATCGAGGAACCAGTTTTCGTAAAGCCCGTTGATGGGGATTACGGTATGTGCATTTTCTTCGTTTATGTTGTTTTCTACTTCGTCGCTCATCAAAAAAGGATTGGATTTTGTAAATATAAGGGTTGAAATGCAATTTAGGAACAGAAGTTTTTAACAGTTCCTGGTTGAAAAATACTGCCTTTCAATCCATTGTTATCCGGAAACAAAAGATCACTTAAATTTGCTGGATAATGCGCCCTGGACAAGCACGCCTTCCGTTCTAGCCTTGTTTAGATTAAACACGGAGTAAACAGGGAGTAAACAAAGGGTATACACGCTTTATACCCGCTTAATGAGCGTGTAAACTCCCATTATAATTCGTGTTAATTCCTGCTTACCTCCCAATTAAAACATAAGCAGGCTATAACCAATTGCAGGCTCGATTAGCACCTCTTTAGTGCCTTAACAACAAAGTATCATGGATTTGTGTTGATTAAAAAAACAATATATTTAAACAAATTAATTATTTCGATTGTAGAATTGTCGGATAACTAATTCTTTTTAGCCCAGATGGCATGGTTTTAGTTATTTATTGATTTGTAAAACCTTCAAATTATTTCAGTTGAACAAATATATACGCAAAAGTCTTAAAATCATCCTTTGGATTATTGCCAGCATAATAATGCTGGTGGTTTTACTTGCCCTTTCTTTAAATATTCCGGCGGTTCAAAACTTCGTTAAAGACAAAGCTATTGGTTACTTAAAAAACAAGACCAATACAGAAGTAAGCCTGGAAAGTATCAAAATTGCCTTCCCTAAAGATGTGGTTTTAAACAAGTTCTATATTGAAGATCAAAAGAAGGATACTTTGCTGTATGCGCAGAGACTTTCGGTAGACATTAACTTATTTAAGCTGCTGAGCAATAAGATTGAAATCAACAATATCGAATTGGAAAAGATCAGAGCCAATGTAACCCGCATTAATCCTGATACTGCATTCAATTTTTCCTTTTTAGTAGACGCTTTTATGTCCGAGCAGACAAAACCGGAGGAGCAGGTTGAGAAAGATACGGCCTCGACCCTGAAGTTTTCGATCGACAAAGTAAATTTCAAGGACATAGGCATCAATTACCGCGATGATGTGGCGGGTAACGACATGAGGTTGAATCTTGGTGAGTTTAATGCCAAAATCAAAGACTTCGACCTGAATAACCAGCACTATGTCATTAAGAATCTTTCATTAAGCAACACTTCGGTTAAGTATTTACAACAAAAGCCGTTGACCCAATTGCAGGCACACCTGGAAAACAGCATTGATACCGCCAAGACCGAATCAGGGAAACTCCCATTGGTAGAAATACAAGATTTTGCATTCAATAACATTAAGATTGGTTTTGATGATCAGGTCTCGGGTATGAATGCTGATGTGGACTTGAATAAACTGGCACTTACACAGCTCATCGTAGACCTAACCAACAACAACTACAAAGTAGAAGATGCGAAGCTGAAAGACACAAAAATCTCGTTCAATTCATCAGCCAATAAGGCAAATGTAGCTGTGAAGGAGCTATCACTTACTAAAATTCTGGCCGATGTGACCAACGGCAAATACAATATTGGAGATGCGAAGCTGAACAAGTCTGACATCCTGTTTGCGATGAAACCTGTGGCGCCGATCAAAGGAGGTAAGATCCCTGACACCGCAGCGAAGTCAGCTCCGCTGTCTTTTGTTCTGGGCGCGCTGAGTCTGGAAGAAAACAACATCCAATACGATGTGATTGGAGCCAAGCCTTCAAAGGGAATGGATTTTAATCATTTACAAATCAACAAGCTTGGATTGGTCGCAGATGGGCTTGCCTATTCAGACAAAGGCATGAAAGTCAATGTCAAAAGTGGTTCGTTCAAAGAAAAAAGTGGTTTCCAGCTGGATAAACTGCAGGGAAATGTGCTGTATTCTGATAAGGCCATCAAAGTGGATAATTTCTTATTGAAAACTCCGAATACTTCGATAGAAAACACGACTTCACTAAGCTATACTTCACTGGAAGACCTAACTAAGCACCCTGAGCGGGTGAAGATGGCAGTGGTAGTCAGGAATACAACCATAGGTCTCGAAGACGGGACTTATTTCAGTGACGCCATTCCTGCGGCCTACCGCAATGAAAAGATCAGGGTAAATGCGAATATGAGTGGGTACCTGAATAACCTTTCTATCCCACGCTTACAGGTAAATGGTTTGAAAAGTACACAGATCGACATTAGCGGAACGGCTAAAGGACTGCCTGATATCAATAAAACCGTACTGGATCTGAAGATTAAAAAGTTTGCGCTGACCAAGCAGGATCTACTCGTTGTCATTCCTAAAAACGCTCTGCCCGCCAACATCACACTACCCAACGCCATTAGCGCAAATGGGATTTTCAAAGGTTCCATGACCAATTTTACTACGGGCTTCAATATCTTCACCGATATGGGATCTGCTAAACTGGCTGCCAAAATGAGTGGCGCAAAGGGCCGTGAGCAATATGCAGCGAACATCAGTTTAAACAACTTCAATGTAGGACGCCTGCTCAAACAGGATTCTGTGCTGGGCAGGGTGACTGCCAAGGCTACGGTGACTGGCCGCGGACTGGACATGAAGACTGCATCTGCGAAGGTAAATGCCCAGGTGATCAGCGCACAATACAACAAATACACTTACAGGGATCTGTACCTGACAGGAGACTACAGTCGTAACAAACTGAATCTCAAGAGCAATATGGATGACCCTAATGCAAACTTCAATCTAACTGCGGCTGTAGATATGTCAGGGAAATATCCGTCTGTAAAGGCTGATCTGAATCTGGTGCAGGTAGATTTGCAAAAGCTCAATTTCAGCAAGGGTGAATTCAAGGTCGCAGGTTTAATGACGGCCGATATACAGACGGCTGATCCGGACTACCTGAATGGTGATGTGAGTCTGCGTAGTTTGCAGTTTGTAAAAGACGGACAGCGGTTTAATATGGATACCGTCGACATTCATTCCGAAGCAACTGCGGAGCACAATCTCCTGACATTGAAATCGGAGATTCTGAGTGCGAGTGTAGATGGTAAATACCAGCTTACCAATATGGGTACTGCGATCATCAATGAGATCAATAAATATTATGCCTTCGGCGAAGTAAAACAGATTCCTGATCAGCGCATGCGCTTTAAGGTAAATGTCTATAATACAAAACTACTCAGCAATTTTGTTCCGGAGCTGACTAGCTTCTCCCCTTCGAGCATGACCGGTTTGATAGATACACAACAAGATAGCCTTCGCCTGAATGCCTGGTTTCCGCAGGTGGTATATGGCGACTATAAAGTAGATAGTACGCGATTGGATGTGGCAAATAAAGCACAAACATTGGACTACAAGCTGACGGTAGGCAGGTTACAGAGCCCGTCCATCGCACTGTTCAATTCAGAAATACGCGGACAGGCCGCAAATAACCAGCTAGGACTGAATATTTACCTACGCGATGGCAGCAAAAAAGATAAGTATGTGATTGGCGGCATTTTCAAGTCTATCGATAAAGATTACCAGTTTTCAATGGATCCGAATAAGCTAATGCTGGATTATGAAAAGTGGAGTATCGCACCGGAAAACTACCTGCAATTTGGGAAATCAGGGATACTGGCCCACCAGTTTAACCTGAGTAAAGGCAATCAGTTGCTGAGCATCAACAGTGCAGATAACACGCCTAATTCTCCGGTGAAGGTAGAATTTAAGGACTTCCGCATAGAGACACTGACAAAATTTGCGAAGCAGGACAGCGCTTTGGTAGGTGGTGTGATCAATGGAACGGCTAGCATCAGTGAACTGATGGCTAGCCCTAAATTTGAAGCCAATATCACAGTCGATCAATTGCGCTACCAGAAAGATCAATTGGGTACGTTGCGCATCGCAGTAAACAACAACACAGCGAACGCCTATGAAGTTAACATGGCACTGACGGGCGTGCACGAACTGCGTGCGAATGGTTTTTACTACACAAACACAGAAAATGCGCTTGATTTGAATGTAAATCTGGATAAGGTGGACCTTAAAGCATTAGAAAGCCTGTCAATGGGCCAGATTAAAAATGGATCAGGGACTGTGACCGGGCAGATGACGGTAAAAGGATCTACATCATCACCTAAAGTATTAGGAGACATTAACTTTAACCAGGTGGCATTTACCGCTACCTATGTTAACTCCTACCTGAGGATTCCGGATGAAACCATCCGATTTACCAATACAGGAGTGAATTTCGATAGCTTTACCATATTGGACTCCCTGGGTCAGAAAGCGGTGATAACAGGTGGCATCCGTACTACAGACTATACGAATTTTGCATTCAACATGGACATCAGGACGAATAACTTCAGGGCACTGAATTCTACTGCGGAGGACAATGAAATGATTTATGGCACGGTATATCTGACCAGTAACATCAAAGTTCGCGGCGATATGAACCAGCCTGATGTGGACATGAATGTGACGGTGGAAAAGGGAACAAAATTCTTCTTTGCACTGCCCAACAGTGATCCATCAATTATTGACCAAGAAGGCATAGTGCAATTTATTGATGCCGATGCACCTCCATTTAACGGAAAGCTTGCGCTGAAGACCGACAGTATAGAAAAATCGCCGATCAAAGGCATGACCTTAAATGCCACAGTAAACATTGATCCGGAAGCGGAACTTAATGTAGTAGTAGATCCCTCAAATGGAGATGCTTTGAAAGTAAAAGGCGAAGCCAACCTGATTGCAACGATGGATGCAAGCGGTAAAACCAGTCTGACCGGGCGTTATGAAATCACTGACGGATCATATAACCTTTCCGTTGGTCCGATGGGTAAAAAAGAATTCAAACTCGTGAAGGGAAGTTATATCGTATGGACCGGCGACCCTATGTCTGCGAATGTAGACCTGACTGCGCTATACGAGGTAAACGCTGCGCCGATAGACCTGTTGAATGATGAGAATAATATACAGGCTAAAACAAAACTGCCCATCCAGGTATACCTGATGATGAAGGAGGAGCTGATGAAGCCGAAGATCTCTTTCCGTTTGGATCTGCCTGAGAACGAACGTGGCGCGCTTTCGGGGGCTGTATATTCTAAATTACTACAGGTGAACCAGGATGAGAATGAACTGAACAAGCAGGTATTTGCCTTGCTTGCGCTTAATAGGTTTATTGCCGAAAATCCGTTCCAAAGTCTGGCCGGAGGTGGTGGTGGCGTATCTACGCTGGCGCGCTCTAGCGTAAGTAAACTACTGACAGAGCAATTGAACAACCTGGCTTCCGACCTGATTCAGGGTGTAGATCTGAATTTCAATTTAAACTCACAGGAAGATTACTCCAGCGGGGCATTGGAGCAAAAAACAGATCTGGAGGTAGGACTATCCAAGAAACTTCTAAACGACAGGCTTACTGTTACAGTTGGTAGTTCATTTGGGATTGAAGGCTCAGATGGCCCGAATGAGAAATCCACCAATATAGCAGGTAACGTGAATGTGGAATACATGCTTTCTGCAGATGGCAGATACAGATTAAGGGCCTACCGGCGCAATCAGAATGAGGGAATAATTGAAGGCCAGATCATTGAGACAGGACTTGGTTTTGCATTGGTAGTAGATTATAATAAGTTCAAAGAGATCTTCCAGAAAAAAGAAACCAAAGAACAGCGCAAGGCCAGAAGAGAGAAAAACGAACAGCGGGAACAGGAAAACAGAAACCGTGAAACAAGAGAACAACAGTTGAACCGGGATGGCATGCCCCGTGACACCACAAAGACTACTAACTAAAAATGGACAGGTATAAAATTGCTTTATTATTCTTTTTTTCGTCGCTGATATTTATTGGCTGCAGCAGTACGCGCGGTTTAAAGCCCGGACAAATCCTATATACCGGTGCTGATGTAAAGATCAATCCAGACTCGTCAGGCCGGATCGATGATCAGAAATCCGTAAAAAGTGCATTGGAGGAAAGAACCAGACCAAGACCTAACAAATCGATACTAGGTTTTAAATACAAACTGTTCTTTTATAACCTGGCTGGTGAACCGAAGAAAAACAAAGGAATAAAGCATTGGCTGCGTACCAAAATGGGAGAACCACCGGTACTGCTCAGTGAGGTGAAAATAAAATACAACAATGATGTACTAACCAGTTATTTGATCAGTCAGGGCTACCTGCAGTCGGTAGTAACAGGCGACACACTGGTAAAAGGTAAAAAAGGAAAGGCTATTTATACAGCAGTTACGGGACAACGCTATAAAATCAACAGCATTTCCTTTCCGGCAGACAGCGGAAACCTGGCTAATATCATCAACCAAAATAAAGAAAAATCATTGCTTAAGGTTGGGAATTATTATGATCTGGAAACTTATAAAAATGAGCGGATCAGGATTGACAATGACCTAAAGGAAAAAGGATACTTTTATTTCAGTCCGGATTACCTGATTGTGCAGGTAGACAGTACCATTGGAAAACATTTGGTAGATATTCGAATGCGTGTGAAAGAGATTGCTCCCGATGCCGGTCTGAAACCCTATACGATCCGCAACATCAATATCTTCCCCAATTACAATGTAAGGCGTGACAGCCTACTCAAACAGCTGAAACCTGTTGAATTTGCTGACTTTAGAATTTATGACAACCGGAACACCTTCAAACCCTGGGTATTTAACAGACTGGTGTTTTTTCAAAAAAACGAATTATACAACAGGACCGACCATAGCCAGTCATTAAACAGACTTGTCAATATAGGCACCTTTCAGGGTGTCCGGGCAGATTTTCTTCCTATTGACAGTTTCAGGAACAACCAGCTTGACCTGAATTTATACCTGACACTCATGAAAAAGAATTCACTTACGTTTTCTGTAGTGGGCACCAGTAAGTCGAATAATTTTGTCGGTTCAGAAATAAGGCTCACCCAAACGACCAGGAATGTATTCAAGGCAGCAGAACAACTTGATGTAAGTGTGAGCGGAGGATTTGAAACCCAGGTAAGCGGACAATCCCGGGGGCTGAACTCCTATTCATTTACTGCTGAAGGGAAACTCACCTTTCCGCGTTTGCTGATTCCATTTTTTAAGTTTAGCAGTACCAATGCTTTTGTACCAAAGACCATTGTTTCTGCTTCCTATCAGCTGCTGAGCCGTGGATCACTCTATAACCTGAACTCCATTAAAGGTGAGTTTGGTTACAACTTCAAGGAAAGCAAATACAAGGAGCATACTTTTAATCCGATATCCATTAACTATGTACAACCTTCAAGTCTGAATATTGTAAAAAGGGACAGTTTATATCAACTTGGTTTGAGAGGCGTGCTGGAAAAACAGTTTATTATTGGGAGCAACTACAATTTTACGTACACCAATCAAATGGAAGATCAACGCCGGAACAACCTATACTTTAATGGTAGTGTAGAGACCGGCGGTAATCTGGTAGGCCTGGTAGTCCCTAAAAACGATCAGGGTAAAAAGGAATTGCTGAACACGTCACTTACACAATTTATAAGGCTGGAAGCTGACATAAGGGACTACTTTAAATTAACAAAGGGAATCACCTGGGCCAACCGCTTCAATGCAGGCTATGGGTTTGCCTATGGAAACAGCAGGGCATTGCCTTATGTGAGGCAGTTCTTTGCAGGTGGAAGTAACGATATCCGTGCATTCCGGGCGAGAGCCCTGGGGCCCGGCACCTATAAACTTCCCGACACAGCCTTTGCAGATCAGGGAGGTGATATTAAAATTATGCTGAATACTGAACTTCGCTTTAAGATCGTAAGTGTGCTGCATGGTGCGCTATTTGCCGATGCCGGTAATGTCTGGCTGCGAAGAGAAGATCCGCCTACCCCGGCAACAGACGATGCCCCTGCTAATCCAGGTCGCGAAGGTGTAAAGTTCAGGCCAGGCAAGGCGCTCAGCGAGATGGCTGTGGGTACCGGAGCGGGTTTAAGGATAGATGCTACTATCTTCGTGATCCGACTGGATGTGGCTTTCCCACTTAGAAAACCGTATCTTCCACCGGGCGACCGCTGGGTTATTGACAAAATAGACTTCGGCAGCAGCTCCTGGAGAAAAGACAATTTAATTTACAACATCGGTATTGGATACCCTTTTTAATAAGCGTATGACATTCTTAAAAAAAGCGATTCATTTTGTTAAAGCGACAGCTCACTTATTCATAGCAGCAGGAAAGGGCTTTATGGAAGACCGGGTAATGAAGTTGAGCGCGGCGCTTGCTTATTACACCATATTTTCATTAACCCCGCTGATCATTATCATCATATCCGCAGCGAGCTTGTTTCTGGGCGACAGTATGGACCCTAATGATAAACTATTTGGCGCCAATGGTGAAATCACCTCCATGATCGGTACAGATGCCTCTGCGCAGCTCCGTGCATTTGTAAACAATGCGAACTATTCGGGGAAAAGTACATTAGGTCTGATGATTGGTATCGTAACATTGATTATTGGTGCTACCGCAATATTCATTGAAATACAGGACAGCATCAACCTGATCTGGAAAGTAAAAGCCGTTCCAAAAAGGGGCTGGAAGAAACTGATAACAAACAGATTGCTGTCATTCTCCTTAATTGCTTCGCTTGGGTTCCTTCTACTGGTTTCACTGGTAATCAACAGTATTGTGGTTGGTATTGGTGGTAAGCTTGGGCTTTACGCTTCTAAAATAGGAATTGAGAAAGTATCAGAATTGCTGATGCTGGTTGTGACTAATGTGCTTACGCTTGCTGTGGTAACCAGTATTTTTGCCATCATCTTTAAGGTGCTCCCAGACGTAAACCTGAAATGGAAACCGGCTATAGTTGGTGCATTATTTACCGCCATTCTATTTAGCCTGGGTAAATATGCGATTGGTATTTATATTGAAAAAGGAAATCCCGGCTCTGCCTTTGGCGCCGCCAGCTCGCTCATTGTAATATTGGTATGGATTTACTATACGGCAATCATTCTCTATTTCGGCGCAGAATTCACACAGGCTTATGCCGAACGGTATGCCAATGGCATCTCTCCCAGCAAATATGCGGTACACACTAAAATTGTCGTCGTAGAGAAAAAGGTTGAGGTACTTCCTCCGCAACACCCTGAGGATACCAGGATATAGTTAGACGTACTTCGTAATCTGATCGATCAGTTGTTTTTCAAGGAAAGGTTTGAGCACCAGATCATTCATCCCAGCCTTCAAATAGATATCCCTGTTTTCTTGCATCACATGTGCAGTAATTCCCAGTATCGGTACTCCTGATTTGGCAAAATCGCCATTGTACCGGATTTCATGGGTAAGCTCTACACCGCCCATAATCGGCATCTGGATGTCTGTAAGCACCAGGTCATACTGGTTTTTCTTAAATAACTCCAATGCTTCTTTTCCATCGTAGGCACTGTCGTACGCAATGTTCCATTTTTTAAGAATGGTCTGGGCAAGCAATACGTTCATTTTATTATCATCTACCAGAAGCACCTTCTTGCCATCCAGCTTTCCATTACTTGATGCTGCTTTCGCCTCAGCTGTCACCTCTTTTTTCTTTTCCGCTATTTCATAAGGAATCTCAAAGCTAAACACCGATCCTTTTCCCGGTACGCTTGTTACCTTAATTTCGCCACCCTGTAGTTCGACTATCTTTTTGCAAATGGCCAATCCCAGTCCTGTACCCTGTTGCGCTGCCCGCGCCGGCGAATTGATCTGTGCGAACTCATCAAAGATCAGGTCCAGATCACTTTTGGCCATTCCTATACCGGTATCCTCTACCTGCACCTTCAGAATACCTTGTTTTTTGCCCTCCGGCAACAGTTGAGCCCTTAAGGTAACGTGTCCGTTTGAGGTGAATTTAATCGCATTGGTAAGCAGGTTCATTACCACCTGTTTCAACCTGAACCTGTCACCCATCAACACAATACCTTTATCCAGAGACATTTTATTGATGAGTTCGATGTTCTTATTATCAGCAAGCACATTCATGCTGCTGAATACTTCAGCTATTTCATCCTGTGGTGAAAACGTTGCGTGTTCAAAATTTATCTTCCCTACTTCAAACTTAGAAAAGTCTAAGATTTCATTGACCACCTCCAGCAGCATCTCTGAGGAATTTCGAATGGCCGTAATCTGGTCGGTCTGCTCCTTATTGAGTTCACTACTGCTCAGCTGTTCTGAAAAACCGACGATTGAATTTAAAGGAGTGCGTATTTCATGACTCATATTTGCCAGGAACCTGCTTTTAGAATGGGCATCCTGTGCAGCCCTTTTATTGAGGCTTACCAATACTTTTTCATGCTTAAACATCTTAAAGATATTATATAAGATGACTACAATCAGGCTAATCAGCAATATTCCATTCACAATGGCTATGCTGTCGAGGGATTTGAATTCGCTTTCGAGCTCATCTGCCATAGCCGCCTTGCTCTTCATGATGAAGTCTATTTCATCCTGCTTGTAGGACTGCAAAATGGATACGATCTCTGCGATCAGCCTGCTGTTTAACAACAGGATAGATTTTTCTTCAGCCCTAAGCCTATTGGAATTATCATATAAACTGCTGTAATATTCCCTGATCCCTTTCAGTTGTTTTTCATTATAGGCTTTGATGTCCCTGGCGAGGTCTTCATTTCCAGCATTGGTGACCTCAGTTTTAATGATGGTAACCGAGCTGTCCTTCTTGCCTTTACCTGAAATTGCATCTGCTATCCTGCCAAAAAGCTTTCTTTTCGGGGGAGTCTTGTGTTTAATAGTATCAAGCTTTACAACTTCTTTATAAGGTTTTTTTATAGATGGGAAAGCTAATTTTGGTCCTTCCTTCCTATCCATCAGGCCAAGTTTAAGAAAACCCACAACCAGGCTGTCGGTTAGTTTTCTAAGCCGCATGTAATTCTCCGTCTGGATCTGCTTTTGTTCCACCAGCCCTTTAAACCTTGCTCTTTTTTGTTCCGATTCAGATTTAAGGTCTGCAACATATGTAGAGACCCGTTGAATTTGCGACGAGAATTCTTTGATGTATTCCTTATTTGCCGTAACAGTATACAACCGTGAATTATTCTCAGCGTTGTAAAGAATGTAGATACAGCTGTCTATTTTTGAATAGTCTTCCTGAAGTTTGATCAGTTCAGTAATGTTCTCTTTGAGTGAATTTACTTTTGCATTTCTGAGGTAGTGAAAAAAAGCAAAAAGGAATAGTATTAGTATTAAAAATACAATGAGGAAATAGCGAAACGGCGATCTTTTATTAGCGTTAAACGGCATAACTTTATCCATAGCTACAGTAAAAACTGCAGAATTCAACAATTATTGTCAACAGGGATTCGATCAGCTTACAAGTATACCGCAAAAAAATTAAAACCAGTCTATATTAATGTAATATTACGCTACATCAAGTGCAGATTCATCTTCTTCAGTAACAGCTCCCTGTGCTAACTCAGGCACCAGTTCTTCGATAGTATCCTTCTCTATTCTCAGGTTACGGATGATGTGCTGCTGCCTGTCGGGTGTATTTTTTCCCATGTAATATTCGAGCAGGCTTTTAATCGTCTGGTCTTTGAGAATCACAGGATCCAGACGGATGTCCTTACCAATAAATAATCCGAATTCATCAGGAGAGATCTCTCCCAACCCTTTAAAGCGTGTGATCTCAGGCTTGTTGCCTAGTTTTTGAATTGCCTTCCTGCGCTCGTCATCGCTGTAGCAATAAATGGTTTCCTTTTTATTACGTACCCTGAACAATGGCGTTTGCAGGATATAAACGTGCCCTGCCCTTACCAGATCAGGGAAAAACTGCAGAAAGAAAGTCATCATCAACAACCTGATGTGCATACCATCCACATCAGCATCTGTGGCGATTACAATGTTGTTATAATGCAGGCCATCCAGTCCGTCTTCGATGTTTAGCGCGTGCTGCAGGAGGTTAAACTCCTCATTTTCATAAACCACTTTCTTGGTCAGCTCATAGCAGTTTAAGGGCTTACCTTTTAAGCTGAATACGGCCTGACAATCTACATCCCTCGATTTGGTGATGGATCCAGAAGCAGAATCACCCTCGGTAATGAACAATGTAGTTTCATACCTCTTTTCGTGGTTACTATTGAAATGGACTTTACAGTCCCTCAGTTTCTTATTGTGTAGGGAGGCTTTTTTAGCACGGTCATTGGCCAGTTTCTTGATCCCGGCGATGTCTTTACGTTCACGCTCCGATTGCAGAATTCTTTTTAGCAGCGCGTCCGCTACTTCCGGATGTTTGTGCAGGTAATCATCCAGTTCCTTTTTAACGAAGTCGTTGATGAAAGTCCTCACAGAAGGCCCTTCCGGTCCCATGTTTTGTGAACCCAGCTTGGTTTTGGTCTGCGACTCAAATACAGGCTCCTGCACCCTTACCGAAATGGCAGCAATGATGGACGACCTGACATCGGCAGCATCATATTCCTTTTTATAGAATTCCCTTATGGTTTTTACCACTGCCTCACGAAATGCGGCCTGGTGTGTTCCACCCTGAGTGGTATGCTGACCGTTTACAAATGAATGGTAATCCTCACCATACTGTTGTCCGTGAGTCATCGCGATTTCAATGTCATTACCAATCAAATGAATGATCGGATAACGCACCTCTTCAGGCTTGTTAAACTTACTCAACAAGTCATATAATCCACGTTCAGAAAGAAATTTCTGGTTGTTGTAATTGATGGTTAACCCTGTATTTAGAAATACATAGTTCCAGATCATGCTTTCCACGAAATCGGAGATATAATGGTAATTTCTAAAAATGGTTTCGTCCGGGTAGAAGGTAATGGCAGTACCATTTCTTTGTGTGGTGTCAATAATTTCATTGTCTACCACAACCTCACCCTTTGAGAATTCCACTTTCTTGGTCTTGCCATCCCTGTAGGATTGCACCATAAAAGCGGTAGACAAAGCATTCACCGCCTTGGTACCTACCCCGTTCAGCCCTACAGATTTTTGAAAGGCATTGCTATCGTACTTTCCTCCGGTATTGATCTTAGATACACAATCGATCACCTTACCTAGCGGAATACCCCTTCCATAATCCCTAACATTGACTTTGGAATCAGACACCGTGATGTCGATGGTACGTCCGGAGCCCATTACAAACTCATCGATAGAGTTATCGACGATCTCTTTGAGCAATACATAAATTCCATCGTCCTGCGCAGAGCCGTCACCCAGCTTACCGATGTACATACCAGGACGTAACCTGATGTGTTCCTTCCAGTCGAGTGAGCGTATACTGTCGTCGTTATAAATAGGTTCAGCCATGATGTATCGGGTGTATGCAACAAATTTAATCTATTCAGTCCGTGAATCAACTACAAAGTTTCAACAAATACACATTTTCGTGTATATTCAAACAATTAAACTTCTGATTAGCATGCTACCCAAAAAACAGCTCTCCTTATTTGACCTGGCTATGATTGTAATTAGTCTGGTGATTGGGATGGGCATATTCCGCACACCCGTTAATGTCGCCAGAGGAGCACAAATACCTGAGCTCTTTTTTCTCGCCTGGGCTGCCGGGGGGATCATTGCACTTTGCGGCGCCCTCACCTATGCAGAGATCGGTTCGCGCTTCCCGGTAACGGGTGGCTACTATAAGATATTTTCTGCATTCTACCACCCTTCTATTGCTTTTGCCATCAATTGCATCATTGTGGTTTCCAATGCCGGATCAGTGGCCGGAGTTTCCATCATTGGCGCAGAATACTTCAGCAAAGTGATCTTACCTGTCGAACTGCAAACAGAAACCTACAGGATCATCATTGCGGCCGTCACCATAGGTTTGTTCTACGTATTAAACCTGATGGGACTGAAAGTCAGTTCACGTGCCCAGAATATACTCTCCGTTATTAAGATCGGAATGGTACTCGTACTGATCTGCGCTGTATTTACAGGTCCTGGTCCGGAATCTGCTATACCGGTTTTTAAAACTTCATCTGGTGCTGCGCCCTCCTGGTTTGACTATGGAAAAGCACTAGGCGTTTGTTTGATCGGCATTTCCTTTACTTTTGGCGGATACCAGCAGGCCATCAACTTTGGAGGAGAGGCAAAGAATCCAAGCAAGGTAATCCCCAGAGCCATTATCATCGGATTGGCGATCATTATTACCTTGTATATGGCTATAAACTATGCCTATGTAAAGATCATCGGTTTTGAGGAATTGAAAACAGCGCAGAGCATTGCAGCGATACTTGCGGGCAAATTGTTCGGTCCGGCGGGCTTTACCTTGCTATCCGGACTCATTTACCTATCCGTTTTGGGCTATGTAAATGTAAACCTGCTGAGCAATCCGAGGGCTATGTATGCAATGGGCGAAGAAAAAGCCTTGCCGGTAATTTTCACCAGGAAGAGTAAAAAGACCGACGTGATGTTTGTCAGCCTCACCGTTTTCGCCATTATTGCTGTATTCACACTTTTCTATGCGCAGACTTTCGACAAGATTCTAAACTATACCATTTTCCTGGATTGTATTGGCATGGCCACATCAGCGGCCACGATTTTTTTCCTACGAAAAAGGACAGCGCATCTCGATAAAAAAACCATTTACAGCATGAGCTTATATCCGCTAATGCCACTGGTTTTCATCGCGGCCTACACATTCGTAGCCATTAGCATATACTACGATGATCCTGTTTCGGCTACAAATGGATTATTGATTTTTGCAGGATTTATCCTGATATATTTTACTAGCAGATTTTTCAATAAGGACAAACACCAAAGCACATAACACCTTTTTTAATACCATGCCGATAAAACAATTGCCTTTAAGAAAAGAGATCGCTTACTCAGCAGGAATGATGGGCTGGAGCATCATGACCAATATCATCATTGTCATGCTGCCTTATTTTTATCTTCCGCCAAATCATTCAGGACTGACGCCGCTGGTACCCCAGTTGCTAGTATTTGGTGCATTTAACATATTGTCATTGATTGCGGCCTCAGGAAGACTTTTCGACGCCATATACGATCCTTTCATCGCATCCCTAAGTGATGCCAGCGAAAACCCAAAAGGAAGGCGCATACCGATTATGAAATGGGCCATTATTCCGGCAGTAATTTGCTGTTCGCTGGTCTTTTTTCCGATGGTAAAGGGCGAAAGCACCCTCAATGCCTGGTGGCTTACCATTGTACTTGCCGGCTTTTTCATTTCGGTTACCACCTATATCATCCCTTATAATGCATTGCTGGCAGAACTGACCCATAGCACTGAACAGAAAGTGAAACTATCTACCTACCAGCAGGTAGGATTTGTCCTGGGAATGATTGTCGGTGCATTGTGCAACAACTATGCAGACCTGATTCAGGAGGTTTTTCATGTAACCGACAGGTCTCAGGCACTTCAATATACCATATTTGGACTGAGCATCTTTTCCGGATTGGTCATGACTTTGCCCATTATATTCATCAACGAAAAGGAATATACAGAGGGTAAGCCGACGCATATCCCGTTATTGCCTGCGATAAAAAACACGTTCCGGAACAGCAACTTCAAATACTACCTGATCTCGGATTTTGCGTACTACATCGCGCTAAGCATCATTTCCAGCGGACTTTTATTCTTCGTTACCGTACTTTTAGGACTGCCCGATTCAGATGGCGGAAAATTTATGGGCATTATGGTGATCCTGTCGCTGGCTTTCTACCCCTTTATCAATTATGGCTCTAAACGGTTTGGGAAGAAGCCATTGGTACTGGTCGCATTTGCAATACTCAGTCTTATATTCGTAACGATCTATTTCCTGGGCAGGCTACCCTTTTCTCCTACCATGCAAATGTACATCCTGGTTATTTTCGCATCCTTTCCACTGGCATCTCTGGGTATACTTCCGAATGCGATTTTGGCCGACATTGCTCAGAAAGACACCCTTGAAACCGGTGAAAATCATGAAGGGATGTTCTTTGCGGTGAAATACCTTTTTGTGAAACTTGGTCAGACGCTTGGTATTGCAGTATTTGCAATGCTCACCGTTTACGGCAAAGATCCGGGGCACGATTATGGGCTTCGGTTAAACGGGGCCGTGGGATTTGTACTCTGTATTTTGGCCTTGTTGTTCTTCAGCAGGTTTAAAGAAAGTAAAAACTCTGAATAACAATATTATATGTACCTTTGCCACAAAGTGATATTCTTTCACTTTAATTATACATTAAAATACAAACACATTGTTATTCGAAGAATTAAACCTGATTGAGCCAATTTTAAAAGCGCTGCAAACAGAGGGTTATACACAACCCACCCCCATACAAGAACAATCTATCCCATCTATATTACAAGGCAAAGACTTGCTCGGCTGCGCGCAGACAGGTACTGGTAAAACAGCTGCTTTTGCAATTCCAATGCTACAGTTGCTGAGTAAACCGCACACGAACACGAAAATACATAAGGCCATTAAAGCTTTGGTATTGACGCCGACGCGCGAACTTGCCATTCAGATTGAGGAAAGCTTTAAAGCTTACGGAAAAAATCTTCCGATCAAACACCTGGTTATTTTCGGTGGTGTTGGTCAAAAAGCACAGACTGATGCATTGCACCGCGGAGTTGATATTCTGGTAGCTACCCCGGGTCGCTTATTAGATTTAATGAACCAGGGCTTTATCAGCTTGAAGGACATTGAACTTTTTGTGCTGGATGAAGCAGATAGAATGCTGGACATGGGCTTTATCCATGATGTTAAAAAGGTGATTGCCAAGTTACCGACTGTCAGACAAACTTTGTTTTTCTCGGCTACCATGCCTAAGGAAATTCAAATACTTGCTGATACCATCCTGAGAAATCCTGTTAAAGTTGAAGTTACACCGGTATCATCAACTGCAGAGAAAATACAGCAGCAGATCTTTTATGTAGAGAAAAACGACAAAAGAGGCTTGTTGATGCACATACTGCAGGACAAAACCATTGAAACTGCATTGGTTTTTGCCCGTACCAAACATGGTGCAGACCGCATCGTCAAAGATCTGGTTAAAGTAGGTGTAAAAGCTGAAGCCATTCATGGCAACAAATCTCAGAATGCCAGACAAAGGGCATTGACGAACTTTAAAGCAAAAACCACAAGAATTTTAGTGGCTACTGATATTGCCGCAAGAGGTATTGATGTGGATGAACTGACGCATGTCATCAACTACGAATTGCCAAACATTCCTGAAACTTACGTGCACCGAATTGGTCGTACAGGACGTGCAGGACTAAGCGGCACAGCACTTTCATTCTGTGATGCAGAAGAAAAAGAGTTTTTGGATGATATTGAAAAGCTGATTGGCCTGAAACTTCCTGTTACCGAAGATCATCCTTATGCCATGAGCTGGCAGAGTTTGATGAGCGGAGCTGCAGCAGCGAAAGGTAAGAGCAAAGCAAAACCTTCCAGAGGAGCCAGACCACCAAGAGCAGACAGAGGAGCCGGTTCGGCACGCACAGAACGTGAGCCTAACCTAAGTGGCGCTAAGAAAACCGCAGGTGCCGGAGGAGGAAACAGAAAAAGATGGGGGAATAAGCCAAAAAGCTCAAACTCATAGTATAAAAGGAAAGCGCATACTTTGTATGCGCTTTTTTTATGTCCCAGCCATCGCGTCAGGCCAGATTTTTTTTTTATTTGCGTAACCGAATGGTATCACATATATTTGTAACCACATGGTTTCAGATATATGGAAATAAGAAGAGACGTATTCCAGGCAATAGCCGACCCTACCAGGCGTCAGATCATTGATCTGCTCAGCGATCAGTCGCTGAATCTCAATGCTGTGGCCGGGCATTTCGACATTAGTCGCCCCGCTATTTCCAAACACATCAAGATCCTCACAGAATGTGGATTGATTATGATAAAGCAGGAAGGCAGGGACCGTTATTGCCGGACCGACCTGCAGAAACTGAAAGAAGTAGATCAGTGGCTAAACCGCTACCGGAAATTCTGGAATAGTAAACTCGATGCCCTGGGCGATTTCCTGGAGCGCAGCGAAGATCAGGACCATAACAATAAATAAGAAAATAATACCCTACCTAAAAATCAGTACTATGGAAGCAAAACCACTAATTGTAGAACGCACTTATAACGCACCAATTGAGAAGGTCTGGAAAGCCATCACTGACCGCGACCAGATGAAAGAATGGTATTTTGAACTCGAAGAGTTCAAAGCCGAAAAGGGATTTAAATTCCAGTTTACCGGCGGAGATGAAAACGTACAATACCTTCATGAATGTGAAGTATTGGTATGCGAACCACCTCATAAGCTTAGCTATTCCTGGAGGTATCCGGATTATAAAGGTTACTCGGTACTAACCTGGGAACTTTTTAAAGAAGGTGAAAATAAAACGCGACTCAAACTCAGTCATGAAGGACTGGAAAGCTTCCCTCAGGAAAATCCGAATTTTAGGGTAGAAAGCTTTACCGGTGGCTGGAACTATTTCATCAACGAAGCACTGACCAATTTCGTTGAAACGGAGACCATCAAAAAGAACATCTCCATCACTGCCTCTGCTGAAGCGATCTGGGACATCCTGCTCAACCCGGGCGGGCAGTGGGGCAAAGCATTCGGCGATGGATCGTTTGTAAAATCCGACTGGAAGGAAGGATCGAGCGTCATCTGGACCGATCTAAGCGGCGACGTTGGCGCCCATGGCGTTGTAGCAGAGCACAGACCTACGGAATATTTGCAGATAGACATGTACGATGACGTCAACCCAGCCCCTGACGCAGAAACAGGTGAATATTCGGAAAAATATAAACTGACAAAAACCAACAATGGAGACTATACACTATCTATAGAATCCGGTCCGCTTGCTAAAAAGTATACCCAGATGCATGAGCCAATGTGGGATAAAGCACTGGAGATCATTAAGGATTTATCGGAAAAAAGGTAATGAATCAAACCCTTGAGCTGCATCCGGAGCCCAAGGGTTTGATTAGTTTGGGGATTGTTAATTGAATTATAGTTCCTCAAATCCGTATTAACCAAATAAGACAAGAAATAAATTTAGTTTCCCCTCTCCCTGGCTTCACTATGTGTTCGTATCTTCTGCGGTACTGCCGCTTCATGTGGGGTATTGCTGGGCTCAGGACCCCAGCAATACCCCAGCGGCACCGCAGAAGATGCCCCGGCTGTAGCCCGGCAAAAGCGAGCACACACCGAAAGGAAGACAGCAGGAATATAAAACCGCATAAAAAAAGCGCATACAATGTATGCGCTTTTTTTATTTATGATTGACTAGTCTTTTTTAGTATCTGGTGCCTTACCGATCAAATCCATAAACTGATCGAGTTTCGGTGTAATGATGATCTGGGTACGCCTGTTTTTCATCTTACCTGCGTCTGTGTCATTACCCGCAATTGGATTGTATTCACCTCGGCCACCAGCAGTTAAGCGCTTAGGATCTACGTTATAGGTGTTTTGTAAAGCCTGTACCACAGATGAGGCACGCAAGGCACTCAAATCCCAGTTGTTCCGGATGTTGGTTTGTGAGATTGGTACGTTGTCCGTATTACCTTCTATCAATACTTCATAATCTTTATAGTCAGTAATGATCTTTGCAATCTTACTCAATGTAGCACCGGCCGCGGGCAAAATGTCGTAGCTGCCTGATTTGTACAACATGTTGTCGGCTAATGAAATATATACAACACCTTTTAATACCTGTACATCCACATCTTTCATTTCCTCACGACTCAATGAACGTGTCAGGTTATTGGTCAACACCACGTTGAGCGAATCGCTTTTATTCTTGGCATTCACCAATTGCTGGATGTATTTATTGGAACTATTGATCTCATCCACCAATTTGGAGATGTTCACATTACCCTGACTGGTGGAGTTCAGACACTTGTCAAGCGCATCCTGGAGGGCTTTTACATTGGCTTTTTCAGAAGCAATCTGTTCCTCGAGACTTTTTACCCTTGAGGAAGAACCCGATAAGTCTTGCTGACCGGTCTGATATTTTTGATTTAAATCTTTGGATTTCTGCTGCAGATCATTGTAGCGGGTCTGCAATTCATTGTACTTTTTGTTGCTTACACATCCCTGGCTTATTATAGCAAGAACCAGCAATGCCAATGGTATTCTATTAAACTTCATATCCTTTATTTTTATAAAAACTATATTTATTAAAGGAGGGCGTGTTATAGCATAACAATAGGGGAGCCAGAAAGTTTTATAAGGGTCGCCCTGCAGTAGCAAGGCAACCGGAATTAAGTTTTTCTGATTTTGATGATGCGCATCCAGTGCATGACCTTCATAATTGGATAAGTCGGATCAAACTCAAACCAGCGGGAAGCAAAGTTTGGACTATTCGGCTTTTTATGATGGTTGTTCTGAAACAACTCTCCTAACATCAGGAAATCTAACGGAAGGGTGTTTTTGCTGTGGTCATCATTATCGTGGTTTGAATACCCGTATTTATGTCCGCACCAGTTTACAATGGCACCATGAACAGGCCCCATTAAGAAGTGTATCGGCAATAAAAGGAACATCCACCATGATGTTGCGAAGGTTACGTAGAACCAGATATAGAAACCGATAAAAACAAATCTGGTCAGCCATGAGTTGCCTATTTTATCTACTAATGGCCAGCTGGGATATTTGTCTCTGAATTGCTCTTCAGGCTCTACATTATACTTTGCATAATTCAGATACATATTTTTTGTCTTGATCATCATGCCCCAAACATCTTTTACAAAATGCGGAGAGTGAGGATCTTTTTCTGTATCTGAGAACGCATGGTGCATGCGGTGCAAGATCGCATATGCACGGGGGTTCAGAAACGATGAGCCCTGAGACAAAAAAGTAATGATGTAAAAGAATTTCTCCCAAAAAGTATTCATTTTAAACATCTTATGCGAGGCATACCGATGCAGAAAGAATGTTTGAGAAAATAAGGATAAGAACCAGTGTGTGAGGAAGAATAGTAAAATGATCATTATCTCCCAAAATCATCTTGTACCCTAACGATATCGCTTTCATCAGATGGTTGAGCCGGATCTGTATGCTGCCAGATTTCAGAAACAATGCCCCAATCTTCCAAACCGATTAACCTGTGTCTCTCGCCTTGTTTCAATTTGATGCTTTGGCCAGGTGCCAGTTGCTGCAGTTCACCTTGCTCATCTGTATCACTTGTGATTACACCTACGGTTCCATTTACTACCCTCCAGATTTCCGCACGGCGATGGTGGTATTGCCATGATAAGCGGGTATTAGGAGCTACGATTAATATTTTTGGACTTAATTTACCTGAGATCTTTAGATCATCAACATTTAATCCTTCGAAATAAACGTTGGCAAACTGCTGGGCCTGCTCTTCATCGATCACAAAAAAACCACCCCAAGGGCGTGTTTCATCACGGTTTACTACATTAAAGCCTTCGATTTTTAAGCGTTGTGCTACACCTTCAAATATTTCCTTTTTTTGATCTGACATTTTAATAACAGTATTATTTTAATCCACAAACTTAGCTAAAATGGTTAAGCATTCATTAAATACAGACAAAAAAAATGAGGGAATTGTTTTACAGCGGCAACATTGAGTTAGTCTTCACGCTCCCAGGTCAGCCTATCAATCTCACAGAGGTCCATATTCAGTTCAATGATCAGATCATATAATAGTGATACATTTTTATCTTCCGAGATCAGTCTTTCATGAAGCACTTCAGCATAGTGTTCTAAAAATTCATCATACATTTCTTCAGGAATGTCAACTGTATTTAAGCGGAGTTGACAACTCGTATGGTACAGCAACTGGGAAATCGAAAAGTAAACGGGGTTTAAGTTGAACAGCAAATCCTTATAGTTTTTGCTTTCCCATTCCAGAATGTAAATGTGATAGCTATTTGAGGCCTCCTGATTGCATTCCTCATTCTCCAGCACCTCCAGTTCATCGAGATTATTGATCATCAAATAGGTTTTCGAACAATCAATGACTTTATCGACTGACTTTAATAAAACCTTTACAATACCATCGTCTACAGATTCCAGCAATTCAAAATCATCGGGAGTAATGGAATCAGCACTTACCAATCCTTTCAGGTCTGCCAAATCCCTTTCATAAGCAATTAGAAAACCATTTCTGCAAAGCTCATTGATCACAAAACTTAAAATATGTGGCACTAAACCTTTTACGACGTCGTCCAAAACTGCTCCTTTCTGGTTATATAAAATGAAGTTAATTACATCTCATGATAATACAAAATAAAAGAGCCTGATCATGATATGATCAGGCTCTTTTATTTTATTTGAGTATTAGCTATGATTTCGACAACTGTGCGTTGATGCGTCGCACAATGTAATCTATATCAAATGGTTTACTGATGTAATCATTAGCTCCCGCTTCCAGACTTTTTTGTTTGTTCTGATCATTTGCAGACATCACAATAATAGGAATGTGTTTAGTAAAAGGATCTTCCTTAAGATCTGTACAGATATCCGTACCATCACCGTCAGGGATCATAACATCAAGGATAAATAAATCCGGCACAGAATCTCTCAGTTTACTTTTTAGTTCAGCAAATGTCGATGACAGCTGCAGTTCGTACCCTTCATCTTTAAGTAAAACTCCAATGATGTATCTTATATCTTCATCATCTTCAAGCACATGTATTCTTTTTATCATATCTGTTTTAAGTTATATAGATTTTAGTCTACATAAACAGCAAGAATTTTGCCACATATGATAAGTGGAAGTGTAATTGTTACTTAAAGGTTTTTTATTTTGCTTTTATCCAGGCAGAAATATCATTTATGAGCCCGTCAAAGACACTTGCAGGGCTCTGATATTGCTGAGGTGTACTTTTTTCAGGATGTACACTTAACATATGGTTAAGTTCCGGATAAGATTTAAGCGTAACATTCTTTTTGGTACCCAATGCGGCTTTCCAAATGTTGTAATCAGTCGCGGTTACCTGGTAGTCGTTTTCGCCATGAGCAATAAAAACTTTTTGCTTACTGATTTTTTTCGCCGCTTCAACCTGGTTGTTGACATTTAAATCAATCCAATAAGCAGCAGGTAATCCCGCTACGATAGAATCAGGCTTCATAGTGCCCAGTTTGGTCAGCTTGCCTTTTTCATACTCAGCAACTATGGTATCCAGCTGCTTTTTACCAGCTGCTGTTGTATCATTCATTAATGAAAAAAGAAACTTGTTCTGTTCAACAATCATATCTGACAATTTCCTGGCAGGAGCAGCAACCATGATGATGCCTTTTAAATCCGGCGCAAGCAATGGCATTCTTGGCGCAAGCATTCCACCAAGGCTATGTCCCAGTACGTAAATTTGCTTTTTATCTGCTCCGGGAATCGTACGAGCAAGAGCTATCGCCGCCAATGCATCATCCATCACCTCTTCTTTAACGGTAAAAGCCCCAATAAACTCTCCTGGATAAATCATCGTCCTTTTTACATAACGGATACTCGCTATGCCTTTTGCTGCCAGGCCTAATGCTAAATCTTTCAGTGGTTTATTTGGGCCATACGTAGCATCCATATCGCTTGGACCGGAACCATGCACCAACACTACTATAGGATAGTTTGCAGCCTTTTTAGGAGTGGTTAGTAAACCTACAAGGTTATGACCAGGTGCTTTCACGTATACCTCTTCTTCTTTATATAAAGTGGTATCTGCATAAGCCGGCAGTACATAACCCTCAACGGGCGATTTGGGCTGGAGGAAAAAACCCACCATTTTTTCTGCTTTGTTGAATGCCAGTAAAAAAGGCTGGGAATCATTTGTAAATTTGACATCAATCACCACCGCAAATAACTCACCCTCAGTTTTACTGCTGGATACAGAACCTGATTCATATTTACCCAGCTTTTCACCCAGTTTCTCCCAGATTTCCTTAATCTTAGCTTCAGGAACTTTGGCCTGAAAAGTACTGTCGAAAAATCCATATGCCTCGGTATATTTCTCTTCAGACAAAAGCTTAAAGAAGTCCTGTGACTTACCCAATAAGTTCAGGACACTTTGCGAAAATGCAGAAGTTGTAATTAATAGTGCAAAAAATAAAAGGCATACTCTTTTCATGAATATTGTGTTAGCTTATGGTGGATTATTTGAGTTGATTATTAAGGTTTAAGAAACCAAAGTTAGTATAAAAATTTACTTGGGAAAGTTATTGTTAATCAGATACGGAGTCAAGAACTTTTGCCAGATTTTATAACCTTCGGCTTTCATATGCAGATTATCCTGCAGAAAAATATCCTTGTATACCATACCATCTTTATCCAGCATAGGATTCCACATGTCTACAAATTGCGTCTTCCTTGATTTCTTGCTATAGGCCTTTAATGCTTTATTAAACTCCTCATATTTATTTTTCAGGTGCCATCTCGCCACGCTTGGCTTGGCCCCGATAAACACCACCGGGACTCCTGGCAAAGCTGCCCTGATCTTTTCTCTCAACTGTTTCGCCTGCTCAAGGATCACATCAGTCGCAATACCTGCGGCGATGTCATTGTCTCCCCCATAAATAAATATCTTAGCAGGTTTGTAAGGAGTAATTGCACGATCTGTATAATACAGCAGGTCTTCAAATTTAGAACCGCCAAACCCCCTGTTGATCACATATGCCTTAGGAAAATAGCTTTGCATATCCGGCCACATCCTCAGCGTGGAACTTCCCACAAACAGATTACTGCCGGACTTTGCACCTTCAAGAGCATCCTTTTGATCAAAGCTGCCTATCTCCTTTTCAAATGTCTTGGGGTTATACTCCTGAGCAAACACCGACGTGGCCAAAAAAAACAGCAAGCAAAAATATTTCATCATATTCTTTTATTTTTCTACTACCTGGACATCACTAAACCGACTTAATTATAAACCACGAATTACATGGTTTAAAGATTATGACCAAATATAGTGCAAAACAATTATTAGAACGATATATAGAAGGTACCTGTTCGGCCGAGGAAAAGGCTATAGTGGAAAGCTGGCACCTTAAAGAATTGGAGCGTAAAAATTTTGAACCCGACCCCAACCAGCTCGAACAGGCCCATGAAAATATATGGAGATCCATCAATTCAAGGTCTAAAGATAATTTTCCCAGGCCTATATTGAAGCGTCTGCCATATCGCTACGCGGCAGCTGTGATAGTGACCATTGCGCTATCTGCAGCCTTATTTTTCTTCATTCAAAAGAATACAGGTTATGCCACTGTTAAAGAGTTGTTGGTAAAAAGCGGAAAAGATTTTATTCCAGGAGGAAACAAAGCTATACTTACTTTGGCAGATGGCTCCAAAATTTCACTTACCGATGCTGCAACAGGAAAGCTGATCAACCAGTCGGGCATTTCTATTACAAAAACTAAAGACGGACAGGTAATTTATAAAATAGATTCAAAGGAAGCAGCAGACGTAAAATTAAAGCAGCCAATATACAATACCATAACAACCCCTAAGGGCGGACAATTTCAGATTGACCTGCCGGACGGCTCTAAAATCTGGCTCAATGCTGAATCTTCTTTGAAATATCCGATGGTCTTTAAAGGTGACATACGGAAAGTTGAATTGACGGGAGAAGCCTATTTTGAAGTAGCGAAAGCCGGACAACCTTTTATTGTAGCAAGCAATGGCCAGGAAGTAGAAGTATTGGGTACACATTTTAATATCAACAGCTATGCTGATGAAGGGAATACGAAGACGACGTTATTAGAGGGATCTGTTAGCGTAGCGGGCCTCGGCTCCCCACAAATCGTAAATCGTAATTCTAACATCGTAATTCTTCAGCCTAACCAGCAGGCAATTCTGAATACAAACAACATTATCAAAGTGCAGGAAGCTGATATTGAAAATGCAATGGCCTGGAAAAATAATCTCTTCATTTTTAAAGGAGAAAGCATTGAAAGCATTACCAGAAAGTTATCCAGATGGTATGATGTTGAATTCAGCTTTGAAGGCAATGCTTCCAACCTTTCCTATGTAGGTATTGTGTCGCGTTCAAAAAACATATCAAGCGTACTCAGCATTATGGAGGGAGCAGGAAATGTTCATTTTAAAATTGATGGAAGGAGGATTACCATCATCACTAAATAAGCTTGTTCATCACAAGTTATGATCAGGGCCGACCTACGTTTCGTTATTCGTTGTGAATTAATTGTTATATTCGCATAGGATAATAGTAATGTCGGTTTATAGCACACTTCCGGACAATGAATTACTTCAATTGACCAGATCTGAGGATCGGAGGGCATTTAGTGAAATCTATAATCGTTACGGCACCTTGCTCTATGTTTATGCACTTAAGCTCACCAATGACAAAGACGATGCAGATGACATTGTGCAGGAAGTTTTTTTATCACTCCTGACCAGGAATGATCTGGAAGTAAAAAAAACGCTATCTTCTTATTTATATTCAGCTGTACGGTATAAGATATTTGATCTTTTTGCACATAAGAAAGTCAGGACCAGCTATGCAGATTCTTTACAGCATTTCATTGACGATGGAGAATACATCACAGATAATTATGTGAGAGAAAGGGAACTTGCCAGGTTAATAGAAAAAGAGATCTGTCTGCTCCCCAAAAAAATGCGTGAGGTATTTGAATCCAGCAGAAAAGCCAATCTTTCACAAAAACAAATCGCTGAAAAATTCAACATTTCAGAAAAAACAGTGAAGAAACAAATCAACAATTCAATTAAAATATTGAGACTCAAACTGGGTAAACTGATTATTTTCACTTTTATTTAAAATAGTTCATTTTTTCCTACTACCTGGATATTTCTGAGCCGACATATTATAAAGCCACTTACTTTTTGTGCTTTATGAACCACCATGATTTACAACCTATATTCAACTATAACTAAACATATGAAAGGAGAACCAAAATTATGACCTAAGGGCTACTCGTAATTGTAACTCCAAAAAAAACCAGATACCGTTTAGAGCCGATATCTGGAAAAGGCTGGGGTACATCAAATATTATTGCGGAAACAACAAAATCAACAACCCAAAACCCAAACAAATGTATGAAATTTTACCATTTATTTAGGTCTGAGCTACTTGCATACAGACCTGACCAAATACTGCGTATTATGAAATTAACTGCCATCATAATAACCACTTTTCTTTTACAGGTTAGCGCAGCTGGTTTTGCTCAAAAGATTACATTAAAAGAAAGTAATGCTTCTCTTGAAAAGATCGTAGTTCAAATCAGAAAACAAAGCGGATATGATTTTATAGTAGATGCTAAATCACTGAGAGCTGCAAAACCGGTTAGTATTAACGTAAAAAATGTAAGCCTTGAAGAGGCATTGAACATCTGCTTTTCCAATCAACCGCTTTCCTATAGCTTAGAAGAAATGACAGTTGTTATTAAGGACAAACCGAAGTCGATAATTCAACGCATTTCAGAGTACATCAATGCTGTAGATTTAAGAGGAAGAGTCGTAGATGAAAAAGGAGCTCCGATAGCCGGAGTTAATGTCACCGAAAAAGGAACCAGCAACAAGGCCTCAACAGCGACTAACGGAGAATTTATTCTTAGAAACGTAAAAGAAAATGCCATTTTAGTCTACTCATATATCGGCTACAAGTCTAAAGAGGTACGAAGTGGAGGAAATGCATTCATTACGATCGTTCTGGAACAGGAAGTAACCAGCCTGGAGGAAATGGTGGTCGTAGCCTATGGTACAGCCAAGGCCAAAGATGTTACCGGATCGGTAGCTCGTCTTGGAGAAAAAGAGGTTAAAAACGCGCCTATGGGTGCTACTATACAAAGTTTAATTCAGGGACGTGCCTCAGGTGTCAACGTAGTTGTTCAATCGGCCTCTCCTACCTCACCAATTAGCGTTGTGATCCGTGGTGCTTCTTCGCTCTCCGGGAATAACCAACCGCTATGGGTAATTGACGGTGTGCCTGATTATTCAACATCTACCTCCGGAGACATCCAAAATTCACTGTATAACCTGAACCTGAATGACGTGGAAAGCATAGACATCCTTAAAGATGCTTCTGCGACTGCACTTTATGGTTCACGTGCAGCTAACGGAGTGGTATTGGTTACCACAAAAAAAGGGATTGCCGGACAAAAACCAACGATAGAACTATCGAGCCGCTTAGGCTACATGCAACAGGACTTTAATGGCTATAAGTACATGGAAGCTCCTGAATATATACGTTTTGCTGATGCCGCAGCACGTGAAGAAGCATACAGAAGAGGGGCTTTTGATTATTTCACCCGTCTATACCTGGATGAGCAGGCTTTCTTCAACTTAAATACCAGTGAATTCGACAGGTCCTCATTTAAAATACTTCCGGGTGCTTACTATGAAGGAAATACGAACTGGCTCAAGGAAATGACACAAAATCCGCTGACGCAACAGTACGACCTCTCTCTGAGGGGCGGAACGGATAACATCTCTTATTATGTTTCACTAAACAATACCAATAACGAAGGTATCGTAAAGACCGGAAACAGTGAGGTTTTTGGGGGCAGAATAAACCTGGAAGCAAGAATCAGAACAGGTCTTAAATTTGGATTGAACCTGAGCGGATCATCCAGAAAAACGAACGATAAAGATTACATGCTCACAGTATTGAAACAGATTCGTCCTGATATCCCGCCTTACAATGCCGATGGCTCGCTTTTTACCAGAGATGCCTATACTGAGAATCCCTACACTACCCTGTTAAATACTGTAACTGCGAATGGCCAGATCTTTAATGGCACCGGATTTCTTGAATATTCGATCATTAATGGTCTGGTTTTAAAAACCGCCTATACTACAAATTACAACAATTCGCAGGACCTGGAATACAGGAGAAAAGGAAGCACATTCAATACCACCGGAAGCAGGACCTGGAGCAACCCAAAGATCACGACCAACGTGTGGGAAAACACACTTACTTATGCCAAAACATTCGGCAAACACGATGTGACGGGACTTGCCGGATATTCTATGGAGAAAAACAGCGCACTCGCTTACAGCATGAACGCGACTAACTTTCCTGACGATGATATACTGAATGACTTTACCTCAGGAGCAACCCGGGGCGCCATGACAGAAACATTTTCTGAAAATGCCCTGATCTCACAGTTCGCAAGAGCGTATTATAAGTACAACAACCGTTACATCATCTCAGGTACCATCAGAAGAGACGGATCTTCCCGGTTTGGACCAGATAAAAGATGGGGTACTTTCCCTTCTGGTGCTGTGGCCTGGCTGATCACAGAAGAGAATTTCATGAAAGGCGCAGGAATCAGTAAAATTGTCAACTACCTGAAACTGCGTGCTTCAATCGGAAAAGCCGGATCTCAAAATTTGGGCAACTACGACTGGATCACTCGTGTAGGATCAGCAAGGTATAATGAGAATCCTGCCATTGCGCCAAGTTCTATAGGAAACGATGGCTTGCAGTGGGAACAAACTACGATGAAAGATTTCGGACTTGATTTCGGCATGTGGGGAGACCGCATCAGAGGTACTTTTGGTTTATACGAAAAGAAAACCGATCAGATCATCTATAATTTACCATTGCCTCCAAGTTCATCTTTGTCGACCATCAATTCAAACGTAGCTTCGATGAAGAACAATGGTGTGGAGTTCGACATCAAAGTAGATGTGGTAAAAAGACAGGACTTTACTGTAACCGCAGATCTAAACATGTCCAATAACATCAACAGGGTGATGAAGATCAATGGAATTACCAAACAACTCAACTTCCCAAGTACTCAAACAGTATACATGACTGTAAAGGAAGGTGAAAGAACTGGTCACTGGTATGGCTTCCAAACTGCCAACAGGCTGTTTGCCACTCCTGAGGAGATCATTGCGCTACAAGGCACAACAGCAGCCGGTGCCAAAAGATTCTACCGTACTTCAACTGAAAACGTAGGTGACCTTTATTTCATAGATCAGAATGGCGACGGACAGATCACCAATGACGATAAGGTTAACCTGGGTAGTTCTGACCCTAAACTTTACGGAGGTTTTGGTTTAACTGTTTATTACAAAAACTTCATGGTGAACGGTACGTTTACTTATTCTTACGGAAACCAACGCTTATGGAAACAACCAATGGACGATGTGGGTTATGTGGGTAATTACAACCATAGCAATTTAATTGCAGGCAGAAGCGCTACCCTGCTTAGTCCCTATGAAGCAGATATTCCGAGGATGACCCATTATGGTGACGGAGCAAATTCTACGTTCTCAGATTTCTTTTTGTATGATGCGTCGTACATTAGGTTAAACGCTCTAAACATCAATTACAGGCTGCCAGAGCACATTTTCAAAAACAAACTGATCCAGGGCGTAAACTTCACTTTCCAGGCAACCAACCTGTTTACCATTACAAAATATCCTGGGTTTGATCCACAGGGAAACTGGTCGAGCAGCGCCATAGGAACTGGAATGGGTGTAGATAACAGTTACTATCCATCGGCCAAAATCTACAATCTGGGAGTTAGGTTTACTTTTAAATAGAAAATCATGAAAAAGATATTTTATACATTACTCATATTCGCAGGTATAACCTCCTTTTCCTGCAAAAACTATCTGGACATACAGCCCATCCATTCGCTTACTGATGCAAATGCGATCAAAGATCTGGCTACGGCCAAAGCATCACTTGGCGGGGTATATGCCTCTTTTCAAAATGATGACTGGGCAGGTGCATTGTATTGCGGACTCGCTTCTAAAGCCGGGTTTGTACGGTTCAATGTGGTAGATTACGACATGTCGTACAACCAGTTAACGGCAAGCAGCAGCTGGACCACCTTTTACAAAAGCTTAAACGCCGCAAATTTTGCGATTGCAGGAATTGGGAAACTATCTGATGCTGCGGTAAGTCAGGCCGATAGGACTGTCCTTATTGCAGAAGGAAGATGTTTAAGGGCATGGATCAATGCCAATCTGCTTTGGAATTACACACATTGGTGGGCAGATGATGCCGATGTCTATGGTCTGCTTTATCGCGATGAGGTCGTAAGCCTTTCTAACATGCGAAAAGCGCGCATTACAGTTGGTGAAAGCTACCAGAAAATCTATGACGATCTGGATTTCGCTATCGCAAACCTGGGTGATCTGACGACTCCGCGCTATGTATCTAAACAGTTTGCCAAAGCGTTAAAAGCCAAATTGCTATTGTACAGAGGTGGCTATCGCAATACCCGTACTGATCTGGATGCTGCACTGGTTTTGGTAAATGATGTACTGACGAATCATCCGGCGACTTTCAGCATGGAGGCCAACCTTGCCGACGTGTATGCCAACTCATGGGATTCTAAAGAGAATCTGTTTGTGAAATACCTGGAAAATGACGGAACGAGAACTACTAAAGGTGGCTATTATTATACTTATTACCTTTCTCAGATCGGCGGCAATACGCTTCCACTACCTGTTGGCGGTACGCTGACTGCGGGTTTGGTCTATGGCTTAGACTGGTTTAGCAATGATCCGCGCTGGCCGGTAGTGACCGGACCGGTGAGAGCAGCAGAGACCTGGGACAATGTGAATCGCTTTACCTTCAAAAAAGTAGCCCGACTGGGCAGTTATGCAGGTAAGCTGGCCAATCCAATTGATGAAAAATACGCGGCCTATTATTTCAGATATCCTGAGTTGTACCTGATGAAAGCAGAGCTGCTAGCCAGGACAGGTGCCACTCCGGCACAGGCCATCGCCCCTATCAATGAAATGCGCAGTAAAAGGGTTACTCCTGTATTGCCTGCATTGAATCCGGCAAGCCAAACTGAAGTGATGGATATGATCTTCAAAGAAATATTCACAGAAACATTCCTTGAAAACGGAAGCGAATTCTATGCTGCCGTACGCTTTATGAAAGATGGTAAACCATGGATCGTAACCATCAAAAATGGAACTGCATTGCAAGAAAACAAAATGTGCAGACCCATTCCTGATGCAGAGATCGTGAACAACACATTAATGGAACAAAATCCTGAGTTAAAATAGATTATAGCTATGAAACATAAACTGATCATCATGCTGGCTGTTATCTGCAGCATTGCGCTCTTCTCTTGCGAAAAAGAGAATAAAATACTGATACCGTACCCGGAAGACATTACTTTTGAAGACCAGACTTTAGGAACTTTTACGTTCAATATTCCCAATGCCCCATTTAAATCAGGGACTGAGAAAACAGGTATTGTAACCATGAATGCAAAAAACAACGGAGATGGTACCTTTTCAGGGTTTGCTATTTCCAATAAGAACTGGAGATCATTTCCATGGAGCCTGAGCCCCGACTTCCCCCCAGCTGGCGGGCTCACTCCTGCGAAAATCAAGTCTGCAATAGATTCATGTATTTTTAGTGTATATACGACTACCACCAATCAAACCAATAATTTTCTGGTGGCTTCTGTAAAAGATGAAGATGCTTCGTTTACCATAGATAAGCCTACTGTGGTAGAACACATATTGGTAGCCAACACTACCTACAATTATCTTTTAGAAACTTACGGATCTATCTATTCCGGTACTTTAGATGCCAATACCCAGGCCTATACCATTGGCGGGACTAAGGTTAAAAACATCAACATTGCCAATCCTTCTACACTGATGTACGGAAGGTTTACATTACCAGGTCCGGGCGGACAAAATGTAATCAGTTTAGCCGGAGATGAGGTGTTGGCGAGAAGAGCTTCAGGCAATGCGACACTTGCAAAAGGATTCGTTAAGCTTACTGTAAAAGGTTACAACGGAACGGCCGCAACAGGAAGTGTAGATTACTGGCTGGCTATACGTCCAAATGTAGACCCTGCAAACCCGACATTTAATTATGTCGCCGTAAACTGGTCTAAGGTAGACCTCACAGCACTGGGTGTAGTAAACAAGGTGGTGTTCAGTCTTTCATCATCTTATAAAGATGGCGCAGGGAACATGCTGGTTCCGCCTTACTTTTGTTTAGACGGCATAAGACTTAGAAAATAAAGATTTCATTAAATTATATACAGATGAAAAAGATTGCATTATTTTATTCATTGATCATCATGATCACCTATCAGGCGCAGAGCCAGACCAAAGGGAATTATACCCTGAATGTTACTGTCCCAAAATCTGCCGATGGCAGAAAGGTATACCTGAAGTCGGAAGAAACTCCTGGGAAAGCTCTGGACAGCACAACAGTAAAAAACGGTGCTTTTAGTTTTACAGGTTCTGTACCTTATCCGCAGTTTTTTACTTTGGTGTTTAACAAGCTGGAAAAGCAAAGATTTGCATCTACCATCCCGGTGTTTGTAGAGAACAAAAAAATCAATGTATCGGCGGGTCTAGACAGCAATGCTACTGAACTTGAAGCTTTGTATACGGGAGGTTTTCCTTATGAAAAAATCAACGTAACTGGCTCCCCTGCTCATGACCTGTTCATGAAATATTCAGCTGGATACGAGCCTTTAAAAGCGCTCAACAGCAAAGCATTTGATGCCTACATCGCTTACCTGAATCCGGGAAAAGATAAAGAGAAAGGGCCTATATCAGAAGGAATTAAACTGGTAGAAAACATTGATGTTGCCAAAGCAAACCTGCTGACTTATGTGAAAAGCTTTATCAAGAACAACAACACAAGTCCGGTTGCACTTTATGTTGCTAAAAAGAACATTGGTTCGCTTAGTGCAAAAGAAATCGATGAGGCTTTGGCCTCTCTTTCTCCGGCGTTAAAATCTTCAGTTGGGGGCCAGAGCCTATTGGAGAAAGCAGCTGTAATTAAAAAAACAGCAGTAGGATCTAAGTTTGTGGATTTTGCTTTCAATGATAAGGATGGCAAGCCGGTTAAACTTTCCGATCACGTAGGAAAAGGAAAATATACACTGCTTGAGTTCTGGGCTTCCTGGTGCGGCCCTTGCAGAGCAGACATCCCACACTTAAAAGAGGCCTATGCACTTTATCACCCGGCAGGATTTGAAGTAATCAGCATTTCTATGGACGATGATAAGGATAAATGGCTTAAGGCAATCAATGAAGAAAACATGACCTGGTTACAGGTATCAGACCTGAAAGCCTTTAAAGGTGACTTTTCTAAAATTTATAACTTCAATGGAATCCCTACCTGCGTATTGGTTGGCCCTGATGGCGAAATCATTACCCGGAATATGAGGGGTCTGTGGATGGATAAAAAGCTGATTGACCTTTATGGCAATAAGTTTGGCGCCAAGTTCTAGCGCTTAAAAAACAAACAGGCTGTCCGAAAAAGTACGTTTCGGACAGTCTGTTTTTTAATTACCAGTTATGGTAGTAGTAGATTTGATCTCCATTGGAATGTTAAGACCATCCGGCAACTGCTCACTTTTTTTGACCTGAGCGCTACCTTTAATTTGCTGATTGAATGAGGCACTGGCCACCCAACCCGTTGCTTTATCCACATTAATTGTTGAAGTGTATGTCCCATTCATATCCATCATCATTGGAAATCCATTTTGAATAACTTCCTTGTCTTTAGCGGTAGAGCTCATTTTTGCATCTCCGCTGATCACATATTGAGTAGCAGTTACATCATTCAACTTATAAATTGAATTCACAAGAAACGGCATGCCCGCCTCTAATTGCGTAGAGATATTCCAGGTTTCTCCTTTTGCCACTGCTTTATCGGGAAAAATAGCCGACAACATTTCCATATTGCCCTTAAATGCTTTATCTCCGTAAGACTGATTGATCTGCGATTTGATCTGTTCTTTTTGCTCTTGACTGATGTTGGGAAATCCGTTTAAGATATTATCAAACAATGTTCCGACGTTTTTCACTTCAAGGATCTTCCCCGTCCTTGTCATCTTTACCTGGAAAGGCTTATTCTTCATTTTGGAAAGTATGGTCGACATGATATCGGTCGTATCTTTCTTTTCAGAATCGAAGCTCATCCCGCCTCCTGGCATCTCCATTTTCATAGAAAGGCCTGTATAACTTACATCCATGTTGTAAACATCATTTTCAATGGATACCACATTATATTTTACTTTGCCATTGACTGTCATGTTGATATTCATTGCCTGTCCACTTACCGTCTGATTGATTGACATCACGGCGCTGGTAGTTTGTAAATAGTCCTTTCCCTTTACAAGATTAAAAGCAAGTTTATGGGTTTGTGCATCCGATGAATAGCACAAAACAAATGCGAAAAGAAAACCTAGTAAGTTTTTCATAAAGCGTTAATTGATTTTTTAAATAGATTGGTTGTTAAAATTGGTTCAAACTTACAGGAAACGTCCATCATATCAAAATATATCCACCGGGCATTTTTGGAGGCCATATTTCTCTTATCAAAAAACTAAATGTAAAATAAACATTACATTTAGTAGATTTTACTTGACATTAATGTCGGAAATACTTTACATTTGATCAAACAAAATTGACAATATGAAAAATAATCTTCTTCTTCCAAGCCGTTATAAGATAATTGGCTGGATTACCTTCCTGGTTTTTGCCATACTTGGCTACTTTACACTATACAATGAT
Source organism: Pedobacter frigoris (assembly GCF_005116445.1). GTDB lineage: Bacteria > Bacteroidota > Bacteroidia > Sphingobacteriales > Sphingobacteriaceae > Pedobacter > Pedobacter frigoris. The sequence goes on from NZ_SWBQ01000007.1 coordinate 70,227, forward strand.
TTCGAGATCCCGGGTTTTGCTATACACGCTTCAATTCAAACTGATAGTGGATTCGGGCAGCTATTTTCAGGGGGGCCTTTTAATAACAATTTCACCAATGAGCTTGCCATCCTTGGGACTGTGTCCGGTTTGTTAATGGTCTGCCTTGCCCGTCACAAAAATGAGGATGAGTACATTGCTCAACTTAGGTTAAAAGCATGGCAATGGTCGGTACTGATCAGCTATATATTGTTCATCATCATTAATTTTGCTTTCTATGGTATGGCGTACTACATGATAGTATTTTATAACTCTTATACGATATTAATTATTTTTATCGCTAAGTTCCATTACAGCATGTACAAATTAAATAAGCAAACTGAAACTAATTAAAACCTCAGAGACATGAAAAATACAATTAGGATCCAGCGCGCTATAAAAAACATTACCCAGGCAGAACTGGCAGAACTTATCGGTGTATCGAGGCAGACTATCAATACCATCGAATCCAGTAAATACGTTCCATCTACAGTACTTGCTTTAAAAATGGCAAGGGTATTCGGGATATCTGTTGATCAGATATTCGAATTAGAGGAAGGGGATTAAATTTTATAAAAGAAGCTGTCCGAAAAGATAATTTATTTTTGCCGCCATCTTTTCGAACAGCTTCTCATAAACACTAGTTATTTAGCTGCTTTAATTTCTTCCAGCAGCACCATGAGTTCCCTCACTTTATCTTTCGAATAACCGGTTTCAATCCCAATAAGCTTACTAAAAGGATATTTTCACTCTGCTTTCATTCTGTGTTTGATATCCTTTTGTCTCTACAAAAGCGCTGCACAACCCTTGCATAGGGGCTGATCAAGGGTTGCAAGGGCGATACCCCTTTCAATGATTACGCAGGGGCTTAGTTTCTGTTTCGTTTATATTGCAGTGTTACGACCAGACACCGAAAACATCACAAAGGCAGCCCGATTACTTCTATAAGTTATCTCAAACTGAATTTATGCCATTGGTAGCACGCATCATCTCGTTTTCTGCCAATAAGGAAGAAAACGGAAAATGGATAAAAGAACATGAACAACAGTTGAAAGACTTTTCAAAATGGATGTCAACTGAGTCCATCCAGCGCTCTTAGTTTCAAAAGAATCTGCCACCAGTCTACTGTCTGCCTGCTACCATGCGTACAGTAGACTGGTGCTACCCTGCAAATCATTTAGTCTCCAGAATATTACACAGAGGCCATTTAGATCACGTTTTATTACCTTATTTTTAGGCTGATAACACAAAAAGAAATTATGAAAAAAAACTTTTACTTACTACTCTTATTTACCGCATGGTTAGGACATGCAAATGCACAGACTGCCAGCGAATTAAAACAAGCATATCAAGAGCTGAATGTATTTGAAGACCCTCTGGCTACTCAATTGAAAAAAGGCTTAAAGAAAGCTGATCTTAAAAAGATAAATGATGAGAAAATCAGGACTGCTGCAGAACAAATGTATGCCGGTCAATACGATAAAAACTACAGGTTAGCCACTTATAAGGCAATCCTATCCCCTACTGCTTTGGGCGAACAACTGTCTATCGGTGACGGCTATAGTAAATATGAAAACATTACCGGCATCTATCTGCCTATTGGAAAGCATGTTGTTTTAGTAGACGGTATACAACCTGGAAAAGACATAAAACTAATGGTACCCAACTGGGACAGAAGAGCTCCTGAAGGTACAGACCCCACAAAAGATCCTAAGGGATGGGGCATTATAAAACAGGATTTTGAGCTTAGAAATGGAGTTAATATCATTGACGTAAAAGAATTTGGCGGATTGGCATATATCGGTTACTATTCGGATAAGCCTGCAGAGGAAAATCCGATCAAAGTTCACTTTTTAGGTTCAGCTGTAAACGGATATTTTGACATCGCTAAAAATAATGACAAAGACTGGAACAACTTAGTAGACCATGCGGTATATCCTGTCGTGGATGCTATCGGAAAACATATTCAGATCGCTTATCCGGTGGAGGCCATTAAAAAGTACGCTTATGGAAAGGGTGTAGAACTGATTAGCAACTACGATTCTCTAGTGTATCGTCAGCACCGTATTTTAGGTCTGATCAAATACAACAAGGTACCTAAGAACCGAGTACTCGCAAGGGTAAATTATAACTATTACATGTTTAGAGATGGAGATGGTGTGGCTTATATGGGTGCGAAACAGGGCTATGCGATGGGCATGGTTGTAGATCCGGCGAGTGTAATTAAAGATGACCCATGCTGGGGCTTTAGTCATGAGGTGGGTCACGTACACCAAACGAGACCTTACCTGAGCTGGGGTGGCTTAGGAGAAGTAAGTAATAACATTTTCTCTTTATATGTGACCACATCTTTTGGCAACCGAAGCAGGCTTTCTGAACAGAAGGGTTATGCTAAGGCACGTGAGAGTATTTATGGAAAAGGCAAAAGCTATCTGCAGGATCCTGATGTATTCAGCAGATTGGTTCCGTTCTGGCAATTGCAATTGTATTTCACTGGCAAAGGCAACAATCCCGGATTTTACCCTGATCTTTTTGAAGCTTTCCGCAAGCAGGCTGCAGCGGCAAATGTAAACAGAGGCGGAGCTAGAAGAGGTCCTCGTCGTGGAGATTTTGGGTTGAATGCACAAAACCCGGCCGTACATCAGCTTAATTTTGTAAAAACGGTATGTGAAATTGGAAAAGTTGACCTTACTTCGTTCTTTGAAAACTATGGTTTCTTTTACGTAGGAGAATTTAAATATGATGACTACGGGAACTACACTTATACCATGACACAGGATATGGTAAATGAATGTAAAGCGGCGATCAGCAAAATGAGTCTTCCTAAACCTGTAGTAGATCTTTCTACTTTAGAGGATTAAGGCAAAAGAATATTTTTGTAAAAAGCCCTTCATTTCTGAAGGGCTTTTTATTTTAGATTCAAGTTTAAGTGGCCACTTTGCTAGCTCAAAATGCTACGCTGCAAATTGCAGATTTTTAAAGGGAGAAAATATTAGGAGGTTCCGGTACTGAACCTAAAATTTATATCGGCAACAACAAGACCAATCGCATGCGTCTTTTGAGTCTTTAAACTTCTGGCAATTTGATTTGTCTGGTAGTTAAATTTTTGTGCAGCTTTTATGATGCGTTCAGCTGTAGATTTATTGGCCTGCTTTTCCACTGCCTGACCATTGAGTACATAAGATACCAATGCCGTCGAAACGCCAACATATTCTGCAATGTCTTTAAGGTTTATCTTTTTCATCTATTTGGTTAGTATAAAAAGCAAGTCAATATATGTATTTAGATTTTCTTAATTTTTAAGTGCCGCTATTTTGACATTTTTGATTCCGGTTTGATCCGCTCTGAACAGGAGTTTTTCAACCTTTAAGTCCGGGCGGAAAGCAATCATAGTACGCTGACCTGCAATTTCAGTGTCGATCTGTGAGCCGCCAAACTTATCTTCATATTTGACAATCATCCGAACAGTAAACGGTTTATCTGTATCGGCCAAATTTTCAATAGCGTAATTACTCGCACCGGTTGGAGAACCTCCTTCACGTAATGATTTCTCCGCAGCTGAGAAATGCTGAAGTTGTCCTTTTCCATATTGTGCTTTTTTCGCTTTTGGGCTAATCTGGACTTCACAAGCATGGTTTTCACCGTCTGCACCCAGAAAAAGTGCGCCTAGTTTTCCAGTCAAATATGTACCCGGCTCTACATCAAATGTGAGCAGGAAAGAAGAAGATCCTGTGGCAAAGGAAGAAGTCTCTTTAATTTCTTTCGCCAATGATTTTTCTTTTTGGATCGCAGGAATTATTTCCTCCATCCATTTTGTTCCAATTCTACCGTCAGGGGATTGTACCATTTCATGAATAGTCAATGATCCGCCCCATCCAGCCATAGGAATCCAGCCCGCCAACAAGAAACGACCATCGTTTATTTCTGTCACAGCTGGCACGTTCATTCCATTGTAAAAGTCTAACCCGGCTTTAACACCATCTACAAATTTATCTTCGGATGCCTTTGCCGGCTTTGACCAAAAGCCGGTAAAGCCACCGATAACATAATCAAAATTTCCCCAACGGAAAAAGAATGTGCAATCGCCTCCCGGAGGAAAATCAGGATTGATAGAGCGCCAACCTCCTTTGATGGAATCTGATCCCCAGGTTCCCTTCGCTCCATAGTTCGCTAACATGCGTAAGCGTCCTTCGGGGTCGGTATAAACACTTGGGTTTTCACAAGGATGAAACAATATTTTTGTTTTCTTGAAATTACTGATCCCATCTTCACTGATGGAATAAGTAGATCCGGCTGGATAGCCAGGAATAGTATCATAGCGAAAGGAGCCCGTAACGCCGTGTTTATTGTAGTAATCCCACTGTAAGGGCAATGTGGTTTGTTCCTTAGGATAGATTCTTGTAGTGTGCAAGCCGTAACTAATACTGAGTTTATTGTCAAAGATAAAAGGGGTGCCGGTTCCGAATGTTTCCCACTGTTCCTCTATCGGGGTCGCAGCATCATGTTCAGTCCAGGTTTTGAAGTCAGTTGTGGAGAGGTGTTCAAAGTAATGTGCTCCTTTTCCAAATTTGCTGGCATGCCCCCTGCGATCAAATAAATAAAATACATGATAACGTCCTTTATGATAGAAAGTAGCGACATCACCCACCCAGGTGTTATGCCCCGACGGCGTCCAATACTGAATCTCAGCCGAAGTGCGTGGTGTCTGCAATGCTACTTTTTGTGGCTCAATTCCCGGGAAGAAGATTTCTGCCTTAGATACAATTGAAGGATCTATTTCCCAGGTGCTTTGTTTTCCCCATTTTGGATAGCCTAAGGCGAAGTCGTTGTCAAGAAGCTCATTGTCTACATACAAAGTCCACCTAACCCCTGAAAAATGAAGCACCACTTCATGTTCTCCCTGTGGGTTTTTCAACATCGCCAGAGGAATACCTATAAGCATATCCCGCGGACCTTTAGCTTCCGTAGGGGAATGAAGTCGAAGGGCCGCTTCCAGTACAGGAATAGACCCATCAGGCATTGGAAAAGCAGGATAGTTTTGTTGTTTCCGATCCTTCGCATCATTTTTAAAAGTCTTTACAGTCAGTACATTTGGAATTTGAAGAAGATTCTTGATGGAGTTTTCCTCTTTTAGATTAACCAACATTTTGATGGTAAAACTGCTGCTGTCAGAAGGCACCACAAAAGTTCCTTTCGTATTTTTTGGCGAAAGTGTGCTTAGTGCTGAACCTTCCGAAAAATGCCATGGTGAGGAATGCAACACAAGCTTAACAGCCTCTCGTTTCGGTGCGCAGCCATGAAAGAGCAGACTGCCGATGACCATCATTACCAAAGAAGTATTGATTAATTTCTTTTTCATTTATTTATCATTAAAGTGTAACAGTTGATCTAGTGAGAATTCTATCGTTGAAACTGACTGGACTCGCGAATGACGATTTCTCCGGATAAATTTACTGTAATCGGAATATGACTATTGTCTTTTAGCCTGCGCATCATCAGTTCAATGCTGATGTTGGCAATTTCCTCACAGGGTTGCCTCAAAGATGTTAATGAATGTTTGAGGTGTTTAGAATACTTCATGTCATCATATCCGCAAACTAAGACGTCTGAAGATATTTCCACTCCCTGAGCATCCAGCGATGACATTAAAACGGCAGCAGTGGAGTCATTTGCACAGATAATACCGGTCTTCCCTGGAGTTATCTTCATTTTCTTAACAAAGTCCAAATCCTCAGGATTGCCGCAAAACAAATTATTAGTCGTAAAGGAATGTCCCTGCTTTTGAACCAAGTCGCGAACTCCGGAAATACGTAAATCAATAGAACTCGCAGAATCGGGGCGATAGAAAAAATGCAGTTCTTCACATCCCTGATCAAGTAGGTGTTTAGCCATCACAGAACCGGCATTGAAATTATCAATGGATACCACATCGAATGTACGGCGGTCCGGAGAAATCCGGATATTCCGGTCTATTAGAATTAACGGGATGTTGGCTTCTTGTATTGCCTCGCAAATCTTCAGGTTCAACTCATCTGCATCCGGCACTCTTTCCAAAGGCGAGAAGAAGATTCCATCTACTCTTTTGTTGATATAGCTTTCACAACAGCTTTCGATCAGCGATTCCCGGATTTCAGCACTGCCTGCTGTTGCGCCCTCCCATAGACAATTAAAACTTCCTGTTTCCGATCGGCCTAACAGCTGATCGTTAATAATGGAGAATATCTCCGATTCACCAGCTCCTGGCAACAGCAGGCCGAAAGTGTGGTTAGTATTTGCATGTTGATGGGTGACAACTGTTCCAAGCCCTTTGGTTTTCAGGACAAGACCTTCGTCTTGTAGCTGATTGTATACTTTCGCAATAGTGGGTCTAGAAACAAGATATTTTTGAGCCAGTGTTAGTTCGGCAGGCAGCATTGAGCCTGCAGGGAATCTATCCTTATGAATTTGATCTTTTAATGTATCGTAAATTGTTTTGCTGCTAATTTTACCCTTCATATCTGTAGGCAATTTATAATGGGTAGTTTTCAAATGTAATATTTATATTTAAAATACATTACATTAATGTAGATAAAAAAACTAAAATGCATTTCACAACTCATGTATAGATTAAAAAAACCTCACAAACATGACGTTTATCCCATTAAAACTAACTATACCTAAGCCATTATTTACATTCAGAGACAATATTGAAATCCTAAAATTGTTATCATCAACATCATTACAACACATAACATATTCTTTATTAGTGATTTATATTTTTTTAATTTGTTTTAAAATCTTATTTCCTGACTTGTATTTTTCAAATCTTATCATGAATCGATTTAAATGTAAACATAATGTAAACAAAAAACACACATTCAAGCTTGTTCGTGTTAAGTAAATTCATACAGTTGCTGACAGTATACTAGTTATAATATGCAATACAAAAGTATAAATATGCACTTTGTACTTAAGGAGGCAGGGCAAACGCATTAAAATTTCATGAGTACAAGCAAACAATTGAGATCTAAAGCGGCAATGTTCATTTTCCTCCTTATACTGATATTCTTTGTTTGATCATTTTTGAGAATATTTAGCGCTACTTTATTAGCTAAAGGGAAGTTTTGTACTGCATTTTTATTTCTTTTTCTGTCAGCGTCTTCCTGAAAATCAACATCTAACGCCCAATGTAGCTTATTTTCTATTTCCCAATGTCTTCTGATATTCTGCTGATAAAATGAAGCATTATCTGGTTTGCTTCCAATATAATATCGTATTTATCTAATGAAACTAAAAAAATGATGAAAAAAAATGTTCGACCTATGTTCGACCTAAAACAAAAAGTCTTTTAGCTTTATAGCTAAAAGACTGATTATCAGGGTGGAGAATAGCGGAGTCGAACCGCTGACCTCTTGCCTGCCAGGCAAGCGCTCTAGCCAGCTGAGCTAATCCCCCGTTTTGGCTATAGGATGGCAAAAGTAACTAATTTTATAAGCCCTGCAAATTAAATGTGTAAATAGTGTGTATTTGCACATTCAATTATAAATCTCTATCTTGACGTATAGTAATAACCTATGAAAGCTTGGAAACAGTCGATCGGCACAATTGATATCTTATATTGGATAGGTATCATTATCGCTATTATATTCTTTAGCTAATGTCTCCAGCTCCATACTGATTAAAGCAGCTAGACTAGAGCCTCCTTAACCTTATCCCAGTTTAATTTGATGATAGGTATTTTGAAGCCGTCAACTAGTAGAAGATATCCACCATCTTTACGTACCCAACTTTTAATAAAGAATGTGTTTATTCGATGTGATGATGACTCCTTATGAAATTGGCAAAGACGATCGAACTGCCCTGGGCTTCATTGGGTTTCCATCGTAGCTGGATATTACCTAGTTATTGCCTATTACATACCTCTTTTGCTAATAAGTACCGTTTTGCGAACCATGTAATACTCATGTACGAGCAAGGTACACAGCAGCTATAAAGGTGTCAGTATAAAGTATAAAAAGGAAAGTCGTTTAAAACAGCACGTTTATATTGCATTAAGACTCATTTAAAGAGATAAATAGACTACCTTTAACAGCTTATAGCAAAATTAATTATGGATTATGAAGAGTATTACAATTCGCTTTTAGGTGAATTGACAAGGGCGACAGTAGTGTTAAAGGAATATAGTGACTTAGAAGATTTTTTCGCGAATTCTTCCAGGAATAAAGTGACTTACGAAGCTTATGTTTTAAGCTCAATGCCAATAGGTATTTCAGATATTGTTTACATCATCACATCTGGAAATATCTCGTTAAAATTTGATACCATACTGCACAACACACTTAAGAACAACAACCGTCTAGCCTTTACGAAAGGTGTGCTTAATTTGTTCAAAAATGAAAAGACAAAAATTCTGAGTATTTTTAAATCACTGGTGGAAATTTCAAATGAAATGCAACTGAGAGATCTTTTAAATGACATCGGTGACTCCCTAAACAAAAATGAATACAGGTTGACAAGACTGAAAGAATTAATGAGAAAATAAAAAAAGGCTACCAATTGGTAGCCTTTTCTCTTATTGATTTATTTGTTGTGTTTTATTAGCGGCGTGTTACTCCTGGTATCTTAACCGTAACTTCATAAGTTCCAGGGACAAAAACCCTGAAAGAAAAACGAGCGTTACAAGAATACTGGCCATCAGGCAAGGCAGGATCATCAAAATGAACAAACTGTGTTGGAATACGATAGTAGTAATTGAATCCGTTACCCAATGAAGTCAATGGAAAAGGAACCGTCCCGTAGATGAACTCCATTCTATCAGCGAAATTAGTTACGCTCAAACTATAAAGATCCATAGTTTGCAAAAAACCTGTAGATGTACCTCCCACTGGTCTACGGCCTATTTCTCCTGCTGCTGCATTAAATGGGACCCCATTTTTGTCTGTAAGACGAACTATGATTTTATCAGGGGAATCAGATAGTTTTTTTACCGTGGTTATCGTTGGCGAGAGCACTTTTGTAGTGGTTTCTGCCCCAACTTTCATTGCAACCTGACTACCAGCGGCCGGTATTTCGAAAGGTGCTGCCGGATTTAGGTTAAATTTACCAATTTTCGGATACACTTTACTACCAGCCGAATTAGAAACTTCAAGATCAAAATCATATTGTCCTAAAGGAATATTCAACGTAGCAAAATTAGCCTCAAGCTGACCGCTAAACTCATTGATGGAAATTGGATATACTAGAGAGTCTTTACGTTTGGCATCTATTTTTTCTAAAGTATTGTCAACTTTCGGATCATATAAACCTGTCCATACTTTAATAGAATACTTCTTTGCAAAGATATCGTCGACATTCTTGCCAGTAGCACGATCATAAACATGAAGTAACTTCACCTTTATTGGCATAGCTGAACCGTCAAGTGTCAGTGCAGTACTTACTTTCACAATTCCCTGTGGCACAAGAATCGGAGTCTCTTCATAACGGATATTAGGACTTAGAAACCCATCTGGAACCTTTTTACAAGCTATAGCAATTGCAGATACAGTAAGTACAAGTGCGAGTGCTTTTATAATTAATTTTTTCATTTTTAATACTTTTTATACGTGAATAAATATTAAATACTCAGTTACCGTGCAAAAAACAGTCGATGACTATTGGAAAGTACATGAACTATTCCTGTAGTAGATTCAACTCCAGACGTTTGTACTAAAGTACGTGCGCCAGTAGTATTAGGAATTTCTTTTGCTACGAATGGCTCTGCTAAAGGTTTATACAAGTAGGTATAGTACATTACCTGAGGTAAAACGGTACTGTTTGAATTGTATCCTAAGTTAACATCATCTGTGGATTCGTAAGAAACAACAGCTTGAGCATTAGTTTTTTGCGTGCTGTAAATCTTTCCGTTTTCTGTAGACTGGGCGAAGCTTACTACAGAAGGCAACATATAAATGTTAAGAGAATCAGTAAAACGAGGCAATTCATATTTAATGATTGAATCCACCGTCCATTTTTTGAACGGATCTACCTTTTGCACCAATATACTTCTGTATTCACAATAAGATCTGATTGCATAGTCAGTCGGGGCAAAGAATGTCATCCCCTGTTTATTTATCTGATCTTTAATTCCAGCTTTATCTACTATTAATAGCAGAGTATCAAACAGCCCTCTGTTGTTGCTCTTAAGAAAGTCGTAAGTGGACATATTGACTTTTGTATTGTGTATAGTACCCCCTACGAAATAGTCGTTCTTTTTACAGGCGGAGAAAAACAGTCCCGCGATTATCAGAACAAATAATATGCTATATATTTTTTTCATTTTATTCAATTTTAGATTCTCACCCTGTTAATTATTATTCCACCACTCATTCTGAGTTAGCAATTCATCCTGCTTAAGCAATGTCCTCATATCTAATGGCCAGAAGTAGCCTTTCTTCGCTATGCGATCATTAGAATATTGAGTAGGGAATCTTTCTTGTATCTGCTTTTGCTTTGTATCAGGATATTCTATTCTGATTAAATCGAACATATTGACACCTTCACCAATTAACTCACGAATTCTTTCATTCATTAGTTCAGTAAGGAAATTAGGTTCATTAACTTGAGGCGCTGGTAGCGGGGGTTGCACTATAGGATAAGTATTGCGACCAGCTCTAACTCTAATTACATTTAAATCAGACAAGGCATCACCTAATTTATTATTCATATATCTTGCTTCGGCACGTAATAAATAGACATCAGCTAAACGAATTAAAACAAGATTATTGCTAACGACATAAGTATTTGCTGCGTTAGGATCATAATAATTTACGTTGGTATACTTTGTAAGCATTCTATTTGTACCGCCTCCCTGTGCCTGCTCGGTAACTGCGTCATACCTATCATCTGTATGGTCTGCATCAAAGATATCTGTCAAAAGATCCGGATTAAGCAAGAAGGTACTATTTGCGTTCTTGTTATTGATATATGGAGAAGTAAGGAACCTTCCGAAAAATGAAGAATTGGCTTCGTTGTTGACCGCATCGAATTTCATGTTCAATTCAAAGATGCTTTCCTGAGAATTGCCCATCCAGATATTCTTATAGTCAGCCATGGCTTCTAAACTTACCGGGCTGTTATTAATCACGCTATCACAGTATTTTTCTGCGTTAACATAATCTTTTTGCCATGCATAAATTTGGGCAGTTAACGCGAGCACTGAAACCTTGTTAGCGCGTGTTTTATTAGCTAAATTGTCCAGCATAGAAGTAGCCGATTTCAAGTCGCTTAAACAGTAAGCAAGGGTTTCGCTTTCAGGACTTCTAGGCACTGGAGGCACATTTGTAGGATCTTTAATCGTTTCCTTTGTCAAGATCACATCACCCCATACCCTCTGAAGATAGAAATAAAGGTAAGCTCTTAAAAATTTAGCTTCGCCAATCATTCGTTTTTTCTGCGCCGCTCCTCCTGAATATTTGCTATCTGGAATCCCTGGAGCTTTTTCAACGATTTGATGGCATTGCGTAATTATTGCATAAAACCTGCTCCAGTTCTTTACGGATCCCTCTAAATAAGGAGCATAGTTAAAATTAAAGCCCCCAGTCTCTACAAATGTATTGTAGTTCCAAAAATCACCGCCGAGTTTGATATTATTTGCCGCTATATCTCCGAAAATAAAATAGCTGTTATCTGCTCTGAAGGCATCACGCAACATACTATACGCTCCTGACAAGGCTTTGTTAACATTGGCCCCGTCTACCCAGAATACCTCATCATAGGTAGCGTTCTCGGGAGCAAGATTTATCTGCTTTTTACATGATGGGAATACCATGGCTAGTGCCAATACAGCTATTCCTATGATCCATGTTTGTTTTATAATTTTTTTCATCACTTTCTCTGTTAAAGATTCGATCTAAAATGTTACTTCTAATCCTAATGTTACTTTCCTAGGCAATGGATATGAACCTCCCGAGTATTCACCCTGAGGCGAAACTAACTCAGCGTCTGGAACACTTGAAGACTGGAATGTTAAGATGTTATCCATGATTCCATATACTCTAGCTCCTTTAATACCTAATTTACTTACCCATCTTGGCTCAAGTTGGTAACCAACAGTAATGGTCTTAATCTTGAAGTAATCGCCTTTTTCATTCCACATGGTACTGAAAGGCAAGAATTGATAAAAATTAGCTGAGTAAGGACTCAACGATGGAAATCCTGCATTGTAATTAGGATCTAATGCTTTTGTTGGCGTCCAATAATCCACCTCACTTAAGTCAGGCAGGCGGCTGTTTGCAAAGTTTGCGATACCTCCAAAGTTAAATACATTGGCATACTGATTAGATTTAAAGGTATTGATGATATCACGTTTGAAAGTAAATATACCTAAAACACCTAAAGAGAATCTTTTCCAGGTGAACTCATTGTATAAACCACCTGTAAAGCGTGGATTTGGGTCTCCGGTTTGCACTAAATCCCCGTCCTGTGCTCCTTTATCTTCATCACTCCATACATCATAATCTCCGTTGACGTCTTTCCAATTCGGATAGCCTGCCAGACCTGGGTAATTTCCTTTGAAGTAAGTAATCTGTTTACCCGTAATTGGATTAACAGGAATGTCCTGTAACCTGTTATAAACTCCCTCGTACAACATCTGTGACCAGCCATAAATAGGACCACCCACCGTAAACAACAAGTTCTGGTTGTAATCTCTTGAACTCATAGAGAAACTACGGTTGCCATACGGTAATGATGCAATCCTATTTCTATTGTAACTGATATTCAAATTGGTAGTCCATTTTAACGGACTCTCGTTTCCTAAGTTTCTTGTTTGAATGGAAAGATCCATACCTTCATTCAAAATCTTCATAGGTACGTTATATGACAACTTGGTGTAACCTGTATAGAATGGGAAATCAAACTGGAAAATTGGATTTTTTGTCTCTTTACGGTAAACATCTGCTGTTATATTTACACGATTACCAAACAATGAGACATCTGCGCCAATATTGGTCTGGCTTGATTTATTCCATGTTAAGTTTGGTAGCGTAAGTGGCTTTGTAAACGAAGGCATTGCGATTGACTCTCCATCATAAGTAGTTTGCGGGGTAGCCCAAACGTTAAATGGCGCATAGAAATCGCTTGGCTGAGTACCAGACAAACCGTAGCTACCTCTGATTTTTAAATTAGAAAGCCATTTAACATCTTTTAAGAAAGATTCATCTGAAGCAATCCAACCCAACGATACAGCTGGAAAAGTTCCCCACTTACTGTCTTTACCGAATCTAGAAGAAGCGTCGGTACGATAAGAAGCATTGAATAAGTAACGTCCAAGGTAGTCATATGAAAATTGCCCTGTGAAGGAAAGCATGGCAGATTTTCTCAGATCAGAAGATCCAAAAATATTCTGTTGCGTTACACCTTGAACTACTTGTATATCATCTGTTGGGATATTTGTACCATAAGCATAGGTTCGTTTTACATTATTGTAATCGTACGATTGGATACCCACTAAACCGAAATTATGTTTACCGTCGGCAAATGACTTGTTGTAAGTTAAGATGTTTGCTAAATAATAGGAATTATTGATATTATGGTCACTTTCTGCAAATGACACTCCATTCGCGTCTAATTCTTTTGGCTGAAAACGATCGCGGTTATCTAAGATTGCACTAGCTGATGCCTGTAATGAATATTTGAATCCTTTAACGATATCAACATCTGTTTGTGAATACAAACTAATCTGATCAGTCTGGTTATCATCCCTCAACTTATCGTACTGACCATAATAAAAATCATAGTCAGACTCACCTAATCTCACAAAAGACGCAGGCATAGAACTTGCACTGATTGGCACGATCTGATTGATCCCTCTTCCCAATCCTCTTTTCCTATTCATTCTGGCAGCAGAAACAATTAAATTTGTTTTAGCTCTTGATGATAATTTAAAATCAAAATTACCGCGCAAACTATAACGGCTAAAACCTGTATTTCTTACGATTCCGTCTTCATCATAATAATTTAATGACAATCTGTAGTTCATAATGTCTGAACCTGCTGAGATATTCACATCGTAGTTACTTACTTGTCCGGATTTATAGAACAAATCCTGCCAGTCTGTAGCATTGTTATAGCTTGGATTTAAACTATCAGTCAACATTTGAGGAATATTTGCCAATTGGTTATAAGTTCCGTACTCCTGCAACAAACCCATTTTCTGACGACGCTCTTCTGCTCCGGCAACTGTACGTTGTAGTTCAGGACGCTGCGTTAAACCTGTGTAATACGATAAACGTACAACTGGTTTTCCATCCAATCCTTTTTTTGTTTTGATAACGATAACACCGTTTGCACCACGTGAACCCCAAACTGCAGTAGCTGCAGCGTCTTTTTGGATTACGATACTTTCGATATCATTTACGTTGATACCTGCAATCGCATTACTTCCTGTGGCGTTAGAGCCTGCAAGATCCGCGATTGACAATGGTATACCATCTATAATATATAATGGAGAACTCATGGTATTGGCCAGGTCGATCTCGCTATTAATGTCGGTAGAAATGGTTGTATTACCCCTTACAGTAAAAGTATTCCTTGCTCCCGGCTCACCAGTAAAGCTCTGGATGTTTACACCAGCTACCCTTCCTTGTAACAAGGACTCGAAACTAGGTGCAGGTAAATTCTCAATCTGTTTTCCGCTGATAATCTGTACGGCACTGGTCGTTTTACGAACCGATTGTGTTTGGTAACCAATGATCACCGCTTCTTTCAGGTTATTCTGAGTCGGCTGTAGTTTGACACTAAAATTTTTCTGAGCGCCAACTTTGATGGTCTGTGCATCATAACCTATATAAGAAACAACTATAGATGATTCTGTGCTTGCCACAGTGATTGAAAAATCACCATTGGCTTGTGTTTGGACTACATTGCCCTGCACGCCAACTTCTCTTACAGATGCTCCTGGTAATGGTTGTCCGGCTTCATCAACTACCTTTCCGGTAATGACAACTGCGGCAAACTCAACCGCAGTTTGAAAGCTGGAAAGTAAGGACTTCCTTTTTTCCTGTACAATGATGGTCTTGGTATCCAATGAATACTCAAAAGGTTGATTTGCAAAGCACAACTTTAACGTTTGCTCCAATGTAGCATCTGTAACATTTATGTTAACAGGCTTTGCTTTTTTGATGTCGGTAGAATTAAATATAAGGTCGTAACCTGTTTGCCTTGTGATTGATTTTAATACTCTCTCCAGAGAAATATTCTTTTCAGACAAGGTGACCTTGTTTTGTGCTAAGGTTGACGCACTTACTTGTAAGATGGTCAACATAATTAATACTGCTGAAAGTTTCATGGTCAGTAAAATTTTCTTCTTCATATAGGTGGCCCTACACGAATTAAAATCGTATATTTTCATACATTTGAAAAGTTTGGGTCAATGAAAATGAAAACAGATTCCACGCCGTTTCATATTCATATTTGGTTGATAGTTTTGTTTACTGCAATATATTAGAACCAATAATCCACACTTCATAACCGGTGGCGCAGCAAACGCTGCCGGTTTTTTAGTAAGATTATGCTAAGTAAATGTTATGGCATAGCTATAATCCTCCTTCCCTGAACTTCAAAGTTTATTTTTCTTGTTAGTTGTAATATCCTTAATACGTCATAAAGGTTTTTAGATCTTGATATCTTTC
Source organism: Pedobacter frigoris (assembly GCF_005116445.1). Lineage (GTDB taxonomy): Bacteria > Bacteroidota > Bacteroidia > Sphingobacteriales > Sphingobacteriaceae > Pedobacter > Pedobacter frigoris. The sequence goes on from NZ_SWBQ01000007.1 coordinate 85,892, forward strand.
CGCCTAATTTAATGTCGCGAAGTTTTTCATCGCAGACAAATTGTACATCATACCATCTCGCAAGTTTATTCAATAAAATACCTGCTTCTTCATTTTCAAAAACAAAGTCTCCATTCTTCCAGGCCACTACAGTCTCAACATCTACAGCTTTAACCTGAAACTTATTTTCTTTAAGTACCGCTTGCTCACCTGGCTTAATGAAGTTGCCCTTGTCGTTATTTAATAACCCCACCTTCACACTACCTTCTAAAAGCGTAGTGAGTACCTCTTTTTCATCACTATAAGCATTGACGTTAAAATGGGTTCCAAATACCTCGATTTGTTGCTTATCTGTAATTACTTTAAAAGGTTTAGTCTTGTCTTTTGCGATTTCAAAATAAGCTTGCCCCGATAATTCTACCTTGCGCTCTTTAGCCACAAATTTTGTAGGATATCTTAACGACGACGCTGCGTCAAGCCAAACTTCACTACCATCCGGCAAAGTGATTTGATATTTACCACCCTTTGGTGTCTCAATTGTATTGTATGATATTCCTGCTTTTTTTGTTTTGTCAGTTTCTGTAACTGTATAGTGCAAGTGACCGTCCGCTGTTTTTTCAATTTTGATACCGGACTGATTTGCAATCTGCCCATTCGCTTTATCATCCAGATCAATCTTAGTTCCATCGGCAAGTATAAGGATGGCTTTATCTGTCCCAGGAATGATCTGTTTAGCCTTAGAGAGACTATTAAGGTTATCTTTAGACTTCTGAGGTTTTCCACCATTAAAAGTAAAATACAACATGGCTGAAAGGGTAAACACAATTAAAGCAGCCACTGCTAGCTTTGACCATAAGATAATTCTTTTAGATCCGCCAGCCGACTTCTCGAGAGCACTCCATATTTCCAATATATCAGACTCAGTCTCCGCCTCAGAAAGTGTTTTAACCGTTGTAGCCCTGTATTTTAAATACCAACTTTCTACCAAAGCCTTTTCTGCCTCAGTGCATTCTCCTGATTCGTATTTCTTTAGTAAATATTTTACTTCTACTTCCTGCATGTTTTTCTTGATCCCGCTAATTATATACTAGACAGGTGAAGCACCCTCTAGGCCCAGATGAAATTAAAAATATTTTAAAAAAAATTTAGAAAATTTAATTGTAGAACAAAAAAATGAGAAAAAACAAGGAGCCTAGTTTTACTCTTAAAATTTTTAAAGCGTTATTAACCTGGTTTTTAACTGTTTTTTCCGAAAGATCGAGCTTCTGAGCGATTTCCCTGTGGGAGAGATTTGCCTTACGGCTTAATTCAAAAACTTCACGCATTTTATCAGGCAAATTTGAAATTTCCTTTTCAATCAGGTTTGCAAGTTCGCGTTCTCGAACAAGGTGGTCTGTAATCGCTTCTTCTTTTCCGGCAAAATCCTGGAGGGAAACTATATAATCTGAGGCCACTTTTTTATGAGATATCGCATTCAATACCCGGTTTCGGATTGCAGAATACAAGTAACCTGAAAGTGTGGTACTGATAAAAATGTTGGTTCGTTTAGACCATAATACAGCAAAAAGCTCTTGGACTGCATCCTTAGCTTCCTCCCTATCATGCAGCTTAGAGAATGCATGTCTATACAATACACCCGTATACCTTTTGTAGATTTCAGTATAGGCCATTCTATCCCCCACCTTCAATAAAGAAGTAAGTTCCCAGTCTGAAAATGTATTGTAATCTGACATTTTAAGTATTCCCTTATACGAATGTAACGTTTATTTCACATAGATTTCATAATGTATCATTATTTTTAGCTCACAAAAAACCTCCTTTACAACTGTGTTTAAGTCGTAAAGGAGGTATATTAATTAGTATCGTCTAAATAATCAGTTTCAGGACAGTAAATGTGGCCTTTCTTTATAGACTTTCCATAAAAATTCTCCAAAAATTGTATTTGCCCATGCAAACCAGGATCTGGTAAAATCTTTAGGGCTATCTTTATGAAATGACTCATGCATAAATCCTGTACCTGCATGACAACCTTGCAATGTTTGCAAACATTGCTTAATCTCAGCATCACTACTGCTGGTCAGTCCACGCATTACCACGGCAATCGGCCATATCCTGTCGATACCAGTATGCGGACTTCCAATTCCTTTCCCTGCTTTTCCTTCAAAGAAAAACGGATTTTCTAATGAAAGGATCAATTTACGGGTATTTATATATACCGGGTCGTTTGGCTTTACCGCACCCAGATAAGGCAGAGCCAGCAAACTTGGCACATTGGCGTCGTCCATAATATTGAAACTTCCATATCCATTAACTTCAAATGCATATACTTTTCCAAACTGAGGATGGGTTACAATCGCATATTTTTGCAAAGCATTTTCTACTTCTACGGCCAGGGCACGGCATTCCGCTACTAATGCTGCATCTTTGTGAACAGCCTGAAGTATCTCCGCAGCCTGTTTCAGACTGACTACTGCAAAAAAATTTGAAGGCACCAAAAAGTTATATATAGTTGCGTCATCACTGGGACGGAAGGAAGAACAGATCAAACCTACAGGCTTCACGGGATACCCATAGCCACTCAGAGGAACACCGTCTGTCGCCCAGGCAGTTTTACGCTGAAAATGATAAGGTCCTTGACCATTTTTTCTTTGCTGCTCTTTAAATGTTTTTACGATCAAAGCTATTGCATCTCTCCATTTTGCATCAAAAGGCGTCGTATCACCAGTAATTTTCCAGTATTGATAACTTAAACGAATAGGGTAACATAAAGAATCTATCTCCCATTTGCGTTCGTGAATACCAGGCTTCATATCCGTAATATCTGTCTTCCACTCGCCTTCTTTGGTTTCATCACCATAAAATGCATTAGCATAGGGATCTTTGTGAATACATTTCACCTGGTGATTGATTACACCTGCAATTAAATCATGCAACTGCTTATCGCCTTTTACTAAAGGTAAATAGGGCGTGACCTGTGCTGTACTGTCGCGCAGCCACATAGCGTCTATATCACCTGTAATTACATAGGTATCGGGTTTACCATTTTTTTCCGTATAGGTTACAGTGGTGTCCAACGTGTTTGGAAAACAATTTTCAAACAACCATCCAAGCTCCTTATTTTTAACATTCTTCTGGAATTCGGCAATGGCACTTTCTACTGCTTTGCTTTGAAAATGTCTTTTTGAGGCTGGCACCCTCACTACAGGGAAATCGGGTGCTGCTGCAAAAGATAGTTTATTAGCCATCAATCCTGCAGCTAAAAGTCCTGTGTTTTGTAAAAAGATTCGTCTCTTCATAATGCTATTTGGTTAAAGAAAAAGGTCTGTCTTCAATACCAGTACCTCTTTGTAAATTAGGTTTATTACTCATTTCAAATTTCAAAATACCACCATTAACGATATCGCTATGAGTGATAAAATTCTTTGTATATGTCTTACCATTTAAGGTTGCTGCACTAATGTAATAGTTTTCCCTGCTATTGTTGGGTGCCTCTATGATAAACTTTTTGTTGTTTTCCAACGAAATGGTAATCTTGCTAAACATTGGGCTTCCAATTACATATTGGTCGGTTCCAGGGCAAACACTATAAAATCCTAGTGCGCTCAGCACATACCAGGATGAAGTCTGTCCTTGATCCTCATCACCTGGATAACCATTTTCTGTAGCATCATATAATTTATACATTACTTCTCTGGCCCGGTATTGGGACTTCCAGGGCTGCCCGGCATAATTGTATAAATAAATCATATGCTGAATAGGTTGATTGCCATGCGCATACTGGCCCATATTTGCCATTACCATTTCTGTCATTTCATGTATAAGCCCTCCATATGTACCAACTTTCACTTTGTTGGGAACGGAAAATACGGAATCCAGTTTAGCAGTGAAGTTCTGCTCTCCATGCATCAGTTCTATCAGACCTTTTGGATCTTGAAATACAGACCATTGATAGTGCCAGGCATTCCCCTCTGTAAAAGGCCCGCCCCATTCTATCGGGTCAAAATTTGGAACCCAGCTACCATCTTTCTGTCTGCCTCGCATAAAACGACTTGAGCTATCATATACATTTTTGTAGTTGTACATCTGCTTACCAAAGATGTCTGCATAGAAACCATTATTAGTCATCTTTGCAAGATTATATCCACAAAAATCATCATAGGCGTATTCCAGTGTTTTAGCTGTCGCCTCCCTGTATTCGGGATAAGGCACATATCCCAACTGATAATATTCTTTCCAGCCATGCCTTCCATTTGCCGGACCCCATGGACCTTTATTTGTTGCTTCATGCAGGTATGCTTTCAATGCCTCTTTTGGATCAAAGGTTCTAATTCCCTTAGCCCAGGCATCTGCGAGCACTGAAATGGCATGATTACCAATCATACTTCCTCCTTCACCCGGAAAAGACCAGGAAGGCAACCAGCCACATTGCTCATAGGCCGCCAATAAAGCCTGCATATAACGCCCGTGCATTGTTGGCTGCATGATGGTATTTAGTGGAAATTGTGCGCGAAAAGTATCCCAGAAACCTGTATCAGTAAACATGAAACCATCATGAATCTTACCATCATAAGGACTGAAATAGTATGGTTGCCCTTCTTTATTGTATTCAAAAAATTGTCTGGAGAATAAGCTTGCGCGGAAATAGCATGAGTAAAAAGTCGCCTTATCTGCTTCGGTTCCGCCCTCGACAAGTATTTTACCCAGATGTGCATTCCATATTTTTGCTGCTGCAGACTTCGATTGCTCCAAAGTTTTGTGATTGCCCAACTCAGTCTTGAGATTCAATGCAGCTTGCTCCTGACTAATGTATGAAGATGCTGTTTTAACCTGAATAGTTTCTCCTTTTCTAAATTCCAGGTATGCACCTTTACCTTTACCTTCAGCATTCGTTTGATCACTTAGAATGCTATTATTGGTATTGTCCCAAATGCCATGTGCGATAAATGGTTTGTCAAATACAATTTCAAAATAACTTTTTAGATTGTCGGTAAGTCCTCTCCCGTTATGCACGTAACCCGTAATTTTCCTTTCCTTTGTATTTATAGACACCCCACTCATCCCCGTATACCCATCAAGTACAAGAAAACTACGTTCGCCTTTAGGGAAAGTAAAGCGTAAGTGAGCCCCCCGTTCTGAGGGTGAAATCTCAGTGATTACATTATTATCGAGTTTTACTTTATAATAATGAGGCTTGGCAATTTCGTTCTTATGATCAAAGCCTACTTCTCTATCATTTTCATTAACTGTCAGTTTCCCTATTCCGGGCATCAATGAAAAAACGCAATAGTCGTTTGTCCAGGAACTGCATTGATGGGCCTGCTGAAAGCCTCTGATTGTTTTCCTGAAGTACTGGTATTTCCAACCATCCCCATTTCTACCGGTTTGAGGGGTCCAGGTATGCATTCCAAAAGGCAAAGCCGTGGTAGGATAAGTATTGCCTCTTGTAAGTTCATGTTTAGAATTGGTTCCTTGTAAAGTATTTACATATTGAACAAGATCTTTTTCCTGTGCAAGTGCCGTACTCATCAAAAAGGAAAGCAAAATCGGGATTAATTTAAGTTTCATTCGTTTGTGTGGTTACTCCTTATTTACCTAAATATAAGGATTAGGTTTGTTATAAAACGTTTTAGTATACCAATAATATGAAATTAAAATAACTTATAAAAACAGAAAGGTGATTGTATTTTAAACAATCACCTTTTTCCACTAATAGGGAACAATCTTATTTATCGTAGTGTACGAATCAGTTGGAATCTTCTCCGAGATAGGATACTATTAAGTTGGCAGTCCTTTCGGAAGCACCTGCGGCACCCATCTTCTCTGATAAGAGTTGATAATCGGCTAACATTTTGGCTCTGTCCGGACCATCGAGGATCGACTTTAAGTGTGAGCTAATATTTTGCGTATTGCAATCTTCTTGAATTAACTCCTTTACAACCTCATGATCCATAATCAAATTTACCAATGAGATAAACCGAATTTTGACCAGCATCCTTGCAATAGCTACTGAAATCTTCCCGCCACGATATACAACAACCTGAGGAACATGAAATAGGGCTGTTTCTAAAGTCGCGGTTCCTGACGCAACAACTGCGACCTTTGCGATGTTTAATAGATTGTAAGTTTGGCCGAAAACCAGGGTAACATCACTTGATTTAATAAACTGCTGGTAGTAACTTTCATTAAAACTCGGCGCCGCAGCCACCACAAAATGATAATCCGGAAATGCATTTCTTATGCTGAGCATATCTGGCAACAAGCGTTCAATCTCCTGTTTACGGCTTCCGGGAAGTAAAGCCACTACTTCCTTATTCTTTAAATTGTATCTTTCTTTGAATGAAGGATCAGGTTCAAATAATGCAATCTCATCTAATAAAGGATTTCCAACGTAGTCAACATCCATCCCCCATTCTTTATAGAAGTCGACCTCAAATGGCAAAATGCAAAATAAACGATCTACAACTCTTTTTATCTTCAAAACTCGCTTTTGATTCCATGCCCAGACCTTTGGTGAGATGTAATAACACACCTTTATACCATTCTCCTTTGCAAATTCTGCAATTTTAAGATTGAAGCCAGGAAAATCGATAAGGATCAATACATCGGGCCGATATGCAAGTATATCCACTTTGCAGGTTTTTAAATTCTTTAATATGGTCGGCAGATTAAGAATTACCTCTGTAAAACCCATAAAAGCCATTTCTGCATAATGTTTTTTTAGAACACCTCCTTCAGCAAGCATTTTATCTCCACCATAATACTGAAATTCAGCATTGTGATCCTTCGTTTTTAATGCTTTCATCAGATTTGCACCATGTAAATCTCCAGACGCCTCTCCTGCAACAAGATAGTATCTCATAATTGATTGATCTTATAAAAAAAGAAAATGAAAGCCCATAAGAAAGTCGCACTGATGATTCCGCGACCAAGCTGATCTTTATCCTGGTTAAAAAAATAATGCATGAAAAAGGCATTTACCGCAATACAACCAATTAATAATAGATCGGCTTTAGCTAAGAAAGCATACTTATTCATGAAGTACCAAACAACGGCCACTAATACTCCGGGAATTACAATCCCTATTCCCAAACCGATCCAAACGGAATTCTTCATATCAAACTTATTAAGCGCTATCCCAATGAAGAACCACCTGGGGTTAGGTGTTTATTGATTTTGGAAACAGGCTTCTGTTCCATTCCCTCAACATCAAATGTCCAGGTATTTAAAACTGGAATTGCGTGATGTGCTGTCAAGTCAAATTGTACCGGAACGACAGATACAAAGCCATTTTCCAATGCCCATACATCTGTATCCTCGCCCTTGTCATAGTTCTGAAAAACCCCGGTAAGCCAATAGTAAGGACGTTCGTAAGGATCTTTGCGTTCGTCAAATTCCTCTGCCCATTTTGCATTGGCCTGCCTACATATTTTTATTCCTTTTAGTCCATCTCCATTAGGAAAATTAACATTAAGTAAAGTCGCTTGTGGTAATCCGTGCTCTAAAACCTGTGAAGCAATAGATTTAATGAATTTTTTACAATGACTGAAGTCTGCTTGTTGAGAGAAATCATCCAGCGAAAATCCAATAGACGGAATTCCTTCAATGGCTCCTTCAACTGCTGCAGACATTGTTCCCGAATAAATGACATTAATAGAGTTATTTAATCCGTGATTAATACCCGAAACACATAAATCAGGTTTCTTACCCTTAAATATCTTATTTACGGCCAATTTTACACAGTCGACCGGTGTACCGGAACACTTATACATTTCAACAGCTGGATATAAATCTACACGATCAAAACGTAAAGGCTTTCCAATAGTAATGGCGTGTCCCATACCCGACTGAGGACCATCTGGTGCGACAACAACGACATTGCCTAATTCTTTCATTACATCAATCAGGTTTTTAATTCCCGGTGCAGTAATGCCATCATCATTTACAACTAGAATATTTGGTTTTGAATATTGTTTCTTCATCTGTATAGTTCTTTAGTAGTGTAACTATCATGACTTCATAAGCCGCTATGTCTCCTGCATTTTTAAACAAAAAAGTTAAAGAAACGCATACTGTGCAGTTTAAAAAACCATGACAGTTTCATATCTGTAAAAATACAAGAATTCAGTTAGAATTTTCTGCTTTCCGACTATATTTGACAGTAACTTATTGAACTTTAAACTGTCATATATCTATAACAGCTTAATAACATAAAAAACTTATAATGAAAAGCAAATTTTTACTCCTGGCCTGTTTTCTAATTACAGGATCAGGCTTGATGGCTCAAAACACATATCAGTGGAAAACAGCCACATCAGCTGGTTACTCTTACAAATATGTAACCAATGATCCGACAAAATTAAGGTTTTACACTTTGAAAAATGGCTTAACGGTAGTTCTTTCACAAAATGTTAAAGAACCAATTATTGAATTCCGATTGGCTGTTCGAGCCGGCAGTAATACTGATCCACGGACAGCTACGGGACTGGCCCATTATCTTGAACATCTACTATTTAAAGGCACAGATAAGTTCGGCACCATGGATTTTACTAAAGAAAAACCATTGCTTGACAAAATAGATGCGTTGTATGAAAAATACAATAAAGCAACAGATCCAATCAAAAGAAAGGAAATATATTCCGAAATAGATAAAACATCAGGGTTGGCGTCTAATTATTCTATAGCGAATGAATATGATAAAATGATGAAAGCCATCGGGGGACAATCTACCAACGCCCATACATGGTATGAAGAAACCGTTTACAATGAGGATTTCCCATCAAATGCTACGGATAAATTCCTTGCCCTACAGGCTGAACGGTTTCGAAATCCGATCTTTCGAATTTTCCATACAGAGCTTGAAGCTGTTTATGAAGAAAAAAACCGTGGCTTAGATGAGGACTCCTGGAAAATCAATGAAAAAACTTCTGCACTTTTATTCCCAACGCATAACTATGGCCAGCAGACTACGATAGGAACTATCGAACATCTGAAGAACCCGTCATTGATTGACATAAGAAAATATTACAACAAGTATTATGTGCCCAATAATATGATCATTGCTATGGCGGGAGACTTAAATCCCGATGAAATGATTAAAAAGGTCGACAAATCATTCTCTTATATGCAACCTAAACCTGTAGAATTGTACAATCCCACTCCTGAAAGGCCTTTGACACAAATTCAAAAAGTGGACATTTATGGCCCCAGCGCAGAGAGTGTAAACGTAGCCTACAGGGGATATGCAGAAAACAGCAGACAAAGTATGCTCCTTGACCTCATATCAAGCATCTTAAATAATGGAAAAGCGGGTTTGTTCGACATTAATTTAAACAAACAGCAAAAGGTATTGCGGGCCAGTGCAAGCTACCAACAGATGAAAGATTATGGTATTTTTGAATTGACTGCACAGCCTAAGCAAGGGCAGTCATTGCAGGAAGCTCAGCAATTGCTGATGGATCAATTAGAGATCCTAAAGAAAGGAGAATTTGATGAAAGCCTGATAAAGGCAACGGTTGCCAATAGTAAATTGGGATTGCTGCAGGCTTTCGATAGTAATGGCTATCGTGTGGAGAGTATTACAAATGAATTTATATTGAATCGCGGCACAAAATGGGACAAATCATTGAGTGGGCCGGATGAGATGGCAAAGATCACTAAACAACAGATCGTAAGTTTTGCCAAAGAGTTTTTTATAGATAATTATGTAATTGCGTATAAACACAAGGGAGAAGATAAGACCATTGTCAAGGTCGAAAAACCAATCATCACTCCGATAAATACAAATGCATCTTCAACATCTGACTTTACTAAGGCTCTTCTATCAGCACCTAGTAAGCCTATCGCGCCTAAATTTCTGGACTATAAAAAAGACCTCAACCTCGGTAAAACAGGTATAGCTGATGTGATCACTATACAAAACACAGAAAATAGCATTTTCCGTTTGTCTTACCGGTTTGATATAGGTTCATGGAACTACAAGCTACAACCATATGCAGCACAATACCTTGCATTTTTAGGCACAGATAAATATACTGCTGAAGAAATCAGTAAGGAGTTTTACAATATTGCCTGCAATTATAGCTTCAATGTAGGGACAGAAACTACTACGATTAACATCAGCGGGCTGCAGGAAAATTTTGAAAAAGCCATGTCTCTAGTAGAACATATTTTCGCCAATTGCAAACCCAATGAGAAAGCGCTCGAAGAACTTAAGAGTCGCATTCTTAAATCAAGAGAGAATAATAAATTAAATAAAAACGCCATCCTTGGAGGCCTGATGGCTTATGCTCAATTCGGATCAGATAACCCTGTAAACTTTACTTTAAGTAATGAGGAGATTAAGAATATTACCTCAGAGCAATTATTAGATATTCTGCACCATGTTAACAACTATAAGCATACAGTTACTTATTACGGACCTAAAACACTAGCCGAACTTAGTGCAAGCATAAGTAAATTGCATACATTACCTAAAGAGTTTGAAATAGCCGCTCCAACAAAAAAATTCAATTATACCAATACCACAACGAATAATGTATATTTTGCCGACTATGACATGGTTCAATCTGAAATACGCTGGGTAAGGAATGGAGGTCTCTACAATCCGGACCTCGCTTCAAAAATCACCTTATTTAATAGCTATTTTGGTGGAGGAATGGGTTCTATTGTCTTTCAGACTATCCGCGAATCTAAAGCTCTTGCGTACTCAACTTTCGCAGTTTATTCTTCTCCAGACAGCAAAACTAAAGACTATGCAATGATTGCTTATGTAGGCAGTCAGGCAGACAAAATGAATGATGCAGTCAAAGGAATGAATGAGTTGTTAAATGACCTGCCTGAATCTGATAAATCGTTTGAAGCGTCGAAATATAATGCTTTAAATGCTATTGAAACCAGTCGAATCACTAAGGACGATATTATTCAGCGTTATTTTTCAGACAAAAAATTAGGATTGGATCAGGATTCCAGAATTAAGGAATATAATGGTTTAAAACCCCTGACTTTTGCTGACATAAAATCCTTTCACTTGAGTAATGTGGCAAATAAACCATACAATTATTGCATAGTGGCATCAGAGAAGAGCGTAAAGCCTGATGAATTGCAAAAATTCGGCAATGTAAAAAAATTAACTTTAGAAAATATCTTTGGATATTAAACAAAAAAAAGGCCTGATGTTTTAAGCATCAGGCCTTTTTTTCGAAACTATTTATCACCACTCTTGTTCATTGGGTCTGTTCATTCGACCAAAATCTTCACTTCTGGTGGTTTGTAAAAGACGTTTATAATCTTCCAATAGTGCTATGTATTTTTCCATCCAGTAATATATCGATTCCTGAGAAATATGCTGATGGCCTCCTCGCGTATTTAAATCGTTTTCTGCAAGCTTAATTCCTGAATTATAAAACTCTTCCTCAAATTCTTTTGAAAAATCGTAGTTAATTACCTGGCCGATGGCACAAATTACATCCAGGTGCAATTTTTTTTGTTGAAACCAATTATACAATGTTCTTCTGTTTACCTTCATCCGCCTTGATAATTCGCTGATGTTAATGTTTTGACGACGAACCGCATGTTCAACTATTTCTCCAGCATTGATTACTTCCATAGCTTTGCAACTAAAAATTAATACACTATTGATAAAAAAAATGTTAAACGCTAGGGACGTTCTTTTAGATACTAATTTAAAATCAGGAAAGAGCTAACACATTAGGTAGATGCGGAACCTTTAGTAAAACTAATTATTAAAAGGAAACTAATAAACCTACTGATGCTCAAAATTTTGCTGTAGGTGCTCAGAAGTTTATATAGAATAAACAATCAGACCACCAAGATCTCCTGCTTCAGTATACCATTGTCTGATAATGCACTTAAGCACCCGATTGTCCGCAACCCCATGAATATAGTATTCACCGCCACAAAGGGTAATACCACCATTGAGATATTTGGTTCTAACCTTTTCCATATCATCTGCCGTACCTGGAAAAAAATTAAAAATGCTTTGCCCGATTAATTCAACATTTGTAAACCTAAAATCAAAAGCCCATTGCTTTGAGACAACCAAATAATTCATATGTTTGTCTAGCATAGCAACAGCCAGTGGAAACTGCGTTATTAGAATTTTATTCTTTTCATTGATGTCCTTAGCAAAATCAGAATTAAACTTTTCTACTGTACGGTCATTAATATACCTCTTAAAACAAGAAGTAAAATTTGCCGGATTAGAAAATCCCAGCATCATGGAAATTTGCTTTTTACTACACCCTGTTTTCTCAATATACTGTTCAGCAAATTCCATTTGAAGTTTGCGATAATACAAATAAGGACTTGTATGAAACGCGTGCTTAAAGTCACGCATCAATTTTGAAACAGATATGAAGTGCAAATCAGCTAATTGTTCGATGGACGGGAAATTCGATAAAATTTGAGATTTTAGATATCCTGCAACCTCATAAATCTTATTATTTTGAATGATCATGTTCTGAACACTCTTGGATTCACCATTCAAATATGGAATTCTCAACTCCGTATCTTGGTTCTGCGCTGTGAACTGCTTAAAGTTTGTAATATGAGCAAAAAAACCAACTACTTGACCATCCTCTATATCCGGATAATAAGTAGCTATGATACTGTATCGCTCACCAGATTGCAAGTAAATTTCTGATTCATAGTTTTGTGAATGACCATTTAAAACACTTTTGATATATGGATAATGCAGGTCATAGGCTATGCCTAACAGCGTTTTCAGGTCTGTTTTCCCTATTAGTTCTTCAGAAGGCTTGTCGATTAGTTTGAAGAATTCTTTATTTGCAAACCTGCAAATTAAATTCTTATCCCAATAAGATAGCAAGTTAACCTTATCGGTTTCTAGTACACTTGAAAACATATTAAATCTGGATGCCATTTTCAAAAAGTTATACTATCCATGCAATATTGAGATTTACATTTCAACAATATAACTAAAAATATTAAAAATCAAGTACGAATTAAAGTACAACATACAACTGCAATAAAATTTATGTAAAACTTAACCCAATTAACCCAGAGTGTCAGCACACGACATCTAATTCATTATAATGAGAATTATTGCTTACATAATCGGGAATAATCTCCTTCATTTTCTTAACTACAGCTCTTTCATCACTTACGCAGTTGATGGCCAATAGTTCCTCTATTAACCGATGCACATACACATAGGGATAGTATATTACCTTGGATATTTTAATTTTCTCATTATAAGTTGGGACGACGAGTTCTGTTTGATTTAATAGCTCTTCATAAAGTTTTTCGCCAGGCCTTAAACCTGTAAATGCAATCTTTATATCCGTATGTGGCGTAAAACCGGCCAACTTAATCATGTTCAGCGCAAGATCAACTATTTTAACTGGCTCTCCCATATCGAAAATAAAGATCTCCCCCCCTTTGCCCATAATCGATGCTTCCAGCACTAATTGCACAGCCTCCGGTATCGTCATGAAGTACCGTGTGATTTCAGGGTGCGTTACCGTAACCGGACCTCCACTTTCTATTTGAGATTTAAATCTGGGCACCACCGAGCCATTAGAGCCGAGAACATTACCGAATCGAGTTGTAATGAATATTGTATGATTTACAAAATCTGTTTGATAATTGTGCAAAGCTTGAATATACATTTCTGCAATTCTTTTAGATGCGCCCATCACGTTGGTGGGCCTCACAGCCTTATCCGTTGATATCATCACAAATTTCTCCACATTGCACTCAATAGAAAGATCTGCGAGATGCTTTGTTCCTAACACATTTGTAAAAACTGCTTCAGAAGGATTATTTTCCATCATGGGCACGTGCTTAAGCGCCGCAGCATGAAAAACAACCTGGGGTCTATAAGTTTCAAAAAGACTTTTTAAGCGATCGTAATTTCTAATATTAGCCATGAATACTTTACATTGAACAGAAGGGAAATGATCTTCTACTTCTAATTGCATTTCATGCAGGGGGCTTTCTGCCTGGTCACATAAAACGACTAACTCAGGGTTGCATTTTAGCACTTGCCTTACAATCTCAGAACCGATAGAACCAGCAGCTCCTGTTACCAATATTCTTTTCCCTCTAAGTTCACTGAGGATATTTTCTGAATCAAGCAATATAGGTTCTCTCTGCAGCAGATCTTCTATTTTAAGATCTGGAAGCTGGCTCAATCTCAATTTGCCTTTTAACCAGTGATTGGAGGCTGGAACAGAAATTACACGAATTCCGCACTCCAGACATTTTTCTATTGCTTTTTTTCTCCCCTCTATATCCAGACAATCTTCCATTACAATCATTTTTTCAACTGAGCACTTTGATTTGAGCAACGGAATAGACGATGAGTGATATACTTTTTTCTGTTCAATATGTTTATTGATCCGGTCTCTGTTGTCATCAATAAAGCCAAGAATGTTAAAATTTCTTTCAGGAGATGAGTCCAACCCTTGCTTTATGAGCAAAGAAGCCGCATCTGCACCATAGATCAACAACACTTCCTTAGTATTATTTTGAAGTTCCTCCAACTGATGAAATAATAATTTCACTCCAATCCTCAAAACAATTAATATAGTTGCAGAAATAAAAAAGTTAATGACCAGCATAGCAGCGAACCAGCGCCAACCAAGCCCCAGATAAGAACTGGCTCCAAAAAATGTAACCACGCCAAATAAAGCATCGGCCAGCAACACAGCTTTAAATACCCTAAACACGTCCTCTATATTGGAATATCTGATTATTCCTGTATGGATACGCATAGCAATGAATACCAGCATTGTAACCAAATTGTATGCAAAAAGATATAGCAATAAATCACTGTCAAAAAACCAATCATATTTAGCATTGTTAACAATCATTAGGGACATCACAAGAGCAAAAGTCACTATTAACTGATCAATTAATAGGATGAGCCATCTTGAATAGACTTTTTTACAAAAAAGAATCTGTTTCATAACATTGGCAATTAAAGAGGAAATGTTTATACTTTTTGAGGCTGACTACGGTATAAGGGAAAAAAATCTATAGTTGATTCTTTGTCAATTCCAGTCTCGGATAAAATAGCATTGTATCTATCCCGGCTAACAATAAAGCGCCAGCTTTGGTAATTAAATGTTAAATGAGAAAAACTCTTTTTCCATTCATAAAGGGAATCTTCTTTAAAACTCAGTCCTCCACCAAGATTGTAATACTTCATTCCAAGTTCACGTCCTAAAAGGGTAATCTCATCAATCAGAAGTTTAGCGGGAGAATCTGAAAGATATTCTTTCCTTGTACCTAGCAAATGCGCCTGTATAATTTGATTAGTTAATACGATAATTGCCCCACAAATCGGGTATCCAGTATCATCATATACAAATAACAACCTTGCATCATACTCATCTGATTTAAGCAGTTGGGTAAAATACTCTTCATTAAACATATAATAATCTGATGCGCCCAGGCGAATCATATTTGAGGTATAAATAGCTAAAAATGTTTGAATATCTTCTGAAGCCGACGCCTCTTTGACATAATACCCCCTCTTTCTCAATTGTTTGATTTTTCTATGCGCCCTTTCCTGATACTGCTTTCTCTGTTCATCAAGTGAAATCGTAAGATCCAAAGCAACCACTTTTCCATTTTCTACTACGCCCTCAAAATTTTCCATCAATGGTTCCTGGTTAAAGAAGGGATGTAGTCTTGAAAAAACAGATACTATTCCTTGTTCCTGAAAAAATTCAAGCAACGCATTCTTGAAATCTAAGATGAATTCTAAGCTCAACGCCGCAAATTCCCGGCTGGATATAGGCCCGCTGTATCCATATACGGAACTCATGTCAAAGAAATCAGAGCAGGGAATTCTTCTTTTCAATAATGGGAATGCGATAAAATCCAATCCTTTCTCATACACGAACAATAATGCATCTCCTTCTGCGGAATGTAAGACGTGATAGGTCCAGGTATGGTAAAAATCAAAATTTACCGACCTTTCGACATACGCCATCCATGTGTCTTTTTGAGTTAAAGTAATTACATGTTTCATACTAAATAATTTGAGTGGTTATTTAAATAATTTTCTCTTATAACACGCATCACGTTGCGCTGATTTTCAATCTCTACTTCTACAAATCCATGCTTTTTATAAATGGCTATTGCCGCAAGATTTTCTTTATCTACCTGAAGAATTACGTGTTCTAAGCCCAATTCGAGGAAGGCAAAGTCCATCATCAATCGCGTTGCCTCTTTCCCTATTCCTCTACCCCAATATTCAGATTCACCTATGAAAAGATGAAATTCCGCACTTCTCCTTGTGATTTTAAGTAACTGAACATTTCCAATGTACTTTCCCGTTTCAATTAAGCAAATCGCAAAACGTTTTTGATCTGTTTTTTTAAGCACATCAGTTATCCACTTCTGTTCAATATCTTTTGTAATCGGCACATCAGGCACAAAACCGGTAAACTTCCAGATTTCAGGATTATTGCGCCACTGACATGACACATTTGCATCTTCCAATACAAGCGGCCTTAGAAATACAGTTGAACTCATAATAATTGTTTTAATACATTAAGGATTCGTTTCATATCTGCATGCGTATACCGATGATCTATTGGAAGTGCGAGCAAATGTGTAGTAAGATAATTTTCATACATTTTCTTTGTAGTCCAGTCTAATACATTAGGCCAATAAGTAGCTACATAAATTCTCTTCTCTAACAATTTCTTTCTGACCAGAGTAGATGATATCAATAATGGATACGCCATGGGTCCATTTACAGATGATGCATCAAATGCGTAATCATTATAATTCACCAGAAAATCGTGGAGATACATAAAATTCGAGTTTCTGCGATACTTACATTCTTTATAATCAATACCTGATAAAATCCGATGGGAAAGCGCGGACATTTTCTTGATAGGATTATTCGAAAGCACAATATTATTTTCAATATAGTCCTGGTAACCGTTTTCAATACCAACATCTATATTTTTTATCAGGTGAGAAAAACGATCACAGGACAAATCTCTTTCCAGCTTTAATCGTACCAGACTGTCTGTATTTAAATACGCTCCATCCGGAACACCAAAAAACTTCCTGCATGAGTAAAATGTATCGAGCCCATCAACAGGCTCAGAAAAAAAAGCTTGAGAATTATCTACAATTAAATTTTTGAACTGTTTACTCAGCCTCAAAATAGTATCTTGTTTAAGCCCAAAATAGTTGGTATACAAAAAACATTCTGTAGGCCCAACTTCAAAATCAAGCACCGGATCCATTTTTTCGTTAATTGTATAGAATTGATATTGAATACCAAGTTTTCTTAAGGGTTCCAATAAAACCTCGCAGGTAAAATAAGGCAGGTAGATCGACGTATAACGTTTCACTTTTAAAATGTATTCAAATGCATTACGTCCAGTATTTAGCTTTAATAATAAAGGATAATAATCTTGACCTTTTTCCAATTGCAATTCCAGGTAACCTCCTAGTGGCTTCATTTTACTTGAGTAAATTTGTTTCATGTCTACTATCCTTGTCCAGGTTGATACATTCTTCTTTCAACAGGCTGATAATATTCCTCGAGATCAGCCGGAACCCTCGAATTGTAACCAAGAACCTGCCTTAAATCTTTACTTAAGCCCTCTCCAAATTCGTAACCCAACATGCGTGGATAGTCTAGTTGCTGCTTAAAAAACGGCTTGGTAAAAGCCATTGTAAGTGCCCTTCTCGGGAAATCTGTATTATTTTTACCCGCAGCATGCCATAGGTTGGCATCAAACAAAACAACACTTCCCTTTTTTGCTAATGCACGATCTGCGTGCCCATAGAAATAGACATTATCGGGTTTCACATCTCCTAAATGGGACTTAGAAAGCATATATGTTGCTCCGTTGTCCAAGGTGAAATCATCCAGGATAACCATCATCTGAACCATCAATTTTAAATCACCCGTAAAACTTCTAATATCTCTATGAACATTCTGAACATACGGTTGCGCATTTTTCAAATTAATTACTGCGCCCATTGAATTGAGAATGTAGTTTCCTCCTAAGAAATGCTTCATTTGTTCATCGCAACATTGCTGTTCCAGGAACCTCAGTGAAAAATTCTCAGACTCTACAAGATGATGGAGTGTTCCATCCATATTGCCAGCAATCCCATTCGCTACCTGAATCTGTCTCCTAACGTTGTATGCGGACACCAAATCATGGTTAATTTGTTCAACAATATCAGCCGGCAGCGCATTTTCATAAATTATCCAACCGTATTCCCGCATGGTTTGGTCAAACAAAACCAAATCTGATTTAGAATAATCAAATTTATTTTTCATCACTTAATTTATTAGATTTTTAAAATCTGCTTAAGATTAAAGCTATACAGATTTGATAACCTCTTTAGCTGTGCTTCTTCGATAAGCAGGGAAGAAATTCGGAGAAGAATCTACGCCACCTTTAACTTGAAAAGTAAGTTCATTATAAACGTGTTGATTATTAACGTAACACCAAATGCAATCCTGCTTTCTCTGTTCCGAAAAATAGCTTTTAAACTGAAATAAACTATCTTCTTTTCCACCAACCCCGCCACCTAAATGAAAGATTCCCGCATCGGTTGATCTACCCATACAACTGATTTCATCAGTAAGCAGTTTACTCGGAGAATCTCCTAGATATTCAGTTGCGGTCGCAGAGAGGTGATTTCTTATGATATGCTCAGATAAGAAAATAATCGCTCCAGATGTGATTTCAATTCCTTTATAGATAAGAATTAATTTCGCAGAAAATTCAGTGGAATTAAGTAGTCCTTCAAAATAATCTTCCGTGAAATAATAATTGGAAGAAGCATGCAGCCTGCTCATATTCTCATTGTACATGTCGGTAAATATTCCGATTTCTGTTTTATCGGAAGCTTCCTTGATCACCAAGCCTGCATGACGTAAATGCCTGATCTGACGAGCCAATCTGGGATGATAATTTGCAATTTGTTCATCTACAGACCGCTTAAGGTCCATGTAAATTGTATTTCCATTATCCCGAACTCCTCCAATAGGTCCTAAAAGGACTTGTTGGTTGAGGAAAGGATGTAGACGTGAAAAAACACATACACACTTTTCTTCGTTCATAAAGTCAATAAATTCTGACTTAAACCTTTCAACGGTTAATGCATCAAGCTGTGAAAGGTCTACATTAGAAACAGGTCCTGCATAACCGTATACGGAAGTTAGGTCAAAATAATTTGTATCTGGAATGCCTCTTTTGATCAGCGGTAGCGCGACAAAAACATGTGCCAACTCAAATACAAAGAGTAACGGTTCTCCTTCTGTATTTAAAGAATGGTAATGCCAGGTGTGGTAAGCTTCGTACATAAGTGCTCTTTCGATATAACGAATCCACTCCATTTTATTCCTAACTATGCGACTGCGATAAGACATGTGTTTTTCGTTAAGTTGAACTATACTATATACTTCCCTCCAGTATTTGAACCATTTGCTTGTTTACTTTATTCACATCAAATTTTTCTTCAGCGTACTTTCTGCCATTTACACCAAACCGGATGATATCGTCAACGTGTCTGACATAGTATTCCATTTTGGCGGTTAATTCGTTCACATTCTTAATTGACACCAAAAAACCATTGATGGCCTTTATTGAAGGATTAACAGTCTCTTTGCAGCCAACTGAATTACTCGTTATTACGGCCCTGCCCATTGCCATGCCTTCCAGAATACACCTTGGCACACCCTCGCCATAATAAGAAGGCAGCACTACAATCGATGAATCGGTAATGTAAGGTCTAACGTCCTGCACTAGCCCCAAATATTCTATAGTCCCATCTGATTTTATTTTGGAATATAATTCATTATTAATAGCATCGATATTGTCATCATAAGGACCAATTAATCTAAATCTAACCTCTGGAAACTTCTGCTTTAAGATTTTGGCAGACTCATAATACTCTTTAATCCCCTTAGCATTAATTAAACGGGCGATCATCAAAAAGCTAATTACTTTCAGATCAGGCTTAGAGTAATCATAATGGGAAAGATCAACACCAGATCCATTAACAACATATGCCCTGTTTTTAGCTGTGAGGATTTTTGCTGAAACCAGTGTATGATAGTCATCTTTATTCTGAAAAATCACTCTCAGATTATTGCTTGCTTTCAAACTAAATTTCAGAAGTATCCTTGTTATTTTTTGAATTAAAGTTCTCTTTTTATCAAGATCCAAAAAGTTATAACCCAACCCGGTCAGCATAGGTGTAATACATTTTATGCCACAAAATTTCGCTACAATAACACCGTAGATTACAGGTTTAAAAGTATAGGGAAAAAATATGTCGGGCTGGATCTTCGATAATAAACTACGAAGGTTTGAAATGTATTTTAAATCTGATAGGATAGAAACATTGCTGGGCTTAAGTTCATTTTCATAAACAGTAACACCCATCTCGTCTAATTTATGCCTTATCCTTGATTGATCAATTTTCGGAGTATAAATACTCACATCATGATTTCTAATCAGCTCTTCAATTAGTTTGCCCCGGAAGTCGAGCAGTGAGCGCGAGGAATCACAGGAGATCAGGATCTTCTTTCTATTAATTTCCATTAGTATAAAATTCTTAGTTACGAATTTGGAAAGACCAGCCTGGTCTATATGAGGCCAGACTGGTCAGCAACTTTTAATACTGAAGGTCAGAAAGTCAATCCTGCAAAAGGAGCCTATTATATGCTCAGTGTAGCACCCGCACCTGCTGATACAACAGCTGGCACATTAGCCGCAGGAATTAGCACAGATTTATACTCATATGATGGTACCCAATCTGATGCCGATGTTGATATTCTGTTTGCTCCAGAACCTTTATAAATATTTGTATTCGCTCCGCTAACATAGCCAGGCTTAGCATTGTATTCTGTATAGATAGGAACTGACTGGTTTTCAAAGTAGTTGTTATCAGTACGAACCGTAGCTCCCATTGTTACTCCAATACCATAACCGCTTCCATTAGATAGGTAGTTGTTAAAGCAATGCATATAACCAAATCTGGTACTTGGCTGACGTTCTGAAACATTGTAAAAATAATTATTATAAACAGTAGTACGCAGGTGACCAGTATCATCTGTATTTTGATCCCCAAAACCGATTAACATTGGAATGTGACTATCATGTAGTCTATTCCATGATAGAGAAATATAATCTGCTCTTTTCCCTACATCCAACAATCCGTCATAATAATCCCAACCATGATTTCGGTCAGAAGAAAGATCACAATGGTCAACCCAAATATGATGTGCTCCTTCTTTTATAATGATGTTAGAATAAGTAACTACATTTTTAATAGTCATATTCTGGATAATGATATTACTTGTGCCGTAAATCATCAGACTAACACCCTCCATGCTCGAACCACTAAGTCCCAATATCGTTTTATTAGATTTTACGTTGATGAAGCCCGTACCGGTAATTTTTCCTGATACTTTTATAATCAGTGGAGAATTTGATTCAGTAGCTGATTTCAGTTGCGCAAGTGTCGTCGCAATTATAGTATTTCCACCCAGACCACCTGTTGTCTTCCCGTCTACAGAGGCATACCCTATAATTGCAGAACTGGATGACGATGGTGGAGTCACAGGTACAACAGGATCCGCAACCTGAGGGGGTTTTACAACACTAGAAGTTCCATCTATAGTGTAGGTATAGGTTCTTCCGTTTGTCCTTGGATCACTATTATCTGATGTTGAAAAATACAAACTACCAGACCAGTGACTAAATCGACCTTTACCCAAAGTCCTTATATCCGAATGCAATGAATGGGCAGGACCAATTTCAACTCCATTTTCAAATATTTTAACTGTTGATGCTGTTGGCTGCGATTGGGTATCACTTGAAGTCCCCAAATCAGCGTAGACTTTATAAGAAAATCCTTCATCTTTTGCTGCTTTAGTTACTGTCAAAGTCCGCGATGATCCAGACGCAGCAACTGCACTAATTTCAGATTCAATTGCATTGGAAGAGCTGTTAATTTTTGCCACATCCGAATCTTTTTTGCATTTACTAAAAGTTAATAAAACCAGAAGTAACAGAAGGCTCATGGGCAAGTGATTTGTTAATTTGTTTTTTCTTTCCATATTATTTTTTTAAAGTATACAATGGTAACGCTTAAAAAGCAAGCATTATACACTCTAAAAATTATGGAAACATACTGATTTTCAGTAAAGAAAGACTCTAAACAAAGGGCGACCGTAATTAGGTGATCTGAAACATTTAATCGTTTATGTTTGATATTTTTTCAGCATTAACAAGAATTTACAAAACATTAATCAAAGAAAACAAAGATGATCCTGGTGAAACAAATAAGAAAAAAATTTTCATCAATAAGTTTTGACAGAAAATGAAAAAAAGATTATTTTTTACTTAAAAAAAAAAAATGAAGGTCGAGAAAAGATGTTACAACACATATACATTTGTAATTTTTACGTCATAAACCAGAGTTAATTTATGACAATTGGTAAAATTGTCGTGGTTTTCTTCTGAAATATCAATATTTTTCAGTATCGTTCTATATAGGAAATACCATGGTTAGGAGATTAAAACCAGCTCCTTCATTTTATTAAGAATTCCTGAATCTGTATAAAAATTCTTATACCAGGAAACAAAGTTTCTAACTCCCTCTTCTACTGAAACTTTAGGATCATAATTCATGAGTTGCCTCATATCTGATATATCAGCCCACGTTTCGGTCACATCTCCACTCTGAAGTGGCAAGTAATTTTTCTGAGCTACGCTATCCGTATTCTTTTCAATTTCCGTGATGAAATCCATAAGCCCAACAGACTGCCCTCTACCTATATTAAAGATGCGATATGGTGCGTTTGATGTCGCAGGCTTTGGTTTAAGCGCATTCCATTTTGCATCACGTTTGGCTGGAGCATCTATCACCCGGACAATACCATCAACAATATCATCTATATATGTAAAATCACGCTTCATCTTACCTTCGTTGAATACATCAATTGGCTTATTTTCCAAGATGCCTTTAGTAAAAATAAATAAAGCCATATCTGGTCGGCCCCATGGACCATAAACTGTAAAAAACCGCAATCCTGTCGTAGGCAGACCAAATAAATGACTGTATGCATGCGCCATTAATTCATTGCTTTTTTTAGATGCAGCATAAAGTGAAACAGGATGGTCTACATGATGATCAGTTGAGAATGGCATATGCTCATTCAACCCGTATACACTTGATGAACTTGCATATACCAGGTGCTTAATATTGTGTACCCTGCAACATTCCAGAATGTTCAGAAAACCTATAATATTGGAGTCAAGATAAGCCTTAGGATTCGTCAAACTATATCTCACGCCAGCTTGCGCTGCCAGATTACAAACTGCATCAAAATGACAATCTTTAAATACCTTTTTTAACTTACCATGATCAGTGATGTCAAGCTTGATAAATTTATACTTTGCATACCTGGTACTTTGCACCATTTCCCCATAGTGTATACTATCCTCAGGAATACCTGTTTCCGCAAGCCTCCGATACTTTAAATTAATATCATAATAGTCATTGATACAATCAATGCCTATCACTTCATCTCCTCTTTCAAGCAGATATTTCGCCAAATGAAAACCAATAAACCCAGCTGTACCGGTAACTAATACTTTCATAATATATAAGTTTAAAGTGTTAAATCGGATAAGAAAGCCGACGCTATAAATTCTTATACCAAACTTCAAGGCCAAAAACGCAAAACAGTATTTTGGCTCTTTTTTCTACTGATATTCTAACCTTATTAGTAATCAATTCTTCAATAAATTTCCTCTTGATTATACTCGGGTATAAAGCATCTGAAGCAAGAAGATAAACATCCATAATTTCCTTGAGCTCGCCGTCCACCCATTTGCTCAAGGGGATTTCAAATCCCCTCTTAGGCTGAGTGATCAATTCGGCAGGTAGGTATCTCTTTGAGAGATCTCTTAAAATTGCCTTAGTCCGTATCCCTTTTATTTTGAAATCATCAGCAAGTCCTGGTGCAAATTCCAATACTTCTTTGGAAAGAAATGGACTACGCCCCTCGAGTGAATGGGCCATGGTAGCAATGTCCATTTTTGGAAGTAATCTTCCAAACAGCATGGATTCAAAGTCCATCAGCAACAACTTCTTTAAAGATGAAATGGGATAACTGTTAAGCCTATTCAAGTCTTCCGTAATACCTTTCATTAAGGGCTTCACTAAAAACTGATCTTCATATCCGACAAACAGGTCTGAAGAAGCCGAACAATACATCTTAACGATATCTGAGTAGCTCGCAAACTTTAGCAACCGGTATATATAAGTGTAATTACTTTGCTTTTTATGAGCTACGGGTAAAATCCCGGTGAGTATTTTTGAACTGATCTTTGTAAAATGTCCTGTATTAAAGAAATCTATATTTTTAAAGGGTACATATCGCCTATAACCACCGAAAAGTTCATCAGCACCATCACCATTTAGCACTACCGTGATGTGCTTCTTCGCTTCTTTTGCTACATAATAACTTGGAATCGCAGAATTATCTGAATTTGGCTCTCCATGATTAACAAGTATTTTTTCTACATCGTCTTTAAGATTTGAAAAATCAATCTCGACAACCGTATGACTTGTATTGTATTTGTCTGCTACTTTTTGCGCCAATGCAGATTCATCAAATGCACCTTCCATTTTTACAGTAAATGTTTTCAGCTTAGGTGAACATTGTGCTCCCATTGCTGTTACCAATCCACTGTCAATACCCCCACTTAAAAAAGAACCTACATCCAGGTCACTACTTTCAATCCTGCGTTTCACCGACGTTAGTAACAATTCGTCCAGACATTCAATCGAATCTTCATACCCCAGTTCTTTTTCTGCCATATAATGATCTTCCATTCTAAACCACGCTGTCTTATCAGCTACCCCGGTAAGCGTATCAATTTTCAAAAAATGGCCATTCTCGAGCTCCTCAACAAACAAATAAGGAGTAGACTTACGGTAGTGATGTCCAAGATACAAGTAGTCGGAAAGCGAAGCATGATCTACTTCTGGGCGAACCACCTGATATAAAGCATTGAGCTCTGAAGAAAATACGTATGACCCTCCTCTAGCATAGATATACAAAGGTTTTTTACCAGCTCTGTCTCTTGCAAGATATACTCTCCTATTGTGCGTATCATAAATGGCAAAAGCAAACATTCCATCAAACTCATTCAGCATCTTCATACCCATTAATTCAAACATCATCAAAATGGTTAATGTGTCCGAATTAGAATTGGCTTTTAGACCATACTTGATCCGCAGATCCATATGATTGTAAATCTCTCCATTGAATACAATAACTAATCCATTATATTCCATTGGCTGCTGTCCGGAAATGCTCAAATCCTGAATAGCTAGCCTCGTATGGTAAAGTTTTACATTATTTACATTTATTTGTCCTTGCTGATCTGGCCCACGATGCCACAAACCTTCAAAAATGCGTTCATCAGGTACCTTTACGCTGTAATTAATTGCTCCGAATATTCCACACATAGTTTCTGATTTTTAACTGGTAAGCTGCTCAATCAATTGCATCCATTCATTCATTACTTTCTCTTCGCCAAAACTCTTTTCTATATGCATTTTGCCTTTCGCACCCAATTTATTTCTCTCAAGAGGATGCATATCCATTATCTTCAGCATATTTGCAGCCATTGAGTATTCATTTTGCCGCTCACATAGAAAACCACACCCAGCCTGTTGTACCAACTCACGGTTGCCGTCAATATCTGTCACCACGACTGGCCGACCGTAAGCCATTGCTTCGAGGATGGCGTTAGGCATTCCTTCAGAAAAAGAAGAAAGTACAAATGCATCTGATCGCTCTAAATAATAAGATGCATTCGGTTTAAACCCCAGAATACGTACATGCTCACTAATCCCCATTTCTTTTATAATTTCATAAGGCCATATTTCACTATTTAATTCGCCTATAATATCTAATCTGAACTTTCTTTCTTTAATCAAGGTAACGGCTTTAAATAAAGTGAGATAATCTTTATTCCATCTGAAATGTGCAACACACACCCATGTAAACAGATTCTCTTCTTCTCGCACTTCATTTGAGCAGATATTGATAGAAATGCCATTATTAATCACCAATCCATTCTTTAATCCAAAATTCTGAACCTCAAAATTATTTTTAGATGCTACAGAATTATAAACTACTGCATCATCAAGTCCTGAAGTAAGTTTAAAAAGCAAATACCACTTTTTAGGAATTACAGATATTCTTATCGTAGAAATCAGTCGAAACTTAAGTCGTAATTTAAGAAGCCGGGCAAATATGATAGCTATAAACATAAATGCGACAATAACATCTGGCCGAAATATTTTAACAGCATTCCACAACATGCTCAAATTAGAAAATGTATTTCTACCCCATTTTCCTAAAAAAACAAGGCTTATACCCGATTTCTCAAGCACACCATTAAATTCATCAATGGGCTTAAGAGAAATAATCAGTACTTTATGACCATTATCCCTTAAGAAAAGCGCAACTTTAAGAAGTTGAGTTTCCGCACCACCCTTACTCATAGATGGTGTCATCAAAATCACTCGTTTACCGGATTTCATATTTACGCTGTTATCAAGTCTTGCAGATACGCCTTAACCTGCTTTTGTTTGATTTTAAAAACAACATCTACATATTTCGCATCCCAAGAGTTAAACAAACTAAAATGTTGTTTATAAAATGCATATGCCTTTTTTGTAATCTTCATCTTCGGATTAGGCTGGTAAAAAGGACTTACTTCCAAATAAATTGGCTCTGTATTTAAGTCGTCATTCTGCCAGGTGATATCAAAAGCACCTGTTGTCAATTTTAAAGATTTAAAAGTTTGGATGATATGCTGTCTCCATTGCTCGGGAAAGAAATCAAAATCAACCTTGCTTCCGTAGCTTGTCGACGTAGGTTTCCACTCTTCCGATTGATTTATCCTCCAGTAATGCAGTACAATATCATCTTTAACCAAAATCACCCTTAAATCTTTTCGCATATTGATCAATTCCTGTACAATGATGTTCTTATTTTCTCTCACGAATTTCTCATTAGAAATCAGATCAGCCAGATCGGACCAGGAAGAAATTTTATACAACCCTTCTGAGGAACACGAATGCTCTGCTTTAATTAAAAAGGGAAAATTAATTCTTGTATTCAAAAGTGCTTCAAAATCATTAAAAATCGTTGTTTTTGGTTCATTTACCTTGGCATCATTAAAAGCGCCATGCATATATGATTTATTCTCCCAAAAAATAGTCTCACTATGCTTAGGAAAAACGGCATTACCCTGAAATTCAAGTTGTTTTGTAACGTGCTGCAGAATGTCGGTATAGTCATCAAACCTGTAAACATTATAATGGCTGCTTATTGAAAAGAAAATCTTCTTATGATGATACTTCCCAATTGATTTTCCATATACAATTTTAAAATTTTTACCTTCTTCCAAAAGGCCGGCTAAAGTGGCCATATCCCAGATAAAGGCATCTGACCCAAAATACTTTAATGACCCACCTGGGATCCAAAGTATAATAACAGCATTTGAATCATAGCTACTCCACAATTTAAGCCATTTCACCGTCACAATAATTCTAAAGACACGTGCTAACCTTTTAAGTACTTTTGTCATTTCCTTCATAAGCTGAGTTAATTAATTCTATTTCATCAATTCCTAAATATTCTATTGGCAATTCCTTTACATCTAAAATCAACTCACCATATAACTTGACCGACCCGTACTCATGGCTATGACTTAAATCGTCTATATAAACCACGTTAATACTTCTATAGAGCAACTCACTGATGTACTCTAATTTATCATCAGGATTTGCTACAAGAATTACCTGATCTCCGGGCAGACCGTTACTTTTTAACCAGTCACATGTAGTCCGAAAATTAAAATAGCTTCTGGCCGAAATAAAAATTACCTTTTCGTTGTTTCTAATTTTATCAATGATGAATTTTCGCATACCCAGGAATATAGAAAGTGAGCGATACCTGTGATTTTCACCGCGGTAAACATAATCTTTCAATGATGGCCAGGTATGAGCAAGTGTATTGTCAATATCAATCAGATAAATTCTGGAGCTTTTTGACACACCTTTGATCAGCTTTCTAAACTTCCTTTTAAAGTACAAGCCGAATACCGAGAATAAAATGACTTTAACCCGTTGTTTCATTGACCAGATCCAAAATCACATTCATTTCAATACAAGCCTTTAGGCTTTGAATGATATAATCATTCTCCATCTTAGATCGGGATGCCAGTCGGATGAACTGCCCTTTCAACCCTATTTTGTCATCGCAGGTTCTAATGTAAATGCCATAGGTAATTAATAGTTTAGATACAAAATCAGTAGATTTAATTCCATCCATCAATTCTATCAGTACAAAATTAGCCATGCTTGGATATACTTTTATACCTGGAAGTTGTTTTAATTCATGAATGAATTCAAGCGTCTCAACGATATATTTGATTCTTACTTTATCATACTTTACAGCAAAATCTTTCTGAGTATATAATCTGAAAAAGTACTCTGCAAAACCATTTGAGTTCCACAAGTACCCACTATCCAATAAAGATTTCACATAAGACTCTTTCATAATTCCATAACCCGCTCTTATTCCTGCAATTCCAAAGTCTTTAGACATACTTTTGAGGACAATAAGGTTTGGGTATTTTTCTACCAAATGAGCCAAAGACACCAATTGATAGTTTTCCGTTTCATAAGCAAAATGAATAAAACTCTCATCAATGATCACATTATCTACAAAAGAAAGCTCATCCAATATTCTTTGTACGTCTTTAATCCTTGTATAAGCCCCGTTTGGATTGTTCGGATTAATTAATACAATCGTATCGGGCCGGTGAAGTTTAACCAGTTCTATATAACTGTCTACATCAAGGCCATAATCATTATCCTTAGAAAGCTCATTATAAACTACCTCTACCCCCTCTTTTACGTATTCATAGTAAGAAGAAAAAGTAGGAATATTGATCATAATTTTTCGACGGGTAAAATTATGTATTACAGCCTGAATGATTTCAATGGCTCCATTTCCTATAAAAATATTTTTTGCATTGATCTGAAGAAACTCTGCCAGAATCTCAGCTATTACACCATTTTGAGACGGATAGCATTCCAAAAGATCCCTGATTTTACCGCTCTTCAAAATCTCTTCATCAAAATACTCCAGAAACAGATCAGTAGCATATGGATTAGAAAGAAAACAGGCATCTACTTTAATCTCCACCTCAGGCAGTTTCTGTCTGAATGTGATAATACTTGGAGAGTGTGAACCAGCCTCATTTTTCAAAATTTCCAGCTTTTTTACAATCTGTAGTTCATCATTAGTAAACTTTATCATTTCTTTTAAATTTTGACGGGTACAACAATAACACAGAAGCATCTTCTTTACGCTCGGCATGACTAAGCATGCTTATATAAGTTTTTAAATGTCTCTTCGCTGAAATCTCTATATGGTATTTATTTTGAAATTCAGTGATGGCATTTTGCTTTATCATTTTTCTATCCCGACTATAAACTGCTCTTTTGATCGCATCACAATAGCTCCTTACACTAAGATCTTCGCTTAAAAAGCCCGTCACCCCATCTTCAATCATCAGCGTTAAAGCTCCAATAGGCGTACATATTGGAATGCATCCCAAAGACAGGCTTTCAATAATGGTGATTGGCATACCTTCAAAAACACTTGGCAAGCAAAATCCATCCGCTATACTCAAATAATCTGCTACATTACTCCTTCCACCTAGAAATTCAACAAGGTCGTCCCCATCTGCCTGAATTTTTAAATGCCTGAACAATTTTTCATCATGTACCTCACCAATGATGAGCAATCTGCACTTTTTATCTTCTTTAGCATTAAATGCTTGCACAGCACGGATTAGCATCAGCTGGTTCTTTTCTGCTGAGATTCGCCCAACATGAACCAGCAAAAACTCTTTGTCTGTAGATTTATATTGATGAAAAATATCCTGATAAGACTCTGTAATTTTCAATGGGGGTCTCCCATTTTCGATCAGCACGTCATTGCTGAGGTTGTAATATTCTTTGTAAGTCCTGCTGGCGTTCTTAGATATCGTCACAGGAATTACTCTGTTCATCCAATAATGTAATTTTCTAAAGTGCTTTAGAAAATAACCGGTACATTCCACCTCCGCGACATTATGAATCGTATGGTAAAAAACAGTTTGATTATTAAAGAGCCTATATAATGTTAAATACTCCGAACTATTTAAATGACTGTGCACCGCATGCGGGCGATACATCTTCAACCAATTAGTGAGCTTTAACAGAACTGCCAAGCTAAATCCCTTTTTTTTATTAAAAGA
Source organism: Pedobacter frigoris (assembly GCF_005116445.1). Taxonomy (GTDB): domain Bacteria; phylum Bacteroidota; class Bacteroidia; order Sphingobacteriales; family Sphingobacteriaceae; genus Pedobacter; species Pedobacter frigoris. Next base: position 116,257 of record NZ_SWBQ01000007.1, read on the forward strand.
TAAATAGTTAACATTTGGAGCGATGTCCTTCACAAAAGAATTCTTATCCTGATTCTCACATAAAGAAATAATAGACAATTCATAGCGCTCATTTCTCGCTATTTCATTACAAAGATCTATTACAAAACGTTCTGCACCACCTAACCCCAGGTTACCAATAATGTGCACAATTTTTAGTTTAAGCATATGCATGAGATTGCTCAGGTACTATTGAATCCGCAGCCTGATATTTTTGCTGCCAATACAGATGAAGTATCCCGAAATACAAAAAAATAGTTGGGCCATCAGCTCCGATCAACCAGGGATTATGTGATAAAGCATTTATTGAAACTCCCATAAAGGAAAAACACAAACAAACCAACATCGCATTTTCCTTCAATCTTATAAATTCCATAACACGGATACAGATTGCGCCTACTTTGTAATAAATCCCAACTAACAACCCTAATCCTAAAAAAGGACCGAGATAGGTAAAAAACATTAGATAGGCATTATGAGAAGTTATTCCTGAAGAAAACACAGAGTCTCTGTAAATGACGTCACCCCAGCTTTTACCGTAAAAAATCAATCCGAAAGGATAGTCAATATAAATCCTTAGGTTTTCTTCTACCAGTCCCCCTCTGTTATAGGCAGCATCGTTATGAACATTCTTTGTAATGATGTTCTCTACACTATCCAGATTATCTTTAAGAACATAATTATAAACACCTGCACAAACGAGCGCCATCAGGGTAAGCGAAATGACCGCCCTGCCTCTGTAATAAAGCAGCATAAACAGAACTACGCAAAAAATAAAAGCGACAAATGCAGAACGTTGCATACATAGGAACAAGAATCCAAGACATATGGCAAGCACAACTCCTTTTGCCAGTAAAGACTTATTAAATACGCAGGTATAAATAAATGCAAACGGCGTTAATGCCGCTACTTGATAACCAAAATTAAATTGATAAACAGCAATACCTGAAGGACTTTGCATCACTCTTTCACCCATCAGCATCGCCCTCCATTGACTGATCTCATAAAAGTGATCGAATACAAGAACAATACACGAGATGGTTAGTAAACCAAAAAATACTACTACGACATAATTAAACCGTTCCTTACTGGTTCCTACAAAATGATTAAAGAATAAGGCACAGACGATGATACAAATGATATTAGCCGCAAAACCATTAAGAACTGATAAACCAACTACATAATAAAGGAAACCAGCTGCAGCAAGTAGCAATAGAATTTTCCAGTAGATGAACTCTGTATTGTCTTTCTCTTTAAAAAATACTATCAAAGGAATACAAAAGATCAGTGGAGCAGGAATTCTAAACAGATCCGTCATAAAAATTCCAAAAGCGAGAGCATACAGATACAACACCAGAAAAATGGCAGCTATTATTTTCATTTCCAAATCAATTAGTAATTCTTAATCGGTTACATTTTGTTTTAAAACATCTATGAACCCTTGTGCATCATTCATAGCATGCCTGTAGGTATCCTGACCATTCTGAGCGATATACCTTACTTCTTTGTAATTGACGATCAATTGCTCCAATAGTTCTTGTGTACCAATCATATTCCAGGCCACAGGAACATAGGTTTTATCAGGAATATACACATCAGGAAAAGTCACCATGTGGCTCATTAAAGGCTTTACCAATAGAGAGCCAGAAATAAATGTTTCAAAATCACGGTAACAGATCTCTCCCCAGCCAAAGGGACTAACACTCAACTTTGAGTTTCGCAGCTCTTTCCAATATCTGGACTTGCTTACATTACAGCCCTTGGCAATATTAAAATTCAGGTGATCAAAAAGCCCGATGATATGATTTCTTTGATAGGAGATCCTATTCATCTCATGATTATCCTGATGAATTGTCCCCCTAAAAGTCAAGTCATATTTTCTTTGTTTATCTGATCCTGAAAAACGAAGCGGATAGATATTGTAATTTAAAAAATTACTCAATCTGCTCATCTTATAGCCAAAATACCTATAGTCATTCAATCCAAGATTCCAACCAAGCTTTATTTTTTTAACATGCTCTTCAGGACAGGGGACAAATGCTGTTTTTGGATTTTTAGGATCATTAGAATTCAACCATATTCTTAAGTCCTTTATACCGTTCTCTGCACTATAATATTCCTTATTCTTTAGTATCTGCTTTTTGAGGAATACATCTACAAAAGGTATAATGGCAAAGTCGCCCGAACCGGTAGAGTCTGCAGCATCAAACCAGATCAATTTGCCTGAGCTGTGCCTCATTTCCAAAAGAAAAGCTAAGAGTTCCTGCTCGTTCTGTTCAGATCTGGTATTTAAATTTTGCCAACCAGCAAAGTACCTGGAATGGATCAACACGCAGTCCGCATCTTTCAACGCTTTATCCTGGTGATCATAGTAAAATTGCACTTTAACGTCATTAGCTCTTAATTGGTTGGCCCATCTATAAAACGGATGTGTTTCACCATAGTATCTTTTTTCGGGCCAATCAAGTACCTTTAATGTTTTCATCACCTGACAAGAATACTTTTTAAAGTATAAGAGATAATTTTCAGATCAATCCAAATACTGTGATGATCGATATATTTTAAATTCTGATCGATCTTTAATGGAATGATCGTGTTGATGTAAAAGCTTTCAGGATCCTCTGCATTAGCAAGCAAACGATTTTCATCTATAAATTCAATGGATGCCCAATCCGTTATTCCTGGTTTTACAGTAAGCACCCTTTTTTGAAAGCTGTTATATAATTCTACGTATTTACATACTTCCGGTCTCGGTCCTACAAAACTCATATCTCCGTTTAAGACATTGATCAGCTGTGGCAATTCATCAATTTTATACTTCCTTAGCCAGTAACCTATCTTCGTTATCCTCATGTCGTGATCACCAACAGTAAGTAATCCGTCCTGATCTGCATTAGCACACATCGTCCTGAATTTCACCAACTTAAAAGTCTTCTGATTCAGACCAACACGTACCTGTTTGTAGAAAATGCCACCTTTTGACCCTGCTTTTATTAGAAAAGCCACAGTAATGAAAACTGGGAATAACACCAACATACCCGCTAGAGCGAAAAACACATCGAATAATCTCTTCACTAACATACTATAATGGCTAAGATGAAACTTTAACTAATTCTTTTATTCCTACTACCAGTCTCACGCTTGCTATAACAGATTCAATGATAAAATCAATCTCCAGATTTGACAGCTGAGGATATATAGGCAATGAAATCTCACAGGCGTATTGCTTATAACTATTTGGATAATTGTCTATGTCATAACCAATGCTCTTAAAATAAGTCAGCATTGGCATAGGGATAAAGTGAACATTCACTACTACACCTCTATTTACCATTTCTTCTATAATCTGATCTCTTTGGGCTTCTGTTATGCCTTTTATCCGCAGAGGGAACAAGTGATATGAAGATTCCCGGTGATCGTCTTTCATAACCGGTTTTATAAACCAATTATAGCCATCAAAGGAATTACAATACTTCAAATACACAATCTTTCTTAAAGGAAGTAACGTGTTTTTATATTTTCTCAGCTGAGCCAATCCAATCGCAGCGCAGATATCGGGCATATTCATTTTAAACCCTTTAAATAAAATATCATACTTCCAGTTTGCTCCCTTAGATTTTGCGAAGGCATCTCTATTCTGCCCATTCATGGAGAAAAGTTTCAAAAACTTGTATTCCTCCTGATTGTCAAAACAAGCAGGAAGATTCAGACAAATACACCCTCCTTCAGCTGTAGTAATATTTTTTACTGCATGAAATGAGAATATAGTGACATCACTTTTTCTGGCAGCAGGCACATCATCATAATATGAACCAATTGAATGTGCGGCATCCGCGATCAATAAAATTCTTCCTAGCAATGCTTGTCTTCCTGATCCAGGTACAAACTGTGCTTTAACATCAGGGTCGTTCACAAGTGCATTCAACTCATTGTACATGCACGGCAATCCTGCAATGTCCACAGCAATAATTGCCTTCGTCTTTTCAGTAATCTTACTTTTCACCTTTTCAGGATCTATGGTACAATCATCCAGAATATCCACCATAACAGGATTTGCACCGCAATGCAAAACGCACAATGCAGTTGCACAGTAAGAATATGCAGGAACTATCACTTCATCGCCTTCTCCTATGCCATACCACTTCAACATCATAATGGCACCAGAGGTCCAGGAATTAACACATACTGCGGCTTCCGACCCGGTTAAAGTTAATATTTCGGATTCCAGAGCCTTAACTTTTGGCCCAGAAGTGATCCAATTGGTTTGAAGTGTGTCTACCACTTCATCTATAACTGCCTGATCAATAAACGGAGGTGAGAAAGGAATATTCATAGTCTTAAGTTTTATTTTGCAAGTATCAGTTCTTCCCACATGTCAGAAATGACATCCAGAGAATTTGTTTTATTTATTGCCCTGGCATTGTCGCCCAGGCGATGTTTAAGCCCAACGTTAAACAGGATATTAAAAATGGACTTGGTCAGCATATTTATATTCCCGTTTTCAACCAGAATGCCATTTATGCCGTGTTCAATAATCTCAGAAGGACCAAATTCACAATCCATAGCAACGCATGCACACCCGGCGCTCATTGCTTCAATAAGCGCATTCGGATAGCCCTCATTTCTTGACGGCAGAACAAATAATTCGGCCTGATTATAATAATGCTGCAGATCATCCTTTGCCCCAGCAAGTATAATTCGGTCATCAAGCCTCAGCTTATGGATTTGGTATTCTAAATTTTGCTTTTCTATTCCCTGGCCAACGATCACCAGGTCGATATTCTTTATTCTAACTTTACTAAAAGCCTCGATTAATCTGTCAAATCCCTTTTCGTAAGAAAGTCTGCCTACAGCAAGAATAAATTTCCTATGATGCACAATCTTGTGCGAAGATGATTTAAATACATATACCGGATTCTTAATGATATTGTAATTATTCAAATGACTAAAAGCTTCATTTCTTTTCAGACAGTCTTCAATCCCCTTTGCAGGTATTACTATGGCTTTCGACTTTCTATAGATTACGTAGGACAACCACTTTAAAAAGTAATTAAACCTATTGATTGTATGATTCGGAGTGGTACGTTCAGAAACGATATAGGGTATATTAAGTAAATTACAAGTGATACCTGTCCACAAATTAGCACTTGTCATAAATGAAATTACACAATGAGGCTTTTCCTTCATCAATATCTTCACCATCCTCAAACAGGTGATTATCCCATATTTAATCCGGCGAAACAAATGCTCATTACGTTTTCTGTTAAGCAGCGAAACCACGCGGATATTTTCGGATAGTGGATATCCCTGTGCAGCATCATTCATACAAATGATGACTACATCATATGCGCGTTCGCTAAAGCTATTACTAAGTGTAGACAGAACTCTTTCTGCCCCTCCCTTTTGGAGCGTATAGATTACAAATACCAGTTTCAATCCAGGCATAATTCATTTATAATAAATTCATAATTGTTGTGAGTGCCCCGTTTAACCTAAGATTCCTTATGTCAAAAAGGAAGTACTGACGGAGATAAAATTTGAGCAATTCCCTTTTTAAACCGGCTGAATAGGTAAAGTTTTCTACCATCAAATTAAAATCACTTACCATTCTTTTTTTTCTTACTCTGGAATCAATCATACTCCATACTCCCCCTGTATGTAGCCGATAACAAGCCATTACCTGGGGAAGAACATAGATCTTTTTCCCTGTACTTGCCATTGCATATAGTTTCAGCAATGTATCTGAACCGTGCGTTTTAAAATACCAGCCTTGTTTACCTATTTCTTTGACTTCATCAAGGTTGCGCATCATAAGTGAGCAGATCCGGGTTTCTTCTCTTTTTCCAAGCAAAACATCCCCATAATTAAACTCCAGTGCTTCTGGCTTTTCCTTCAGGTAAATTGTCTCATCCCTATCGTTGATCACCTCTGTATGATGACAGCAAATGACATAATCCGGATGGCTCTCCAAAAAGTCAACCTGTTTCTGAAGTTTCAAAGGATCAGTCCAAAAATCATCACCATCACACATGGCAATGTATTTCCCCTTTGCTGCTTCCAAAACAGAAAGCTGGTTTTTTATTGCACCTACATTCTGTGAATGACTAACTAACTTAATGACATCAATATATTTTGATGCATATTTTTGAATGATTGCTCTTGTCTCATCTGTGGAATGATCTTCTCCGATTATAATTTCATATCTAAAATCTGTATCCTGCATTAAAAAGCCTTCCAATGCCTGGGAAATATATTTTTGATGATTGTAGGTAATACAACATACGCTCACCAGGATTTCATCTTGTTGTACTTTATTCATATTTATTAGGATTAATAAGCGGTGTCTAACTGTCCGTTCTGTTTCACTGTCAAACTAGATGGTAGCATTTCATTTTGCATATCATAATTCTGAACCCTCAACATGATTCTTGTAATCAGATCAAGATCACTGCTTGTTAAGGTATGATACAACGGGAGACAAAGAATTCTCTTTGCAACTGATTCACACACCGGCATAAATGCAGGATTTAAAAATGGCAATGCAGAAAGTGCGGGATAGAAATATCGCCGACAATAGATTTTTTCATTTTCAAGCGCTTTCATGCATTTGAGCATGAGCTGCTCATCATCAAACAGAACAGGAAAATACGCATAGTTATAATCCAGATCTGCATTAAGCTTTGGATAAGTCGCTTTTAATGTACTCAGGGCTCTCCAGTAATAGAATGAAAGCAATCTTCGTTTATCCAATATTTCATCTATCTGTTTCAGATTACATAAACCCATAGCGGCATGAAACTCACAGTTTTTACCATTAATCCCCAATTCAGAAAATTCATCTGGCCCATTGTGACCAAAATTTCTCATAGATGCCATTTTCTTTAAAAGTTCGGGGCATTGAGTAAATACAGCACCACCTTCTATTGTATGAAAAAGTTTTGTTGCGTGAAAACTTGTAGTACTGATATCGCCGTATTCAAAAACAGATTTGTTTTTATATTTAGTACCAAAACAATGTGCCGCATCATAAATAACCTTCAAAGAGTACCGCTGTGCTATCCCTTGTATGGCATCAATATCGCAAGGGTTTCCATAAACATGAGTAGCCAATATTGCTGATGTTTGAGGAGTAATCGCTTCCTCTATCTTTTTAGGATCAATATTAAAGGTCTCCCCGTCAATATCTACAAAAACAGGTTTACAGCCTTCCCAAACTAAACTGTTTGAAGTAGCTACGAAAGAAAATGGCGTAGTAATTACTTCTCCCTTTAATTCAAGCGCGTTGATAGCAAGCTGAAGTGCCATAGTCCCATTCGAAACATATAACAGGTGCTTAATCCCCAGATAATTCTTAAGCTTCAATTCCAGTTCATTGACCAATGGTCCATTATTAGTAAGCCACTGGCGTTCCCATATGCTATTTACATAAGATTCAAATTCCTGAATCTTTGGAAGAAAAGGTTTGGTTACAGGTATCATCTTTTTAGAATTAGTTGTTTGAAATCATTAATTGCTGTAAGTCTCAACACAGTACTGCTTCCCATATAAATCAGGAAGAAAAACAATGCGTCTATAATTATTCTGGTAATATCCAGTAGTGGAAAGGGCTTTAAACACAAAGTATCTACGACATAACACAGTGTTCCGGCAAACGCTGATGTTGCTATAATTGGAGTAATGTCTTGCAATTGTTCTTTGATGGAGTAGTCAATCAGCTTACCGCTATAGATAGAATTAATGTAATAGCCCAAAAAATTAAACATCAGCTGAAAATAAAGCAGCCCGTATATTCCGAATGGAATCACGCATACGATCCCTACTACACATATTGCCTTTTTAATAAACTCGAGTTTAAGAATCAAGTCGCTTCTTCCTTTTACTTTAAGGATGTTAAGATTATATGCATGTAGCGGATACATGATCCCAGCAAAACATAAGATCTGAAAATAAGGTGCAGCAGGCAGCCATTTATCTGTCAACAAAAACCTAAATAGTGGCTCTGCGATTACCGCCAGCAATATCAGCACTGGTGCATTCCAAAAAAGCACCTGCTGCATTAGCTTTTTATAAACCATTTTCAGCTTCACATCATCATCCACTATAGAGGCAAACATGGGATAAGTAACCTTATTGATTACGGCTGCAATATTGCCGATTGGCAACTGACTCACCGATTCTGCGCGAGAATAAAAACCCAGCTGTGCCGCAGAATAGCCTTTACCAATAATCAATACATATATATTCTTGTAAAGAATTTCGAGTAAACCTGTCAATGTCATTTTGTAGCCAAAATGAAAATGCCTCTTAAAGCACCTACGGCTAAAAACGAAATCAGGTAGCCATCCTGAATATACCCAATGCATTACCGTCGACAGGAAGGACTGAAATAATCCCATCCAAACTAAACTCCAAACTCCATAACCACGCAGCGCTAAAAAAACACCCAGTAAGCCGCCAATAAACACAGAAGGTATCTGAATCTTCATCTGAATTTTAAAATTCATCTCTTTCGTTAACCTTGCATTCTGTACACCGAAAAACGCATTGAGGATAAAGTCAAGGGCGTAAACCCTAAGTATCAGGGTCAGTACTTCCTGATGATAAAAAAGCGCCACATAAGGAGCCAAAAGGTATACAATTCCATAAATTACTATGCTTCCACCCAGATTGAAAAAAAATACTGTCGAATAATCTTCTTGTGTCAGTTCCGAAGACCGGATCAATGAAGATGCAAGCCCGCTCTCTAATAGAGAATTACCAATAGCAATAAATAAACTCAGCATTGCTATCAATCCAAATTCTGAAGGCAATAATATCCTGGCCAGAATAATTGTAATCCCAAAGCCGATAAATTGGACACTAAACTGCTGAACAAAAGTCCAGACCAGTCCGGACATTGTCTTTTTTCGTAAACTCATAATTGAAAGCTAAAGCCGCAAAGTGCTCAGAGGCGCATATTTACTACCATGTCTGGAAGCATTGATTTGATGTCATATACCACAGTTTCAGAATGACACATACTGGAAATATCTATATCTTTAAATTTCTGATGCGCCACAGCAAGTATAATTGCATCGTATTTCCTTGTTTTTGATTCGCCATTTTGGCAAATAACACCATATTCTTTTTCCACCTGGACAGCGTCTGCCCAGGGATCATGAATCACGACATTAATGTTGTATTCACGTAATCTCCTCACGATATCAATAACCTTTGTATTCCTTACATCAGGACAATTTTCCTTAAATGTAAAACCAAGGATCAAAACCTCACTGTTATGAACATTCTTTTTAGAAACAATTCTGCGCACAAGTTCATCAGCGATATAAGTACCCATTCGGTCATTTATTCTGCGACCAGCAAGAATAATTTCCGGATAATAACCCATTTCCTGTGCCTTCTGAGCGAGGTAATAAGGATCAACACCAATACAATGTCCTCCCACCAACCCTGGCTGAAATTTAAGGAAATTCCATTTTGTCCCGGCAGCTTTTAAAACCTCTCCTGTGTCAATACCTAATCTATTGAATATCATTGCCAGTTCATTTACAAAAGCAATGTTGATATCGCGCTGAGCATTTTCTATTACTTTTGCTGCCTCTGCAACCCTGATAGATGAGGCTTTGTATGTCCCGGCAGTAATCACCGAGCGGTAGAGACCGTCAATAAACTCTGCTGATTCTTGCGTAGAACCGGAAGTAATTTTTAGGATATTAGCAACTGTATGGTCTTTATCCCCCGGATTAATTCTTTCCGGAGAATAACCAGCGAAGAAATCAGTATTAAATTTTAAGCCGGAACTCCGCTCCAATACAGGAACACACTCTTCTTCTGTAACTCCCGGATATACGGTAGATTCATAAACAACGATATCACCCTTTTTAAGCACTTTTCCAACCATATTGCTGGCCATAATCAAGGGCTCTAGATTAGGTCGGTTATTTTTATCAACCGGTGTAGGAACTGTCACAATATATACGCTGCATTTCCTCAGTAGTTCCAGTTCATTTGTACAAAACAGGCCTTTTAGTGTGGAGCAGTCAAAGGTGAGCACATTTTGAAGAGCCTGTACATCGATTTCATGTGTATGGTCAAAACCATCCTTAAGGCTGTTTATCCTTTCCACATTTGTATCAAAACCAAATACCTTATATTGTTTGGCAAATTCTACAGCAAGCGGCAATCCTACATACCCAAGCCCTATTACTGCAACTTTTATTTCTTCAACCTTTCTCGAATCCATAACAAGCTTAGTTTATTAATTCCAATGCAGATACAGACACTTTGGTTACCAGGGCACAATTTAGATTGTCGATAACTACCAATACATTTTTACCGTGTAGCTTAATGATCTGTCCTTCTTTATCCGTCATAATACCTTCTTTTATCTTTACACGATCACCAACCTCCATATCACGGATATCCTCCACTTCGGCCTCCGGATAGGACTCCAGGTAATGTTTAATGTCTTCAATTACAGACTCACGGATACGTGCCATCTTCCCCATATAATAAATGAAGTTTACCACCCCCATTGTCAATCTTACTTTCAATTCTTCTTTGGGATTGATGTAAACAAATACATAAGAACTAAACAATGGCAACTCTACTTCTTTAATTCTGTCAGCCCATTGGCTTTTTACTTTTCTTACCGGACAATAAGAAGTAATATCTTGCATTTGAAGTAACTGATCCACTTTCTTTTCCCATCTCGGACGAGTATAGATGACAAACCAATTTCTTGTAGACGATGATTTGAAGGGTAATAAATTTTCCATATGAGCTATTATTTAGAGTTTTAGATTACTTTGAACAGTCCGGATACAGCTTCGCTACCTCACTTACATGATTGTTTTTTAATTTTTTCTATTTCTGATTCCCCACCTGCAATCTTGAAAAGATTGCCAATTTTTAGACAGTCGTCGTCTCCCGATCCAACTTCACATCCGGCTTTGGTTGCCGGCATTCAATAACACATATCCCTTACGATACAATAACTTAGAGCTACAGCTCAGGCAGAATAGGCATATCTTCCATACCTATATACATTTCTATTTTCTTTCTTGGCATCGTTAAATACCAGCATCGGATTAATCAGTTTATGATTTTCACAGATGTCTTCAAATATTCCTAATTCAGTTTTATTGGTAAAATTATAGCGCACCACATAAATACTTGCATCTGCGAACTCTGCAAGACTAAAAGCATCGGCTACACGCCCTACAGGCGATGTATCCACAATGATATAATCAAACCTTTTCCTGAGCTCATGAAACAATATATTCAACCTGTTACTCATCAGCAATTCTCCAGGATTTTCTGGGATCTTGCCACAGCCTATCACAGAAAGATTGCTTGAGGTTGGTGATTGTACCAATATATCATCCACGGTTAAACTCTCCGATGTCAGATAATCGGACAATCCAATTTCTGATGTCATCTTCATGCTATTGAGCATATCAGGCTTACGGAGATCAAACTCAAGCATCACCACCTTTTTCTCTATTAGCGACAGCGTAATCCCGAGGTTGACACTAAAGAAAGTTTTACCTTCACCTTTCGTACTGGAGGTCACCAGCATTACCTGATTACTCTTATTCGTATCCATAAAGTGAAGATTAGATCTGATAAACCTAAATAACTCTGAAATGGTCGTGCTTTTATCTTTGTGTACGACAATAGATTCGCCAATACCTTTATGACTCAGCTCACCCAAAATCCTTGCTCCTCCTGTTAAATACTCTACATCGTAAATATCTTTTACCTTATTATTTAATTTATTCCTGGTATATATTACTGAGGCTGGAATAATCAAACCCAAAACAAAACTCATCAGGTAAATAATCTGTACTTTAGGTTTAGCGGGTATAGATACATAAGCAGGTTTGTCTATCACCTGAGAGGTGGGAATAGTGGCTGATAGCGACAGCTCTGTTTCTTCTCTTTTCTGTAGCAGATAATGATAAAGCGTAGTTTTCACACTTTGCTCCCTACTTCTTTCCAAAAGACCTTTTTCCAGTACCGGAACACTTCTCAACCTGGCTGCATACATCGCAGACTTACGGTTAAGGTTATTTTTTTCGAGACGTAGTCCTTTTCTTATTACGGTTAAATTTTCCAGTAAATTCGATTTTAAGCCCGAAAGCTGTTCAGTGATATTGATCACCAGCGGATTCCCTGCTTGATTGGTACGTAACAATCTTTGTCTTTCTATCTGCAGATTATTGTATCTATCAGTGAGATTTTGAAGAGTAGGGTCTTTCAAACCCAAAGTTGTAGGCACGAGCTCATATTTACTTTCACTGCCTGTTAAATAGGAGATCATTGATTGTACCAATCCCAGCTGAACCTCACTCGAAGCAAGCTGCTGATCATATTCACCAGACGACTGCAAATCCATCTGGGCATTTGTACTTAGCTCCGTTACTCTGTTAAATTTCTTATAATCTTCTACATCTTGCTCTACTCCGGATAAATCCTTTGAGAGGTAGCTTAGCTTACCATCAATAAATTTGATGGTGTTCATGGCCATAATATTTTTGTTGCTTACATTCTCCATATTATAGGTTTCAATAAGACGCTCAAGAATATCAATACCTCTTTGTGGAACCGCATCCATGAGACTAAGCACAATGGTATTCGCATCTTTTACTACCGGCATTACAATTAATTGGGATGCGCTGTATACCTCAGCAAGCCTGCGCAAATTCACAAAGGCAACTTCCACCGACTTTCCAGAAAGTTTAAAAGCAGGTCCCTTTACAATTGTGATGTTAAATTCAGGTCGAACGATTGCCTGGTTAAACCTGTATATGTATTCCTTGCTGCCTTCTTTGAAAAGCAATTTTTCATCGTCTAATATTTGTACAGACAAATTCTTTTTTGCATAGGCCCCATCTTTAATGGAATTCACCAAAATTTTAAAAGTAAGTGAGTCTCCATACAATTCTTTTGATCTTAAAGGCAATTTTTTAGAATAGCGAACCTGTAATGCCAGATCATTAAGCACTTCGTAAATCAGATCTTTTGAACGCAACACCTCCATCTCATTGTCTACAGTTCTGGATGATCTGAACATATTCAAGTCACTGAAAGCTGTCCCCTTTAATATACCATCTCCTTTTGCATCATCCTGAATTAGCAAGGTACTGGTTACCTTGTATTGAGGAACTGTAATTTGCAGGTACAGATAAGCACCACCCAAAGACAGTAACAACGTAATTAAAAATAAGTACCAGTATTTAAAATATTTCATGATCTGATCTTTTAAATCCGGCCGTTTCATTATTGATTGTTGATTAAAAGACATGGCTTCTGTATTAAGTTGAACAATGGATCAATTATCTATTAAGGAATGTGGTTGCCAAAACTGCGACAGCCGATATTGTGGCTACAATGAGTGGCATCATCCTGTTACTATTGCTGTATTCCACAGACTTGGCCTTATCCGGCTCTATATAAACAACATCATTCTGCTTCAGATAAAAATAAGGTGAGTTGAGTACATCTTTATTATTAAGGTTCACCCTTACCATTGTACGTTTCCCTTCAGTTTCCCTGATTAACAGGACATTTTCCCTCTTTCCGTAAGGTGTCATATCACCGGCCATCCCCAAGGCTTCTAAAAGATTGATCTTTTCATTCTGAACCGTAAATGTTGAAGGGTGATTTACCTCCCCTATAACGGTGATCCTGAAATTCATAAACTTGACGTTCACAACAGCATTCTTCACCATCTTATTTAATTCGGATTCAATAAGACCCTGGGCTTGAACAACAGTCAACCCGTCTAACTTGATTTCCCCAAGTACTGGAAATTTGATTTTGCCTTGCTCATTTACACGATACCCTTCTTTCTCATAAAATCCATTTGCATTCACGTTATTGGTATTGGCGGCAAACATCACATTCGATTCCGGACTCGTGCTGTTAACTGTCACACTTAACACATCATTCTTAAGAATCCTGGGTTCACCATCATTCATTACCATGTTAGAGGTTTCACTTTTTGAAGTTAGGTCGCTAAAATAGACCAAATTCCTTTGTCTTGAACACCCAATTAAGGTTATTAAGCTTAAAGAACATAAAATATAGTTTAATTTCATAACAAGTAATTTAAATTAACACGATTAAATGATGCCTTAAATATTATGAATTAAATTTAGGGACTAATTGTTATTAAAATTGCCCATTTTTTCAATTGTGAAATAGATTGTGCAAGATACACACCTAACTTCACAGCTTTGTGTACGTCGTTATACAAGTAGTGTATAGATTTTTTCTCACAAATCACATAAAAACTAGAAACCAACACCTAATTAATCGAATTTATCGATAGTAAAACAGATATATGGCATACAAATTCTCAATTATTTCTACCAAATCACAAAAACAATAGCAAATACCACTGCTTCAAAACAAAATCATTCGTATAAAGCAATTGTAATTGCGTAAATACGTGTAAAGGGCAAAACAATAACAGGCAAGAGATTTTTCTACGGTCTATATAATATATAGGCCAATAAATAGGCCGGGATATCCAATGGATATCCCGGCCTATTTATATTGAGGAATTTTTTGTTCGTTAAAATTTATAAGTCAATGTCGTAACAAATTGTCTTGGAGGAATTGGATTTACACTATAGTTCTCATGGATGTAATAATTCAATTCGTTAGTTATATTAGATAGTTTACCAAGGATAGTGAACTTTTTGTAAGCATAACCTGCAGAAAAATCAACAGTAGTGAAAGCTTTAACCGGAATGATCCCAGAAGATGTACCTAATTTGTTCGTATTTCTACCACCATTACGATCTCCCGTATAGAAAGCAGAAGCTCCGAGTTTTAATCCTTTAACAGCACCTTCACTAAAAGTATAGAAAAGACTTGCATTTGCAGTGTTCTTAGTTGTTCCAACAAGACGCTCTCCTTCCACAATACCACCAACATCAAATGTTGAACCATCCTCTTTCTTTAATGTTTGTTTAGCTAAAGTTGAAGTATAACGCATATAATTATAGCTATATCCCGCAATAAAGTTAAGACCTTTGACTAAAGTTGCAGTAACATCGATTTCCAGACCGTCACTTGCTGTCTTTCCAGAAAATTCTTTAATGGTTGCATCAGCATTGGTTTTTCCATTTGCATCGAAAAGCGCCTGTTGTGCAAATTTATCATTGTTAATTCTGTACCAGGTAACATTTGCAGAAAGTCGTCCATCCAGGAAGTCATTTTTTACACCCGCTTCGTATTGGTCGACAATTGAAGCACCAAGAGGAGATTTGTAGATGTCGGTTCCGGTATTTGGAATAAAATTACTGGCATAGCTGGCATAAAGAGAGGTAGTTTTGATAGGCTGGTAAATTAATCCAAACTTAGGAGAGAAAGCTTTGTCTGAAGTACCAGCCGCAGTACCTTTTGATGTTGAACCATCTGCTACTGTCGTTATAGATGTTGCTGGAGTTTTTTGGAAGGTCCAGCGGACACCGGCTAAAACTTTAAACTGATCTGTTAGGGCTATCATGTCCTGAACAAATCCACCAAATCTATAGATTGGAGCTTTGGTATTCGCTCTTACCGTAGTTTCAGGGATATCACTTCTCGTGTTGTAAGTAGATGGATCAAGCAGGTTAATATTACCATAGCTATAAGAAGTGGCATTATTATTTCCCGGATAGATGAAATTTCCACTTGTTGTATTTGATTGATCCGCGTCAACCCCAACAAGCAAGGTATGTTCTATGCCAACGGTTTTAAACTTACCTGTCAAATTTACCTGTTGGTTGTAAGTAAATTCCTCTGTTTTTGAACGTGTCAAATCACGTTTGGCAACACCGGCGGCATCAGCAAATGGGCGTTCAGCAGAAAAATAATTTCTATTGTAGGACTGTAATGATCCTGAAACATTTAATTTCCAGTTATCATCGAATTGGTGATTAACTGCCAACTGGCCAGTAGCTGTACTAGTCTTGTTGTATGCCCAAAGTGTATTAAGGTAAACATTTCTTCCCAGTGGTGATACTTTGTTACCAACTGTACCTATACCAAAATCAGGAGTAAAATCACTTTTCAAGTAATCCCCTTGTAACAAGATGTCCGTTTTATCGCTTATTTTATACAATAAGGATGGGTTTACATAAAATCTCTTAGAATCGACATGGTCTCTGTAACTACCAGCAGTCTCATAAGTACTGATTAAGCGAAACGCAATTTTCTCAGAAATAGGTCCATAAACATCTACAGTTGGTTTGTAAAGATCATAACTTCCCACACGCATAGAGGCCTCGCCACCATACTCATATTTCGGTTTTTTAGTTACCATATTTACCACAGCACCCCCACTTACACCACCATAAAGTAATGCGGCACTACCTTTTAAAACCTCTACCGATTCTAAGGTACTTGCTTCTGGAAATCCACCGATGGAAGTTCTTACTCCGTTTTTAAAAATATTGTTAGACCCAAGACTATATCCTCTAGCATAAAAGTTATCACCTACAGATCCGCGATTAGCGCCCAGTGCGACACCATTTACGTTTTTCATGACATCACTTAAGCGGTTAGCTTGCTGATCTGCAATCACCTGAGCACCGATTATCTGAATCGATTGAGGTAAGTCTCTCGGTGCAATAGCAATCTTTCCAACATTGGCCGGTTTTTCATTGGGAGTCTTATATCCATTAATAGCTACCTCATCTAACTGAGCAGAGTTTTCTGATAATACAAAATCAACCGTTGAAGTTTGTCCTTCAGCAACAGATACTTTTTGAGTTTGTACTTGCAGACCTATAAACGAAGTTTTAAGTGTGTACTCACCTGTTTTTAAATTATTAAAAGAGAAATTACCATCTTCATCCGAAGAAGTTTTTCGATTATTCTCTACAATCTGAACGCTCACGTAAGCCGCTGGTTTTCCATCATTGGCTCTGATCTTGCCTGTAATAGATCCTCTTGCCGGAGCTGAGGCCAGTTGAGCGACAGATTCCTGATTAAAAATGAGAAACGAGCAAAAAATTAATAATAAGTATATGTGTTTCATTTTCTTTATTTAGATTAATTCTAATGGCCGCAAAAGTAATATCCATATTCCACTTCATCAAATTTATTTAGAATTAGTTCAAATAGCCGCAAGGTACTTTCTATACGCTATAAATCCCCGCTTCTCCAACCCTTATTAACCTTTCCCATCCATACGTATAATACATTTCGGCTTCTTAAAAAACTTGTATATTCAGCATGGTTTTCTAACTTTAACTCATGCGAAAAATTTTATTAGCACTCTCTTTCTGTCTCCTATTAATAACCTCAATATTCAATACTACAAAGGCACAGTGGAAAAGTCAACTGGAATTGAGTCAAAAAATGGGATATCACAACCTTGCAAACGCCTCTGCTTCCCTTTTTATTCATTTTGATAAAAGCATTTATTCTAACAATGAAACCGTGTGGTTCACCGGATATTTCTTAAACACCACCCCGGAACAACTTAAAAGCAATGAAATACTTTCTCTGGCACTAATCAGAGATATCGATAGTGCTATAATCAAATGGGATAAGTACTTGATAACAGGAGGACTTTCCTTTGGGAGCATGGCATTACCAGATTCTATGTTAGCTGGCGATTATCATTTTCAGGCGACGACCAATAAAGTCAGCAAAGGAATCCCAGATATCGTCTTTACACAACGTATCATTATCAAGACCAATATAGACCCGACATTTAATGCAGGTGTTAAGCTGCTGAAAGAAGGAGGTATCGGAAAAGCTCCACATCAGGCTGTTTTATCTGTACTCACACGTGATGCGCGTTTTTTACCAAAGCCCGTTGATGTGACTTATAAATACGGAACTATTGTAAAACGAGGGAAGACCAATGCTTCAGGCGAACTGGTAATGGACGTCCCGGAACAGGAAAATATTTCAGACCCCAATCTCTATATTAAAGTAAAATATGGTAAAGACAGCAGCTTCTTAAACCTGACACTCCCCGTCACTAAACGCAAGGCAAGCGTTGGCTTTTATCCTGAAAGTGGAAACCTGATTCAGAATATGCCGTCGATAGTGGCCTGGGAAGTTAAAGACAATCAGTTGGCCCTGGTAACAACAAAAGCATTACTGTATAAAAATGACGATGTAATAGACACCATAGAAACCAATAGTTATGGGATTGGAAAATTCATCTTACTTCCGGAGAAAGACTGTACTTACAAAGTAAAGCTACTACACTCCGCGTTTACCGACAGTATTTACAAATTACCAAACCCGCTCGAAAAAGGGCTTAGCATCTCCATTGTAAACGCAGCAGCTACAGATACGCTCACAATGAGAGTTATAAATACCGTTCCTCAAAATGCAGCCTTAAGAATACACAATTTCAAAGAGACATTTTTATACGACGAGCTGGACTTTACCACTACGCACAAACTGCTCAGAATCCCTCTAAATGAAGTCCCAAAGGGGCTCAACACCATTACAATTTCCGATAGCTTGGGGAGGCCTTTAGCAGAAAGGATCTTTTTTGCGCATTATAATCCCGAACCTAAAATTACTCTTGCGACAGACAAGTCTGTCTACGGGCAAAGAGAAAAAGTAACTTTAAAAATATCCTTAAGACAACCAGATACATTGGGATTTCTGTCAATTGCATGTGTTCAGGAAAATAGGCTTTCACCGAAGTTATCTTCTGACATAGAACGTTACGGTTATCTTGAAAACCAGCTAAGAAACCTGCCTGTTTCGCTCAACGGAAATGGATATTCAGATAAAAATTACATGGAGGACATTTTACTGGTCAAAGGATGGCGGAGATATACCTGGCAAGACGTTTTAAATACGAAATCAGCAGATACTTTAAAGATTTATGATCCGATAGGGTTAACACTAAATGTTAAAAAGAACGACAAAGAAATAAAAGCACCTGTTGATATCACTATACTAGGCGGACAAGAGTTGGATATTAAGAAAACCGATAACGTAGGGCAATTGGCATTAGATACCAAAGATTTATTGATTGAAGCTGGCGGAAAAATGCAGGCTATCGTACTGGGTAAAAATCAATCAATTTATTCGATAAAAGCCAATGACCCTTATATAAATCTCAATAAGAGATATCTCAAATCTCTATCTGTTGAAAAGACTGAAATTCCATCAAATGTCCAAAACAATTCCGAATTAGCCCTTAAGTCCAATGAAAAGATACTTAGACTTAAGGAAGTAAAAATCACCAGCGGAACTGATAATACGTTATACAAAAGAGGAGCTAATCCCTGCGGAGATTATGTCTGCCGCAACAATATTCTTAATTGCATGAATCATATTTCTGATCCTTCAAACACTCATCCAATTAAAGGGAGAACCTACATGAATCATGGATTCCCAACTATGTACAAGGGCTGTGATCCGGAAGACCTAAGGAGTTTTATAACAAAATTAAATCCAGTGTATACCAAAAGAGAATTTTATGTAGACAGCCATTCAGACCCTATCGAGCCAGCTTTTGTTTCCACCTTATTCTGGAGTCATGGAACAGTACTATCCAATAAAGACAAAGAAATTGTTTTTTATACCGGTGATATCGTCGGTAAATTTAGAATAGTAGTTCAGGGTGTAACAGAAACCGACGTCGCCCACGGAGCCTATTCATTTGAAGTAAAAGGTAAATAAAATAGGCCCCGTTAACGGAGCCTATTTTATTTACGAATCTTATAAAGATTTTATCCAGGTTACCAGTTCGTCTCTGGTCTTCCCTGTTTTTTGTTGAAGTTTACCTAGCAACTCATCATCTTTTCCTTCTTCGTGTTTCAAATCATCATCGGTTAAGTCAGCATAAGCTTGTTTTACTTTACCTTTAATCTCGTTCCATTTTCCTTTTAATTCTAACTTATCCATGATCACTTCTTTTTTGTTTTACAATTAGATAGATGCATGAAGAACAGAAAACAGAATTGATTTGTTTTATTTCTTTGCTTTTTCAATGATCTCCTCCACTACAGCAGGATCCAGTAACGTTGTAATATCTCCAAGATTGGAAGTATCACCCTCAGCTATCTTTCTCAAAATACGACGCATGATTTTTCCTGACCTTGTTTTAGGAAGACCCGAAACAAATAATATCTTATCCGGCTTAGCGATCGCCCCAATTACACGGGTCACGGTCTGTAGAATATCCTTGCGTGTCAGGTCTTCATCATTATGTGTATTCGGGAAAATGACAAATGCATAAATACCTTGCCCTTTTACGTCGTGAGGATAACCTACTACTGCACTTTCCACTACGCCCGCATGCATGTTGATTGCATTTTCAACCTCTGCTGTACCGATTCTGTGTCCTGATACATTGATCACATCATCTACCCTACCGGTGATTCTGTAATAGCCATCTTCATCTCTCAAACATCCGTCGCCGGTAAAATACAGATTCTCATAAGTAGAGAAATAAGTCAGTTTACAACGTTCGTGATCTCCGTAAGTAGTCCGCAGCATACCAGGCCATGGAAATTTAATACAAAGGTTACCACTAACACCATTACCCTCTATTTCATTTCCCTGCTCATCAACCAATATGGGCTGTATACCTGGCAAAGGCAAAGTAGCAAAGCTTGGCTTCGTCGGCGTGACATAAGCAATAGGAGAGATCATAATACCTCCTGTTTCTGTCTGCCACCAGGTGTCTACGATCGGGCAATTACTTTTACCTATATTCTCATCAAACCAGTGCCAAGCTTCTTCATTGATTGGTTCCCCGACAGACCCCAAGACCCTTAATGAACTCAAATCAACACCTTGCACCGGCTCTAGCCCAAAGCTCATTAAAGAGCGGATAGCCGTAGGTGCAGTATACAATATATTTACTTTATGTTTTTCCACCACCTGCCACATTCTTGAAGCATCAGGATAAGTAGGAATACCTTCAAACATTAATGACGTAGCACCTTGTGAAAGTGGCCCGTATACGATGTACGAATGACCTGTAATCCAGCCAATATCTGCGGTGCAGAAGAACACTTCGTCGGGCTGATAATTGAATACATTAGAGAAGGTATAGCCTGCATATACCATATAACCACCAATGGTGTGCACTACTCCTTTAGGCTTGCCTGTAGAACCAGAGGTATAGAGAATAAACAATAGATCTTCGGCATCCATTTCTTCAGCCGGACAATTGGTATCTACCAGCTTGATCTCATCTTCCCACCAAAGGTCCCTTCCTTTTAACATGGAAACGGGAGTTCTTGTGTGGGTTAAAACAATTACTTTTTCTACCGTAGGACAGCCGATTAATGCATCATCGATTACTTCTTTTAACTGGATTTGTTTGGCCCCGCGGAAAGCCCCGTCGGCAGTAATGACGATTTTGCATTCTGCATCATTGATGCGGTCTGCAATTGATTTGGCAGAGAAACCACCAAACACCACAGAGTGCACAGCTCCAATACGGGCACAGGCCAATACAGCCACGGCCAGTTCAGGCACCATCGGCATATAAATACATACCCTGTCGCCTTTTTTAACGCCATTCTTTTTTAGCACGTTACCAAAACGGCATACCTGCTCATGTAATATTTTATAACTTAAAGTAATACTTTCCTTGTTCGGATCGTTTGGCTCCCATATAATGGCGGGTTTATCTCCATTTTCTGCCAGATGACGGTCTAAGCAATTTTCAGTTATATTTAGCTTAGCACCCTCAAACCATTTAATGTTAGGCTCAGAGAAATTCCATGACAACACTTTATTCCATTTCTTTCTCCATTGAAAATTATTTGCAATACCCTCCCAGAACTGTTCCGGGTAATCTACACTGTACTGATATGTTTTTTGATACTCTTCAAATGTTTTAACTTGCATATTTTGGTTAGGTCAACTACTAAAGCGTAAACTTAATTAAATCTGAAACAGCATCAATGAAGAGATTTAAAAAAATTACAAAAAAGAATCATTTTAGGATGAACTATCAAGGTTTAAGACATTAACGAAATACCATCAGATTTAATAGATTTTTAAACTATGTGCATAACCGAGTCGCTTCCTGATGGATACCTGCTCTATTTGTGATTAACTTTAGAGATTCCATTGAATAGTTAATTTCCTTACAACACATCCAAAGATCCCAAGTACTGATTTGTAGAAGCAATACTCTTTTCTTCGGAATAAAAACTAATGTAACAATGAACTGCATGTCCTTTGAAATCCTCAGGCACAATTACCTTTACTGATGATTCCTGCCGGACGCCAGCATCTACAGCCCTAAAAAACTGCTTGGAAACAGGGTCATACACCACTACGATTGCCCTGTCAGTACCGGCACACATCGGGTTAAAAGCACTATTTTCCCAACTAAAGTCTATAGTCAAAGACGCTGTACACACCACTTTTAGCGACCAGCAAGCTAACAAATCACCTTTACTATAGATTAGATTTGGAAAAGAAATCACCATCTCTTCAGGAGTTGCACCTTCAGTAGTGTGGTATAAATTGTAAGACAATGCAGCATTCATTGGAGTCTTCTGCTCAAAATTCTGGAAGCAGTCCTCAATAATTTCGGCGACACCTAAAAGAAACCCTCTCAGCAATTTCATTTTCCCTTGCTGCATCAATTGTTTTGACGACGATGGCTTCTCACTCTTTCTCGGCATAGCACGTATATAATCAATACCGCGCCATGAAGCGCCTACTACCGGACCGACTTTCCCTGAAAATCCGCCCATTATTCCTTTTTTTATAATTCCCATTTTTATTTAGTATTTTATTGTTTACATTTCCTCTGCTCTTGCTAATGCCAAATTTCGTACTCGGCAAGGCTTCGTCTATAACTACTACTCACATCACGCACACTTTCTACACACTTTCTTCACAAAAAGGTACCTGTTTGTGTATTATTTGTGAACGAGGTGTGTAGAAATTGTGAAGATATCAATATCATGTGATTAATCAATCATAAATAGAGGGCGAGCGTTCCATTCTGACATTAAAATGAAAATATTTTCCTAGCACTCTTGATGATTACAAATATTTTAATGATATTTGCACACTCTTAAAAAAATTAAGCGAAGAACAATTAACAATATATAATAAAGGCATGTCAAGAGTTTGTGATTTAACCGGAAAAATGGCGATGACAGGTTTTAATGTTTCTCACTCGAACGTTAAAACTAAGCGTAAGTTTTATCCCAACTTACAACTTCAGAAATTTTATATTCCTGAAGAAGATCGTTGGATAACACTTAAAGTATCTACTTCAGCTATCAAAACCATCAACAAAATTGGTATTTCTGAAGCGATCAATCGTTTCATGAAAAAAGGATATTTATAGAAAAAAATTGGTTGATGTGAAATCAACCGTAATATTAAGAAAATGGCAAAAAAAGGTAACAGAGTACAAGTTATTCTAGAGTGTACAGAGCATAAAACCAGTGGCATGCCTGGTATGTCAAGATACATCACTACTAAAAACCGTAAAAACACTACTGAGCGTTTAGAATTGAAAAAATTCAACCCGGTAATGAAAAAAGTAACGGTTCACAAAGAAATTAAGTAATAGTATTTACTAAATACAAATCTATTTAGATCATGGCAAAAAAAGTAGTTGCAACCCTAAAAACGGGTAAAGGAAAAGAATATTCAAAAGTTATTACAATGACTAAATCACCTAAGGGTGCTTATTCTTTCAAAGAAGTTATTGTTCACAACGATCACGTTCAAGATGCAATCGCATCTAAAAAATAATTTTAATATTTTACGATATTAAAGCCGTCCCTTCATTCTGGGAGGGCTTTTTTTGTTTTGTTATACATTCATATGGGTTTATTCAATTTTTTCAAAAAAAAGGAGACCGCGCCTGAAGCGCAAGAGGCTCTTGATAAAGGATTAGAGAAAACTAAAGAGGGTTTTTTAAGCAAGATCACTAAAGCTGTAGCAGGTAAATCTACAGTTGACGATGATGTACTTGATAATCTTGAAGAGGTTTTGGTAACTTCTGATGTGGGTGTAAGCACGACATTAAAGATTATTGAGCGTATAGAGCAGCGTGTAGCTAAAGATAAATATCTTTCAACTTCTGAGCTTAATGGTCTGTTGCGTGATGAGATTCAACTACTCCTCGCAGAAAACAACAGCAATGATTTCCGCAGCTTCGAATACGGCAGTCAACATAAACCTTATGTAATTATGGTGGTTGGCGTAAACGGTGTAGGCAAAACCACTACCATCGGAAAACTGGCTCATAAACTTAAAGCAGAGAATTTAAAAGTTGTGCTGGGTGCTGCTGATACATTTAGAGCTGCTGCGGTAGAACAGATTAAACTTTGGGGCGAACGTGTTGATGTTCGTGTCGTGGCACAAGCCATGGGTTCTGACCCTGCCTCTGTTGCATTTGACACATTGCAGTCGGCAGTAGCCAATGGCGAAGATGTAGTGATCATCGACACGGCTGGTCGTTTGCACAATAAAGTGGGACTGATGAATGAGCTTGGTAAGATCAAAAATGTAATGCAAAAGGTTGTACCTGGTGCTCCTCATGAGATCTTATTGGTTTTGGATGGCTCTACTGGTCAGAATGCTTTTGAGCAATGCAAGCAATTTACCGAAGCTACAGATGTAAATGCTTTAGCCATTACCAAATTGGATGGCACTGCAAAAGGTGGTGTTGTAATCGGCATCTCTGATCAATTTAAAATACCAGTAAAATATATAGGCGTTGGCGAAGGTGTAAATGACCTTCAGCTATTTGACAAAAAGGCTTTTGTAGAAAGCTTGTTTAAACAGCACTAATCCTAAAATAGTGGATTCAATTATTAATGCGGTCGTACATATTGATCGCTTATTAATGCGGCCGTCATCCTGAATTTATTTCAGGATCTCGGAAGAGAAAAACCACAATGCATGTCCGGGATCCTGAAATAAAATGCGTAGCATTCTTGAAGACAAAACTCCAATGAATGCTACTGAAAAATTCAGGATGACGTGATGTATAAAATAAATAAAGAATATACTTACAAAACATGAATACAAAATTAAAGCCCCAAATAATCCCCGTTAAAAAACCTAAAATCAATGTCATCACACTAGGCTGTTCAAAAAACACCTATGATTCAGAGGTATTGATGGGACAGTTGCGCGGCAACAGTTTGGACGTAGTTCATGAAGCCAATAAAGTTGGCAAAGATGATATCGTAGTCATTAACACTTGTGGTTTTATAGACAATGCCAAACAGGAATCTATAGATACCATTTTACAATATAGTCAGCTGAAAGAGGAAGGTAAAGTAGGCAAGGTAATCGTGACAGGATGTTTATCGGAGCGTTACAAACCGGAACTTGAAGCTGAAATCACGAATGTTGATGCCTTCTTTGGCACTAACGATTTAAATAATTTACTGCACTCCCTGGGTGCAAGCTATAAGCACGAATTGATTGGCGAGCGCTTGCTGACCACTCCTTCTCATTTTGCTTATTTTAAAATAGCAGAAGGCTGTAACCGCCCCTGCTCTTTCTGTGCCATTCCATTGATGCGTGGAAAGCACGTATCACGCGATATGAATGAGCTGGTGAATGAGGCAAAAATCCTTGCTGCCAACGGCACTAAAGAATTGATCCTGATTGCCCAGGACCTTACTTATTACGGTCTGGATATTTATGGAAACCGTAATCTTGATGAATTATTACGCAGGATATCTGACGTACAGGGCATTGAGTGGATCAGATTGCAATACGCCTACCCTTCCGGTTTTCCTATGGAAATTCTGGATGCCATGAATGAGCGTGAGAACATCTGCAAGTACCTGGATATGCCTCTACAGCACATCACAGATAATATGCTGAAATCTATGCGCCGTGGCATCACCAAGCAAAAGACCATAGATATCGTAAATCAGATCAGAGACAAAGTACCCGGCATCGCTATGCGTACCACTTTAATCTGTGGATATCCTGGTGAAACTGAGCAGGATTTTGAGGAAATGATGAGCTGGGTAGAGGAAACACGTTTCGACAGGCTGGGATGCTTTACCTATTCACACGAAGAGAAAACACATGCACATAATTTGGTAGATGATGTTCCTGATGAAGTAAAACAGGAACGCGTGGATGCCATTATGGAATTACAACAAGGCATTTCATTCGACATCAATCAGGAAAAAGTTGGTAAAACTTATAAGGTTCTGGTAGATAGAAAAGAGGGCGACTTCTTTATCGGACGTACTGAATTTGACTCTCCTGAGGTAGACAATGAGGTTTTGATTGACGCTGCGACGGGATATGCGGCAAATGGTAGTTTTGTAAATGTAACGATAGACCGTGCAGAGGATTTTGATCTATATGGACGGATTGTAAAATAAAGGCTTCAAATTAAGAATTATGGTTTATTAACTTAAATTCGTAGCAATGGAGGCCAAATACATCACTTATCAGGAAACAAACGCTTTCTCTTCCACTGTACTGGATTACATTGGCGGAAAAGCGCAGCTCAGAGATTTTTACAGCTATACCCCGGATTTTGGAGGCTTCTCTGAGGCCATAAAAAATCGCAATTTTATAGGCGAAAGGTCTGTTTTAGTACAGACTTTAAAAAATCAATATGCCTCTGCCAGCCCCTCTTCTCTTGTCAAGACAAATATTGAACTCCTGTCTGATGAGAAGACTTTTACCATTACTACAGGCCATCAGCTCAATATATTTACCGGCCCTCTCTATTTTATCTATAAAATAGTTACCGCTATAAATTTAGCTAAAGACCTGAAAACCAAATTTCCTGAATATAACTTTGTACCTGTATACTGGATGGCTACTGAAGATCATGACTTTGAAGAAATCAATCATGTGAAAGTAGAAGACAAAATGATTACCTGGAACAAAAAGGCTGCAGGAGCAACCGGCAGACTAGATACGAAGGATATCATTGAAGCCCTGACTGCCTACAAAGGCTACCTGGGCATTAGTAAAAACGGACTAATGCTATCAAGACTCGTAGAAGATGCTTATACAAACAACGCTAAGCTCAGTGATGCGACCCGTGAACTGGTAGATGCACTTTTTGGGGAATACGGGCTTGTTTGTGTTGATGCAGATGAGATTGAACTGAAAAGACAATTTGCAGAAATCATATATAAAGACATCACTGAAGAAAACAGCTTTAAACATATTGAAAAAACCAATGCCGGGCTTGAAAAGTTGGGCTATAAGATCCAGGTAAACCCAAGGGAAATTAACTTTTTTTATATGGTTGACGGACTGAGGGAAAGAATCGTAGCTGAAGACGAGGTGTATAAAGTGATGCATTCTGACATTAGCTTCAGTAAGGAAGCGCTGCAACTTGAAATCAATGAACATCCAGAAAGATTTAGCCCCAATGTAGTGATGCGACCTGTTTATCAGGAAGTCATTTTGCCTAACCTGGCTTATATTGGTGGCGGTGCAGAGGTTACTTACTGGCTGGAGTTGAAAGCAAGCTTCGATCACTATAAAGTTGACTACCCTGTATTAATGCTGCGAAACTCTGCCCTGATCATAGATAAAAGAAGCGAGACAAGAATGCAGATTCTTGGCATTAGTCACAAGCAATTGTTTAGCAATACAGAGACATTAAAGACCGACTGGATTAAATCCCATGTTAATCTACAGCTTACGCTGGATGATGAGGAAAGAGCCGTAAGAGCGGTGTTTGACCAGATCAAACTGAATGCCTACAAGATAGACAAGACACTTTCTCAATCTGCCGACGCGGCAAAAACCAAGGCGCTTAAATTGATTGCATCGCTCGAGCAAAAAATGCTGCGGGCTGAGAAAAGAAAGCATGTCACTTCATTTTCTCAAATCGAAAGCCTGAAAGAAAAACTGTTCCCCACGGGTGTTTTACAAGAAAGGGTTTTAAACATCGCACCTATGTTTGTTTTATATGGTGATGATTTTATTGATGCTTTGATTGGAACATTTCAACCCTTAGATCACCAGTTTACCATACTCTTTGTCTAGATACCATGACTTTTTATACTTTTCCTGAGGACAATTTACGCCTTTTCACTAAAAATGTATTCCTTAAAATGGGATGCCCCGAAGCTGATGCAGACCTTGCAACTGATGTATTGTTAAAATCAGACCTCAGGGGAATTGATTCCCATGGGGTAGCGCGTTTGAGCGGATATGTGC
The DNA here is from genome assembly GCF_005116445.1 of Pedobacter frigoris. Taxonomy (GTDB): domain Bacteria; phylum Bacteroidota; class Bacteroidia; order Sphingobacteriales; family Sphingobacteriaceae; genus Pedobacter; species Pedobacter frigoris. The sequence continues at coordinate 144,415 of NZ_SWBQ01000007.1, forward strand.
GCTTGTGGGAAAAGAAACGGATCAATGCAACTCCAAACGTACGTGTGGTTCATGAAACAGCTACCACAGCTACTGTGGATGGCGATGGCGGACTAGGTTTGGTTGTAGCGCCGTTTGCGATGAAAGTGGCAATAGAAAAAGCAAAGATTTATGGCAGCGGTTGGGTTTCTGTTAAGAACTCCAATCATTTTGGTATCGCAGGATATCATTCCCTGATGGCTGTAGACGAAGATATGATCGGCATCAGCATGACGAATGCCAGTCCACTTGTAGCCCCTACTTATGCCAATGAACGCTTGTTGGGTACAAACCCGATGTGTTATGCTTTTCCGGCAGGAAAATACCCTCCCTTGGTCGTAGACATGGCTACCGCAGCAGCGGCAAACGGGAAATTAGAAATTGCGCAACGTTCCGGATCTCCTATTCCGGAAGGCTGGGCACAGGATGCAGCAGGTAATCCTTCTACGAATCCCCACCAATTGAAGCAGGGAGGTTCTTTGCTGCCTCTGGGTAGTGACAAAGAACATGGCAGTCATAAAGGATATGGACTAAGTGCTACAGTAGATATATTATCGGCAGTATTGTCTGGCGCCAATTATGGACCTTGGGTACCGCCATTCGTGGCCTTCCTGGAGCCACCTACAGATCCTGTAGGAGAAGGAATTGGCCATTTTCTTGGTGCAATGAGAATTGATGGATTCAGACCGGCACAGGAGTTTAAAGATCACCTGGACAACTGGATCACGCGTTTTAAAAACGCAAAGACTGTAGATGAAAACAAAAAAGTAATCATTCCCGGTGAGCCTGAATACAATTTTGAGCAGGAAAGAAAAATTCAGGGCATTCCCCTCATTGATGTTGTGGTGAATGACCTGAATGAATTGGCTACTAAATTGGGAATCGCTCCCCTATCCTAAATTATTGAGCTGTAAATGAGAATGCAAGTGCGGGTAAGTCTGAGGGCAGGCCTTTAGGCAACCATACTTTTACTCCTGCTTCCGTTTTTTCCCATTTCACATTTTTCCCTGTTTGCAATAACGTCATTTTAGATCCTTTAACAGGAATATTGCTCTTCCATAACACATATTCAGGGACTGCAGTCTTTTCTTTGATACAGGTTAACGCATACCTTGTTTTGGCATCCTTGCTTTGCGTAAACCAGGTATCTCCATCATGATAATCTTTCGTGATACGTGTTCCATACAGTGCCTTACCATTTTTGTTTACCCATTTGCCGATATCCTCCAGTCTTGCGATGGCATTCTGAGGAAGCGTTCCGTCCGGTTTTGGGCCTATGCCCAGCAACAGACTCCCGCCTTTGGCAACCACTTCTATAAGTGTATGAACTACTTTTGCAGTCGTTTTAAATTGGTCGCCCGCAGCAAATCCCCATGCTCCGCCTAAGGTCATGCAACTCTCCCAGGGACGATCCAATTGCTTTTCAGGAACCCGCTGTTCAGGTGTCTGGTAGTTTTCATAAGGGCCATGTACCGTGCGGTCTACAACCAATAATCCTGGTTGCGCTTTGCGTGCCATATCCACTATTTTAGGCATATTTATATCCTGGCTCCATTCCGGAATTCTGGCTCCCCATGACAGCACTTCAGCATTTACAGTTTCCAGGGGCCTCACCCATCCCCCGTCAAGCCATAGGATATCAACCGAACCATAGTTGTGCATCAGTTCACTGATCTGATTGAAAGTAAACTGCTTAAATTTGTTCCAGCGCCATGGATTTTTGCGGATGTCGTAGTTGTTATTCCGGTCTGCTGTTGCATATTTCGACCACCAGTAATACTGCGAGTGCCAGTCGGGCTTAGAAAAGTAAGCACCGATCATGAAATCCTGTTTGCGGAAAGCATCGAATACATACTTTGCCACGTCTGCTTTTGGATTGTCTTTAAAAGGGCCTTTGGCAATGCTGAAATCTGATTCTTTGGTATCAAACATATTGAAACCATCATGATGCTTCGTGGTGAAAACGAGGTATTTCATACCAGCATCTTTACCGGCTTTTGCCCATTGTTCAGGATTGAAATTGACTGGATTAAATTTAGTATTTAGTCCCCAGTACCACTTCTTGTAATCTTCGTAAGTGATGGTACTGTCTCTTGAAATCCAGTCTTCAGAGCACAGATTCCATGACTCCATGATTCCGGGTACGGCATATAGTCCCCAGTGAATGATCATTCCGAATTTTTGATCCTGCCACTTGTCGAGCTTTTGCTTTACCAGCGGGTCAGTTGGCCATTCATAAATAGTAGATTGTTGATGAAGGTTATTATCCTGGGCCTTGGAATCAATGAAAAGAAAAATAGCGCTAAAAAAAATAAGGAGTCTGGTTTTCATCTGTATATAATTTGTTTTTGTCTGTGCAATACAAGATTACTAGGATTGATGTATTGCTTTATTAAAAAATCCCAGTTGACCCGCAACTGGGATTTAAAGTTAAAAATTGAATTATAAATTATGAATTAATTTATGGCATCCAATAAACCTTTTTCAACATCTCAGCGTCAGGATCAGCACCACCGCTTGCTTTTATCCAATTTTCACGGTTATTTGTTTCTTCATCAGTCGGATACGGCAATTTATTATACTTCGTAGTCGCAGGTATCGTCTTTGGAGTCATTCCTGTTCTTCTTACAATTGCCCAAGCTTCTGGTGCTTCAAAAATAGCCGCTAGCCATGCTTGGGTGATGATCTTTTGAAGATTCCCCGCATTGTCAGCTGGTACAAACGCCACTTTTGGATGTGCCAGGAAAGTGGCTATAGCGGTTGGAGCTAATGTAGGTCTATTTGCAATAGGCCAAATAGAGCCAGAATTACTCACCACATAACTATACCAATAGTTAATAGAAGAGGTTAATCCTGCCTTGTATTCAACTTCAGCTTTAGCCCAATCTACTGCAACAACCATTCCTTTAGCATATATTTCCGATTTCAGGAAATGAACATCTGCCTCTGATATCAAGATATATGGAAGTTGTTGCCAATCACGCATAATATACCAGTTAAACCCTGCAAATTTATTATCTGGAGCGGTATTAGGAGCCAAAGGAACATCGGCATTGACATAAATATTAGTTTCTCCTTCCTGTTGAGATTTATCTTGTTTTTGCGGCACCCATTTACCAAAATTGTTTGGCATAAACCAAACAGCACTACGAGGATCAAATATACCTGAACCATCTTCGGCATTGCTTGATGATATCTGGTTCCATACATTATCGCTGAGCCTGATACTGCTTACCGACTTTTCACGGAACGCATAAAAAAACCTATCACCCCAACCACCAGGCAAATTGCCAGTAAGGAGTTTCGGGTAGGTACCAAAATTGTTTTTCCGCATATTAATCTGATCATTACCGTAAGACATGTCATTCGGCAGGGGCTTATTACCACCTACAATATCTGTAATAATTCCCGATGCCAAAGTCTGCTCCTTAAGATACAAACGAACGGCATAGCGCAATCTGATAGCATTGCCAAACTTTATCCAGGCATTGTAATCATTGTTCAGAAAAGACTCATTAGCGCCTATTGACACCTGTGAGCTGGCAGCACCGCCTGTTTTCATAGTGTTCACTGCTGTTTCAAGATCTGCCAAAACTGATTTATACACAGTGGCCTGGTCATCATAAGCAGGACGGTATTTACTTGGCCCTTCACTTCCTATTCCTGCTTCTGAATAAGGTATGCTACCATACCTGTCGAGCATCTGTAATGTTTTATACCCTATTAAAATAGTTGCCATCGATTTCACATTATCATAAGACGCAGGACTAGGACTGGCTGCAACTAGCTTGAGTAATAGCTTATAGTCTGCCAGATCAGGATAATAGTTGTTCCAATACGAACGTGTGTAATTGGTCGTATTGATTACTACATTTTGCGTACCCATTTGATTTGTAATAGGCATAAATAAACCCGTATATAAGGTATAATCCTCATCGGTTGCATGGCTAGCAAGGTTATTAAAAAGACCAGCAGGTGAAGCAGTTGACACTGAAACATCCTTGTACGGTGTATTTAAATCTTCGAAATCCTTGGTGCACGAAACACCCGTTATTATCATGGTAAGCCCAAGCATACCCTGTATAATTTTATGTTGTATTTGCATAACGCTTTTATTTTTAGTTTAACACATAATTGAATCAACAAAAACTTATAAAGAAGTTTTTATACTGAAACCAAAGGAACGTACTCTCGGCATAGAAGAATATTCAATTCCCTGAATATTACCAATACCGTTTACACCTTCAGGATTCAACCCCTTAGGTATTGTGGTGAAGATATAAAACAGGTCACGTCCAATCAACGATACAGAAAGGCTTTGCAATACTTTTGTCTTCTGCATTAATTTTTGCGGCACCCTGTAAGTAAGCGCGATTTCTCTCATTTTCAACCATGAGTTTTCAAACACACTTGCTGAAGTTGGCCTGCCTAAATGGTTCCACGCAGAATAAGTACCTGCATAATACCAGAGATAATGCACTACATCAGTATTTGGAGTAGTACTTAGTATTTTGCCAGTATTATCTCGGGTAACCAAAACACCTCCAAAATCAACACCAACATTTGCTGTTGTTCCATCTGGATAAGTATATGGCAAACCGCCACCATTACGTTCTTTTAATGTTTCTTTAATCGTACCACTTCCCATAGCCGCTGCATAAGATCCAAAATAAGTATCCCCACCTATTTTTGCATCAGCTAACAAGTACAACGAGAAGTTTTTATAGCGGAAAGTATTAGAAATACCTCCTGTCATAAAAGGTTGCGAATTTCCAATTGAAACTTCATCAGGAGTAAGCGCCCATTGTGTACCTGCATAATAGGTTTTACCACCAGCTGAATATGTTACCGGTAAGCCGTCAGTACCCAAAGCACGCTTTACTTCCTTCTGACCGTCTACGTAAACAAAATCTTTACCGTAGATAGTACCATAGTTTTCACCAACTTTAACACGTTGCGATACACCTGCTCCTCCAAAATAATTACCAAGGTTTAACTGATTAACGCCATCCGAAAGCCCCAATACTTTTGTGCTTGACTTGGCTCCGCTAAGCGATATATCCCAAGAAAAATCTTGAGTCTTAATAGGCGAACCACCAACAACAAACTCGAGGCCTTTATTTCCCAATGAACCAGTATTAATTGTAATAGAACTATATCCCGATGATACTGGAAGCGGATTACCCAAGATCTGGTTAAAGCTCTTCATTGAATATGCTGTTAAATCAATATTCAAGCGATTATTAAATAATCCCAGATTAATACCCGCTTCAAAAGATCTGCTTTTTGCTGGTTTAATACCATCAATTTTCAAATTTGAAGGAAGACTTTGAGCCTGTGATCCATTATATACTGCTCCATCAAGCGTATTAAAGATAGAATAAGGATCAATTGAACCATCACTTCCTGTTTCTGCATAAGAAAGTTTAAGCTTACCAAAATTTAACCATGGCATACTGGTTTGCAGCCCGCTGATATGATCAGTAAATACATATCCCAAGTTAACTGACGGGTAAGCGATACTATTGTTTGCCATTGGCAATGTACTAAACCAATCCTTTCTTAAGGTACCTTCTAAGAACAAATAATTTTTATAAGAAAGATTCAGAAATCCAAATACAGAATTAATTTTCTTAGTATACCTTACTTCTTCTCCGGCAGTTGGTGCAGTCGCTCCATTATTTAATGCATAAATAAATGGCTTAACAAAATTTCCAGAAGTTGAATTGCTCACTGCATAATCATTTCTGTAAAAAGATTCGCCACCTAAAGTAAGGCTGGCATTAATATCTTTAAACAGGTTATCTTTATGTAAACGAGCAAAGGCATTTAAGTTTCTACTTAAATATTTCGACAATGACTGCGCATATTTACCCTCAATCTGACCAAGAACATCTATAGGTGTATTTCTTACCTCTAGCACATCATTAGAATTATCTAGACCCCCTAGTGCTGTTACGTTTAACCAACTTGTTAGATCTGCTGTAAGTTTAAGACTGCTTACGAACTGGTTACGTGTATAATCTGAATTATTTTTTAACAACTGCCAGTATTGGTTATTCAGGTATCCTGTAGACCAAGGGTATGCTGGGCCATTGGCTAGAGTGGGCATAGCTCCAATATCAATACGTTCGCCATTTGCGCCAAATTGCTGCGAGAAAACCAAATCAGGATCATAATCCCTCGCCATAGAATAAACAGGCGCCGCCTGCCAACCTGCACCTTGTCCTGCTGCATTCAAACGTTTGAAATTAGTATAGCTGGAAGTAATTTCCGCTGACATTTTACTGCTGATTTTTAATGTAGAGCCAAGATTAAAGTTATTGCTCTGTATATTACTGTTAATCATATTAGGCTTTGTATCGTTCCTTGTATATGAAAGACGTGCTGTCGCAACTTCATTACCACCATTAACTGCAATATTGTGAGAGGTTACTGAGCCTTCAGGGAAATATGCCTTCCAGTTATCAGGTTTTCCAACATAAGGCCTTTGTACACCATCGTAAAACATAATTGGTTGGTTATCAAAACGTGGTCCCCATGAGTAACTACCCGGGTAACTAAAATAACTATAAAAATCTTGAGCATTAGGATAAGGCATTGGGCCATGAGAGTTGTTGGTATAGTTACCAGCAGAATTGGTGTTGTTACCTATTTGCATCCGCTGACCTGAACCGTTTTTAGGAAACCATTTGCTTTGATCAGAAGAAGTCATAGACCCTACACCACCCTGACCATATTCATTTTGAAAATCCAGCATCGAAAACGCATCTGTGTTACGGGTAGAAAAAGAATAATCTACTCCAAGTCCTTGGCGATTGCTTCCTTTTTTGCGTGTAATTAAAATAACTCCATTACCTCCACGCGCTCCGTATAAAGCTGCAGCTGCAGGTCCCTTTAAAACGGTTATGTTTTCAATATCTTCGGGATTAACCATGTTCATACCAGAGCCCCAGTCTTTATAGCCGCCAACATCAGCACCTACAGCGCCTAACACACTCCCGCCGCCTGAATTGCTGTTTACATTTATAGGGTCGTTATTAATAGCAACTCCATCCACGATGATCAATGCCCTATTATCGCCAGTAATCGTAGTATTTCCACGCACTACAATTCTAGACGACCCACCTTCTGCACCACCCCCAGCCTGGGAAATTTGCAAGCCAGCAACTTTACCCATTAGACCTTGTGCAATAGTTGGCGCCTGGGCAATCGTAAGATCTTTACCTTCCACCGTTTGAGTAGCATAGCCTAAAGCCCGCTTTTCTCTTTTTACGCCTAAAGCTGTTACGACAATTTCATTAAGGTCACTCGTTGAAGATTCTAAAACTACATTTAGACTCGTTGAACTTCCGACAACAACTTCCTTGGTGGTCAGTCCTATAGAGACAAATCTAAGCGTAGCTCCCTCCTTTACGGAAATGCTATATCCTCCGCTGGCATTAGTAGAGGCTCCATTTTTTGTGCCTTTTTCGAGCACACTTACTCCCGGCAAGGGTGCTCCAGATTGGTCGGTTACCTTTCCGGTAACAGTTTTTTGTGCATAAGCTGATATTGTTATTAGGCTAAATAACAACAGCGCCATACACTTTAAGTACATCTGTTTCATGGTTTTTAGATTTAGTTGTTAGTGTTTGTTAGTTTAGATTAGTAGTTATATATAAAAGAGATTCTTACCTGCTAGGTAAAATCACAATTCTCAATCACAAGAATTGCTGCCCCCAGCAATCCTGATTCGCCAGCCAGTTGAGAAACAGCAATCGTTGTTTGCTCAGCTAACCTTGGTATACAAAATTCATTGATAGCATGCTGCACAGGGGCCATTAATATCTTCCCGGCCATTGCCCCCCGTCCCCCAATCACAATAACCTCCGGATTCATGATATGAATAAGCGTGGCTATGCCTTTTCCTATCAGAAAGGCAGCATCTGACAAAATAGACACGGCTAAAGGATCTCCGGCTTTCGCCGCTTCTAAAAAATGATCACCAGGTAACTTACTTGAATCTTTAAATGAATGTTCCAACTTAGAGCTTACTCCCGCGGCAATTTCATTTTTTGCGCGCTCAACCAACACCAACAAAGAAGTATCTACTTCTAAACATCCGCGCTTACCACATGAGCACAACTGATTACTTTGAGATAATGGAATGTGGCTAAACTCTCCTGCATAGCCACTATGACCTCTAAATAATGCTCCATTAATGACCATACCAAGCCCTATTCCCCATCCAACATTAACAACCAGTATTTCCTTAAGATCTCTGCCAGCCCCAAATTTCAATTCGGCCAATGCAATCAGACTGGAATCATTGTCTATAAACACAGGAAAGCCCAATTCCTTGCTTAAATAACTTTTTAAATTATGATGACCCTTGAGCTTAAAAAAAGTGTAGTTAACCCCATGTGTGGCACTCACAAAACCCGGCATTCCAATACCGATACCTAATATTTTATCTGAAGGAACTCCAGAACGAAGAATGTAATCCTTTAAAAATTTTATAAGGGTCTTTAAACCTGCAGATTCCTCACTTAGCGAAAAGTTCAGCGTTTCAGACTGAATTGCAATATTACTTAACAAATCGTAGATCACTACCTGGGTGGTCAACTGATCCATGGCAACTGCTACTACAAACCGCTGCTTTTGCTGATTTAACAGGTATGTCGAAGCCCTTCTCCCACCAGTAGACGGGGCGAGGCCCGACTCAATTACATAGCCATCTGCAACCAAATCATTCACCGCATTGGTAACCAATGGTAAACTCTTATGAGTATATACGCTCAACTCCGTCAAGGTCAGCATTCTATTAAAATACAAATGCCTAATTACTTCTTTTCGTAATTGATGGTATTTTTTGAAACTGGCAGACACGGTTTTTTGGTTTAGTTACCTAAACTTAATATTTAATTACCAAAAAACATAATACTTTTTAATATTTTTTTAAAGTCTCTTAGACTTTAATCATAATACAGCTTCTAAATACATAGTCAGTACGCTATTTCGGGTCCAGTTCTAAATCTTCATCTCCAGGTTCATACTTTAGAAATACCAATAACATCGTCATCATTTCATCCGTAGTCTTCATATCATTTGCAGAAAACACCATTCTGGGAGGATTACTTGGATTGTTAGGATTACTTTTGGTATTGTCATAAAATGCTTCAATAGTAAGGATAGAACCTTTAGGTATCTTAACAAGCTTCTTGTAACGGTAGATCTCCTGCCATTTAAAGTCCCAGTCTGGAATAGAGACAAGCGGAATGGTATCTTGCTCCGGAGTAACGGCATATGACTTGAATTTCTTACCTAACAGGTGCATGTGAGGCCACACATATAACACTGACTGGTCTTGAGGTGTCACAATTTTGAGTTCAAATGATTTGGTTGTATCTGCCGGAATCATAAAATAAGGCTCAATAGATCCCTCGCCTACCCCTGCCGAGCCAAGACTGATCACACTAACCTTCCGCTTAATGGGATTCGGCGTAAAAAAGAAGTTAATTCCTGAGATGTCTTCCTGATCCTTACCAGACGGGGCATAATGTATTGTTAGCAAGATGACACCTCTTTTTGGCATTACCCAACCGAAATCCTTTGGATAGGATTCTAAAGATGTACCGGGTATCCAGCCGCCATAGTAATCCATTTTAGTTTTGAATGGCAGATATTGATCATATTGAGTTCTATCTGCTCCACTTAAATCGACAAAATCTGCTCCTTGCTTAATATCTATGTTATCCTCAACGGGGTGAATAGCAAAATTTGCATGGTGTATTACCTGCTTATTACTGGAAACGAATTCAATGGCCTCAACATTTTGTTCTTTGTCAAAATCAAAAGGAATCTTGAAAACGATAAAGCGCTCAGAATTGTCACCTTTTAACGGAAAAGGCTTTGACATTTTCAATACCGTATCAGGCTTTCTTCCATATTGCGTTCCGTTTACATACGCCTTGGCAGATGTTTGAATTTCCGCCTTTGCAGATCCCTCAGGGGCTTTATTATCTACCCATTTAATAATCAGATCCTTCTCTGCCTTGGATAGCGACCTGTCATTATGGAAAGTTCTGTAATCGTTATCCGGCTTCCAGGGTGGCATATAGCCTGAACTTACAACCTTCTTAATGAAATTTGCCCTTTTCGCAACGTCATCGTAACTGATCAAAGAAAAAGGAGCAGCCTCTCCAGGTCTGTGACAAGGGGTACAATTGTTATGGATAATGGGGGCGATGTCTTTATGAAAGGTGATCTTTTGTGCTTTTACCAAAGTATTCAGCAGGATCATAGAAAGTAAAATAAGTATTGGCCTCATATGGAGATCTTAAAAAATTATAAATCATTGATCAGACACCCGATCGGTTTGGTTTGTTTTATAGTGATGGCTTTGCCTGATTTTTGCTGCGCTAATGCGGTTGCCAGGTATTTTTCTGTAATTACTTTTCGTTTCTGACCTAGACTGGCAGGCCAGTTATCAATCATTCCATGGTAGGCTATCACTCCCAGTTTATCAATAAATATACATTCAGGAGTTGTGCTGGCTTTCAGGTAACTGCTCAATTTCTTTGCTGGGTCGATCAGTACTTTAAGCAACAACTGATATTCCTTCTGATACTGGCTAATTTCTTTGATGCCATAAGCTTTGCCAGGAAAAACACTATAAAATGCAACGTCGGGATATTGCTTGCTGAGTTCGTTAAGTACAGGAGCATAGTTTCTGCATAGTGGACATTCAGGGGATAGCATCACGAACACAGCAGGAGCATTATCCGTAAGCTGAATACTTTTCCCTGTTACATCCTGAAATGATATCTGTCTGATTTTTTTCCAGGAAACCATAGCATTTTGAGCATCTGCTTTAATCACTAGAAAAAGAAATAGGCAAGTAGTTAGTAAAGCTTTACTCATGATACGATTAGTCTTTCAACAATAAAGGGCGCCTTAAAAAGGCACCCTTAAAATAAGTATTATTTATTGAATTATTTCTTATCCCACCATACACGTCCGAAAATATCACTTGGACTGGTACCCCAGTCTGGATCTTTTTTCATTTCGTCAAATGCATTGATGATATTTTGATAGTTAAGGTTAGTTACACCTGGAAACTGAAGAGATGCTCTTCTTGGAATGGTCTGTTCTGTACCCTGAGCTATCAACTTCTCAAGAGGAAGCACACTAGTAGTATTTGGATAACCAGTCCTTTTGTACAATGCCCAGGCTTCGCTCGGCTGTTTAAAGAAGTGTAGATAAGCTTGACAAGCAATCTGATCTATTCCTTTAGCGGGGGTGTAAACTACAGCTGGTTTAGCAAGATATGCAATGATTTCAGCATCTGTTGCCGCTACGTAGTTGCTATTATTCGATCTGTCGACAATTTTAGCTCTGTTCGCCATATCATCATACATCTTTATTGATGCAGTTATGCCCTTATCGTACCATTCCTTAGCATTCTCTGTAGTAATAGCCCTTGCCGCCAGTTCTGCTCTCATAAAGCAAAAGTCTGCATAAGTTACAAGAGGGAAAAAGTTCACGCCTGTTCCACCATTCTCACCGGCAGAAAATAAGCGTGGTTGCAGGTTAGACAACGTGTCTAAAACCAATGATCCTCCAGTGGCTGGTGTGATCGTTACGCTGTTGAAAAACTTAGCAAAATCTGGAGCGGCTGATGCATCCGGACTTGTCGCTACACCATAGTAACGCTTTGTATCAAACACAGCAGTGGCAGGAATTTTTCCCTGAGCTTTAGCTGCATCGAAGTTTGCTTGAGAGAATAGATTTTGCTGATAAAAAAATCTGATCCGTGGATCCGAATTGGTATACATAAAATCTACTACTGGTCTTGGTGCCCTTAAATTCAAAGCAGACCAATCTCCTCCAGAAGCAAATGTGGCATTAGCTTCAAAAACCCAACTATCAGCATTTTCAATCATCAGATTAGCGGGTGTTGAAAGAATCTCCTGAATTCTGGTTGTCATCTTAGTTGGATTTCTTTTCATCAGACGCATTGCCATCCTCATTCTAATGGCATTTGCAGTTTTAACCCACTTTGAGACTACTCCACCGAAAAACATATCAGACGCTCCATAAAGCGTTTGCGGCACCGCCGGTGTACCAGACAGTTGAGATATTGATGTCTTCAGTTCTGTATCCAACAAATCAAACAATTGCTCTTGCGTATCATATTTCGGAGTAAATGTTCCTCCGTATTTGCCTTGCAAAGCTTCAGAATAAGCAATGCTTCCATTGATATCAGAAACATAAAACGCATAATAAGCTTTCACAATTTTGGCTATTGCAACTTGATTAACACGCTTTGCTTTTTCCTCTTCAGACATTTGAGAAATCATCTGCTCTATATCTACAAGAGCTGCACCAATGCCTGGATAAAACATACCGTAACGAACATTTCTTAAATTTCCAGATTCGCTTACAAAGCCAACGCCATTACCCGCCAGTGGAGTAGACATTTGCATCCATGGCATTATTCCTCTCAAATTGTCATAATACCATTCGGAACGGTTATCCGTTACTCTGATCGATACGTTATAAAATTGCTGTTCTGGTGTAATCTTATCCAGTATTTCTGGATTAGTATTTAGCTCAACAAAGGTTTCCTTCTTGCAGGAAGTTATTGAGATGCATGTCAGGACTGCTAAGCCCATCAATACTTTATATGTTGTTTTCATGTTGTTTTGTTAAAATCATTAAAATTGATACTACAAACTTCCTTTGATAGATAACGCAAAAGTGCGTGTATACGGTGCACCACCATATTCTGCAAAAGCTCCTGGGCTATTAGAGAATAATGACTCCGGGTTAATGTGATCTGGCAAGCTATTGTAAATGTAGGTCAAATTCCTAGCTACTACACCTATGCTTAATTTGTTGAACTTAATTTTCTCAGCATATTTTTTTGGTAGTGTATAACCAACGGAAACTTCTCTCAGCGCCACCCAGTTATTTTCAAAAGTTGAATATTCTCTGATGCCTGTCGCCCACTGCGTCAAACGTGCGTAATGCACACGAGCACTTACAGGCTGAATCAGACCTTGAGCTACCGCATCAGCAAAAGTCTTTCCACTGACATTTACGTTATTGATTACAGTACCGGCAGCAAAAATACCTTCAGGAATGATACCGTCGTTAAAAGTACCAGTCACTACTCCATTGGTGATAACTTTTCTTTCAACACCGCCATACTCAGTCGAACGGCCAAACAAAGTACTTTCAAATGCGCCATAGTTTGATCCGTATTGGTGAGAAGCAGACGTCATCAAGCCTCCAACTTTTGCATCTATTTGAAAACCTAAATTAAAATCTTTGTATCTCAAGTTATTGATCGTACTAGTAGTGAATTTCTCCATCATCGTACCTAGTTTTTTATTGCCCTGCCCTGCATCACCATTTCTCCAGTAACTTCCATTAGCCTTAAGCAATTTCTGACCATTAAGTGGGTCGTCGATGTTATTCCCGTTTGCATCCTTAGCCTGGTATGTAGCATAACCGTAACCTGTATAAATCGTTCCATACTCTTCTCCCTCAATCGCAACCGATCTCATGTCCTCTCCAAAAGCTCTGGATAGTGTAATTGCTGTTACACCTGGTGCCAATTTTATTACTTTATTTGTGTTTCTTGCAAAATTCACACTGGAGTTCCATTCAAAATTTGTCGATTTAACAGGAGTAGCATTGATCAGTATTTCGACACCCTGATTTTGTATGTTACCTGCATTAATCAATTGAAGTTGCACACCACTTTCACCAGGCACCTCAAGAGCTAATATTTGATTAAAAGTGTTCTTTTTATAATAAGTTGCATCAATACCTACCCTGTCATTCAGGAATCTCAATTCTGTACCTATTTCGAACTCTTTCGTTAACTCATTTTTCAGATTATCATTTCCTTTGATGTATTCACTATATCCATAACGTGGAATCTGAGCTCCTTTTGAATCCGTATAAATACCCAGGAAGGAATATTTACCTCTACTGGTTTCATATGGGTTTGTACCCAAACCTGTGTGTCCGTAACTAGCCCTCAATTTACCATATGACAAGAAGCCAAACGATGATTTCTCTTTCAATAAATCTGAGAACACAAAGGATAGACCCACAGAAGGATATAAGTATGAATAATCGCCATGTCCATCAGGATATGTTAACGTTGAAGATCGATCGTTACGCAGACTTGCGTTTAAGGTTAGATAATTCTTGTAACTGATATCCCCATAAGCATAAATAGCATCGGTTCTAATACTTCCATCAAGAGAAAGATCAGTAATGGCAGCATTAACAGAATTACCCATGTAGAATTTTCCAGGATCTTTCAGCCCACCGTTAGTTCGCGTCCTTGTACTTCTTCTACCAAAATCAGTGACAGTCTCACCACCTACACTAAAATTAAAATCGAAATTATCATTGATTTTTCTGCTTGCATTTAATAGAAATTGCAAACGTGTACTTCTCTGATCCGTTTGACCCAAGGCGTATTCACCTCCAGAAAAACCTACACCTGATCCAATATTCCTGGTTTCCGAGTTAACATTGATCTGATTTAGCGTTCCACGAACCATCGCATTCAACCAAGGTGTAACATTCGCAGTAACTTCCACATTTCCACGGAAGTTATTTTCGCGTTGTCTGTTATCTTGATTGTAAAGATTAAACCAAAAACTAGACAAAGCATATGGATCGGCACCGCCTTGTTTCGCGCCACCGTTTACGTCGTCTCTGTAATTATTCTTCCAATACTGAGTATCATAATTCCTTGGATTTCCATAAACAAAAGCAAACAAAGGGCTGGAATTATTACCTTGTTGCATTGGGTTTTTCACTTTTCCAACTGTATAATTTACACCTGCCTCTACATTAATCAGCTTACCCAATTTATGTGATCCTCTAAAATCAATCGCATCACGGTCAAAGCTGTTGTTTGGCAAAATTCCCTTATCGGCAAATTTGGTATATGACAACCTAAAGTTCCCATTATCATTTGCACCTTGGAAAGCAAGATTTGAAGTACTGTAAATACCTGTATCAAAGATATCTAATAGATTATTAGGTTTAGCATCCCAGGTAATCATCCTTCCATCAATATCTTTCACCTGGCTACCATCGAATTTTGGTCCGAAGCCCCAAAAATAGTTAGCTGCGTCTACTTGCGATACACCATTTGCATCTTTTGTAAAAGTAGGATTGATACCCGCACCAAATACGTTCTGTACGTCAAATACACGGTATGCTTCCTCAATAGTTTGAGTATGCGAGAATGATATTCCTAATCCTTGGTTTGCTCTTCCTTTTTTTGATGTGATTAATAAAACACCATTCTGAGCTTTTGATCCATATAATGAACTAGCGGCCGCACCCTTCAATACAGTTACGCTCTCATAATCGTCAGCATTCAGGTTTTTCATAATATTACCAAAATCTTGTGGACCGTTACCATATGAGTCAGCTCCGGTTACCCCAGGCTGAATCAACACCCCGTCAATAACTACCAATGGCTGAGTATTTGCTCCCAATGATGAGTTACCACGAATCCTGATCCTTGATGACGACTGAGGTCCGCCAGCTCCCTGATTAATTACAACACCGGCAACTTTACCGTTAATAGCGTTAAGAATATTCGGCTCGTTAGCCCTTACCAAATCATCACCTTTAACTTCCTGGATAGAGTAACTTAACTTTCTCGTCTGCTGTCTCACACCGAAACCGGTAGTCACAACCACTTCATTCAGCATCTTATCATCCTCTTTCAAAATAACGCTTAACGTTGTTTTGTCACCAATAGCAATTTCCTGGGCAACAAAGCCAATTAGTGAAATTTTAAGTACACTTTGCGAACTTAGTGATAGTGTAAATTGACCTGCAGCATTAGTAGCAGTTCCATTTTTGGTACCTACCTCCAGCACAGAAACTCCTGGCAAAGGCTGTCCTCTTTCATCCTTTACACTCCCTGTAAAAGACTTCTGTGCATAGGACCATGTGGCAGATAACATCAACACCATCATCCAGATACACTTCAAGTAAAATTGTTTCATTTTGATTAATTTTTAGGTTAGTAATTATTAATAGTTGTTAGTAGTTTCTATGTACTCAAAAATGGATACTAAGCAAATTCGCAGTTCTCAACTACGAGAATTGATGCACCAAGCAGTTCCGAAGATGTATTAAGAGTAGAAACTGCTATCGTAGTTTGCTCTGCTAATCTTGGAATACAAAATTCATTAATCGCATGCTGTACAGGTGCCATCAGTATTTTTCCGGCGATAGAACCTCTACCTCCTAAAACAATCAGCTCCGGATTCATGATATGGATTAAGGTAGCCAAACCCTTACCAATTAAAAATGCAGCTTCAGACAATATTGAAACCGCTAAAGGATCCCCGGCCTGGGCTGCTTCTAAAAAATGATCACCTGGTAATTTACTTACATCCTTAAATGATTGTGCTAACTTAGAACTTACTCCAGCAGCAATTTCATTTTTCGCGCGCTCAACCAATACCAGTAAAGAGGTATCTACTTCCAGACATCCTCGTTTTCCACAAGAGCACAGTTTGTTGCTGTCGGACAATGGAATGTGACTAAACTCACCAGCGTAACCACTGTGGCCTCTGAAGATACTACCATTAATGATCATACCCAACCCGGTTCCCCACCCGATATTCACAACAAGCACATCCTTCAAACCCTCGCCAGCACCGAATTTCAACTCCGCTAGAGCAATAAGGCTTGAATCATTATCTATATATACATGAAAACCTAACTCTTTAGATAGGTACCCTCGTAATGTCGCACTTCCTTTCAACTTGAAAAAAGTATAATTAATCCCCTGCTTTGCGTTGACAAAACCCGGCATTCCAATTCCAATTCCCAAAATCTCTTCCGCAGCAATGCCTGAACCCGAGATGTAGTTTTTCAAGAAACTAATGAGTTTTGTTAAGTCTGCTGAATCTTCTGTCAATGGGAATTCAAGAATTTCAGGTTGCTTGATTGTATTCATCATCAGGTCGTAAATAACAACCTGAGTGGTCAATTGATCCATTGCCACAGATACAATAAATCGCCTTTTTTCTGAATTCAGTAAAAAAGTAGATGCCCTTCTTCCTCCGGTAGAGGGCGCTAAACCTGACTCAATTACATACCCGTCCTCAACGAGATCGTTAACAGCACTTGTCACCAGAGGAAGGCTCTTGTGGGTACGCGTACTAAGGTCAGTCAAGGTAAGCATCTTGTTGAAATACAATTGCTTAATGACTTCTTTCCTTAACTGATGATATTTTTTATGACTAGCTGACACCCCCTAATAGTTATTTGGTATAAACTTAAATTTTTTTTACCACAAAACACAGTACTTTTTAAAAAAATTTTAAAGTGTAGACTCCTTTACAGAAAAACATGCCCCTATATATATTGATTAGACATAAAAAAACTGGGTATATTTTCATATACCCAGTTCTAAAAAACAAGTAAATAAGACTATTTAATTCCTCTCAGCAACCTGTTCCATCTAATCTTATTAAAGAATGTTCCGTTTGTATTATAACTCATCCAGATAAACAATGCCTTTCCAACAATATGGTCTTCAGGAACAAATCCCCAATACCTGGAGTCGAGTGATCTGTGTCTGTTATCTCCCATCATCCAGTAATAATCCATTTTAAATGTATAACTAGTTGCCGGCTTACCATTGATCAGCCATCCATTACCAGACTTTGCAACCGTATTACCTTCATAAATCCGAATACTTCTTTCATACAGGGGCATTGTTGCGCTATCTAATGCTACTGTCCATCCTTTTTTAGGAACAACAAAGGGGCCAAAATTATCTACATTCCAATTTCTGTTAGGATCAAAAGGAAAAACGTCCGCCTCTCTTTCCCCATCAGGTTTCACTGTTAGTGTTACAGATTGAACAAAGTCGAGCTTCTTAACCTCGTTCATCATATCTTCCGTAGCATTGAATTGATAACCATTTCCTGACTGGATGATATCATCACTCTGGATATTAAAGCCCATATCTTCAAATATGGAGAAGTTTATATCCATTGTTTTAAACACAACATCATATGTCATTTGCCCCGTATTCTTCAATTTTTCCTGTTTTCCGTTTACCGAAACAAGACCACCTTTCATACTGATGACATCCCCAGCGATCCCGATACATCTTTTGATGTAATTCTCTCTTTTATCTACAGGTCTGCTTACGATGGTATAATCGCTATTTACAGATTTCCATCCTCTATTCCTCACCATTTGATAGTAATCAGCATCCTGCTGCTCTAAAGCAACAGTATCTCCCTGAGGGTAATTAAATACGACTACATCATTTCTCTTAATGTCAGAGGTCCCCGGCAGTCTGCGATATTTCCATTGTACTCCATCCCAATATGCTTTTGTACCTGTTAAAGGCATCGTATGATGTGCAAATGGAAATGCGACAGGTGTCATGGGGATACGGGCACCATAATTTACTTTACTTACAAAGAGAAAATCACCGATCAACAATGAGCGCTCCATTGAAGCTGTTGGTATAGTATATGCTTCTATAAAAAATACCCTGATAATTGTTGCTGCAATAACCGCAAAAAGAATAGCATCTACCCATTCTCTTGTTTTAGTCTTTTTTTTCTTTGGCTCGGCATCCTTATTTTTTTGCCAGAATTTCCAACTCATATTTTTCGTTTATATATATACTGTCTTTCAATTTGATGAAGCCATCAGATTTGCTCATCCCACTGGGTGATCTGAAAATCAGGATGGTCTCAGTTATTTAAAATCAAACATATCGGTTACATTGTAAAAACCCTGCTTTCTCTCCAGCCATTCTGCAGCTACTATCGCGCCGAGCGCAAAACCAGATCTATTGTGCGCAGTGTGCTTCAACTCAATCTCATCTACCTCCGAGCTATAAACCACTGTATGTGTTCCTGGTATATTCTCGATTCTATGAGACTCAATCAGCAGCTGTTCTTTCTTTACGACATCTTCAAACGGTGTTCCTACCAATTCATTTACCCATTCCGACTTTCTATCCAGGTTATCAATGATACCTTCTGCTAATGTCATAGCGGTACCACTTGGCGAATCCAGTTTCTGAGTATGATGTATCTCTTCTACCTGAACCTCATAAGCCGGGAAATTATTCATTAACTTGGCCATTACCTTATTGATCTGAAAAAACAAATTAACCCCAATACTAAAGTTAGACCCGTAAAGCAATGAATTGTTACGGGATAAACACTCATTCTTCACTTCCTGCAACTGGCCATACCAGCCTGTAGTTCCAACAACAACGGGTAAATTTGCTTCAAAACATGCGTAAATATTGTCAATTGCAGCATCTGGTGAACTAAAGTCAATTGCCACATCTGCATTACGAAGGTTTGATGTAGTTAAATCTTCACGATTGTCTATGCTAATTTTCAGGACTACTTCATGTCCCCTTTCCAAAGCAAACCTTTCGATGATTTGCCCCATTTTACCATAACCGAGTAATGCTATCTTCATTAGTATCTATTATTTTTTAATTGTAATGAATATATATTAATATCCATTGTTTGTTTAAAATGACAAGCTAAGTTTGATTCCTGGCGTAACCTGATTAAACCCATATATGTCATTTGTATTTATTAATCCGGGAGAAAACTTAATGCCGGCGATATCGCCAACATCAAAATACTTTAACCTGGCATCAATATACGCTTCAACAACATTCAACAAGTACAATCCAACAAAAGAAAAAGTAACCACTTCCCTGTTCCTTCGTGCATTATCTTTTGCCAGGATCATTCCATCTGTTGGAACGCGTGCATAATCAACATTTTGTGTTTTCCCGGGATTGTCCTTGCGGTATTGAAGTTCTTTCAGAAAAACCTTATACATTTTGTTATTGTCGATATACGATAGTGTCAAAAAAGTCGCTCCTGTATATATACCCGCAACCTTAGCCAGACGATATACAGTCACACCATTTCTAATCTGGCCTAGCCCAGGCAACATCATCGAACTGATTGCAGCCCTTCTGCCAGCTATTTTTCCCTGGTTTACATACTTCGTCTTTCCTGTATCAACTGCTATTTTAACCTGTTTACCTGCATTAAGAACCATCGGTTTGGCCTTTTCTGTAGTATCTTTCAGGTTATTGAGGCTGTCCTTCTTTTCTTTCACAGGAACTTGTGCTACTGCAGTAAATACAGTAAATAAAAATAGTACCGATACAAGGACAGCTCTATACATTACCAGTCTAATAGCTCTAAGATACGGCTTAAGTCGTCTTCAGATACGAAAGGAATCTCAATGGCTCCTTTTCCGTTTTCACCGACTTTCAATTTTACTTTGGTAGCAAATTTGGAAGCCAGGTCTTTCTGCAGTTTTTGGTATTCGAAAGAAGCTGCGGCGATTCGTTTCGCAGGTTTAGGCTTAACCTGAACACTATTGATACTCCTTACCAGCTCTTCTACCTTACGAACAGAAAGTCCTTTTTCAATAATTTCGTCATGAATATAAAGTTGCTTATCTGCCTGATCAACATTGATCAAGGCACGGGCATGACCCATAGATATCTTCTGATCTCTTATAGAGATTTGGATAATCGGGGGAAGCTTCAGCAGCCTCAGGTAATTAGTAACTGTTGTCCGGTTCTTACCTACCCGCTCACCAAGTTGTTCCTGCTTAAGATTGCATTCATCCATCATCTGCTGAAAGCTCAATGCAATTTCAATTGCATTCAGATTTTCACGCTGAATGTTTTCTATTAAGGCCATCTCCAGCATCTGCTGATCATTGGCCGTACGGATATATGCAGGTATCTCTGTAAGACCGGCAAGTTTAGATGCCCTCAGCCTTCGCTCTCCTGATATCAGTTGAAACTTGCCACCGTTAGGCTGGGCTCTTACGGTAATGGGCTGAATTAGTCCCTGTACTTTTATGGACTCAGCAAGTTCATTCAAAGCTACCTGATCAAATTCAGTCCGCGGCTGATAAGGATTGGTTTCAATATCATTAATATTGATATGGCCTATATTATTTTTCGTATTACCTTCCTGTCTGGTTTCGCTTACAGGGTTTACTCCGTTTTTCGGTGGGTTAGCAGCCTCAGCGTCATCCAAAAGCGCACTTAATCCTCTACCTAAACCTGTTTTTCGCTGAAAAGATGTCATTAAGAATAATTTATATAATTGCTGTAGTTTCTGTCGCCTCTTCTTTCACCATGCCGTTTTTACGGACAATCTCACGCGCCAGATTCAGATAATTAATTGCTCCTTTACAATTTGCATCATGCATAATTACAGATACACCGTAGCTTGGAGCTTCACTCAAACGTGTATTCCGCTGAATAATGGTATCAAAAACCAATTCCTGGAAATGAGTTTTTACTTCTTCCACAACCTGATTAGACAAACGCAAACGCACATCATACATAGTAAGCAAAATACCTTCTATTTCAAGTTCCGGATTCAACCTGTTCTGTACAATTTTTATCGTGTTCAGCAATTTACCCAAGCCTTCCAATGCAAAATATTCACACTGAACAGGTATAATGACAGAGTCAGCGGCAGTCAGGGCATTGATCGTGATCAAACCAAGTGACGGAGAACAATCAACAATGATAAAATCATACTGATCTTTCACCTTCTCCAGCACAGCCTTCATCTTATATTCTCTGTTGTTCAGGTTGATCATTTCAATCTCAGCACCAACAAGATCAATATGCGCCGGAAGCAAATCAAGGTTAGGTGTCTCCGTCTTTTGAATCGCATCTACAGCATCAATATCATTGATGATGCACTCATAAATACTGTTCTTTATACTTCTGGGATCAAAACCGATACCTGAAGTTGAATTGGCCTGAGGATCAGCATCGACTAATAACGTTCTATATTCTAATACGGCTAAACTTGCGGCTAAGTTGATGGATGATGTAGTTTTACCTACGCCACCTTTCTGATTTGCCAATGCGATAATTTTACTCATTTATCTTATTAATATTTACAATTAATCTCTTAAGGCTTGTTTTTACTCGACGTAAATCTATAAAAAAATGCTATTTTTGTATGGATTTAGGCATATTTTAACGAATAGCTAAGATACAAACTAAATGGCAAAGTTAGTATTAAAGCCATAAGTGTTTTACACATCTTATTAACAATTTACAAATGATCACCATCATATCAGGCACCAACAGACCTGCAAGTAATACGCTGAAAGTTGCCAAATATTATCAGAAAATTTTAAAATTAAAAGGCCTGGAAACCAATATCTTCAGCCTCGAGGAGTTACCTTCCTCCCTAATTGCAACAGATCTTTACGGAAAAAGATCTTCTCTTTTTGAGCCGATACAGCAAATGATTGCTGAGACCTCCAAATTCCTTTTTATCATCCCTGAATATAACGGCAGTTTTCCAGGTGTGCTCAAAACATTTATTGATGCCTGCAATTTCCCTGAAAGCTTCTACGACAAGAAAGCCGCTCTTGTTGGTATTTCATCAGGAAAGTATGGAAACATCAGAGGCATTGATCATTTCGGAGGGGTGTGCAGCTATCTGCATCTAAACGTTTTGCCTTTGAGAATCCACATTTCTTCAATAAAACTGGAACTGGATGAAAATGGCGACCTGCATAAAGAAGATACATTGAAATTTACCCACCAGCAAATGGATAAGTTTATTGCGTTTTAAAACTCATCCAGGTTTTCCCTTCATTTCCGAACACAAAAAAGCCTGGATAAAGCATCTCCGCAACGTCTTCTAAAGCATCTACTGCAGTTACAGCATCGACTATCACAGGCCGGTCATCGTATAAATAAACCCTATTGTAAGCTACAGAAGGCCATTCATTCTGCAATAATGAAGGTACAGAGCCCATAAGTTGCAACATGTTCGTATCTCTTTCATGATAAATCAAAACCCTGGCCAACATCACATCCTTTTCCAAAACACCTCCCGCAGCAGTGATGATATCTTCCAGTTCGTTTTGGTACGCATTGTTTGCTGACAGGCACACAACAGGAACCTTATCCATGAACTTAATTTTATGCTGAATAATATCTACCCGCTCCTGCAATTCTTCGCGAACTAACAAATCTTCAACTCTGCTTATCACTGCATCAAAAAAAGTCATACCTGTTTATTTACTATTTCGGCAAAATTAGTATTCCTGAATTGATGGCAGCAAATTATAATGAATTATTTTAAAAGTTAGTTACCCTGCAAGCCTCCCATTCCTCCTCCTTGCTGCTGACTTTCATCCTTCTTAAGGTCATCATTTTTAATTGACTTTTTCTGTGTAAACTTCAGCTTACCAAAATTATAGCTAAAATTTACTCCAAATGACCGCAGCGGATAGTGGATGTTTGTACTCTGCATAGAAGTAGCGGTTTTATTTGTTGTTTTAATATTCAAGTCCCTGCTGAAGGGATTCAACACATTCAAACCAATTGTAGCTTTCTTTTTCAGGATCTCTTTTTTCACCGCTCCACCGTAAAAATACATCATGTCTGTTTTACCCTGAAAAGTCCGCTTTGGCGAATTAATCACTCCCCATAATTCAGTGCTCCATCCGCCTGATATTGAATAAGCAGATCGCGCAAATGCAGTATAATTCAAAAATGTTCCTGTATTCAAATCACTTTCGGCATTGTTCACTTCATAAGTGTTTAGCCCGAAGTTTGCCATCAGCGTCCACTTCGGTTTCGGATTATATGACCCAAAAACATTAAATCCATAGGACTGGCTCGTCCCTACATTTATGTAAGTAGTGAGATTTTTACCTACGCCCTGATCATCCACAAAAGGCTGGATCGCACTTTCAATCACATCTCCGGTATTCCTGTAAAATACCGAAGCATTGATCACCGATCCTTTGATATAAGTCGAATAACCAAGCTCTATGTTATCTGTAAGTTCCGGAGATAATTTAGGATTTCCTTCCATTGGGTTAAATACGTCACTTTCATTTCTGAACGGGTTCAGATAAAATAAACTTGGACGCTGTATCCTGCGGTTATAACTTAGCTTAACCGTGGTCATGCCTTTTAGCGTTTGCGATAAAATCAAGCTTGGGAACAAGTTGAAATAATCGTTATCAAAATTCAACGCGTTACCAGCTAGTCCATCAATTTTAGTATACTCAGCCCTTACTCCTGCCTTAGCGGTAATCTTTTTTGTCAGTTTGAAACCCAATACCCCATAAGCAGATGCAACATTTTGGTTGTAGTCAAAATCTTGCGCACTCACATCATAGTCACTTGAAATCTCTCTGAATATCCCCTTCACCCCTGTTTCCAATGTTGTTGTTTTATTAAACGGGTAGGTATAATCACTTTGAACCGTATATTCATTGTTCTTGCCCGTATTGCTTCCCAGAACGATCACATCTGCAATACCGGGACTTAAAAATTTATTGGAAAAATCACTCCCGTTTCTTCCTGTAGAAAGCTGTGCAGATGCACTAAACTCCTCCCCCTCGCGTTTACTGGTTTTTCTATAATCAGCACTCCAATCCAGGTTATTAAAACTCATATCCATATCCCTGATGTTTTGCGAAAAAACACCATTCACATATACATCAGAACTCCCTGGTCCACCATTAGAAAAATTATTGACTTTAACATTGGTGCTAAAGTTATTATAACCATTTAAGTCATAATCCAACCCGGCGCTACCATTATATCCTAGCCTCGACCACTTAGAAAAACCATTTTGGGAAATCGTATTTGAGGCTCCATTTACCACCGAATTATTTAAAGTGACCACACTGGAATTTTGCGGATAGGCATGGTTTATACCTAAGCTGGTAGTAACTGCCAAACGCCCGGTTTTAACATTCAGATTAAAAGCCCCGTTATTCGAACGCGTTCCGGCCGAAGCATTGACACTCCCGCTTGTTCCCTCTGCTGTATTTTTTTTAGTGATGATATTGATAATACCACCTGAACCTTCCGCATCATATTTCGCTGATGGACTCGTAATTACTTCTACACTTTTGATCTGTTCTGCCGGAATCATTTTTAAAGCATCGGCAACACTATTGGCCATAGTACCCGAAGGCTTGCCATTAATCAATACCCTAACTGAACTTCCCCTAAGTTGTACATTGCCATTAATATCAACCGAAAGCATCGGCACCTTCCGCATCACATCTGAGGCATCACCTCCCGCATTCGTAATATCTGCCTCTGCATTATATACCAGTTTATCCACCTTATTTTCAATTAAAGCTCTTTGTCCGGAAATCTCCACCTCTTTCAGGCTCCCAGTACTTGAGGTCAAATAAATTGTTCCCAGATTTTGATCGGGCTTTTCAGGTGTCGTTTTTACTGTAAGTGTTTTTGTTTTATATCCTAAAAAACCAACCACAAAGTTATATTCATCAGGTATTACATTCTGCAATGTTACCTTACCCTTACCATCACTCACACCTCCATTTACAGATTTCTTTGCTTTAGTAAGGGATATACTCGCATAATCAATTGGTTGTTTCGTAGCTGAATCCAGAATTAACGCGGTAATACGTCCTGTTATTTTAGATTTAGCTGGCGCCAGTCCACCTATTGGAAACTGCGCCTTAGTGTTCAAGATCAACCCAAGACCTGCCAGCAATAGTATTATTCGTTTCATAAAATTTATTTACAACAATTAGTCGAAGCAAAGCTAAGTTTGTTACAGCTCCTGCCCTATACTATTTTGATCATACACCAACTGAAGCCGGCAGAATGCATTTTTTTATCGGTCAAATTTCATTATCATTACATCACAAGAACCAAATGCCCACACGCATTTATGAACCGGAAGACTATAAACATACACTATCGCTTTTATCAAAACTTTGCGTTGCTCTCGCTGATCATTTCCAACGTATCTGCATTTTTTGTCATGATGGTCGGACTAAAAGGGTTTGCGTTCGCATTTTGGTTTAAAGCAGCTACCCTGGGTATAATTTATTTGTATCTTAACAAGTACAAGAAGAGCGATTTTTACTACTACCAAAACCTCGGATATTCTAAAAAAACACTGTGGTGGTATACCATGGCTTTAGATATGGTAGTTTACCTGCTGCTTATATTCATCTATACTCAAAATCAAGCATACTTACGAGCCATACTGCCAATATGAAGCATACTTTAGAAGCTGACGGAATCAATCTGGAATTTGGGAACAGAAAAATCCTGTCCGACATCTACCTGAAATGTGAAACAGGGAAAATAACAGGCCTGCTGGGCAGAAATGGAAATGGCAAATCTTGCCTGATGAACATCATTTACGGAACGCTAAACGCAACAGATAAGTCAATCAGGTTAGATGGGCGGCCCTTGCTTCAGGCGTATAAGAAGCCTGAAATATTACTCTACTTACCGCAGTTCAATTTTATCCCTAAATTTTTAAAGTTAAAATCCATATTTACAGATTTCAATCTTGAATACAATGAGTTAGAATCCTTATTCCCTGAGTTTAAAACCAAATACAATAGCCGGATTAAAAATCTTTCAGGAGGCCAACGCAGATTAATAGAAATCTATATTGTACTAAAATCCAACTCTAAATTCGCACTGCTTGACGAGCCGTTTTCACACCTGAGTCCGCTAATGATAGAAACAGTAAAAGAATTATTATTAGAAACGAAAAAAACAAAGGGGCTTCTGGTTACGGATCATATGTTTCGCGATATTATTGACGTCAGCGATGACCTCTATCTGCTGACGGGGGGGCGGACACACCTGACCAAAGACATCAAGGAACTTGAATTCTTAGGCTATGCTAAACTATAAATTCATTTTCAGCAGTTTATCTATGAATGCCGCTACTTCAGGATTGCTGTAATCTGCACCACCTACGTGATTAAATGACAGTCTTCCTTGCTTGTCAAGAACTATGGTAGTGGGCATAGAACCTGAGAAATATTCCTTAGGCATGCTACTTGCCGGGATATGTACCGGCAAAACATATCCTTTTTTCTTCATGAATGCAGTTGAACTATCAATAGTACCATCCACATCTGCCATAATAAATACCACATTTTTATTGTCCTTGTATTTCTTATAAAGTCCGTTAATGGAAGGCATTTCGGCAATACAGGGAGGACACCAGGTTGCCCAGAAGTTAATGAACACAACTTTGCCTTTTAGTGAAGCCAAATCAATCAGTTTTCCATTAGCGTCTTTAAACAACACTGGTGTTCCTTTGGTTAAATCAGGTTCCGCAGATGCTACTTTCGCAGGCACTTCCGGCTGAAAAAGACCAATTTTCATTAGGTTCTGGATCATCCAGCCTTTTGCATCAGGACTAAAGACCAGGATCAGGGCGAATACGATGAGTAATCCTGTGATAATATTGCTTAAGATGTTTTTCTTCATGATTTTAATATCAGGTTTTAAATTATACGTCCTCAACCTTAAGAAGCGCTGGTCTGTATGCAGTGTATTCGATTTCCGTTCGTTCTGCAGTCGTTACTATTAACGTATTTCTACGTACCAACTAGGGTGTTGGTTCGATTGAGACCGAATCAACACCCTAGCAACACCGAACCAACACCCTAGCAACACCCTAGTTGATACGAACGCATACCGAGCACAGACCAAGCTCAGCCTGTCCGCTTACTAAATAACAATATTGACGATCCTTCCCGGAACAACGATTACTTTCTTAGGAGCTTTCCCCTCAAGATATTTCTGAACGTCTTCATTTGCAAGTACCGTTTCTTCGATTTCTTTAGACTGCAGCGCTAAACTTAAGTTCAGATTTAACCGGGTTTTTCCGTTAACTGAAATCGGATAGCTAAACTCATCCTCAACCATATAAGCAGGATTGAATTTCGGATATTCTGCATAAGAAAGGCTTCCACCTTCATGCCCTAATAATGACCACAGCTCTTCGCAGATATGGGGCGCATAGGGAGAAAGTACAACAACCAGATCTTCCAGCACCTGGCGGTTTTTGCATTTCAGCTCAGTTAACTCATTAACAGCAATCATGAAACTGGATACCGATGTATTGAATGAAAAACGCTCAACATCATCCTGTACTTTTTTAATGATTTTGTGCAAAGCTTTCAATTCCGCTTTTGAAGGAACTGAATCATTTACGTGAAATACCCATTGGTCGTTATGGAATAAACGCCAGAACTTGCGCAGGAATTTAAACACGCCTTCAATACCGTTGGTATTCCATGGCTTGCTTTGTTCCAGTGGACCTAAGAACATTTCGTACATACGCAATGTATCTGCTCCATAATTCTCGATCAGCACATCAGGATTCACCACGTTGAATTTAGATTTTGACATCTTTTCAACCTCTACTCCACAGATGTATTTACCGTTTTCAAGAATAAATTCCGCATTGGCAAATTCAGGTCTGAATAGCTTAAACTTCTCTACATTCAAGACCTCATTCTCCACTATATTTACATCAACATGCAATGCTGATGTTTTATAATCCTTTCTTAATCCATAAGACACCAAGGTATTTGTACCCCTGCCCTCTTCATCTACAACCCTGTAGACGAAGTTACTCCTCCCCTGGATCATTCCCTGATTGATCAGTTTTTTGAAAGGCTCTTCTTCCTTTACATAACCAAGATCTTTCAGAAATTTATTCCAGAAGCGACTGTACAATAGATGTCCGGTAGCATGCTCTGCACCGCCGATATACAGATCTACATCTTTCCAGTATTCGATTGCATCTTTATCAGCGAAGTCAGAATCATTCGTTGCGTCCATATAGCGATACCAGTACCAGCTGGAGCCAGCCCAGCCAGGCATAGTGCTCAATTCATACTCGTATTGATCATCGTAGCTCCAGTTTTCTGCCCTTCCCAATGGGGGTTCTCCTGTTTCTGTAGGAAGATACTTATCAATCTCAGGAAGTAATAATGGTAACTCTTCCTCTTTCACAAGGTAAGGCAGTCCGTCTTTAAAATAGACAGGAATAGGTTCGCCCCAATAGCGCTGGCGACCAAAAATGGCATCGCGCATGCGGTAATTCACTTTTGCTTTTCCAGCGTTCTTTTCTTCCAGCCAGGCATTCAACGTTGCAGTAGCTTCGGTATAGTTCATGCCGTTGATAAAACCAGAGTTGATGTATTTACCTTCCTTCGTAGGATCTGCCTGTGTTGCTATGTCTTTTTGTGCATCGAGGATCTGCACGATCGGTAAACCGAAATGAGTTGCGAATAACCAGTCGCGCTGGTCGCCACTTGGAACGCCCATTACCGCGCCTGTACCATATCCTGCAAGGACATAATCAGCAATCCACAATTGAACACGCTCTCCGCTTACAGGGTTGACCACATAGCTGCCTGTAAATGCGCCTGATACCGTCTTTGTATCGGCCATACGATCCAACTCTGATTTCTTCTTAGTTTGTGCGATATAGGCATTGACGGCATCCAATTGCTCAGGTGTGGTCAACGCTGTTACCAACTCATGTTCAGGAGCCAATACCAGGTAAGAAACACCAAATATCGTGTCAACACGTGTAGTGAAGACTTCAATATGATATGCGATTGACGATTGACGATTGACGATTTCCTTGTCATTCGTCAATCGTAAATCGTCAATCTTAAATCTCACACTGGCCCCTACGCTTTTTCCGATCCAGTTACGCTGCATTTCTTTTACAGGTTCTGGCCAGTCAATGGTATTTAGACCTTGAAGCAGACGATCCGCATAGGCAGAAATCCTCATACTCCACTGCATCATTTTCTTTTGTTCTACAGGATGCCCTCCACGCTCTGAGTAACCGTCCTTCACCTCATCATTGGCCAGTACAGTTCCCAATGCCGGACACCAGTTTACAGTACTCTCTCTCAAATAGGTCAACCTGTATTTCAACAATTCTTCCTGCTTCTGCTCATCAGTCATGGTCGCCCAGTCACTTGGAAGGAAAGATTTTACATCTTCATCGCAAACCGCCCTTACATCTGCACTTCCCGCAGCGTTAAATTTCTCGATCAGCGTTGTGATGTCTTCAGCTTTATCTGTTTCCAGATTGTACCATGAATTAAACAGTTGCATAAAGATCCACTGGGTCCACTTGTAGTAGGATGGGTCACTCGTACGTACTTCCCTGCTCCAGTCAAATGAAAACCCGATTTTATCCAGCTGTGTTCTATAGGTATTTATGTTTGTTTCGGTAGTCAATGCCGGGTGTTGCCCTGTTTGTATGGCATATTGTTCGGCCGGCAGACCAAATGAGTCATATCCCATCGGATGCAGGACATTATATCCTTTTAACCTTTTGTATCTTGAAAATATATCTGAAGCAATGTATCCAAGCGGGTGGCCAACATGCAATCCAGCTCCCGAAGGGTATGGAAACATATCGAGCACATAGAATTTAGGCTTTGCGCTGTCTTTTTCTGCTTTAAAAGTCTGGTTTTGAGCCCAGTGTTTCTGCCACTTTTGCTCTATTTCTTTAAATTGGTAGTCCATTACTGCTATTTCCTTAATATAGCGCGAAAATAAAGAAATAAAGGGGTTAATGAAAATTTGCCAAAAATCAGGTGTTTAGGGGTTTTATTTTCGGCGATGTTATAGATACTCAGGCTGCCTGAAAACAGGAAAGAAACGACACAGGCTATCGCTACATAGGCACCACATGATATCCCAAACAGCTCCATGGCCATAATGATGCATGCGAGAGGTGTTTTTGCTGCGGCACCAAATACGGCTACAAATCCCATTCCGGCCATTAGACCGACAGGAAGCGGCAGGATAAATGATAGGGCGCTGCCTAGCGTAGCTCCTATGAAAAACAAAGGCGTAACTTCTCCTCCTTTAAATCCAGCTCCAAGTGTTATACCTGTGAATATTATTTTCAAAATAAAATCCTGAGGCAAAGCCTGATGTTGAAAAGCATCAACAATTATCGGAATGCCCAGTCCCAGGTATCTATTGGTATCAAAGGCCAGCGCTAAACATATGACCACAACGCCCCCTATTAAAGGGCGAAAAGGCGGGTAGCTGATCTTCTTTGAAAAAGTGGAGATCTGATGCGTAAATCTCACAAAAATAATTGCGGCGGCACTGAAAAATATTCCGGCGACAATGCTATATCCTGCGCCGCCTAAAGTCATAGAAGGAATAAGGTCAATGTGGTAATGCGTATGCCCCACACCCCATAAAGCAGTTACATACGATGCCAGATAAGCGCCAATTAGCGCAGGGATAACAGCAACAAAAGGGATCCCGGAAATCAATAATACTTCTATTCCAAAAACCGCCCCGGCAAGTGGCGTACCAAATACAGATGCAAAACCTGCGCTTAAACCCACGATTAGCAAAGTGGTTCTTTCTTTTGGCGACAGTTTGAATGGCTTATGAAATTGATCAGCCGCAGCGGCCGACATTTGTAGCGCAGTGCCTTCCCTACCTGCCGAACCACCAAATAGATGGGTAAGTACGGTCCCGGCGAGCACCATTGGGGTCATTTTAAAAGGAATGATGTCTTTCGGGTTATGAATGGCATCAAAAATCAGATTATTTCCTCCTTCAATACCTTTGCCCATATCATGATAAAGCCAGCCTATAAATAGTCCGGCCAATGGCAATAAATAAAGTAACCAGCTATGGTCTTCCCTGAAGTTTGTTGCTAAGTTTAAAAGTGTTAAGAAGAGTGCAGACAATGTGCCGGAGAGTCCTCCTACGATCAGGAGTAAGATCGTCCATTTACACAGAAAAAAAATGTTGGCATTTAAACGCTGCATGATTTAAATGCCAAACATAAGATTTTTTTACCTTTTCAGGTATACTTTTAAGGTTGTTGTACCTTCCTTAGCGGTAAACTCAAACTTGTTTTCGCTGATGGTAGTAGCAACACAGTTATAGGTCTTTCCATCTATGGTGATGTTGAAACTATTGCCGGAAAGAAAAACATAATTCCCAGACTGAACCGCCGCGCCTAATTTGCGCTCCAGGATATCATCTTCACCATCTTTAAAGTCATAGTAATCTGAGGAGGTGTAAGTAACAGTAACAGGAGCAGCGCCACCAACGGTGGTCTCAATTTTTACGGCTTCCCATCTGCCTATCGCTTTTGTTCTTAATGGTTTAGTAGCGTCATCCTGTTTTTTGCAACCAACGACTGCAATTGTAAATAATAATGCAAATACTAGGAATAATTGTTTTTTCATAAAGATAATGTACCCACTCGGGGATTTAGGTGAACAGAAATGATTAATTTTAAAAAGAAACGAATAAAAATTGGTTTTGGTACAAATATATCAATGCCAGTTAATTTTATCGGTTTTTAGAATTAAATATCTTTGTCCCCCTGAACTAATTGGTCGTCAAATCCGTTATAACTGGCATAGGCTTTATATTTTAACTACATTAAAGCATTATATGCTTATATTTTTTTATTTTCGCAAAACATAAATAGAAGCTATGGAAGAATTTGAAGTTAGCGATGCATCTAAGAAGACAAAAACCATTTATATCTCTACAATATTTAGCATTGCATTGGTATTATTGATGCTGGGTATGCTTGGACTCATAATGGTTCATGCAAAAAACCTTTCCAATTATGTTAAAGAAAACATTGTATTGAACATCATCGTGGATGAAGGGGCGAAGGAAACTGATGTGCTACAATTTCAAAAAGAGCTGAACTTAAATCCTGCGGTAAAAAATACGCAGTATGTAAATAAGGAAATGGCTGCAAGAAACTTAACCAACGACCTTGGTGAGGATTTTGTCAATTTCTTAGGCTATAATCCATTGCTTTCCACTGTTGATGTTTACTTAAAAGCAGATTATGCCAATAATAAGAGCATAGATGCCCTTAAAGCCAGCATTGCTAAAAATCCAGTGGTTAAAGAGGTAATATATCAAAGCTCTTTAATTGATATGGTCAACAAAAACATCAATACCATTGGCTTGATTATCTTAGGATTTGCAGCTATTTTATTGATCATTTCTATTGCCCTGATCAACAACACGATCAGACTTGCGATTTATTCTCAACGCTTCCTGATTAAAAGTATGCAATTGGTAGGTGCTACCAGAAACTTCATCCGCAAGCCCTTCATTTTGATTGCTGCTCTGCATGGCCTTATCGCTGCATTCATAGCGATATTGATATTGTTAGGCATATTGTATTATGTACAAAGGGAAATTCCTGAAATTGTGTTCTTAAGAAATTACACGGAATTTGGCATTGTATTACTTGGCTTAATTGGTGTAGGTATCTTTATAACAGGTATCAGTACGTCTTTTGCGGTAAGCAGATATCTACGTTTAAAAATTTACGATCTTTACAGATAAGATAATGATAGAAAGAAAAACAAGTCCAATAAAAGAAGAAGCAAAAAATGAACTGGTATTCACTAAAAAGAATTACCAGCTATTGTTGATCAGTATTGCAATTGTGGTACTCGGCTTTATTTTAATGATAGGTACTACTGACATCTACGATTTCAGAAAAACTTTACTGGCCCCTATGGTTGTATTGGCCGGGTTCGGTTTTGGTGTTTACGCCATATTAAAAAAATAAGAGCGCTTCATGGATTATTTACAGGCCCTCATTCTAGCAGTAATAGAAGGGCTCACTGAATTTTTGCCGGTTTCATCAACCGGTCATATGGTTATTGCGAGTTCTTTTATGGGAATTGGCGACGATGATTTTGTAAAACTTTTTGAAGTAGCCATACAATTAGGAGCAATTTTAGCGGTGGTAGTTTTGTACTGGAAGAAATTCTTCGACTTCAGTAAATGGCAGTTTTACATTAAACTCATCATAGCAGTTATACCTGCCCTATTCTTTGGCTTTTTACTGAATGATTTTATTGACAATACTTTAGGCAATCCGCTCTTCATCGCGGTGGTACTCCTTATCGGAGGATTTGTGCTTTTGTTTATTGACAAATTCTTCAAAGCACAAACCATCGAAAGTGAAAATGACATCACGAATATGAATGCATTCAAAATCGGATGTTTCCAGGTTCTAGCTGTAGTTTTTCCGGGATTGAGCAGAAGCGCTGCCACTATCATTGGCGGTATGCAACAGAAATTAACCCGTCATGCAGCTGCGGAATTCTCCTTTTTTCTCGCTGTGCCTACTATGTGTGCTGCAACAGGATATAAATTAATAAAAGGATATCATCTGCTAAACACTGAGAATGTTAAGCTCCTGCTGTTTGGCAATATTATAGCATTTATTGTAGCCATCATAGCCATAAAATCATTTATAGGATTTTTATCTAAACATGGGTTTCGCATTTTTGGCTGGTACCGGATCATTATTGGCGTAGTTCTTATTGCACTTTATTATTCGGGAGTTGAAATGAATGTATTGTAATGACAGATCACGAAGAAGCAACTAAAACCCCTGAATTTCCTGAGTTCAATTTTGCTGAGGGCGAATTACTCCTGATCAATAAGCCATACAAATGGACAAGTTTTGATGTGGTAGGCAAGATCCGCAATTCGTTAAAGCCACTTAAATTGAAAGTTGGCCATGCAGGTACTCTGGATCCGCTGGCAACCGGGCTGCTCATCATCTGTACGGGAAAGCTCACGAAGAAAATAGATACTTTTCAGGCTGAAGAGAAGGAATACACCGGAACAATGATTTTGGGTGCAACGACTCCTTCCTTTGATATGGAGACCGTGGTAGACGAGGAATTTTCTATCCAGGATATTTCTGATGAGGCTATATATGAGGCTGTAAAACCATTTACAGGAAACATACAGCAATATCCGCCGGCCCACTCTGCTGTAAAAGTAAATGGCGAACGGTTATATGTAAAGGCAAGAAGAGGCGAAGAAACAGAATTGAGGTTACGGGACGTGACTGTCTCAGCATTTGAAATTACAAGAATTGCACTTCCTGAGATCGATTTTAGAATTGTATGCAGTAAAGGAACTTATATCCGGTCTTTAGTTTCAGATTTCGGTAAACAACTGAACAATGGTGCTTATCTTTCTAAACTTACCAGAACCAGAAGCGGAAATTTCTTACTGGCAAATGCATTTGAGGTATCAGATTTGGTAAGCCATTTGCGGAGTAAAAAAGAATTGCCACCAAGTCAGGAAAATAATTAACACTTTCTAAATGATATGCAAAGCCATCTGAAAAGCAAAAAAACACGGTTCATTAGAGATTTCCTGCTGATTACATGCGGCATTGTCTCTGCATGTTTTGGTTTGAAAAGCTTTCTAATGCCCAACGAGTTTATCGATGGCGGGGTTACGGGTATATCATTGACCATAAGAACCCTGACCGGCTACAACCTTTCTTATCTGATCATTCTGATCAATATCCCTTTTGTCATATTGGGCTATAAACAGATCAGTAAGAGCTTTGCCATTAAAACCTCGATCGCCATTGTGGTGCTTGCAGTGTCATTGAGTGTAATCCCTTTCGAACCAATCACCCATGAAAAACTCCTGATCGCTGTATTTGGCGGGTTGTTTCTTGGAGCTGGTATAGGATTGGCGATGCGTGGCGGTTGCGTCATCGATGGAACAGAAGTACTGGCGTTATACATCAGCAGGAACAGCATGCTGACCGTCGGCAATATCATCCTGATCCTGAACATCATCATATTTGCCTTTGCCGCCATCTTTTTAGGCATAGAAACTGCTATGTATTCTATACTTACTTACCTTTCGGCTTCAAAAACTGTCGACTTTGTAGTCAACGGGCTTGAGCAATATACAGGGGTAACCATTATCTCAGATAAGAATGAAGAGATCAAAGCGTTTATCATCGACAAGATGAGGCGGGGAGTAACGATATACAAAGGCGAAGGTGGTTATGGTATTAAAAAAGAAATAGACATCTTGTATACTGTGGTAACGAAGCTGGAAATGAGCAAACTGCAAACAGAAATCAGGCAAATTGATCCTGATGCTTTTGTCGTTCAGCAGCAAATAGCTGATATTAAAGGCGGGGTAGTAAAACGCCAAACGTTACATTAATTTGATTTCATATTGAAGATATATCATAACTTTTCTGAATTTAAGAAACTAAACAATGCAGTAGCTACGATAGGTACATTTGACGGGGTGCATTACGGTCATCAAAAGATCATCAAACGACTATTCGAACTGGCTAAATCTAATGGTGGCGAAAGTGTAATCCTGACATTCTTCCCCCACCCGAGGATGATCATTGATCCTGAAAATCAGGACCTTAAAATGATCAATACCATTCATGAAAAAGCAAAAATCCTGGAAGAACTTGGAGTTGACCATCTGATCATTACTCCTTTCACCCGTGATTTTTCTAACCTTAGTCCTGAAGAGTACATTAAAAATATTCTCGTTGACACGATAGGTATCAAACACCTTATTGTTGGTTATGACCATCGCTTTGGAAAAGACAGAAAAGGCGGCTTAAAAGAGCTGGAAGATCTTTCAGAGGTGCTTGAGTATAAAATAGAGGAGATTCCTGAACAGGATATTGATGATGTGGCGGTGAGCTCGACAAAGATCAGAAAAGCACTTTTGAATGGCGAAGTCGCTTTGGCAGCGAACTATCTTGGTTATAATTTCTCTCTTAGCGGCCGGGTAATTAAGGGAGACAAAATCGGACGTACCATCGGCTTCCCTACTGCGAATCTTTTTGTGGAAGAAACTTATAAATTAATCCCTTCAGACGGCATTTATGCGGTAACCGTGCGCATGGAAGAAGGCTTTTTCAAAGGAATGGCTTATATCGGTCAGCGGCCGACCATAAACGGCATGACGAGGAATATTGAAGTAAACATCTTTGATTTTAATAAGGAAATTTACGGACAGGACATTACCATGACCTTCCTTGAATTTCTGAGACACGATGTTAAGTTTACCGGGCTGGAAGCATTAAAAGAACAATTGCAAAAGGACAAAGAGGATACGCTGGCGTACTTCAATAAAATGTAACAATTTAGGAAAACCCACTCTATCTGCTAAAAAAGCCTCTTTTTTTCGTATCTTTCGAGAAACCCATATTCTCTATGATACATTTGCCAGTCTTAATTACTGATCTGGGCCTAATACTTGCTGCTGCCGGAATAACTACACTACTTTTCAAAAGGATAAAACAGCCCTTAGTTTTGGGTTATATTTTAGCTGGTCTCCTGGTTGGGCCCCATATAGATTTTATCCCAACAGTAACGGATAATGAAAGTATTCATATATGGGCAGAAATAGGCGTAATTTTCCTTTTATTCAGTTTAGGACTGGAATTTAGCTTTAAAAAACTCGTCAAGGTTGGAGGTTCGGCTTCAATCACCGCCATTGTAGAGGTGGTATTTATGTTAATTATTGGCTTCGTAGCAGGTATGGCAATGGGCTGGTCTACCATGGACAGTATATTCCTGGGCGGTATCCTTTCTGTATCCTCAACTACCATCATCATCAGGGCCTTTGAGGAATTGGGCGTAAAACACAAGAAGTTTGCCGGACTGGTATTCGGGGTACTCATAGTAGAGGACTTAGTGGCCATATTATTATTGGTTTTGCTATCAACATTAGCTGTAAGCCAGCAATTTGCCGGATCTGAAATGCTCATCTCTATCCTGAAGCTATGTTTCTTCCTGGTACTATGGTTCATTGGAGGTATATTCCTGGTTCCGACATTCCTGAAAGCGACAAAAAAGTTGATGAATGATGAAACGATGCTGATCGTTTCCATCGCACTATGTCTGATCATGGTGTTGCTTGCAGTAAAAGTAGGCTTCTCTCCTGCTTTGGGCGCTTTTATTATGGGGTCAATCCTGGCTGAAACTACACAGGCTGAAAGAATAGAGCACCTGACAAAATCTGTAAAAGATTTATTTGCAGCTATTTTCTTTGTATCGGTCGGTATGCTCATTGATCCAAAAATACTGGTAGATTATGCTGTTCCGATTATGGTCATTACACTAGCTACAGTACTTGGCAAATTCCTCAGTTCCGGCTTAGGAGCGCTGGTTTCCGGTCAGCCTTTAAAAACTTCCGTACAAACAGGCCTGAGTCTGGCTCAAATAGGTGAATTTTCGTTTATCATCGCCACGCTGGGTTTGACACTGAAAGTGACAAGTGATTTTCTATATCCGATAGCTGTAGCAGTATCAGCAATTACAACCTTTACTACCCCTTATCTAATCAAATTCTCTGAACCATTTTACCTGTTTTTAGAGCGTAAACTTCCTAAAAAATGGGTAGAAGGCATCAACAGGTACAGTTCAAGTACTGCCGGGATCACTACGTTGAGCGACTGGAAAATACTCCTTAAGTCTTATACCTTCAACATCATCATCCACTCGGTGATCTTAATAGCACTTGCATTCTTAGGCTCAAGATACCTCCAGCCTTTCGTAACTAAAAACATCATCAATGGCAATAATGGCATCGTGATCAGCCTGGTAGTGACTTTAGTGATCATGACCCCTTTTTTATGGGCGCTTGCGATAAGGAGGATAGAACGAAAAGCTTATACCCATTTATGGCTCAATAAAAAATATACGCGGGGACCGCTGATTGCCCTGGAGGTTGTCCGTATTGCATTGGCAATCTTCTTTGTCGGTTTCCTGATCTACCAATTTTATAGTACCTGGGTAGCCATATTGATCGCACTTGCATTGATTGTTTCAGGTATGGTTATTTTTTCAAGAAAACTCCAAAGTTTCTATAACAGACTGGAAAGCAGATTCCTTCTGAATTTGAATGCCAGAGAAGCCCAGAATGCGCAACCGGAAATTTTGCCATGGGATACGCACCTTACAGAATTAACCGTAGCACCGGAATCGAAGCTGGTAGGCCAGACACTGGTAGAATTGTCAGTAAGAGAAAAGTACGGAATCAATATCGCCCTGATCGAAAGAGGTAAGATCATGATACCCACTCCGGGGCGGGATGAGCGCCTGTATCCCAACGATAAAGTGCTGATCATTGGAACTGATGATCAGCTTGCTGCTGTAAAACAATTATTTGAAGGCAGCATTGAAGAAAATAATACTTCCAGCTTTCCAAAGCAAGACATGACACTTCAAAAGGTGGTGATCAATAGTCACTCCCCTGTATTCGGACAAAGTATCCGGAATTCAGGCATTAGAGAAACTACTCAGGGCCTTGTGGTGGGTATAGAACGAAAAGGCGAGAGAATCTTAAACCCTGATTCAAATATGATATTTGAAAATGAAGATATTGTCTGGATCGTAGGTAACAACAAAAAAGTACCAGATTTGTTAAAGTAATCTAAGCCAATTATTTTGTAATGAAAATAGACCAGGAAAAGAGTGAATTTTTAGATGAAATGCTGAATCATTGGCAGGATGAAAATTTACTTTCAGCTGAAGATGTAAACAAACTTCGAAGCAGTTACGAAACAAAATCATTTGATTGGCGGAGGTTAGCTCAATATTCCTTCTGGATAGCCATGGCCTGTGGAGTGATATCACTAGGTGCATTATTGATTGACAAGAAGGTTTTAACTTATCTTGAGCGACTTTTTGATGCCTCTGATTTCATGATCAGTATTTTATCAGCTATAGCCGCTGCTGCCTTATATTTTTTCGCGTTCAAAAGGAAAGCATCTAAAGCCCATCAGGTTTTCAGCAATGAAGCGATGGTCTTCACAGCTGTAATGCTCACAGCAAATGCCATTGCCTATCTTGGCAAAGCACTGGACAATGGAACTGGCCATTTTTCTTTATTGATTCTCGCTTCAGTAATCATTTACGGGATACTCGCTTATATATTCAAATCCAGGCTGATTTGGGCATTTGTATTGATTTCATTAGGTGCCTGGTTTGGCACAGAAACCGGCTACTTATCCAGGTGGAACTGGTATTTTCTTGGAATGAATTATCCGCTTCGTTTCGTTCTTTTTGGTGCTTTTGTTACCGGAATTTCCTTTTTCCTGAAGCGCAGTAAACGACTTGACATCTTCTTTCAAACCAATTATATGTGCGGGATGATCTATCTTTTTATCTCCCTGTGGCTATTATCAATATTTGGCAATTTTGGCACACTGGAGGAATGGTACAACATCAAACAGTTGCATCTGTTTTACTGGGGATTGATTTCTGCTGCAGTTTGCATCATCAGTATATTCATAGGGCTGAAATACAGGGATCCCATAGCACGTGAATTTGGAATCACATTTTTGTTCATTAACCTCTATACCCGCTACTTCGAGTATTTCTGGGATACCTGGCATAAAGCGATATTCTTCTGCGTATTGGCTGCTTCTTTTTGGCTGATAGGCCGCAGGGCCGAAAAGATCTGGAACCTGGAATTTTTAAAGAAGTAATTTATCTTAAATATAGTTAATCACTTGTTTGACGATCAGGTACAATGCCAACACCCAAAGGAAGATGGCAATAGACTTATTGATCAAATAACTGCTTAAAGCAAATTTTTCCTGGACATAACGGGCAAAATGCGCGTAACCGTAAAGTGCGAGTGCTGAACCCATACCGGAACCCAAACTAAAAATAATTAACGAAAGATAATCTGTTTCAATCCATTCATGGAGGATCACATAATTGCCAAAAAACAGCCAAAACGGGATTTGCACCGGGTTTAAAATACCCAGCAACATCCCATAAAATACGCTGCCTCTTTTGCTTGAATTATTATCCTTGGCTTTTGGCGTTTTATTGCGCTGCATCCAGGTAATTGTTCCCATAATTAAGAACAGCATCACCATAAATGCATCTATATAGGTACTGATGCTAAAACCGTAGAGTTTGTAATCAAGGCTTACGTCGCTCGAGAGCCAGCGGGCAAAACGCATCATCCCAAAGGTGAAGAAAACCTCTACACAGGAAAAAGACAGGATAAACGACCAGGCCTGGCGCATACCTTTGTTGATGGTAAGTTGCGCTACTGTCAGGTTGATGTTTCCTGGGGGTATATAGCCAATGGCATTTAAAAAGATGCCAATAAAGAGGGTTAAAAAAAGCATGCGCGAAGATACAATTATTTCATATGTGCTTGTAAATACTTGCCGGTATAAGATGCTTTAACCCCAACGAGATCTTCTGGAGTACCTTCAAAAACGATGTTGCCTCCCTTGTCTCCACCTTCGGGACCGATATCAATCACCCAATCGGCAGACTTGATCATATCCATATTATGCTCTATCACCAGTATTGTATTTCCTTGTTCTATTAACGTATTCAATGCAATCAGCAATTTCTTGATATCATGAAAATGCAATCCGGTAGTCGGTTCATCAAATATAAATAAGGTCTTATTTGCATTGTTACCTTTAATCAGAAAAGAGGCAAGCTTAATCCGCTGGGCTTCTCCACCAGACAGTGTATTTGAGGATTGGCCAAGGTGAACATAGCCAAGACCAACATCTACCAGAGGCTGAAGTTTGTTCAGAATCTTTGGTTCGCTCTTAAAAAACTCCACAGCTTCTTCTATTGTAAGGTCTAAAATGTCTGCCACATTTTTATCCTGATAGGTAACGTCCAAAACCTGTTGTTTGAACCTCCTACCACCACAGGCCTCACATGGCAGGTATATATCTGCCATAAACTGCATTTCAATTTTTACCTCTCCTTCACCCTGACACACATCGCACCTTCCTCCTTCTACGTTGAAAGAAAATGCTGCAGGTTTTAGTCCGCCGGCTTTTGAAGCAGGTAAGGCCGCAAACAATGCCCTTACATCGTCCCATGCTTTTACATAGGTTACAGGATTGGATCGCGAAGACCGACCTATTGGATTTTGGTCAACCATTTCTACCTGGCTGATCAGCTCATAATTACCGAATATACCATCATAGGCTCCTGTCTGCTCGCCTGCATAATTGCCTATAGCCTTTTGCAATGCAGGATACAATATTTTCTTAACCAAACTGGTTTTACCAGAGCCGGAAACACCACTTACAACGGTAAAGACACCTATCGGGAATTTAACTTCGATGTTTTTAAGGTTGTTTTCTCTAGCTCCTTTAATTAAAATGTGGTCTTTCCAATTCCTGCGCTTTCCTGGTAAAGCAATGCTTTCCGCACCGGAAAGATACTTCCCTGTCAAGCTCTTTTTATCCTTAATAATTTGGTCGTATGTTCCGCTAAACACGAGGTTTCCGCCGTGAGTTCCGGCTTCAGGACCAATATCAATGATGTGATCTGCAGCCCTCATCATCTCCTCTTCGTGCTCAACTACAAGAACTGTATTACCCACATTTCTCAGTGACAACAATACCTCTATCAGTTTATTGGTGTCTCTTGGGTGTAAGCCGATACTCGGTTCATCCAGCACATATACAGATCCGACCAGACTACTACCTAAAGAGGTGGCCAGGTTGATGCGCTGGGATTCTCCCCCTGAAAGGGTATTTGAAAGGCGGTTTAAGGTCAGGTAACCTAAACCGACGTTATTTAAATATAAAACCCTGCTGGAAACTTCTGCCAGCAAACGTTTTGAGATCTTTTCATCATTTGACGACAGTTTAAGGTTGTCAAAGAAGTTCAGGATCTTAGACAAGGGCATCAACACGATATCAATAATTGACTTGTCATTTATCCTGACATAAGAAGCATCTTTGCGAAGTCTAGAGCCTTTGCAATCCGGGCAATTGGTTTTACCTCTGTATCTTGAAAGCATGACACGATACTGGATCTTATAAGTTTGCTCCTCTAATTCTTTAAAGAAAGCATCTAGTCCGGCGAAATATTTATTACCCGTCCATAGCACTTGCTGTTGTTTTTCATTCAATTCACTGAAAGGCCTGTGAATGGGAAAATCAAATTTACTGGCAGTAGCAATTAACTTTTCCAGCCAAACCCGCATTTTCTCTCCGCGCCATGGTGCAATTGCATTGTCGTATACACTTTTACTTTTATCAGGAATCACAAGGTCTTCATCAATTCCTATAACATTTCCATATCCCTCGCATCGCTTACAGGCTCCATATGGATTATTAAAGCTAAAGAAATTTGGTGTAGGTTCTTCAAACCGAATGCCGTCGAGTTCAAACCTGTCGCAGAAATGATTTAATTTCTCATTGTGTTCAACGAAACAATCTCC
Source organism: Pedobacter frigoris (assembly GCF_005116445.1). Lineage (GTDB taxonomy): Bacteria > Bacteroidota > Bacteroidia > Sphingobacteriales > Sphingobacteriaceae > Pedobacter > Pedobacter frigoris. Next base: position 187,385 of record NZ_SWBQ01000007.1, read on the forward strand.
TTTGCCTTCGAAAAAAGCCGTCTGAACAGAATCAGCGATCCGGCTTAGTGTTTCATCATCAGAGGCAACGACAATACGGTCGATAAGGATTTTGATGGTATGCTCATCTGTGAGTTCAAAATCTTTAAAAGATTCATCTTCCAGTATATTCTCAATCTTCTCAATTTTATCCAGGTAAGAAACCCTTAAAAAACCCTTTTGCAGAAGCACAGCAAGTTCCTCTTTAACCGACCTGTTATTGTGAGGGAAAAGCGGACAAAATATGGTGACAACACTGTCCTCACCTAATGAAGAAATAAAATCTACAACCGTACTTACAGTATCTTTTTTTACCACCTCTCCAGAAACCGGGGAGATCGTTTTGCCTATCCTTGAAAACAGCAATTTCAGGTAGTCGTATATTTCAGTAGATGTACCGACAGTGGATCTCGGATTTGATGTGATCACTTTTTGTTCTATCGCAATAGCGGGAGCAATACCTTTGATATAATCTACATCAGGCTTATTCATCCTGCCCATAAACTGCCTTGCATAAGAGGATAAACTCTCAACATAACGGCGCTGACCTTCAGCATACAAAGTATCAAATGCCAGGGACGACTTACCAGAACCCGACATTCCGGTGATTACCACCAGTTTGTTTTTTGGAATGGCTACATCAATATTTTTAAGATTGTGAACTCTGGCACCCTTTATGATTATATTTTTATGTGGATCTTTATCGATTTCCTTATTCATTGATTTCTTGATAGAATACTGCTAATATAACGCAAAAAACACATATTGAGTTTTCTGGAGAAATGCAAAAATAAGGCTCTCAGGTCACTTTTGAATTTTTTTAACACTTTTTATATTGATTTGTAATAAAAAAATGCTTCTTTTGAATTGTTAACTAATGAATTAAACCACCACTCAAAAAACTAATAGGAGAAAAGATATCGAAACAAACATCTACTAAGTATTTTTTAGCAACAGCAGAAAGGGAATTTAGTAAGGATACTCCTATGAAATTACAACAGCACAGTGATCAGGAATTGGTAAAATTATACCTTAATGGCGATGAAGCCGTTTTGGAAGAACTTTTACGCAGGCATAAATCAAAAATTTATACTTCTATATATTTATTGGTTAAAGACCAGTATTTGGCCGAGGACATATTTCAGGATGCCTTTATTAAGGTAATAAACACCCTCAGATCCGGACGATACAACGAAGAGGGAAAATTTCTCCCTTGGGTGATGCGAATAGCACATAACCTTGTAATAGATTATTTCAGACGTGAAAAACGTGGTCCGGTAATTACCAGTGCCGATGGCACAGATGTATTTAACCTGCTTCAGTTTCAGGAAGAAAGCGCAGAAGACAGGATACTTAGAGAGCAAACACACCATGACTTAAGGGCTATGATCCATTTATTGCCCGAGGATCAAAAAGAAGTTTTAATTATGCGACATTATGCAGATTTAAGTTTCAAGGAAATCGCAGATTTAACAGATGTGAGTATAAATACTGCATTGGGCCGTATGAGGTATGCACTGAGCAATCTACGTAAGATGATGAAAGTCAAAGAAATATCTTAGCGCTTTTATATTCAACATTTGGTACTCATGCTTGCTTCACAGGTTGTTTCAACTGTGATGAAGCTATCAGATTCATTCCTCCCACTGTGTGGTTTGAAAAATCCTGATGGTTTCATTTGTAAAAAATAATTTACAATTAATTATAGTTAGGATTAAAATAAATTAATAACAATATCGTTAATTAGTAAAACAATATACGTTTATTGCTTATGATAAAAACCTCTACCTCAGTTAACAAAGTAAATTACACACAACAAAATCAGGAAATCAATCCTGCGGAAAATGTGGAAGCACTCGATTTAATGTTTTATGACAGCATTAAACCACAATTGAATAGATTAACTAAAAACCCTTCAGATGAAACCATTTCGAAGATTTTAGCCTACTCAAAAGCTAAGTAATTTAAATTCCGGAATTTTAAAGCCGCCAAAAAAACTGGCGGCTTTTTTTATTTCCTTAGTTTATATTAAGTTTGCCAATGCTCAAAAAAGAACGGTATAGACTTTTTGTGTCCCACTTTTCCGCCAGGCAACCTGACGCTGAAACGGAACTCCATTACAATAATCCATTTCAATTGCTTGTTGCAGTAATATTATCCGCACAGTGTACAGATAAACGGATCAACCAGGTAACACCAGCACTTTTTCAGCGTTTTCCCGATGCCAAAGCATTATCAGAAGTTACCCCTGATATTGTCTTTGATTATATCAGAAGCGTAAGCTATCCTAATAACAAAGCCAAGCACCTTGTCGGGATGGCCAACATGCTGCTCAATGAATTCAATAATGAAGTCCCTTCGGATATAGACGACCTTCAGAAAATGCCGGGTGTTGGGAGAAAAACTGCCAATGTAATTGCATCAGTGATCTACAATGCCCCTGCAATGGCCGTTGATACTCACGTTTTCAGAGTGGCCAACCGTATTGGACTGTCAAGCGGAAAGACACCCTTAGCTGTGGAAAAAGAATTGGTGAAATATTTGCCAGAAGAAGTGATACATGTGGCCCATCATTGGTTAATATTACATGGGAGGTATGTTTGCGTGGCCAGGTCTCCAAAATGTGGAATTTGTGAAATAACAGATTTCTGCAAATATTTTCAAAACACTAAAAAACAAACTAAAATATTTAGCGAAAAATGAATAGCAATTAAAAAACAATAATTTTTATTTGCTTTTTTGAATTAAATATTAATACATTTGCTAACGTAATTAGCACATAGATAAGTACCTAATTTATCTTACTTACAGAATTAATGATATGAGCACAAACGCAGACAAATTAAAAGCACTACAACTTACACTGGATAAGTTAGAAAAATCATACGGTAAAGGTACTGTAATGAAACTTGGAGATAATGCTGTAGAGCCTATTGAATCTATATCCACGGGATCTATCAGCTTAGACATCGCTTTAGGTATTGGTGGTGTACCAAAAGGAAGAATCATTGAAATTTATGGCCCTGAATCTTCTGGTAAAACGACCCTAGCAACGCACATTATAGCTGAAGCGCAGAAAAAAGGCGGATTAGCTGCAATAATAGATGCGGAGCACGCATTTGATAAAGGTTATGCAAAGAAACTTGGTGTAGATGTAGACAATTTATTGATATCACAACCGGACAATGGTGAACAGGCATTGGAAATTGCAGATAACCTGATCAGATCCGGAGCTATAGATGTAATCGTAATTGACTCTGTTGCGGCATTGGTGCCAAAAGCTGAAATTGAAGGCGAGATGGGAGACTCTAAAATGGGGCTGCACGCACGCTTAATGTCACAGGCATTACGTAAACTTACCGGAACCATTTCTAAAACCGGATGCTGCTGTATCTTCATCAATCAATTGCGTGAAAAGATCGGAGTAATGTTTGGAAATCCGGAAACTACAACCGGTGGTAATGCATTGAAGTTTTATGCTTCTGTACGTTTAGACATCCGCAGAACCTCTCAAATTAAGGACTCTGATGAAGTTTCAGGAAACAGGGTAAAAGTTAAAATTGTAAAAAACAAGGTTGCCCCTCCTTTTAGAATAGCTGAATTTGACATCATGTTTGGAGAAGGAATCTCTAAAACAGGAGAAATCATTGATCTTGGTGTTGATTTCAATATCATTAAAAAAGCGGGTTCGTGGTTCTCTTATGGAGATACTAAACTTGGACAAGGCAGAGATGCAGTTAAACAATTGCTTATGGACAATCCTGAATTGTCTGAAGAAATAGAAGCAAAAATACGTGCTGAAGTGACAGGTGAGAAATTAGAAGAAAAGTTATAATAAATATCATTAGTGCAAAAAGGGGCTGCTTTATAAATAAAGCAGCCCCTTTTTAGTATACAGATAAGAACTATCTGTAGCTAGGAGTATGTGCTTTATTGTTCTGTAGATATGGGTGATTTTTCAGAAATTTAGAATCGAAACGAACGATCACTACCAATGCAACAATAGCCATCAACGCCAGAACGACTATTCCCAGGTAATTCTTCTTTTTATCCTTTCTGATCAGCCATGCCATAAAGACAACCAATGGTATCAACATTAATCCAAAAAACACAAAACTCATTGTAGTCATATTCTCTTATATTTAAAAATCCATTCTGGATAGAGGTGCAACATCCTGCCCCACAAAATCCTTATTCAAATACTTATGATATCCTGCTATAGCAATCATACCTGCATTATCTGTGCAATACTCAAATGCAGGAATGTAAACATTCCAGTTCAGTTCTTCTGCTAACTTTTGCAAAGATAGTCTTAATCCGCTATTCGCGGATACCCCGCCTGCGATTGCTATTTCTTTAATGCCATATTGCTTTGCAGCTTTCTTCAGCTTATTCAATAGAATACTAACAATACTATGCTGAACCGAAGCACATATATCATTTAAATGCTCCGTTATAAAATCAGGGTTTTCCTTTTGCATATTTCTAATGAAATATAAAATGGAAGTCTTAAATCCACTAAAACTATAATTAAGATCCTTGATCTGAGGTTCTCCGAATTTAAATGCCAACGGATTTCCTTCCTTCGCATGTTTATCAATCAGCGGTCCTCCGGGATATGGCAAATCCAGAATCTTTGCAGTCTTATCAAAAGCCTCTCCTGCCGCATCATCGAGGGTCTCTCCCACTATTTCCATGTCAAAATAATCCCTGACTACGACAATTTGAGTATGTCCGCCAGATACGGTTAGACAAATAAATGGAAATACAGGTTTAGGATCATCAATAAAATGGGCCAATATATGAGCATGCATATGGTTCACCGAAACTAAAGGGAGATTCAGCGCAAGCGCAAATGATTTAGCGAAAGATACCCCAACTAACAAGGAGCCCAACAAACCAGGCCCTCGTGTAAAAGCAACTGCATTCAGTTCCTTTTTAGTAACTTTAGCATCAATCAATGCCTGTTGAATTACCGGCACTATATTCTGCTGATGTACTCTTGACGCAAGTTCCGGAATTACACCACCATAATTTTGATGAATTGTTTGGTTTGCAATAACATTGGCAGTAATTTTGCCGTTGTTACATATAGCAACAGAGGTTTCATCACAGGAAGATTCAATAGCAAGTATTACAGACACGTTTATTATTATTAAGCTACAAAATTATTAAAAAACTATTAAAAATACTTCTTTGGGTGATTGCATCGGTATTATTACTGTTTGCTGTCATTTTATTTTCACTTCAATTTAAACCTGTACAGACTTTCGTCGCAAAAAAAGCCGCTGCATATCTTTCTAAAGAGTTAAATACCACTATTTCATTAACAGGCCTCTACATCAAACCTTTTAAATCTATTGTACTGGAAAACCTGCTTGTCTTAGATCTCCAGAAAGATACCATATTAAATACACCAAAGTTTATCGTCGACATCAACAGACTTTCTATCGATCAGCGAGTTGTTGACATCAACACAGTACAAATCAATAATGGATCGTTCTATCTGAAATCCTATAAAGATAAGTCGACAAACATAGACTTTATTATTGATTACTTTGATTCAGGAGCTCCCACAGTCAAAAAGAAAAAGAAACCGTATAAAATCTCCTTTGATCGTGTGATCATGAATAACTTCGCCTTCAGGTATAAAAACTTTAAGGTCGATACAGTCATCAAGGGCGTAAATTTTGATGATGTCCACCTTACCAGCTTAAATGGCATATTGGAAAAAATAAACACTGAAGATCACATCATACAGGCCGACATTAAAAACCTGACCTTTAAAGAAAAAAGCGGCTTTTATCTTAAAAACTTAACTGCTTTTACTACTGTAGATACCAATCAGATCGAGCTGCAGCATCTGATGCTGGAGACCAACAGAAGCAGGTTATCTGATTATTTTCAAATGCGTTTCAAAAGCTACAAAGACTTCAATGATTACGTGAATAAAGTCAGGATGAAAGCTGTATTTAAAAACAGTTTTCTTGCTTCCAGAGACATCGCCTATTTCATTTCTGAACTGGCCAACATGAATTTGAATATTGATGTTGATGGTCAGGTTACAGGGTTGGTTAATAACCTGAAAGCAAAAAAGCTTTCTATCAAGGCCGGAAAGGCGACGCATATCAAAGGTGACTTCAGCTTAAAAGGTCTTCCCAACCTAAAAGAAACCTTTATGGACCTGAAGATTGAACTTGCGGGCACCAACAAAAAAGACCTGGATGAAATCCTTACGGACTTTACTGGCAAAAAGAAAAAGATAGTTCCCGAAATCATCAACAAGTTTGGAAACATCAACTTCAATGGTTCATTTACTGGTTTTCAAAATGATTTCATTGCCTATGGGGAGTTCAAAACCAAACTTGGCAGAGTGGTTTCGGATGTAAACATGAAAATCGATAAAAAGGGAACACCTTCTTATACTGGTTATGTTAAAACTTATGATTTTAATTTAGGTGAATTAATTAAAGAAAAGAGCTTAGGTAGGTTATCTGCTTCATTATATGTTAAGGGCCGGGGAACGGAGATCAATAACCTTTCTGAAAACATCAATGGTGACATTAGTTATATCGACTTCAATAACTATCGATATCGGAATGTTAAGATTGATGGAACATTTAACAAAAAGTATTTTGACGGCAGCCTAAGGATAAATGATAAAAATGTACAGCTGGTCTTTGACGGCGGAGTAAACTTAAATCCCAAACTACCTGTATTTAACTTTACCGCGACCATCAACAATGCCAAACTTAAGGCACTTAAATTATATAAAGATTCTTTGATGATCGATGCTAAGTTTAGCACCAATTTTTCCGGCAATAACCTCAATAACATCCAAGGCAACTTACTCATCCAGCAAATCAGGCTGGATAATGTAAAAGGGGTTTATAATATTGACTCAGTTCAGTTGAAAGCAAACGGTATAGGAAGAGACAGGACGCTTACTATCAATTCTGACATACTTGATGCCAGCATCAGTGGTCAGTATGATTTAAATACCATTCCGTCTTACTACAAAGCCCTTGCAAAGAAATATATACCCTCACTTAAAACGGATATCGTAGCATTTGGAGACCAGATTTTTAAGTTTGACTTACGGATTAAGAGGTTTGAACCCATTGCTGAACTGATTGCACCTGGACTTGAGATCGAAGATCAGGCAGTTTTCATCGGAAACTTTGACTCTCCAAATAACATAGCTACAGTCAATGGCTTCGTGAAAAAACTGAAGTATAAAGGCATAATTGTAAATAACATTATTGTCGATGAAAACACTTCTACAAATCAGCTACAGGCCATTATTACATCTGATAGGGTTGATTTGAACGATTCCCTGTACTTGAAGAATGTCAATATATCTAACATCCTTAGGAATGACAGTCTTTCACTAAACGTAAAATTATCTAATTCTGATGACGCCAATCAACTCGATCTAAATGGATTGATAGAGTTTGCAAATGATACAACAGCCCGCGTCAGTATCCTTCCTTCAATTCTTAAGATCAACAGTGAGGAATGGAAAATTCAGGAAAAGGTCCGCATCAATTTCCACCAGGGCAAAACAGAGATCAGCAATTTTGATCTAAGCAACGGAAAACAGCTACTCACTCTTGATGGGACGCTTTCAAATGACCCTGAAGACTTACTACTTATAGGCTTTAAAGACTTCAGTCTGACGACAATAAATCCTTTTGTAAAAGCTATGGGAATCAAATTAGACGGAAATATTAATGGCGAAACAAAGCTCTACAATATATTAAAAACGCCCAGGATTTCAGATAATCTAAAAATAGATTCCTTAGCATTCAATGATACTTATATAGGCAACCTGACCGACACATCTTCTTATGACCGCACCAGTAATCTGGTTAACATCTACACCAATATTAGGGCGTTTGATAAGGAAACCCTAAAAGTATCGGGAAACCTGGATCTTGAAAAGAAAGAGATAGACCTCAATGTGAAACTGGATGAAAGTGAACTCGCTGTTTTAGAACCCTTTGTCAACAAACTTGTTTCTAACCTTAAAGGCCATATATCAACAGATCTCGAAATAAAAGGTCCATTCAGTAAACCTTCAATTAATGGGGAAGTATCATTTGATGAGGGACAAATGACCATTAACTATTTAAAAACAACGTATACCTTAAATGACAAGGTGACCATAGACAACAGCGTGATCAACATTGACGATCTTAAGCTTAAAGATGTAGATGGCAATGAGGCAGTAGCAAATGGCACCGTAGATCTGAATGATATAAACAATCCGACTCTTGATGTTGCCGTTGAAGCAACTAATTTTATGGCGTTGAATACCACAGAAAAGGACAATAGCGTATATTTCGGAAAGGCATATGGAACGGGCACCTTTAAATTTAGAGGTCCTACAAATAAAATGTTTATTGATATAGATGCCAAAACTGAAAAAGGCACAGTATTCAACCTGCCATTAAATAGTTCAGAGACTGTATCAAGCAAAGATTTCATCACTTTTGTCAGTAAAGACACTGCAGCTGTTGTTAAAAAACAGACCAGCTTCGATGGACTAACCATGAACTTGAAACTGGTAGTTGATGCCAACAGTACGGCAAACATTTTTACAACGCTGGGTAATCTTAGTGGAAAAGGTTATTCAAAAAACCTGACTTTGAACATCAACAGCCTGGGAGATTTCGAAATGTCTGGAGACTACATCATTGAATCCGGAAGTTTTGATTTTACCGCGCAGGAAATCATCAATAAGAAATTCAACATCCGGCAGGGCGGAACTATCAGATGGACGGGCAACCCCACAACGGCTCAGATTAACCTAAAGGCCATCTACGCATTGAGAGCCAGTCTTACAGATTTATATACCGCTGCCAATCGGGATGGAGGTACAAATGCCAATGAACGTGTGCTTACTGAAGTAGAAATGGGACTAACTGGTTTGTTATTAAAACCAGACATTAAACTCGATATTTTCTTCCCTTCTAACCCTGCGATTAAAGAGGAAATGCAATCTTACTTCAATGATGATAACAATAGAAACTTACAGGCACTCAGTCTGATCATCAGGAGAAGTTTTGCTCCGGGAACCGGCAAGGAAGGTCTGGGCAAGCAGCTCACCTCAGGCGTAGCAAGTACGGCAACAGAACTCTTGTTTAATCAGTTTAACAATGTGCTTTCTTCCCTTAACCTTGACTTTGTAGACATCAACATTAAATCATTAAGTGAAGCCAATGCCTCGTTCAGATTTTTTAACGACAGGGTGATCCTGAACGCAGGAATAGTAGATAGAAGAAGTACAAATGACCTTTCTCCGATAGGTTTTACAAAAAATAACGTGGGTGGAGAAGTTGAAGTCCTGGCACTTATTAAAAAAGATGGGACATTAATTGGAAAACTGGCGAACAAACCTCCTACTCAGCAAACTAACTTCTTCAACACAGGATTGAGTCAAAACAACAACGTTACATCATTTGGATTAATATATACTCAGCAGTTCGATAGCTTTAGTGAGTTTTTAAAGAAAATTACGGGCGAGTATAAAAGGGCACAAAAAAAGAAAGCGGATGAGGAAAAATCCAAACCCGCTACTAAGTCTTCATCCAATAAAGAAGGTACGATCTCAGACAAAAAATCGTCTAAGAAAAAATAACTACCCCTTCATGATATGATGTCCCATCTTGTCCCTTTTGGTCTTTAAATAAGTCTCATTGTGAACATTACTTTCTATCTCAATACCAATATTTTCCACTATTTCAAGACCATAACCAATCAGGCCCGCTCTTTTAGTAGGGTTGTTAGACATTAATTTCATTTTTGTAACGCCTTGATGCCTCAATATCTGTGCTCCAACACCATAGTCGCGCTCATCACCTTTGAAACCAAGTTTGATGTTTGCCTCAACAGTATCAAAACCAGCATCTTGCAGGTTATAGGAACGTAATTTATTGATAAGACCAATGCCTCTTCCTTCCTGATTCATGTATACGATTACGCCCTTCCCTTCTTTATCAATCATCTCCATCGCTTTATGCAATTGAGGTCCGCAATCGCACCTGCAAGAGCCAAATATATCGCCAGTCATGCAAGAACTATGAACACGGGTTAAAACCGGCTCATCTTCCTTCCATTCTCCTTTACTGATTGCCAAATGAGTTGCACCGGTATCCAGTTGAGTGTAAGCAGTCATTTTAAAATCTCCCCATTGTGTTGGTAGATTTACGGTAACCTCTTCCTTAATTAAGCTTTCTTTACTTAATCTATAAGCGATCAAATCCTTAATTGAAATTACCTTTAACTGGTGCTGAGCCGCGATTTTGATCAAGTCCGGTAACCTCGCCATCTCACCATCCTCTTTCAGAATCTCCACCAACACGCCTGCGGGCTCCATTCCGGCCAGCCTTGCAAGATCAACCGTTGCTTCAGTATGGCCGGCTCTTCTTAGAACCCCGCCATCCTTAGCCCTTAATGGAAAAATGTGCCCAGGTCTTCCCAATTCAGCCGGATCAATATTTGGATTTATTAGTGCCTGGATAGTTTTAGATCTGTCTGATGCAGAAATACCGGTAGTACAGCCGTACCCTTGTAAGTCGACAGAAACGGTAAAGTTAGTTTCATAAACCGCCGTATTTTTGCCAACCATTGCTTCCAGACCGAGCTCGTCACATCTCTGCTCAGTTAAAGGAGCGCAGATTAAGCCCCTGCCGTAAGTGGCCATAAAATTAATTACCTCTGGAGTAGCATTAGCTGCTGCTGTTAAAAAGTCACCTTCATTCTCACGATCTTCATCATCCACAACAATGATTACCTTTCCAGCTTTTATATCAGCAATAGCATCTTCTATTGCATCTAGTTTAATTTCCATTTTCAGAATATTGTCTATAAAGTAATTGCGCAAGTTTTTTACCTATACAATTAAAATACAAAGTTACAACCTTCGTGCTCAATATCACGTTTTAAATATCATAAATAAGTAATGAAAAAATGCTGCTAACTGGATTTAAGATTCTGCGGCGTACCCAGATCCTTCTTCTTCTTTTTGAAAAAACCAATCGCCAATTGCTTGAAATAATCTATATCAAACAACGCAGAATCGACCGTTGCCTTGTAAGTCAGGAATGCTCCTAAAGGGGATAATACAAAAATAGCGAGCCACATACCAAAAAACGGCATGAGCGACCCTGTCGTCGCAGACTTCTCTGATACTGTAGCAATGATATGATAAAGTAGAAAAAATACAATGGCCATCACGACTGGTAGGCCTAATCCACCTTTTCTTATGATGGCACCTAATGGAGCACCAATAAAAAATAACAGCAGACAAGACGCCGCAAGAGTAAACTTGCGTTGAAATTCAATCTGGACTTTTATGATGTTCTTTGTCCTGTCTTCAAAATCAGTAATCCTTCCCGCCGTTGTTTGTTTGATTGTAGTCGCCTGATCCAGGGCTGTTTGTATAATGGAGAGCCTCTGGGTAGGTTGTAATTCTTTTACAATTTCCCCTTTGATAGTTTTCAGAGGAGCTTTTACCTTAGTATATCCCTTCGTATAGTTATTTTGCTTATAATAACTGTGAACGTTGACAGCCGCAAACTTATTAATGCTATCTAACTCTTTTGATAAAGAATCTTCCTTCTTTTTTAACCCCTTTAAGTTTAGCATCTGCGTGTTACCTTTGAACTCCTGCTCATTGGTTCTACTCATCTTAAAGCTGGAAATATCAAATTTCTGATCGGTTTCCTCAAACCTCATTCGGGTCAGTTCCTGCCGAGGGTTATAATTGTTCCTACCGCTCGATTCTTCATACCTGACACCGTTTTTAAGCTTCAGCAACAAGTATTTATCATCGCTCGACATCTTGCCTTCTTTTGCAAGAATGATCTTTGATCCTCCACTTGTATTGGTATGATCGTAGATCATTACATCATAAAGAGATCCATCCTCACCTTTTTTATCTACTCTAATAGAATAACCCGGTATGCTGTTGTTAAATACACCCGGTTTTATCAAAAACGATAATTTCTTATTGGTGATATCCCATAACAAAGACCCGTACTTCAAATTAGCCTTTGGCAGCATGTAATCGGAAAAGAAAAAGGAACCTATTGCGATGAATATAATAAGGGTCAGCAACGGCATCATAGCTTTCTGTAAAGACACACCGGCAGATTTAATAGCCACCAGCTCATAATTCTCCCCCAATGTCCCAAATGTCATTATGGAAGACAAAAGTATCGACAGTGGCAATGCCATAGACACATTAGCTGCCGATGCATAATACATCAATTCAAGTATAATGTACCATTCAAATCCTTTTCCTATTAAATCATCAACGTATTTAAATAAAAAAAGCATGAGCAGAATGAACATCACAATAAAGAATGTGACGAAAAAAGGCCTTATGAATGCTTTGAGCAGAAGTAAATGAATCTTTTTCAATATACAAATGTAGGCAAAGCAGTCGAAAAACTAAGCACCAATTACACTATGCAGATAGTTAATCTGATTATCCCAAATTAAGGTGCGCTCGGCTTTTGTATCATCTGTAGCAAAATCTGTTATAGAAAGTGCGACATCATTGGTCAATTCATCCTGTACGATCTCCATTTCAAAATAACAATGTGGCTCGTCATCAACCCACTTGAATTTAACAGACTTATTTTCTTTAAGGCTCAGCAGCTTTGCTTTCTGAACTTCATCATCCCATGTAAATGTGTAAACCTGATCCCGGAAAACTACATCATCGGCAAACCACTGAGATAAACCATTTGGCTCACTAATAAAACTAAATAAAATACGCGGAGAAGACCTCAATTCATATTCCAGCGTAAATTTTTTCTTCTCTGACATCGTTAAACACTTATTTCTTCAATTATTAGACAATTTTTTAATATTTGTTTCTAAAGAAAAGTAATTTATTCTATATTTGCAACTCTTTAAAAATAAGATTTCCGGCGGGGTAGCTCAGATGGTTAGAGCGCAGGATTCATAACCCTGAGGTCGGCAGTTCGATTCTGCTCCCCGCTACGTTAAAAGCCGGTTTTACCGGCTTTTTTTATACCCTTAATTTCTAGACACTTACTTATACATAAATAAAAAATCATGCCATTTGCAGATTCCCCAACCCTACTTGACATGATTCCTTTAATATAGAAAAGACTTAATTAAAATGCTATTTTGCTAGATATCCTTCAGCCATTTTTAATGCCTGATATGCATTTACTATACCTCCACTTACACATAAATCTGAAAAGGACGCCCTCACCGTCTCATCACGTTCATTTTTATATTTAACTTTCTGGCTCACTTTTGATACCGACTTCATGATAATTTCCCGTACCTGATGAGGTTTCAAATCAGGATAGTAACTCAATATTAAAGCTGCCAATCCAGATACTACCGGCGCAGCCATACTTGTACCGTCGAATTCCTTGTACTTAGAACCAGGTATTGTTGAGTTGATCATAAAGCCCGGAGCAAATACATCTACCGTATACTTACCATAATTAGAAAAAGAAGCTTTTAAATCAGCATCATTTTTATATGCGCTGGCGCCAACTTCTATCCAGTTATTTGCATGCGACAGCTTAAATTTACCTGTATCGATAGGCTTTGGTTTAAAAGTACTCACAGATCCCCTCCCACCCATCGGTCCATACATATTGCTGTTTCTTTGCTGCGCTTCCTTTGCTTTATCAAGCAGCTCTTTTACGGCGTCTGCTTTTCTCTGTTTTGTATAAGCAATAGACTCTGGAGTCTCAAAGTACTTATTTGGAAAATTATCCTCTACATCATTGTTTTCATTATCGTTTCCAGCAGCATGAACCAATAAAACGCCTTTCTCTTCGGCATATTTCACCGCATCATCAACCACTTTCTTATCCCATTTAAATCCCTTGCCAAAACTCATATTAACAATTCTGGCACCGTTATCCACTGCATATCTGATACCATTAGCCACATCTTTATCCCGCTCATCCCCTTCTGGCACAACCCTTATAGCCATGATATTTACGCTATTGGAAATCCCGTTAATGCCTATTCCATTTTCTCTCTTTGCACCTATTATTCCCGACACATGAGATCCATGGTCTGCATTTGGCCCCATAACGTCACTATTTCCATAATTACGCTCATAAGAATTGGAATAATCATCCCCGACCAGTTCTTTTCTGGCGTCATAATCCATATTCAGGTTATACTTAAGCATTACATCGTATTGCTTATAAGCATCCTTCATTTCCTCATAAAACTTATCAATCCCTTTACTGTCTTTAGCACCACCCCTGATGATCTTCTTGATCTGTTCCTCCTCCTCGCTCTCTGGCACATATTTATCTATGTCATCTAGTGATGGGATTTTCTTTTTATTTACTACTGCTACTGAGTCAAGCACCTTATTGATCATACTGATGATCGCAAAGGTCCTGTCTGCTTCATTGTATTTTTCTCCAAATTCCTTTGTTGCCTTTTGATAGATAGCAAATTCGTCTTTTTCTGCGCTATCCAGAACGGTCATTTTAGTTGTAGATATAAACTTTGGTAAATAAGCTCTTCTGATCCTTGTCATTTCAAGGTTATCATAAGCTAGGTTACCTTTTTTAGATCCAATAAAATTCCAGCCATGAACATCATCAATATATCCATTACCATCATCATCGATCCCATTACCAGGGATTTCCTTCTTATTTGTCCACAAAACATCCTTCAGATCTTCATGTTTAAGATCTACACCGCCATCAATCACCGCCACAACAATTTTTTGCTTAGGCTGCTTACCAGATAATAGTTCTTTATAAGCCCTTTCAGTACTGATCCCAAAGAAACCGTCCTGCAAAAGATCAAGGTTATACCAGTTTGGCGGCAATTTAATGTCTTTACTTTGCGAAAAAGCATTCACACTGAAAAACAAGAAAATTATATAAGGCAGTACTTTGTTCAGTTTCATTATCAATATCCTCTAATACATAAACGTAAAATACAATTATACGGTTTTATTATAATTAGGCTGAAGATTTAGCATTTTTTAACATGCTTTAAGCGACTCTATAGCTATACCTGCCATTACCATTGGGATTAAAACTTGACGTTGTACTTTCCTGGAATTATTAAAATGCAAACTCCGCGATGGAGCACAAGCCAAAAAAGCGTATAAAATATCTGATAAGGAGTATTCCTGGACGAAAAAGTGCTGAATAAGAGGAAACAGGTAACATAAAACAACGGCCTGTCAGTTGATTTACAAATGAGAAAAGATTATAAACAAGAAAAGCCTGTAGTTTTAGCTACAGGCTTTCTTTAAGATTTGGCACCGACCTACTCTCCCACGTGTTACCGCAGTACCATCGGCTCTGGTGGGCTTAACTTCTCTGTTCGGAATGGGAAGAGGTGGACACCACCGATATAGGCACCTAAATATTTTTAATGTTATTTAGTTGTATATCTCTGTATCGCTTTGCAGCAGTACAGGCTTTATATTTCAACATATAACAATGACATATTATTGAAAGAAGTTAAGTTAGGAAGAACAAACAA
>NZ_SWBQ01000008.1 GCF_005116445.1 Pedobacter frigoris
GCTTTCAAGAGCAGTAAACTGTTGTTTGTTCTTCCTAACTTAACTTCTTTCAATAATATGTCATTGTTATATGTTGAAATATAAAGCCTGTACTGCTGCAAAGCGATACAGAGATATACAACTAAATAACATTAAAAATATTTAGGTGCCTATATCGGTGGTGTCCACCTCTTCCCATTCCGAACAGAGAAGTTAAGCCCACCAGAGCCGATGGTACTGCGGTAACACGTGGGAGAGTAGGTCGGTGCCAAATCTTAAAGAAAGCCTGTAGCTAAAACTACAGGCTTTTCTTGTTTATAGCGAAAATTTCCTAATCATCGCCTGATGAAAGCTTTATTTTCAAATCTTACTTTCCAGGTGCTGCTTGCAATTACATTGGGTATCTTAACTGGTGCTTTTGTTCCGGGATTCGCGCCGCATGCAAAGCTGATCAGCCAGACCTTCATCAATACCATCAATATGCTGATCGCCCCAATCATATTCCTGACTATAGTACTTGGAATTGCGCATATGGGAGATATGAAAAAAAGTAGGCATGGTAGGTGGCAAGGCTTTGCTTTTGCTGCAGTCATTCGATAAACTATCGAAAGTATTTTTTAACATCATGAAGATCGTCATGCGTCTGGCTCCAATCGGGGCATTCGGTGGAATGGCATATAGTGTGGGGACTTATGGCTCGGTTTATCTTACCTGCTTCCTTTTCATTTTTGTGGTATTAAATGCCATATGTAGGTATTACAAATTTAGTTTGTGGAGCTATTTAAAGTATATCAGACAGGAGATCTTAATTGTATTGGGTACTTCTTCCTCTGAGTCTGCTTTGCCCAGTATGATGCAGAAAATGGAAGCTTTTGGATGTAAGAAATCAATTGTTGGCCTGGTGATTCCTACGGGTTATTCATTCAATCTTGACGGAACAGCAATTTATCTTTCTATGGCCGTGATATTTCTTTGCCAGGTGTTTAATATTGATTTATCCATATGGCAGCAGATCACTGTTCTGGCAGTACTTATGGTGACATCGAAGGGGGCTGCAGGAGTTACAGGAAGCGGGTTTATTGTATTGGCATCTACATTAACCGCGCTGAAGATTATGCCGGTGGAGCATATTGTGATTCTTCTGGGAGTAGACCGATTCATGTCGGAAGCCAGGGCGATTACGAACCTTATAGGTAACGGAATTGCGGCTGTGGTGATAGCGAAAAGCGAAAACGACTTTAATGAGGAGAAATACCGCCTGGCAATACAACCTGATGCAATAGAAAGGGCTGAAGAAAATATTTAGCGGATATCTGGGTTTTTTCTCTCCAAGTGTTTGACAATTAAAGATATTACACTATCTTTGCAGTCCCTAAAATTGAGGGGAATAAATAATTGTTAAACAAATTAAATACAAGCAAGTGAATACGTTAAGTTACAAAACTGTCTCTGCCAATGCAAAAACTGTTAATAAACAGTGGGTTGTTGTTGACGCACAAGGCGAGATTTTGGGGCGCTTGTCATCGAAGATCGCTATGATCATCCGTGGTAAAAACAAGCCTGAGTACACCCCACACGTAGACTGCGGAGATAACGTTATCGTTATTAATGCAGACAAGGTTAAGTTGACCGGAAGTAAATTTACTGATAAAGTTTATACTTCTTACACTGGTTATCCAGGGGGTCAGCGCTTCATTTCTCCTAAAGAGTTAATGGCGAAACATCCTAAGCGTGTTATCGAGAAAGCGGTTCGTGGTATGTTACCTAAAACTAAGCTTGGTGCGAAATTATACACCAACCTTTATGTTTATGCAGGTACTGAGCATCCTCACGCAGCACAATCACCAAAAACCATTACACTTTAATTAAGAAGAAATGTCAGTTACAAATACTTCAGGAAGAAGAAAAACTGCTGTTGCTCGTATCTATTTAAAAGAGGGCAATGGTACTATTACCGTAAACGGTAAAGATCATAAAGTATATTTCCCAACGTTGCCTTTGCAATACATCGTTAACCAATCATTCGAAGTTTCAGAATTGACAGGTCAATATGATGTAAATGTAAATGTAGCAGGTGGTGGTATCAAAGGTCAGGCAGAAGCTGTTCGTTTAGCTATCGCTAAGGCTATCGTTGAATTAGATGCTGAGAAAAAACCAGCATTGCGCGCTAAAGGGTTAATGACCCGTGATATGCGTATGGTTGAGCGTAAGAAACCAGGACGTAAGAAAGCACGTAAGAAATTCCAATTCAGTAAACGTTAATCTTAAGGAGACAAAACAATGGCAAGAACTACATATCAAGACTTATTGGATGCAGGTGTACACTTTGGTCACCTTACCCGTAAATGGAACCCAAAAATGGCACCATATATTTTTATGGAACGCAATGGTATCCACATTATAGATTTAAATAAAACTTTAACTAAAACTGAAGAAGCTGCTTCAGCAATCAAACAGATCGTTAAATCTGGTCGTAAGATTCTTTTCGTAGCTACTAAGAAACAAGCTAAAGAAATCGTTGCTGAGCAAGCAAAAAAAGTAAACATGCCTTTCGTAACCGAGCGTTGGTTAGGTGGTATGTTGACTAACTTTGCTACTGTACGTAAGTCAATCAAGAAGATGGTTACCATCGATAAAATGACTAAGGACGGTACATATTCAATCCTTTCTAAAAAGGAGCGTTTAATGATTCAGCGTGAGCGTATCAAATTGGAAAGCTTATTAGGTGGTATCGCGGATTTAAACCGTTTACCTGCTGCTATCTTTTTAATTGACGTTAAAAAAGAACACATTGCTGTTAGCGAAGCGTTGAAATTGAACATTCCAACTTTTGCAATGGTAGATACTAACTCTGATCCTTCTAACATCGATTTCCCAATCCCTGCGAATGATGATGCTACTAAATCTATCTCTTTAATTACTGATGTAATCATCAAAGCAATTGAAGAAGGTTTAGACGAGCGCAAACGCGAAAAAGACGAGGAAACTGAAAAAGAAGCTGTAGCTGCTAAAGCTGCTGCTGATGCTCCTGAAGCTGCTGCTCCTGGTGCAAGAAGAAAAAAAGTTGAAGCTGATACTGAAGAAGGTACAAGCGAAGAAGCTTAAATAATATAATATTGGGTTGTATTGGTGCGTTGAGGGTTTAATACTTACAACAATCTTATACAACCCATAATTTTTGATAAAAACTTAAAAAGAAATAAAATGTCTACAGTACAAATTTCTGCAGCAGATGTAAACAAATTGCGCCAACAAACTGGTGCTGGTATGATGGACTGCAAAAAAGCTTTGATCGAAGCTAACGGTGATTTTGAAGCGGCAGTTGATTATCTACGTAAAAAAGGTGCTAAAGTTGCAGCTTCTCGTCAGGATCGTGATTCTAACGAAGGTGTTGTTATTGCTAAAGCTACAGCTGATGGCAAACGCGGTATTGTTATCGAATTGAACTGCGAAACTGATTTCGTTGCTAAAAATGCTGATTTCGTTGCCTTAGGTAATAAATTTGCTGATTTAGCTGTTGAGAAAAACCCGGCTTCTTTGGAAGAATTATTGGGTCTTGAAATTGATGGGCAGAAAGTATCTGACCTGATCATCGAGAACACTGGTAAAATAGGCGAGAAAATCGGTATCTCTAAATTCGAAACTGTATCTGGAGAGAAAGTTGTTCCTTACATCCACGGTAACTACCGTTTAGGTGTTTTGGTTGCTTTAAACCAGGATGTTGCAGGTGTTGAAGAAGCTGGTAAAGATGTAGCGATGCAAATTGCTGCAATGAGCCCTGTTGCTTTAGATAAAGGTGACGTTGATGCAACGACTATCGAGCGTGAAACTGAAATCGCAAAAGAGCAAATCCGTGCTGAAGGTAAGCCTGAAGAAATGGTTGAGAAAATTGCTGCTGGTAAATTGAATAAATTCTACAAAGACAGTACTTTATTGAACCAGGAATTTGTGAAAGATTCATCTAAAGATGTTCGTAAATTCTTAAATGATACAGCTAACGGTTTAACTGTTACTGCATTCAAACGTATCCAATTAGGAGCTTAGTCTCTTTTTAATGATATTAAAAAGTCCCTTGTTTTCAAGGGATTTTTTTTTTGCCTTATATTAGCAATTATGATCGCTATAAAGAATGGTAAGTTCTTTTTGAAGGATGAACTGGTGACTAACCATATCATCCTTATTGAAGAAGGAAAAATAATTGATGTTCAAGGAAATCAAGTACCGGAAGGTAGTCAGGAAATTGATGCTGAAGGCGCTTATATTACTTCGGGTTTTATAGACCTGCAGATTTATGGTAGCGGGGGCAATCTGTTCTCTGCTTATCCTTCTGTGGAAACATTGCGCCAAATGGACGCTAATCTGATCAGTAAGGGGACGACAGGTTTTTTAGCTTGCGTAGCGACCAATACGCCTGAAGTAGTTCATGAGTCAATCATCGCTGCGAAAGCATATAGAAATGAAGCTAATGCCTTTTTAGGCCTGCACCTGGAAGGCCCTTATCTGAATGCCAAACGCAAAGGAGCGCACATTGAGGAATACATTTGCAAGGCCTCACTGGAAGAAGTAAAACGCCTGATGGAACATGCTGATGGCACAGTAAAAATGATGACCATTGCAGCTGAATTGCAGGATGATGAGGTAATTAATTATTTGCTCGATCAGGGAGTTGTACTTTCTATGGGGCACAGCGATGCGACTTTTGAAGAAGCTACAAAGGCTTATGACGAGGGCGTTGCGAGTACTACACATTTGTTCAACGCCATGCCATCGATACACCACAGGGCACCAAACTTGCCGGTAGCGGTGTTTGGCCATCCAACAGCAATGGCAAGTATCATAGCAGATGGCAGTCATGTAGATTTTGAGGTGATAAAGATGAGCTATAAGCTGATGAAGGACCGGTTGTTTTTAATTACTGATGCCGTCACGGCCTGCAGTATCGGGCCCTATCAGCATCAGCTTTCGGGTGAGAAGTTCATTACGCCGGAAGGCACGCTTTCGGGTTCAAATATTACCCTGCTACAAGCAGTACAAAATTGTGTTTCATATTGTGATGTGCCGTTAGCAGCAGCATTAAGAATGGCATCTTTAAATCCCGCAAAACTGATGAGCCTGGATCAGAAAATTGGTAATTTGAATGCCGGTTGTAAGGCAGATTTGTTATTTTTATCTGATAGTCTGGAGTTAAGTAAGATTTTAAAGGATGGCCGGGAACACACGAAGACATAGTGTAGAGAACAATACATTGGAAATAAAAGCAATTTTATCTAAGTTTGCCCCATGAAGTATAAACGGATTCTACTGAAGTTAAGTGGCGAATCGCTGATGGGCGATAAGCAATATGGTATTGATAATGAGGTTGTAAAACAATATGCCGAAGACATCAAAGCTGTGCATGACAAAGGCCTTGAAATTGCAATAGTGATAGGCGGAGGTAATATTTTTAGAGGTTTAAGTGCAGAAAAGTCTGGTATGGATAGAGCACAAGCTGATTATATGGGAATGCTGGCCACAGTAATTAACAGTATGGCATTGCAGGATGCACTTGAAAAAGTAGGCCTTAAGACCAGATTGCTGACAGCAATAAAAATGGAGCAGATCTGTGAGCCGTTTATCCGCCGCAGGGCAGTACGTCACCTCGAAAAAGGCCGCGTTGTAATCTTCGGTGCGGGAACAGGTAATCCTTACTTTACTACAGATTCTGCGGCGGCGTTACGTGCGATTGAAATTAAAGCTGATGTGGTTTTAAAAGGTACACGTGTAGATGGTATTTATACGGCAGATCCGGAAAAAGATCCATCTGCGACGAAGTATTCGGAGATATCTTTTAAAGAAGTTTATGCCAAAGGACTGAATGTGATGGACATGACTGCTTTTACACTTTGCGAAGAAAATAAGCTTCCTATTATTGTTTTTGACATGAATAAGTCCGGTAACTTCATGAAGATTGCCGGAGGCGAAGAAATAGGAACACTCGTTAGATAAAAAATAAAAACTTTATACATTATGAATGACCTCATAAAGAAACAATTACAGGACGCTCAGGCTACAATGGATAAAGCCATTGCACATTGTGAGTCGGAACTGACGAAAATTCGTGCAGGAAAAGCTTCAGCAGGTATGCTTGATGGTATCATGGTTGATTATTATGGAAATCCGACTCCGTTAAGCCAAGTTGCAAGCATCAATACACCAGATGCACGTACTTTGTTGCTGCAGCCATGGGAAAAAGCTCTGCTTATTCCTATTGAGCGTGCGATTATGGAAGCAAATATTGGAATTAACCCTCAGAATGATGGTATTATGATCCGTCTGGTTGTTCCTCCGTTGACTGAAGAGCGTAGAAAGGATTTGGTCAAGAAAGTGAAGGAAGAAGCTGAAAGAGGTCGTATCACTGTCCGAAACATCCGTAAAGATGCCAACGAGAAAATTAAAAAGCTAAAAGGCGAAAGCGTTTCTGATGATGAAATCAAAACAGGAGAAGCAGAAGTGCAAAAAATCACGGATGCCTATATTCTGAAAGTAGATAAACACGCAGAAGCAAAAGAGAAAGATATCATGACGGTATAAGCCGGGTATTTATAATCTATAAGTAAATTAAAGGGAATGAGGTCAGTACTTCATTCCCTTTCTTTATTTTTGATCCCTCAGAAACAAAACTAGATTAATGAAATTACTTCTTGAATACTTGAAAAACCATAAATGGACAGTGGTTTTGGCACTATTCCTGGCTGCTATTAATATTGGGTTTTCATTGCTCGATCCTTACATCACAGGAAGGATTGTAGACCAGTTTATAGAAAAAAAGAACCTGCTGAGCAGGAGTGAATTTATATTGGGTGTTCTGGGGCTGGTTGGACTCGGGATTGGCGCTGCAATGGTATCCCGGATTGCCAAGAACTTTCAGGATTACTTTACAAGCATTATCGTTCAGAAGGTTGGTGCGAGGATGTATGCAGATGGCCTAAAGCATTCTCTGGAATTGCCTTATCAGGTGTTCGAGGATCAGCGTAGTGGTGAAACTTTAGGCATTCTTCAGAAAGTACGCCTGGACTCAGAGAAGTTTATAACTGCTTTTATCAGTATACTGTTTGTGAGCCTGATCGGAATGATATTCGTGATCGTGTATTCTGTCACAGTAAGCTATAAAGTGACCCTGATCTACTTCTCGGCAATTCCGATCATTAGTTTTGTAAGCTGGTTTTTGAGCAGAAAGATCAAGACCATACAAAAAAGTATTGTTGCTGAAACGACTGCACTTGCAGGATCTACAACAGAATCTTTGAGAAACATTGAGCTGGTAAAGAGTTTGGGACTGGCCAATCAGGAAATAGACCGCCTGAATAAAACAACCTATAAAATTCTGGGTCTTGAATTGAGAAAGGTAAAATACGTACGTAGCATGAGCTTTGTGCAGGGTACGACGGTCAACTTCGTAAGGAGTACGATGGTCGTGGTCTTATTGATCCTCATCTTCGAAAATACAATTTCGCCGGGACAGTATTTTTCGTTCCTGTTTTATTCTTTCTTCCTGTTTGGACCCTTGCAGGAATTAGGGAATGTGATCCTGACCTGGAGGGAAGCAGAGGTATCGCTGGGCAATTTCAAGAAGATTTTAAGCACTCCTATAGACCAGAAGCCAATGAATCCGGTGAAGTTGGAGAAAATTACCAAACTTGCTTTTGACGGGGTTAATTTTAAACATCTTACCGGAAAACACAATGCACTTAACGACATTTCTTTCACGACTCACAACGGAGAGACCATAGCTTTCGTTGGACCGTCCGGATCAGGGAAAACTACCCTGGTGAAGCTGTTGGTTGGACTTTATCAGCCAATTGAGGGGGAGGTATATTATAATGACACTTCGAGTAAAGAAATAGATCTGGATCTGTTGAGGGAAAAAATTGGCTTTGTAACTCAGGATACCCAACTGTTTTCAGGCACAATTAGAGAAAACCTGCAGTTTGTAAGACCAGGGGCCACAGATGAAGCGTGTATGCGTGTATTGCAGCAGGCGGCTTGTCATAACCTGCTGGCCAGAGCTGACAATGGTCTCGATACAGTTATTGGCGAGGGAGGCGTAAAAGTATCAGGAGGAGAGAAGCAAAGGCTGTCTATTGCACGCGCATTATTAAGAAAACCAGATATTCTGGTGTTTGATGAGGCTACATCCTCACTGGATTCTTTGACTGAAGAAGACATTACTGCTACGATCAGGGATATTTCAGTACATACCAATCACATCACGATATTAATCGCGCACAGGCTATCTACGATCCGTCATGCAGACCGCATATTTGTGCTGGAAAGAGGTCATATCATTGAGCAGGGCAAGCATGAGGATTTACTGGCATTGAACGGTTTATATTATGCCATGTGGAGACAGCAGATTGGCGAGCGGCTGGAAGTTTAAACCTTTTGCTCGTTGATTTCCTGGAGGCTTAATTTTAGGAGTCCTTTTGTCTTCAGATAAGTAATTCCCGCTACTACTATGGTCATGCTGCCGCCAAATACCACGGCAGGGACTGTTCGCATGAGTTTGGCGGTAAGGCCCGATTCAAATGCGCCGATTTCATTGGAAGATCCGATGAACATGCTGTTTACGGCAGATACGCGTCCGCGCATTTCATCAGGTGTAAGCAGCTGCATGATGGTAGAGCGAATGATTACACTGATGCTGTCGAAAGCGCCTTCTGCAAAGAGAAATAAAAGCGTGAGGTAAAAGTTTTTGGACAATCCAAAACAGATGATACTCACTCCGAAACCAGTGACCGCAATCAGCAGATTTCGCCAGGGTTTATTCATTGGAGAAAAGCGAGTCATGGCCAGCATAGTGATTACAGCTCCGCTTGATACTGCAGCGCGCATAAACCCCAGCCCTTCTGAGCCAACTTTCAAGATGTCATGAGCAAAGACAGGCAGTAAAGCTACAGCACCGCCAAAGAAGACTGAAAACAGATCCAGGCTCATTGCACCAAGCATCATCTTTGTTTTAAATACAAATCGTACTCCTTCAGTGAGGCTTTTAACAATACTTTCCTTAGGTATAAATGTGGGTGGGTGAGGTTTTAAAAAGAAGATACAGACTAAGGCTATGAATATGAAACTGATGATCACGATATAGGTGACTGTGATTCCAAAGAAAGCATAAATGAGCCCCCCTGCCATTGGACCCAGGATAGAAGCCATTTGCCAGCTGGAGCTGTTCCATGTACTTGAATTTGGATAGAGCTTTTTGGGGATGATCTGTGCCATTAACGAGAAGGTAGCAGGGCTGAAAAATCCTCTTGCTATCCCAATTCCAAATATCATACAATACATAATTGGTACAATATAGCTGGTAGGAACATAAGCATGCATCTGTTTGGTGGTCACGATGAGCATCACCAGTGAACAAAGGAATACTCCGCTAAAAATCTTTAATAGGAGACCTCTCTTTTCAGACTTATCGGCCACATAGCCGCCATATAAGGCAATGCTAATGGATGGAATGGCCTCGCACAACCCGATGAAGGCAAGTGCAAGTGGGTCTTTAGTGAGCTGATAGATGTGAAAACCGATGACCACTGCCTGCATCTGGTAGGCAAATGTGAAGAAGAAACGCATTCCGAGGTAGGAACGAAACTCCCGGTAGCGGAGGGCGGCGTATGGATCCGGTTTCTCTATGAGATCTGTATTGTCCAAAGGAATTGATTTTAGACAAATGTAAGTGTTAGCAGAGAAGATATTAAAACCCTGCTTAAAATATCATTACATAATCTTGTCATAAAATGAGCCATATGCATCTTTCATATTTTCGGATTGATTGATGGCCGCAGAGGCCGCAATTCCAAAGATGCCGGTTTGCATGAGCGCATCCACGTCTTCTATGGTGACGCCCCCGACGGCAAGTACAGGCAGGTCTATTTGGTGTTCTCTTAACTTCAGCATCGTAGTTTGATAACCATCTATACCCAGCAAAGGAAAACCATTTAGTTTGGTAGTGGTTTCGTAAAATGGTCCGAGACCGGCATAGTCAACCCCTTCTTTATTCAGCCTGATCAGCCCTTCGAGTGTATTGGATGATCCGCCAATGGTAATGGCTTCGCCAAGCTCGTCCCTGATCTTAAGAAAATCAGCATCCATATCCTCGATATGAAAACCCTGGATATCGGCTTTACCATTTAGGTGGATATGATCCGTAACGATTAGAGTTGCTCCCCAATCGTCACAGATCTCTGCTATTGCATTGATATCTTTTAAAAGCTCATCGTCACTTTTGGTCAGGCAGCGGTACTGGATCCATTTTGCACCCGATTCGCAGGCTATTTGGGCCTGTTCGATGTGTGTGTACTGTTCTATATCGTGCGTAATAAAGTGGAGTTTTTCGATGAACTTCTTCATGTATTTTAAAAATTCAGATTAAGCGAAAGTAAGAAATTAGTTCCTGCCTGCGGAAAGTAAAAATTTTCGGTAACCGTTGCCCATGGATAAATTGAACTGTAGGTATAGCCATTACTCTCGTACTTTTTATTGAGGATGTTGTTTGCCAGCAAGGCAACATTGATGTTCTTGATCCCTTTCAGACTGAAATTATAACCTAGTCTGGCATTGTTTACCCAATAGGCATCCAGCTTGCGGCTTTCATTCTGCGTATTGTCCATGAACTGTTTGCTCACGTACTTGCTTTGCAGCGCTACAGCCAAACCTGCAAGAGGTTTGTAAACCAGTTCACCAAAAACTACAGTATTTGGCGAGAAGGAAATATCAGGGTTTTTGTAAGTTGTCGCCTGCACATTGATCAGGTCAAAATTAGCATCATATTCAGAAACATAATCGATGTAGTTTTTGATCTTGTTTTTGCTAAAAGCAGCATTTGCGTTAACAGCAAAATGAGAACTGATGGTGTAAGACGCATCCAGCTCCAGTCCTATACGATAACTTTTATCGACATTCTGACGATAAGCATCTGAATATTCATTGATCTCTCCAGTAAAGATCAACTGATCTTTGTAGAACATTCCATAGACATTAGCACCTGCATTGAAGCGGTCATCCTTAAAGCGATATCCAGCTTCTACGTTGTTTAAACGCTCAGCTTTAGGATTGGGAAGGCCTTCTTTTAAATTGGTGAAGTCATCTCTATTCGGCTCTTTATTGGCTACACTAAATGAAGCGTAAGCATTGCTTTGCTCATTCATAAAATAAGTAGCCCCTACTTTAGGATTGAAGAAGTTATAGTTGTTGTTGAAGTCAAGCGCCTTGCGGTTCTTATCTGTGCCGCTGATTTTGTAAGCGACATTTCTGTATTGAAGGTCTGCAAACAGGCTCAACTGAGCTGTAGGATTGTAGTTTATCTTGCCAAAGGTATTGAAATCGTCTTTGTTGCCTTTTCCATCATAATAATGATGGTCATTGGCCGCAGTAGAAGCATGTTCAGCCCAGGTGATTTCTCCAAAATGTTTGCCTCTATATTGATTGTAAGCACCGCCAAGTGTAAAGTTCAAATCAGACTGAGGCTGGTAATTGAAAGCATAGGTAAAACCATAGAAGTCATTATCTAGCCAGCGACGACGCACCAGGTTTGTTTTGGTGATGGTTGTTCCACCTACGACAACGTTCGGTAGTCCGTATTTCGTAAACTTCTGACTGTTTTTGTATTCCTCGAAATACCCTTCGCCATCAGTATAGTGCAAAGCACCATTGAATGAGAAATGCTCGCTAAACTGTTTTGCATACAATGCCTGGTAGTGGTTTTGTTTGTAATTATCTACCTGGTCTTTATAAGTAAATTGATTGTATGTCCGGTTGTCCGAATTGAAGAGGTTCAGGGAATCAGCCTTTGTATAGTACAGGTATTCAAGATTGTTATTGTAATGCTCCTTTAAGCCTTCCAGATCTCCTCTTAGTTTAGCCTCGGGAACACCATTCCAGGCTTGGTAAGTTTCTTCTGTGCCCGAAAATACATTTACGCGCAATAAGTCGTTTTTACCATGATAAGCGCCCGATAGGAAGTACGATTTTAGATCAGAAGCTCCGCGGTCTATAAAACCATCAGACTTTATCCTTGACAAGCGGCCATCAAAGCTCCATTTATTGTCGATAAGACCTGTTCCCACTTTTACAGTGTTTTTTAAGGTATTAAATGTTCCGAATGAATTGTTGATTTCCGCGTAAGGAATTTCAGAAGAAGATAGGGTCTGGATGTTCAAACTTCCGCCAAAAGCACCAGCACCGTTTGTAGATATTCCCACCCCACGCTGAATCTGAATATTGTCTACAGAAGAAGCAAAATCAGGCATATTTACCCAGAAAGTGCCCTGGCTTTCACTGTCGTTATAAGGAATTCCGTTTACAGTCACGTTAACGCGGCTGGCGTCACTGCCCCTGATTCGGATCCCGGTATATCCAACTCCGGCGCCGGCATCAGACGTTACCACGACGCCGGGAGTATTGTTTAAAATAAAAGGAAGGTCTTGTCCGAAGTTGTTTTCTTCTATTTCAGCCTTGCCGATGTTTTTATAAGTAGTAGCAGACTTTTCATTTGCACGTGTTGCCCGCACCGTTACTTCATCTGCAAGGAGCGCAGATTGCTCCAGGGTAAAGTTGATGTTCTCGTCGGATGAAAGGGTGATGATCTTTTCAATGGATTTATAACCGATGAAACTCGCTGATAAAGTGTAGCTTCCTGCTTTCAGGTTACTGATTTTATAATTTCCATTGGCGTCGGCATTTGTGCCGGTAGTCTTTCCTTTAATCCTGATGCTCGCGCCCGGTAAATTTCCGTTTGTTTGTGATACAGTACCTGAAATGGTGAATTGAGCCATTGATGCCAATGGCAATAGCAGCACAGCAAATGCTGCGATGATTGATCTTTTCAATTTTTTTGAATTTAAATGAATTTCCATAACTCTTATCCCTCCGCCGGCATTATCCGGATCAGGTGCTTATAACTTTTCAGTTATAAAGGGTATACTCTCAGCCTGTTTTTGTGTTTATGAAACAAGGCACCCCATTTGATATGGCAAAGTTACCTAAAAAAAATAAAATTAGGTCGAATTGCTTTATTTAGATTGCTGCAGGAAGTCATCAACTGCAACTATGGCATTGGTCAATCTGTCTTCGACACCGTGGATCACTTTGTAATTCGCCCCCAAAGCCTGTAGTTCACTGTGCCAAACCTGCATGAAATGTTCGCGTTTGTGAGGGAAGTCCCGCAATGGATCTTCCTGCCAGGGGAGGTCGATGTCCAGGAGCAGGTACAAATCATAATTGTATTTTGGGAGCGCATCCAGCACTACTTCCGGAGTTTCTCCAAAAACTTCATCGCTCCAAATCTTTACAGTCAGAAAAGTGGTATCGCAAAAGATCAGGTTTTTATCGGCAATCGCAAGAATGGAGTCTTCCAGCGCGACTTGTCCGTGAAACATGTTTATTTCATCCTGCAGGTCGCAGGGCGAGGTTAATGCCGCGCAATAATAGCGGGCATATTCCGGAACCCACAGCGTATTGTAGTGCTTTGCCAGCTGTTGGGTAATGGTTGATTTGCCTGTACTCTCGGGACCTACGATCGCTATTTTTCTAATGGGTCTGTTCACGGTAAGTTTTTTTCCAGTCTAAGTAACCAACGGATGCAATGTAAATATAAAGTGCATACATGATTGCGGTGGCATAGAGGTCTTTATAAATATACATGCCGACATATATAATGTCTACAAAAATCCAGATCAGCCAATTTTGTACGACCTTTCTGGCCAGAAATATTTGAGCTACCAGACTGCACGCCGTACAAAAGCTATCTATATAGGGCAGGGAAGCGTTTGTGTTTTTATACAACAGCTGTCCCAGTAAAAAGGTAAAGATGATCACTCCAACCAACGAGAGTAATAGCTCCTTTTGAGTGATGTTTACGATTGGTCTTGATGCCTCTGGGTTATTTCTGTGTTTGCTCCAATAATACCATCCATAGATGTTCATGAAAAAAAAATAAAACTGAAGGCCCATATCCGCATACAGCTTAGACTCGAAGAAGATGAAAATGTAGATGACCACACTGATGATTGCGATGGGCCAGCTGTAGATGTTGTTTTTTGCGGCAAGCCATACACACAATATACCTGTAAATACGCCACACCATTCCATCGCTCCTGTTTGAATAAAAAGCTGCGTAAAACTATCCTTCAGTAATTCCATCGCTCAAAAGTACTAAACAGATTTGCATAAAAAAATCCGGCAGGGAAAGATTCCCGGCCGGATTATAAACCAAACAAACTATTTATGAAGATTACCCTCTAACCAGAGGATTTTTTAATTCTGAATTATACCTGGTACTGTGCAAGCTTTGAGCCAATAAATGAAAAGAAGGTTTATGTGACTTAACGATGACCTGCTTATGGCTATTTCCTGAATTTTCGAAAACAAATACAAGCCTGACTTGTCTTTAAGTAGAGGAGATTTGAGTATGGTACACACCTACTAATTAATTTTATGTTAAACTCTGCTGATCAGAGATTACTGCTGATCTGCTAAACAACCATCCTTATGAAAAAGTTAAGTTTAAGTCTTTTAGTGTTTACGCTATTAGCGCTCGGAATACTTGCCTTTACATTTATTAAAAATGGGGGAATAAAAGGAACTATTGTACCTGCTGATGGTGCAACTGAAGTCATCGCCATATCGGCGACAGATACGTTGAGAACGACAATAAGCAATGGTAGTTTTGGATTTGGTGAGGTCAAGCCTGCTACTTATACGATTTGGGTGAAAGGGAAATTGCCTTATAAAGACACCTCAGTTGAAAACGTAGCTGTTATAGACAGCACGGTTACTGATGTCGGCGAGATCAAACTTCAGCAATAATTGGTTTAAAATAATCTAAAAAGGGGGCGTTTTTGCCCCTTTTTTTATTTATAAGCCTTTTTGAAAAAAAGCCTTATTTTTAATGTTCAAAAGCGTAACTTTGCATCCCGACAGAAGAGTCGGGTTCTTTATGATTATCAAAGGGAATCTCAAGACTGTTCCAGTCCATAACAAAGCATATTTTTCATCAATTATACTTTAGACTTTTTAAAGCCTTATGCCTAAAGACACCTCCATACGCTCAGTACTGATTATCGGATCTGGACCCATTATTATTGGTCAGGCCTGTGAATTTGATTATTCAGGATCGCAAGCAGCCTTATCTCTAAAAGAAGAGGGAATTGAAGTTTCCATAATTAACTCAAATCCTGCAACAATTATGACCGACAAGGTGATTGGCGATCATGTTTATCTATGGCCTTTAACTGTAGATTCAATCGAGCAGATTTTGCAAGAACGTAAAATAGATGCCGTATTGCCTACTATGGGTGGACAAACAGCATTGAACCTATGTATCGAAGCATCTGAACGGGGGATCTGGGATAAATACGGAGTTAAAGTAATCGGTGTAGACGTTGCTGCAATAGAGAAAACGGAAAACCGTGAAGCGTTCCGCCAGTTAATGGTTGATATAGGTGTGGGTGTTGCTACTTCAAAAATTGCAAACTCTTTCCTTGAAGGTAAAGAAGCTGCTCAGGAAATTGGTTATCCATTGGTTATCCGCCCATCTTATACACTAGGTGGATTTGGTGGCGGTTTCGTACACAAGAAAGAAGAGTTTGACCAGGCTTTAAAACGCGGGCTTGAGGCTTCTCCGACCCACGAGGTTTTGGTAGAGCAAGCAGTGTTGGGTTGGAAAGAATACGAGCTGGAGTTGTTGAGAGACAGTAATGACAATGTGATCATCATCTGCTCTATTGAAAACTTCGATCCAATGGGTATACATACCGGTGATTCTATCACTGTGGCACCTGCGATGACATTATCTGACCGTTGTTATCAGGATATGCGTAACCAGGCGATCAAAATGATGCGTGCGATTGGGAACTTCGCTGGTGGTTGCAATGTACAGTTCTCTGTAAACCCGGATAACGATGAGATCATCGCGATCGAGATCAACCCAAGGGTTTCCCGTTCATCGGCCCTGGCGAGTAAAGCTACTGGCTATCCAATTGCTAAAATAGCGGCTAAACTGGCTATCGGTTACAACCTGGATGAACTGGAAAATCAAATCACAAAAACTACATCTGCATATTTTGAACCTACACTTGATTACGTTATCGTAAAAGTTCCCCGCTGGAACTTCGATAAATTTAAAGGAGCAAATACAGAACTGGGCTTGCAGATGAAATCTGTAGGTGAGGTAATGGCCATCGGACGTACTTTTATAGAAGCCATACAGAAGGCTTGCCAGAGTTTGGAAATCGGCAGAGCGGGTTTGGGCGCTGATGGTAAACATAACCGCAGTATTGAAGAGATCATGCACGGTCTTGAACATCCAAGCTGGAATCGTTTATTCCTGATCAAAGATGCCATGAGTATGGGCGTTCCATTGGAATCAATCCGTAAAGTTACGCGTATCGATAAATGGTTCCTATCACAAATACAGGAATTGGTTCAGCTGGAAACAGAATTGAAACGTTACTCCCTAAATAATATCCCTAAAGATTTCTTCTTCACGCTGAAGCAAAAAGGCTTCTCTGACATTCAGATTTCTTATCTGCTTGGAAATGTAACAGAAGACGAGGTTTATGAGCGTAGAAAGTCATTAGGAATCAGACGTGTTTATAAGATGGTGGATACCTGTGCTGCGGAGTTTGCTGCACAAACACCTTACTACTATTCCACTTTCGAAGAAGAGAATGAATCGCATCCTTCAGATAAAAAGAAAGTGATTGTGC
Organism: Pedobacter frigoris; assembly: GCF_005116445.1. GTDB lineage: Bacteria > Bacteroidota > Bacteroidia > Sphingobacteriales > Sphingobacteriaceae > Pedobacter > Pedobacter frigoris. The sequence continues at coordinate 16,722 of NZ_SWBQ01000008.1, forward strand.
TTGGTTCTGGTCCTAACCGTATCGGTCAGGGTATAGAATTTGACTACTCTTGTGTACACGGATTGCTGGCTGCTAAAGAAACAGGATTTGAGGCGATCATGATCAACTGTAACCCTGAGACTGTATCTACAGATTTCAATATGGCTGATAAATTATACTTCGAGCCTGTATTCTGGGAACATGTACGTGAGATCATAGAGCTGGAAAATCCGGTTGGAGTAATTGTTCAGCTTGGCGGACAAACGGCGCTTAAAATGGCTGAAAAGCTTCATGAGAACGGAATTAAGATCATTGGTACATCATATAACGATATGGATGTGGCAGAGGACAGGGGACGTTTCTCTGACCTGTTAAAAGAACTGGAGATTCCTTATCCTAAATATGGTGTCGCAGAAAATGCAGAAGAAGCAATTGGTGTAGCAAATGAAGTAGGTTATCCGGTGCTTGTCAGACCAAGTTATGTACTGGGCGGACAAGGCATGAGTATCGTCATTAACGATGAAGATCTGGAGAAAGCAGTTGTGAAATTACTGGGAGATTTGCCTGGTAACCGCGTACTGATTGACCACTTCCTGGATAGGGCCGAAGAAACTGAATCTGATTCGATTTGTGATGGTGAAGATGTACATATCGTCGGGCTAATGGAGCACATCGAACCTGCAGGTATCCACTCAGGAGACTCAAGTGCTGTATTGCCACCGTTCAGTTTGTCTGAAAAGGTAATGAACGACATGGAGACTTACTCTAAGAAAATAGCCAGGGCATTAAATGTAATTGGATTATTGAACATCCAGTTTGCAGTTAAAGATGAGAAAGTATATGTAATCGAGGCCAATCCAAGGGCATCAAGGACAGTTCCTTTCATTGCTAAGGCTTATGATGTTCCTTACATTAACATTGCTGCCAAAGTAATGCTGGGTGTAAACAAGTTGAAAGACTTCACCATCGAGCGTAAACTGGTAGGTTATGCGATTAAGGAGCCTGTATTCTCTTTCTATAAATTCCCTGAGGTAACTAAAGAGCTGGGGCCGGAAATGAAGTCGACAGGTGAGGCCATCAGATTTATTAAAGACACTGAAGACCCTTACTTTAGGAAGCTGATCAAAGACAAATCAATGTATTTATCTAAATAATATAAAGTCCCGAAAGGGACTTTTTTATTTTACTGCTTTCCCCAGATCCGGGTATTTAGGTCAAGCTCCTCAACGATTCCATACATAAATCGAATCACATCGAGGTCTGCATTGAGCGACTCTTGATCAAGAAGTGTTTTGAACTGCGGGGGTTCAAAGTAATCTTTGTTCAGGGGAAAGGCGATGTACATATACGTGTCTATGAAAGAAACTGAGATGGTATACTTGCTTTTGTTTTCCAGCTCACACAGTCGCTCCATCATAGCAGGAGTAAGGATATAGCGTGCTTCTACCTGGTCGGTAGAATAGGTGACAAAGCAGTTGTTAAAATCAGGGTTTTCCAATTTTACGAGTTCTCTGCTGTTTGATGAAAAAACGGGGATGTTATTGGAGATCCATGTTCCGATTGAACTGCCGAAGTCCTTTGGTCTAATTACAGTAACACCATTAAAATGTTTATTGAAATCAGCGCAAAAAATGATGCCTTTAAAGATCTGATGCCATTCTGTTCTTTTTCCATTCTTGGTTTGAGTCTCAGTTTTGTATTCCGCATGTACCTCAGAAAAACCAAATCTCGTTTTCCCTGCTGAGCCAAGAATTTGATCCTGACTTGAATACCTGTCAGGCTCTTGGCTAAACAATTGAGACGAAACAAAATTACCTTCAGAAAGGCCTGTCTGGTAATCAATTTCTAAAGATTGGTCTATAGATTTTAAGGCAACAGCTATAACTTTCTGTTTAAACCCATGTCTGTATTCAGAAAACATTTGGCTGCCCTTGTTGAGTTTTACAAATCCAAAGATAAGTGACGCCAATCCTGGGATCGCCCCTACAAGAAACAGATCGGCCAGAAAAAATCCTAAGACGAAAAATAGTATGCCAGCTCCGATAAATATAAAGCTATTGATTTTTAGATCAGCTACAGCTTTACGCTGTTTTTCAAGTTCGTCTAACGTGCTGGTCAGTACATTGCTGCCTGATGTATCCTCTGTCATTAACTATTAAAAAGGTCTTTAGCACTGATGTTCTTCCTTTCTTCTTCTGTATTCTCAAGTACGGAGATCTGCTGATAGTTAAGCATTCCTGCAAACATACTTCCTGGGAACATCATAATGGCATTGTTGTAATCGGTGACTGCGGCGTTATATGTTCTTCTGGCTGCGGCAATCTGCTCTTCACTTTCAGTCCACGTAGACTGCAGGTTAAGGAAATTTTGATTGGCCTTTAAGTCGGGGTAGTTTTCGACATTAACCATGATCCCTCTTACGCTCGAACTTAATTGTCTGTCTATATCTAATTTTTGCTCAGTGCTTAGATTGCTGTTGCCTGCCTGGGCGCGGAGTTCAACGACTTTCGTCAATAGATCCCCTTCGTATTGCATGTATTGTTTAACCGTCTCTACCAGGTTAGGCAGCAGGTCAAATCGTTTTTTTAACATGACATCTATTGCGGAAAAAGCGTTGGTTACCTGGTTCTTTTTTCCGATAAGTGAATTGTACATTCCTATTCCAATGATCAGGAATACAATTATGATTATGGCTGCTACTATCATTTTTGGTAATTAAGAGGTTATCAGTTTTTAAATATATAAAATTCAGGATTAAAAACTCTTTGATCAGCGTAGTTAAAGATTGTTACAATGACAGAAAAAAGAAACCCTGTTCCGGAGAGAACAGGGTTTTATCAATCAATATTAAAAAGGAGAACCTTCTTAACAATTCAAAATTACAATTCTTTTATCGTTTAAAACAAAAAAATCCTCGTTACCTTACGATAACGAGGATAATCATCCCTATTGTTTTGTTATCATGCATAAGCATCATAACGCAATGATATATTCAATAAGCAAGCCATATTTTTAAATTTAATGTAATTATCTGTTATACAACTATTTGTATCATATTTTGGTTCTGCTAATCTTTTATTCCCGGGAAATAATATCCACAAAATGTAGAAATTTATAGCAAAATTACCCATTGATTTGAGCATTTGTTGCCTCAGTTAAATTATCCAAACAGTATTGAGAACACATCTTCAATCTTGCTTACAGCAGTCAGTTCAATTTTATATTTATCTGTGATCAGCCCTTTCATGTTATAGTTCGAAATGAAAATCCTGTCAAACCCTAGTTTTTCAGCTTCAGTTATTCTTTGTTCGATCCTGTTCACCGCTCTTATTTCTCCTGAAAGTCCAACCTCAGCAGCGAAACAGATCTTTGAAGAGATAGCAATGTCCTCATGCGAGGAAATTATGGCTACCAGAATAGCAAGGTCTATGGCGGGATCTTCTACTTTAATTCCGCCGGCAATATTGAGAAAAACATCGCGGGTGCTAAGCCTGAACCCACACCTTTTTTCAAGAACAGCGAGGAGCATATTCATTCGTTTGGTGTCAAAGCCATTTGCTGACCTCTGAGGCGTTCCGTAGGCAGCGGTGCTAACCAATGCCTGGGTTTCTATCAGCATCGGTCTCGCGCCCTCTAAAGTGGCTGAAATTGCTATGCCGCTGAGTTCCTCATTCCGCTGGGACAATAGAATTTCTGATGGATTAGATACCTGCCTTAATCCATTACCGTGCATCGCATAGATTCCCAATTCAGCGGCAGCTCCAAAACGATTCTTTATTGACCGTAAAATTCGGTAAACATGGTGCCTATCGCCTTCAAATTGTAAAACAGTATCTACCATATGCTCCAGGATCTTTGGGCCTGCGATAGTTCCGTCTTTTGTGATGTGCCCGATTAAAAATACCGGGGTATCTGTTTCTTTCGCAAATCTTAGCAGTTCTGAAGTACACTCCCTCACCTGAGAAACACTGCCAGGAGTAGAGTCAATGTGGGCAGAGTGCAATGTCTGTATCGAGTCTACCACCAAAATATCCGGTTCAAGTAGCTCTATTTGTTTGAATATGTTTTGCGTGGATGTTTCTGTAAGGATATAACAATCTGCTTTCGGGCTGGAGGTTATCCTTTCAGCACGCATCTTAATCTGTTGTTCGCTTTCTTCTCCGGATATGTACAGGATCTTTTTCCCGGAAATATTTAGCGCGAGCTGAAGCATCAAAGTTGATTTTCCTATACCCGGTTCTCCACCTATTAAGATTACAGAGCCAGCAACAAGTCCGCCGCCCAGTACCCTGTCCAGTTCTTGATCACCGGTAAGTATCCTTTCTTCTGTTATAGAAAGGATTTCTTCAACTTTTGCCGGTTTGCTCATTCTTTGGCTACCTGCGGTTGTCTTCCAGGAAGGAACTTTAGTTGTTGCTTTTTCAATAATTTCTTCAACGAACGTATTCCATTCATTACAAGAGGGACATTTACCGAGCCATTTTGCAGATTCATAACCGCAGCTCTGACAGAAATATGCTGATTTAGTTTTAGCCAATTGATTTACGATTTTAGATTTACGAGTGACGATTTTCAGTACAGTGCCTATTCGTCAATTGTCAATCGCAAGGTCGGAATTTTAATCTAATGTTTTAGATTTAGGGGATAAGATTTTCAACAACGATGGGTTCGTAATCCGTAGTGAAATACCTCCAATAAAAACGAGTTACGATTTAAGCAATTTGCTTAAATCGTAACTCGTGAATCTATAATCGTAATTATAATTTGATTTCTTCGTCCTTTGCAGAAAGGAAATGAAATTCAGTCAGGTTGTATGATGAAACCGATCTGATCTTTATCCTTTGTCCGAATTTAAAGAACCATTTCCATTGTAAGGAAATAAAACCTTTTTTAATAAAGGCTTCGATGTAAGGGTGTACACAAAGCGTAATGTTTTTTTCGTTTTGCTCTTGCAAAATATAGGTAAGGTTATTTTCAATGTCATCCATCAAAACAATACTTGCCTTAATCTCTCCTGTACCATCGCAGGTCGGACATTTTTCACTGGTAACGATGTTCATCTCAGGTCTTACACGCTGACGTGTAATCTGAACGAGCCCAAATTTACTTGGAGGAAGAATGGTGTGTTTTGCACGGTCCAGCAACATCAGATCTTTCAGATGATCAAAAAGCATCTTACGGTTTACAGGCTTGTGCATATCAATGAAATCAATCACAACAATGCCGCCCATATCTCTCAGACGCAGTTGTCTTGCAATTTCTTTTGCCGCCTCTTTATTGACCTGTAAGGCATTTTCTTCCTGATTCTCTTTACTTGCAGTTCTGTTTCCACTATTTACGTCGATGACGTGAAGTGCTTCAGTATGCTCAACAACAAGATAGGCGCCTCCTGCCAGGTTAACAGTTTTACCAAAGGAATTTTTGATCTGCTTCTCTATGCCGAAATGCTCAAAGATTGGTTCTTTATGTTTGTACAGCTTTACAATCTTTTCCATTTCAGGAGAGATCTCGTGTACATATGAGCGGATATCCTCGAAGAGGTTAGTGTCATTTACATAAACATTCGTAAAATCAGTACTTAAAATATCTCTTATCAGGGTAGATGTACGATCCATTTCACCCCAGACACGCTTAGACGGTTCTGCCTCAGGCAGCTTTTTAATGAAGTTTTCCCATTTAGCAACAGAGTCTAACAAGTCTTTCTGAAGCTCAGCAACACCCTTCCCCTCAGAAACAGTTCTGATGATTACTCCAAAATTCTTTGGTTTAATACTTTCAATAATCTTTTTTAAGCGATTACGTTCCGTATTGCTTTTAATCTTTTTGGATATAGAGATTACGTTGGAAAAGGGAACCAGTACAATGTACCTTCCTGCGATTGATAAGTCTGAACTTAAACGCGGACCTTTAGTCGATATTGGTTCTTTGGCGATCTGAACAGGTAAAACTAGATTTTTACTTACTACCTCAGAAATTTTTCCCGCTTTGTTAATGTCTCCTTCCAACTTGAAGTTATCCAATAAAGTGCCATTAACAGAGCCGTTACGCTTGATTTTAGTTAGCTTTATTAAAGACTGGACTTGAGGACCAAGATCAAAGTAATGGAGGAACGCATCCTTCTCATAACCAACATCTACAAACGCAGCATTTAGACCTGGCATAATTTTCTTAATGCGGCCTAAATAAATATCGCCAACGGCGTAGTTGTTATTGATCTGTTCTTTATGAAGTTCTACAAGGTGCTTGTCTTCAACTAAAGCTATGGTTACTCCCAATGGAGAGGAATCTATAATTAGTTCTTTTACCAAAAGCTACAGATTTTAAGGCTTTACAGCCTTATTAACACATGGACAATAAAAAAAAACTATGCAATCAACAATTAAGGCTACGATCAGATCCTAGCCTTAATTGTTGTGCATCACATTAAGAAAACTATTTTTTCTTATGTCTGTTTTTTCTTAAACGTTTTTTGCGTTTGTGGGTAGCCATTTTATGTCTTTTTCTTTTTTTACCGCTTGGCATAGTTTTAAAATTTAAATATTTTTATAAATCTGTTTATTAATTTTTACTTTTTAGCTCTACTACTTTGTCATCTATAAATTTAGATAATGTAGCGTTAGCTGCTAGCTTTTTACTGTTCACATAAGCTTCAATAGCCTCAGTATTTTTGCCTAAGTTTTCATAAGCCGTACCCAGATAGAAATAAGCATCCGGAGTAGGCTTAATCGCGATGATGTCTTTAAAACGAATGATCGCTTTATCAAATTGACCCGATTTAATCGCAAATGTGCCTAAGCTCATGTTGGCTTTTAAATTTTTCGGATCCTTTTTCACAACATCCATCAACATAGCAATACCCTGCATTGGCATTCCCATTCCATTAACTATGGTAATTCCCAGACCCGTTTTAGCATCGTTACTGGTAGAGTCTATTTTCACCGCATTGCTAAAAGCAGTATTTGCTTTTTGTAATAATGCAGGCTGCATTAAACTATCTCTTGTATTGTCAAATGCCTTTAAAAAACGTTCTCCAGTGATTAACCAATTGTTTAATGTCTGTTCCTTGTTCGCTACAATTTCCAGGTATAAAGCACTTGGAATAGTTTGTTCAACATCATCCCACTTCTGAGCAAGTAGTTTGGCGGTAGCGGTCTTTTCATCTTCCGCAGCCCCTTTATACTTGTTTTCAAGCGAGGTAATTTCTGCGGCAAGACTGGCATTCATCGTATTCTTTGCCGAAGTAGAAACTTCATCCAGATTAATTGGCTCTGGAGCAGCAGCTGATGATGACATTTGTCCGCCTGCAGGAACTTTACTGGTTTCCTCTTTTGGTTTTACTAAACCTTTAATATCACGAGTAAACAAAAACGCAATAAGCACAGCTATTGCACTTACGATGATTAATTGTTTAGATCGGATACTGTTTAGCATAATCGATTAAGCTTCTACGCTTACTTTTTTTGAGTTGTTCTTTACTTTATCAACAAATACTTTTGCTGGTTTGAAACTTGGAACAAAATGCTCCGGGATAATGATTGCAGTGTTTTTAGAAATATTTCTAGCAGTTTTCTGCGCTCTCTTTTTTACAACAAAACTACCAAAACCTCTTACATATACATTCTCTCCGCCGATCATACTGTTTTTGATCACTTTGAAAAATGCTTCAACGGTTTCTTGTACATCTACCTTTTCAATTCCTGTTTTCGTTGATATTTCTGAAATAATATCTGCCTTAGTCATATTCTCTATTAATTTATTTATATGTATTATATACTTTATAAGTGTTTTGGGGTTGCAAAAGTATTGCTTTTTAATGAGATAGGAAAATAAAAGATGATTTATTTGTTAAGTCTTCTATCACTGAATTGCAAGTTTTACGAATAACGGCGTATTTTTGTACTTATGGCTTTTCAAACTGAAATCACAAAGTGGTATTTGCACAATAAAAGGGACCTGCCCTGGCGAAAAACAACAGATCCATATGTGATCTGGCTGTCGGAAATCATTCTGCAGCAAACCAGGGTAGAGCAGGGATTGCCATATTTTAATAGATTTCTGGAAGCCTACCCAACGGTATCCGACTTCGCAAACGCGACAGAGGAACAGGTACTGAAGTTGTGGCAGGGCCTTGGCTACTATTCCAGAGGTCGTAATATGCTGTTTACCGCCCGGCAAATACAGGAAAAGTATAAGGGCATCTTTCCTGTTAAGTATGACGAACTGATTCTCTTGAAGGGGGTGGGCGACTATACTGCTGCGGCAATTTCATCCTTCGCCGCTGATGAGGTTAAGCCAGTCGTAGATGGCAATGTATTTAGGGTGCTTTCACGGTATTTTGGAATTGATACACCGATAAATAGTACAGAAGGAAAGAAAAAGTTTCTTGCTTTGGCCAATGAGCTGATCATCGGAGAAGTTCCTTCTTTATATAACCAGGCTATCATGGAATTTGGCGCAATGCAATGTAAGCCAAAATCACCTTTATGCAGCATTTGTCCACTCCAGGCCGACTGTTTTGCCAGGAGAAATAATCTCGTGAACGTCCTGCCTGTCAAAGAGAAAAAGCTCAAAAAACGTACGCGTTATTTCAACTATTTCGTTTGTACAAACAGCGATCAGATCCTCGTAAAACGCCGTACAGCTGGTGATATCTGGCAGGAGCTTTATGATTTTCCACTTCTGGAAACCCCCGATCAATACCATAACATACAGGAAGAATTTCTATCACAAGTGAAAAGTAGTTTTGGAAATGACTGCACAATCGCGCCTTTGGAACAAAAAAAACATTTACTAACACACCAAACTATATATGTTCAATTTTTTGCTTTAGATAATTATATCATTAACTTTAATCAGAATGCAGAAATAAAATGGGTAACATTTGATGAGTTCGACGAATTACCGCAACCTAAAGTGATCACCAATTTTATGAGCTCTTATTCCGTAAATTAGAAAAAACAGAATTCATGTCAGGTATTAACAAAGTTATTTTAGTTGGACATTTAGGCAAAGATCCTGAAGTCAGACATTTAGATGGTGGTGTAACTGTTGCCAGTTTTCCTTTGGCAACGTCAGAAACCTATAACAAGGATGGCAAAAGAATAGAGCAAACAGAATGGCACAATATAGTATTGTGGCGAGGATTGGCCGAAGTAGCTTCAAAGTATTTGCAAAAGGGCAAGCTGGTTTACATAGAAGGTAAGCTGCGAACACGTTCTTTCGAAGACAGGGAAAAAATAAAGAAATACGTCACCGAAGTGGTTGCAGAAAACTTTACTATTCTTGGAAGAAAGAGCGACTTTGAACCTACTCCTGCAACCGGGGAGCACACTACCCCAAAAAGCGAGACTGATTATATTGATGACCCGGCGGGAGACCTGCCTTTTTAGAATAAATGATAGCACACTAAAAAAGCCTTTAGAATCTTCTAAAGGCTTTTTTAGTGTGCTGTAGAATAAGTCTATTCTGCTATTCTTGTGTAGTATATGTTAAGCTTTATACCTTTCTGTCCTGTAGGGATAGATTTAGTATTGATGACAGCTCTTGCTGCGGAGGTTACCGAAGGAGTTAAATTGTACTCGGTCAATGAACTCGGCGCCAAATAAGTACCATAGTTTTCCGTTGCACCATTGATCAGATCCTGGATGTAGGCCGTTACAGTAAATACATACCTTTTGTTAGTGGTATCATAAAAACCGCCAAATAAAGTCTCAGATCCAGCATACCTGTAAGGGTCTCCGCCACCTGTAGAAGTAGGCGCATCATTGTCAGGGATGTTTTTCCTTTGTCCGGCAATGTCAAGTTTATAAAGTGCCAGTCTTGGTGCAGCCACAAAAGGAGCGACATCAGTTCCTGCATTTAAATTGACCACCAGTTCTGCTCTGTTTACTACTATTTTAGCATTGGCATTACCAGCTTTAGCTCTCGTTACAAAATCTTTCAGATCAGGGAATGTAATTTTATTCCTAACCCCGGCCATTGCTTGTAGATAAGTTACCTGATATGGCGTTGTTGGGTTCGGGGCATCAAGCTGAACCTTTACAGGAGTGCCTGTGTAGTCATGTTTGATTGTTGCCGCTACAGGACCTGAACTCGCGCTGATTGGAAATTTAACTGCTACAGTATCGGTAACAGATGCTGTAGCAGCGTTTTGCTTCTTATAATAGATTTCTACATTGGCATCGGCTCCGGTAAAACCAAAAAATATTATTCCGCCTTTACCTGTGCTGCCCGCTTTGTTGACACTAACGTGCAAGCCTTTAAAAACATTGGCAAATTTGTTATTTGTAGATCTGTTTGCAGAATCCAGGTTGATGATACTGCTTTGAATAAACGCAGTATTCAATTTTATTCTGATCTGGGGTACTACAGTTTTAAGCGTGTCAGCCTTTCCTGTTACAATGTCCGTTATCTTAGTAGGCGTTTTAGGCTGTATTTTACCCGTAAAAGTTCCAAGCACAGTCGTCTCAACCGGCCATTCCTTATTGCTTGGGAAATTTTTCTGCAAAGACAAGTTGTCTTTCAATTGTTGTACATTAAAACTGTAAACAGAGGTAGTGGTATCTCCATAAAACTGAGTAGAATATGGCAGAACCAGTACTGCAGAGTCTATAGCTGCATTTGTTCCGAAAGTATAATAGCTCGCAGCAGGCAATGTTACCGCCATTGCCAGGCTTGCTTCCGTATTTCCAAAAATAGGGTCAGCATTGATAAAACCAAGAGGGTGTCTTGGCATAGCAATCGTTGAAGTTACCTCATCAGGTACAGTGGTTGTGGCTACGGTCACTCCGTCTTCCAACGTTCCTTTAATTGCAAATTCAGGATCCGGATCAAAACCGATAGTGTTGGTGTTTTTACACGAAGTAAAAAGAAAAAGACCTATCAACAGGGTCAATAAGTCTTGTTTTGTAAATTTCATATTTTTAAAATAACCTGAGTTTATGCTATTGAAACCAATTCTTCATTCGAAATTTCTTCATAAAGTGAATAGAAATTGTCGAAATTTTCGGTTAAATTATAAGCTAAAGTTGGCTTATTAGAATCTTTAACAAATTTTAACACATTGGCATCGATCTTTTCATCAGCTAATACCACTGCGTCTGAGTAAGTTACGGCTCCAATATGTAAAGCATTACAATCTGCTTTTTCAAATACCTTAGTGTCTTCTAGGGTCATAGAGTTCATCACGGCTTTTTTGTATAAATCAGTATTTAATGTTTCAGAAAAGCACTGCTCATAAATAGAATACACCACTTTTGAATTTTTAAAAGTAGGATCATTTTTGTAAGTAGTTTTGATATACGCAGGTACCAAAGCCGTCATCCAGCCATGGCAGTGTACGATATCCGGAGACCAGCCTAATTTCTTAACAGTTTCAAGGGCGCCTTTGCAAAAGAAGATCGTTCTTTCGTCATTGTCCGCATAAAACTTATCTTCTTTGTCTCTGAATACATATTTGCGCTGAAAATAATCTTCATTATCCAGAAAATATACCTGCATACGTGCAGCCGGGATAGAAGCAACTTTAATGATTAGCGGGTTGTCATTGTCATCAATAATAATGTTCATGCCTGAGAGGCGGATAACCTCATGCAATCTGTTCCTTCTTTCGTTAATGTTTCCAAACCTGGGCATCAAAATGCGGATTTCGAATCCTTTATCCTGCATTGCCTGTGGTAACTGACGGGTAATTTCTGAAATCTTTGTGAGTTCAAGGAAAGGCGACATCTCGTGTGTAACAATCAGTAGCTTCGTTTTTGCCATCTCCATATTCGTAAATAAAAATTTATGTTAAAGAAAAGATTATCAAGGGGCAAAGGTAAGCAAAATAATAACATTTATCAATATAATACGCAAGATGTTTTGTTGGGAATGTATAAATAACCAACTTTGGCGTTTGAAATTTTATAAGCTGGTTTGGAAGTTATAAATACTATTGCGGCATTGAAGTCGCTGCTTGGTCCAAAAAAATTGGCCCAACAGAAAATCGCGCTCGTGCCTACAATGGGTGCATTGCACAAAGGACACGTATCGCTTATCAGAATCGCGCAGCGCCATGCTGATGTGGTGGTGTGCAGCATCTTCGTAAACCCTACACAATTTACAGATCCTAAAGATCTGGAGAAATATCCGAGGCCTCTGGAACATGATATGGCAATGCTAAAGGAATCCGGATGTAATGTCGTATTTATGCCTTCAGTAAAAGAAATGTACCCTGAGCCTGAAACCTGGCACATCGACCTGGGGCCGGCAGAGTTTCTTTTGGAAGGGGAATTTAGAAAAGGACATTATCAGGGCGTTACACAGATCGTTAAAAAACTCTTCGATGCGGTAGAACCCGATACAGCCTTCTTTGGACAAAAAGATTTTCAGCAGGTGCTGATGATCGAAAATATGGTTGCCCACTTTAAGCTGCCTGTTAAAATCATCACCTGTCCAATAGTCAGGGAAGAAGACGGACTCGCCATGAGCTCCAGAAATATACACCTCAATGCCGAAGATAGAAAGCACGCGGTCGTATTAAGCGAGGCACTCTATCATGTAAAAGAATTTTTCGATAATAACTGTAAAACGCAGGAGGGTATAAAAAAAGAAAAATTACCAGCGCTGGAGGATGTGGCCAAGCGGATGATTTCACGCACTCCTGGTGTTGAGCTGGATTATTTTGTAATCGTAAGTGGTCATACTCTCATGCCTCCTACCGACAGTTATGGGCTGGGGCTTGTCGCTCTAGTGGCCGCTAAAGTAGGTGAAACCCGCCTTATTGATAATATGATACTGAGCTGAACAATAGAAAAACCATTCATTCACAAATTTAGCTAACTTTGCAGTATGATTATCGAGATATTAAAATCGAAGATACACCGTGTTAAAGTAACACAGGCAGAACTCAACTATGTTGGAAGCATTACCATTGATGAAGATCTGATGGATGCAGCCCAGATTATCGCAAACGAAAAAGTGCAGATCGTAAATAATAATAATGGCGAGCGCTTTGAAACCTATGTGATCAAAGGAGAGCGAGGTACAGGTACCATATGTTTAAACGGCGCTACCGCACGCCGGGTACAGGTTGGTGATATATTAATTATCATGTCTTATGGTTCATTACCAGTAGAGGAGGCAAAAAAATACCATCCGATACTAGTGTTCCCGGACGACAATAACCGTCTTTTGAAATAAAATTTCATTCATCTTCCAAAATAATACTATGCAACCATAACACTTTGTGTTGGAATTGTATAAATTTGGCATAACTTATTATTTAATAATATAATTATGCTATTTCAATTAAGTGAAGAACAGTTGATGATCCAGCAGGCAGCAAGGGATTTTGCACAAAATGAACTTAAGCCTGGGGTTATTGAAAGAGATGAGCATCAAAAGTTTCCTGCTGAACAGGTAAAAAAGTTGGGCGAACTCGGCTTTTTAGGAATGATGGTGTCCGAAAAATACGATGGCAGCGGTATGGATGCCATATCTTATGTGTTGGTTATGGAAGAGCTGTCGAAAATAGACGCGTCGTCTTCTGTAGTCGTATCTGTAAATAATTCCCTGGTATGTTACGGACTTGAAGCCTATGGCTCAGAGTTCCAGAAAGAAAAATATTTAAAGCCCCTGGCTTCCGGAGAAAAGATTGGTGCGTTCTGTCTGTCGGAGCCCGAAGCAGGTTCTGATGCCACTTCCCAGCAAACTACTGCAGAAGATAAAGGTGATTATTATTTGCTGAACGGGACTAAAAACTGGATCACCAATGGAAGTACAGCCTCCACTTATCTGGTTATTGCCCAGACCGACCGTTCTTTAAAACATAAAGGTATCAATGCATTTATTGTAGAAAAAGGCATGGAGGGTTTCACTGTAGGCCCGAAAGAGAATAAACTGGGTATTCGCGGCTCAGATACACATTCATTAATGTTCAACGACGTTAAAGTCCCAAAAGAAAACAGGATTGGCGAGGAAGGTTTTGGCTTTAAGTTCGCCATGAAAACATTGGAAGGCGGACGTATCGGTATCGCTGCACAGGCACTGGGTATTGCGGCAGGTGCGTATGAGCTGGCGCTTGCCTATTCAAAAGAACGTAAATCATTTGGCAAACCAATTTCAGATCATCAGGCTATTGCATTTAAACTTGCCGACATGGCCACCCAGATAGAGGCAGCACGTTTGCTGGTTTACAAAGCAGCCTGGTTAAAAGACCAGGGACAACCTTATACACTCGCAGGATCTATGGCAAAATTATATGCTTCTAAAGTCGCTATGGATGTAACGATAGAAGCTGTTCAGATACATGGAGGATATGGATTTGTAAAAGAATATCATGTAGAGCGTATGATGCGTGATGCTAAAATTACTCAAATTTATGAGGGTACCACAGAGATTCAGAAAATGGTCATCTCCAGAGAAGTGTTGAGGTAAAAAGCGCGCATTAACCCAGGATTTGCATCACGTCATCTCGAATGAAAAGAGAGATCTCTTGTTCATACATAGCTTGCTCTGCAGCAACTTCATGTTCAAGAAATCTCTCATAGCTGCGCTTCCCTCGAGATAATGGGGGCGAAGTTTAAGCATGGAGTTTATTAATCCTTATCGCTACCAGCTACGGCACCAAAAATTGCTTTGATAATCGCAACTACAATGGCCAGAATCGCAGCAGCCCAGAATCCGGTAGTGCTGAATCCTGCCATCAGGTTATCTACCAACAAGATCATCAATACACTGATGATAAAGGAAACCAGTCCAAGCGTTAAAAAATTAACAGGAAAGGTTAGCACCCTTAGGATAAATCCGATGGTGGCATTGGCCAGTGCAATCAGGATGGCTGCAATTATTGCTGTTCCATAGCCGTCAACTGATACCCCCGGGACTAGCTTTGCGCCCAGAAATACAGCGAGTCCCATTAATAAAATTTCTACAATCAGTCTCATAATGTTTAATTTAGTGATATGGTTAAAAGTATTATTAAGTTTTCAGCAGTAATCATGCTGTTTATATCAGCATGTTCATCATCAAATAGCAAGCCACTTTTAATCGAATTTTCGGCCGATAGCACAGCAATAGAGTTTCACAATATCGATCCTGCAGGTCTGCTGCAATTAAAAAACGCCAACTCCGCTGACAGTGTGCTGGTCGAACTGGTCTCTGTATTACAGACGCTATCTGAAAAGGACACTTCTTTAAGGGAAGAGCCCATAAAGGGGAAGCTACTGCTCACTGATAGTAGCATTGTTTTTAAACCTTACGCTCCTTTTATAAAGGGCAGGGAGTATCTGGTGATTACACATTTGAATGCCAGTTTCGGTAGCATGGAAAAAATGCTGAAGAACGAAATGGCTGGTTCCGTAAAGCCAAATCAAGAAGTGCTGACCCGATAATAATTTCAGACGAACCTCAACGAATTTTCATTTATGACACCTGTGTAATTCTTTTCTATTTAAACAATATTGATACAATATTTAAACATTGTTTACACAATAGTTATACAATCAAAAATTGTTTAAACTATGTTTTTATAATGTTTAAAATTTGTTTAATTAAAGTTTTAATATGATATTCATATCAATCAAATTAATATGGGAAAATTAACAGAGGGGCTGGACGGTGCATTGAGCTGAAAAATAGGCAATCATGTTTACTATAACATGTTCGGAGAGATCCGTGTGCGCATGAAGCCCAGTAAAAGAACAGGTAAGAAGACCAAAAAGGAAAAGTCAAATACCGGAGGTTTTGCTAAAGTACAGGCTTTCATGAAGCCGCTTTAGGAGTACCTGACAATTGGATATAAAGATTATGGGACTAAAACCGGCGGGTACAACGGGGCTGTTTCTTACGCGTTGAACAATGCGGTTGAGGGCGATCATGCCCATCGGTTTGTAAATCCGTAGAAGGTGAGGGTTTGTGGCGGTCAGCTTCATTTTCCTGAATCAATAGACACGGTGCTGGAGGCAGATAATTTTCTACGGTTCAACTGGAGTACAGAGGAGGGCGACAATGGTCATGATCAGGATCAGGTTTTTATGCTTGCCTATTCGCCTGGTGAAGATAAAGGCGATAGTGGAAAGCATGTATGTCAGCCTACAGGTGCATTTAGAAAAGACGGTACAGACGGATTGCAGTTGAAGCCAAAAAGGAATGAAGTCGAATATCATATATATATAGGGTTTATAGCGCTCGACAGGTCTTGTCAGGCAGATAGCGTTTATCTGGGTAAGGTGACAGTTCTGGCTAAATAGATAAGCATTCCTTTTAAAATTGAGTTGATTTGGCATTTCGTAAAGCATTGATTGTGACCTCGCATTTTTATTTTGCAAAATAATTTCATACATTTGCACAGTAATAGAGGTAAGAGGGGGCAGGAGTCCCCTCTTTTCTATTACAGGCAAATTGGTTATGCAGGTAGAAAAAAGAGTAAAAGAGTTAGTTGAAGAAAAGATTTCGGACAGACCGGAATTGTTTTTGGTAGAAATAAAAATGCTTCCGAACAATAAGCTTATTATTCATGTTGACGGTGATGAGGGCATTACAATTCAGGATTGTGCAGCAATCAGCAGACATGTTGGCTTTCATTTAGAAGAGGAGAACACCATAGAGAAGGCGTACAATTTAGAAGTTTCTTCGCCTGGTATTGGAGAGCCGCTAAGGCTGAAGAGACAGTATGAAAAGAACGTAGGCCGTGAGGTGAGCGTGAAATTGTCGGGCGGAGAAGTGAAGGAAGGCAAATTGCTTTCTGTAAACGAAGCGGGCATCATTATCGAAGCCAAAGTAAAAGAAAAAGGTAAAAAAATGCAGCTGCTGGAAACAGCTGTTGATTTTAATAATATAACAGAAACAAAGGTTTTAATTTCATTTAAATAAAAATGAGCAATATTAACTTAATCGATTCATTTCAGGAGTTTAAGGACTTCAAAAATATCGACCGTCCTACAGTGATTAGTGTGCTGGAAGAGGTATTTCGCAGTATGTTGCGTAAGAAATACGGTACTGATGAGAATTGTGACGTAATCGTTAACCCGGATAATGGGGATTTAGAGATCTGGCGTACCAGAAAAGTGATGGAAGATGGTTTTTCTGAGGATGACGATTTGGAAATTGAACTTGCTGAAGTTAAACTACTGGATGCGGATATGGAAGTTGGCGACGACTACATCGAGCAGATCACATTGGAAAGCTTTGGCCGTCGTGCAATATTAGCAGCACGTCAGACATTGGTTTCTAAAGTATTGGAGCTTGAAAAAGACGAGATCTTTAAAAAATATAAAGACAGGGTTGGTGAGATTGTAACCGGTGAGGTTTACCAGGTTTGGAAGAAAGAAACTTTGGTACTTGATGATGAAGGTAATGAGTTGATGATGCCTAAAACTGAGCAGATTCCGGCTGATTATTTCAAAAAAGGTGATTCTGTACGTGCCGTAATCCTTAAAGTGGATATGGTAAATGCAACACCTAAGATCATCATCTCAAGGATTGCTCCTGAGTTCTTACAGCGCTTGTTTGAGATTGAGGTTCCTGAGATCTTTGACGGCCTGATCACGATCAAGAAAATTGTTCGCGAACCGGGAGAAAGAGCCAAGGTTGCTGTGGAGTCTTATGACGACAGGATTGATCCTGTTGGAGCTTGTGTGGGTATGAAAGGTTCACGTATTCACGGTATCGTGAGAGAACTGAAAAATGAAAATATTGACGTAATTAACTTTACAAACAACATTTCATTGTACATCACGAGGGCATTAAGTCCGGCAAAAATCACTTCTATTAAACTGGATGACGAGACTAAACACGCTTCAGTTTACTTAAAACCGGATCAGGTTTCTCTGGCGATTGGTAGAGGTGGGCACAACATTAAATTGGCAGGTAAATTAACAGGATACGAAATCGATGTATATCGCGAGGCCGGAGAAGAAGATGAGGATGTGGATATTGAAGAATTCTCAGACGAAATCGATAGCTGGATCATTGATGAGTTAAAAGCTATTGGCTGCGATACAGCTAAAAGTGTATTGGCCCTTTCTGTTGATGAGCTTGTAAAACGCACGGATCTTGAAGAGGAAACGATCAAGGAAGTGATGAGTATTTTGAAATCAGAATTTGAATAATACGTTCTCTATGTTTTTACTAAATTATGTAGTCATTAAAAACTAATTGTCTACACATGAAATAAACAAGAATAAACGTTACTTTTGTATAAGAATTAAAGAAAAAATAGGATATCAATGTCAGACGACAAACCAATAATTTTATTTAAAGCAGTTAAGGAACTTAACGTAGGGATCGCTACGGCCGTTGAGTTCCTGGAAAAGAAAGGCTTTTCTGTTGAGAATAAACCCACTACTAAGCTCTCACGCGACATGTACAATGCGCTGTTGAAAGAGTTTCAGGGCGATAAAATCGTAAAAGAAGAAGCCAATCAGATTGTTATTGGTAAAATTCGTCGTGATGAGCCTGAGATAGCTGAGAAAGCTGCTGAGGCGCCTAGAAAAAATGTTGAATTTGAAAATGAAGGCATTTTAATTAAAAATCTGAACAGTTATACTCCTCCGGCTGAAAAAGCTAAGGAAGAAGTTCCCGCTAAGCCGGCTGTAGAAGAGAAAACTGAAGAAAAAGCAGAAGAAGGCGCTTTGCCTGGTGTAAAAATCGTAGGAAAGATCAATCTTGATGATCTGAACTCTAAAACACGCCCTGTCAAAAAAGAGGAAGCTCCTGCCCCTGCACCAGAACCTAATGCTCCTGAAGTTCAGGAAGCTCCTAAGGCTGAAGTTAAAGAGGAAGCTCCTGTTGAAAAACCGGTTGAAGCAGCGAAGCCAGAGGTTGAGAAACCGGCAGAGCCTGTAAAAGCGGTTGAAGAAGTGAAACCAGAGGAGGCTCCTAAGCCTGTAGAAACACCAGTGGTGAAAGCAGAGCCGGTAGCACCTAAGGAAGAAGCTGCTCCGAAAGTAGAAAAACCAGAGGAGACTGAGGTGATCAAAGCACGCTCTGTAAAACTTTCAGGTCCGAACATCATTGGTAAAATTACTTTGCCGGTGACACCAGACCGTAAGTCGCAGCCTGTGGCTTCATCTGCAGATAGCGCTGATGCTAAGCGTAAGCGTAAACGCAAAAAGACTCCTGGAGGACATCCGGGTCAGCCTGGTCAGCAAGGTCAGGGTGGTCAACAACAAGGTGGACAACCTGCTCAGCAAGGCGGGCAGCCTGGTCAGCCAAGAGCTGCAGCACCTGTGGGCAACAGACCTGATTTTAGAAATAATACTAACAATACAGCCAACAGGCCAAACTTTAGGAACAGCAAACCGGGAGCTCCTTCCGGCGGACCTAAGGAAGAACCTACGGAAAAAGAAATACAAGATCAGATCAAAGCAACACTTGCCCGTTTGAGCGGTGCTGGTAAGTCTGGTAAATTTGCTCAGCGTGCAAAATTACGTCGTGGCAAGAGAGATGACGTCGCTCTTTCTGCGGAAGAAGCGGCAATGGAGCAGGAGCTTCAGTCTAAAGTTTTGAAAGTTACAGAATTTGTAACAGCGAATGAACTGGCTTCCATGATGGACGTACCGGTGACCAAGATTATTGGTACTTGTATGAGTCTGGGTATGTTCGTGTCGATCAACCAGCGTTTGGATGCAGAGACACTAACCATCGTGGCCGATGAGTTTGGTTACGAAATTCAATTTGTGAAACCAGACGATGAGAGTGACAGCATCATTGAAGAAGTAGATACAGAGGAAGAATTGCAGCCAAGAGCGCCAGTGGTAACCATCATGGGTCACGTGGATCATGGTAAGACATCTTTGCTGGATTATATCCGTAAAGCAAACGTGGTAGCAGGTGAGGCCGGTGGTATCACCCAGCACATCGGTGCCTATATGGTAACGACTCCAACAGGCAAGAAAGTAACCTTCCTGGATACACCGGGTCACGAGGCCTTTACGGCCATGCGTGCAAGGGGTGCCAAGGTAGCGGATATTGCGATTATCGTGATCGCTGCGGATGATGCGGTGATGCCACAAACGAAAGAGGCGATTAGCCATGCGCAGGCAGCTGGCGTTCCTTTGGTATTTGCATTTACAAAAATTGATAAACCGGGTGCAAACTCAGAAAAAATACGCGAGCAGTTGTCTACCATGAACATCCTTGTAGAGGATTGGGGTGGTAAATTCCAGTCGCAGGAGATTTCAGGTAAAAGCGGATTAAATGTAGACCTGTTATTAGAAAAAGTATTATTAGAAGCAGAATTATTAGAATTAAAAGCTAATCCCGATAAACGTGCTACAGGTAGCGTAATTGAGGCTACTTTAGATAAAGGACGCGGTATTGTAACTACAGTTCTGGTACAGGCAGGTACGCTAAAAATAGGAGATCCTATTTTGGCCGGAAGTTATAGCGGACGTGTGAAAGCATTGTTCAATGAGCGTGGACAGAAAGTGGATCAGGCAGGCCCGTCGGTACCGGTACAGGTATTGGGTATGCAGGGTGCGCCAACAGCGGGTGACCGTTTTAACGCCATGGAAAGTGAAGTGGAAGCGAGAGAAATTGCCAACAAGCGTCTGCAACTGATGCGTGAGCAGGGCCTTCGTACACAGAAACACATTACCCTGGATGAGATTGGCCGTCGTTTGGCGATCGGTAACTTTAAAGAACTCAACCTGATTGTGAAGGGTGACGTGGATGGTTCTATCGAGGCATTGTCTGACTCCCTGTTGAAATTGTCTACACCTGAGATACAGATCAATGTGATCAGTAAAGCGGTGGGTCAGATCTCTGAATCTGATGTATTGCTGGCATCAGCTTCTGATGCGATCATCATCGGTTTCCAGGTAAGGCCTTCTCCGGGAGCGCGTAAGCTTGCCGAGGCAGAGCAAATCGATATCCGTCTGTACTCTATCATCTACGATGCGATCAACGAGATCAAAGCGGCGATGGAAGGTATGTTGGCACCTGAGTTTGAAGAGAAGATCACGGCTAACGTTGAGATCAGAGATACCTTCAAAATCACTAAAGTGGGTACAATTGCGGGATGTATGGTTCTTGACGGAACGATCACACGTAACAGCAAGATCCGTATCGTAAGAGACGGTGTGGTAATCTATACTGGTGAACTTGCTTCATTGAAACGTTATAAAGATGATGTGAAGGAAGTATCAAGAGGTTACGAGTGCGGATTGAATATCCATAACTTTAATAACATTGAAGTAGGGGATATTGTTGAAGCCTACGAACAGGTAGAAGTAAAACGTAAGTTGTAAAAGACTTGAATATATTATTGTAAAGCGCCTTATTTTTTAAGGCGCTTTTTTTGGTTTAATTTACAGATGCTGCTTAGGAGGATTTTTATTTTTGTATGTTTTGTGATGTTGGGCGTGACAGCATTTTCTCAGGGGAGGATGCCTGTATGTGGCCCTTATTCTCAATTTTATAGCAAAGACAGCCTGAATATTGTAACCTTTGGCGCCAGTACAGTGCAGGGCAATCCCGACCCTCTTAATTTTCAGACCTCATTAAAATCCTTTCTCGAAAACTGCTATACAGGTAAACCTGTGGTGATTGCCAATCATGGGATTGCGGGTGAAAATACTACACAGGGGCTGTTGCGTTTTGATAAGGCAATAGAAAACAAGACAGGTTTCGTACTGATCCTCATGGGTGCAAATGATGCAGTACAGATTATAGACGGGAATGAGAAGTTGAGTAATACGCTGAGTAATATGCGTACTATGATTAATAAAGCCAGGAGCAGGAAACTTGCTGTGATCTTAGGAACAATTCAATATTTCGTAGAAACACCGGGCCGGACTCCAGCTGCAAGGCTCTCGCAGCGTAGAAACAGAACGATTGATATGATCAACAATGGCTACAAGAATCTGGCAAAGGAACTTG
Source organism: Pedobacter frigoris (assembly GCF_005116445.1). Taxonomy (GTDB): domain Bacteria; phylum Bacteroidota; class Bacteroidia; order Sphingobacteriales; family Sphingobacteriaceae; genus Pedobacter; species Pedobacter frigoris. The sequence continues at coordinate 38,565 of NZ_SWBQ01000008.1, forward strand.
GGGTTAGGGTTGCGGATATCAATTCTCTAATAGGTAAGAATAAGCAGCTTTATGCAGATGATGTACACCCCAATGCAAAGGGGTACGGGGTGATTTCTTTGATGTGGTTTGATGCTTTAAATCAGGAAATCATTGAAAACTACCTTTCTCCGGGGATTGTTCAGAACTATCCGAATCCTGCAAATACTTTTACTAAACTCGGGTTTAACCTTCCCAACGCAGCGAGGGTTAAAATCACGCTATATAATATCTTCGGACAAAGGGTTGCTGTCGTTTTCGATGATTACAGAAATGCCGGATACCAGGAGGAAAATATCTCTACTGAAATGTACGCTGCGGGGGTGTATGTATTGCATTATGAGCTGTTGGGTCATAAGTTTTCAAAAAAACTCGTCATCGTGCATTAAACTATCTACCCTTTTTATATCTAAATCTTTACTGTTAACAAGTGTTAATCTTTGTGATTTTAGCAAAGAAAAGTGGATTTTTGCGCCGACCTAATTGTATTTAATGGAGCTAGTAGAGAAAAAAGAAAAGAAGAATTTTGATTTTGTTGATACAATCAGGTGTATTTCAATGATAGGGATCGTTTTTGAGCATTGCGCTGCGGGTGGCACAGGCTTATACCGGTCGTCATTTTTCGATACCGTAGTTGAAACCTCAGTGATACAATCTTTTAAATTCAGTACGATCGCCTTCTTTTTAATTGGGGGGTTTCTAATTAATCATAAGTTCCAGGAATATACGGCAGGACAATATCTGAAGAACAGATTCAGGAGTACAATTAAGCCATGGCTTTTCTGGTTATTGATATATGTTGCCTTAATGGTATTGGATAGGTATGTGGCTTATTTGAGGGGTGGTGATGATGTGCTGGCAACAAATTTCTTTGGCTATGTCTGGGACCGCTTTGTCTTCGGAATATTTTATACCTCCAGTTGGTTCGTATTGAATTTTCTGATCTGTATCTGTATTCTCCTGCTATTTAAGCGCTATTTGTATAGCTGGGGACTTGGAGTGTCATTAGCACTGCTTTCGCTGATTTATAGCTTAAATATATACCATCAGTGGTTTTTAAGTACGCACTCAACAGCCTTATTTGGTTTTGTGTTTTACCTTTGGCTTGGGGTGATGCTCAACAGGTATTTTGAGGTGGTGATGTCATCTATCAGGAAGACATCTTGGTTTGTACTGATATCAGTAGTTGTGCTGTTATTTGCACTGGCTATTGCTGAATCTTTTGCGCTTGTGCAAATGGAGTCGAAGGATGCTTACAATACGTTGAGGATTACGAATGTGCTTTATTCATTTGGCATGTTTGCCCTCTTGTTAAAGATTGGGGCACTGGATTTTTTACAGCGAAACTTTGAGCCCAGGAAAACTACTTTTGGTATTTACCTTGTGCATTTTGTAGTTGTTGTAAGGCTCCTTCCCTTGATATTTCAACCGCTAAAACTTGATCTTGAAGCATATTCAGTATGGCAGAATACAGGTATTCATATACTGCGCTTCTTCATTGTCTACGGCGTGAGTTTTTTGATGGTTAGGCTGATTCAGAAAACCAGGTTTAAATGGATTATCGGGAACTAACTATAACTTGCCAGAATCTGGTCTATTCTGTTGGAATAGGTATGGTTTTTTAGGATATTCTCCTGCATTTTTTTAATCATTTCCATGCGTTTATCGGGGTGGGAAATGTAGTGGTGCGCTTTTTCGAGAAAGTCATCGCCATTTGTTGTAATAATGAGCTCATCTTCCTGAAATAGTTCACCTGCAAGCGGGTTGTCGCAGATCTGAAACCCGCCAAGCATAGAAGATTTGAATACCATTTCGTTCAGTAACATCCTATTTTTGATCTCAATTTCTGTATGGATGTTCGGCGTAATGAATGAGCGGCTGTAGTAACCTTTTGATTCAATCGTCCTGGGGTTGATCATGTTGTGCTCATTGTATTCCAAATAATTGCTGAACGTCGTTTTCAATGGTTGAATAAAAGCCTTATAGGTAGTTGTACGGGTACCAATATCGCCAACCCATAAGAAATCAAACTCAGGGTTTAACAGCGGGGCGGAGTATTTTGCACTGTCCGCGCAGTGCAGCGACTGCATAACACTTATTCCAAGATCTTTTTGATATCCTCCAAAGAAACGTTCGTTAAAAGATTCGTCATATGGCGACCTGATCAGTATATTGTGTTTTGTACTGTACTTGTTTAATACCTGCTTTGTCTTTGCTGTTACAGCAAGGGTTTTAGGCAGGTAGCTACAGCTGGAATAAAATGAACCTGATAAGACTAACTTAGTGTTCTTAAGTAGGCTTAAGGGGATGTTAGATACGTTCTCCACGTCAGTAAAAATCACATCAGGAGCGTAGGTAATTAGTCTCAGCTTTTCATGCGGCCAAAAGGAGCTTTTCAGTTTAATAAGATCGAAAATTCTGAAAGTATCCTTTCTTTCTGTGAAAGCATTTTTAAATCCATCGACAACAGTTTTAGTCGCGTAGTCCTGTGTGTTGTTTATATTGTATATGTATGCAACTTTCATGAATCGGTGATGTTTAAAGTATTAATTTATATACTCAACCAGGTTTGAGGGATCAATCCTGAAGTATCTAAATTAACATCATTTACCCATTTCTTTGGACAAATGACAATATTATTTTGGTTTTGATTGAGCCATGCTCCCCACCAGCTAAAACTGCTGTTTGCGATGATGTTGTGCTTGCATTGACTCATTAGCTGCATATCAATGTAGCTGGAAGAATTGTTGTTCCATGAAATGAACTCACAGTTGGTGATCTTCAGGTTTTCCTGACACCACGCGATGTCGTTGGAAAAGATAAAATATCTTGGTGAATCCACTTTGGACTGAATGTAAGCTATTGCGCTTTGGTAATATTTCAGGCTACACAATCCGCCAAGCAGGGGATCGGTAAGGTAGTCACCCCTTCTGATGTGGATAGACACGCTGTTGGAATTTTGAATGCGATTTAATGCCTGTTGATTTTTATCGTCAAGTGGATTTTTGAATTCAAAATCTGTTTTTAGTGCTTTACTGATGTCTTGAAAATAGGCGATGTTTTGCCAGTATCCCCAGTAATACGCAGGTTTGGGATTGGTCAAAACTTGCGGATCAAAGCCAAAAAGATTGCTTTCCTCCTGATAGGCTTTTTTTAAGTTCATTATTCTTCTGAGCTTTCTGTAGATCCATTTTTTATGCTGAACCTGATAGAGCTTGCTTTTGAACAGGGATGCTTCGGAAACATGAATGTCAAAAATATCTTCCAGTTCAAATCCGTTGTGCAGTCCATAATCATGGAAACCCTGTAAATCCGCTTTTACATTGGGAAATCTTTTCTGCAATGCTTTATAGAACGCATATTGAAACATCTGATTACCTAAGCCGCCTAAAAATCTAACAATTTTCATTAAGTCTAATATAGATTATTTAGAGATTGAACCGATGCCATTAATGGAAAGCTTAAAGGTTTTTCTTAACTGGCGTAAACTTACGAAAGACCATTTGAAAAGATTCTTGTTGAGTAATAGGGAAAGCGCATTCATTTTGGCTCTTTTTATGTAGATAATTTGAAACCAATAATTAAACAATACCTTTTCAAAAGGGATTTGCGGATATTTTTTTAAAGACTGATTCGCCGTTTTTAACCTGGTGAATAGAGAAAGGTAGTCAGTAAAGCTGGATGCATTAAAGTCCCCCTCCAATAGGCTGAAAAGCGCTTTACTTGTCCTTTCGTCAGGTTCGATTTGTAGTTGAGTCAGTTGGTTCTGTTTAATCGCAAAAACTTTCTCACGCCCGGTTTCAGATTGAACTATAGAAATGTTGTTGTCGTGAATTCTGTATTTTACCAGTATGCAATCCAAATTGTTGACCTGGTATTTAGCTGAAATCCGGGTAAAAAGCTCATAATCTTCAGCTGGTGCATAATCTAGATATCCGTTTAATTCCCTTAATACTGCAGATTTATACATTACTGTAGAGTTGATAAACGTATTTTGAAAAAGCAGTGTCATTTTTATTTTATCAGCGCCAACAGGAACTATGAACCTATTATCTTCCACATGCTTTCCGGTTTTGTCGATCACTGTGCCATGCCCCCCGCATAGAGCAAAATCAGGATGTTCCTGAAAGAAGGTATATTGAAGTTCTAAACGATTCGGGACAGCAACATCATCGCTGTCTAATATGGCAATATATTCACCTCTGGCTTCGGTTAAAGCTACATTTCTGGTGTAGGTCAGTCCGCGGTTTTTGTCATTGTTTACTAACCTGATCCTGGGATCCTTAAACTCATTTACGATATCAAGGGTCTGGTCTGTAGAGCCATCGTTAATTATTAATAATTCGAAGTCTTCAAAGGTTTGGTCCAGGATACTTTGGATAGATTCATTGATGTAGCCGGCCGCGTTGTAAGCTGCCATGCAAACCGTTATTTTTGGGAGCATACTAAATTCGTTTTTCATATTTACCGGATCGTGAAGAGAGGATTTTTCTGTACGATTCATCGAAATCACAGTTGTTGTAAAGTTGCTTTACAGTATTAAACGCATTAATACTAAAGGTTTTTAAGTGCGCTCTGTTGCTGATGAAAAATTCTAATTCTTTAATGAATTGTAGCGCAAGATCCTCCACATTATGCAGGTTGTCGACTACAATACCATTTTCTTTTGTGCGTGAAATATAATTTGAAAGTTCGCCGACGTCAGTAGATATTGGGACTACCCCCATATTCATTCCTTCAAAAACAACCAGTCCCCAACTCTCACGGCGTGAGGTAAGCAGTAAGAGGTGCGCATCTTTATAATGGTCGTTTAAAATAGCTTTATCATGCACTGGCCCAACTATTTTTGTGTTTGAAGGAACAATAGTATCGCCAGGGCTAAAATCACCGATCAATTTAAATTCGATAGGAAGGTTTAGGTCATGGGCAATTTCTGCTACCCTGATAAACACATTTGGTCGTTTTTCCTCGCTATTTCTCCCCACAAAAAGAACCTGTAAGGTGTCCTCATAGTTTTTTTCCGGAAAGACTCCATCAAAAGGAATTTTATTTTGAATTACAGTTAGTCTTTCCAGATACTGTTCCGGTATATGATTAATTGAATACAGGTCTTTAAACTGTTGGATCAGTACATTTCCGACAACAATTCTTTTATTAATCCGGGGAACATGCGGAAGGCTATACCTCTCTATCGCTTGGTCATCATCATCTTTAAAATTATGCATGATATCGATGATCTGAACATGAGGGGCTAAATATGGAATCAAATCATACATGAAGCTACTACACCAGCCTGATACTACAGCATGCTGCTGTGCGTTAATCGAAGCTGCCAGCATTTTATATAATTGTTGTTTAAGCTCTTTTTTTTCCGCCCATCTACCCAGTTCTATGACGTCTGCTGCTGCCTGAAATTCTTTTTTAAATCCATCAGTTATTGACCTGTCAGTAATGAAACAAAGCGGTTTAGGATCATTGAAGAGATTCATGATGTCGACATGGACACGTTCAGCTCCACCAAACGACCAGGAGGGAAAGAAGAAGTATAACTCTCTTTGCTTTGCAAGTTCCGTTTTGATACGGAAGTATTTGGCCAAAGCAGTAAGATTGTCTGCTATTCTTTTAAATTTTTTAAACATAATTAATTCTTGCCTTTGATTGTTTACAATAAACTGGAGCGCGGATTTAATTGTTTATAAACGCCTTTATTTGTGTTGTTATTCGATCTGGCTTAACAAAAGGAAATAAGTAGCACATGATTCTTCTCTGTCTGGATTTTTTTTGTGGAGAAGACGAAAAGATATACCTGATTGGAGTAATTAATCTCAGCCTGATTTTATTAAATAAACTGAGCTTGTTGTTGGGCCCATATTTTATGGCCAGATAGTAATTGTCGATGATCAGGTTGGACTTCCTAAAGTTTTCAAACAAACTGTTTTTGTAGGTTAAAGTTAGCCTCCCTTCAGGGATATAATGTTGTAAAGACAATCTGGGATCGTAGTATAATTTGTAACCTTTAAGGACTAGTCTCAGGCAGTACTCCGTGTCTTCTGCTGTTAATATTTTATGATCTGATTTGTTGATCAGAAGAGAAGGGAAATTACGGTAAGCATCCAGATAAAGCTGTGTTCTGGAACTTAAGCCTGCTCCCCATAGCCTTCCCTTAAACGTGACGTCACCTGTGTTTTTGGATTGTGTTCCAATAGCGTAACCTTCTTGTACAGGTTCAAACCATTCAGGTAATCCTGAATTTCCAGTTGCAGCTTTAGCTTGTCCGCCCAAAGCTCCGATATCATCGTTTTCGTCGAGGATGTCAAACGCTGTTTGTACGTACTTTGAATCCAGCCAGTTGTCATCATCACAAATGATAAAGTATTCATATTTCGCCAATGCGATTCCTTTTTGCAATGCGTAAAGTTTACCTGGTGTGCTTTCCTGGATGAGTGTCAGAGGAACGTTTTTAATATTGTGCTCATTCCAATAAGCTGCAGCGATCTCGGCTGAGTGATCTGTAGAAGCATTGTCGGCCAACAGGATTTCCCATTCCAAATTATCGCTAACTTCCTGGGCAGCCAGGTATTTCAATGTATCGGGCAGCCGCAGCGCTCCATTATAAGTACAAACAATAACGGTAATACCTTTCTTCATCAGTTTAACTAAACGTTTGTAATTGTATTAGTTTGTTGTATAAGCCATTGTGGTCAACTAATTCTCTATGCGTACCTTTTTCAACAATCTGACCTTTATCAATCACCAGAATCAGGTCTGCGCCATGTATCGTACTTAACCTGTGCGCAATTACAATTGATGTGCGGTTCTGGGTGAGTTTGTTTAATGCATCCTGAACAAGTTTTTCTGATTCCGTATCCAAAGCAGACGTCGCTTCATCCAAGAGCATAATTGGAGGGTTAGAAAGAACAGCTCTTGCAATACAAATGCGTTGTCGTTGTCCGCCAGATAAGCGATTCCCCCTATCACCTACGAAAGTATCATAGCCGTTTTCGCTTTGCAAAATAAATTCGTGTGCATTGGCGATTTTCGCAGCAGCAACTACTTCTTCAGGAGTTGCCTCTGGTTTCGAAAAGGCAATGTTGTTAAAGATGGTATCATTGAACAATAAAGATTCCTGATTAACGAGACCCATCTGTGAGCGAATACTTTCTATGGTTAAATCGGTATAGGGATGCCCGTCTATCTTAATTGTTCCGGACTTTGGATCATGAAAACGTGGGATAAGATCCATTAACGTACTTTTTCCACCACCAGAAGGTCCTACCAACGCAATGGTTTTGCCTTTTTCAACAACAAGATTAATATTTTTCAGGACGTCTTTGTTTCCATACGAAAACGAAACATTTTCAAGAACCAGCGAATTCTGAAAAGAATTTATTGTAGTTGCATCTGGCTTGTTTACCTGTTCAGATTTTGTATCGATTAACTCCAGAACGCGTTCTCCGGCGGCTATACCTGAATGTATTCCTGCAAAGGAATCAGTAAGGGCTTTTGCCGGTCGCATGACTTGCGAAAATAAGGCTATATATGCTATAAATTGCCCAACAGAAAGCGCATCCGGTTGCTTGCTCAAAATTAATGAGCCGCCATACCAGACAATAAAGGTTACCATGACAACGCCCAGGAATTCCGAGACGGGCGAACCCAGTTGTTGTCTTCTTACCATTTTTCTATTTAGATTGGAGTAGAAAACATTTTCCGCATGGAATTTATCTTTAATCCTTTGTGTGGCATTAAACGCTTTGATGATTTTTATCCCTCCGAGGGCTTCATCCAAAGAGCCGATCATTTTGGCAAAAGATTCATGTGATTCCTTTGCCTGTCGTTTTAATCTTTTTACAATTTTACTAATGATAAAAGCAGATACCGGGATCACCATTAACGAAAATAAGGTCAGCTTTACAGATATCATTAATAAAGCAATAACATAAAATATAAGTGTAAGAGGCTCTTTAAATACAACCTGCAAGGTATTGGTGACTGTAAATTGGACAACCTGTACGTCTGAGGATACCTTTGAAATGATGTCGCCCTTACGTTCATTGTTAAAATAGCCGACATGAAGGTTCATGACGTTGTTAAACACTGTTTTACGAAGATTGAGCAGGGTGTGGACCCGTAAATCTTCCATTATTCTTTGAGAAAAATATTTGAAAATATTTGAAAGCAGAACGGAACACAAAATAATCAGACATATGTATCCTAATGTCGGCTGTTCGCCATAGGTAGCCACAGAGTAGTTGACGAATTCCTCAAACCTCGTTATCAGATCAAAAGAATGTGTGGTTTTTGTCGGATCAGGCAACTTCTCTGTAGTTTTCGACATCATTACACTAAAAAGTGGTGAAAGTAAAGTAAGGTTTAATACGCCGAAAAAAACTGCAAGAAAAGTGGTAATTACGTAAGGTATGGCAAATTTTTCTATGGGTTTTGCGAACGATAATAATCTGAAGTACGTTTTCATCATAATGATAAGTGTTTTGTTGGTTTTGCCCGATTTTGATAACAGTAGCATTAACCAGCCTGCAAATGTACGGACTATTTAGCTTTTTTATTTGCTGAAAAAACGCTGTATATTTGCTTTTCATGCACAATGTGAACTCGATAGATGTCGTAATCCCTTCTTTCAGATTAAATGAAGAAATCCTATTAGGGATTTTTGACGTGGACCATCCCGTTGGATTTACAATTAATTTTTATGTTGTTGCCGATAATCCTGGTTTGAAAGTTCCGGCTTCGATAGTTGAGCTTTCAGAAAAGGGGTTGATTATCCTCGTGGTAAATCAAGTAAATCTCGGCTTTGCTCAAACACGTAATAAGGGGATCATGATGGGCAAAGGTAAATGGCTGCTTTTGCTTGACGATGATATTGTGCCCGATAAACATTTGTTGACAGCTTATGCTGACGCGATTGCAGAACATCGTGATGCGATTGGTTTTGCAGGAGTGACTAACTTTCCGGAAACATTCAATTCAGCGACAAGAGCCATGGAACTTCATGGACTTACCGGTCATTTTAAAGCCGCAAAAACGCATAAAAAATTGATGTGGGTGCCTACAGCAAATGTCATGCTGAACAGAGATAAGATGGATCCGGCATTGTTCAATGAAAGTTTAAATAAAGGCGGAGAAGATATTGAGTTTTTGGTGAGAAATGTTAACCTGTTTGGTGAGCAATACATATCGGTTCCTCTTGCATCAGTTACGCATCCCTGGTGGGACAACGGCGCTATTCAGACTGAAAGGCAATTCCGTTATGGTGTTGGTGCGGCTCAAATTGCAGCGACTCCCACAATTAGTCCTTATACTTATCATGATTTTACAAATACGGTAGAAACACTATTATTGCTTTTATTGGCATCGCCTTTCATTATTTTAAATTGTTCTTTATACTCCTTTTTTCTGATCTGTTTAATTTTTGTTGGAGCGGAATTTTTAACCAATGCAACTAAAGCAATATTTAAGACGTCGGGCTTTTCTTTAGGATTGATCATAAACCTGTTCTGGTTAAAGAATTGTTACGAGGCCGGATATTTATATGAAAGTATAAGGAGCGGACGTTGGAGCGGTTTTGCTGAGCGGATTGAAATGGGTTTTGTGAAGAAGAATCCAAGCTGGTTCAGGTTAAATAAATGGAAAATCATCAAAACCTGTCTGATTATAATTGGTCTGCTATTGGCTACAATTGTTTAATGCCATTTTTGCATTTTATTGTTCCGTCTTTAATAACCGCTAAATATTTTTTATAGTTCAGGTCTTCGTTATGGCGTGAGTTGATTTTATGATAAAGATGGAAGCATATGGCCTTCATTTTTAATTGCCGCTGCTTAATTCCCAGATTGGTGAGCCGGGCAGCCAGCTCAATGTCCTCATGTCCCCAACCCTGCAAGTCGTTGTTATAACCGTTTACGTCGACAAAATCCTGCTTCCAAAAGGAAAAGTTACAACCTCTTAAATTGTTGGATTTCAATTGATCGCCTCTGAACAGTGGAGCGAATAACGGCGATCTGGTCGCATTGATTTTGCTGCCTACGCCCGAACTGAAAACATTTATTTTTGGATTTTGAGTTTTTAATATTGTTTGAGTGCGTTCGGCAGACAGCATTGAGCGGCTGCCTTTGATGTAATGCCCTTGCATTGCTTCGCTGCGGTGGTCGGCAATAAATTTTGGGTGCAGGACAATGTCGCCATCAATCTGGATGATGTGTTCCCCATTGGCAGCGTTAATTGCTCTATTCATTACAATGGTTTTTCTAAAGCCATCATCCTCTTGCCAGAAATGAGTGACAGGAATGGTTGTCATTAGTTTAAAGTCGTCTATCACGGCTTTTGTTGCTGGCCCGGAGCCGTCGTCGGCAATGAGAATTTCAACAGGAAGAACAGACTGCGCCAATACACTTTTTAAGCTAACCAGAAGGGCTTCCGGCCAGTTGTAAGTAGAGATAACAAGTGAAATGGATGGGCTTTGCATTAGCTAAGTGTATTGATTAATACCATGTTCAATATAAGTCGTTTTGTTGGTAATGGCATCTTTAAACTTCCTCGTGTTTTCCTCCAGGAAGGTTTTAGCGTTTTCTTTATGATAAATGTGGAATGCGATTGCTCCCAGTTTTATAAAGCGTTTTTGGAGACCTGTATTTAATAAGCGAGCGATAAACTCTTTGTCCTCTGGTCCCCAGCCATTAAAAGATTCGTTGTATCCATTCACCTTGATTGCGTCTTTACGCCAATAGGCCATGTTGCAGCCATGAATTTCGTAAAGTTCATAACCCTTTATTTTATAGTCATTCTCAAAGTGTTTCCATAGAAAAGGCATTCTAAGCGCACTGAAGACATTGGTAATGCCTTTACTAAAAGCACTGATTTTATATTTTTTGGAAGCGAGCATCTCTTCCGAGATCTCGTCGTTGATGTAAATCCTACTTGCCCGAACGAATGAGTTGGCCTTCGCAAATTTCACGTGATCTTCTATGAATCTTGGGTGCATGATGATGTCACCATCGATCTGTACGATGTAATCGCTGCTTGCTTTTGCTATGGCCTTATTTCTGATTTCTGCTAGCCTAAACCCATTGTCTTCCTGCCATACATGATGGAGGGGGATTTGGGAAAGCTTTGCATACTTTTCTATGAGTGCTTTTGTTTCAGCACCCGATCCATCGTCGGCTATAACAATCTCGTTGGGTAATACTGTTTGATTTAGAGCGCTCAAGAGTACAACTTCTAATGCCTCAGGCCAGTTATAAGTAGAAATCATCAGTGAAGTTGTAGGGTAGTTGCGCATTATGATTTATTCATTAAATAATTTCATTTTTTCGATTAACCGAGGGCGGAATCTCTCATTGGGGTTGCTGCGCCGTTTGCAAATATAAAATTTAAAAAATCTTATTTATAAATTCTAATATTTGTAGAAAACAAGCCTAAAATCTCATGCAAAATGCAACAGCACTTGTCGAAGGAATGAAAAAAGGGGATTTTATCTCCCTTGCCAGGGTTTTAACTTTGGTAGAGAATGATTTAGAGCCTTATAAGAAGATTCTTTTTAAGCTGCAAATCAATCCAGATGTTCCCGTGATAGGTATCACAGGGCCTCCGGGTGCTGGGAAAAGTACGCTGGTGAATGCCATTACTGCCCATTTGAGTGATTTAGGTAAGAAGATTGCCATTCTGGCTGTAGATCCGACCTCTCCATTCAATTTTGGGTCTTTGCTGGGCGATCGCATCAGAATGTCCAAGCACTTTAACAACCCTAAAATCTTTATTCGCTCTTTAGCTACACGAGGCGCCCTGGGAGGGATTTCAGGGAAGACCATTGAAATGGTGGATGTGCTTAAGTCATCTGGATTTGACCTGATCCTGGTCGAAACAGTTGGCGTGGGGCAATCTGAGGTAGAGATAGCAGGGCTTGCCGACAGGACTGTTGTCGTCCTGGTTCCTGAATCCGGTGATGAGATTCAAAACATTAAATCCGGGTTGATGGAAATCGCTCAGGGATTTGTGGTGAATAAAGCAGACAGGGAGGGGGCTGATGCATTTGCTAATAATTTGCAGAAGCTGGTACACCAGCAACATCAGGATGTCCCGGTATTTAAAACAGTTGCGGACAAAACGGAGGGGATTGTTGAATTATGCAATTGGCTAATGTTACCCATTTTGGCAGACAATGAGCGGAAGGCTTTATTGATGGCAGAGAAAGTTTTTAGAATCATAGCGCATTATCGGATGCAGAATATTAATAAAGCGAAACTGAGGGCTGAAATAAGTGTAGGGATGAAGCTATCAGATTTCAATATTTATCGGTTTATTGATGGTCTGATTTGACGGATACACACTTTTGGTCATCCGCTCCATTTAGAAAATGTCTCAAAAACAGGACTGATTTGTATATAGCATTAGTACAACTTTACATACTTTTTTTGTTAAATTCCTTTTTATGATACATATTGCAGGATATCTATAAAATAATTTAGCCTGAAATGGCTAATTATTGATATTTACGAACTTTGGAACGGAGTTTGTACAAGTGTTTTGAGAAATTAAAAATTTGTTTAATTTTGCTACACAAAAAACAATACAATTAAAATTTGTTTAACCTTAAAAAAGAAAATTATGAATTATTCTACTTTAAAAAAGGGTCTAGCAGTTTCTTTTGTTGCATTAATGGGAGCTACGTCTCTAGCTAATGCTCAGGAATCTGCGACTTCGTCTTCTGCCAAGGTATTTGGTGGGAGAAGCCAGTACAGAACTTGGTCTCTAGGTGTTAACGGTGGTGTTTTATCTCCATTTGTTGTAACTGGTGGATCAAACGACTTTACTAACTGGGAGCCAAACTTAGGTTATGGTATCTCATTGAGAAAACAATTAGGTCATGCATTTGGCTTAGAAGGTAATGTTTTCCGTGGAAAAGTTTCTGGTACTAACAAAGACGCTAACGCTAGCGGAGTTGTTAATGGTATCAGTGCTTTTGAAACTGAACTTGCTTATTCAGCTGATTTAAGAGGTGTTGTTAATGTTGCAACTGTTGACTTCTTACGTCGCGAGAACTCTGTTAACTTCTTCGTAACTGCTGGTTATGGTGTTGCTGCTTACAGAGCTGCTTTAAACGGTGCTGATCCTAAAGATTTGGGAGAAGTTTACGGTGAAGACGGAGACAAAAAATACATCAAAGAAGCTTACATCCCTGTAGGTGCTGGTGTTAAATTTAAAGTTTCTGAGCGTGTATCATTTAACTTAGGTTATACAATGCACTTCTTAGACGGAGATAACTTTGATGGAGTTTATGCTAAAGGTACATCTAAAGATAAATTCTCTTACGGATATGCTGGTCTAGAATTCTCATTAGGTTCTAGCGCTAAGCCAAACTTGGATTGGGTTAACCCACTTGCTTTAATGTATGATGAATTGAAAGATCCTACGTTACGTCAAGAAGTTGAAGCTTTAAAAACTCGTGTATCTGCTGTTGAAGCTTCTGTTGAGGCTTTGAAAAAAGATAGCGATGGTGACGGTGTTTCTGATCAGTTTGACAAATGCCCGGGTACTCCTGCTGGTACTGCAGTTGATGGTTCAGGATGTCCTCTACCTAAAGCTCCAGAGCCTACTACAGTTGCTACAAGCAATTTAACTGGTTTTGAAACTATCCAATTTGAATTTAACTCATCAGTTTTGAAAACTGAAGCTTACCCTACTTTAGATAAATTATCTTCAGTATTGCGTGAAAACGGTGGTAAAGTAACTGTTAACGGTTATGCTTCAAGCGAAGGTACTGCTGCATACAATTTGAAATTATCTAAAGACAGAGCTAACTCTGTTAAAACTTACTTAGTTAACTCTGGAGTTAACGCTAGTCAAGTTGCAACTAAAGGTAATGGCGAAGCTAATCCAATTGCTTCTAACGATACTGAAGAAGGTCGTATCCAAAACCGTCGTGTTGAATCAGCTAGAAACTAAGAATTTCTAACAACAATACTAAGAGAGGGCTCCATTATTGGAGCCCTCTTTTTATATATAATGACCTCTACAATTAGAATAGCTTAGTAATGCGCACACCATTAATCTTCCAGCAAGTACAATTGATAATTAAGAAGAATAAGCTTTCATATTATACAGTAAGCTTTATCAGGTGGGTAATCCCAGCTATATTTTATCGTCGTCAGCTTACAAAGAAGTTAGCGGTATTAAATAAATACGATATGGCTGACGTAATGGAGCGTGTGAATTACTACAATAAATTAGAAAGAAATATCCCGATAGGAAAAGGATCGATACCTGTTAAGGATCTCAGAAAGTTCAAAAAGCCTAAGGCATATTACTTTGATACCTTTGAATACGCACGTTATTTTAACCCTTTCTTCAGACTCAATTTACTCATTGGGGATATTACTTATGTAGCTGGATATCCTACGATTCAGAAGAGCAGGCCTATTGGTAAGGACAATGCTAACGGCGTACTTTTAAAACTGGATAAGCATCGTCATTTTATTTTTTTAAATGATCAGGTTAAGTTTGAGGAAAAGAAAGATGTGCTAATTGGCAGGGCCGCAATAAGACAACCTCATAGGATGAGATTTATGGAAATGTATTTTAACCATCCAATGTGTGATCTGGGGCAGGTTAACAAGAGTGGAGGAAACATCGCCTGGCTTAAACCTAAGATTTCCATTACGGAGCATCTTCAGTACAAGTTTATTTTAAGCTTGGAAGGATACGATGTAGCGACGAATCTCAAGTGGATCATGTCATCCAACTCTATTGCGGTAATGCCAAAGCCGAAATATGAGACTTGGTTTATGGAGGGATGTCTGGTGCCCGATTTTCATTACATTTTGATTAAAGACGATTATTCTGACCTTGAAGAAAGGCTTCTGTATTTTATAAATCATCCAGATAAAGCACTTAAAATTATTAGCAATGCCAATGACTATGTAAAGCAGTTTTTGAATAAAGACAAAGAAGATCTGATATCAATATTGGTTTTGAAAAAGTATTTTGAATGTACTTCCAGTTAAATTGAATCTGGTTGTATTAGGATATGAAACAGGTAATAAATTGTATTTAGGACTATTTTATCTAAGTTTGTATTGTTATGTATTTTTTTAGAAAGAAAGACCCTAACCAGCCTAACAATATTAATATTAAAATAATGCATATTATTAATGCCACGGCGATTATTGCTTGCTGCAGGTATTTTATGGAAATTAATTGATTGGATTTTACTGAAATGAATAAAATAATAAACACTACAAATGCACCGGCACCTATAGGGCCTTATAACCAGGCAGTAATTGCTAACGGTTTTTTATTTATGTCTGGCCAGGTGGCAATAAATCCGGCTAACGGTGAAGTTGTTCAATCTTCTATCGCAGAAGAAACACATCAGGTGATGAGAAACATTAAATCGGTTTTACTGGAAGCAGGCTACGGGTTTGAGGATGTTGTTAAGACGACTATTTTTCTTTCTGATATGAGTCTGTTTGCTGAAGTGAACGATATCTATGGTTCTTATTTTGAGCACAATTTTCCTGCACGTGAAACTGTAGCTGTTAAAGGGCTTCCTAAGGGCGTGAATGTGGAGATATCCATGACTGCTTACAAAGGTTAAGGCTGTGCCTAAATCGAATCTGAGGTATTTTTTTGCCGGCATACTATCATTTGCTATATGGGGTTTTTTTTCAATTCCCCTTAGAAATCTTAAGGAATTTCCTTCAGAAGAGATTCTATATTACCGGATATTTACTTCGCTGGTATTTATCTGGATTGCAATTCTCCTTTTTAGAAGGAAGCAGTTAAAGGCCGATATTCAATATTTAGCAGGTGCGACCAAAAAGAAAAGACAGACCATTGGGCTGCAGATCGCAGTATCTACTGTTTTCCTGACCTTAAACTGGTATACTTATATCTATGCAGTGAACAATGTCAGTCTGCAATCTGCGGCATTTGCATATATGGTTTGTCCATTGTTGACTGCTTTTGGCGGTTTTATTCTGCTAAAGGAAGAACTGTCACGACTAAAGCTCATCTCGCTTGGGATTGCTTTGCTGAGTATATTGCTGTTGGCTACAGGATCCTTGATAGAAGTAGCCTGGTCGGTAATTATTGCCCTGCTCTATGCATTCTATTTAATCCTGCAGCGTAAAATGCAAAATCTGGATAAGTTAAATGTGCTGGCGGTTCAGATTGGTGTAGCGGTATTGCTGATGTTACCTTTTTATTTATCCAAGCACGGGGATTTTCCTGCAAGCTTATGGTTTTGGGGTAATATTTCAGTAGTGGCTGTTGTGTTTACAATTATCCCTCTTTTTCTAAGTCTTTATGCTCTGATTGGAATCCCTTCATCGACATTGGGGATTATCATTTATATTAATCCAATCATTGCTTTTGCAGTGGCCGTATTGTATTTCAATGAACACATAGATACGCATAAACTATTTGCCTATTTACTGCTCATGGTCTCAGTATTTGTGTTTAATTGGGGCATCATCAAAGATATGCTTAACTTTAGGAGAAAAACTGTTTAAACCTTGTTTGCTGCTACTTTAGATACGACTATAGAATTTCTTAAGGGCGTAGGTCCTAAGCGTGCTGAGCTGTTTCAAAAAGAGCTGGGTATTTTTACCTACGATCATTTGTTGAATTACTACCCTTTCAGGTATATTGACAGGACGAGGTTCTATAAGATCAACGAACTCGATCCTGATTTGCCATATGTTCAGATTCTTGGCAGGATAACCAGCAAAGAGATCATTGGTGAAAAGCATAAGAAGCGCCTGGTCGCCAGACTAACTGATGAGACTGGTACGATAGAACTGGTGTGGTTTCAGAGTTTGAAATGGGTAGATGAGAATCTGAGCAAAGGAAAAGTTTACATTGTGTTTGGCAAGCCTGTAGTATTTAATGGCTCATTTAGTATTTCTCATCCGGAACTGGAAAATTATCCAAGGCCAGCGACTATAACCGGTAATCTGAGACTACAGCCTGTATACCACTCTACAGAAAAACTGAAGAAGTTTTTTCTGGACAGCAAAGGAATACAGAAACTCCAGACCCAGCTCATTGAGCAGCATATCAAAGAAGTGAGGGAAAGTCTGCCTCTGCATGTTCTGGAAAAATATCATATGATATCCAAAAAAGAGGCACTTCTAAACATCCATTTCCCCAAGGATGTGAAAGCCTTAAAAAGCGCTGAAAGAAGACTGAAATTTGAAGAGTTGTTTTTTATTCAATTGCAACTATTACACACCAAGCAGCAAAGAGAGTTGCGCTTTAAAGGACATGCCTTTGGTGCTGTGGGTGATAAGGTAAACACATTCTATAAAGAAATACTTCCATTTGAACTGACGAACGCCCAGAAGCGGGTCATTAAAGAAATACGTCTGGATACACAGCGTGGAATTCAGATGAACCGTTTGGTTCAGGGAGACGTTGGGAGCGGTAAAACAGTGGTCGCCCTGATGAGTATGCTTCTTGCCAATGATAATGGATTCCAGGCCTGTATGATGGCTCCTACGGAGATATTGGCCAGGCAACACTATGAGTCCATTGCTTCATTGGTAAAAGATGGACTGGTAAGCGTAGCGATTCTGACCGGCAGCTCGACTAAAAAGCAAAGAACACAACTGCACAAAGAACTGGAAGCAGGTGAGATTGATATTCTGGTCGGTACTCATGCGTTGATAGAAGATAAAGTTGTGTTTAAGAACTTAGGTCTGGTTGTGATCGATGAGCAGCATCGTTTTGGTGTGGAGCAGCGAGCTAAATTATGGAGAAAGAATGTCATCCCTCCGCATATCCTGGTGATGACTGCTACCCCTATTCCCCGTACTTTGGCGATGACTTTGTACGGAGATCTCGACGTCTCCATTATAGACGAATTGCCTGCAGGAAGAAAACCCATTGACACCAGGCATTTGTATGAAGGACAGCGTTTGCGGATGTTTGGTTTCATGAAGCAGGAGATCGCTAAAGGCAGACAAATCTATATCGTTTATCCGCTAATCAAGGAAAGTGAAAAATTAGACCTGTTGCACCTCGAAGCAGGTATAGAACAGATGAGGTACCAGTTTCCACTCCCGGATTACCAAATCAGTATTGTTCATGGCAAAATGCCCAATGCGGATAAGCAATACGAAATGCAGCGGTTTATAGAAGGAAAGAACCAGATCATGGTGGCTACTACGGTGATTGAGGTTGGTGTAAATGTGCCAAATGCTTCGGTAATGATCATTGAAAATGCTGAGCGCTTTGGACTGTCGCAGCTGCACCAGTTGAGGGGTAGGGTGGGTCGTGGTGCGGAGCAGTCTTTTTGTATCCTGATGTCTGGCAATAAGCTGAGCAAAGAAGGTAAGCTGCGTTTGGAAACTATGGTTAAGACCAATAACGGGTTTGAGATTTCAGAGATAGACCTGCAGTTGCGCGGCCCCGGTGATATCTCCGGAACACAGCAAAGTGGGGTGCTGGATCTAAAGCTCGCGGATCTGGCTACAGACCAGCTTATTTTACAAGAAGCAAGATCAACAGTAATGGAGATTCTTAAGGCAGATCCTATGCTGGAAGAACCCAATAATAGCCTGCTAAGGACATACCTCGCTAAAAGAAGCAGAGGTATAGCCTTTGACAAAATTTCTTAATCCTCGTCGCTTCCCGGAAGAGAACCTGAACCTGAATAAGCACCCTTGCGGATTACCGGAACTTTCATATGTTTATATAATTCATCGAGGTGTAGCAAACTTCCATTAGTCAGGTTGCCCAGGAAAATGATGACAATATTCTTCTCAATATCACGCACGTAGATGTGCCTGAAACCGTGCCACCATCCAGTATGGTAAACGACCTTTTTTCCTTTATCCCCGTCAAACATTCTCCAGCCATAGCCATAATTAAAGTGTCCGTTGATCGCTTTATTGCGGCCCTTATAGGCTGAGTCCAGGCTTGCTTTCTTTAGTAATCTTCCATTCTTCAAAGACTTGTCGAATAAAACAAGGTCGTGCAGTGTACTGTAAATCCCTTTGTCACCTACGGGGCCATCCAGGAAGTTTTGTACCACTGAATACCTCCAGGTACGGTCGTGACCAATCACATCAACAGGTATTTTCGGGTATACCGTAGTAGAGTAGACATGGGTATTTTTCATGCCTGCCGGTTTAAAGATGTTTTCCATCATGTAATCCGCGTAGGTTTTGCCAGTTACCTTTTCTATGATTGCGGCAAGTACCATATAGTTGGAGTTGTTGTAGTGAAAACGGTTATCCGGTTTCGCATAAGGGTTTGGTTTTTTCTCGGCGATGACCTGCATGACATCCTGATTGGATACTCCTTTTTTCATGTCGCGCTTTTCCTTACGCCAGATGTCATCGATGAAATACACATAATTCATCATCCCGCTGCGGTGCGAAAGGAGCATCTTTACCTTAATCCCATCATATGGAAAGTTGGGGTAAAACTTTTTTACGTCATCATCTAATGAAAGCTTACCTTGTTCCACCAATTGCATAATGGCTGTACCTGTAAAAGGTTTGGTTACAGAAGCGAGCTCAAACTCTGACTTTATTTTTAAACTGTCGCGGTGCAGGTAATCTGCCCAGCCAATTGCTTTTTCATACAGGATTTTGCCGTCTTTAGCAACCAGCATATTGCCGTTAAAACCATATTTCTTGTGCAGGTTGTATACGAAATCTGCAATCCATTTATCTCCTTTAGCAGGATTGTAAGCCAGGAGCGTGCTGTCGGCTTTATCATCATCTGCGGTGCGCTCTTTACTTGGTTCCTTTAGGGTTGCGCTTTTTTCTGAACTTGAACAGGCTGTAAATAAAAAAGTGGCCATTGCGGCCGCAGCAAGGATATTACGATAATTCATGAATTGTGTGTGTACAGTTTAAAAAGTCGAAAATTAAGGATTTTTAACCCTTTAAACGTAAAAGAGTTTTAAACATTGTTAGGTTTCTTACTTGTTGAGGAGGTTTTTTACCCGCTCACGGTTGGGTTTGGAAACCGGAATTTTGTAACCTTCTGTTAATAAGAGGGTACCGCCATCTTCTTTAAGCCAGCTCTTTACGAATGCTGGATTTACGAGGTGCGACTGGTGGCTGCGGATAAATCCATTCGGCTGCAGCATGTCGGCATATTCTTTCAAAGGTTTGGAAACCATGATCTTTTCTCCTGAGGTCAGGAAGAAATTGGTGTAGGTATTGTCTGCTTCGCAGCGGATGATTTCGCTGACCTGTACATACCTGATTTCCTGAAGTTGGGGAAGCGCTATTTTGGGGGGAGCGCTATCCCCTTTTTTTATCAGGTTTAGCAGAAAGTCCAGTTGCTGGTTCTGTTTTTTTTCCCGGATCTTAAGCTCGGCTTTGCCGACCGCAGCAATCAGTTCATCTATGTCGACGGGTTTTAGGAGGTAATCCAGTGCGGCGAATTTTACCGCCTGAATACCGTAGTGGTCATAAGCTGTTACAAATATGATTTCGAAGGATTTGTCGGGCAATAAATTAAGCAGATCAAAACCGGTATGTGTTCCCATTTGTATGTCGAGGAATAGCAGATCCGGCCGATGATTTTTAACAGAGATGGCGGCCAGTTCCACATCCTTTTCCACGGCGACAATCTCTACCTGACTGCAATGTTTTTTTATCAGTGCGCTGAGGTTTTCGAGGTTTGCGGGTTCATCGTCTACTAAAATCGCTTTCATCATCTTACAGCCAGTTGGTTAAAGTAATGACGACGGTTGTCCCCTCATTCCCACTATTGATATTCATCATCATCTTTGTGTGTTTATTGATAGAATTGAATAAAGCGATGCGGCTGCGCATGAGTTTTATGCCATGGCCTTCACTTTTACTGTTTGCCTTGAAACCATGCCCATTATCAAAGATGGCGAGGGTAAGGTCGTTGCCTTTGCTCGAAAATTTGATCATGATATTTCCCGGTTCCTTTAAATTGGCAATTCCATGTTTCACGGCATTTTCTGCAAAAGGCTGGAGCAGCATCGACGGGATTTCAATATTCTCCGTATCCAGCGTATATTCCGCATCAATCTGGAAGGTAAACCCAAATCTCAACTGTTCCATCTGCAGGTAATCGTCCAGCAGGCGCATTTCTTCTGCTATGCTGATCTGTTCTTTTGCTTCCAGTACATTGCGGGTCAGACGTGCAAATTTTCCGAGATAACGGTTGGCATTGTCGATGTCGTTCTTGTTCATTAGGTTCTGGATGCCGGCAAGGGCATTGAACATGAAATGAGGATTGAGCTGTGACCTGACTGTGCTCAGCTTCATTTTTTCCACTTCTTTCTGTTGCTTTTCCCCAGTTGGAAAGACTCTTTTGTAGAGAAACATGATGACCAAAGTTACTACTGTTATAACGACCATCATAAATACGAGTGAAATTATTATGAGAATAATCTCTTGTAAACCCATCATTGCCAGAATCATCTAAAATCCTCCTTTTTAAAACCAGTGTTCTTTTTCATTAGGTAACGGATCAATAAAACCAATGCGGTTATGACCAGGATTAAAAATGTTCCTCCGATCGCCAGTATCATCAGTTCAGCAAGACCAAACATGGCTGCAATTTCGTTTTTTATCATCATTTTCGATTAATTTAGAAGCTCAAAACTATGTTAAGGTTTAGCTTATAAAAAAGGCCAAACAGTAAAGTGACCAAACAGACCAGTATTTGCCGGAATTGAAAAAGTATTCAAAACCCGGCTGGTTCTTATCCATTTTTCACAGCGATGCCAACATGTTCTTCAGATCCTAAACTTTCTGCCAAAATAAGGAGAATTTCTCTGCCTGTATTCAACATCTGACAATAAACACATCATTAAAAATTATAAAAATCTTAAGTTTGCACCTATAAACTTAGAACACTATGAATTTTAGAATCGAACACGATACGATGGGTGAAGTACAGGTGCCTGCTGATAAATATTGGGGTGCTCAAACTGAACGTTCAAGAAATAACTTTAAAATAGGTCCGGAGGCTTCTATGCCAAAGGAAATCATACATGCATTTGGTTACCTGAAAAAGGCAGCAGCCCTGGCTAATACTGAGCTTGGTGTTTTATCTGCAGAAAAAGCAGAACTGATAGTTAAGGCCTGTGATGAAGTCATCGCGGGAAGTCTTGATGACCAGTTTCCATTGGTGATCTGGCAAACAGGTTCGGGTACTCAGAGTAATATGAACGGTAACGAAGTAATTGCCAATCGTGCTCATGTTCTGAATGGCGGACAACTAAGTGATGATCAGAAAATCCTTCATCCAAACGATGATGTCAATAAATCACAATCTTCAAATGATACCTATCCGACTGCGATGCACATCGCGGCATACAAACAAGCAGTAGAGGTTACGATTCCAGGATTAGAAAAGTTACGCAATACACTGCATGAAAAAGCGGTAGAATTCAAAGACATTGTTAAAACAGGCCGTACCCATTTTATGGATGCTACACCTTTGACACTTGGACAGGAATTCTCCGGTTATGTTCAGCAAATAGACAATAGCGTCAGAGCAGTAAAAAATGCGCTGGTAATGATCAGCGAATTGGCACTGGGTGGTACAGCGGTAGGTACCGGACTGAATACCCCTAAGGGATATGATGTGTTGGTGGCAAAAAAGATAGCCGAACTGACAGGCCTTCCATTTGTGACTGCCCCGAATAAATTCGAAGCTTTAGCAGCACACGATGCCATGGTAGAACTTTCAGGAGCATACAAGCGTACTGCTGTTTCGTTGATGAAGATCGCGAATGACGTGAGGATCCTGAGTTCAGGCCCACGTTGCGGTATCGGAGAGATCATCATTCCTGATAATGAGCCGGGATCGTCAATTATGCCGGGTAAAGTGAATCCTACCCAACCGGAAGCTATGACTATGGTCTGTGCCCAGGTAATGGGTAATGATGTTACCGTGAGTATAGGCGGCAGCAATGGTCATTTTGAACTGAACGTATTTAAGCCGGTAATGGCAGCCAATGTATTGCAATCAGGCAGACTGATCGGTGATGCGTGTGTGTCCTTTAATGATAAATGTGCAGTAGGTATCCTGCCTAACCTGCCTGAGATTAAGAAACACCTGCAAAACTCACTGATGCTGGTTACAGCATTGAACCCGCATGTGGGTTATGAAAATGCAGCTAAGATTGCTAAGAAAGCTCATAAGGAAAATAAGACGCTGAAAGAAGCTTCTGTTGAACTTGGCTTGCTTACAGCAGAACAATTTGATGAGTGGGTTCGTCCTGAAGACATGGTAGGTAGTTTAAAGTAATCAATCATAAAATACCCTGTATGTTTAGAGTCCTCTTTTCCCTTTTGTTTGTTACTGTTCTGGCTGCTTCGTGCAGAAGATTGCCGGACATTCAGGGAAAGGGTGAGGGATTTTTACAGGGTATCTGGAATCAGGATAGCGTTGCCCATGCAGAGAAATTATTGAGTTACACACTTCATAACTTCAAGTTTACCTGCGATTCTTTTTATGTGGATATGGTGACACATTCAAAGGCAAACTACTATTCTGATTCCTGTTTCAATAACGGTGTCTGGAAAGAATACGCAAAGGGCACTTATCAGGTTAGGTCAGATACCCTTTTTCTGCTGGGCACCTATACCAAGGCCAATTACAAGCAAAAGATTTCCGGGTGTTATCAGATCGGGCAGTACATTAAGCGTTTTAAGGTCATCTACGCTGAGAAGGACGAGATGATATTTGAAAGTATAGAAAATCAGCGCGAGTTAAATCTTAAATTAAAACAGCCGATCACCTGCATTCCCAAAGCACTATAAACAAATCATAAGATGAACAAATTTTCGATCAGTAAAACCATTAAAGTAATTGCTTTTGCAGCTATTGCCTACATGCCTTTAAATGCAAGCGCATGGGGGATGCTGGGTCATAGGATAGTAGGTCAAATTGCCGAAAGCCACCTGAGCGCCAAAGCGCGTAAAGGAGTAAAAGGAATATTGGGAAATGAAAGCCTGGCGATGGCAAGTAACTGGGGCGACTTTATCAAATCTGATCCTGCATATAACTATTTGTACAACTGGCATTTTGTAAACCTGCCTGGCGAATTGGATCAACAAGGAGTATTTAGTTTTCTGGATTCAGATAAAGAGGCCAATGTGTACAACAAAACGATAGAGATGATCTCTGTTTTGAAGAATAAGCAAAGTACTACTGATCAGAAAATACTGGCCATGCGTTTATTGGTGCACCTGGTGGGTGATTTAAATCAGCCTATGCACACTGCACGTAAAGAGGACCTGGGCGGCAATAAAGTATTTGTAACCTGGTTTGGTGAGAAATCAAACCTGCACAGGGTATGGGATGAGTCATTGATCGAGTATCAGCAACTCAGCTATACCGAATATGTAGCGGCTATTAATTTTCCAACCACTCAGCAATTGAGCACCTGGAAAAACAATTCTTTAAAGGATTTTGTATACGGATCTTATCAGGCCTGCAACAAAATTTATGCATATACCAAACCTGAAGATAAGCTGAGTTATAAATACAACTTCGATTTTGTAAACATGCTGAATGAGCAATTGTTAAAAGGTGGTGTTTGTCTGGCCAACATCCTAAACGACATCTATAAATAATGAAGATTTTGATGGTATGTCTGGGTAATATCTGCAGGTCACCTTTGGCCGAAGGCATTATGCGTCATTTGGTTGACGAGCAGGGTCTGGGCTGGCACATCGCTTCGGCTGGTACCGGCGACTGGCATGTAAATCAGCCGGCAGACAGAAGGAGCATCGCTGTGGCTAAGAACTTTGGCTATGACATTTCTAAACAAAGGGCCAGGCATTTCAATAAGCAGATGTTTGACGCTTATGACTACATACTCGTAATGGATCAGAACAACCTGAGGGATGTTTTAAGGCTTGCGGATGATCATGAACAACGGAAAAAGGTAAAGCTGTTTCTGACAGAAGAAAATGAGGTGACAGATCCTTATTTTGATGACAGGTTATTCGAGCCTGTTTTTCTGGAGATAGAAGAGCGTTGCAAACAACTCATACAAGAATTAAAGCCGTTGTCTTAATAGACCGCGGCTTTTTGCTGACTGGAAAGTGCCGCTTTTTGCTGATTGGAAAGGTAGATATAATTGAACATACAAAACGATGCTATTGCCCCGAAGGTGTGCCAGAGAAAGTGCGTGCCAAAATCGACCCATAGCCATTTGTCGGCAATGCGGAAGGTAAGTGCCAGGACGAATGACAACAGTGCAAAACCTACCCATCTGCCATGCATCCAATTGGTATGAATCAGATAGGCTACCGCCGGGCCTAGCACCAGTGTGGCCATCATCGCATAGTTGATGTTAATGAACAAATGCGGGTCTGTGTTTATCAGAATATCCTTTAAAAAGAACTGAGCGAACACATATGCAACTACGATCAGCAGCGCAAAATACCACCGGATCAGCTTAGATAAAAAATACACACCTGCAGAAACACAGAGCAGCATGATGGGCAGCCAGTCCATCATAATAAAAACACTCCATTGGCGAAGCCCATGGTATACCGTTCCGCCGATGCCTCCGATGTATAGCAATACCAGTGCGACACTTAAGAATACATGATCCTTATAACTTCCCCATAATCTGACAGTCCAGTAAAAGGCTATAGCAAGAAAAAAGCAGGAAGTAATGGCATTCAATGGTTCAGGAAAGAACTGGCTCATATTGGTTTCAGCATATGTGATTCCACCATCAGGAGGGGCTTGGTTCAAGGTCATCATAGGATGCATATTTTTTTAACAATAACAAGCCAGTTTTTTCAAATGTTTTAATCTACACCCCAAATTCTTTATCCAGATATTCCGATACCTTGCCAATGGCATTGTCAATGGTGTCACTTAAAATTGTAATGTACGAGCCTGATTTTGCAGTCGCCATGAGGTATTTCAGACAATCATCACCATTGTTATTGATGATGATCTCCATATCAGGCTTTACTTCCTGAATTCCCTGTAGCAGCAGGTCAATCAGGTCTTGCTGTTTACGCCCGCGCAGGTATTTCTCCTGACAGATGATGATTTTATCAAACATCTGTGCCGCGATGCGTGCCGTTTCCAGGATGTCGCTATCTCTCCTGTCGCCTGTTGCAGAGATCACACCAATATGTTCCGTGGCTTCTATAGACTGCAGGTAATTCTTGATGCCGTTAAAGCCATCAGGATTGTGTGCAAAATCAACCAGTACTTTAAATTCCTTGAATTTGAAAGTGTTCATCCTTCCCGGTGTCTGGGCAGCCGAGGGAATGAAAGTTTCCAGCGACATGCGGATGTCCTCAATTTTATAACCCCATAAGAAAGTAGCCAAA
Organism: Pedobacter frigoris; assembly: GCF_005116445.1. Classification (GTDB taxonomy): domain Bacteria; phylum Bacteroidota; class Bacteroidia; order Sphingobacteriales; family Sphingobacteriaceae; genus Pedobacter; species Pedobacter frigoris. The sequence continues at coordinate 64,913 of NZ_SWBQ01000008.1, forward strand.
GTAGCAGCCAATACATTCTGGATCATAAAGTCGACACTACCACCGAAGGTCAGGGGAATATGGGTCACTTTTTCTACCCGTATTTTCCAATCTCCTTTTTTGATGGTAATATATCCATTCTCATATACAGCGGCCATACCGCCTTTTTTACAATGCTCTATAATTACCGGGTTCTTTTCATCCATGCTGAAATAGGCGATATTACAATCCGCATTGTTGGCTATTTTAATACAGTACTTATTGTCGGCATTCAATACGCCCCATCCGGTTCTTTTCACCGCACCAATGATCACTGCCTTTACTTTAGTCAGGTCATCCAGCGTATTGATGTCGGAAATACCCAGGTGATCTTCCTGTATATTGGTCACGATGCCAATGTCACACTTGTTGAAACCAAGTCCGGCCCTGAGTATGCCGCCACGAGCCGTTTCCAGTACTGCAAACTCGACTGTCGGATCCCTTAAGATAAACTCCGCACTCACCGGGCCTGTGGTATCACCTTTCATCAGCTTGGTATTCTGCACGTAGATGCCGTCGGAAGTGGTAAATCCGACCCTTGTGCCATTGCTCTTCACAATGTGTGCAATCAGCCTTGTCGTGGTTGTCTTGCCATTCGTTCCCGTTACTGCGATAATTGGTATCCTGGCAGATTTTCCGGGAGGATAGAGCATGTCTATTACCGGAGCGGCTACGTTTCTTGGCAGCCCTTCACTAGGTGCCAGATGCATGCGGAATCCCGGAGCAGCATTTACTTCCAGTACCACACCGCCGTTTTCCGGCAAAGGCTGGGTCAGGTTCTCGGCCATGATGTCGATGCCGCAGATGTCCAGGCCAATTACCCTGGAGATGCGCTCGGAGATGAAAACGTTCTGCGGATGCACCAGATCCGTCACATCTATAGATGTTCCGCCTGTGCTGAGGTTTGCGGTAGATTTTAGGTATACGATCTCACCATTTGGCGGAACAGAATCCAGTGTATATTGTTTTTTCTCCAGCAGGTCTAGCGTGTCACGGTCGACGGTAATTTCGGTCAGCACATTTTCATGTCCGTAGCCACGTCTCGGGTCTTCATTTTCTTTATTGATGAGTTCCTGTACCGTCTGCTGCCCGTTTCCGGTTACATGCGCAGGTACACGCAAAGCCGCGGCTACCATTTTATGGTCGATGACCAGCACCCTAAAATCATATCCGGTAATGAATTTCTCGATGATGATTTTCCTCGAATACTGCTTCGCATATTCAAAAGCAGCGGCAGCTGCTTCATCCGTTTTCACATTGATGGAAGCGCCACGGCCATGATTGCCATCCAGGGGCTTGAATACCAGTGGGTAGCCCACCTTTTTGATGGCATCAGGCAGATCGGCAATGTCAGAAATGGTTACACCTTTGGCAACAGGAATTGCCGAGTCCTGCAGCAGGCGTTTGGTTTCATCCTTATTGCCGGCAATGTCGACGGCAATAGAGTTAGTTTTCTCGGTCATAGTCGCACGGAAACGCACCTGGTTCTTGCCATAGCCCAGTTGTACCAGCGAACTTTTGTTGAGCCTGATCCAGGGAATATCCCTTGAAATTGCCTCATCAACGATAGAACCTGTACTCGGCCCAAGCCTTTCCATTTCTCTCAGTTCACGCATGCGCTGGATATCACCTTCCAGATCGTACTCCTGATTATTGATCAGTGCCTCAGCAATCCTGACAGAAGCTTCGGCAGCATATGCTCCCGCTTTCTCCTCAATGTAGCTAAATACTACATTATATATCCCCTCGGTCTTGGTTTGGCGTGTTCTTCCAAATCCGGTATCCATGCCTGCAAGAGTCTGTATTTCCAGTGCAATGTGTTCAATGACATGCCCCATCCAGGTACCTTCTTCCACTCTGGCCAAAAAGCCGCCGGGTTCAGCTTTCGAGCAGCGGTGCGAGTGCAGGGAAGGGATCAGTTTTTCAATCCTTTCTCTGAAACCATCAATCAGGTTGGTAGGGCTCTGCTCCATTTCTTCGAGGTCGAGCCTCATCTGGATCAGTTTTTTTCTGTTTATAGACCATATATTTGGTCCACGCAGCACCTGTATGCCTAATATTTTCATAAATAATATGTCTTGTTTCGTTAGTTTCTTAATTTTTCCCAATCGCCGGCAAAGCAAGGCACGAGCCTTATGCTCATGTCATTGTGAGTTCCCATAACTCAAATTGGCATCAATTTGTTTTTAATTCTTAAGCTCGGATTACTTTCGTTGGTTGGAGATATTAAAGTATAAAAAATAATTGAGATGTTGTGAATATATTTCAGCAAGGTAATTTAAAGATAAAGTTTAGATGATGATATTGTTAATAAGCCCTAAATCATGGATAAGTTTTTAAAAAAATGTTCGTGATTGCTGGACAGTTTATCTAAGTTTGAAATTATTGAAAATGTAAACACTTAAAATGGCTCCGAGGGGTAAATTAATTATTATAGGGGGTGCAATAAATACCGGAAGTTTTACGGAAACACAGTTCGGGTTGCCTCAAAATATGAACTTTTTTGAAAGGGGTATTTTAAAGAAAATTACGGTTGAATCAGTTAAGGATACCAAGTCGCGTTTTGAAATCATTACCACAGCATCACTCATCCCTGAAAAAGTAGGAGAAGAGTACATCAAAGCATTTGCTCAGCTGGATGTTCATGATGTAGGTGTGTTGAACATCAGCAACCGTGAACAGGCCAATGCAGTTGAAAATTGTGAGCGTGTGAAAGCGGCCGATGTAGTGATTTTTACTGGAGGAGATCAGCTTCGCCTGTCATCTATATTTGGCGGAACAGCTTTTAATCAGATCTTGCTTGATAAATATACAAATGAAGAGATTGTTATTGCAGGAACTTCAGCAGGTGCTGCGGCAAGCTCTAAAAATATGATCTACCAGGGCAGTAGTAAAGATGCTTTGCTAAAAGGCGAAGTGAAGATCACCGGCGGATTGGGTTTTATAGATGGCGTTATTGTAGATACACATTTTGTACAGCGCGGAAGAATCGGCAGGTTGCTTTACGCCGTGGCAAGTAACCCAGGTATTTTGGGGATTGGCCTTGGCGAAGATACCGGACTGTATATCTCTGGTGGGAATGTGATGGAAGCTATAGGAAGCGGCATGGTGATCCTGGTAGATGGACGCCATATGGCAGATACCAACCTGACCGATGTAGAAATGGGTCAGCCCGTTTCCATTAAAAATATGGTGGTACACGTGATGTGTGATGGAGATACTTATAATCTTACTAAGCATCAACTTACTATTCACCATCCCAAAGTAGTTTCATTAGATTAATATGAAGGTGATCATTCATGGTGGCTTTTTTAGTGAATCAGCTACCAACCAGGAAACGAAGAAAGCGAAGCAGGATGCTTTATCATCGATTGTTAAACATGCCCACGATTTTCTGAAAACCCATACGGCATTGGAAACGGTGGTATATGCTGTTTCTCTGCTGGAAGATGACGAGCTGTTCAATGCAGGTTTAGGTTCGCAGATCCAGAGCGACGGTAAGGTACGGTTAAGTGCTTCCCTGATGGATGGTAAAACCCAGCGATTTAGCGGGGTAATTAATATAGAAGACATCAAAAATCCGATCCAGGTAGGGCGAAAGCTCCTAGACTATGAAGACCGTGTGTTGAGCGGAGAGGGTGCATCTGCCCTTGCTTCCAAAAACGGCTTCAGTTATTTTAATCCGATTACACCTCAACGACAGCTGGAATACGAAGCCAAGCTCAATCAGCAGGAACGTAAAGGAACAGTGGGTTGTGTGGCGCTTGATGCCGAGGGAAATCTTGCTGCGGCTACGTCAACAGGCGGCAAAGGATTTGAGATCCCCTGCCGCGTGAGCGATTCGGCCACTGTAGCCGGTAATTTTGCCAATCAATATGCAGGGATTTCCTGCACTGGCGTAGGAGAAGATATTGTCAATGTTGCCCTTGCTGCCAAAATCGTGACCCGCGTGACCGATGGTTTTACATTGAAAGATGCCTGCGATAAATCATTCGCAGAGTTAAAATCCTTTGATGGCTTTGCCGGAGTTATTGGTATTTCCGCAACTGGAGAAGTCTATCATATCGATTCTCATCCCTATATGGTCTGGGCTTCTTTTGATGATGAATTGAAAGTTTTTCCTTAATCATCGCCTGGTTTTTATGTTTATGGTCAGCGGTTTAAGTGATCGCTGTCATTATTTGAGCGGATAAAAATCCGGAACTTTATGTCAGTCATTTAGTTGATTATCAAATAACTGAGTCATGAAAACCATAATAGTTCCAACAGATTTTTCTAAGCCGGCAGGTGATGCAGCTAAATATGCATTGCATATTGCTAAATACCTGAAATCAAATATTAAGCTTTGCCACGCTTTTATGGTGCCGGCTGATGCGACTGTTGCCGGACAGGTTGCCTGGCCGTTGTACAACTATGAATCCATATTTAAAGATGTTTCGGAAGAACTGGATGTCTTAGCTAAAGACCTCATGCGGGAAAGCAGCGAACTGAATTTTCCAAATACCTTTAAGCCGGTGGTGGAGCATGCGGCAGAGCCGGGTGGAGCAGTTGAATTGATAATCCGGTTGGCAAAGGAAGAGCAGGTTGCGCTTGTGGTAATGGGCATGTCTGGTGCAGGAGCCATCACGAAGTTCTTTACCGGTAGTGTGAGCAGGTCTCTGATCGAAAATGGCAAATTCCCCATTTTGCTGATTCCCGGAGGATGTGAATTTAAGGCAGTCAAAAAAATTGCTTTTGCTACTGATCTGAATAAGGGGGATATCGAAGTGATTCATATGCTGGTTGGCTTTGCACGTCATTTTAATGCAGAGCTTGTGGTGGTACATGTGGATCATGATCCAAAGCATTATGATGCTAAAAAGGCAGATGTTTTTTTGAATGAAGTAACCTGTAAGATCAACTACGATAAGATCTATTACCGGGAGATCAGCAGTGCCAATTTGAATGACGGGTTACAATGGCTTAGTGAACATGGGTGGATAGATATGCTGGTGATGGTACACCGGCCACATAATTTTATGGATAAACTGATCAGGGGCAGTTTTACCAAGAAGCAGGCGGGAAGCGTGAAGATTCCACTGATGGTCTTGCCTGAAGGATTAACTTCTGTGTTGTAAGAGAATATTCAGACTTTTGAGAGCTGCATATGAGGCTGTCTTCCTGACCGCCGCGCAGGAGCGCAACTAGTTTCTCAGGATCTCTCATAAGCAAACTAAAATTAAACTATTAACCGAGCAATGTTGAATAGTTAAAAAATAATTGGTGTTAGTTGTTCGTTGAATAGTATATTGTGTACTTTAGTTGCCTATTTAAATGATCTCTAACAACTAGCTATATGAATCAGGAACTCATGTTTCGTTTATTTAAGTCTATAGAAGGCGAGCCTAAAGACGATATTGTCAAGGTTGCTAGTGTAATTATTGAATCTGAACGTCAGAAAGGCCATCATAAGCTAGCAGATAGATTAAATTCTATACTCAAGAGAAACCTACAATCTACCCAATCACTTAAAGGTGAACTGAAAACCATATTTGGAGGAAGCGTAAGTATTCCTGTTGATAAACGGAAGAATGTGCCGCTCGCTACCGAAATAAAAAGGGAAGAACTTAGGCATGAGATGATTCTTTCCAATGAGATCGAAGAGAAGATTGCGCGGATAGAAAAGGAATTTGTAGCCAGGGAACGTCTCGCTCATTTTGGCTTGAAACCAAGGAAGCGCATATTGCTATACGGTAGTCCGGGATGTGGAAAAAGTATGACGGCTGAACGTATAGCTTGGAATATAGGTTTACCTTTTTTAAAGGTTCGTTTCGAGGCTATCATATCGTCTTACCTAGGTGAGTCTGCAACCAACTTAACTAATATTTTTGCTGCAGTGGAGAATTTTCCTTGTGTTCTTTTGTTGGATGAGTTTGACTTTATCGCAAAAGCGAGAGACGGTAAACAGGATGTAGGTGAAATGCATCGCGTAGTAAACATTTTGCTAAACGTATTAGAGGACTACAAAGGTGAAGGAATCATTATAGCTACAACCAATTTAGAAGGTACATTAGATAAAGCATTGTTTCGTCGGTTTGATGATATCATAGAGATGCCTAAACCGGGCACAGAGGAAATTGCTAAAATATTAAAAGCAACACTTGCTACCATAAAGATTTCGAAAAAAGTCTCCCTTAAATCAATGGCAGAGAAAATGCATAAATTTTCAAGTGCCTTAATAGTTAAAATTGCCAATGATGCAGCAAAGCTTGCGGTGATAGAAGGCAGGAATGTGTTAGAAGAAGCTGATTTTGTGAATTCGTTGAAGGAAAACGAAAATTATCAACACTAACCCCTAATAAAGCGCTCTTATGGCAAAATTTCCTCATCTGCCACTCAAAACAATTTTAGACGGTAATTATAAATTCAAAGGTTTTAATGGCGGGGGTAAATCTCAGCGTTCCATTGATAATCTGAATAATCGAAAGGCTCATGGAGAAACCCTAAAGCTAATGGCTGAGGGAATCAAACAATTCAATGGTGATGTGATTGCCTGGCGTAAAGAACAGGGCTTGCCTGATTTGCCAGACGAACATGTAATTCCTCTACTACTGCATGTAGACCCAAAAGTATTTAACATAGAAACGCTAAAGGGTTTCGGCATTGAGGTCATTGCTGAAGAAGACAGTGGACTGATCATGGGGGCTAGCGTGGATCAATTTAAATCTTTGAAAGAAAAGATTAGCAAATTCTTAAAGGACAAGAACCAGGGTACCGCCCTACTCTGGCAAATTGAGCAAGGGCAACAATGGAGACCAGAATACATTCTTAGTGAAGATCTTTATTGGAAATGGCTTGATGGGTTTGGGGATGACGAACAATTCACAGTTGACATTTCTATTTCCTGTCACGTAAAAAAAAGTGAATATCCAGTTCAAGGAAAAAAGACAAGCAATGAATCGTTTGAAAGAAGTATTTTAAATTGGTACGAAAACACATTAGTTAGTGATGCTGAACTTGATCAACTAATGATGGAGCGTCAGGAACAGGCTCAAACTTTTATTGAATTGGGCGGTGGTAATCTTGTTGGTGGCTTTGTAGAGTATCGGGACAGCTTTGGTTTGCGCGCTGAACTTTCCGGAAAGGCCTTAAGGGACATAGTGCTCAACTATCCTTATGTGTTCGAAATTGCAGAGCACTGTGAAATAGAAAACCAAACATTAACTCACGAAGATTTCGGTGAGATCGAATGTACAATTCTTCCCCCTTCAGGGGATTCACCTAATTTATGTATAATTGATAGTGGAATTCAGCAGGATCATTTGTTACTCGAACCAGCGATTTTATCTGATAGGTCGATGAACTTTGTCCCAAATGAAACCTCTGTTGCTGACCATGTATCGAATGGCGGTCATGGCACGAAAGTAGCTGGAGCGGTTCTATATGGGGCTGTAATTCCAAGAACAGGAACAGTACAGGCTCCATTCTTCTTAACGAATATGCGGGTCCTAGATGCCAATAAGGCAATGTCTAGTCTTCTTTTTGAGCCTGAACTAATGCATAATATTGTAGATCATAATCCTGATATATCAATATTCAATCTATCAATCAATTCCCATATGCCCTGTAGAGTACGGCACATGTCACAGTGGGCCTCGGCTATTGACATGATAAGTCACGAAGACAAAAAAATGTTTGTTGTGTCTACTGGGAATATTTATGACATGGGTACACATATTAATAGACCCGGCATTAAAGAGCATTTAGCGGCGGGGCGTCAATATCCAAATTATTTGCTTGAGCCTTCCTCTAGGATCGCTGATCCCGCTCAAAGTATTTTCGCAATTACGGTTGGTTCGGTTTGTTTAGATGAGTTTGAAGACCTTGATCGTGTTTCATTTGGGAAAAAAGACTATCCGTCATCTTTTTCGCGTTCCGGAATGGGAATGTGGGGGGCTATTAAACCTGAGGTCGTGGAATACGGAGGTGATTGGATCAGGGAAAAAGCCGGAACAAATTTATCGATGTTGCCTGTCACCTCTCCGGAATTGGTAAAAACAGGTTTACATGGTGTGGGTAGAGGTGACATTGGTACATCTTTTAGCACACCGAAAGTAACTCATATACTTGGCCAGTTGCAGAAGTTGTTTCCAACTGAAAGTGTATTGTTTTATAAAGCACTACTGATCCAATCTGCTAGGCTACCTGAGATAGTATGGCATGACCAACAGGCCAGGCATCTAAGACACATGGGGTATGGCATTCCTAGCCTAGATAGGGCAATTGACAATACGCCATATCGAATAACATTTACTGAGACTGGGAAAATCGCACCTAAAAAAGCAAAGATCTTCTCTGTTAAAGTTCCTGATGAAATGCGTAAGCAAGGTGAAGCCTATGACATCCTTATTGAGGTATCACTGTGTTATACAGCTGAACCTCGACGAACCAGAAAAAATCTGCGATCATATTTGTCGGCATGGCTTAGCTGGGATTCCAGTAAACTTGGCCAAAGCACAAATGCTTTTCATGCCGACGTGCTCAAAGAAATGGATGAGAATTTTTGGGATCAAGATACAGAGGAACCTGAAGATCCACACTCCATCAAATGGACAATCTGGAGTAATAGTAAATGGGGGAAAATAAAAGACATCAGGCGACAAGCAAGTGCTAATCAAAAAGACTGGGTGGTACTTAAATCATTTAACTTGCCTGCTGAACTTTCTTTTGCGGTGATAGGACATAAAGGTTGGGAGAACGATCTAAACAAGGAAATTCCATATGCATTTGTTGTGAGTTTCGAAATTCTGAATTCGGAAATTGAAATTTATGATATTATGCAGCAGGTAAATGTAGAGATACCTGTACAAGCTGAGGTATAACGATCTGGATGTTAATTTAACTTTTTAATCCATGTGCTGTCACTTACACTCAGTCTGTCATCTCCTACGAAAGCGATGTAGGCATGTATGATCTGTGCTAAATGTTCAGGCTCTAAAGGGAAGAAGTCTCTACGCTCACTTCTTCTTGCTCCGCTTAAATCAAATAAGGCAGTTTTGCTCTCGGGGAAGTAGAGGAGGAGCATAGCCCTATTGCACAGTTCAGCATAGGTCATATCTGCAGGTACTTGCCAAGTAAATTCTACGCCATTTGGCAGCTTGTTAGTCGCTGGTAATAAGGCAGGAGGCAAATTCCCTTTACTTAGCAGCGCTTTGCTGTAATCCATTTCTATATTCGGATACTCGCCTTGCAACGCAAACCGCTTATTGTAGGAAACTGCTTCATTGTGCTGGTTGTGGTCTGTACCCTGTATTGCAAATGCAAATCCCAGTTTGATGAAAGGCAGAATAGGCTTTAAGAAAGCGTTTACTACTGCCATTTTCTGATAATTCGCAAGTTTAGGTTTAGTGGGAGGCTTTGTCGTTTCTCCCAATTCCCGTACTACGTTTTTGCCATTTAGTGTATAACTGACTAGATTCCCTACTTTTCCTCTTAGGTGGCCAAATGCCCCGTTGTCTAATGTTCCCATAATAATCGATTTTGAACAAACTTACAGGTCGATAAAAGAAACGGCGAGCTATTAATTGGGAGTTTCGACAATACTGACCCCTGCATTTCGCAATTAAACTGACGTTCTATTTCGCTCCAAATTGACCCCTTCATTTCGGGGCAAATTGACCCCCTTTTGCCTCTCAAGCCACTTTTTACAGTCCGGAAGGATCAATTTATCTTTAAGTTTTAAGGCTAAATAATAGCCGCTAAGCGTCGATGTATCCTGCGGATAGAGTGTTAGTCCAGATTGCGGACTGAACCGATTATACGGGCTTATTTAAGGTGACTTTGAAATGCCTGGCATGATGGTCTAATCCGAAGGTTTGTTTGTT
>NZ_SWBQ01000009.1 GCF_005116445.1 Pedobacter frigoris
GTAAGCAATGCAGGGCCAAGTAATGCAGGAGTGGTAAACATCAGTGATGTGTTACCTGCGGGATTGACAAATGTAAGCTGGACAGCAGTGGGTACAAACGGCGCTGTGCTCTCGGGCGCTTCCAGCGGTACGGGCAATGTGAGCGTAACGGCCAACATTCCGGCGGGCAGTGCATTGGTACAGATCACGGTGAATGGAACAGTTGATGCGGGCTTTGCCGGCAGCAGCCTGGTGAACACAGCTACGGCAGTTCCTGGAGCTGGGGTGACTGACCCAAGTCCGGCCAGCAGTACGGTGACTACCACTGTGGGCAGAACAGCCAATGTGAGGATCATCAAATCCGGACCTGCCAATATAGGAGCGGGAGAAATATTGACTTACAACCTGCGCGTTGTAAATGATGGACCAAGTAATGCACCAGGAGTCTTAATTAAAGATGCGTTACCATCTGCAATAGAAGCAAATGCAACCTGGACAGCTACTGTTCAGAATGGAGCAACGGTAAGCGCAGCAAGCGGAACCGGAAATGTGGACATCACAGGAAACATTCCATCAGGAACAGGAGAGATTAATATAGAAATTAAAGGAAGAGCTAAAGCTTCGAATACAGATGGTTCGGTCTTTACGAATACAGCTACTGCAAACTTCCCTGCGGGAAGTCCTGTAACAGATCCGGATCCAAGTTCAAACAGCAGTTCTGTAACGACCAAAGTGAACAACGATCCGGTACTTAAGGTGTCGAAAAGTGGTCCGGCAACAATTAATATTGGTGATCCGATCAATTATACCATCGTGATCAGAAATGGTGGGGCAGGAAACATTACCGCTGCACAGATCTCAGATCCGGTGCCGGCAGATGTGATTGTCACCAGCTGGAATGTGATAGCTACAGGCGGCGCAACCGTAACAGGTAATGCAAGCGGCACAGGTAATAACATTACCAGTGTAGCAAATATTCCTGCTGACGGAAATGCAAATACTGCGATTACCATAAATGTAATTGGTAAAGTTTCAACCTCAGCTCATCCTACCTTTACCAATACGGTCACCGTAACGGCCAATGGTGTCAGGGAGAGTTCAGTAGTCACTGCGGTGAACCAGAGTACCGATATCCAGGTACAGAAATCGGGTCCGCAAACGGTAGCAGCAGGTTCAGCAATCTCTTACAGCATAAAAGTCAGTAACTCCGGACCTATTGATGTTGCCGGGTTATTGATCAGAGATAATGTCCCTTCAGCAATAGAAGGTTTGAGCTGGACAGCAGTAGCGAGTGGATCTGCAAGTATTACCGCAGGCGCCTCAGGCAGCAGCAATATCCAGACGACCGCAAATATCCCTGTTGGAGCAGCCAACTACATCACCATTACTGTAAATGGTATAGTAAAAGCAAGCACGGCAACAGGCAGTATCAGCAATACAGCAGATGTACAGTTACCTGCAGGGGTTACAGATTTCAACACTTCAAATAACGCCGGTACGGTAAAAACAGACATCACCACGCTGACCGGTTTATCGGTGAGCAAGTCTGGCCCTCAAAGCGGGGTATCAGGTTCTGCTATCACCTATACAATCCGTGTCATCAACAACGGACCAAGTAATGCAATACAGGCAGTCATCACAGATGCTGTACCGGCAGGTATTAAGAATGTAAGCTGGACAGCAATGAGCAGTGGTGCCGCAGTGGTTACCACCGGGGGAACGGGAACCGGAAATGCAGTATCAGTTCTTGGAAATATCCCTTCCGGTGCAGGCAATGCGATAAACATCATTGTTAAAGGAACAATCGACGCTGGTTTTGTAGGACAGTTGGTAAATACAGCGGTAGTTACACCATCAGAAGCAGGCAATCCACCTGTAAATTCGGGTGCGGTTACGACTACGGTGGTTAATGAGTCTAACATCAGCATTGTAAAATCAGGACCTGGAAGCGTAGATGCGGGCAGGACGGTTACTTATACCCTTGATGTAAACAATGCCGGTCCTGGTAATGCAGTCAATGCGACCATTACTGACCAGGTACCTGCTGTACTGACCAACGTAAGCTGGACAGCAACTGCTTCATCAGGAGCAGTGATCAACAGCGGTGCTGCAGGTACAGGTAATGCAGTAAATGTGAAAGCAGACCTTCCGGCAGGACAGGGAAGTGTTAGGGTTCAGATCACTGGTTTGGTTCCTGCAAACACGGTACTGACCAGTCTGAGCAATACTGCTGTAGTTACCCCATCAGAAGCAGGTAACCCACCGGTAACCTCTAATGAGATCACCACTTCGATCGTTAAAAACTCAGCATTGTCAGTACTGAAAAACGGTCCGGGAACCATTAGTTCCGGTGAAGCAATTACTTATACCATCGCCATCAGCAATGCCGGCCCATCTGAAGCAGTTGGCGCTAAACTTAGCGACATTGTTCCGGCAGAAGTTAAAAATGTAAGCTGGACGAGTGCAGTAACTGGTGGATCTGTAGTCAGTGCAGGCGCGAGCGGAACAGGAAATACAGTAGGACTTACAGCAACAGTTCCTGCAAATGGAACAATACTCGTAACTGTTACGGGTAAGGTAGATGCGGTATATTCTGGTGCATTGATTAATAAGGCAACGATCACGCCATCTGAAGCAGGTAAACCAGCCATTAGCTCTCAGGTAACTACGATTGTTAAAAACGTGTCGGCACTCAGAATCACAAAAACAGGTGTTGCAGAAGCAATAGCTGGTCAGCAAATGAAGTATGTGATTAAAGTAGCCAATGATGGTCCAGGTACTGCACAAAATGCAGTGATCACGGATGCAATTCCTCAGGCACTGACCAACGTAAGCTGGACAGCAAGTGCGGGAGGTGCAGTACAAATCACAAGTGGATCTACGGGAACCGGAAATGCATTGAGCGTAACAGCTACTATTCCTGCAGGTGTGGCAAATGAACTGATTATTGATATTACAGGTACAATTAACCCAGCCTTTGCAGGTAAGCTAATCAATACAGCGAAAGCGACACCTTCAGAACCAGGTAATTTACCAGTGGTAACACCTCCTGTGGAAACAAACGTGAAGAGAAATCCAGGGGTATCCGTGATCAAAACAGGGCCGGCACAGCTCAAATCAGGAGAAAGAATTACATACACTATTGAGGTAGGTAATAACAGTCTGAGTAATGCAGAAAACCTAACCATTACGGATATAATCAGCAACAACATCACAAATGTGGAATGGAGTACTGTGGTATCTGGTACGGCTAAAATCAATACAGGAGGCACAGGAAGCGGTAACAACCTGAATGTAACGGCTGATCTTCCTACAGGAACAGGCAATAAAATCATCATTACAGTGACAGGTATTGTTTCCAAATCATTTACAGGACGGATTACAAATACCGCAACAGCTACACCATCAGAGGCAGGTGTGCCGCCTACACAAAGTAACACTGTAGAAACGATCATTGATTATGCAGACTTTATCATTCCAAATGTGATCACTCCAAACGGAGACGGTTCAAACGATGTATTTAAAATCAAGGGCATAGAAAATTACCCTGGTACAGAAATTTACATGGTGAACAGATGGGGTAATGAAGTATATAAATCAAGTGATTACAAAAATGACTGGGATGGTTCGCAGTTGAATGAGGGTACCTATTACTACGTTGTGAAACGAAGGGAGAAAACAGGGGGCTTCACTACATTTAGAGGCTGGGTATTTATAAAGAGATAGGAACATGAGAACAAATAGAATTTCAAGAGGATATATATTTTTAGTACTATTCACTGTCGGCTTTTTGAACGCAAAAGCACAGCAAACCATACAGTTCAGTCAGTATGTGTTTAATGGCCTTGCTGTGAATCCAGCTTATGCAGGTTATAAGGAGGCCTGGACGGGAAGTATGAGTTACCGGATGCAATGGGCCGGGATAGATGGTGCACCAAGAACAGCGACAGCATCCTTTGATGGTCTTACAGGCAATCCCGGTAAGAAAGTCGGGTTAGGCATCATCGCTACGAACGACAGACTTGGTCCGCAAAATACCTCTGCGGTTTATGCCAATTATGCCTACCGACTGCAACTTGATGCAGAAGATACCAGGCGCCTAAGCTTTGGTATTGCCTTTGGTGCAACTCAATACAGTGTAGATGGTTCTAAGTTTATAGCCACTGATCAGGGTGATGGTAGTATTCCTGTTGGTAATGACAGTAAGCTCTCACCTGATTTTCGTTTTGGTGTGTATTACTATACACCTAAGTTTTATCTCGGTGTATCTGTAATAGACCTTCTTTCAGGAATAACAGACAAGACAACAACTACTGATAGCTATACGATTTTAAAGCAGGTGCGCCATTTGTATCTGACAGGAGGCGTGATGATACCCTTGACGGAAAGCCTGGATCTTAAACCGACATTTATGATCAAAGAAGATTTCAAGGGGCCTACCAGTCTGGATCTGAATAGTTACTTGCTAATCAGTAAAAAGCTTTGGATAGGGGCATCCTGGAGGACAGGTGTAGCACTATGGGATAAAAAGAACCTTCAAAGTGGTCTGGATAAAAGTGATGCAGTTTCCGGCATTGTTGAGGTTTACCTGAGCGACCGTTTTCGTATAGGATATTCATTTGATTATACGACGAGTAAGCTGGCAAATTATCAGCAGGGATCACATGAGGTTTCACTAAGTATAACCTTCCCTGGACAGAGGGACAGGATATTGAGTCCTCGTTATTTTTAATAAAGAAGCTATCCGGAAAGGTAATTTAATACGAACGTACCTTTCCGAACAGCCTCTTTTCTCTCAACTCTCCCGCACTTTTATTTTAGTGACAAAACCCTTGCAATTAATTTATAAATAAATTTTGCTAAAACGGTTTAAATGACTTTATTTGACTTATAGAATGCTAGTTTATTCTGTCATTAACCAAATAGATCTCTAAAATGAACATAAAAACGGCCGAACTTCCTTTCATAGGGGTTGATATAGGTGGCTCTCACATCACAGCAGCGCATGTAGATTGTAAATCATATAAAGTTATTGATGAAACCATGACGCGCCTTAGGGTGGCATCTATGGATACTGCTGAGGTCATATTCGACTCATGGATAGACGCTTTGTCATCATTGATCATTAAACAAGGCGACCAGCGTACCAGGATTGGCATCGCAATGCCGGGGCCTTTTGATTATGAGCATGGGATTTCGCTGATGAAGAACCAGCAGAAATACGATTCACTATACGGACTAAATGTTCGTGAAGTATTATCTGAACGATTGGGTATTCCGGGAGATCATATTATTTTCATCAATGATGCAGAAGCTTTTTTGCGTGGTGAACTTGCTTCAGGAGCAGCATCTGATTTTGAGAAAGCTATTGGAGTCACACTAGGTACAGGTCTGGGCTCTACAAGTAGCTGCAAGGGTGAAACCATTGATGTAAACAGGGCATTTGTACCATTTCTTGACAGTATAGCAGAGGAATATATCTCTACCAGATGGTTTCTGAAAAGGTATAAGGAACTTTCAGATAAAGAAGTTAAAAACGTAGAAGAATTGCTTTCGACAGCAGAAGCAGGTATCATAGCTCAGCTGTTTGATGAATTCGCTACCAATCTTGCCTCATTCTTAAATGATTTTATTGCCGACGAAAAGCCCGAAGTTTTGGTCATTGGGGGTAACATTGCCAAGACCTGGGATCATTTTATTACTATATTGCAGGATAAAATAGTCGATAAGACTGTTGTAATCAAGCAAACTGAAATGTGGGAGGATGCAGCACTTGTCGGTGCAGCATGTACCTGGATTAATAAATAGTAAAAATGAAAATACGTCTTTTTCTTACAGGGCTTTTGACCTTTATCGGCTGTCAGCTTGTTCACGCTGCTCAGGTTGATACAGTACTTACCTACAGTGCTGCGATGAAAAAGAACATTAAGGCGGTAGTCATTACTCCACAGGGTTATGAAAACAATAAAAATTTCCCGACGGTATACCTATTGCATGGTGCCGGTGATGCTTACTCTGGTTGGGTAAATAAAGTACCTGCTATAAAAAAGTATGCCGATGATTTCCAGATGATCATTGTTTGTCCGGACGGAAATGTAACCAGCTGGTATTTCGATAGTCAGGAAGACGCTGCCTGGAAATATGAAACGTATGTGGCAACCGAACTGGTAAACTTTGTCGACCAGAAATATAAGACTTTGAAGGATAGGAAGGGGAGAGCTATTGCCGGTTTGAGCATGGGCGGGCATGGCGCCTTGTACCTGTCCTTTAAACATCAGGATGTATTTGGCGCAGCCGGGAGTATGAGTGGCGGTGTTGATATAAAATCCTTTCCTTTAAACTGGGACATCGCCAAAAGGCTTGGCCCTATGGATAAATATCCCGAAAGATGGAAAGCAAATTCCGTTATAGACCTGATTTATTTACTCGTTCCCAATCGACTTGCCCTGAATATTGATTGTGGAAAGGAGGACTTTTTCTACGAAGTCAATATGAAACTTCATGAGCAACTACAATACAGCAATATCCCTCATGATTTTACCATCAGGCCTGGTGCTCATAACTGGGATTACTGGAAAAATGCCATTGGCTTTCAACTGATGTTTTTCAGTAACTTTTTTAATAAAGCGAAGTAAACGCCAGAAAGATTATTTATTTTAGTTGTAAATAGGAACTTAAAATCAACCCCCTACACACAAATAAATTATGGAAACAAAAGACCGCAGAAGTTTTCTCAGAGATATTGGTTTACTCACTGCCGCCGCAGGAATATCGGGCGTATTGCCGCTGGATGCATTTGCCGCACCCAGGAATGAATTTTTTAAGATATCATTGGCGCAATGGTCGCTTCATAAAACACTCTTTGGAGGAAAACTGACCAATCTGGATTTCCCTTTAAAAGCTAAGAATGATTTCGGTATCAATATCGTAGAATACGTAAGTCCATTTTTCAATAAGAAGGAAACCGATCAGACTTATTTAAAAGAACTGCTCACCAGGACTAAAAATGAAGGCATACAAAATCATTTGATCATGATCGACGGTGAAGGACAGCTGGGAGACAAGAATGAAAGCGCAAGGATCAAGGCTGTAGAAAATCACTACAAGTGGATTGATGCCGCAAAATTCCTGGGCTGTAAGACCATACGTGTAAATGCCGGAGGCGGGGGAACAGAAGAAGAAGTTAAAGCTGCAGCTGTAGACGGTCTGGGCAGACTTTCTGAATACGGCAAGAAAAATAAGATCAATGTCATTGTAGAAAATCACGGGGGCTATTCTTCAGATGGCGGCTGGCTTTCATCTGTGATCAAACAGGTGAACAATCCGTATTGCGGTACACTTCCTGATTTTGGAAACTTCAAAATCAGTGCTACCAGGGAGTACGACAGGTATAAAGGAATAGAAGAGTTATTGCCATACGCGAAGGGGCTGAGTGCTAAAACTCACGACTTTGACGATAATGGCAATGAAATAGCGATGGACTATGAGCGCATCTTTAAAATGGTTAAGGCCGCGAAATGGACGGGAATTGTAGGGATAGAATATGAAGGGTCCAGGCTTCCTGAAGACGAGGGGATCAGGAAAACGAAGGAACTGCTGCTGAAAATTCAGGAATTGTATAAATAAAAAAAGGGGCTCGCAGCCCCCTTTTTAATTACACTAGTTTTTTATACCTGATCCGGTGAGGAGTCACATCACCTAATCTTTTCTTACGATTTTCTTCGTAATCACTGTAGTTACCTTCAAAGAAGTAAACCTGTGAGTTGCCTTCGAAAGCCAGGATGTGCGTACAGATCCTGTCCAGGAACCAGCGGTCGTGACTAATCACAACTGCACAGCCACCAAAGTTTTCTAATGCCTCTTCCAGTGCCCTCAACGTGTTTACGTCAATATCATTCGTAGGCTCATCCAGCAGCAATACGTTTGCTCCCTTTTTCAAGGTAATGGCCAGGTGTACACGGTTGCGTTCACCACCAGATAGGATGCCTACTTTTTTCTGCTGATCGCCACCATTGAAATTGAATTTAGAAACGTAGGCCCTTCCGTTCACAGCTTTATTGCCCAGTTGAATGCTATCCAGACCATCAGTAATGTTTTCATAAACCGTCTTATCTGCATCCAGGTCATTGTGCATCTGGTCCACATAACCTAGTTCAACAGTTTCTCCAACACGGAATGTACCTGTGTCAGCAGTCTCCTGACCCGTGATCAGTCGGAATAAGGTCGTTTTACCGGCGCCGTTTGGCCCGATGATACCTACTATACCCGCAGGAGGTAGTGAGAAGCTCAGGTCTTCAAATAATAATTTGTCGCCATAAGCCTTTGTTACATTAGTCGCTTCAATCACCACATTTCCGAGTCTTGGACCCGCAGGGATGAAGAGCTCCAGTTTGTCTTCTCTTTCTTTTGAATCTTCCGAAGCCAGTTTATCATAGTTTGATAGACGCGCTTTTGACTTAGCATGACGGGCTTTTGGTGCCATACGCACCCATTCCAGCTCACGCTCCAATGTTTTCTGACGTTTGCTTTCTGTTTTTTCTTCTTGAGCTAATCTTTTCGCTTTCTGATCCAGCCATGAAGAATAATTTCCTTTCCATGGAATACCTTCACCACGGTCAAGCTCAAGGATCCATCCCGCAACGTTGTCCAGGAAGTACCTGTCGTGGGTTACAGCGATAACTGTTCCTTTATAATTTTGAAGGAATTGCTCCAGCCAGTCGATGCTCTCCGCATCAAGGTGGTTGGTAGGCTCATCCAGTAAAAGTACGTCCGGTTCCTGAAGCAGCAGGCGGCACATGGCCACACGTCTGCGCTCACCTCCCGAAAGTACCCCGATTTTAGTCTCAGGATCAGGGCAGCGCAATGCATCCATGGCACGCTCCAGTTTGGTGTCCAGTTCCCAGGCATTCACCGCATCGATTTTATCCTGCAGTTCACCCTGGCGGGCCATCAGTTTATCCATCTTATCCGGATCTGAGTAGTTTTCCTCTAAACCGAAGGCCTCGTTAACTTCTTCATATTCTTTAAGGATGGCAGTAATCTCTGCTACACCCTCTTCTACAACTTCTCTTACTGTCTTACTTTCATCCAATTGCGGTTCCTGTGCAAGGTAACCTACGCTGTATCCTGGTGAGAAAACCACCTCTCCCTGGAAGGATTTATCCAGTCCGGCAATGATTTTTAAAAGAGAGGATTTACCCGATCCGTTAAGACCGATAACGCCAATTTTAGCACCATAGAAAAAGGAAAGGTATATGTTCTTTAAAACTTGCTTCTGAGGTGGGTAAATCTTATTTACCCCCGCCATTGAAAAAATTATCTTTTCGTCCATGCTTGGTATTTAGTAAATGATAGGGTTTAGAAAACCTTATGTCTGGAACAAAGATAAGAAAAGGGGGTGATCTCCCAAGGCTGGATTTACAGTAACATTTCTGACGCTATTTATGATTCAATGTGTAATTGTCTGATATTTATATACCAAACAAACCGAAATGAAAATTAAACCGATACTTACCATTTTAATGCTTTCCGCTGTGACGGTACAGGCACAGCAGACGCCAAGAGGTCCGCAAGCTCCAAACAGAACAGAAACAAGACAAACGACAGAAATAAAACCAGTTTCCGCTGACCGCGCATCTGGTGCCAATGAGCGTACCATTAAGGTAGAAAGCACAGTAGAGACCAGCCATTCGGTCACAATAGATGGCAAGGTTGTACCTTACAAAGCCATCACCGGTACATTGCCGGTATGGGATGAGGAAGGAAAACCAATTGCAGGATTGTTTTATACTTATTATGAAAGGAGTAATGTTTCCAATCGCGAAAAACGACCATTGGTCATTTCTTTCAACGGCGGTCCAGGTTCTGCCTCAGTCTGGATGCACATCGCCTACACAGGGCCGGTTGTATTGAATATTGATGATGAAGGATATCCGGTGCAGCCTTATGGCTATAAAGAAAATCCTTATTCCATTCTGGATGTTGCTGACATCGTTTATATAGACCCGGTCAATACCGGTTATTCCAGGGCTGTTAGCAAGGATATCCCTGGCAGTAAATTTTTCGGTGTTCGTGCAGATATTAAATACCTTGCCGAATGGATCAATACCTTTGTGACCCGCAACAACCGTTGGGCTTCACCAAAATTCTTAATTGGTGAAAGCTATGGGACTACACGTGTGTCTGGCCTGGCTTTAGAACTTCAAAACAACCAGTGGATGTATTTGAATGGTGTGGTGCTGGTTTCGCCTACTGAATTGGGTATAGACCGTAGCGGACCAGTAGAGGCCGCATTGCGATTACCTTATTACGCAGCTACAGCATGGTACCATAAAGCCCTTCCGGCTGATCTTCAGAGTAAAGACCTGACTGCGATGTTACCTGAGGTAGAGAACTTCACCATAAATCAACTTATCCCTGCAATAGCTCAGGGAGGTATGTTGAGTCCGGATAAAAGAAAGAGCATCATTGCAAAGATGTCGCGTTATTCAGGTTTGGCAGAAAAAGTAATTTCAGATTATAATCTGGATGTGCCTACCAATTTTTTCTGGAAGGAACTGCTGAGAGATAAGGGATACACTGTTGGCCGTCTGGATTCCCGTTACCGTGGTGTAGATAAAATGGCTGCGGGCAACGGGCCGGATTACAATTCCGAGCTGACTTCATGGCTGCATTCCTTTACTCCGGCCATCAATATGTATATCCGTAACGAACTGAACTATAAAACAGATTTAAAATACAACATGTTCGGCTCTGTTTCTCCCTGGGACAATACGGGCGACCGTACTGGTGAAAACCTGAGACAGGCGATGGCACAAAACCCTTACCTTCATTTGCTGGTGCAATCTGGCTATTACGATGGTGCATGTGATTATTTCAACGCCAAGTACAACCTTTGGCAAATTGACGCCGCCGGGAAATTAAAAGACAGGATGAGCTGGGAGGGCTATAGAAGCGGGCATATGATGTACCTGCGTAAAGAAGACCTAAAGACCGCAAATGAGCACATCAGGTCATTCATTATGAAAGCCTTGCCAAAACCTGGTGAGTCGGCTAAATTTTAAAACCTTGTTTTATAAAGCAGGGATTTAACCTGTTATTTCTGGATTTCCTTTTTCAGCCGGGCTACTTCCTTAAGCAGAAGTGGGAATGCCGGCCGCGCCATCCCTCCATGGTCAAAACCCTGGAGTTCAAACAACCTGGTGGTCTTATTGCCCGCCAGGCTCATCATCCTGTTAAAATAGGCATTTTCCTCATACCTCCCAAGCATTTCCAGCTCCTTGTCGCCGGTAATGAGCAGCATAGGAGGTGCATCGGCCCTTACGTGAAATACAGGCGCATATTTATCAATCGTGGGCTGTATGTCTTTAATGCCCTGCTCTTGCCTGACAGTGAAATGTGTAATAGCCTGTCCGCTGAAAGGAATAATCCCAGCGATGCTGTTTGCATCTATCCCATATTTGCTCAGGTATTGTTTATCCAGCGTAATCATTGTACTCAGGTAACCACCTGCTGAATGACCTGATACGAAGATCAGCTTTTTACTGCCGCCAAATTTTTCGATGTTTTTAAATACCCAGGCTACTGCCGCAGCAGCATCGTCAATATAAGCAGGAGCCTTAACCTTCGGCGACAGGCGATAGCCCACGCCTATGACCGCAACTCCTTTGTCCATCAGTTCCCTTGGTATTTCTTTGCTTCCGCCTGTGATTCCGCCACCATGAAACCATACGATAGTAGCATAGTCTTTCACATTTGAAGGATAATAAAAATCCAGCCGGCACTGAGATTTGATATACGAATCTGTCACCGAGTTAGAATCCGGGTAATAAAAGATGTTGTTTTGCCGGTTTGTTTTTTGCTGAGCAAAGCTGCAAATGCTAAAACTGAGAAAAGTAATCGTAATTAATGCCTTAATCGTTGTGAAGGATAATTTCATACTGCAAGTTAAAAAATAGTTTTAGCAATCTGGATTTGGATCGATTGTTTTGGTCAGGGTCCGTGATGCAGACCATTTTTCAATACCCTATTTGACTTAACATTCAGTTGGTTATGGATTCCGTCGCGCATGCTTAGGGGATGTGGTTATGTCACAAACATATTTCAGACGGATTTGAAGCGGCTTTCAGACGGGTTTTGAGCGGGTTTAGCCGTACCAAACCCGTACCAAACCCGTACCAGACCCGCTGCAAATCCGTCTGAAATTTAAAGACAGTATAAGCGCAGTGTAACCGGAGTGAGAAGACATCATTGAAACATGCCATTGACGATTTGTCTTGGACAATTCTTCTAAAAATAAGCAAATAGTAATATGTTTGCAGTTCACAGCAAAACACGTTAAGAATGCAGGAACAAATAGCCGCTTTACTAGCCGACTTAAGATCAGAGAAAATCAAATTTAATGACGTCATCACTTTTATAGAAGCGCATTATACGCATACACCAACTGCCTTTAAAAATGGCGAAGCTTATAACGAAGCGACTCAAAACCAAGGGAGTGCCAAGGTGTTTACCTTTGCACAGTTGAATGAGTTCTCTCAAGCTGATACCCTGCAGCTGTTTGCAGAACATTACCAGTCGGTGTTAGATACACCCGATGCAGCAGACCATCAAAACATCAGGCAGTTTATAGCCAATGGATGGGATGGGGTTGTTTTTGAAGGAGAAGCTTTACTAAAAAAGTAGCTTATATTCGTAGATGAGATAAAGAATTGTGAATAATAAAATAGAATATTGATTGTTTTTACAATAAATTTCTTTTTGGTTAAATACCTTGTTTTTATTATCTTTGCCTATCTCAAAACGCCATTGCTATTTATTAATGATTACGACTACTATAAACGAAATAATTGGGGATCGCCAAAACCTAAAGGCAGATTTAAGGCTTATCTTGAATTTGAAACAATCTATTGAAAAGAATTTCAGACGAGAAAAACATTGGGATTTCTATTTAGAGGATATCGGGTGTACCGTTTGTCGCTTAAATAACTTAACGAGACGCTACCTTGGAAAGACTGTGTATGAAATGATCCAAAACAGGCTTCTTTCAGAAGCAATACATTTGTTGGAAAATACGATGTTGACAATAAGGGAAATTACATTTGAGCTTGGGATGCAGGATCCGCCGTATTTTAGTCGATGTTTTAAAAAGAAAATAGGTATTGCACCAAGGGTATGGCGGGCGCATGTGCGGAATGCTGACATTTTGCGGGTATAATGGTAATTCAATGGGCATTTTGACAGGCGCAGACAGGATTCAAATCCTTACAATTTAAGGACAATACGTTTTTATTTCCATATTCGTCAATAAAAAAAGGTATCTTGTATAAAGTTTAAAGGCGTTTTATAGGGGTAGCCTTTATTTGTATTTCGACTATATTAGTCAGAAAATAGTAACATTTATGAAATAACGGCAGTTGCAACATCTATTTATTAACCAATGGCGTAATTGTTGATAAAATAAAAAAATCAGGGATGCTTTTATTAAACAAATTTTTTAGTTTAGGGCATCCCGGATTTAGAAAGGTTATATATGGAAGCTAAATTTTCTCCACAAGTAAAAGACGTGATTTCTTTTAGCAGGGAAGAAGCCCTGAGATTAGGTCACGATTACATAGGCGCAGAACATCTTTTGTTAGGCCTTATTCGCGAAGGCGATGGTATGGCCATTAAGATATTGAAATCATTAGGAGTTGATACATCAAAACTTCGCCGTTCGATCGAGGACTCGGTAAGAGGTACCTCAAGTGTTACAGTAAATTTGGGTAATATTCCATTGACCAAACAGGCTGAAAAAGTATTAAAAATCACTTATCTGGAAGCTAAGATCTTCAAAAGCGATTTAATAGGAACAGAACATCTGTTGCTCTCTATTTTGCGCGATGACGATAACATTGCTTCGCAGATTTTGCTGCAGTACAATATCAATTACGAAATATTTAAACAGGAGGTAGAAGTGAATAAGAACGGATTCAGAGATGAAACTCAGAATAGTGCTTCAACCGGAGATGACGATTATCGTGAGGAGGAAAGCTTTAGCAGCCCTAAAAAAGTTTCTGATATCAAGTCTAAGACGCCGGTATTGGATAACTTCGGAAGGGATTTGACAAAAGCTGCGGAAGAAGGTAAGCTAGACCCAATAGTAGGACGTGAAAAAGAGATCGAGCGCGTGTCTCAGATCCTGTCGCGTCGTAAAAAGAACAACCCGATCCTGATTGGTGAGCCGGGAGTTGGTAAATCTGCAATTGCAGAAGGACTGGCCTTGCGTATCGTTCAGCGTAAGGTTTCGAGGGTGTTGTTTAACAAACGTGTGGTTACTTTGGACCTTGCTTCTTTGGTGGCGGGTACGAAATACCGCGGTCAGTTTGAAGAACGTATGAAAGCAGTCATGAACGAGCTGGAGAAATCTACAGACGTGATTCTGTTTATTGATGAGATTCATACAATAGTAGGTGCCGGTGGTGCTTCAGGTTCATTAGACGCATCTAACATGTTCAAACCTGCTTTGGCAAGGGGAGAAATTCAATGTATAGGTGCAACTACACTTGATGAATACCGTCAGTATATAGAAAAAGATGGCGCTTTGGATCGTCGTTTCCAGAAGGTAATGATTGAGCCGGCTACTCCGGATGAGACCATTGAGATTCTGAACCGCATCAAAGAGAAGTATGAAGACCACCATGGCGTAACTTATACTGATGAAGCGATCAATGCTTGTGTGGCCCTTACTTCAAGGTACATTACCGACAGGTTCCTTCCGGATAAAGCTATCGATGCCTTGGATGAGGCTGGTTCAAGGGTACACCTGACCAACATTCACGTGCCGGAAAACATCATTGAGATTGAAAACAAGATTGAAGAAATCAAGCTTGAGAAAAATAAGGTGGTTAAAAGCCAGAAATACGAAGAAGCAGCGAAACTGAGAGATACTGAAAAGAATCTTCTGGAAGATCTGGATCGTGCGAAGGCAGAATGGGAAGCAGAAACGAAAACCAAACGTTATACGGTATCGGAAGATAACGTGGCTGAGGTAGTTTCTATGATGACTGGTATTCCTTTACAGCGTGTAGGGCAAACAGACAGTGTGAAACTGTTGAACATGTACGATACTGTTGCCGAGAAAATCATTGGTCAGGATGACGCGATTAAGAAATTAACAAGAGCGATTCAGCGTACAAGAGCGGGATTGAAAGATCCTAAAAAACCAATCGGTTCGTTTATCTTCTTAGGTCCGACCGGAGTGGGTAAAACTGAGCTGGCTAAAGAGCTTGCACGTTTCATGTTTGATAGTGATGATTCACTGATTCAGATCGACATGAGTGAATATATGGAGAAATTTGCAGTATCACGTTTAGTGGGTGCGCCTCCGGGATATGTAGGTTATGAAGAAGGTGGACAGCTGACTGAGAAAGTTCGCCGTAAGCCATATGCAGTAATCTTATTGGATGAGATTGAAAAAGCTCACCCTGATGTATTCAATATCCTGTTGCAGGTTTTGGATGAGGGACAGCTTACCGACAGTTTAGGGCGTAAGGTTGATTTTAGAAATACGATCATCATTATGACATCTAACATTGGTGCGCGTCAGCTGAAAGACTTTGGTCAGGGTGTAGGATTCTCTACTACCGCTAAAGTTAATCAGGTAGATACGCATTCAAGAGGTGTAATAGAAAATGCGTTAAAACGTGCTTTCGCTCCTGAATTCCTGAACCGTGTAGACGATGTGGTGGTGTTTAATTCCCTTGGAAGAGAAGAAATCTTCAGAATTATCGATATCGAATTGAAATCATTGTTCGGTCGTGTTCATAACTTAGGTTACGAAGTGAAACTGACAGATGTTGCAAAAGATTTCATAGCTGATAAAGGTTTCGACTCAAACTTTGGTGCAAGACCGCTTAAACGTGCGATTCAGAAATATCTTGAAGATCCGATTGCTGAAGAAATCCTGAAAGGTGAAATCCATGATGGGGATATTTTAGAGATTGACTACGATAAAGAGAGTGATCAGATCGTGGTAGAAAATAGAAGTCCGGGTAAGAAAAAGAAAAAAGAAGAGGGAAGTGTAGAGTAATCTGCCCAGGATAAAATGTGTAAACCTCCGGCTGTTCAATCAGTCCGGGGGTTTGTTTTTTTACATAAAAACTTGCAAAATGTAACAACTTAGTGTTGTTTTTACACAATTTACGAAATTAAATGCCTGTAGATTTTGGTTTATGGATAATAGCCTCTAATTTAGGGATTACAAATAGGTTAGGCTATAAATATCCTTGTATTAAAATTCTATAAATGAACAACAAATTATCAATCCTTATTCCCTTAATTGCGATAGCTGTCCAGACTACTTCCGCACAAGAAAAACCTGCTGCTTACAAGCAGGAGGTCAACGGCACAAAGTTGTCTTTCGAGATGCAGGCGATCCAGGGCGGTGAATTTATGATGGGAAGTAAAAAAGGAAAGGCCGATGAGCAGCCGGTTCATAAAGTAAAGATTGATCCTTTCTGGATGAGTGTCCATGAAGTAACATGGGATATTTATGAACCCTTTTTATATAAAGATTACGAGAAATCGCATAGCACAGCGGCTATCCCTGCAAATGTAGATGCAGTTACGAGACCAACGAAACCTTATCTGGACATGACGTTTGGAATGGGCAAAGAAGGTCAGCCAGCGCTGGCCATGACAAATTATAATGCCATTCAATATTGCAAGTGGCTTTATGCCAGAACGGGTGTTTTTTACAGGCTTCCTACTGAGGCTGAATGGGAATATGCATGCCGTGCAGGTACGACTACTGAATATTCATTTGGAGATGATGCAGGTAAGCTGGGAGATTATGCCTGGTATGCAGCAAATAGCGGAGATAAAACACAGCTTGTAGGTCAGAAAAAAGCAAATCCATGGGGCCTTTACGACATGTATGGGAACGTAGCGGAATGGACGTACGACCAATACCAGGAGGATTTTTATGCAGGGGTAACAGGCAATAAAGCCAATAATCCCGTAGCAGTGCCTTCAAAACTTTATCCGCATGCGGTGAGAGGTGGGGCGTATAACGATGAACCGAATGATATGCGTTCAGCTTCGAGATTACCTTCTAATCCTTCATGGAAGCAATTAGATCCTCAAATCCCTAAAAGCAACTGGTGGTTTCCTGAAGCTCCGTTTGTGGGGATGAGACTCGTAAGGCCTGTTAATCCGCCTTCAAAAGCCGAAATAGAAGCTTACTACAACAGGGCGCCAATTAAAGATAATTAGAAAACAACCACAAAATAACCTTTTATAAACTTGAATTAAGATGAATAATGAAGAACTGCGTGATAATAAACGTCGCGACTTTTTAAAAACTTCAGCTCTGGTAGCCGGAGGTGTTATGTTGAATGGAGTAGCCTTTGCAGCTGGCGGGCATTCTTCTGTTGACGATACCATTAAAATCGCATTGATTGGATGTGGAGGCCGTGGAGCCGGTGCGGCAACACAGGCATTAAGCACCAAACAAAACATCAAGCTTGTTGCGATGGCTGATGCATTCCAGGACAGACTGGATGAAACCTACAATTCACTGTCTGAGAAATTTAAAGACAAAGTTGATGTGCCTAAGGAACGCAGGTTCGTTGGTTTTGATGCTTATGCTAAAGCAATTGCTTTAGCTGATGTTGTTTTATTGGCAACTCCCCCGGGATTCAGACCAAGCCATTTTGAGGAAGCAATCAATAAAGGAAAGCACGTATTTATGGAAAAACCTGTGGCAGTAGATTCACCGGGTATCCGTAAAGTATTGGCGACTGCCGAACTTGCTAAAAAGAAAAAATTAAATGTGGTGGTTGGACTGCAACGCAGATACCAAACCAATTACAGAGAAACGGTAAAACGCATTGAAGATGGCGCGATAGGCGACATCACTGGCGGACAGGTATACTGGAACAGTGGTGGTGTTTGGGTAAATAAACGTAAACCAGAACAAACTGAAATGGAATACCAAATGCGCAACTGGTATTACTTCAACTGGTTGTGTGGTGATCATATCGTAGAACAGCATGTTCACAATATAGATATTGCCAATTGGGTGAAAAATGCCTATCCGGTTTCTGTTCAGGGTACGGGTAGCCGTGCATGGAGAACAGGAAAAGATTATGGCGAGATCTATGACAACCACGCGGTAGAATTAACCTACGCGGATGGTGCAGTAGTATACAGTCAGTGTCGTCACTTTGAAGGAATTTCAAACAGGGTAGATGAGACTTTTCAGGGTACTAAAGGTAGGGTTTTCCTTTCGGCAGGTAACCAGGGTAAACTTTGGGACCACAAAGGAAATCAGATCTATAACTACTCCTCTAAAAATAACCCTAATCCGTACCAGACAGAGCATGATGAACTCTTTGAGGCAATTGCGAAGGGTGAGTATAAATTCTGGGATGCAGAGCGTGGCGCTAAAAGCTGTCTAACTTCTATCATAGGCCGTTATGCGACATATTCAGGTCGTACGATTAAATGGGATGATGCTTTAAATGCTGATAACAACCTGATGCCTGATCGTTTAGCATGGGATGCAAATCCGAAGATCATGCCTGATGCGAATGGACTATATCCGATACCAACACCTGGACAAACTAAAGTGATCTAGGTAAACCTGATCATGTTTTCTGTAAACAAATCTATTTTATTGAGTATATCGCTGCTGATCTCCTCCTTTTTTGGGAAGGATGATCAGCGGCAATTTACCATTCAGGGATATGCACAGGGAACGGATTATACTGTAAAGTATTTCGCCCTGGACAGTATCATTACAAAAGGCGCTGTAGACAGCATCCTTTCAGTAATTGATTCCTCCATGTCCTTATACAAACCCTATTCCCGGATCTGCAAATTCAATGCTTCAAAAAATGGATTGGAACTGGATGCTCATTTTAAAAATGTGATGGCTAAATCTTTCGAGATCAATAAAGCTACTTCGGGAAAATTTGATGTAACGGTAGCACCTTTAGTGCAGGCATGGGGCTTTGGAGCAAAGCCAATTCAGGAATTTCCAGATATTGCCGCAGTTAAGAACCTGTTGAAATCTACAGGTATGAAACATCTCCGTTTAAAGGGAAATTACCTTACCAAGAACAGTGAAACTGTTCAGGTAGATCTGAATGGAATTGCGCAGGGGTACAGTGTAGATGTTGTGGCAGATCATCTTTTGAAAAAAGGAATAAAAGCTTTTGTGGTGGAGATCGGAGGAGAGCTGCGCATGAAAGGCCCTAAGCCCGATGGCTCAGCCATGAGGATAGGCATAGAAGGCCCATCGCCGGTTGCGGGTGCTGAACCTGTAGTTCGGCATGTCATCAGCATCAATAATGGTGCTATTACTACCTCAGGCAATTACAGGAAGTTTTTGCAGAAGGGATCTAAAAAAGTAACACATCTTATAGACCCAAAAACAGGATACCCTTTAAATAATGAGATGATCAGTGTGACGGTTTATGCTAAAGATGCCATTACTGCTGATGGATATGACAATGCTTTAATGGCAATGGATGTGAAGCAAGCCCTGGCTTTTGTGGAAAGGAAAAAAGATATGGAGGCTTATATCATTTACCATCGCAAGGATGGCAATGTGGCCGATACTTTGAGCAAAGGCTTTAGAAAGCTGATCACCGACTAAACCTAAATGAACAGAACAGAATTTTTAAAAAATAGCTTATTTGGCGCCGGTGCTCTTGTCGCCGGATCTTCTATAAATACCCTGGCTGCGGATCAGTCAAGCAGCTCTGCAGTTGCGGGTAAAACTTTTAACATGGATTATGCACCTCACGAGGGCATGTTTAAAAATTCAGGAGGTGCGACTTTCCTGGATCAGATCCAGTACATGTACGACCAGGGTTTTCGCTCTATTGAAGACAATGGATATTTAGGAAGATCTGTTGAAGATCAGACCAAAATAGGAAACCTGCTTGCCAAACTGGGCATGAGAATGGGTGTGTTTGTAGTAGATGGCGGAGATAACTGGAAAACCTCTCTGACTACCGGTAAAAAAGAGTTTAAAGATAAATTTGTGGAGACCTGCAAGCGCTCAGTGGAAGCTGCAAAAAGATGCAATGCAAAGTGGCTGACAGTAGTTCCGGGATTCTATGAACGCAAACTACCTTATGGTAACCAGTTTGCTAATGTAATAGATGCCATGAGGGCAGGTGCTGAGATCTTCGAACCGCATGGTTTGGTGATGGTATTGGAAACCCTGAGTGATACGCCGGAATTGTTCCTGCAACAGACGCATGAGACTTATGCGGTATGTAAGGCTGTGAACAGCCCATCCTGCAAAATATTGTATGATATTTATCATATGCAAAAGACAGAAGGACAACTTATCGTGAACATGGACAGGTGCTGGGATGAAATTGCCTATATACAGATTGGTGATAACCCGGGGAGAAAGGAACCTACAACGGGAGAAATCAATTATAAGAACCTATTTAAGCATATTTATAATAAAGGGTATAAAGGTGTAATGGGCATGGAGCATGGAAATTCCAAATCAGGCAAAGAAGGTGAGCTGCGGGTGATTCAGGCTTATCGGGAAGTCGATAATTTTCTTTCTTAAAACAAACTGAGCTGCGGTTTAGGTACTTTAAATAGGCTTGAATCCAGCTCTATTCTTTTTTCGTTCAGTCCGTTGAGCCGGCAATGAAGTTTAAAATTATCCTTGATCAGCTGCGCAATATTGCCATCGCCCCTCATGCGATCTCCGAACCTGCTGTCGTTTACATTGCCGCCGTGACAGGATTGGATCATGTGCCAGACCTTTTCGATCCTATCAGGATAGTTTTTTCGAAGCCAGTCTTCAAATATTCCGCCAATGGCCCCATTGAGTCTTATTATGGTGTATCCTGCGGATATGGCTCCGCAATTGGCAATTGTTTTTAAGATTACAGGTATTTCATGATCACTGAGACCCGGTACGAGCGGAGCTACCATAACACCCATAGGAATGCCGGCTTTGCTCAGTTCTTCTACGATCTTCAGGCGCTGTTTGGCAGTTGTGGTTCTGGGTTCCATTTTCTGCCGCAATTTTTCATTCAGACTATTGATAGAAACGTATACCATACACAAATTTAGTTTGGCCATTTCCTGTAAGAAGTCAATGTCGCGAAGGATGAGCGCATTTTTTGTAATCATACCTATTGGCTGTTTGTACTCCAGTGCAATTTCGAGTAGCTGTCTTGTAATCCTGAATTTCCTTTCTGCAGGTTGATAACAATCGGTGTTTCCGGATAGCGATATAACGGAGGCATCCCAGCCCTTGCGCTCCAGGAATTTCTTAAACAACAACGGAGCATCCGTTTTCACAATGATCTTGCGTTCAAAATCCAATCCTGCGCTGAAGCCCCAATACTCATGAGCATTTCTGGCGTAGCAATAGGTGCAGCCATGTTCGCAGCCCTGGTATGGATTAAGCGAATAAGCCATGCCTACATCAGGGCTGTCGACTTTATTGACTATAGTCTTTGATTTTCCGAATATGAATGAGGTCTTTTGATCTTCTTCTTCCCAGTCGTCGATGCCCTCATCATGTTCCTTCGCATATTCATTTTTAGCGAAACGGTTGTGGGGATTAAACTGGGCGCCTCTTCCTTTGAAGTAATTGTCTGGGGTCTTGCTATCTAATATCATTAGTTAAAAATACTAATAATATTAGTAATTTGGAATTATTCTTATAAAAAATGAAGCTTTCTTTATATCGATTATAAGATACTGTAATCATTGAATGAAAAGAATAATTTTTATGTTGCTCTTTTTATGTATTTTCATATTGTCTAAGGACTCAACGCTATTGTGAATGACTAAAAGTGATGCCTCTATCCATGTATTTGCTCCACATCAGGCATTGCAGGACTATGTACAGAATTACAGCTACTTTTGCCTTGGCGCAGGTGAAACCCAAATGCCCGCTTTGGATATGTACCCTGTAGAGTATACGCAGCTTTCATTTGTTTTGGATGAATACCACCAATTTCGTGAATCCGGGACAGAAAGGGTTGATGGTTATCGGCTTTGCTTTGTAGGGCTGCTTGATCAGGGCAGATGTTTTGACCTTTTTCCTAAAAAAGCAGTTCAGATATTGTTTAAGCCTTACGGTGCTTTTAAACTTTTTGGGATCCCACAAAGGTATTTTTGCAACCAGGGAACGGATGTGCACCTTTTGTTTCCTGAAACGGCCAGTTTAACAGAGCAGCTCCTGGAGGTTGCAAATTCGCCTGCCGAGGCCATTTCCTTATTGGAGGCCTGGCTTTTGAGACGCTTAACTTTGACTGCAAAAACCGATGTTAGTGGTGTCGCTTTTGCCTGCGCACAAATTCAGAAAGACCGTGGATTGGTTCGGATTGAGGAGCTTTGTAGAAAAGTAGGCATGTCAACCACTACCCTGGGAGAGCAATTTCGGGAAAAGGTAGGCTTTTCTCCCAAAGCTTTCAGCCGGATTGTTCGTTTCAATAATATTAATAATTTCATCAGTCAGAATCATTTTGTCAATTGGCAGGAACTGGTTTATACCTTTGGTTTCTTTGATCAGAATCATTTCATCAAAGAATTCAAACGCTTTTATGGCTGTACGCCCTCTGAGTGGCACTCCCGCCAGAATCAGCACCATCAATTTTAAAATCCGTCGATTTTTACTATGCATGAGTAGTGCAGTCCACTACCTTCATTCCGAAGTTTTTATCCGTTAATGGATCAGATGAATACGTTCGTTGATCATTGTTAAAGTATGATGACTTTATCTTGAAAATCAAATCATATACCTATGAAAAAACATTACTTAATGATCATGCTATTAACCCTTGGCATTCTGTTCAGCTCTTGTTCGGAACAAGGATTAATTGGGCCTGAGGGACCTGCCGGACCTCAGGGAGCAACGGGTGCTGCGGGACCAGTGGGCGCTGCCGGTAAAGACGGCAGTATCATGTATAGCGGAACAGGAAGTCCGTCTGTTGCTACCGGAAATGCCGGTGATTATTATCTGGATCGTACCACAGGTAATCTTTACGGCCCAAAAATCGCATCAGGCTGGGGTTCACCGATTACACTGATGGGAGTAAATGGAGCAAATGGAGCAAATGGCGCCAATGGAGCAAATGGAGCAAATGGAGCAAATGGCGCCAATGGAACGAACGGAACTAATGGTGCTAATGGAGCAAACGGAACCAATGGAAGCACAACCTTAAGCGGGTCTGGCGCACCGGCGGCGGGGTTAGGTGCAAACGGCGACTATTATCTGGATAAAACAAACTATCTGCTATATGGGCCAAAAACAGCTTCGGGTTGGGGCATAGCCATTTTGCTCAGAGGAGCTGATGGTGCACAAGGCCCTACGGGGGCGGCAGGAAAAGACGGAAGCATCATTTATAGCGGACCGGGTATACCTGTTTCAACGATAGGTATCAATGGAGATTATTATCTTGATAAAAATACAGGCAATCTATATGGGCCAAAAATAGCGACGGGATGGGGAACTCCTGTAGTGCTGAGAGGTACAAATGGGACTAATGGCACGAATGGCACCAATGGTGCAAATGGAACCAACGGCACGAATGGAAGTACTATAGTGAATGGACTTGGTGCTCCCGACCTAAGTACAGGGGCGGTGGGTGACTACTATTTAGACAGAACGAGTTATTTGTTATATGGTCCCAAGTCTGTAGATGGATGGGGCTCTCCGATGATGTTGCGCGGTGCTGATGGTGCTCAAGGGCCTGTTGGTCCCGCAGGTGCTGATGGAACTGTGATTTACAGTGGTGATTATAATCCTGATCCCAATCTGGGTAAGGTTGGAGATTTCTACTTCGGCCGTATGGTAGTCATGATGTTTGGTCCTAAAACAGCATCCGGCTGGGGACCAGGAGTCTCTTTGAGGGGTGCAGATGGAACTAATGGAACCAATGGTAGCAATGGAACCAGTGGGAAATCTATTTTAAATGGAGGAGGTTTGCCACAAAATACCTTTGGAAACGATGGAGATTTCTACATTGATCTTTCTACTTATATCATGTATGGGCCTAAAGCCAGCGGTGTTTGGAACCTGCTTTCCGGAACTTCCCTGAAAGGTCAGAATGGAGCAGATGGCAATTCAAATGTAATTGCTTTGGAAACAGCAGATGACAATACATTTACCTGGGTAGGGCAACCAATAACTACAGATTATTACCTGAGGAAAACCGGGGTAAGTGTAAATGATACTACCACCACGTTTACCATACCCGCCGCAAATTTAAATGCAGTGAAGCAGGGAATAGTGCTGGTATATATGCGCAGAAGTCTGGGTAGCGGCAGCTATAACTGGCAGCAACTGAACTATACGGATATCCCTACAGGATTTAGCATCGTATACAGGTATAACTTGAGGATTAATCCCACAAACGCAACGGTAAGGATTTATCATAACAATCCCGGTACAGCTTATATGCCGTTTCTGGTTGATAAGGTCAGGATTGTGATTGTCCCGCAAAGCTCTGTCGGTGTACTCAGTGTATCGGGACCCAACCGCGAGCCTATGCTTAGATCCTTGCAAAAGCTTAATGTTCAGGATAAGGATTTTATAACGATAAAGTAATCCTTTATTTCATTTATTAAACCTGAAATTCATGAAACTTACATCCCTTTTGTTTTATGTTTCCTCATTTCTCGCGGGCATAAGCTGTTTTGATGCAGCCGCTCAGGATTTGGATAACATGGGTAAACAAAAACCATTTGCCATTAATGGCTCACTGGGTATTGGTTTGGGTACTTATAACGCCAATGGAATTCCCGACAGGCAACGGGCTTTTTCTTATATTCTTAATGGCGCACCCACATTATCTGTGTATGGTGTATCCTTTCCGTTTTCCGTGGTGGTAAGTGATCAGCAAAGAAGCTATACACAACCATTTAATCAATATGGAATTAGTCCGACGTATAAATGGGCTACTTTTCATGCGGGTTGGAGAAGCATAGAGTTTTCGCCTTTTACACTTGCGGGTCATACATTCCTGGGTGGAGGCGTAGAGCTGAATCCCGGCAAACTGAGGTTCGGATTTATTTATGGGAGATTCAATAAAGCGATAGAGGAAGAACCAATTCAATCTTCTGGTTTTGGACAACTGCCTGCTTACAAAAGAACTGGGTACAGCGCCAAATTAGGACTGGGTACAGAGAGAAACCATGTGGATCTGATATTTCTGAACGCTAAGGACGATGTAAATTCACTTAAAAATCCTACTCCGGCCGCAGGACTTAAGCCTGCTGAAAACCTGGTTTTGGGCTTGTCTACCAAGTTTACTTTCTTTAAGCGCTTTCTTTTTGATCTGGACGTATCTGGCAGCATTTATACCAATAATAAGCTATCGGACACAATAGATAACATCCAGCTGGAAAAAGTTGCCATCATCAGAAAGCTGGTCACATTGAATACTTCTACCCAGTTTCTTACTGCCGGGCAAACCAGTCTGGGCTACCAGGGTGGTACTTACAATGTATTGTTCAGGTACAGAAGGGTAGACCCGGATTATAAATCCATGGGTGCTTATTACTTTGAAACAGATGTTCAGAACTATACTGCAGAGGGTGGGGTGAGGCTATTGAAAGGGCAAATGCAGGTCAATGCCACCTTGGGATTGCAAAACGACAATATCCTGAAAGACAAATCCTATCGTTCTAACCGTAAGATTGGTTCCTTAAACCTTTCTTATAATAAGAGCGATTATGGTATTGATCTAAGGTACTCTAATTATGGAATTACCCAGGACAGGGGGTTAAACCCGATCATCGATACTTTTAGGGTGGCCAGAACCAATCATAATATCAATGCAATGCTTCGGTACAATATTCCGGGGCAGGTCGTCTCGCACGGGATCATATTGGTTGGAAATATTCAATCTGTGGTAGACCTGAACAGGTTTACTGCGTCGCAGAATAAATCAAACAGCAAAACGGCCAACCTATCCTATCAGTTGACTTTTGCACCCCGGGCTTTTGGAGTGAATACAAATTTCAACTATACAGTGGCAGATATTTCATTTGGCCGAACAGTTTTCTACGGCCCGTCAGTAGGATTAGACAAGCAGTTTGAAAAAGGTAAGTATGGTCTGAATGCTTCAATGAGTTACCAGCGACAGCAAAATAACGATAAGAATGCGGGAAGCATATTTAATGGTAACCTGAACGGCTCTTACCGCATTTCCAAAAGAGACGCTGCCAATGTTTCGCTGATGTATTTAAAGAGCAATTCAAAGGACATCACCCTGCCTTCTTTCAATGAGCTTAGGAGCAGTCTGAGCTTAACACATTCTTTTTAACCTATAAAAAATAAACTAATGAATAAGCTATTAACGGTTCCGGGAGCAAAGAAGGCACTTGTCATGTTGTTGATTACAATTGCCGGTATTCTTACAGGAGTCAATGTTTTTGGTCAATCTGTGAACAGCATCAATATTACTGTAAATATTGTGCCTCCATATTCTCCATATTATTCAGACTATTCTGGTGCCAATGCAGCTAAAGTTTTATTGATTGTTCAGAACCAGAGTGCGGTACAAAGAACGATCAAACTAACAGGACAGCTTCAAGGCGATAATGGGATAAAGATCACCACAAAATCTAGCTATGTACCCTTAAAACCCATTATTTTAAACCCAAACGAAACAAAACAACTGAGTGGGCTGGCATTGAAAGATATCTTCGATCTCAATACATTGAACGTTTACGGAGTAGATAAGGTGAAAATTGTACAGACTTCGCGTTTGCCGGAAGGTAATTATACCTTTTGTATTCAGGCTGTAGATTACAATACGAATCAGCTGCTTTCATTTAATGCACCATTGGGCTGTACATCGTTGAGTATCACTTATCCGGAAGCACCAGTGCTGATTGGTCCGCGGATCAATGAGGAGGTAAGAGAGACGAACCCGCAGAGCATGGTATTCAACTGGATGAATACGGGCGTGGTGCCTATGGGTACCCAATATGTATTGCAATTGGCTGAAATGCCGGACGTGCCGTCTGATCCCAACCAGATTTTAAATTCTGCATCTTTCCCATTGATCAATAAGAATGTAAATGGATTCGCTTATGTGCTTTCGCCTTCAGATCCGCCATTGAAATTCGGCAAGCTATATGCCTGGCGTATAAAAGCGGTCGACCCTACAGGCAAGACGGTCTTCAAAAACAATGGAGTAAGCCGGGCTTCTCAGTTCAGGTATGGCAGTGGCAAGGTATCGCCAATTTTCACATTAATCAAACCGAAGGCAAATGATGGGGTGGTGACATTGGATACACTTAGCTTTAACTGGAAGATTCTGAACAAGGCCCAGGTTTCGGGTAACAGAAAATATGAATTACGGATTAACCGGGTTAAAACCAAAGATGAAAAAGATGCGGAGGCTAAGGCTGCAGCAATTTCCAGGAAAAGTAGAACAAGGTTGGCGCCGGTGGTGATAGACAATAGTGTTGTTGTGGTAACTACAAGTGAAACGGTAAATTATAAAACGACACCAGAGCTGGTAGCCTACATCAAACCAGGGGAGAATTACGAATGGTATGTAAGGGATCAGGAAACCGGAGCTCAATCTGAGATACGCAACCTCACTATCATTAAAGACAACGATGTAAAGAACTTTATCCTTGCTATCAATGGAAAGATCAGGTATAATTATTACTCCAATTATGTATCGGCCCAGGCTAAAGTACTTGCGGCTGGAGGAAAAGAACCAATATTGACAGAAGCAGAAAAGGGTTTCGACCTTTCAAACAAAAGCTTGCAGATCATTAAGGTTCGTCTGCTAGCGAAGATGATTACCGACAAGGACTCTCTGGAGGTTGTGGAGAATGGCAAAAAAGTTAAGCATTACAACATTAAAAGGGTACCACAGGTAGTCAATAACCTGTCTGCCTATCCCGGCGCTTTTAATGTCAATAATGCGGTGGTAGTTGGGTTCGCAACGACTGACTCGCTCGGCAACTTCACAGCGAATGTGCCCATTAATGTCAGCCAGTATAAAGTAATAGATTCGGCGGCTTATGTTACCGGAACCGGAAATAATAAGCAGACCTATGCGATTGTGGAGGGACTTGTGGTGAAGATCAACGACGATCATTTTACTGATCCCAACTGGTTTATCGTGCCCAATCAGACACAGCAAAAGGTGGTGGTTAAAGAAGAGACGGTTAAGATCAGCAGTTATAAATTGAATGTTAAGTTTACGGAGAAATACCAGCGTAACTATAAGGGTAAGCTGTATCTGTTAAAACCTAAGGAAAAACTGGTGACCGGCGAAGTTGATAATCTGCTGGGACAGGTAAAAAAGACCACCTTCGTGAATCCGGCAATGTACAACGCAGTGATGAATGCAAATCGGAACATGGTAGGTTCCAGGGGAGTAAATCTTGTAGGGGCGAGTACTAAGGAATTTGTGTTTGATAATCTGGTCAATGAGAATGGATCAGCAGAGAATTATGTGGTGTATTTTGAACCTGATGATTCGCAGAATTCCCTTTACTTCGATTTGCAAAGGGTGGGACTGAACCTGCCTGCAAAAATTGGTTATACCAGGACTGTATTTAACAATCAAAATCTTCAAACGAGCGTAGATCTGGGGCCTAAGTTTTTGACCATGCGCATCTCGGGAAGGTATGTTTACGAATGGAAGGACAAGGGAAAAGCAGCGGTAAGTCAGCGATTGCCTCTGCCTGAAGGTACAGAACTGGTGTTGATGAAAGGCTATATCTCACAGAAAGACCTGTTGAAGGATGGAAGTATTTTGAATGAAGAGCAGTTCGTAGAACACGCTATTGTGGGTAAGAATGGTGCATTTAGTTTTAATATTGGCGTTAAGGACTACAATAACTTCAATAATGATTCCAAGCAAATGGTGATCATCGTTCGCAGTCCATATTTTAATTCAGAGCCAAAGAGTATTTCTTATAATCAGCAGGAGGATGTACAGGTTAATGAACTACTGGCGACAGTAAAACAATTTAAGTTGAGGACGCGGGTAGGCTATATTCAGGATAACAAAATAGTTGGGGTAAAGGATTTGAATGTTTACCTCTGCCGCAAAAAAGGAGCAGCACTGACCTCTGATTTTCCGACCAGTGATGGAGATCCACAGCGTAAGTCTTATTTCAAGACGGTATGGGAAAATCCAAAGACCAAAGAACAATATGAGATTCTTGACCAGGCAGCAACTACTGCTGACGGATATGTTTCTTTTACGAGGATGATCATGCCTAATTTGAAGGGCAAGGATAATGAATACTTTTTATGTGCGGAACCTACGAGTGCCAGCCAGTACAATTACATTACAGAGAATCCTTTTCCATTGAGTGGTAATACCAGGTTCTTTAATCTATTACAGATCTCAAATTCCGAGAGAAACTATTTCTCAGATAACCAGACCATTCCTAACATAGAATATGTTATGCCAGCTGC
The DNA here is from genome assembly GCF_005116445.1 of Pedobacter frigoris. Lineage (GTDB taxonomy): Bacteria > Bacteroidota > Bacteroidia > Sphingobacteriales > Sphingobacteriaceae > Pedobacter > Pedobacter frigoris. Next base: position 29,414 of record NZ_SWBQ01000009.1, read on the forward strand.
ATTTGTAAGAGTGGCTCCCCAAAGACCGATCATCGATGGGGCTGTGTATCCGTATAGCAACACTTCTACTTCGGTGCTGTCTGGGGTAAATATAAAGCTTTACGACATGACAGGGGTCAATTATTCAGGTACGGGATTTTTCTCTATGCTTACTTATACCTCGAGTATAAAGAGCAGGGTTCCTGAGGACAGTACCGTCAATGGGAGTAATGGGCGCTTTTTTTTTGATACTTTTAAGTATGGTGTTACCTCCGGCTGGAAGTTGCTGAAACTTTCTAAGAAAGGTTTTATCAGCACTTATTTCCCTGTCAATACAGGTATTCCTTTGAAAAGCGGCGACAGGGCCAATCTCGCTAAGCTGTTTCTGGAACTGCCAAACGAGTTTGATGCTACTATTGAAAATGATATCGGCGAGCCTGTTGCAGCCAGAGTGATTGTCGGTGATGATTTTAGCTGGTCTGATAGTGAACGAATAGGAGGCAGGGTGACCCTAAACGGTCTGGTAGGAGGATATGAGTCCGTTCGCTTAAAAACGCCTAATGGGGAGGTAAAGCTGACCATCATCCCTAAGGATAAGGCCATTTATAAAACTACGGTTGTTACATTAAAAGATATCAGCAAATCCACTACCTCAGGAGGAAAACTTAAGGTGATGCGAAATATGCACAGCGTGGCGGTAACCTGTATAGACCATACCGGTAAGAAAATAGCTGCAAATGTATACCTGACCAATAAGTACATTACAGCCACACAAAAACCGATGGACCTGGGCTTTTTTGGAGGTAAATTTACCTTGCTGGAATTTGCTGCGGCAGGAACTCAGTTTGATTTGCAGGTCATTCCTGTCGACAACTATACGATTGCCAAAACTCAGGTTTATTCTGATATGAGCGGGACGGTATCTGTTACGGTAAGGGTAAATCCAGCCGGAAGGATAAAGGCCACGGCGTCAACGGTTGCCGATAACGGAAGTAAAAAATCTACAGGTATATTTAATGTTGCGGTATCGAATTATAATGATGACGAATACATTGTGGACAGGAGTGGCACAGGTGGATATATGATCAGCAGGTTGCCGCTGAATGATGGGGGTGCCGGTGGATTGATTACCATATTGTCGGCAGGGGTGTCTGGATATCTGGGCGATACGCAATGGACACAGGTGGTAGATCAAACTACCGCTTATGTGAATTTTACCTTCAAAAAACTTCCATCAGGCATCCAGGAAAACCTGTATAATTTCCCGGTATTGATCAGCTCGTACGAACCCGCGGGTAATGGAAATTACAACATTACCGGGCGACTGAATCCTAAGGGAAATGCCGATAAGAGTAGTCTGACGCCGGCGAATCAGTCCGATTGGCTTACTTTCTATAACGTATTGATCAAGCCCGGGCAGAGTGGTGGTCCGCAAACTATCTTATCAAAGGTATATTTCCGGGAGAATGAGCTGAAAGCACTTTTATATACAAATTATACTGTAAATATAGTAGATAACAGTGGATTGAGTCTGGACGCAGAGAATGGAGGAGCTAGCCTTAAAGGCTTCGTTCAACTGGATCCTGCGAGTCTGGCACAGGACCTGAAAACCTCAGCTTCTAATAGTCAGGGTGATGACAATAGCTTGTACCTGAATAAAGAAGAGACCAGCTATGCATCTAACTATTCATATGGTAATAACCCCTTAACAGATTACCTGCGGACTTTTTCTACATCAGCTTCTGATATCCTGACCAAGCCATTGATGGTATCTAACCGTCAGCGCAGGCAGCTGGATTTCAGGGTCGCAGATGATTTACAGCTCATTCCGCAGGAAAAGATATTATTTACCGATAAGGGCATGAAATTTAAAGGTATTGTCAATACCAAACTCGATAACATTAGTGCCAGTAAAAATAACATCAAAGCTGCGGCGACCTTTATTATTGACAACAGGGGCTATTCCTCCACTGATGAGCAGCCGGTTAATTTAATGCTGAACAATTGGAGATTGGAACTTGCCAAATGGACACTGAACAAAACAGGACTGAAAGTATCGGCCGGAGTACTGAATGCTCAGGGGCTGACCATACCATTTGAAAACCTGACCATTAGCTACGATAAAGTTGGCTTTGGGAAGTTTGATGTGACCAAGCTTAAATTGCTGAATTCCTTTGACGTGACGCTGAATAACAGCCAGACCATGACTAGCTTTGGTTTTGATAAAGGATACTCCAAAACTAAAGGGGCCTGGTCAGTGTCCATCCTGGCAAATTCCAATAATACTGCTTTGGCTTCATTAAAAGGCCTGCCGGACTTAGAACCGACAGATGAGATCAGGATCAGTAATATTAATTTGTATGATACCGGTGATCCCAATGACACCCGCATATTGCTGGTTCAGGACCAGGCTCCTGTAACCTTAAACAAGATTGCGAAATTTACACCTGGAACAGTATCCGGAGGTGTAGACTATGTGAGCTTTAAAGGAGCCCTTGATCTGGATGTGCCAAACCTTTCGGGCTTAAAAACCGAGTCGTATGAACTTGTATATAAACTGCTGGACGGCAAATTCAAGCACGATACAGCAGGAGTATTTAAGAATTTGAAGCTGGATGCAAATGGAATTGTGGTTACCTTCAGCGATCAGGGCCAACGTTTTTCTAACAATACCCTGGTTCTTAAAGGCACACTGAGGGATAAGGATAAACCAGATGCTTACAGCATCAATGTGGAATTGAATAAAACGAAAGACAATACCCGGCTATTTGTCCCCGTAGCACCCGGTACAAATCAAATAGTTTACCTGAACAGTAAGAGTAAGGATAGCTATCTAAATAAAGTCACAGGAGAAATGACAGTCACAGGGCAGACCTGGAACAACTTTGCGTTTGAAGGAGATCTGGTCACGCCGAAAGGCATCAGTGAAAAAGACAGTCATTTAAAATTCATAGTCAAGGGAGATCTTGTGGCAGACCAGTCGAAGATCGGTGTACAAAACATGGGTGCCGGTGGGGTATCCGGATTGAACCTAACTTACGACTTTAAAGAAAGTGCGCTGGTGGGCTCATGCCACCTGAGCCAGTCGACCGACTTTGCTGATCTGGAGACGGACATCGAAATGTATATCGGCGGTAGCAAATGGTATATTTTTACCAATGGGATTGCAAGGAATATTACCGGAGCTCCTATCAAAGAAGCGGGTATTGGCATGATGGTGGGGAATGCACAGCTAACGGCAGAGCAAAAAGCCTCACTCAAGACCCACTTCAAGAACGATGTGCCTGCCAGTTTTGAGCAGATCATCAATGAGGTAAGTGGCGTACTATTGATTACTTCTATTGATGTGCCGATTCCAATACTTCCTACATTCGACATAGACCTCGATCCTGTAGCACATTGCGAACTGAAGCATGGAATCTATGGGAACTTCTTCTTTGAATCTGTTTTTAGTACAAAACCTGAAGAGTTGTCGCTAACGATAGGAGGCCGGCTTGGAGGTTATGTGAAGGTAGGTGCGGGAGCAAGTATAGGTTTGGCCTGTGCGAGTGTCTCTTTACATGCAGACATTCATGCTGATGTAAACGGCACCCTTACACCATTGGCAAAGTCGGGACCCAAAATACAATTGGGACTCGCACTTACTTTCACACTGGAAGGCGAAGCCTATGTGGGGGCCGGTATTTGCAACAGCCGTTGTGAAACTCCTTGTGTAGACTTGTTTGTCGGAACAATTTGCAGCCCGATTCCGTGTGTTAAAGTGGGTATCAAAGAAGGGATAACTGTAGGGGTAGCAGCAGAAATGACAGAAAAGTCAATTAGTTTAAAATCTAAATAGAAGCATTTTAATAGAATATAGCGATGAGAAGCATTATTATTACTTTATTAATCCTTGTAGTAGCCATGAATGGCTTTGCTCAGAAAGATGCAAGTGTAGCATTTAGCGGCTATAAAGGGAACTATATCTATAACCTTTTTAAACCGGCCTCTCCTGAACATCCGGATGGTGATGTGGTGGGATTCAGGCTGGATAGAAAAGCTGTTACCGAACGTGACTGGCAAACTTTGCAGAAATTTAATACACCTCAGAGTTATGTGGAACTGTTGAATAACGTTTCCAAAGCCATTCCAAAGGTTTATGAATACAATCCTGCAACGGCATATAGCGTGGAAAGCATATGGCCAATATTTAAAAAAACGTTCAGTTATGATTCTTTGTCAGTTTACCTGACTCAGCAACACATGGCTGCGGCATTCAATATTTTGCTGATCGATAGCGGCATCAATAGAAATGTAGCTTATCAGTACCGGGTTATTCAAATCAAAAGAGACAATACGGAAGGCTTAAAATATACTACCGTAGCTGTGAATGGAAGTGAGGCGGTAAATGCCGCCAAGCCAAAAATAAAAAGCCGGCTGACACGTGGTGGTAATTTCAACATTACTTTTAAGGCGAAGGCAACGCAGCCCATTACAGAGGCACTGCTGATCCGGAGAGGGGAAGGCATGAAGTCGGAATTTAAAAGAATTGAAACATTTTACACCATAGAACAAACTGCGGATAGTATATTTTATACGTTGGTTGATGAAAATGTCAACGCTGAACAAGTGTATCAATATACGATCACACCAGTGACCAGATTTGGAGGGGGGGGTAAAGTAATTTCTGACACAGTGTCCGCAACCCTGATCAATAAGGATTTACTGCTTCCCCTCCAATTTACCGCCACAGCAGATTCTGTGACAGATCAGATTAACCTGAACTGGAAGTTCATGAGACCGGAACTGATTAGTGTGGTTAATGTTTTCAGGTCAGCAGAATATGAAGATGGCTATGAGAATATCGGTTCTTCGTCCAGCGGATTTTTTGTAGACAGAAGGTCAGTAACAGGAAGAAAATACTATTACTATCTGGTTATCAATGACAAGCTTGGACAACATTCACTTCGGAGTGCGAAGATTTATTCCCTGTTACATACTGCTAAAAGGCCATCTGCACCTATTTACGTGGAGGTGCAAAAGACAAATTCAGGTAATGTGATTTCATGGCAGGACTTTGAACAAAGCACCAGAGGATGGTATGTTTATAAAACCAATCAGCTTGAAGGTAAACTCGTTCTTAGTTCTGAGTTTATTTTTAAAGAGGAGAAAAAGAAAGACTACTCATTTACGGATACTACAAAAAATGGAGGAATAACGGGCTATGCTGTAGTTTCTGAAAGTTTAAGTAATGTACGTAGTGATTTTTTGCCGATTGTATATATAAAGCAAAAAGTTGGCATAATACCCGTAGCAGCCCCTACAATCGTAGACGCGGCGAAGGAAGGAAATAAGTATCATATTTTTTGGAGAGATGATGCTGCTACTGCAGATCTGATCACCGGATATAATGTTTACAGGAAAATTGATGATAAGGGTTTTGTAAAGATCAATAAAGTAGCGCTCGAGAATGCTAAATCAAGTCATACGGATTCAGTGGAAAGTAAAGGGTTTAAAATTATATACAAGATAGCAGCGCTGGACCAGTTGGGAAAGGAGAGTACAAGTGAGGAATATGTGGCGGCTTATGAATCGCAGGTTTACCCTCCGGTGTCTTTAAAAGCATTTTTATCGGGAGATAAAAAACTAATCAGGATCAATTGGCAGCCTTCTCAAAGCCGTGTATCTAAATATGAGGTTTATAGATTTACGAGGGGAAAAGAGCCGGTGAAAATAGCAGAAAATAGTGGTGAAAATGTGAGCTTCAACGATACTACGTTTGAAAGAGATGCCACCAATTACTATTATGTGATTGCAAAAGGACTTAATGGAAGTTTGTCTGTAAAATCAAACCAGGCCTTTGCGGGTGTTGTTAATTGATAAAAACTTCATTAGTCTGGTAAAAAGGGGATCTTTTTAAATCCCCTTTTTTAATAACTGCTTTATTATTCCAATCCCATTTTCTGCATGACTATGTCGCTTACTCCTGTCGATGAATAACCGCCATCGTGGAAAAGGTTTTGCATGGTAACCATTCTGGTGAGGTCTGAGAACAAGGTGATGCAGTAATCTGCACATGATTCGGCATCTGCATTACCAAGCGGCGCAATGGCATCTGCATAATCATAAAAATCTCCAAAACCTTTGATCCCAGTACCGGCAGTAGTTTTAGTAGGCGACTGTGATACGGTATTGATCCTTACTTTCTTTTCGAGTCCATAGTGATAACCAAAACTGCGGGCTATAGATTCAAGCATTGCTTTGATATCTGCCATATCTGTATAGAAAGGGTAGGTTCTTTGCGCTGCCATATAGGTCAGGGCTACAACACTTCCACCTTCACTTATGGCATCCAGCTTTTTAGCTGCAGCAAGCATCTTGTGGAACGACATGGCCGATACATCTATGCCTTTCATGAAGTAATCGTAGTTTGACTCTGTATAAGGTATCTTTTTACGGATGTTGACACTCATGCCTATTGAATGCAAAACAAAATCTATCTTGCCACCTAATATTTCCTGCGATTGGGTAAAAAGGTTTTCAAGCTCTTCCATGTTTGTTGCATCGGCAGGAACAATCTGAGAACCTGTCTTTTCTGCAAGAGCATTGATCTCTCCCATACGCATAGCGATAGGGGCGTTGGTCAACACAAATTCTGCGCCTTCTTCATGGGCTTTTTCTGCCACTTTCCAGGCAATTGAATTCTGATCTAATGCACCGGTAATGATACCGCGTTTACCTTTTAGTAAATTATACATATTTGTTGTTTTTGTTGTGCTTTTTTTATTTTATCAATTTAAGATAGCTATAAAAGCAATCAGGTACAAAATATCTGATGGAAAGAAAGTAAGATGAACAGACAATTTAGTTTAAGCCAAGCAGTTCCTGGGCATTTTTCATCGCTGAGGCACCTGGATCCTTGCCGCTAAGCATCTCAGCGATAGCGCCTATACGTTCATCAGATTTTAGCTTTCTGATTCCCGTAGTAGTCCGGTTGGTCTGTTCATTTTTGTAAACAAAATAATGTGAATCACCCTTGGCGGCAATTTGAGGAAGGTGAGTAATGCAGATGACCTGCATGTTCTTTTCAAGGTTGCCAATTACCTCACCTACACGTACTGCAGTTTCACCCGAGATGCCTGTATCAATCTCGTCAAAAATCAGGGTAGCCAATGAGGTATGTTTCGCCATAATAGATTTGATTGCCAGCATGAGTCTGGATAGCTCACCGCCCGAAGCAACTTTGCCGACAGGTGCGGGAGCCTGACCGCTATTCGCAGAAAATAACAGGGCGATCTGGTCTTTACCATCCTTATTCAGGTCTGGTAATAGGGTTTGTTCTATTTTAATGCGGGCGTTTGGCATGCCTGCCTGAACCAGTATTTCTCCAACTTGCTTTTCTGTGAGCACTATCGCTTTGCTGCGGTTTTTAGAAAGTAGATTTGCCTGTTCGTCCAGTACACCTTTGATCTGGCTAATTTCTTTTGATAGTTTCTCTATCTCTTCATCACTGTTTAACAAATCATTCAGGTTGTTGGAGAGCTGATCCTGAATACTTAAAAGTTCCTGAATATTATTTACCCTATGCTTTTGCTGCAAGCTGTAAATTAAATCAAGACGGGCGGTAATTTCTTCTATTCTGGCAGGATTAAATACAATTCCTTCTTCCAGTGCTACTGTTTCCTGAGCGATGTCTTTTAATTCTATGGAAACAGAGCGCATACGTTCCGCCAATACGGTGTAATCGGGATTAAATTTCTCTATACCCTGCAATTGTAAAATTGCTTCCTTTAAAACAGGGAGCACCGCCGTTTCCTGCTCACTTAGCAACTGATGACTGTTTAGCAGCCCTCTTTTTATATTTTCTGCATTATTGAGCATTTGGAGTTCTGTTTCCAGAAGTTCCTGTTCATCGGCTTTGAGTGCTGCAGCATCCAGTTCGTTAAATAAAAACTGTTCATAGTCCTGCTTGCTGCGTGCCTCAGTAGCCGAGTTCTGCAGCACAAGAAGTGTTTGCTGTTTCTTCTTAAAAGTCTTGTAAAGCTCGTGATACTGATGTAGTACAGGTTGATGATTAGCCAGCGTGTCTACTACCGACAACTGGAATCCAGCGTCATTTACTTCAAGCGTGGCATGCTGAGAATGTATGTCGATCAGTTTTTCTCCAACCTGCTTCATGATCGTCAGATTAACCGGGGTATCATTAATGAAAGCCCTGGATTTGCCATCGGTAGAAATCTCTCTTCTTAAAATACTTTCCTTATAGAAATCAATGTCGTTTTCTTCAAAGAAGGACTGAAGTGAATCATTCACTAAAAATAAGCCTTCAATAATACATTTCTTGTCCTGATTGAAAAAGTACCTGGTTTCTGCACGCTGGCCCAATATCAATGAAAGTGCCCCTAGCATGATGGATTTACCAGCACCAGTTTCGCCAGTGATGATGTTCAGACCCTTGTCGAGTTCCAGATCAACACTGTCTATCAAAGCGTAATTACGAATCGAAAGTTTTTGTAGCATATTACACTGCTAAATTAGGAAAACTTAAGCAATGGGTGTTAACAATCTTATAAACAAAAAAGGCAGAAGATGATACTTCTGCCTAAACCAAAAACTATTGTGGGGGTTCTCGATTTTACGGTTTCTCTATGTTGTGTAACATATACTCATGATAGGCATCGATATCTAATCCATTAATATTGGTCTTGCTATCTGTTTTAATACCTTTTTTCCGTTTCATCTTCTCTACTTCACTATCGAATTTCTTTTTTGCTTTCTTATATTCTTCGGACTCCCTGATTTCTTTCATGGCTTCAAATTCTTTTTTATATTCAGCACTACTGAGCCGCCTTTGCAAGCTTACTGTCGTGTTTTCCACCGCTCTTTTTCTGGCCTCCAAAAGATCTGATGTAACCGCTCTTTCAATTCCAGATACCGTAACAACATGATCAGATTTTGGAGTCATTTTATAACTATAACCCCTTACTTTTATAGTGTCATTACCTGGTTTGGTCATAATCACAATGTCGCCGTCCTTATCGGAATTTTGTTTCATTTTATAACTGTAAGTATAAGCCCCTGTTTTTGACGCAGCACTCGCAACTTTTCTGTAAGCTTCTGCCAGTTCTTTTGAACTTGACAGGGATCTTGCAGTTCCCGCCTTTATTGATTTATTTAATTCTACCCTGATCGAATTTAGTCGCTTTTGCTCTTCAGGGCTCATTTTTCCCTTTTGTTTGGAGTTTAAAATGGTATCAAACTTAAAGTTGTAACTGGATTCAAAATTTATAAGTGCTTTATCTAAATCTGCAGGAAGCGCTTTGAAAGTTGCATTCAGGTCATTGTCGGTGAATGTGTCTTTGATGACATCGATTCTTAAGCTGTCCGGCATTTCTTTTACAGAATTGTACTCCTTCTGGTTGCCCTGCGCATCTATAGTCACAATTTTAAACTTTCTTTTTTTCTTAGTCGTATCAGCCGGGACTTTTTCACCTGTGGCAGGTTTAATTTCAACGAGCTTTACCAAAGGTTTAGACTGTGTTGATTTAACCTCAAGAGTTGCATTTTTAGGCGGCTGGCTTTTTGTTGAAGCTGCAGTTGTTTTTTCCGGACTGATCCAGGCCAGTGAAATTACGGTGGCCATAGTCAGTGTGATCGCAAAGAATTTTTGCTTTGCATTCATGTAGTTCGTTTTCATATCTGTGATTCTTTTTATGCGTTGATACAAATGTTGGTTATTGCCCGTAGCTGCCATCGACAGGGTAGGCGTGGTTTTATCTTTAAGGATTTCTAATTTTAACAAAGCATGGGCATAGGTCAGAGGAGTGCCGGTAAACTTGAGTACCAGATCATCGCAGGCATGCTCTCTTTCAACACCGATGAGTTTACTGGTCAGCCAGATGAAAGGGTTGAAGAACAATAAAGTTTCAATTCCTGTTTTGATCAGGTTAAGCAAATAATCATTTCTGCGAATGTGCGAAAGCTCGTGTATCAATATTGCTTCAACTTGCTTGATGTCAAGCTGTGTGGCAAGAGCCACCGGAAACAATACCACAGGTTTCAAATAACCAATTACAAGGGGCACGTTTACTTTGTCTGATAAATAAAAGCTAATGTTTCGCCGAATGTTTAAGCGGTCGATCATACTGGAGAATACAACCTGCCATTCATTCGGTACGGCAATCCTTGCTGCTTGTTTTAGCCTCAAAACCTTCTTATAGCCTACGGTTAATATGAATAATTGTGAAAGCAAGCCTATTATATATATGCCCGATAGGTAGGGAAATATGTGTTCGGTGCTGTTCTTAATTTGCTGAGGGATGGTAAAAACTGATTCCGTGTAATTTCCCTCAACAAGGATTTGAGCGGTCATTGTCTGACTTTCTTCCGGCAATTTGAACACAGAAGAAAAGGTAATGCAAAATCCTACAAATATTAAACACAGTGTGCCGTAGGCCAGGTTATGCTTTACTCCTGCGTTTAGTTTGGGAAAAAGACTCAATAGCATCAGGAGTATTCCATAAATGATGGCTCCTTGCCATAATGAATGGAATATGCTCCATCCAATTGCTTTGATCAGGTTGTTTACTATTACCTCCATAACCTTATTTTTTCTCTAGTTCATCTAAATATTTTTTTATAGAATCAATCTCGTCTTTGCTCGCACTGTGGTTGCCAAGGGCCTGCATGACCAATCTGGCAGCAGAGCCGTTAAATACATTGTCTATCATTTTATTCACCAGTTGCTGCTGGGTTTTTTCCTGATTTACCGATGCTTTATAGATGTGTGTTTTTGCTGATGTGTCGCGAGACACCAGGCCCTTTTCATGCATGATCTGCATGAGCTTTAGGGTAGTAGTGTACCCGGCATCTTTACTTTTTTCTAAAATTTCGTGAACATCCCTTACCGTACATTCACCTTTTTCCCACAGGATCTGCAAGATCTCCAGTTCACTTTCGGTCGGCTTAATATATTCTCCTGTACTCATATTTGTTTATACGAATTGTTTCGTAATCAAATGTACGAATCTATTCGTATAAACAAAATGTTTTAACAAAATTTAACTGATTATTTTTTAAGTCCTTGCTTTGCAGTACTATTGAGCTGTTTTAAAGCTTCATACTTGTTGAGGTTTGCGGGGTCTATTTCCGCAAGGAGGTTATAAGCTTTAATGCTATCAGAAACATCTCCCGTAGGAATGGAGAATATATTTACCACTTCATCTGCCTTACTGGCAAAATAGAAGTTAGGGAAAATAGAACCTACCTTTTGCTTGTCCATCTGTTTCAAGCCAGAAAGTAGGGTGATCATTTTCTTTACACCGCGGGGAGCATTGTCCTGTAAACGATCCAGACCGTTAAAATGATAATCGTAGATAAAGGCGCGTAGTTCTTCAAAACCTTTATTCAACAGATTTTCGTTTAGCCAATACCTGTTTCTCAGGCCATCAAAAGCCTTCCATCCCTTATTGGCGGACGTCTGGGCATTGTTTACCACAGTGAGTGCCTTTTTGAAGTATGGGGTTCCTCCCAGACTACTAAAACTGTCTTTATCGAGTCCGATAATGGTATAAGCGTAGAATCCAAGCAAAGAACTGAGATTGGAAATGAAATTCTGGTCTGAGAAATCGAGTGACTGTCCTTCAGTATAGTTAAAATCGAAGTCTTTGTCGCTCAAATTCAGTAGTGTGCTGTTATATGCAGAGCCATAGACTGGTCTGCTGGATTGCAGTTGAGCTTCCGCCTTGTAGGCTGAGTTTCCGTCCCAGTCTGTTATGGTGATAACAAAATTACATTCGATACGCTCCTGAGGGGTGTAAGTCTCATTTGTCCACTTATTATTATTCAAAAAATCCCTTACGGCAGTTTGGAGTACCTCTATGTTCCGCTTGTCTATATTGGCAACCGTAGGAGCTTGAATTTGCACCCTGGAATTCAATTCCTGGGCTGTCGCGGCAGTTTGATAAAATGCAAAGGATATTAAGATAAATAAGTAGCGTTTCATGCTTTTAAACCAGCTTTAATATTTCAAGGCAAATGTCTTTTGCAACTTCGGTCTTTGACTTCATTTCAAAAACAGTTTTCTCAGATGCTTTATTAAATATAGTGATTTTATTGGTATCCTTCTTAAAGCCTGCGCCTTTATCGTTCAGGGAGTTCAGGACAATCAGATCGAGGTTCTTCTTAATCAGCTTACTTTTTGCATGCTCCTCTTCGTTTTCAGTTTCTAAGGCAAAGCCAATCAGCAGTTGATCAGCAGTTTTCAATTTACCCAAAGTAGCTAGGATATCTTCAGTTTTCTTCAGTTCCAGGCTAAACTGATTTTCAGTTTTCTTTATCTTCTGATCCGCGGTAACTACAGGTGTATAGTCCGCTACAGCAGCACTCATTACTGTAATTTGACTATGGGTAAACTCGCTTAAACAAGCTTTGAGCATGTCTGCAGCACTAACTACATCAATCCTGTTTACTGTTTGATGACTTTTTTCTGCAGTAGGCCCCGTAATCAATGTTACCTCTGCACCGAGTAAAGCGAATTGATCAGCAATAGCAAAACCCATTTTACCTGAAGAATGATTTCCAATGAAACGCACCGGATCTATTGCTTCGTAAGTAGGGCCAGCGGTGACCAGTACTTTTTTGCCAAGCAGGGGGAGGTCTTCTTTTATGGTTGATGATAAGAAGTCTACAATTTCTTCCGGTTCAGCCATCCTGCCTTCTCCGTAGAGACCGCTGGCCAGTTCGCCGCTTCCCGGAGGAATCAGGAGATTGCCGTAAGAAATTAGCTGTACTATATTTTGCTGGGTGCTTTCATGTTTCCACATATCCAGATCCATTGCCGGAGCAAAAAGGACAGAACATTTAGCTGAAAGGTATACTGCTGTCAATAAATTGTCGCACAGTCCTGTTGCCATTTTTGCTAAAGTATTGGCACTGGCCGGTGCAATTAGCATATAGTCGGCCCAAAGACCAAGTTCTACGTGGTTGCTCCATACTCCGGTTTCGGCTTCGAAGTATTGTGTATATACAGGATGTTTTGATAATGTTGCCAGCGTAAGTGGCGTAATGAAGTTGGCCGCATCGGCCGTGAGGATTACTTTGACGTTTGCGCCAGCCTTTACCAGTAGTCGTACCAGTGTTGCTGATTTGTATGCCGCAATGCTGCCGCAAACGCCTAAAATAATGTTTTTATCTTTTAGCATGGTTTTTAATGCATTAATGCAATTTAATCCCTATGCATACAATTATTGTTGCTCTTTAGCAGGATTTCTGTAATAAACTTTATCATTCAGGAACTCATCAATAGCAATCAAGGAAGGCTTAGGTAAGCGCTCATAGTGTTTGCTGATCTCAATTTGCTCTCTGTTTTCAAAGATCTCTTCCAGATTATCATTTGAAGAAGCAAACTCGGCTAATTTACCGTGCAATTCTTCTTTCATGTTGTTTGAAATCTGATTAGCCCTTTTTGAGATAATGACTAAAGACTCGTAAATGTTTTGAGTTTTACTATCTAAATCATTAACATTTCTGGTAACCGTTGTGTTCGGTATAGCGGGTTTATTAGTATTCATTATTTGTTGGGGGTTTTAATTGTAGTAGTATCTTTTTTACCTTCTTTATCTAACTGCGCTTTATATTTTTCATAGTCAGCTTTTCTTGCTGCTAAAACACTTTTAGCGTTGGCAATTCCTTTTTCACTATCTTTTCTTAATTCTTTAGACTCAGCAAGCAACTTGCTTTCCGGGTGACTTTCAGCAAACTCATCAGCATAACCAATGGCTTCGCTGTACCTGTCTTCCTGACGTTCCTCAATACTGTTTTTTGCATAAGCAAATTGCGACTTCACAATTAGCAAGTCCATCTCTTCAGCATATTTAATATCCGGGAAATCTATTTGAGCATTTTTAAGGGCTACAACGGCAGCTTTGTAGTTACTGATGTCATAACCACCAAGCTCATAGTACATTTTCGCATTTGAAAAAGCTTTGTCCTCCAGTTTAGCACGAAGCAGGCCAATGTATTTACTTGCCTCAGCAGCACGCTCACTTTTTGGATAAAAGTTGATGAATAACTGAAGTGCATCTATAGCTTTAACTGTGTTTTCCTGATCCAGGCTAGGTTTAGGAGATTCCAGGTAAAAACAATAAGCACCCATATACCTGCATTCTTCAGCATATCTGCTGGTTGGATAGGTATCTGCAAAGCTTTTAAACTGAAATCTTGCAGTAGTATAATCCCTCAGTTTAAACAGGGTCATTGCATAGTAATAGTTCAACTCCTCTGCTTCTGATCTTCCCCTGTATTTTTGTGAAAGATCCTCAAACAAGATTAAAGCCTTAGCATAATTTTTCTTGTTGTAGAGCTTTAATGCTTCGCTCATTTTCTTGCCGGTATCGTTGCTTAGTCTGAGCTTTTCAAACTGGCTTTTGCAACCCGCAATAGTAAGGGCAATGATGGTGAAACTTAATAATAAAACGTGTTTAATTTTAAACATTCTGCAAAGATAAGTTAATAATACGATACCGTCAATTAAAAATAATAGGACGCTAAGCTATGTAAAGGCATTCATCCTGTCAAGTGGTTAACATAATTTAACAAATCACATATTTTTTTGTACAATTCAATTTAATATATACATTTGCTGTGTACTAGTTAAGTAATACACTAAAACAGACTCAATATGATAGAAATATCTAATTTAACTTTTGGATACAGCAAGAACCAGCTGCTTTTCAAAGACCTTAACCTCCGGCTGTCCAAAGGCCATATCTATGGCTTGCTAGGGAAGAATGGAGCAGGAAAATCAACTTTATTAAGAAACATTGCCGGACTGTTGCATCCCCGGGAAGGCCACTGTAAAGTCAACGGATTGTCTGCTGACTCCCGCACACCGGCTTTTCTCCAGGAACTATTTTTCATTCCCGAGGAGCTCTATCTTCCTGATGTTACCGTCTCAGGATTTGTAAAAAGTACGGCACACTTTTATCCTAAGTTTGACGAAGCCGCATTTTACAAGGTGCTGTCCGATTTTGATGTTCCTGAAATCAGCAAAATTAAGCACCTTTCTTATGGTCAGCAGAAAAAGATCATGATCGCGTTCGGACTGGCCACCAATACTTCCTTATTGATCATGGACGAGCCTACCAATGGTCTGGATATTCCTTCTAAGGTACAATTCAGAAAAGCGATAGCAGCTGCGCTTAATGAAGATCGTTGTATCATCATTTCTACTCATCAGGTACGAGATCTCGATAGTCTGATTGACGTGGTGCTGGTGCTGGATCAGCAGGAGATCGTACTGTACAAAAGTATTGATGAGCTACAGGAAATGGCCATCAGTCGCGGCGAGGCCTCCGCAAAGTTGGATATGGAAGTGCTATTCAATTCCGCCATCAGCGGCCATAAATAGTTATTAAACGCATTAACAATAAGATGATGAACAATACATTTAATCTCAGTCGGTTTATAAAGCTTTTCAAAAGACATTCAATAGCCAATTACAAACCTTACCTCATGTTGTTGCTGATTTTGATAGGCGGACTTTCTATTGCGTTGGGCTATACTAGTATGAACGCAAACAGTTTCATTAGCATAGAACAGTATACTATGTTTCAGCTCTGCTTATTTGTGTCCGCGCCTATCTTTACAGCCGGTATTTTTGCCGAACTTGGCAGCCAAAGCAAATCAATCAGTTTTTTGATGCTTCCTGCTTCTAATCTGGAGAAATGGCTGGTAGCCTGGGTCTATTCTTTCGTAATTTTTCTTGTAGTATATATAGCGTGTTTTTATGTGGTCGATGCTGTAGTACTTCAGATCGCCAATGCATCTTTAAAGCAACCGCAAAAACTGGTCAATATTTTTGACCCTAAACATAGATTAATTAGTGATCTGGTAATATTTTCCTTATTGCATGCACTGTCTTTCTTTGGTGCCGTCTTTTTCAGGAAACATCAGATTCTGAAAATAGGATCACTATTGCTGGTCCTTTATTTTGGAATGATCTATGTAAATGCAGCTGTATTGACCGCTATGTTCAATACAGAAGTAAATGTAGGACAATTATTTAGTAGCGTTTCTTTCATCGATGGCAACGATTATTATCACATTAATGAATCTCCCATCATCAGTTCTGCATCGTCCTACATCTTTTTTATTGTAGCCGGTCTGATCTGGTCAGCTACTTATTACAGGTTGAAAGAAAAGGAGGTTTAAGATGGAGTTCAGAGAAAAAGAAGCGATATACCTGCAGATAGCGGCGTATGTCGGCGAACAGATTACCCTGGACAAATGGCCGGTTGAGGAGAAGATACCTTCAGTAAGAGATCTAGCTGTTGAGCTGCAGGTAAATCCAAATACGGTTGTCAGGGCCTATGAGTTTTTGCAGAATAGGTTTGTAATATCCAATAAAAGAGGAATAGGGTTTTTTGTGGAAACAGACGCCAAAAAGAAGATCCGGGAGTACAATAAGGAACGTTTTCTAAGTCAGGACCTGCCCGAGTTTTTCAAAAGCATATACCTGTTGGATATTGATATAGACAATATTGCTACCCTTTACAGGCAGTATGTGGGCGACAATTATCGATCAAAATAATTAAAGACATTTTAACATAACGAATATGAAATTAAGTACTATGTTATTTATTGCGGCATTCCTTTTATATATTGGAACTTTGGCCGCACATAATTTTTCGCTCAAAACAACTTACCTGAGTGGAAATCATAAAAAGCGTTTCAACGATCACCAGTTTAAGGCCCTTAGCGGGATAAGTGAACTATATGTCAAAACTGGAAATGCGCTGGATATACAGGTTGAGTACGGAGCGAAAGAAGGCATTTGGCTGGGCAACAGGATCAGAGATGATGTTAAAGTAGTCCAGAGCGGAGCATCATTGACTATCGACGTGGTCATGAATGAAAAGAACAAGGAATTTGGAAATAGTTCCAGTGAAATCGTGATCATACTAAATCATTTGAACAAGCTGCGCACCTTCGATTACCCCAGGTATGATAAGGCGATCAGCGATAGGGTAGGTGAAATTTACTTGAAAAATTTAAAAGAAAAGCAATTTGATATCGTACTTAGTGATCAGTTTAGAATGGTACTCGACAGCTGTCAATTCAGGTCTCTTAAAGCTGTGGTTGGTGATAAAGGCAGAAGTTCCACCTTGCAGATAATGAAGGAGAACAAGATAGATACTGCGACCTTTGATATTAGGGGAGGGAGTTTCCTGGAACTGAACAATGCCGAAATTGCCAGACTCAATTATAAACTTTCAGACAGCAGCAAGGTGTTTATGGTTGGTAAATCTATAAAAGCTCTTCAAAAGCAATTGTAGTACGTCTTTTTAAGGCTCTATTACGCTGTGCCTTTGCTTCCGCTTAAGAGTTTCTGCACACCTGCTTAAGGGTTGCTGCGATTGTAATCGCAGCAACCCTTAAGCAAATACGGCGCAAAGCTTTAGTTGAAACAGGTTTAGAGTATAGGCAGAACCAGTGATCTAGTCATAAAATATATCTTACCAGCTATTAGTTATATACAAAAGTTGTAAATTTCTCCCTTCAATATAGCTCAATAATAAAAACCAGGCTTGTCCCATGAATTCACGTAGCGCACTCATTTTATTTTTCCTGATATTTAATATAGGTGTTTCTAATGCACAGCAAATAATTTCAGGAAAAATAACTGATAGTGAAACCGGAAAAGCTGTAGTTGCCGCAAACATCTACATCAACAATACAACTATTCGTACGATCTCCGATAGCAATGGCTTATTTAAATTGGATAATATTCCCTAAGGTAAGCAAGATCTTGCCGTCAGTTTTATAGGATATGAAACTATATCATACTCGTTTTCCTCTATGCAATTGCCTTTGAAAGTCGGTTTTAAAATGAAACAAAAAAATCAGGAATTGAAGGAGATTACCATCAAAAGCGATTTTGTAAAGCTGGATATACGTGACCCCGAAGTTTTAAAAAAGTTTAGAAATGCGTTTTTGGGTGTTACTCCTTTCTCTGAGGAATGTATCATAAAAAATATTGATGACATACAATTGAGGCTCAATAAAAATACACAGGAAATGTTTGCTACCGCAAAAGGCGCTATTATAGTGATAAATAAAGCATTGGGATACATTATTGAATATGACCTGCAGCATTTCAGCATGTCGCCAGGGAAAAGATATTTTTATGGTAAGGCATTTTTTCAGGGTTTAAATGAGAAGGAACTATCAGATGAAGTATTAACGTTGAGGGAAAATGCTTATTATGGTTCCGTAACTCATTTTCTAAGGTCTGTTTACAATAATACTAATGAGATCGAAGGTTTTGAAATAAGAAGTATTGAAAGAAAAATAAACACCGAAAAACAACGGGCACTTGCTAGGCTCAATACACTAGATCAAGCTCAAAAGAGATCATTTTTAATTAACAAAACAATGAATCTATTTGGTGATTCATCTGATTATATCAGAAAACTTTTATTTGAGAGGGATTATCTTCCGGACGTGCTATCACCGAATTTGGTAAAAGCAGAAGCCATAAAAGGTGTTAATGAAAAAGGAGAGACCATATTCAAGTCGCCCGACACGTTGCTGGCAGTTATTCATAATAAGCCTTTGTTGCCTGTAATGCGTCGTTTCGTTAATCGGTCTGGTGCATTCAAATTGCTGATTACATCTGGAATTAGGTTTGTACCCAATAAAGAAATTGTACTTAACGCTAAAGTTAATGTTATTTCTAACGGACTTGGTTTAGATGGCTTTTTTTCCTTCGCTTATGGCATATCTACTATGTTGCCGGAAAATTATGAACCTTAGTTTAGGCGGGAATTTGTTGTTTTATAACTTGACTGCCAATATTTAAATAGGAAAGCAGTGTGAAGTTGTTGTTTTGGCCCCAAAAAATTCGAAAGGCTATATATACTATACTACAATAAGACCTTTATTCTCAAAACATCTTATCGCAGGGTTTAAATGTTTGAGTCATTTGAATGCCGAAGCTTTATTCCTGTCAATATCTTGTAGTATAGTAGAGGCTACTCAATAGCCTCTTTGGCTATAGCATCTGCTCACATGGTACATACATTGTACACACTTTATTCACAAAAAGGTACCTGTTTGTGTATTATTTGTGAATGATGTGTGTATAAAGTGTGAAGAAGTTATTTTGATGTGAAGCAGAAACCCTTTAGTCGTCTCGATGGTACCGGGAGATCTCTTGTTTGCGCTATCCAAGATCTCTTGTCGCTGTGTGCTGGCCGGATGACGAGGAGGCTGGGGATAACTGGAAGAGCAGGTGGGTAGCAATTTCGGGTT